>NZ_QHKL01000012.1 GCF_003947415.1 Amycolatopsis sp. WAC 01376
CCCCAGACGACGCTTCAGCTCAGCGACCTCGCCCCGCAGCTGAGTGATCTCCTCACGGGCACGAGCAAGCTCGACCGCCTGCGCGGCGACCAACGCCGCAAGCTCGTCATACGACGGCCGAACCCCTACTCCCACAACAAGATCATCCCACAGCGGCACAAATAGCGAACAAGGGGCCTGAACAGTTACTAAGCAACAATCAAATCGAACCTACAACACTGAAGAGTGATTCGGTCGGGATGACGTCGCCACTTTCCGGCATCGAGACGCGTCGCAAAACCATTGTTCCAGCAGTGAAACGAACCGCGTCGGCGAACGACCTGCCGCCTACGAGGCCGAGTGCGAACGCGGCCGTGAGGTCGGCAGGTCGATCCAGACGGCGGTCTCGTCGAGCAAGGGAGCCCGGCCGCCGCGCCTACTTACGCCGACCGCTCCGACGAAGAGTCACCGATCCGCGGGAAGGGCGCGGTGGAGAAGATGATCTCCACCGCGACCTCGAAGAACTCCGCGATCCGCAACGCGAGATAGAGGCTCGGGCTGTACTCGCCGCGTTCGAGGTAGCCGATGGTCTGGTAGTGCACGCCCAGAGCATCGGCGAGCTCGCGGCGGGAGATGCCTCGTTCCGCGCGCAGCATCGCGATCCGGTTGTAAACGACCTCGCTCATGAACTAGCCAATTCGCTGCATCGCCTTTTCCCGTCGTGCCGCCACCGAGGACCCGGACTCGCGCCGCGCCATGCGCCGCAGGACGACCGGGGCCAGCACCAATCCGATCACGGCCCACGCGGTCAGCACGCCGAGGGTCTCCCATTGGCGCCAGGACTGGCCGATCTCGATGATCACCGTCGAGTCCGGCAGCAGCGCCGACCGCATGCCGAGGCCGAGCCAGTACATCGGGAACACCTGCGCGATGTACTGCAACCATTCCGGTAGCGCGGTGATCGGATAGAAGATCCCGGAGATCGCCCCGAGTCCCAGCACCGGCAGCATGATCAAGCCGATGCTGCGGGCATTGCTGGTCAGTGAGCCGAAGACGGCGCCGATCGGCATGGTCGCGATCAGGCCGATCACCAGGACCCACAGCAGGCTCAGCCACGACGACCAGCCGCCCGGCGCGATGCCGTCGAAAAGGACCAGGCTGGGGATCAGTACCAGGAGCATCCCGATGACGGTGCCGAAGGAGATCGACACGACCTTGCCGACCAGGTAGCCGATCATGCCGTTCGGGGTGGCCTTGGCCCGCAGGAGGGTTCCGTCCTCGCGTTCGACCGCCAGGACGCCCGCCATCCCGAGCATGCCGCTGAACACGATCGACGCGCCCAGCACGCTCGGCACGGTGGCGGCGCCCAGTGAGAAGTCCGTCCCGGGGAGTTTCGAGTCCCGCATGAAGAACATGACGATCACGAAGATGACCGGGAACATGAAGATGTTGAACAGGTCTTCGCGGTTGGTCAGGGTCTGGCGGGTTTCGAGCCAGCCCCGTGTCATACCGAGCCGGACGCTGTGCTGGATCGCGTTCATGGCGCGCTCACCTCCACGAGCGGGGATTCCGCTTGGCGGACCAGGGTCATGTACGTGTCTTCGAGCGAAGCCCGCCGGACTTCCAGATCGCCGATGGCGTCCCCGTGCTGCTTGAACAGTTCGTGCACGTACTTCGTCGATTCGGTCGTGGAGTGCACGAAACGCTGGCCGTCCAGCGTCCAGCGCACCTCGGCCTCGCCGGCGATCTGCCTGCTCAGCGCGTCGGCCGAACCGTCGGCGACGATCCGGCCGTGGTTCAGGATCAGGATCCGGTCGGCCAGTTTCTCGGCCTCGTCGAGGTCGTGGGTGGTCAGCAGGATCGTCGTGTCGTCGTCGTCGGTCAGCCGGTGCACGAGTTCGTGGAACTCGCGCCGGGCCTCCGGGTCCAGTCCGGCGGTCGGCTCGTCGAGGAACAGCAGTTCCGGACGGCCGACGATGCCGATCGCGACGTCGAGACGGCGCCGCTGCCCGCCCGAGAGCATCCGGACCTTCTTGTCCGCGTGTTCGGTCAGCCCGACCGCGGCGACCAGTTCGTCCGGATCCCACGGCCGCTTGATGCGGTCGGTGGAATACGGCGCGTAGTAGCCGCCGAGGTGCTCCAGCAGTTCCCGCACCCGCCATTTCGCGTGGTCGCGCCAGGCCTGGAGGACGACTCCCAGCCGCGCCCTCCAGTTCTCGTCCGCGTGTGCCGGGTCGGTGCCCAGCACGCTGACCTCGCCTTCCGAGCGCATCCGGAAGCCTTCGAGGATCTCGATCGTCGTGGTCTTGCCCGCCCCGTTCGGGCCGAGCAGGCAGATCACCTCGCCACGGTGCGCGGTGAAGTCCACGCCGTGGAGGACGTCGTTCGTCCCGTAGCGCATCCGGAGATCTTTGACGGAGATCATCACGTCTTGTGGATCTCTCATTGGTCACCCCCATCTCAGTGCTGCGATCGAATGTAGCACACCTACTACATATGATCTGAGACATACTCTCGCTTAGAACGGCCATCTACAGTGAGCGCATGTCCACGAGCGCACGTGTCCGAGCCGACGCGTGCCCTGGTGTTTTCGCCACGCACGACGCCGCGGACGGTCCGCTCGCCCGCATCCGGCTGCCCGGTGGCGCGATCACGCGGGCCCAGTTCGGGGCGCTCGCGGACGCCGCCGACGACCTCGGCGACGGCGCCCTGCACCTGACCTCTCGCGGCAACGTGCAGCTGCGCGGCGTCACCCGTCCCGGTCTCGCGGGCAGACTTTCCGAGGCGGGACTCCTGCCGTCGCCGTCGCACGAACGTGTCCGCAACATCCTCGCGTCGCCGGTGAGCGGCGTCGCCCAGGAACTCGCCGCCGCTCTCGACAAGGCCCTGTGCGCCGTCCCCGAGCTGGCCGAACTCCCGGGCCGCTTCCTTTTCGCCCTCGACGGCGGCCAAGGTGACGTCGCCGGAGAAGGCGCCGACGTCTGCTGGCGCGACGGCGCGTTGCTGCTCGCCGGCGAAGACACCGGCCTGCGCGTCACGGCCGAGCATGCCGTCGAGGCGTTGCTCTCGGTCGCCGGCGCGTTCCTCCGGACGAGAGGAACCGCTTGGCGGGTCAGCGAACTACCCGACACGGCACCGCTGCTCGAAGGCGTACCAGGCGAAACCGGCGAGCCGCGGAGGTTCGCGGTGAATCCCGGCCTCCCCATCGGGCCGATCGGCGAAGCGATCGTGGTCGCCCCCGTCTTCGGCAGGCTGACCTCGGCTCAGGCTCGGGCGATCGCGAAGGCCGGGGACGCCGTGGTCACCCCGTGGCGGTCGATCCTGGTCCGCGGCCCCCTCGAAGCGGGCACAGGGCTGGTCACCGATCCGGGCGCGCCGTCGCTCGGGGTCAGTGCCTGCATCGGACGACCGGGTTGCGCGAAGTCGCTCGCCGACGTCCGGGCCGACGCAGCGAAGGTCGGCAGGACGCCGAGGGTGCATTTCGCCGGCTGTGAACGGCGATGCGGGAAGCCCGCGCGCGAGCACGTCGACGTGCTCGCGACGGAGGACGGTTATCTGGTCGACGGGGCGTACGTCCCGGTCGGCGAGCTGGCGAGGACGTTGGCGGAGAAAGGGACACAGTGATCGACTACATCCGGGACGGGGCCGAGATCTACCGGCATTCGTTCGCCACCATCCGTGAGGAGGCGGATCTCGCGATCCTGCCCGGCGACGTGGCGGTGCTGGCCGTGCGGATGATCCACGCCTGCGGGATGGTCGACCTGGTCGACGACCTCCGCTACAGCCTGGACGTGGTGGAATCCGGCCGCGCCGCGCTCGAAGCGGGCGCGCCGATCCTCTGCGACGCGAACATGATCGCCTCCGGCGTGACCCGCAAACGTTTGCCTGCCGCCAACGAGGTGCTGTGCACGCTGTCCGACCCGAAGGTGCCGGGGCTGGCGGAGCGGATGGGCACCACTCGCTCCGCGGCCGCGCTGGAGCTGTGGCGAGACAAGCTGCCCGGTTCCGTGGTGGCGATCGGCAACGCGCCCACCGCGTTGTTCCGGCTGCTGGAACTGCTCGACGAGGGGGTCGGTGCCCCGGCGGCGATCATCGGGGTCCCGGTGGGCTTCATCGGCGCCGCGGAGTCCAAAGTGGAGCTCGCGAAGCGGGCACCCGCGCCGTATCTGGTGGTGCACGGACGTCGCGGCGGCAGCGCGATGGCCGTGGCCGCGATCAACGCGATGGCGAGTGAGGTCGAATGAGCGGGCTCGGGAAACTGTGGGGTGTCGGGCTCGGTCCCGGTGACCCGGAACTGATGACGGTCAAGGCCGCGCGGCTGATCGGCGAGGCCGACGTCATCGCCTATCACAGCGCGCGGCACGGCCGGAGCATCGCGCGTTCGGTCGCCGAGCCGTATCTGCGGGACGGCCAGGTCGAGGAGAAGCTGGTCTATCCGGTCACCACCGAGACCACCGACCACCCCGGCGGCTACGAAGGCGCCATCGCCGACTTCTACGAGCTGAGCGCGAAGCGGCTCGCCGAACACCTCGACGCCGGACGCGATGTCGTCGTGCTCTGTGAAGGCGACCCGTTCTTCTACGGCTCCTACATGTACATGCACGAGCGGCTCGCCGACCGCTACGAGGCGACCGTGGTGCCCGGCGTGACGTCGGTCAGCGCGGCGTCCTCGGTGCTCGGCCGCCCGTTGGTGCAGCGCGACGAGGTCCTCACCATCCTGCCCGGCACCCTGCCCGCGCCGGAGCTCGCGCGGCGACTGGCCGACACGCAGGCCGCGGCGGTGCTGAAACTCGGCCGCACGTTCGGCAACGTCCGCGAAGCGCTGGCCGAAGCCGGGAAACTGGACGACGCCTTCTACATCGAACGCGCGACCTGGCAGGCGCAGCGCGTCGAGCCGTTCGCCGACGTCGACCCGGAGTCGGTGCCGTACTTCTCGCTGGCGTTGCTGCCCAGCCCCGCTTACGCTTCCCGGCTCGCCGACGAACCGGAAGTGCCCTGGGAGCGGGAAACGCACACCGGCGGTGAGGTCGTGGTCGTCGGCCTCGGCCCGGCGGGCCCCGGATGGCTGACCCCAGAAGCGACCGAGGAACTGGCCGCGGCGGAGCACATCGTCGGCTACGGCCCGTACGTCGCGCGGGTGCCGCAGCGCGCGGGCCAGCAGCGGCACGCGTCGGGCAACCGCGTCGAGGCCGAACGCGCCGTCGAAGCGCTGGAGCTGGCCGCGAACGGCGCCAAGGTCGCCGTCGTCTCGTCGGGTGATCCCGGCGTGTTCGCGATGGCGTCGGCGGTGCTGGAGCAGGTCGCCGCCGGGCACGGCAAGGGTTCGCGGGTGCGGATCGTGCCAGGGGTGACCGCCGCGCAGGCGGCCGCGTCCCGGGTCGGCGCGCCGCTGGGCCACGACTACTGCGTGCTTTCGCTGTCCGACCGGCTCAAGCCGTGGGAGATCATCGAACGACGGCTCGACGCGGCGGGCGCGGCGGATCTGGTGCTCGCGTTGTACAACCCGGCGTCGCGCACGCGGACCACGCAGCTCGCGCAGGCCCGCGAAGTCCTGCTCCGGCACCGCGCGCCGGAGACCCCGGTCGTCGTCGCCCGTGACGTCGGCGGGCCGGAGGAGGACATCCGCGTGGTCACCCTCGGCACCTTGGAGCCGTCGGAAGTGGACATGCGCTGCCTGCTGATCGTGGGTTCGTCGAAGACCCGCGCCGAGAACGGCGTCGTCTGGACGCCGCGCACCTACGAATAACGGCCCAGCCCGGCGTTGCGTGCCTGGGTGAGCAGGACTTCGCGGCCGTCCGTGCCGACCTTGGCGTGGACGGCCGAGAGGACGTTGCGGACGGTTTTGGGCGCGAGCCCCAGCCGCCGCGCGACGGCCGGGATCCCCAGCCCGCCTGCCAGCAGGTCGAGCACCTCGTGTTCGCGTGCGGTCAGCTGAGGGAAAACCTGGATCGGCCGCGACGCGTTCAGCAGACCGTAGAGCCGGTTCGCGGCGTGCTCGCCGAAGACGACGGCGCCCGCCGCGACCCCGTGGATGGCGCGGACCAGGTCTTCGGGTCCCGCCGTCCTGGCAAGGACGCCCCGGGCGCCCGCGCGGATCGCGGCGACCCACGTCTCGTTGTCGCCGGGCGGGGTCAGCACGAGCACGGCAGTGCTTGGGAAGCGCGACGACACTTCGCGTGTCACGGTGAGCCCGTCGAGTGAAGGGGGCCGAACGGGCAAGACGAGGACGTCCGGACGCAAGGCGGTCGCGTGCGAAATCGCTTCGCGTTCGTCGGGGGCGTGGGCGACCACGTCCAGCTCCGGGGACGCGGGCGGCTCGGGGACACCCGCGAAGACGACGGTCACCACTGGGGTTCGAATCGGCACGTCTCGGTTGTAGCGCAGAACTTTTGTACAGTGTCCGGCCGTTTTCGGTGAACAATGTCCATTAGATAACGCTTCGACGATCAGGGGGCCTGGTGCCGAGACGCGAGCGCCCGCTGGGGCCGGGCGACGACGTCGTCGTGAGCTTCGCGGCGGATCTTCGCCTGCTTCGCGAGAAGGCCGGCGGGCCGACGTACCGCGAACTTTCCTCGCGCGCGGGCTACTCGGCGGCCGCGCTCTCCGAAGCCGCGGGCGGGCGGAAACTGCCGGGGCTCGCGGTGACGACCGCGTACGTCACCGCGTGCGGCGGTGACGTCCCGGCGTGGGAGGAACGCTGGCGCGCGGTCGCCGCCGGGCTCGCGGCGACTTCCGGGGAACATGACGACAGCGAACTCCCGTACCTGGGGCTGGCCGCGTTCCAGACGGCCGACGCCGCCCGCTTCTTCGGCCGTGAGCGACTGGTCGCCGAGCTGACCGGCAAGCTCGCGGAACGGCGGCTCGTCGGCGTCTTCGGCGCTTCGGGTTCGGGGAAGTCGTCCGTCCTGCGTGCCGGATTGGCGGCGGCGAGTGAACGCCCGGTCGTCATCCGGACGCCAGGAGCGCATCCACTCGCGGAGGATCTCGACGCCGCGGGACGGCTGCTGATCATCGACCAGTTCGAGGAGGTCTACACCCTCTGCCGGGATCAGGTCGAACGCGAGAGGTTCGTCGACGCGCTACTCGCGCTCGCCCGTGACGAGCACGGGACGCGGGTGGTCCTCGGTGTCCGCGCGGACTTCTACGGTCACCTGTGCCGTCACGCCGGTCTGGTCGAGGCGCTCACCGACGCGCAGGTGATGGTCGGCCCGATGACCGCAGACGAACTCCGCACCGCGATCGTCGAACCCGCCGTCCGCGCTGGCTGCCGGGTCGAAGCGGCGCTGGTCACCACGCTCGTCGCCGACGCCACCGGCCAGCCGGCGATGCTCCCGCTGGTCTCGCACGCGCTGCTGGAGACCTGGCGGCGGCGCCAGGGGATCACGCTGACCAGCGCGGCGTACGAGGCGGCGGGCGGAATCCTCAACGCGATCGCGCGGACCGCGGAGTCGGTCTACACGGATCTGGAGCCGGACAGACAGAGCGTCGTCCGGCAGATCTTCCTGCGGCTGACCGCGCTCGGCGAAGGCACCGAAGACACGAAGCGGCGTCTCAACCGGCGCGAACTCGACGCCGATCCGGCGACCACGGAGGTTCTCGAACGGCTCGCCGACGCGCGCCTGCTCGTTCTAGATCGCGACGGTGTCGAGATCGCCCACGAGGCGCTGATCCGCAGCTGGCCGCGGCTGCGCGACTGGCTCGCGGAAGACCGCGAAGGGCATCGCCTGCACCGGCAGCTGGCCGAGGCGACCGAGCTGTGGGAGTCGGTGGATCGCGACAAGGGCAGCCTCTACCGCGGCACGCGGCTGGGGCTCGCGGCCGAATGGGCGGCCAGGGAGCCGGACGCGCTGAGCGCGCGCGAGCAGGAGTTCCTCCAGTCCGGGCTCGACGCCGAAGCCGAAGAGACCGCCGTCGGCCGCAAACGGACGCGAAGGCTGCGAAGACTTGTCGCGCTCCTCGGTGTCTTGCTGCTCCTCGCGGGTGTCGCCGTCGGATACGCCGTCGACGCCGGGCGGACCGCCACCGACCAGCGGAACGTGGCGCTCGCGCGCAAGGCGGTCGTCGACGCGAAGGCGTTGCGGGAATCGAATCCGGCGCTGTCGACCCAGCTCAGCCTCGCCGCGTACCGGCTCGCGCCGATTCAGGAGACCCACGACGGCCTGCTCGCGTCCATGGCCGCGCCGTTCGCCACGCGGATGATCTTCGACCCCGGCGACTTGACCGTCGTGCTGAGCGGGCGCCTCATGATCACCTCCGACTCCTACCGGGCGACGCAGGTGTGGTCCATCGCCGATTCGCGGCGACCGGAACTCCTCGCGACGCTGCCCGGTTCGGAGGAGGTCCGCGGCCCGCTGGCGTTCAGCCGCGACGGGCGGGCCTTGGCGACCGCCACCCGGGACCACCGGGCCCGGCTCTGGGACCTGACCGATCCGCGGCGTCCGGTGCGGAAGGCGGACGTCACCGGGCACCGCGCGGTCCTGCTCTCCCTCGATTTCAGCCCGGACGGCCGCCGCCTCGTCACGGGTTCCGTCGACCGCACCATCCAGCTCACCGACGTCGGCGATCTCGGCGCTCCGAAACCGCTCGGCCGGATCCCCGCTCCCGAACTCGAACGCGCCGTGTTCGATCCCGGCGGCACGATGCTCGCGGTCACGAACACGAACTGGACGGCGGAACTCTGGGACGTCACCGCACCGTCCGCGCCGCGACGGCGGTCCGTCCTTTCCGGACACAAGGATCTGCAGCTCACCCCGTCGTGGAGTCCCGACGGAAAGCGGCTGATCACCACGAGCTGGGATCGCACGGCGAAACTCTGGGACGTCGCCGATCCGGTGGCACCGCGGCCGCTGTCGACGTTGACCACCCCGGCCGTGGTCTGGGCGGCCGGGTTCAGCCCGAGCGGCAGGCTGGTGGTGACCGCGGGGGACGACCAGTCCGTGCGCCTGTGGGACGTCACGGGGCAGGCGAAGGAACTGCCGCCGCTGACCGGGCACACGAACGCCATCTGGTGGGCGGGGTTCTCCCCGGACGGCAAGACCATCGTGTCCACCAGCGACGACCGGACCGTCCGGCTGCAGGACGTCGGCGAACTCGCGCTGGCCTCGAGCGCGGGCTGGAACGCCGGCGCGTTCATCGAGCAGGGACGGATCCTCGTCACCGCCGGGGACGACGTGCGACTGTGGACGATGGACGACGTCCGTGCGCCGAGACAGCTTTCGAAACTCCCCGGCCCGGCCACCGTCACCGCCATCGCACTGAGCCCGGACGGGCGCAGTCTCGCGCTGGCCGCGCACGACGTCGCCGGGGTCGGCGGGGCGTTCGTGCTCCAGCGCTGGGACATCAGCGATCCGATGGCTCCGAAACTCCGGGCGTCGGCGGGCGTCATGCCGACCTACTCGCTCGCGTTCAGCCCGGACGGGAAGACCTTCGCCTCCGGCCACGACGACGGGCCGATCCAGCTGTGGGACATCGGCGATCCGGCTCGGTTCGCCGCGCCGCGAGTCCTCCCGGTCGGCGACGGGACCGTGTGGTCGCTCGCGTTCACCCCCGACGGGCGGACGCTGGCGGCGAGCCAGGGCCCGGACTCGGCCGCGGTCACGCTGTGGGATGTCGCCGACCCGAAGCGGCCGAGCCTGGTGTCGACCCTGCGGCCCGACGCGGGTGCCCTGTTCAAGATGGCGCTCAGCCCCGACGGCCGCGTCGTCGTCGCGGGCGGCGACGACCGGCACCTCTATTTCTGGGACATCACCGACCGCGCGAACGCCGTGCGGCTGGCGAAACTGGGCGGAAGTCCCGAAGGCATCGGCCATCTCGCGTTCGGGCCGACCGGCCGGGAGCTGGCGGCTTCGGCGTTCCGCACGGTGCGCGTGCTGGACCTGACCGATCCGCGGAATCCGGTCGAAAAGGCACAGATCAGCGGGTTCGCCGCGACGGTCAACTCGCTGGCGTTCCGGCAGGACGGGCGCACGCTCGCGATCGGCGGCAACGGTGTCCACCTGTGGCAGACGGACGCGGACCGGGTCGGCGAGGAGATCTGCCGTCTGGCGACGCCGAGGATCACGAGGGACGAGTGGGAAAGGTACTTTCCGGGGCTCGACTACGCGCCGCCGTGCGGGGCGTAAGTGGGGATGTCGTGAAGGGTCCCTTTGAGACGTTCAACGTCTCAAAGGGACCCTTCACGACATAAGAGTTCGGCGCCGGAAGCCAGCGAAGAAGCGGGGGAGTAACTCCCTCCGTAATAAACATATAGCGCATAGGGGGACTTGCCACAAGACCCCGGTCATGCTTCACACTCACTCGCCGTAGCCGAAACCTGGCGAAATGGGAGTCTGTGTCAACTCAGGGTCATGAAGAAGAGCTGCGGTCCGAACGCGAATACGTCGCCGGGCTCTACGCGCGCCTGGACGCCGAACGCGCGCGCGTGAAGGGGGAGTACCGGGCGGCGCTCGGGGGAACCGGCGGGACGGCCATGGAACGCGACGTCGAGGTGCGCGCGCTGGCCAGGGAGTCGCGCCGGCTGGACGTCGTGGACAACGGTCTGTGCTTCGGCAGGCTGGACAGCGCCGCGGGGGAGACCTCCCACATCGGCCGTATCGGTCTCTTCGACGAGGAAAACGACTACGAACCGGTGCTGCTCGACTGGCGGGCCCCGGCGGCGCGCCCGTTCTACACCGCGACCGCCGCGACACCGGAGAAGATGCGCCGTCGCCGCCAGTTCCATACGCGCGGGCGTGAGGTGCTCGGGTTCACCGACGAGGTGTTCGGCCGTCCCGGCGGTGACGCGGAAGGGGACGCGGCGCTGCTCGCGGCGGTCAACGCGCCGCGGGGCGAGGGGATGCGCGACATCGTCGCGACGATCCAGGCCGAACAGGACGAGATCATCCGGCACGAGCACCCCGGGGTGCTCGTGATCGAGGGCGGGCCGGGTACCGGGAAGACCGTGGTGGCGCTGCACCGCGTCGCGTACCTGCTCTACACGCAGCGCGAGCGGATGGAGCGCCACGGCGTGCTCGTCGTCGGGCCGAATCCGGCGTTCCTGCACCACATCGGCCGGGTGCTGCCTTCGCTGGGCGAGACCGACGTCGTGTTCATGACCACCGGCGATTTCGTGCCGGGCAAGCATGTCACCGCCGAGGACGGGCCGGAGGCGACGCGGCTCAAGGGCTCGCTGAAGATGCTGGACGTCCTCAAGGCCGCGGTCGCCGACCGGCAGCGGCTGCCGGAGGAGCCGGTGCTGATCGACCTGGCCGACGTCACCGTCCGGATCGACGCCGAGACCGCGGAATGGGCGAGGGACGAGGCACGCAAGAGCGGCCTGCCGCACAACGAGGCGCGCGGGGCGTTCACCGACATCGTCACCTACGTCCTGACCGAGCGGGCGATCGCGCGGATCGGCCGCGGCTGGCTCAGCCGCGACGACCGTGACGAATGGGAGCGGCTGCGGAAGGACCTGCTCAAGGAGCTGGCGGAGAGCGAGACGTTCACCGCCGCGCTTGAGGAACTCTGGCCGATCCTGACGCCCGAAAGCCTGCTGGGCTCGCTTCTCTCGTCACCCGAACGGCTTCGCGCGGCCGGCGCCGACCAGGTGCTGCTGCGTGCCGACGGGGAAGCCTGGACGGTGTCGGACATGCCGCTGCTCGACGAACTCGTCGACCTCCTCGGCCGCGACAAGCGGGCGGAACAGGCGGCCGAAAAGGCGCTCGCGCGGGAGAAGAAGGCCGAGGCCGAGTACGCCGAAGGGGTGCTCGACACGATGAAGCTGGACCGCGAGGAGATGGACGAGGACGTCATGCTGTCCGCGGAAAACCTCCTGTTCGCCGACGAACTCGCCGACCGGTTCGTCGAGCACGACACGCGCAGCCTCGTCGAACGCGCCTCCGCGGACCGGGACTGGACGTACCGGCACGTCGTCGTCGACGAGGCACAGGAACTGTCCGAAATGGACTGGCGGGTGCTGATGCGGCGCTGCCCCAACCGGTCGTTCACCGTCGTCGGCGATCTGGCGCAGCGCCGGTCCGAGGCGGGGGCGCGGTCGTGGGGCGCGATGCTGGAGCCGTACGTGCCGGGCCGCTGGGTCTACCGGTCGCTGACGGTGAACTACCGCACCCCGGCGGAGATCATGGCCGTCGCCGCCTCGGTGCTCGCCGAGTTCGCGCCCGACGTCCGGGCGCCGGAGTCGGTCCGGTCCAACGGGGTCCGGCCGTGGGCGCGGCAGGTTGATTCCTGGGCAGCCGCCATCGAGGAGTTCGTCAAGGACGAAGCCGGTCGTGAAGGCACCAGCGTCGTGATCGGGCCGCCGGGCGTGCCGGGCACCGTGCCCGCCTCGGAGACGAAGGGACTCGAGTTCGACGCCGTCCTCGTCGTGGACCCGGCGCGGATCCTCGCCGACGGCCCGCGAGGCGCGGCTGAGCTCTACGTCGCCCTCACGCGCGCTACGCAGCGCCTCGGAGTCCTGCACGAGGGGTCGCTGCCGCCGGCTTTGGTGGGCCTGACCACGTAACTCGCGTGCCTGGATCGAGGAGGGCTCGCGCCACGGTCTGATGCCCCCAATGTGGCATTGGGGACGCTGACCGTCCCCAATGCCACATTGGGGGCATGCCCGGCTTCCGGTTGCCCGCGCGCCGCAAGGGGCGACCTCACCGGAAAGTGTCCTTTGTAGATAGTCGGAGCGGCCGGGCTCCGTCAGCCAGTCCGGACCTGCGCCGCATCAGACGTGCCCAAGCACGTGAGTTACGCGTTCAAGCACGCGAGTGACGCCTAGCGCGTCGGGTCCTTGCCGTTCGGCTGCCGCGGTCCGGGACCCGGCGACCACCAGCCGGGGACGACCTTCTCGCCGTGGACGATCGTCGGCGCGATTCCCTCGGTGAACGGTTCGACCTGCAGGAGCTGTCCCCAAGACTGGCTCGGCTGGCCGATCAGGTAGCTGGGCACCTCGGGTTCGGCGGCGACCTCTTCGAGCCAGCCGATCGGGCCGCCGTTGGTGCTGGACGCCCAGTTCGCCTCGTCGGCGACGGCGCCGGCGGTGATCCGGTACTCGGGCATCTTCGAGATGCCGTCGTGCGAGGTCACCGGCTGCACGCACGGGTAGACGAACGACGCGGGCCAGTCGACGTACACCGGTTTGCCCGCGATCTTCTCGGTCAGCGTGGTGAACGTCGGCACGCGGGGCGCCGACGCGGCGATCCAGCCGTCCTCGGTGAGGTCGTTGTCGACGATGTTGATCCGCACGGACGTCGTCTCGGCGGGGAGGTCGCGCAGGTTGATCCGGGTGTCGTTCCAGCCGTTGGTCCCGGCGCCCGGTGGGAGCACGAACTGGCTGCGGACGACCTTCACACCTTCGCTGGTGTTCACGCCGTAGTCGAGGCTGACCGACGTCGGACGCCGCGCCGCGCCCGCGGTGGCGACCACGATCTGGCCGTCGGCCGGCTTTTCCGAGAGGGCGTACCAGTCGCTGCGCAGCCGCCCGGCCCGCGTTTCGGGGTCGAGGAAGCTGCTCCACATCGGCACTTCGTCGGGTTTGAAGCCGTGCGGCGGTTCGGCGAGCGGGTCCTTGTCGTCGATCGCGCGGGTGTGGAACCCGGTCTGCACGCGGCCGTTGTCCTGTTCCGGATCGGGCAACGGCGGCGGGGTCTGCCCGGCGGGCGGCTCCTCCTTCTTCACCGGCACCGTCCGCTGTTCGGGCTGGGCCCGCAGGATGCTGGTGGCGGCGTCCCGTTCCACCATCACGTGGTCGGAGAGGTTGCAGCTCTTGCCGGACAGATGCCCGAAGTTCGCGGCGCCGAGGCTGTAGGAACCGGCCTGGTTGTGGATCGCCCACGCCATGCTGACGAATTCGCCCGTGGCCATCAGACCGCAGACCACCACCAGCGAAAGCGACCCGAGCCGCAGCGAGCGGCTCCGCCCTTCCTGTGGCACGGCCTGTAGCCCCGGCCGATGCGCGCGGACGTTCTCCACGAACGCGTACACGCCGGAGATCCCGGCCGCGATGAGCAGGATCGTCGACAGCGGGATCCCGCCGATCGAGGGCGCCACCGCGGTCCACTGCACGCCGAGTTTCGAGACGAACCAAAAAGAGTTCGGCCCGGTCGCGGCCAGCGCGCCGACCACCAGCAGCCCGGCGAGGAACGCCGCCCGGTTGCGCCTGGACCGCAGCACCGTCGAGCTGGTCGCCAGCGCGGTCAGCGCCGCCATGGCCGCGCCGACCGCGGCGAACGCGCCGAAGTGGTGTGTCCACTTGGTCGGGGTCAGGGCCAGTAGCAGGAAGAACAGTGCGACCGTGCCGATCAGGCGGCGGCTGGGGCCGAGCGCGGCGCCGGGGATCCGGCCGCGGCGCAGCAGCACCACCAGACAGGTCCCGACGCAGAGCAACACGAGCAGCACGGGGAACCGGCGTGGCATGGAGCCGTCCGGCAGGCTTTCGAAGAGCAACTGGTAGCGCGCGAGTTCCTGGAACCACGACAGGTTCGGGCCGACCTGGGTGCGGATCCGGGTCGCCTCCTGCACGGTGGCGAAGGTCTGGTCGGCGAACACCACGACCAGCACCAGCAGGCCCGCGGCCAGCACCGGCGCGAGCACCGGCAGCCAGCCGTTCTCGGCGCGCTGGCGGACCAGTTTGAACAGCGGGCGCGCGGCGACGAGGAACGGCGCGACCGCGATCAGCCCGGTCGGCGTCGCGGCCAGGGTGAACCCGGCCGCGGTGAGCCCGAGCGCGAGCGGCAGCAGACGGCGCGTCACCAGCGCGCGCTCCACGGCGCAGATCGCCAGCAGCGAGCCGAGCGCGCCGACCGGTTCCGGCCGGACGCCGTTGTTGTACGGCATCCACCAGACCAGGAAGACCGCGGCGGCGGCCCAGCCCGCCGCGCGGCTCGTCCGGACCTGGGTGCCAAGGCGCGGCATGACCTCGCGGCTGATCAGCAGCCAGCTCAGGACGCCGAGCAGGAACGACGGGAGCCGGATCCACGGCGGCACCGTGCTGACGTGCGCCATCAGCTGATACACGTGGTAGAACCAGCCGAACGGCGCCTCGGCGACGCCGAACCAGCGGTGGTAGTTGGTGAGGTAGCCGGTCTCTTCGGCCACTCTCGACATCGTGAGGATGTAGCCGTCGTCGGAGGTCACCGGGCCGATGAAGACCCACGCGCCGAGCGCGACGATCACCGTCGCGTCGCGGGCGGTCAGCCGCCACCAGCCGATCGGCGCCCAGCGCGGCGCGCGGCGGGCGAACCCGGAGTCCATCCGCCACACCGCGATCAGGCAGCCGATGAACGACAGCGCCGCGATCAGGCCGATGATCCACTTCAGCAGGGTCGGCGAGGTCTGGTAGCGGGTGTCCGGGACGACCGAGACGTGCAAGCCGGCGATCGGGTCCTTGCCCGCGTTGATCGACGAGTAGATGCCGACCAGCCGCGGCCGGACGTCGCCCTCGGCGTGGAACACCACGGTCTCGGCGACGGTCACCGTCATCTGGTTCGCGTCCGCACGGAGCTTGATGTCGCACTTGTTCTCGGGTAGCGGCTGCTGCACGATCTGCTGGCCCTGGCTGGAGGCGAGCAGCACGCCGTTGTCGATACGCAGCTGGAGGCCGACGCCCTTGCCCGCGCGTGGATCGGTGCGCCCGTCGGGCACGGTGGAGAACAGCAGTGCCTGTCCCTGCGAACGCGCGTCCAGCGACCGGACGGTCGTGCACGGCAGATCGACGCGCAGATCCTGCGCCCAGTACCCGGTCAAGGGCGCGTTGACGGAGCGGGTGTCGCCGCCCGTTGGCCAGACGACCTCCGCTGTGTCCTGCACCACCGGCAGGAAGGGGAAAGCCAATGCGCACAAGGCGGACAGCAACCCCAGCGTGACAGCGATCAAACGCATCGGCGCAACGCTAACGGGTCTGGTCCGAACGGCTTACGCAGGGCTGCCCTTCTCCTGGGCACCGATCCAGCGAACAGCGTCCTGAACTGTCGTTACGCTGGCCGTTTCGGGTCGCTGGGGCCGGCGGACGACGACCACCGGGAGGCCGAGCCCGCGGGCCGCGGTGAGCTTCGCGGCGGTCATCGCGCCGCCGCTGTCCTTGGTGACGAGGACCTCGACGCCGTGCCGTTCCATGAGCGCGCGTTCCCCGTCCACCGTGTACGGCCCCCGGTCCAGCAGGACTTCGTGATGGCGGGGGAGCGGTGCCTCTGGCGGGTCGACGCAGCGGATCAGGAACCAGAGATCGAGCCCGGCGAAGACGGCGAGCCCTTGACGGCCGCTGGTGAGGAATACGCGTTCGCCGAGCACCGGAAGCAGGCGCGCGGCGTGGCCGAGGTCGTCGGCCCAATGCCAGCTGTCGCCGGGCTGTTCGGTCCAGCCGGGCCTGGCGAGCCTGAGCAGCGGCGTTCCCGTCGCGCGGGCGGCTTCGGCCGCGTTGGCGCCGATGCGTTCGGCGAAAGGGTGCGTGGCGTCGATCACCGCGTCGACGTCGTTCTCGGTCAGCCAGCGCGCGAGACCTTCCGGGCCGCCGAAGCCGCCGACACGGACTTCGCCGTCGGGCAGCTTCGGTCGTGCGACGCGGCCCGCGAGCGATGAGACGACGTGCTCGCCACGCGCCACTAGCTCCTTCGCGAGGTCGCGTGCTTCGCCGGTTCCGCCCAGGATCAGCAGCTTCATCGCGCCACAGCCGCGCGCCACCGTTCCAGCGTGCGCAGGTTGGCGAGCGTTTCCGCCCAGGTGAGTTCGGGCGCCTGGCGGTCTTCGAGGTGTGCGGCGACGTGGTCGGCCTCGCGAGCAAAGAGGCCTTGAGTCGCTTCGACCTCGATCACCTCGGGCTCGCCGCCTTCCGGCGTGAGGATGATCTGCGAGGTCTTCGGCCTGCGCATTTCGTGGATCCACGCGGGTTTCGGCACGTACAGCTGCCCTTGCGAGCCGTACACGCGGATGTGGTCGTCCTGCGTGAGCTGGAAGCCGCACGCCAGCTGCGCGAGGATCCCGCCGGGCAGCCGCAGCAGTCCGAACGCGACCTCGTCGATGCCGTTGTCGTCGAGCCTGGCCATTCCGAGCACCTCGTCGGGCTCGACGACGTCCTGCCCGGTCGCGGCCTGCGAGACCAGCCGCGCGAGCGACGTGCAGTAACAGCCGACGTCGAAGATCCCGCCTCCGCCCAGCGCGGGATCGGTGAGCCGGGGGACGGCGAAGTTGTAGCTGAAGGCGACGTCCACGGCGCGGACCTCGCCGATGGCGCCGCACGAGATCAGCTCGGCCAGCCGCCGGATCTGCGGATGCAGCCGGTACATGAACGCCTCCATGAGGAAGACGTCGTTGGCGCGGGCCGCCTCGATGACCTTTTCGGCTTCGGCGACGGACACGGTCAGCGGCTTCTCGCACAGGATGTGCTTGCCCGCTTCGGCCGCACGGATCGCCCACTCGCCGTGCAGCGGATGCGGCGTCGAGATGTAGATCGCGTCGACGTCCGGATCGGCGAGCAGGTCTTCGTAGGCGCCGTAGCACTTCGGGATCTCGAAGCGGCTCCCGAACTCGGCCGCCCGGTCACCGGACCGCGCGGCGACGGCCTCCAGCACGCCGTGCTTGCTCTCTTCGACGCCCGCCGCGAACTCGGCGGCGATGGTCCCGGCGGCCAGCAGGCCCCAGCGAACGTTCTTCATAGGGACTCCGGTTGGTTGGCCCGATCACGGGTGGCCGAGTACAGGAAACTGTCGGGAAACCCTTCGGCGGCAAGGACTTCCCCGACGAAGATCATCGCGGCGCGGCTGATCCCGGCCTCACGGGACTGCGCGGCGATGGTGCCGAGCGTCCCGCGCAGCACCTGCTCGCCGGGCTGACTCGCCAGCGCGACCACCGCCGCCGGGCAGTCGTCTTGATAAAAGGGCCGCAATTCGTCGACTACTTGCTCGATGCGGTTGATCGCCAGATGCAGCGCGAGCGTCGTGCCGGTGCGCGCGAAGTTCGCCAGCGTTTCACCCGGTGGCATGGCCGTGGACCGGGCCTGCGCGCGCGTGATGACCAGGCTCTGGCCGACCTCGGGCACGGTCAGTTCGCGGTTGAGCAGCGCGGCCGCGGCGGCGAACGCGGGCACCCCCGGCGTGACGTCGTAGGGAACGCCGGCCGCGTCGAGCCGGCGCATCTGCTCGGCGACCGCGCTGTAGATCGACGGATCGCCGGAACAGAGCCGCGCGATCTCGTGGCCGTTCCGGTGCGCGTCGACCATGCGCTCGACGATCGCGGGCAGATCGAGATTCGCGGTGTCGATGAGCACCGCCTCCGGAGGGCAGTACTCCAAGAGCGCCGTGGGCGTCATGCTGCCGGGGTACAGGCAGGTCTCGCAGCGCCCGAGCAGGTCACGGCCCCGGACGGTGATGAGGTCGGCCGCGCCGGGACCCGCGCCGATGAAATGGACTGTCACGCTTTGCTCCATTGCGTCACGACCCGCGCCGGGGTCCAGCCGGTGAATCCGCCCAGCGGCGCTGCCTGTTCGACGGCGACACGGATCAGCTCCCCGCCGTGTTCGCCGTACGCGCGGGCCAGTGCCTGTTCGGATTCGAGGGTCACGCCGTGCGCGACGATCCGCGCGCCGGTCGCCAGGCAGGCGTCCAGCACACCGGGCACGGTCAGCCCGCCGCCGACGAAGATCGCGTGCGGCCTGGTCAGTCCTTCGAGTGCTTCCGGCGCGGGACCGATCACCACGTCGAGTTCCGGGACCCCGAGCGCGTCCGCGTTCCGGGTGATCCGGGCGGCCCGCTCCGGGAGGCGCTCGATCGCGATCGCCCGGTTCAGCGGATGCACCCGGGACCACTCGATCCCGACGCTGCCCGCGCCCGCGCCGACGTCCCACAGCAGTTCGCCGGGTGACGGCGCGAGCCTGGCCAGCGCGGACGCGCGAAGGTCGCGTTTCGTGAGTTGCCCGTCGTGCTCGAAGGCGTCGTCCGGGAGGCCGGTCAGCGGCAGCGCGGGCCCGTCGGCCTCGACGGCGAACACGGTCAGCGAGCCGGGTCCGATCCGCTCGTCGGGGCCGCCGAGGTCGGACAGCGCGGTGACGCGGCTCTTGCCGTAGCCGCGGGCTTTGAGCAGGTCAAGGAGGTCTTCGGCGTTCGCGCCGAGGACGAGGATCTTCCGGCCGGGCGCCAAGGCGCGGCTCACCCGGCCGATCGCGCGGCCGACGACGGTGACCACCTCGGTCTCCTCCGCGGACCAGCCGAGCCTCGCGCGGGCGAGCGTCACCGAGGACAACGCGGGCAGGATCTCGACGTCGTAGCCGCGCTGGACCAGCGTCGTGCCGATGCCGGACAACAGGGGATCACCGCTGGCCAGCACGCAGACGCGGCCTTCTCGTCCGGCGAGGAACTCGTCCAGCCCTGGCAAGAGCGGGCTGGGCCAGGGTTCGCTTTTCATCCCGGCGGGCAGGTACGCGAGCTGACGCGGAGCGCCCACGACCACGTCCGCGTTCACCACCGCTTCCCTGGCCTGCGAGGACAGACCGGGCCAGCCGTCGGCTCCGATCCCGACGACCGTCAGGGGTGATTTTTCGCGCACGCTCGTCACGTTAGATGACGGAATTCCTATGCGATGATCGGCCAGAGTTCGTCGACGATGAGGGAGTGCTGTGAAGCCGTACCCGTTCACCGCCGTTGTGGGGATGCCGGATCTGCGCCTGGCGCTGGTGCTTTCCTCCATCTCACCCGCCGTCGGCGGGGTGCTGGTGCGCGGGGAGAAGGGCACGGCGAAGTCGACGATGGTCCGTGCGCTGGCCGGTCTGCTACCCGGCGTCGACGTCGTGGACGCGTGCCGGTTCTCCTGCGATCCCGTCGAGCCTGATCCGGCCTGCCCCGACGGCCCGCACGCCGAGGGCTCGCCCGCGCACCGCCGTCCCGCGCGGCTCGTGGAGTTGCCGGTCGGCGCGGCAGAGGACCGTGTGATCGGCTCGCTGAACCTGGAACGCGCGCTGGCCGACGGCGTCACCGATTTCCAGCCCGGTCTGCTCGCGGCCGCGCATCGCGGCCTGCTGTACGTGGACGAGGTCAACCTCCTGCACGACCACCTGGTCGACACGCTGCTCGACGCCGCCGCCATGGGCCGCGCGACCGTCGAGCGCGAGGGCGTTTCGGTCTCGCACGCGGCCCGGTTCGTCCTCATCGGCACGATGAACCCCGAGGAAGGCGAGCTGCGGCCGCAGTTGCTGGACCGCTTCGGGCTCACCGTCGAGGTCGCGTCCAGCCGGGATCCCGAACTGCGGGTCGAGGTCGTCCGGCGACGGCTCGCCTACGAGGCGGATCCCGACGGTTTCGCCGGCCAGTACGCCGCGGCCGACGCCGAACTCGCCGCGGACATCGAGGCGGCGCAACGACTTCTGCCGTCGGTCAAACTGCCGGACGACGCGCTGCGCCAGATCGCCGAGGTGTGCGCGTCCTTCGAGGTCGACGGCATGCGCGCGGATATCGTGACCGCGCGGACGGCCGTCGCGCACGCCGCCTGGGCCGGCCGCACCGAGGTGACCACCGAGGACGTCCGGGTCGCGGCCCGGCTCGCGCTGCCGCACCGCCGTCGCCGGAATCCCTTCGACGCGCCCGGGATCTCCGAGGAACAGCTGGAGCAGGCGTTGCAGGACGCCGAGCCCGAAGGTCCCGGCCCTGACGATGACGGCCCCGGTTCCGGTGCACCGCCGGAGGGTGGCGAAACGTCGGGCCCGCCGCCGTCGGAAGGCGGCGAGGAGCCCTCGGGCGGTGGCAAGAGCGGCGGTGAGCAGAAGCCGGTCGGCGCCGGGGAAGCCTTTCGTGCCAGGCGTTTCGAGGTGAAGGGCACCGGCGAGGGCGCCGCGGGCCGCCGGTCCCGCGCCATCACCACCAACGGCCGGACGATCGGTGTCCAGCCCGCCGGGACCAAGGACGGGCATCCGCATCTGCTCGCGACCGTCCGCGCGGCTGCGCCGCACCAGCGGTCTCGCGGCCGCAGCGGCGCCGGACTCGTCGTACGGTCCCAGGATCTGCGGTTCGCGCGGCGGGAAGGGCGCGAGGGCAACCTGGTGCTGTTCTGCGTCGACGCGTCCGGCTCGATGGGTGCGCGGCAGCGGATGCGCGAGGTCAAGACCGCCGTGCTGTCCCTGCTGCTCGACGCCTACCAGCGGCGCGACAAGGTGGGCCTGGTGACCTTCCGGGCCTCCGGTGCCGAACTCGCACTCCCGCCCACTATCAGCGTCGACGCCGCGGCGTCCCGTTTGGACGGTCTCGCGACCGGCGGCCGGACCCCGCTGGCGGAGGGACTCCTTGAGGCGGCGCGGGTTCTGCGGATCGAAGCGGTCCGTGATCCGCTGCGGCGGCCGCTGCTCGTCGTCGTCACCGACGGCCGCGCGACCAGCGGCGCGGACGCCGTCCAGCGCGCGAAGCAGGCGGCCGGGCTGCTGGCCGGAAACGTGACCTCGGTCGTGATGGACTGCGAGAGCGGGAAGATGCGCCTCGGACTCGCCGCGGAACTGGCGGAACACCTTGGCGCGGAACACGTCCCGGTCGCCGAAGTCGCCGCTGACACCCTGGCGGGCGCCGTCCGCACACGTATTTCCGGGAGGGCCGCGTAATGCCGCAGGGTAAACCGGAAACGGTGCCGAACGACGGGCTCACCACGCGTCAGCGCCGCAACCGCCCGCTGCTCGCCGTGCACACCGGCGAGATGAAGGGCAAGTCCACGGCCGCGTTCGGCATGGCGTTGCGCGCGTGGAACCAGGGCTGGTCGATCGGCGTGTTCCAGTTCGTCAAGTCGGCGAAATGGCGCGTCGGCGAGGAAGCCGCGTTCCGCGCGCTCGGCAAACTGCACGACGACACCGGCCAGGGCGGACCGGTCGAATGGCACAAGATGGGCGAAGGCTGGAGCTGGGCGCGCAAGTCCGGTTCCGAAGAGGACCACGCCGAGAACGCCCGTGAGGGCTGGGCCGAGATCAAACGCCGCCTGGCCGCCGAAACCCACGACTTCTACGTGCTCGACGAGTTCAGCTACCTGCTCAAATGGGGTTGGCTCGAAGTGGACGACGTCGTCTCGACGCTGACCGCGCGCCCCGGTCACCAGCATGTCGTGATCACCGGCCGGTACGCGCCGCCGGAGCTGATCGAAGCGGCGGACCTGGTCGCCGAACTGACCAAGGTGAAGCATCCGATGGACGCCGGGCAAAAAGGCCAGCGAGGCATCGAATGGTGAACCGCGTGGTCATCGCCGCGCCCGGTTCCGGGCACGGCAAGACCACGATCGCCGCGGGGCTGATGGCGGCGTTGCGGGCGCGGGGGCTGAAGGTGTCCGGGCACAAGGTCGGCCCCGACTTCATCGACCCGAGCTACCACGCCCTCGCCACCGGACGGCCGCCGCGCAACCTCGACCCGTTCCTCCAGGGTGAGGACCGGCTGATTCCGTTGCTGCGGCACGGTTCCGCCGGTGCCGACATCGCGATCATCGAAGGCGTGATGGGCCTGTTCGACGGGGCGCTCGGCACCGAGGGCTACGCGTCGACGGCGCATGTCGCGCGGCTGCTGGACGCTCCGGTGGTGCTCGTCGTCGACGCCTCGGCCGCGTCGCGCAGTGTCGCCGCGACCGTGCTCGGGTTCGCGCAGTACGACACGCGCGTCCGGCTCGCCGGCGTCATCCTGAACAAGCTGGGCTCGCAGCGGCACGCGGACGAGATCGTCACCGCGCTGGAAGCGACCGGCGTCCCACTGCTGGGAACGTTGTACCGCAACGAAGAGATCCACGCGCCCAGCCGTCACCTCGGCCTGGTGCCGGCGGCGGAACGGGCGAGCGAGTCGGCGCGGCTGCTGCCGGAACTGGCCGCCTGGATCAGCGAGGGAGTGGACCTCGGCGCCGTCGTGCAGGTCGCGCGCTCGGCCTCCCGGCTTTCCGGAGAGCCTTGGCGCCCGCCGCTTTCCCATGACGGACGGCGTTCGGTCGTCGCCGCCGCGGCCGGTCCCGCGTTCACCTTCCGCTACACCGAGGCCGTCGAACTGCTCGCCGCCGCAGGGGTCGACGTCGTCGAGGTGGATCCGTTGCAGGACAAGGAACTCCCCGAAGGCTGCGCGGGCTTGTACTTCGGCGGCGGCTTCCCCGAGGTGCACGCCGAAGAGCTGTCGGCGAACGTCCCGTTGCGGACGGCGATCGCGCGAGCCGTCGGCGACGGAATGCCCGTCGTGGCGGAATGCGCGGGACTGCTGTATCTGTGCCAGGACATCGACGGCTTGCCGATGACCGGCGTCCTCGACGCGTCGGCCACCATGACCAAACGCGGGAAACTCGGCTACCGCAAGGCCTTCGCGCCCGCGGACAGCGTGCTGGCCGTCGCGGGGCAACGCGTCACCGGCCACGAATTCCACCGCACGATCGTCGAACCCGGCAGCGGCCCGACCCCGGCCTGGGGCTGGGACCGCACGCCCGACGGCTTCGCGTCCGCGTCACTGCACGCGTCCTACCTGCACGTCCACTGGGCGGGCTATCCCGAACTCGCCGAACGGTTCGCCGCCGCGGTGCACGACCATGGCTGACTACGACCTCTGGCACCACGGCGATCGCGAGGTCGGCGAGGGGCTCGTCGATCTGGCGGTCAACGTCCGGCTCCCGGCGCCGCCCGCGTGGCTGCGCGCCGAACTGGCGGCGGCCCTCGACGACCTCGCGGCCTACCCGGACGTCACCGCCGCTGTGATGGCTGTGGCCCGGCGACATGGTTTGCCGGAGTCCCAGGTGCTGGTGACCTCGGGCGCGGCCGAGGCCTTCACCTTGCTGGCCACGGCGTTGCGGCCCGCGCACGCCGTGGTCGTGCACCCGCAGTTCACCGAACCGGAAGCCGCTTTGCGCGCGGCCGGACATCGAGTGCACCGGGTCCTGTTGTCGCCAGACGACGGTTTCCGGCTGGGCGGCGTCCCGGACGAAGCGGACCTGGTCTTCGTCGGGAACCCCACGAATCCGACTTCGGTGCTGCACCCGGCCGCGGATCTGCTCGCTTTGGGACGCCCGGGTCGCCTGGTCGTCGTCGACGAGGCTTTCCTCGACGCAGTCCCCGGCGAGATCGAAAGCGTTGCAGGACAACCAGGTTTCGCTGTCCTCCGCAGCTTGACGAAGACCTGGGGCATCGCCGGACTCCGCGCCGGATACGTCCTGGCAGACGAGTCCATTGTGGACAAACTACGCGCGGTCCAGCCGCCGTGGTCGGTGTCGTCACTCGCCGCCGTCGCCGTGGTGGCGTGCTGCCGCCCGGCGGCGCTGGAGGAAGCCGAAAAGCTGGCGGTCGCGGCGGAGTCGGACCGGGAGTACCTGGTCTCGGGTCTGGCCGGGTTGGGTGTCGAGGTGCTGGGGGAGCCGCGGGGGCCTTTCGTGCTCGTCCGGCTCCCCGGCGCTGACGGTGTCCGGGAACGGTTGCGGGAGAAGGGTTTCGCCGTCCGGCGGGGGGATACCTTCCCGGGGCTGGACGCGCGGTACCTGCGGATCGCGGTGCGGGACAGGGAGACGGTGGACGCCTTCCTGGCCGCGCTCGATGCTGTTGTCTGACGCCGGTGCCTTCGCCTTGTTGTGCCGCCCCCGATGTGGCATTGGGGACGCTCAACGCCTCCAATGCCACATTGGGAGCACCGAACCGAGACCGTCAGGGTGCGCAAGGAGGCACGCCACATTTCGGGTTAGAACCCGAATCGCCACTCACGACCAACGTGAGCGAAGTGGTTGGATGAGCCGGTGAACTTCGTGATCGGCGTCTTTGATCTCTTCGCCTACACCATCCCCGGCGCGTTGTACGTCGCGTTCTTCGGGTACCTCGGGGCGAAACTCCATATCCTGACCGCGGCGAGCATCGGTGGCGTGCCCACCGTGGTGCTGGTCGTCGTGATCGTGGTGCTGAGTTTCCTGCTGGGCTATTTGGCCTATCCGCTCGGTGAGGCGCTGGAGCGGATCGTGCCTCGGAGGCGGAGCAGGAACGCCGCCGAGGAGTTCCTTCGCCGGATGCCCGCGGCCAAGGATCGCGCGTTCCTGAAGGAGAACACGCATCTTCTGCTGTGCGCGCTTCAACTGCACGACAAGGAGGTCGCGGCCGACGTCACGCGACTGCGCGCGTCCGGGCTCATGGTGCGCAACTGCGCGCCGCCGTTGCTGTTCGGAGCGGTCGCCGCGATCGTCGAGATCTTCGCCGGGAAGCATCCGTTCATCGCCGCCGGGCTCGCGGCGCTGTTGCTGTTCGCCTCGCTCACGTTGGTTTCGCAGGGCCGGAAGCTCGGCCTCTGGGCCGGGATGAAGACCCTGGAGCTGTGCTTCTGGTTGCCGGAAATCGACGAGAAACTGGCGGCTCCTCAGAAGGACACAGCCAGCAAGACCCCCGCGACGGCGACCTCGACGCAACCGCCGAGCACATCCCCGGTGACCCCGCCCAGCCGCTGAACGCACCGCGCCAGCAGCGCCGACGCGGCCAGGTATCCCAGCGTCACCGCGATCAGCCCTTGCCACCACGGAAGTATCAGCGCCGCCGCGCCCGCGAGGACGGCGAACACGACCGCGGCCGTCCACACCGGCACCGAACCGGCGACGGTCGCGCCCAGCCCTTCCGGCCGGGCCGAGGGGACGCCTCGCGCGCAGCACAGCGACAGCACCCCGCGTCCGGCGACGACCGCGATCGCGACCGCCGCGATCCCGTGTCCGGCCGAGATCGCCCCCGCCAGCGCGCCGACCTGCACCAGCAGCGTCAGCACGAGAGTCGCGATCCCGGTCGGCCCGGAGTCCCCTCGCCGCATGACCTCCAGCGCGCGTGCGCGGTCGTACGAAGCACCGAGTCCGTCGGCGGTGGCGGCGTGCCCGTCCAGGTGGAGCCCGCGGCTGCCCAGCCCCACCGCACCCACCGCGAGCGCAGCCGACGCGAAAGCGGGTAGGCCGACCAGTTCACCCAAGAAAACGATCACCGAAGCGACGGCGGCGAGCGGCAGGACGGCCAGCGGGCCGAGCACCATCGCGCCGCCCGCCACCCGCCGGTCGATCAGGCCCGGTGCCGGCACCCGGACCGTGGTCAGGGTGCCGACGGCCATCTTCAGCGCGTCGGCGATCAAGCCAGATCCGCCAGCAGGCCCATGTCCGCGAGGATCGCCCGTGCCGCCCTCAGCGTCGGCACCGCCTGCACGGCGCCGCTGCCCTCACCGAGCCGCAGCCCGAGGTCGAGGATCGGCTCCAGTTGGAGCGCCTTCAACGCGTACGCCTGCGACGGCTCGGTCGACCGGTGCCCGGCCAGCCACCACTGCTCGGCACCCGGCGCGATCTCGCGGGCGACGAGCGCCGCGGCCCCGGAGAACACGCCGTCGAGCAGCACCGGCACCCCGCGAACCGCCGCCTGCACGAGGAAACCCGCCGTCGCGGCGAGACAAGCGCTGCCGAGTGACGTCAGCAGCGTGAAGGGGTCTTTCACCGCACCGGCCCTGATCAACGCGGCCTCGACGACCGAGAGCTTCCGTGCCCGCCCGTCCTCGTCGATCCCGGTGCCCGTACCGACGACGTCTTCCGGGTAAAGGCCGAGCAGCGAGGCGACCACGGCCGCGCAGATCGTCGTGTTGCCGATCCCCATGTCACCGGGGATGAGCAGATCCGCGCCGCCGTCGATCTCCTCGTCGGCGATCGCCAGCCCGTGCTCGAACGCCATGCGCGCCTCGCCCTCGGCGAGCGCGTCCTCGACGTCGATCGAACCGGAACCCCGGCGGACCTTGTGCGCGGTGACCTCGGCGGGCACGTCCGCGCCGTCCCAGTCCACCGCGATGTCCAGCACCCGCACCTTGGCCCCGGACAGCTTGGCCAGCACACCGACGCCACTCTTCCCGGCCAGGAACACCCGGACCATCGCCGCGGTGACCTCACGCGGATACGCCGACATGCCGGAAACCCCGTGGTCCCCGGCGAACACGACCACCCGGACGTCGTCGAGCGGCCGTGGCGGGACGACACCGTGCGCCGCGCTGAGCCAGGCGGCCAGGTCTTCGAGCCGCCCGAGCGAACCCAGCGGTTTGACCAGACCGTCGAGTCTGACGCGCGCCGCGGCTTCGGCGGCGGCGTCCGGGATGGCGATACGCATGGCGACTCCTAGGGCAGGTCCAGCATCCGTCCGGCGACGACCAGCACGGTCCGGTCGGACGCGGCGGACACCCGGTTGTTCAACGCGCCCAGCACATCACGGAACACGCGTCCGGACACCGTCGCGGGCACCACACCGCTGCCGACCTCGTTGCTGACCGCGATCACCGGCACACCTGCCTGCGCCCACGCCGCCAGGAAGTCCTCCAGCCGGTCGTCGAGCCGCCGTTCCCAGCCGTCGCGCTGCTCCCAGGCGCCGACCTCGTCGAGCACCCGGCTGATCCAGGTGCCGAGGCAGTCGATGAGCAGCGGATGCGTCGCCGTCCGCAGCACCGTGGCCAGGTCGGTGGTCTCGACCGTCTTCCAGTTGGCCGGTCGCCGCGCCCGGTGCGCGGCCACGCGAGCGGCCCATTCCGGGTCGGCGGCGCTCGGCGGCAGCCCGGGCGCGATGTAGGTCAGGTGCGGGTGGCGGGACGCGAGCCGCTCGGCGTGGTGTGACTTCCCAGAGCGGACGCCGCCCAGTATCAGCACCTTGCCGTCGTCGCGCGAATAGCGGCGAAGTGCCCGCGCGAGGGTCTCCAGGACCCCCGCGAGGCGATGCGTCAGCTTGGTCATACCCCGCATTCTCGTGCACGCGCTACCGTTCGCCACGTGCCACTCCGACAAGCCGCCACCGCAGCCGGACTCGTTACCGGTTACGTCGCCGACGCCGTGTTCGGAGATCCACGCAGGAGGCATCCGGTCGCCGGCTTCGGCCGCGCCGCGCAAGCCCTCGAACAGCGGTTTTACGCCGACTCGAAGGCGCGGGGTGCGGCGTACACCGCGATCTGCGCGGGCAGCGTCACCGGATTGGGGGTCGCGGCCCAGTTTCTGACCCGCAACCGGCCGTTCGCCCGGTTCGCGCTCACCGCGGCGTCCACTTGGGTGGTTCTGGGCGGCAAGGGGCTCGCGGCCGAGGGCACTCACATGGCCCGGTTGCTCGACGACGGCGATCTGCCCGGCGCGCGGCAGCGGCTCTCGCATCTCTGCGCCCGCGACGCCACCGGGCTCGACACCGGACAACTCGCGCGCGCGACCGCCGAGTCCATCGCCGAGAACACCTCGGACGCCGTCGTCGCGCCGCTGCTGTGGGGCGCGGTCGCCGGGATCCCCGGCCTGCTGGGCTATCGCGCGCTCAACACACTCGACGCGATGGTCGGCTACCGCTCGCCGAAGTACGCGAACTTCGGCTGGGCGTCGGCGAGGACGGACGACCTGGCCAACCTGGTCCCGTCCCGGGTCGGCGCGGCACTCACCGTGGCGTCGGCGCCGCTGGCCGGCGGCTTCGCCAAACCCGCGTTCCGCATCTGGCGCCGCGACGGGAAGCACCATCCGAGCCCCAACGCGGGCCAGGTCGAGGCCGCTTTCGCCGGCGCGCTCGGGATCAGGCTGGGAGGGACGAACAGTTACGGCGGCCGTGCCGAACGTCGTGGCGTCCTCGGCGACGGCCGCGAGCCGGAACCGGTGGACGTGCGGCGCGCGGTCCGGCTGTCGCGGGCGGTCGGCCTGGCGGCCCTCGCCGTCGCTGTGGCGGTCACGCGATGACCGGCCTGCTCATCGCGGGGACGACGTCGGACGCGGGAAAAAGCCTGGTCACCGCCGCGTTGTGCCGCTGGCTCGCGCGCCAGGGCGTGCGGGTCGCGCCGTTCAAGTCGCAGAACATGTCGAACAACTCGATGGTGTGCGCGGACGGCGCCGAGATCGGCCGCGCGCAATGGTTGCAGGCGCGGGCGGCCCGCGTCGAACCCGAAGCCGCGATGAACCCGGTGCTGCTGAAACCCGGAAGCGATCGCCGCAGCCACGTCGTCGCGCTCGGCAAACCGTTCGGCACGCTGGAAGCGGGGGAGTACGCGACCGGCAGGGCCGGTCTCGCCGAGATCGCCTTCGACACCTTCGCTTCACTGCGAAAGCGCTTCGACGTCGTGCTGTGCGAAGGCGCGGGCAGCCCGGCCGAGATCAACCTGCGCGAGGGCGACTACGTCAACATGGGACTGGCGCGGCGCTTCGGCCTGCCCGTGGTCGTCGTCGGCGACATCGACCGCGGCGGTGTCATGGCCGCGATGTTCGGCACCCTCGCCCTGCTGTCCGCCGAAGACCAGGCACTGGTCTCTGGCTGGCTGGTCAACAAGTTCCGCGGTGACGTCGGCCTGCTGCGGCCGGGACTGGAAACACTGGAGAAGCTCACCGGCCGCGAGGTCTTCGGCGTGCTGCCCTGGCTCGACCAGGTGTGGATCGACTCGGAAGACGCGCTGGCCGCCGCGGGCTGGGGCGCCTCGGGTGGGTCTCTCCGGGTCGCCGTCGTGCGGTTTCCGCGTGCCTCCAACGCGACCGACGTCGACGCGCTCGCCGCCGAGCCCGGGGTTTCGGTCGCGTTGACGGCCGATCCGGACACGGTCCGTTCCGCCGACGTGGTGATCCTGCCGGGTTCCCGCGCGACCGTGGACGACCTGGCGTGGCTGCGTGCGCGCGGCCTGGCGGACGCCGTCCGCGCCCGGGCCGAGGCGGGACGTCCGGTACTGGGCATCTGCGGCGGCTACCAGATGCTGGCAGCCGAGATCCAGGACGACGTCGAGTCCGGCGCCGGAACGGTCCCCGGTCTCGGCTTGCTGCCGACGCGCGTCTCGTTCGGCACTGACAAGGTGCTGGCGCGGCCCACGGGCTCGTGGCGTGGGCAACCCGTGGAGGCGTACGAAATCCACCACGGCACGGTGACCGCCACCGGCCCCGCCGAGTCCTTTTTGGACGGATGTCGGCAGGGCGCGGTGTGGGGCACGATGTGGCACGGCGCCTTCGAGAACGACGGTTTCCGCCGCGCCTGGCTTGGCGAGGTGGCGGACTGGTCACCGGCCGACGGCGCGCCCGGATTCGGCCTGCTCCGGGAGAGCATGCTGGACCGGCTCGCCGACGCCGTCGAAGACCACGTCGACACCGAGGCTCTGCTGCGCCTGATCGAGGACGGTCCCGGCCGCGAGCTGCCTTTCGTGCCGCCTGGCGTCTCGTGAGTGGTACCCCGGGGCCGCGGTCGTGGGGATGTCGTGAAGGGCCCCTTTGAGACGTTGAAGGTCTCAAAGGGACCCTTCACGACGTGAGAGCGCGACGCCGGGCCGTCGGAAGCGCTGAAGGAGCCGTCCGCTCGTCCCTACGGCGGGTACGTCGGGATCGCGGGTCCGTGAAGGGCTCCTTCCCTACTCTCAGGGTAGGGAAGGAGCCCTTCACTACATGCCGGCCGGGCTGAGCCGGCCCGAGCCGAGGCTGGGGGCGTGCGGGAACGCCACCTGGAGCCTCGGCACCACAGCGACAGCGCGTGAAGGGCCCCTTCCCTCGGCTCAGGCGAGGAAACTCGGCCTTCGCAAGGGCACTGGTGCCGAGCCGATCGGGTCTCGTGAGTGGTAAGTGTCGTTAGAACGTCACTTACCACTCACGACCCCTAAGCGGTCTTGCCCGCCAACGCCTTCCCGGCCAACGCTTTCTCGGCCAAGGCCCCGAAGGTCAGGCCGAGCGCGGTCCAGAGCACCACCTGCGTGCCCATCGAGGCCAGCCGGAAGGTCCACAGCGTGGAACCCGGGAACCCGTCGGGGACTTCGTCGAACGACGGCAACAGCGCCGCCGCCACCGCGATCACCACGACGTAGCCGCCCGCGGCGATCAGGCCACCGCGCCAGGCGCCGAGCTTGTCGGCCAGCTTCCGGCCGAACGCCGCGGCGAGGATGCCGACCAGCAGCGAAAGCGCGACGAAGCCGAAGTACAGCGAAGTCCGGCTCCCGATCGTGCCCGCCTGCCCGACGGCAGGGGGATTCCCCGGGTACTTCAGGAACGGCACCAGGAACACGACCACGAAGGCGCCGCCCGCGAGGAGCGCCGCGGTCACGCGTGGCCGAAGGGTGCCGAGCCGTCCGTAGACGAAGGCGAAAGCGAGCGAGAACAGCCCGCCGACCGCGACGCCGTACAGGCCGACGCCGGTCAGCAGACCCACGGTGCTCTGCACACCGCGGGTGACGAGCTCTTCCTCGGCCTCGGCGGGAGCGTGCTCGTGGGCACCCGGCGCACTGTGCGAATGCGCGGCGGTGCCTTCGAGACCGATGGCGGTATCGACGGAAGGCTCACCGAAGAAATAGGCGAAAAGGGTCGCCAGGACACCGGCGACCAGGCCCGCGAGCATGCCGCGGACCAGCAAGGTCCTCATCATGGGGTGCTTGCCCGCCTAGTGGCAGGGGAAGGCCAGCAGGTGCCGGCCGTCGTGGACGAACTCGTGGACGTACGAGTTCGCGAACACCGACACCGCACCCTGTTCGGCGCTGATGAAGTACAGCGTGATCAGCGAAAGGAGGATGACGAGCACCGCCCAGGGCAGGATCTCCCGGACGGGGATCCGGACGGGGACGGGTACTGCTGCTACCGCTTCGGACATGGCGGTGGGACCTCCTCGGGCTAGCGCGGCCTCTTCAGGGGTTACACGACGGCTCCGGGTCTGGCTTCCCCGATGGCTCGGGGTCACAGTGGCGCGACCGCGCGGATTCTCACCGCGTTCCGGGTGCCGTCGTCTGGCCGGTCGAGCGTAGGTCGCCTCGGAGCGTCCGGTCAATGTGACGGAACCCGATCGGCGCAGGCTCGTTACGGCGGGCATCCACCGATCGGTTGATGGCGGCTCCACCGTTGTCCGTGCCATTCGTGGCCACGCGGTTGATTCGGCGGACCCGCCCCGCGCGGCAAGGTTTTCTCATGGCAATCATCGAGGTGGAAAACCTCGTCAAGCGCTACGGCGACCACACCGCGGTGGACGGGGTCGGTTTCGCCGTCGAGCAGGGCGAGATCTTCGGCATTCTCGGCCCCAACGGGGCGGGCAAGACGACGACGGTCGAGTGCGTCGAGGGGCTGCGGGTCCCGGACGGCGGGACCATCCGGGTCTGCGGGATCGACCCGCGACGCGAAACCGGTGAGCTGCGGCAGCTGCTCGGCGCACAGCTGCAGGAAAGCGAATTGCCGGACAAGCTCGAGGTCGGCGAGGCGATGGAGCTGTACGGCTCCTTCTACCGTGAGCCTGCCGACTGGCGGGAGCTGCTCGCCACCCTCGACCTGACCGACAAGATCGGCACCCAGTTCCGCCGGTTGTCCGGCGGGCAGAAGCAACGGCTGTCGATCGCGCTCGCCCTGGTCGGCAACCCGAGGGTGGCGGTGCTCGACGAGCTCACCACCGGCCTGGACCCGCAGGCCCGCCGTGACGCGTGGGACCTGATCGAACGCGTCCGCGAGCGCGGCGTCACGATCCTGCTGGTCACGCACTTCATGGAGGAAGCGGAACGACTGTGCGACCGGCTCGCGGTGATCGACTCCGGCCGGGTCGTCGCGCTCGACACCCCGGCCGGGCTGGTCGCCGGCGTCGACGACCGGCAGCGTATCCGGTTCCGTCCTTCCGCCCCGCTGGACCACTCCGTGCTGACCGCGCTGCCCGAGGTCACCTCGGTCGGCCGCGCGGGCGACCAGCTCGTCGTGACCGGCACCGGGAACCTGCTGCTCGCCGTCACCACCGTGCTCGCCCGCAACCAGGTCACCGCGGCGGGCCTCCGTGTCGAGCAGGCGTCGCTGGACGACGCGTTCGTCGCGCTCACCGGCCGCACCATCGACTCCTGAGGAGAACACCATGTCCGCGCTCGCCAGGCTCACCGTCGCCGAGACCAAACTCTTCTTCCGTGAGCCGATGCTCGTGTTCTTCGTGCTCGCGTTCCCCCCGCTCCTGCTCGTCGTTCTCGGCGCGTTCCCCGCGATGCGGGAACCCAGCCCGGACCTCGGTGGCGCCAGGGCGATCACCCTGTATCTGCCGATCATCGTCACGATGGGCCTCGCCATGTTCGCGCTCAACAGCGTGTCCCAGCTGCTCGCTACCTACCGGGAGAAGGGTGTGCTGCGGCGCATGCGGACCACCCCGGTCAAACCGCACCTCATGCTCGGCGCGCAGCTGCTGATGTCCACGATCATGTCCGTCGCGACGATGCTGGTCGTGCTGGCCATCGGCAGGGTGATGTACGACGTGGGCCTGCCCCGGCAGCTGCCCGCATACCTGGTCGGGTACCTGCTGACGGCGCTCGCGATGTTCGCGATCGGCCTGCTCGTCGCCTCCGTCGCGCCGACCGGGAAGAGCGCGGGCGCGATCGGGACCCTGCTGTTCTTCCCGATCCTGTTCTTCGCCGGTCTTTGGGTGCCGCGCGCCGAGATGAACGACGTCCTGCGGAAGATCAGCGACTTCTCCCCGCTGGGCGCCGGCGTGCAATCATTGCAGGACGCCGCCGCCGGTCACTGGCCGCAACCACTGCAGGTGGCGGTCTTGCTGGGGTGGACGATCGTGGCAGGCGGGCCGGCCGCCCGGTACTTCCGCTGGGAGTGAGTGGTGAGCATCGAAGCGGAGCTGCGTGCGGAGTTCGACCGCTGGGAACGGGTCGAGACGGCGGTCTTCAAGGTCCTTCCGTACATCCTGCTGGCGGTCGGTGTTCTCATCTCGGTGCTGCTGCCGATCTGGCGGGTGCCGGTTCAGCTGCCGACGGTGCTCGCGCTTTCGGCCGGGATTCTGGCCTGGTCGTTCTGGTTCCACACGCTTCACCCGGAATGGCACCGGAACGGCCCGCTGATGGGCCTGTACTACACGGGACTGATGGTGCTGACGGCCTCCTTGGTCGCGATAGCGCCGTGGTACGGCCTGTTCGCCTTCATCGGCTACCCCCAGGCGTTCCATTATCTGAAGGGGCGCTGGCGGTACGCGGGGGTCGCGGCCACGTCCGTGATCTCGGCGGTGGCGTACCTGGGCGGGCTGAGGGGTATCCGAGACGAGGACATGTGGGTGGCGTGGGCGGCGCTCAGCGTGGTCATCACCGTGCTGGCCGGGGCCTTCTCCCATATCGCCGAGCAGTCCGATCAGCGCAACCTCAAGCAGAAGCAGGCGCTCGTCGAGTTGCACGAGGCGAACGCCAGGCTGGAAGCGGCGCTGGAGGAGAACGCCGGCTTGCACGCCCAGCTGCTGGTCCAGGCACGCGAGGCCGGGGTGCTCGACGAGCGGCAGCGGATCGCCAGGGACATCCACGACACGTTGGCTCAGGGCCTGGCAGGCATCCTCGCCCAGCTCCAGGCCGCCGAGCAGACCTTGGCCGAGCCCCCGGCGCTGCGACGGCACCTGACGAACGCGATGGACCTCGCGAGGGAAAGCCTGACCGAGGCACGCCGGACGGTGCACGCGGTGCAGCCGGAGCCGCTCGCCGAGGGCAGGCTCCAGGACGCGATCGGCGAGGTGGCCAGACGCTGGTCGGAGGTGAACCACATCGACGCGGTGCTGACCACCACCGGCGACCCCCGGCCGATGCACGCCGACGTCGAGGTGACGCTGCTCCGGGCCGCGCAGGAAGCACTGGCCAACGTGGCCAAACACGCGAAGGCGGGCCGAGTCGGCCTGACCCTGTCGTACATGGAGGATCTGGTGACGCTCGATGTGCGCGACGACGGGGTGGGCTTCGAGCCCACTGCCAAGCGCGCCAACGGTTCCGCCCACGGCGGGTTCGGGCTGGCCGGTATGCGGCAGCGCGTGCAGCGCCTGGCCGGACGGCTCGACATCGAGTCGGAGCCGGGTGGGGGCACCGCGATCTCGGCTTCCGTGCCGGCGATCACGGCCGGAGCCGAGCGATGATCTCGCTGCTGATCGTCGACGACCACCCGGTGGTACGGGACGGGCTGCGGGGCATGTTCAGTGCCGACCCGCGCTTCGAGGTCCTCGGTGAGGCAGCGGACGGCGAGGAGGCCATCACCGCCGGGGTGAAGCTCCGGCCCGACGTGATCCTCATGGATTTGCGGATGCCCCGCGTCGACGGCGTCACGGCCATCGAGGAGCTGGCGAAACGAGGGGTGGCTTCGCGGATCCTCGTGCTCACCACGTACGACACGGACAGCGACGTGCTGCCCGCCATCCAGGCCGGTGCCACCGGCTACCTGCTGAAGGACGCGCCGAGGGAGGAACTGTTCCGCGCGGTGGAGGCGGCCGCGCAGGGGAAGGCGATGCTTTCTCCCGCCGTCGCGACCCGGCTGATGGGACAGATGCGGCAGCCGACCTCGGGGCCGCTCTCACATCGTGAACTCGAAGTCCTGGAACTGATCGCCCAGGGCTCGACGAACCGCGAGGCGGCGAAGCGGCTGTTCATCAGCGAAGCGACGGTGAAGACACACCTGCTGCACGTGTACGCGAAACTCGGCGTCAACGACCGGGCGGCGGCCGTGGCCACCGCGTTCTCCCAGGGTTACCTGACCCCGCGCGGCTGAGGCGAGGGCGTTGGCGGAATCCCTGCCGTCCACGGCGGGGCGCATGCCAAAATCCAGCTATGACACCTGCGGTGGCGGCACTCGATGTCGGCGGAACGTCCATCAAGGCGGCCCTGTACGACGCCGACCTGAAAGACCTCGCCAGCCTGCGCGAGCCGACGGCGCGCGGTGCGGACGGCGAGGCGCTCGCGGACCAGGTCGCGCGGATCGTCGAAACGCTGGGCAAGCAGGCGGGCACCGGCACGCCCGACGCCGTCGGCGTGGTCATCCCTGGCATCGTCGACGACGTCGAACGGGTGGCGCGGTTCTCGGCGAACCTCGACTTCCGGAACGTGCCGTTCGGCGAGATGCTGGACCGCAGGCTGGGGCTGCCGTTCGCGTTCGGGCACGACGTCCGCGCGGGCGGGCTCGCGGAGTTCCGGGTCGGCGCGGGCAAGGGCTGCACCGACGCCGCCTTCATCCCGGTCGGTACCGGGATCGCGGCCGCGCTCCAGCTCGACGGGAAGCTGTACGCGGCGGGCGGGCAAGGCGGCGAAATCGGGCACATCGACGTCGGCCACCGGTTGCCGTGCGGCTGCGGGGCGACCGGATGTCTCGAGGCGATCTCCTCCGCGTCGGCCATCGCCCGCCGCTACAGCGAGCACACCGGGCGCCCGGCCGAAGGCGCCGAGCAGGTGGTCGACGCCGCCCGGCACGGTGACGAAGCCGCGATCTCCGTGGTCAACGACGCGCTCGAGGGGCTCGGCCACGGCATCAAGACCCTCGTCACCTTGCTCGCGCCGGAAGTCGTCGTCCTCGGCGGTGGCCTGTTCACCGCGGGCGACTACGTCCTCGAGCCGGTGCGGGCATGGCTGGCGGCGAACCTGCAGTTCCAGCGGATGCCCGAACTGCGGATCGCGCAGCTCGGCGACGAGGCGGGCAGGCTCGGCGCGGCGCTGCTGGCGTTGGACCGGCTCAAGCCTTGACCACCCGCACGCCTTCCTCCTCGAAGGCGAGCACTCGCGCGGGATCCGCGCGGCCGTCGGTGACGAGCACGTCGACATCGGTGGTCGCGCAGATCTTCGCGAAGGCGTGACCGCCGAGTTTCCCGCTGTCGGCGAGCACGACGACCTGACGGGCACGGGCCGCCATCAGCCGGTTCGTGCTCGCGTCGCCTTCGTGGTGCGCCTGCGCGCCGTGCACCGGGTCGAAGGCGTCCACCCCGAGGAACACCAGATCCAGCGAGATCTGGTCGAGGAACAGCTGTGACAGCGGCCCGGACAGGTCGAACGACTGCTGTCGCGCGACCCCGCCGGTCACCACGATCTTGATATTGGGCCGCACGGCGAGTTCGTGGGCGATGTTGAGCGCGTTCGTCACCACGGTGAGCGCCGGTCCGCCGGTCGCCTCGCCCATATCCGGCCGGGTCGCGAGCGCGCGGCCCACTTCGGTGGCCGCCGTGCCGCCGTTGAGCCCGACCACCATTCCGGGATCGACCATTTTGGCCGCGGCGGCGGAAATCCGTTGCTGTTCCGGCGCGTTGCGGGCCGCCTTGTGCCGTAACGGAAGGTCGTAGGCCACGTTGCTCGCGACGGCGCCGCCGCGCGTGCGGACCACGAGATTCCGGCCTGCCAGGTGATCGAGATCCCGGCGGATCGTCGCGGGTGAGACACCGAGTTCGCCCGCCGAAACCTCGACGTCGACTTTTTCCCGCACTCCCACCATGTCCAATAAAGCCGTGAGCCGTTCATGCCGATTCATCCGAGCTCCCTCCCCGAAGCGCGATGTCGCTTACCGCACCGGACAAAGTACTACGCGTCGCGATACGGGCGGAGGGAAGCAGCAGGTTTGGGACATCGAGAAGAAAAAGGCGCCGGCCACCCCCAGTGTGACCGGCGCCCGTCTTTACGCCCGTTCCGGTGACGCCGGGCGGATAACCCGCCATCCGATCACCGGAACCGGCCGCAGTGCGTGAAGGATCAGCCCTTTCCGCCGAGCCCCCGCAAGAAGGCGAGTGACGGCATGAAGAAGTAGTCGCCGCCCTTCAAGGTCACCGCCTGCGGGATCGGATCCGCGGTCACCGTTCGCGTGCCCGCCCATTCCGTGGTGTAGACGGATTCCGGGCGCGGGCCCTGGCCGATCACCGGATCGAGCCCCGGCGGCTTGACCCCGTCGGCCGGGATCGGGAACCCGGGGTTGTTCGACCAGTTCGCCTGGGTGAACTCGAACTGGTCGCCCAGCGCCGAATTGAACGCCATGAACAACAGGCCGACCCCGCCGCTCGGCCGGGCCGAAGGCGGCAGGTCGGCGTTCGGGTCGTCGGCCCGTTCGCCGTACGGCACGCCTCGCCGCGCCATCAGGTGCAGGCGCTCCCGCGGTGGCTCCTCCGCGCCGCCGCTGCCCCGCGGATTCGTCTTCCGGATATGGGCCTGGAAGGGGCATTTGGCGCCGCCGGCGTCGTTTCCGTAGTCGAAGTTGTTCGGTACCGGACTTTCCGCGCCTTCTTCTCGTTGCGTGGTCAGCGGCGTGCCGTCCTCGAACCGGCCGACGATCATCGCCCCCGCGCGTTCCCGGTCTTCGCCGACGAGACCCAGCTGATCCGCCAGTGCCTCTTCCGACTGCTTGAACCGCCGGACGTTCTGTTCCAGTTTGCGGAAAACGAAGTAGCTGCCGAAATGCACCTCGGGATCGGGAGCCGCGTGATCCGGGACGAGCACCTGGTTCAGCGGCGCGGTCGGATTCCAGACGTTGATCCCGTCCGATTCCGTCTTTTCCGCTTGGATGTCCTCGATCAGGAAGAGCGGCTGGCTCCGGCCGTCGACGTAGCCGAAATGTTCGATCCCGTCGCCGTTGACGTTCACGCGGCCGAATCCGGTTTCCTCGGCGACCACGGAAATCGTCGGCGGAATCAGCGTCAGAACCTCGTTCCTGCGTGCGGTCATCGCCGCGTCCGCGCCGTCACCGATGATGACGACGGCGTGGATCTCGTCGTGGTGCCCACTGTCGAATGTGGAGCGTGGCGGGTCGTTCAGCTTCTCGCGGATCTCTTGCGCGCGCATGCCCACAAGGAAGGATTCGTCTTGTGGTCCCTCGATTTTCAGGAATCGGTAGCCTGCCGACGTCAGGCCGGTGCCGACGTAGGGCGTCCCCTTCACCCCTTCGGCCTTGAAGCGCTCGACCTCGGTCAAGTGGGTCTTCGCGGACTTCATCAGCGGGACGAGCGACGCGAGGAACTTCTTCGCGCTCGCGGCCTCCGAAAAGCGGAGGAAAAGCGCGGAAAAATGGTCGCGAGCGTGTGCTTTGAGGATGTTCGGCTGTAGTTCTTCGAGCATTTTCGCGGCGTCGCCGCTCGCGGTCTTCCATTCCAACGGCATGCTCAGGTCGACGGACATAGCAAGGAACCCCCTCCTCGGAAACCCCGTCCGGCGGCCAGGCCGATGGTGCCGGTCTTCGCCGCCGTGCGGGCCTTACCCCTTGATACAACCGATACCGAAACCTCGCCGTCTTCACCCGCAAGTACCCTCTTTCGGCGGTTTTATCACCCGAAAGAACCAAAGCGATCGTCACGCCCCGCAATTCGTCACCTACTTGCGAGAGTCGCATGCGTGACCGACGCAAGTAGGTGGCGAGTTGCGAGCGGGGGACAGGGCGGCCGGGCAGGCGGAGCGGGGCGGTGCGTGGGGAAACTCGGTTCCGCCGGGTTCGTTCGGTGTCCCCAATGTGGCATTGGGGACGCCGCGGCGCGGCACCCGTACGCGAAGCACGCGCCCAAGTACATGAAGGCCCCCTTCCTTGCGTCAGGCGCAAGGAAGGGGGCCTTCATGTACTGAAGAGTCGCCTAGGTGAGAGGCCGGTCGGTCGGCGCGATGGGAGCGGGCAGGACGTCCCGCCCGGTGAGGAACGCGTCCACCCCGGCCGCGGCGGAGCGGCCTTCGGCGATCGCCCACACGATGAGCGACTGGCCGCGGCCCATGTCGCCCGCCACGAACACGTTGTCGACGCTGGTCTTGAACGCCTTGTCGCGGGTGACGTTGCCGCGCTGGTCCAGTTCGACCTCGAGCGACTCCAGCAGGCCTTCCCGCTCCGGGCCGACGAAGCCCATCGCGAGCAGCACCAGTTGCGCGGGCAGTTCGCGTTCCGTTCCGGGAACCGGGACGAACTTGCCGCCCTCGTTGCGCACCTCGACCAGCTTCAGCGCGCGCACGCGCCCGTCGGCGTCGGCCAGGAACTCCTGGGTGTTGACCGAGTACAGCCGCTCGCCGCCTTCTTCGTGCGCGGACGAGACGCGGTAGATCATCGGGTACGTCGGCCACGGATGCGCGTCGGACCGCGAAAGCGGCGGCTTCGGCATGATCTCCAGCTGTGTCACCGACTTCGCGCCCTGGCGGTGCGAGGTCCCGACGCAGTCCGCGCCGGTGTCGCCGCCGCCGATGACGACGACGTCGAGGCCCTCGGCGCTGATCGGCGACACGTCCAGCTCGCCGGCGGCGACCCGGTTGGCGTGCGGGAGGAACTCCATCGCCTGGTGGATGCCGTTGTGCTCGCGGCCGTCGATCGGCAGGTCGCGCCACGCCGTCGCGCCGCCGGCGAGGACCACGGCGTCGTAGGACGACTTGAGTTCCTCGACGGTGAGGTCGACGCCGACGTTCACCGAGGTCCGGAACTCCGTGCCTTCCGCGCGCATCTGGTCGAGGCGCCGGTCGAGGCGGTGCTTCTCCATCTTGAATTCGGGGATGCCGTAGCGCAGCAGCCCGCCGATCTTGTCGGCCCGCTCGAAGACCACGACACTGTGGCCCGCGCGCGTGAGCTGCTGCGCCGCGGCGAGTCCCGACGGGCCGGATCCGACCACCGCCACCTTCTTGCCGGTCTTGGCGACCGGCAGTTCCGGCGTGACCCAGCCTTCTTCGAAGGCCCGGTCGATGATCGAGATCTCGACCCGCTTGATGGTGACGGGATCGTCGTTGATCCCGAGCACACACGCCGTCTCGCACGGCGCCGGGCAGAGGGTCCCGGTGAACTCCGGGAAATTGTTGGTCGCGTGCAGCCGCTCGGCCGCCTCACGCCAATCGTCGCGCCAGGTCAGCGTGTTCCACTCGGGGATGAGGTTCCCGAGCGGGCAGCCCTGGTGGCAGAACGGGATGCCGCAGTCCATGCAGCGTCCGGCCTGCTTCTGCAGTTTCGACGTCGCGAAGTCCTCGTACACCTCGCGCCAGTCCATCAGGCGCAGGTCGACGGGACGGCTCTTGGGCGTCTCGCGAGTGGTGGTCAGAAAGCCCTTGGGGTCAGCCATGTGCGGCCTCCATGATCGCCTCGTTCACGTCACGCCCGTCACGCTCGGCTTCAGCCTGCGCCGCGAGCACGCGCTTGTAGTCCTTCGGCATGACCTTGCCGAACCGGTCGACGGCGGCGTCCCACTCGGCGAGCAGCGCACGCGCGATCGCGGACTCCGTTTCGTCGTAATGCTTTTCGAGTGCCTCACGCAGGAAGTCCACATCGGACGAATCCAGCGGGTCGACGTCGACCATCTCCGGGTTGATCCGGTGCGCGGGCAGGTCCAGCACGTAGGCGACGCCGCCCGACATGCCTGCCGCGAAGTTGCGGCCCACGTTGCCGAGCACGACGACACGGCCACCGGTCATGTACTCGCAACCGTGGTCGCCGACGCCCTCGACGACGGCCAGCGCGCCCGAGTTGCGCACGCAGAACCGCTCGCCGACCTTGCCGCGGATGAAGATCTCGCCGCTGGTCGCGCCGTAGCCGATCACGTTGCCCGCGATGATGTGCTCTTCGGCGTTGTACCGCGCCACCTTCGGCGGCCGCACGATGAGCCGTCCACCGGAGAGACCCTTGCCGACGTAGTCGTTGCCGTCGCCGTAGAGCCGCAGCGTGATGCCCTTGGGCACGAACGCGCCGAACGACTGACCGGCGGTCCCGGTGAAGGTGACGTCGATCGTGTTGTCCGGCAGGCCTTCGCCGCCCCACCGCTTGGTGAGTTCGTGGCCGAGCATGGTGCCGACGGTCCGGTTCACGTTGCGGACCGGCAGTTCCAGCCGCACCTTGTCCCCGGAGGACAGCGCGCCCTCGGCGAGCTGGATCAGCGTGTTGTCGAGCGCCTTCTCCAGCCCGTGGTCCTGCACCGTCTGCTGGTGCCGCAGCCCGGCCGGGGCCATCGCGGGCACGTGGAAGATCGGCGACAAGTCGAGCCCGGCGGCCTTCCAGTGATCGATCGCCTTGCGCTTGTCGAGCATCTCCGCGTGGCCGACGGCCTCGGCGATGGACCGGAAACCCAGCTCCGCCAGGTACTCCCGGACCTCCTGGGCGATGAACTCGAAGAAGTTCACCACGTACTCCGCCTTGCCGCTGAACTTCTCACGCAGCTTGGGGTTCTGCGTCGCGACGCCGACCGGACAGGTGTCGAGGTGACACACCCGCATCATGATGCAGCCGGAAACCACCAGCGGCGCGGTCGCGAAGCCGAACTCCTCGGCGCCGAGCAGCGCGGCGATGACGACGTCACGGCCGGTCTTGAGCTGGCCGTCGGTCTGCACGACGATCCGGTCGCGCAGCCGGTTGGCCAGCAGCGTCTGCTGCGTCTCGGCGAGCCCGAGTTCCCACGGGCCGCCCGCGTGCTTGATCGACGACAGCGGGGAAGCACCCGTGCCGCCGTCGTGCCCGGAGATGAGCACGACGTCCGCGTGTGCCTTGGAGACACCGGCCGCGACCGTGCCGACGCCGACCTCGGACACGAGCTTCACGTGGATGCGCGCGGCCGGGTTGGCGTTCTTGAGGTCGTGGATCAGCTGGGCGAGATCCTCGATCGAGTAGATGTCGTGGTGCGGCGGCGGCGAGATGAGCCCGACACCCGCCGTGGAGTGCCGCGTCTTCGCGATCCACGGGTACACCTTCGCGCCGGGCAGCTGGCCGCCCTCGCCGGGCTTCGCGCCCTGCGCCATCTTGATCTGGATGTCGTCGGCGTTGACCAGGTATTCGCTGGTGACGCCGAACCGTCCACTCGCGACCTGCTTGACCGCGCTGCGGCGTTCGGGGTCGTAGAGCCGGTCCGGATCCTCGCCGCCCTCACCGGTGTTCGACTTGCCGCCGAGGCGGTTCATCGCGATGGCCAGGGTTTCGTGCATCTCGGCCGAAATCGAGCCGTAGGAGATCGCGCCGGTGGCGAACCGCTTGACGATCTCGGAGACCGGCTCGACCTCCTCGATCGGCACGGCGGGCCGCTGCCCGATCTTGAAGTCGAACAGCCCGCGCAGCGTGTACAGCTTCTGCGCCTGGTCGTCGACGGCCTTCGTGTACTCCTTGAAGACCTCGTACTTCCCGGCACGGGTGGAGTGCTGCAGCTTGAACACCGTCTGCGGGTTGAACAGATGCGGTTCGCCCTCGCGGCGCCACTGGTAGTCCGAGCCGGTCTCCAGCTCGCGGTGGTTCGCGCGGAACCCGTCGCGCGGGAACGCGCGGCGGTGCCGTTCGGCGACTTCCAGCGCGAGCGTGTCGAAGCCGACGCCGCCGAGCCGGGAAGTGGTGCCGGTGAAGCAGTTCTGGATGACCTCGTCGCCGAGACCGACCGCTTCGAAGATCTGCGCGCCGGTGTAGGAGGCCACTGTGGACACTCCCATTTTCGACATCGTCTTGCGGACGCCCTTGCCCAGCGCCTTGATCAGGTTCGCGGTGGCCTGTTTGGCGGTGGCACCGGGGATCAGGCCCTGGTCGGCCATCTCCTCGACGGTCGCCATCGCCAGATACGGGTTCACCGCCGCGACGCCGTAGCCGATCAGCAGCGCGATGTGGTGCACCTCGCGCGCGTCGCCCGCCTCGACGATGAGGCCGACCTGCGTGCGGGTCTTCTCGCGCACCAGATGGTGGTGCACCGCGCCGGTGAGCAGCAGCGACGGGATACCCGCGTGGTCTTCGTCGATCCCGCGGTCGGACAGCACGATCAGCCGCGCGCCCTCGGCGATGGCCGCGGACACCTCGGCCCGGATCTCGTCGAGCCGCCGCACGAGCGCCTCGCCGCCGCCGTGGACGTCGTAGGTGCCGTGCACGGTGACCGCCTGGAACTCCGGCAGATCGCCGTCGTCGTTGACGTGTACGAGTTTCGCGAACTCGTCGTTGTCCAGCACCGGGAAGGGCAGCACGATCCGGCGGCACGACTTCGCGTCGGCCTCCAGCAGGTTCGGCTGCGCGCCGAGCTGGGTGCCGAGCGCGGTGACGAGTTCTTCGCGGATCGCGTCCAGCGGCGGGTTGGTCACCTGGGCGAAGAGCTGGATGAAGTAGTCGAAGATCAGCCGAGGGCGGCTGGACAGCGACGCGATGGGGGAGTCGTTGCCCATCGAGCCGATCGGCTCCGCGCCGGTGCGGGCCATCGGCTGGAGCAGGACGTCGAGTTCCTCTTCGGTGTAGCCGAAAGCCTGCTGACGGCGGACGAGCGCGGCGTGCGGCGGGATCTCGCGCTCACGCTCGGGAAGCCCGTCGAGCGGAAGCAGCCCGTCCTCGACCCATTCGTCGTACGGATGCTCGGTGGCGAGCCGGTCCTTGATCTCCTCGTCCTCGACGATCCGGCCGGCGGCCGTGTCCACGAGGAACATGCGGCCCGGCTCCAACCGTCCTTTCCGGACGATCGTGGACTGGTCCAGCTCCAGCACGCCGACCTCGCTGGCGAGGACGACGAGGCCGTCTTCGGTGACCCAGTACCGGGCGGGGCGCAGGCCGTTGCGGTCGAGCACCGCGCCGATCTGGGTACCGTCGGTGAACGAGACCAGCGCGGGGCCGTCCCACGGTTCCATCAGCGTCGAGTGGAACTCGTAGAACGCGCGGCGCGCGGGGTCCATCTCCTGATGGTTCTCCCAAGCCTCCGGGATCATCATCAGCACCGCGTGCGGCAGCGGCCGCCCGCCGAGATGGAGCAGCTCCAGCACCTCGTCGAAGGACGCCGAGTCGCTCGCGCCGCGGGTGATGATCGGGTAGATCCGCTTGAGGTCACCGGGGATCAGGTCGGATTCGAGCAGCGCCTCACGCGCGTCCATCCAGTTGCGGTTGCCGCGCAGGGTGTTGATCTCGCCGTTGTGGGCGACGTACCGGTACGGATGCGCCAGCGGCCACGACGGGAAGGTGTTGGTGGAGAAGCGGGAATGCACCAGGCCGATGGCGCTGGTGACGCGCTCGTCGGTGAGGTCGGCGAAGAACTTCTCGACCTGCGGCTCGGTGAGCATTCCTTTGTAGACGATCGTGCGCGAAGACAGGCTCGGGAAGTAGACGTCATCCTCGACGAGCTCGTGCTCGGCGCGTTTGCGCACCACGAAGGCGGCGCGTTCCAGGGCCAAGCCCTCCAGCGCGTCCTGTCCTGCGAGGAACAGCTGGCTGAAATGCGGCATGGTCTCGGCCGCGCCCGTCCCGACGTGGTCGGTGTCGACGGGGAGGTCGCGCCAGCCGAGTACGCGCATGCCCTCTTCGGCGGCGACGCGCTCGATGGTCGTCATCGCCCGGCCGCGGGCGTTTTCGTCCTGCGGAAGGAAAGCCGTGCCGACGGCGTACGCGCCGGGCTCGGGAAGTTCGAAGCCGACGACCTCGCGGTAGAACTCGTCGGGGACCTGGATGAGGATCCCGGCGCCGTCGCCGGTCTCCGGGTCGGCGCCGCGGGCTCCGCGATGTTCCAGGTTCCGCAGCGCGATCAGTGCTTTGGCGACGATGCCGTGATCGCGTTTACCGGAGAGGTCTGCGACGAACGCGACACCACAGGCGTCATGTTCGAACTCCGGGTCGTACAGGCCTTCGGGGGCCTTGCTGCCCTTGTAGCTGGCATGGTGGGTCACGGCTGGCCGCCTCCCAAGGCGTCGGCGCGACCGGTACCACTCCGTTCGGGTGGTTCGTGCGTGAACCAGTTAACGGAGTGGTCCGGGACCGCGATGGTCAGTCGAGAGGGAACGATCCCGCCCGCGGAAACGGGGGCAGGCCTCGTAGAGCCGCACTGCACTGGGCGGCCGATGCGCATATCGGTACTGCTGTGCACATGGGTGCCGTCTGGCCACTGTGGTGGGCGGCTGACGGGTACACGTGTTACTCCCGGGTTCGCCGGTCTTATGACGATAGTGTGAAATCGCTGTTATCGACATACGTCTCTTGGTCGGGGTGGGAAATGCCACGCGGGCGTTGACTTCAAACATCATCTGCCCACTGGCTGGAATGAGATGTCCACTGAGTGGAGCATCGGCGCTCTGACCTGCGTAAACGATCGCTCACCTAGTCCGATAGTGTGACCTGGATCGCGCGGGAGAGTGGGTTTCGCCGGTGTTGCGGTGACCGGCGGTGACCATCGGATCGCCCGAACGGCAGAGCGATCTGCCTGGTTTGAGAGGCTTGGCCGATGGCGGATCGTTATCTCACCGTGGCGGGCACCGGGGTCCACGAGATCGAAATCCGGCGGTCACGCTTCCTCTGCGCGCTCGCCCCGGTCACCTCGGAAGAGGCCGCCCGCTCGCTGATCGCGGCCCGCCGGAAGGCTGAACCGGCGGCTCGGCACCACTGTCACGCGTTCGTGTTAGGCGCCGACGGTCGCGCCCAACGTTCGAGTGACGACGGCGAGCCGGCCGGCACTGCGGGCACCCCGATGCTCGAGGTGCTCCGCCGCCGGGAGCTGACCGACACCGTCGCGGTGGTGAGCCGGTACTTCGGCGGCGTGCTGCTCGGCGCCGGCGGCCTGATCCGCGCGTACGGCCAGGCCGTTTCGGAGGCCGTCGACGTCATCGGCGTCCGGGAGTACCGGCGACTCCGGCTGGTGGAGGTCGTCGTCGACTACGACCGGGCCGGACGGCTGGAGAACGACATCCGCTCGTCGCCGTACCTGCTGCACGCGACCCGCTTCGAGGACGTCGCCCACTTCGACGTCGGGCTCGCGCCGGACCAGGGCGACACCTTCCACACCTGGCTCGCCGACCTGACCGGCGGGGAGGCCCTCACCGAGGAGATCGGGGAGACCTGGCTGCCCACCCCGTGATCAGAGACGTAACACGCGTGATTGAAGGCGTAACTCGATGATCGCCTTCTGATCACGCGAGTTACGCCTCTGATCACGCGAGTTACGCTTTCAATCACGCGAGTGACGGGTTTGGTCACGGGCGGGTGCGGGCCCGCCACTCTTCCAGCGTGATGGCGTACTCGACCTCGCCCTCCTCCGTGCCGGGGATCGGGTTGTCGAAGTGCTCGTGATAGGTCCGGACGTGCCGCATCCCGATCTTCTCCATCACCCGCCGCGAGCCGAGGTTCACCGCCATCGTTCCCGCCCAGACCCGCTGGGCCCCCAGTTGCGTGAAACCCTTCTCCAGGAGTGCGAGCGAACCTTCGGTCGCATAGCCCTTGCCCCAGGAAGACCGGTTCAGCCGATAGCCCAGTTCCGGATCGTCCGTGTGATGACCGCGCAGCGGACGGAAATGGAACCACCCCAGAAAAGACCCGCTGGATTTCTCGATCGCCGCCCAGAATCCGTAACCGGGGAAACGCTCGTAGTAACCGAGAAACGCGGGAAGATCGTGTTCTTCGATCTCCGCCCTGTCGGCGGGTTCGCCCCCATTGAGGTACCGCATGACTTCGGGGTCGTCGTAGAGCGCGAACAGGTCGTCGACGTCGGCGTCGGTGAACTGCCGCAGCAGGAGCCGCTCGGTCTCCAGAAAGACACGCATCGGCAAAGCGTGGCGCCGAGGGCGTGCCCGGGCAACCCGTTTTACGCGGCGACCCCGGGCCTGGCGAGGCCGCCCAGCGCCACCGCTCCGGCGTCGGTGAGCAGGGCGGGCACGCGCTCACCCCACCGGCCGCCCCTGGCCGGCGCCACCAGGCCGAGATGGGCAAGGCGGTGCGCGGTGTGCTGGTCGCAGCAAGCGAGGCCGTCGACGAACAGGTCCGGCTCGCAGCTGCAGCTGATTTCGGCGTGGCCCTCGGCCACGGCTCTCAGGGTGGCCCGCTCACGATGGTTCAGTTCCGTCCGAACGTCCATGGCGTGCCTCCTTTCTGTTCCGCTCTGAACAGTGAAACCCATACCCCCGACAGTTTCCGTCTTCTCCGATGCGAAGTCTCGGATTTAGGGCGTACTTAAGGGTGGTGTGTCGCGTATTCGAGGGTGAACACCTAGGGGCTGTCACCCGGTATTCGGCGCGGAAGCGGTTCCAGCTCGGTCTTGCGCAGATGCCGGAAAATGATCGAACTGCGGAATCCGATGATCTCTTTGCGCTTCGCCAAGCGATCCACCAGGAATGCGTGGAGCTGATCGACGTCCTGCGCGGCGACGTGGATCAGGAAATCATCGCTGCCCGCGGTGACGAAGACCGAAAGGACCTCCGGCAATTCCGCGACCGAACGCTGGAAGGAGTCGATCACCTCCCGGCTCAGCGGTCGCACCTGCGCCGAGACCATCGCCTGCACGCCGCGGTTGAGGCTGCGCAGGTCGATGTCCGCGTGATAGCCGCGGATGACGCCGCGCTCCCGCAGCAGCCGCGTCCGTTCCAGGCAGGTCGACGGCGCGACGCCGACCTTGCGGGCGATGTCGCGGTTCGACTGCCGCGCATCCGCCTGGAGTTCCCGGATGATCGCCGAATCAAGTTCGTCCACGCCTGCTCCTTCGCCTCTTCTGCCGAATAACGTTCGGCATAACCACTGCAACCCTGAGGATCAGCCTAACTTCGGCGCAAGTAGGCGACTAATTGCGTGGAAGGGAACGAAATGTCCGTACAAGAGCTGGTCGTCCGGCGGGGACGCCGATCCGGGGTGACCACGATGGTGGCGGTGCACTCGCGCACGCTCGGCCCGGCCGTCGGCGGCTGCCGGTTCAAGGTCTATCCGCGCATCGACGACGCGATCGGCGACGTCCTGCGGCTGTCCGCGGCGATGACGCGCAAATGCGCTGTCGCGGGCCTGGACTTCGGCGGCGGCAAGAGTGTCGTCGCCCTCGATACCGTGCCGACCGCCGAGCGGCGGCGCGAGATCCTGCTCGACCACGCCGACCTCATCGAGTCACTCGACGGCGCGTATCTCGCCGGCCCGGACGTCGGCACCGGCCCGGAGGACATGCTGGTGCTGCGTGAACGGACCCCGCACGTGTTCTGCCTCCCCGAGGAGCACGGCGGCACCGGTTCGTCGAGCGGGCCGACCGCCGTCGGGGTGCTCGCCGTGCTGCGAGCAGGAGCCCGGGCCGCCTTCGGTGACGCCTCGATGAACAACCGAAAAGTGGTCATCAGCGGCTACGGCTCGGTCGGCGCCCACCTCGCCGCCGACCTGGTCGAGCAGGGCGCCAAGGTCACCGTGTCCGATGTGGACGAACGACGTCTCGCCGCCGCGGAGGAGCAGGGCCTGAGCGTCGCCCGGCCGGACCAGGTGCTCGCCATCGAGGCCGACGTCCGCGTCGCGGCCGCCGTCGGCGGGGTCTTCGGCCCCGGAACCGAGGTCGCCGCGCCGCTCGTCGTCGGCCCGGCGAACAACCAGCTCACCGACGACACAGTGGCGGCGAACCTCGCCGCCAAGGGAATCCTGTGGATCCCGGACTTCGTCGCGAGCGCCGGGGGAGTCGTCTACACCCTCGGCCGCGAGGCCGAAAGCCTCACCCACGCCGAAGCGCTCGCCCGCGTCGAAACCCTGGAGGAGACGACGCGAACGATCCTCGACGCCGCTTCGGCCAACGGCACCACGCCGTTGGCCGAAGCGGACGCACTCGCCGAAGCCCGCCTCACTTCTGGTGCGGGGCCACGTACTCCTTCGCCTCGGGAGCCTCGAACAGCGGCTTGACGTAGCGGACCCCGCCCTCGGCCGACGCGTCCGGTGTCGCCGCGTACACCTGGCGCGTCGCCGGGGTGCCCGCCTTCGAGAAGTCCAGTGCCGCCACCAGATCGCCGGTGCTCGCCGACGTCGTCTGCTTCAGCGCCGCGGCGATACCCTCCCGGGTGAGGTCCTTGTTCTCGCAGGCCTTCTTGAGCACCGTGCCCCACACCTCGCCGACCGCGTAGCCGTAGGGGATCCCGCCGTTCGGGGTCTCCTTGTACGCCGCCTTGTACTTCGTCGCGACGTCCTTGGCCTTGGGGATGTCGGCGGAGAACGGGACGCTGCTGGCGACGATCGTCAGCTTGTCCAGCGCGTTCGCCGCCGGGCTCTTCAGCAGCACGGGGTCGAACACCGGGTTGTTGCCGAGCACGGGGACGTTCAGCCCGAGTGCCTTGTTCGCCGCGAGCGCGGAACCGGTCTGCGCTGGGGTGGTGGTGAGGACGATGGACTTCACCCCGGAGCCCTTGAGCCCGGTGATGATGTTGGTGAGGTCGTTGTCGGTCGAGGTCACCTTGACTTCCTTGACCGTCAGATTGTGCTTCTTGGCGTAGAACTGCGAGCCGCGCAGGCCGTTCTTGCCGTACTCGCCGTCGATGTAGACGTGCCCGATCGTGTCGCCGTCCTTCACCAGGCCCTGTTCCTGGAAGTAGGAAAGGCCGTCGATGATCTCCAGGTCGTACGTCGTCCCGACGATCATCACGTACGGATTGTCGAGCAGTTCCGAAGACCACGACGCGGGCGCGGCGACGGTCTTGTCCGACGCGATGTTCTGTTTCAACGCGGCCACCACAGGCGAGCCGAGCAGCTGCACGAAGCCGAGCACCTTCGGCTCGATCTGCGGATACAGCGTCTTCGCCGTGTCCGCCTTGTAGCCGTGGTCGACGGTCTCCAATTTGACCTGACGGCCGCACGCCCCGCCCGCGGTGTTGAAGTCCTTGGCCCACAACTCGTTGCCCTGCGTGATGCCGAGCCCGAGGTTCTTGAACACCCCGGTCTTGTCGGTCATCACGCCGAGGGTGATCTCCGAGGCCGTCACCCCTTTGTCGGTCTTGACGCCCGAACCGTCCGCCCCCGAGGACCCCGAGTCGCCCGCTTTCGTGCTGCACGCCGAGAGGGCGAGGACCGCCGCCAGCGCGACGGCCGGATATGTGCGCTTCATTTGTCTTGCTCCTCCGGGAGACGATGTTTCTTGGCGGGGGTGATTGGCTTGTTCCAGATCGCGGCGAGCCCGCCCGGTTCGAAGAGCACCACGAGGATGATCGCGGCGCCGTAGACGAACGAGCTGACCAGGATCGGGGTCAAGGCGCCGTCCCCGGTTCCGGAGAACCAGCCGAGATCGGCGGAATACAGCGAAAGCACCTGCGGCAGCCCGTTGACGATCAGCGCGCCGACCAGCGCGCCCGGCACCGAGCCGAGTCCCCCGATGATCACCATGGCCAGGAAGGCGATGGAGATGTTGATGCCGTACGTACCGAATTCACTTTCGTCGGGTTTGAGGATGTCGAACCACAGCACGGTCATCGCGCCGGCGAGCCCCGCGTACGCCGAGGAGACCGCGAACGCGCCCGCCTTGGCGCGCGTGACGCTGACGCCCATCACGGACGCGGCGGCTTCGTTGTCCCGCACCGCCCGCCACGACCGGCCGACCCGGCTGCGCACCGCCGCCTTGGCGACCACGAACGCGAGCACGGTCAGCAGCAGGAACAGGTACCAGAGCCGTTCCGCCTGCCGGATCGGCACGCCCATCAGTTCGATCTCCGGGCCGCCGTTGGTGAACGGGAAACCGAACAGCGAGAACGGCTCGGGGGTGCGCCCGGTCGACGTTCCGCCGGTCAGCGTTTCGGCCGACTGTCCGAAGTAGAGCCCGAGGAACACGAGCGACAGCGACGCGACGCCGAGGTAGATCCCGCGCAGCCGTCCGGAAACCGGCGCGAACGCCAGCCCCAGCAGAGCGGTGATGACCACCGCGCCGACCAGCGACAGACCGGGATCGAGACCGAGGCCGAACACGCGCTCGTCGCCGGCCGGTCCGGAAAGGACGGTGTACCCGGTCGCACCCGCCAGCAGGAAGAACGCGTGCGCCAGCGACAACTGCCCGGCCTGCCCGACCAGCAGGGTGAGCCCGATCGCGCCGACGCCGCCGATCATCATGTACTGCCCGGCCTTCAGCCAGGCGGCGTCGAGGTACAGCGGGATCGCCAGCAGGACGACGAGCAGCGCGACCCAGGCCAGCGCCTTGAGCAGCCGCCCCCGATCACGTTTCGCGGATGGTGCCGGCGGAGCCGCGGCAGGGGTTTTCACAGCGGTGTCAGACACGTGTGCTCTCCCTTGTCCCGAACAACCCGGACGGCCGCACCACCAGCACCACGAGCATCACCAGGAAGACGGCGCTCTTGGAGAAGTCGAACGACACGTACTGCGCGGAAAGCGCCTCGACCAGCCCGACGAACAGGCCGCCCACCACCGCGCCCGCCGTCGAGTCGAGCCCGCCGAGGATGGCCGCGGGGAACGCCGCGAGCGCGATGGAGTGCGTGCCGCGGGACAGTCCCGCGCCGGAGAAGTCCTGTGTGGCGATGAAGAGCACGGCCACCCCGGCGAGCACCCCGGCGACCACCCACGCCGTCGCCGTCACCCGGGAACTGCGGATCCCCATCAGCGCGGCGGCTTCGCGGTTCTCGGCCTGGGCCCGCATCGCGACACCCCAGTTCGAGTACTTGAAGGCCAAAGTGAACGCGGTGATCAGCACAGCGGCGACCACCAGCGCCACCAGATGCGTGCGGAACAGGGTGATCCCGCCGATCTGGAACGGCTGCGCGTCCCAGGCGTCGCCGAGGAACGGCAGCGTGACACCGAGGCGCCGCACGATCTCCTCCGTGACGATCACGTCGACGCCGATGGTCAGCAACGCCAGGCTGTTCGCGTCCGCGTGCCGCGAGCGGGACAGCAGGAACCGTTCCAGCAGCAGGGCGAGCAGTCCGGCGGAGACGATGCCGACCAGTGAGGCACCCGCCCAGCCGAGCGATTCGCGGGTCACGACGACCAGATAGCCGCCGAAGAGCACGAGCGAGCCGTGCGCGAAGTTGACCACCTCGGTGGCCTTGAAGATGATCACGAAACCCAGCGCCAGCAACGCGAACACCGCGCCCTTGCCGAGTCCGTTCACCACGAGTTGCAGGAAAGTGTTCACGCCGTGGCCTCCGTGCCGAGATATGCCCTGATCACGTCCGGATCCGACTGGACCTCGGCCGGGGTGCCGTCGGCGATGCGCCTGCCGAAGTCCAGGACGGTGACCCGGTCCGCGATGCCCATCACCAGCCCCATGTCGTGTTCCACCAGCAGGATCGAGATGCCGAGTTCGTCACGGACGTCGCGGATCGTCCCGGCCAGTTCGGCGGTCTCGGTCGCGTTCATGCCCGCGGCCGGTTCGTCGAGCAGGAGCAGGACCGGTTCGACGGCGAGCGCGCGGGCGAGGTCGACGCGTTTCACCGCGCCGTAGGGCAGCGCGCCGACCGGGAGGTCCACCAGCGCGCCGATGCCGAGGAAGTCGCAGATCTCCCGCACCCGCGCGGAATGCCGCCGTTCGGCGCGAACGGTCCACGGCAGCCGGAGCCCGCAGGCGAGGAAGCCGCCCTTGGTCAGCGCGTGCCGTCCGAGCATGACGTTGTCGAGCACGGTGGAGCCGGGGGAGAGGGCGGCGTTCTGGAACGACCGGCCGACCCCGAGACCGGCGAGCCGGTGTGGCGCGAGTCCGGAAAGGACGGTGTCGCCGAGCCGGACGGTGCCGCTGTTCGCCCGGTAGAGCCCGCTGATCACGTTGAAACAGCTGGACTTCCCGGCGCCGTTCGGGCCGATGAGCGCGTGCAGCGAACCGGAGCCGACGGTGAACGAGACGTCGTCCAGCGCGGTGATCCCGCCGAAGCGCAGGGTCACGTTCTCGACGTGCAACTCGGGCGGCGTCATCCGGCCCACCTCGTCAGGCTCCGGCCCGCGCGCTGTTTGCGGGCGTCGGCGGCCTCGGCCTCGGCGGTGGCCTGCGATTCGGCGTGACCGCCGAGGTAGAGCCGTTGGACCTCCTCGCTCGCCGCGAGCTCGGCCGTCGTCCCAGCCAGCGCGACCCGGCCTACTTCCAGGACGATCGCGTGATCGGCGACGCGCAACGCCATCACGGCGTTCTGCTCGACCAGCACCACGGCGGTGCCCTGGTCGTGGATCTCGCGGATGATGTCGCCGATCTGCTCGACGATCTTCGGCGCGAGACCGAGCGAAGGTTCGTCGAGCAGCAGCAGCCGCGGGCCGGACATCAGTGCGCGGCCGATCGCGAGCATTTGCTGCTCACCGCCGGAAAGCAGGCCCGCGCGTTGTTTGGCCCGCTCGGACAGGACCGGGAAGAGCTCGTCGACGCGTTTCCTCGCGGCGGCGCGCTGTTCCGGGGAACGGGCGCCGATCCCGCCCGCGCGCAGGTTCTCCTCGACCGTCATCCGCGCGAACACCTGGCGGCCTTCGGGGACGCCGACCACGCCGAGACCGACGATGCGGGCAGGGTCGAGTTTGGACAGTGGTTTGCCGTCGTAGCGCACCTCTCCCGCGGAAACCGAGCCCCGGTGCATACGCAGCGTGCCCGACACGGTGCGGAGCAGCGTCGACTTCCCGGCCCCGTTGCTGCCGAGCACCGCCAGCACCCCATCGGGCGAAACGTCGAGGTCGACCCCGTGCAGTGCGGCCACCGATCGGCCGTACCGCACCTGAAGATCACGGACACTGAGCAAGCCGCCTCCTCCGTTCGTGTGACACGAGTCACGATCGGTGGCGGTCATCCTGCGTGGGCACCCTCCGTTGCGTTACCCCCACCTGGAGAGGTGCCCGGACACAAAACGGACACGGCGCGTTTCGTCCTCTGAATGCGGTAGTTCGACGTCGAAGTACCGCATTCAGAGGACTAAATGCGGGGTCAGAGGAGGCCGGCTTCGGAGGCCTTGCCGATGGCCTCGACGCGGTTCCGGGCGCCGAGTTTGTGCAAAGCGGACTGCAGGTACGTCTTCACCGTGTTCCGCGCCAGGCCGGTCGATTCCGCGATCTCCGGGTTCGTCTGTCCCTGCGCGGCGAGCCTCAGGACCTCGTACTCGCGCCGCGTCAGGCCGCTGCGGGCCAGCGCGTCCGACCGCTGGCCGTCGTCGGGGAAGATGCGCGGGTCGACGACGCGTTCGCCCTTGAGCACCTGCCGCAACGCCGCCACCAGATCGGTCCCGGCGACGTCCTTGAGCAGGCAGCCGTGCGCCCCGGAGTCCAGCGCGGCCCGGACACCCTGATGGTCGCCGTGCGCGGTGAACACCACGATCCGCCCCGCCGGGTGCACGCGCCGGAGTTCGGCGATGACCTCGGGCGCGAGCATGTCCGGCAACCGCAGGTCGAGCAGGATCAGCGCCGGCTTCAGCTCACCCGCCCGCCGCACCGCGGACCGGCCGGTCTCGGCCGAACCGACCACGGTCATCGCCGGGTCGTAGCGCAGCAGCAGGCTCACCCCGTCGCGGACCACCGGATGGTCGTCCACGACGAGCACCGTCACCGGCGACGGCACGGTTCCGGAACCCATGCGCGCAGTGTGCACCCGTCGTCCTCGTCGCGGACCAGCAGGACCCGGCCGCCGAGCCGCGCGGCGCGTTCGGCCAGCGCGCGCAGCCCCATCCCGGTGCCGGGTTCGGGTTCCTCGGCCTCTTCGGTCCGATGACCGGTCCCGTCGTCGGCGACGACCACCTGCACGCCGTCGTCGCTGGGCAGCAGGCTGACCGCGGCGGACAGCGCGTCGGCGTGTTTCTCCACGTTGAGCAGGCCCTCCCGGACGGCAGCCACCAGCAGGCCGGTGCGTTCGGCGTCGAGCCGCGGCACCGGGGCGAGCTGGACGAACCGCGCCGGGACGCCGCAGCGGGCCTGGAACGAGCGGCAGTGCTCGGCCAGTTCCACCGGCAGCGCGCGTTCCGGGCTCGACTCCGACAACGCCAGCAGCGACTCGCGCAGCGCCCTCGACGCGGCCGAGACGTCGCCTTCCAGCCGCCGCAGCCGCGATTCGAGCGCCGGGTTGTCGCTGATGTCCTCGTGCAGGTTCCGGACCTGGACGCCGATGGAGAACAGCAGCGCGCCGACCGAATCGTGCAGTGCGCTCTGCATCCGGAGCCGCTCGGCGGACAGCGCCGTTTCGCGGTCGGCCTCGGCGACCGACGCCAGTTTCAGCGCCCGGCCCGCCTCGGCGGCGATGTCCTCGAGCGACTTGACCGCGTCGTCGCCGAAGTCGCGGCGCTCGCGCATGGCGGCGTACGCGATGGCGACGGTCTCGGTCCCGTTGACGATCGGGACGGCGATCATCGCGGCGAGGCCCTCGCCGCGCCCCTGCGCGTCGAACTGGTGGGTGATACTCGGCGAGTTGACGTAGTCGTTGACCCGGACCGGCTTGCCCAGCGCGAGCACGCGCCCGCCGATGCCCTGGCCGATCGGTACGGCGAGGTCCTGCAGCGCGTCCGTGCGGGTGCCCGACATCCAGCGGATCACCGCCTGCTCGGGTCCGGTCAGCTCGGCGACGAAGCCGGAATGGGTGCCGATCGACTCGCGGATCAGCCGCGCGGTGCCGTTGAGCGCCGCGACCCGGTCGAGGGTGGCGAGCAGCTCTTCGCGCTCGCGAAGAAGCCCGCCGAGCACCGCGCTGTGCTCGGCGGCGAGGTCTCCAGCGGCGTGCCGTCTCGCCGTCACGCGCTCACGATCGCATATCGGACGTGGTTTCCGACACACCCGTCCGGAGAGGTTCACCGATGCGTTCTCGCCCGCGGTTGTCTTGAATGGACCCGTGGAGATCCTGGCGGACGCCGCGACACTGGCGCTGTACACGACCGATGCCTCCAACTACCGGCACGTGCCGAAGGGTGTGGTGCTGCCGAGGAGTGTCGACGAGGTGATCGCGGCCGTCGCCGCCTGCCGTGCGGCCGGGCTGCCGGTGATCGCCCGCGGCGGCGGCACCAGCGTCGCGGGCAACTCGTGCGGGCCGGGCGTCGTGATCGACACCTCGCGCCACCTCGGCGGCGTCCTCGATCTCGATCCGGGCGCGCGCACGGCGAGGGTCGCCCCGGGAACCGTCCTCGACGACCTCCAGCGCCTCGCCGCGCCGCACGGCCTCCGGTTCGGGCCCGATCCGTCGACGCATTCGCGGTGCACGATCGGCGGGATGATCGGCAACAACGCCTGCGGCTCGCATTCGGTCGCTTATGGCCGCACGGTCGACGTCGTCCGCGAGCTGGACGTGCTGCTCTACGACGGCACCCGGTTGACCGTCGGCCCGACCTCGCCGTCCGAAGTGGACGCGCGGGCGGCCAAGCCCGGCACGGAAGGCCGGGTCTTCTCGGAGTTACGCGCACTCGTCCGGGACGACCTGGCGTTGCTGCGCACCGAACTGTCCACCTTCAGCAGGCGGGTGTCCGGCTACGGACTGGAACACCTGTTGCCGGAGAACGGTTTCGACGTCGCCAAGGCGCTCGTCGGCAGCGAAGGCACCTGCGTCACCGTGCTGGAGGCGACCGTTTCCCTCGCCGAGGTCCCTCAACGCAAGGTGCTCGCGGTGCTCGGTTTCGAGTCCGACATCGCCGCGGCCGACGCCGTCCCGGCGATCCTGCCGTGGTCGCCGCTGACCGTGGAGGGCGTCGACGCGGACCTCGTCGCGCTGCTGGAACCGGGCCGCGCCGACGGGCTTCCGCCGGGCGGCGCCTGGCTGTTCGTCGAGATGGCCGACCCGGACCAGGCGCGCGGGCTGATCGCCGGCCTGCGCGGCGCGTTGACCGGTTCCACGCTGCTGGACGACGTGGCCGCGCAAAAGCGGCTGTGGCGGATCCGGGAGGAAGGTGCCGGTCTCGCGACCCGGCTGGCCGGGGGTGAGGAAGCCTGGCCCGGCTGGGAGGACGCGGCAGTCCCGCCCGAGCGTTTAGGTGCCTACTTGCGGGAGTTCAAGCAACTCATGCGCGAACACGGCCGCAAGAGCGTGGTCTATGGCCACTACGGCGAGGGCTGCCTGCACCTGCGGCTGGACTTCGACCTGCTGTCACCGCAAGGGATCGCCGGGTTCCGGTCGTTCCTGGAAGAGGCGGCCGACCTGGTCGCCGCGCACGGCGGTTCGCTGTCCGGGGAACACGGCGACGGCCAGGCCCGCTCGGAACTGCTCTCCCGCATGTACAGCCCCGAGATGCTCGCGCTTTTCGCACGGTTCAAGGGAATCTTCGATCCGGCGGGCAGGATGAACCCGGGCATCCTGGTGAATCCCAGGCCGGTCGACGCGGATCTCCGCGTGCGGCACGCACCGCTGGAGCTCGAAGACGTCACCGCGCTCGCGTACCCGGAGGACCGGGGGAGCTTCGGGCAGGCGATGCGGCGCTGTGTCGGCGTCGGGAAATGCCGCAACACCACCGGAGCGGGCGTGATGTGCCCGAGTTACCGCGCCACACGCGAGGAGAAGCACTCGACGCGGGGCCGCGCGCATCTGCTCGCCGAAATGGTGAACGGCGAACTGATCACCGACGGCTGGCGTTCGGAGGAGGTCGCGGAGGCGCTGGATCTCTGCCTGTCCTGCAAGGGCTGTCTGTCCGATTGCCCGGTCGACGTCGACATGGCGACCTACAAGGCGGAATTCCTGCACCAGCACCACAAGGGACGGCTGCGCCCGGCGTCGCACTATTCGATGGGCTGGCTGCCGGTGTGGCTGCGCGCGGCCTCGCTGGCGCCCCGGCTGGCGAACACGATGTCGCGCCGGTTCTCCGGGCTGCTGAAGAAGTTCGGCGGGATCGCGCCGGAACGAGACCTGTCGACCTTCGCCCCGGCGCCGTTCACGCGACGCCGCGCCGATCTCAAGCGCTGGGCGACCGGCTCCCGGCCCGTGGTGCTGTGGCCCGACTCCTTCAACAATTACCTCACCCCCGACGTCCTCGACGCCGCGGCCGAGGTGCTCACCGCGGCGGGATACGACGTCGTCCTGCCCGATCGTGGCGTTTGCTGCGGCCTCACCTGGGTGTCCACCGGACAGCTCGACGTGGCGAAGAAAGTGTTGCGCCGCACGCTTTCCGTACTCGAACCGTACCTGCGGTCGGGCTACCTGGTCGCCGGCCTGGAGCCGAGTTGCACGGCACTGTTCCGCGGTGACCTCCCGGCTCTCGTGCCCGACGACCCGGTGGCGAAACTACTGGCCGAACAGACCAGGACGTTCGCCGAACTCGTCGAGGACTCGCCGCTCGAATTCCGGCCACTGGACGTCGAGGCGCTCAGCCAGGTGCACTGCCATCAGCACGCCGTGCTCGGTTTCGACGCCGACGAGGCCGTGATGCGCGCCGCGGGTATCCACAATTCCACAATGGACTCCGGTTGCTGTGGACTGGCGGGCAACTTCGGCTTCGAACGCGGGCACTACGACGTTTCCGTCGCCTGCGCCGAAGACCGCATGCTGCCCGCGATCCGCGCCGCGGCCGAGGGCACCGAGGTGGTCGCGGACGGGTTCAGCTGCCGGACGCAGATCGAGCAACTCGACGGGCGGCGGGCCGTGCACCTGGCGGAGTTGTTGAAGCGAGCGTTGCCCTAGACGCCTCGTGAGTGGTAATGAGCGTTAGAACGCTCATTACCACTCACGACCCCCGCGACCGAGGCGTGCGTCCTGTTCGGCGTGTTTCTTCAACGTCAGCAGCTGTTTCCGCATCATGATCAGGTCGCCCCAGCCCAGCAGGAACTCCTTGAGGCGCCCGCGAAACCCCTTCGAGGTCACGACGATGCGGCACAGCATCCGGCACGACCGCTCGTCGATCGGTTCGACCGAGTACGTCGCGGCCACGGGGCCGAACAGGTTCTCCGACTTGGCGAAGGTGCGGCCGGTGAGGTGGTGTCCGTGTTCGACCTCGGTCAGCTCGAACACGATCAGCGTGTCGCCGGGCGCGAGTTCGTCGGCGCCGGGGGTGAGTGTGCCGGGACTGCGGCGTCCCAGGTTGTCGAGCAGGTCGTAGCTGTAGGGCGCGACCGAGATCTGGCAGAGCCAGCGGTAGGCGAGCGCGGCGGGCGCGTGCACGGTGACCGCGCGGTCGAAGCGGGCGACAGGGCCGTCGAGCAGGGTGTCCGCCGGCTGCGCGCGGCGGCGTTCTTCCGGGGTCGCGCCCCAGTTCGCGGGTGAGCCGAAAGTCATGGCCGCCTCCGTACGGTGCCGTATGGTTTTCCGTACGGTAGCGTACGTGGCGTGAAAAGGAAGCTCGCACGTGAGGATTGGGCGGACGCGGCGCTCGAAGCGCTGTGCGAAGGCGGGGTCGCCGCGATCGCCGTCGAGCCCCTCGCGGCGAAGCTCGGGACGACGAAAGGCAGCTTCTACTGGCATTTCGCGAATCGGGACGCGCTGGTCGAGGCCGCCGTGCGCCGGTGGGCCGAGCAGGACACCGAGGCGCTGATCACGTTGCTGGACGGCATCGCGGACCCGGAACGCAGGCTGCGTGAGCTCTTCGAACTCGTCTTCGGGGGCAAGGACGACGAGCGGGCCGAGCTGGCGCTGCTCGCCCACGCCGGCGATCCGGTGATCGGTCCGCTGCTCGCCGACGTCACCGCGCGGCGCGTCGACTTCATCGTCCGCTGCTTCCTGGAGATGGACTGCCCGGAAACCGAGGCCCGGCATCGGGGTTTGCTGGCGTACACGGCTTTCATCGGCTTGATCCAGGCTCAGCGGGCGAGCGGCGGGACGCTGCTGTCCGCGGCCGAGAGGCCGGGCTATCTGGAGTTCCTGCGCGGAATTATCACCGGGTGAGAGGGATCTTCGGCTCTTCGGGCGGGTGAGCCGCCGGAGCCTTCCAGTGGCGCTTCACGCCACTCATCATCGGCTCCATGACAGCCACGTATCCCGCGGCGAAGGACGACGCCGCGACCCCGATGGGCGCGGTCTACGCCGAGTATCCGCCGATGTCCCGGGTCGTCTTCCCCAGCGGTTGCGAAGGCTGGCTGGTGACCAGGTACGAAGACGTCCGCCTGATCTTCTCGGACACCCGGTTCTCCCGGAACCTGCTCGCCCCGGACGCGCCGTGCCTCATCGAACCGGGTGACTTCTCCACCGGCGAGCACAGCATCCTGAACATGGACCCGCCGGATCACACGCGGCTGCGGAAGCTGACGGCGCAGGCCTTCACCGTCCGCCGGATCGCCGCGCTGCGGCCGCGGATCCAGGAGATCGCCGACACGCTGCTGCGGGAGCTGGCCGAGCACGGTCCGCCGGTGGATCTGGTGGAGATGTTCGCCTTTCCGCTGCCGACGGCGGTCATGTGCGAGATCCTCGGCGTCCCTTTCGAAGGCAGGGAACGGTTCCGGCAGTGGTCGCGGGTGATCGTCACGCCGATGGCGTACACCCCGGCGGAAGTGGCGCAGGCCCGGCGTGACGGGGCCGAAGACATGGCGGCACTCGTCACTGTTAAACGCGCGAAGCCGGGCGAGGACCTGCTCAGCGCTCTCGTGCATGCGCGCGACGAGGACGGTGACCGGCTCACCGAGGCCGAGTTGATCGATCTGGCCACGCAACTCCTGCTCGCCGGGCACGAGACCACGGTCAGCCTGATCGCGACCGGGATCGTCCTGCTGGCGGGGAATCCGGCTCAGCTCGCGGCGTTGCGCTCGGATCCCGGGCTGACGGCGGGGGCCGTCGAGGAGATCATGCGCTTCGACGGACCGGCCGACGCCTCGCTGCTCCGGGTCGCGCTGGAGGACGTCGAACTGAGCGGCGGCCTGGTCCGGCGCGGTGAGGCCGTGCTGGCCCACACCGGCGCGGCGAACCGTGACGAAACCGCTTTCCCCGGCGCTTCGCGGTTCGACATCCGGCGCCGGAACGCGCCGCAGCTCGGCTTCGGGCACGGCATCCACTTCTGTCTCGGCGCCGCGCTCGCCCGGCTCGAAGGGGAGATCGCGTTCCGGTCCCTGCTCGACGGCCTGCCGGGACTGGACCTCGCCGTCCCGGCGTCGGACATCGTCTGGCGTCCGCCGCTTTCGATCCGCGGTCCCGAAACGGTGCCGGTGACGTGGACTACCACCAAGCGCGGCTGAGGCTCTCCAGCGTCGGTTCTTCCGGCGCCGGAAGAACCTTGAAGTACCAGGTGAAATTGCTGTACACGTGCAAAAGCGCGTAAGCCAGGCAACGCCGGGAGAACTGCTCGTCCGGCTCGGCGCCGTATCCGGCCAGCAGCCGCCGCAGGAAGTCCTTGTCCCCGCCCGAAACGAACAGGCCGACGGCGACGAAGTCGTACTCGGCCGCACCTCGCATCGCCGGTTCGAAGTCGAAGAGCCCGGTCAGCCGCGGACGTCCGCCGTCGTGGACGACCATGAGGTGGTCGCGCATGAACTCGGTGTGCAGCGGGACGACGGGCGGTGTGCCGAGATCGACGGAGTCGAGGAACGCCGGGATTTGCGCGATCCAGCTTTCGTCGAGGCCGGTCCGGCGGTGATGCTCGACGACCTTTTCACGCTGCCCGGCGACGAACGTGGCCCAGTCCGCCGGATCCAGGACGTCGAGACGCGGGTCGTGCAGCGAATGCAGGGCGCCGAGCGCCTCGCCGAGTTCGGGAGCGAGCCGCTGTTTGTCCTCTGTGGACAGTTTCGGCCAGGCGTCCTTCAGTGTCTCGCCGCGCAGGCGCTCCATGAGCACGTAGCCCCAGCCGTCCCGCTCGCCGACGCCGTGCACGGCGGGGGTCGGGATCGGCAGCTTTCCGTGCAAGACCTCGAGCATCGTCCTCTCGGTGGGGAGCTCGTCGAGGTGCACCGGCGGGAACAGCTTGAGCACCAGATCGTCGCCGACGGCGTAGACCGGCAGCGAGCCCTCGGTGAACGGGACGACTTCGCCGAGACCGAGCGAACCGGTCAGCGAGGTCACCTCCGGAAGCAGGTCTTGCCTGGTCAGCGCGTCGAACTCGGCTTCGGTGCCGGCGGGCGGGAACGAGATCACGGAGCCGACCGTAAAGCAGCGAAGCGCGGGCGGCGACGCATTTAACCGCTGCGCTCCAGGAGCGTCCGTGCCGCGCCGAGCACCAGGCGGCAGACATCGTCGGGATCCGCGCTGGCCAGCGGCTCCTTGCCGGTGATGTCGCGGACCAGGCCGATCCCGAGCAGCCAGGCGAGGATGAGGTCGGCCCGCAGGTCCGCGTCGTCGGCGTCGGTCAGCGTGGCGAGCACCTGCGCGTACTCCTCGGCGGCCCGGCGTCGGACCGCGGCCGCTGCGCTGTCGTGGCCGGTCGAGCGCAGGTACGCGTCGAGTGTGCGGTCGCGTCCGGTGTCGGCCTTCAGCATGCTGCGCAACGCCGTCCCGAGCAGTTCGTCCGGTGGCGTGGTGGCGAGCTGCTCGCGCCCGCCGCGTGCCAGGACTTCCTCGAAGAGGGCGTCTTTCGAGCCGAAGTAGCGGAACAGCAGCGCCTGGTTGGCCCCGGCGCGTTTCGCGATGTCCCGCACGGTCGTCCGGTCGAAGCCGCGCTCGGCGAAGAGTGCCGCCGCCGCGTCGAGCAGGGAGGCTCGGGTCGCGGCCGCGTCACGCTTGCGGACCTGCGGTTCTTCCGTCATCGGGCAAAGGCTAGCCGGACGTCGCACGGTAGGCGCATTGACGCTCAGCGTGGTCGTGGTTAGCGTTGTAAGCAGTTGCTTACAAACCGCCGAGCCGGGGGGTTTCCGGACAATGACCACCACCGACACCGAATTCACCGCCTATCCCTTCAACGAAGACGCCGGTCTCGAGCTCGACGAGGCGTACGCGGCCGCCCGCGCCACCAAGGGCATGCTCCGCGTCCGGCTCCCGCACGGTGAGCCGGCCTGGCTCGCCACCCGATACGCCGACGCGCGCTTCGTACTGGGCGACAAGCGGTTCTCGCGGGCGATGGCCGCGGAGAAGGACGAGCCGCGGATGGCACCGGGCAGGCGGCCGGGCGGGATCCTGAGCATGGACCCGCCCGATCACACCCGGCTGCGCACGCTGGTCGCGAAGGCGTTCACCATGCGCCGCGTCGAACTGCTGCGACCGCGCGTCGCCGAGCTGGCGGCAGGGCTGATCGAGGACATGAAGGCCAAGGGGCAGCCCGCCGACCTGGTCGAGGACTACGCGCTGCCGATCCCGGTCGCGGTGATCTGCGAACTGCTCGGCGTCCCCGTCGAGGACCGGCCGAAGTTCCGCGTGTGGAGCGACGCCGCGCTGTCGACCAGCCCGCTGACCACCGAAGAGATGATGGCCAACCAGGACGAGCTGCGGGCGTACATGCACGTGCTCGTCGAGCAGCACCGAGCCCAGCCGCAGGACGACCTGATGACCGCGCTGATCGAAGCGCGCGACGTCCGCGACAGGCTGAGCGAGCTGGAACTGGTCGACATGTGCATCGGCATCCTGATCGCCGGGCACGAGACCACCGCCAGCCAGATCCCCAACTTCGTCTACGCCCTGCTCGAACAGCCGGACCAGCTCGCCCGCCTCCGCGCGGACCTCGACCTGATCCCGGCCGCGGTCGAGGAGCTGCTGCGGTTCATCCCGCTGGGTGCCGGAGCCGGCTTCGCCCGCTACGCCACCGAAGACATCCACGTGGGTGACGTGCTGGTGAAGGAGGGGGAGCCGGTGATGGTCGCCATCGGTGCCGCCAATCGGGACGCGCTCCAGTTCACCTCGGCGGAAACCCTCGAATTCGGCAGGGAGAGCAATCCCCACCTCGGTTTCGGCCACGGCGTGCACCACTGTCTCGGCGCCCCGCTGGCCAGGCTGGAACTGCAGGAGGCCATGCGGGCATTGCTGCGAGATCTCCCCGGACTGCACCTCGACGGCGATATCGTGTGGAAGACACAGATGCTGGTGCGGGGGCCCCGTTCCATGCCGATCGGATGGTGAGCATGAGCTGGAAAGTCGACGTCGATGGCGACACGTGCATCGGCTCGGGGATGTGTGCCGCGCTGAAGCCGGAGGTCTTCGAACTCGAAGGCGCCACGGCGACGGTGGTCAAGGGGGAGGTGGATCCGGACGAGACGGTGCTGGACGCGGCGGATTCGTGTCCCGCGATGGCCATCGAGGTGACGGAAAAGGGCGAGGTGATCGGGCCGCGGCCCTGATGACCGCTCGTTAATGCGTGGCGGTCGTCGGTGAAGAGGCGTAGGACGACAGGGTGAGCGACGACGGCTTGACCCTCCGCACCTTGACCACCGACGACCTGCCCGCACTTTCGGACATGCTCGCGCGAGCGTTCCTCTCCGACCCCTCGGAGGGGTTCCGGCACCGCGAGGGGCTGGTGTTCGAGCCCGACCGTTCGCACGGCGTCTTCGACGGAGACGAGCTGATCGGGATGGGGGAGATCCTCAGCCGGAAGATCACCGTCCCCGGGGCCGGCCCGACGCCGTTCGCGGGGATCACGTCGGTCGGCGTCGCTCCGGGACATCGGCGGCGGGGCGCGCTCACCCGCGTCATGCGGGCGCAGTTGCACGGCCTGCACGACGACGGCGCCGAACCGATCGCCGCGCTGTGGGCGTCCGAATCGGTCATCTACCCTCGCTTCGGGTACGGCCTCGCGGCGCAGTTCTACCGCGCGAAGATCCGGGCGAAGGCGGCGTACCAGCCCGGTGTCGAACTGGAAGCCGAACGCGTGCGCGAAGTCGGGCGTGAGCAGGCGATCCCGCTGATCAAAGCGATCTACGACAAGGAAGCGCCACAGCGGGTCGGCGCGCTGGACCGGCCGGGCGCGACGTGGGAGTTCAACCTCGACGATCCGGAGGGGCGGCGCAACGGCGCGACCGCGTTGAAGTTCGCCGTCCTGCCGGACGGTTACGCGATCTACCGGGTGAAGAGCGATTGGCACGAAGAAGGCCCGCGAGGGACGTTGATCGTGCAGGAACTGGTCGCGACCACGCCGGAGACGTACGCGACGCTGTACCGCTTCCTGCTCGACTACGACCTGATCGGCACGGTGGAGACCTTCGCGGCGCTCGACGAACCGCTCATCCACCTCCTCGCCGATCCCCGCAGGATCAGCCGATCCGGCGGTGACTCCCTCTGGGTCCGGCTCGTCGACGTCGATCGCGTGCTGAAGACGCGCCGCTACGGCATTCCGGTGGATCTGGTGTTCGGCGTGCGCGACGCCTTCTGCCCGTGGAACACCGGGAACTGGCGGCTCGTCACCGACGAAGGCGGGAACGCCGACGTGACCAGGGTGGAGGACGCGCCGGACCTCGAACTGGACGTGATCGACCTCGGCGCGATCTTCCTCGGCGGCACCCGGCCGAGCACGCTGGCTGCGGCCGGACGGATCAAGGAGCGGACCGCCGGCGCGGTTTCGCGGGCGACGGCGGCCTTCGCCTCCGACCGTGAGCCGTCCTGTCTCGAATCGTTCTAGGCCGCATTACCTGGCGGGTAATCGACTTCGCACGGTCTCCCTTGCCAGGGTGAACAGGTGCGAAAAATCAAGAGATTCCTTGGTGTGGCGGCGGTTCTGGTCAGTGCGACGGTGATGGGAAGCGGGCAGGCGGTGGCGGAGACGAACGAGGGTTGCCCGATCCTGGATCAGCTGGGTGACCGGGTCGAAGGCGAGGTGTCCCCGAGTGCCTGTGCCTTCATCACGAAACAGACCGAGTTCGGGGCGATGCGTTCGGACACGCCCGAAGCGCGGGAAGCCCGCGTTCGGTTGTACGGCACCGTTTTCGCCGCGGACGGGACGCTCGCCGAATCGGGCAGCGCCGCGCCGGTGCGCGGCAGGGCCGGCATCGAGAACAACCTTCGGACCCTGCTGGGAGCCTTCCCGACCTTCCGGTTCACCCCGGTGAAGATCGTGGTGAACGGCGACGCCGTCTTTTACGAGGCGGCCAACGAAGCGGTGATCAACGGACAGATGGTGCGCTATCCGGCCGTCTACCGGGTGGTGCTCGAGAACGGTGAGGTCACCGAGGGGCGTCGCTATCACGATCGGACGGAATGGTTCCGCCCCATCGAAAAGGAGGCACTTCGGCAACTGTTCGCCGGTGTCGCCGACAACTGTCCTCGGCAAGGGCCCGCCTTCACCGGACCGGGGCTGACGGCACCGGTGACCGACCCGAAGTGTCATCTCGCCTACCTCGGCAGGCTTTCGGGCGCGATGACCGGCGTCCGGCTGACGGCTGATCAGGCGGCCGCGGGTCCGCGTACCAAGTTCCAGGAGTACCGCGGGACCGTGCGGGCGAAGGGGCGGACGATCGACTTCGGGGTGATCGTGGGCACCGAGCCCGGCATGGTCCGCTACTACTTCGACACGCTCCCGCTGAATTACGACGACGCGGAGATGGGTGCCCTGTTCACCAAGCTGCTCACGGGTTCAGCACCCCCTGCTCGGTGACCACCGCGGTGACCAGGTCGAACGGTGTGACGTCGAAGGCCGGGTTGAACACCTCCGCGCCTTCGGGCGCGACCTTCGTACCGCCGAAGCTCAGGACCTCGCCGGGATCGCGTTCCTCGATCACGATCCCGGCGCCGTCCGGCATCGCGCTGTCCACAGTGGACGACGGGGCGACGACCACGAACGGGACTCCGTGGTGCTTCGCCGCGATCGCCAGGCCGTAAGTGCCGATCTTGTTGGCGACGTCGCCGTTGGCGGCGATCCGGTCGGCGCCGACGAGCACGCAGTCCACCAGGCCGCGGCCCATCGCGGCGGCGGCCGCGCCGTCGGGCTGGATCCGATACGGGACACCGGCCTGTGCCAGTTCCCAGGCAGTCAGGCGGGCACCCTGCAACAACGGGCGGGTCTCGTCGACCAGCACGGATTCGACCAGGCCACGGGCTTGCAGATGCCAGACGACGCCGAGCGCACTGCCCCAGCCGACCGTCGCGAGATGGCCCGCGTTGCAGTGGCTGAGCAGCCGCAACGGCCGCCGCTCGCAGTGTTCGAGCACCACTTCGGTCGCCAGCCGGGAGGCTTCGTGGTTGATGCGCTCGTCCTCGTCGAGGATCGCCAGCGCTTCGGCGAGAACCGCTTCCGGCCCCTCCGGGAGCTTCGCGAGCGCGCGGGAGACACCCCAGCTCAGGTTGACCGCTGTCGGCCGGGCCTGCGCGACCCGGCGCGCCTCGGCCTCGACGTCACCCTTCGCGCGGGTCGCGAGCACCACGCCGAGCGCCCCCGCCGCGCCGAGAGCCGGTGCCCCGCGGACCGCGAGCCGCTGGACAGCGCCGACGAGTTCGCCGACCGTGCGCAGTTCGAGCACGCGATACTCGGCGGGCAGGGCGGTCTGGTCGATGATCGTGACCGCGTCGCCGGTCCAGTCGATCGTCCTGCGCATGGCTCCCCCGTGAAATCCGGTTGTCCCGTCGCGACCGCCTCGGTGAGGATGCGGCTCGTGACCATTCAACGCCACCATCCGCCCGGTCTGCACCCCACGCCCACCTACCACCACGTGACCATCGTCGAAGGACGACGGGACGTCCACCTCGCCGGCCAATGCCCGCTCGCCGAAGACGGCAAGGTCGTCGACGGCGACGTCCTCGCCCAGGTCGACCAGGTCGTCGCGAACACCGCCGCCGCGCTCGCCTTCGCCAAGGCGACCCCGGCCGACGTCGTCCGCACGGTGATCTACGTGGTCACGCCGGACGCCGAGGTGCTTTCAGCCGTATGGGACCGGTTCGTGGAGTCGGAGATCGGAGAGGCCTTCACGACCGCGAGCACGCTGCTCGGCGTCGCGCAGCTCGGCTACCCCGGACAGCTCGTCGAGCTCGACGTCACCGCCGCCACGGCCTGATCTCTCGCTCGCCGAGTCTGCGAAGTTCCGTGAAGGCCTCCTTGAGGGACTCTGGGTCCCTCAAGGAGGCCTTCACGGACTTCAGGGCGCGCCCGCGTCAGGTGATGATCGTGACGACCGGCTCCTTGGCCTTCGCGGCCCCCGCGAAGAAGGTCACCAGCTCGTCGTAATACCCCCGCACGTAGTCCAGCGCGTCGGGCTCGTCCCAGATCGACGGGTAGATCCCCTCGGCCTCGAGCTCCGAGACCTCGACGCCCTGCGAGAGCTGATCGAACCCGGTCCGTGTCATCTCCGCCGAGATCGTCCGCACCTCGTCCGCGGTGAACCGTCGCGGCGGCCCGTCACTGTCGGCTTCCCCCAGCAGCGTCCCGCCCAGCACGAAGTCGACCTCGAACCCGGCACGCCCCACCAGGAACCACAGCGCGTGCCACGCCTTGTCGATGTCCACCGCCCGTTCGGTGCCGGCGGCCTTCTCGGCGTACTCCCAGTACCGCTCGGGTTTCTCGCTCAGTTCACGCAATTCCCCGGGCGTGACCCGCAGATACGCGCCGCACATGCCCATCGGTCAGAGCCCGGCCATGAGGTCGGTCTCCGTGATGCCAGGACCCTGCCCGGCACGGATGAACCACTCGACGCCGAACGCCCCCGCGAAAGCCTCGTCCGGCATCGCGAGGAAGAACGAATCCTCACTGATCTGACTGGCGTGCGCGCGCATCGCCGCCCGCTTGGCGGGCAGGTACGCGGTGACGTCGACCCTCGCGGTCAGGATCTCTTCCGGCTTGCCGAACTCGGAACCGTCTTCGAAATCGGGCAGGTCCTCGGCCTTCAGCTGCCCCGTCCGCACCGCCTCCTCCATGCCGCGGCGCATCTCGTCACTGTTGCTCGTCGCCTCGTAGACCCGCGGCGTGCCGGCCAGCTCGGCCGCGCGCATGCCGACGCGATGCACCTGGATGTGGTCCGGATGCCCGTAGCCGCCGTTGTCGTCGTAGATGGTCAGGACGTCGGCCTGCTCTTCGCGCAGGATCTCGGCCAGCCGCTGCGCGGCCTCCTCGACGTCGGCCTGCCAGAACGTGCCGGGCACGTCGTTGCGCGGCTCGCCCATCATGCCGGAATCGGTGTACCCCAGGAACTCCACCCGCTTGGCCCCCAGGACCTCGGCGGAAGCGTGCGTCTCCTGCACGCGGCGCTGCCACAACTCCTCTCCGTCGTCGAGGAACCCGTCCGGCACCTCGCCGACCTCCCCCCTTGTCGCGACGACGAGCACGACACGGTGGCCTTCCTCGAAGGCCTTGCGCATGACGCCCCCCGCGACGATGCACTCGTCGTCGGGGTGGGCGTGAAAACTCACCAATGTGGCCATGGTGGGGAAACTACCGGGAGGCACCGACATATTCCGGTAGCGTTCCGGCGCGAAACCCACTGAGCGGAGGACTTGTGACGATCGACGACCACACCACGCCGGGGCGTTCGGTGTACTTGCAGGTAGAGGCCGACAACGGCCCCATCCTGGTGGAAGCCGCGATGGTCGGGGCGCAGGAGGACCAAGAGGTCGCCTCCAGGCTGCTGGCGTTCGGTGAGTTCTCCGCCGCGCTGGGTTCGGTGACGCGCTCGGTCACCGACGCTGTGATGAGCGGGCTGGGGAAGGCCAAACCCGCCAAGGTCGCCGTGGAGTTCGGCTGCGAGTTGGGCGTCGAGAGCGGCAAGCTCACGGCGATCCTCGTCAAGGGCACGGCCAAGGCCACGGTGAAAGTGACCTTGGAATGGAAGCCGGGGGAGACCGAACCGTCCGAACAAGGTTGACCGGGTTCATCTTTTCCTGCGGTCGATGCTCTTCAGGTAGTCGCGAACGGCCGGATCGTCTCTGACTGCGTCCGTGAGCTCCGTGCCCGCGGCGTGATTCAGCTGAGTGGCCGCGGTGGCGGCGGCGAGCCTCTGTCTCGGTCCGACGTGGGTGGAGAGGGCGACGCCGCGCAGAACCTCGATACCTAGCTGCGGATCCTTCCGGCCGATCTTCGTACCGAGGGAGATGCGCGCGTCATGACTGAACGATCCCATCGGCGCAAGCAGGGACCGAGTCGCCTTCGTGCCGTACTCCGGATCGAGTTCGTAGAGCGCGATCGCGGCTTCGATTCGGACCGGTGAGCGAGCACCAGCATCGCCATTCAGCTTGTGAAGAAGTGCGACGCCGTTCTCACGATTCACCTTCGCCACGGCCGCGGCCGCTTGCGTCCGCTCGACCGCGGAATACTCGGAAGCCAGAGCTAGCCTTTCCAGTGCGGCGAGGCCGACCTCACGATCGAGTTCGGCCGCGCCCAGCCCGGCCTTCGTCCAGAAGTCGATACTGTCTTCTTCGAACTCTCTGCCGTACCGGTCCTGGACCGCTTCCCGATCTCCGACGAGGCGTGCCAGCGAGCGTGCCGCTCCTGCTGGGTCCCTAAGACCGGCGGAAAGGCCGACCGTGATCCGGTCGTCGCCCATCGTACGATCGCTGATGAGATCGAGTTGCAGTCGCCGGCCATCGGCGAAGTCGGCTTCCGCGGCGCGTGCGGCGGCTTTCGCCCTGATCGTGCTGTCGCCGGTTTTGGTGCGGGCGATGGCCAGGAATCCGGCCACCCCGGAGGCGTCACCTTGCCGGGCGAGGTGATCCGCCGCCTTGAACCGGATGGCGACGCCGAGTGGCTGCTTAACGACGAGATCGATCAGCTGCGCTCTCGCGCTGTCGGCCGCCCATTGCTCCGCCTCGAGTGCTGCGTCCAAGCGGAACTCGCCGGGGATCGCGGGCGAGCCGCTCAGCATGAGCAAGGCCTCGGCCGAGTCGTGCCGTGCGAGATGCCGGGCGGCGTTGAGCCTCGTGGCCGGCTCGACATGCTTGCTGTAGGCGATCGTCCGAAGGAGTCCCAGTCCGGTCCGGAGGTCGTGTTCCGCGACGAACAGCGCGGCTTCGACCCTGAGATTGTCGGGCTCGCCCCGATTGACGATGTCCGCCAACGCGGCCATGCCCTGCACCGGCTCGTGATCGTGAAGCCGCTTCGCCGCCTTCAAGCGCTCAGCACCACCGATTCTTCGGTCGTTCGCGAGGGCGGCGAAGGTTTCGATGCCCAGCTCAGGCAGGATCCCGATCAAAAAGGTCGCCGAATCGAAGCGGCGCTGCCAGCTGTGGCCGGGCCCCGCAATCCGTTCGAAGGTCGTCGTGGCCCGCGCGGGACTGATCTCGACGAGCGCGCCCGCCGCCGTGCGCCACTCGTGATTGCTCAGTCCCTTGTCCTGGAGCCACTGTACGAGGACGTCGGTCAGCCTCACCGTCGTCCTGTCCGGGAGGAGGATTCCCTGCCGGTGCAGTTCCAGGACGAGTTGGTGGTTGTCCCGGCTGTGTTTCCGGCCGAGCAGGCGTTTCAAGACGGGATGCAGGTCGTGGCCGTCCTTCGCCCACAGTGCGGCGAGGAACGTCATGACTTCGAGATCCTGTCTCGGCCACCGTCCCGGGACAAGCTGGCGCCGCGCGGCTCGTTTGCGTGGGTCCGGGTAGTGCTCGGCGAGGTAGGCCGCCGCGAGGTATTCCTGCACGGTCTGGTGGAGGAAGTGGAAATCGCCACGGCGTTCGACGAGCAGGCCGCAGCTTCGCAGGACCTCGCGGATCACACTGGCCCACTCGGCGGAGGACAGGTCCGGAGGTTTGGGGACCACCCCCGTGACAATGGCGACGGCGTCCGGTTTCCGGCCGGAGCGGAACGGGTCGATCGCGGCCAGATGTTGCTGGTAGGCCATGAGTTTGAGGAGTTCGGGGGTGCGCTGGATGAGTTCCTCGCTCGCGGCGACCGCCTGCGGGCCGCTGCGGCTGGTCCAGGCCGTCAGCATTTCGCGGACGTTGAGGATCTTCCGTTTGGTCAGCAGCAGTTCGACGAATTCCGCGTAGAGTTCCGCGCGATTGCCTGGCAGCCGCTGATCCGGTGCGTTGGCGTAGAGGATGCAGAGCATCGTCGCGATCAGCGGGATCGTCGCGAGATGGCCGATCCCCACCTGGGCGACGCGCTGGTCGAAGTCGAGCGCGGCGGCCCGCGGATCGGGGAGGCCGAGCTGGGTGAACCATTTCGCGGCGAACGTCTGCAGCTCGTGACGACCGAACGGTTCGATCGTGAACGTCGGGTACCGATCGCCGTCGGCGACCTTGTTCAGCAGGTAGGTCGGAAGCGGACGGGTCGTCAGCAGGAACCGGTAGCGTCCCCCCGATCGGTGGCGGCTGATCTTCGAAAGGACCGCTTCCCGCAGGTACGGGTAGAGGATTTCGTCGACCCCGTCGACCAGTACGAGCCAGTGCGCGCCGGGGAACGGCGGCTTGGCGAACATCGACGTCAGCGTCGGCCGGTCCAGATCGAGGTCGACGGTCTGGACGACGCCACTCGCCAGCATCTCGACGAGACCCTCGTTCTGGGTGAGCGCGTCCGCAGTGATCAGGATCGGCACTCCGCCTGCGACTGTACCGTCCAGCCATTGCTGTGCCGACAAGGCGGTGAGATACCTGGCAAGGCTGGATTTGCCCGCGCCGGGACCGCCGAGTACCTGCGCGCCTTCGTAGCGCCGCAGGAGGTCGTTCCCGTCGATGCGTTCGGCGAGTTCGTCCGTCGCTTCGCCCCGTGAAGCCTCTTGGCGGAGGTAGACCTTCGACAGCGGCGCCCGGACGTCGAGCATCGCCGCGTACGGATGGATCTCGTCGGCCGTACTCGCGGCCTTGAGATAGCGGCGCATCCGCGGACCGGGGAAACAGGCGCCCGCCGCGTCGATCTGTTCGTCGTCGAGCAGGCGCAGCCATGGTGCGGCCTCGGCGGAGTTTGCCGCGGAAAGACCAGGGTAGGCCTGGAGGACTGTGCTCATCGGAACGAAACGCGCGGTGTCTTCGTGGGTTCCGTCGCGGTAACGGACCACGCCGCAGATCGCGCCGGTCCGCCAGTTCAGGACCGGGCCGCCGCTCATTCCCGGCCGGATCCTGCCCTGGGTCCCTTTCAGCAGTACCGGTCCGGCGACGTGCTCGGACGTTCCGTCGTGGCGGATCGATACCGAGTCACCGGCCCGGTAGTTCCCGTCCGGGTATCCGAATACCCAGAGGTCGTCGCCCGGCGCGGTCGCTTCGGACAGATAAGCAGGCGAAGCCGAGGCGCCCGCGGGCGCTCGCAGCAGGGCGAGGTCGAGTCCTTCCGGGCCACCCGGCAGCAGCCAGTCCCGCAGGACTTCGAAGGGGCCACCGGGGCCCTCCATGTACTCGACCGGCCGACCCGCGTCCGTCACGACGTGCGCGCAGGTGAGCAGCATCGTCGAAGTGACGTGGAAGCCGGTGCCCTTGCTCTTTCCCGACGGTGTCGTCAATGGCACCGTCGAAGCTTGCGCGGCAGCGGCGAGCGCGGCGCGTCGGCCGGACATGCACCCCCCTCGGGTTCTGTCGAGGATACAAACCTAGGCCGACCGAACCACTTGTCAATATCAAAGAGGGAACATTCGTTCCACGCTTGGAGTTTCCCGGTTGCTGACCGACTTCGTGGGCGCTCAAGCCGGAAAGACGCGCCCGAGAAACTCCAGCGTCAGCGCCCAAGCCGCCGCGGCGGGCTCAGGCTGATGGAACATCGGCGCCACATGGTTGTGGAACGCGTGTCCCGCGCCTTCGTGGATGTGGATTTCCGCGCCGTCATGGGAAGCCACCGCGTCGGCCAGCTTCCCCACACCTTCGATGGGGATGTACGGGTCCGCGCCGCCGAACTGGAACTGGATCGGGCAGGTGATCTTGTCCAGCAACGGAAGTTGCCCGGGCACCCGGGAGCCGTAGTACGAGACCGCGACGTCCGGGTCGCCTTCGGCGGCGGCCGCGTAGGCCATCGAGCCGCCGAGGCAGAAGCCGAAGACGCCGGCGCGGCCGTCGGTTTCGGGCAGCCCGCGCAGGGTCGTCAGGGTCGCGAGGACGTCGGTGACGGCGCGTGCCGGGTCGAGTTTGCCGGAGACCTCCATCGACGCCGAGACCCCGGCTTCGTCGTGCGTGGCCGACCAGCCGGGGGCGATCCGCCAGAACAGTTCGGGCACGGCGACGACGTAGCCGAGGGCGGCCAGGTCGGCGGCGACCGATTTGAGGTAGTCGTCGAGGCCGAAGATCTCCTGGATCAGCACCAAGCCCGGGCCGGATCCGGATTCGGGCAGCCAGAGCGGGGCGTCGAACGAGCCGTCGGCGACGGTCACCTTGGTCATCGGGTTCCTTCCAGCGCGTGCACGAGACAGTCCGCCACGAGGGCGGCCTGCGTGCCGTCGGGGTCGAGGTCGGGATCGAAGATGGTCAGCTCCAGCCCGGCGGCGCCGGGGATCGCGAGCAGCCCCCGGAGCAGCTCGACGAGCTTGTCCGGGCTGAGTCCACCGGGATCGGGACTGTCCACAGCGGACACGAATTCCGGGTCGAGGGTGTCGATGTCGATGTGGATCCAGAAACCGTCCAGCGGTGCGAAAATCTCCCGGGCGGCGGCGAGCGCGCCGTCGGTGCCGGACGCCATGATCTCCTGGCTGGTCACGACGCGAAGCCCGGCTTCCCTCGCCTCGGCGGACTCCTCCGCGCGAACACCGAGCACGAGGACGTCTTCGTCGCGGACGTACGGGCGCAGACCGTCCACATCGGCCAGTTCCGGCTGGCCGGGGCCGGTCACGACGGCGAGCGCTTCGCCGCCGACGTTGGCGACGTGATCGGAGTTGCCCAGGTGCCGGAAGTCGTCGTGCCCGTCGAAGTAGACGATGCCGAAGCGTCCTTCGCGACGCAGGGTCAGCATCGCGGCGAGCGCGATCGAGCAGTCGCCGCCGAGCACGACCGGAAAGCCGCCGTCCGCGCGGATCTTCGCGAGCCGTCCGGCGAGTGCCTCCGTGTAGGTCGCGATCCCGGCCGCGTTGCGCACGCCGCCGCCGGGCGACCGGGCGGGCAGATACCGCGGCGGGGTGACGACACCGCCGTCCCTCGCGCCCAGACGGGTGAGCAGACCGTGGTCACGCAGCGCGCCCGGTGCCTTGTGGCAACCCGGGACCACACCTTCGGCGGGCGGGCGCAGTCCGAGATTGGACGGCGCGTCGAGCAGTACGAAATTCCCCATGCCCACACCGTAGTAGTGACGCCTGGTGTCACGCCGTCCGTCCCTTTAGGTTGAAGGGACGGACAGAGGAGGCTCAATGGCGGAGCGGACGAAATACATCCTCGACGAACAGGACATGCCGACGAGGTGGTACAACATCGTCCCGGATCTGCCGGAGCCGCCACCGCCGCCACTGCATCCGGGCACCCGCGAGCCGATCGGCCCGGACGATCTCGCGCCGTTGTTCCCGCAGGCGCTCATCGCTCAAGAGGTCACCACGGAACGGTACGTCGACATCCCGGAAGAGGTCCTCGACGTCTACCGGCTCTGGCGGCCGTCGCCGCTGTACCGCGCGAGGCGGCTGGAGAAGGCGCTCGGCACTCCCGCCCGCATCTACTACAAGTACGAGGGCGTCAGCCCGGTCGGCTCGCACAAACCCAACACCGCCGTGCCGCAGGCTTTCTACAACGCCGCGGAGGGGGTCACCAGGCTGACCACGGAAACCGGCGCCGGACAGTGGGGGAGCGCGCTCGCGTTCGCCTGCGCCACCTTCGGGCTGGAATGCGAGGTGTGGCAGGTCCGCGCTTCCTACGACCAGAAGCCGTATCGCAAGCTGATGATGGAGACGTTCGGCGCCACGGTGCACCCGAGCCCGTCCGAGCTGACCGAATCCGGCCGCGCGATCCTGGCCGCCGACCCGAACTCGACCGGGAGCCTCGGCATCGCGATCAGCGAGGCGGTCGAGCAGGCGGCGCAGGCGGAGAACACCCGTTACGCGCTCGGCAGCGTGCTCAACCATGTGCTGCTGCACCAGACGATCATCGGTGAAGAGGCGCTCAAGCAGTTCGAACTGGCCGGGGACACCCCGGACGTGCTCGTCGGCTGCACCGGCGGCGGCTCCAACTTCGGCGGGCTCGCCTTCCCGTTCCTGCGCGAGAAACTCGCCGGGCGGATGGACCCGGTGATCCGCGCGGTCGAACCGGCCGCCTGCCCGACCCTCACCCGCGGGAAGTACGCGTACGACTTCGGGGACACCGCCGGGCTGACGCCATTGCTGAAGATGCACACGCTCGGTCACGACTTCATCCCCGACCCGATCCACGCCGGCGGCCTGCGCTACCACGGGATGTCGCCGCTGATCTCGCATATCTACGAACTCGGGCTGATCGACGCGATCGCTGTCGGGCAGGAGGACTGCTTCGCCGCGGGCGTGCGATTCGCGCGAACGGAGGGCATCATCCCGGCACCCGAGCCGACTCACGCGCTTGCCGCGTGCATCGAGGAAGCGTTGCGGTGCAAGGAAACCGGGGAGGAGAAGGTAATACTGACCGCGCTGTGCGGGCACGCGCACCTCGACCTTCCCGCGTACGGCGCGTACCTGGCGGGCGACATCTCCGACCACGCGCTGTCCGACGAGGTCCTCGCGAAGTCCCTCGCCGGCCTCCCTTAGCCCTCGCGAGCGCTATGAACGGACCGTTCCTTGCAAAATTTGCAAGGAACGGTCCGTTCATAGCACGCGGGGTCGGGAGTCAGCCGGTCACCTGGTAGCCCGACGTCCGGTTCCGCCCGGTGTTCTTGGCCTCGTACAGCGCCCGGTCCGCGGCGGCGAGCACGGCGTCCAGGTCGGCCACGCCCGGCCGGTCGGCGAGCCCGATCGACACGGTGACGTGCTCGGGCAGGTCGCCGGCGCGGGAAGCCACGCTCGACCGGATCCGTTCCGCGATCGCGTGGGCGTGCACGGCGGACGTACCGGGCAGCAGGACGACGAACTCCTCCCCGCCGAACCGCCCGACCAGATCCGTGCCGCGCACCTCGGTGCGCAGGGTTTCCGCGATCGCCGCCAGGTACCGGTCGCCCACCAGGTGCCCGTGGCGGTCGTTGATCAGTTTGAACCGGTCGACGTCGACCATCAGCAGGCTGGTGTGCCGCCCCGCGCGCCGCGCGCGGTCGAGTTCGTCGGCCGCGGCCTCGCGCCACGCCTTGGCGTTGAGCAGCCCGGTCTTGGCGTCACTGCGCGCCTGCCGTTTCAGTTGCCGCAGCAGCACGCCGCGGTGCAGCACCAGGGTGATCCCGACGACGAGCAGCAGCACCACCGGCCAGTCCCGCAGCGCCCACGCCACGATGATCCCGAGCGCGATCGTCGCCGCTTCGAGCGCGTACTCGAACGGCTGCGCCAGCGCGTCGCGCAACCGCTCGTGCGGGGTGCCGTAGTGCACCGCGATCGTCATCAACGCGGTGTTGACCAGCAGGAACACCCCGCCCGCCGCGACCACCGACCCGAAGGAGGACTCGTCGCGGGGGAGGACGTCGAACGGGGCCGCGTACCGGGAGAGGAAGGCGGCGGCCGCGAAACCCGCGAGCACGGTCGCCGAGGCGGAGAACGTGCGCCGGAACAACGGGCTCGGCTGCCCGCGGAACCAGCGGTAGAAGAACGACACGGCGATGACCAGCGCGGCGAGTGCCGGGTGCACCAGCAGGACGGCGGCAAAGGTCCAGACGCTGTCGAGCGAGATGTGCGGCGTGCCGGCGAACCGTTCCCGCACCCGCTCCACCGGACGTGACAACTCCGTGTACAGCACGGCGCTGATGATCAGGATCGCGAAGGGGATCGCGTCGCCCTGGGTGAACGGGACGCGGACAAGAGACCAGGCGGATCCGGCGATCGCCGCGACGTCCACCAGGAGGACGAAGCCGATCAAACCGCGGTGGGGTAGCCGCCACAGCGCCCAATTCGTTAGCGCCACGGAGTCGAACGTAATCGGTTGGATACTAGGTGTCACTACGCTGTATGGGTAGGCGTGGGTGCACCACGCGTGACCGGCATCGGGGAAGTGGAGGGGGTGAGCTCCATGCGCGGGCAGAACTGGTGAACATCCGGTTCCGGTCAAAGGGGGTGAAGCGGGGCCACGTGGCGCCAAGCCCGGGTGGCCGGAACAGCCACTACGACACCGGCGAGTGCGATGACCGAGACCGTCGTCGCGGGTGAACCGAGTACGCCGACGAGCAGGCCGCCGGCGATCAGCCCGATTCCCTGCACGGCGATGAGTCCCGACCCGGCGAGGCCGAAAGCCTGGCCTCGTTCGGTGTCGGGCACCAACCGCATGAACGTGGTGCTCGCGGTGACCTGGTAGGCCGCGCACATCCCGGACAGCACGAGCAGTCCGGCGGCGTAGGGGAGCGAGGGCCGGAACCAGAACGCCGCGAGCGGCACGATCGCACCCAGCGCCAGCCGTCCGACCATGCGCAACCGGACTTCGGGCCGCACCAGGCGGCCCAGCACGAACACCCCGAGCACGATCCCCGCGGGATGCGCCGCGAGCAGCAGCCCCGCCGTCACCGCCCCGCCGCCGATCTCCGCGGCGTACGGCACGGCGAGCCCTTCCGGCACGATCACGAAACCGGCCAGCCACGCGAGACCGACCAGCGCGCGCAGCCGTCGGTCGTGCCAGATCGTGCGGGCGCCCGCACGAAGCCGCCGCAACGTCGACGTCGCGGGACCGCGCGCACCCGTCGCGGGGCGGGCGCGGACGCCGAGGCGCAGGACGATCGCCGAAACACCGAACGTGACCGCGTCGAGGGCGAGTCCCCTGCCGGTCCCGGCCGCGGCGATCACCGCGCCGCCGAGGGCGAACCCGGCGAGCTGGCCGATCTGGTTGGTGATCTTCAGCAGTGACTGGCCGAGGACGTACTGATCCCCGCTGAGCACCGACGGCAGCACCGCGGCCTGCGCGGCGGTGAACGGCGCGTTGGCCAGTTGCACCACCACGAGCACGACGGCGAGCGCGGGCAACGGGATCCCGGGGATCGCGAGCACCGCGACCAGGACGGCCCGGACGACGTCGGAGCAGACCATCACCGCGCGACGCGGGAACCGGTCGGCCAGTCCGCCGAGCAATGGCCCGCCGACCAGGTCGGGCAGGTACGTGAGCGCGTAGGTCAGCGCGGGCCACGTCGCCGAACCGGTCCGCTCGAACACCAGCACCGACAGGGCGACCCTGGCCACCTGGTCCCCGAGGATCGACTGGAGTTCCGCGAACCAGATCGCCCGCAGTTCACCGACCGCGAGGATCTGCCGGAAGGTCGCCTGGGAACGCACGAGGTGACCACCCCCGCTCGGTCGGGTGAGTCACTCAGCGTACCGCCCCGGACGCGCGTGGTGAAGCCTCGGAAAGCGCGTGAAGGCCCCCTTGCCTCGGCTGAGCCGAGGCAAGGGGGCCTTCACGCGCTGGGGACTACTGCTTCGTGCCGCAGGTGATCTTCGGTTGCGGGTTGTAGTGCACGTTCCGGGTGTGGCGCCGGACCTCGCGGCCGCTCGCGGCGTCCTTGATGACCCGGGTGTCCGACGTGGTGAAGCCGGGCGCGCCGTTGCTGGGCTTGCAGTTCTCGGCGGGGCCGGGCTTCGTCGGCGGCTCGGACGGGTTGGTGCGGCCGCCCGGGATCGACTCGACGGTGTACTTCTTGGTGCCCCACATCCGGATCGTGATGTCCGACGGCGACCAGATGGCCTGGATCGCGACGCCGGTGTCCGTGTCGTTGGTGAACTTGAGGTCGATCACGCTGCCGCCGTTGTGGTTCTGGAACACGGTCGCCTCACGCGCGGCGGGGTAACGGCTGATGTAGTAGCTGTGTTCCTTGTGCTCGGTGTCCTTCATGCCGGCGAAGTACGAGGCGTTGTACAGCGTGGTCGCGAACTGCGAGATCCCGCCGCCGACCTCGCGGCCGGGCGCGCCGTCCTTGATGACACCGGCCTCGACGTAACCCTGCGCCGCGCCGCGCGGCCCGGTGAACCCGTTGAGGCTGAACGTCTCGCCCGGCTTCACGATGGCGCCGTTGACCTTCTGCGCCACGACCCGGATGTTCGTCCCCGAGTCCGGCGCGAACCCGCCGGTCTTGAACTCGCTGACGACCTCCTTGATGCCGAGCTGGTTCGCCTGCTCGGTGGTCACCTTGGCCGGGGTCTTCTTGTAGGTCACCGGCAGCTCACGGGGCGCCGCACGCTTGAGCACGTCGAGTACCGGCTTGAGGCTGGGCTCCCAGTCGACGACGTTGGCGTCCTCGGAGGGCTGGACGGTCGGCTTGCCGCCTTCGAAGACGATCTGCGCGTCCTTGCCCTCCTTCTCGGTGGACTTCAGCTGAGGCCCAGCGGCCTCGATGATCTTGTTGTTGTCCACCTTGGGGTTCAGCACGCCGCCGTCGGCGGGTTCGAAGGTCAGCGCGCCCGCGATGTCCGCGGGTTTGACGACCGCGTCCTTGCCCTCGCCCTTGATGACCATCGGCGACGCCACGGCGGGCTTGGCGACCTGTTCGAGGGCGGCGTGGACGGCTTCCGGCGAGACCTTGACCGGGGTCTGGGTGACCGCGAGCGTCAGCGGCTCACCGCCTGCCCAGCGGTCCAGGATCGTCTGCTTGGCGGCCTCGACGTCGAGTTTCTGCCCGGTCTTGGGTTCGACGGCGACCGGCTTGGCCTCTTCGAAGCGGACGGTGCCCTCGATGGGGTCACGGTCGACGTTGCCGCGCAAGTTCTCCAGCGCGGCGGTGAGCTTGGCGTCGTCGGTCTGCGTGACGACACCGACCTCGGTGGTCGAGAAGAACGACGCGATCCGCGTGAACGGGTTCAGCGGCTGATCGCCCGCCTGGTCCAGGGTGGCGGGCCAGTCGAGGCGGAGGCCCGCGTTGTTCGGCGCCAGCGACTCCTCGGCGTCACCCGCGACGATCTTCACCGGCCGGGTCAGCCGGGGCTCGATGCCTCCGCGGAGCTCCTTCTCGGCCGCCGCGCGGTCCATCCCGCCGACGTCGACCCCGGCGACGGTGACGCCGCGGGGGACGCTGCCTTGGGAGACCAGAACGTCGAGGGCGTACGCGACGACCAGCAGGCCGAACACGCCGCCGCCGATGAAGGCGGCCTTGCGGTAGCTGCGGCGGCGCTTCGGTGGCGCGGGTTCCTCGGGCGTGGCAGACTCCGCGAACCCGGGCGCGACGACCGGGAGAATGTCCGTCTGCTCGGCATGGGACTCGGGCCAGCGCGGTTCCTGCGGCAACTCTCCACCCTCCACGGTCCGGCGAGGCCGGGCGTCGTGATCGAACATCCGGGCCTTCCACATGTCCGGACGTAGGTTCAAGATACGGGGCGCGTTTTGTGGTCGTGCAACTCGCCCGGTTGGGTGAGCGGGTCACTCCGTCGGGTGGTCACTGGGCGTCAGGTTCCGGATTTTCGCCCACTCTGGCGAGAAAGTCGAAGTCACAGCCCTCATCGGCTTGCGTGATGTGTTCGGAGTACAACGCGCCGTAACCCCGTTCGAAGCGTGGGGGCGGTGGGGTCCACCGTTCCCGGCGGTGTTGCAATTCCGCATCATCGACGTCGAGGCTCAGTCGTCGCGACGGGACGTCCAAGGTGATCGGATCGCCGTCGCGGACCAGCGCGAGCGGTCCGCCCACATGGGACTCCGGCGCGACGTGCAGTACGCACGCGCCGTAACTGGTGCCGCTCATCCGGGCGTCGGACACGCGGACCATGTCCCGGACCCCCTTGGCCAGCAGGTGATCGGGCAGCGGCAGCATCCCGTACTCGGGCATGCCGGGGCCGCCGAGCGGACCGGATCCGCGCAGCACCAGAACGGACTCCTCGGTGATGCCGAGTGCGGGATCGTTGATGCGGTTCTTCAAGTCCCGGTAGTCGTCGAAGACCACCGCGGGTCCAGTGTGGACGAGCAGCCGGGGATCGGCGGCGAGGTGCTTGATCACCGCGCCCGACGGCGCGAGATTGCCGCGCAGCACAGCGACTCCGCCTTCGGTGGCGACAGGGTTTTCGCGGGTGCGGATGACGTCGTCGTCGTGCACCCGCGCCGTTTTCAGGTTCTCGCCGAGGGTCCGGCCGGTGACGGTGACGCGATCGGTGTGCAGCAGATCGGTCAGCCGCGAGAGCAGGCCGGGAAGCCCGCCCGCGTAGTAGAAGTCCTCCATCAGCCAGTCGCCGCCAGGGCGGATGTTCGCCAGTACGGGGACCCGGCGCGCGATCGCGTCGAAATCGTCGACGGACAACGAAATCCGCCCGCGACCGGCCATCGCGATCAGGTGGATGACGGCGTTGGTGGAGCCGCCCAGCGCCAGCACGGTGGTGATCGCGTCGGCGTACGCGCGTTCGTCGAGGATCTTCGTGATGGTGAGGTCCTCCCACACCATGTCCACCACGCGAGCACCGCTCGCCGCGGCCATCCGGTGGTGCGCCGAGTCGACGGCGGGGATCGACGCGGCGCCCGGCAAGGTCAGCCCGAGTACTTCGGCGACCGACATCATCGTGGACGCGGTCCCCATCGTCATACAGGTTCCGGGGGAACGCGCGAGCCCACGCTCCAATTCGGACAGTTCCTCGTCGCCGATCAGCCCGGCCCGCTTGTCGTCCCAGTACTTCCACATGTCGGTGCCGCTGCCGAGCACCTCGTTCCGCCAGTGCCCGCGCAACATCGGCCCCGCGGGAACGAAGATGGCGGGCAGGCCCGCGCTCGCCGCGCCCATCAGCAACGCCGGTGTCGTCTTGTCGCAGCCGCCCATGAGGACCGCGCCGTCGATCGGGTAGGACCGCAGGATTTCCTCGGTCTCCAGCGAAAGCAGGTTGCGGTAGAGCATCGGTGTCGGCTTCTGGAAGGTCTCCGACAGGGTCGCGACCGGGAACTCCAGCGGGAAACCGCCCGCCTGCCACACCCCGCGTTTGACCTGTTCCGCGCGTTCGCGCAGATGCATATGACACGGGTTGATGTCGCTCCAGGTGTTGAGGATCGCGATGACAGGTTTCCCGAGATGCTCCTCCGGGTTGTACCCCAGTTGCCTGCTCCGGGCCCGGTGGCTGAAGCCGCGTAGTTCGTCGCCGCCGAACCTGCGGTGGCTGCGGAGTTCCTCGGGGTTCCTCATGACCGCAAGTATGACATCTCATATATGATCCGCTCATGTCCTCGACCTTCAGCCTGCCCGCCTCCCGCACCGAAGTGGTGCTCGAGGAGATCCGCCGCGGCATCCTCACCCGGGAGTTGAAGCCCGGCCAGCCGTTGGTCGAAGCCGAACTCGCGGCCCGGCTCGGCGTGTCGAAGACGCCGGTGCGCGAGGCGCTCAAGGTGCTGTCGAACACGGGACTCGTGATGTTCAGCCCGTACAAGGGTGCTTCGGTGTGCGTGGTGGACGCGGAGCTGGCGAAGTCCGTTTACGACGTCCGCATGGTGCTGGAGCCCGAAGCGGTGCGGCGGTCGGTGGAACGGCGTTCACCGGACTTGCTCGAAGACGCGGCGGAGGCGTTGAAGGAGGCGTCGGCGGCGATCTCGGACAAGGATCAGGCCGCGCTCAGCCTGCTCAACCGCCGGTTCCACCGCGCGCTCTACAGTGGCTGCGGCAATCCGCTGATGGTCTCGATGCTGGACGGCCTCAGGGATCGCGCCGCGCTGATCTCCGTGGTCGGCTGGGAGACGAATCCCAGCTGGCGCAAGGAATGGACCGAGCACAAAGCGGTACTCGCGGCGGCGAAGAAGGGTGACGCCGAGGGCGCGGCGGGGCTGTTGCGCGCGCACATCGGAGACTTCCTGGACCGGATCCTCGGGGCGATCGGAGACGAATGATGCGGCTGCTGCTCATCGCCGACACACACCTGCCACTGCGCGCGAAGGCGCTGCCGGATCAAGTCTGGCGCGAGGTCGAAGCGGCGGACGTCGTCGTCCACGCCGGCGACTGGGTCGAGGTCACCCTGCTGGACGAACTCGAGGCCCGCAGCAAGCGGCTCATCGGGGTCTACGGCAACAACGACGGCGCGGACCTGCGTGCGCGACTGCCCGAGATCGCACGGGCGGACCTCGACGGCGTGTGTCTGGCCGTCATCCACGAAACCGGCGGCAAACAGGGGCGCGAGCGTCGCTGCGACGAACAGTTCCCCGGCACCGACGTCCTCGTGTTCGGGCACAGCCACATCCCGTGGGACACGGTCACGCCGAACGGGCTGCGGCTGCTGAACCCCGGCTCGCCGACCGACCGGCGGCGGCAGCCGTTCTGCACGTATCAGACCGCCGAGATCCGCGACGGCGAGTTACGCGACGTCGTTCTGCATGAGCTGCCTCTTCGACGCTGACGGGGTAGACAGGTAGCCATGGAACCGGCGCAGGCGTTGAGGGAGATCGCGTTCCGGCTGGAGCGCGCGGGCGAGCCGACCTACCGGGTGCGGGCCTTCCGGCAGGCGGCCTCGGTGATCGCCAAGGTCAAGCCGGATGACCTGCGCAAACGCGCTGAGGCAGGCACACTGACCGCGTTACCGAATATCGGCAAGGCGACAGCGGCCGTCGTCGAAGACGTCCTCGCCGGACGCCGGCCCGCGTACTTCGAGAAAATCGGCGAGCCGAAACTGCCCGACGGCGGTCCGATGCGGGCGGCGTTGCGCGGCGACTGCCACATCCATTCGGATTGGTCCGACGGCGGGAGCCCGATCGAGGAGATGGCCGAGGCCGCCCGCGCGCTGGGCCACGAATGGATGGTGCTGACCGACCACTCGCCGCGCCTCACCGTCGCCAACGGCCTTTCGCCCGAGCGACTGCGGCGGCAGATGGACGTCGTCGCGGAACTGAACGAGACGATGGCGCCGTTCCGGATCCTGCACGGCATCGAGGTCGACATCCATCTCGACGGCACGCTCGACCAGGAGGAAGAGCTGCTGGAGCAGCTGGACTTCGTCGTCGCGAGCGTGCATTCGAAACTGCGGATGCCCGCGAGGGAGATGACGCCGCGGATGCTCGCCGCCGTCCAGCATCCGCGGGTCCGGGTGCTGGGACACTGCACCGGGCGGCTGGTGATGGGCGGCCGCGGGAGACGGCCCGAATCGGAGTTCGACGCGGAGGCGGTGTTCGCCGCTTGCCGGGACAACGGGGTCGCCGTCGAGATCAACTCGCGTCCCGAACGCCGGGACCCGCCGACGCGCTTGCTGAACCTGGCCGTGGACCTGGGCTGTGACTTCGCCATCGACAGCGACGCGCACGCGCCCGGCCAGCTGGACTGGCTCGTCTACGGCTGCGCGCGGGCCAACGAGCTGGGGATCGAGCCGGACCGGGTGATCAACACGCGGACCGCCGAGGAACTGCTGGCTTCGTGAGTGTTGTCGTGTTCGCGGCTCGGGCTCGCCACAGAGGCCTGAACGAGTCCTGACTGTCCATAAAGGTCACTCTCTGGGATGATTGCGCCCGATTTGGGCTATTTGCGCAGCTTCGCGTGGGGATCGTGAGTGGTAAAGAGGGTTAGAACGCTACTTGCCACTCACGACCCCCGTCGAGAACCGCGCATATAGCCATCAACCGGACATTCAGCCGCCGTGGAGTGTCCCTTGTGGACACTCGGGTGCGGCTGTTCCCGTCGGCCGGTCCAGAACCACGCCCTCCGGATGTCATGAAAGGGTCGTTCAGGACAAAAGATGTCCTGAACGACCCTTTCATGACATCCGGGCCGGGCAGTGACGCGCTAGTTGATCTCGTACGGGTCCCCGTACACCGCCCACTTCAGCGGGGTGTGCAAGGGGACAAGACGGTCAAAGATTCTTGCGCAGCAAGGCGGACCCCAACGGCGTGAGGTGATGGCGCACGGTGTTGCCCTCACGCACGCTGAGCACGAGACCCGCTTCACGCAGCACTGTGGCGTGCTGACTCGCCGACGACATGGAGATCCCGGCGCGTCGAGCGACATCGCAGGTCCGCCCGCCGTCTTCGATCGTCTCCAGAACGGCGGCACGGGTGTGCCCCAGCAGTGTGGACAGGGCGGAGCCGTGGTCGTGGGGCACGACTTCGGGAAGTTGCTCTTCGATGGGGTAGACGAGCACCGGCACCCGGTCGTTCTCGACCAGGGTCACCCCGGTCCGCCAGCAGAAGAACGACGGGATGAGCAGCAGCCCTCGCCCGTCGAGATGCAGGTCGTGGTGCACCGGGTAGTCGACCTCGAGCACCGGTGCCTTCCACCGCATCGCGGAGGAGAGGCCGCGCAACAGTCCTTCGACGCCGTCCGCGAGCAGAATCCGCGCCTGTCTCACGCGCTGACGGTCGAAGGTAGCGACGATGTCGTTCCAGACCGGCTCGATCGCCGCCTGGTGGTACGACCGGACCGCTCGCGTCAGCGCGCCGAGCGCCGCCGGGTTGGCGTCACCCAGATCCCGTGCCCACGGCGTCGGCCGCCGGGATCGGGCCAAGATCGTCAGATCCCGGCGCAGGGCGCAGCGTTTGGTGCCGCTCACCAGTTCCAGTTGCTCTTCGAGGTCTTCGCCGGACGGCGTGAGGAAGTCGGGGAAGTACCCGCTGGGCGGGACCAGCGTCAGCAACGGCCCGGCGGCCTTCGGGAGACGGCTGCGGACGGCGCCGCGCCACTTCCGTACCGGCAGGCCACCGTCCCCACGCTGCAGCCGATGCAGGCTCAGCGTCGTCTCCCACAACGGATCCGGCCTCGTCGCGACCCTGACCCGACCAAGATCCTCTCCGGAAAAATGCACGCGCAGCACAGCTTCCCCCTCCCCAGGTCCCCGGAGGAATTAACGCACGAAACGCGCGTCTTGGCGATGTTTCAGCCAGAACTAAAACTGCGCCGGACGGCTCGGGGCGCTTGGGACGGTTCGTGGAGCAAGGTCCACTACTGAGGGGATGAACATGAACATCAGGAAATTCGGTCTCGCCGCCACGGGTGCGGCGATGGCGTTCGGGTCGCTGTTCGCGGCCACTCCCGCCACCGCGGCGACCAGCGGGGAGGTTTCGGTGGCGGCGACCAAGAGCTGGCAGCTGAAGTGCCGGGACTTCCAGTTCAACGAGTCCATCCCCGGCGGGTGGACCGAGTTCTGGGTGAGCTGCAGCGGGAACACCGTCACGATCAAGGGCAAGGTCTACGACAGCGCGGCCGACGACCGCTGCATCGTGCTCAAGGTGTACTGGCCGAGCGAGAACCGCTGGGACAGCAGCCGGAAGGCCTGCCCCAAGGGCACGAATCAGAAGTTCACCTTCACCGGCCTCAAGGCCGCGAACCCGTGGGCGCACTTGTCCTCGGTCGCGGCGGGCTAGCCCTCGATCACGCGGTGGGCAGAGTCGCGAACCGCAGGCCGGCTTCGCTCAGCCTGTCGATCAGCGCCTGCCCCATCGCGGTCGCCGTGGTGACCTGCCCGGCCGTCGCGGGCAGGTCGTCCAGCGCCAGGCACAGGGCGGACTCGCCGAGCATCTTCGCCGTCTCGCCGTAGCCCGGGTCGCCGCCGGACACCTCGGTCCCGACGCGTTCACCGCCGCTTTCGGCGTGGAACCGGACGGAGAACCACGACCGCGCGCGCCGCTGCTCGTCCGGGCCGCCGCCGGGCTTCACCAGTTTCGACAGCGCCCGCCGCGCGGGCGGGATTTGGGCGGCGGCGAAGACGAGGCCCATCCCGGCGGCACCGGCGGCCACCACCGGAAGCCGTTTGACCGCCGCGAAATGCCGGTACGTGAAGTCGGGGCCGTACGCGGGGAGTGCCGCGGCGGACCGCTCGACGATCATCGAGTCGATGGTCGGCAGCGGCACCGCCCAGAAACCGTCGGGGTTGCGGTGCGGGATGCCGAGCGTGGTACGCGCCCGGCGGCCTTCCGGCCGTGGTTCGGCCGCCGCGCGGTCCCGTGCCGCACGGATACTTGACGGCAGCCGCGAAAACGCTGTCAGCGCCGAAAGAAAGGTTCCACCCGACGGCATCGCGCCGGCGCGCACGTAGCCGTCGATCCGGATCGGTTTCCCTTGCGGCAGCTGGGAAACGGTGAAGAGGGCGCCGAGGTCGTGCGGGATCGAATCGAATCCGCACGCGTGCACCAGCCGGGCGCCGGTTTCGACGGCACGGGCATGGTGGGCGACATACATCCTGTCGACGAACTCGGGCTCGCCGCACAGATCGGCGTAGTCGGTCCCGGCTTCGGCGCAGGCGGCGACCAGCGGCTCTCCGTAGTGGACGTACGGGCCGACAGTGGTGGCGACGACCTTCGCGGACTCCGCGACCTTCCGCAGCGAGTCCGCATCGGAGACGTCGGCGCGCAACAACGACATCCCAGAAAGCGCGGGGTTGATCGAGAAAAGCTTTTCCCGCAACGCTTCCAGTTTGACCGGATCACGTCCGGCCAACGCGAGGCGCAGACCGGGCGGGGCGGCGCGGGCGAGATATTCCGCCGTCAGGCCACCGGTGAACCCGGTGGCGCCGAACAGGACGACGTCGTGGTCACGGTCGGTGGGCATGGCGTCAGGCTACCGCCGGTCATCGCCTGTCGCCGGTGTAGACGACGGCGGCGCTCACCGCGTCCACCCCCGTGATCAGCTCGGCGAGCGCCCTCGGGAGGTCCCGGTGCGTGGACTCCGCCCAGGTCCGCAGGCCGGCGCGGTCGAGTTCCGGTTCGCAGAAGTCGTCGAGACCGATGGTCCAGGCCACCAGGGCCAGGCAGACCGAATGCGGATCCGGCTGTTCGGTGCCGAGGACGGCCGCCCTCGACTTGCTGCGCGCGGCCGTCGACATCAGCAGATCACGCGGCGGGTACCGGTGATTCTTCCGCATGAACATCCGGTCGGTCTCGCGGTCGATCACGCCCGCGGCGAGCAGATTCTCCGCGACCGTTTCACCCAGTTCATGCCGCAGATGGGAGACCCATTCCCGGACGGTCTGCGGCTCGCGTTCGCGGAGGATTTCCGAAAACACCCGATCCAGCGGTGGATGCGCGAGACCGCGCCGGGTCAGCGGGCGGATTCGCTTGCGTTCCACGGTGATCCGCTCGGCGAGGAGGAGATCACAGAGCGCGGAACCGGCCATTCCGATGCCGAGCCCCGTGCGGCGCAGCGCGGGTTTTCCGGTGAACTCGTCGTGGGCGAGGAAGAACAGGGAATCGACCAAGGTCAGCCGACGCATGAATGGCACGCCCTCCGGCGTTGTGGTGCGGGACGGCCAAGGTAGCGGTAGCGGGTGGACCGTTGCGACCCGAGGTCCGTTTTTAGCCTGAACGGACGTACCTCGCCGGGGTGCCCGGCCCTAGGGTGGGATGGCTCTCGCAAGATCAAGAGCCTTCAGCGCCAAACCGACGTCCGGGGGGACGGTTCATGGGTACGCAAAGACCGCGGCGCGGTCTCGGCCATCGACGGCTCGGAGCCGCGCAGATCGTCTTCTTCGTGGTGGCCGCGGCGGGTCCGCTCTTCGCCATCGCGGGCGGGGTCCCGACGAACTACGCCGTCACCGGCAGTGTCGGGGTGCCGCTGTCGTTTCTCCTGCTCGCCCCGATCCTGGGGTTGTTCGCGGTCGGCTACTCCGCGATGAGCCGCTACATCACCAACGCGGGCGCGTTCTACCCCTACGTCGCCAACGGCGTCGGCAAATCCACCGGCGCCGGGATCGCGTTCGTCACGCTGTTCTCCTACAACGCCATCCAGATCAGCATCTACGGTCTGTTCGGCTGGTCGGTGTCGACGTGGCTGGGCACCCTCACCGGATCCCCGCCGCCGTGGTGGCTGTGCGCGCTGGTGATGGTGCTGATCGTCGGCGCGCTCGGTGTCCTGCGGATCGACCTCAACGCCAAGGTGCTCGGGGTGGCGCTGTGCCTCGAGGTCGCCGTCGTCGCGATCGTCGACATCGCGTTGTTCGCGAATCCGGCGGGCGGCAGTGTCTCCTGGGTTCCGCTGGAACCGTCGAGCCTGTTCACGACCGGTGTGGGCGCGGTGTTCGCGTTCTCCGCGGCCGCGTTCATCGGCTTCGAGGGCGCGGCGACCTACGGCGAGGAGACGCGGGAACCCAGCCGCACGGTCGGCCGGGCGACGTTCGCGGCGATCGGTCTCACCGCGGTGCTCTACGTCGTCTCGTCGCTCGCGCTCGCCGTGGGCACCGGGCCGGACGTCATCATCACCGCCGCGGCCGCCCAGGGCCCGGACCTGCTGTTCAACCTGGCGGGCGAGCATCTCGGTGGCACGTTCTCCGACGTCGCGTACACGCTGTTCGTGACCGGGCAGTGCGCGGCGCTGCTGAGCTTCCACAACGCCGTCGCCCGGTATTTCTTCGCGCTGGGCCGGGAAGGGCTGCTGCCGCGCTCGCTGGCCAAGACCAGCAAACGCACCGGCGCGCCGGTGGCCGGTTCGCTCACGCAGACCGCCCTCGCGCTGGCGGTCGTGTCGCTGTTCGCGATCGCGGACCGCGACCCGGTGACCGAACTGTTCACCTGGCTCGGCACGACGGCGTCCACCGGCGTCGTGGTGATCATGATCGCCGTCTCGCTTTCGGTGATCGGCTTTTTCAAACGGCGCCGTCACGCCGAAAACGCCTGGCGCCGCTGGATCGCGCCGGCGCTGGCGATCCTCGCCTTGTCGGCCGTCCTCGCGTTGATCCTGGTCAACTTCGATCTGCTGCTCGGCCCGGCCGGGACGTTCCTGTTGCGCTGGGGCCTGCCCGGTCTCGTGCTCGTCGCGGCACTGGTCGGTTTCCTGCGCGCGGAAGTGTTGCGGACCAAGGATCCCGCCACGTATGCCGCCATCGGCGGTCCACCTGAGGACGAGGACGCCGAACCCGCCGGGCTGAGGGCGGTCCGATGATCGTCCGCGCCGTCGAACCGTCCGAAATGGACATCGTGGTCGACGTGCTGTCCGAGGCCTTCCACGACGACCCCGTGAGCGTCTGGGTCTTTCCCGGTGACGAGCGCCGCGCGGTGGCGCTGCCGATCTTCCACCGGGCGGTCCTGCTCGGGACGCTGGCCGCGGGCGGCCACGTCGACGTCACCGGAGACCTGTCCGCGGCCGTCCTCTGGTCGCCCGGCGGCGAGGAGGACATGGACGGTGACACGTTCGCCGGGCTCACCGGGGAAGAACTCGGCAGGCTCGCGACGTTGTTCGAGTTGATGACCGAGCGCGCCCCCGGCGGCGAGTACCACCACGCGCAGTTCGTCGGCGTCCGCAAGAGCGCGCAGCGGCAGGGGATCGGCGCGCGGGTGTTGAAGCACGGGCTCGACAGGTACGGCGCGGTGCCCGCGTACCTGGAGGCCAGCAGTCCGGAGAGCGCGAAACTGTACCGGCGGCTGGGTTTCCGTGATCACGGCCCGGCGTTCGCGGCCGAGGGCGGGCCGCCGATGCTGCCCATGTGGCGGGAGCCGTGACGGATCCCTCGTCAATTTGTCTATAAAGGACTGGTAAAGTAGCGGCCAGATGACGACGAATCGTGCCCCCGCACCACGGCACCGTTCCGTCTTCTTTCTCCTGATCTTGCTCGTCTTCGCCTTCGTCACGCCGACCGTTCCCCACGGGCACGGCCGGGCGGCGACGGAGGATCCGGTCGCCGTCTTCGCGACCCATCCGCTGCCCGCCTTCCACGGCGGGCAAGCCGTCCCCCTCGCCGACGTGCCCGCCGAAACGGCGACCGTCGACCTCCCCGACGCCGGTGAAGCCCCTGAACAGGGCGAATCCGTCGTCGTCACCCGTGCGGTGCCCCAGGCTCCAGCACGGGCACCTCCGCGCTGACCCGGTCTCAACGTCTGTTGGTGAACCCGCGCCGCGATCGACGTCGGCAGGGCGAGGCTTGGTTATTCACCTCGCCGGGGCGGAAAGGCGCCCTGCCACCGCGATAGCGGGGCCTTCGGCCGGGCGGGTTCACGCGTCCGGCCGAGTTTGCGAACTCGTCGCAGCTCCGCCAACAGGCCTCAAGCCGCATCAGCCACTATCGGAGGTCTCCATGAGTTCCGGTCATGCCCTGCTGGCCGTCGGCGGGGCGTTCCTCGCCGCCGGCGTCATCGCCAGAGCGGGCGCCCGTATCGGGCTGCCGACCATCCCCCTGTTCATGCTGGCCGGTTTCGTCTTCGGCCCCAACACCCCCGGACTGTCCCTTGTGGACGATCCGGCCGAACTCGGTGTGCTCGCCGGGCTCGGTCTCGTCTTCCTCCTGTTCTACCTCGGCCTCGAATTCTCCCTCGACGACCTGGCCAAGGGCGGGCGCAAACTCGTCTGGTCCGGGCTGATCTACCTGATCCTCAACATCGGCGGCGGGCTCGGCTTCGGTTTCCTGCTGGGCTGGGGGACCAGGGAAGCGCTGGTCATCGCCGGGGCCATCGGGATCTCGTCGTCCGCGATCGTCACGAAACTCCTGCTCGAATCCCGCCGGATGAACAATCCCGAATCCCGGCTGATCATGGGCATCATCGTGATCGAGGACCTGTTCCTCGCGCTGTACCTGGCGTTGCTGCAGCCGGTGTTGTCCGGCGCCGGGAGTTTCGGTTCGGCGATGGCCGACTTCGGCAAGGCCTTCGGGTTCCTGCTCGTGATGGCCGCGCTCGCCCGCTGGGGCGGCCGCGTGGTGTCGAAGCTGTTCGGTTCGGCCGACGACGAACTGCTGACCGTCTGCTTCGTCGGTGTCGCGGTCATGGGCGCCGCCGTCGCCGAAGAGGTCGGGGTGTCCGACGCCATCGGCGCGTTCATGGTCGGCATGATGCTCGGCGGGTCGAAGGTCGCGCCGCGGATCCACAAACTGGTGCTCCCGCTGCGGGACGCGTTCGGCGCGCTGTTCTTCTTCATCTTCGGGCTCAGCATCGACCCGAACGCCGTCGGTTCGGTGGTCGTGCCGGTGCTGATCGCGGTGGCGCTGACGATCGTGCTGAACCTGGGCGCGGGTGCGCTCGCCGCGCGGCTGAACGGGTTCGATCGCCAATCCGGGGTGAACATCGGGCTGACCGTGCTCACCCGTGGCGAGTTCTCACTGGTGCTCGCCGCGATGGCGACCGCGGCCGGGCTGGACTCGCGGGTCGCGCCGTTCGTCGCGGGTTACGTCCTGCTGCTCGCCGTGATCGGCCCGATCGCGGTCATCCGCTCGGAGAAACTCACCTGGTTGCTACCGGCGAGTATCGTCCGGGATGATCCGACCAGCCGAGGCCGCGAAACGCCGGCCCGGGCGGTGTGACTAGGAGGCCTGGGTGACGGAACGGTTCGGCGGCTACCAGAACGAGATCTACCTGCAGGGGCTCGGCGGGACCTTCCCGCCGTGCTCCACCGACGCCACGAAGCTGGAGGAATCGGCGCGGGAGATCCTCGAACCGGGGCCGTTCTGGTACGTCGCGGGTTCGGCCGGTTCCGGCGCCACGGCCCGCGCCAACCGGGAGGCGTTCGACCGCTGGCGCCTGGTGCCCCGGATGCTCACCGGCGCCACCGAACGCGATCTGTCGACGACGGTGCTGGGGACCCCGGTGCCGGCGCCGGTGCTGATGGCGCCGGTCGGTGTCCAGTCGATCGTGCACGAGGACGCCGAACCGGCGGCCGCTCGCGCGGCGGCGTCGGTCGGCCTGCCGTACGTCATGTCGACGGCGTCGTCCACGAGCATCGAGGACGTCGCCGAGGCGAGTGGCGAGGGGCCGCGCTGGTTCCAGCTGTACTGGCCGTCGGACAACGAGGTCTGCGCGAGCATCCTGGCGCGAGCGAAGGCCGCGGGCTTCACCACGCTCGTGGTCACGCTCGACACCTGGACGCTCGCGTGGCGCCCGAACGACCTCGACCACGCGTACCTGCCGTTCATCAAGGGCATCGGGCTCGGCGTCCCGCTGAGCGACCCGGTGTTCCGCAGCCTGCTGGAGAAGACGCCCGAAGAGGACCCGCCCACCGCGATCCTGCGCTGGATCTCGATGATCACCGGCACGGACAGCACCTGGGACCGGCTCCCGTTCCTGCGTGAGCACTGGGACGGGCCGATCGTGCTCAAGGGCATCCAGCACCCCGACGACGCGCGCCGCGCCGTCGAGGCCGGGATGGACGGGATCGTCGTGTCCAACCACGGCGGCCGGCAGGTCGACGGCGCGATCGCCTCGCTCGACGCGCTCCCGGAGATCGTGGCCGCGGTCGGCGACCGGCTCGAGATCCTGTTCGACTCCGGCATCCGCACCGGCGCCGACATCGCCAAGGCGCTCGCGCTCGGGGCGAAGGCCGTGCTGGTGGGGCGGCCGTGGGTGTACGGCCTGGCGCACGCGGGGGAGGACGGCGTCCGGCACGTGCTGCGGAGCCTGCTCGCCGACCTCGACCTGACCATGGGCCTGTCCGGGCACCGGACCCTGGCCGACCTCACCCCCGGCTCCCTCACGCGCTCCTGACCTCCGCGTTTCGTCCTCTGAATGCGGTAGTTCGCATTGCCGACTACCGCATTCAGAGGACGAAATGCCCGGGTGATGTCGCCTCCGGCATATTCGGAGGCCGGGATCGTGACGCACGGCTATCCTGGTGCCGGTCATGGCTTCTCAACCTTCCCCGCTCGGCGCCCTGCGCGCTCGCCTGCCCGAACTCATGTCGCGCGACGAGCACCGCCTCCGGCGCAGGCTCGACGGTGCCCGGAAAACGCGTAACGCCGAGTTGCTCGCCGCGCAGATCGAGGCCGACATCGAGGCCGCCGAACTGCGGGTCACCCGCAGGCGCGACAACGTCCCGAAGATCTCGTTCCCCGAAGAGCTGCCCGTCAGCCAGCGCAAGGACGAGATCGCCGCGGCCATCCGCGACCACCAGGTGGTGATCGTCGCGGGGGAGACAGGCTCCGGGAAGACGACCCAGCTGCCGAAGATCTGCCTCGAACTCGGTCGCGGCGTCCGCGGCCAGATCGGGCACACGCAACCGAGGCGGCTGGCCGCGCGCACGGTCGCCGACCGCATCGCCTCCGAGCTGAACACCGAACTCGGCGAGGCCGTCGGCTACAAGGTCCGGTTCACCGACCATTCCGGCCAGGACACGCTGGTCAAGCTGATGACGGACGGCATCCTGCTCGCCGAGATCCAGACCGACCGGATGCTGCGCCAGTACGACACGCTGATCATCGACGAGGCACACGAGCGCAGCCTCAACATCGACTTCATCCTCGGCTACGTCAAACAGCTCCTGCCGCGCCGCCCCGACCTCAAGGTGATCATCACCTCGGCGACGATCGATCCGGAGCGGTTCTCCAAGCATTTCGGCGACGCGCCGATCGTGGAGGTCTCCGGCCGGACGTATCCGGTCGAGGTCCGCTACCGGCCGATCATCGACCCCGACGACCCGGACGCCGACCAGGATCGCGACCAGACGCAGGCCATCTGCGACGCCGTCGACGAACTCCAGCACGAGGGACCGGGCGACATCCTGGTGTTCCTCTCCGGCGAGCGGGAAATCCGCGACGCCGCGGACGCCCTGTCCAAACAAGACCTCCGCAACACCGAGATCCTGCCGCTGTACGCCCGGCTTTCGTCGTCGGACCAGCATCGCGTGTTCCAGCGCCACACCGGGCGCCGCGTCGTCCTCGCCACGAACGTCGCCGAGACGTCGCTGACCGTGCCGGGCATCAAGTACGTCGTCGACCCCGGCACCGCGCGCATCTCGCGCTACAGCCATCGCACCAAGGTGCAGCGGCTGCCGATCGAGCCGGTGTCGCAGGCGTCGGCGAACCAGCGCAAGGGCCGCTGCGGCCGGACGTCCGACGGTATCTGCATCCGGCTGTACTCCGAAGACGACTTCGACGCCCGGCCCGAGTTCACCGATCCGGAGATCCTGCGGACGAACCTCGCGTCGGTCATCCTGCAGATGACCTCGCTCGGCCTCGGCGACATCGCGGCGTTCCCCTTCGTGGAGCCGCCGGATCGCCGCCAGGTCGCCGACGGTGTCCAGCTGCTGCAGGAGCTCGGCGCGTTCGACATGACCGACGGCAAGAAGCTCACCGAGACCGGCCGCAAGCTCGCGCTGCTCCCGGTCGACCCGCGGATGGCGCGGATGGTGCTGGAAGCCTCCCGCAACGGCTGCGTCCGCGAAGTGATGATCATCGCCGCCGCACTGTCCATTCAGGACCCGCGTGAGCGGCCGGCGGAGAAGCAGCAGGCGGCGGACGAGCAGCACGCGCGGTTCGCGGACAAGACGTCGGACTTCCTGGCGTACCTGAACCTGTGGGAGTACGTCACCGAGCAGCAGAAGGCGTTGTCCACCAACCAGTTCCGCCGGATGTGCCGCAACGAGTACCTGAACTACCTGCGCATCCGCGAATGGCAGGACATCTTCAGCCAGCTGCGTCAGCTGGCCAAACCGCTCGGCATCACCCTCGGCACGGACGGTCCTGCCGATCCGCAACGGGTGCACACGTCGCTGATCGCCGGGCTGCTGTCGCACGTCGGCCTCAAGGATCCGGCCAAGGGCGACTATCTCGGCGCGCGTGGGGCACGCTTCTCGGTGTTCCCGGGTTCGGCGCTGTTCAAGAAGCAGCCGCGGTTCGTGATGTCGGCCGAGCTGGTCGAAACCTCACGCCTGTGGGGCCGGGTCAACGCGCGGATCGAGCCGGAATGGGTCGAGCCGCTCGCCGGCCACGTGGTGAAGCGGAACTACTCCGAGCCGCACTGGGAACGCAAACAGGGCGCGGTGATGGCGCTCGAGAAGGTGACCCTGTACGGGGTCCCGCTCGTCGCCGACCGCCGCGTCAACTACGGCCGCATCGATCCCGAGGTGAGCCGCGAGCTGTTCATCCGGCACGCGCTCGTCGAAGGCGACTGGGAGACCAGGCACCACTTCTTCCGCGAGAACCGTGCGCTGCTCGACGAGGTCGAAGACCTGGAGAACCGGGCGCGCCGCCGCGACATCCTGGTCGACGACGAGACGCTGTTCGAGTTCTACGACCAGCGTGTCCCGGCCGACGTCGTCTCCGCACGGCATTTCGACAGCTGGTGGAAGAAGGCGCGGCACACCGAGCCCGACCTGCTGAGCTTCGAGAAGACGATGCTCATCAACGAGACCGCGGGCGGCATCCGCGAGGCCGACTACCCCGACTTCTGGACGCAGGGCAGCCAGACCTTCAAGCTCACGTACCAGTTCGAGCCGGGCGCGGACGCGGACGGCGTCACCGTGCACATCCCGCTGCCGGTGCTGAACCAGGTCACCCCGGACGGCTTCGACTGGCAGGTCCCGGGCCTGCGCGAAGAACTGGTGACGCAGCTGATCAAGTCGCTGCCCAAGGCGATCCGGCGCAACTTCGTGCCGGCGCCCGACCACGCGAAACTGGTGCTGTCGCGCGTCGGCCCGGCCGACGGTCCGCTGCTGCACGCTGTGGCCGACGAACTGGAGGCCTTGCGCGGGGTGGTGATCCCCGACGACGCTTGGCAGCTCTCCGCCGTCCCCGAACATCTGAAGATGACCTTCCGCGTGGTCGACGTCCGCGGCAAGAAGGTGTCCGAGGGCAAGGACATCGAGGCACTCAAACGAGACTTGAGCGGCCAGGTGCGCGCGACGATCTCGAAGGCCGCCGACAGCATCGAGCGCCAGGGCCTGACGACGCCCGCGTTCGGCGAGCTGCCGAAGGTGTTCGCGAGCAAGCAGCGCGGGCACGACGTCAAGGCGTATCCGGCGCTGGTGGACGAAGGCGGCACCGTCGCGGTGCGGCTGCTGGACACACCGGGGCAGCAGGAACAGTCGATGTGGGCGGGCACGCGGCGGATGCTGCGGCTGAATCTGCCGTCACCGATGAAGTTCATCACCCGCAACCTCGGCAACTCGTCGAAACTCGTGCTGAACCGGAATCCGCACGGCTCCGTGGCGGCACTGCTCGAAGACTGCGTCGACTGCGCCGTCGACAAACTCGTGGCCGACAACGGCGGCCCGCGCTGGGACGAGGCCGGCTTCGCCGTCCTGCTGGAAAAGGTGCGCGCCGGGCTGAACCCCGGAGTGCTCGACGTGCTCGCCAACGTCGAGAAGATCCTGCGTGCGGCCAACGACGTCGAAACGCGGCTGGCCGACACCCGCGGCCCGGCGGATTCGCTCGCCGACATCCGCACGCAGCTGGACGGCTTGGTGCACAAGGGTTTCGTCACCGAAACCGGGCAGGACAGGCTGAAGCACGTCGTCCGGTACCTGCGGGGGATCGAACGGCGGCTGGAGAAACTCCCGACCGAACCCACGCGCGACATCCAGCGCACCGGCGACATCGCCTGGCTCCGCAACGAGTACCAGGCGGCGCTCGACGCCCTGCCGCCCGGCACGTCGTCACCCGCGCTGCGGGAGATCCGGTGGATGATCGAGGAACTGCGGGTCAGCTTCTTCGCCCAGACACTCGGTACCGCCCACCCCGTCTCCCTGAAGCGGGTCATCAAGGCCCTCGACGACGCCGCCGCCTCCTGACCTCGCGAGTTACGCCTTCAATCACGCGAGTTCGCCGCTCAATCACGCGTGTTCGCTCTCTGATCACGCGAGTTCGCCGCCCCATCACACGCGCTCCGTGGCGTGAAGACGGAACTCACGTGCTTGGAGGCGTAACTCGCGTGATTGGGGGCGTAACTCACGTGATGACGACGCCGCCCGCATTTAGAGGACTAAATGCGGGGTCACTTGGCGTCGGCGTAGGTGTCCACGGCGGCGATGTGCAGCGGGAACCGGACCGGGCAAGCGGGGCCGAACATCATCCGCGCCGCCTCGGTCATGCTGTCCACAATGGACTGCGAGACCTCGTCGGCGAACTCGGCCGGCGTGTGCACCAGTACCTCGTCGTGCTGGAAGAACACCAGGTGCGCGGGGGAGGGGAGTCTGCTCCGCAGGGTCGCCAGCAGGATCGCGGTCATGTCCGCGGCGCTCGCCTGAACGACGAAGTTGCGGGTGAAGCGCCCCCAGTTGCGGGACGCCTGCCGGGCCTTGAGCTCACCGGCCTCGTCCTCCGCGACGCCGCCGGTCAGCGCGCGCCAGGCTTCCGACGGCGCGGGTGACGTCCGGCCCAGCCGCGAGCGGACGCGCTCACCGCGTTCCCCCGCCTGCGCGGCACGCTCCACATAGGACACCGCGTCGGGGAACCTGGTCCGCAGCAACGCCAGCAGCGGCCCCGCCTCGCCGGACGTGCCGCCGTACATCGCCGACAGCATCGCGATCTTCGCGCGGTCCCGGTCGTCCCTGTCGTCCCAAGCAGGCACCGGCACGCGGCGCACTCCGGAGAACATCGCCTCGGCGAGGCTCGCGTACAGATCCGTGGCCGCGGCGACTTCGGCCAGTTTGCGGTCTCCGGACAACGCCGTCAGTACCCGCGGCTCCAGCTGGGCGGCGTCGGCGACCACCAGTTTCCAGCCAGGATCGGCGCGGACGCAGGTCCGCAGCATCTTCGGGATCTGCAGCGCGCCCCCGCCCCGGCTCGCCCAGCGACCGGAAACGACCCCGCCGACGACGTAATGCGGGCGGAACCGGCCGTCGTGCACCCACTCGTCGAGCCACGTCCAGCCGTTGGCCGAATGCAGCCGCGCGAGTTCCTTGTACTCCAGCAGCGGCGGGACGGCGGGGTGGTCGATGTCGCGCAGCAGGTACTTCCTTGCCGACGTGACCTCGATACCCTCCCGTCCGAGCGCCCGGACGACGCTGGCCGGGGCGTCCGGGTTGACCGGCCGTCCCCCGAACGCGTCGCTGATCTTCGCCGCCAGCTCGACCAGCCGCTTCGGCCGATGCCCGGCCGGGACGCGGGGCCCGAGCTGGTCGGCGAGCAACGCCAGATGCAGGTCGGCCCGCCACGGCAGCCCGTCGGCCGACATCTCGGCGGCCGTCAGCGCGCTCGCCGACTCCGCCGCGAAGAGCAGGCGTAACCGCTCCGGATGATCGGTGACGGCGACCCGCTTCTCCTGCTCGGCCAGCACCCGGCGCGCCGCGTCGAGCACCGTGACGCCGGAGGGCAGCCGCGGGCCGCGTGTCTCGAACAGCGTCGGCTGGTCGTCCTCGGCCCAGAGCGGCGCCTCGTCGGCGGGCGCCTCCTGCCCGTTCGCCCTGGCCAGCGCGGCACGCAGGCTCCGCGACTCCTGCGGACGGCCTTCGTGGGCCAGGAGCAATCCCTCGGTCAGCGCCAGGTCATGACAGCGCCGCACCCGGACGCCGGCCTTGATCAACGCCGGGTACGTCCCTTCGACCGACGGGAACACCCAACGGGGTGAGTGCTCCGCTTCCAGGCTCCGTACCTCGTCGACGAACGCCGGGAGCTTCATACCCCGCCGCGGCGGCTGCCCGGAAAGAGCGATCACGAAGTCGCCGTCCTCCTCTTGACCTGCGATCGCCTGCACACTCACATTGTGGTGGTTCCCCCCGACATTTCTGTCACCAGACGGCTAGTGCGCCTGCGCTATCGGTCGGCTACTGTCGAGTAGCAACCCCATACCGCCGGTACGCGAACCGCCGTCGGCATGGTGTCTCGCCGCAGCAGCAACGGAGGTGCCCGGATGAGAAACCCCACCGGCCTCGCCACCCTGGTGGCGGGCAAGGTGACCGAGACCGTGCGCAGCATCGACGTGATGCGCCAAGCGGGCCTGCTCCCCATCCCGCGAGTCGACGAGGGCCTGCGTTCGCTGGTCATGGTGCGGAAGTGGGGTCCGTTCGCCGGGGCGAACATGATCGCCGCCCGCCGGGACCCGACCGCGACCGGCATCATCGACGAACTCGGCCCGCTGACCTTCAAGCAGCTCGACACGCAGTCGAACGCGCTGGCCAGGGCATGGTCCGAACGCGGCCTCGGCCCGGGCTCGGTGATCGCCGCGCTCTGCCGCGACCACCGCGGTCTCGTGCTGACGATGCTCGCCTCGGGCAAGCTCGGCGCGAAGCTGCTGCTGATGAACACCGGGTTCGCCAAACCGCAGCTCGCGGACGTCGCGAAACGCGAAGGCGTCACGGCGCTCGTGTACGACCAGGAGTTCACCGATCTGCTGGACGCGGTCGAGGGCGACGTCGACCACTACCTCGCCTGGGTCGATTCGGACGCCGAGCTCTCCGGGCACGAGATCCCGATCGTCACCGAACTGGTCGCCAGCACCGACGACCGGCCGTGGCCCGCGCCCGCCAAACCGGGCGGGTTCATCCTGCTGACCAGCGGCACCACCGGGACGCCGAAGGGCGCTCCGCGGCCGCACACTTCCGCGCTGGCCTCCGCGCAGTTCCTCGACCGCATCCCGCTGCGGACCGGCGAGGCGACCTACATGGGCGCGCCGCTGTTCCACGGCACCGGGTTGTCGCAGTTCATCCTGTCCTTCGCGCTCGGTTCGAAGGTCGTCATGCGGCGCAAGTTCGTGCCGGAGGAGACGTTGCGCGGCGTCGCGGAGAACCGCTGCACCACGCTGGTCCTCGTGCCGACGATGCTCCAGCGGATCGTCGACCTGCCCAAGGAGGTCCGCGCCAAGTACGACACCTCGTGCCTGCGGATCATCTTCGTCGCCGGCTCCGCGCTGTCCCCGGACCTCGGGAACCGCGCGACCGCCGCGTTCGGCGACGTCGTGCACAACCTCTACGGCTCGACCGAGGTCGCGGTCGCGACGGTCGCGACCCCCGAGGACTGGCGCAAGGCGCCGGGCACGGTCGGCCGCGCCCCGGTGGGCTGCAAGGTGGCGCTGTACGACGAAAAGGGCGGCAAGATCACCGAGCCGCATGTCACCGGCCGGGTGTTCGTCGGCAGCGGGCTGAGCTTCCAGGGCTACACCGACGGGCGTAACAAGGAGATCATCGACGGGCTGCTCTCCAGCGGCGACGTCGGGCACTTCGACGAGGACGGCCTGCTGTTCATCGACGGCCGCGACGACGAAATGATCGTCTCCGGCGGCGAGAACGTCTTCCCGATCGAGGTGGAGAACCTCCTGGTCGAACGCGAGGACGTGCTCGAAGCGGCGGTCGTCGGCGTCGAGGACCCCGAATTCGGGCAGCGGCTGAAGGCGTTCGTGGTGCGGGCCGAGAAGTCGGATCTGGACGTCGAGGGGGTGCGGGACTACGTGAGGGCCAACCTCGCCCGGTACAAGGTGCCACGCGATGTGGAGTTCCTCGACGAGCTACCGCGCAACGCGACCGGGAAGGTGCTCCGGAACAAGCTGCACTGAACGCCGGTCTCGTGAGCGGTGAGGACGGTCACGGCTAGCCGCCCACTCACGAGGCGATCAGTACTCCCAGTCGATGCCGAAGACGCCGGGTCCGAAGTCCAGCGCGACGGCGTGGACACCGTTGCCCTGGTCCGGTTTCAGTTCCTTCCGGTCCAGCGGCGACGTCCCCTGCCTGGAGTACTGCCAGCACTTCGCCGGGACGGTGCCCGGGTCGAACCGGACCTCCAGCAGGTACTCGCGGACGGGACGCCGGAACTCGCGGTAATGCGTGTTCCGGCATTCCGGGTACGGCGGCCCGGGATTGGTGAGCGAGTACTCGATCAGATGTGTCTCGCCGCGGTCGATGGGCCGGTCGAAGAGCAGTTCGGCCACCGTGAGCCCGTGTTCGTCGTCGACTTCGGCGCGGCCGACGTGGCAGTTGCGGAGCGTGTTCAGCGCCGGTGGCCCGGCCTCCGGATCACCCTGGGCGTAGACCAGCAGCCAGCGGTCCTGCCCGTCCGCGCCCGCCTGGAACACCGCCCGCGCGGTCACCGCGCGTTGCCCGCCGTCCTCGGCGATCTCGCAGAGGTCGTGCAGGCCGACCAGTTTCAGCTGATGGTGTTGTTCGAGCGCGTTGGGCGCGCCGACCTTCTCCAGCAACGCCTGGAGCGCTTCGAGTGGGAAGGTCAGCGGCTGCTCGGTGGTGGCCCGGCTGCGGCGTGACGACGCCCCGCGCGGACGCGGCGGCGGTAGCAGGCTGAGCAGCGAACCGGCGGGGATCGCCAAGACCTCTTCGAGGACCCGGACCGCGGACAGCGAACTCTGCCGTTCCGGCTGACGTTTGCCCGATTGCCAGTAACTCAGCGCGGTCACGCTCACCGACGCGCCGCGCGCGAGCAGCCGGGCTTGGATACGGTCGAGACTCAGGCCGCTGGTGGCGATGGCCGATCTCAACGCGGTGGCGAACGCGGTACGCGGCTGGTCTTCATCGTCCGTGGTCACTCGGTCCGCCGCGCTCCCCGCCACCATATGCTGCCCGACCGCCCCCGTCTGCCGTTCCCTGACACCGCCCGGTTGATAACAACACGAATAACTTTAACAGTCTGAGGTAACGCTTCAGGGGCGCCTTCTGCCAGGAGAAAACGACTTTCCGGACGAGCGCCGTTACGCCGGATGGCCTAGTACTGGTAACTGTGAATCATTGCCCGGCCACCAGCGCACCGGCTTGCATGGCTCTCAGCAACGATCATCCTCCCGGGTGATCCGCATGGCGCGGCAGGAAGGGAACCAGTGAGCAAGTCCCGGAAGAACCTGAAGTCCCGAAAGACCCGTAGCGGCCTGGTGGCGGGAGTCGCCCTCGCCGGTGTGACCGCGGCGGTCGCCACGTTCGGCGCGGGCGCCGCCAACGCCGACCAGCAGGGCGAGATCCGCGGCGCGGGTGCGGCCAACGCGGTCGGCGGCAGCTACATCGTCGTCCTCAAGCCCACCGCGGTCGGCCAGGGCGTGGCCGCGGCGAGCGAGATCACCGCGAACGTCGCCTCGAAGGCGCAGGGCCTCACCGGTCAGTACGGCACCACGCTGTCCCGCACGTTCGGCTCGGCGCTGAACGGCTTCTCGATCAAGGCCGACGAGGCCGCCGCGAAGCGTCTCGCCGCCGACCCGCAGGTCGCGTACGTCGTCCAGAACAAGAAGTTCAAGATCAGCGAGACCCAGGACAACCCGCCCTCGTGGGGCCTTGACCGCGTCGACCAGGCCGACCTGCCGCTCGACAACAAGTACACCTACCCGACGAAGGCCGACAACGTCACCGCCTACGTCATCGACACCGGTGTCCGCGGCTCGCACAAGGACTTCGGTGACCGCGCGACCGGCGGCAAGGACTTCGTCGACAACGACGACACCCCCAACGACGAGCACGGCCACGGCACGCACGTCGCCGGCACCATCGGCGGCACGGACCACGGCCTTGCCAAGGGCGTGAAGATCGTCGGCGTCCGCGTGCTGGACGCCAACGGCAGCGGCACCACCGAGGGTGTCGTCGCCGGTGTCGACTGGGTCGCGGCGAACGCCAAGGGCCCGTCGGTCGCCAACATGAGCCTGGGCGGCGGCGCGGACGACGCCCTGGACGCGGCGGTCAAGGGAGCCATCGACAAGGGCGTGACCTTCGCGCTCGCGGCGGGCAACGAGTCCTCCGACGCCGGCACCACTTCGCCCGCCCGGGTGAAGGAGGCCATCACGGTGGCCGCCAGCGACAAGACCGACAAGCAGGCCAGCTTCTCGAACTACGGTTCGGTCGTCGACCTGTACGCGCCGGGTGTCGACATCACCTCGTCGTGGGCGACCGGTGACGACGCCACCAACACCATCAGCGGTACCTCGATGGCCGCGCCGCACGTCGCCGGTGCCGCCGCGCTGTACCTCGCGGCGAACCCCGAGGCCACCCCGGCCCAGGTCGCCGAAGGCCTGGTCGGCGCCGCCGCGGACGGCAAGATCACCAACCCGACGGGCGGAACGGCGAACAAGCTGCTCCAGGTCAAGTAAGACCCTTTCGGACAGGCTGCCCCCGGCGTACTCCAGGCGCCGGGGGCAGCCCCTGTCCGAGGGGTACCAGACTTGTTACCAACCGGTAAGCTCCAGCCCATGGTCCTGCGGAAGAACATCCTGATCACCGGGGCGAGCTCCGGACTCGGCGAGGGAATGGCGAGGCAGTACGCCGCCAGAGGCCGCGACCTGGCGCTGGCCGCCCGCCGTGTCGAACGGCTGGAAGCCCTCGCCGCGGAACTCAAGAAGGCCTATCCCGGCATCAGGGTGGTCACCCGGAAGCTGGACGTGAACGATCACGACCAGGTCTTCGCCGTCTTCGAGGAGTTCCGCGAGGAACTCGGCTCCCTCGACCGCGTGATCGTCAACGCGGGGCTCGGCAAGGGGCAGCGGGTCGGCACCGGCCGCTTCGACGCCAACCGTCAGACGCTCCAGACGAACTTCCTCGCCGCGGCCGCCCAGATCGAGGCCGCCGTCGGCATCTTCCGCAAGCAGAAGAACGGCCACCTCGTGGTCGTTTCCTCTTTCCTCGCGCTTCGCGGTGTCCCCGGCAACACCACCGCGTACGCCGCCTCGAAGGCGGGGATCTCGGCGTTCGCCGAGGGCACCCGGATCGAGCTGCTGAAGACGCCGATCAAGGTCACCACGCTGCATCCCGGGTTCATCGAATCGGGGATGAACCCGGACATCTCGAAGCTTCCGGGTGCGGTCAAGGCGGAGGCCGGCGCGCAGGCGCTGGTGAAGGCGATCGAATCCGAGACGGCGAAGGCGTTCGTGCCGACGTGGCCGTGGAGCGTGCTCTCGAAGCTCTTCCCGTTCGTCCCGGCGCGATTGCTGAAGAAGTTCGGATGACCACTGCGGACAAGACCGTCGAGGTACGCGGAGAGGACTCGTTCGACCCGGCCGCGGTGCACGCCTGGCTGGCCGGTCAGGTGCCCGGGCTCGGCGACTCACCGCCCGAGGTCCGGCAGTTCCCCGGCGGCGCCTCGAATCTCACGTACCTGCTGACCTATCCGGATCGCGAGCTGATCCTGCGGCGCCCGCCGCTGGGGCACAAGGCCGCGTCCGCGCACGACATGCGCCGCGAGTTCCGGGTTCAGCAAGGATTGCGGCCGGTCTTTCCTTACGTGCCCGAAATGCTCGCCTTCTGCGACGACGAAACCGTGCTCGGCGGCGACTTCTACGTGATGGAACGCCTCGAAGGCCTGATCCTGCGCGGAGATCTGCCCGCCGGTCTCGAACTGCCGCCCGAGGGCGCGCGCGAGCTGTGCGGCAAGGTCGTCGACAGACTGGTCGAACTGCACGCCGTCGACGTCGAGGCCGCCGGGCTGGCCGGCCTCGGCAAGGGCGCCGGCTACGTCGAGCGTCAGGTGCGCGGCTGGTCGGAGCGGTTCCTCAAGGCACGCACGGAGAACGTCCCGGACTGCGCCGAGGTGATGGCGTGGCTGAAGGAGAACCAGCCGTCCGAGGTCAAGATCTGCTTGATCCACAACGACTACCGGCTCGACAACCTGGTGCTCGACGACGACCTCGACATCATCGGCGTGCTCGACTGGGAGATGGCCACCCTCGGCGATCCGCTGATGGAACTGGGCAGCACCCTGGCGTACTGGGTGCAGGACGACGATGACGACGTCATGAAGCTCAGCCGTCGTCAGCCGACGCACGTGCCCGGGATGTACACGCGCGAGGAGTTCGTGCGGCGGTACGCGGAGCGATCCGGGCTCGAAATCGGCGACTGGACCTTTTACGAGGTGTACGGCCTGTTCCGGCTCGCGGTGGTGATCCAGCAGATCTACTACCGGTTCCACAGTGGACAGACGACCAATCCGGCGTTCAAGGATCTGTGGCAGTTCGTCGGCTATCTGGACGGCCGCTGCCGCCGGATCATCGGAGGAGGACACGCGTAGATGGGTGCGATCTACCTGGTCCGGCACGGGCAGGCGTCGTTCGGCGCGGAGAACTACGACCAGCTCTCGCCGCGCGGCTTCGAACAGTCCACTGTGGTCGGTGAAGAACTGCTGCGGCGGGGTGTCGCATTCACCCAGGCGCGAGCGGGTTCCCTTGCCCGCCAACGGGACACGGCCGCGACGGCGTTGAAGGTGCTCGGCTCCGGGATCGCCGTCGTCGAGGACGAGCGCTGGAACGAGTACGACCACGTCGACATCGCGAAGTACCACGCCGCCGGCGTCCAGCAGACCGATTCGCGGGCGTATCAGGCCGCTTTGGACGGTGCGCTGAACGCCTGGGTCTCCGCCGGTGACGACAGTCCGTGCGCGGAAACCTGGCCGCGGTTCTTGGAGCGGGTCAAGGGTGCGCTGGCCGACGTCGTGGCGTCGCTGGGCAAGGGTGAGCACGCCGTCGTCTTCAGCTCCGGCGGCGTGATAGCCACGGTCTGCGGCGCGCTCATGGGCACGCCCGAGGTGGGGTTGCTGAAACTGAACCGGGTCACCGTGAACGCGGGCATCACCAAACTGGTGTCCGGCCGCGGCGGCGTGACCCTGCTGTCGTTCAACGAACATCCGCATTTCGAAGCGGAAGCCGCGGAACTACTCACTTATCGCTAGGCGACACTAGGAGAAACCCGATGGTGTTCGGCGAGGTCACGGTCATCCCGGTCAACGGGCACGGTCCCGAGGACGTCGTGGTCGACGACCAGGGGCGGATCTACACCGGCGTCGACGACGGGCGGATCCTGCGCGTCACGCCGGACGGCAAGCGGATCGACGTCCTCGGCGACACCGGCGGCCGTCCGCTGGGGCTGGAGTTCTACGGCGACGACCTCCTGATCTGCGACGCCAAGGCCGGTCTGCTCACCATGCCGCTCGCGGGCGGTCCCGTGACCACGCTGGCGACTTCGGCCGTGGGCCTCGATTTCGTGTTCTGCAACAACGCCGCCGTCGCCTCCGACGGCACGGTGTACTTCACCGACTCGTCGCGCCGCTTCGGCATCGAGAACTGGCGCGACGACCTGATCGAGCAGACCGGCGGCGGCAGGCTCCTGCGGCGCACGCCGGACGGGAAGATCGAGCAGCTCGCCGACGGTTTCCAGTTCGCCAACGGCGTCGCACTGCCGCCCGATGAGTCCTATGTGGCCGTCGCCGAGACCGGCGCCTGCCGGGTCGCGCGAGTGTGGCTCACTGGCGACAAAGCTGGTACGCGCGACTACCTCGTCGACGATCTGTGGGGGTATCCCGACAACATCTCGACCGGCAGCGACGGGCTGATCTGGATCACCGTGGCGAGTCCGAAGGTGCCCGCGCTTTCCTTGGTGCGGAAGCTCCCCGCGCCGTTGCGGGCCGGTGTCCGGGCGCTGCCGACGGCCCTGCAACCCGCACCCGCACGGGAATGCGGGGTGCGCGGCGTGACCCCGGACGGGAAACAGGTCCGCGAACTACGCGGGGAGATCGACGGGTTCCACCTGCTCGTCGGCGTCCGCGAGCGGGCCGGGACCCTCTACTTCGGCTCCCTGGAGGACAACGCGATCGCCGTCACCTCAGTCTAGGCAGAACTCGTTGCCCTCCGGGTCGTTCATCACGATGAAGCCGAGGCTCAAGGGCTCCTCGGGCTCGAAGCGCTGAACTCGCTTCGCCCCCAGCGCGACGAGCCTGTCGCACTCGGCTTCGAGCGCTGCCATGCGCTCGTCGCCCACCAGTCCGGGAGCGGCGCGGATGTCGAGGTGGACGCGGTTCTTCGCGATCTTGTCCTCCGGGACCTGCTGGAAGAAGATCTTCGGCCCTTCGCCGTCCGGGTCTTCGAGGGCCGACCTGGTGTTGCGCTGATCCTCGGGCACGCCGACCCGCTCGAGGAACTCGGCCCACGCGTCCAGCGGATCCGTGCCCTCGGGCACCTCGACCCCGGGAGGACCGGGGTGGACGTAGCCCAAGGCGTCACGCCAGAAGATCGAGAGGGCTTTCGGGTCGAGGGCGTCGAAGCTGACCTGGAATTCGCGGCTCTTGCGGTTCATGGGACCACTCTGTCATGCCTAGCGGACAGGATCGGTCCGCTATCTCTGGCACAGTGGGTGACATGGAGGACGAGCGCGGGACGACCGAGCGGGTACTCACCCTGCTCGGGCTGCTCCAGCAGCGTGCGGTGTGGACCGGCCCGGAGCTGGGGGAACGGCTCGGCGTCACCCCGCGCACGATCCGGCGAGACGTCGAACGGCTGCGTGCGCTCGGCTATCCGGTGCAGGCCAGCAACGGCGTCGGCGGCGGGTATCAGCTCGGCCCCGGTCACGACATGCCGCCGCTGCTGCTGGACGACGAGGAGGCGATCGCCACCGCGGTCTCGCTGCTCGCCGGCGCGGGCAGCGGTGAAGCCACCCTCCGCGCGCTGACGAAACTCGACCGCGTGCTGCCGACCAGACTGCGGCACGAGGTGAGCGCGCTGTCCGGCTCGGTGGTCGCCTTCGACGGAAGCCGCGCGCCGATCGACCCTGACGTCCTCATGACACTGGCCCGAGCCTGCCGCGACGAGGTCGAGGCGGGCTTCGGGTATCCGTCCTCTTCGGGATCTACGCTGCGACGGGTCGAGCCGTACCGGCTGGTGGCCTCCGGGCGGCGCTGGTACCTGCTCGCCTACGACCTCGACCGCGACGACTGGCGCACCTTCCGCGTCGACCGGATGACCGAGGTTTCCGCGCGGTCATGGCGTTTCCGCCCGCGCCCGGCGCCCGACGCGGCGGCCTACGTGCAGGAGAACATCGCCAGCCGGGTCTACCGGCACCAGGCGCGGTTCCTGGTGCACGCGCCCGCTCCGGTCGTGCGGGCGCAGATCCCGGCTTCGGCGGCCGTGGTGCGGGAGCGGGGGCCTTCGCGGTGCGAGGTGCTGAGCGGGGCCGGGGATCTCGACTTCCTGCTGATGCATGTGGTGGTGCTGGGGCACGCGTTCGAGGTGCTCGAACCGGCGGAGCTGGGGGAGCGGTGCCGGGTCCTGGCCGAACGTTTACTCGGGGCCGCGGCTCCTGCGCAAGTAGGTGACTAATGGCCTCCTTCCCTGCCTTCAGGGTCAGGGTTCCGGCAAAGTCGCATAATCGCTGTTCGGTTGAGGGTCGTGAGCTACTCGAGGGGGGTCGTGAGTGGTAATGGTCGTTAGAACGACCTTTGCCACTCACGACCCCTTCACATAACGCCCGAATCCGGCCACTGTGACGGGCCGCCACCGTTACCAGGCCCCGAATCGTCACTCGCAACTGACTTCACCAGCGGAGCTCACCGCCCGGTCCACTTAGGCGAACGCCCGGCCGACCAGGCCGCGTAGAACTCCCCGTGGTCCTTCGCCGTCATCAGCAAAGCCTGCGTGATCGCCTCGAGCTCGATGGAACTCGCCAGGTCCATGTCGAGCTCCCGCGTCAACAGCACCTTCGTCGTGCTGTAGGCCAACGCGGGTCCGTCGGCGAGCCGCCGGGCCAAAGCGGAAGCCTCGGAAGCGAGCTCAGCGTCGGGCACCACCTTCGAAGCCAGGCCGATCGCCTCCGCGCGGGCCGCGTCGATCTTGTCGCCCAGCATCAGCAGTTCCGTCGCGCGGCCCAGACCGACGAGCCGCGGCAGCAGGTACGCCGAGCCCATGTCGGCGCCGGCCAGGCCGACTTTCGTGAACAGGAAAGCGAATTTCGCCGACGACGCCATCAGCCGGAAGTCGCTCGCCAGCGCGATCACCGAACCCGCGCCGGCCGCGATGCCGTTCACCGCGGCGATCACCGGGATGGGGCACTCTCGCAGCGCTTTCACCACCGCGCCGGTCATGCGGGTGAAGTCCAGCAGTTCCGCGGACTCCATTTTCTGCAGTTCGCCGATGATCTCTTCGACGTCGCCGCCGGAGCAGAAGCCGCGCCCGCGGCCGGTGACGACCAGCACCCGGACGTCGCCGCGGTGCGGCAATTCGGCCAGCAGATCGCGCAGGTCCGCGTAGGCGTCGAAGGTGAGCGCGTTCAGTTTTTCGGGGCGGTCCAAGGTGACCGTGGCGACGCCGTCGTCCACGGTGAACTCGAAGTGCTCCCAGTCCGTCGTGATCGGCGGCGTGGCGCGGAACGGGCTCATGACTGGATCCCACCTCCATCGAGGACGAGTGTCTGTCCGTTGATCGCGGCGGCTTCGGGCGCCGCGAAGAAGGTCACCGCGTGGGCGACCTCGTCGGGTTCGAGCAGGCGGCCGAGCGGGGACGCGGCGGCGAGGGCGGCTTCCGCGCCGGCTTCGTCGCGGCCGGTCCGTTCCTGGATCCGGGCGACCGAGGCGGCGGTCATGTCCGTGCGCACGAAGGCCGGGCAGACGGCGTTCGCGGTGACGCCGGTCCCCGCCAGTTCCGCGGCGGTGGCCCGCATGAGGCCGACGGCGGCGTGCTTCGACGCGGTGTATCCGGCCGTGTAGCGGTAGCCGATATGCGACGCGGTCGAGGCGACGGTGACGATCCGGCCGGTGTCACGCGACCGCATACCGGGCAGAACCGCCCGTGTGCACAGGAAAGCACCGGTCGCGTTGACTTCGAACTGGCTCCGCCACTGCTCCAGCGACGTCTTCGCCAGCGGCGCGCTCGCCGAGATCCCGGCGTTGTTCACCAGCACGTCCACCGGGCCGAGGCCGTCGAAATACCGGGCGACGGCGTCTTCGTCGGTGACGTCGCAGTCGGCCCGGCCTGGTGCGTGCACCTTGTCCCCGGCGGCCTGGAACCGGGCGGCGATGGCCGCGCCGATCCCGCGCGTCCCGCCGGTGACGACGACGATCCTGCTCACTCTGCCTCCACCCGGCGCAACGCGCGCCGATCGAGTTTTCCGTTGGCCGTGCGGGGAAGTCCGGTCACGAACACCACCTCGCGCGGATACTTGTGCTTCGCCAGCTGCGCCCGCGCGTGGTCCTTCAGCTCGTCGGCGGTCACGGAAGCGCCCTCCGCCAGGACGACGCATGCCCGCGGGACGACCAGGCCGTCGACGGTCACCCCCAGCACCGCGCAGTCGACGACGGCGGGATGACCGATGAGACAGTCTTCGATCTCGCTCGGCGCGACGAACACGCCGGATACCTTCAGCAGGTCGTCGGCGCGGCCGTGGTGGTGGAAGTACCCGTCGGTGTCGCGGCTGAAGAGGTCACCTGTGCGCAGGGTGTCGCCGTGGAACGTCCGCGCGGTCTTCTCCGCGTCGCCGTAGTACTCGCGCGCGATGGTCGGGCCGGTCACCTCCAGGGTGCCGATCTCCCCATCCGGTAAGGGATCGCCGCTTTCGTCGAGAACGCGAGCGGTGTAACCGGGGACCTCACGGCCGAGGCTGCCGGCCCGCTGCGCGCCGGGCACGTTGGACAGGTAGATGTGGTACGCCTCCGACGAGCCGATCCCGTCGATCACCGGGACACCGAACGCGTTGTCCCACTTGCGATGCAGCTCCGACGGCAGTGCCTCGCCCGCCGACGTCGAGAGCCGTAGCGAGCTCATGTCCACAGTAGACGCCGCCGGATGCGCGATCATCGCGCTCATCATGGTCGGCACGTTGACGAGGATCGTCGGCCGGTAGCGCTCGATCAGGGAGAACAGCAGTTCGGCGGTGCTGCGTTGCGGGAACACGATCCCGGACGCGCCGACGCCGAACGGGAACAACGCGGTCAGGTCCCGCGCGTAGCCGAAGAACAGCTTCGGCACGGCCAGAACGCGGTCGTCCTCGCGGAGCCCGAGCACGCCGAGCGCGTATCGGTCGAAGCTCTCCAGCGCGCTGCGCGCCGGGTGCACGCACGCCTTGGGCGAGCCGGTGCTCCCGGTGGTGAACTTCCAGATCGCGACATCGTCCAAAGTGGTCGGAGCGGCTTCCAGGCCGGGGGAAGCCGACGCGACCAGCGCGTCGAACGAGTGCTCGCCAGGCTCCAGGGAGACATCCCCGATGACCAGCAGGTTCCGTGCCCCGGCTTCGCGCAGCGCGGGCAACGTCGAACCGTCCGCGATGACGACGACGGCCTCGGTGTAGGCCAGGTAGTACGCGTAATCCTTGGGCTGGAGGAAGGAATAGACCTCGGCGGTGACGGCGCCGATCTTCTGCGCCGCGTACCAGACGGCCACGAACTCCACGCTGTCGTTCAGCGCCAGCAGGACCCGCTGTCCACTTCGGACACCGAGGTCGCGCAGCACGTTCCCGGCGCGGTTCACCAATGCCGCCAGTTCCGCGTACGTGACCTCCTCGTCGCCGCACAGCAACGCCGTCCGCTCGCCGGGGAGGCGGTCCACGAAATGGGTCGCCAGGTTGAAGGTCATACCAGCTCCCGGATCGCTTCGACCAGGATGTCGGTGAGCACAGAGAAGGTCTTCTCGCCTTCTTCGGCGCTCGCCTGGGCAGGGGTGCCGCAGTAGGCCTCGGTCATCCCGGCCGAGGCGAAGTCCGTGACCCCGCCGCGCGCCAGGTCGACGTGGACCGCGGGCAGCGCGCGCTGGACGGCGGCGTCGACGAGGTCCGGCCGGTCGGCGAGCACCAGCGACGTCTCGTACTGCCCGGCGTGGCACTCGCCCGAGCGGAACTCGTCGGTGAGCCGGGTGGCGTACCGGCGGCGGACCAGGTCGACGAAGCCGGCGCCGCCGGTCTCGGCCACACGCCGCAGCACGGCCAGATGTGCCGGTTCGAAATGGTTGTTGACCAGCAGGATGCGGGAAAATCCCTGCTCGGCGAGCGCTCCACAGATCTCGGTCAGCAGCGCGTACAGGGTCTCTTCGCCGATCGAGATGCCGCCCGCGAACCCGGCCGCGAACCGGGTCACGCCGTAGGGCACCTCGGGGAGGATCAGCACGCGGACGCCGGGGTCACCCGCCAGCCGGGCGGCGGCGCGCTCGCACATCCCCCTTGAGATCAGGGGATCGGTGCCCAGCGGCGCGTGCGGCCCGTGTGGTTCGACCGCGCCCACCGGCAGCAGCAGCACGGGGACGCGCGCATCGGACGCGAGCGCGGCCACCTGACGCGAGCTCAACTCCGCGAAGTACGTCACCCGAATCAAGCTACACCGCAGCGGCCTGAGGTGTATAGAGTTGCGCGCATGCCCGAATCGGCCACACCACACGGCGAGCCAGGTCCCCAGGAACTGGTGATGACGCTGCTCGGCAGCTACGTGTCGCCGCGCGAGAGCCGTCGTGTCTGGTCCGGCGGCCTGGTCGCCGTGCTCGCCGGGCTGGGCTTCTCCGATGGCGCCGCGCGGATCGCGCTGGCCAGGCTCGCCCGCCGCGACCTGCTCGCGAGACACAAGGCGGGCAGGCTCACCCACTACTCACTGACCCGCCGCACGATCGCGCTGCTGGAGGACGGCGACCGCCGGATCTTCTCCCTCGGCAGGCGCGAACGCGAGGCCGGGGAGTGGACCGTGCTGTGGCAGAGCATCCCCGAAAGCCGCCGCCAAGCCCGGGAACGGCTGGTGCGCCGTCTGCGCTTCCTCGGTTTCGGGCCGGTGCAGGACGGCACCTGGATCGCTCCGCACGACCGCGAGGCCGAGGTGCTCGCCCTGCTGGCCGAACTGGACGTCTCCGAGTACGCCGGGCTGATGCTCGGGAAACCGTCGGCGGGCCTCGACGTCCGGCGGTTCGCCGACCGGGCCTGGAACCTCGACGGCCTCGCCGCGCGGTACGACGCGTTCGTCCGGGATTTCGGCGGGTACTCGGGTGATTTACCCGACGCGGAGGCGTTCGCCGTCCGGACCTGGCTGACGCACACCTTCCGCGCCTTCCCGTCGCTCGATCCGGAACTCCCGGTCGAGCTGGTACCCGCTCCGCCGAGCCGGGCGGCCGCGGTCGAACTGTTCCACGATCTCTACCAGGCACTGGCCCGGGCCGCGCAACGCCATTTCGATGAGGTGACAGAAAAATGACAGGCGACCCCGAGGGGCTCTTGATCTTTTCGGGGTCGCGCCGTTCTCGGCCGCCAGGCCCCGTGATCGCGATGGCAGGGCGCCATCGCGGGCAAGGTGACCTGACCGCGAAAGGTGCGCCCTGGCGGCGCGATCACGGTCGGCGCGATATCGATGGAGTGACAGAAAAATGAACGACACTCAGGCCGCATTGAGTTACACGTCCTACCTTTCGCTGGACGAATTGCTGGACGCGCAGCATCCCCGCTCCGACGAACACGACGAGTTGCTCTTCATTGTTATCCACCAAGTGTATGAACTTTGGTTCAAACAAGTTCTCCACGAGGCGCTTTACCTGCAGGAGCAGCTCGAGGCGGGTAACACCGCTCACTCCGTCCGCACGCTGCGGCGAATCCTGACTATCTTCAAGGTGGTGGTCGCGCAGATAGATGTGCTCGAGACGATGACTCCGAGCCAGTTCACCAGTTTCCGTGCGCGACTCGACGCTTCGAGCGGGTTCCAGTCGGCTCAATTCCGCGTTCTGGAGGCCGTTCTCGGCCGCCGGGACGAGCGGGTGTTCGCGCATTACCCCGAAGGCGGTGAACAGCGCGCCCAGATCTCCGACGCGATGTCACGGCCGTCGCTCTTCGATTCCTTCGTCACCTACCTCGCGGTGAAGGAGTACGACGTCCCGACCGGGCGCGATGTCACCAAGCCACTCGAACCCTCTCCGGCGCTCCAAGAGGTTCTGTTGCGGGTCTACCGCGATGACACCGGGCCGTCCGTCGTGGCGGAGCACCTGGTCGATCTGGACGAAGGGATGCAGGAGTGGCGGTATCGGCACGTGAAGATGGTCGAGCGGACCATCGGAGACAAGACCGGGACGGGGGGTTCGTCGGGCGCGCACTACCTGCGTTCGACGCTTTTCTCCCCGATGTTCCCGGACCTCTGGGCGGTGCGGAGCAGGCTTTGACGAACCTCGACGAACTCCGCCGCGACCCCAACGCGCTCGCGGCGCACTACACGGAATTCGGCGTGGCGGACCGGATCCTGTTGACCGGGCACTCGCATCAGGCCTGGCCCGACGTCGCGCGGGAGGGCCTTCTCGATGCCTTCGCCGACGCGGCCGAAGAGGTCGACACGAAGTGGGACCGGGCCTTCGCGAAGGCCGACGAGATGCGGGCCGGGTTCCGGGTGCTGCTCGGTGACCCGCACGGCGCCATCGCGCTCGGCGCCAGCACGCACGATCTGGTGATCCGGTTCCTTTCGGCGATGGATCTCCCGCGCCGTCCGCGGCTGGTCACCACCGACGGGGAGTTCCACACGCTGCGCCGTCAGCTGGCACGGCTGGCCGAGGAAGGCGTCGAGGTCGTCCGCGTCCCCTCGACGCCGATCAACACACTGGCCGAACGCGTCGCGGCCGAGGTCACCGAAGACACCGCCGCCGTGCTCGTCTCGGCCGTGCTGTTCGAGACCTCCCGGCTCGTGCCGGGCCTCGCGCATCTCGCCGACGTCTGCCTTTCGAAGTCGGTGAACCTCGTCGTCGACGCCTACCACGCGCTCGGCGTCGTCCCGTTCTCGCTGCACGACCTCGGGCTCACCAACGCCTGGGTCCTCGGCGGCGGCTACAAGTACCTCCAGCTCGGTGAGGGCAACTGCTTCCTGCGGATGCCCGCGCACGCGCAGGAACTGCGCCCGGTCGTCACCGGCTGGTACGCCGAGTTCGGCGCGCTCGCGGACGAGCGCCGGCCAGGCCAGGTCGCCTACGCCTACGGATCGGACAGGTTCGCCGGAGCGACCTACGACCCGACGAGCCACTACCGGGGTGCTCGCGTCTTCCGGTTCTTCGCCGAGCACGGGCTCACGCCCGAGTTCCTGCGGGAGGTCTCGCGGCACCAGGTCGGTTTCCTCGCCGAGGGCTTCGACAAGCTCAGGTTGCCCGAAAAGGTCATCACGCGTGACCGCGAGACACCGCTGGACCGGATCGGCGGTTTCCTGTCACTGAAGTGCGCCGACGCCGGTGCGCTGCAGGCCGCTCTCGCCGGACGCGGCGTCCGGACCGACAGCCGCGGCCCGTACCTGAGGTTCGGACCGGCGCCGTACCTGTCCGATCGTCAGCTCGACTCCGCGCTCCACGTCCTCCAAGAGGTCGTCAACGGCTGAGACGGCGCTGCCCCGGTTTGGCGAACGGACCGGGGCGATCTAGGTTTGCGATGTGGCACCGTCGCCGCCGGACGACCTTCGTCGGGGACTGTGCCTTGTTGCAGGAACTTCGCACGTGAGCCACAAGCAGCGTGCACTCCAGGACAAGGAGTCACCACAGTGACCGAAGTGTTCGGCCAGGGTACCGGCCATGAACAGGTCGTCTTCTGCCAAGACCAGGCCACCGGCCTGAAGGCCATCATCGGGATCTACTCGACGGCGCTGGGTCCGTCGCTCGGCGGAACCCGGTTCTACCCCTACGAGTCCGAGGAAGCCGCGCTCGCGGACGTCCTCGCGCTGTCGAAGGGAATGGCCTACAAGAACGCGCTCGCCGGGCTCGACCTCGGCGGCGGCAAGGCCGTCATCATCGGCGATCCCCAGAAACACAAGACCGAAGCGCTGCTTCGCGCCTTCGGCCGGTTCGTCCAGTCGCTGGGCGGCCGCTACATCACCGCCTGCGACGTCGGCACCTACGTGCAGGACATGGACATCGTCGCCCGCGAATCGGAGTTCGTCACGGGCCGCTCGCCGGAGAACGGCGGCGCCGGCGACTCTTCGGTGCTCACCGCCTTCGGCACCTACCAGGGCATGCGCGCCTCCGCGGACGCCGTCTGGGGCGTCCCGGACCTCGCGGGCCGCAAGGTCGGCGTCGCCGGGGTCGGCAAGGTCGGGCACATCCTGGTCGGGCATCTCATCGAGGCGGGCGCGCAGGTGGTCATCACCGACGTGTCGCCCGCGGCGATCGAACGCACCCGCGCGGCGTACCCCGGGGTCGAGGTCGTCGAAGACCTCGACAGGCTGATCCGCACCGAACTCGACGTCTTCGCGCCGTGCGCGCTGGGCGGCGTGCTCAACGACGAGACCGTCGAGCTGCTGCGCAGCAAGATCGTCTGCGGCGCGGCCAACAACCAGCTCGCGCACCCGGGCATCGGCAAGCAACTCGACGACCGCGGCATCCTCTTCGCGCCGGACTACCTGGTCAACGCCGGTGGCGTGATCCAGGTCGACGACGAGCGGCACGGCTTCGACTTCGCGCGGGCCAAGCGCAAGACGACGGCCATCTTCGACACCACCAAGGCGGTGTTCGCGCTGGCCAAGGCCGACGGGGTCCCGCCGTCGACGGCGGCCGCCCGGCTGGCGGAGCGCCGGATGGCCGAGGTCGGCGGACTGCGGTCGATCCTGACGGTGTAGCTCTCTGAAACGCTATGAAAGGTCCTTTCCTTGCAAAATTTGCAAGGAAAGGACCTTTCATAGCACTGGGGACGTGGCCACAGGGGGCTCGGAGGTGGCCGGTGTGGTGCGGTGCCGGTCCGAGGGGTTGCGAAAGCCACTTTCAGGACACCAGGTGTCCCGCAAGTGCAATGAAGGGGCCTTTCATAGCAAAATTTGCTATGAAAGGCCCCTTCATTGCACTTGGGCGCGGGGACTCAGCCGCTCTTGCGACGGAAGGTGCGCTTGTTCGCGGCCGGGCCGTGGGCGTGCAGGTTCTTGCCGCCGGCGTTCTCGTGTGCCGAGCCCGAACGGGCCTGGGCCTGCTTGCGCTCCAGGGCCTCGCGGAACTTGCGCTTGGTGTCGTCCTCTTCGCCATCCGCTGGGGACGGTGCCGGTTCAGTCATTACTACCTCCGAGGTGACGACATGTGACGTTCTCACCCTGTCAGGAACCATCCGGATTGGCGAGTCGATTTACGTCACCTGGGCGGCGTGGGCAGCCGGACCGGGCCGCCGAACCGGACCCGGTCGCGCAGCAGCGGCCGCCAGCAGTGGTCGCACAGCAGGATCGGCTTCAGCCGGTTGCCGCAGTCCACGTGCTCCAGTGTGATGTCCGGTTCCTGTCCCGGCACCTCGAAGCCCCGCGACCACTCGGCGATGAACGCCAGCGCGGGGAAGAACGCGAGCCCTTTCGCCGTCAGCCGGTAGTCGTGCGCGTCGGTGCGGGTCTTCGCGGTCCCGGTCCGCAGTACGCCGACGTCCACGAGTTTCGACAGCCGCCCCGAAAGCACGCTCGGGCCGATGCCGAGTTCGCGTTCGAACTCCGAGAAGTGCCGTGCCCCGAGCAGCGCGCTCACGACGAGCCCGGTCGACCATCGGTCGCCGAGGAGTTCCATGGTGTCGGGGAAGAACATCAGCGGATCGCCCGCGAGAGACTCGGCGTCCTTGCGGCGGAAGCGTTTCGTCGCCGTCGCTTCGACGACGCCGGTGTCGTCGAGCCGCCGCGCGCGGACGTCGCGGGCGTCGACCCGGCGTTCGCAGGAGGCGCAGCCGAGCGGCGCCGAGGTCGGCAGTTCGCAGTCGAGGTGGATCAGCGTCGGCAGCACGGCACGCCGTCCCTCGACCCATTCCCGTTCCCACGCCCAGATCGAGATCAGCAGCGGCCACAACGCGAGGCCGCGTTCGGTGAGCCGGTACTCGTGCCGGGTGCGGCGCGCGTCCCGGTACGGCGTGCGGACGAGCATGCCGCCGTCGACCATTTCGCGCAGCCGCCCGGACAACGCGGTGGGGGAGATGCCGAGCCGCAGCCGGAGTTCCTCGTACCGGCGGAAACGCAGGAACAGGCTCTGCAGGATCAGCAAGGTCCACTGGTCGCCGAGCAGTTCGAGCGCCCGGCGCAACGGATCGCCCGCCGGCCGGACGCGGTGCGCCGTCGCCTCTGTCACGTACGTGCCTCTCCGGTGATGTCGCTGTCAGCGTACTACTGACTACAGCAGAAGAAGTCTGTTGACAGCTGACTACAGAAATCATAGTGTCTCGGCAATCGGTCAACGCGAACCAGCCGGGGAGAACCGATGACCAGTACCTCCGAGCAGCCGGTCCTGGTGGCAGCCGCCGCCGGAGAACCCGAGGTCAACCCGTACCTGCTGGGCGTCTACGCCCCGGTCGGCGAAGAGCTCGACGCGAGTGAGCTCGAGGTCATCGGCAAGATCCCCGCGGACCTGAACGGCGTGTACCTGCGCAACGGCCCCAACCCGCGATTCGCGCCGGAGGGCCGTTACCACTGGTTCGACGGCGACGGCATGATCCACGCCGTCCACCTGGAGAACGGCAAGGCCCGCTACCGCAACCGCTGGATCCGCACCAAGGCGTTCGAGGCCGAATCCGAAGCGGGCAAGGCGCTCTGGAAGGGCGTCATGGAGTCGCCCAAGAGCAACCCGTTCGGCAACTCGCACGGCCTGAACGTCAAGGACAGCGCCAACACCGACCTGATCTTCCATCGTGGCAAGGTGCTTTCCACCTGGTACATGTGCGGCGAGCCGTACGCGGTCGACCCGCTGTCGCTGGAGACGCTGGGCGCGGAGGACTTCCTCGGCACGCTGGTCGGCGACATGATGGCGCATCCGAAGGTCGACGAGCGCACCGGCGAGATGTTCTGGTTCGACTACGGGCCGCGGCCGCCGTACCTGCGCTACGGCGTGATCAGCGCCGACGGCAGGGTCGCGAGCACGACCGAGATCGAACTCCCCGGTCCGCGCCTGCCGCACGACATGGCGATCACCGAGAACTACGCGATCCTGATGGACTTGCCGCTGGTGCAGGACAGGGAGGCGGCGCGCAACGGCCGTCACAAGCTGGTGTTCGACCGGTCGCTGCCGAGCCGGTTCGGGGTGCTGCCTCGCTACGGTAACGGTAGCCAGATCCGCTGGTTCGAAGCCAGCCCGTGCTACATCTACCACGTCGTCAACGCCTGGGAGCAGGGCGAGGAAATCGTCCTCGACGTCTGCCGCGTCCAGCGGCCGCATGATCAATTGGCCGCCCCGGCAGCCGACGCACGCACCCCGCTCGCCAAGATGCTGTCGTACCTGCGGCTGGACGCCTCACCGCACCGCTACCGGTTCAACCTGCGGACCGGGCAGTGCCTGGAGGATCAGCTCGACGACGACAACACCGAGTTTCCGTCCGTCGACTCGAGGGTGGTCGGCGGCCGGAATCGCTTTTCCTACGCGGTGCACATCTCGCCGGATTCGACGCTCAAGTTCGACGGCCTGGTGTGCTACGACAATCGTGCCGGCGCCAAGACCGAATATCGCTTCGGTCCGGGCCGGTGGGGCAGTGAGGCGCCGTTCGCACCCCGCGACGGCGCGGCCGCCGATTCCGCTGACGGCTATCTGGTGACCTTCGTCCAGGACGAGCGCGAGGGGCGCTCGGAACTGGACATCTTCGACGCCGCCGATCTCGCTGCCGGACCCGTGGCCAGGGTCCTTTTGCCCCAGCGTGTCCCGCTCGGTTTTCACGCGACCTGGGTCCGGGCGGACCAGCTGGAACCTTCCGGTAGCCGATGATCCCCTTCGCATCCGCCCACCGGAGGGGAGTGGGCAGGTGCGCGCACGCCGGGAAGCCGTGTCCGAGTCGCCCCTTCCAGGGGGTGGGGCGACTCGGACACGGCCTTTCGCACGGCACGCCGTACCGCCCCGGCGAGCGCGCCGACCGCGGTCGCGGTGGCGAACACGATCGCGGCGACACCGGTCTCGGCGGTGAATTGAAGCTCTCCCATCGTGCCGACGACGAATCCCGAATGGACACTCCAGGCGATCAGCGCCGTCCCGGCCGCCGCGGCCCGACTGGTCACGGCGCCGGTGACGAGCACGACGAAACCCAAGGCCACCAAGGAAAAGGCGTGATGTCGGGCGGAACCGAGTAGCCCGGCCACCGACGCCGCGACGACGACGGAGACACAACCGAACGGGAAGCCGAAGCACTCGGTTTTCCTCATCCGCCCAGTCAACTCCACGTCACCGGACGTGCCGTCCGCGTGAACGGGTTCCCTACGCGTCGGCCGGGATTTTTGACGCCATATTGAGGAGAAGGTGAAGGGTGTCTTAGGTATCTACGTGGATTCCGGCTGCGGTTGGTCACGGACTCGATGATCGCCACGCCCCACCGGCACCAGTGGTCACAGCAGTGGCGCGTGAAGGCCCCCTTCCCTCGGCTCAGCCGAGGAAACTCGACCTTCGCACCTTGCCGAGGTACATGAAGGACCCCTTCCTGTACCTAGGCGCAAGGAAGGGGTCCTTCATGTACTCAGGCGGGCAAGGACACTGGCCACTCACGACCCCCGGCACCGACCACGCCCCCTTTGCCTTACCCCTCAAGCCTTCCGCGCGTGCGCGATGATCGCGTCGGCGATCGCGGGCCACAACTGCCGCGGCAGTTCGTGCCCCATTCCGGGGAACAGCAGCAGTTCGGCGTCCGGGATCGCTTCCGCGGTCGCCTTCCCGCCGCTGACGTTGATCAGCGGGTCGCTCTCGCCGTGGATGACGAGCGTCGGGACGTGGACCTCGCGCAGCTTCGCCGTGCGGTCACCCGAAGCGACGACGGCGGCCGCCTGCCGCAACGCGCCCGCGGGGTGATTGGCCCGGTCGTAGTTGCGGGCGGACTTCATCCGCAGGAATTCGTCGTCGGACGGGTGCCCGGGCGAGCCCACGAGCTTGAACCATTCGACGCCGTCCTCGATCGCCTGCTCCCGGGTGGCGGCCGGCGGGCGCGTCAGCCCGGCGAGCGCGGCGGGCTCCGGATGCCCGACCGAGGGATCCCCGGTGGTCGACATGATCGAGGTGAGGCTCAGCAGCCGTTCCGGCGCGTCGATCGCGAGCTGCTGCACGATCATCCCGCCCATCGAGGCGCCGACGACGTGCGCCCGCCCGAAGCCGAGCGCGTCGAACAGCCCGGTGACGTCGGCGGCGAGATCGGAAAGGAGGTACGGCGCGGAGGTCAGGTCGCCGGCGGCGAGTGCGGCCAGGTCCGGCGCGGGGAGATCGTCCAGATAGGACGAGAGGCCGATGTCGCGGTTGTCGAACCGGACGACGTGGAACCCGCCCTCGGCGAGCAGTTCGCAGAAGCCGACTTCCCACGTCACCATCTGGGCGCCGAGACCCATCACCAGGACGAGCGGCGGATCCGCGGGGGAGCCGAAGGTGTCGTATTCGAGTTCGAGACCGTTCACACGCGCGCGGGGCATGCCACGATCCTGCCGGAACCCCCACCATCGGACCAGGCGAAGACGGATACGGTAACCCGCATGCCGACTTTCTCCGAAGACGCGGGTTCCCGGCCGAGGTCGCGCGCGGCTTCCGGACGGCAGGCGGTCACCAAGGACCGTATCGTCGACGCGGCACTGGAGCTTTCGGCCGAGTCCGGCCTGGAGAACTGGACGCTGCGGCAGCTGGCGGCCGCCGTCGACGCCTACCCCGCGGTGGTCTACCACCACGTGGGCGACCGCGACACCGTCGTGGTCGCGGTGCTGGACCGGGTGGTCGGCGAACTGATCTTGCCCGACGAGACCCTGCCGTGGCGGGACTGGTTCGACGAGTTCCTGCCGACCGTGCGGAAAGTGTTGCGCCGCTATCCCGGTTCGGCGCGGCGGCTGGCCCTGTTCGGGCCGTCGGTCGCCGCCGCCGTGCCGACCATGAACACCGGCATCGGCCGTCTGCTCGCGGCGGGCTTCGGCACCGAGGCGCCGTTCGCCTACAACCTGCTGCTCGCCACCGCCTGCCAGTTCGTCGCGATGGAGGACGACCGCGAGAGCGCGATGGCGCTCCAGCTCGACCGGTCCGAGGGCTACGCGGCGTACCGCACCCGCGAGGATCTGCCGGGGATGGCGGCGCTGGGCGAGTCGATTTCGGCGCTGGTCGCGGATCCCGATCTCGCCGCGGGTTACTACGAGCGGCTCTACGGTTACGCCGTGCAGCGCTGTCTTGACGGGCTCGAACTTCGGCTCACCCAGTTGAACGCTCTCGGAAGTTTGACAGAGCCGTGACAGCGAATCGGCGTAGTGTGGAGGAATACCGGTGCTCGTCACCGGTCCCGAAGCCCCTGGCACCAACCTCCCCCTCGAGGTGCCGGGGGCTTCTTTATCCGTGACGCGGGGCGGCGCGCTGGATCTCGGGGAAGACCTCGCCGACCAACGTGACCAGTGACTTGCTGAGCAGTGTGTGCACCTGCGCCCGGTTGAGCGAACCGCGGACGAGCCATTCGCGGCCCGCCGCCTTGACCATCCCGCCGAACGCGCGGACCAGCGCGTTCAGCTCCTGCCCGTGTTCACTCTCGCGGGAGAGGCCGACGGCTTCGAGCACCCGGTCGGCCGATTCGCGATCGGCCTCTTCGAGGATCCGTTCGACCTCGAGGTCCCGGCCGATGCCCTCCGGCGCGATCGCGGCCAGCCACATCTTCTCCTGACTGGTGACCATGTCCAGGAACCAGTCGATGGCGACGTCGGCGCGCAGTTCGAGCGGGCCCTCCGGCAGGATGTCGACGGCGAGCCTCGGCACGGTCAGCGCGCGGCGGATGATCTCCAGGTACAGCTCGCGTTTGGTGCCGAAGTAGTGGTTGATCAACCCCCTGGCGACCCCGGCCGCCGCCGCGATGTCCGAAGTGGACACTTCCGAGTAGGGACGGTCCGCGAAAAGGCGGGCCGCGCAGGCGAAGATCTGCTCCTTGCGTTCGTCCGGTTCCAGTCTCCGCCATCTCGGCGCCGGCTCGGTGGTCATGCGGTCAATCTTCCCACGATCGATTCAGCGCGGCCGGACAACGGCCTTATTGCTGTGACATTCAAAAGCAAAGTGTCAGTTAATCCGGCGTGTACCGTCTGTTGGCCCGCTGGTCTTTACCGTCTTCATTCAGGTGGCATGCCGTGCGCGCTGTCGGGGCGCGTTTGCCTCCTACCGGCCCGGCCTGGCGAGTAACCCCCCCTAGCTCGCCAGGCCCGGGCCTTCTTATCGCGACGGACGTTCGGCGGGCAGGAGCAGCGTGAACGTCGCCGGCGACGGGCTGGTCAGCCGCAGCCGCCCGCCTTCCGCCTCGGCGAGGCTCCGCGCCAGCCGCAGCCCGATCCCGTGGCCTTCGCGCTCTTCGGATCGTTCCCCGGTCACGAACGGATCGTGACCGTCCGCGATCGTGCCCTCGTCGCTCACGTCGATGGCCAGCGCGTCCCCGGCGTCGCGGGCGAGGACGGTGACCGTGCCGCGTCCGTGCGTCGCCGCGTTGTCCAGCAGCACGGCGAGCACCTGCCGTACGGCCGCGTCCGCCGCCCGCGCCGGCAGGGCCTCGCGGCCGCTGATCCGCAGCGCTCGGCCGCGTCCGGCGAGCAGACCGTGCCAGGTCTGGCGGACCTCTTCGAAAAGTTTGCCGAGGTCGAGCAGCGCACGCGGAGCCCTGGTCTGTTTGGCCAGCGCCAGCAGGTCGTCGATGGTGCGTTCCAGCCGGTCGGCCGACGCGATGCCGTCGCGGATCGTCGCGTAGGGGTCGCGATCGGGGCTCTCCAGCGCCGCCTCCAGTTGCAGCCGCAGCCCGGTCAACGGCGTCCGCAACTGGTGCGAGGCGTCGGAGGAGAAGGTCCGCTCGCGTTCTAGCGTCTCGCCGATCCGCTCGGACGTGACGTCGAGCGCTTCGGCGACCTGGTCGATCTCGCGGATCCCCGTCCGGCGGGCGCGGACGGTGAAGTCGCCCTCGCCGAGTCGCTCGGCGGTGGCGGCCAGATCCTCCAGCGGCCGCGCCAGCCGGGTGGCGATCCGGCGTCCGATCAGCCAGCTGGCCCCGATCGCGAGCCCGGCGAGCACGATCATCTTGATCCAGGTCAGCCGGATCCGGGCGTCCAGTTCGGACCGGGGGTGGGCGGCGCGGACCACGCCGACCAGCGACTGCCCGCTGAGCACCGGGACGGCCAGGACGACCTCGTCTTCGCGGGTCCCGGTCGCCATGTCGGTGTAGTGCGCTTCGCGGACGTATCGGTCTTCACTGGCCGGGCCATTACCGGCCAGGAGCCTGCCTGTCGGGGTGTAGACCGCGACCCTGATCCCGCGGATACGGTCCTTGTCCGGTTTGATCGGCCGGAGCTCCGGGACCCGGCCGTTGGCGAGATCGCCGGTCACGTCGAGCACGACCGTGTCGGCGACCCGTTCGAGGTCGTGGGTCGAGTTGCCCTCGTGGAACCTCGCGACCGCGATGGCCAGCGGCGCCCCGAAGAGGGTGATCGCCAGCACCGCGGCCAGCACGGTGAGGGTGACGATCCGGCGGCGCACGGACAGAGTGTGGCCGAAGAGGGAGAGGATCACCCACCCGACGCGATATTTTGCCGTCCGTTGACCTGAGTTCAAGGCGATGTTGACCCCGTTCGCTTTACCTTGGGGCCATGCGCCGACGTGCCGCCGTCATGGCAGGCCCGGGGCCCGGATCCGTCCCCCTCGTCCGGTTCGCCGTCCCGGGCGAGTGTGTGGCCGTGCTGCCCGCCGGAAGTGGCGACGCCCCCGCCGGTTCTCCCGGTGTCGGAGTGCTGCTCAGACGCGGGAACCTCTTCGGTCATCTCACCGTCGGGCAGAACGTCGTGCTGGCGGGAAGGCTCGCCGGCCGTCGCTCCCTGCGCGATGCCGGCGACCTGCTCGAACTGGTCGGACTCGCCGGCCGCGGCGACACCTATCCGGACACGCTGTCGCCCCTGGAAGGCGCGCGGGCCGGAGTCGCCGTCGCGCTGGCCGGGGCACCCGAGATCGTGGTCGCCGACGAACCGGCCGGAGAACTCGACGGGCTCGCCGCGCTCGAACTCATGGATCTGCTGTGCGCTGTCGCGGCCCGCGGGACGGCCGTCGTCGTGGCGACCCGTGACCACCAGATCGCGGCGGCCGCGCACCGGATCGTGAGAGTGGCGTGAGGCCACCACTGGTCCGCACCGACGAGCTGGCGCACACCTATGGTTCCGGCCTGACCGCGGTGGTCGCCGTACACGGCGTCACCTGCGTGATCGGCGCGGAGACCCGCGCGGTCGTGAACGGCAGGGCCGGCGCCGGGAAGACCACGCTGCTGCATCTGCTCGCCGGGATGAAGAAACCGACGGCGGGCACCATCGAGTGGCCCGCGTTCGAGCCGTCGCCGCCGGGGCCCGACCTGATCGGGCTGGTGCTGCAGGACGGCGGGCTGCTGCGCGATCTCGACGTCCGGCTCAACGTCGCCCTGCCGCTGGTCCTCGCGGGCCGCACCGGCACCGCGGTCCGTGACGCCGTCGACGGCGCGCTGGAGCTCGTGGGCCTCGCCGGTTTCGCCAAGAAGGCGCCTCGTGACCTGACCGGTGAGCAGATCCGGCTCGCCATCCTGGCCAGGGCGCTCGCGCCCGCACCGAAACTCATCCTCGCCGACGACCCGGCGGGCTGGCTGGACCAGCGCGCGGGGGAGCGGCTCCTCGGCAGGCTCGTGCAGGCCGCGGACCGGCTGGCCGCCGGACTGCTGGTGGCCACCGCCGAACCGGCGCCTGCCGGGCTGTTCGGCGAACAGTGGGCGATGGTCGACGGGAAGCTGGTGCGGGACCGATGATGGCGGCGATGGCGTTGTGGGTCGGCGGGATCGCGCGTGTGCGCCCCGCCAGGCTCGGCGTGCCCGCCGCCGGGGTCGCGATCGTGACCACGCTGCTCGCGGTGCACGACTGGACCTGGACCCCGGCACCGCGCTGGATACCGGCGATGGTGCTCGTGGTGCTGCTGGCCACCCCCTCGGCGCGGGTGCTGCGGGCGGATCAGGACCTGCTGCGCGCCCGAGGCGCCACCGGCGGTCAGGTGTTCGGACTGGCCGCCGCCGAAGCCGCGGCGGCGGGCCTCACCGGCGGCGTGACCGGGGTGGCACTGTCCCTGGCCTGTGGCTTCTCGACCGGCAGCGGCGTAGCGCTCGTCCGGGAAATCGTTCTCTTGCTGGTCGCCGGGCTGCTCGTCGCGGCACTCGCCATCCTGCCCCCGGTGCTGCGCGAGTGGTACTTCGTCCCGGCCGACGGCGGGCCGCCCTGGTGGTCGCCCTACGGCATCGACTTCATCCTGCTCGCGCTCGCCTTGGTCTGGCCGCTGTTCGGCTGGGCGGGCGGCACGATGCTGTTGTGGCGATTGGTGGAGCTGGGGCTGCGGAAGGGGAAGCGGGTGATCGGCGGGATACTCCGGCCGCTCGTTTCGGGGCTCGCGGGCGTGATCGCGCTGTCCATTTCGTGGCGGAGCGCGCTCCTGGCGCGATCGGTGGTGCTGGTCGCGCTGGCGGTGGCCTTCGCCATTTCGACCGCTCTCACCAAGGACGGCTGCGGCGAGGCCGAGGTCGATCTGATCGCGTCCCTGATCCTCGCGGCCGCCGCGGCAGGCCCCTCGTTCGGAGCGGCGCTCAACGAACGCCGCCGCGACCTGCTGATCGTGAGCACACTCGGCGGGAAACGGCGTCAGGTGGCGGCGTTCATCGCGGGTGACGCGCTGGTCGTCGGCGGCGGGGGCCTGATCGCCGGCCACCTGCTCGGCGTGCTGTTCGTCTTCGTCGCGCAGGTGGAGAGAACGCCTTCGCCGCACGGGTACTTCGGGTTGCTCGCGGTGGTGGTGATCGTGTCGTGCGTCGCGGCGTCGGCGCGGATCGCGCAGCTCGCCGCCCGCGACGAGGTATCAGACCTGCGCGACTACTGAGCTTCGAGAGGCTGTTCGAGGCGGTACCCGTGGCCGCGCAACGTCGAAATCCGCGGCGCCTGCTCGGGCGTGGGCGCCGACTCGGTCAGCTTCCGGCGCAGCGCGGCGATGTGCACGTCCAGGGTCTTCGTGGAGCCGTACCAGTGCGCGTCCCACACCTCCGACATCAGGGTGTCCCGGCTGACCGCGACACCCGGCTGCTCGGCCAGCCGGGCGAGCAGGTCGAACTCCTTGGCCCGCAACGGGATCTCCCGTCCACCGACGCTGACCCGCCGTCCGGCGGTGTCCACCCGCAGATGGCCGACGGCGATCGCGGGCCTGCTTTCGGGCGGGGCCGTCCCGCGCCGCAGATGCGCCCGCACCCTGGCGAGCAGCTCACCGAGACGGATGGGTTTGGTGAGGTAGTCGTCGGCGCCTGCCTCCAGGCCGACGACGACGTCCATCTCCTCCTGCCGGGCGGTCAGGATGACCAGGACGGCGCCGGGCAGTTCCGCCCGCAGCCGTCGGCAGACCTCGACCCCGTCCAGATCCGGCAGGCCGAGGTCGAGCAGGACGAAGTCGATGTCGCCCTCCGCCGCGGCCGCGAGCTCGGTGCGGCCGTCGCGCTGCCAGGAAACCTCGTAGCCGTGCAGACGGAGCGTCGATTCGAGGACACCGCCGATCGCGTCGTCGTCTTCGACCACCAGCAATTTCGGCATGCGGGGCAGCTTAACCGTTGAACACTGTTCTTTTCGGCTGAGACGTTACGAACACCACCTCTTCCGTAACAGCGCGCTAACGGTTCCTTCGATATGTCCATAAAGGACAGAGCGCGGCCGCCGCGAGACACAGCCAGGCGAACACGTCACCGACACGGCCGTACACGGTCTGTGTTCGCGACTGCACCGGAAGATCCGCGACGAGCGTCTGCTGATCCGTGCGGTGGTAGTCGGCATGCCCGAGCACACGCCCTTGGCTGTCCACAGCTGTGGAATTCCCGTGGGTGGAGTGCCGGAAGAGCGCGTAACCGTTCTCCACCGCGCGGAAGGTGGCTTTTTCCGCATGCAGCGAGCCGAATCCCGCCCAGTCGTTGGCGGGGACGAGCATCAGCGAGGTTCCCTTGTCCGCGGCCTGGCGCATGAGGCCCGGGAAGTCCGCGTCGTAACAGATGACCGTCGCGAGCCGTCCGTACGGCGAATCCGCGGTGGGCACGATGCCCGGACCGGGAGTCATCGGTTCCATCGGCGTGGGATGCGTCTTGTCGTAGGTCCACGACACCTCGCCGGTCGGCCCGACGAGCACGGCCACGTTGCGAATGTAAGGCGCCTGCGCGGTGTAGAGCGCGTACGCGAGGCCGACGTGGATGCCCGCCTGTTTCGCTTCGGCGCCGACTCGCCTCAGCAGCGCCGCCTGGTCGCGTTCCAGCACCCTGGCGTGCGTTTCCGGCCAGAGCACGATCTTCGCCCCCGCCGACGACTGCTGCCGGGTCCTGGTCACGAGATCCTCGGTGACCGGGGCGAAGGCGGCGCCGACCGCGGCCGGATCCGCCGCGCCGACTTCTTGCGCCCGCCAATACTTGACCCCGATCCGCTCCAGTGCGTCGGAACTCGACCGGTCGGCCTCGGCCGAGGGGCTGATCCCCGCGATCCGCACCGTCTTCGTCGTGGGAGCGTCGAACAGCAACCGCGCGCCACCGGCGGCGAACACCAGGCCGAGCAGGCAAACGTGGACGAGGACCGTGCGCTTGGCCCGCGGCCATCCCTCCGCCCACACCGTGTTCGCGACCGACGCGAACCACGCGAGGACGAAGGTGAGGCCGTACACGCCGGTCACCGACGCCGTCTGGAGCAGCGGCAGATTCCCGGACTGGGTGCTGCCGAGCGCGCCGAAATCCCCGAATCCGGTGATCACCGTGAAGAGGTACTCGCCCGCGACGAGCGTCACCGGGAACACCAGTGTCCTCAACACCCCCGCACGGTCGGCGAGCAGGCGGTCGGCCAGGAACGCCGTCGTCTGCACCACCGCGAGCAGGGTGAACGCGAGCAGCGCGGAGAGCACGAACAGCAGGCCGGTGACCCCGAGCCAGAAGAGTTGCCCGATCAGCAGGGACAGGCCCACCATCACGACCGCGCGCCGCGCGGGCACCTGGCGGGCGTAGCGGAGCAGGAAGACCGGGAACACCCACGCCGCGAGCGGGACGTTCCAGTCGGTGTGGACGGCGAGCAGGAGCAGTGCTGTGCCCAGCAACCAGAGCAGCCGTGGTTTCATGCCGCGAACGGTAGGAAAACCACGGCCGCCCCGACAGCGGACCTTGGGCAGCGAGTGCCCCTTACTTTCGTCAGGAAACGTGGTCCCGGTAGGCCGTGATGGTCTCCGCGAGCACTTCACCACCGGGACGGCGCCAGAGATCGGCGTCGAACACCTCGACCTCGATCGGCCCGGTGTACCCGGCGGCCTCGACGCAGGCCTTCAGGTGCCGGTGGTCGATCGGGCCGTCACCGGGCAGCGCCCGGCCGAGCAGGGTGTCGGTGAGCGGCACCTTCTGGTCGCAGACGTGGAATCCGGCGATCCGCCCGGCCGCCGCGGCGATCGATTCCTCGATCCGCGGATCCCACCACACGTGGAACTCGTCGACGATCACGCCGACCTGTCCGGCGGGATGCTCCAGCGCGATCGCCAGCGCCTGCTCCACAGTGGACAGCACCGAACGTTCGGCGCACTGCATGGGGTGCAGTGGTTCCAAGCCGAGGCGGACCCCGCGCTCACCAGCGTACGGCGCCAGCTCACCGACCGCGTCCGCGACCCGCTGCCGCGACGACGCCAGGTCGCCGTTCACCCCGCCCACGACCAGGACGAGGACGCCGGCGCCCAGCGCGGCGGCTTCGTCGATCGCCTCCCTGGTCTGCGCGAGACCGTCCACAGGAGACCCTTCCGGGGTGATCCCGGTGAAGAAACCGCCACGGCACAACGACGACACGCCGACGTCGTACTCCTTGAGCAGCCGCGCGGTCTCCTCGACACCGGTCTCGGCGACCTTGTCCCGCCACAGGCCGATCCAGCGGACACCCGCTTCGGCGCAGCCCGCGACGGCCTCCGGCAGCGACCACGCCTTGGTGGTGATCTGGTTCAGGCTCAACCGGTCCATCAGGCCACCCCCGCCGCGGCGAGCAGCGGACGCATCCGCGCGACGGCGAGATCCGGGTCGGCGAGCGCCCCGGCGGCGTCGGCCAGGCGCAGCAGTTCGGCCAGATGCGTGATGGACCGGGCTGATTCGCGGCCGGCGACCATCCGGAAGTGCTCCTGGTGCCCGTTGAGGTAGGCGAGGAACACGACGCCGGTCTTGTAGTTCCTGGTGGGCGCACGGAAGATGGCGCGGCTCAGCGCCACCGTCGGGTCCAGCAGGCCGTGGAAGCCCGCCTTGTCGCCTTCGTCGAGCCGGGCGAGCGCGGCGGCGGCGACCTGCGCGACGGCGTCGAAAATGCCCAGAAGTGCTTCGCTGTGGCCCTGATCGTCCCCGGCGATCAGTTCCGGGTAGTTGAAGTCGTCGCCGGTGTAGCACTTGACGCCTTCGGGCAGCGCCCGGCGGAACTCGGTCTCGATCGACGCGTCGAGCACCGAAACCTTGACCCCGGCGATCACGCCGGCGTGCTCGGCGCAGAGCCTGCCCAGTTCCTTGGCGGCCTCGCGGACGTCACCGTGGCCCCAGTAACCCGCCAGCGCCGGATCGAACTGCTCGCCCAGCCAGTGCAGCAGGACCGGACGGTCGGCGCCGGAGAGCAGTTTCCCGTACGCGGCATGGTAATCCGCGGGTCCGGACGCCGACGCGGCCAGCGCGCGGCTGGCCATCACGACGGGGATCGCCCCGGCCTCGCCGACCAGGTCGAGCTGCTCGTGCCAGGCGTCCACAATGGACTCGGCGGTGGCCTCCCCGCCGGGAAGCTGATCGGTGCCGACGCCCGCCACCCACGGCCGTCCGGCGGCGAGCGCCCCGGTGCGCCGGATGAGGTCCTTGGTGGTGTCCCAGTCCAGGCCCATCCCGCGCTGTGCGGTGTCCATCGCTTCGGCCACGCCGAGACCGCAGGACCACAGGTGCTCGCGGAAGGCGAGCGTGGTGTCCCAATCCAGCACGGCGCCTTCTTCGGGGTCGGCGGGCGCGAGCGGGTCGGCGACGACGTGTGCTGCCGCGTAAGCGATCCGGGAGGTCGGCGGCGAGGCCGGTTTCGCGGGCGTTTCCGCCCCTCGCGGCGTCCACTCCACCAGGCCGCCGTCGGCGGTGGGCAGGGCGATCAAGGTCATCGGGTCTCCGTGGCACGGGGGTGAGAAAGCGCTTTCTCATTCCACGTTAAGTCACCTCGTAGGCCGCACACAAGGGGCTCAGCGTCTATTGGTGAACCCGCGTCCGCGATCGACGTCGGCAGGGCGCTGTTCGGTCGTCCACGTCACGGATGTGGACAAGGCGCCCTGCCACCGCGATAGCGGGGCCTTCGGCCGGGGCGGGTTCACGCTCGGTCGCCTTTGCAGGTCTGTCTTCAGCTCCGCCAACAGGCTCAGCGAGCGGGAGCGGCGGTGCTGCGGCGCAGGACGACCTCACCGGACATCCGCACCATCCGCGGCCGGGTGCCGGGGGCGGCCTTGAGTGCCAGGTCCATGGCCCGTTCGCCCAGCTTCTCCAGCGGCAGCGCGACCGTGCTCAGCGCCGGCGTGAGATCGCGCACTACCGGGATGTCGTCGAAACCGGCGATCGACATCTCGCCGGGGATGGAGACGCCGGCGTCGCGCAGCGCCGACATCGCGCCGATGGCCATCACGTCGGTCACCGCGAACACGCAGGTCGGCCACTGTTTCCGCGGCTTGGCGAGGATCTTCTCCATCGCCTCGTAGCCACCGTCGCGGGTGAACGCCGCCTCGGCGATGTCGTCCTCGGCCAGCTCGACGCCCTGCGCCAGCAGTTCCGCGGCGAAACCGTCGAGACGGTCGACGACGGTCGTCAGGCTCCTCGGCCCGGCGAGCGCGGCGAACCGGCGGTGCCCCATGGCCAGCAGTGCCTTCGCCAGTTCGGCGCCGCCGCCCCGGTTGTCGGGCTGGACGGTGTCCACTTTGAGCCCGCGGTGCCTGCTGACCGCGGCGACGTGCCCGCCGCCGCGCCGGTACGGTTCGAGTTCGGCGGCCATCGCCTTTTCCCACGCCTTGTCTTCGAACGCGGAACCGATCAGCAGAATGGCCGACGCGCGCTGGGCACGCAGCGTCGAAACGTAGGCGACCTCCTTGGCCGGATCGCGGAACGTGCTCGCGAGCATCACCAGAAGATCGTTTTCACTCGCCACTCGCATGACCCCGCCGGCGATCGCGGCGAAATACGGGTCGCCGACGTCGTGGCAGATCACTCCCACGGTGGGCTGTGAGCCACCGGCCAATGCCTGAGCGTGAGCATTAGGCGTATAAGACAGTTCGGCGGCCGCGGCGATCACTCGTTCGCGGAGATCTCCCCGGACGGTGGCGGTTCCGTTGAGTACGCGGGACGCGGTCGCGAGCGAGACGTCCGCGGTGCGGGCCACATCTTCCAGCGTCACGTGGGGGCGGGCCTTCATCGATCCTCCAAGCTGGCGTTTGGGGCATAGTGGCGGACATGCTCGGCCTTTACCCGGAAATCGAACCTTACGTCCAAGGGATGTTGCCTGTCGGTGACGGCAACGAGATCTATTGGGAGGAATGCGGCGACCCCGATGGCAAGCCGGTGATTTTCCTGCACGGCGGCCCCGGAAGCGGTTCGAGCGCCAGACATCGCAGACTGTTCGATCCCGCGCGGTACCGGATCGTCCTTTTCGATCAGCGCGGCTGCGGGCGCAGCACGCCGAACTGCGCCACGCCGGAAGTCGATCTTTCGGTCAACACGACGTGGCATCTGGTGGCCGACATCGAACGGTTGCGCGAACATCTCGACATCGAACACTGGATGGTGTTCGGCGGCTCGTGGGGGAGTGTGCTCGGGCTGACCTACGCCGAAACCCACCCCGGGCGGGTCACGGAACTCGTCCTCCGCGGCGTGGCCACCTTGCGGGTGAAGGAACTGCAATGGCTCTACGGCGGGGGAGCGGCGTACCTCTTTCCCGAGGCGTGGTCGCGGTTCCTGGCGCCGGTGCCGTTTTCGCGCCGTCAGGAGAACCTCATCGAGGTGTACCACGAACTGCTGAGCCATCCGGATCCCGCCGTGCACGGGCCCGCCGCGATCGCGTGGAGCCGCTGGGAGGGGGAGACGGTCAAACTGCGTCCGCGGGACGAGGTGATCGACGGGTTCACCGATCCCTCGTTCGCCCTCGCGATCGCGAGGATCGAGAACCACTACTTCCGGCACGGCGGCTGGCTGGCCGAGGACCAGCTGCTACGTGACGCCGGGAAGCTCCGGGACATCCCGTGCGTTCTGGTCCAGGGACGCTACGACGTGGTCACCCCGGCCATCACCGCGTGGGAGCTCAGCCAGGTGCTGCCGACCGCGGAACTGAAGATGATCGGCGACTCGGGTCACGCGTTCGACGAGCCCGGCACCCTGCACGAGTTGATCAGCGCGACCGACCGATTCGGGTCAGACTGGCAGGGCGCCGGTACACGCCAGGACGAGGAGAGGAACGCAGACATGCTTTTCGGTGACGAGCACGTCCGTCGCTACGAAGAGACCGACGGCGAGGTGGGCCACGACTGGGAGAAGGGCGCGCCCTGCCTCGTCCTCACGACCAAGGGCCGCAAGACCGGCGAGGACCGCAAGTTCGCGCTGATCTACCAGTTCGACGACGACGGCAACCCGGTGATCGTGGCGTCCAAGGGCGGCGCGCCGGATGACCCGGGCTGGTACAAGAACCTGCAGGCCAACCCCGAGGTCAAGGCCCAGGTCAAGGCGGACAAGTTCACCGCGCGGGCCCGGACCCTGGAAGGTGAGGAGCGCGCGAAGCTGTGGGAGAAACTCGCCGCCGTCTGGCCGGACTACAACGAGTACGCGAAGAAGACCGACCGTGAGATCCCCGTGGTGGTTCTCGAGCGCGTGTGATCCGCGCCGCGTTCGCGCGTGGTTTCAGCCGAACCGGGCCTGGTTCGGCTACGAATTACGTCCATGGTGCTGAGACCCCGTGAACGCTGGACCGCGCTGAGCCCCGTTTCGGGTGACCCGCTGACGTTCCGCCAGATGATCGCCTTCGGCCGGCGCTTCGCCCGCGCCGGCCGGGGCGCCTGGTACAGCCTCGCGATCAACGTCGTCTGGCCGTTCCTGGTGCTGTTCACCCGGTTCCGGGTGCGCGGCGGCGAGCACCTGCCCGCGTCGGGCGGCTTCCTGGTCGCGTCGAACCATCTGTCCTTCGCCGACCCGACGACCGTGACCGCGTACTGCCTCGCGCACGGCCGCGTGCCGCGCTACCTGGCGAAGGCGAGCCTGTGGGACGCGCCCGTCATCGGCTCGGTCATGCGCTCCGGCAAGCACATCCCCGTCTACCGCGGGGCGGCCACCGCGTCGGACGCGTACCGCGACGCCGTCAAAGCCGTCCGTGAGGGTGAATGCGTCGCCATCTTCCCGGAGGCCACCTTCACAGATCACCCGGACGGGTGGCCCATGCGCGGCAAGACCGGGATCGCGCGGATCGCGCTGGAGACCGGGGTCCCGGTGATCCCGCTGGCGAACTGGGGCACCCACCACCTGCTGCCGTCGGACGCCGTGCTCCCGCGCGCCTTCCCGCGCAAGACGGTGAACCTGGTCGCCGGTCCGCCGGTGGATCTCTCGGATCTCCTGACGCACACGCCGTCGCGCGAGGTGCTGGAGGAGGCGACCCAGCGGATCATGACCGCGGTGACCGACCTGCTGATCGGGATCCGCGGTTCCCGCCCTGAGTAGGCAGTCTCACCCTTCGGACCGTCCCGGTCAGGGGTAGGTTTCGAAGTATGAGCGCACATTATGACGTCGTTGTCCTGGGCGCCGGGGTCGGCGGTTACGTGGCCGCCATCCGGGCGTCGCAACTGGGGCTGAGCGCGGCGGTCGTGGAGGAGAAATACTGGGGCGGGGTCTGCCTCAACGTCGGGTGCATCCCGTCGAAGGCACTGCTGCGCAACGCCGAACTCGCGCACATCGTGACCAAAGAGGCGAAATCCTTCGGGATCCAGGTCGAAGGCAAGGTCAGCTTCGACTACCAGGCCGCCTTCGACCGCAGCCGCAAGGTCGCGGACGGTCGCGTCAAGGGCGTGCACTTCCTGATGAAGAAGAACAAGATCACCGAATACGACGGGCACGGCACCTTCGTCGACGCCAACACCATCGAGGTCAACGGCGAGCGGATCACCTTCGACAACTGCGTGATCGCCACCGGCGCCACCGCGCGCCTGCTGCCGGGAACCACGCGCAGCGACCGCGTGGTCACCTACGAACAGCAGATCATGGAAAACGAACTGCCGGAAAGCATCATCATCGCCGGCGCGGGCGCGATCGGCGTCGAATTCGCCTACGTGCTGCACAACTACGGCGTGAAGGTGACCATCGTCGAATACCTCGACCGCATGGTCCCGCTCGAGGACGCCGAGGTCTCCGCGGAACTCGCGCGCCGCTACCGGAAGCTCGGCATCGAGGTGCTGACCTCCACCAAGGTCGAGACGATCGACGACACCGGCGAGCAGGTCCTGGTGACCGTGTCGAAGAACGGCGAGCAACGCGTCCTTGAAGCGGACAAGGTGTTGCAGGCCATCGGTTTCCAGCCGCGGGTCGAGGGCTACGGCCTGGACAAGACCGGCGTGGAACTGACCGACCGCGGCGCCATCGCCATCGACTCGCGCGGCCGCACCAACGTCCCGCACATCTTCGCGATCGGCGACGTCACCGCGAAACTGATGCTCGCGCACGCCTCGGAGTCCATGGGCGTCGTCGCCGCCGAAACCATCGCCGGCGCCGAGACCATGGAACTCGACTTCGTGATGATCCCGCGCGCGACCTACTGCCAGCCGCAGATCGCCAGCTTCGGCTGGACCGAAGAACAAGCCCGCGAAAAGGGCTTCGACGTCCAGGTGGCGAAGTTCCCCTTCACCGCCAACGGAAAGGCACACGGCCTCGGCGAGGCCGTCGGTTTCGTGAAGATCCTGAGCGACGCTACGCACGGCGAGCTTCTGGGCGCGCACTTGATCGGCCCCGAGGTGACCGAACTGCTGCCGGAGCTCACCCTGGCGCAGCAGTGGGACCTGACGGTGCACGAGATTTCGCGGAACGTGCACGCTCACCCGACTTTGGGGGAAGCGGTGAAGGAAGCCGTGCACGGTCTTGCCGGGCACATGATCAACATGTAGAAGGCGCCGAGCGGGGAAGATTTGGGACGTTCAACGTCCCAAATCTTCCCCACTCAACGCCACACCGGCTGGCGCGACCTAGATCAACGGAGGATCGGGGACACTCGACGTCCCCAATCTTCCGCCGATAAACCCAAGGCCCGACGATGTAGGAAACGGGACACTCAACGTCCCAATTCCTACATCGTCAGGCCCAAACGCCCAAACGCCCAAACGCCCAAACGCCCAAACGCCCAAACGCTAAAGCGTGTGCGTGGCGATCAGCTGGCCGATGGCCCGGATGTCCGACCCGCGGAACTCCAGCCGCACGTTCCCCAGCCCGCTGAACCAGAGGTCCAGTTCGGCATCGAGGTCGAAGGTGCCCGCGGTTTCGATCGAGAAGGCCTGGATCCTGTTGTACGGCAGCGAAGTGAAGTCCTTCTTCTTGCCTGTCATGCCCTGGACGTTCACGGCGATCAGCCGCTTGTTCGTGAACACCACGAAGTCGCGCACCGCTTTGAATGACGAGATGATCTGTTCACCGGGGATGATGATCGGCTGCACCGTCGGCGCGATGTCCTTCGGTTTGCAGGGCGTGAGCTTGAAGACGGTGTCCTTGGAGAAGTCAATCATGTAGTCCAACATACGGATGAACGCGACACGGGGACCCGTCCCCGGCGGGGTCCCGCATACTGCCGGGGTACTGGAGGAGGCACGATGAAGCGGCTCACGACGACGCATGAGAGTTTGGCGCTCGGCGTGCCCCCGTCGGCTCCCGGCGCGGTGTTCGCTCTCACGCTTGCGGGCGGGGTGTCCGTCGATCCGGGTGAGGGCGGCGAGATCTCCTTCGGGCGGAATCGGCCGCAGGTCGACGTCTGTGTGGGCGAGAACGATGTGCAGGTCAGCCGCAGGCACGGGCTGTTGAACTTCACCGGCGGGCGGTGGTGGGTCAGCAACACCGGCCAGTTGCCCATCCGGATGCCGAATTCCCGCTGGCTTTCTCGCGGCGAGGAGCCGATCCCCCTGTCGGACGGGTACACGCCGCTGTTCGTCCGTGGTTCGGGCAGGCGGGAGCATCTGCTCGAGTTGTACGTCGCCGGTCCTGACGGTGGGCAGCCCGCCACCCGGCACGACGACGTCACCGTGCCGCCCCGCCGCTGGCGCCTCAGCGCGGAAGAACGCCTGGTCCTGGTCGTCTTCGGGCAGCGTTATCTCCTGCACGACCTCAATCCGCAGCCGTTGTCCCGTCAGCAGACGGCCGAGATTCTCGCGGAACTCCGTCCTGCCGAGACGTGGACCAGTCGCCGGGTCGAGCACGTCGTCATCGACGTCCGGGGGCGGTTGTCCGCCGGCGGCGTTTACGGTTTACGGCGCGAAGAGGTCGGCGAACCGGTCGGCAACGCGTTGAACGACAACCTGTTGCGTGAGCTCGTGTTGTCCACGACGCTCGTCCCGCCGGACCTCGCCCTGCTCGACGCGCTCGACTGAGTGTCCACAGAGGACTGTCAGCTCACGCCTTCCATCGCCGCCTTCGCGACGTCGCTGCCCTTGTCCGCCTCGCTAGCGACTTTCACCAGCGCCGCGGTCGCTTGATCGCGGCTTTCCTCGGCCTTCACGCGTCCCGCCGAAGCCGCGTTCACGCCGAAGAAGGCACCCACCACGGTGCCGATCACCGTCCCCGCCGCGGTGATCACCGCCGTGACGTCCGACGTGCTCGGGTACCGCATGACCGCCGCCACCGTGATGACCGCGAGCGCGCTCAGCCCCGCAAGCACCGTCATGAATCCGTAGTTCTTGCCCATGGCCCGCTCCCTTCAGGCTCCACGCGCCATGCTTCGCCCGAACGCCGCCCTTCGTTACGGCAAAAGGCCGGACCGTTATCCGCCGATGTCGAAACGTACGTCGTGGTCCTGATCCGGCACTACGAATTGCAGCAGCCGCACGCCCTCTTCGGCGATCGAATCCTGATCCCGCAAGGGTTTCGGTGATTCGATCGTCAGTGTCGCCCCTTTGATCGCCCAAATGGCCAGGAATTCACCATCGACGAGCAGGGTGCCCCGGCGGCCGCCGTTGCCCGGTGGCAGCGGCACGCGGCGGCCGTCCGGGATCACCCGCACGCGGTCGGCGTGGGAGAGCAGGACGTTGTCGTATTCGGGCAGGAACCGGGGCGGCGCCGGGGTTTCCGGGTCGGGACGCGGCGAGTCGGGGAGGTCGAACAGTTCCTTCCCGTCGGTGCCGGTGAAGGTGCGCAGCCGCGGCCGGAGCCGCTCGAAGACCTCCTTGAGCTTGGTGAGCCCCGACCAGACCTGCGCGTCGCGGACGGTCGCCGGACCCAACGCCTCGAGGTAGCGCAGCACCAGATCGTCGAGCGTGATGCCGTCGGTGATCGGTGCGCCGGCCCACTCTTCGAGCAGGGCGAACGCGGCCGGGCCGGTTTGGCCCCACAGGCCACGCGGGGTCACGTGCGCGAGGGGGAGAAGGCTCTGGATCGCGTAGGCGAGGGTGGTCGGGTCGGCGTCCGGCCATCGGTCCGCCAGCGCGGCGCGGATCTCGGCGCGCGTGCGGGGCCGCTCGGCCAGCAGGGCCCGCCCCGCTTCGGCGATCGCGGCGAGATCGAGTCCGGCGACCTCCCGCGAATAGTGGCCGAGGAAACCCCGCTCGACCACCGGTTTGATGGTGGGCCACAGGGCGAGGCCGTCCGAGGCCGTCACCAGGTGCACCGTGCCGCGCATCAACGTCGACCGGACGACTTCGCGGGCGGCCAGCGGTTTCGCCAGCTCGTCCACTTCGAAATCCCCAAGCCGCGACCACAGCCCGACGTAGGACGCGTCGGGTGCCTGCGCCTGGAGGCCGGCCAGCCGCTCGATCGCGGTGACGGCGGGCAGATCGGCGCGGTCGAGCAGGAGCTGCCTGGCCAGGGTCGCGCGGTTGAGGGCCCGGGGGCTCAGAAGTTCCATCGTCAGCCGCACTTTCGCAGGAAGGAACGGAGGTCTTCGGCGAACAGGCCGGGGACCTCCATCGCGGGGAAGTGGCCGCCGGTGTCGTACTCGGCCCAGTGTGCCACCGGCCCGTCCTGGAAACTCCGGATCGTGGTGTCCCCGGCGAAGACGGCGATCCCGCGAGGCGGGCCGGCGGGCGCCTCGCTCCACTCGCCTTGGGACAGCTGCCGGTAGACCTCCATGCCCTCGTACACGGCGTGCGCGGAGGAGGCGCCCGCGCCGGTGAACCAGAACAGGCTCACCGAAGTCAGCAGGTGATCGCGATCGACGGCGTCGTCCGGCAGTTCCTTGGCCGGATCGGTCCACTCGGCGAACTTCTCCACGATCCACGCGAGCTGGCCGGTGGGGGAGTCGTTCAACGAGTAGGCCAGCGTCTGCGGCCGGGTCGCCTGAAGGTGCAGGTAGCCGAGGCCGTCGGCTTGGAACCGGTTGAAGCGCTCTCCGCGTTCGCGGTCCTTTTCGCTGAGGCCGTCCAGTTCGACAGCGGGCCCGAACGGCATACCCGCGCTGGTCCCGGTGAGGTGCACGCCGACGACCCGGTGCGGGGCGATCATCGCCAGGATGCCCGCGACCCCGGCGCCGGCGTCGGTGCCGTGGACGCCGAAGCGTTCGTAGCCGAGGCGGTCCATCAGCGTGGTCCACGCCTGCGCGACGCGGAAGAGGTTGCCCCAGCCGGGGCCGCGCACCGGGTTCGAGAATCCGTAACCGGGCAGGGACGGGATGATCAGGTTGAACTCGTCGCTGAGCTCGCCGATGACCTGCCGGAACTCGAACGGCGAGCTCGGCCAGCCATGCGTCAGGAGTACGGGTAGCGCGTCCGGGGCGGCCGAGCGGATGTGCAGGAAGTGGATGGTCTGGCCGTCGATTTCGGTGGTGAACTGCGGGAACTCGTTCAGTTCCGCCTCATGGGCACGCCAGTCGAAGCCGTCGGCCCAGTACTCGGCGAGGTTCTTGAGGTACGCGACCGGGACACCTCTGCTCCAGCCGCCGGTGACCTCGCGCGGCCAGCGGGTGCGGTTCAGTCGGTCCTTGAGGTCGTCCAGTTCGGCCTGGTCGACGGCGATACGGAAGGGCTTGATCTCGGTCATGGGGCTAGATTAGGAACAATTGCGGAAAGGTTCGTTCCGCGATTGCGGACAAGGTGGGATTCATGGCGGAAACTTCGGCGAGACTGCTGCGGCTCCTGTCGTTGCTGCAGGCCAGGCGGCACTGGACGGGTCCGGAACTGGCGGAGCGGCTCGACGTCACGACCAGGACCATCCGGAACGATGTCGAGCGGCTACGCGGCTTGGGCTATCCGGTCGACGCGACTCCCGGCGTCTCCGGCGGGTACAGCCTGGGCGCCGGCGCGGCCATGCCGCCGCTGCTGCTCGACGACGAGGAGGCCGTCGCGGTGGCGATGGGCCTGCGCACGGCCGCGGGCGGGACGATCGCGGGAATCGAGGAGACGTCGGTCCGCGCGCTGGCGAAACTGGAGCAGGTGCTGCCGTCACGGCTGCGGCGCCGTGTCGAGGCGCTGAATTCCGCGACGCTCGCGGTGCGAGGCGGCGGGCCGACGGTCGACGCCGAGGTGCTGTCGGTCATCGCCAACGCCTGCCGTGATCGCGAGACACTGCGGTTCGATTACGTGGGACACAACGGATCCGAGACGCGGCGCCAGGTCGAGCCGCACCGCCTCGTACATATGAGCCGCCGGTGGTACCTCGTCGGATGGGACGCCGACAGGCAGGACTGGCGCACGTTCCGCGCGGATCGCGTGCGGCCGCGTGCGCCCAACGGACGACGTTTCGAGGAACGCGAACCACCCGAAGGCGGCGTGGTCGCGTACCTCCAACGTGGTGTGGGCGCGGCGCTGTGGCGGCACCACGCGACGATCCGGCTGCACGCCCCGGCCGCCGAAGCCGCGGCGAAGGTACCGCCCGCCGTCGTCGTCGAAGCCGTCGACGAGCGGACCTGCCTGCTCAAGGCGGGAGCGGACACGCTGGAGTACCTGGCGCTCTACCTGGGCATGCTCGACACCGACTTCGACGTCGTCGACTCCCCTGAATTCGCCGGGCACCTGCGCAAACTGATCGGGCGGTTCAGCCGCGCGGTGGACTCTTGACGTCGAAGACCAGGTCCGGGCGCTCCCAGGTGATCTTCGGCGGGCTGGGCGGCACGACCCCGACGCGACGGGCGCCCATCCGCTCGTAGAACCCGGCGGCGGGCGGATGGGAGACGACGCGGATCTCGGTCATGCCCAGGTCCGCGGCCTGCTTGAGCATATGCTCGACCAGCCACGCGCCGATGCCCGTGCCCTGTGCGGAATCGGCGACGAACAGCAGGTCCAGCTCGGCCGGGTACTCGATGAGGCTGTAGAAGCCGACCACGTCACGCTGCGCGTGGGCGACGAACGCGGGATGGGTGGCGAGGTAGTCCTCGGTGACCCGGTAACCCTCGAGGATCGACGCGTACTCCCCTTGATAGGCGGCCGATTCGTGCAACAGCGCTGTCACCCTGCCTGCGTCGGAAGCGCTTGCCCTGGAGATGCGGTAGCTCGTCACGAGCGCAGCTTAGAACGTCACACCGACAGTTCTTGACCTCCACCTATCTGGAGGTATGAAGCTGAACGCGGTCAACTGGGGAACGAACTGGAGGAACGAGATGAAAGCGGCCGCGTTCACGGAAGCCGGTGGCCCGGAAGTGCTCCGGGTGCTGGAGCTGGAGGAGCCGCACGCCGGGGCGGGAGAGGTCCGGGTGCGGGTGAAGGCGGCGGGCGTGCAGCCGTACGACGCGGCCGTGCGGGCGGGCTGGGAACCCGCGGGGTTCGAGCTGAGCTGGCCGCGTGTCCCGGGGAACGAGTTCGCCGGGGTCGTCGACGAGGTCGGTCCGGGGGTGACCGGCCTCGTCGCCGGGGCCGAGGTGCTCGGCTTCACCGCCGTGCAGGCGTACGCCGAGTACATCGTGGTGCCCGCGGAGAACGTCACGCCGAAGCCGGCGGAGATGCCGTGGGAGGTCGCGGGCGGCTTCACGGCGGGGACGCAGACCGCCTACCTGGCGCTGGACGGCCTGCGGGTCGCCCGTGGCGAGACGTTGCTGGTCCATGGGGCGGCGGGTGCGGTGGGCACAGCCGCGGTCCAGCTCGCCGTGTTGCGTGGGGCCAGGGTGATCGGGACGGCGAGCGAGGCGAACCAGGATTACGTCCGCTCGCTCGGCGCCGAACCGGTGGTCTACGGCGACGGCCTCGCCGACCGGGTGCGTGCCCTCGCGCCGTCCGGCATCGACGCGGCGCTCGACGGTGCGGGCGGGGTCGCCTTCGACCTGTCGCTGGAGCTGGTCGGGAACCCGGACCGCGTGCTCACCCTGGTCGAGCACGCCCGCGCGCCCGAGGCGGGAGCGCGAATGGTCACCGGGACGCGGTCGGCGGAGCGGCTGGGGATGCTGGCGTCGTTGTACGCCAAGGGGGAACTGCGGTTCCTGGTGCGGCGGACGTATCCGTTCGGCGAGGCCGCGGCGGCGCATCGGGAGATCGAGACCGGGCACGGGCGGGGCAAGGTCGTGCTGACCTTCCCGTGAGCCTCGTTCCGGCTGCGGTTTGATGCCGGGTCCGGTCCGTGAAGGCCTCCTTGAGGGATCCAGAGTCCCTCAAGGAGGCCTTCACGGACTTCGGTGATCGCCACGTTCGCCCCACCGGCACCAGTGGTCACAGCAGTGGCGCGTGAAGGCCCCCTTCCCTCGGCTCAGCCGAGGAAACTCGACCTTCGCACCTTGCCGAGGTACATGAAGGACCCCTTCCTGTACCTAGGCGCAAGGAAGGGGTCCTTCATGTACTCAGGCGGGGTAAGGGCGCTGGTGCCGAGCCTCACGCTCACCGCAACTTCCGAACCACCCCGCGCATCACGAGCGGCGCGACGATCGCCACGAAGAGCACCAACGCTGCCCAGCCCCCGAAGCCGCCGAAACCGCCCTCGTCGTAAGCCGCCGGTGCGGCCTCCCGCCAGTTCTTCGAGCCGCCGCCCGCCGACTCTTCGTCGGGGTTGGCCGTGGCGGTCGCGGTCTTGTCGCCGGTGGCCGGGCCGGTGCTGGGCCCGGCGGAGGTTTTGGGACCCGAGGTGCCCGCCTTGGGTTTGCCGTCCGGGTTGATGATCCCGCCGGTCACCAGCGGATCTGGCGGGCTGGCGGCACCGGCGCCCAGGCTGCCGTGGAAGGTCGGGTTGCCGCAGTTGCCCGCGTTGAGCTGCTTCGCCGGTCGCCCGGTGAGTCGCGCGTTGGAGTTCATGATCTCCTGCGACAGGTTCGGCGGCAGCGGCGAATAGCCGATCCGGGCCATGTTGATCTGGCCGTCGCAGGCGACGTGCTCGAGGAACGCGGTCATCGTGTCGGTCTTGCCCGGGTCGCCGTAGCCGCCGCGGCAGGTGTCACGGCCGCTGGTGCACGGCATCATGACGTACGAGTACGCCGAGATCGGGTACGACTTCGGATCGGTGTTCGAGTAGACCTTGTCCAGTTTCTGGCTCAGGTCCGGCCGCAGTTCCGCGTGCTTCAACGCGGCAGCGATGTTCTCCGCGTAGGGCTGCGTGTACTGGCCCGCGCCGTTCTGCACCCACGCCGCCGGCACCTTGTAGAGCTGGGCGTAGGCGAATTCGTCGTAAGCGATGGAGAACGGGATGCTGCCCGAACCCACGGACTTCGCGATCTGGTCCGAGTCCGCGAGCAGCCGGTACCACTCGGCGTCTGGCCCCTGTCCGGGAAGCTGGATGGGACGCACACCCGCTGGCAGGTTCCCCATGCCGTTCCCGATGTTGCGGGAGACGAACCGGTTGTAGGCGGCCGGTGCGGCGTGGGCGATGAAGTCGTAGAACAACGCCGTCGTCCCGGACTGCCCGGTCCGGCCGACCAGCGTGATGGGCTGATCGGGCAGCGGCTTGCCGCCGTTGGTCGCGGTGATGGCCGGATCGCTCCAGCGGGTGATGTCCCGGCTGAAGATGCGGCCGATCACCTCCCGGGTGAGGTGCAGGTAGTCGACGCGCTTCCCGCCCTGGTCGGTCACGTTGTACATCACGGCGACCGCGCCCGCGACGTCCGGGACGTACTGGTAGCCGCGGGTCTGCGCGGAAAGTCCGCCACCACCGGCCGCGATGAGCGAGGACACCTCGGCCTCGGTCCCGCCGAAGTCCACCGTCCGGTCGCCGTACTGGTTGACCCCGGCGGGGGAGTTGGTGGCCGAGTAGTTGACCGGGATACCGCGTGACGTCGCGCCGTTCTGCCAGTCGTTCATCGCCGGGCCCACGTAGCTGGAGCCGGAGCCGGTGACCCTGGACAGCGCCGCGGCGCCGGGAGTGATCACCAGCGACAGCAACACCGTGACCCCGCCCAGCGCGGCCAGCCGCCGGATCATCCGAATCGCCCGTTCACGTAGTCGAAGGTGCGCTCGTCCGACGGCGCGTTGAAGATGGTGTCCGTCGGACCGTGTTCGATCACCCGGCCGGGTTCGTTCTCGGCCGCGAGGAAGAACGCGCAGTGATCCGAAACCCGTTGGGCCTGCTGCATGTTGTGCGTGACGATCACGACCGTCACCTCGTGCCCGATCTCGGCGATGGTCTGCTCGATCCGCCGGGTCGACGTCGGGTCGAGCGCGGAACAGGGCTCGTCCATCAGCAGCACGTTCGGCTGCACGGCCAGCGATCGCGCGATGCAGAGCCGTTGCTGCTGCCCGCCGGACAGCGCGCCGCCGGGGGAGCTCAGCCGGTCGCGGACCTCGCGCCACAGCCCGGCTCGTTCGAGGCTCTGCTCGACGAGCGCGTCCTTGTCACCGCATTTGACGCCGGCGAGCTTCAACCCGGCCAGCACGTTGTCGCGAATGGACATCGCCGGGAACGGGTTGGGCTTCTGGAACACCATGCCGATCCGCAGCCGCACCTGCTGCGGACGCGTCCCGTCGGCGTAGATGTCCTTGCCGTCCAACAGGACCTCACCGGTCAGCGACGCCGACGGCACCAGCTCGTGCATCCGGTTGAGGATGCGCAGGAAGGTCGACTTGCCGCAGCCGGACGGGCCGATGAGCGCGGTCACCTCTTTCGCGGGCATCCGCAGCGATACCCCTTCGAGCACCAGCCGCTCACCGAACCAGGCGCCGATCTCGCGGGATTCGAGTTCCGCCGCGCCGGGCGGCGGACCGCCGGTCAGTGCCACCAGCGGGCGCGCCGGACTGTCCACGTAGGACACTTCAGTGTCGGTCACCGGTTCTCCTGTGTCTTGACGGTGGTTCTCTTCGCCTTGCGCTTGGACCGGTCGCGGCCCACCACGCGGGCGATCGCGAACAGGCCGAAGATGAGCAGGATCAGCACGAGCGCGCCGACGTAGCCGCGCTGCTGGACGTTCTCCAGCGGCTGTTTGATGAAGCGGTAGATGAACAGCGGGATGCTCTCCTGCGGATCGGAGAACGGGTTGGCGTTCATGCCGAGCGCGCCGAACGAGGTGAACAGCAGCGGCGCGGTTTCACCGGCCACCCGGGCGATGCCGAGGATCACGGCGGTGGTGACGCCGGTTCGCGCGGTCGGGAGTACCACCGACCACACCGTCCGGGCCCGGCTCGCGCCGAGTGCCAACGACGCCTCGCGCAGGCCGTCCGGGACCAGGCGGAGCACGACGTCCACGGTCCGCGTGACGGTCGGCAGCATGACCATCGTCAAGGCGAGCGTGGCCATCATCCCGTTGTAGCTGAACAAGCCCACCCCCGCCTGGATGCCCGGGATGATCAAGGCCGCGTAGACGAACAGACCGGCCACAATGGACGGAAGGCCGCTCATCGCGTCGACCATGATCCGCACCGGACGGCGGAACCGTGACCGGGTCTCGTTCAGGAAGACGGCGGTGAGCACGCCCAGCGGGACGACCAGGACCAACGTCAGCGCGGTCTGCTGCAAGGTGCCGATGACGGCGTGCAGGCCGCCGGTGTCGGTCACCGGATCCGTCGGCGCGACCGTGGACATGTCGTGGGTGAAGAACGCCAGCCGCAGATACGGCGCGCCTTCCGCGACGATGTAGATCAGCAGGGACAGCAGCGGCGCGAGGAGGATCAGCGCCCCGCTGACGACGACGGTGGAAACCAGCCGGTCCGACGCGGCGAGTTTGCCCAGCCGGTCGCGGGTGACCAGGTAGAGCATCGACAGGTACAGCAGGTACGCGACGATCAGGTCGGCCAGCCAGCCGGGAGAATCCAGCAGCAGATGCATGACGAACCAGGTGAGCAGCGTGGCCGACACCGCGCAGCCGAGCGCCGCGAGCCGGTCCTGCCTGGTCGTCTCCGACGGACGGCGTTTGACGAGCTTGCGCGGGGAAGGGGTGACCGGCGGAGTCAAGGTCGTGGTCACGCGTCCACCCCCGCGCCCGAACGGCTCCTGGAGATGATCACCGACGCGGTGAAGTTCGTCGCCAGGGTGAAGACGAACAGCACCAGGCCCGCGGCCATCAGCCCGGACAGCGCGAGCCCCGACGCGCCGGAGTTGTTGGCGATGAACCCGGAGATCGTCGCGCCGCCGAACTGGAGGACGTGCTTCGTGATCTCCGGAACCTGGGGCAGCAGCAGCGAAACCGCGATCGTCTCGCCGAGCGCGCGGCCGAGCCCGAGCATCGAGCCACCGATCACGCCGCCTCGGCCGAAGGGCAGGACCACCGTCCTGACCATTCCCCATCGCGTGCTGCCCAGCGCGAGCGCCGCCTCCTTCTCACCGGGCGGCGTCTGCGCGAACACCTCCCGGATCACCGACGTCGTGATCGGGAGGACCATCAGTGAGACCACCAGACCCGCGATGAACATGGACTGGATGTACAGCGCGTTCTCCTTCGACGAGAACAACGGGAACCAGCCGAGGTTTTCGGTGAGCCACAGCGAGACGGGCACGATCTGCGGGCCGAGGAAGGCGAATCCCCACAGGCCGTACAGCAGGCTGGGGATCGCGGCGAGCAGGTCGACGAGCCCGGTCAGGAACCCGCGGATCCGCCCGCTCGAGTACTCGGTGATGAACAACGCGGCCAGGATGCTCAGCGGGACCGCGATCAGGATGGCGATCAGCGCGACCACGATGGTCCCGTAGAGCAGGCCGAGCACGCCGAGGACACCCGAGGCCGGATCGAACCGGATCGTGGTGAAGAAGCCGAAACCGCTGGCCTCGAAGGCCGACCCGGATCGGTAGACGAGGAAGAAACCGATGACCACCAGGATCGCCAGCATGGTCAGCCCGGCGCCGGTGGTGACGCGGCGGAAGGCGCGGTCGGCCCGTGACAGGACTTCGGTGATCACCCGCCGTACCGGGGTTCCGGGTGGGGGCGGGTCGGGCCGGGGTGGCGCGATGGTCACGGGCGGCCTTCCTTCGTGTTGGCAAGTAAAGGAGTTCAGGGCACACCACGTCGCCCCTCGATGCGGCCAGTATGTGGTGCCCGTGGCAGGGAAAGGTGTCCACCCGGGGAACGCCCGACGGGGCGTTTGTGAATCAGTGCGGCAGACGGTCCGAGCCGGTTGACCCCGAACGGGTGACTCGTGGACGTTGGATCCCGTGAAATCTGGGGAGTCGTCCGTGTTCCTGGTCCGGGCGAGACGAGCCGGGGTCGTGCTGATCTGCGGGATACTGGCGGTCGCGGGTGTGTCCGTCCCCGCCGCGCAGGCGCAGGCGCCCGCGAATCCGCCGTACAAGCTCAAGACCGAGCCCGCCGACCTGTCGGCGGTGCAGAACGGCGATCCACTGCGGATCACGCTCTCGGGCCTGCCCAAGGGGGCGAAGGCGAAACTCGTCGTCTGCCCGAAGGATGTGCCGGACAATCTCATGAAGAAGGTGTATGTCCCGCCGTGGAGCAAGGACAGCACGCTGCTCACCCGGGTGCAGGCCTACTGCCAGGACGAATTCGGCGACGAATTCACCGGCAAGGCCGCGGGAATGCAGTCGATGGAAAGGGTGCGGAGCAGCACGACCGGCGACATCGTCTTCGACACGACGATCCCGCGCGGTACCTTGCGCCCGCATGCGGTGGCCTGGGATCCGCTTTACACCACTTATGAAAAAGCGGTGAATCCCGGCGACAAATTCCCGAAGGTGCCGTGGGCGGACAATCCCGTCGTCGTCGATCCGGTGACCGGCGCGAAGACCAGAAGGCAGTTCTCCTTCACCTGTGACGAGAACAATCCGTGCACCGTCACGATCCAGATCACCGCACAGGACGCCGCGGGCAAGACGGTGACCTGGGTCGACGAATCCCTCAAGTTCACGCCGTACCTGCCGGGCATCGGGGTCAAGGGCTGCAAGGGGATCGGCCGGAACACGCTCAACGCCAGCATGCCGGAGCGGCTCGGCCGGACCGCGGTCGCCTGGAACCAGGCGCTGTGCGCTCCCACGCGATCCGACCAGCCCACCAACATCGTGAGCGAGACCGAGGACATCGGGCTGACCGCGTTCGACAAGGGCGCCTCCGATCTCATGATCACCGGCAGCGGGAACGCGCTGGCCGCGCAGTCCGTGCGGTCCAGGGAATACGTCCCGGTCGGGATCAACGCGGCGGTGATCGCCGCGGTCGGCTGGTCCCCGACCGACGTCAACGACGGGGGCAGCCCGCTCAATTCGAAGTTCACCGGAGCCCTGTCCTTCGCCTACGACGAAGTGGCGAACATGTTCACGAAGGGCGGGCAGGTCCCCGACGCCGAGGGGCGCGGCGGCATCTTCAAGAACGGTTCCCCGCTGGTCACCAGGAATCCGGCGCTCGCGGCCATCAAGGACGGCCAGCCCGCCGGGGTGATCGCGGTGAACGCCCGGTCGGGTTACGGCGGCAACACCGACTTCTTCGGCGCGACCGGGGAGTCCGGACCGGGCACGGTCCCGGTCACCCTGAGCCGGGCCCTCGTCCGATCGGCACCCGGAGCCTGGGTCTTCCCGGAGAAGGGGAAGCGCTACTTCGGTGACCTGGACGGGAAGTCACCGGGGGTGATCACCGACCTGAACGCGCTGGACCCCGGCGAGTTCCGGATCAACAACGTCGACGCGAAGACCGGTCAGCTGTCGGTGCGCAAGACCGTCGACAACGCCGTCGTCGGCAGGGGCGCGGACTGCGCCGGCGGCTGCATGAACTGGGTGATCACCGACCTCGCGACGGCGACGGTCAACCGCTGGACGCCGGTGGCGCTCCCGGACGGCAAGGGGAACTTCGTCGCGCCGACCGAGCAGAGCCTGCGGCTGGCGGCCGACGCGATGACGATCGGTCCCGACGGAACGGCCGAGACCGGCACCGTTTCCCAGGACGGCGCGTACCCGCTCACCTTCGTCGAGTACATGGCCGTTCCGATCAACCCGTTGATCGACGCGAACTGTCAGCCGATGAAGGAGAAGCAGGAGCAGCTGAAGTCGTTCGCCGGCCTCGCGGCCGGATTCGGGCAGGCGCTGCTTCCTCCCGGAATGGTCCGGTTGAGCCCCGGGCTGGCCGCCACCGCCGGCGAGCGCATCGGCAAGATCGGTACCGGAACCGCCGAAAAAGCCTGTCAGGAAAAGGAAGAGGCGAAGAACCCGCCGCCGCCGGGCGCGACCGGTGCAACACCGGCCGCCAATTCTTCCTTGGGCGGCCCCTCCGGGGGACCCGGTTCGTCCGCCGGCACGCCGGTGGCGGCCGCCACCGGACCGGCGCCCGCGGTCGCCCCGTCCCCGGAAAGCGTGGCCGCGGCGAAGAACCTCGCCGAGTCGATCGACATCCCGAAGTTCGCGGGCGCCGGCGCGCTTGGTGCCCTGATTCCCCTGGTGGCGCTGGTGATCCTGGCGACCTTGCCGTCCGCGACGGCGTACCTCGCGGCCGGACGGCCGGTGCCGTCCTGGCTGACCAGGGCGCTGGCCGGGATCGGTGCCGCGTTCGCCATGCTGTTGGCTCTCCTGCGCCGTAAGCCCTCGGGTGGCGTGGCGTGAGCACCGAGGTCGAAGAAAGGGAGTTCCTGCGGTTCGGTCCCGGCTGGATCGGTGCCGTCGTGTTCGCGTGGCTGGTCACCACTCTGGTGGCGCTGGCGCTGGTGGTCTACGCGCTGGGCCCGATGCTGCAGTCGAGTGATCAGCGGAAGGCGCTGACGGAGATCCGCGCCGAGATCGGCGTGGCGCTGGGCGCGAGCCAGAGCCTGTTCGGCGCGGCGCCGCCCGCCGAACCCGTCGAATTCGGCAAGCCGGTGGCCGTCCTGGAGATCCCGGCCTTGAAGGTGCAACAGGTCGTCATCGAGGGCGCGTCGAGCGGGGAAACCGCGTCCGGACCCGGCCACGTCCCCGGGACGGCCGGGCTGGGGCAGCCGGGCAACGCCGTGATCGCCGCCCGCAACGCCGGGTTCGGCGGCCCGTTCGGCTCACTCGACGCCTTGGCGAAGGGTGACGAGATCGTCGTCGCGACGACGCAGGGCAAGTCCGTCTACCGGGTGACCGGCACGGCCACCCGGTCCCTCGACGAGGGCGCCGACTACGGCAAGACCGAGAACGATCGGCTGACGCTGGTGACCTCGGCGTCGTGGTGGCCGCTGGCCTCGGCCGAGGCGACGGTGGTGACCGCCGCACTGGAGGGCAGGCCGTTCCGCCCGACCCCGCAGAACGGCAAGGCGGACGCTCAGGACGGCCGGACCGGCGACGGTGACGCGTGGGCGGGGCTGGTGCTGGCCTTCGGCGGATTCGTGGTGGCGGCGGCCGGGGCGACTTTCCTTTATCGCCGGTGGCGTCCGGTTTCGACCTATGTCATCACCGGGCCGGTCCTGCTCACTTTCGCCGCGCTGGCGGCATTGGCGCTGTGGCGGCTCTTTCCGGCTTGGGCGTAATCCAGGATTTCGGTCTTTTCGGACCGGACTCGCTCTCAGCATGTGGATCTTCGCCCGTTCCCGACTTTGGTCGGTGGACTGATCACCGACGGCTCTTTAGATTCTCCCCATTACACCCGGTCAGGGGTAACTCATTCGGGCAACCGAAGGAATTCTTCTGACGGAGTGTCATGCCACCAGCGTGCTTTAGCCGGAGCGCGACTGGATTGCTGAAAACAGGGAGAGTTCGATGAGCAGATTCAGCCGGGTGGTCACATGCTCGGTTCCGGTCGCGGTCGGCGCTTTGCTGCTGTCGACCGCGGTGTCCGGTGCCCAGCCGTCGGAGGAGGCGCGCACGCAGACCGGGATCACCGCGCTGCAGAGCATCAAGAAGAGCCTCACCCCGGCCGAGCGCAAGCAGTCGAGCCAGCTCGTCATCGAGAAGCGCCTCCGCGCCGACAAGGGCCTGGCGGGCAAGCTGCCCGAGTACCGGACCGGGCTGGGCGTCAGTGACGCCGGCACGGTCGCGGTGGACATCAAGGGCGCGGGCCAGTCACTCGTGGACGCCGTCAAGGCGGCCGGTGGCACCGTCCGCCACGCCTCTCCCGCCGGCGCGATCCGCGCCGACCTGCCACTGAACGCCGTCGACACGATCGCCGGACGCGGGGACGTCGCCGAGGTCAAGGCCGCTTCCCAGGCCATGACCTGGAACGAGTCCGCCCCGCAGGACCGTCGGCAGGCCGCCGCCAAGCAGACCGCCGCCGCGCTGCAGGTCGCCGAGGGCGACAAGGCGCACGGCAACGACACCGCCCGCACCAAATACGGCGTCACCGGCGCGGGCCAGAAGGTCTGCGTGCTCTCGGACGGCATCAAGTCGCTCAAGGCGTCCCAGACCGCCGGCGAACTGCCCGCCGTCGACGTCCTCCCCGGCCAGGCGGGCAGCGGTGACGAGGGCACCGCGATGCTGGAGATCATCCACGACATGGCGCCCGGCGCCGCCCTCGGTTTCGCGACCGCCTTCACCAGCGAGCAGAGCTTCGCCGACAACATCCGCGCGCTGCGCACGACCGGCAAGTGCACGATCATCGTCGACGACGTCTCCTACTTCGACGAGTCGCCGTTCCAGGACGGCCCGGTCGCGCAGGCCGTCAACGACGTGACCGCGGCGGGCGCGCTCTACTTCTCCTCCGCCGGGAACTCGGGCAACCTGACCGACGGCACCAGCGGCTACTACGAGGGCGACTTCCGCGGCTCGGCCAGCAAGATCTCCGGGATCACCGGCACGCCGCACGACTTCGACCCGAGCAGCACGACCCAGCTGTACAACGCGCTTTCGCCGAACTCGGTCGGCCGCTACGTCACCCTGTTCTGGTCCGACCCGTGGGGCAAGGCCACCAGCGACTACGACCTGTTCGTCCTGAACTCGGCCGGCTCGGTCGTCGCGTCCAGCGAAGGTTCGCAGAACGGCACCCAGAACCCGTACGAGATCGCCCAGGTCCCGGCCAGCGGCTCGGGCTTCAAGGTCGCCGTGGTCAAGTACAGCGGCTCCGACCGGTTCATCGCGCTCAACGTCATCCGCGGCCGCTTCGTCACCTCGGGCGAGCTGAAAGCCTTCAGCACCAACGGTGTCACCTCCGGCCACTCGGCAGCCGTCAACGCCTTCAGCGTCGCGGCCGCCCCGGCCGCCGGCGCCTTCGGCCGCGCGCTCGAGACCGGTGACCCGGCGAACCCGGCAGGCCCGTACCCGGGGCTGTTCACCGCCGCCAGCAAATGGGAGCGGTTCACTTCGGACGGTCGCCGTCACCAGTTCTACAACCCGGACGGTTCGGTGATCACCCCCGGCAACGTGTCCTCGACCGGTGGTGCGACGCGGAACAAGCCCGACATCACCGCGGCCGACGGCGTCGCGACCTCGGTGACCGGCTTCCAGCCGTTCTTCGGGACCTCCGCCGCCGCGCCGAGCGCCGCCGCCATCGCCGCGCTGCTCATGCAGGGCAAGCCGACCGCCACCCCGGCGGAGATCCGCACGGCGTTGACGTCGACCGCGATCGACCTCGGCGCCCCCGGCTTCGACCCGGTGACCGGGGCTGGCGTGATCATGACCGATCCGGCGCTCGCCGCCCTCGGCGTCGCCCCGAAGTCCCCCTGAGTAACACCCTTTCGCGCGTGAAGGCCCCCTTCCCTCGGCTCAGCCGAGGGAAGGGGGCCTTCACGCGCTAGGAGAGGGTCAGGACTTGACGCAGGACAGGCCGTTCGGGCCCGACACGGTCAGGAAGCCGTACCGCTGGATCGTGGCGGCGAGCTGGCCGCCGCACAGCGGGCTGGCGGTCGAAGCCGAGTCGCCGTCGTCGAAGCCGACGGCGCGCTTGGCCTGGTCGTAGCTGGGGGTGCGGGAGTCGACGATGTTGTAGACACTGCGCGAACCCAGGAACGCCGTGGTGAAGGCGGGGGTGTAGTTACCGGCGGAACCGGAGACCGGGGAGCCGTTGAAGCCCGCCCCGGTCAGCGGGTTGACGGTGAAGCCCGCCCGCTTGTCCGCGACGACCGTGTTGCCCTGCGCGATCCACTGCGCGATGGAGAACGGCGCGATGGCGGTGGCGCGGTCGCCGACCGGGATGGAGTTGCCGTCGTGCTCCTGGAACCGCTTGATGGTGACCGGTTTGGTGGTCGGGTCGAAGCCGAGGACGGTGCCGGTGAAGAAGCTCAGCGTGCCGGAACCGGTCTGCGGCAGGTAGACCGCGATGGGGGAGTTGGCGCCGCCGACCTGGTTCCAGTTGGTGATGGAGCCGTCGTAGATGCCGCGCAGCTGCGCCAGCGTCAGGCTCAGGCCCGCGCCCGAACCGGTGGCCGAAGAGGCCCAGGTGACGCCGTCGGTCGCGAAGGCGAAGTACTCGAAGGTGGCGGGGTCGGACGAGCCGCGGGCCGAGGACGACCGCGCGATGTCGATCTTGCCGTCGCCCGCTTCGGCCGACGCCTTCAGCGCGGCCTTGCCCTGCGAAGAACCGTTCGGGGCGGGGTTGCCGGCGCTGTAGACGACCTCGTCGGCGAACGGGTCGGCCGGGACGGTGAACGTCTGGGTGCCGGACAGCAGCGGCGGCACGTTGACGAAGTTGTCGGGGTCGCTGTTCCAGGCGCCGCCGTTCGCGTTGGCCAGGATCGCGCCGGTGATGTCGACGGTGGTGTCCGAGCCGGCCGCGGCGATGACCTCACCGAGGCCGTTGGCCGGGGCGACCGCCGAGGCGGTGCCGGTCAGGGTGAGGCAGGCGCATGCGGCGATCGCGGTGGCGCCGAGAAACCGAGTGGTACGAGCACGCATCTTGTTTGCACTCTTTCTCTAGTCCCCAAGTCGTCACGGGATTCCGTGACTTGCCGCCAATCCTCGCTCCGCAACACTGTCCGGCGGCGGTGTTCCGCGTTCCCGCCCGACGTCCTGGTGGTTAATGTCCGGGTAACGCACTTTCCGTGATCGGCCGTCACCGAGAACGATTCGGTGAATATCCGTCGGAATCGCGGCGGTATTTCCGGCGCCAATCGGTTATGGTCTCGATCCCTTCGCCGATGGAGGCTTCGGTGGTGGCGGACCGGAATCGGTCGAGGCCGCGTTGCGCCTCGATACGCCGCCCGTAGGCGTGGCTGGCGATCGCCACGATCCGGTCTTCCGTATGCAGGCGCCAGCGCCAGCGACCGCCGCTGAGATGACTGAAATCGCTGGTCAGCTCGGTGATGTTCGCGCTGAGCCAGGCGATGGCGGCGAGACATTCCTCGGCGCGTGGACAGTCGGCGGGCGCCGAACCCAGCGACACGTTGTTGCCGCCGAGCAGCCGCCATCGGATGGTCCGTTCGCCGGTCTGGACCAGCTGGAAACGTGGATTCTTCGTCACTGTTCACCGCTCCGGCGACGAGGTGAACGGTGTGAATTCCCCCTGGGCACATCCGGTGAATCGCCGCGATGTGGTGAAGGGGTTACCGGTTTTCCTTAAGGGGCGACGGCCGCCGGGTGAACGTTTTCCGTTGACGGCGGCGCGCTAGCCTGAACGGACGCGGGTAATCGGAAAACGATGACCGAGCCGGTTCGCTCCGGCACGGTCTGCGAGGAGGATCGATGGGCAACGGCAGGACCGCGGTCGTCACCGGAGCGGGTTCCGGGCTCGGCAGGGAGATCTCCCGCGCGTTACTCGGCGCCGGCTACCGCGTCGCACTCGCGGGCCGCCGCGGCGACGCGCTCGCCGAGACCGCAGGCGGTGACGTGAACGCGCTCCCCGTGCCTGCCGACGTCGCCGATCCCGATTCCGTCGCCGCGTTGTTCGAAACGGTCCGCGCGGAATGGGGGCGGCTGGACCTCCTGGTGAACAACGCGGGTGTGTCGGTGGGCGGGACCGTCGACGAACTGTCCTTCGCGGACTGGAAACGCGCCGTCGACACCAACCTGACCGGGATGTTCCTGTGCGCGCAGCAGGCCGTGCGGCTGATGAAGGCGCAGGACCCGCGCGGCGGCCGGATCATCAACAACGGCTCGATCTCCGCACACGCCCCGCGCCCCGCGTCCGTCGCCTACACCGCGACGAAACACGCGGTCACCGGGCTGACGAAGTCGATCTCGCTCGACGGCCGGGCCTGGAACGTCGCTTGTGGACAGATCGACATCGGCAACGCCGCCACCGAGATGACGCTGCGGATGGCGAACGGGATCCCGCAGGCCGACGGCAGCGTCAAGGTCGAGCCGACCTTCGACGCCCGGCACGTCGCGGACGCCGTGCTGTACATGGCCGGGCTGCCGCTGGACGCGAACGTCGGCTTCCTGACCGTCACGGCGACCGCGATGCCGTACATCGGGCGGGGTTAGGCGTTCTGGCCCGGCTTGCCGTCACGGACCACGCGGCGGGGTCGTGAGTGGTAAGTGTCGTTAGAACGCTCATTACCACTCACGACCCCCTCGAGAACCGCGCATCTAGCCATCAATCAGACATTTCACCGCTCGAAAGTGTCCCTTGTGGACACTCAGGGGGCTTGACGCGTGCCTCGAGCAGCTCACGACCCAGAACCGAGCGGCGAGTCAGGGGATCACCTTCGCCTTCCGGAATTCGTCGAACAGCCGGAAGAACATCGCCGAAGTCTCCGCGTATTCGTGGAAACCGGCCCGCCGGGCCTTCGAGCCGTCCGCGAACATGTCGTAGTCCCAGCCGAACACGAAGTCCGCGAACGCCCACGACGACGAGACCGCGCTGTAGGGCACCTCGAGGCCGTACTTCGCGGCGATCGACGTCCAGAGTTCCTCCTTGTCCGCCATGACGACGTCGAGCGACATCGGCAGCGGCGGCGCCACCTCCAGGTCGAAGTACCGCGCGATCCGCGGCCAGAGGTCGCTCCACCGGAACAGGTCGCCGTTCGCGATGTTGTACGCCTCGTTCTCCGAGCCGGTGGCCCAGACGGTGGCCTTCGCGAGCAGTCCGGCGTCGGTCATCTCCAGGAGGCTGTCGTACGCGCCGGGTTTGCCGGGGAAGCGCAGCGGCAGGCCGAGTTCCTTCGAGATCGAGGCGTACACGGCGATGGCCAGCGCCAGGTTCATCGGGTTGCCCAGCGCGGTGCCGCCGACCACCGACGGCCGGATCGCCGACCATGTCCAGGATTTCCCGGCCTGACGGCGTTCCAGGAAGTCCTGCTGGTCCACATTGAACTCGGGCGGCATATGGCCCGCGTCGTCTTCGCGTGCCGGGGTCTTGAACGGGCCGAGGTGGGCGCCGTAGACCTTGTAGCCCTGCATGAGGCTGATGTGGCGCAGCCCTGGCGCAACAGGCTCGATCGCGTCGACGAGGTTGGTCAGCATCGCCAGGTTCGGCGCGACCAGTTCGGCCCAGGTCGGCTTGTCGACATAGGCCGCGTAGAACACGTGCGTGACGTCGTCCAGGCCGCCGAGCTTCGCGCGAGTGTCGTCCGCGTCGAGGAGGTCGACAGCGATCTGGCCGGGGCCGCCGCGTCGCGACAGGCCGATGACGCGCCAGCCCGGCAGGGTCTCCAGGTGCTCGATCAGGTTCTTGCCGATGACCCCGTTGGCCCCGGCGACCAGGGCGACCTTGCGTTCTTCGTTCATGTCCTCAAGCCTGGACCCGGCGTTGCGATAAGTCCAAGGCATAGATATCACCACTCCGATAAACTTTCTTCATGACCAGCCTGCGCCAACTCGAGTACCTGGTGACCGTCGTCGACACCGGCTCCTTCACCAGGGCCGCGGAGTTGCTGCACGTGACCCAGCCCGCGCTGTCGCATCAGATGCGCGCGCTGGAGAAGGGTGTCGGCGGACCACTGCTCGAACGGTTGCCGCGCAGCGTCCGGCTCACCCCGATGGGGCGGGCCATGCTGCCGCACGCCCACGCCACCCTCGCCGACGCCGAACGCGCGCGGTGCGCGGCCCGGCAGGCGTCCGGGCTGGAAGCCGGGGAATTGCAGATCGCCACGGTCTATTCGGTCGGCCTCGGCGTCCTGCCCGCGGCGTTGCGGGTGTGGCGCAGGGAGCGGCCGGACGTCGACGTCCGCCTGGTGGAGTTCCGGCACGCGGACGAACTCCGGGAGGCCATGGCGGCGGGGGAGGCCGACGTCGCGGTCGGCCCGGTCCCGCCGGGCTGGGACGGACCGGTCCGCGAACTCGGCGCCGAGGAGTTCGTCGTGGTCCTGCCGATCGACGGGCCGCGCGAGGACGACGGCTCCGGCGTCGTCGACCTGGCGACCCTCGCGGACTGCGCGTGGGTGCACTACGCGCCGGGCAACGGCCTGGCCGATCTCGTCGACCAGGCGTGTGCCGCGGCGGGATTCCAGCCGAGGGCCGCGGTCCGGACCGAACAGACCGCGGCGGCGCCGGTGCTCGCGGCGGCGGGACTCGGTCCCGCGCTGGTGCCGGCCAACGTGCTGCCCGAAGGTTTCCACGGCCGTGTCCTGCGGCCCGAACCGGCGATCCGGCGCACGCTCGCCGCCTACTGCCGCAGTACGCCCGACCCGCTGACCTCGGCTTTCATCGACGTCGTCGCGGGGGAGTGCACGCTCGGCTCACCGCACCGAAACGCCTGACAGGTCCACGCCGCCGAACGGCGTCGCCTTCACCTCGCCGGCGCGCTCCGCCCAGACGGCGTGCCCGTGCCCGGACCACAGCGGCGCGACCGGGAGATCCCGCAGCAACTGGTTCTCCACCAGCCGGTACACCTCGCCGCTATCGGCGGCGTCGGTCTCCTCGGCCGACTTGAGCAGGTCGGCGAACCCGTCGCTGGAGTACCCAGTGGCCTTCACGATCTCGGCCAGCGTCTCCTGTGGGCTCGGCGTCATCAGGGCGACGTCGAGCGCGAACGGTCCCTCCCCGGGCTCGGCGGCCAGCGGGACACCGACGGCCGCGCTGACCTGATCCGCCAGCGGGCGCAGCCAGCTCGCCGGTGACTGTCCGAAGTGGACGGGCGTGGTCGGGAACTCCGCCTGCGTCAACAGGGACTTCCCGGCTCCGGCGTCGAAAGTGCAGGGGCGGCAGGTGCTGCTGCGTTCACCGGGGGCGACGGCGGGCGGCAGGAGCGACTTCGCCGGGTCCACCTGCTTGCCGAGAGCGCCGGCCTCCAGTGCCGCGCGGTCGATCCCGAGCGCGAAGCCGTGACGAACCGTCGCGTCGGAGAAATGCTTCGCGGTCAAGGGAAATCCGAGGTAGGCGGCGGTCGGCAGCGCCCACATCACGTGCCGCTGCGCGAAATCCGCGTGCATGGCCTCGTGGCGATCACCGGGGACGAACGTGGAGAGGTCGAGCTTCCCGGCCTTGACCTCGTCGTACTGCGCCGCCGCGTCGCCGGTCTTCAGTTCGATCACGCGCGCCTTGCCCGGCGCGTCCGCCATTCGGATCAGTTTGCCGCCGGACGGCTGCCAGGCGCCGTCCAGCCGGAACGGCCCGTTGCCGACCGGCCGCTGCGCGAACCCCGGCCAATCGCGCGACTTCAGCACCGACGCGGGCAGCGGGACGAGCGCGGGCGACGAGAGCAGCGCCGGGACCTGCCCGGACGGCCGGTCGAGCACGAGCCGGATGGTCAGCGGATCCGGCGCGGTGATCTCCTTGGCCCGCAGGAGATCCTTGACCACGCGCGACGCCTGCCACCGCTCCGCGCCGATCGCCTGCCAGGTGTCCACATAGGACTGGGCGGTCACCGGCGTGCCGTCGTGGAACTTCCCGCCGTCCCTGAGCTTGACCGTCCAGGTGATCCGGTCGGCGCTGGTGACCGATTCCGCCGCGCGCGGCGTCAGCTTTCCCGTCGCGGGGTCGTAATCGGAGAGCGGCGTCCACAACGCGCCGGCGAGCAGGCGTCCGGGCTGGTCGCGGACATCGGCGGGCAGGAGGGTCGCCGGGGCGGCCAAGCCCACGCGGAGAACGTCCGGTGCGGGCGGTTCACCGGATTCCGTGCAGCCCGCCGCGGCCAGTGCGGCGGCGAGGAGCGGGGCCAGAAGACGCAAGCGCATGGTCATGTCATAGCAGTCCGGCACCGACCAACGGTGGTTGTGCGGGCAAAGTGGTGATCTTATGGTGAGGGGACCAGCCTGGGAGGTTTCTGTGCGAGGAAACTGGTTGCTCCGTTCGTGCTTGGCGCTCACCACGGTCACCGCGACCTTGATCGCCACCGGCCTGCCCGCCGCCGCGTGCGGCGAAGAGGACAAACCGGCCAACGAGAAGGTCCGGGTCGCGGGTGCGCCCGGCGCGGTGAAGAACGTCAAGGCCGTCGGCAACGTGCCCGACGCGCAAGGCGCCATCGCGATGGGGTTCCTGCAGTACGGCAAGCGCGACGTCATGGCGGTTTCCGGCGAGTTCGGCCTGAAGGTCTACGACCTCACGAAGAATCCCACGGCGCCGAAGCTGATCGGCGAGGTCAGCCTGCCCGGCCTCTGGGAGACCGAGGACACCGAGGTCGACGTCAAGCGCAAGCTCGTCTTCCTCGCGCGGGACCCGCGGGCCTACGGCGGCACCACGCAGACCGGCGAGTCCGGCATCTACATCATCGACCTCAAGAACCCGGACAAACCGGCCATCCTGAGCTACACCAAGGTGCCCGCCGGCCACACGACCAGCTGCGTCGACGACTGCCGCTACCTCTGGACCGGCGGTCCCGCGAAGGCCGCGAACCAGCCCGCGGACTGGGGAGGCCGCCCGATCTGGGTGACCGACATCCGCGATCCGCGCAACCCCAAGACGTTCCCGAACCCGATCGAACTCGCGCGCAACGACGGCAAGACCGACTACGTGCACGACGTCCAGGTCGACGACGAGGGCGTGGCGTGGGTGTCCGGACGAGGCGGTGTCCGCGGCTACTGGACCAACGGCTTCCACCGCGACCCCGTCCAGGGCAAGGTCCGCCGCGCGACGGCGTTCGACCCGGTGCCCTACGCGGGCGGCGGGGTCGAGGAGACGGCGGCGCCGTCGAAGTTCATGCACAACAGCTTCCACCCGGCGGGACACCGCTCGGCCGACGGCGCCGACTCGAACCGCTGGCGCGGCCGCGACCTCATCTACGCCACCGAAGAGAGCTTCCTCGACGGGTGCGCCGGTGACGGCGTGCTGACGATCTCGTCGCTGAAGAACTCGTACAACGGCGAGGGCTGGCGCTCGACGCCGGAGAAGCCGTTCCGCCTCGAATCCGTCGGCACCTGGAGCGTCGCCGGTCAGGAGGGCAGCGACCCGGCGTCGGGCGACTGCTCCGCGCACTACTTCGACATCCGCGGCAAGGTCCTGGTGCAGTCGTTCTACGGGCAGGGCACGCGCTTCCTCGACGTCAGCGACCCGACCGACCCGAAGCAGATCGCCTACTTCCGCCCGGCGGACGCCAGCGCGTGGGCGCCCTACTGGCACAAGGGTTACGTCTATGTCGCCGACAACACTCGCGGAATCGACATCCTGAAGCTCACCGTCTGAGCGAAGATGTCCCCATGCGCACCATGGGGAAGACCTTGGGGAGCCTGGCCGCGATCGTCCTGATCGCGGCCTGTGCCCCGGAACCGCCGGAGAAAATGGCCGTCCGCACCGATACGGCTCCGGTCGCCGAGGACTTCCCGGACGTCGGAGAGATCGTCGAGGCACACTGGGTGGAGGAGCGGTTGGGCGTCTCCGAAGGCCGGATCGAAGCGCCCGGGCCCTCCGACCTCCGGCTGTTCGCGCTGGTGAAGCTTCGGCTCGAAGCCGTGTCGAAGGTGATCAGCGATCTCAAGTGTCATGCCGGGGCCCCGCCGGCGCCGGAACAGCTGGAAACGCTCGTGCCGTCCGGCGTGAAGTGGCTCTCCTGCGAGCTGCCCACGACCACCAAATCGCGGACGGCGTTCGTGGTCGACGGCTCCGAACAGGCGTTCCTGATGTCGACGACGATGTAGCGGGTCAGTGCTCAGGGTCGTGAGTGGGGATTCGGGTTCTGACCCGAATCCCCACTCGCGACACCCTCAAGAGGCGAGCAACTCCTGCAGCTCACGGATGGCGGCGTCGAGTTCCGTCGCGAACAGCTCCATCTCGTGCGCCACGTGCTTCGGCGTGCACAGGTACAGATTCAGCGAGTCCGGCAGCAGCACGTACGCGACGCCGATGCACTGCGGGCTGGTCGACCCGAAGCCGAAGTACCGGATGTTCACCGACGGCGCCGAGCTGGTGCTCAGGTAGTCGTTGCGCATCTTCAGCCAGCCCGGCGACGAGTACAGCGACGGGGAGTCCTCGACGCCACGCCGTTTCTGGATCAGTTGCAGCTCCCACAGGTGCTGCTCCGGCGCGTCGCCCGCCTGGCATTCCTTCGCCCGCGTGACGTGCTTCGCGGCCGCCGCGCGGAAAGCCGCCTGACGTGTCTGCCGGTCGGCGTGCGGATCGTCCATCACCCGGACGAACCACTGCACCTCGGGCGTCACGACCCGCATCGCTTCGGTGCGCCCGTTCTGGTACTGCCGCGTCGCGATCGACTCGTACGTCGTGCCGGTGATCCCCTTCGCACGCTTGTGCGCGAGCTGATACGCCATCTGCGCGAAGGCGTCGGGGGACATCCCCAGCTCCTTCGCCCGCTTCGCGCCGAAGTCGGTGAAGGACACCGTCTTCGTAGCGGTCGCGTCGGCGTACTCGGCGAAGGCCACCGCCGCGGCACGGGCGTCCTCGCGCAGCGCGTCACCCAGGACGAACTCGATGACCTCGGACGCCGGGACGCCGTCGGCGGGCGGCCGCTCCAGTCGTGTTCCGCTCAGCAGCGCGTCGGTGAACCCGAGGATCGTGGTCCCGTCGAGTTCGCAGTGCTCGACGTTGATCCCCGCCGTGCCGTCCTCGAACACGATCAGCGACACGGCCTTGTCGAACCAGCGGTTCCCGCTGTCGCCGTGCAGCAGCTTGTCGCACGCTTCCTGCGTGTCCGCCGGCGCGAAGTCCTCCAGGCACAGGCAGAACAACGCCGTCTCGATGTCGTCGAGCGCGGCCGCGTTCCCGCCGGCGAGCAGCGCTTCCCGCGTCGCCGCCCACTCCGCCCTCGCCTTGGTGGTGAAATGCCCGGCCGAGGTCTGCGGGTCTTCGACGAAGTTGCCGGACTTGACGATCACCTGCAGCCCCGCGACCAGCTGTTCGGGGGAGTACGGGCGACCGTCGGGTGCGATGACGTCCATCCGGAACGGGGTGCCGCGGTGGAACACCACGACGTGCCGCGCCCTCGACGGTCCGGGCCACTCCTCGCTGTACGGCCTGCGCGAGGTGTCCTGCACGGCGCCGGGGATCCGCGTCGCCGAGAACAGGTACTTGTGCTGCACCATCGACTGCGGCTGCCCGCGCAGCATGATCGGCGGCACCAGTTCCTCGTCCAGTTTCAGCTTGTAGTCCACCGCCGACGCCGCCAGTTCGGCCGCGCGTTCCAGCTGTCCCAGCGGGGATTCGGTGAACAGGAAGAAGAAGTTCGCGTTGAGCGCGATCCGGTCGCGGCGGCCGAGGTAGCGGTACGGCCAGAAGGTGTCGAGCCAGCTCTGGACGCCTTCCCGCTTGTCGAAGGCTTCGAGCGCGCTTTGCAGTTCGTGCGCCGGGCTTCCTTCCGCGAGGAATTCGGCGACGGCGCCTTCGGTCTCCGCGAGCTCGCCGGGGCTGAGCAGCGGCGAGCACCACTCGAGAAACCGGCGGCAGGTGTCCTCCAAGCTGGGGACGGGGACCCTCGGCAGGACCTCCTCGTTGCCGAACGTGCGGGTGGACGGTTCCGGACTGCTCACGATCATCCTTGATCTCGAAGGGGAAGGGCGTTCAGCGCGGCGGCGAGTTCGCCGGCCGCGCCGTCCGGGCGGGAGACGAACAGCCGCGCGTACAGCCGGCCGTCGGACTCCAGCCCACGCGGGTCGACACCCGCGACGGACAGATTGTCCAGGATCTGCGTCCGTTCCTCGGCCGAGGCGAACCTCCGCTGCCGGAAGACGCCGTCGGCCCCGGTCGTGTCGTACTCCAGTTCGGCGAGGCTTTCGGCGACCGACGCGTAGGAGAACATCCGCAGCACGAAATGCGCCATCCACGGCCGGTTCTCCCGCGCGATCCGGACGAGGGTCTTCTCGGTGACGTAGCCGACGCAGCCGGTCGAGATGACGATGTCGACTTCGGCCAGCAGCGCGCGCTGCTGCTCTGTCGGGTCTTCGCTCTCCAGATCCGCGTGGATCGCGTCGTCGATGAAGCCCGCGGCGAGCGCGTAGTCCAACGCGGGCGCGGAGGCGTCGAGGCCGATGAAGCGGACCTTGTCGCTCACGGCGAGCTCCTCGACCATCCGCCGATCGCGCGCGATCAGTTCGTCCCGGCTCAGCGCTTCGCTGTCCCGGTAGTGGTCGTACAGCCGCTCCATCGACGTGTCACAACGATGCAGCGCCGCGTTGACGCCGTAGGAACAGCCGAGGTCGAGCACCGTCGGGACCTTGACGTCGGTCTCCGCGCGGTATTCGTCGATCAGTTTCGCGAAGTAGGCCTTCGCCTGCTGGGGGATGGAGTAGTCCAGTCTGCGCAAGGTGCCGAAGAACGCACGAGGATCGGGCTCGGTGTAGATGTGATCGAAAGAGATCTTGCCGGTCGAATCCAATGGCACGGCCAAGCTCCTGACTTAGTCGAGCAGCTGATCGCCCCGGACCGCCGCGGACGCGACGTGTTCCGGCAGGACCCGGCCGAACAGCTGTCTCGTCCGCTCCGGACTGCCGATGACCCCAGGACGCTCGCTGTACGCGAAGATCGCGGAATGGCGGGCGACTGCCCCTTGAACACTACTCACCCGGTGCAGCGCGAAGCGTCCGCGAAACAGCTGAAGATCGCCGGGACGCAGAGTGAGCCGTCGGATCAGGTGATCCCCTTCGCCCGCCAGCACGGCACGGACGTCGTCGAAGTTCTCCGCCGTTTCGGAGCGGATGTTCGGGCAATATTCGAAGACGCCGCCCTCGGCCGCCTGCTGCGTGAGCATGCTGACGGTGTACTCGTTGGTGTCGAAATGCCACGGATGCGAGCGGCCCGGTTCGATCACGTTGAGCACCAGGCCTGCCAGTGGATCGGCGAGTTCGTGCAGTTCGGGGAGCTCGAAGCAGTCGGCGACGAACCGCTGGAACTCGCTGCTCGCGTACAGCTGCTGGATGATCGCGGTCGCCGGGATCCGGTCGCGTGCCACGAAGGCATTGCCGCGTTCCATGATCGTGCGGCCGGGGTGGCCTTCCGGCAGGGGAGTGTCGATGGCGATGTTGTAGGCGTTGACGCGTTCGACCTTCGCGTACGCCTCCGGAGCGATCTCCGCGCCTTCATGGCGAAGGGCGTCACGCAGCTCCGGACGGATGAAGTCGGTCAGCACACTGCAGCCCGTTTCCCGCAGTTCGGCACGGGTCCGGGAAACGATTTCGCGCCACGCCGGGCTTCCCGGGGCGGACAACGGATAGCGGGCGGTGTCGGCCACCTGGACTGCGCTCGCGGTCATCGACGTCCTCTCGGCTGGCCCGGAAGTGATTCTCGGGTTTAGCACAGAAAACGCCCACGACCCCCGCGCCTTGTGAGCGGTGCCACACGGAACGTGACGGCCCCCTTATCCGCGTTCGTACGCGGATAAGGGGGCCGTCATGGAGCTTTCGTCAGCTGGTGACAAGCGGCAGAAGCGGCCGCCGCACCGCGGTCGCGACGCCGTCGGACGCCTGGGAAGCGGCGATCCGCTCCGCCGTCGGAGTGCCGTACTCGGTGGTCCGCTGCCGCAGCGGACGGCCCAGCGGTTCGACCATCGCGCGCATGTCGCTGATCGTCTTGTACGACCCGTTGGCCGCCCCCGCCATCCGGCTGATCGTCTCCTCCATCAGCGTCCCGCCGATGTCGTTGACCCCGCCCTGGAGCACCGCGCGGCTGCCCTCTTCGCCGAGTTTCACCCAGGAACTCTGGATGTTGTCGATCGTCCCGTGCAGCAGCAGCCGGGCCAGCGCGTGCACCGCGCGGTTCTCGCGCAGCGTCGTCCCGGCCCTGGCGAGCCCGGCGAGGTAGATCGGGGAACTCTGGTGGATGAACGGCAGCAGCACGAACTCGCTGAACCCGCGTCGCCCGTTGCGCTCCAGGCCTTCCCGCTGCAGTTTCGCCAGCAGCTTCAGGTGCCCGACCCAGTGCGACGGCGTGTCGACGTGGCCGTACATCATCGTCGACGTCGTGGTGATGCCGAGTTTGTGCGCGGTGGTGACGACGTTGATCCATTCCGACGTCGGCAGCTTGCCCTTCGTCAGCACCCAGCGGACGTCGTCGTCGAGGATTTCCGCGGCCGTGCCCGGCAGCGAGTCGACGCCGGCTTCCTTCGCGCGCGCCAGCCAGTCCTCGATCGAGAGGTTGGTCCGCGAAGCGCCGTTGACGACCTCCATCGGCGAGTACGAGTGCAGGTGGATGTCCGGCTGACGGCGTTTCACCTCGGCCGCGAGGTCGAAGTACGCGGTCCCCGGCAGATCCGGGTGGATGCCGCCCTGCATGCAGATCTCGGTCGCGCCCGCGGCCCACGCCTCGTCGACCCGGTCGCCGACCTGCTCCAGCGAAAGCGTGTACGCGTCGGCGTCGGTGCGCCGCTGGGCGAACGCGCAGAACCGGCAACCGGTGTAGCAGACGTTGGTGAAGTTGATGTTCCGCGTGACGACGAAGGTGATGTCGTCGCCGTTCACCTCACGCCGCAGGTCGTCGGCGATCTTGGTGAAGGCGTCGAGCTCCGGCCCGTCGGCGTGCAGCAGCGCCAGCGCCTCGTCGTCCGACAGTCCGGCGGGGTTCTTTTCCGCGCTGCGCAAAGCATCCCGGATGTCGAGGTCGAACCGCTGCGGCGCGGTCTTGATGTTGCCCTTGATCTCGGCCCAGTCGCCGTAGACCGAGTCGAAGTCGCTGCGGCGGTCTTCCGTACGCCCGATCGTGTCGACCTCGACGTGCAGATCGGTGCGCCCGGCCTCCTTCCAGCCGCCATCGGGCTCCTGCCACGGGATGCCCACCGGGATGGCCTCTTCGATCGCGAGCCCGGTCTCGGTGTCGGTCAGCGGCGCGAGATGCGCGTTCATCCGCGGGTCCAGCCACGGTTCGCCGGCCTTGACGTACTCCGGGTAGATCGGGAGCCGCTCGCGCACGGTGAAGCCGAGTGCCTCGGTGCGGCGTTTGAGTTCGTCGATCTGCGGCCACGCGCGTTCGGGGTTCACGTGGTCGGGGGTCAGCGGCGAGACGCCGCCCCAGTCGTCGATCCCGGCGTTCAGCATCAGTTCGTACTGCTGGCCGATCAGGTTCGGCGGCGCCTGGATGCGCATCTTCGGGCCGAGCGCGAGCCGCGCGACGGCGATGGTCGCGGCGAGTTCCTCGAGATCGGCGTCCGGGGTCGCGCGCATCTTGGTGTCCGGTTTCGCGCGGAAGTTCTGGACGATCACTTCCTGGATGCCGCCGTAGGTCTTCGCGACCTTGCGGATCGCGAACAGCGAGTCGGCGCGTTCCTCGAAGTTCTCGCCGATGCCGATCAGGATGCCCGTGGTGAACGGCACCGAACTGCGGCCGGCGTCCTCCAGCACCCGCAGGCGCACGTCGGGGTCCTTGTCGGGCGAACCGTAGTGCGGGCCCCCCTTCTCGGTGTACAGCCGCTTCGCCGTCGTCTCCAGCATCATGCCCATCGACGCCGAGACCGGCTTCAGCCGCTGGAAGTCCTGCCAGGTCAGCACACCGGGGTTGAGGTGCGGCAGGACGCCGGTCTCCTCCAATACCCGGATCGCCATCGCCCGGACGTAGGACAGCGTGTCGTCGTACCCGTGCGCGTCGAGCCAGTCCTTCGCCGCCGTCCAGCGGTCCTCCGGACGGTCGCCGAGGGTGAACAGCGCTTCCTTGACCCCCATCGCGGCACCCTTGCGGGCGATGTCGAGTACCTCGTCGGGGGAGAGGAACGGCGACTCGACCCGGCCGGGGACGGTCGCGAAGGTGCAGTAACCACACCGGTCCCGGCACAACCGGGTCAGCGGGATGAACACCGAACGGCTGTAGGTGACCACGCCGGGACGGCCCGCCGCGACGAGCCCGGCGTCACGGATCCGGGAGGCGTGCCCGGACAGCGTCTTGAGGTCGTCGCCGCGCGCCTGGAGCAGGATCGAGGCCTCGGTCAGGTCGAGGGTCTTCCCGTCGCGCGCCCTGGCGAGTGCCCGGCGCATCGCCGAGGTGGTGGGGGCGTTCGCGTCAGCAGGGGATGCCATTCCCGCACGCTATGGCCGGACTCGCTCCACCTGCCAGTGCGCATCCCGCCACCGCGTCACCCACGCGGGCGTGGTCACCGTTCTCGCTGGTCAGAGCGTGATCTTGGTTGCCGATCACCGGGCCGGCGTGTATTACCTAAAGTGTGGCTTCGGTGATCGGCAAGAAGGCAGGCGGGCGGACGTACTACTACCTCGTCACCTCCGCACGGGTCGACGGCGAGCCCAGGGTCGTGTCGCAGCGCTACCTCGGCACGGCCGAGGAGATCGGGCGTGCGATGGACGGCGAGGTCTCCGCCCCCGGCGAAGCGCGTCACCGGACCTTCGGTGACGTCGCGGCTGTGTGGGCCACTTTGCGACAGCTCGACTTCGTGCGCCGGGTCGACGAAGCCGTCGGAGCCCAGCGCGCCGCGACCACACTGGGGACGCATCTCGCGCTCGCCGTCCTGCACCGGGCGACAGCCCCGGACACGGACCTCGCCACCTGGTGGGAGGACGGTGTCGCACGCGAATTCCTCAAAGCCGACCTGGCGAATCATCGGCGAGCGCTGCAACGGCTCACCCCGGAACGGATCGCGCGGATCGAGACCACGGTCGCCGAAGCGGTGCTCTCCTGGCTGGGGACGGGGAACGCCGCGCTCGCCGTCGACGTGCCGCAGTTCGCCACCTTCACCACGGCCGAGCCCTGCCGCTGCGAACTCGCCGGGCTCGGCCTCGTGGTGACCAAGGACGGCGCGATCCCGCTGGCATCGCACGTGTATCCGCGGGAAGGGGCGCCGCCGTTCGCCGCGCTCGCCGAGGATCTCCGCTCGCTGTACCCCGTCACGCTGATCTTCACCGCCGGCCAGGCCGCGCAACTGGACCTCGGGCGGCATTTCGTCGGCGCGCTCCCGCTTTCGGAGCATCCGGAGCTGCTGGCGAAACCGCCGTCCGCGCGCAAACCCGTCGACCCGGAACGCTTCGCCGGGCTGACCGCTCTCGACACCAGAGCCGTGGTCGCGGGCGTCCGGCGGCGCGTGATCCTGACCCATTCGGAGACCCTGCACAACGCGCAGGCGCGCGCGCTCGGCGAGGAACTGAGCACCGCGACGCGTGAACTCGCCGGCCTCGACGCCGCACTGGCCGCCGGCACGTATCGCGGCGACCGGAGCCAGGTGAACGCCGAAATCGCGCGGATCACCCGCGGCCGCCGCGTCGAACGGGTGCTCTCCCCTTCCTTGACGGGGACGAAACCGGGGGAGATCCGGCTGACCTGGAAGGTCGACGACGCCGCAGTGTCGCGGCTGCACGACGAGTTCTTCGGCAAACAGGTGCTGGTCACCGACCACGACTGGCCGGTGTCCGAGGTCGTCACCGCGTATCGGGCCAGGACCCACCTCGACTCGACGTTCCGCTGGCTGACCGGACCCGCCGTCGCCGGCCCGGCCCCGCGCTGGGACTGGACCCCGCACCGGATCGCGGTGCACACGCTGGTCACGGTGCTCGCGTCCACGGTCACGCACCTCATGCGGCGCGAGGCCGACCGCGCCGGGATGAACCTGTCGGTCCGCGAGCTGATGGACAGTCTCGCGGGGATAGGGGAGACGGTGCTGCGCTACCCGTCCACCGGCGGCCGCCCGCGGACCCGGCGCCTGCTGACCGAGCGGAGCCCGGAACAGCAGGCGCTCTTCGACCTCTTCGGTCTCAGCTCTCCCGATGGATATGCAAGGCGGAGAAGCTCTGCACCACCGGCATCAACTCGATGACGTTGATGTTCACGTGCTCCGGCTGCGAAGCCGCCCAGAAGACGGACTCGGCCACATCGGCGGCCGTCAGCGGCGTCGTGCCCTTGTAGACGTTATCGGCCTTGCTCTGGTCGCCCTCGAACCGGACGACGGAGAACTCCGTCCCGCCGACCAGTCCGGGCTCGACATTGGTCACCCGGACACCGGTGCCCTGCAGGTCCGCGCGCAGGTTGAGGCTGAACTGGTGCACGAACGCCTTGGTCGCCCCGTAGGCGTTGCCACCGGGGTACGGGTAGGAGCCGGCGACCGAGCCGATGTTGATCACGTGCCCGCGGCCGCGCTCGACCATCCCGGGCAGCAACGCGCGGGTGAGGTGCGCGAGCCCCTTGATGTTCGTGTCGATCATCTGGTCCCAGTCGTCGAGCTTCGCGCGGTGCGCGGGCTCAAGGCCCTTCGCGAGGCCGGCGTTGTTGACCAGCAGGTCGACCTGGGCGAACTCGGCGGGCAGCGTGCCGGGAAGCGCGGCCACCGCGTCGGCGTCCCGGACGTCGAGCTCGACGGGGAGGACGTTCTCGCCCAGCTCGACGGCCAGCTTGTCGAGCCGGTCCTTACTGCGCGCGGCCGCGACGACCTTGGCGCCGTCGGCGGCGAACCGGCGGACGATCTCGACGCCGAACCCGGCGCTGGCACCGGTCACGAAGACAGTCTTCTGGGACATGGAGACGATCACCCAATTTCTTTCAAGAACCGTGCGAACACGGCGTCGAACTCGGCCTCGCGCTCCAGATTAGGCATGTGGGCGGCGCCCTCGATCACCGCCAGGGTGGAGCCGGGGATGAGTTCATGCATGAGCTCGGCGTCCGAGACCGGCGTGAACTCGTCCTCGGTCCCGACCACGACGAGGCTCGGCACCCGCACCTGGGTGAGGCTCTCCCGGTAGTCGGGGCGCTCGGCCCTGCCCCTGAGCGCGGCCGCCGCTCCTTCCTTGGGCGTCGTGCGCATCATCTCCAGGACGTGCGCCGCCACGTCCGGCATCGTGCGGACGTTCTCCGGGGAGACCATCTTCGTCAGGACCTCCTCCGCATAGGGGTCGAGCCCCTCGGCGAGCACCCGGTCCGCCATCTCGTTGCGGACGCGCCTGCCTTCCTCTGTCTCTTCTTGAGGAGAGGTGTCGGCGAGCAGGAGCCCGGAGACGCGGTCGGGGTAGGTGCGGTGGAACTCCATGACGATCTGCCCGCCCATGGAGAGGCCGCCGAGCACGAAACGCTCGAGACCCAGGTGATCGGCGAGACGGACGATGTCGGCGGCGAAGACGTCGAGCCCGGTCTTGCCCGGGACCACCGTCGTCTCGCCGTACCCGCGAAGGTCCGCCGTGATGACCCGGTAGCCCTCCCGGCTGAAGCGCTCAGCCTGGGGCCGCCACATCGAACGGTTGAAGGGGTGGCCGTGGACGAGGACGACGGGCAACCCGCTGCCGAGGTCGTCGTAGGCGACGGAGATGCCGTCGAGTTCCGCAGTGCTCATGAGCCCGACGCTAATCGGAGCAATCCAGGAGTTCAATACGGTGCAATGTACTCGGAGCAATGTTTCTTCTCCGGTGTTCACCTGGGCGGCCCCGGCGCGATCACCGGGTGATCGACCGGCGCGGGCTCATTTCCGCTCGCTGACCTGCGGAAATGTCGTTAAGGTACCCCCCTGTTTTGAGGGGTTTCCGGCCATGTAAAGTTCTCCAAGTCGCCAGGGAAACCGGGTGACAGAGTAAGACTGAGACACGAACCAAGCTCTCACCTCAAGGTGATTGAGTGGGTGTCTCACCAAAAACTGCTAGGAATGACTGCTTCGGATAAGGCCGCGTGAGTGGTGCGATTCGGGGTGTGTTGCTTGAGAACTCAACAGTGTGCTAGTGAACTAAGCCAGTAGAGCTTATGTATTTGAACCTCGTTTGAGGTTCCTTTGAGAG
>NZ_QHKL01000013.1 GCF_003947415.1 Amycolatopsis sp. WAC 01376
CAGTGTTTCGGTGGTCATAGCGTCAGGGAAACGCCCGGTCCCATTCCGAACCCGGAAGCTAAGCCTGACAGCGCCGATGGTACTGCAACCGAAGGGTTGTGGGAGAGTAGGACACCGCCGGACTAACTTCAGGACAGGGTCCTGACCAGGGTTGAGAACCCCACAGGTTCTCCCCGGGTCAGGGCCCTGTCTCTTTTCATGTCCATGGACCGACTAGAATGGTCCGTTGGCCCACCTGACGGGTGGGCGCAAGTGTCGAAACTTTTCAATAGTGGCAGGAGGCCAGGTGTCCGAGTTCGGTCGACGTGACTCAGATGATGGCGCGTCCGGCCGGTCGGGTCGCCGGGACGACAGTCCCCGCGGAGGCCGGTCTGACGCGCAGCGAGGTGACCGGCGCGGTTCCGCCGGCGGCGGGCAGGACCGGGGCGGCCGCGATGGTGGCTACCAGGGTCGCCCGCGTCGTGACGACCGCGGCGCACGCGGTACCGGCAGCAGCTATCCCGGCAAGCCCGCACGCAGTGGCGACGGTCCCCGTGACCAGCGCCCCGGTGGCAGCCGGTTCGCAAGCCAGGGGCGTGACGAGAACCGCCCGCGTTACAACAACAGCAGCGACGACCGTCGTGGCCCCGGTGCCGGCGACCGGTCCGGTAGCCGCGACAGCGACCGTCGTGGCGGCTACCGCTCCGACGACCGGCGCGACAGCCGTGACAACAAGGGTGGCGACCGCGGCGGTTTCCGTTCGGACAATCGTGGCGGCGACAGCCGCGGCGGTTACCGCTCCGACAACCGGGGTAGCGACAGCCGCGGCAGTGACCGCGGTGGCTTCCGCTCCGACAACCGGGGTGGCGACAGCCGGGGTGGCGACCGCGGTGGCTTCCGCTCCGACAACCGCGACAGCCGGGACAACCGTGGCGGCGATCGCGGTGGATACCGCGGCGGCGACAACCGTGGCAGTGACAGTCGCGGCGGCGACAGCCGCGGGGGCTACCGCTCCGACAACCGGGGTGGCGACCGCGGCGGTTACCGCTCGTCCGACAGCCGTCCCGAGCGTCGCTACGACAACCGCTCCGACAATCGTTCGGACACCCGTTCGGACAACCGCTCCGAGAACCGGTACGAGAAGCGCTCCGACAGCCGCCCGGCTCGTTCCGGTTACGGCTCGGACAATCGCGGCCGTTCCGACGACCGCCCGTCCGGCAACCGTTACGAAGGACGCCCCCAGGGCAAGTCCTACGGTGACCGCGACAACCGCGGTGACGACAAGCGGAGTGACGACAAGCGCGGTGACGATCGGCGTCCGTCCTACCGCGACGACCGCGGTGGGTCCCGTTCCGGTGGCTACAGCGGCGGCGACCGTCGTGGTCCGTCCTCGAGCGATCGCCGTCCCAGCAGTGGTGGCTACGAGCGCAAGAGCTTCGGCGACCGCGACAAGCGTGGCGACGACAACCGTGGTGCCGAGAAGCGCGGTGACGACAAGCGCGGTGCCTACCGGCCGTCCGGTGACCGTCCTGTCAGTCGCTCGTCCGACCGGCCGGAGAAGCGCTACGACGACAAGCGTGGCGGCTTCGAGCGCAAGCGTGACGACCGTCCCCAGCGCGACCGTTCCGAAGGACGGAAGGATTTCCGTTCCTCGCCTCGCACCGAGGACAAGCCGGTCGACGACGAGACCTTGGCGCGTGAGCTGCTCTCGGCTCCGGAGCTGCCGGAAGGCATCGAGTTCTCCGATCTCGACGAGGAGGTCCGCCGGGAACTCCGCACGCTGCCCAAGGCACTCGCGGAAACCGTCGGCAAGCACCTGGTCGCGGCCGGTGGCCTCGTCGACGAAGACCCCGAAGCCGCGATGGAGCACGCCAAGTACGCGAAGGCCAAGGCGTCGCGGGTCCCGATCGTCCGTGAGGCGCTCGGCCTGGTCGCCTACCACGCGGGCAACTGGTCCGAGGCACTGTCCGAGCTGCGGGCCGTCCGCCGGATGACCCGGACCGACGAACACATCGCGATCATCGCCGACGCGGAGCGCGCCATCGGCCGTCCGGAGCGGGCACTCGACCTCGCGAAGGAGGTCGACAAGGAGCGCCTGGCCAAGGCGACCCAGATCGAACTCGCGATCGTCGCCGCCGGCGCCCGGCGTGACCTCGGCCAGCTGGACGCCGCCGTCGTCTCCCTTCAGAGCGACGACCTCAAGGCGGAGAAGCGCGACCCGTGGAGCGCCCGGCTGTTCTACGCCTACGCCGACAACCTCGCCGCCGCAGACCGCAAGGACGAGGCGATCCGCTGGTTCCTGAACGCGGCAGAGGCCGACGAGGAGGACGAGACCGACGCCGACGGCCGCGCCGCGGAGCTCACGAATGGCTGACGCTCTGTCGGCCGGGTACGACGCGGTCCTGTTCGACCTCGACGGCACGGTTTACCACGGCGGCATCGTGGTCCCGGGCGCACCGGAAGCACTCCGGGCGCTTCGGGACCACGGCACCGCCGTCCGGTGGGTGACCAACAACGCCTCCAAGGCGCCCGCGGAGGTCTCCGCACACCTGGAGGCACTCGGACTCCCGGCCACGCCCGAGGAAGTCCACACGAGCTCGCAGGCCGCCGCCACCCTGCTGGGTGAGCGGCTGCCTCAGGGCTCCGTGGTGCTCGTCGTGGGCACTGACTCGCTGGCCGCCCAGATCGAGTCGGCCGGGCTGCGGACGGTCCGGGAAGCCGGTCCGGACGTGGCCGCCGTCGTTCAGGGGCATTCCCCGGAGAACACCTGGGCCGCGCTCGCGGAGGCGTGCCTCGCCATCCGCGCGGGCGCGCTGTGGGTGGCGACCAACGTCGACGCGACCCTGCCGACCGAACGCGGGCTGCTGCCGGGCAACGGGTCGATGGTGGCCGCGTTGCGCACCGCCACCGGCGTCGAACCGCTGGTGGCAGGCAAGCCGGCGCCGCTGCTGTTCACCACGGCGGCGCGGGACGCGGGCGCGGAGCGGTCGCTCGTCGTCGGTGACCGGCTGGACACCGACATCGAGGGCGCGGTCGCGGCCGGGATCGACGCGCTCTGCGTCCTGACCGGCGTCGCCGACGCGGCGTCCTTGATCAAGGCCAGGCCCGAGGAGCGTCCTCGCTACCTCTCGTGGGATCTGTCCGGGTTGAGCAGCCGCGCGGAGCTGCTCGAAATCGGGCCCAAGGACGGCTGGCGTGTCACCGCACAGGGTGACGTGCTCGAAGCCGACGGTGAAGGCGACTCCCTCGACCTGTTGCGCGCATTGTGCGCGGCGGCCTGGGAGTCGGGGATCACCGAGGTCCGTGGTGTGGGCGACACCGCCCGCGCCGCGCTCGGCGAGCTGCGCCTCGCCTGACCAGCGCTGCTAACTTGGTGGGGTGCAAGACCACTTCCACCCCGTGCCGCGACCGCCGGTACCAGGCCCTCCGCCGGTGTCTGGCCCCCCGGCGGTCCAGGTTGACCAGTTCGAGCAGCAGGACACGGATCCCCGAGCCGGGATCGACGAAGCCGTGGCAGGTCTCGACGACCTCGCCGCCCTTCCGCTCTCGGAGCACGTCGACCGCTTCGAAGCCGTGCACACCGAGCTGACGGTGGCGCTGTCCACCATCGACAAGGTCTGACCGCGTGCCCAAACGCGCCCGCCTGGACGCGGAGCTCGTCCGGCGGGGTCTCGCCCGTTCCCGGGAGCAGGCGTCCGCGCTGATCGCCGATGGCAAGGTCAGCGTGCGCGGGATGGTGGCCACCAAACCCGCGACCGGGGTCGAATCCGGCGCGCCGATCGTGGTGCGCGACAGCGACGACCCCGGCTGGGCCTCCCGCGGCGCGCACAAACTGCTCGGCGCGCTCGAAGCCTTCACCCCGCAAGGCCTTTCCACCGAAGGAAAGCGCTGCCTCGACGCGGGCGCTTCGACCGGTGGCTTCACCGATGTCCTGCTGCGCAACGGCGCCGCCACGGTGATCGCCGCCGACGTCGGCCGCGGTCTGCTGGACTGGCGGCTGCGCACCGACGACCGCGTGGTCGTGCTCGACAAGACGAATGTCCGCAACCTGACCCCGGAAGATCTCGGCGGGCAGGTCGACCTCGTGGTCGGGGACCTTTCGTTCATCTCGCTCAAACTCGTGCTGCCCGCGCTGGCCGCGTGCGCGCGGGACGGCGCCGATCTGGTGCCGATGGTGAAACCGCAGTTCGAAGTGGGCAAGGACCGGCTCGGCAGCGGCGGCGTCGTCCGTGACCCGGAGCTCCGGGCCGAATCCGTGCTCGGCGTGCTCGCCGAGGCCGGGAAGCTGGACCTGCGTCTGCGCGGCGTCGTGGCGAGCCCGCTTCCCGGGCCGTCCGGGAACGTCGAATACTTCGTCTGGCTTACCCGCGGGGCGGGGGAGACCGTCGGCACCGATGCCGAGCGGCTCGTCCGCACCGCAGTCCTGGAGGGACCCCAATGAGCGATCGCGAGGTGCTGCTCGTCGTGCACCCGGACCGGGACGCGACCCGGGACGCGGCACGTGAGGTGTCGGCCCGTTTCGCCAAGGCCGGTGTGCGGCTGCGGGTGCTCGACGAGGACGTGAAGGAGATGCTGGAGGCGGACGGCGGGATCGGCGGGCCCTGCACGGTCATGGCGCCGGAACAGGATCCGGCCGCCGGGACCGAGCTGGTGTTCGTGCTCGGCGGCGACGGCACGCTGTTGCGGGCCGCGGAACTGGCCAGGCCGAACGGCGTTCCGGTGCTGGGGGTGAACCTCGGCCGCGTCGGCTTCCTTGCCGAGGCCGATTCCGACAAGCTCGCCGACACCGTCCAGCGCGCCGTCGACGGTGACTACCAGGTCGAAGAGCGGATGACCGTCGACGTCGTCGTGACCGTCGACGGTGAGGAGACCGTCAACACGTGGGCGCTCAACGAAGCCAGTGTCGAGAAGAGCTCGCGTGAGCGCGTGCTGGACGCGCTCATCGAGGTCGACGGAAGGCCCGTGTCGTCCTTCGGCTGCGACGGCGTCCTGTGTGCCACACCGACCGGCTCGACGGCGTACGCGTTCTCCGCGGGCGGGCCGATCATCTGGCCGGACGTCCAGGCCCTGCTGGTGGTCCCGAGCAACGCGCACGCGATGTTCTCGCGGCCGCTGGTCGTCTCGCGTGACTCGGAGATCACCGTCGCCATCGATCCGGACGGTTCACCCGCCGTCCTGACCTGCGACGGATCGCGGACCTTCGATCTTCCCGCCGGCGCGGCCGTACGGGTCACCTGCGGCCGGGTGCCGGTGCGCCTGATCCGGTTGTGGGAAGGCCCCTTCACCGACCGGCTGGTGCACAAGTTCTCGTTGCCGATCAAGGGCTGGCGGGAACGACACGCCCGCTGACGGATGTCAGGAAAGGGTCGTTCAGGACAAAAAACGTCTTGAACGACCCTTTCATGACGTGCCGGGTGCGGGAATGGTCGGGGTGGGCCGCTACGGTGGGCGTCGTGCTGGCCGAGATGCGCATCCAGGGCCTCGGAGTCATCGAGGACGCCCTGCTGGAACTGCACGCGGGCTTCACCGTCGTCACCGGTGAGACGGGTGCGGGCAAGACCATGGTCGTCAGCGGGTTGCACCTGCTCTCCGGCGGCCGAGCCGAAGTGTCCAAGGTGCGGACGGGAATGCTGAAGGCCTTCGTGGAAGGCCGATTCGACTTGGGCGGCGCGGAGGGCGCCACCCGGATCGTCACCGACGCCGGGGCGGAGGTCGACGAGGACGGCAGCGTCATCGCGCTGCGCGCGGTCTCGGTCGACGGCCGGTCCCGCGCCCACCTCGGCGGCCGTTCGGTGCCGGTCGGCGTACTGGCCGATCTGTCCGAGCAGCTGATCGCGGTCCACGGGCAGAACGATCAGCTGCGGCTGCTGCGGCCCGCCGAGCAGCGCGCGGTGATCGACCGGTTCGCCGGTGAGGCCGTCACCGCACCGCTCGAGCGCTATCGCGCGGTGCGGGACGAATGGCTCGCCGTCGTCGCCGAGCTGACCGAGCGGTCCACCCGGTCCCGTGAGATGGCCCAGCAGGCGGACCTGTTGCGGCATGGGCTCACCGAGATCGACGCCGTCGCGCCCGAACCGGGCGAGGACACCGAACTCACCGAACAGATCAAGCGGCTCGCCGCGGTCGACGAGCTGCGGGCGTCGGCCAGCGCTGCGCACGCCGCCGTCGCCGGTTCGGCGGACGGGGATCCGGACGCGCCCGGCGCGCTGGGGCTGATCGGGGAGGCGACCCGCCATCTGAACGGTTCCGAGGACGCCGTGCTGCGGGAACTCGGGCCCCGGCTGGACGAGGCTTCGGTACTGCTGTCCGAAGTGGGCACCGAGCTGGGCAGCTACCTCGAAACGCTCGACGCCGACCCGGCGTTGCTGGAGAAGGTGCTCGCGCGTCAGGCGGATCTGAAGCGGCTCACGCGCAAATACGCGGCCGACGTGGACGGCGTGCTCGCCTGGGCCGACGACGCCCGCCGCCGGATGTCCACGATGGACACCTCCGAGGAGGCGCTGGCCGAACTGGCCAAGCGCCGCGACGAACTCGCCGTCACGCTGGCGGAACACGCCCTGACCCTGTCGGAGGCGCGCGTCGAGGCCGCCGCCGAACTGGCCGAGGCGATCACGGCCGAGATGTCCGGGCTCGCCATGGGGCAGGCCGAGATCGAGATCACCGTCGAGCGGCGCACCGTGGACGAGAGCGATCCGCACGCGGTGAAGGTCGAAGGCAGGCTCGTGCACGCCGGCCCCGACGGGGTCGACGACGTCGAGTTGCTGCTGCGCGCGCACAACGGCGCACCGCCGCTTCCGGTGCACAAGGCGGCTTCCGGCGGTGAGCTTTCCCGCGTGATGCTGGCGATCGAGGTCGTCCTCGCGCATGCGGACACTGTGCAGACGCTGGTGTTCGACGAGGTCGACGCCGGGGTCGGCGGCCGGGCCGCGGTCGAGATCGGCAGGCGGCTCGCGCGGCTGGCGCGTAGTCACCAGGTCCTGGTGGTCACCCACCTGCCGCAGGTGGCCGCGTTCGCCGATCAGCATCTGGTGGTGGACAAGGGGACCAGCGGCGGGGTGACCCGCAGTGGCGTGCGCGTGCTCGAACAATCGGAGCGCGTCGTCGAACTCGCCCGCATGCTCGCCGGAATGGAAAGCACCGAGACCGGCCGTGCGCACGCGGAGGAATTGCTCGCCGTCGCCGAGGCCGACAAGAGCGCGCCGGACAAGCCCAAGGCCCGCCGTGGCGGAAAGCGAAAGAAAGCGAAGTAGTGCCTGTCACGACCGGGTAGCCCGATCCGGTGTGGGTTAATCGGCGTGTTTCCATCGGCGTGGCGGACACGGAAGGCCGCGCGGATTTGTCACTATCGGTCGCATGAAGCTCACCGGCTTGCTCTCGCGTAACCAAGAGACCCTCCCCGGGATCACCGGCGTCGCCAGGGTCGACAGGCGTACGCGTGAGCTGCTCCGCCGGCTGAGCCCTGGCGACATCGTCGTCCTCGACCAGCTCGATCTCGACCGGTCGACGGCGGATGCCTTGGTGGAGGCCGAAGTCGCGGCGGTGGTGAACGCCTCGCCGTCGATCTCCGGCCGATTCCCGAACCTGGGCCCGGAGATCCTGCTCGAGGCCGGGATCCCGCTGGTCGATTCGGTCGGCGGCGAACTGCTGCGCAAGGTGAAGGACGGCACGAAACTCCGCCTGCACGAGGGCGTCGTCTACATCGGTGAGCGGCAGCTCGGATCGGGGGTCCAGCAGACGCGTGAGAGCGTCGCGGACCAGATGATCGAGGCCAAGGCCGGGATGTCCACCCAGCTGGAGGCGTTCTCCGCGAACACGATCGAATTCCTCCGCCGGGAACGCAGTCTCATCCTCGACGGTGTCGGCGTCCCGGAGATCCGGGTTCCCCTCAAGGACCGGCACGCCCTCGTGGTCGCGGGTGGCAACGGGCACGCCGAAGACCTCAAGAAGCTGAAGAAGTACATCTCCGAGCACCGTCCGGTGCTGATCGGTGTCGACGCCGGGGCCGACACCCTGCGCGCGCAGGGTTATCAGCCGGACGTCATCGTCGGCGACCCGCACGGGATCGGTGCCGAGACGCTGCGCAGCGGTGGCGAGGTCGTGGTCCCGGCGCAGCCGGACGGGCACGCGCCGGGTGTCGAGCGCATCCAGGACCTCGGGATCGGCGCCGTCACCTTCCCCGCGACGGGCAACGCCGAGGACCTCGCGCTGCTGCTGGCCGACGCGCACGAGGCGAGTCTCGTGGTCACCGTCGGCTTCCAGGCGACGCTGCGGGAGTTCCTCGACCACGGCCGGTCCGGGTCGAATCCGTCCACGTTCCTCACCAGGCTCAAACTCGGCACGAAACTGGTCGACGGCAAGGCGGTCGCGACCCTGCACCGCAGCCGGGTGTCCATCGGCGCCATCGTCCTGCTGGTGCTGGCGGCCCTGGTGGCCGCCGGCGTCGCGCTGCTGGTGTCGGACGTGGGTTCGGTCTACCTCGACTGGATCCGCGACACCTGGAACTCGTTCATCGCCTGGGGCAAGGGACTTTTCACGTGATTTCACTGCGGTACCACATCGTTTCCATCGCCGCCTGCTTCCTGGCGCTCGCCATCGGGGTGGTGCTCGGATCCACGGCGCTGAACGGTTCGCTGCTGGCCGGGCTGGCCGGGCAGAAGGAGGACCTGGGTTCCCAGGTCGCGGATCTGGAGGCGCAGCGCAACTCGCTCAACGCGAGGCTCGGTGACGCGGACGCGTTCGCCGGTGCGATGGGGCCGAAGGTCGTCGCCGGGCAGCTCGACAAGCGTTCGGTGGTGCTGGTGACCACTGAGGACGCGAAGCCCGCGGACCGCGACGCGCTCAAGCAACTCATCGGGCAGGCGGGGGCCGCCGTCACCGGCGAGATCCAGCTGACCGAGGCGTTCTCCGACCCGATGCGGTCGGATCAGCTGCGTGACGTCGTTTCGCGGTTGCAGCCCGCCGGTGTCCAGTTCCCGACCGCGGGCGACCCCGGCACCCTCGCCGGCGCTCTGCTCGGCTCGGTGGCGCTGCTGAACAAGGACAACGCTCAGCCGCAGTCCACGCCGGTGGAGCTGGCGGCCGCGCTCGGCGGGCTCACCGACGGCGGTTTCCTCAAGACCGGCGGGGAGGTGAAGCCGGCGCAGCTCGCGATCGTGCTCACCGGCTCCAAGTACACCGGGGACGGCGCCGGTGACCGTGCCTCGACCGTCGCGCGGTTCGCCGCGCAGCTCGACCGTTCCGGCGCGGGCACCGTCCTGGCGGGCGACGCGGGATCCGCCGACGGCACCGGCGCGATCGGCGTCGTCCGCGCCGACACCTCGTCGACGTCCATCCTGTCCACTGTGGACAACGCGGAGACCGCCGCGGGCCGGGTCACCACGATCATGGCGCTGCGCGAGCAGCTCGAAGGCGGCGCGGGGCGCTACGGCATCGCGGGTAACGCCCAGGCTCCCGCACCCGGTATCGCCGCCGCTGGCAACTAGCCCCCTTCGCATTTCGTCCTCTGAACGCGGTACTTGCGTGTGCAACTACCGCATTCAGAGGACTAAACGCGGGGCCAGAGGCGGGTTTTCGGGAGCGGGCGGGCGTAGGAGCCTGCCCGGCTGGTCTTGAGGTTCAGCGCGACCAGGGATTCGGCGAGGCGGACGACGACGGCGACGCCGTCGATCACCGGGATGTCGAGCATCGCCGAAATCCGGCGATCGAGGCCCGTCATCCCGGCGCAGCCGAGGACGAGGACTTCCGCCCCTGCGTCGCGGGCGCGCCGTCCGGCGGTCAGCAGCGCGGATTCCGTCCGGCGTTCGTCGGTCAGTTCGAGCACGCCGAGCCCGGCACCGAGGACGCCGACGCAGTTCCGCGCGACGCCCGCGGCGTGCAGGCTGTCTTCGATGAGCCCGCACGTCCGGTCCAATGTGGTCACCACGCCGTAGCGTCTTCCCAGCAGGCAGGCCAGATGCGCGGCCGCTTCGGTGATGTCGACGACCGGGACGTCCAGCAGTTCCCGCGCGCCTTCCCGCCCGTGCTCGCCGAAACCGGCCAGCACGAGCGCGTCGAACGGCTCGTCCAGCCCGTTGAGAAGGTCGAGGACGGCCGCGGCGCTCAGGAAGCTGTCCAGCCAGCCTTCCGCGGATTCCGGGCCCCACAACGGTGTTCTGGCCAGGATTTCGGTGCCGGGACTCGCCGCGGCGCGCGCGCCCGCCTCGATCTCCTTGGTCATCGCCTCGGTGGTGTTGCAGTTGGTGACCAGGATCCGCATCACGCGACCCGCTGTTTCCGCGACACGGCGAAGTACAGCGCCGCCGCGGAAGCGGTGCCGATGAACCACGAATACGGTGCGGCCGGGGCGAAGAACGGCACGAGGGCGATGATCGCGGACAACGCCGCCGTGGGCAGGAAGGTGACCATCGCCCGCGGGTTGAACCCGCGTTTGTAGTGGTACGGCGAATCCGGTCCGGCCACGAACAGCTTGTCCACGTCGATCCCGCCGCGTTTCACCAGGTAGTAGTCCACGATCATGATGCCGAACAGCGGGCCGAGGAAGGCCCCGAGGCCGCCGAGGAAGTAGTTGACCACCGCGGGGGAGGAGTACAGCTTCCACGGCAGCACGCACAACGCGGCGACCGCGCTGATCATCCCGCCGATGGTGAAGGTGATCCGTTTCGGCCAGATGTTGGCCAGGTCGTAGGCGGGGGAGACGAAGTTCGCGACGATGTTCACGCCCATGGTGGCGATCGCGAAGGTCAGCGCGCCGATGATCAGCACGGGTGTGTTGTCGATGCGGGCCAGCAGTTCGGCGGGGTCGGTGATGGCTTCGCCGAACACTTGGAGGCTGCCCGCGGTCACCAGCACCGACAGCAGCGCGAACGCCGTCGAGTTGATCGGCAGACCCCAGAAGTTCCCGCGCCGCACAGTTTTCTGGTTCGGGGCGAATCGGGAGAAGTCGCAGAAGTTGAGCATCAGGGTGCCGTAGATGGACAGGATCAGGCCGACCGCGCCGAACCACTGCCGTACTTGCTCCCCTGTGGACAGTGCCTTCGGGTTGCTGGTCAAGGAGATGTTCCAGTCGGCGGCGGCGAGGATCCACACCGCGAGCGCGATCATCACGACCCAGATACCCGGACCGCACCAGTCCTGGAACTTGCGCACGGCCTCCATCCCGCGGGTGAGCACCAGCGCCTGCGCGAGCCACAACGCGATGAAACAGATCCAGCCGAGTGCGTGAAGGCCGAGGAAACCCACCTCTGTCAACGGTTTCAGCCCGGGATCGATCGCGAGCACCAGCAGCGTGATGGCCACGGAGGCGAGGTAGGTCTGGATGCCGTACCAGAAGATGGCGATGATCGCGCGGATCAGCGCGGGAAGGTTCGCGCCGAAGGTGCCGAAACTGATGCGGGCGACCACGGGGAAGGGGACGCCGGTCTTCTGGCCGATCCGGCCCATCAGGTTCATGCCGAAGTAGATGAGCACGAACCCGGTCAGCAGTGCGGTGAACACCTGCCACGCTGAGAGCCCGAGGACGAACAGGCCCGCCGCGAAGGTGTAGTTGCCGAGGTTGTGCACGTCCGACATCCACAACGCGAAGATGTCGTAGACCTTCCATCGGCGTTCTTTCGCCGGGGCGAGGTCTTCGTTCCAGAGCCGGGGATCGGCGTTCTCGGTGGTAGGCGCTTCGGACCGGGTTGCTGGGGCGGCGGTCATGCGGGCCTCCGATCGACGGGGACGTCCGGTCGATTTGGTATCCCAAAATTTGGCATCCCAAATATCACCCCGCGGTGGCCCGTCGTCAAGGTTCCTGCCGATAAACTCGGGTTACGAGCTGTTACGGCAGTGTTGAACGAGGGGGTCGGGTGGCCGAGGAAGGACCGCGTCAGCCGCTGGCCGCGACCCGGCAACGGGTCCGGGACGCGCTGCGTGAACGGATCCTCGACGGACGGCTGAAGCCGGGGGACAGGCTGGTCGAACGGGAACTCGCCGAGGGCCTCGGCGTCTCGCGGGTCCCGGTGCGCGAGGCCATCCGCAGCCTGGAGGCCGAAGGGTTCCTCGCCGTCCAGTCGCCGCGGCGCATCGTCGTGCGCCAGCTGGCCAAGGCCGACGTCGAGGAGCTGTTCGACGTCCGTGAAGCGCTCGAAGGGCTCGCCGCCGGGCTGGCCGCCGAACGGGCGGGCAAAGCGGAACTCCGCGCACTCGAACGGCTGCTCACCGACGCCGCCCGCGCGACCGAAAGCGGCGACGCGGCCCGGATCACCCTGCTCAACACCCGCTTCCACGACGAGATCGTGGCGCTGGCGGGCAACGGGCTCCTGCACGAGATCCTCCGCCCGCTCGAGGGCAGGCTGCGCTGGCTGACCAGTCAGAACGAGCACTGGGGCGAACTGCTCGACGAGCACCGCCGCCTCTACGACGCGATCGCTTCGGGCGACGCCGACCTAGCGCGGTCCCATGCCGTCGAACATGTGCGGGTGAACCGGGAGGTCACGCTGAAGGCGTTGTTCCCCGAAGATGACGGAGAACGCTCCGCCGGGTGAACCGGAGATGTCAGACTCGCGACATGATCACCGACGAACAACGGGCCGCCCGCACCGCGCGGGCGGTGGCCGCCGCGGTTTCCGCGGGCCGCGACCTCGGACTGACGGTCACCGAACCCGAGGTCCTGTACGACGTTTTCTCCGTCATCGTGCGGCTGGCGCCTTCGCCTGTCGTCGTGCGCGTGCCGACCGTGCTGCCGCGCACGACCACACTGGAGACGCAACTGACCGACCAGCGGCGTGAACTCGCCGTCACCGCCTGGCTCGCCGAGAAGGGGCTCCCGGTCGTCAAGCCGAGCCCGCTGGTCCCGGCGGAGCCCGTGCAGCGCGACGGTTTCTCGATGACCTTCTGGGAGCTCATCGAGTCCGTCGAGGACGCGAACCTCACCGCAGAGCATTCGGCCGAGCTCGTCGCGACGCTGCACGCCGCGCTCCGCGACTATCCCGGCGACCTGGCGTTCCTGAACGGTCTCGACCCGTTCATCCCCGACGGCCTCGCCCAGCTCGAAGGCAAGCCGGAACTGCTCGCCCCCGCCGACCTCGACCGCGCCCGCCGCGAATGGGAGGTCTTCCGGCCGCTGCTGGCCTCGGAGGAGGCCTTCGCCAAGGCGTTCCCCGGGGCCACCGTCCAGCCGGTCCACGGTGACGCGCCGGGCTACAACCTGATCGTCACGACCGAAGGCGAGCTCTACTCCGACTTCGAGCTCGTCAACCGCGGCCCGATCGAACGCGACCTCGCCTTCAACGGCCCCGAAGGCATCGAGGCCTACAACGCCGCCGCTAGGGAACTCGGGCTGCGCGAGGTCGACGAAGGCTTGCTGCGGACCTTCGAAGCGGTGGGCCTGCTTCAGGTGGTCGCGTGCCTGGCGATGGCGCCCGACCTGCCGATGCTCGTCGACGGTCTCAAACCGATGATCGACCAGTGGCGGGAAACCCCGTTCGCGGGAGGGCTCGCCTAGGCGCTGTCCTGTAAGTCATGTTCGCGGGCTTCGCGCCCAGGCGGTCCCTGACGGCACGGGCGGACACGGCCGAGTACGACCCGGTACGAGGCCGATCCGCCCGCACCGCCAGGAACCGCCTGGATCACGAAGCCCATCGAACAGACTCACAGGACAGCGCCTAGCCGAGCATCGAGGTCCAGGCTTCGCCGAATCCGGGGAAGGTCTTCCCGACCGTCTCCGGGTTCTCCACCTCGACCCCTTCGACCTTCAGGCCGAGCACCGCGGCCGCCATCACCAGCCGGTGGTCGTCGTAGGTGCGGAACTTCCCGCCGTGCAGCGGCGCCGGCGTGATCCGCAGCCCGTCCTCGGTCTCGCGGACGTCGGCGCCGAGCGACGACAGTTCGGTGGCGAGCGCGGTCAGCCGGTCGGTCTCGTGGCCGCGCAGATGCGCCACCCCGGAGATGACCGACGGTCCCTCGGCGAAGCACAGCAGCGCCGCGATCACCGGCGTCAGTTCGCCGACGTCGTGCAAGTCCAGCTCGACGCCGGGGATCGTGCCGCTTCCGGTGACCGTCAGGCCGCCCGCGTCGAGTTCGGCGGTGGCGCCCAGGACGGGCATCAGGCTGCGCAGCCAGTCGCCCGGCTGGGTCGTCCGCTGCGGCCAGCCCGCGATCCGCACCGTGCCGCCGGTCGCGACCGCAGCGGCGACGAACGGGGCGGCCGTCGAGAGATCCGGCTCGACGATGTACTCGGGGCAGGAAAGCCTTGTCGGCGCGACGTGGAACTCGTCGCCCTCGCGCTCCACAGTGGCCCCGAAGCGGCGGAGCATTTCGACGGTCATCGCGATATGCGGTTCGCTCGGCACCTCTCCGCCGACCAGGCGCACGGTGACACCCTGCTGGAACGACGGCCCCGCGAGCAGCAGCGCGGACAGGAACTGGCTCGACGCCGACGAATCCAGGTCGACCTTGCCGCCACGCAGGCCGCCTTCGCCGTGGACGGTGAACGGCGGCGCGTCGCGGCGGTCGTCGTCGATGCGGGCGCCGAGGCCGCGCAGCGCCTTCAGCAGCGGCCCGATGGGACGGCGGCGGATCGCCTCGTCGCCGTCGAACAGCGCCGGGCCGGTGCCCAGCGCGGCGAGCGCGGGCGTGAACCTGGCGACCGTGCCCGCGTTGCCGAGTTCCACCCGGACGGTCTCTTCGGGATGGACACGGCCGGGGCCGAGCGGGTGCACGAGATAGCCGCCGATGCTGCCCTGCGAGTGCGCGCCGAGCGTGTAGAGGGCGCCGAGCATCAGCCGCGCGTCCCGGGAGTCGAGCGGGGTCCGCACCCGCGTCGGCGCGCTGGCGAGTGCGGCGAGGACGTAGGCCCGGTTGGTGATCGACTTCGAGCCGGGGACGCGGATGTCCGCGTCGAGCGGACCTTCCGCGACCGGTGCGGTCCAGGTGTCGTGCGCGTCTGTCACGCCGCGAGGGTAGCGGTTTTCCACTCCATCGGACGCTTGCGGCGTGGCCGGTGAGCGCTCCGGCGGGCGTGCGATAAGGTGGAAGCCCGTGGGACTTCAGTCGCGGGCTACCAAGTATGTCTTTGTCACCGGAGGCGTTGCCTCCTCTCTGGGTAAGGGACTCACGGCTTCCAGCCTGGGTCAGCTCCTTACCGCACGTGGGCTCCGGGTCACGATGCAGAAGCTGGATCCGTACCTCAACGTCGATCCAGGCACGATGAACCCGTTCCAGCACGGTGAGGTGTTCGTCACCGACGACGGCGCCGAGACCGATCTGGACATCGGGCACTACGAGCGTTTTCTCGACCGGGCTCTCGACGGCAAGGCGAACGTCACCACCGGGCAGGTGTACTCCGAGGTCATCGCCAAGGAGCGCCGCGGTGAGTACCTCGGCGACACCGTGCAGGTCATTCCGCACATCACCGACGAGATCAAGGCGAGGATCACCGCCGCGGCGGGCGCCGACGAGGACGGGAACAGCCCGGACGTCGTGATCACCGAGGTCGGCGGCACCGTCGGCGACATCGAGTCGCTGCCGTTCCTGGAGGCCTGCCGTCAGGTCCGCCACGACGTCGGCCGTGACCAGTGCTTCTTCCTCCACGTCTCGCTGGTCCCGTACCTCGCCCCGTCGGGCGAGCTGAAGACCAAGCCGACCCAGCACTCGGTCGCCGCGCTGCGCAACATCGGTATCCAGCCCGACGCGCTCGTGTGCCGCGCCGACCGCGAGCTGCCGGAGGATCTCAAGCGCAAGATCGGCCTGATGTGCGACGTCGACACCGAGGCCGTCATCGCCTGCCCCGACGCGCCGTCGATCTACGACATCCCGAAGGTGCTGCACCGTGAGGCGCTCGACGCCTACGTGGTGCGCCGTCTCGGGCTGCCGTTCCGCGACGTCGACTGGACCGTGTGGGGCGACCTGCTCGACCGGGTGCACAACCCGTCGGAGACGGTGCGGGTCGCGGTCGTCGGCAAGTACATCGACCTGCCGGACGCGTACCTGTCGGTGACCGAAGCGCTGCGGGCGGGCGGATTCGCCCACCGCGCCAAGGTCCAGATCGCCTGGGTCCCCTCGGACTCCTGCGAGACCCCGGCCGGTGCCGCGGCCGCCCTGTCCGATGTGGACGGTGTGCTGATCCCCGGCGGGTTCGGCATCCGCGGCATCGAGGGCAAGGTCGGCGCCATCGCCTACGCCCGCACCCAGGGACTGCCGCTGCTGGGCCTGTGCCTCGGCCTGCAGTGCATGGTGATCGACGCGGCGCGGAACCTGGCCGGGATCAAGGACGCGAACTCGGCCGAATTCGACGACGAGGGCGCGAACCCGGTCATCTCCACGATGGCCGACCAGCGCGACGTCGTCGCCGGCGAGCGCGACATGGGCGGCACGATGCGGCTCGGCGCCTACGTCGCCAAGCTCAAGCCGGGTTCGCAGGTCGCGAAGGCGTACGGCAGCACCGAGGTCTCCGAGCGGCACCGCCACCGCTACGAGGTCAACAACGCCTACCGCAAGCGCCTTTCCGAGGCCGGTCTGGTGTTCTCGGGCACCTCGCCCGACGACCACCTTGTCGAGTTCGTGGAGCTGCCCGCCGACAAACACCCGTTCTTCGTCGGCACCCAGGCGCACCCGGAGCTCAAGAGCCGCCCGACCCGCCCGCACCCGCTGTTCAGCGCGTTCGTGAAGGCCGTCGTGGACCGCAAGGTCGCCGAGCGGCTGCCGGTCGAGCTGCCCGAAGCCCCGCAGACGGTGGCCCGGTGACCGAACCCGGCAAGCACGAGTTCACCGTCGCGTCCACAAGGGACGTCCACATCGGACGCGTCGTCGGGCTGCGGGTCGACGAGGTCGTGATGCCCGGCGGCGGCACCGCCCGCCGTGAGGTCGTCGAGCACCTCGGCGCGGTCGCCGTCGTCGCGCTGGACGACGACGGCGCGGTCACGCTGATCCACCAGTACCGGCACCCGATCGGGCGACGGCTGTGGGAACTGCCCGCCGGGCTGATCGACAAGGCGGGGGAGGACCCCGTCGGCGCGGCCGAACGGGAACTGGTCGAGGAGGTCGGGCTCAGCGCCGAGCGCTGGGAGACCCTGGTCGACGTCGCGGCGTCGCCCGGCTTCACCGACGAGGTCGTCCGCGTCTATCTCGCCCGTGGACTGTCCGAAGTGGACAGGGAGGTCCTCGGCGACGAGGAGGCGGACCTCGTCATGCGGAAGTTCCCGCTCGACGAAGCGGTCCGGATGGCGCTGGCAGGTGAGCTGGTGAACGGGTCGACCGTCGGTGGTGTGCTCGCCGCGCACGCGGTGCTTTCGGGGGCGGCTTCGGCGCGGCCCGCGGACGCGCCTTGGGAGGACCGGCCGACGAAGTTCGCTTCGCGCGGTCACTAGGCGCTTAGCGCGCTATGAACGGTCCGTTACTTGCAAAATTTGCAAGTAACGGACCGTTCATGGCATTCGGGAGAGGAGCGGGGTCAGTCCCGGAGGCGGCGGCCTTGAGCGTCGGTGCCGCCGTTCGCCAGCAGCACGATCCCGTCGACCATCGGCCAGACCACCCCGATGCCGCAGGTGACCACCACGACCGCCAGCTGTCCCAAGGCGAGTCCGACGTGCCCGGTGTAGAACCGCCCGGTCCCGAACGGCAGCACGAGCTGCAGCACCCCGGCGGCGATCTTCGACTTCGGTGAGTACGGCATGACCGCGGCAGGCTGCTGGTACACGGGCACGAACGGCGGCGGGTCGAACCGCGGCGCCAGGTACGTCGGATGCGGCGCGGGCAGGTCCTGGAACAGCGGCCGGAGTTCGCCGAGCGTCACGGCCTCGTACGCGGCGAGGACCCGGCCCTCGTACTCGTCGGGCGTGATCCTGCCCTGGCTGTAGTGGTCGGCGAGCAGCCGCGCCGCCTCCTCGCGCTCGGCGGTGCCGGCGCGCATCTCGTCCGGGTCCGGTTGCTGGGACATGCTCCCAAGGTAGCCCGTTTCACACCCGCGACGCGGTACGCGCGGCGAACCCCCGAACGGGTCGTGATGGTCCTAGAGTGTCCGTGTGTCACAGGCCGGTGGTACCGGAGTCGCCCAGGTGGTCGCCGCATACCTCGACCATCTGGTGGTCGAACGCGGAACCGCGAGGAACACCCTCGACAGCTACTCCCGTGACCTGCGCCGGTACACCGCGTACCTCGACGGCGCCGACGTCGAACGCTTCACCGACGTCACCTCGGCGCACATCACCTCGTTCGGCGCGGCGCTGCGCGAAGGCGACGAAGAGCATCAGCCGCTCGCCGCGTCCTCGGCCGCTCGCGCACTGGTCGCCGTGCGGGGGCTGCACAAGTTCGCGCACGCCGACGGCATCACCGAGAACGACCCTGCCCGCGAGGTCCGCCCGCCCGCCGCGGCCAAACGGCTGCCCAAGGCACTACCGGTGGACGCCGTGCTGAAGCTGCTCGAAACCCCGCCGCCCGAGGGCGAACGGCCGCTGCGGGATCGGGCGCTGCTGGAACTGCTCTACTCGACCGGCGCGCGGATCTCCGAGGCCGTCGGGCTCGACGTCGACGACATCGACGACGCCGAACGCACCGTGCTGCTCGACGGGAAGGGCGGCAAACAGCGCATCGTGCCGATCGGCCGTCCCGCGCTGGAAGCGGTGCACGCGTACCTCGTCCGCGCGCGGCCGGCGCTCGCCACCCACGGCAGGGGGACACCGGCGATGTTCCTGAACGCCCGCGGCTCCAGGCTTTCCCGGCAGAGCGCGTGGCAGGTTCTCAAGGACACCGCGGAATCCGCGGGGATCACGGCGGGCGTTTCCCCGCACACGTTGCGCCATTCCTTCGCGACCCATCTGCTCGAAGGCGGCGCCGACGTCCGCGTCGTGCAGGAACTGCTCGGCCACGCCTCGGTGACGACCACGCAGGTGTACACGCTGGTCACGGTGAACACACTCCGCGAGGTTTACGCGACAGCACATCCCCGCGCCCTCGGCTAAACGACCCGGTCGGTCCCGGCGTGCCTCGTTGGCTCGACTCGTGAATCGCGCATAGGCTGCCGAGGATCCTGCCGAAGAGGAGCTTTCGCGTTATGTCGACACCGAACGAGCCGGCGAAGCCGTCCGCGTCCGCCGGTTCGGCCGCGGCGAGCCTCAGCCAGGTGACCATCGCAACCCCCGCCGAACACGACGGCGACGAACCGTCGGAGGACACGATCTCTTCCCGCGGCCGCAAGGCCAAGCGCGCCAAAGAAACCAAACAGCAAGAACTCGAGAGGGAAGGTATCGGCCCCACCGGCCGTCCGTACCGCGAGATCCCCGATCCGCCGCCGCTGGAACGGCACGGCCCCGCACTCGTGATGGCCATGTGCAACCAGAAGGGCGGCGTCGGCAAGACCACCTCGACCATCAACCTGGGTGCGGCGCTCGCCGAATGCGGCCGCCGGGTACTGCTGGTCGACTTCGATCCGCAGGGCGCGCTCTCGGTCGGTCTCGGCATTCAGCCGCACGAGCTGGACCAGACGGTCTACAACGTCATCATGGAGCGCTCGGTCAGCATCACCGACACCATCCGGAAGACCCGGGTGGACGGCGTCGACCTGCTGCCGAGCAACATCGACCTGTCCGCGGCCGAGGTCCAGTTGGTCGCAGAGGTAGGGCGCGAACACACGTTGTTACGGGTCCTTCGTCCGGTCATGAACGACTACGACTATGTTCTTGTCGACTGCCAGCCCTCGCTAGGCCTGCTGACGGTGAACGCACTGACCGCCGCGGACGGTGTGATCATCCCGCTGGAGTGCGAGTTCTTCAGTCTGCGAGGCGTAGCGCTCCTGATCGACACCATCGAGAAGGTGCAGGAACGCCTCAACCCCAAACTGGACATCACCGGGATTCTCGCCACCATGTACGACCCGAGAACCCTGCACTCGAAGGAGGTCATGGCGAGAGTGGTGGAGGCATTCGGCGACATCGTGTTCGACACGGTGATCAACCGCACCGTGCGGTTCCCCGAGACGACCGTCGCGGGCGAACCGATCACGACGTGGGCCCCCAAATCAGCCGGTGCGGCGGCCTATCGCGCGCTGGCACGCGAGGTGATCGCCCGGTGAGCAGGCGAGCTTCCCTGCCCGGAGCGTCCGAACTTTTCAGGATCACCTCCAGCCCCGCCCTCGATCTCCCGCCCGCGCCCGAACAGCCCGCCCCCTCGACGGGGAACGGCAACGGGAACGGATCCGGGAACGAGACGGGGCCCGCGCACAAGGAACAGCTGTCCCGTGCCGCGCGAAGCGGTTCCGGGCGGACCAAGCACGACGCGAAGATCACCGTCTACGTCTCCGGCGACGAACTGCTGGCGATGGAGCAGGCCAGGCTGAACTTGCGGGCGAAGCACGGGCTCGTGCTCGACCGCGGCAGGCTGGTCCGCGAGGCGGTGGCCGTCCTGTTGGCCGACTTCGACGCGGCGGGCGAGGAGTCGGTGCTCGTCCAGCGCTTGCGGGCGGGCAGCGAGGACGGGAAAGAGACCGAGAGCTGATGGACGACCCGGCCGCGGCTGCTCCCAGCGGCTCAGAGCCGGTCGAGCGGACAGAGGCAGACGAGACTCCCGCCGTGCACGAGACCGTGCACGGCGGGATGGTCCCCGAAGGGCTGGCCAGTGAAGAGCTGAGCACGTCCAAGTTCAAGGTGAACCTGTCGAATTTCCAGGGCCCCTTCGATCTGCTGCTCCAGCTGATCTCGCAGCACCAGCTCGACGTCACCGAAGTCGCGTTGCACCAGGTCACGGACGATTTCATCGCCTACACCCGTGCGCTCGGCACGGAGTGGAACCTCGACGAGACGACCGAGTTCCTGGTCATCGCGGCGACCCTGCTCGACCTCAAGGCGGCACGCCTGCTGCCCGCCGCCGAGGTGGAGAGCGAAGACGACCTCGCCCTGCTCGAAGCGCGGGACCTGTTGTTCGCGCGCGTGCTGCAGTACCGGGCGTACAAGCAGGTCGCGGCGCTGTTCGGTGAGCTGGAGGCCGGTGCGCTGCGGCGGTATCCGCGGTCGGTCGCGCTCGAAGACCGGTTCATGGGGCTGCTGCCCGAGGTGATGCTCGGCGTCGACCCGGCGAAGTTCGCCGAGATCGCCGTCGCGGTCTTCAAACCGAAGCCGCCGCCGACGGTGTCGATCGCGCACATCCACATGGGCCGGGTCTCGGTGCGCGAACACGCCGCGCTGCTGCGGCTCAAGCTCGCGGAACGAGGCGAAGCGACCTTCAGCGAGCTGGTCGAGGACTGCGAACACACCGTCGAGATCGTGGCGCGGTTCCTCGCGCTGCTGGAGCTGTACCGGGAGGCCACGGTCCAGTTCGAGCAGCTGGAGGCGCTCGCCGAACTGCACGTGCGCTGGACCGGCGGGTCCGTGGCGCAGGCGTCGGTGGCGGCTGAACAGGACCTCGCCGCCGCGGAGGACGAGGAGTACGGGTGAGCCCCGAAGAGACCCAGAAGACCGAAGAAACCCCCGAGACCGGTGATGGGCCGAAAGCTCCCATCACCGAGTCCGACGAGGCGAAGGACGCTTTCGTCGCGTCGGATGAGGTGAAGGACGCTTTCAGCCCGCCGGAGGCCGAGGTGCCTGCGGTCGAGGCGGAGCCGCCTGCCGACGAGGGGCTCGTGGCGGCAGGCGACGGCGACTATCCCGACCTCACCTCCGACGAGGCCCTCGAAGCGTCGCTGGAGGCGTTGCTCCTGGTCGTCGACTCGCCGATCAACGAGGAATCGCTCGCCGACACCGTCGGGCAATCCGTGTCCCGGGTCACCGTGGCGCTGCGCACGATGGCGCAGAAGTTCACCGAGCGGACCAGCGGAATCGACCTGCGCCGAGTCGGCGAAGGGTGGCGGTTCTACACTAGGGACGTCTATGCCCCGTTCGTGGAGAAGCTTCTGCTCGACGGCCAGCGTTCCAAGCTGACGCGAGCCGCACTGGAGAGCCTCGCCGTGATCGCCTATCGGCAGCCGGTGACCAGGGCCAGGGTCGCCGCCGTCCGAGGGGTGAACGTGGACGGGGTGATCAGGACGCTGCTGGCACGCGGCCTGATCGAGGAGATGGGGACCGACCCCGAAACCACAGGCACGCTGTACGTGACGACCGAGCTGTTCCTGGAGCGACTGGGCCTCTCGTCCTTGGCCGACCTTCCGCCCATCGCTCCGTTGCTACCCGAAGTGGACACCATCGATGACATCTGACCCGCATCCCGACGGCATTCGGCTGCAGAAGGTCCTTTCGCAGGCCGGCGTCGCCTCGCGGCGCGCGGCCGAGGACCTGATCGTGCGCGGTCGCGTGAGCGTGGACGGCAAGGTGGTCACCGAACTCGGCCGCCGGGTCGATCCGGACAACTCCGTGATCCACGTCGACGGCACCCGCGTGCAGGTCCGCGAGGACCTCGTCTACCTCCTGCTGAACAAGCCCAAGGGCGTGCACAGCACGATGAGCGACGACCGCGGCCGCCCGTGCGTCGGCGACTACCTGCGCGGCCGGTACGAGGAGACGCCCGGCATCGTGCACGTCGGCAGGCTCGACGAGAACACCGAAGGCCTTCTGCTGCTCACCAACGACGGCGACCTCGGCCACCGGCTGATGCACCCGTCGTACCAGGTGCTCAAGACCTACTTCGCCGAGGTCGAGGGCATCGTCCCGCGCGGCCTCGGCAAGGAACTGCGGGCCGGTTTCGAACTGCCGGACGGCATCGTCAAGGTCGACCAGTTCCGGGTCAAGGACATGCTGGCCGGTCGCACCCAGATCGAACTGGTCATCCACGAGGGCCGCAAGCACATCGTGCGGCGGCTGATGGCGGCCACCGGGCACCCCGTGCGCAAACTGGTCCGGACCGCGCTCGGCGACGTCCAGCTCGGTGCCCAGCGGTCGGGCTCGATCCGGCGGCTGAACCGCGGCGAGGTCGGTTCGCTCTACCGCGCGGTCGATCTGTAAGACTTTCCGCTCTACTGCACAGGTGATCATCGCGTTTAGCTCTCCCTGACGGGCTTTCAGCCGACGGGGAAGGGCTCAACCGTGAAAACAGTTGTGCTGGCAGGGATCTTGGCGGTCGCCGCGGCCGTGGTCGCGGCACCGCAGGCCGCGGCGAAACCGCGGGGCAGCGAACCGGTCTACGACTTCGCCCAGGCCGTCCGCGAGACGGCCTGGGTGGACATCGGCCTCGATGGGGACGGCGACGGCCGTTCCGACCGGGTCGCCGCCGACATCATCCGCCCGAAGGAACCGGCGGCGCGGGCCGAAAAGGTCCCGGTCATCATGGACGCGAGCCCGTACTACTCGTGCTGCGGGCGAGGGAACGAGAGCGAGCGCAAGACCTACGACGCGGCGGGCAGGCCGGTCGGGTTCCCGCTCTACTACGACAACTTCTTCGTTCCGCGTGGCTACGCCGTGGTACTGGTGGATCTGGCCGGTACCAACAAATCCCGCGGCTGCACCGACATCGGCGGGCCCTCGGACGTCAACTCGGCGCGCAAGGTCGTCGACTGGCTGAACGGCCGGGCGAACGGCTACACGACGGCGACCGGACCGGCCAGGACGAACGCGACCTGGTCGACGGGCGCCGTCGGCATGATCGGGAAGTCCTACGACGGCACGGTCGCCAACGGCGTCGCCGCGACCGGTGTCGACGGGCTCAAGACCATCGTGCCGATCGGCGCCATCAGCTCCTGGTACGACTACTACCGCTCCGACGGCGCGAATCTGCGCCAGGGCAGCCCGGCGGGGCTCGCGCAGACCGTTTCCCAGCGCAACGGCGGGCAGAACTGCAGCGCGGCGAACCAAAAGCTCACCGCGGGCGCGACGGCGAACGGCGACTACAACGCCTTCTGGCTCGACCGGGATCACGTGCAGAGCGCGTCGAAGGTGAAGGCCAGCGTGCTCGCTTCGCACGGGCTGGGCGACCTCAACGTCAAGACGATCAACTTCGGGCAGTGGTGGGAAGCGCTGAACGTCGAGCGCAAGATCTGGCTGACGCAGGCCGGTCACGTCGACCCGTTCGACTACCGGCGGTCGGCGTGGGTCGACACCCTGCACAAGTGGTTCGACCACTACCTGCTCGGCGTGGACAACGGCATCGAGAAGACCCCGGGCGCGAGCGTGGAACGCGAGCCGGACGTCTGGGTGGACCAGGCGGCGTGGCCCGCGGGCAGTGCGGTCACCCTGCGTCCCGCGGCAGGCGGCACCCCGGGCGTCGGCACGCTCGGCACCACCGCGGGGACGGGTACGGCGTCGTTCACGGACTCCTCCGGTCAGTCCTCGAACAGCTGGGCCGCACGTCCGACGGAGACCTCGAACGGACGCTTGCTGTTCAGCACCGGCGCGCTGGCGAAGGATCTGCACGTGTCCGGGACGGCGAAGGTGACTGTGACCGCGACGCCGTCGACGTCCACAGCGCAGCTCTCGGCGATCCTCGTGGACTACGGCCCGGCGACGATCCGGAACTACACCGGGCCGAAGGAAGGCATCAAGAACGAGCTGACGCAGTCGTGCTGGGGCGCGAGCGCTTCCGGCAACGACGCCTGTTACCTGAACACGAGCACCGACGCGGTCTCGGTCGGGCTGAACATCATCAGCCGTGGCTGGGCCGACCTGGCCAACCACGGTTCGCTGACCCAGGAGTCGCCGCTGACGCCGGGGCAGCCGTACACGATGACGTTCCGGCTGGCGAGTACGGATCATGTTGTCCCGCAAGGACATCAGCTGGCGCTGATCATCGGCGGGACGGATGGTTCGTTCATCTCGGGTCCTTCGCAGTATCCGAAGATCACCGTGGACCTGGGCAAGACTTCGCTGGCTCTGCCTGTCTCGGGTGCGGGACCGTCGGCGGTTCCGGCTCCGCTTCCGGCGGCTCCGGTGCAGATCGCGCCGGCGACCGTTTCGGGGCTTGAGCGCGGCTAGGCAAGTGCCATGAACGGTCCGTTCCTTGCAAAATTTGCGAGGAACGGACCGTTCATAGCGTCAACGTGCGGCGGTGACGATCCAGACCCCGCCTGGGATTCGTACCCCGTGCGGTGTCTCGAACTCGCCGAGCGCGTCCCGTACCCGGGCGCGGAGGCCGGTGATCGCGTCCGCGTCCACGGTCCGCAGGTTGTGCTGGATCGGGGCCATCGAGAAGACGAAGTCGGTCGCGTCGGAAGTGTCCGCGCCGAAGCCCATGTCCGCGTCCACCGGGCTGATCTCGATGTCGCGGAAGCCCGCAGCCGTGAGCACCTCGGTGATCCGTTCGGAGGCCAGTAGCGAACCCATCCCGCGGGCGGCGGGCGATGGCTCACGAAGGTAGGGAGCGAGCGCCGCCGTCGCGCGGGCGTAGGCGCTGTCGACGTCACCCGACCGCGGCCCCAGGAAGGCCAGCCGGCCGCCGGGCGCGAGCGCGCCGTGGAGATGACCGAACGCCGCGACCAGATCGGCGAAGAACATCACGCCACCCCTGCTCATGATGACGTCGAAGCCAGGTCCTTCGAACGGGTATACCTGCGCGTCTCCCTGGACGAACTCGACATTGGTGAGGTTCTCGGCCGCCGCGTCCAAGCGGGCCCGCTCCACCAGCGGCGCCGAAATGTCGATCCCCAGCGCGTGCCCGCTCCCGGCCTTTCTCGCGGCCAGCCGGGTGGTGAGCCCGGCGCCGCAGCCCACGTCCAGGACCGCGTGGCCGTCTTCGATGTTCGCGGCGGCGAAAAGCGGTGCGTCGAAGGCTTCCATCATTCCGTTGTAGCGCTCCGGGTGATCCGCCCAGAGCTTTCCCTCCCAGCCGTTCCATGCTTCGGCCTGCTGCTGGTTGGCGATCGCCACCATGGGACACCTCATCGTCGTCGTTACTAGAGTTGGACTCTAGTGCTTGACTCTAGAGATAGACTCCAGTCATGAGTGGTGTCAAGGGTGCGCGGGCCGAGCGGGCGGCGGAAACGCGGCGGCGGATCATCGAGGCCGCCAGGGAACTCTTCCTCGCCGACGGGTACGGGGCGACCACGCTTCAGCAGGTCGCCGACCGCGCGGGGGTGGCCGTCCAGACCATCTACTTCACGTTCCGCAACAAGCCGGCGTTGCTGAAGGAACTGGTCGACGTCGCGATCGCCGGCGACGACAGTCCGGTGGCGACGATGGAGCGGCCATGGTTCGCGCAAGTGCTGGACGCGCCGGACGCGCGCACGGCCGTCACCGCCCTCGTCACGGGTAGCCGCGCCGTGCTCGAACGGGTCGCCGCCGTCAACGACATGGTGCGCACCGCGACCGCCGCCCACCCCGATTTGCGCGAGCTCTGGCCTGATCGCGAAGACCCGCGCCACACCGTGCACACGGCGGCGGCGAAGGCTTTGCTGGAGAAGCCCGGCGTCAGGACCGATCTCACGGTCGAGAAGGCGGCGGACATCCTCTATGCCGTGCTGAGTCCGGAGTTGTTCCTGATCCTGACCCGTGACCGCGCCTGGGCTCCCGGCGACTGGGAGCCTTGGGTGGAGGAACTCTTGGCCGCACAGCTGCTCGAGAACGGCTGATCCGATGCAATGAACGGTCCGTTCCTTGCGAAATTTGCAAGGAACGGACCGTTCATGGCGCGTGTGGGGCGGGGTCAGCCGGTCTGCGAGGCCGCACTCTTCGACCCGAAGGGCCTTCGCTGCAGAGCCCGCGCCACCGGTTCGACGATCCGCGCGGCCGTCGGGCCGAGGATCGCCATCAGGAGCACGTACGCCGTCGCGAGTGCCGCGAGTTCGCCGGCCACCGCGCCCGCCGCCACCGCCAGCCCGGCGATGACGATCGAGAACTCGCCTCGCGCGACCAGCGCGGCTCCGGCACGAGCCCGGCCCATCTTCCCGATGCCTTGCCGTCGCGCGGCCCACCAGCCGGTGCCGACCTTCGTGAGCGTCGTCGCGACCGCCAGGATGACCGCCCAGCCGAGCACGGGCGGGATCGACGCGGGGTTCGTGTTGAGCCCGAACACGACGAAGAACACGGCCGCGAAGAGATCGCGCAGTGGTTCGAGCAGGTGCGTCGCGTTCTCCGCGGTCGAGCCCGAGATCGCGATGCCGAGCAGGAACGCGCCGACCGCGGCCGACACCTGCATCGCCGAAGCCAGGCCGGCGACCAGCAGGGCCGCGCCGAGGACCTTGAGGAGGAACACCTCGCGGTCCGGGCTGTCCACCGCCGCGGAGACGTACCGGCCGAACTTCAGCGCGATCACCAGCACGACCGTGATCACCATCAGCGAGATCCCGACCGCCTTCATGCCGCCGAGGAAGCTGACGCCACCGAGGACCGCGGTGAGGATCGGCAGGTACAGCGCCATCACCAGGTCTTCGAACACCAGGATCGACAGCACCACCGGCGTTTCCCGGTTACCGAGCCGCCCGAGGTCGCCGAGCACCTTCGCGATGATCCCGGAGGACGAGATGTAGGTGACGCCCGCCATCACGATCGCGCCGATCGGTCCCCAGCCGAGGATGAGCGCGACGATCGCACCCGGCGCGGCGTTGAGCACGATGTCGACGAGCCCCGCCATCCACGAGCGTTTCAGCCCGGTGAACAGTTCGGCCGCCGAGTACTCCAGGCCAAGCAGGAGCAACAGCAGGACGACGCCGATCTCGCTGGCGAGGTGGGTGAAGTCGCCGATGTCGCCGAGCGGGATCAGTCCGCCCTGGCCGAAGCACAGGCCGCCGATCAGGTACAGGGGGATGGGGGACATCCCGATCTTCCCGGCGAGGCGGCCGAGCGCGCCCAGCCCGAAGAAGACCGCCCCGAGTTCGATCAAGGACAGTGCGGTGTGATCCATCCGCGATCAGCCGTACTTCAAGATCTTGACGGCGGCCTCGAGACCTTCCGAGGTGCCGACCGCGACGAGCACGTCGCCCGCGGTGAGATTGAAATCCGGAGTGGGGGAGGGGTGGACCTGCCCGGCCCGCATCACCGCGACGACCGAGACGCTCGTGCGGGTCCGCATGGCCGTGTCGCCCAGCGTCCGCCCGTCGAACGGCGACGACGCCTTGATCGGCAGCTGCTTGGTGTTGATGCCGGGCAGGTCCCGGTGCTCTTCGGTGAGCTGAGCGACCAGCTGGGGCGCGCCGAGCAGGTTCGCCAGCGCGCCCGCTTCGTCGGTGGTGAGCGGAAGTGAGGCCAGGCAGGCGTCGGGATCGTCCGTTTTGGACACGATCAGCTCGACGTGTCCATCGCGATGGGTCACCACGCCGACGCGGCGGCCGTTGCGGGTGGCGAAGTCCTTGCGGACGCCTATTCCGGGGAGCGGGGTCACTTCGACGTTCACGACGTCAACAGTAACTCACCGTCCGGTTCGCTTCGGGCGGATCAGGAACAGCGCCGAGATCACGACCATCAAGGCGCACGTCGCGCCGTGGATGCCGAGCGCGGCGCCCACGGAGCCGTTGTGGGTCAACACGATCAGCATGTCGCCGAACGGGATGAACGCCAGTGCGAGCATCGCCCAGCCCAGCGCGCGGGCGTTCCGGAACAGGATCAGCGCGAGCACCACGAGCGCCGTGCCGATGTCGCGGACCCCCTTGACCGCGAGGAACGGGTCGCCGACGGACGGCATCACCGGCAGTCCGAAACCGCCCGTCTGGGTCTGCGGGAAGAACACGTATCCGCTCCCGAAGTAGAGGACGAAGAGCACGAGGGCGGCGGACAGGATGTAAGCGATCTTGGTTCTGGTCATGATCTCCGACTCCAAAAGCTAGCAGTGCTAGGAACAGTGCAGACGTTAGCGCTAGCAGCGCTAGCTTGTCTAGCGATGCTAGGATATTCGTATGGTCACGAACCCCCGGCGCGAGCGGGACCGCTCGCAGCGCGAACAGCTGATCGTCACCACCGCCCGCGAGATCGCCGAAGAAGAAGGCTGGGACGCGGTCACGACCCGGCGGCTGGCGGCGAAGATCGAGTACAGCCAGCCGGTCCTCTACAGCCACTTCTCCGGCAAGGGGGCGATCATGGCGGCCGCGGCTCTCGAGGGCTGCACCGAAATGGCCGCCCATATGCGGAAGGGGGCCGGTGCGGCGGAGGACTCGCGTGGCGCCCTGCGGAGGTTGGCGGGGAACTACTTCGACTTCGCCGACCGCAAGCCCGCGCTCTACGACGCGATCTTCACCCTTGCCAGTGAACTGGACTTCGCCAGTCCGGACAGCCCCGAGCCGTTGAAGGACGCGTTCGGCGCCCTGCTCGAAATCGTGGGCCCGGTGGCGGGCGATTACGACCCCGGCCTCTACACCGAGACGTTTTGGGCCGCCTTGCACGGCCTCGTCACCCTCGAGCGCAGCCGACGGCTCCCGGCGGCCGCGCGCGCGGAACGGATCGGCATGCTCGTCGACCGGTTCGCCGTGGGCGGCTGAGGCGTGTCGCGCGCCACCAGGCAGAATGGTCATCGATCAGATGAGCGACGAATGAGCTGAGGAGAGTTTCGGTGACGGGAGCCCTGCGTGGTGTGGTCGCGATGGACGGCCCGTCCGGAACCGGGAAATCCACGGTTTCGCGGAAGCTCGCGACGAAACTCGGCGCCGGCTACCTCGACACGGGCGCGATGTACCGCGTGGTCACCCTCGCCGTCCTGCGCGCCGGGGTCGATCCGTCCGACGCGGACGCGGTCGCCGACGTCGCGCGGAAGGCCGAACTCGGCATCGGAACCAGCCCTGACGACGCGACGGTGACCCTCGCGGGTGAAAACGTCGCCGCCGAGATCCGCGGTGCGGACGTCACCACGGCGGTGTCACCCGTTTCGGCCGTCCCCGCGGTCCGCGAATTGCTCGTCGACCGGCAGCGCGAGATCATCGCCGAGGTGCTCGGCCGCGTCGGCGGCATCGTGGTCGAAGGCCGCGACATCGGCACGGTCGTCTCACCCGACGCCCCGCTCAAGATCTTCCTCACCGCTTCGGCCGAGGTCCGCGCCGCACGCCGCAGCGCACAGGATTCCGCCGCAGGCCGCGAATCCACGCACGACGTCGCGAAGGCGGCGGTGGAACGGCGTGACCGCCTGGACTCCACGCGGGCGGCTTCGCCCCTGCGCGCCGCGGAAGACGCCGTCGAGGTGGACACCTCGGCGCTCAACATCGACCAGGTGATCGTCGCGCTGGCGGAACTGGCGCTGCACCGCGGTCTCCTCGAAGGCTGCCCCGCCGAGGCCGCCAGGTGAGCGCGAAGGGACTGCCCGAAGGCGCGAGCGACCCGTTTCACACCTTCGGCCGGGGGATCTCGAAGTTCATCGTCCGGCCCGCGTTCCGGGTCCGGGTCCACGGTGCCGAGCGGGTACCGGCGTCCGGGCCGGTGGTGTTCATGGCCAACCACAGCTCGATGGCGGAACCCGCACTGCTGTTCGGAATGTTCTCGCGGCGCACCGCGTTCCTGGTCAAGGCGGAACTCTTCAAGGGTTTCGTCGGCTGGTTCTTCCCGAAACTGGGTCAGATCCCGGTGAAACGGGGTGCGGTGGACCGCAAACCGCTGATGATGGCGGTCAAGGTGCTCGAGGACGGCGGTGCGGTGGGGATCTTCCCCGAAGGCACCCGCGGCCTCGGTGACGCCGAAAACTTCGAGCGCGGCGCGGCCTTCCTGGTCCGCGCCGGGAACGCGACCGTGGTTCCGGTCGCCACTCGGGGAACGTACAAACCCGCCGGCGCCAAGAGGCGTTGGCGGCCACGCGTCGACATCATGGTCGGCGAACCTTTCACTCCCGCGATCGGGAAGGGAAGGACAGGGCTGGAGGAGGGAACCGAGCGGCTTCGCCTCGCGCTCGCGGACCTCGTGAAGGCACTGGACGAATGGCGCTTGGAGCACGGGCTCCAAGACACGCGACAGAATGTGAAGTAGCGAATGTCTGAGCTTGACGGAGTCGGCGAGATCGACGGCTCCTGGTCCGATGAGTCCGAATTCACCACGCTGGACGCGCAGATCGCCGCGGGCGAGGCCGAGGAGGAGGCGCAGCTCGCGCAACCGGTCCTCGCCGTCGTCGGCAGGCCCAACGTAGGCAAGTCCACCCTGGTCAACCGCATCCTCGGCCGCCGGGAGGCGGTCGTGCAGGACGTTCCCGGCGTGACCCGGGACCGCGTCGCCTACGACGCCTTCTGGGCGGGCCGCCGGTTCACCCTCGTCGACACGGGCGGCTGGGAGCCGGACGCGACCGGGTTGCAGGCCTCCGTCGCCGCGCAGGCCGAGATCGCGATGGCCACCGCCGACGCGGTGCTGCTGGTCATCGACGCCAGTGTCGGCGCGACCGCGACCGACGAGGCCGCCTCGAAGGTGCTGCGCCGCTCGAAGAAGCCGGTGCTGCTCGTCGCCAACAAGGTCGACGACGACCGCCTGCTCGCCGACACCGCGTCGCTGTGGTCACTCGGCCTCGGCGAACCGCATCCGGTCAGCGCGCTGCACGGGCGTAGCTCGGGCGACCTGCTCGACGCGATCGTCAAGGCGCTGCCGGAGATGCCGCGCGACGGCGACCGCGCCACCACCGGCCCGCGCCGCGTCGCGCTGGTCGGCAAGCCGAACGTGGGCAAATCCAGCCTGCTGAACAAGATCTCCGGCGAGGAGCGGTCCGTGGTGGACTCGGTCGCCGGTACCACCGTCGACCCGGTCGACTCGCTGGTCGAACTGGACGGCGACATCTGGCGGTTCGTCGACACGGCGGGCCTGCGCAAGCGGGTCAACTCGGCCAACGGCGCCGAGTACTACGCGTCGCTGCGGACCAAGACCGCGATCGACGCGGCCGAGGTCGCGATCGTGCTGCTGGACGCCGCCGAACCGCTTTCGGAGCAGGACCTGCGGGTGCTGACCATGGTCGTCGAAGCCGGTCGCGCCTGCGTGCTCGCCTTCAACAAGTGGGACCTCGTCGACGAGGACCGCCGCCACGCCATGGTCCGCGAACTGGACCGCGGCCTGGTGCGGGTGCCGTGGGCGGACAAGGTCAACATCTCCGCGCTCACCGGCCGGTCCGTGCGCAAGCTCGCGCCCGCGCTGCGGACCGCGTTGAAGTCCTGGGACCAGCGGGTTCCCACCGGTCAGCTGAACGGCTGGCTGGCCGACCTCATCGCCGCGACCCCGCCGCCGGTGCGCGGCGGCAAGCAGCCGAAGGTGCTGTTCGCGACCCAGGCGGGCATCCGGCCGCCGACGCTGGTCCTGTTCACCACCGGCTTCCTCGAGGCGGGCTACCGGCGGTTCATCGAACGGAAGTTCCGTGAGCGTTTCGGATTCGAAGGCACCCCCGTCCGGGTGAATATCCGAGTGCGGGAAAAGAAGCAAAGGCCCAAGGTCGGCGGAAAAGCGGCCGGAAAACCACAGGGTAAACCGAAAGCGCGCTGATTTCTCACGATGTAGGTGAATATTTCACTGGGTGGACACGCCGATGACCTCGGGTTTCGGCGTGTCCACCGGTGAGGTTCGACACTCTGCCGAGACCCTCCCGAGATATGTCGTACACCTGCGGTAAAGTCAACGGTCTGCTAGCGGGCGCCTCATTCGGAGAGCGAGCCCGAATGACGCACTTCGTGAAAGGTGTGATGGGCTTGAGCGCCCATGGTTCCGTCTTGCCCGTGGTGACCGCCCGATGACCCTGACCGCCGATTCCCGGCCGATCGCCTGCGTCGCCGATGTCACCGTCGCCCCGTCCGCCACGCCGATCGCCGACCGTGCCCTCTTCTGGTCCGGCCTCGGTGCCGGTGAGCGCACCCTGATCGACATCCTCGCCGAGACCGCCGCCCGCCACCCCAACGCGGGCGCGATCGACGACGGCGAGACCACGCTGTCCTACCGCAAGCTCGTCGAAGAGATCGACGACTACGGCCGCAAGCTGACCGCCAACGGGGTCGGCGTCGGCGACCGCGTCGGCGTCCGGATCTCCTCCGGCACCGCGGAGTTGTACGTCGCGATCCTCGCCATCCTGTCCGTCGGCGCCGCCTATGTGCCGGTCGACGCGGACGACCCGGAAGAGCGCGCCGAGCTGGTCTTCGGTGAGGCCGACGTCGCCGCCGTCGTCAGCGATGGCGGCGCGATCACCGTCGTCGGCTCGCCCGGTGGCGTCGAAGGCGGCCCCGCGCCGGCCGACGACGCCTGGATCATCTTCACCTCCGGTTCGACCGGTAAGCCGAAGGGCGTCGCCGTCTCGCACGCGTCCGCCGCGGCTTTCGTCGATGCCGAGGCCCAGCTCTTCCTCACCGAGGAGCCGATCGGCCCCGGCGACCGCGTGCTCGCCGGTCTTTCCGTCGCGTTCGACGCGTCCTGCGAAGAAATGTGGCTCGCCTGGCGTCACGGCGCCTGCCTGGTCCCGGCGCCGCGTTCGCTGGTGCGGACCGGTGTCGACCTCGGCCCGTGGCTGGTCGCGCAGGGCATCACCGTCGTGTCGACCGTGCCGACGCTGGCCGCGTTGTGGCCCGCCGACGCGCTGGAAGACGTCCGCCTGCTGATCTTCGGCGGCGAAGCCTGCCCGCCGGAACTGGCCGAACGCGTCGCCGTCGAAGGCCGCGAAGTCTGGAACACCTACGGCCCGACCGAGGCCACCGTCGTCGCCTGCGCCGCGCAGATGACCGGCGAGGGCCCGGTCCGCATCGGCCTGCCGCTCGCCGGCTGGCAGCTCGCCGTCGTCAACGAGGCGGGCGAGCCCGTCGCGATGGGGGAGACCGGCGAGCTGGTCATCGGCGGCGTCGGCCTGGCCCGCTACCTCGACCCGGAGAAGGACGCCGAGAAGTTCGCGCCGCTGCCCTCGCTGGGCTGGCGTCGCGCGTACCGCAGCGGTGACATGGTCCGCGCCGAAGCCGAGGGGCTGCTGTTCCTCGGACGGCTCGACGAGCAGGTCAAACTCGGCGGCCGCCGCATCGGACTCGGCGAGGTCGACGCCGCGCTCCAGGCGCTGCCCGGAGTGCAGGGCGCCGCGGCCGCGGTCCGCCGCACCAAGGCGGGCAATCAGGTGCTGGTCGGGTACGTCGTGCCCGCCGAAGGCACGAAGTTCGACCACGACGAGGCCGCGACCCGGCTGCGCGAGCAGCTGCCCGCCGCGCTCGTCCCGCTGCTGGCGCTGGTCGATGACCTGCCGACGCGGACCTCCGGCAAGGTCGACCGCAACGCGCTGCCCTGGCCGCTGTCCACTGTGGACGCCGCCAAATCCGGGCTGTCCCCGACGGAGAGCTGGCTCGCCGAAGGCTGGGCCGAGATCCTCGGCGTCTCGGTCGACAACCCGAAGGCCGACTTCTTCACCAACGGCGGCGGGAGCCTGACGGCCGCGCAGCTGATCGCGCGGATTCGCACCCGGCATCCGCAGGTGTCGGTGAACGACATCTACGCCAACCCGAAGCTCGGCGCGCTGGCCACGCTGCTGGACGCGCTGAGCGGCGAGAAGACCGAACGCCGCGACATCGCGCCGACCCCGCGCAAGGCCGGGATCATACAGTCGCTGCTGATGATCCCGCTGATGGGACTGGTCGGCCTGCGCTGGACGACGATCGCCGCGACGCTGTCGAACGTGCTGTCGCTGGCCGGTTTCGCCTGGGCACCGACGCTGAGCTGGGCGTGGATCGCCGTCGCGTGGATCGCGCTGTTCAGCCCCGCGGGCCGCATCGCGATCTCGGCGACCGGCGCGCGGCTACTGCTGCGCGGCGTCCGCCCCGGCAGCTATCCGCGTGGCGGGCGCGTCCACTTGCGACTGTGGACGGCCGAAAAGCTCGCCGAGTTCAGCGGCGCGGACAGTGTCGCGGGTGCTTCCTGGATGACGACGTACGCCAGGGCTCTCGGCGCGCGGATCGCCAAGGACGTCGACCTGCATTCGCCGCCGCCGGTCACCGGCATGCTGAAACTCGGCCGCGGTGCCGCCATCGAACCTGAGGTCGACCTGACCGGGCACTGGGTGGACGGCGACCTCGTGCACATCGGCAAGATCCGGATCGGCGCCGACGCGCGGATCGGCGCGCGCAGCACGCTGTTCCCCGGCGCGAGGATCGGCAAGGGCGCGGAGATCGCGGCCGGGTCGACCGTGCGCGGCAACGTGCCCCCCGGACAGCGCTGGGCCGGTGCGCCCGCGGCGCGTGCCGCCAAGGATTCGCTCAAGTGGCCGTCGAGCCGCCCGCCGCGGTCGCGGTTCTGGTCTTCGGTCTACGGCGCGACCTCGGTCGCGCTGGGTCTGCTGCCCGCCGTCGCCGCCCTGCTCGCCGTCGCGGTGCTGGGTCACGCGATCGCCGGTGCTCCGTCGCTGGGTGCCGCGCTCGGCCAGGCGCTGCTGTTCACGCCGCTCGCGACCATCGCGTACTTCGTCACCTATGCCCTGCTCGTGCTCGCCGGCGTCCGTTCGCTGAGCATCGGCATGGTCGAGGGTTACCACCCCGTCCACGGCCGCGTCGCTTGGCAGGTCTGGGCGACCGAACGGCTGATGGGCATGGCGCGTGAAGGGCTGTTCCCCTTGTACGCCAGCCTGTTCACCCCGGTGTGGCTGCGGATGCTCGGGGCGAAGGTCGGCCGCAACGTCGAGGTGTCGACCGTCCTCGCGCTGCCGAAGATGACCCAGGTGGACAGTGGCGCGTTCCTCGCGGACGACACCATGGTCGCCACCTACGAACTCGGCCACGGCTGGCTGCACGTCGCGCCGGCGCGGATCGGCAAACAGGCGTTCCTCGGCAACTCGGGGATGGCCGCGCCGGGACGTTCGGTGCCGAAGCGCGGCTTGGTCGGCGTGCTGTCGTCGGCCCCGCTCAAGGCGAAGAAGGGCTCCTCGTACCTCGGGATGCCGCCGTTGCCGGTCCGCCGGTCGGTCGGTGCGTCGGACACGAGCCGCACGTACACGCCGCCGCTGCGGCTGAAGGCGGCCCGCGCGCTCATCGAACTGTGCCGCATCGTGCCGGTGATGTGCGGTGTCGCGCTGACCGTGCTGGTGGCCGCGGGGATCTTCGCGCTGGCGTCGTCGTATGGCTTCCTGGTCGCGCTGCTGCTCGGCGGACCGCTGCTGCTCGCCGCCGGTGCCGTCGCCGCGCTGACCGCCACCGCGATGAAGTGGCTGCTCGTCGGCCGGTTCCGCGCGGTCGACCATCCCTTGTGGAGCTCGTTCGTCTGGCGCAACGAACTCGCCGACACCTTCGTCGAGGCGCTCGCCGTGCCGTGGCTGATCGGTTCACTCGGCGGCACGCCGCTGCTTCCGGCGTGGCTGCGGACCATGGGCGTCAAGATCGGCCGCGGCGTGTGGCTGGAGACGTACTGGCTGCCCGAATCGGACCTGGTGAGCCTTGGCGACGGCGCGACGATCAACCGCGGCTGCGTCGTGCAGACGCATCTGTTCCACGACCGGATCATGACGATGTCGCCGGTGACCCTGGACGAGGGAGCGACGCTCGGGCCGCACGGTATCGTGCTGCCTGGTGCGAGCATCGGCGCGCGGACGACCGTCGGACCGGGCTCTTTGGTGACCCGGGGCGACGAGGTTCCCGCCGACTCGCGCTGGCTGGGCAATCCCATCTCGGCCTGGACGAAGTAGGGAAGCGGGGTTCGTTCGCGGGTGATTTCGAAGGCCTCCGCGCAGCCATCGCCCGGCTCGGACACCTCCGGTGACTCCTATCTGCCCCGGCACGGCAACGGCGGTTACCGTGTCCGGCACTACGATCTGGAGCTGGACTACAAGATCGGTCCCAACCGGCTGTCGGCCTCCGCGGCCATCACCGCGGAGGCGACGCAGGCGCTGTCGCGGCTCACACTCGACTTCGGCGAATTCCGCATCAATCGCGTGCTGGTCAACGGGAAACCGGCCAAGTACACGCGGCGTGCGCACAAGCTCCAGGTGAAGCCGGCGAAGTCGCTGGCGGCCGGAAGTGAGTTCCGGGTCGAGATACATTACGTCGGCAACCCGCGGCCGCTTCCCGGGCTGTGGGGCGACATCGGCTGGGACGAACTGACCGACGGTTCGCTCGTCGCGAGCCAGCCGGTCGGGGCGCCGTCGTGGTTCCCGTGCAACGACCACCCGTCGGACAAGGCGACCTACCGCGTCGCGCTGACGACGTCGTCGCCGTATCTCGTGGCGATCACCGGGAACCTGGTAGCGCGACACGAGCGCGCGAGCACCACGAAGTGGGTCTTCGAACGGCCCGAGCCGACGGCGACGTATCTGATGAGCGTCCAAATAGGACGGTACGACGACGTCGAACTCGTCTCCGGCCCCCAGCCCGGCTGGTTCTCGCAACCCTCCGTCGAGGCGTTCCGGATCAACCTCGACGGCGGCACCGTGGTCACCTCGGTCCCGCAACGGGCCGCCGTACCGCCGCGCCTGCGCCGGGCCTTCTCGCGCGATTTCGGGCGGCAGGGCCGGATCATGGACTCGCTGCAACGACTGTTCGGGCCGTACCCCTTCGGCGAGTACGTCATCGTCGTCACCGACGACGACCTCGACGACCCGATCGAAGCGCAGGGCATGTCGATCTTCGGCGCCAACCACGTCGACGGACGGCGCACCCACGAACGGCTCGTCGTGCACGAACTCGCGCACCAGTGGTTCGGCAACAGCCTGACCGTCGCCGACTGGCGGCACATCTGGCTGAACGAAGGCTTCGCGACCTACGCGGAATGGCTCTGGTCCGAGGAATCCGGCGAGCAGAGCGCCCACGAGTGGGCGAAGACCTGGCACGCGCGGATGAAGGCGAAACCCGCGGATCTGCGTCTCTCCGACCCCGGCGTGGCGCGGATGTTCGACGAGCGGGTGTACAAACGCGGCGGACTCCTGTTGCACGCCTTGCGTTGTACCGTCGGCGACGAGGTGTTCTTCCCGATGGTGAAGGCATGGGTGATGGAGAACCGGCACGGTCTGGTGACCACGGCTGCTTTTGTGGCACTTGCTGAACGGTTTGCCGGGCGGTCGCTGGCTGGCTTCTTCGACGCCTGGCTGGACGCTCCGGCGCTGCCTCCGCTTCCCTGACGCTCTCGCTCGCTTGAGGGTTCCCACTTCGGTGCGCCCAATGTGGCATTGGGGACGTTGTGTGTCCCCAATGCCACATTGGGCGCAGGGCTGAGTTATCCACAGTGGGGCTGATGTGGCGAGTTGTCCACAGGGGGCGACATCGGTGCTGGTGTGACTGCTCCGGGCCGTCGATGATCTTGTGGTGCGATCCGGCGAACGGGCTCGCGATCACGAGGCCCTTTACAAGTTGAGCCGCGACGGGGTGATCACCGTCGCGAGACTCGTGGAGTTCGGCGTCTCGAAGAGGACGTGCTACCGGCGTTGTCAGCCGGGCGGACGATGGCAGCGGTTGCTGCCCGGAGTGGTGCTACTCGGTTCTGGACGGCCGACTCGCCGGCAGGCGGTCGAAGGCGCCCTTGTCTACGGTGGACCGGAAGCGATCGTCACCGGTATCCAGGCCTGCCACCTCCAGGGCTTGCGAGAGCCGAAAGGCGACATCGGCCAGGTTCACCTCTTGGTGCCTTCGTCTTGCCAGGTCAGCAGCGCGGGATACGTGACCGTGGAGCGAACTACGCGTATGCCTCGGCCGGTCGTCGTGAAGGGTGTGCTCGTGGCGCCACTCGTCCGGGCGGTTCTCGATCAATGCCGCCGCTTCACCACGCACGATCCGGTCCGGGCTTTGCTGACCGAAGCCGTTCAGCGAGGTCGGCTGAACCCCGAGGTCCTCACCAGGGAACTCGAAGCAGGCAGCGACCGGGGCAGCGCGTTGCCTCGCGAAGTGCTGCGCGATGTCCTGCGAGGAGCGCGGTCGGTGGCCGAGGTGGACGCGATGGCGGTCTGGCGGCGGACGGGACTCCCGGAGCCGTTGTGGAACCACGAATTGAGGGACGTCAGCGGCCGCTACCTCGGAACCCCCGATGGCTACTTCAAGAAGGCCCGGCTCGTTTGGGAGATCGACTCGTACGACTTCCACTTCGCGAAGGAGGACTACGCCAGGACTTTGGACAGAAACGCCAGATACGCCGCGGCGGGGATCGCCGTACTGCAGACCCTGCCCAGCCGTCTTCGATCAGAGCCCGAGGAGGTCGCCAAAGAGCTTCGAGCGGCGTACTGGGCAGCCGAGGCTCATCTGCGTCGCGCGGCATGAACCCTAGAACCGCACCGGAGCGCCGGCGCAGTGCAGAGCCCCGACCTGCGTCCGGAAACGCAGCAGCGCGTCACCTCCCCGCCGGATGCTGGACAGCACCGCCACCTTTCCGGCGCCCGCGTTCTCCCGCAGTGCGTGGGCGAGCAGCGGGTGGGGTGAGATCTCGACGAAGGCGCGGTGTCCGTCGTCGAGGGCCGCCCGCACGGCGGCGCTGAAACGGACGGGACGGCGTAGGTTCGCGGTCCAGTAGGCGGCGTCGAAAGCGGCGGTGGATCTCGGGTCGGGGAGGACGGTGGAGTAGACGGGGACGCGTGCGGGTCGGGGGCGCAGGGCGGACAGTTCGGTGTTCAGGTCCGCCAGAATCGGTTCGACCTGCGGTGAATGCGACGCGACCTCGACCGGGACGAGTTTCGCCATCAGGTCTCTCGCGGCCCAGCGGTCCACCAGGGTGCGCACCCGGTCCCGTCCGCCGGCGACGACGGTCGACGTCGGGCCCGAGTGCGCGGCGACGGTCACTTCGGGCACGTCGGCCAGTTCGGTTTCGACCGTGTCCCATGGCAGGGCGACCATCGCCATCGCGCCGGTGCCGGAGACGCGCCGCATCAGCCGGGAGCGGCGGCAGATCACGGCCACACCGTCCTCTGTGGACAGTGCGCCCGCGACCACCGCAGCGGCCGTCTCGCCCATGGAGTGGCCGATCGCGGCGGCCGGTGCGGCGCCGTGTGCCCGCCAGGCCGCCGCCAGTCCGAGCTGCATGGCGAACAGCGACGGCTGGACCTGTTCGATGCCTTCCGCTGACCCGGAAAGCGCGTCGTGCAAGGAAAAGCCGGCTTCGTCGGCGATCAGTGGTGCCAGGTGATCGATCTCCTCGGCGAAGGCGGGTTCCCCGTCGAGCAGTGCCTTGCCCATCCCGGTCCATTGTGAACCGTGGCCTGAGAACACCCAGACCGCGTTCCCGGCCGAGACCACCTCGCCGATGGCGGCGCCACTGGCGGGTTCCCCGGCGGCGACCGCGCGAAGGCGGCCGGTCACCGAGTCCCGGTCCTCACCCACGATGACGGAGCGCCAGGGGCCGTGCCGCCGTCCGGCGAGTTCGGTGGCGAGGGCGGGCAGGGGATCGACCCGGTCCGCGAGCGTGGCGGCTTCGGCCGCCAGCTGCTCGGGCGACTCGGCCGAGAACGGGAAGAACATCGTTTCCTCCAACCGGAATCAGCCGAGGTACCGGCGGGCGAGGGCCTTCTTGTCGATTTTGCCGACCGCGGTCGACGGCAGTTCGTCGACGACCGCGACCCGGTCCGGGACCTTGTACGCGGCGACACCGCGGTCACGGAAGAAGGCCTGGAGTGTGCTCGTGGACGGCGGTTCGCCCGAGCAGACCAGGAACGCCACCGATCGCTCGCCGAGCACGGTGTCCGTTTCGGGCAGCAAGGCCGCGGACAGCACTCCTGGGCAGGCGAGCAGATGGCCTTCGACCTCGGTCGCGTCGATCTTCTGCCCGCCGCGGTTGATCTGGTCCTTCGCCCGGCCGACGACGTTGAGGTGACCGGTCGGGAGCCGCTGGACCAGGTCGCCGGTGCGGTAGAAACCGTCCGCGGTGAAGGCCCGCGCGTTGTGCTCGGCCGCGCGGAAGTAGCCGCGCAGCGTGTACGGCCCGCGGGTGAGCAGTTCGCCGGTCTCGCCGGGACCGACCTCGGCGTCGCCCTGGCCGACCACGCGGACCTCGTCGTCCGCGGAGATCGGCCTGCCCTGCGTGGTGTGCACGAGCTCGTCCGGATCGTCGAGCCTGGTCAGGCACAACAATCCCTCGGCCATGCCGAACACCTGCTGCAGACGGCAGTCGAAGGTCTTGGTGACCGCGGCCGCCAGGTCGTCGGCGAGCCGGGCGCTGCCGACCTGGAGAATACGAAGGCTCGAAAGATCCGTGTCACCGTGCTCGAACTCCGCGAGCCAGTGCGGCACCAGCGGAGGGTTGATGGCCGCGATCGTGACGCCCTCGCGGGCGATCAGATCGAACGACGTCCGTGCACCCGGCGAGGGAGCGAGCACGACCCGCCCGCCCGCCTGCAGGACACCGAGCATCCCCGGGCAGCTCATCGTGTAGTTGAACGCGATGGGCAGCACGGCGAGGTACACCGAGTCCTCGGTCAGCTCGCAGAGTTCCGCGGCCCGCCGGGAGTTGTAGGCGAAGTCGTCGTGCGTCCGCGGTACCAGCTTCGGCATCCCCGTGGTGCCGCCGGAGAGCAGCAGCAGGGCGAGGTCGCTCGCCCGCGGCGGGTCGACGGGGTCGGGTCCGGGTTCGTTGTCCAGCAGATCCGCCAGCGCGAGGAAGCCCTCGTGCCCGCCGGTGTCCCCGGCGACGATCACGTGCCGGATGCCGGCGTCGGCGCGGACGCGGGCGGCGAGTTCGCGGTAGTCGAACCGGGCGTGCCGGTCCGGGATGACGTATGCGACCGCCTCGGCCATCGCCGCCAGATGCGCGATCTCGTTGCGGCGATGGGCTGGCATCGCGTGGATCGGCACGATCCCGAGCCGCGTCAGCGCGAACCACAGCAGCACGAACTCGGCACGGTTCGGCAGTTGCACGATCACCTTGTCGCCGCGTTTCAGCCCGAGCCCGGTGAGCCCGGTCGTCAGGCGCCGTACGGCGGTGTCGAGCGCGGCGTAGGTCCACCGGCGGTCGCCGTCCACCAACGCGACCCGGTCGGCGTACCGGACCGCCCAGCCGGAGAGCTGTTCACCGAAGGTCACGCCCTGCCAGTGGCCGACGGCGCGGTACCGGCGGGCGTCCTCGGCCGGCCACCCTGGCCAGTCCCCGTTGTGTGCCATCCCCGCTCAGCCCTTCTGCCCGGCGAGGACCAGCTGGTGGATCTCGTCGAGCGTCTCCACCTCACTGATCGCCGCGTCGCCCACCCGGATGCCGTAGCGCTGCAGGATCCGCGCCGCGACTTCGAGCAGCAGCAGCGAATCGACACCGAGGTCTTCGACGAGGTTCGCCTCGTCGGTGACCTCCGCGGACTCGACCTCCAGCACGCGGGCCACCAGTGTCCGCAGGTCTTCCAGTTCCGGCTCGATCAGCTTGTTCCCGGTCATGAAGGCCCCTTCTTTCGTCTCTGTTCCCCGATTTCGGTTGTTCACGGCTGTTCGGCGCCCGGTCCGGCGAACGCCATCGCGGCCGCCGCCGCGCCCGGCAAGCCGCAGGACACGGCGAGCGCGCTGCCTTCGCCGCCGTCGATGCGCGCGCTCGCGGCGGCGCACTGCAGGACGCCGAGCGCCCCCGACTGACGTCCGGCCCAAGCCGAAAGGTCGAGCACCTCGCCTGGCCGGATCCCCGGTTCGGCCAGGGTCGCGACGGCTTCGCCGGTGACCGCCGAGGCCGCTGCCCGCGCGGTTCCGGCTCGCCGGTACTCGCCGAGCACGAGACGGACGCGGGCGCGGCGGCGCCGGGCCGTCCCGGCGGATTCGAGCACGACCGCGGCGGCCGCGTCGGGCCAGTGCGTCTCGCCGTTGTCGTCGAGAAGCTTTCGTACATAACGGTTGTCGGGTTCGACACCGGTGACGACGACGGCGTCCGCCCGGCCGTGCCGGATCAGCCGCCGCGCCCACTGCAAGGCGTCGAGGCCGCTGGTCGGCCCGTTCGACAGCGTCAGGTTCGGCGCGCGCAGTCCGTGGTCGATGGCGACCCAGCCCGCGGACACGTTGCTGGAGGTGTTCGGCAGCCCGGTCGGCGGCAGCAGGCTCGCGGACTCTTCGGCGATCGTGTCCAGGAACGAGCAGATGCTGTCGAGGTTCCCGGTGTTCGTGCTGACCACGGTCGCCGTCCGGAGCGATTCCCCGCGATACGAGCCATCCTCACCGAGCAGGCCCGAGTCACGGAGGGCGGTGGTGGCCGCGCGGGAAGCCAGCCGCGAGGCCCGGTCGCGGTGCCGGAACTGCCTGCCGCGCAACCCGGTCTCCGGATCGAAGCCGTCCTCGTGGCGCCGGTACGGCTCCAGCAGGTCGGCCGGTCCGCGCAGACCGTCGACGGCGATCCCCGCCCCGGTCACGACGACGGCGGTCACGACGCCGCCTCCAGGATCGCCACGGCGTTGATCCCGCTGAGCCCGAAGGCGTCGACCTGGGCGATCCGGAACTCGCCGTCCCGCGGTTCGTCGCGGACGAGGTCCAGGCCCTCGGCCTCGTCCATCGGCTCGGCCAGGCCGAGGATCGGTGGCGCCAGCCGTTTTCGCAGTGAGATCGCGGCGACGATCAGGCTCAGCAGCCCGGAGCCGCCGAGCGTATGCCCGGTCGACGCCTTGATCGCGGTGAGCGCCGGTTTCGCGCCGGCGAACACGTCGTGCAGCATCCCGGTCTCGACCAGGTCGTTGCGGACGGTTCCGGTGCCGTGCAACACGATCAGGTCGATCTGGTCCGGACCGATCCCGGCGCGGTCGTGCGCCTGCCGCACCACCCTCGCGACACTGCCTGGTTCGGGCACCGTCGGATGGTCGGCGTCGCAGTTGAGCGCGACCGACCGGAGCCGGGCCGCGACCGGCCCACCGTGGCCCGGCCTGCGGAGCACCACCGCCGAGGCGCCTTCGCCCATCATCATCCCGTGCCGTTCCTTCGCGAAGGGCCGTACTTCGCCCGGTACGCCGCTCTGGACCCGGTCGAAGATGCCGAAGGTGGCTTCGGTCAGACCGTCGGTTCCGGCCACGACGACGGTGTCGCATTCGCCGTCCGCGATCAGGTCGGCCGCCAGGCCGAGCACGGTCAGCGACGCCGCGCAGGCGTTCGCGAAGGTATGCGTTTCCACCGTGCCGAACCGTTCGCGGATCGCCGTGCCGAAATGCAGGTCGGCGAAATCCGCGTCCGCTTCGCCGCGCCACCACAGCTCCATCGAGCGTTGCTCTCGGTGTGTCGTGCCGACCAGCACCGGGCAGTTCTCCGGCAACTCGGTCAGCCCGGCGCCTTCGAGCGCCTGCGAGATCGCGTCGACCAGCCATTTCGTCGATCGGCCCGGTTCGTCCTTGCCGGGAGCGGCCCGGTCGTCGATCTCGTAGGCCGTCCGCGCCCGGAACTTCGTCGTGTCGTAGACCCGCAGCGGCCCCAGGCCGCTTCTCCCGACGCACAGTGCGTCGTGGATCGTTTCGGGGTCGCGGCCGATGCTCGAAACGGCGCCGAGTCCGCAGATGTCGAGGTCCACGGCTTTCCCTCCAGAAGGTGCTCGCGTCAGCAGAATCGCTTGACGTCCATGAACGAGAAGTCGATCCGCGGTTCGTGGCCGGTGGCCAGATCCGCGAGCAGTTCGCCGATCCCGGTGGCGTGTTTGAACCCGTGCGCGTTGTCGCCGCCCGCGACGATCACGTTCGGCGCTTCGGGCAGCGAGCCGAGCACGAACTGCCCGTCCGGGGTGAGCGTCAGCATGCACACCGCCACCCGTGAGGGTTCCGGACGCAGACCGGGCAGATGACCGGCGAGCACTTCGCGCAACCCCGTCCAGTCGGCCGGGGTCACCGAACGGTCGGTGTCCAGCGGATCGAACGGGACCGCGGTGGCGCCGAACTGCTCCAGGCCGAGTTTGACGTCGTACGGCGGATCCGCGCCGCAGCCCCACAGCACCGTGCCGCCGTCGAGTTCCCGCATGAACACGGGGAACTCCGCCAGCCGGAAACGGTCGGCGTCGCCGTCGGGTTCGAACCAGGTGACCGGCATCCGCACCACTCGGAGCTCCGGCAAGGGGGTCATGGACGGCAGCCACGACCCGGTCGCCACCACCACGCGCCGCGCCAGCCAGGTCCGTCCCGGACTGTGCACGAGGACGCCGTCGTCGATGGAGTAGATCCCGGTGACCTCGGTCCCGGTCAAGACCTGTGCCCCAGCGGTTTCCGCCGCGTCGAGCGCGGCCCGGATCGACTCCTCCGGCCGCAGCAGCCCGGCGGACGGCTCCCAGACGCCGATGTCGTCCGCGGCCAGCGCGGTGTGCTGGGGGAACCGTTCGGCGAGTTGCGCGCGGCCGAGCGGTTCGACCTCGATGCCGTGTTCGTTCGCGGCGGCCAGCGTTCCGCCCGCCACCGCCGAATCCGGCGCGCCGATCAGGAGCCCGCCGTACCGGTGCAGCAACGGTTTCCCGGCCTGGCGCCCGAGCAGGTCCCACAGTTCGCCGGATCTGCGTGCCAACGGCACCAGCCCGGGGTGTTCCAGACAGGTGATCCGGAACATCCGGCTGCCGCCGTGCGACGCGCCGAGCGAGTGGCCGCGGCCGTGGCGTTCGACGCCGATCGCCCGGACACCCCGGCTCGCGAGCTGCCACAGGGCCATCGAGCCCCAAGCGCCCAGCCCGACCACGACGACGTCGGCGTCCGGCTCAGGCATCGAAGCGGGGGACCACGCCGGAGGTGAACAGGTCGAGCGCGCGGACGGCGTGCTCGTGCTCGAGATAGCCAGGGTTCAGCTGCACGCTGACCGAAAGGTCGCTGCCGAAGTTCGCCGCGATCCAGCCGATCTGCCCGGCGACGTCGTCCGGCGTTCCGGCGAGAACCTTGTTCTCTGCCAAGGACTTCTCGAAGTCGTACGCGCGGACCTTCTCGATGAGCTTCTCGTAGCCCTGGTACGCGCCCGACGTGGTCGACGCCCACGAGGCGATCGCGCCGCTCATCTGCTCGATGTAGTTGTTCTCGAACTTCTCGCCCCAGGCCAGCGCGGTCGCCCGGTCCTCGGCGAGATAACAGGTGTACTTGATCTGGATCCGGCCGTCCTCGGGGCGCCGTCCCGAAGCCGCCCACGCGGTGCGGTAGCCCTCGATCATCTCGGTCAGCGTCTCCTGGCTGACGATCGACGGGACCACCTGGAGGTGGTGGCCGGCGGCGCCCGCCGCGGCGCACGACTCCGGATTCGAGGCGGAGGCGACGAAGAACGGCGGATACGGCTGCTGCACCGGCCGGGGCAACAGCGTCACCGGGCCGAAGCTGTGGAACTCGCCCTCGATCTTGACGTCCACTTCGGACAGAAGACGGCGGCAGGCATCGACGCCTTCGTCGAAGCGGCGACGGCTTTCGTCCATCGGGACGCCGAACCAGTCGAACTCGTCCGGCAGGAAGCCGCGGCCGAATCCGGCGTCCAGCCGTCCGCCGGAAAGGTTGTCCAGCATGGCGAGTTTGCCCGCCAGCTTGAGCGGGTGGAGGAACGCGGGGATCACCGCGCCGGTCGTGATCCGGATCCGTTCGGTCCGCGCCGCGATCGCGGCGAGCAGCGTGATCGGGTCGGGACTGTAGCCACCGTAAGGGGATCCGTGGTGCTCGACGGTCTGGACGTGTTCGAGTCCCGCTCGATCGGCCCGTTCGGACAGATCGATGACTTCGCGGTAGTAGTCACCCGCCGTTTTGCGGTCGGGGGAGAAGACGGGGAAGAAGTTCAAGCCGAATTTCACCAGTACTCCAGCTGTTCGGAAGGGCGCCGGTCAGGAAGGCCTTGGTGCGGCGGGTTTTCCGCCGAGGCCCCAGCGGTGTGCGGGCACCGGGTCCAGTACCACCCACACGTGTTCACGGATGTCTTCGCCGTAGGTCCCGACCACCGCGTCGGTGATCGCGGCGATCAGTTTCGGCTCGGTCTCTTCGGTGAGGCGGTTTTCCAGGATCTGGACATGGATGTAGGGCATGACGGAACTCGCTCCGATCTTTTCGGGCGGGATCAGGTCAGCTGTGGCTGAGTACGGCTCGCCTGCCGAAGACCTCGTTGAGGCTGCTTCGGAGCGCGGAGCACAGGAGCGCGACCTGGGTGTCGGTCAGATTGGGGTGACACGGGAGGTTCATGTGCTCGGAGAACCAGAGCCGTTCCGCTGTCGGGCATTCTCCGGGGCCATGCCCGCGGGACTGCCATTCCGGCGTGAGGTGCAAGGGGAAGTACCGCAATTGGATCTCGACGCCGCGGCGATCGAGCGCGCGTACGAGCGCGTGGCGGACGTCATCGCCTTCGGTGACGAAGAATGTGTAGAGGTGGTACGAATGTTCGTCGCCCGGATCGACGAGCGGCAGCCGGATCTGCGGGTATCCGCCGAGCACCGCGTCGAGTTTGGCCGCGATCTCGCGCCGCCTTCGCACCAGTGACGGCAGCTTCCGCAGCTGTACGGTGCCGACGGCGCAGGCGACTTCGGAAAGCGTCGCGTTCGTTCCCGCGCCGTGGATCCCGGCGACCGATTCCCGGTACACCGCTTCGGAGAATTTCATCCATGGCAGGGTTTCCGGCGGGGAACCGAGGATCCCGCTGACCGGGCCGGCGACCATGTCGACCTCGTTCGACCGGATCCGGTCCACCCGGACGGCCCAGTCGTCGCGGTCGAAGGTGATCATTCCGCCCTCACCGAGGGTGGTGATGTTCTTGGAGGAATGGAAACTGAACGTGCCGATGTCGCCGAGGGAGCCGGGCCGCCGTCCGCGATAGGCCGATCCGAGCGCGTGCGCGCAGTCTTCGAGCACCAGTACGTCGTGCCGGGCCGCGATCGCGCAGATCTTCGCCATGTCGGCCGGATTACCGCCGTAGTGCACCAGGATGATCGCCCTGGTCCGCGGGGTGATCAGCGCCTCGAGCCTGCGGGGATCGAGGTTGAGCGTTTCGGGATCGATGTCACAGAACCGGACGATCGCCGGTGAATCCAGCAGTGGCTGGATCGACGCCTGGAACGTCTGGGTGGTCGCGATCACCTCGTCGCCTGGCCGCAGGTCGAGCAGCCGGATGGCGATCTCCAGCGCGACCGTGCCGCTGGTCACCGACAACGCGTAACGAGAGCCGGTGTAGGCGGCGAACTGGGCTTCGAACCGGTCTCGCCAGGGCCCCGCCGTCAACGCGAGGTCGTTCTGCAGAACCGTTCTGAGTACTGCGAAATCTTCTTCGTCGACAACGGATCCCCGTCGTGCGGACGGAATCTGATATCGGGGCTTGGTACTTTCGGCGGCCTCGTTCACTTGCACCCCCAAGTGCGTGGATGACGAACGTCGAAAACATGCAGCCGCCGAAGCCCGGAACCCGACCGTCGCTGCATCGGCTCGAACAGTGAGCCTTTCGCAAGGGAAGCACGCCCGATTGCGGGCAGGATTCAACCTAACAGCAGACGTATGACTAGCGCAACAACCGATGTTTTGGCAGCCTTACCTAAGTAGGTCGCGCCTACCCGTCGCCTCGGTGCCGCGTCGGTGTGATCCGGGAAACTTCCGTTCGGTGTCCGACTTCGTGGAGTGCGCAGATGCAGCTGATGGACCTATCCGGCAGGCCTGGCCGCCGTCTCTTCCTGGCGGGTGCGGCCGGTTTCGTGCTCGCCGGATGTACGCCCGGAAGGGCGGGGGACACCGCCCCAACGGGCGGGTTTTCGGTGACGCTGGACGGAAAACTCGGTCCCACGGTGCTGGATCGCTTGCCCTCCAGGGTGATCGCTCTCGGTTTCGGGCAGGACGCCGACGCCGCCGTGGCTCTCGGCGTCATCCCGGTGGCCATGCAGGAGGGAACGTCGACGCCGGACCGGATCCAGCCGTGGATCGCGCCGCTGCTCGGGCCTGCCCGTCCCGAACTGGTGCGAACGGGGCCGGACCGCCCACTGGAACACTTCGCCGCCCTGCGGCCGGACCTGTTCCTCGCCGCCGGCGACTACTACCTCGAAACCGGTTACCGGCGGCTCGCCGAGATCGCGCCCGTGCTCGGCTACGTCGCCGGTCCGAACCTCGATCCGTGGCAGGAGACCACCCGGCGGATCGGCCGGGCGCTCGGCAAGGACTCCGCGGCGGAACAGCTGATCAGCGGCACGCTGGGCAAGATCGCGGCGGCGAGGGACACCGCGGGACTCGAGGGGAGGACGTTCAGCTGTAGCTCCGTGAGCGGCGGGGGACAGGTGTACACCAAGAACACACCCGAGGACGTGCTGGCGGTTTCGTTGGCGCAGTTCGGTTTGCGCCTGTCGGAGACGGTCACCCAGTTGCGCTCCACGACGACGAAGGGCGTCGCGGCGGTCGGCCCGGAGCGGCTCGACCTGCTCGACGCGGACATCATGCTGGTCAGTTACGAATCGGCCCAGCAGCGGCAGACATTCGAAGCCGAGCCGCTTTTCGCGCGGCTCCCCGCCGTACGCCGGGGTTCCTATTTCGCGATCGATAAGGCCGAAGCGCAGGCGCTGGCGTTCCCGTCCGCGCTCGCCCTCGCGTACACCGCCGAGCGGATCGTGCCGCGGCTCGCCGCGGCGGCACGATGACGCGCGGTTCACGACCCCACCTGTCCGACGACGACGTCGTGCCGCACCGGCGTGTCGTCGGCCATGATCCGGCCGATCGACGGCTGATGGCTGGGCGCGGTACAGATGACCAGATGCGGGCCCGGAGCCGTCGGCGCCGCGTGATACCAGCCGGTCTCGTCGGTGACGGTGCGGACGACGCGGCCACCGTCCGGATTCACCAGCAGCGCCACCGCGCCGGGCACCGGGTCGCCGTCGAGTCCCCGGACCCGGCCGGTGGCGGCCGCGAGCCGTTCCGCGGTTCGCGGCGGCAGGACGAGCATGCCGGCCACCGCCGCGGCCGCCACACAGCCCGCCGAAACGGCGAACGCGAAGGCGTACCCGTGCGCGAGTCCTTCCTGCATCGAAGACCCGCTCGCGGCGGCCGCGGCGATCGTGGTCAGCACGGCCAAACCGATCGCGCCACTGGTCTGCCGCACGGTGTTGAGCACGGCGGCGGCCACCCCGCCCGAGGTGGCGGGCACGCCGCTGGTCGCCGCCACCGTCAACGGGGTGAACGCCGACGCGGTCCCGAAACCGAACACCACACTCGGCAGCACGATCATCGCCACGGACGAACCGCCGGTGCCGAGTGAGGCCGCCACCCCGGCGAGACCGGCCGCCCCGAGGACGCAGCCCAGCGCCGCCGCGCGACGGGCACCGAGCCGGATGGTGAGCGGACCGGCGGCCTTGGCGCCAGCGAACATCGCCAGGCCGGCCGGCAGGAAACCGAGCCCGGCGGCGAGCGGACCGGCGCCGTGCACGTACTGCAGGACGAACGAGATCAGCACCGGAGCACCGAAGAAACCCAGGCCCAGCAGGAACATCACCAGATTCGCGCCGCGGACCGCCCGATGCCGGAACAAGCTCAACGGCACCAGCGGGGCCGCCGCCCAGCGCCCCTGGTGCAGCAGGAACAGCCCGCACAGCACGATTCCCGCGATCAGCGGACCGGAGACCTCCGGTGCGCTCCAGCCCACGGTCTCCGACTCCATCACCGCGTACACGACGCCGGTCAGCCCGGCCGTCGCCAGGACGGCGCCGACGACGTCCAGCCGGTACGCCGATCCGGACCGGGAACCGCCGGGCAGCAGGGCCAAAGTGCCGGCGACCGCGACTAAGCCCAAGGGCACGTTGACGAAGAACACCCAACGCCAGCCCGCGAACTCGGTCAGGAGGCCGCCGGTCAGCGGACCGGACGCGGCGCCGACGGCACCGATCGCGCTCCACGTGCTCAGCGCGCGGGCACGCCTCGGCCCCGCCGGGAAGGTGTCGGTCAGCAGGGACAACGTCGCGGGCATCAGCAGCGCGCCGCCGACGCCCTGCCCGGCGCGCGCGGCCAGCAGGAGCGCCGGATCCGCGGCCAGCCCGGCGAGAAGGCTCGCCCCCGCGAACAGGCCCATCCCGGCCAGCAGCACCCGGCGCCGTCCGAAGACGTCCGCGCATCGGCCGCCGAGCAGCAGGCAGCCCGCGAACGCGAGCGTGTACGCGTTGACCACCCACGGCAGCGTCGCGGCGGAGAAGCCGAGATCGGCGCGGATCCTTGGCAGGGCGACCGAGACGATCGTGGCGTCCAGCACCACCACGAACGACCCGAGACAGGCCAGCGCGAGCACCAGGTGGTCGCGGCGGCGGGCGGGAGAAGACGTGCTCATGAAACCTTTCCTGTTCCTACTGCTTCTTCATCACCCGTCCGGAAGCCGAGGACGGGCAGCGCGTGACGAGCCGCGGGGAGGTCGTACAGCGCGTCGATCGCCGCTCGCTGCCAGGAATAGCGCGCGGCCAGCCCGGCGATCTCGGGTTCGGTGGCGGGCAGGGTCGCGGCCGCGAGCAGTACGCGGATCTCCGGTTCGCTCATGACGGCTCCGGCGGGGTCCGCAGATGCCAGCCGGTGGCCGACTGGAACGCGTCGCCTGCCTCCAGCAGTTCCGTTTCGCCGCGCACCGGCCCGGCCAACTGCAGCGAAAGCGGCAGCCCGTCGGCGGTGAACCCCATGGGCAGCGCCAAAACGGGATTGGCGAGCCCGTTCCAGTACGGCGTGTGGATGACGCCGAAGAGTTCTTCGTTCTCCGGTAGCCCGGCGGGGGAGAGCAGCGACTCGAACCGGGGCGCGCCGACGGACGCCGTCGGGCAGGCGACGAGGTCCACTTCGGTGAAGAGTCCGTCGACCGCCCGCTGCGCGACCCGCCGCACGCGCTGGGCCTGGACGTAGTCGGCGCCGGTGACGAGCGCGCCGGTGGCCAGGAGTCCGCGTGTCCCGCGGCTGAAGTCGAGCCACCGATGGCACAGCTCCGCGCGGTGGTGGGCCAGCGCTTCACTGGCGACGGTCACCTGAACGGCCGTCACCAGTTCCGCCGGATACGGCAGCGTGATCCGGCTCAGCCGCGCGCCGAGTCCGGCCAGCACCGCGAGCGCGTCGGCGAAGACGCCGTCCAACGCGGGATCGCGGCCGGGCGGGAAGTGGTGGTCGCGGACGACGCCGATCCGCAGCCCGGTGAGATCGCCGCGGAATTCGGGGCGCCGCACCGGCCCGGTCGCGGAATCGGGATCGGCCGGATCCGGCCCGGCGAGCATTTCGAGCACCGCCGCGCAATCCCGTACGGAACGGGCCAGCGGGCCGATCCGGTCGAGGCTGTAGCCCAGCGGCACACAGCCGGTTCTCGGCACCCGGCCGTATCCGGGCATCAGGCCGGTGACCCCGCAGAACGCCGCGGGCACCCGGATGCTGCCCGCGGTGTCCGAGCCGATCCCGGCGAGGAACATCCCGGTCGCGACGCCGATTCCGGCGCCGGAACTCGAACCTCCCGCCCAGCGTCCGGTCCGCCACGGATTGCGGGGGATCGGGAAGGGGTGCTCCTGTTCCGGCATCCCGCAGGCGAACTCCATCGTGGTCGTCTTGCCGGTGAGCACCGCGCCCGCCGCCTTGAGCCGGGTGGCGACCGTCGCGTCCGTTCCCGCCAGCCAGCCGCGGTCGTGCACGAGGCTCTGCGCCGTCGTCGCGGCTTCGGCGGTGGCGATGATGTCCTTGACGCCGATCGGGATCCCGTGCAGTGGCCCGCGGTCCAGTCCGGCGGCGAGTTCGGCGTCCGCCCGTCTCGCCGCCGCGAACGCGGTCTCGTCGAGGCGGGTCAAATAGGCGCCGTAGACCGCGTCACCGCGATCCGCGGCGGCCATCGCCGCCTCGGTCAGGCCGATGCTCGTGAGCGTGCCGTCCCGCAGGGCCGCCGCCGTGGCGGTGAGGGTGCGCGGGCGCAGGGACGTGGTGCCGATGTCCGCCTCCGATCCATCAGGTGTGGTTAGCCTAACCTTGGACCCTCAACCCGGGTTGAGGTCAACTCGGGCGAAGCGGACCACCCGTTAGTGCCGCCCATCGGGCAAGCGGATGACTGAACGTCTGATGTTCGACAGAGCAGGTGTTTACTTGCTAGCCTGAACCAGGTTCCGCGCGCGGCCCTATCCGCGCGGACCACCGGTACGAGCGTTTTTCCGCCACCGGAGAATCCGGATCCGCCGAGGGGGATCCGCACCCGAACACCACGCCGCGCTGATCGTCGCGCTGCTCGAGTGGCGCCTGGGGAAGGACTCGCATGACCGACACCGCTCAGCCAGAGATCGCTCTCACTGTGGAAGAACCACTCGCCGCGGCACCGGATCAGGCGGTCGCGCTGACCCGGCATCCCGGGTTGCGGGAGTTCGCCGGACGGCTCGGCGACACCCCGCTGGTCGAGGTCCCCGGCCTGCCGGGCGGGGCGAAAGTGCTGGCGAAGTACGAATTCGCCAATCCGTTCGGTTCGGTGAAGGACCGCACCGCGTTCGCGCTGGTCTGCCGGGCGATCGCCGCGCACACCGGGCCGGAGCCGCTGAAACTGCTGGACGCCTCGGCCGGGAACATGGCCCGCGCGCTCGCCGGACTCGGTGAACTGGCGGGGATCCCGACCCGGCTCGTGGTCCCGTCCGTCATCCCGCCGAGCCTGCTGACCGCGATGGAGAAGACGGGCGCGGAGATCGAACTCGCCGACGCGGCGGGCGGTCTGCTCGGGATGATCAAGGTGTGCGAGAAGATCGCCGCCGACGACCCCTCACTCACCCCGCTCGTGCAACACCGGAACATGGCCAACGTCGCGGCCCACGAATTCGGTACCGGCAAAGAGATCCTGGACCAGCTCGGGGAGCACCGGCCCGCCGCCTGGGTCAGTGCGATCGGGACCGGCGGCACCCTGGCCGGCGTCCACCGTGCGCTGCGCACGCGGTGGCCGGACATCGTGGTCGCCGGGGTCACGCCCTCGGAAATGCCGTACGGCACCGAGCGGGCACCGCATTCCGAGCCCCGCTTCGCCGGGGCGGGCGGGTTCGGCAACGGGCTGCGTCAGCCGTTCGTCGACACCCAGCTCCCCGAGGCGGAACAACTGCACGTCACCTACGCCGAATCCCTGCGGGGAATGGTGGACTACCGGAAACTCACCGGCACCTCGATCGGCGCCTCCGCCGCGGCCGCGTGGCTGAGCGCGAAGAAGGTCGCCGAACGGTTCGGGCCAGAACAGGTCGTCGTGACCCTGTTCGCCGACGCCGGTCCCGAGGAGGATTGGGTCAAGGCCGAGCAGACGGCCGGATGACATGCGGCGGTCCCTCATCCGGTTGCGTGAGGATCTCGCGACCACAATGGACAAAGACCCGTCGGTGACCTCCCGCCTGGAGGCGCTCTGTCATCCCGCGCTGCCCGCGGTCTGGAGTCACCGGATCGCGCACCGGCTGCATCGCGGCGGCCACCGGATCCTCGCCCGGCTGCTGTCGAACGCGGCGAAAGTCCTGACCGGGGTGGAAATCCATCCCGGTGCCCGGATCGGCAGGCGCTTCTTCATCGACCACGGGAACGGTGTCGTGATCGGCGAAACCGCCGTCATCGGCGACGACGTGACCCTCTATCAACAGGTGACGCTGGGCGCCATCGGCTTCTGGCGTGACAACGCCAGGGCCGAGGGCGAGGCCCGGCATCCGCGTATCGGCGACCGGGTGGTCGTCGGCGCCAAAGCGACGGTGCTCGGCCCCGTGACCATCGGGGACGGCGTCGTGGTTCCCGCACACAGCCTCGTGCTCACCACCATCGAATCCGGAAGCAACGGGAAAACCCCAGTGATCGACCGACGTTCGAAGATCGGAGACGGGAATGTCCAGCGACCTCATGGCCAGTATCCGGTTCAGCGAGAATGACCTCCGCGCCCGGGTCGCCAGGTTCACCGACCTGGCCGGAACGGACGGCGGCGCCCCGGACACGGTGCTCGCGGGTTGTGCACGCGTGATGTTCAACGTGATCGGTTTCCGGCCGCCGGAGCGCAACGGCGCCGACGACGACCAGGTGATCTCCCCGATCGGCGCGAAGAGTTCGGGGAACGCGCCGATCGACATCGCCGAGGGCTTCAACCTCGCCTACATCAAGGCAACGCCGGGAAACGGCACGATCCTGCACAACCACGACACGAACGAGACGTTCATCCCCTTGAGCGGCACCTGGCGGTTCCGCTGCAACGACGAGGACGACCTGTACGTCGACCTCGGTCCGTTCGACGTGATCTCCCTGCCCGCCGGGCTCCAGCGCCGGTTCACGAACCTGGCGGCCGCTCCCGGGACGGAAGAGAGCCTGATGATCGTCATCGTGGCGGGAGACCGCCCGAAGTCGGTCATCTACCCGGAAGTACTGCAGGCCGCGCGGACCGAAGGCGCGTACACCCCGGCCACCTTCGCCTAGACGACGGTGGCTCTCGCCGAACCCGTGGTCGAGGTGCGCGTCGCGAAAGCCACTTTGGCGGACCTGTATTTGCCTGCCCACTGGATACTGATGCGGGTGAGCGGGGAAGATTCCGGACGTTCAACGTCCGGAATCTTCCCCGCTCGGCGAACCCCCTTCGACGATGGAGGAATTGGGACACTCAACGTCCCGAATCCTCCACACTCGAACGTGCCGCCGCTGACGCTTCACCTTCGCCCTGGTCAAGTATGGGCAAGCAAATACCGGTCCGCGTTCGCGACGCTTGGTGTCCCGAAAGTGGCTTTCGCGACACCGCCGCCCCACGGCCACGACCACCCCGGCCGGCACGTCCCGCCAGTCCGGTCTCCAAATCACGCGAACCCACCTTGTCTCCAGAAACGAGGACAGCGATGACCGAGTCCCCCGTCCGGGCCGACCTGTGGTTCGACCCGATCTGCCCGTGGGCGTGGCAGACCTCGCGGTGGCTGCTCGAAGCGGCCGAAGTACGCGAGATCGACCTGCGCTTCCACCTGATGAGCCTCGCCGTGCTGAACGAAGGCCACCAGTTGCCCGAAAAGTACGAAGTGATGATGCGCGAAGGCTGGTACCTCTCGCGGGTCATCGCGGCCGCCGCCCGTGACCACGGCGAGAAGGCCGTCGAACCCCTGTACACCGAGATGGGCACCCGCATCCATCCCGGCGGGAACGAGGACTACCGCGAGGTCACCGGTCTGGCCCTCGAAGCTGCCGGGCTCCCGGCCGGACTGGCAAGCGCCGGAACGGACACGACACTCGACGCCACGATCCGCACGAGCCACGACGAGGCGATGACCGCGATCGGGCCCGACCTCGGCACGCCGGTCGTGCGGATCGACGGCGGCGCCTGTTTCGGCCCGGTGCTCGCCGAGGTCCCGCGTGGCGAGGCCGCGGGCCGGATCTTCGACGGCGTCCGGGCACTCACCGGATTCGAGTATTTCTTCGAGCTGAAGCGGACGCGGACCGCGGAACCCGTTTTCGGCTGACACCACGGTTACTGGGAGGCGAAATGTGCGGAATCACCGGCTGGGTGTCGTTCGAGGACGACCTGCGGAGCCAGCGCCCGATCCTCGACGCGATGACGGCCACGATGTCCTGCCGCGGTCCGGACGCCGGAGGTGCCTGGCTGGACCGCCATGCCGCGCTCGGGCACCGCAGGCTCGCGGTGATCGACCTGCCCGGCGGTGTGCAGCCGATGTCGGCGGGCACCCCGGCCGGTGACGTGGCGCTGGTCTACAGCGGTGAGGTCTACAACTACACCGAGCTCCGGAAGGAACTGCGGGACAAGGGGCATCGGTTCCACACCGACAGCGACACCGAAGTGGTTCTGCGCGGTTACCTGGAATGGGAAGAGGGGGTCGCGGAACGGCTGAACGGCATGTACGCCTTCGCCGTCTGGGACTCCCGCACCGCGAAGCTGGTGCTGATCCGGGATCGCATGGGCGTGAAGCCCCTTTACTACCAGGCGACTTCCGGCGGCGTGCTGTTCGGTTCCGAGCCGAAGGCGATCCTGGCGAACCCGCGGGCGCCGCGTGTCGTGGACGCGGACGGTCTCCGCGAACTGGTCGCCTTCACGAAGAAACCCGGCTGGTCGCTGTGGAAGGACATGCACGAGGTCGAGCCGGGGACGATCGTCACCGTCGACGACCGCGGGATCCGTTCGCACACCTACTGGCGGCTGCGGACGGTTCAGCACACCGACGATCAGGACGCGACGGTGGCGCGGGTCGGCGAGCTGATGACCGACATCGTGCACCGCCAGCTGGTCTCCGACGTGCCGAGGTGCGTCCTGCTCTCGGGCGGGCTGGATTCGAGCGCGGTCACCGGGATCGCGGCCTCGCGGCTCGCGGAGTCAGGGGAGCCGCTGCGCACGTTCTCGGTCGATTACGCCGGACAGGAGGAGAACTTCCGCCCGGACGAGATGCGCGACGCGCCGGATTCGCCGTTCATCCGCGACGTCGTCGATCTCGTCGGCTCGGTGCACGAGAACGTCATGCTGGATCCCGCCGAGCTCACCGATCCCGACGTGCGCCGGGCCTGCGTCGCCGCGCGGGACATGCCGTCCGGGCTCGGCGACGTCGACCTCTCGCTCTATCTGTTGTTCAAGGCCATCCGGCAGCAGTCCACAGTGGCCTTGTCGGGGGAGGCGGCGGACGAGGTGTTCGGCGGCTACCGATGGTTCTTCGAAGAGGAGTCCCGGACCACCGACATGTTCCCGTGGCTGGTGTTCCGCAACGCGGTCACCAGTGATCGGGAGAACCTGCTCCGCCGTGACGTCCGCGAGGCGCTCGACGTGCCGGCCTACGCCGCCGACGAGTACGCCGCCGCGGTCGCGGAGGTCGAGCAACTGCCGGGGGACGACGCCCTCGAACAACGGATGCGCGTGATCTGCCACCAGAACCTGACCCGGTGGGTCCGGGTGCTGCTCGACCGGAAGGACCGGATGTCGATGGCGGTGGGGCTGGAGGTCCGGGTCCCGTTCTGCGATCACCGGCTCGTCGAGTACGTCTACAACACTCCGTGGGCGTTCAAGACCTTCGACGGCAGGGAGAAGAGCCTGTTGCGGCAGGCGACGAAGCATCTTCTGCCGACTTCGGTCGCCGAGCGGCTGAAGAGCCCGTATCCGTCCACACAGGACATCGGATACGCGGTCGCGCTTCAGTCACAGGCGAAACAGGTGCTCGCGGACCTCGATTCACCGGTTTTCCAGCTGGTGAACCGGGATTGGGTGTACGACGCCGTCCAGGCCGACGCGGCGACGTTGTCCGGCCAGACGCGGCACGGTCTGGACCGCGTGCTGGATCTCTTCCACTGGTTCGATCTGTACCGGCCGGCCATCCGTCTCGGTTGACCGGCCCGGTTCGCTCAACGGCGCTTCGGCGTGCTTTTCCTTTTGCGGGAAGCGGTTTTGTTCTGTGCCTTGGTCAGCACCGCGACGGCGGCGTCGATGATCACCGCGACGGCCCGTTCGGCGCGGTCGGCGTCGCCGTCGGTGATGGCCTCGGCGAGGGTGTCGTGATCCGGGAAGTCGATGTGCTCGCGGCGCAGCTCGGCCATCACCGTCGCCACCCCGCTGCTCAGCGCGTAGCTGAGGCCCTCCCACAGTTCGATCAGGACCGCGTTGTGCGTGGCGGAGATGATCGCCGCGTGGAATTCGTTGTCCGCGGCGAGGAAAGCGTCCTCGTCCCCGGCGTCACGTGCTTCGTGCTGGGCGGCGAGTGCGGCGGTGATCCGGGCGAGGTCTTCGGCGTTCCTGCGTTCCGCCGCCGTCCTGGCGGCCTGGCGCTCGATGCTGTTGCGGACTTCGAGTACTTCGAGGACGTTCGCGGCGCGGGTTCGCCGCAGCAGGGCCGCGGACAGCCCGTGCCGTGCTCTGACGTAGGTGCCGTCGCCGCGGCGCGGCTCCAACAGCCCGGCGTGCTCAAGGGCGCGGACGGCTTCGCGGACCGTGCTGCGCCCGACCCCGAGTTGCTCGACCAGCTCCTGTTCCGGCGGGATACGGGAGCCGACCGGCCATTCGCCGGTCTCGATCAGTTCCTCGAACTGGTCGACCACAGTGGACGAGAGTCTCGCTGTACTGGCCGCTCGAAGTGGCATGGCGGTCTCCCTCCTTCGGCCCCCGGATGTGGACATCAGATCGGCAGATCATATGACATCTTACTGCCTTGCCCCGGCGGAACACGCACGCCTGTTCGAAAAACGAGAGGCAAGGCGCGAAAGAACAATGTCAGCGACCGGCAACGCAGCGGATGCGTGCCGGAACCGCGGAATTCGGCGCGGCGGGATCGCAGACGATCATCCTCGACGCCTGATTTCGTTCGAGGATCACGGTCGCGGTGGCCGTCCGCGCTTCGAACCGCCGCCCGTCGGCCGGGGTGAGCGTCATTCGCGCTCCCGGGGTGAGGCCCGCGGCCAGAAGCGTTCCGAGGAACGCGGAATCGTCCTGGATCCGTTCACTGATCCGGTGCAGCCGGACCTCTTGCCGTCCGGCGTGGGTGGCCGGCCGCATTCCCGGCGGCGCCGGCACCGGGGGAAGGCCGGACAGGCCGAGAAAGGCCAAGCCGGGAATCGGCCCGCCGTACGGGCTGAACCGCGGCCCGCCGCAGAGTTCGAAGATCCGGCGCGCGGCGGCGTCGGACATCACGTGTTCCCAGCGGCAGGCCTCGTCGTGCAGCCGGACCCAGTCCAGCCCGATCACCCGATAGAGGAGTGTTTCCGCGAGGCGGTGCTTGCACATCACCCGCACCGCGATCCGCCGTCCCTCCGGCGAAAGCTCCAGCCGCCGGTCCTCGGCGACCAGGAGGAGGCCGTCGCGCTGGAGGCGGGCCACGGTCTGGCTGACCGTCGGCGGGCTCTGCTCGAGCCGGTCCGCGATCCGGGCGCGCAACGGGACGACACCGTCCTCTTCCAGCTCGTAGGCTGCTTTGAGGTACATCTCGGTGGTGTCGATCAGGCCACGGGCGGTCATACTCCGGAAGCCTGCCCCCTCAACCCGGCTTGAGGTCAAGCGCCCGGCAGCTCCACTGTGGACCGGAACTCCGGACAGCGTTCCAGCGTGTTTTCGGGGCAGCGAAGCAGATGGTGCAGATAGGTCCGCGCGGTGGCGAGCTTTTCCAGCTGGGACTCCAAAGCTTCGATACGGGCCGAGACGGTGTCCCGCCAGTCGTGCGTGGCGGTGCGCCCGGCGAGCACGGTCGCGATCTCGTCGAGGCTGAGCTGGCCGGTGTCCCGCCACAGCCGGATCAGGGCGATCCGGTAGAGCTGGTCGGTGTCGTAGTAACGCCAGCCGGATCGCCGGTGCGGCTTGATCAGTCCGCGGCGTTCCCAGTAGTGCAGGGTCGAAACCGGAAGGTCGAACCGGTCGGCGACTTCTCTGATCGATGCGGATTCCATGACATCATTTGAACTCAACCCAGGTTGAGGATGCAAGCTTAGGCTAAGCAAACACCCTCTGGGAGGTAATGAAAGTGATTCTCGAGCTCGCCGAAGCGGGAGGAAGCCCGCGCGACCTCGTCGGTGGCAAGGCGGCGAACCTCGCGGAAATGACTTCGGCGGGTTTTCCCGTGCCGGAGGGTTTCTGCGTCACGACCGCCGCGTACCGGCACGTGCTCTCCGACGGCGAGGGGCCGCGGTTGCTCGGCGAGCTGACGAGGGTGCCGTCCGGCGACGAGGGACGGCTGGCCGAACTGGCGGACCGGTTGCGGTCCCACGTCCTGACCGTCCCGATCCCGGCCCGGCTCGAAAGCGGGATCGTCGAGGCGTACGAACGGCTTTCGCGAGGCGAGCCGGCGGCGGTCGCGGTGCGGTCTTCGTCGACGGCCGAGGATCTGCCGGACGCCAGTTTCGCCGGGCAGTACGACACCTTCCTCGACATCCAGGGCTCCGGCGAGGTGCTCGCGGCGGTGCGCCGATGCTGGGCCTCGCTCTGGTCGGAGCGGGCGACCAGGTATCGGGCGGCACACGGCACCGATCGCGGACCCGCCATCGCGGTGATCGTGCAGCGCCTCGTCGACGCCGAATGCGCCGGCGTGCTGTACACGGCGAATCCGGTGTCGGGCAAACGTTCCGAGATCATCGTCGACGCCGCTCCCGGCCTGGGTGAAGCGGTGGTCTCCGGCGCGGTGACCCCGGATCACTACCGGCTGACCGTCGACGGCGAATCCCTCGAAGGCCCGGACGACGGTTGCCTGACGCCGTCACGGCTCAGTGAACTCGCGGCCGTCGGCAGGCATCTGGAGAAGCACTTCGGCGCCCCGCAGGACGTCGAGTGGGCGTTCAACGGCGAGGGTGAGCTGTGGCTGACCCAGTCGCGGCACATCACCACGCTGTTCCCCGTCCCGGAGAGCGACGAACCGCGCGCGTACTGGTCGGTCAACGTCTACCAGGGGATCAGCCGGCCCTTCACGCCGATGGGCGCGTCCATGATCCGCGAACGTCAGCGCGGGATGGCGGCGTACATGAGCGCGCTCGGCTTCTCCGACGAGATCACCGACGTGGACGGGTGGCTGTACTGGGACATCACCGACGGCGTGCGGAGCCCGGCGAAGCGGCCGAAGATGGCGGCGTTCGTGGACAGTCTCGCCGCGCCTTCGGGTCGGCTCGTAGAGCAGCTCGGCCGTGATCGCCGGTTCCCCTCGGTGGCGTCCGGTTCGGAGGAGGACGTCCCGCCGAAGAAACGGCGTCGCCGCTGGGAACGGATGATCCCCGCGTGGCTGTGGCCGGATCAGGCCCGTGCCAAGGTCGTCCGCGACGCCGAACGGCGGATCGCCGCCTTCACCGGGCCCGCCGAGGCGACGGCGGAAGAACGGCTGTCCTTTGTGGAATCCGTGCGGCGTGACGTTTGCCGGATCGAGGCGAACCTCCCTCGCGACGCCAACACCGCGGGCGGGACGGGCGGGCAGCTGGCCGGGCAGTTGCTGCGCGGTCACGTGAGCGACGCCGAGGTGGCCACCGTTTTCCGGGGTATCCCGCACAATCCGACCACCGAGATGGATCTGGCGTTGTGGCGGGCGGCGGCCGCGATCCGGCGCGACGACGAGGCCTTCCGGCTGTTGCTGGAGACCGCGCCCGACGAACTGGCCGCCAAACACCTCGCCGGGACCCTGCCGGAGGCGATCCAGCACGGCGTCGCCGCGTTCCTGGCCGAATACGGCTGCCGCGCGACCTCGGAGATCGACTTCGGCGTGCCTCGCTGGACCGATGACCCCGAGCCGGTTTTCGCGATGCTCTCGAACCTGCTTCGCGCGGAAGGGGAGGAGCAGGATCCGGAAACCCGCTTCGAGCAGGCGGCCGCGGCGGCCGAAGCGCGGATCGTCGAGCTCACCCGGCGGCTTCCGGTGACCAAGCTGCACCGGGCGCTGCTCGCGCGGTTCCTGCTCCGGCGGTCGCGGCGGTTGCGCGGCCTGCGTGAGTTCCCCAAGTTCTGCCTCATGCGCGGTTTCGCCGCCCTCCGGACACAACTGCTCCTCGTCGGCGAGGAGATCGTGCGGGCGGAGCGGCTGGAGCGGGCCGGCGACGTGATGTTCCTCGACCTCGCCGAAGTCCGCGAAGCCTTGGACAGCAGGGACTTCCGCGCGACCGCCGCACGGCGCAGGGAGATCTGGGAGCGGGAATCGCGGCGGCCCCGCGTTCCGTCGGTCGTGCTTTCCGACGGCACCGCGCCCGCCCTCGAATCCACTTCGGACGGTGGCGACCTCGCCGGGCTGGCGGCGGCGGCAGGGGTGGCGACCGGCCGGGCGCGGGTGATCCACGATCCGGACGGGGCCCGGATCGAACCGGGCGAGATCCTCGTCGCCGCGACGACGGATCCCGGGTGGACGCCGCTGTTCCTGACGGCCGCCGCGCTGGTGACCGAAACGGGCGGGATGATCTCCCACGGCACCACCGTGGCCAGGGAACACGGGATCCCGGCTGTGGTCGGCGTTCCGGGCGCAACGACGCGGATCGTCACCGGTCAGGTGATCACCGTCGACGGTTCCGCCGGGACCATCACCTTCGGCGAGACGGCGGAGGATTCCCGGTGACCGCGGTGGCATCCGCGCTCACCGGCGCGTTCAACTTCCGCGACACCGGTGGCGGGCCGATCCGGCGGGGGAGACTGTTCCGCAGCGACACCTTGCAGGCGCTGACCGGAACCGACAAGGAACTCCTGCTCGGCCGGTTCGGTATCGAGGGCGTCCTCGATCTCCGCTCCAGTGCCGAGACGGTCAGCGAGGGCCGGGCGGAGTTACCCGGTGTCCGCTATGTGAACGTGCCGTTGAAGACCGTCCAAAGCGGACGGTCGAGCGCGCTGGAGGAGATTTACGTCGATCATCTCCGGCACGACGAGAACCTGCCGATCGCCATGGAGATCCTGGCGGTCCTGCTGGCCCGTCCCGTCGTGGTGCACTGCGCGTCGGGCAAGGACAGGACCGGCGTCGTCACGGCCCTCGCGCTCGGGCTCGCCGGGGCGCCGCGCGAGCTGATCGTCCAGGACTACCTGCGCAGCGCGTACAGCCTTCCCCGCGTGATCGAGCGGTTCCGCCCGCTCGGCTTGCCGGAGGAACTGTTCCGGTGCACGGAGAGCACGATCAACGCCTTGCTGGACAGCGTCGAGGACGACTTCGGCGGGTTCGCCTGCTGGGCCCGGCAGCGTGGCGTGTCCGACGCGGCCGTCCGGACACTGAAGGCTCGCTTGCTCAACAACGGGTGAATTGTCCGACGAGACATCGGATGTCTGTACGGCTACGTGAGTGAAGGGGATGGCCAAACCCCCACTATTTCTGGAAACATGCCGGTCGCCAGGACCTGATCTGCGGTAAACGTAGTATGAATCTGGAGGCGACCCATGGCCGAGCTGTCCAGGCGATCGATGCTGAGGGTCGCGGCGGGAGCGGCGGCGCTCGGTGGGCTTTGGGCCCAAGGGGCGCACCCGGCACTCGCCGGGCAGGACGTCCATCGCCGGATCGTCGACGACGCACGCATGGTCTGGAAGCGCATGCCGCGGAACTGGCAGGAGGGTCCGTTCCTCGCCAACGGCTTCCTCGGCGTGCAGTTCTACGCGGGGGCGCAGCCGAACGTCCTCAAGGTGATGCTCAGCCACTCCCAGGTCCAGGACCAGCGCGGACAGTGGGAAGCGGGCATCGGGTACTCGCGGCTGCCGATCGGCTACCTCACCCTCGCCTTCGAGGGCGCGATCACGGCGGTGGACTGGCATCTCGACCTGTACAACGCCGAACTCGGCGGCACGATCACCACCACCAGGGGTTCGGTGCGGTTCTCCGCGCTGGTCCACAACGACCAGGACCTCCTCCTCGTCTCGCTCACCGGGGAGGCGGCCGCGGACTGGGGGTTCACGCCGCTGAAGTCGGCGACGACCAGGACGATCCGCAAACCACCCGATTACACGGCCAATCCCGATCCGAAGCTCGCCACCGCGGGCGCGGTCCGGTACTGCGAGCAGCCACTCCACGCGGGCGGCGGGTACACGACAGCGTGGTGTGAGCGGACCGTCGGCACGCGGCGGCTCCTGGCGGCGACGATCGCGTACGGGTTCCCCGAGCCGACCCACACCGCCGAGGCGATCAGGAGGGTCCACCGGGCGTCGGCGGTGAACCCCGACGCGCTCGTCGCCGGTCATCGGCGCTGGTGGAACGCCTTCTACCGGCGCAGTTTCGTGTCCGTGCCGGACAAACGTGTCCAGCGGTTCTACTGGATCCAGCTGTACAAGACCGCTTGCGCCACCCGCGCGAATGGCCCCGTCGTCGCCGAATGGGGACCGTGGTTCCCGGAGGTGGGCAACAGCTGGACGGCGGTGTGGTGGAACCTCAACGTCCAGGTCACGTACCCGATCGTCAACAGCAGCAACCATCCCGAACTCGACGCCGTCACCGCCACCTTCCGCCGCGATCACGCGAACCTCGAACTCTCGGTGCCGCCCGCGTACCGGGACGGCGAGACGTACGCGCTTTCGCATCCGGGGGACTGGCGGCTGCGGCCCGGCGGCACGCGTGCGGTCGGGATTCCCGGCCCGGCCACGAAGAACGACCAGACCGGCAACCTGATCTGGGGCCTGCACAACGTCTGGCTGGCGTATCGGCACAGCATGGACGTCCGCATCCTGCGCGAAGTCCTGTACCCGACGCTCGCCAAGGCTCTCAACTACTACCGCCACTTCCTCGCCGCCGGCCCGGACGGCGCCCTGCACCTGCCGATGACCAGGTCACCCGAGTACGCGGACGCGGCCGACTGCACGTACGACCTGTCGCTGATCCGCTGGGCGGCGCGCACCCTAGTCGAATCGGCGGCCAAGCTGCGGATCGACGACCCGCGGGTGCCGGCGTGGCGGGAGATCGGCGAGAAACTGGTGCCGTACCACCAGGATCCCGCCCAAGGCGTGCTGATCGGCGACGGTGTCCCACTCGCCGAGTCGCACCGGCACTTCTCGCATCTGCTCTGGCTCTATCCGCTGCGGGAGAAGCTCTGGGACCGTCCCGGTGACCGGGACATCATGCGCCGCACCTTCGCGCATTGGGCCGGCGCGCAGGAGAAATGGCACGGCTACAGCTTCGCGGCCGCGTCGTCGATGAGTTCCGTGATGGACGCGCCAGAGGAAGCGTTGCGCTACCTGAAGATCTTCCTGGACGGGACCGTCGTTGCCAACACCCAGCTGACGCCGAACACGATGTACCGCGAAGGCGCGAACCTCGCGATCGAGAGTCCCATCACCGCCGCGCAGTCCGTTGTGGACATGCTGCTGCAAGGCGATCACGGCGTCCTCAAGGTCTTCCCGTCGGTTTCGTCGGCGTGGCCGGAGGCGTCGTTCGAAAGCCTGCGCGCGGAGGGTGCCTTCCTCGTGGACGCCTCCCGGCGGAACGGCGCGACCGAATGGCTCCGCGTCCACAGCGAAGCGGGCGAGCCGCTCACTCTCCAGCACGGGATCCCGGGAGACATCGACGTCCGTGATGCCCGTGGACGGCGGCTTCCTTGGCGGGCCGCGGGTCCGGGCACGATCTCGATCGCGCTCGCCCGCGGCGGGACGGCCGTCGTCACCCGGCGCGGCACGCGTCCGGCATCGGAGCCCCGCGACGTGCCCGGCGACCGCGAAACTCCGGCATGGGGACTCGACCAGGAGGTCTGAGGATGGACATCACTCGCAGGACGATGCTCGGCGGTGCACTGGCGGGCGTGGCGGCTGCCGGGTTCGCGCCGTCCGCGTCGGCGGTGGAGAACGACTTCGCGCTCGGCGGGCTCGACTGGCCCGGCTTCCTCGGTACGGCCGACCTGCTCTGGCGCCGGATACCGAAGACCTGGTACGAGGGCCCGTTCCTGGGCAACGGTTTCCTCGGCTCGGGCATTTACGCCGAACCGGGCCGCAACGCCGTCCGGTTCAACGTCCAGCACAGCGAAGTGCAGGACCACCGGCCGGAATTCGGTTCCCTGTTCGGGCTCGCGCGGCTGCCGATCGGCTACTTCACCCTCGAACCGGTCGGCGCCATCACCGGGATCGACTGGCGGATGGACCTCTGGAACGCCGAACTCAGAGGCACGATCACCACGTCCGCGGGAAGCCTCTCGCTGCGCGCGATCGTCCACACCGGACAGTCGCTGCTGGTCGTCGAGATCGAGCCGACCGAGGGCGAGCGCGGCTTCGAGTGGACCTTCCACCCGGCCGAAGCGGTGAGCCCGAGAACGGATCCGAAGTTCGGGAAGCCGCCGCCCGCCGGGTACGTCGCCAACCCGCCCGCGAGTCTGGAAACGAGTGGTGACACCCACCTTTCGGTGCAGAGCCTGCTGGCGGGTGGCGAACATGTGACGGCGTGGCGCGAGGTCGCCCGGGGATCGAAGCGCACGCTGTACACGTCCGTGGCGTGGTCGTATCCGAAAAGGACGGCCGCGCGAGAAGCACTGAAGACGGTCCGCCGGGCCGAGCCGTTCTCCACGTTGACGGCGGAACACCGACGCTGGTGGCACGACTACTACCGGCACGGTTTCCTGTCCATTCCGGACACCCGGCTCCAGGCCTTCTACTGGATCCAGCTGTACAAGATCGCCTCCGCCGCGCGTCGGGAAGCACCGGTGATGGCGACCTGCGGGCCGTGGCTCGAACCGACCCCGTGGCCCGCGACGTGGTGGAACCTCAACGTCCAGCTGGAGTACTGGCTCATCCACGGGTCCAACCACCTCGAACTGGACGCCGTCAGCCACGCGCTCGGCAAGTACCGGTCGAACCTGACGAGTCAGGTCGCCGAGCCGTACCAGCACGATTCGGCGGGCATCCCGCGCACGACCGACATGACCCTGCTCAACGGCGCCGCCGGGACGAACGCCGGGTTCCCCGTCGGCGTTCCCGGCAAGGAGACGCCGACGCCGGAGGTCGGCAATCTCACCTGGGCACTGCACAACGTCTGGTTGTCCTACCGGCACACGATGGACCGGCGCCTCCTGCGGGACACCCTGTTCCCGCTGCTGCGCAAGGCGATCAACTACTACCTCCACTTCCTGGCGCCCGGGCCGGACGGGAAGCTGCACCTGCCCGCGACGTTCTCCCCGGAGTACGGCGTCAACGCGCCCGACTGCACCTACGACCTCGCGCTGATCCGCTGGGGCTGCCGGACGTTGCTGGACTCGGCGGCGGAACTGCGGATCGACGATCCGCTCGCGCGAAGGTGGCGGGAAGTCCTGGCCACGCTGGTCCCATATCCGGCCGACGCCAACGGCTACATGATCGGCGCCGGGGTGCCGTTCGCGAAATCGCATCGGCACTACTCGCATCTGCTGCAGATCTACCCGCTGTACGAGATCACCTGGGAGCGGCCGGAGCACCGGCGGATCATCGAGACCTCACTAGACCACTGGGTGGGCTTCGAGGGCGCGTTGCAGGGCTACACGTTCACCGGCGCCGCGTCGATGTCGGCGCAGATGCTGCGCGGTGAGAAGGCGGAGTTCTACCTCGGCGAACTGCAGCGCCGCTACATCCAGCCGAACACGATGTACAAGGAATCCGGTCCGGTCATCGAGACGCCGCTCTCGGCGGCGCAGTCGCTGCACGACATGCTCGTGCAGAGCTGGGGCGGGGTCATCCGGCTGTTCCCGGCCGTGCCCGCGAAATGGGCGGATGCCGCGCTGTGCGACTTCCGCACGGAGGGCGCGTTCCTGGTCAGCGCCTCACGGCAAGCCGGCAAGACGCGGTGGATCAAGATCACCAGCGAGGCCGGGGCGCCGTGTGTGCTCCGGACGGACCTTGGCGGGGAGCTGACCGTCCGGGACCGGTGGGGGAGGCCGAAACGCTGGCGGCGGCTGCCGAACGGGGACGTCCGGATCGACCTGCGGCGTGGGGAGGAGGCCGTCGTGCACCGCGCGGGCGATCGGCCGGACTTCGAGATCCGGCCGGTTCCGGCGAACGGGAACAGCTCGCCATGGGGGATGCCGTGACGCCGTGAGCGGCCATGCGCGAGAGTGTTCCTGTACTTCCTCCGGACGACAGGAGCACAGATGTCCCAGCCACCGCAGCCGGGCGAGCCCGAAGGCCAGACGCCCGACCCCGGGGCTCCGCAGGGGCAGCAGTACCCCCAGCAGCAGTATCCCCAGCCCCATCCCCAGCAGCAGGGTTGGTACGGGCCCCCGCAACAGCCGCCGCCCTCGTCGAACAAGACGGCGCTCTGGGTCGGGCTGGGGGTGCTGGGACTCGTCGTGGTGGTCGCCGTCGTGGCGATCACCGGATTCGTGACGCCGGGCTTCTTCCTCTCGGACTCGAAGAGCGAGACCGCGGTCGCGGCGCCGTCTTCGGCTCCGACGTCGAACGCGCAGGACACGACGACAGAGAGCCCGGTGGGGGTCCCGGCAAGCCGCATGGACCTGCCGAAACGCACGACGCCGCTGGCGGATCCGGCGAACTGCGCCTACCCGGCGGACTCCACCGGTTCGGTGCCGAAGAAGGCGAACCCGCCCGCGGCCGGCCCGACCCCCGCGACCGGCACGATGGCCGTCACGGTCAAGACGACCGCGGGCGACATCGCGCTGACGCTCGACCGCGGACTCGCGCCGTGCACCGTGGCGAGCTTCCTTTCGCTGGCGCAGCAGGGTTATTACGACGGCAGCCCGTGCCACCGGCTCGGCACCTCCGGCCTGCAGATGCTCCAGTGCGGCGACCCGGAAGGCTCCGGGATGGGCGGACCGGGCTACAACGTCCCGGACGAGGTCTTCCCCGAGATCAAGTACGGCCGCGGCATCCTCGCCATGGCCAAGAGGCAGACGCCGAACTCGGGCGGCAGCCAGTTCTTCATGGTCTACGGCGAGGCGACACTGCCGCCGGAGTACACGGTGTTCGGAAGCATCTCGGACCCCGGTCTGCAGACGCTGGACAAGGTCGCGCGCGCTGGGGTGGACGACGCGAAGGGCCCTGGTGACGGAACGGGGCCGCCGCGGATCCCGGTGACGTTCCAGTCGATCGCGGTGGGCTGAACGCGGTTGCCGGAAGGTCCGTGAAGGCCTCCTTGAGGGACTCTGGGTCCCTCAAGGAGGCCTTCACGGACTTCAGGATCCGTCAGGGCGGGCCACCTCGGGGACGATGAAGTTACGGCCCGTCCCGGCTCTACGAGAGGACGGTGACTGTTGAACGCTCCACGCCGCGGAGACTACGGTCGTTTCCATGACGGTTCCTCCGGCCTTGGTCGCCGCCGTTCGGTCATGGCGGGAACATGACGAACCACCGCAGCGGGCTTCCCGCTGGTCCCGCGGCTCGTGGCTCAAGCAGTTCCCGAACCACCACTCGTTCCTGAACTCGTTGCCGGAGAGCGTCGACCGGGCCGAAGCCACGCGGCACGCCGCGCGCGCCGCGACGGCGGAGGGCGCCGAACCGGCGTTTCTGGTCGCGATGATCTGGGGATACGGACCGGTCGGTTACGGCCCATGGCGTACCGCGCGGGTGCTGACCGAGAATCCGCACGCGGTCGATCGGCTGGCGGAGGCGGCCCGCGTCGCGCGCGATCACGGCGGGCCTGCAGCTTTCCGCTCTCTGGCCGATGATCCGTTGCGGTACCTGGGCGTGGCTTTCGGTACCAAGTATCTTCGGTTCGTCACGGCCGCGCTGTCGTCCGACACCGCCCCGATCTTGGACGCCGTCGTCCGCCGCTGGTTCGCGACTCACGCCGGCCTTCGCCTGAACATCGACGAATGGCGGCCGGCTGTCTACGAACGGTACGTCGCATTGCTGACGTCGTGGGCCACAGAACTCGGCCTGACCGCGGACACGGTCGAGCAAGTGATCTTCGGGGCGGCCATCACTCAGGAAGGTTCAGCACTCTGGGGTGAACGATGGGCGGGCTCCGAGGAGCCGACGGCGCGGACGGCGCAAGCCGTGCTCCTCGAGCTCGAGCGACTGTTCGAAACCGCAGACCCCCGAGCCGCGCTGGAAGCCAGAGATCACCTGGACGAACTGGAACGGATCATCCGGCAAGGCTGGTCCGATTGAGGCGCGACAACCGCAGGATCGGTGATTCGTATGGGGAACGTCCTGCCGGGCATCGTGGGAGGACTCATCGGGTTGGCAGGCGTGTTGCTCGGCGCGTGGATCACCGGCCGCAACCAAGACCGCCGTTGGCTGCGGGAACAGAAGATGAAGAGCGCGGCCGATTTCATCACGGCCGGTATGCATCTCTACGAGTCCCAGCTCGACGACAGCGACCAACGCCGCCTCACCACAGCGGACCGCGTGGCCTGGCAGGACAAGTTGCAGACTGGAAGGTCGCACATACATTTGCTGTGTCGCGAGGAAACACGCGAATCCGCCGACAAGTTCGCACGTCTGGTATGGCGGTACAAGGGAACGAAGAACGTGTCGGAAGAGGCTGACGTGGTCGACGTCCTTCGCGCTTTCAACGAACACATTCGGCGTGAGATTCGCTCCGACCGATGAATCCGAGCGGACTGTCGCCAGGTCGCCGGAGATCCGCCGCGCTACCAGGGTGTTCGGCCTTCGCCCAGCCGGGCCAGCAGTTCGGCGGGCGTGGGGCCGCTGTGGGTGTCGGGCCAGTCTCGGACCTGTTGTTCGGCCCAATCCGCCCACTGCCGGCAGGCACCGAGTCACGCCTTCACGACCGGCCGCCGAGGTCACAGCCGTCCCATTGTCACCAGGGATCACATCCGACGGTAGCGAGGGCCTCCTTCCCTACCGTCAGAGTAGGCAAGGAGGCCCTCACTACCAGGAGAACGCGTACGCAGAAGCGACACCGGCCGCGCCACGACTCCGCGCTCACGGAGCCGGTGGGCGCAGACGAGACCGGCCATACCGGCGCCCTCAGAGCGGGTTGTGCGCCCCCAGTGGCGCGGTGCAGAACGGCCCGCCGACGTACTCCGCCGCGACGCCGGTCGGCGCGGGCTTGTCCGCCAGCTGATCCGCGTAGGTCTCCGCGTTGTCGAGCGATTTGTAGCCCAGCGCTTCGGCTTCGGCGAGCGAGTAGACCCGGCGCGTGTTGTCCGAGACGCCCCAGATCAGCCGGTAGCCGGGGGAGGGGTAGCTCAGGCAGGCCTCGAACAGGCGGGCGCCGTCGTCGGGGGAGAGCCAGGTGGTCAGGCCGCGCGGGCCGAGGACGAGCGGGCTTTCGAAACACGAGCCGATCCGGATGACGATCACGTCCATGCCGAACCGCGAGTGGTACAGGCTGCCGAGCGCTTCGATGGTCGCTTTGCTGACACCGTAATAGGTGTCGGGCCGGGGCGTGGAGTCGGCGGGGAGGCCGTCTTCGCCTGCCTCGTCGTTGCGGCGGAAGCCGACGGAGTGGTTGCTGGAAGCCAGGATCACGCGCGGCACACCGGCCGCGCGCGCGGCTTCGAGGACGGTGTGGGTGCCGTTGATGTTGACGTCGAGCGTGGCTTCCCACGAGTTCTCGCGGCTGTGCCCGCCGAGGTGGATCACCGCGTCGACACCGGCGCACGCCTCCGCCATCGCCTCCGGGTCGGTCACCGAAGCGGTGATCAGCTCGACGTCCTCGCCGCCCGACGCTTCGGGTTGCGCGGCCAAGTCGAGCAGCCGCAGGATCCGCCCGGAACGGCGCAGCCGCGACCGCATCAGGGTGCCGACGATGCCCGCCGAGCCGGTGATCAGGACGCGCTGGTCTGCCATGGGTGCCCCTTGTCAGTGGAAGAAGTACGGGTCGGTCAGCGGATGCCGGCGCGGCGCAGTTGCTGGCCGAGTTCCGCGGTGATTTCGGCGAGGAGTTCGCCGACGCGCTGTGCGTCGGCGTCGGTGACTTCGGTGACCGGCATGGAGCAACTGATCGCGTCGGTGCCGGGGATGCGGTACGGGATCACGGCCGCGACGCATCGGACGCCGAGGCTGCCTTCCTCGATTTCCGCCGCATAGCCGCGTTCGCGGGTCTTCGCGCATTCGGCGTGCAGCGCTTCGGCCGTGGTGATGGTGTTCGGGGTCAGCGCCGACAGCTCCCCGGTCAGGAGCGCGTCGATCTCGTCGTGCGTCAGTTCGGCCAGCAGCGCCTTCCCCAGCGCGGTCGCGTGGGTGGGCAGCGTGCGGCCGACACGGGAGACGAGATGCGTCGAGTGTCGGGACTCGCGCGTCTCCAGGTAGACGACATCAGTGCCCTCGCGGCGCGCGAAGTGCGCGGTGAAGCCGGTCTTCTCCCGGATCCGCTCCAGTGCCTCGGTCGCGTACGGGACGACCGGGTCGCGGTCCAGGTACGCCGTTCCGCAGATCAGCGCGCGGACGCCGAGGCGGTAGCGGGCGGTGTTGGTGTCCACTTCCAGCCAGCCGGCTTCGAGCAGGGTGCGGAGCAGTCCGTGCAGGCTCGACCTGGGGAAACCGGTGCGCGCGTGGAGATCCGACAGCGAGAGCCAGACGTCGTTCGCGGCGAAGGTCTCGATGAGATCGATCGCCCGCCGGGCCGATTTGACCCCGGCGGGTTCGGCCGCGCTCGCCGCGCCGTTCGCCACGGTGACAGCGGCTTCCTGCTGTGGCATCCGCGCTCCTCCATCCGGCCGTTGACTTGTGACTCCGGCCATATTAGCGTCCCGAACAGCGTTCTTATGGATGAACATAATCACTATAACAGACTCCGTTCATGGATGTGAACAGGTCGGGCTGGGCCTTCGTGAACGCGGAAAGGAGTCAGCGGTGCATTTGCTGGACTGGATCATGGTGTCCGCGTATTTCGCGTTGATGGTCGTGATCGGCTGGTGGTCGCACAAACGGATCCACGATGTGAAGGACTTCTTCACCGCCGGGGGCCGGATGCCCTGGTGGCTGACCGGGATCTCGCATCACATGTCCGGGTACAGCGCGGTGCTGTTCGTCGCCTACGCGGGCGTGGCCTATACGAGCGGGATCACCGTCTACTTCTGGGGCATGGCCAGCATCGGCATCGGCGTCGGTATCGGCAGCTGGCTGTTCGCCGCACGCTGGAACCGGCTGCGCTCGAAGCTCGGTGTGGCCTCGCCGCTCGAGTACCTGGCGAAACGCTTCAACGTGCCCACCCAGCAGGCGCTGGCCTGGAGCGGCAGCCTGCTGAAGATCTTCGACATCGCGGCGAAGTGGTTCGCGATCGCCACGATCCTCAACGTCTTCGCCGGAGTGGATTACACCTGGGGCATCATCATCACCGGGTCGGTCACGCTGGCCTACTGCACCGTCGGTGGTCTGTGGGCCGACGCGCTCACCGACTTCGGCCAGTTCGTGATCCAGGCCATCGCGGCCATCGCCATGCTCTGGGTGGTGCTGGGCAAACTCGGCGGCGTCTCCGGTCTGTGGACGATGTGGGCCGACCTCCCGCCGAGCCACCTCAACCCGACCACGTCGAAGTTCACCACCGTCGTGTTGCTCGTGTACGTGCTGGTGAAAACCCTGGAGTACAACGGCGGTATGTGGAATCTGGCGCAGCGCTACATGGCCGCGCCGGATACGCACGCGGCACGACGGGGCGCACGGCTCTCCTCGATCCTGTACCTGGTGTGGCCCCTGTTCATGATGTTCCCGATGTTCGCGGCACCGCTGCTGATCCCGAACATCGAGAACCCGGACAACGCCTACGCGATCATGACGACGACGTTCCTGCCGCCGGGCCTGATCGGGCTGGTGCTGGCAGGCATCTTCTCCCACACGATGGCGATGGTGTCGTCCGACGCGAACGCGATCTCCGCGGTCATCACCCGCGACATGCTGCCGGTGCTGATCAAGAAGACCCGGCGGTGGACCGAAGCGCAGGGTCTGCTGGCCGCCCGCATCACGACCGCGATCTTCATCGTGCTGACCATGGCGGTCGCCACGCAGGCCCCCAAACTCGGTGGTGTGCTCGGTATCGTGGTGCTCTGGGTCGCGGCCCTGATGGGCCCGATCTCGGTGCCGCTGCTGCTCGGCATGCTCCCGTGGTTCCGCCGCTCCGGCTCCCGCGCGGCGCTGATCTCGTGGGCGGGCGGTCTCATCGCCTACGCGATCGCCTACTACGGCTACAAGGCCACCCTCGCGGTCACCGTGTCGACGCCGATCCTGGTCTCACTGGCGCTGTTCATCGGGCTCGGCTACCTCATGCCCGAGCGCAAGGCCTCGACCGACGAGCTCATCGACACGATCGACCGTGACGACGACGTCCTACCCCGCAAGTCTCAGGACGGCACCACCGTGCCTGCCTGACCGGGCCCGAACCCGGGACCATCCACAAAGAACGAAAGAGAAATCCATGGCACAGCCCAAGATCGAGCTCGACGGCCTACTGGCGTTCCCCTTGACCCCCTTCACCGAGGGGCTGGAACTCAACCTCGACGCGTTCGCGGAAACCGTCGAGAGCCACGTGGCCGCCGGAGCCGGCGCGCTGTTCGTCGCCTGCGGTACGGGCGAATTCAGCTCGCTGTCCCCGGACGAGCACGCGGCGATCCTGCGTAAGGCTCGCGAGGTCGTCGCCGGGCGTGTGCCGGTGTGGGTCGGTGCGGGCGGCGGTGCGGCGACGGCCCGTGCCGGGATCGCGGCGGCGGAGGCGGGCGGCGTGGACGGCGTCCTCCTCCTGCCGCCCTACCTGGTCACCGGTCCGCCTGCCGGGCTGGTCGACCACGTCCGGTTCGCCGTCGGGGAGTCCTCGATCCCGGTGATCGTGTACCACCGTTCCACCGGTGTGTTCACCCCCGGCTCGGCCGTGGACCTCCTCGGCATCCCGTCGGTGGTCGGCATCAAGGACGGCTTCGGCGACGTCGAACTCATGAGCCGGATCATCACCACGATCCGCTCGGTCGACAGCGACCGTGCCCGGGATTTCCTGTTCTTCAACGGTCTCCCCACGGCGGAGGTCTCCGCGCGCGCCTACGCCGCGGTCGGCGTGGCGCGGTACTCCTCTGCTGTGCACTGCTTCGCCCCCGAGATCGCGGCCCGCTTCCACCGCGCGCTCGCGGAGAACGACGACGCGGTCATGGAGGCGCTGCTCGCCGGGTTCTATCTTCCGCTGGTGGCGCTGCGGGACGAGGGGCAGGGCTTCGCCGTGTCGCTGGTCAAGGCCGCCGCACGGTTGCGCGGGGACAAGGTCGGCTCCGTCCGGCCGCCGCTGGTCGAGCCGACCGCGGACCAGATCGCCCGGCTGGAGAAGATCGTCGACGACGGGTTCGCCGTCCTCAAGTCCGTCGAGGCCGGTGCCTGAAGATGAAGGTTCTCGACGTCGTCCTGACCCCCGTCGCCTTCGCCGACCCGCCGCTGCTCAACGCCATGGGCGTGCACGAACCCTTCGCGTTGCGCGGTGTCGTCCAGCTGATCTGCGAGGACGGCGTGGTCGGCCTCGGCGAGTCCTACGGTGACCTCGCGTTCCTCGACCAGGTCCGCAAGGTGCTGCCGGAACTCAAGGGACAGGACGTGTTCGACCTCCCCGGCCTCCGCCGGAAGGTCGCCACGACGCTGGGCGAGGTCGTCTTCGCCGACGCGCACGGGCTCACCGGTGGTTTCTCCGTCAGCAAGACGGTCGCCAGCGTGTACTCGCTGTTCGAGGTGGCCGCGCTCGACGCGCAGGGGCACTACCTCGGCAGGCCGGTGGTGGATCTGCTCGGCGGCAAGGCCCGCGACGCCGTCGACTTCTCCGCCTACCTGTTCTACAAGTTCGGCGCCCACCTCGGCGCCGGCGAGGACTCGTGGGGCGAGGTGACCACGCCGGAGGCGCTCGTCGGCGAGGCGCGCCGGATGGTGGAGGAGTACGGCTTCGGATCCATCAAGCTCAAGGGCGGCGCGTTCGACCCCGACCAGGAGATGGCCGGGATCCGCGCGCTCGCCGAGGCGTTCCCCGATCACCCGCTGCGCATCGACCCGAACGCGGCGTGGACCGTCGAAACGGGCATCCGGGTCGCCGAAGAACTCGACGGCGTCCTGGAGTACCTCGAAGACCCGACGCCGGGCATCGAGGGCATGGCGCGCGTCGCCGAGAAGGCGAACATGCCACTGGCCACGAACATGTGCGTCGTGCGCTTCGCGGACATCGAGCCCGCGTTCCGGCAGCGAGCGGTCGGCGTAATACTTTCGGACCATCATTACTGGGGTGGCCTTCGGGACACCCAGGCGCTGTCCACCACGGCGGAATGCTTCGGCGTGGGGCTTTCCATGCACTCGAACAGTCATCTCGGGATCAGTCTGGCCGCTATGGTGCACGTGGCCGCGGCGACGCCGCACCTGACCTACGCCTGCGACACCCACTGGCCGTGGAAGACGGCCGACGTCATCGCCCCGGGTGCGCTGGAGTTCGCCGACGGTGCGGTCGCGGTGCCCGACAAGCCCGGGCTCGGGGTCGAACTCGACCCCGACGCGCTGGCGCGGGCCCATGAAGACTATGTCCGCAGTGGACAGACCAAACGGGATGACGTGACCTATATGCGGAAGTTCGTCGGAAACTTCGAGCCGAACACGGCACGGTGGTGACAGGGTGAAGGTCACCGGATACGCCTACCCCTGGGACGTCGTCGACGATCCCGGGTTCGTCGAGCGCGTACGGGAACTGGGCGTCGACGAGGTCGCCGTCGCCGTGTCGTACCACAGCGCCCGCGCGGCGACGCCCTGGTCACCCGAGCGCACCTCGGTCGTCGCGCGCCACGCGGCGCTGTACCGGCCGGTGCGTGAGGAGGCCTGGGGTGAGCTGAGGCCCGCCGAGCCGGACTGGGTCGAAAGCCGCGACAGCGCGGGCGACGCCGTCCGGACGCTGAACGAGGCGGGTGTCCCGGCCGCGGCGTGGATCGTGCTTACCCACAATTCGCTGCTGGGCACGGAGTTCCCGGATTTCACCGTGCGCAACTGCTTCGGCGAGCGGTACCCGTGGGCGCTGTGCCCCGGCCAGCCCGCTGTCCGCGAGTACGCCGCGAACGTGGTCGCGGAGAGCCTCGCCGGGCTCGATTTCGCCACGGTCGTCCTCGAGGCGTGCGGTCCACTCGGCGCCGTACACCAGCACCAGCACGAGAAGACCGACGGCGTCTGGTCGCCCGCGGTGGCACGGCTGCTGTCGGTCTGCTGCTGCGACGACTGCCTCGACACCTGGGCCGCGGCCGGTCAGGACCCGGCGAAGGCGCTGGGCAAGCTGCGGGCCGAGGTCCGGCGGCTGATCGACAGCGGCGACCTCCGCACCGGGGAGGACAAGATCCTGCCCACACTGCGGCAGGTCCTGCTCGACACGCGGCAGAAGGCGACCGACGCGCTCCGGCGCGAGGTGCTCGCGAAGATCCCGCCCGGTCCCCGGATCGTGCTGCACGGCGCGATGGACCCGTGGGTCACCGGCGCGCTGCCGGGGCTGACACCGTCGGTCCCGGACGACGTCGACGCGGTGGTGCTGCAGAACTGGGCACCCGGTCGCCCCGGCGTGGGCGCGGTCGCGACGGCACGGGCGAAACTGCCGTCGAAGGTCGCCGTCGGCAGCTACATCACCGCGGTGGCGGCGAGCCCGGTGCCCGACATGGAGGCCTACACCCGAGAACTCGGCAAGGCGGGCGCCACCGAACTGCACCTGTACCACCTCGGCCTCGCCGGCCCGGGGCGCTGGGCGGATCTGATGGCCGCCGTCAGCGCCGCACACGAACTCGTTTAGGAGAAGCAAAAATCATGAGCCAGGCAACGGATCCCGCCACGCTCGACCAGATCCTCGCGGCCGCCGCCGATGCGGCAGGCACGGCGGCGGCCGCGACCCCAGCCCAGCGCGCCGGATGGCTGAACGCGGCGGCGGACGCCCTCGACGCGTCCGCCGACGAGCTGATCGCGCTGGCCAACCGGGAGACGCATCTCCCGGCTTCACCGCGTCTGCAGGGAGAGCTGAAGCGCACGACGTTCCAGCTGCGCCTGTTCGGCGAGGTGCTGGCCGACGGCTCGTTCCTCGGCGCCACCGTCGACCACGCGGACGCCGCCTGGCCGATGGGGCCGCGGCCGGACATCCGCCGGTTGCTCACCCCGATCGGTCCGGTACTGGTGTTCGCCGCCAGCAACTTCCCGTTCGCGTTCAGTGTCGCGGGCGGTGACACCGCGTCGGCGCTGGCCGCCGGCTGCCCGGTCGTGCTCAAAGCGCATTCCGGTCACCCGGAGCTGTCCGCGCGCACCGGCGAGATCCTGCGTGACGCGCTGGTCGAGTCCGGTGCGCCGGAAGGGATCTTCGCGGTCGTCCACGGCCAGCAGAACGGCGTCACGGCGTTGAAGGATCCGCGGATCCAGGCGGCGTCGTTCACCGGATCGGTCCCGGGCGGGCGCGCGCTGTTCGACATCGCGACCTCACGGCCGTCACCGATCCCGTTCTACGGCGAACTCGGCAGCGTGAACCCCGTCGTCGTCACCCAGGCGGCGATCGAGGCGCGCGGCGAGGCCATCGCCAAGGGCTACGCGGGCTCGTTCAGCCTCGGTGCCGGACAGTTCTGCACGAAGCCGGGGCTGCTGTTCCTTCCAGAGGGACACGGTCTCGACGACGTGCTGCGCGAAGCCGTTTCGACGATCCCTGCGCAGCCGATGCTCAACGAACGCATCGCAGCCGGTTTCGCCGACGGGCTGGCGAAGCTGCGTGAGGTCGACGGTGTCGAGGTGCTGTCCGAGTCCGGTGGTGCGGAAGGGATCTCGCACGGCGCGACGCTGCTCGCCACGACCGCCAAGGCCTTCCTGTCCGACGCCGACACCGTCCGCGAGGAGTGCTTCGGCCCGGCGTCGCTGATCGTCACCTACGCCGATCAAGCGGAACTGATCAGCCTGCTCGGGGTGATGGAACCGGGGCTCACCGCGACCATCCAGGGCGAAGAGTCCGATGTGGACTGGATCCGTCCGGTCCTCCCGTCGCTGACCAGGGTCGCCGGCCGGCTGCTGTGGAACGACTGGCCGACCGGGGTGACGGTCACCTGGGCACAGGAACACGGTGGCCCCTACCCGGCGACCACCGCGCCGACCAGTACCTCGGTCGGCACCGCCGCGATCGAACGCTTCCTGCGACCGATCGCCTGGCAGGGCTTCCCCGACGCGCTGCTGCCAGAGCCGTTGCAGGAGAACAACCCGTGGGACCTGCCCCGCAGGACCGACGGGAAACGCCAGTAACCTCGTGAGTGGTAAGGACGGTTCTATTTGAGGGGTAAGGCAGAGGTGGCGTGACCGAGCCTCTGCGGTGAAGGCGCCTTCGCTGGCTTCAGGGTCGAGGGGGTCGTGAGTGGCAAGTGTCGTTCTAACCCTATTTATCACTCACGACCCCCTCGTGAACTGCGCAAATCGGGCACGGCTGCTGGGAAAATGTCTCTTATGGACAGTTGCGAAGCTGTGTCTTTGGCAAGTCCGCTCGCTCCGTCGCCACCTCTACCGCGCCACGTTTGTCTTACCTCTCAATAACCGTCCTTACCACTCACGAGACCTACCACACGCCGCCGCCCCTAGTTGCCGTCTTTTCGACCCCTTGGGAGGCACCGTCATGTCCGGATTCGGTCACTTCGACAGGAGAACCGCTCTGCGCTCGGGTGCGGCAGCGGCCGCTTCGGTGGCGCTCACGACCGCCCTCGCGAGCCCTTCGTCAGCGCGGCCCGCGGCCCCGGGTACGTCCTCCATCGTCACCGGATATCGCGAGCTGCAAACCGGTATCGACCGGCCGTCGGCGGAACGCACCGCCGCGCTGGCGAACCTGGACAGGGTCGCGAAGGCCTACCACGACAGCATGACGGTCGGCGGCGGTCCACTGTGGAAGGACCTCCCGCTCGGCCCTGGCAGCGAGTTCACGACGTCGATGTACGCCAGGCTGCGGGCGATCGCGGTCAACTGGGGCACCCCGGGCGGCGCGCTGGCGGGTGATCCGGCCGTCCTCGCCCGGATCAAGGCGGCGCTGGAACTGCTGTACACCAGCGATCAGTACAGCGAGAAGACCGCCGAGATCGGCAACTGGTACACCTACGAGATCGGTATCCCGCTCTACCTGCTGCACATTCTCGCGACGGTCGCCGACGAGCTGACCCAAGACGAACTCGCCAAGTACCTGAAGCCGGTGCTGAAATTCTCCGGTAATCCGAACCTCCGCACGAACAACCCGAGTGTCGTCGAGACCGGTGCCAACCGTGCGGACAAGTCCACGATCTCCATCGTCTCCGGCGCGATGCTCGGCGACGTCGAACGGATCAAACGGGGCGTCGGCGCGTTCACCGACGTGGAAGGCGGGGGAGCGGCGAGCGTCATCGCCAGGCTCCACCGCGCGGCGGGCGACGGTTTCCACACCGACGGCTCGTTCCTCCAGCACGATTCGGTGCCGTATCCCGGGCATTACGGGATCGTCCTGCTCACCGCCGTCGCGTCCGCCATCCACGTCACCAAGGGCACGGAGTTCGCACTGCCCGCCGACGTACGCGACGCGGCGTACGCGCTGGTCTCCGACACGTTCGCGCCGTTCGTCTACGCGGGCGCGCTGATGGAGTCCGTCCGTGGCCGGTTCCTTTCCCGTCAAGGGGAATCCGCGCACGACATCGGGCATCAGCTCACCGGCGCGGTCGTCCTGCTGGCGCGGTCGGCGAGCGGGAAGCGCAAGGAAGAACTCGGCGGCCTCGCCGCGAAGTGGATCACCGAGGACACTTTCGCGCCGTATCTCAAGATCCCCGACCCCGAACGGTTCGCGCCGGGGCCGGACCTTGTCGGCATCCCCGGCATCGAGTTCGCGCAGGAACTGCTGGCGACCGGGATCCGGCCGACCCGGACGGTCGCGACGCATCGCGTGTTCGGCCAGCAGGACCGGATGGTGCACATCACCGAAGGCTGGTCGGCCTCCCTCGGCGTCGCCTCGACGCGGATCTCGCGCTACGAGTCGATCAACTCCATGAACCTGCACGGCTGGTACACCGGCGACGGTTCGCTGTATCTGTTCCTGCCCAAGGCCAAGGGGCATTTCACCGACGCCTACTGGCCGACGGTCGATCCGCTGTCACTGCCGGGCACCACCACCAAGAGCGGGCCACCCCCCAAACTGGAGTCGGTGCCGCTGACGAGCAAGGAGCACTGCGGTGGCGTCCGATGGGACGCGCGGCACGGCGCGCACGCCCTCGATTTCGTCTCGCAAGACGGCACGCTGACCGCGACGAAGTCGTGGTTTTTCACACCGTCGGGTGTGCTGTGCCTCGGCGCCGGGATCACCGACACGTCCGGCGAGCTGGTCCGCACCACGATCGAGAACCGGAATCTCGGCGAGAACGGCTCCGGTGCCCTCCTGGCCGACGGCCGTCTCGTCGGCGGCTCGGAATCCTTGCGGCGTAAGCGATGGCTGCACCTGGAGAAGGTCGGCGGGTACGTCCTGCTCGACGCCGCGGAAGTGAGCGCGCTGCGCGAGGACCGGACGGGGACCTGGCGCGACATCGACAAGGGGGCCAATACCAAGGGCACGACGGTGCCGTACACCCGGCGCTATCAGAAGCTCGTGATCGAACACGGGGCCAAGCCCTCGAACGCGAGCTACGCCTACGCCGTTCTGCCGACCGCGTCGGTGCTGGAGACGATCGCCTCGGCTTGGGCGTGGCGGGTGCGGTCCAACACCGCGACCGTGCAGGCCGTCCGGATGTGGGACGCGACCCTGCTGGCGAACTTCTTCGCCGCCGGCTCGGTCGACGAGGTGTCGGTGTCCGGACCGGCGTCGGTGGCGCTCGGCCGGACCCGCGACGGCTGGCAGCTGGCCGTTTCGGATCCGACACAGCGACAGGACGTCCTGCGGGTGACGGCCCGGCGCAAGACCTTCGAGGTGCCGGTGAAGGACACGTTCGGCGCCACGCAGGTGGTTCGCGTTTAGGCGACCAATTGCGGGGCCATTTAGGTCACGTTCTGGCCTGAATGGTCCCTACGGTCACCTCATGACCGACATCGAGCAGTTCCGCATCGACATCCCGCAGTCCGAGCTGGACGACCTGACCGACCGGCTGGCCCGCACCCGCTGGCCGTCGGCGCTGCCCGGTGCCGAGTGGAGCCGAGGCGTCCCCGTCGCCTACCTCAAGGAGCTGGCCGAGTACTGGCGAGACGGCTACGACTGGCGCGCGTGGGAGAAGCAACTCAACGAGTTCCCGCAGTACACCACCGAGATCGATGGCCAGCGGGTGCACTTCCTGCACGTCCGCTCGCCGGAACCGGACGCGATCCCGCTGATCATGACGCACAGCTGGCCGAATTCGATCGCCGAGTTCCTGCACGTCCTGGGGCCGCTCACCGACCCGCGAGCCCACGGTCTCGACCCTTCGCGCGCCTTCCACGTCGTCGCGCCGTCCCTGCCGGGCTTCGGCTTCTCGCCGTTCCCCGAACCGGCCGATGAGCGTCCGTGGGACATCGCGCGGGTGGCGCGGACGTGGGCCGAGCTGATGAGCCGTCTCGGCTACGAACGCTATGGCGCACATGGGAACGACGCGGGCGCGCTGGTGACGCCCTGCCTCGCGGTGCACGCCTCCGAGCACGTCATCGGCTCGCACATCACCTCCGGACTCGGTGTGCCGATGGGCGATCCGGCGGATTTCGAAGGGCTCACCGAACAGGACCAGGCCGACCTCGCGGGCCTGATGGAGCGCTTCGCGGGCGGCAGCGGATACGCGCCGTATCTGACGAACAGGCCGCAGACGCTGAGCTTCGGCTTCCTCGATTCGCCGGTCGCGCAGCTGGCGTACCTGGTCGAGCGGTTCAAGGAGTTCGACGGCTGGCCCGAGGGCGCGGCGCCCGCGGAGCCGATCGACCGCGACCTGGTGCTCACCAACGCGACGCTGTACTGGCTGACCGGGACCGGCGGCACTTCGCTGTGGCCGTACTACGAGGGCGCGGCCGCGATGCCGATCGACCAGACGGTGGTGCCGACCGGCGTCTCGCACGGCGGGCCGTCCGCGCTGCGCAAGGTCGCCTCGCGCAAGAACGACGTCGTGCGCTGGGCGGATCACGAGAGCCCCAGCCATATGGTCGCGATGGCCGTCCCGGACGACGTGGTGACCGAGCTCCGGGAATTCTTCGGGAATCTCGCGAGGTGATGTCGAGCGGTGGTTGTCGGCTCCGACCCAGGGACGAAGCTAGAGTCAAGCGACCCTGTGGAGGACATGATGACCACCTCGTTCGAGACCGTGACCTCGGCCGACGGCACCCTGATCGCCTTCGATCGCACCGGAGCGGGCACGCCGGTGATCCTGGCGGGTGGCGCGTTCAACGACCGCACGACCGTCGCCGGCCTGGCCGCGACGCTGGCCGCGGACTTCACCGTGATCGCCTACGACCGGCGAGGGCGGGGCGACAGCGGCGCGGGCGCGGTTTATTCGGTGGAGCGTGAGGTCGAAGATCTCGCCGCGCTGATCGAGCACGTGGGTGGTTCGGCGGCGGTCTTCGGGCACTCGTCGGGAGCCGTGCTCGGGCTGGAGGCGGCCGCGAGAGGCGTCGCCATGACGAGTCTCGCCGTGTACGAGCCGCCGTACGTCGTCGACGACAGCCGTCCGAAGCCCCCTGTCGACCTCTTCGACCGCGTCCGGACCTTGATCGCCGACGGCGACCGTGACGGCGCGGCGGAACTCTTCCTGGTCGAGGGGACGGCCACGCCGGCGGAGGTCGTCAAGGGTATGCGGGACGACCCGTTCTGGGCGTGGTTCACCGGACTCGCCCACACGCTGCCCTACGACCTCGCCCTGTGCGGTCCCGGCAACGTGCTGCCCGCCGACAGGCTGGCCAAGATCTCGGTGCCCACGCTGGTGATGGACGGCGGGGAGAGCGACGCCTGGCTGCGGGCAGGCGCCCGCGCGGTCGCCGGCACGGTCCCCGGCGCCCGGCACCCCACTGTGGAGGGACAGGACCACGGCGTCCTCCACCGGCCGGACACCCTGCGCGGCCTGCTCACCGAGTTCCTCAGGTGACGGCCTTCAGCGGCTCGGCCGGCAGGCCCATCGCGGCGTAGTGGTCCCGTGCGGCCCGGGTCTGGCCGAGCCCGGCCAGTGCGCGGGCCTCCTGCAGCCGGTAGCCGATCCGCCTCGCCGTTTCGAGTGCGAGCCGATGGTGCCGGAGCCCCGCCGACGTCTCGCCGAGCGCGAGGCAGGCGGTACCCAGGCTGTTGGCCGCCATGGCCAGCAGCAACGGATGGTTGAGCCGGGTCAGGATGGCGCACGCGCGTTCGGCCTGCTCGCGCGCGTCGGCGGGCCGGTGGGCGAGCAGCAGGGCGTCGGCGTGGTCGATCCGGCTCCACGCCTCCCCGAACAGGTAGCCGAGGTCCCGCGACGAGTCGATCGACCGCTTGATGACCTCGAATGCCTCCTCGAAGCGGCCGAGCCGGGCCAGCACCAGACCGAGCTGGGCCGAGCTCAGGATCGTGCCGGGGGCGTCTTCGCGCAGTGCCACCGACCGCCGGGCCGAGGTCAGCGCGTCGTCCAGGTTGCCGAGGACCTCGTGGGTGTTGCTGAGATTGGTCCAGAGCGTGGCGGCGGCGTCGGTGCCGGCGTCCGCGACGGCCAGGCCGTCGCGATAGAACCGGATCGCTTCGGCGTAGCGGCCGAGCATGCTGTGCAGAGCACCCGCTCTGGACAGGGCGAGCGCCTCGGCCGCGCGGTCGCCGGAGGTGCGGACGACGTCCAGCCGTTCCATGGCGCAACCCATGCCTTCGGTGAGCCTCCCGTTCTCCCAGAACGCCAGGGTGAGGCTCGCCAGGCTCAACTGGATCGCTCCCGGGGCACCGATCCGGCGGGCGGCGGCGAGCCCGGTCCGCGCCACGGCGAGCAGTTCGTCGAGGTGCCCGCTCTCCCGCAGGTGTTCCGTGGTGTCTTCGGCGATCCGCCAGGCGTACTCGTCGAGACCGGCGTCGAAGGCGTGCCGGGTCACCGCAACCAGGTTCGCCCGTTCCGTCCGGTACCAGCCGGAGCCGCCGCCGTCGCGGTAGTGATCGAGCAGCCTGCCCATCGCCGGACCCGATTCCTCGTCGCGCGCGACGTTGCGGGCGTGCTCGGCGATCAGGTCATGGAACGCGTAGCGGCCCAATGCGGGCTGCCTGAGCAGGTGGGCGTCGAGGAGGTCTTCCAGCAGACGCTCGGCCTCGTGTTCGCCGGCACCGGCCAGTGCGGCCGCCGCGGGCACGCCGATGTCGGCACCGGGATTCCGCCCCAGCAACCGGAACAGGCGTTGTTGCGCGGCATCGAGTTCCCGATAGGACAGGGCGAAGGCCGCGGCCACGTCGCGTCCCGCGACGGTCAGCTCGGCCAGCCTGTCGTGCTCGGAACCCAGCCGTTCGACCAGTGTCTCCACGGTCCACTGTGGACGATTCTGCAGGCGCGCGGCCGCGATCCGGATCGCCAGCGGCAGATTCCCGCACAACGCGGCCACCCCCGAGTCCGGCCGCCCGGACGCCGCCGCGAACAGGGCGCCCGCCTGTTCGTCCGGCAGCACTTCGAGACTGATCGACGCGGCGCCGTCGACGGCGGACAGGCGGCGCCTGCCGGTGACCAGGAGGCCGACCGTGGCCGAACCGGGCAGGAGCGGCCGCAACTGGCCGGCGCTCGCGGCGTTGTCGAGCACCACGAGCAGGGACCGGCCCGCCGTTCTGGTGCGCCACAACTCCGCACGCCGGTCCACGCCGCCGGGCAGCCGGCTCGCCGGGACGTCCAGCTGCCCGAGCAGGGCTTCCAGCGCGGCCTCGGGCGGGAGCGGTTCGCGGGCGGGGGAGTGGCCGTGCAGATCCACGAACAGTTGCCCGTCGGGGAAATCGGCGGCCAGTCTGTGCGCGGCGTGGACGGCGAGCGAGGTCTTGCCGACCCCGGCCATCCCGTCGACGGCCACGGGGCGGCCGAGCCGGACGGCGTCGAACAGGCGGCGGAGTTCGGCCTCCCTGCCGGTGAAATCCGGGATGTCGTAGGGGAGGAAGCAGCGTGTCTTGCCGTATTCCGGCTCGTCACGGAGGATCCGCTCGTAGAGTTCGCGCAGCTTCGGGCCGGGGTCGAGGCCGAGTTCCTCCACCAGCCGCGTCCGAGCCTGCCGGTAGACGTTCAGCGCGTCGGCTTGCCTGCCCTGCTGGTGCAGCGCGCGCATGAGCAGTCCGGCGAACGGTTCCCGGAGCGGGTGCTCGGCGACCAACGCGGTCAGCTCCGCGACGGAGTCTTCCCCGGCGGAGATCTCTTCGTCGAGGCAACGCTCCACAAGGGACAGACGACGTTCGTCGAGTTCGTCGGCCTCGCCGCGCAAAGCCATACTGTCCACACCGGACAGTGCAGGTCCGCGCCAGCACGCCAGCGCTTCGCGGAACTCGCCCCGCGAGACGTGCTCCTCGAACGTGCGCAGGTCGAAGACGAGCGGGCGCAGGACGAAGCCAGGCCCTTCGGCGGTCAGGACGTCTTCGGCGGCGCCCTCGGCGACGAGCGTGCGCTTCAACGCCGTGGTGAGGTTGCGGATCTGGCGGATGGCCGTGGCGGGCGGATCCTCGTCCCAGACGACGTCCACCAGCCGCGATACGGAGACGACGCGATCGGCGCCGAGCAGCAGCGCGGCCAGGATCCGCTCCTGCCGCGAGCCCGCCAGCTTCAGCGCCCGCGCGCCGTTCCGGCACTGCACCGGCCCCAAGATCCGGAACTCCATCGCACCCCCTCCCGCGAGGTTAACCGGCCGTCCGCCCGCGCCGGTGCGGAAGTGATGCAGCTGTGATGCGCCGTCCGGAGAACCTGCTTCCGGACCAGATACGGGACGTGATGAGGAGAACCCCATGCGCAAGCGGTATTACGCGGCGTCGGCCGGGCTGATCGTGGCCGCGGCGGGAATCGGTGTGCCCGCCGCGGCGGCGGCGAGCGACCAGCGGGCGGAGGCGGAACGGCAGTCCTGCCAGCGCGCGTTCGACCGCGCGGTCTGGGAGGACATGGACAGCTTCAACAAACGCGACGAGGCCCGCTACCGGGCGATCATCCACCAGAACATGGTGACCGTCGGGCGCCGGGGACAGTTGTTCATCGGCTACGACGCCAACGTCGACCCGGTGGTCAACGAGCAGTTCAAGGTCCCGTACGAGTACAGCATGCCGTGGACGGTGACCCACACCGTCGTCGAGGACTGCAAGATGGGCTTCGCGATCCTCGACGCCTACTACAAGGTGCCGTCGCAGAACGTCAACCGGCACTACACGATCAGCCTGACGCTGGTACGCGAGCACGGCAAGTGGCAGGTCATCAAGGACACCGTGACCGACGTGCTGCCCTGAGGGGGTCGTGAGTGGCAATTCGGGTTAGAACTAAGGGTGTCTTCGGTATCTACGTGGATTCCGGCCGCGTTGGTGCCAGGCCCGGTCCGTGAAGGCCTCCTTGAGGGACTCTGGGTCCCTCAAGGAGGCCTTCACGGACTCGGCATCGCCACGTCCGCCCCACAGGCACCAGCAGTCACAAAGGTGGCGCGTGAAGGCCCCCTTCCCTCGGCTCAGCCGAGGAAACTCGACCTTCACACCTTGCCGAGGTACATGAAGGACCCCTTCCTGTACCTAGGCGCAAGGAAGGGGTCCTTCATGTACTCACGAGGCTGGCCCCTACGGCTTCCGGCCCACCCCGGCGTACGGCAGCGAGTTGATCTCCGGGTCCTCGGACATGTCCCCGGCACCTTGCGGGTTCCACATCGCGCAGCCGACGACGCCGGGCTCGAGGACGTCGAAGCCCTCGAAGAACGAAAGCACCTGGTCGTGGGTCCGGGGGATGGGGTTGTTCTGGGTGCTCTTGTACGCCTCGATGGCCTCGTCGAGGCCGCTCGAGTTCGCGTCGGCGGCGACGTGCGAGAGGGCGAGGAAGCTGCCGGGTGCCAGGCGCTCCCGGTAGCGCGCCAGAATCGCGTGCGGTTCCCACGAGTCCGGCACGAAATGCAGCAGCAGCAACATGAACAGACCGACCGGCTGGTCGAGGTCCAGCAGTTCCCTGGTCTCCGGCGCGTCGAGGATGGCGTTGGTGTCGCGCAGGTCGGCCTGGATCGTCGCGCACCGGTCGTTGCCACGCAGCAGCAGTCTGGCGTGGGCGACGGCGACCGATTCGCGGTCGACGTAGACCACCCGGCAGGACGGGTCGGCCTGCTGGACGATCTCGTGGAGGTTGCCGACGGTCGGGATGCCGGAGCCGATGTCGAGGAACTGCCGCACCCCCGCGTCCACCATGTGCAGCGCGGCGCGCCGCAGGAAGGCGCGGTTGAGCCGGGCCGCGTCGCGGATGCCCGGCATGATCTTCAGGATCTGTTCACCCAGGTCGCGGTCGGCCTGGAAGTTGTGGTCGCCGTCGAGCCAGTAGTCGTAGACCCGGGCGGGATTCGGCACGGCCGTGTCGACCTCGGGGGGTACCCAGCTCAGGTTCGAAGTCACCGTCGTGGCCGCCGTTCGGTTGGGATCCGTTGGGGCACAGGAGTCTATCGGTCACGCGGGGCCATGCGGCCATCGTCCGATCGTGTGGATGTGCGGCCGCGACACTCCGTCCGCGTTCCGGCGGTCCTAAGGTGACCGGGTTCAGCGCCCAGGCACCGGGAGACGAGCACGATGGCACCACTGGACGTCGCTGTCGCACCAGGCCGGTGGCCGGTGCTCGGGCATACCGTGCCGATGCTCCGCGACCCGCTGAAACTGTTGACGTCACTGCGATCGCACGGCGACGTCGTCCGCCTCGACTTCGGCCCGATGCCGGTTTATCTGGTCACCACGCCGGAGCTGGCCTGGCGGCTGCTCGCCGTCGACGCGGCGAAGTTCGACAAAGGCATCGTGTTCGACAAAATGCGGCCGTTGTTCGGCGACGGGCTCGCGACTTCGAACGGCGCTTTCAACCAGCGGCAACGACGGATGATGCTGCCCGCTTTCCAGCGAAGCCGCATCGCGCTCTACGCCGAGACGACGATGATGAAGCTCGCTGTAGACCTTGCCGACACGTGGAAACCGGGCGAGGTGGTGGAATTCGACCGGCGGATGCAGGACCTCGCGCTGACCATCTCCGGGCGCACACTGTTCTCCACCGAACTCGGCGACGACGCGCTCACCGAAATCCAGCGGTCGATCCCGATCATGCTGAAGTACGTCATGGTCCGGGCCTTCGCGCCGAAGTTCGTGGAACGGCTGCCGATCGCGGCGAACCGCGAGTTCGACGCGGCGGCCGCGCGGCTGCGGCGGGTCATCGGCGACGCCGTCCTCAAGGCGCGCGAGAAGGGCGGCGACCAGGGCGATCTGCTGTCGATGTTGTTGCTGGCCAAGGACGACGAGACCGGCGAGAAGATGACCGACCGGCAGGTGGAGGACGAGGTCATCACGATCCTCACCACCGGCGCCGAGACCACGGCCGTCGCGCTCGCGTGGTTCTTCCACGAGATCGGGGCGCGGCCGGACATCGAGCGCCGCTTCCACGCCGAGGTCGACGAGGTGCTGGCGGGCGGGCCCGCGCGATTCGAACACCTGCCGCGCCTGGTCTACACGCAGCGGATCATCAACGAGGTCGTCCGCCGCACGCCGCCGGTGATCCTCATGCGGCGGGCGCGGGAGGACGTCGAACTCGGCGGTGTGCGCATCCCCGCCGGTACCGAGGTCGCGGTCAGCCAGCACACGCTGCACCGCGATCCACGCTGGTTCCCCGAACCCGAACGGTTCGACCCGGATCGCTGGGAGCCCGAGCGCGCCGCCGAGGTGCCCAAAGGCGCGTTCATCCCGTTCGGCGCCGGCGCGCGGCTGTGCCCCGGCCACCAATTCGCACCGACGGAAATCGCCTTGGTGGCGGCGACGATCGGCGCGCGGTGGCGGTTGGAACCGGTGCCAGGGGTCAAGGTCTTCCCCAAGATCAAAGCGACGATGCAGCCGAACCGGTTACCGATGATCGCGCTGCCGCGAACGGCCTGACGGTGAGTGTTCGATCACCGGGTGTAGGGTTCATGCTCCTTCCGAGCGTTCCGATTCCGGAGAGGGTTCTGTGAGAATGCCGCTCAAACTGGCCGCGGTGGTGGCCGCCTGCTGCGCGGTCCTCGGTGGTTTCCTGGTCGCCGCGCCGGCCGCGGCCGTCGACATCCGGTGTTCCGACCTGGATCTGCCGGTCACCGGCCCGCTCGGCGAACCCGCCACGGTGCACGGCCGGTTCTGCGTGCCCGAAGGTCCGGCGCCCACGGCGGTTCAGCTGCTGGTGCACGGCGGCACGTACAACGGCGCCTACTGGGACCTGCCCTACGACCCGGATCGCTACTCCTATCAGCGGGACATGGCCAAGCACGGCTACGCGACCTTCGCCGCGGATCAGCTCGGTTCGGGCGGGAGCAGCAAACCGTTCAGTCCTCCGCTCCTGCTGCCGGTGCTGGCCCGGTCGATGCATGAGGTGATCGGCCATCTGCGCGCGGGGCGGGCCGGCGGTACGCCGTTCGAGAAGGTCGTGATCGTCGGGCATTCGGTCGGTTCGGGCATCGTCGCGGCCGAGGCCTCGACGTATCAGGACGTGGACGGCGTGATCCTCACCGGTGTCACGCATCTGCCGTCGGTACCCGCCTTGACCCTCGGCGTGGCTCTCGGTCTCCAGCCCGCCTTCGCGGACGACAAGCTCGGTTCGGTCGGCAGTGATCCGCTTTATTTCACGACCAAACCGGGAGCACGTGCCGGCCTGTTCTACGCGACGGAAAATACCGATCCGCGGGTCATCGAGGCCGACGAGGCGACCAAGGACCAGGTCGCGGTCCCGGGAATGGGAACCGTCGCCGTGTTCGGCATCGTGCTGCCCGCGACGAAGGCGATCAGGGTGCCGGTTTTCCAGGCGGTCGGGGAGAAGGACATCCTGTTCTGCGGCCTGTTCGCGCTCCGGGACTGCTCGAACGCGCGGACGTTGCGTCCGGCGGAAGCGCCGTTCTATCGGCCGGAGGCCGAACTTTCCACGTATGTTCTGTCCGGTGCCGGACATTCGCTGGCATTGCACCGCAACGCGTCCCAGTATCGGGACGCCACCCGCGGTTGGCTGAGGGAAAAGGTCGGTATTGCAGTACCGTAGGGTGACCACCCGATCAGGTGGACGGTTGACCGTGAGTACGGCCAGAGAATCGTGGAGGATGGTTCTTCACGACGGAATACGAAAACGACCCCAGGACCGGCGGACGTGACTTTCCCACTTCCGGACGGCGATGAGTTCCCGGTATCGCCGGACGCCCAGAAGAGAGCTTCATCCTCCGCATCGCCGAAGCGGAAGAACACCGCGCCGACCCGCGCCACGCTGGCCCGCAAGTGGGCCTACCTGGTCACCGGAACGGCGTATCTTCCGTATACTCACGCCCAGATCGAAGAGCATTTCGCCGCTCTCCTCGACGAGATCTTCGCGGCGGTCCTGAGTGAAGACGCCGAGCCCGCGCAGGCCGCCGAAGCCGGCGCGCGACTCGTCGCACTCAGGTGTGTCGGGCCGGACAGCCTCCGTCGCACGATGGACGTACTCGGCAAGGGGCTTTTGCATGAGCCGGAGCTGCGGAGCGTGAAGTCACTCCCCGAACGGGTGCTGCAGGTGCTCGGCGCGCTCGCGTCGGGTTACGGCGAGGCGTTGCGCGAGAGCATCCAGACACAGCAAGAGGATCTGAGTCGTACGCTGGTCACGATCGAACGCGAGACCCGGCGTGAACTGGTGCTCACGCAGGCGCGTTTCGAGCAGCTGTTCACCGGTTCGGCCACCGGGGTCGCCGTCACCAGGGTGGACGGCCGCGTCCAGCGGGTGAACCCGGCGTTCGCCGAAATGCTGAACCGGCCCGTCGCGGACCTGACCGGGCTCAACCTCTACGACCTGGTCCATCCGGAAGACGCCGAGGGCTTGCGCGAGGGGTACCGGAAGCTGCTCGAAGGCGAGAGCCAGCGGCTCGAGCTGTCGCGAAGACTCGTGGCCGACGAGGAAGAACCGACGTGGGCAGGCTTCACCGGCGCGGTGATCCGCGACCCGGCGGGTGAGGCCCAGCAGTTGATCACCCTCGTCGACGGCGACACCGACGTTTCGCTGCTGCAGCGGCAGCTGAGCCGTCAAGCCCTGCACGACCCGTTGACCGGCCTGCCGAACAGGCAGTGCTTCGGCACCCGGCTGGAACGGGCGCTGCGGCACGCCGACCCGTCGTTCGGCATCACGGTCTATCACCTCGACCTCGACGGATTCTCCCTGATCGCCGGCGGGCTCGGCCAGAAACAGAGCGACGACCTGCTGAAGAACGTCGCCGCGAAGCTGCGCGCCGTCGTCGGCGGCGAGGACGCGCTCATCGCCAGGATCGGCGGCGACGAGTTCGGCATCCTCATCCAGAACACCGCGACCAGCCCGGACGTCGCCACCGTGATCGGCATGATCAACCAGGAGCTGTCCGAACCGGTGTACCTCGAAGGCGGCAGCGGCGTCGCGGTTTCGGCTTGTGTCGGGGTGGTCCACCGGCCGCCGAGGGACATCGCGCCGCACGAACTGCTGCGCGTCTCCGACATGACACTGCGCCGGGCGCAGGCCAACGGCTATCGGCAATGGGCGCTGTCCGACTCCGTCCTCGACACCAGGGAGCGGCACGAGTTCGGCTTGGCCGTCTCCATGGCGGGCGCCTGGGAGACCGGCGAGGTCGAAGTGCACTTCCGGCCGCTGACCTGGCTGGCGGACAGCAGGCCCGCGGGGATCGAGGCGAGACTCGTCTGGAACCATCCGCGCCACGGCCGGATCGGTCACGACACCTGCGTCCGCTTCGCCAACGACACCGGTCTCATCCTGCCGCTCGGCGAATGGCTCATCCGCACGGCCTGCGAGGAGTCGGACGACAGGCTCCCGATGGTGGTGAGCCTGACGCCGAACCAGGCCGCGGATCCCGATCTCGTCGGCTCGGTGCGGAGTGTGCTCTCCACGACCGGTCTGGGGCCGTCACGGCTGCGGCTGGGCTTCCCCGCCGGTGCCGTACTCGCCGAACTCGGGGAGACCGTCGACAACCTGCACCTCCTCGCCGAGATCGGGGTGGACGCGGAACTGCAGGACTTCGGCGCGGCCGGTGACATCGTCTGCCTCGTGGACGTGCCCGTGAAGACGGTCCGGATCGCTCCCCGGCTGGCGGAGCGGCGGACGGAACCACTGGCGGAACGGTCGCTGCGGAACCTCATCGAGACCGCGGCCATGGCGGGTGCGACGGTGATCGCGGACGGGATCGATTCGACCGGGGACGCCGGATGGTGGCAGTCCGCCGGTGCCCACATCGGGGCGGGACGGTACTTCGGTTAGGCCAAGCCTCATCTCGCGTGACCAAATGGACGGCACACGTGACCAGATGGACGACACGCGTGATCAGGAGGACGACACGCGTGACTGGGGGCTCCATCGTGTGTCGTCCTCCTGATCACGCGAGATGTCCGCCCAATCACGTGTGTCGTCCGTCTGATCACGCGTGATGTCCGTCTGGACACGACTTCGGTTAGGCCGTTTGCCGCAGCGGGAGGCGCTAAGTTACCCGAGGGTTGACGTTCGCGGGCGGATTGGGCAACATCCCAGGTCCTCACCCCGCACCTCGGAGGCATGCACATGCAGGTAGGTCCGAGGCGTGGCGGGCGTTTCACCGCGCCCGTCGTCGTCTTGAGCCTCTTGCTGGTGATCGCGCTCGGTGCCTGGTGGGGCGTGGATTACCTCCGGGCCCGGTTGGCTGGCAACGGTTGCGACGCGTTGACGCCGGTCGAGATCACCGCCGCCCCCGACGTGGCGCCCGTGCTCACACGGCTCGCGCAGACCGTGCCGCAAGAAGAATGCTTCAGTGTCAACGTGACCGCGAGCGAGTCGGCCGCGACCGCCGACCTGCTCGGGACCACCACCTCGGGCGGGCCCGACGTCTGGATCCCCGAGTCGAGCACGATGTTGTCGCAGGCCAGGGACGCCGGCGCGTGGAACCTGCCGGAATCCGGTCAGTCGGTGGCGAACTCGCCGGTGGTACTGGGACTTCCCGACGAAACCGCGCGGCGGTTCGGCTGGCCGGGGAAAGCTCCTTCCTGGCAAGAGATCCTCGACGGCTCACCGGTCGGTTTCCCCGACCCGGCGCGCGATCCGCTGGGTGTCGGCACCTTGCTCGCCCTGCGGAAGCTGACCGAGAAGGAGCCCGATCCGGCCGCGGCCCTCACCGCCGTCATGCGGAAACTGAACCCCGCCCCCGGCCAGGCCCCGGCAGCCTTCCCTGCCACCGAACAATCCGTGCTCGCGCGGAATCTGGTGGCGGCGTATCCGGGTGTCCCGGTGCAGGGGTTCGACTACCCGTATGTCGTGCTGCCCAAGGCGTCCGAAGCGTCGAGGAGCGCGGCGGAACGCTTTTTGCGGCTGTTGCTCGATCCGCTCGCCGGCGGCATCTTCGCCGACGCGGGATTCCGTGCGCCCACCGGGCAGTTCGCCGTGCCGCGGGCGCGGGACAGCCGGACCGATCCGGCGCCGCATCCGGCGGGTGCCCCGCCCGCGACCGAGCTGTACGCCGTACTGCAGGCTTGGGCGGGGACGAACCTGAGCGCCCGCGTCCAGGTGCTGCTCGACGTCTCCGGTTCGATGGCCGCCGCCGTGCCGGGTACCGGGAAGAGCCGGATGGACCTCACGTTGCAGGCCGCGACGCAGGGACTCGGCCTGTTCAAACCCACCACGGAACTGGGTTTGTGGCTGTTCTCGACCAAATTGGACGGTGGCAAGGACCATCGCGTCCTGCTGCCGATGAAGACGATCGCCGAACAGAAGAGTTCGGGCGGTGTCGGGCAGTTGCAGGCCGTGCGGCCGAAAGCCGGTGGGGCGACGGGGCTCTACGATTCGATCCTCGCCGCGTACCAGAACGCCAGGCAGAACTGGAAACCCGGCCGGATCAACCTGGTCGTCGTCCTCACCGATGGGCGCAACGAAGACAGCGAGACGATCGGGCTGCCGCGGTTGCTGGAAGAACTGGGCAAACTCCAGGATCCTCGGAAACCGTTGCCGGTCATCGGAATCGGCATCGGGCCGGACATCGACGCGTCCGAACTACGCCAGGTTTCCACCGCCACCGGCGGCGATTCGTTCACCACCCCCGATCCGCGGAAGATCTCGGACGTTTTCTACCAGGCGCTGAGCAAGATCATGTGCCAGCCGCCGATCTGCAAGAATTGAGGCAGGACTTGCTCGTCCGGGGGAAGAGACCTTCGCCGGTCACGCTCGCCGCGTTCGTCGCGGGCGTGGTCCCGTTCGTCCTGCACGCGTGGGCCGCGCTGCGCGGCAGTCTCGCGCAAGACGACTTCGTCATCACCTACCACGCCGCGAAGTCGGGCCCGTTCGACTTCGGCTACTTCTTCCAGGACTACCACGGCCACCTCGCGCCGGGCGGATTCCTGCTCGCCGACGTGCTGACCGCGTGGGCGCCGCTGAACTTCGCCGTGCTGATGGCGCCGGTCCTGCTGATGCAGGCGGCGGCCTCGGTACTGCTGTGGGCGGTGCTGGTGCGCTGTTTCGGCCGCCGGTGGGGGATTCTCGTCCCGTTCACGATGTTCACGACGTCGACCTTGCTGCTCGTCCCGACGTTGTGGTGGGCCTACGCGATCCAGATCGCGCCCGTTCTGCTGGCCACCACCGCCGCGCTGCACGCCCACGTGCGGTACCTCGCCGACGGCGGACGCTGGGCGATCGCCACCGTGGGCTGGACCCTCTTCGGGCTGGCCTTCTACGAGAAGGCGGTGTTCATCCCGGTACTGGTCGCCGGGATCACCGTGCTGCTCGGGATTTCCCTGCGGCGTCACGTCGTGCTCATGGGAGTGTTCGGCGTCGTCCTCGCGGGTTACGCCGCCGTTTTCCTGGCGTTGACCACGAGTCAGGTCGGGCAGGGTGGCGGCCCGGTCACCGTCGGCACGGTCGCGGACATGACGGGCCGGATGCTCGGAGACACTCTGGTGCCGGGGATGGCGGGCGGACCTTGGTCAGGGCCGGGTCCTGGTGCGACGTTCGCCGCTTCTCCCGTGGTGGTAAGGATTGTGCTGCTGCTCGTGGCCGTCGGGGTGCTGTTCGCCGGGGTACGCGTGGGCGGGCTCCGGGCCAGGAAGGCGTGGATTCTGCTGGGCCTGGTGTTCGTCGCGGACATCGGGCTTTCGGCGGCCACCCGGCTCACCGAGGTCGGCCCGGAACTGGGCAGCGATCCCCGCTACGTCGCCGATCTCGCGCTCGTCGTCGTGCTGTGTCTCGCTTTCGCCTTCCTGGAGCCGAAACCGTTCGATCGGCCGGCGGATTCCGAGCCGTCCACGGCGAAACGGCCGCTTGCCCTGGCGTTGTGCCTCGCCCTGATCGCGAGTTCCGCCGTGGGGTTCTCCCGGCTGGCGCCCGGACTGCGGTTCGAACACTCCCGGGAATTCCTCGCCAACGCGCGGGCCTCGATCGAACGCGATCCCGCTCTCGTCCTGTACGACACGATGGTGCCGAACGACATCCTGCACGGCTGGTTCGGCGAGAACGCCCGCACCTCGCGGGTGGTGGGCCTGATCCCCGGTGCCTTGTTCGACCAGCCGACGAGCCGGATGTCCCTTTTGGACGATACCGGCACCGCGAGGACGATCGTCGGTGTGGAACCGGTTTCCCGCGGCCTGCCCGGCCCGGTGGCGGGCTGCGGCTACACCGTCGGCGAGCAACTGGTCCGGGTTCCGTTGGACACCCCCGTTCTCGGCCGCCACCTGCTGCGGATCGACTATTTCACCTCGGACGGCGGTGAAGGTTTCGTCGACCGCGACGGGGTGCGCGTGCCCGTCTGGTTCCAGCCCGGCCTGCATACGATGTACCTGCCGATCGAGGGCCTGTTCGACAAGATCGGCTTTCAGTTGTCCGCGAAGGGTGCTCCCGTCTGTCTCGTGAAGGTCGACGTCGGCAGGCCGCTCACTCAGTAAGGGTCGTACGGGCTGTCGTGGCCGAAGACCTTCGCCACGGGTGCCAACCGCAGCCGCAGCAGGATCTTGATCCCGACGTTGCGGATGAACCACGGCAACTGGGCGATCACGCGCAGCCTGTCCTTCGCCGACGGCGGGGCGAGCCGGAACCGGGCCATCGACGTCGCGCGGTCGAGATAGGTGTAGCGCCGTCCGAAGAGGACTTTCGCGATCGTGCCCAAGGTGACGCCGATCGACGAAAAGCAGTCGTGGACCAGGATTTCCCCACCGGCGGTCAGGTTCTCCGACCAGCGGAGGTCGTCGGTGTAGGTCCAGTAGTCGTGTTTGCCGTCGATGTAGAGCAACTGGATCGGGCGGTCCCAGCGCGGCCGGAGCTTCGTGCTGTACTCCGCCACGAGTTCCACGACGTCTTCGACGCCCGCCTTTCTCAGGTTGGCCTCGAATCGTTGGCGTGTCGGCGATCCGCCGAACAGGCGGCCGTCGACGAACGGGTCGACGGCGACCACCCGCGCGCCGACCGTGCAGGCGGCACTGGCGAGCACGATCGTCGAACGGCCCTGGTGGCTGCCGATTTCGACGATGAGGTCGCCCTTGTCCAGGCGGCACGCCGCGGTCCACAAGGCAAGGCCCTGCTCCCGCGTCATCCAGCCCTTGACGGGTTCGGCGAGCGACCACGCTTCTTCGAAACCGTCTGTCATAGGCGCATAGTAGCCACGTTTCCGCCTAGTATCTACCGGATGGTAACCCCCGGGGCGCTTGTGAAACGGCCCAGCACGTGGATCGTGCTGGCGCTCACCGTGCTGTCCTTTGTGCAGCGTCCCGGCAGGACGACCTTCGACACGAAACTCGACCTCGCGGTGGATCCGCTCGCCTTCCTCGGCAGGGCGCTGCACCTGTGGAATCCCCAGGCGACGGCGGGGGAGTTGCAGAACCAGGCGTACGGCTACCTGTTCCCGATGGGGCCGTTCTTCGCACTGTGCCAAGCCGTCGGGGTACCGGTGTGGATCGCGCAGCGGCTGTGGTGCGCGATCCTGCTCTCGGTCGCGTTCGGCGGCGCGCTGCTGGTGGCCCGCGCGCTGAAAATAGGGAACGAACGGACTCGGCTGATCGGAGCAGTCGGTTACGCCCTCGCGCCGAGGATGGTCACCGAAATCGGTTCGCTGTCCTCGGAGATGCTGCCCGCCGTCCTGCTGCCGTGGGTGCTGCTGCCGCTGATCCTCGCCGACCGCGTCGGCTCGCCACGTCGCGCCGCCGGGTTGTCGGCGCTCGCCGTGCTGTGCATGGGCGGGATCAACGGCGCGATGGTCGTGATGGCGCTCGTACTGCCCGGGTTGTGGCTGCTGACCAGGAAATGGCGGAGTACGCACGTCGAACTCGTCATCTGGTGGTTCGTCTTCGTCGCCGGCGTGATGCTGTGGTGGATCCTGCCGCTGGTTCTGCTCGGCCAGTACAGCCTGCCGTTCCTCGACTACATCGAGTCCGCGACGAACACCACGGCGCCGATGTCGTTGTTCGAGGTGCTGCGCGGCACGAACCAGTGGGTCGCCTATGTCGTGCAGGGCACGCCGTGGTGGCCGTCGGGCTGGGCCCTGATCGACAATCCCGTGCTGATGGCGGCCACCGGGCTGGTGGCCGCGGTCGAGCTGACCGACCTCGCGCGGCGCGGCCTGCCCGAGCGGCGGTTCCTGGTGCTCGGCGTCTTGACCGGGCTGACGCTGCTGACCGTCGGCTATGTCGGGACGCTCGACAGTCCACTGGCGGAACCCGTCCGGCAGCTGCTCGACGGCCCGCTCGCGCCACTGCGGAACGTGCACAAGTTCGAGCCGGTGCTGCGGCTGCCGCTGATGCTGGCCTTCGTCCACGGCATCACGAGCGCCGCGCCCGCGCTGCGGCGGCATCTGCGGCCCGCGCTGGGGGCCCTGTTGGTCGTGGTGATGGCCGCGCCGGTGTGGTTGCTGACGTTGCGGCCGGGGCCGGGCTGGGACGAGGTGCCGGGATATTGGTACGACGCGATGGGCCACGTCGCCAAGACCGACGCGACGGCGCGCACGCTGCTGCTGCCCGCGACCGGCTTCGGCGAATACGACTGGGGCCGCACGGTGGACGAACCGGCGCAGGCCATCGCGGACAGCCCGTGGGCCGTGCGCAACCAGGTCCCGCTGGGCTCGGAGGGCAACACCCGCCTGATGGACTCGATCGACGCGGCCCTGGCCGACGGCAGAGGCGGTCCCGGGCTCGCCGCGCTGCTCGCGCGGTCGGGCTACCGGTTCCTGGTGCTGCGCGGCGACATCGACCGCGCCAAGGTCGGCGCGCCCGATTTCACGACGTTGCGCGCCGGGCTGGCGGGATCGCCGGGGATCGAGAAGTCGGCCCAGTTCGGGCCGCTGGAGATCTTCGAGGTGGAACGGCCGGTTCCGCTCGTCACCGCGACGTCCGCGAAGGACGTCCCGACGGTGAGCGGTGGCCCGGAGAACCTGTTGCCGTTGATGAACTCCGGACAGCTCGATCCCGGCACGCCGACGGTGCTGACCGGGGACGGCGGCTCGCCGACCGGGCCGAGGCTGGTCACCGACGGGCTGCGCCGCGCCGAACGCAACGTCGGCGGGGTGCGGGACAACCTGAGCCAGACGCTGACCGCCGGGGAATCGCCGCGACAGCAACGAGCCGCGCTCGACGTGCTGCCGTTCCCCGGCGAGCAGCACCAGACCGTGGCCGCGTACCGGGGGATCCGCTCGGTGAACGCCTCGACGGCGGCGTCGTTCGCGGACGCGTTCGGCGGCTCGGATCCGAGCCATCAGCCGTTCGCCGCGGTGGACGGGGATCCCCGCACCGCTTGGCATTCGTCGAGCTTCACCGGCCCGATCGGCCAATGGCTCGAAGTCGAACTGGACACCCCGAGGCTGGTGAACACGGTCGATCTCGCGATGGTCGACGACATCCGCGTCGGCTGGCCTGCCACCCGGATCCTGATCACGACGGACAACGGTTCCGTCGATCACCAGGTCGTCCGGGGCGAGGGGGCGCACTCCTATCCGGCGCCGCCGGGGGTGACGCGCAAGGTGCGGATCACGTTGCTGTCGCTCGTGGTCGGCAGGCAGGACGGCAACGTCGGGATCTCGGAGCTGAAGATCCCCGGCGTCGATCCGCAACGCGCGCTCGAAGTGCCAGCGGACCTGTCCGCCGGTGCGGCGCCGGGCTTCGCGTTCACGCGGGGTCAGCAGCCGAGGTACGCGTGTGTGCCGGACGGCGAGCACGTCCGCTGTGACGCCAACGCGGCCCGCGACGGTGAAGAACCGGACGGGATCCGGCGGCTGTTCTCCACGACGTCGCGGAATGCCTACGAATTCGGCGGCACCGTGCTGCCCGCCGGTGGCGGCCGGGTTCCGGTGGCCCTGCCGGGCGTGCGGGTGTCCGCGACGTCGCAGCTGGGCGGGGATCCGTCGGCGAGCGCGTTCGCCGCGGTGGACGGGAATCCGGCGACTACGTGGCTGCCCGACATCACCGACCTGCGGCCGACATTGACTCTGGAGTGGGAGAAACCCCAGACCATCTCCGGTATCCGGATCGCCGCCGATCCACGCGCGCCCGCGCGGCTGGAGCTGACGACACCGACGTCGAGCCGTTCCGTCGAACTCGACGCCTCCGGCGCGGCGACGTTCCCGCCGCTGGAGACGTCGCAGCTGAAGATCGCGTTCGCCGGTCTCGACGACGACCAGCGGACCCGGAACTCGCTGGGCATCGGGACTCTGTCCCTGACCGGTGCCGAACTTCCCGCTCCGGACTCGGAATTCACGGTGCCCTGCGGATCGGGCCCGAACGTCCACCTGAACGGCTTCGACTACGACACTTCGGTCCGCGGCACACTCGCCGACTACCTCGCGCACCGGCCGCTGACGCTGTCCGCGTGCCCCGATTCGGCGGGCGGCGTCGACCTGGCGGCGGGCGGACACGAACTGCGTACCGACCGGTCCGAGTCCTTTGTGGTCCAGGACCTGTGGCTCAAACCCGCCGGGCAGGCCGTTTCGCCCGCCGCGCATCGCGCCGTCACCGTGGACTCCTGGGACGCGACGTCCCGGACGGTCACCGTGGCGGGCGGCGACGAGTCCATTTTGGCCGTTCCGGAAAACGCCAACGCGGGCTGGATTGCGTCACTGAACGGGACTCCGCTGGTGAAGACGCGCGTCGACGGCTGGCAGCAGGCGTGGATCCTGCCCGCGGGCTCGGGCGGAGTCGTCCAACTCGAGTTCACCCCGGACTGGAAATATCGCTCCGGCCTGCTCATCGGCGCGATCGCGATCCTGGCCGTACTGATCGGCGTGCTGTGGCCGGTCCGCCGGCGCCGCGTCTCCGTCGAGGCTGGTTCCGGTGTCGTCGTCCCCGTGGTCCTCATCGGACTGCTGGCCGTCCTCGGCGGAATGCTGCCGATCGTCCTGCTGATCGCCGTCCTGCTGGCCCGCCAGTTCAGCGAACGCGCGCCGCGGTACCTCGCTTTCGGCGGGATGGCCGCGGGAACACTCGTCGCGGTGGTGGGGCGGCTGCTGGGACACGGGCAGGAGTGGGCCTACGGTCCGGTGACGCAGGCTTCGCTGCTGCTGGCGGCGGCGGCGATGGTGGCGATGTGTGTGCCTTGGTTCAAGGGACCGTCACCGGATGTGGACGTCCGGACGGAGTCGTGACCGGGCGCTGTCCAGCGCCGCCCGGAGTTCGGCCGCGACCTCGGCGGGTTCGGAACGCAGGCGTGACGGCAGTGTCTGGAGTACCACGATCCCGGCCGCGGCATAACGGGCGTTGCGGGCGAGTGTGTCGCGGAACCCCTCGGTTCCCGCGTGGTACCCGAGGGAATCGATTTCCCAGGCGAAGCCCAGCTCGTCACACCAGCCGTCCGGCTGCGCGATGTAGACGCCGTTCGCGTCGAAGATCTTGACATTCCATCGGCACTCGGGCAGATCGGACCTCTGCCAGAGGTTCCAGGCGTCGGCCTCGGCGACCGAACGGGCGCCGCCCAGGATCGGCAGGAGCGTGTTCCGCAACGACTCCATGCCTGTCCGGCGGCCTTCCTCGAGTTCGTCGGAAAGCGCCCTTGGCAAGCAGAAGCCTCGCTGTACCGACTCGGCCATCATCGCGGTGACCGTGTCCTTGTCCCGTGTCCTTCGCACCGCGTCGATCACCGCTCGCGGTACCGGAGCTGTCGGGATGCCGGACCGTGATCTCGGTTTCGGCAGTCGGCGTGACCGTTCGATGTGGACGAACCCGCTGTCGGCGACCGAGCGCTCCGAGGGGACGAGCACGTGGACCTCGGTGGTGTCCGGGAGGTTGCGCAGGCCGTATCGCTCCAGGGCGCGCACACCGGTCAGGATCGAACCGTCACCGGCATGAAGGAGGGCGGCGAGAATCTTCTGTTCGTCCGTCGGCTCGCCGTTCTGGAGCAGCACGACGCCAGGCAGCAGCATTCGCCAGGCCTCACCGGGCTCGCAACGTCGCGAGATCGTCCGGCGTGGCATGCCGATGGCTTCGAGCTGTTTCGCCGTGATCACTGTCGAACCGCTGGTGATCAAAGGGTGGCGTACCCAGTCTCCTCTTCGCACCGGAACAGCTTGGAGTCGATCACCGACAGAATCCGGCGGCTCGGTGTCGTGACCGGACCTTTCGTGCGTGACCGTGTGGATTTTGGGACATCTGACGTCCCAAAATCCACACGGTCACGAATCAGCGACGTGACCGCCACTCCAGCACGGCCCCGGAAAGTGCCAACCCCCCGGCACAGCAAGCCGCGACAGTGACCACCTGAACCGCCGAAGAGTGCAGCCAGGCGGTCACCAGCACGGTCTCCACGACCACCGTCGTCCACATCAGCACGGTCACTCGCCGGTCGCCGGCGGCGAGGCGGGAGAACAGCAGGATCTGGACCAGCGCGAGCATCGAGCCGGCGAGGGCGAACGGCCAGACCGGCATGGTGCTGGCGGCGTAGCCGGGGCCGCCGATGAAGGAGAGCAAGCGTGGGCCGGCGACCACCGAGACGAGGAGTACGACGGCGTCGAGGGCGGCGCAGACGGCCAGGGCGGCGGGCAGGATGCGGCGCCGGTCGGCGCCGTTCGCGAAGCGGGGGAGCACCAGGACGCCGACGGCTTGGGGTAGCCAGTAGGCGATTTTCGTGACGATCGCGCCGAGTGCGTACTCGCCCGCCTCGTTCGCGGGGAGGGTGTGGCGGGCCAGTACCAGGTCGAGGTTCACCAGCAGGACCAGCGCCAGCATCGCCTGCGCCGCGTGCAGGACCTCGCCGGCGTGCCAGCCCGCCTTCCGCGGTCGTTGCCGTCCACAGAGGAGCCAGCCGCAGAAGATCACCAGGTACGAGCCGATCGCGGTGCCGGCCAGCGCGCCGGTGGCGTCGCCGCCGATCAGCAGTCCGATCAGCGAACCGCCGACCTTGCCCGCGCCTTCGAGTGACATGAGCCCGGCCAGGCGCGCGAACCGGCCGCTGCCCTGCAACAGACCGTGGAAGAGGCCGAGCAGCGTCAGCGGGCCGAGTGTGACGGCGAGCAGAAGCGCGGGCACGACGGAATCCAGGTGCAGCACGAAGACCAGTACCGGCGCCAGCAGCAGGCCGATGGCCGCGACGATGGCGCTCGTCGTGAGGCCCAGCGCCAGTAGTGTTCCCGAGTCCTGAGGTTTGCGAGCGACGCGCAGGGCGACCACGGTTTGCAGGCCCATCGCGGGTACGACGCCGATCACCAGTACCGCCAGCAGTGAACTCAGTTCACCGAACGCGCTCGGCGCGAGCAGCCGGGCGGCGATGATGCTCAGCGCGTAGGCGCCCGCGTTGTTGGCCGCCAGCGCGAGCGAAACGAGGATCGCCGCGACACGCTTGTCGGTTCTGGTCTGGCCGACCTCGACGTCTAAGCTCAACGGCGCTCCTATTACCGGCGAGTAATCGAGCGACCATAACCGCGATCGACGCGGAAAGGAAAGGGCAGTTGGACGCACGGCGTGAACGTCTCGTCCTGGCCGCGGTGTCGGCGGGGCTCGCGTCGCTGGTGTTCCTGCCGGTGCTCGGACGCGGCTTCGTCCTGAGCTACGACATGGTGTTCGCCCAGCGTCAGTCGCTGGTCCCGGACGCATTGGGCCTCGGTTCCGCGCTGCCTCGTTCCGTCCCCGCCGACGCCGTGATCGCGCTCGCGACAGCGGTGATTCCCGGCGATGTGGTGCAGAAAATCGTCCTGGTGCTTTCGCTCTTCGTAGCGGCATATGGCGCAGCACGGCTGGTGCCGACGGAGCAACTCGGTACGCGGATCGTCGCCGCCACCGCCTATGCGTGGACGGCCTATTTCGCGGAGCGGTTGTTCATCGGGCATTGGCCGCTCCTGCTCACCTACGCGTGTCTCCCGTGGATCGCGCGCGCCGCGCTTTCCCTGCGCCGGGACGAACCGAGGGCACTCGCGCGGCTGGTGCTCGCCTGCGCCCCCGCGGTGCTCACCCCACCAGGCGGCGTACTGGCCGCGCTCACCGCGCTCGTCCTGGCCGGGCCTCGGAAACTCGGGCACACCCTCGGTCTCGCCGTCGTGCTCAACCTGCCCTGGCTCGTGCCGACACTTCTGCACGAGGGCGGCACGTTGTCCGACCCCGCCGGGGTGGCCGCGTTCAGTGCCCGCGCCGAAAGCTGGGGTCCGGCGATCCTGAGCGTGCTCGGTCTCGGCGGCATCTGGAACGGCGACGTCGTCCCCGGCAGCCGGGGCGCGCCGATGGCCCCGGTGCTGATCCTCGTCACGGTCGCCGTGGCGCTGGCCGGGCTCCGGCCGCTGGCACGAAGGTGGGGGACGCCGCCCGCGAGAGCGTTGCTGCTGCTGGGGGTTCTCGGTGTCGTGCTCGCCGCACTGGCGACACTGCCGTTCGGCGAACCCGTGCTGTCCTGGGCGATGGGCCACGTTCCCGGCGCGGGATTGCTGCGGGACGCGCAGAAATGGGTGGCTTGGTGGGCGCTTCCGGTCGCACTCGGGTTCGCGCTCGCGGCCGAAGCCGCCGCCACACGCCTGCGGACCGACGCGGCGCGCCGGGTGCTCATCGTGGCGGCCGCGCTCTTTCCCTTGCTCACCACGCCCGATCTCGCCTGGGGCGGCTGGGGGAGGATCGAAGCGGTGCCCTACCCGGACGACTGGAACGCCGTCCACCGGGTGCTGGCGGAAGACGACCGGTCCGGTGACGTCGTCGCGCTGCCACTGTCCACGTTCCGCAGTTTCGCCTGGAACGATCACCGGACCCAACTGGACCCGGCGCCGCGCGCGCTGCCTGAAACCGTTCTCGTCGACGACACGTTGCGGGTCGGCGGCGAGGAGATCGCCGGCGAGGATTCCAGAATGGACCGTGTCCGCGCCGCGAAGTCGCCCGAGGACCTGTCCGCGGCCGGGATCGGCTGGATCCTGGTCGAACACGGGACGCCGGGGCGGGTCGACCCGCGGTTGCTGACCGGCGCGGAACGGGTGTGGTCCGGTGACTGGCTCACGCTTTACCGCACTCCCGGTGAGCCCGCCGTGACCGAGACGCGATCACCGATCCCCGTCGTGCTGGCAAACGGAGTAGCAGTGCTCTCGATCGCCGCCGCACTGTTGTGCCTCAAGTTACCGGTGCGTACATTGAGCCGACGCAGGAATTCCCTGCCGCGGAAGGAGTAGGTCTTGGGCACCCTCATCGGCGCGGCCGCCGCCGTCATCATCGGGCTGGCAACGGCCGCGGGCGGGAGTTACGCGCTGACGAACACCGCAGATCCGGACGCCGCACCCCAGGTGCAGGCGAAGATCAAGGAGCAGTTCAACCCGAATTCGAGCCCGGAGCACATCATTTACGGCAACCGCTGAGCCGGTGTCCCAGCTCGCTTCCGACCACGCCGGCCGGGTCGTCGGGCTCTACGGCGACCCCACCGTTTCCTGGAGCATCCTCCTGGAAGCGAGACTGTCTTCGGTGCTGACGCCGGAAAAGGCGCGGATGCGGCTGGCGGTCGCCGTCGGGGAACGGCCATGGCTCGGGGCCGCCCCCGACGTCGAAGCCGTTGCCGGTGAAGAACTTCCGGCGATCCGTGATCGCTTCGCCGAGGCGTCGTACGAACGCGGCGCGCCGTTGCTTCGCGTCGCCGTCGGCGTCGACGAACCCGTCGTGCTGATCGCCGCGCACCACGGCGCGCTCGACGGTCTCGGCCTGCTCGCCGTCCTCGGGCTGGCCCTCGACATCCCGATCTCGTCCGCAGCCAAGGGAATCGGCGCGCGTACGGCTGATCGATCCTTTCTCACGTCGGCCTTTCAGCGGCTCGCTGAAGCGCTTTTCGCGCCACCGGCCAGGATCACCCCGGAACGGGCCGAAAGTGGCTCAGGAGACGTGTTCAGCGCCCGTGTTCTCCCGCGCGCGCGGCTGGGGTCCGCGGCCTTCGCGGCGGCCGCCGCGAACCTGACCGAGACGTGGAACGCCCGGCACGGCGAGGAGACCGCCAGGGTGGTGGCCGCGGTGGGTGCCTCCTGGCGGGGCGGCGCCGCCCCGGAACCCGAGCACGACAGCGCGTTCTTCCGGTTGCGGCTCGGCCGCGAGCCCTCGGTCGCCGAAGTGCGCGCGCTGCTGGCCACCCAGCCGCCGGAACCCGATTTCCCCGCCCGCAGCAGCAGAATCGCCCGGCTGGGCACCCGGCTGCTGGCGGGCAGGCTCGGCTCGACCTATCTGGTTTCCAACCTCGGCGTCGTTTCGGCGGCGGACGCGGTCACGTCGATCGCGTTCTATCCCGCCGCCAGCGGCCGCTCAGGCGTGGCGTTCGGCGCGGCGACCGTCGGGGACACGAGCACCGTCACCGTGCGCGCACGCCGCAAGGACTTCGACGACGCCGCCGCGGCCGGCCTGGCCGACGGGATCGTGGAAGCCTTGCGGAGTCAGGACCCTGGGATGGGGGATGGCCACCCCGGCCACGTCGCGCACGAGTGATTCGAACCGGTGCACGCTGTGCTCCCAGTCGAACAGGCCCGCCCAGGTGACACCCGCCTGGCCCATTTCGTTCCGGCGCGCCTGATCGGCGAGCAGTCCGTCGACCCGCGCGGTGAAATCGGCGAAGTCGTCGGCCAGCAGGCCGGTCTTGCCCTCCACGATGGATTCGGCCACCCCGCCGGCCGCCCGGTAGGCCACCGACGGCACGCCGTGCGCGGCGGCCTCCATGATGACGATTCCCCAGCCCTCCTTGACCGAAGGGCACAGGTGCAGCCAGGACCGTTCCAGGATCTCGTGTTTCTCGTTCTCGTCCACCCAGCCGTGCAGCCGCACGCGGTCTTCGACACCACGGTCGCGCGCGTGTTTGCGCAAGACCTCTTCCCACGGGCCCTGGCCGACGATCTCGAGCCGCAGCGTCGGCCAGCGCCTGCTCAGTTCCGCGACGACGTCGATCGCGTGCTCGATCCGCTTGTGCGGCACCAGCCTGCTGACGGCGACCAGCGTCGGTTCGGGCGCGCGGACGGCCTTGACGCGTGGGGGAGTGTCCAAACCGTTGGGTACCACGGTGATACGTGAGCCTTCGACGCCGAGGCCGGCGAGTTCGCCCTTGGTGATCTCGGAAACCGTGACGTAGCGGCAGTGCCGGAACAGCCACGGCGCGAGCCGGGATTCGATCCACCAGCCGATCCGGCCCAGTGTCTCGCCGAGCGCGCTGATCCACTGTTCCTTGTGGACGTGGTGCACCAGCACGAGAACCGGGCAGCCCGCCACGAGCCTGGCGAAGAACGGCATCCCGTTCTGCACGTCGACGACGAGGTCGGCGTGCGCGTTCCGGATCGCCCGGAGCGCGTGAGGATACACGCCGAACTTGTTGCCGCGGCGGCGATAGCGCACGCCGTCGCGCCATTCGCCCGCGTTCGCGCCCGGGTACGCCGCGCACTGGATTTCGACCCGGTATCCGGCTTTGGCGAGTCCCTCGGCCATCCGCTCGACGTACCGCTCGGAGCCGCCGCCCTCCGGATGGCCGGTGTCGCGCCAGTTGACGAGCAGCACACGTGGCCGTTCCATCGTGGTTCTCCCAACCTGTTAGCGACAATGCTAGGTTACCGGTGCGTACACGGTAGATGAATCATTCTCGGAAAGCGATGGTTCGATGGTCGGTAATCGGTCGGTGACCCGTTCAGCGATGCCTCATCGCGCCACCTTGCGCAGATCGGTGACGTTGTTCCGGGCTTTTCTCACCGAACAGACGGATCCGGACGGTTTCTACTCGGTGCTCGCCGAGGACTCGGTCCGGCAATTGGCGCAGCACACTCCGTTGAACGGCCGCACCATCGTCGACGTCGGCGGCGGGCCTGGCTATTTCTCGGACGCGTTCCGCGCCGCCGGAGCCACCTACCTTGGCATAGATCCCGACGTCGGAGAGCTGACGGCACGGGGCGAGGCCGGGGAGAACATGGTCCGCGGCAGCGGGACGAAACTGCCGGTGCGCACCGGATCCGTGGACGTCTGCTATTCGTCGAACGTCCTCGAACACGTTTCCGAACCGGAGGTCATGCTGGCCGAGATGTGCCGGGTGACCAAACCGGGAGGGACGATTTTCGCCTCGTTCACACCCTGGTATTCGCCGTGGGGCGGGCACGAGACGGCGCCGTGGCATTTCCTCGGTGGACACTACGCCCGGCGGCGTTATCTCGAAAAGAACGGGAAGGAACCGAAGAACAAATTCGGCGAGAGCCTGTTCGCTTTTTCGGCAGGCGCGGCCGTCCGGTGGGGGAAGGCCACGCCGCTCGCCGATCTCCAGGAGGTGTACCCGCGTTACCACCCCTCCTGGGCCCAATGGATCGCGCGTGTCCCCGGGGTACGGGAGGTCGCGTCGTGGAATCTGGTGATGGTGCTGCGTAAGCGTTAGTGGCGCGAAGGCGTCGGGCGCCGCTTCACCAGCAGGAAGACTCCGAGCGCGAGGAAGGCCGCGCCGGCGACCCCGAGCACGATCGGCCCGGTGCTCCCGATGAAGTCCAGCTTGCCCTTGTTCTCGCCGACCTGCTTGACCATCGCGTCGACGGTCGCGTCGGTGAAGGTGAGCGTCCCGTCGAAGACCACGGTGGGCGTGGGGTTCGCGGCCGACCGCAGTTCCTGGTGTGACCGCTGTTCCTGCTTGACCTGGATCCCGGTCACCGGCTCGATCCAGCTGGTGATGGTGCCCGCGTAGAACTGACCCGCCTCGACGGAGTCACCGGTGGCGCCGATGAGCGAGCCCGGCACCTTCTTCGTCGAGATCTTCGTGGTGGGGATCTCCTGGACGAACTTGTAGACCTCGACACCCTTGATGTCCTCGACACCCTTGAATCGGGCCTGGACGGCGCGGCCGGTGTTGTCGTCGTAGACCTGGTAGTCCTTCTGCTCGGTGTCGAAGGGGAACTTGAAGTTCAGGCCGGGCTGCGGCTTGTACTCCTGGATCTCCTCGGGCTTCTCGCCCTCTTTCTCGGGCTTGTCCTTGAGCTTGGTGACGAAGCTGCTGTTGGCCGAGCACTTCGCCTCCTGGTCACCACCCGGCGGCATGTAGCCCTCCGCGGTGCGGCGGTCGAAGCAGACCTGCCGCTTGCTCGCGCTGACCACGGTCTGGTCGCTGGTGTCGACGACCGAGACGGCCAGCAGCCAGACGGCGACGTCCGTACCCTCACGCATCTCCGGCGGCGCGAAGTTCGCCGCCACGCGGGCGGTCGCCTTCAGGTTGGCGTTGTCGCGGATCTCCGTGACGGTCTTGCCGCCTTCGGTCTTCACGGCGAGCACCTTGGACGCGGTGCCTTCGAGGACCGACGTCGATTCCTGGTTCAGTGGCACCTTGGCGAGTTCGGGTTTCACGTAGGTCGGCAGCAACACCGCGCCGGCGATGGAGAACACCCCTAGGGCCAAGAAGATCAGGCTCAACGCACGTCGCAACGGTCCTCCTGGTGGAACCATGGAAAATCCACATTACCCATCGGTAATCAGTCGCCAGATACTGGCCCGCCCGCAGGTCAGCGTCAAAGGTGTGACCGGCGGTCACAGGCACCCCGTGCGGCCGGAAGGCGGTACCGGCGCCGCCATTCGGCCCAGGCAGCCAAACATGTTTGTTCCCGGGAACAACGTGAGCGGGACCACCATCGGACGACTTCCGGTGCGTGGAAAGGAACTTTGTGCCGCAGGACCCGAACGATTCCCGCGTGCTGGACATCGGCGCGTACTCGGATTCGATCACCGATGTCGAGCTCCGTGACGCAGTCGCGGACGTCGCGACGTTGCTTTCGTTGCACGGCAACGTGATCCGCGACCTCGACGCCAGGAGATCACGGTGGCGGCCGGGGCGGCGGTCCCCGCATCCCGACATCGTCCTGTCCGCGGCCGGACGCCGTCCACAGTGGACGAGATCGGCGAATCCCGAAGTGACCCTGCCGGTCGCCACGACCGCGCGCGGCCGCACGCTCGCGGTGCGGCTCACCGCGCGGCCCGGTCTCGGGCACACGCTGCTGGACCTCGCGAGGATCATCGACGCCGACATGGCGCCGGAAAGAAGGAGCTAAGCGTCGTCCGCCAGGCGGACCGCCTCCAGTGCGACGTAGAGCTCCCCGACGTCGACCGGGTCGGACAGGTCGCGCCTGGTCAGTTCCTGCACCCGGCGCAGCCGGTACCGGACGGTGTTCGGGTGGACGATCAGCCGGTCCGCGGCCTCCTTGGCCGAGCCGTGTCCGGCGAACCACGCGACCAGCGTGTCGAGCAGGACCCGCCGTTCGGGTTTGGGCAATACCAGGAGCCCGGCCAGCACGGAGCGCAAGACGTCCCGCGACATCTCCGGCGCGCTCGCGACCAGGGTGGTGACCGGCGAGTCGCCGAAGACGGCGACACCGGCGGCACCGGTGGCCAGCGACCGGCGGGCGATCCTGGCCCGGTGTACCGCGTCCGGCACTTCGAGGAAGCCGTTGAACGGCTTGCTCATCCCCACCGCCAGCGGCAGGGTGCCCAGGACGTCACGCAGCCGCCGGACGTCTTCGACGCGGTCGATCACGACCAGCCCGATTTCGGCGCCGGGCCGCCAGGCCGACTTCCAGCGTCGCGCCCGCAGCAGCGCCTCGACGCCGGGCCGTTCCTTCGACTCGACGGGCTCGGTCACGACGGCGACGAACGTGCCCGCCGCCGGGAGGTCGAGCTCCTTGGCGGCGTTCTCGAGTTCCGCCTGGGTGGCGAAGCGGCCCTGCAGCAGGCCGTCCAGCAGGACGAGCTTCTCGTGCGAGAGTTCGCCCGCGACCTCGTTGTACGCGGTGGTCAGCGCGTCGGAGTAGAGGTCGATGGTCTTCCATACGTTCGAGTTGATCTCCACCGTGCGGGCCGGGTTGATGAAGCCGGGGCCCGCCAGCTCCACCAGGCGTTCGTAGACGAAGATCCCGCCGATCCGGAACGCGCGGAGCACGGACGGCAGCGGGATACCCTGCCTGGCCTGCGCCAGCCCGGTCTTGCGGGCCGCGTCGAGCGGCAGCCCGCGCCCCTCGACGAGGGCGGTCAGCGCCCGCTCGAGATTCGCCCGGCAGACCTTGCGCAACTCTTCCGGCGCGGTGTTGTCCACCTGGTGATAGAACTCGTCCTCGTCGCTGAGCAGCCGGGCGAGGCGGTCACTGAACTCGGGCAGCCGGGTGAGCATCGCCTGCATGAGCGCGCGCTGCTCCCGGGGTGCGGGAGTAGCGAGAGCTTCGTTGCCCATCCGTCAACTCTAACCCGATCGAGTGGCCGCTTTTTATCACGATGCGACGAAAGGGCGGATTCAGGAGCTGAGCGCGGTTGACAACCTGCGCAGTGTGTCGCGGGCCTGCCGCAGCTCCTCGGTGGTGACGCCGCTGTCGTTGAGCAGGTCGCGCCGGGATTCGCTCGCGTCCCACAGTCGCTGCAGCAGTCGTGTGCCCTCGGGCGTGATGGCGTACAGGGACGAGCGGCGATGCGAAGGATTCGGCTCCACGCTCAGGTGGCCGGCCTCGGCGAGGTCGTCGCCGACGCGCTGCACGGCTTGACGGACCTGGCCGAGCCGTCGTGCGATGGCGGGGACGGCGAGGGGTTCTTCGGACACCGTGCTCAGCACATGCCAGCGGGCCACCGTCGTGCCCAGCCCGGTCGCCTCCCGTTCGCTGACGCGGCGGCTCAGCCCCGCGAGTTCGTAGACGTCGGCGATCAGCAGCCGGTAGTCGCGGACGAGATCGGTCATATTTGACAGCATACTGTCAAATGGTCATTCTGGCCGGATGGACGTCACCGAACGGATCGCCGCCGTCTTCACCGCCTCGGGACCGCGCCCCGAACTCGCCGGACGGCTCGGTGTGTTCGAGCCGCTGATCGGCAGCTGGGACCTGGTCGTGCACAACTACGCGGAGGACGGCAGCGTCCGGACCGTCGACGGGGAGTGGCATTTCGGCTGGGCGCTCGACGGCCGCGCGCTGGCCGACGTGTGGATCAGTCCGGCACGGACGAGCAGGGTCGGCGGCGTGGACGGGGAGTGGGGGATGAGCCTGCGCTTCTACGACGAGAAGATCGACGCGTTCCGGTCGACCTGGCTCGGCCCCGGCAACGGCTGGGTGATCCCGTTCCTCGGCAAGCGCACGGAGGACGGCTTCGAGATCGAGGCCGACACCGGCGGCGTCCGGCGCCGGTGGGTCTTCTCCGAGCTGACCGCCGCGAGTTTCTCCTGGCGCGCGGAAGAAGCGCTGCCGGACGAGGCCCCCTTCGTCCGGCAGCGTTTCGAGGCCACTCGCGCGATCAGTGGTTGATCTTGAACCAAGGCTGCGACCAGCCGAGATAGGTGTAGTTCCAGGCGTTCTTGATCTCCGAGATCGTGGTCTCGGTGAAGCTGCCGGGGCCGTGGATGTCGTTCGACAGGAACTTGCCGCCGCCGATGGAGATCATCGTGTGCCCGGTCCCGCCGTTGCTGAAGAAGGCGAGCCCGCCCGCGGGCACCTGGGTGTCACCGGGGTGCTTGTACGAACCCGGGATCTGGGTCCAGTGCACGTAGGCCGTTTCCGAGCCGCTCGCGGTCCAGCCGTAGGCCCACGAGTTGATCCGGTCGCACCAGCGGTAGTAGTTGGGATCGTTGTTGGTGTGCACGTGCGCCTTCGCCCACGCGACGGCTTCGGCGCAGGTCCTCGGGTTGCCGGTGCCCGCGGTGGAGCAGGAGAGGGTGCTGCCGGCGCAGTCCGGTGCGACCCGGCCGTCGGAGCCGGTGTAGACGTAGGCGTCGCTGATGTAGCCGCCCTTGGACGGCACGTAGTCCCAGATGTCGGTGGTGCCGTACTTGCCGGTCACCGTCGAGCCGTTGATCTGGCAGTCGATCGTGACGGCGGTGCCGCTCGCGACGGTGCCGACCGAACTCGCGCCGGTGCTCGGGCTCGACCGCACGGTCACCGCTACCCCGGAGTCGGTGTTCACCGTGCCCGTCGCCGCCAGCGCCTCGCCCGCGCCGCCGAGCATGATCGCCCTGGCCAGCGCGATCGTGCCGACGGCACCTCTGGCGATCCTCGATCGGATCTTCATCTCTGTCCTCCAGTGGTTCCCCTGATAGGGGGACAGGATGCAAGACGCTCGTACAAGCGGTGTACAAGGAATCGAGTGTCCGAAGTGGACTGTTCTATACCGGGACGAGCTCCGGTGCGGGGATTTGTCCGATGATCGGGACATCGCTCGCGTAGCGGGCGTTCCGTTCGGTGAGCAGCACCCTCAATCGGGCGAGCGCCCGGAACTGGGCCGCGCGGACCGCTCCGGCGCTCGGGAGACCGAGCCGTTCGGCCGTCTCCTCGGCCGAAAGGCCGAACACGAACCGGAGGGCGACCACCTCCCGGTGCGGCATCGGCAATCTCGCCAGCAGGGTCCCGGCTTGCAACCGATGCTCCAGCCGTTCGATCTCGTCCGGATCGCGGCGGACCCAGGACGTCAGCCCGTCGGCGATCTCCGAGACGGAGGCGACCGGTTCGCGGGACCGGCGCCGATGGAGGTCGGCGACCTTGTGCCCGGCGATCCCGAGGACGAACGCGAGGAACCGGTCCGGGCGATACCGGTAGCGGGGCAAGGCGATCAGCACCGCCTGCAACACCTCCTGCGCACAGTCCTGTGCGTCGCAGGCACCCGTTCCGGCGCTCCCGACCTTGCCCGCGCAATAGCGGAACACGTGCGGGGAAAGGAAACGGAGCAGTTCCCGGACCGCGTCCGGATCACCGGCGACGGCCGCCCGGACCAATCTGCTGTCCGGATTGGGCAATCGGCCCGCCGTGGCGGCGGCGCGGGAATCCGCGGGTACCGTCGAGGGCGCTACCTCGTCCAAGTCTGCACTCCTGGTTCAGGGGAAGTGGCCGCGAAGGTGCGCCCGTCATCGGGGACTGGGACTTCGTGCGCGATGGTCCAGCTTGCCGCTCCGTGCGGGGGTTGTCCACACGACGGGCCGGAAGTCATCCGAACCGCGCAATGTCTATTGTGGACAGTGCCGGGGCGATACCTTGAAGCAGGACAGCACCGGGGGATAGGCCGTGGTGTCGGTGCTCAGCAGATCCGAAGTCCAGACCAGGCAGTGCGCGAGAACCCGGATCCGCTGGTCGAGATCGACATTGTCGCAGGCCTCGCCGATCTGGTCGGCGCAGGTGTCCCGGTCGTCGCGGACACTGGCGGCGATGGCGCGGACGATCGCCGCGACGGCGGGGTCGAGTTTGTCGGGCCGCACCGTCCGTCCCGCGGAATCCCGCAGGCGCAAGGTGAACGGTTCACCGATCCGCAGCGAACGACGTCGATCCTTGGTGGCCAAGGAGAACGTGTCGACCAGTCGTCCGACGACTTCGCCGAGCGCCGGTTTCCGCCGGGTGGACGACGCGATGGACACCAGCGCGGTGGCGAGCCGGTCGGCTTCACCCGATCTGGTGAGAGACAGGAGATCGCGGGCGACGGTGTGCGCGCGTTTGGCAGTGGGTGTCATGTCGGGCCCCTCGTAGAGCATGCCGACAACCGATACCCGTTTGGGTGATGGCCAAACCTGAACGGCTGTCGATTGCCGCCAGTGGGGCGAGGGTTGGGCTGTTCGGCTCAAGCCGATGGGCCGTCTCCGACGCGCAAGTAGCCGCATACTGCGGCGGCGACGTGATCCGCGTAAGACGGCTCGACGTTCCGCATCCATGCCTGGAGCGCGTCGAGAAACCCGACGAGGTCCCGATGCGCACTCTGGAGGAGGCCGGGGAGGTCCTGACGCCGGATTTCCAGCCGCCGTCCTTCGGGGGACCCCCAGTCCTCGTCGTCCGCGTCCGGCCAGAACCGGATGAGGTACGGGTGCGTGACCCCTTGGGTCGTGAGTGGTAATGAGCGTTCTAACGCTCGTTACCACTCACGACCCCCGCGAAAAGTGCCCATAACGGACACTGTTGCCTGACTGGCGTCCCTTGTGGAGAGGCAAGGAGTGTGTCGGGCTCACTCGCGAGTCGCTGCCGCCGTCGAACCCGGCGGGCCATGTTCGACTTAACCCCCCGGCCGAAGCCGCGTTCGAGAAGGCCTAGCGTGCGAGCAGGTCTCGCAGTGCCTTCACCACCTCCGACGGTGATTCCTCGGCCATGAAGTGGCCCGACGTGACCGTCCGGTGGTCGAGGTCCGTCGCCCACGCCCGCCAGAGCGCGACGGCGTCGTAGCCGAGCGCGGCACCCCAGTCCTGCTGGAGCACGGTGAGCGGCATGGCGAGCCGGTTGCCCGCCGCACGATCGGCCTTGTCGTGCTCGACGTCGATGCCCGCCGACGCGCGGTAGTCGGCGACGATCGAGGTCACCGCGTTCCGCGAGGCCGTGAGGTACGCGGCCCGGACGTCGGCCGGGATCGCGTCGCCGCGCTGTGTCCACGCGTCGAGGAAGTGACCGAAGAACGCGTCGGGCGCGGCGCCGATCAGCTGTTCGGGCAGGCCCGGAGGCTGCGCCATCAGATAGAGGTGGAAGCCGACCGCGGCGCCGGTGCCGTGCAGGACGTCCCACATGTCCAGCGTGGGCAGCACGTCGAGGATCGCGAGGTGGCTCACCTTGCCGGGGTGGTCGAGGCCCGCCCGCAGGGCCACCAGCGCGCCCCGGTCGTGCCCGGCGAGGGCGAACCGATCATGGCCGAACGCCTTCGCGACGGCGACGACGTCGGCCGCCATCGTGCGCTTCGAGTAGGTCTCGCCGGTGTCTTCGGGTTTGTCGCTTTCGCCGTATCCTCGCAGGTCAGGGCAGAGAACGGTGTGGTCCGCCGCCAGATCGGCCGCCACGTGCCGCCACATGAGGTGGGTCTCGGGGAAGCCGTGCAGGAGCACGATCGGGCTGCCGGTCCCGGCGACGGCGACGTCGAGTGCCACGCCGTCCGCCACGGGCACCCGCTGGTAGTCGAATCCGGTGATGCGCATGGATACCTTCCTGGTCGTTCCGTGATGACCGCCAGCGTCCCCGGCGCGAATCAGCACCCGGTCAGCGACGACCGAGCGGCCGGGGCACGATGATCACCGTCGGTGAAGAGGGAGGTGACGATGCGGTTCGGGGTGCTCGGCCCGCTCGTGGCCGAGGACGCGCGGGGTGCCGTCGGGCTCAAGGGGCCGCGGCACCGGGCGGTGCTGGCCAGGCTGCTGATCGCCCGCGGCCGCGTCGTGCCGGTGGAACGCCTGGTCGACGACCTGTGGGAGCGCCCGCCCGAGGGCGCGGTCGGCGCCGTCCAGACGTTCGTCGGTGCCCTTCGCCGCGCGCTGGAGCCGGATCGCGCGCCCCGGGAGCCCGCTCGGCTGCTCGTCACGGTCGCCCGCGGTTACGCGCTGCGTGCGGAGTCCGTCGACGCCTGGGACTTCGAGGCCGCCGTCGCCGCCGCCCGCGAACTGTTCGACGCACGGCGGGCGGCCGCGGCACTGTCGCAAGTGGACACCGCGCTCGCGTTGTGGCGCGGGACGGCGTATGCCGAGTTCGCCCACGAAGGCTGGGCGCGTGGGGAGGTTTCCCGCTTGACCGAACTCCGGCTGCTGGCCGGGGAATTGCGTGCCGAAGCACTCCTCGCGCTCGGCCGGGCCGCCGAGGCGATCCCCGAGCTGGAACCACGGGTGCGCGAATACCCGTTGCGGGAGAACGGTTCCCGGCTGCTGGCCCTGGCGCTCTACCGCGCCGGGCGGCAGGGTGACGCGCTCACGGTGTTGCGCACCGCGCGCAAGCTGCTCGCCGACGAACTCGGCATCGATCCCGGCGCCGGCCTGCGTGAACTGGAAGCCGACATCCTGGCGCAAGCACCGCGGCTGACGCCGTCCGTGGCCAAGATCGCCGAGCGGCCGCCGGTCGGCCGCGACGCGGAGCTGACCAGGCTCGAGGAAGCCGCGGCCCGGTCGCGGCTGGTGCTCGTATCGGGCGACGCCGGGGTGGGGAAGACCGCGCTCGCCGAGGCGTTCTCCGCCCGGCTCGCCGCACGCGGCTGGGCCACGGCCTGGGGGAGCAACCCGGACGACGAGGGCGTGCCGCCCGCCTACGCGTGGACCCGGATCCTGGCGACACTCGCCGACGCCGGATACGGCCCCGCGCCGACGGCGGAACCGGTGTCCGAAGACCCCGTCGCCGCGCGCTGGCGATGGCATCGGGCGGTCGCGGCCTATCTGGCCGGCGCCAAGCCGCTGCTGCTCGTCCTCGACGACCTGCACTGGGCGGGCGAGGAGACGCTCGCGTTGCTGACCGCGGTCCTGGCCGAGCCGGTGCTGGTCGTCGCGACCCATCGAGGCACCGACCCGCCCGCGCGGCTGACGGATTTCCTCGGCCGGGCCGCACGTCACGAGCCGGTGCGCGTCTACCTCGGCGGCCTGCCCGAGACCGAAATCGCCGACCTGGTCCTGGTCACGACCGGAGAGGAAGTCGACTCGCGGACCGCCGCGGTGATCCACCGGCGCAGCGGCGGCAACGCCTTCTTCGTGCGTGAACTCGCCCGTCTGCTGGCCGCCGAGGGCCCGGCCGCGCTGGACGCGGTGCCGCCGGGAGTCCGCGACGTCGTCCGGCATCGGCTAAAAGCGCTACCGGACGCGGCGTGGAGCGTGGTGCGCCGGGCCGCGGTGATCGGCACGGATGTCGACCTGGACGTACTCGAGGCACTGGCCGGGGAAACCGCGCTCGACGCGGCCGAAAGCGCTGTCCGGCAAGGATTTCTGACCGAGCCGGCGCCGCGTCGATTCCGGTTCGCGCACGCGCTCGTGCGGGACACGCTCTACCACGATCTCTCTCGTTCGCGGCGTGCCCGCGAGCACGGCGAGATCGCCGAGGCGCTGGAAGTTCTGCGCCCTGACGACGTCGATGCCTTGGCGCACCATTTCGTGCTCTCCGAGGAGCACGCGGACCGCGCCGCACACTACGCGCGGGCGGCCGCCGAACGGGCCGAAAGCCGTTTCGCGCAGGCGGAAGCGGCAAGACTTTGGGACGCCGCGCTCACCGCGTTCGATCGGTCCGGCGCCTCCGATCCGGAGAAGCGGCTGGAGCTGATCATGGGCAAGGCGCGTGCTTCGGCCGTCGCGGGCGGCCTCGGCCAGTCCCGGCGGGATCGGGCCGAAGCGCTGGAACTGGCGGAAAAGCTGGACGATTCGCTGCTGACCGCGCGGGTGATCGGCGCGTTCGACGTCCCCGCCAGCTGGACCGAGAGCGACGATCCCGCACTCGCTTCCCGGATCGCGGGCGCCGTCGAGCGGACCCTCGCCGCGTTGCCCGCCGATCGGGAGGCCGAGCGGTGCCGTCTGCTGGCCACGCTCGCCGTCGAACTGCGGAACGCGGGCGGACAGCGGGCTCGCGAGGCGGCGCGGGAAGCCGAGACGCTCGCCCGCCGGATCGGTGACCCGGCGCTGCTGGCCTTCGCGCTCAACGCCCGGTTCCTGCAGTCCTTCGACCGCGCGGGGCTGGCACCCCAGCGGGCCGGAATCGGCGAGGAACTGGTGGACCTCTCCAGGCGGCATGGGCTGGTGACGTTCGAGGTACTCGGGCATCTCGTCCTCGTACAGGCCAAGAGCGCGCTCGCGGAGTTCGCGGCCGCGGACCGGCACGCCGCTTCGGCGGACGAACTGGGGGAGAAGTACGACCTTCCGCTCGTCGGCGTGTTCACCCGGTGGTATCGCGCGATGCGGACCGCGATGACCGGTCCCCGCGGGGAAGCCGCCTACCGCGCCGCCGCGGCGGGCCTCGCCGGAACCGCGATGTCCGGAGTGGACAACGGGATCCTCGCGCTCGCCCTGTTCTGCGACCGGATCCAACGAGGCATGCCATCCGAAGCGCGCGAAGAAAGCTACGGCGCTTACGAAAGCTGGTGCCGTCCGGTGCTCCCGATCCCGGACTCGCCCCGGGACCTGCTGTACGAGGCGCGCACCTGTCTGGCCGCCGTCGTCGCGATCGAACTCGGCGACCGGACGGCGATGGAACGCCTGTACGCCGAGCTTCTCCCGGCCGAGGACGAGATCGCGGGCGCTGGGAGCGGGATGCTCACCCTCCGCCCGGTCGCGCACTACCTCGGCGAGCTGGCCACCGCCCTCGGCCTGCGAGAAGCGGCCGCCGAGCACTATCGGAAGGCGCACACCATCGCGGTGAAGGCCGGGTCACCGCACTGGGGCTGACTCACTGCTCCCGCATCGCGCGGCGGATCTCGGCCAGTTTGTCCTTGGCCGCCTTGTCGCGGTCGGCGATCTTCTTGTCCAGCGAGGCCACGTCTTCCTTGCCGCCGATGCCCGCGAGCTCGGTCGAGCCCAGCGAGGTCGTGTACCGCTGCTCGATGCGGTCGCGCACGTGATCGAACGAGGGCACCCCGGACTCGCTGTAGTCCGGGTCCGGAACCTCGACGGGCGGCACAGGGGTCTCCTCGACGATCTCGGCGTCGAGGATCTCCGGCTTCTTCTCCGGACTGTTCTCACTCATGGTCACTCCGTCCTGCGTGCCAAGGCACGGCTTCGGTCATCAACCCGAGCATGCCTGAAACCAGCCGCATCTGGTCGACCGTGCGGATGTCGGCCTCGACCAGCCGCGGCGAGCAGACCACGATCGCGAGCGCCTGCGCCCGGGACAGCGCGACGTTCAGCCGGTTGCGGGAGAGCAGGAAGTCCAGGCCACGCGGCAGATCGACGGCCGAAGACGAGGTCATCGTGGTGATCACCACCGGCGCCTCCTGCCCCTGGAACCGGTCGACCGTGCCCACCCGGACGCCCGGATACCCGGCCTGGTCGAGCGCACGCGCCACGACGCGGGCCTGCAGGTTGTACGGCGCCACGACCAGGATGTCCTCGTCGCCGAGCGGCCGGGGATCGCCGTGGTCTGTCCAGGCGCGGCCGTGGAGTTCGGAGACGAGGGCGGTGACCGCCTCGGCCTCCTCGACCGACCGTGTCGTGTTCCCGTGGTGATCGACCTCGGCGAGGTACAGGCCCGCCTCGATGCCCTCGATCGCCCGCTCGGCCGCCGAAGGATGCGAGTGCAGGCGGCCCGCGTAGGACAGCTGAGACACCGGAGAGCAGACGGCCGGATGCATCCGGCGGGTCTCGTCGAGGAAGTACCCGAGTTCGGCCGGGATGATGTCGGCCTCGCCGATCAGATGCCCGAGCGCGGACGCCTCGGCGCCCGCCGGATGCGTGCCCTGCACGACCTGCGGCAGCTGCTGCGGATCACCCAGCAGCAGGAGGTTCTTGGCGCACATCGACACCGCGAGCGCGTCGGCGAGGGCGAACTGGCCGGCCTCGTCGATGATCAGCAGGTCGAAGGGCTCTTCCCGGATCGCGGCGTTCGCGAACGTCCAGGCGGTCCCGCCGACCAGATGCCCGGTGTCGTGCTCCTCGCGCCATTTCACCAGCGCGGGATTGGTCTTCGGCTGCTCCCAGGGCGAGGCCGGATCCGGGGTCCGCTTGGCGCGTTTGGCGCACGGCAGATCCGGCGCGTTCTTCAGCGCGGCGGACAGCACGTTCTCCACGGCCTTGTGACTGGTCGAGGTGACCGCGATCGTCTTACCCGCGCGCACCAGTTTCGCGATCAGCCTGCCCGCGAGATACGTCTTGCCCGCGCCGGGCGGGCCCTGGACGGCGAGCGCGGAGCCGTCGAGTGCCTCGACGGCCTCGATCACCGTGTTCACCAGATCCGCCCCGGGCTGGGGCAGGGGCCGGTCGTCACGCAACCGCGGCGACGTGCGCCGGAGCAGATCGACGCCGGGATGAGCGGGCAGCACCGGCAGCGTGTCGACGACGAGCCTGGCGAGGTCCGCGACCGCGTCGTCCTTGGGGGAAGGCCGGACCGGGCTCCCCGGCAGCACCGCCACCGGCCGGTCCGCGGTGGTCTCGTCGGGCGGGCAGCTTTCCTCGAGGGTCAGTTCGACGGCCGTGGCCGAGACGACCTTGGCGTCCCGCGCGGCCGCCCCGTACCGCAGGCGGACGTCGTCGCCGGGCGCGAAGGGATGCGGCCGGTCCGGGTCGCAGCGGAGCATGAGCGAGCGTTTCGCCTTGCGTACCCGGCCCGAAGGCGGCACCCATTCCCCGGCCTCCAGCGAAACCGGGACGGTGCACGCGTTGTCGGTCTCCAGATCGCCGAGCGGGGCGGCCAGCTGGCGGAAGTACTCCCACCACGCGGGGTTCGTCTCGCGGCGGTGGTAGCCGACGGACGCGGCCAGCAGCGCGCGGGCGCGGTCCTCGCCGGTGAACTCGGCCGGGTCGTCGGGCAGGCCCTCCAGCAGCGGATCGACCAGCGCGGCCAGCTGCGCGGCGCGTTCCGCGCGTTTCTGGGCCGCGACGTCCTCTTCTGTCTGCCGGAGTAGAGCGTCCACATCGGACTCTTCCGGCGGCTCGGCGAGCTCGATCCCTTCCTCCACCCGGACCTTGTGGAGGAACTCGAACAACCGCAGCGTGGAAACGCAGTCGTATTCGTTGTAGTCGCTGATCCCGCGCAGCACTTCGTCCGCGTGTTCGGTCTCGCCCGAGGCGGTGAGCGTCAGGTACTCCTCGTAGGCCTCGATACTCGAAACCGCCGTCTTGACGTCGCCGTCGCGGGCTTCCGGCATGTAGAGCGGTTCGAGATACTTGATGGAGTACGACCGCTGCGAGACCCGGAGTGCCTTGCGCACCACGGAATACAGGTCCACCAGCCCGCCGCTGCGCAACAGGTGGTCGACGGCGTCCTCGCGGGTCCCGTGCACGGCGGCGAGCCGTTTGATCGCGGTGACCTCGTACGGCGCGTAGTGGTAGACGTGCGAACCGGGATGTTCCGCGAGCCGCGCGGTGGCGAAGTCGACGAACTCCTCGAAGGCCCGCTTCTCCTGCGCCCGGTTGTGCGCCCAGAACGGCGTGAACTTCGTGTCGTCGTCCGCGGTCACCGCGCCGAAGAGGTATTCGAGCCCTTCGCCGGCCAGGGCGTAGGGATCGCCTTCCATGTCGAAGAAGACGTCACCGGGCGCGGGCGGCGGCAGGGTGGCCAGCGCGTCCGGATCGATGATCTCGTAGGCGATCTGACCGGTGGCGTCCTGCCGGACCTGGATCGCGGCCTGGGCGCGCAGCGTGGTGAACGACGTCGTCGAGATGTCGCGCGGCCGATCCTCCGGGGTGGCGGTCGCGAGCGCGTCGATGGTGCCGAGACCCGCGGCGACGAGTTTCCGCCGCTGGTCACCGCGCATCCCCGCGACCAGCGAAAGGTCTCGATCGGCTTCGCGGGCGCTCGCGCAATGCGCGGCGTAGGAGCAGCCACCGCAGGCGGGCCGTTCGTCGGCCCACAACGGGACCGGCAGAGTCGTCGGCCGGTTCCGCAGCCGGGCGCGGAGCCGGTCCACCAGCGGGAGGAAGTCGTCGACGCGGAACGAGCGGGTGCTGTGATCACCGAGCAGCAGGTGCATCTGCGGACCGGAGGGCCAACCGGCGCGGCGAAGGGCGTCGGCGTACGCGGTCAGCTGGACCACCGCAGCGGGCTTCGCGTGCCTGGCCAGCTTCGTGTCGTAGACCTCGTAGCGACCTTCGTCGTCCCTCATCAGGAAGTCGGCGCGGCCGGAGAACTCGCCGTCGTGGAAGACCGCCTGGTAGATCACCGGCGCGCCCGCCCGAAGCGCCTCTTCGGTGGCTTTCGCGGCGACGACCGGATCGCGTTCGTCGATCTCGACGACGGCGCTGCGCTCGCCGCGCAGCTTGTCCAGCGTCGCGGCCTCGTGCGCGCGCCCGTGCGTGACCGCCAGCTGATCCGGCCCGGAGCCCGGTCGCGGTGCTCCTGGGAGGCCGGCGGCCAGCGCCTGGTTCAGGAGGCTGCGGTGCTCGCATTCGAGCAGGTCGGCGAGATCGGACGGGGTGTACATCGCCCGGGAGTCTCGCACGGACTCGCGGCTGGACGGCCCCGGCGCGCCGGAGTCAGCCGGAGGTGTGGTCGAACGTCAGATGCGAGGTGATCCGGTAGCGGTCGCCTCGGTAGATCGAGCGGGTGTACTCGATCACGCGGCCGCCCTCGTCGCGGGTGGTGCGCTCGAACAGCAGCGCGGGGGAGTGCTGCGGGACGCCGAGCAGCCCGGATTCGTCGGCGTCGGTGACGGTCGGCTCGATGATTTGCACGGCCGTCGCGGGGACGACCTCGTACCGCGTGCGGAGCAGTTCGTAGAACGAGCCGGACTCGAAGCCCGCGGCCGTGATGTCCGGTACGAGATCCCGCGGGACCAGGATCCGTTCGATCGCCATCGGCGCCTCTTCGACGACGCGGACGCGGGTGACGGCCACCAGCTGCCGGGCGGGGGAGACCTCGAGTCGTTTGCCGAGCCGGGCGCCCGCCGGGATGGTGGCGAAGTCGATCACCCGGCTGGTCCAATGGCCTTCGGCGGGCGGGGCGAACTGTTCGCCGCCGGTGGCGGGCACGAGATCCTGGGAGATCTTGCGCGGTGCGGTGAACGTGCCGCGGCCGTGTTCGCGGACCACGAGACCGTCGCGTTCCAGTTCGTCGATCGCGGCCCGCAGGGTGGGGCGCGAGACGCCGATTTCGGTGCTCAGCGCGCGTTCCGAAGGCAGGACCTCGCCCGGCTGCCGCCGCTCGATGAGCAGGCGGAGCCGATCCTTGACCTCTGTTCGCCGCATGACCGCAGCCTACCCAGTGGTCATCTCGAATTGGCTGGTGGACAAGTTGTCTAGACCTATTGACTTTACCACTTCACCGGGCGACGGTGGTGGAAACTGACCAGTGGTAAAGGGGACAAGGATGCCGAACCCAGGGAAGTTCCGTTCCGCCACCGTCGCCGCGTTGTCGGTCGCCGCAGTGGGACTCGCGCCGGGCACCGCGACCGCAGCGCCCGCTTGCGGGCAGCTGTTCGATGATTTCCACTACACCTCGCACACCGACGGGCTCTTGTCCCAGCACGGCTGGCAGGTGCGTTCCGGCGCCGGCGGCCCTGGCGTCGGCGGCGCGCGCTGGGCCCCGGAGGGCATCACGTTCCCGACCTCCGGCGGCGACAAGGTGCTGCAACTCGCCTCCGCCACCGACGGCACGCCCGCGGGCACGACGCAGACCGAGATCATGCAACCGAACCGGCGGTTCTTCGAAGGGACCTACGCGGCGCGGATCCGCTTCTCCGACGCGCCGGTGTCCGGCCCCGACGGCGACCGGATCAACCAGACGTTCTTCACGATCAGCCCGCTCCGCTACGACAACGACCCGATCTACAGCGAACTGGACTTCTCGGAGTACCTGCCCAACGGCGGATGGGGTGAGGCGGGGCCGGTCAACTTCCAGACCAGCTGGCACACCTACACGCCGGACCCGTGGTACGCCGAGAACAAGAGCGACAGCCAGCGCCGCAGCATCGACGGCTGGCATTCCGTCGCCGCGACCGTGTCCGACGGCCATGTGCGGTACTACATCGACGGCGTCCTGGTGGCCGACCACGACCGCGGCGGGCCGTTCGACGTGTACCCGCGGCAGAACATGTCCCTGAATTTCAACCAGTGGTTCATCGACCTCACGCAGCACAGCGGTGGCACGAGCACCTACCTCGAGCAGGTGGATTGGGTCTACTACGCGAAGAACGAGGTCCTGACGCCACAGGCGGCCGCCGATCGGGCCGCCTCGTACCGGTCGTCGGGCGTGCGGTTCGCCGACGATCTCGGAGGCTGTTAAATGTGAGCGGTGGATCAGCTGACCGAACGTTTCGAGGAGCACCGGACCAGGCTGCGGGCGGTGGCGTACCGGATGCTGGGTTCGGTCAGCGAGGCCGAAGACGCCGTCCAGGACACGTGGCTGCGGCTCGACCGCACCGACGCGAGTGAGATCGAGAACCTCGGCGGCTGGCTGACCACGGTGGTGGCGCGGGTATGCCTGAACGTGCTGCGCTCGCGCGACCACCGGCGGGAGGAACCGCTCGACGACCAGTCGTCCGAGCCGATCGACCCCTCGGTCGATCCCGCCGCCGACGCGGTGCTCGCCGACTCGGTCGGCCTCGCGATGCTGGTGGTCCTGGACACGCTGGCCCCCGCCGAACGGCTCGCGTTCGTCCTGCACGACATGTTCGCCGTACCGTTCGACGAGATCGCCCCGCTGATCGACCGCACCCCGGCCGCCGCCCGGCAACTCGCGAGCCGCGCCCGGCGCCGCGTCCAAGGCCGTTCCGTCACCACGGAACCGGACGTCGCGCGACACCGCCAAGTCGTCGACGCCTACCTGGCCGCGGCCCGCGGCGGAGACTTCGAAGCGCTCCTCGAGCTCCTGCACCCCGACGTCGTCCTCCGCGCCGACAAGGCCGCGGGCCCGTCGCGCGCGCCGATCTTCCTGCGGGGCGCCGACACGGTGGCCCGTGGTGCGGCGGCCGCTTCGGTACGGGCGGCCGTCACCCGGCTCGCGCTGGTGAACGGCGGCATCGGACTCGTGATGGCCGACGAAGGACGGCCTTCGGTGGTCCTCGCGTTCGCTTTCGTGGACGGGAAGATCAGCGAGATCGACGTCATCGCGGACCGGGATCGGTTGTCGGGACTGGATTTGGTGATTCTGGACTGACCCGGGTTGCGGTTCGGTCGCGAACGAGTACCGATGGCCAGCACTTCGGCTTGAGTCGTTAACGGTTCCTTGTCGTGGTCCGCCTTCTCTTCAAGGCTCTTCGAGCCAGGACGAGGAGGGACCATGTCGGAGGGAACTGATCGGCGCCACAAAGTGCAGGAGAAGGAGAACTATCGGGACGCGTATCAGCGCGACCGGGACCGAGTGCTCTATTCATCCGCCTTTCGGCGGCTGGCCGGAGTGACTCAGGTCGCCGCGGTCAGTGAGCAATTGGTGCTGCACAACCGGCTCACGCACAGCTTGAAGGTCGCGCAGATGGGGCGAAGACTCGTGCAGAACCTGCGCTGCCAATTGGATGATCCGGAGGCGGGATTTCCGCCGGAATCGGATTTGAACGAGGATGTCGTCGAGACAGCGGGGCTCGCGCATGACATCGGCCATCCGCCGTTCGGTCATGTCGCCGAGGAGGTCCTCGGCCAGCGCCTCGCCCAGGTCGCGGGACTCGAAGGTTTCGAAGGAAACGCGCAGTCCTTCCGCGTGGTGACGAAACTCGCGCGCCGGAAGATGGACCACACGGGCCTCAATCTGACTCGGGCCACGCTGAACGCCATCCTCAAGTACCCGCGCCTCAAACCGCGTGATTCGGCCAAGGCCGCGGCTTCGTGGACCGACCGCGGCCACGGCAACAAATGGGGTGCCTATCAGACCGAACGGAAGGACTTCGAGTGGGCGAGGCGGTCGAGTTTCGGCGAGCTGAGATCCGCGAACGCGATCCTGATGGACTGGGCCGACGACATCAGCTACGCGACGCATGATCTCGAGGACTACTTCCGGGCGGGGTTGATCCCCTTGCACAATCTCGCGATCGACAAGAAGCGCATACTGAAGCATGGCCGACGCCGGCTGAAGGACGACGTCGGCTTCAACGAATACCGCTTTCGGGAGCAGCTCGACGTGATCGTCGAAGAGTTCGGCGGGAACCTTCAATCGCAATGCTGGGACACCCGGGAGAACCGTGTCCGGATGAACATGATCACCAGCGACCATCTCACCAGGCTCGTGGAGGCGGTCCGGCTCATAGACGAACCACCCTTTGTGGAGGTCGATGAGCCGAGTCAATACCGGGTCGCCGCGCTGAAGGAACTCACGTGGTTCTACGTGATCGACAGGCCACCGCTGGCCATCCAGCAGGAGGGTCAGAAGAGGATCATCGGTTCGCTCTTCGACCGGTTGCTCATATGTCTGGAGAAGTCACCGAACAGCCCGAAGATCCCTATCCAGCTCCGCGTGATCTACCGCGACATCAAACGTGACGATGAGGCGAAAGGGACCTTCGACGACAACAAGGAGGCTCGATGCGCTCGGGCCGTCACCGACTACATCTGCCTGCTCACCGAGGCGCAAGCGGTCGACCTCGGGAAGCGGCTGGCGGGTCGGTCGCAGAGTTCGATGTTCGGCACCTGGTTCAACTGAGCGTGGGCATGCCGAGGGGCCCGTCGCCGGTGGTGGCTGGCGGGCTCCTCGGGGTTCAGCGGTGGTTGCGGCGTGGTGTTTGTAGTGGGTCCAGGTATTGCGGCGGGATGAACTCGGGTCGTCCGTTGGTCATGCGGACTTTCCAGCCGGATTGTCCGTGGATGACCATGTGGTGGTAGCGGCAGAGCAGGCAGAGGTTGTTCAGGTCGGTGTCGCCGAGTTGGCCCCAGGGCTGAATGTGGTGGGCTTCGCAGTGTTTGGGTTTGCGGTGGCAGCCGGGGAAGGCGCAGCCGTGGTCGCGGAGGTTCAGGGCCCGGCGTTGGGCGGGACTGACGGACCGGGTCACGCGGCCGATGTCGAGGGGTTCGCTCTCGGTGCCGAGCACGGCGGGGATGATTTTCGCGTCGCAGGCGAGCATGCGGGCGTGGCGTGCGGTGATCTGGGTGACTCCGTCGACGCAGGCCGCCCCGAGTCCGGAGGTCAGGGTCTCCAGGGAGATGGTGACCACCACCGTCGTCCGATCCCCGGACAGGGTCGGGGCCTTGTCGTTGGTCATGGCGTAGTGGAGGGCGTCGAACAAGGCGTCGCCGTGGCGTTCGCCGGGGGTGCGGGGGTCGCGGTTGCCGTCTTCGTCGACGGGTCTTCGTTGTCCCCAGGTTTCGAACAGGGCGTTGGCGCGGGCGCCGAATTCGGGGTCGAGGAGGCCGTTGAGCCGCCACCAGCCGTCGTCGCGTTTCCGCAGGTGCACTTCGCGCGAGGGTGGTGTGAGGTCTTCGTCTTTGGGTTCGTTGCCGTCGGGGTCCAGGTGTGCCAGGAGTTCGGCGCCGCCGTTGAGGATCTGCTGGGGGCCGGCATTCCGGGCCAGGTTAACCAGGATCTGTTCCGCGCCGGACCGGTCTTCGGCGGAAATGTCGGCGGGGATCTTCTTCAGTACCGCCAGGAGTGGGTCGAGGTGCTGGTGCCCGAGTTCCCCTTCGGCCGCAGCGGCTCCGGCGATGGGGGCGAAAGCGGGGGCGGGGGTGCCGTCCAGGTTTCGGCTTTCGTTCACCGCCAGTGCCCGCTTCACGGTGTCGTGGGCCTCTGTGGGGGTGATGCGGGCGGTTTCGGCGAACCAGCCCGCGGTCGAACCATGCCCGAACAACTCCATCGGACCGCGGGACTCTATCTCCGTCAGGAACTGCCCGACCTCCGCCAAAGCCTGTCGTGCCACCGACAAACGCTCGACCACGCCGTGCGCGAGTTCGCGCGCACCGGCACGCCACAGCTCCTGTGGCGGTTCGAGGATTCGTTGGCTGGACACCCCCCAAGAATACCAGCGTTCGAACAGGCGTACGAACGTGAAAGTTGCTACAGAATCGTGTTCGCATTCTGGCGAAGACAGAGACGGGTAACCTTGGTGTGTCAGGAGTTGTTGAGAGGTAAGGAAAAGATGTCGTGGAAGCCGTCGGGACCCATGTCCTCAAGATGGTCGTTAGTGGCAAGTCGTGTTCTGAGCTGCCCCTCACTAGTTCAGGCGTAGGATGGTTTCTCCGGTTTCGGCGTCCCGGGCATACAAGGGCCGGACCTCGACCAGGTCGAGGAACAGTGTGAGGGCTCGGGCGGCGACTCCCTAAGTAATTTCAGCGTCGCCTTCCACGAAGAAACTGCCGATGGTGCCGAGGAGGTGTCCGTCGCCGGTCACCGTACGCAGGATAATGTCCTGAGAAGTCCTCAACTTTGCGATGTGGAGGTCGAACGCCTCGCGATCGTTGGGGTCCCTGGCGATGAACGCGGCCATCCGGACCGAATCGGGATCACGCATCGTCGCTCGAGTCCGCGACGCACTGTATCGGTGACATCCGACAATCGCGTCCGGAGCCGGCAAGCCATCCCGTCATCCCCGAATCCCGCCTAAGGTGACCAGGACGCCGCAGTCACTCCCGGGAGGCACGCATGTCGTTGTTGGCCCAGCTGAACACCGCGATCACCACGGGCGCGATCGAGGTCGTCGACCTCACCGCCCCCTTGAGTGAGAGCACGCCGATCCTCCAGTTGCCGGAGCCGTTCGCGAACACGATCCCGTTCGGTCTGGAGGAGATCAGCCGGTACGACGAACGCGGGCCGCGCTGGTACTGGAACAACATCCACACCGGCGAGCACACCGGGACCCACCTCGACGTTCCCGTTCACTGGCTGTCGGGAAAGGACGGCCACGACGTCTCCCAGGTTCCCTTGCGGACGCTGGTCGCGCCGGCGGTGGTGCTCGACGCGTCGGCTCGTGCGGCCGAGGATCCGGATTTCCTGCTGTCCATCGACGACATCCGTGAGTGGGAGCGCGTGAACGGTCCGCTTCCCGATGGCGGCTGGTTGCTCTACCGCACGGGCTGGGACGCCCGTTCGCATGATCAGGAGGCCTTCCTCAACAACGACGAGAACGGCCCGCATTCGCCGGGGGTCTCGGGGGAGTGTGCCCGCTGGCTTGCGGAGGAGGCGCCGATCACCGGGTTCGGGGTGGAGACCGTTGGCACGGACGCGGGGCAGGCGCTGGCCATCGAACCCGCCTTCCCCTGCCATGAACTCCTTCTGGGCGCGGGAAAGCACGGGTTGACCCAGTTGCAGAATCTGGCGAGTCTGCCGGCCACCGGAGCTTTGCTGATCGTCAGCCCGCTTCCGATCGTCGGCGGCTCCGGCAGCCCCGCCCGGGTCTACGCGCTGGTCGAGCGGGCATGAACGTCGCGGAACTGGTCGGCCGCACCCTCTCCGAACTCGGTGTGGGTGCGGCGTTCGGGGTGGTGGGCAGTGGCAACTTCGAGGCCACCAACGGGTTGCGGGCGGGCGGAGTGCCGTTCGTCGCCGCCCGGCACGAGGGTGGCGCGGCGAGTATGGCCGACGCGTACGCGCGGATGAGCGGCCGTGTGTCGGCGCTGAGTCTCCATCAGGGCGTCGGGTTGACCAACGCGCTCACCGGGATCACCGAGGCGGCCAAGAGCCGGACCTCGATGATCGTCCTGACCGCCGACACCGCCGCGTCGTCGGTGCTGTCGAACTTCCGGATCGACCAGGACGCGCTCGGAACCGCCGTCGGTGCCGTGCCGGAACGCGTCCACGGCGCGGGGACCGCGGTCGCCGACACCGTCCGCGCGTACCGGACGGCGGTGCAGCAACGCCGGACCGTCCTGCTCAATCTGCCGCTCGACGTCCAAGCGCAGGAAGCTCCAGAAGCGACCCCGGTTCCGGAAATCCCAGGTCCCGCACCGGTCCGGCCGAGCCACGAGGCGGTCGCGAAACTGGCGGACCTCCTCGTCGAAGCACGGCGGCCGGTGTTCGTCGCCGGTCGCGGGGCCCGGGCCGGTTCCACGCCGCTGAAAGAACTCGCGGAGGTCTCCGGCGCGTTGCTGTCGACATCGGCGGTGGCGCACGGCCTCTTCCACGACGATGCCTTCTCACTGGGGATCTCGGGCGGCTTTTCGTCACCGCGAACGGCGGACCTCATCAGGAACGCCGACCTGGTGATCGGCTGGGGCTGCGCGCTGAACATGTGGACCACCCGGCACGGCACGCTCCTCGGCGCGGAGGCCCGGCTGGTCCAGGTCGACGTCGAGCAGGGCCTGCTCGGCGCCCACCGGCCGATCGACCTCGGTGTCGTCGGCGACGTCACCAGCACCGCCGTGGACGTGCACGCCGAACTGAAAAGGCGTGGACACCGAATGAGCCGCGAAGCTCCCGAAAGCACACGGTGGAACGACGTGCCGTATAACGACCTATCCGGCGACGGGAGGATCGATCCGCGCACGCTCAGCCGCCGTCTCGACGAGATCCTGCCCGCCGAACGCGTGGTCTCGATCGACTCCGGCAACTTCATGGGCTACCCGAGCGCGTATCTGTCCGTCCCCGACGAGAACGGTTTCTGCTTCACGCAGGCGTTCCAATGCGTCGGGCTGGGCATGGGGACGGCGATCGGCGCGGCGCTGGCGCGGCCGGACAGGCTACCGGTGCTCGGCGTCGGCGACGGCGGGTTCCACATGGCCATTTCCGAACTGGAAACCGCGGTACGGCTGCGGATCCCGCTCGTGGTCATCGTCTACAACGACGCCGCGTACGGCGCCGAGATCCACCACTTCGGTGACGCGGACATGACCACCGTCCGGTTCCCCGACACCGACATCGCGGCGATCGGCCGCGGTTTCGGCTGCGACGGCGTCACCGTACGGTCGGTCGAGGATCTGGGCGCGGTCACGGAATGGCTCGGCGGGCCACGGGACGCGCCGCTCGTCATCGACGCCAAGATCGCCGACGACGGCGGCTCGTGGTGGCTCGCCGAAGCCTTCCGTCACTGAGGAGGCCTACACACCCCAGTCCGGCCTCAGCGGCATGCCCGAGTCCCCGTCCGGACCGACCTTGACCCCGAGCACCTGGTGCAGTTCGATCTCCCGGCGCTCGAAGGCGAGGCGGCACGCGGCCATGTACAGCGCCCAGACGCGGCTCCGCCCTGCGCCCGCTTCGGCGACGGCCGCGTCCCAGTTCGCGTCGAGATTGGCGCACCACGCGCCGAGGGTGGTGGCGTAGTGCTCGCGGAGGTTCTCCGAATGCCGCACCTCGAGCCCGCTGTCGTGCATCGCGGTGGCGATCTCGCCGACGGACTCCAGTTCGCCGTCGGGGAAGACGTACCGGTCGATGAACCCGCGTGACCGGTGCGGGACGGAGGTGTCCGGGTTGGTGATGCAGTGGTTCAGCAGGCGCCCGTGCGGCTTCAGTTTCCCGGCGAGGAAACGGAAGTACGACGGCAGGTTGCGCGCGCCGATGTGCTCGGTGAGCCCGATCGACGACACCGCGTCGAAATCCGTTTCGGTGACGTCGCGGTAGTCGAGATGCCGCACCTCGGCGCGGTCCGCGAGGCCCTTGGTCACGATGTCCTTTTGCGCCCACTGCGCCTGTTCGCGCGAAAGGGTGACACCGAGCGCCTCGACGCCGTAGTGCTCGACGGCGTGCTCCACCATGCCGCCCCAGCCACAGCCGACGTCCAGTAGCCGCATCCCCGGTTTGAGGGCGAGTTTCCGGCACACCAGGTCGAATTTGTGCGCCTGAGCCTCTTCCAGCGAGGAGTCGGCGGACGGATACGCGGCGCAGGTGTAGGCCATCGACGGGCCCAGCACCAGTTCGTAGAACCGGTTCGAGACGTCGTAGTGGTTCGAGATCGCGTTGCTGTCGCGCGCTTTCGAGTGCCGCAGGCCGTCGAAGACGCGTTTGGCGCGGCTCGGCAGTTCCTCGGCGGGCGGGGCGACACGGCGCAGGTGCTTTGGCCCGAGTTCGCGCAGCAGCCACAACCGGTCCGCGGCGTTGAGCTGATCGACCTGTGCCACGAGCGCGCGCAGCGCCGTGTAGAGGTCACCGTCCACCTCGAGCGCGCCTGCCACGTAAGCCCGCGCGAGACCGAGGTCTCCCGGTGAGGACATCAAGTACGTCAACGCCAGCGGCGACCGCACCTGGATCGACACCGGTGCGTCCGCCGGGCCGCTCTTGCTGCCGTCGTAGGCGGTGATGGACACTTCGGCGCTCGGGCCGAGCAACCGCTCGAAGATCTTGCCGACGGTCGTCGTCTCAGCCATGTTCGTCTCTCTTCTTCCCGGCCCGGGTCACCGCCGCCGCACGCATTTCGCGTACAGGTCGAGCAGGCGGCCGTCGGGGTCGTAAGCCGTCTTCAGTTTCCGGTAGGCGTCGCCGTTGTACAGCCGCCAGAACTCGTCTTCGGTATAGAAACTGTCGGAATACAGCGACTTCCGCCCGCCGAGTCGCGTCACTTCGGCCTCGATCAGCCGATTGTGCGTATCGGGTTCCTCGCCGGGGTCCAGTGGGACCGCGGACCAGAATCCGAAGTTGACGTACAGCGTTTCGGGGTCCAGTTCGTACAGCGGCGAGTTCACGCCACCCGGCCGCTGCTTCAGCGGGCAGATCCACACCGGGCTGATCGGGATCTCGCGGCGGAAGAAGTCCAGGAACTCCGCGGCACGCGACAGCGGCACCTCGATGTCCTGGACAATTGTCTCCTCCGGAGGAAGCCCGCGCAGCTTGAGCAGCTTCGCGGCGATCCCGAACCGGCGGTCGAGCGCCACCGCCTTCCAGTAGACCGAAGACCGCAGCAGCCGCCTGCCCAGCAGCAACCGGGGGAGCCGGTGCTGCACGCCGAACGCCCGTGAACACCAGAACCAGTCCGTGTCCCAGCGCCACAGGTAGTCCCGGACGCTCAGATGGTCCGTCTCGCGGGAGCGGATCGACTTGTAGTAGATGTCGAGCCAGGTGTAGTCGCTGGTCGCGGGCGCCGTGGTGGTGAACGTGCCCAGTGTCAGGTACTGCTCGCCCGGTCCGAATACCGTTCCGTCCACGAAGTCGGCCGACCCGTTACGACAGGCTTCACCGAGTGCCGCGAAGTACTCCTCCGTGTCCTCGTATCGCACGTGGTCGAGCCGCACGTACGGTTTGACCGGCTCCAGTTCGATCTTCAGCCGCAGCGCGTAGCCGAGCGTCCCGTACGAGTTCGGGAAGCCGTGGAACAGTTCGCTGTGCTCGTTGTCCGCGTTCGCGACGACGAGCCGCCCGTCGCCGGTGAGCAACTCCATCTCCAGCACCGACTCGTGCACGAGGCCGTTGCGGAACGAGGACGACTCGATGCCGAGGCCGGTGACCGCGCCGCCGAGCGTGATCGTCTTGAGCTGCGGTACGACCAGCGGCATCAACCCGTGGGGCAGGGTCGCGTCCACGAGCTGCTCGTAGGTGACCATGCCTTCGACTTCGGCCGTGCGTGCCAGTGGATCGACGTCGAGGACATGCGTGAAGCCCGAGACGTCCAGCCCCGGCGTACTGGTCGCCGTCCGAGCCCGGAACAGGTTCGACGTCCGTTTCGCCAGCCGGATCGTTCCGTGGAGATCCGCGAGCTGTGCCCGCAGCGTTTCGGCGCGCGCGTCGTGTTCGGCGAACCGGACCAGCCGCGCCGTCGCTCGGGTACCGCTGTCGTCGCTAGTCATTCCTGATCGCCATCAGTTCATCGTGCCCCACGGAACCGCCTGGCGCAGCCCTTATTCCTACCGGAGTCCTGGCAGCGGGACGGCGTTCGCCATGGCGGTGAAGCCCTTGTCGCCGGGATGGAGGTGATCGCCGGAGTCGTACTCGGGTTTCATCCGCTGCGGGTCGGCGGGGTCGCGGATCGCCGCGTCGAAGTCGATGTAGGAGTCGAAGAGCCCGCTGGTCCGGATGAACCGGTTGACCGCCTGCCGGGTCTCTTCGAGCTGGGGCGTGTACGAACGCCAGCCCTTCCACGGCGTGATCGTCGCGCCGAGCACCCGCAGGCCGCGGTCGTGTGCCCTCGTCGCGATCTGTTTCAGCGCCGAGATGATCTTGTTCGGATCGGCCTGGTGCGGGGTCTGCTGGATGTCGTTGATGCCCTCGAACACGATCGCCGTCCGCACTCCGGACTGGCTCAGGACGTCCCTGTCGAGCCTGGCCAGCGCGTTGACCCCGTAGGTGCCGCCGTCGAGCAGCAGCCGGTTCCCGCTGATCCCGGCGTTGAGCACGCCGAGCCGCGTGCTGATCTTGTCGGCGAGCTGATCGGGCCAGCGCAGGTTCGCGCCCCAGGTCGAGTTCGCCCCGTCGGTGATCGAGTCGCCGATCGCCACGACACTGCCCCGCAAACCCGGGCCCCGGACGTCCACTCCGGACACGTAATGCCAGACCGCGGTCTTCTCCGGGAACGCGGCGGCCGACTCGTCGGCGGATTTGTCGCCGTTCCGGGTGAAGTAGGAGTTCTGCGTCGCGAGCGGGTGGTAGGTGACCGGGCCCGACGGCGTCGGGGTGTACGTGGTGACCAGGAGGTCGCCGTCCCTCGGCACGGCCAGCGCCGCGCCGTCGCTGACGATGTCGGCGCCCGGGGGCACGGTGACCTCGCGATCTCCGCCGAAGGTCAGCGTGCGCATCGTGCCGGGCACGGCCTGCGGAGTGTCCGGGCCGGCGGCGACCGCGACGGTCACCCGGCCGAACAGCACCGGGGTCCGGCCGAAGGCATTGGACAGCCGGACGCGTACTTCGTGCCCGCCCGCGCTGGTGTGCACGATGTTGCGGATGGAGAAGTTCGGGTAGCCGTTGTCGGTCCCGGCGACCCCGGCCGCGGGCGCCGCCGCCCAGCTGCCGACCCAGCCGCTGGTGGCGGTGCTCTCCACTGGGGCTGCCGCGGCACTCGGCACCAAGCCCAGCAACAGGATTCCCGCGACGGCGAGCTGCTTCACGCGCATATCGGTTTCGCCTCCACCCAGTCGGCTCCATCCATCGTGAGTGAATCACCGACAACCGGTCAACGCCCTGGACAGGACAGGTTTCTGTCGGAGGGTCCGGTTAGCCTGAACGCCATGACACCTGCCGCTCTCCGGAAGATCTGCCTCGGCTTCCCCGGTGCCCGCGAGGAGTTCCCGTTCGGCGAGGCCAACAGCGTGTTCAAGGTCGCGGGCAAGATCTTCGCGCTCGGCCCGCTCAAGGCGAAGCCACTGCGGATCAGCCTCAAATGCGAGCCCGATCTGGCGGTCCGGCTGCGCGCCGAACATCCGGCGATCGTCCCCGGCTACCACCTGAACAAGCAGCACTGGAACACCGTCGAGCTGGACGGTTCGCTGACCGACGGTTTCGTCCGGGAGCTCGTCGAAGACTCGTACGACCTCGTCGTAGCGGGCCTGCCGAAACGGGAACAGGAGAAACTGAACTGGGTGGCGCTCAGCCAGGAATGAACGGCCCGGGTTTCATCCGGATTTCATCGGTCCGTGCTTTTCGGCCTCCTACCGTGGGCGGAGACGGTTGCCGCCCGCCGCACGATGACGCGCTCACCGGGACTTCCTAGGCTGATGCCGTGCTGAGGATCTTGCGGGACCGGTTCCGGGCACGGGTGCAGGCGAGCCTCACCCGTGCCGGGCTGACCCTGCCGTGGTGGGGGGCGCTGTGCGCCAGTGCGGTGAGCTTCGTGTTCACCGCCGTCGCGCTCGTGCAGCGGGACGCGCTGCTGCCGCCCGAGCCGATCGCGCTGGCGGGCCTGATCGTGATCGCGCCGTCGGTGATCTGGACGATCACCGACTGGATCATGCCGTGGGTGCGGATGACGGCGCTGATCATCGCCGCCTCGGTACTGCTCATCGAGCCGGTGCTCCCGGATTTCGCGCCGTTGCTGCTGCTGGTCGCGGCCACCGAAGCGGGCAGTGTCCTGCGGACGACGTGGGGGATCGCCCTCGTCACCGTCGCGAGCGAGGCGGTCTTGGTCGTGGCCGGGATCTGGGGCGGGCTGATCGGCGGGCCGGTGTACATGGTCGCGATCCTGCTCGGTCTCAGCGGCGGGCTCATGGTCCGCTGGTACACGAGGGTGCTCGACGCCGAACGCGGAAACCGGGACGCCTCCCGTGACAAGGCCCTGCTCGCCGAACGCCAGCGGATCGCGCGTGAGGTGCACGACGTCGTCGGCCATTCGCTCAGCATCACGCTGCTGCATCTGACCGGAGCTCGGCACGCGTTGCAGCAGGACCGCGACGTCGACGAGGCGATCGAAGCGCTCACCGAGGCCGAGCAGGTGGGACGTGCCGCGATGGCCGACATCCGCCGCACGGTCGGCCTGCTCGCCGACTCCCCGTCGGGCAGCGCCCCGCTGCCGGGTGTGGAGGACATCGCGACGCTGGTGGAACGCACCCGCAGCGCCGGACTCGCGGTGCGCTATACACAGGAAGGCGACCTCGGCCGGGTAGGCGCCTCGGAAGGATTGGGCCTCTACCGGATCGTGCAGGAATCACTGGTCAATGTCGTCAAGCACGCCCCCGGGGCGACCGCGGAGGTCCGGCTGAACGCCGGCCGGTCCGGCGTGAAGCTCATCGTCAGCAACACCCTCGCCTCGAATGTCCGGCGCTCGGCCGAGGACGGTTCGGGACTGGCGGGGATGGCCGTCCGCGCGGCCCAGCTCGGCGCCGATCTCAGCGCCGGGCCCAGTGGCAGGCAGTGGATCGTGCAGGTCACCGTGCCGGGAGCCAAACCGTGACCGCCGCCGAGATCCAGGTGCTGCTGGTCGACGACCAGGAGCTGGTCCGGTCCGGGCTGCGGCGCATCCTGCGGCGTCGCGACGGCTTCGTCATCGCGGGGGAATGCGGCGACGGTTCGGAAGTGCCAGGGGCGCTGGCCGCGCACGAGGTCGACGTCATCGTGATGGACCTGCGGATGAAGAACGTCGGCGGCGTCGAGGCGACCAGCAGGCTGCGGCGGTCCGGCGGCCATCCGCCGGTGCTCGCGCTGACCACGTTCGACGACGACAACCTCCTGGCCGACGCGCTGCGGGCGGGCGCCGCCGGTTACGTCCTCAAGGACTCCCCGGCCGAAGACCTGATCCGGGCCGTGCGGGCGGTCGCCGCGGGTGACGCGTGGCTCGACCCCGGGGTCACCGGCCGGGTGCTCGCCGCGTACCGGCAGGCCGCCGGGAACGGCAGCGGCGGACGTTCGCCGGAACTGCTGACACCGAGGGAGCAGGACGTGCTCCGGGCGATCGGCCGCGGCCTGACCAACGCGGAGATCGCCGCGGCACTCGTCATCTCGGAGGTGACCGTGAAAAGCCATATCGGCCGGATCTTCACCAAACTCCAGCTGCGTGACCGGGCGGCGGCGATCGTGTACGCGTTCGACCACGGGATCGTGGTGCCGGGCTGATGCGCAACGATGGGGGGATCATGCCGGACTCGCGACTTCGCTTCGAACTACTCGGCCCGTTGCGGGCCTGGCACGGGGAGACCCGGCTGGACCTGGGGCCGGTCCGGCAGCAGGCCGTGCTGGCCGCGCTGCTGCTGCGCCCGGACGTGACCGTCAGCCACTACGAACTCACCGACGGGCTCTGGGAAAAGCCGCCGGAGTCCAATGTGCTGCCGGTGTACGTCCGGCGGCTGCGGCAATGCCTGGACACCTCCGGGCAGAAGCCGAGGGACTCGGTGATCGTGTCCGATCGCGGCGGTTACCGGTTCGCCAGTGGCGGGGTGCGCCTCGACGTGGTGCGGTTGGAGGAGATCGCCGTCGTGGCGGCCGCCGCCGAGGAGGCCGACGACCTCGTCACCGCGGTGGACACCTTCGCTGACGCGCTCCGGCTGTTCCACGGCGAGCCGCTGACGGGGCTGCCGGGCGCGTTCGTCCAGGGCGAGCGGCGACGGCTGGAGGAACGCAGGCTTCTGCTGCTGCGCCGGAAACTGCGGGCCCAGCTGAAACTCGGGCGGTTCGACGAGGTGATCGGCGAGCTGTCGGCGCTGGTGTCGGCCGATCCGCCGAGCGAGCCGCTGGCCGCGTTGCTGATGCGGGCGCTCTACGGCGGCGGGCGGCAGGCGGAGGCGCTGGAGGTGTTCACCGACGTCCGCGAGCGGCTGATCGAGCAGCTCGGCGTCGAGCCGGGTGAGGAACTGCGGCAGGTGCAGGAAGCGGTGCTGCGCGGGGACGAGACGCTCCTCGGTGTCACGCCGCGCCGTGAGCCGTCCCGCCGGATCCGCAACGAACTGCCCGCCACCAACGGCGAACTCGTCGGCAGGGACCGGGAACTCGCGCTGCTCGTCGAGGACGGCGATCCGGAGTCGGTCTCGGTGGACGCCGTCGACGGCGTTCCCGGCGCGGGCAAGACCACGCTCGCGGTGCGCGCGGCACACCGGCTTCGTGAGTCCTATCCGGACGGTGCCTTGTTCGTGGATCTCCACGGCTACACCGAAGGCCGCGAGCCGGTGAAGCCGGAGCGTGTGTTGCGGCGGTTGCTGCGCGCGGTCGGTGTCGAAGACGGCGCCATGCCGGACGATCTCGACGAACTGGCCGCGTCGTGGCGGGCGGCGACCTCGCAGCTGAGGTTGCTGCTGGTGCTCGACAACGCCGAATCCGCCGGGCAGGTGCGGCCGCTGCTGCCGTCCGGTCCGGGTAGCCGCGTGCTGGTGACCAGCCGACGCCGTCTGTCCGGTTTGGACGCCGACCGGCGGGTTTCCCTTGGCGCGCTGGGCCTCGAAGCGGCGGAGAAGCTGCTCGGCCGGATCGTGGGGGCGCCGAGAGCCGAGGGCGAACGGTTCGCCGTACGCGCGCTCGCCGGACTGTGCGGGCGGCTGCCGCTGGCGTTGCGGATCGCGGGTGCCCGGCTGCAGAACCGTCCTATGTGGACGTTCAAGGATCTGGTGGACCGGATGTCGGACGACGAGCGCAGGCTCGGCGAGCTGACCGCCGAGGACCGCAGCGTCGAAGTGGCATTGCGCCTGTCCTACGAACAGCTTCGGCCTGCCGAACAGAACGCGTTCACGGTGCTCGGCCTGTCACCGACTCCCGAATTCGACCGGCTTTCGGTCGCCGCCCTGCTGGACTCCTCGCCCGCCGAAGCCGAGCGGCAGCTGGAAAGTCTGGTCGACGCCAGCCTCGTGCAGGAACCGGCGAGTGGTCGTTACCGGCTGCACGACCTGGTGGCGGTCTACGCGCGGCGGCTGGCCGGCGAGATGCCCGAAGACGCCGCCGACGCGGCGCGGAAACGGGTGTACGGCCTGTATCTCAGCGCCGCTCGCCGGGCGAGTGAATGGGGTGTCGCGCGGTTCCCGCTGGAATCCGGGGGAGCGTTCACTGGGCAACGGGACGCTTCCGCCTGGCTCGACGCCGTCGGCGATCTGCCGGAGGTGGTCACCCAAGCGGCGGAGGCGGGACTGGACGGCCTCGCGTGCTCGATCGCCGAGGGGCTGGTCGACTATCTCGCGCGCCAGCAGCGGTACCACGAATGCCGGACGGCCCTGCAGATCGCGCTGCCGCTGGCGGAACAGGCCGAAGACGAACGGCTGGTGTCGTCGCTGCGGTTCTGCCTCGGCTACGCCTACGCCTCGCAGGGGCAGCTGGACCGGGCGCGCGGCTGCTTCGACGACGCGCTGCGGGCGGGCCAGGCCTCGGGCGACCGCGGGGTGGAGGCTCGGGCGCTGGGCGGGCTCGCCATGGCGGATCTGATCGCCGGCAGGCACGATCTCGCCATCCCCGGCACGCGGCGGGTGATGATCCTCGCCGACGAGGTGGGGGACCGCTGGCTGGCCGAACGGTCGCTGTCCGCGCTCGGCTATCTCGCCTATCTGCAAGGCGAGCACGAAGAAGCGCTGGCCCACCTCGGCCGTGCCCGTGAGCTGAGCGAGGAGATCGGCAGCGCGGGGATGCTGGCGAGGGTGCTGTGCCATATCGGCACCGTCCAGCTCGAAATCGGCAGGTTCGCCGAAGCCGCGCTGGACTTCCGGCGGTCCGTCGAACTCGCCGAGGAGACCACGGACGGCCTGCTGATCGCGACCGCCCTCGCCCGCCTGGGTGCCGCGGAACTGGAACTGGGGAATCTCGACGCGGCGTTCGAACTCCAGCGGCGGGCGCTGACCGCGGTCACCGAGGAGACCATCGCCGGGATGGAGTCCGAGATCCGCAACCGGCTCGGCCGCACCCATCTCGCCGCGGGCGATCCCGTGGCGGCGAAGGAGCATTTCGAGTGGGTGCTCACCACCATCGGATCCGACGGCGATTCCCTGCAACGTTCCCTCGCGCTGGAAGGTCTGGACCTCACCAGACAGTCGGTACGCCGGCGTTGATGATCGTGAAGCGGTGCCCCGTCATGCTCGTCCGCCAGCGCGCGAAGTAGGCGTCGGCGGCGTCGGTCAGATGCACCCCGGCGCGGACCTCGTGGACGACGCAGGCCCAGTCGGCGGCGTCGCACAGCACCAGTTCCCGCGGTGCCCCGCGTTTCCGGAGCACGGACGAACAAAGGGCGCCGCGCTTGCCGACGTTGCCGTCGTCGAGGCAGCGGCGGAGGTCCTCGACGGCCTGGGCGGCGGTTTCGAACAACGTCCACCGGTACTTGGGCGACGGGCGGCCGTCGGCCCACGGCATGAAGAACGCCGCCCAGCTCCAGCCTGGTCCGACGACCTCGTCCCGCTCCCCGGGACTCGGCGCGTCTTCCCGGGGCAGCACCATGTTGTACGGGGTCCGGCTCGCCGGGCTCATGCACGTCTCCTCATGGACAACCGGCCCGCGAGCGCGGATCCGTGTCCGGAACCGTAGGGCGGAGCCATGAAATCCCGATGAAACGCCGCCGCGCTTCCTTACCTCACGCATGTCGTCCGGCTGGACACGCGTGTCGTCCGTCCAATCACGCGTGTCGTCCGTCCAGTCACGATGGCGAAACCGAGATACGGCAGAAAGTCCCTTACCCACTGGATCTCCGCCGGAAGATCGTGCGCTGAATCCTGGCCGTACGCTGGTGCGAGGGGGCCTTTCCCCGCGTGGCATGCAGGGAAAGGCTCCCTCGCCACTCCGAGTCGGCGCGTGAGCACTAGATCTGTGGCACCACGGTCAGCCGTCGTCCGTTGAGCGGCTGGGGGGCGCGGGCGTTGCCGTCGCCGAACAGGCCCTGGAACCGCGCGATCGTCGACGGCGAGACGGTCTGCTCGGACATCAGGAACCACTGCACGCCTTCGGAGAACGGTGCGGTGGTGAGCGAGCCTTCGTACCGCAGCGTGCTTCGGTTGCGGGGCAGGAGCGTGTCGAGGTCGAAGTCCGGCAGGGCGACCGTTTCCCCGCATTCCGGTGCGAGCGTCGCCAGCACGCGATCCACCGGCGACCCGGCGCCCGCGCGCAAGGGAACACCGATCACCAGCAGTTTCCCGGCGGCGCTGCGGTGTACGAAATGCATTTCCAGCGGATCGGCGCGGCCTTGGAAACGGTGTTCCGACGGCGTGTGGAAATGGAACTGTTCGAGTTCGTAGCGGACCCCGGCGAGTGTGACGTGCCCGGTGTCCGGCCTGACCACGGCTTCTTCGGTTTCTTCGTGATTCCTCGTACCGCATCCGTTGGTGTCCGAGGCGTCCTTCCGGATGTATTCGAGGTCGAGATCCGAATGGCCGTAGGAGATGTTCAGCCTCGGCTGGGCGGGATCGAGCCTGATCGCGCCGGGGGAGATGTCGACCGGGCTCTGCGATGGCTGCCGCGATTGGGCGGTGCCGCCCGCGGTGAGCAGGAATCCAGCGAGGACGAGGGGAACGACGAATGCGGTAAGGCGCCTGCGCGTCACGCTCTGAACCTTTCGAGGACCCGGACGAACTATGATCATCCGGACAAAGTCGACCGCACCCGATGGGGTGGCGCGGACGAGAAGAACACATCTTTTTCCTGTGCCGGAGAATGCGCAAGCCCCCTGAATGGGCCAATTTCCGACATATTCTCTCCTTTCGTGCGAAACGCAGTGTGATCCGTGTCGGTGTTCCGCGAAAGATTCACTGAGCGCAGCCGGGCGGGTACCCCTAGTATTCGAAAAGTGTCGATCTTGTCTGTGCTCATGGCCCTGGTGACCCTTTTTCCCGTCGTGGACCCGGTTTCGCGAACAGGTGCCTGCGAAGGAACGGAAGGGGTGACCATCGCGGTCGGCATGGCGGCCGAAGTGCTCGTGCGATGCGTGCCCGGCTCACCCGGCGACGCACGGACCGCGCTCGAGCGGTCCGGGCTCGCGGTGCGACTGGGGAGCGGAACCGGGCCGTACGAGGATTCTCGCTACGTCTGTGTCGTCGAAGGCGTCCCCGGCGGCGATTCCTGCACCGGTCATCGGGAAGGGGCGCCGTTCTGGAAGGTGTGGCGGGTCGGGCTGGACCCGGTCGCCTGGCGCGAATCCCGGACCCAGGGCGGGCCCGGTGCGGTGCCGGTCTGCCCGGGCGGGCTCGTCGGATTCGGTTTCGGGACCAGGACTTCGCAGCTGCCCGTGGCGCCGGATCGGGTCGTGACCACGCCTGGCTGGCTTCCGCCTCGATGTGACCAGCGTCGCTCGCCCATACCCAAGGGGGGTATGTAAGGTGATGGTGAGAGCGGCGCCCGAGCCTGCTCCACGATCGCGGGTGGCACCCGCACTAAGGACGCGCACGATGAACACGCACGACGCCCACGGCATGCACGACCACGAACCCGCCGGGCTCGCGTCGACGAAAGGCGGCTACACCCTCGCGCCTGCCACCACGATGCTCGTTGCGGGAATGACCCGCCCGTTCACCTTCCGGGTCCTCGGTCCCGACGGGGCGCCGGTGACGGCCTACGACGTCGAACACGAGAAGCGCATGCATCTCATCGTCGTCCGCCGCGACACCGCGGGCTTCCAGCACGTCCACCCGGAACTGGGCGAGGACGGCACCTGGACCGTGCCGCTGACCGTCGGTGAGGCGGGGGTTTACCGCGTCTTCGCCGACTTCAAGCCCAGCGGTGGGGCCGCGACGACCTTGGGTGCCGACCTCTTCGCCGCCGGGGATTTCCGTCCCGTCGAGTACGCGCCCTCGCGGGTCGCGGAGGTCGACGGATACCGGGTCGAACTCGACGGCGAACTCACGCCGGGCAAGCCGTCGAAGGTGACGCTCACCGTCACCGAAAACGGCCGTGAAGTCACCGATTTGCAGCCGTATCTCGGTGCTTACGGGCATTTGGTCGCCTTGCGCGGCGGCGACCTCGCGTACCTGCACGTCCACCCGGACGGCGAACCCGGTGACGGGCACACCGCGGCCGGGCCCGCGGTCACGTTCTTCGCGGGAGTCCCGACCGGCGGCACTTACCGGCTCTTCCTCGACTTCCAGCACGGGGACAAGGTCCGCACCGCCGAGTTCACCGTCGTCGCTTGACACCCTGGCCGGTCCTCCTTCACTATGAACACATGTTCATGAACTCGTGTTCATAACGGAGGAGGTTCCGGGATGTCCGGCATCGTCAACACCGCTCAGGCGGAAGCGTGGAACGGCTACGAGGGACGGCACTGGGCCGAGCACGACGAACGCTACGACGCGGTGAACAGCGGGTTCAACGAATTCCTGTTCGACGCGGCCGGGATCGGCGAGCATGACCGGGTGCTCGACATCGGCTGCGGCAACGGGCAGGTCACCCGGCTCGCCGCCGTCCGTGCCCCGCTCGGCGGCGCGACCGGGATCGATCTGTCCGCGCCGATGCTCGCCACGGCGCGGGCCCGTGCGGAGGCAGAAGGTGTCGCGAACGTCGTGTTCGACCAGGGGGACGTCCAGGTCTTCCCGTTCGGTGAAGACGTTTTCGACGTCGCGCTCAGCCGGTTCGCGGTGATGTTCTTCGCCGATCCGGTCGTCGCCTTCACCAACGTGCGCCGCGCGCTGCGGCCCGGCGGCAGGCTCGCGTTCCTGTGCATGACCGAACTCGCCGGAACCGATCTGGGTGCCGTTTTCGGCGCGCTGGCACCGTTTCTGCCGACCCCGACCGGCGAAGACGGAACCGGCCCGACGTCCTTCGCCGATCCGGCGCGGGTCCGCTCGGTGCTGGGCGACGCCGGATTCCTCGACGTCGTCTGCACGCGTGTCGAGGCCGATCAGGTCTGGGGGAGCGACGTGCCCGACGCGGCCGGTTTCATGGCCGGCTGGGGGCCGGTCAAGTATCACCTCGACCAGGCCGGAGCCGAAGCGGCGGCCGGTGCGCGGGAAGCTCTTTCGGGCGCGCTCAGGCCTTTCGACGGACCGGGCGGTGTGCGGCTGCGCGGCGCGGCGTGGCTGGTCACGGCTTCCGCGCGCGGCTGAGCCCCGATGTCACCGAGGAAAGCGGCGGCCCTGCGCCACACCGAAGACGGCCGGAGCCTGCGCGAGCACCTGATCGCCACGGCCGCGGACCTGATTTCCGCCAACGGCACCGCGGAACTCACGGTCCGCGCCATCGCGCGTGCGGCCGGGGTCGCCGACGGCGTGCTGTACAACCATTTCTCCGACAAGGAAGAGTTGCTGGCCAACGCGCTGGCCGAACACGTGCGAAGGGTCGAAGCCGGGCTCGGCGAGCTGCCCGCGCCCGGTTCGGGTACGGTCGAGGCCAATCTCCGGGCCCAGCTGTCCTACGGTTTGGCTTTGCACAAGGAGATCCTGCCCGCGTTCGCCGGGCTGCTCGCCCGCCCCGCCGTGCTCGCGCGGTACGGAGAACTGGGCGAGGGCACCGAGTCCTGGCGGGACCGCCTCGCGGAATACCTGTGCGCGGAAAAGGAACTCGGCAGACTGGCCGGTGATGTCCAAGCGGCGGCGGCGATGCTGGTCGGGGTCTGCCACGAAACAGTGCTCGCCGGCCTGCTCCCGCATGGGCCGACAGTGACCACCTCGCCGGGTACGGAAGCAGTGGTCACGACGGTGCTGGAGGGTATCGCGGCCCGATGATCCCCGTCACGGGTTGATCCTCGCCCGTTTTGGGTAACCCGATTGTGCGACTTCAGCAGGGAGGCCGCGTGCAACGGGAGGGGTGGCTCCATGATCAGCGTCGCGGAGCATCCGGTGCCGGGGACCTGGGTGCTCGACCTGCGGGCCACCACGCCTCGGGCCTTGCCCGACATGCGAGCCTGGGTCGTCAGATGCCTTCCCGATCTCGGCGAGGGGCATCGTGACGACGTCCTGCTGGCGGCGACCGAACTCGTCGCCAACGCCTACGTGCACGGAGGTGGCGCACGCCACATCCAGCTGTGGCGCGGCGTGACACCGTGCGCTGTCCGTATCGAGGTCGCGGACGTCAGCGTCGAACAACCCAGGGCGCGTTGTTCGCAGATCGAGGATCCCCGCGGGCGAGGGCTGCTCGTCGTCGACGGGGTGGCGGTGCAATGGGGCGTCCGGCGTGAGCCGGTCCGCGGCGGAAAGATCGTCTGGGCACATATCCGTTGCGACGGCGGCTGCCCGGAAGCGCTTCCACGCGTGCGCGGGAAGCGCTCCCGGAGCTGACTCAGGCCGCGCGGCGTGCGGTGAACAGGCCGAGAGTGGAGATGGCGGCGAAGCCGAACAACAGCCATCTCGCCGACGTGAGCACCGAAGGACCGCCGAGGTTGACCAGGAGACCGGCGACCGCCGCGCCGAACGCGGTCGACATCGTCAGGATCGTGGCGATCCCGGCAGCGGCCTTCCCGCCTTCGCCGTCCGGTGCGGAGGTCATCGCGGCGACGGACAGATGGGGCATCGCGATGCCGATTCCCATGCCACCGAAGAAGAGCACCGGCAGCCACGCGAGAACGACGGGCAGCGACGGCTGTTCTGTCTGCAGCAGACCCAGCACGACGAATCCGGCGGCGAGACAGGCCGGTCCGGCGAGCACGAGCCGCCGAGTCTCACGAGCCGAAGCGCTGACGAGCTGGCTCACCGACCAGCCCAAGGACAGCGCGGCGGCGAAGAACCCCGCTGCCGCGGGCGGAAGTCCGCCCAGTCGCTGGCCGAAGAGCGGCAAGAACGTCTCCACCGAGACACCGGACGCCAGCACCATGATGGTCAGGTAGATCCACCGCAGCCGCGATCCCCGCCGGTACACCGAACCGGGCAGCACGCTCGCCACCGCGCGCTTCTCCGTCGCCAGGAACGCGGCCACGAGAACGAGACCCAGCGCGATGAAGGCCGCCATCGCGAGCGTGCCGGACAGGATCCCGGCCATGCTCACCGCTCCGGTCGCGCCGACGATCAAGGACAGCGACACGACCGGAACCGGCGGCGCCTGCGCCGGACGTCCACCGCGGGGAAGCGCCCGCGGCACGAAGACCGCCAGTGCGGCCGCCACCACGGCCAGTACCACGAACGCGGACCGCCACGAGCCGAACTGTGCCGAGAACCCGCCGAGCGCCGGGCCCGCGAAGTTGCCGACCCCGAACATCGCGGAGATCAGGGCGCTTCCCCGGCTCCACAGCCGGGGCGGCAGTGCCGAATGGATCAGGGCGAAACCCAGTCCGGTCAGCAGACCGGCGCCGAGCCCCTGTATCCCGCGGCCGACGAGGAGGACCGGCATCGACGGGCTCACCGCGCACAACACCGAGCCCGCGGCGAAGACGCCGAAGCCGATCAAATAGGAACCCTTGCCGCCGAAGCGGAAAAGGGTCTGACCCACCACCATGGTCGCGACGACCTCGGCGACCAGGAACGCCGTCATGGTCCAGGCGTACAGCGGCCGTCCGCCGATGTCCTGGACCGCCGTCGGCAGCAGGCTCGCCGCCACATAAATGGTGATCGCGCCGACGAGCACGCCACCCGCCAGTACCACCGAAGTGCTCGTATGTCGGCCCAGTTCCCGCCAGGAACCGACGTCTTGCCCGATGCTCACGCGTTTCTCCTCGTTGTCGAAAGGATTGCGCTTCGCATCCTGTCGGCGCGGGGAGCCCCGGTAATCGGACAAATCGGACGTGAATCACGTCACATTTTCGTGCGGCCCTCGATGGCGGCACGGGCCGCCTCGACCGACTTCCGGACGACGACTTCCGTGGAATAGCCCTGTTTCGTGAAGACCCCGTCCAGGTAGAACGTGCCGTAGCCGTGTGCCTGGGTGAACAACTGCTCCATCAGTTCCAGCCCGTCCTGTGGCCGATCGGCGACGGTGAGGCAGAGCATGACGAACTGGTCGGTCAGGCGGCGGGTCTGCTCGTGCAGGTCTGCGTGCTCCGGGCCTTGCAGCCCGTCGGCGTAGATGACGTTCATCCCGGCCCGGCGTTCGATCAGGTACTCCGTGTACGCGCCGGCGGCCGCGGCGAGCGCGGCGACGGGCTCGCTCTCGGCTTCGACGGCGTCGTGCACCTTGTCGGCCAGCTGGCAGGCGACGCTCGTCGCGGTCGCGGCCATCAGGCTTTCCTTGGTCGGGAAATGCCGGTACGGCGCGCCGGGGCTGACCTTCGCGCGCCTGGCGACCTCGGCGACGGAGAACGCGCCCGGTCCCTGTTCGGCGATCAAGTCGAGCGAGACCCGCACGAGTTCGGCGCGGAGGTCGCCGTGATGGTACTTGCCGCCCATGTCGTGGATCACACCGTCCCGGTCGCGGAATATGTAAGAGGCCTCTTACGCTAGTTGTAAGTGACCTCTTACATGGTCTCACTGTTTCTCGGAGGGTTTCATGACGACGACCACGCACGCCATCGCCGCGCCGTCCCCGGGCGCCGCACTGTCGCCGACGACCATCGAGCGTCGCGACCTGCGTCCGGACGACGTGCTGATCGACATCGCGTACGCGGGGATCTGCCACAGCGACATCCACCAGGTGAAGGAGGACTGGGGCAGCGCGATCTTCCCGATGGTGCCCGGCCACGAGATCGCCGGCGTCGTCGCCGCGGTCGGCTCCGGCGTCACGAAGTACCAGGTCGGAGACCGCGTCGGGGTCGGCTGCATGGTCGACTCCTGTGGCGAGTGCGAGTACTGCCTCGCGGGCACCGAGCAGTTCTGCCTCAAGGGCAACATCCAGACGTACAACGGAGTCGGCTTCGACGGCGAGAACACCTACGGCGGTTACAGCCGCCAGATCGTCGTGAAGGACGGCTTCGTCTGCCGGATCCCGGAAGGCATCAGCCTCGACGTCGCCGCCCCGCTGCTGTGCGCGGGCATCACCACCTACTCCCCGCTGAACCGCTGGGGTGCCGGACCGGGCAAGAAGGTCGCCGTCGTCGGCCTCGGCGGGCTCGGCCACATGGCGGTCAAGATCGCGGTCGCCATGGGCGCCGACGTCACCGTGCTCAGCCAGAGCCTGAAGAAGCAGGAAGACGGCCTGAAGCTGGGCGCGAAGGACTACTTCGCGACCGGTGACGCGTCGACGTTCCAGACGCTGCGCGGCCGCTTCGACCTGATCCTCAACACCGTTTCGGCGACGCTGCCCGTCGACTCCTACCTCGGCATGCTGCGGGTCGGCGGAGCCATGGTCAACGTCGGCGCGCCCGGCGAACCGCTGTCCTACAACGCCTTCTCGCTGCTCGGCGGCAACAAGGTGCTCGCCGGTTCGATGATCGGCGGCATCGCCGAGACCCAGGAGATGCTCGACTTCTGCGCCGAGCACGGCATCGGCGCCGAGATCGAGACGATCTCGGCCGACCAGGTGAACGTGGCCTACGACCGGGTCGAGAACAGCGACGTCCGCTACCGGTTCGTCATCGACGCGGCGACCATCGGCGCCTGACTTCCTCTGTCCGTGAGTGATTCGGGTCGAGGAGCAGGTCAGTAGTCGCCAGCCTGTGCCGGTGCTGACGATGTAGGGATCGGGACGTTCAGTGTCCCGATCCCTACATCGTCGCGAGTTCGCCTCGGACACGACCTTTCGTCGAACGCACGCGAATCAGTCGAGTGGGGAGACATAGACACTCAGCGGTCCGTGAGGGCCTCCTTCGCTACCCTGGCGGTCAGGGCCCCGGCAAAGTCGGTTGCCGCTGGTCGGTATGGCTCTTGGCGCTTCGAGCCGGGCATCGCCGACTGTCCGGCGGGGGCGGGCGGCCCCTGAATGTCCATAAGGGACACCCCTTGGCGGCTGAATGCCCGATTGATGCACCTATGTGCAGTTCTGCGGGAGGGTCGTGAGTGGCAATGAGCGTTCTAACGCTCATTGCCACTCACGACCCGGCCACAAAGCCGCACAAAGCACCCAAATCGGGCACTGCGCTCTCTCTTCGTGTCCTCTATGGACAGTCAAGAGCGCGCCGGCTCCATCACGTCGCGTTTGCCTTACCTCTCAATAACACCCACTACCTCGCGCCGCGTCACATCAGTAGCAGGGGCACGGTGTTCATCGCGGTGTGCGCGGCGATCGGTGCCCACAGGTTGCGGTAGCGCGACCACAGGTAGCCGGTGAACAGGCCGAAGAACCCTTGGAAGGCCACGATCGCGCCCAGCGTCAGCGGCAGTGATCCCTGCCCGTGCGTCGGCAGGTGCAGCCACGCGAACAGCAGCGACGTCAGCAGAATTCCCGGCCACCGCCCGAAAAGCGCCTCCAGCCGGGTCTGCAGCATGCCCCGGAAGAAGACCTCTTCGAGCACGTTCGCGGTGAAGAAGGTCAGCGTCGCGACCACCGCCAGGTACACCGGATCCGGGTAGTCCTCCGCGGTCGGCAGCGGCGGTGCGAACGGGCCGAGGACGTAGAGCCAGCCGAACACGAGTACCGCGGGAATCGGCGCGAGCCATTGCCACGTCTGCCGGGGGCGCCACGTGAGCCGGAACGGATCCGGTTTCCCTTGCGGGCGCAGGGTTCGCAGGAGAATCAGCGGCAGCACCAGGAATACGAGCGGCTTGGCGAGCCCCCAGATGTCGCGGACCAGGACCTGCTGTCCCGTAATGGACACGAGGAACAACGCCAGTGGCCACACAAGGGCGATGATCGCCAAGGCACCTGCTTGACGGCGCAGGGCGCGGCGGTCGTCCACCTCGGCGGGCAACGACGGTACGCGGAGCGGGATCGCGCGGACCAGCAGGATCCCCGCCAGCGCGGGAATCACCGCGCCCCAAAGGGAAAGCCGTTTGTCCGAGTCCGCGGACGGCTGGATCGTGCCGTTCCCGGTCGCCAGCAACAGTGCGGGTGCCGCGAGGAAGACCAGGAGACCGCCGATGAGGGCGATCCTGGCGGCTTCCGGGCGCGCACCGGTTTTTTCCATCACCGGGCAAGGATCTTCGAAGCGGGCGCGACCGCGCGTCATCACTTCGGAGGATTTCAGCCGGCCGCGATGACCTTTTCCAGGCTGCGCAGGCACAAGCTGAGCGCTTCGTGCTTCGGTGTCTTCTTCTCCTGCACCGCTTCCCATCCCGTGTAGAGCAGGGCCCACAACAGTTGCAGCAGCCATTCCTTCGACATCGCCGGGTCGATCGTGCCCTCGGCGTGCCCACGCTCGATCAGCCTCAGCAGCGACCGGTCGTCTTCGCTCTCGTCCTGCCATTCGGGGCGGGTCACCAGATCCGGCATGGTGAAGAGCAACTGGAAGACGTCGCCGAACTCGAAGTACTCCTGGCACAACCTCGCCAGCGCGGCCGGGGCCGGGCCTTCGTCGAGCCGTGCCCGCCGCGTGCCTTGGGAGACCTTGTCGAGAGCGTCGTGGCTGATGGCGTCGATGAGGTCGGAGCGCTCCGCGAAATACCGGTGCACCGTGGTGCGCCCGACGTTCGCGGCCGCCGCGATGTCGGCCAGCGTGGCGCTCGGTTGCTTCGTCAGTTTCTCGATGGCCGCGTCCAGGATCGCGCGCCGGGTCCTCGCCCGGACACCCGTCTCGGTGACCACACCCTCACTCATGGCCGGTACCGTACCTCGCTCGCCAATATGGAACTCGCTTGACGATTTTAGAACACGCATGTTCCATTGAGAACCATGGATACTCCACGATTGAAAGTGCTGTGGTCGTTCGCGCGGCCGCACAAGGGGGCACTCGCGATCGGCCTGGTACTCGCCCTGCTCGGCTCCGCGACCGGTCTCGCGACGCCCATGGTCACGAAATGGGTGCTCGACTCGCTGGGCTCGTCGGCGACGCTGGCCGGGCCCGTGCTGGCGCTGCTCGGCCTGATGCTGGTCGGCTCGGTGATCTGGCTGACGCAATGGATCCTGCTCGGCACGGTCGGCGAGCGGGTGGTGCTGCAGGCCAGGGAATCGATGGTGCGGCGGTTCTTCCGCGCGACGATCCCGGCGATCACGAAACGGCCGACGGGGGAACTGGTCACCCGCGTCACCTCGGACACCGTGCTGCTGCGCGAGGCGGCGTCGTCCAGCGTGATCGGGCTGATCAACGGCGTCGTGATGCTCATCGGCACCTTGGTGCTGATGAGCGTGCTCGACCCGGTGCTGCTCGCGACGACGGTGGCCGCCGTGCTCGTGGTGATCGCGCTGTTCGCGTGGCTCATGCCCGCCATCGCGAAGGAACAGGAGAAGGCGCAGGACCGGGTGGGCCGTCTCGGCGGCGTTCTCGAGGGTGCGCTGCGGGCGATCCGCACGGTGAAGGCCAGCCGTGCCGAAGACCGGCAGTCCGAGCGGGTCCTGGTCGACGCCGAAGCCGCTACCGTGCACGGCATCCGCGCGGTGCGGCGGGAGGCCGTCGCCTGGGTGGTGGCGTGGACCGGCATCCAGGGCGCGATCCTGGTGATCCTCGGCCTCGGCGCCTGGCGCGTCGGCGCGGGCCTGCTCGAAGTGTCGAGCCTCATCGCGTTCCTGCTGTACGCCTTCGCGTTGATGGAGCCGATCACCGAACTGAGCCAGAACATGACCACGTTGCAGGCGGGCATCGCGGCGGCGGGGCGCATCCGGGAGATGGACGCGCTGGAGATCGAAGAGGACACGGCGGCCAAGGCGCCGGAGACCGCGGACGGGCAGGACGGCCCGGTACTGGAGCTGCGCGGGGTGACCGTGAGCTACGGCGGCGATCCGGCACTGCGGGACGTGTCGCTGAAGATCCCGAGGCGCGGGCACACCGCGATCGTCGGGCCGTCAGGGGCGGGCAAGACCACGATGCTGTCGCTGATCATGCGGTTCGTGCTGCCGCAGTCGGGTTCAGTGCTGCTGGACGGGCGTGAGTACGCGGACCTGCCGTACGCGGACGTGCGGGCACGGCTGGCCTACGTCGAGCAGGAGACGCCGATCGTGCCGGGGACGATCAGGGAGAACGTCCTCTGCACCCATCCGGACGCGACCGAGGAGGAGGTGCGGCGGGCACTCGGCGAAGTCCGGCTGAGCGACAAGATCGCCGCACTCGACGACGGCCTCGACACCCCGCTTTCGTCGACGTCGGTGTCCGGAGGGGAACGTCAGCGGATCGCGCTGGCCAGGGCGATCCTGCGCACGCCGGACGTGGTTCTGCTGGACGAGGCGACCGCGCAGGTCGACGGCCGGACCGAGAGCGCGATCCACGACTGCATCCGCCGGCTGGCGCGCGACGGGGCCGTGGTCACCGTGGCGCACCGGCTGTCCACGGTGATCGACGCGGACACCATCGTGGTGATGGAGGACGGCCGCGTGCGGGCCAGCGGCAGCCACGAACAGTTGCTCGCCACCGACACGCTGTATCGCGAACTGGTGGAGGCGCTGCGGATCGCGGGGGAGGGCGCGCCGGTCCCCGGCTGATCCGCTCAGGCGGAGACGGCGCGGACTCCCGGCGGCATCTCGCGGTTGATCTCGTCGAGCCGGGTGGCGACGGTCCGGCAGGGTTCGCAGTCCACCAGATGCGCGGCGATCAGATCCGCCCGGCGGCCCGGCACGCCGCCGCGGAGCCACGCGCCCATGCGGCGCCGTGCTTCCCGGCAGCACGGCGTGCCCGCATCGGGGACCTGCGCCTGGAGGAAGGCTTGGCGTAGTCCTTCGCGGGCCCGCAACGCCAGGACGGAGGCACCGTTGGGCGACACGCCCAGCAGCGGGGCCACCACCTTCGGCGAGTCTCCTTCGGCCTCGGTCCGCCACAACACGGTCCGCCAGCGGCCGGGGAGCGCGCAATAGGCGCGCCACGCCAACCGGGCGTTCGAGCGGCTGATGAGCAGTTCCTCCGCGTCCACGGCCCCGGCGGCCTGTTCGACCGCCGGGGTCGTGCCGTACAACTCGACCCGTTTGTGGTGATGGCTCCACTTGGCCGCGAGATTCCGGATGGTGACCGCGAGATAGGGGCGGAGGTTCTCTCGCGGGCCGCCGCCCGCGCGAATGACGCTCAGGACACGCACGAAGGCCTCGGCGACGAGGTCGTCCCGTTCGGCGGGTTCGGCGACCCAGCCCGCCGCGATCCGGCGGAGCGGCTCGGCGTGCCGCCGGAACAGCGCTTCGCCGGCGGCGATGTCGCCGGCACGGAAGGCGTCGAGCAGTGTGGCGTCCACTGCGTCCTGCCCGGCGTCGTCCCTCATCACGGCCACCGTAACCCGGACGCGGGCCGATCGCGACGACCACGATGTCATCGATCCCGGCCTGCCGTGTCCGGGATGTGGGAGCGGGAATGAACGGCGGCCCGCCGATGTCGGATCCGGTATGGCCATCCCTTTCGACGACCCGGCCTGGGAGTCGCTGACCGGGCCGCACGCCCACTTCGCCGAAGGCTTCGGCCAGGTCCTGCGCTACCAGGTCGACGTCGCCCCGTTCTTCGCCCTGCCACCCGAACCGGACGAGGGCGTGTGGGCCGACGTCGCCGCGTTGGCGGGTCCGGGGGCGACGGTCACCGTCCACACCGCACTGCCTGTCCCGGACGGCTGGGAGATCCTCGGCAGGATCGCCGGGGTCCGGCTGGTCGACGTCGCGCTCGAAGCCGCCGAAGACCCCGAAGCCGTCCTGCTGGGGCCGGACGACGTCCCGGAGATGCTGGACCTCGTCGAGCGGACCAAACCCGGGCCGTTCCGGAAACGGACCATCGAATTGGGGACATATCTGGGAATCCGGCGTGGCGGCGAACTGATCGCGATGGCGGGGGAGCGGCTGCGCCCACCCGGCTGGACCGAGATCAGCGCCGTCTGCACCGACCCGGCGTATCGCGGCCAAGGACTGGCGACCCGGCTCGTCCGCGCGGTCGCGGCCGGGATCCGGGCCCGCGGCGAGCGCCCGATGATGCACGCGGCGGCGACGAACACCCCGGCCATCCGCCTGTACCGGTCGATCGGCTTCGAAGTCGTACCGCGGCCGGACTTCGTTTCCGTCCGGGTGCCGGGCTCCTTGTGAAGTTGCTCTAACGAGGGATTTCAGAAACTCGCGATGGACTGAACAGCACGGCCGGGCCAGACTTCGCGCCATGAAGGCATTGGTCAAAGCCGACCGAGCACCCGGGCTGGAACTCACCGACGTGCCGGACCCCGCCGTCGGCCCCGGCGACGTCGCCGTCCGCGTGCTGCGCGCCGGGATCTGCGGTACCGATCTGCACATCGACTCCTGGGACGACTGGGCGGCGCGCACCATCGCCGCGCCGCTGGTCATCGGGCACGAGTTCGTCGGCGAGGTGGTCGAGATCGGCCGGTCGGTGACGACGGTGAAGGTGGGCGACCTGGTCAGCGGCGAAGGCCACCTGGTCTGCGGAAGCTGCCGCAACTGCAAGGCCGGGCGGCGTCACCTGTGCGCCAGGACCAAGGGCCTCGGCGTGCACACCGATGGTGCCTTCGCGCAGTACGCCGTCCTGCCGGAGATGAACGCCTGGGTGCACCGCACCAAGGTCGACCTCGACATCGCCGCGATCTTCGACCCGCTCGGCAACGCCGTGCACACCGCGCTGTCGTTCCCGGTCATCGGCGAGGACGTGCTGGTCACCGGCGCCGGCCCGATCGGCATCATGGCCGCCGCCATCGCGCGCCACGCGGGCGCGCGCAACGTCGTCGTCACCGACGTCAGCGAGCACCGCCTGGAACTGGCCCGCAAGGTCGGCGTCGACCTCGCGCTGGACGTCTCCACCTCGACCATCGCCGACGCGCAGGAGCGGCTCGGCATGGCCGAGGGCTTCGACGTCGGCATGGAGATGAGCGGGCGGCCCGAGGCGCTGCGCGACATGATCGCGAACATGTCCCACGGCGGCCGCGTCGCGCTGCTCGGCCTGCCCGCCTCCGACGTGTCGGTCGACATCGCCGCCGTCGTGCTGAAGATGATCCAGATCAAGGGGATCTACGGGCGCGAAATGTTCGAGACGTGGTACTCGATGTCCGTGCTGCTGCAGGCAGGGCTGGACATCTCACCGGTGGTCACCCACCGGTTCGGCTACACCGAGTACGAGAAGGCGTTCGCGACGGCCAGGGAAGGCCGTTGCGGCAAGGTCATTCTGGATTGGACGGAGAACTGATGTACGGCGCGATGCGCGACGACCTCAAGGCCGGACTCGCCGAGATCCGGGAAGCCGGGCTGTACAAGGGCGAGCGGGTGATCCAGGGGCCGCAACGGGCTTCGGTCAGTGTCGCCGGCGGCGACGTCCTCAACTTCTGCGCCAACAACTACCTCGGCCTCGCCGACCACCCCAAGCTGGTCAAGGCCGCGCAAGAGGCGCTGGACCGGTGGGGCTTCGGCATGGCGTCGGTGCGGTTCATCTGCGGGACGCAGCAGCCGCACAAGGACCTCGAGGCGAAGCTTTCGGAGTTCCTCGGCACCGAGGACACGATCCTCTACAGCTCCTGTTTCGACGCCAACGCCGGGCTCTTCGAGACGTTGCTGACCGATCAGGACGTCATCATCTCCGACGAGCTCAACCACGCGTCGATCATCGACGGCGTCCGGCTCTGCAAGGCGAAGCGGATGCGCTACCGCAACCGCGACGTCGCGGACCTGGAAGCCCGGCTGAAGGAGGCGTCCGGCGCTCGGTACCGGATGATCGCCACCGACGGCGTGTTCTCGATGGACGGCTACCTCGCCCCGCTCGACGAGATCTGCGAGCTGGCCGAACGCTACGACGCCCTGGTGATGGTGGACGACTCGCACGCCGTCGGCTTCACCGGTCCGACCGGCCGCGGCACGCCCGAGCTGTTCGGCGTCCAGGACAAGGTCGACGTGCTGACCGGCACCCTCGGCAAGGCCCTCGGCGGCGCGAGCGGCGGCTACACCTCGGGCCGCGCGGAGATCGTCGAGATGCTGCGGCAGCGTTCGCGCCCGTACCTGTTCTCGAACTCGCTCGCGCCGTCGATCACCGCGGCCGCGCTCGCCACGCTGGAGCTGCTGGACTCCTCCAGCGAACTGCTGGGCAAGCTGCGCGCCAACACCGAGCTGTTCCGGCGCCGGATGACCGAGGCCGGTTTCGACCTGCTCCCCGGCGAGCACCCCATCATCCCGGTGATGATCGGCGACGCGGCCAAGGCCGGGAAGATGGCGGATCTGCTGCTCGACCAGGGCATCTACGTGATCGGGTTCTCGTACCCGGTGGTCCCGCACGGCAAGGCCCGGATCCGGACGCAGATGTCGGCGGCGCATTCGACGGAAGACGTGAACCGTGCCGTCGACGCGTTCGTGACAGCAAGGTCCATGATGGACGAATGATCGATCCGCGACGGCTGCGGGTACTGCGCGCCCTCGCCGACCACGGCACCGTGACGGCGGCGGGCCAGGCGCTGCACCTGACGCCGTCCGCGGTCTCCCAGCAGCTGGCCGCCCTCGAAGCCGAGTGCGGCCAGCAGCTGCTTCGCCGCCGAGGGCGCCGGGTTTCGCTGACGCCCGCCGGTGAACTGATGGTGGTGCACGCCAATGCCGTCGCCGCCGAACTGGAACGGGCGCGGGCCACGCTGGCCGCGCTCGATTCCGGTGTCCAGGGCATGGTGCGGCTGGCGAGTTTCGCCTCCGCGATCACGATGGTCGTCGCGCCGGCGATCGCCGCGTTGCGTGCCGGTTCGCCAGGGGTCTCCATCCAGGTGCAGGACGTCGAGGGGCATGCGAGCATCCCGCTGCTGCTCGACGGCGAGATCGACCTGGCGATCACCGAGGAGTACCGGCTCTCGCCACGAACGGATGAAAGCAGGCTCACCCGGTTCCCGTTGTACGTGGAGCCGTTCGACGCCGTGCTGCCCACCGCGCACCGGCTCGCCGAAGCGTCCGAAGTGGACATCGACGAACTCGCCGACGACGACTGGATCGCGCCGAAGCCCGGCAATCCCTGCCGAGACGTGCTGATGATCGCGTGCGCCAATCCGGAGATCCGGCACGTCTCCGACGATTTCCACGCGATCACCACCTTGGTCGCCGCGGGCGAGGGTGTGGCTTTGGTGCCGCGCAACGCTTTCACCGCTGTTCCCGGCGCGGTCGCCGTCCCGCTGCGCGGCGAGCCGCCACTGCGCCGCGTGTTCGCCGCGGTCCGGCGGGGAAGCGCGGACCACCCGCTGCTCAAGACCGCGCTCTCCGCGCTGCTGGACGCGGCGCCCGGTCATGCGCATGCGGACCGGACGAGCCGCACTTAAGATCCTCCTCACCTGCCGTCGAAGGAAAGACAGGGTGCGGATGCTCCAGATCGATGGCCTCACCTGGATCGTCACGATCGGGCTGGTGCTCGGGCTCCTGGCACTCGACCTCGTCCTCGCGGCCGTGCGGCCGCACAAGGTCGGCTTCGGCGAGGCGGTGGCCTGGTCGGTCGGCTACATCCTGGTCGCGGTGGCGTTCGGCGTCTGGCTGACACTCGCGCACGGCGGCGACTTCGGACAGCAGTACTTCGCGGGTTACATCGTCGAGAAAAGCCTGTCGGTCGACAACCTGTTCGTCTTCGTGATCATCATGACGACCTTCGCGGTACCCGAGGAACATCAGCACAAGGTGCTCACCTTCGGTATCGTCGTCGCGCTGATCATGCGCGCGATCTTCATCGCACTCGGTGCCACGCTGCTTTCGTTGTTCTCCTTCATGTTCCTGCTGTTCGGGCTGCTGCTGATCTACACCGGCATCCAGCTCTTCCGGCATCGCGACGAAGATCCGGACGTCGAGAACAACGTGGTGGTGCGGACCGCGCGCCGCCTGCTGCCGCTGTCGAATGAATACGACGGCGGCAAGCTGTTCACCCGCGTCGAGGGGAAGCGGGTGGGCACGCCGCTGGTGGTGGTGCTGCTCGCGATCGGCGGGATCGACCTGCTGTTCGCGCTCGACTCGATCCCCGCGGTCTTCGGGGTCACCGACGAGCCGTATCTGGTCTTCGTGGCCAACGCCTTCGCCCTGCTGGGCCTGCGTGCGCTGTACTTCCTGGTCAAGGGCCTGCTCGATCGGCTGGTGTACCTGTCCGCCGGGCTCGCGATCATCCTCGGGTTCATCGGGATCAAGCTGATCCTGCACTGGGCCCACGTGGACATCGACGACAGCGTCCCGGAGATCTCGACGCCCGTGAGCCTCGCGGTGATCATCGGCATCCTCGTCGTGGTGACGGTGGCGAGTCTGCTCAAGACCCGCAAGGATCCGTCCGCCAAGGCACATCCGGGCTCGCTGCGCGGCTCCCGACCCGAAGAGGACTAGCGCCAGCCGTCCGTGAGCAGGTCGAAGATCCGCTCGACGTCCTTCCGCGGATCCCGCCTGCCCCGGGTGAGCGCCGGAATGTCCAGTACGAATCGCGCGAGCGCGTGGCAGGCGATGTCGTCGGTGTCCACGCCGACGTCCTCGGCGATGGCGGCGCCGAGGGCCTTGGCGTGCCGGGTCCACATGCGCTCGCCGTACTCCTGGAGCGCGGGGGTGCCGCTCACCAGCGCGGTGAACCCGGCGTACTGGGGATGTGCCGTGAGCGGCAGCCATGTGGCGAGCACGTACTCGCGCAGCGCCTCGACGACGCCCTGGTCTTCCGGCCGTTGCCGCACGGCGGCGATCAGGTTCGCTTCCCGGTCTTCGGACTCGTCGAAGACCAGCGCTTCCTTGCCGGGGAAGTGTTTGAACAACGTCGTGGTCGACACGTCGGCCGCCTCGGCGATGTCGCGGATGCTCACCTCGTCGTAGCCCCGCTCCAGGAACAACTTCAGTGCGGCGTCCGCCAGCGCCTGGCGGGTGGCCGCCTTCTTGCGTTCACGCCGTCCCGGTGTCTCCATGAACGCACTGTACCGCATGAGTTGTCACAGTCACTAAGTTGACTCGTTGCACTTTTTCACTCGTTCTGCTTTTCTGGGGCCATGACGATCAGCATCATCGGAGCGGGTCCCGGCGGCCTGACCTGTGCTCGAATCCTTCAGAAACACGGCATTCCCGTGACGGTCTACGACCGAGACCCGCATCCCCAGGCCCGTAATCAGGGCGGCACCCTCGACCTGCACGCCGACGACGGGCAGCTGGCCCTGCGAGAAGCCGGCCTGCTCGCCGAGTTCTTCGCACTCGCCCGTCCCGAGGGGCAAGAGATGCGCAAACTGGATCCCCTTGGGCGTCTCTTGGAGCACCATGTGCCTGCCGAAGGGGAGATGTTCAAACCGGAGATCGACCGCGGTCAGCTCCGTGGTCTGCTCCTTGACTCGCTGGAGCCGGACACTGTCCACTGGGGACGGACGCTGGATCGGGTCGAGGCCCCCGGGCGCCTGCGGTTCATCGACGGAACGACCGTCGAGACGGATTTGGTCATCGGCGCCGACGGCGCCTGGTCGCGGGTCCGCCCGGCGGTTTCGGCCGCTGTGCCCGAGTACGCCGGGATCACCTTCCTGGAGGCCTGGTTCGACGACGTCGAGAACGCGCACCCCGAACTCGCCGAACTCGTCGGCCAGGGCAGCGCGATGGCCGCCGACGGCGATCGGTGCCTGTTCGCCCAGCGCAATAGCGGCGACCACATCCGGGTCTACATCATCCAACGCCTGCCCGCGGACTGGATCGGGTCGAACTCGGAGGTTCGCGGCCGGCTGCTCGATGCGTTTTCCGGCTGGTCGCCCTCGATGTTGCGGATGATCACCGACAACGACGGCCCGTACGTCGATCGCCCGTTGTACGTCCTGCCCGTCCCGCACACGTGGGAGCACATGCCGTGGGTGACCCTGCTCGGCGACGCCGCCCACCTGATGCCGCCGCTCGGCGTCGGCGTCAACCTGGCCATGCTCGACGCGTGCGACCTCGCTCTCGCGCTGGCAGGCTCCGCCAGTATCGGCGAGGCTGTTCGGGCTTATGAGGCAACAATGTTGCCGCGATCGGCGGAAATCGCGCGACAGCTGGAAAACGGTGCCGCGGGGTTGCTCGATCTCGATTGATCTCTCTGTGATCCGAAACTGTCGGTGGCCGGTTGTAGGTTCTGTGTGTGGATACTTCTAACGCCATTGTGGCGCTACTCAAGGAAATGACCGAGTCGGATGTGCTGAAGGAGGTCAACGGTTCGCTGGATTCGTTGGGGGATAAGGATGTTGTGGATGTCGCGGTGGCGGCGTCGGAGGGGATCGCGCGGTTGGAGGCGGTCCGGTTCCGCGCTATCGCACAGTTGGGTCG
>NZ_QHKL01000014.1 GCF_003947415.1 Amycolatopsis sp. WAC 01376
ACATCAGCGCCGGACCGAGAATCCAGTTCAGCACCAAGGAAAGCACCATCGTGCGCTTGTCCTTGGTCACGGTGTCGAGCTTGTCGTAGCGGACCTTCGCCAGCACCGGGTACATCATCAGCAGCAGACCGAGCGCGATCGGCAAGGAGACCTGCCCGATCTTCACCGCGTCCAGAACACCTTGCAGGCCAGGGATCACACTGCCCAGCAGGAGCCCGGCGCCCATCGCGACGATGATCCAGACCGGGAGGAAACGGTCCAGAAAGGACAGTTTGTGCAGGACGTCGGTGTCGGCCGGGGCACCGGCTTTGTCGGCGGTTTGAGTCACGGGCTGGTCTCCAGAAAGTGTGGAAGGTGAGGGTCAGGCGTCGAGGATTTCGGCGACCAGGCCGCGGATCCGTCGGTCGATCTCGTCGCGGATCGGGCGCACCGCCTCCACGCCCTGACCGGCCGGGTCTTCTAGCGGCCAGTCCAGGTACCGCTTGCCGGGGAACACCGGGCAGGTGTCGCCGCATCCCATGGTGATCACGACATCGGAGGCTTCGACGTCCTCGGTGGACAGCTTGCTCGGCACCTCGGCCGTGATGTCCAGGCCCCACTCCGCGAGCGCCGCTGCTGCTGCGGGGTTCACCTTCTCCGCGGGCTCGGAGCCCGCGGACCGGACGGCGATACGCCCGAGCGAGTAGTGCTGCAACAAAGCGGCGGCCATCTGGGACCGGCCGGCGTTGTGCACGCAGACGAACAACACCTCGGGCGAGCGGGTCATGCCGGTATTCCTTTCCTCTAAAGGGGATATCAGTCGATGAGTTCGTCGAGCAGGTGCCGGACGCGGCGGCCGATGTCGTCCCGGATCCCGCGGACCACGGCCAGCGGCTGGCCCATCGGATCGGGCACGTCCCAGTCCAGGTACCGCTTGCCCGGATAGACCGGGCACGCGTCCCCGCAGCCCATCGTGACCACGACGTCGGCGGAGCGGACGACCTCGTCGGTCAGCGGCTTCGGGAAGGCTCCCGCGAGGTGGATGTCCAGCTCGTTCAGCGCCTCGGTGATCACTGGCGGGATCTCGCCCTGAGGTTGCGATCCGGCGGATCGGACCATCACATGCCCGTAAGCGTGGTGGTTGAGCAGTGCCGCGGCCAGCTGGGAACGGCCGACGTTGTGCACGCACACGAACAGCACCTGCGGTGCGGTCACCATCGTGAGCCCGTCGACCTTGGCGAGGTCGACCAGCCGCTGCCGCGCGAAGCGGGCAGTCAGCGTCGGAAGGTAGACCTTGACCGTCGCCGAACGATCCAGCAGCCGGAAGGTCTCCTCGACGAACTGCTCGATCGTCTCGCGGCCGAACGTGCCGTGGAACCGGTCGGCCAGCTCGTCGGTGATCCGGTCGAGCTGGTCCAGCACCTCACGGCCGGGCAGCCCCTCGGTCGCATGGGTCATGACGTCTCCTCAAGAGGCACTGGATCGACTTCTGTCAATGCAATTGAAGAGCTTGTATCGAGCTTTGTCAATCCAGTGGGTATGGTGGGCTCCAGTAGCACCGGGCGCGAAGGAGGGCACGTGGCGAGCGAGAACAGTCGCAGCCGGAAACCGGTCGCCGTGACCCTGCTCATGGCCGAACCCGCAGCGGTCGTCGACCCCGGCGACGCCGAGGCGGCGGCGAAGCTCTTCAAGGCGCTGTCGGACCCGGTACGAATCCGTCTGCTGTCACTGGTGCGCTATTCCCCCGGAGGTGAGGCCTGCTTCTGCGACCTGGCCGAGGAATTCGACATGCCTCAGCCGTCACTCAGCCATCATCTGCGTGTTCTGGTCTCCGCCGGAATCCTCGAACGGGAACGGCGTGGGACTTGGAGCTGGTACACCGTCGTCCCCGAACCGCTCGAAACCCTCGAAACCCTGCTCCGGTCCGGCGGCCCGCTCGCTGACCTGCCCGCCCGCCTCACCGAAGCGGCGCGTGACGACAGATGCTGATCACGTGACGCTGCCAACACAGCAGCTTCACGCCAGCGCCATGCCCATCGCCGCGCGAATCACGAACACGAAACCGATCCGGTCGTGACCATCGGCACCATCGGGCAGGCGGCGGGCCTCTTCGCCGCCACCAACGTCGACGACATCCTTGTCCTGGCCTTGTTCTTCGCCCAAGGCGCGGGCCGACGCGGCACGACCCGCGCTGTCGCTCTCGGCCAGTACCTCGGCTTCATCGCCATTCTCGCCGTCGCCGTCGCGGCGGCATTCGGCGCCACGTTCCTGCCGGAGAAGGCTGTCCCCTACCTCGGCCTGCTGCCGCTCGCGCTCGGAGCCAGGGCCGCGATCCAGGCATGGCGGCTCCGCGACGACACCGCCGAGGAGAGGCCCGCCGCCGAGAGTGGCCCGAAGCTTCTTTCGGTGGCCGCCGTGACCTTCGCCAACGGCGGGGACAACATCGGCGTCTACGTACCGGTCTTCGCCACCGCTGGCGTTGGCGGCATGACCGTCTACGTACTCGTGTTCCTGCTCCTGCTCGCGGTCTGGATCGCGGCGGGCCGGTACTTCGCCACCCGCCCGGCCATCGCGAAGGCGTTATCGCGGTGGGGGCACGTCCTGCTGCCGATCGTCCTGATCGGCATCGGCCTGCTCATCCTCCTCGAAGGCGGCGCGTTCGGACTCTGACGGCTCGCGTCAGCGGGTGAAGATGCCGCACACGGCGGTGGCGGCGCAGGACGCGGCGGTGTAGGTGCTGGCTCGCGCCTTGAGCTGGTCCAGGGCGTGCTCGGTCGCGCGCAGGTCGGCGATGCGGCGGCGAACGTTGCCGAGGTGGCGGTCGATGAGTTCACTGACGCGTTCGCACGGGGCTTGGCCGGTGTCTCGGAGGGCGAGGATGTCCCGGATATCGGCCAGCGCGATACCTGCGGCCTGAGCGGTGCGGACGAACTCGAGCCGGTGTGCGGTATCGGGGCAGTAGTCGCGGTAACCGCTGGATGTGCGAGGCGGTTCAGGCAGCAGGCCGGCCTGCTCGTAGAACCGGATCGTCTTGGTGCTGACCGCGGCGGTCCGGGCGAGTTCGCCGATGCGCATGGCGCCGACTCTACGCCTTGACCTTCCAGTCGAGTGGAAGGTTTACGGTCGTCATCGAGTTCATCGCGTGTGTCACGAAGCAGAGGTTGGGTGTCATGGAATTGGTCGTACTGTCCGTTCCGGACTGTCCACATGTCGCGCTCATGGACGATGCGCTGCGGGCGGTGCTCGCCGATCGCCAGGGCATCCGGGTGGTTCACCGTCAGGTCCTCGACCACGACCAGGCCGAGCGGGAAGGCATGCGTGGTTCGCCGACCCTGCTGGTGAACGGGATCGACCCGTTCGCCGAGCCGGGTTCACAGCCGAGCGTGTCGTGCAGGCTGTTTCGTGACGAGAACGGCCAGGCGCGGCCAGCGCCCTCGAAGGCGGCCGTGGCCGCCGCACTCGCCCGCGCGGGTGGAACCGAGTCATCGCCGGCGCGCCTGCCGCAGCGACTGCGCGACATCTTGGGTGTCGACGGGCAGCGGCGCCGTGCCCCGGAAGAGCGGGGACAGTGGGCGATCCAGCAGGCGGTCCTGCGTTCCTTCAGCGCAACCGGAAGCCCGCCGACGGCGGACGAGTTGGCGCAAGTGGCAGCGGACTCCTCGACCACGGCCTCGCAGGTGCTCGCCGCGTTGCATCGCGGCGACTTTCTCCGGCTGGACGAGGCCGGGCGCATCACCGCTGCCTATCCGTTTTCGGCGCTACCGACCCGGCATCGGGTCACACCGGAGGGAGGAGTGACGGTGTTCGCGATGTGCGCGGTCGACGCTCTCGGGATCCCGGCGATGCTGGCCACGGACGCGGAGATCGTCTCGACCACACCGGACGGCGCCGAAGTCGTCGTCACGGTACGCGGCGGACGTCCCAAGGCCGAGCCGTCGACTGCGGTGGTCTTCGTCGGCGCCGGCTGCGACGCGGGGCCGACCGCGGAGGTGTGCTGCGGTCATCTGAACTTCTTCACCAGCCGCGCTGATGCCGAGCACTGGGCCACGGCACACCCCGACGTCCCGGGAACGATTCTCGGTATGGACGAGGCGAGTGAGCTGGGGCGCGAGATCTTCGGCTCGCTGCTGACCTGATAAGGGCTCAGTCGGCGGTGCGAACGGGTTTCGCGGGAAGATGCGTACCGCGCCCGTTCACGCGGGCGTGAGATGGGTGTGGTGAGCGGACCAGGGTAAGACTGGTCCGCTCACCACACGTTCATCACTCCACGGTCCTCGCGGACGCTGTCATCTACTCGGGCTTGCAGATGCAGTCACCGTCCACGCTGCTCGCGCAGACCTGCGCGCCCTGGCCGCCCTGGATCTCGTCGAGTTCGGTCTCGGTGAGTTCCTGCGGCGGGGCAGTTGTGATCTCCATGTGTCACCTCCTGTCGCGTACTGATGCGGTCTCAGCGCCGGGTGGCGTGAGCGTCGAAAACCTGCGACAGGCCGGTGGCCTCGCTCGTGCGCTGGATGTCCGGCGTGCAACGGTGACGCGGCCGATCGGGTTTCACGGCAGGATGACTGTTGCGCCCCCGTGGTGGCGGGCGTGAGATGGCCAGGTGGTGGGCGGGCCAGGGTACGACTGGCCCGCCCACCACCCGGTTCTCATCGCGGAGCCGGGTCAGCAGCCGCAGCCGCCGTCGACGGTCAGGGTGCAGCACGGACCGCCGTCGTGACCGCCCTGAATCTCCTCGAGTTCGGCTTCGGTGAGTTCGGGCGTGACGATGGTGTCTTCCATGGTTCATTCACCTCCTTTCGGCATCTGGTGTGTGGTTCTCGCCGCCTGCTGGGGCGGTGAGCAGGGAAGCCGGGCTCGCCGGCTCGGCGACGGTGACGCTCGCGGGGCGGCCGTTGGGGGGCTGGTCGATTTGGGCGGCGACGAGCCGGGCGTAGTGCTCGCCGTGGGCGAGCAGGTCGGCGTGGGTGCCGTGTTCGGCGATGCGGCCGTGGTGCAGGACGAGGATCTGGTGGGCGTCGCGGACGGTGCTCAGCCGGTGCGCGATGACGACCTGCACGCACTTCAGGTCGGCGAGGTTGCGGTGGATACGGGCTTCGGTGGCGGCGTCGAGGTGGCTGGTGGCCTCGTCCAAAAGCAGGATCCGGGGTTCGCGTACGAGCGCACGGGCGAGGGCGAGGCGTTGCCGTTGCCCGCCGGAGAGACCGCTGCCGCGTTGGGCGAGCTGGGTGCCGTAGCCCATCGGCATCGCGGTGATCTCGTCGTGCAGGCACGCCAGCCGGGCCGCGCGTTCGATCTCTCCGGCGGGGACTGTGGTGTCGCGCAGGGTGATGTTGTCGGCGATGGTGCCGGCGAACACGAACGGCTCCTGTGGCACGACACCGATCTGGGCGCGCAGCGCACGCGGGTCGAGGTCTTCGGCGGCGATGCCGTCGAAGCCGATGTGGCCGCCCGTGGGGGTGTAGAGGCCGAGCAGCACCATGCCGAGGGTGGTTTTGCCGGAGCCGGTGGCCCCGACGACCGCGACCTTCTCTCCGGGCTCGACGCGGACACTGATGTCGTGCAGGACCGGCGGGCTGAACAGGTCGTAGCGGAATCCGACCTGCTCGAGGTCGATCCGGCCACGAAGGCGGTGGCCCGCGGCCGCGGGATCGCCGCGTTCGGCCGGGCTGTCCAGGACATCGGCGAGCCGCTGCAGCTGGGCGCCAGCCAGCTGCAGCCGTTGCCCGTTGGCCACCACCGTCGCCAGCGGCGACACGATGGCCGACGCGAGCCAGGCGACCGCCAGCATGGTGCCGGGGGTCATGGTGCCGGCGAGCACGCGGGTCACGCACAGCCACAGCACCAGCAGCGGCGTCAGCACCCGCAGCGCCGTGGTGACGGCGTCGACGACGGCGGCCAGGTAGGTCCGGCCCAGGGTGGCGCTCATCCAGCCGGACAGCAGATGCCCCAGACGGCCCAGGGCGCGGTCTTCGGCGGCGGCGGCCTTGTAGGTGGCGATCCCTTCCAGGGATTCGACGAGATAGCCCTGGGTTTCGGCCTGGGTGGCCAGATCGGCGGCCATCCGTTCACGGACCGAGCGGGTGGTGGCGAACAGCAGCACCACCACCGCGGCCAGCACCCCGAGCACCGCCAGCGCCACGGGCAGGTCGAGCGCGGCCAGCACACCGAGGTAGGCCAGCACCAGCACGGCGTCCAGCAGCGACCCGAGGGTCTGGCCGGTCATCAGGTCACGCAGCATCGCGATGCTGCCGAAACGGGTGACGAGGTCGCCGGTGCTGCGCTGTTCGAAGAACCGCAGCGGCAACCGGAACAGGTGCGCGCTGAACCCGAGCAGCGCGGCGGTGTCGAGGCGGCCCTGCAGATACACCAGCAGTGACGATCTCAGCAACGTGGTGATCAGCTGCGCCGCGGCGACCACGGCGATGCCGATGCCCATCAGCGACAGCACATCGGTGGACCGCAACGCCGGCAGGTCGTCGACGACGGTGCGCGTGGCCAGCGGCATCGCCACCACGAGCGCCTGGGCGACGATGCTGACCGCGAGCACCTGCAGCAGCAGCGCCATGGTCCCGGGCAGCCGCCACAGCGAGCGCGCATAGGTCCGCCAGAAGGGCTCCCCGGACGCCGGGCGCGGCTCGAACTCGTCGCCGGGACCGGCGCCGAGCACCGCGCGGCCGAGGCCGGTGCGGAATTCCTCGGGCGTCAGGCGACGGCGTCCACGGCGGGGATCCATGATGTCGACACGCCGCGGCGACAACCGTTCCACGACAACGAAATGGTTGCCTTCCCAGTGCGCGATCGCGGGCAGCGCGACCGCCGTGAACGCCTCGGGTGTGGCGGCGTAGCCCGTCATCGTCAAGCCGCAGGCGCGTCCGGCGCGCAGCAGCCCGCCCGCGCTGACCCCGTCCCGCCCCGGAGCGCACAGCTCCCGCAGTTCCCGCACCGGTGTGGGCCGCCGGTGATAACCCAGGATCATCGACAAGCACGCGAGACCGCATTCGGCGTTGCTGGACTGCAAAACCAACGGCACCCGGCCGCGCGGCCGCGCCGTGCGCGTCACAGCAGTCCCCCGATCACGATCGCCAGAACCCCCAGGCAGACCGCGGCCACCACCAGCAAGACCCACAACAGGCTCAGCGCCGGCGCCCGCACCGCGGCGGGAAGGATGTCGCGCTCACGGCCCGCGAGCACCCGGGCACCTTCATCGGTGAACACCGTGCGCTTCTTGTTCTCCCCCAACGGTTCCCCACCCCTTCGACGCTGTGGTCGGGTCACGGTCTCGCGGCGGTCGTCTCCTGGGCCGCCACCGTGCCGAGATCGTTCTGGTTCGGCGCGACATCCAAATCGATCACCGCGGACAAGTGCTCCGTCGCCGCACGATCGACCGAGTAGTACGCCCAAATCCCGCGCTGCTCCCGACGCAGCAACCCCGCCGAGACGAGTTGCTTCAGATGGTGGCTAACGGTGGATTGCGCCAGCTCCATCGCCATGGTGATGTCATAGACGCACACCGGGGAGCTTTGGCGTGCCAGCAGATTCACCAACTGCACCCGATGCGGGTGCCCGAGAGCCTTGAACAACACAGAGATCTGCTTGGCCTCATCGGCGGGCAACCGCGGCGTCGTCAAGGGAACGCTGCACAGCGGAACCCCGGACGGCGGGATCGGAGCGCACTCGGCCTCCGACGGGGCGACCATCACGGTCCGCTCCACTAGAGTCACATCAACCCCCTCATCGAGATACCTCGATGTACTAGATCCAGGTTCTTCGATGTGTCCGACCGTACGAGCCCCGTGCTCCAACGCACAACCCCCGCCACCGGAATGGTCCAACTACCGGCGACAGGGGCTGTCACAACGCGTGCGTCACTACAGAGCCCTCAGGCTCACACGAAGCCGGCCTTCGCGGTCTCGTAGAACTTCTTCATCTCCGCGTTGGCGGCCACCGTGGTCTCCAACGCCGATACGAACTCCTCGGCCAAGCCGCCGGGCAGCACGGCGAGGATGCGGTCATCGGCGATGTCGGTGAAGGTCCGCATGCCGATGCACCCCAGCGCCATCCGCGGCGTCTGGCTCTTCAACGCCAGCGGCAAGGCCGCACAACCAGGACGGCCAGAGACATCCATCGGGGACGCGGTCCACTTCGCGTTTCCCGCGGCCTCGTTGTAGATCATCGCCTGCGCCGGCGTCAGCCACAGCAGGATCAGGTCGGGTTCGATGGGAAACTCGGCGAGCGGCCCATAGACGATCCCCGCACTCTTCTTCTCCACCGAGGGGATGTTCGCCGCCTCGTCCGGATCGAGGTACCGGGCGTCGCACATCGACTGCACCAGCCCGCCAAGCACCTCACCAGTCGCCGCAGGCAGCTCGAAACCCATCACCATCGCCCCGACCGGGCAGTTGAAATGCTGCTCGGCGGCGGCGTAAAATACCCCCTTCTCCGCGACGCGCCAGAGGTTACAACTGGAGGGCACAGCCTCGGTCGAGACCGCGACACCCTCGGGTGGCCCGTCGGTGAACGTCAACGCCACCGGCGGAAGATCCGTCGACAACAGGTCTGTGATTCGTGCAGCAGCGTGAGCGTGCTCCATTGTGCGCCTTTCACTGGTCATCTGATGGTGGCGGAACACGATCACCCGGCCGACGACACTCCTTCTACGTGAGGACGGCAGCCCAGCAATGCGGAGTTCCCAGATTTCCTTCGTGCCAGCCGAGAAATAGTGCGCAGACTCGCCCTCTCCGAGATAGGAGGGAAGGAGCGTGCGACGGACGTCGTTGCGGTACGAGCCACGACTTGGTCACCCCACCCCTCGACCTGCGCACTATGAACCCCGGACCTGGGGCCGCGATGATCAAGACGAGATCCGCGAACCCGGGTAGCCGATAAATCCTGCCCCCCGTTGAGCCGACAGCGCGTCGTCCACTCGGGTGCAACGTTGATCCCGTCGGCTACCCCTCCCGAACGCCGGCGAAAACTCTAAGTTCCGCGATTCTCTACGAATACCAGCAAGTACCTCCTTACATACTGCGAAAGACTGCACCAGTTTGCTTCAGCGCCGTCGGATTCGTCTCATACTCGGGCCTCCCCGCTGTGATTCTTGGCAAGCCGCCGAGTTGACGACGACACTCGACGGCCGAATCGCTGATTCCCAGGGAGCGGCGAAAGGCACCGGGCGCTCCACTATTTCCGATGTAGCTTCGCCAAGCTTGTCGCGGATTCCTTCCCGCTCACCACCACGTCGTCCATCTCGACTCAGCGGGCACCGCTTTCGCTTCGACCTGATGTGTGCAGGGATGTGGGCTCACCAGCCCGACTGCGCCGACCCGGGCCCAGAAAACGACGGCGATCGGGTCCCGCGCCGATCGGGAGCATCGTCCAGTCGTACCGTGCTCCTCGGTCCAGGGCGGCGTTCACCAGCACACGTCCCCGCGCGGCGACGGCGGTGTTTCTCCTCGACCTCGACATGAATGAGGATCGCGCGTCGACCGGACACAGAGACAGGCTGGCTTCGTCGAAGACCGTAACCCTAGCGAAGCTGAATGACGCCGATCCCGGACGAAACCGGTGGGGCAAGACAACTAGCCGCAAGCCGTACTCGTCCGCGACGGTTTCCATGACCTGCCGATCGACAGCGGTGTCGATCATCGCCCACACGGGCGTCGATCATCGCCCACACGCCGCCCTCTCCTGTCAAAGCGTGGCAGGCCTCGCACAAACACTCCGGTGCACGATAGTCCTGCGACTAGCCCTGTCGAACCCCCGCCACCGCGAGATTGCGGCCCCACGGGCACCGCTTTGGGGCGCCCCGCCCCTGGCCGGGTCGGAACCTCCAGCGTTCGCCATTCCCGGTTCGTCCTGATCACCGGAAATCACGCGACTTCGACACCAGACCCTGCAGATCCAACGGCCGCACCTGGGAGCGGGAGTCCGATGAGACGCTGAACCTCGCGGACATCCTCGGTGGGGGCCGGGAGGTCGGATCTCGCGGGCGGTTGCGGGGTGTAGTCCCGCAGGAGGTTCATGATCTGCTGCCACGGTTGGTTCACCGGTGCGGTCACGAATACCCACCTTCTCGTCGTTACGTCCGGGCTCGGCGCAGGGCGAGTAGACCACGTCGAGCCTGCGGCCGCGCTCCTGATTCAACGAACATCCCCGTCTGCCACGAAGCGCACGTTCGTTCGACCGCCCGCTCATGCCGATGTCGGTTCAGGCACGACAGGAAGCTTGGCGCAGAACGTAATCGAGAGGCAGACAGGGCAAGATCGCGCGATACTCCCTGGGTGATCACGATGCAGCCCGTTCTGGAGGCCCACGCGACAGGCGGCTTTGTCCTCTGGCCTGTCGCCGAGGTCAAAGCGTTCGGGTATATGCCGCTCAACGGAGAACTCACGCATCTTGAGGTCGGTACAGCGGTGATGAGCATCGCCGGCTGCAACGACATCGACCCTGAGGACGGCCTCCGCCCGCCTCGCCCCGCCGACCCGCTAGGGTCGTTCCTGCATGGCCTGCTCCCCTTTGACACCCTCTTCGCGGCCGGCGGCTTGCGGGTGACAGACAGTGCCACGGGCGTGGCATTCATGCCGGGCTGCTGCAACGGCCTGGAGGACTGGCGCGAGTGGCACCAGGTCCTTGAGGACAACGGCCAGGTCTGGTTCGGGCACGATCCCGATCCGCGCGCCGAACGCCACGGCGATGCCGTCCGGTTGACCGTTGACGCTGAGCAGAGCGCCAGCCCGGTGATCGAGTTGCCTGCCACCGATCTCCGGCACCTCCTCGCTGGAGTCGAACACGACCTCACCGGCTTCCTCGCGCTGGCAGCCGACTGGGCTGAGAGGAACCTGCCCCGCCACGTCGCCGTCCCGGTCATCGCGGCCCTTGCCCGCGCACTGGACCTCCCGGCAGCCGCCGAACCGCCTGTCGGAACCCGTGACGCACCGACACGTCCTTGACTCGAGGCGGAGATACCGAGGAGCGCAAGACCGCGTCGACGGATCGCTGGCGGATCCACCAAAATCTCCGTTGATCTCGCTCGACGACGGACAGGACAGCGCCTAGTCGTCGTTCCACTCGCGATCGGCTTTGTCTGCCGTTTCGGTGCGCTGCTGGGCGATTTCCAGCGCCCGGCGCGCGGTCGCCTCGTCCGGGTAGGGGCCGAGCCGGTCGATGGATCGCGACAGTGTGCCGTGTTCGACCTGCCGGGTCGTGGTGTTGTAGTACCACTTCGGATCGGGAACGGGTCTGCGTCCTGGCGGTCGTCACTGGTCATGGTGAACTCCTCGTGGTTGCCGGGCCTGCCGGTGGATCCGCCAAGAAATCGATGGTGGGTACGAAGAAGAGTCCGCCGGTCACCGCGGTGGATACTTCGAGGATGCGATCCGACCGTCCCGGTGGGTCGCCGAGGATCATGCGGTTCAGCATCTCTTCGATCACACCGGGATCGGCGGTGTAGCCGGCGAAGTACGTGCCGTACTCGCCGTGGGCGATCGATCCGAAGGGCATGTTGTCGCGAAGGATCTTCCGTTCCGTGCCGTCGCCATCTTCGATCGTGGTCAGCGCGACGTGCGAGTCGGCCGGTTTCACCGCGTCGGGAAGCTCGATGTCATCGAGCATGCGGCGGCCTACCGCGAGTTCTCGTTCCTCGACCGGCATCGCGCTCCACCGGTCCAGGTCGTGCACGTACTTCTGCACCACCAGATATGAGCCACCCACGAACTCAGGGTCGTCCTCGGCGCGCACGAGCACTGCGGCGCTGGCGGCGTCACCGGTGGGGTTCTCCGTACCGTCGACGAACCCGAGCAGGTCCCGCCGGTCGAAGTAGCGGAATCCGGCCACCTCGTCGGCGACGGAGACGGCGTCACCAAGACTGCCGACCACGCGGCGGGCCAGTTCGAAACAGGTGTAGAGCCGTTTCGCGCGCAGGTGCAGGAACAGATCGCCCAGGGTGGCCGGTGCGCGGTGCCGTGGGCCGACCACTTCGCGGAAGGGGTGCAGCCGCTCCGGTCGCGGACCGGTGAACAGCCGGTCCCACGCTTCCGAGCCGATGCCCACGACACAGGTCAGCGCCTCGGCTGGAAGCGGAAAGCCGACCGACCGGATCATCCCCGCGAGCTCCGGCAACAGATCACGCGCGGCCACCTCCCCTCCTGGCCGGATGGTGAGGGTGAGGAACAAGGCGCTTTCGGTCAGCGGGGCGAGCACGTTTTGCGGCTCTGGCACCGGATTCTCCGATCGTGTGGTGGGGTTCGGCGTGGAGAGCTTCAGACCAGCCGCGGATCGTCCGGGATCACTTCGCAGGTAGGATCGACCTGCCGTCGCTCGGCGGATCTGACGACTTTCCCGGTACCGCAACCGATCCACCTCACGTTGATGCCTTGCGGTTCGTCCTGACCGGGGCCGGCACCGTCCCGCGCGGAATCGGCGGGAGCGACGTGATAGGTCCGGAGGTCTTCGTCAGTGTTGTCCACTTTGGATACCTCGAAGGCGAAAAGTGCGACTCGCTCGCCGACGGCAGGATGATCCGGCGGCCACGGGTTGTCGAAGAGTCCGCCATCCGGGTTTCCGATGATTTTGGCCGTGATCGACCGCGGTTCGTTCATAGTCGTTCCCGATGTTCGAAGTGTTTTATTCGCTACCGGACCGCTCGGGCGCCGACGACGCCCCGCGAGTCCGTCGCCCAGGATTGAGGCTCAAGGCCTGCGCAGCGGTCACCAGTTCGGCGATCGCACGCGGGTCGGTCATGGACCGGCCGGTGAGTTCGCGGATCCTGCGCAGCCGGTACCGGACGGTGTTGGCGTGGCAATGCAGGCTCTGTGCGGCGCGTTCGGTGGACCCGCCGTGCGACAGATAAGCGTGCAGAGTTTCCAGGAGGAGGTCACGTTCCTCGGCGGGCTGATCGAGAATCGCGCCGAGGACCTCCTCCGCCAGCCGCCCTCCCTCGTCCGGGTCGTAGGCGAGGAACGCGGCCAGCGGGCTGGGGTTGAACGCGCGGACGTCCGGTTTGCCCGGCGGGATCCCGGCGAGCGCCGTCCGCGCCAGGTGGAGAGCACGCGGGGTGTCGACGAGCGACCGGTAGAGCGGGCTCACACCCGCCCTGGTCACCGTCACTTCGCGCAGGGCGGCCAGCATGGGTTCGCGCTGTTCGTCGCGCAGGGACACCACCCCGGCCTGCAAGGTGGGGGTGAGCTGCCAGGCCGAGACGATCCCGAGACGGGTCAGGCGCTTTTCGATCCCGACCAGGCTTTCCTCGGCAAGACCACGGGTCTCGGCCGCCACCACCGCCAGCTTCCCGTCGAGGGACAGGCCGAGCAGCTTCCCCGCTTCCCACGGCCCGGCGTCGAAGACGCGCTGCCCGGTGAACAAGGCCTCGGCCAGCGCGGAGCGACGCCGCTGCTGGGCGACCAGCAGTTCCGCGCTCGCCGCCCGGTACGCCTCGGTGAGGAGCATCGCGTGTTCGTCGGTGACCTGCCAGAGCAGGCTCGCGACGTCGACGAGCGCGTCCATCGCGCCCGGCTTGGCGTGGAGCCGGGCGTGGTTCACCAGGAGATCCCAGAGCATCGAGCAGCCGATCCGGTAGACCTGCAGCACCTCCGGCAGTGGAGCGCCCTGGTGCGCCCGCCTGCTGCCCGTCTCGTGGGGGGCAGCCAGGTCGTCGTGGGTCTCGGTGCCGGCGAGCGCGTTCACCATGAAGCGCATGTTGACCGCGATGGAGCGATGCAGGTCGTCGCGCGGCACCATCTTCTCGTCCCGGTACAGCGCGATGCGGTCGCAGGTGGCGGCGTACACGTCGTCGATCAGCCGGGGCAGCCGTGGCTCGACCCAAGCGACGAGTCCGGCGAGGACGGCGTCCGTCACCCGGCCACCGCCTTCGACAGCGGTCGGCCGGGGCGGTGAATTCCGTCCACGCCGCGCATCCCCAGGATGCTACGTGGACCTACCTCCACGGCGCATTTTTCGCGCGACCGACTCACCCGGCCACCTCGGAATCCGGGTTCTCGTAGGTGACGGCGAGGTCGCCCGCGTCCAGCGCGACGCGTTCCCGCAGGATCGAGATCGCGTCCTCGACCGACGGCTCGATGACCGGCACGGGCCGGAAACGCCGTTCCAGCGCGGCCTCCTTCTCGAAGTACCTGCGGTATTCGTCGGCGGTGGTCGCGCTGATCATGTGCAGCTCGCCGCGGGCCAGTATCGGCTTGAGCATGTTGCCGGCGTCCTCGGTCGCCTACTCACCGAGGAACTTCGAAGCGTCCTCCACGAGCTTCCGCAGAACGAGCGCCGAGACCTCCTCCGGCGCGTACGACTTTCGGTACACGTCGAAGGGGCCAGCGTCCAGGCCGGGGACGACGTCGTAGGTGACCTCGTCGTACCGGCGCCCGATGAACCGTTTCGCGGACGAATTCGTGCACCGAGATCGATGCCTACCGCTTTCGCCATTACGCGCTCCCTGAATCGATGATTCGCCGCTTGGTCTACTGAAGGGGCTCCGGCAGTGTCAAGACGAGCGGTGCGTGCGTCGATTCTTTCCTGGGCGTATGTGGCGTGCCACAAGGAACTTTGTCGGAGGCCACACTGAACGTGTCCGAATCCGGTGACCCCCGCCCACGATGAGAGGGTCCCACACGATTGTGTGTTTTCATCGACACCGGGGCCCCCGCTCTTCCGCCGGGGCACGGTCCATGGTCGGATGATCCAGGAACGGCGCGAAAACGGGAGTGTGGACGATGAGCGATCAGGATGGCCGCGACCGGGAGCAGGACGAGCGGTCACCGGAGTTCAAGCCCTACCACCACCCGGCGGCCGGATGGGGAGCGGCGAAGAGCGTCACCGGATTCCTGATCCGCGAAGGCGAACTCGTGAACGGGCCGCGTGCGATCCGGAAGATGAATCATGAGAACGGTGGTTTCGACTGCCCCGGCTGCGCGTGGCCCGATGACACCAAGGGCCTGCATCTGGATATTTGCGAAAACGGAATCAAACACGTCACTTGGGAGATGACCCGGAAACGGGTTGGCCGCGAATTCTTCGCCACGCACACCGTCAGCGAATTGTCGGAGTGGAGCGAGTTCGAACTCGAAGACCAGGGCAGGCTGACCGAGCCCATGCGCTACGACGCGGACAGCGACCGGTATGTCCCGATCTCCTGGCCCGAGGCCTTCGAACTGATCGGCCGTACGCTGAGGGAGCTCGGCAGCCCCGACAAGGCGGCGTACTACACCTCGGGAAGGCTCGGGAACGAAGCGACCTTCCTGTATCAGCTCATGGCCCGCGAACTGGGGACGAACAACCTCCCGGACTGCTCCAACATGTGCCACGAGGCGAGCGGCCGCGCCCTGCAGGCGGCGCTGGGCACCGGGAAGGGCACCGTCGACCTCGAGGACTGGGAACGCGCCGACGCCCTGTTCATCCTCGGCGTCAACGCGGCTTCCAACGCGCCCAGGATGCTCACCGCGCTCGCGGAAGCCTATCACCGGGGCGCGCAGATCGTTCACATCAACCCGCTGGTCGAAGCGGCCGCGACGCGGACCATCATCCCCCACGACTTCGCCAAGATGGCGACGTTCCGCGCCACGCGCACCGGAACCCTGAACCTGCAACCACGCATCGGCGGCGACATGGCGCTGATCAGGGGGATGGCGAAGGCCGCGCTGGAGCAGGCCCGCGAAGATCCCGGCGCCGTCGACATGACCTTCATCGAACGCCACACCACCGGGTTCGAGGAGTACCGAGCCCTCTGCGAAGCGACCCCCTGGGAGGAGATCGAGCACCAGTCGGGGGTCTCCGTCGCCGACATCCGCGCCGCGGCCCGGATCTACCGCGATGCCGACCGCAGCATCGCCAGCTGGTGCCTGGGCGTCACCCAGCACGAACACGGTGTCGACACCGTCCGCGAGATCGTCAACCTGTTGCTGCTACGAGGAAACCTGGGCCGCGAGGGCTCGGGACCGTCGCCGGTCCGAGGGCACAGCAATGTCCAGGGTAACCGCACCTGCGGTATCGATCACCGCCCGGCCACCGCCTTCCTCGACCGGCTCGGCGAGGTCTGCGGCATCACCCCGCCGCGGCACCACGGCCTCGACACGGTCGGCACCATCGAAGCGATGCACCGCGGCGAGGTGACCGTTTTCGTCGGCATGGGCGGCAATTTCGTCCTCGCGGCGCCCGACACGCCCTACACGTCCGCCGCCCTGCGCAAATGCGCGCTGACGGTGCAGGTCAGCACGAAACTCAACCGGAGCCACCTCGTCCACGGCAGGCAGGCACTGATCCTGCCGTGCCTCGGCCGCACCGAGAAGGACGAGCAGCGCGGCGGGTTGCAGTCCACGTCCGTCGAGGATTCGATGAGCATGGTCCATCTGTCCGTCGGCATGAAGCGGCCCGCGTCCACGCACCTGCTTTCGGAGCCGGCGATCATCGCCGGGATGGCCCGTGCGGCACTGCCGGACAGCGCCACGCCATGGGAAGCCTACGTCGAGGACTACGACCGGATCCGCGACACGATGTCGCAGGTTTTCGACGGTTTCGAGGACTTCAACCGGCGCGTTCGGCAGCCACTGGGGTTCCGCATCCGCCAGCCCGCCAGGGAACTGGTCTTCCACACCGCTTCCGGACGCGCGGAATTCTCCGCCGCCGCCCTGCCGGACGTCATCCCTGCTCCCGGAACGCTCGCGCTGGGCACGATGCGGTCCCACGACCAGTGGAACACCACGATCTACTCGGACAACGACCGGTACCGCGGGGTCAAGAACCTGCGCACGCTGATCTTCATGAACGCCGACGACATGCGTGAACGGGGCCTGAGCCAGTTCGACGACGTGGACATCACCAGCACCGCCAAGGACGGAACCACTCGCAGCCTGTACCGCTACAAGGTGATCCCCTACGATATCCCCCGCGGCTGCGCGGCCGGCTACATGCCGGAGATGAACGTCCTGTGCGCCATCGGCGACTACAGCACCCAGAGCGATCAGCCGATCATGAAGCACCTCAAGGTCACGGTCGAGCCGTCGGCCTGAACTCCACGTTCACGGGCCGATCGCGGCACGGACCGCGGACGAGCACCGCCGCCGCGATACCGGCGACGAGCCCGATCAGGGTGTCGAGCACCCGGTCGGTGAGCAGGGGCACCGGTTCGGCCGGAGTGGCCAGTTCGGTCATCACCATGATCAGCGGCGTGAAGAACCCGAGTGCCAGCCCGTAATGGCGGGACATGAACAGTTCGGTGGGAAACAGCAACGCAATCACGGACAAGGCCAGCAGCGTCTCACTGAAGTCCGGCAGGAGCAACAGAGCGGTGACGCCGAGTCCGGCGAACGTGCCCAGCACCCGGTGAGCGCTACGGTGAAGGACACTGCGGACACCAGGATGGAGACGGTTGCGCGCATCGACCGCGGCCAACGGCACGGCCGCGGAGGCCATCGCCCAGTTCGCGTGTTCGACGCCCAGCAGCAGACCGCAGAAGCCCGCCGCCGAAATCGCCGCCACGTACCGCGCCGCGTGCACCACAGCGCACGACCTTCGCCGCCCGCGTTCGCAGTCCTCCTGTCCGCAGGTAACCCCCGGCGGCGAAATCGCTGACCTGCCAAGGACTCGCTTCGGACCGGTGAGTCCGATGAGGACACAGAACAGGACCGTCCCGGCGCAGATCGAGAGGCCCGCCCCGTCGGCGGGGACGAGGGCGATGGCGCCCAGCGCGAAGATCCCGAAGAACGGTCCTCGGGGGACGAGATCGAGCCGGTTCGTCACCAACGCGCCCGCGAACGCGAATCCGGCCTCGGTGACCACCAGGACCCACGGCCGGGCGTGACAGGCAGAGAGAAGCGTCCCGACGGCGACGCCGGTCAGCAGGATCGCTCCCCCTTGCGCCTGGTGCCGAAGACGGAGACCGCGGGACTCGGCCCGCCCGTACATCCCCGCGAAAGAGCCGAAAGCGGCGAAGATGATCAGCTCCGGCCGCCCGGCGAAGAGCAGCGCCAGCCCCGGGACAAGCAGCCCGACCGCTACCCGGCATGCGTGAAGCCAGTCACCTTCGGCGAAACCGAGCCCGGCCGGCAGACGTGCCGATGGCCGGACAGCGTGCAAGGCCGAGCTCCGATCATCAACGGCAGGGGTACGAATCCAGTCTGCCGGACGACCTATCCGGACGTCTCGCCGAAATGCTGTGGAGTGCCACGACATTCTTTGTGTCTGTCCACTGTGGTGTCAGGTTCGGCAGGTGGGCGCTTCTCGGTCCCGACGTCGTCCGCGACCGGCCAGCCGAGTCCGACCTCGGCCACCAGCATGTCGAAGATGGGGGTGGCCGTGTCCTGCACCGCGCTCATCCGTGGTCCGGCGCGGTACTGGCCGGGATCCGGCGACGGGCGCTCTGGCCGGGGCCGCGTCCGATCACCTCGCGCACGATCGGCTCCTTGGCTGTCTGCGCCTGGAGATATGCCTGTCGCAGGCCTGCGCGGGCGCGGTGGGCCAAGGCGGCGACCCCGTTCGGCGATACGCCGAGAACCGGTGCCAGCTCGGCCGGGGTGTGACCTTCGGCGACAGTGCTCCACAGCACGGCGCGCCACCGCACGGGCAACGTGTGAAAAGCGGACCTGACCAGCTGATCGGACGATGCCTGCAATACCGGCCCGTCGGCTCCCTCGACCTCCTCCGTCGCCGGGACCACCGCATGGGGCTGGACCCGGAGCCGGTGACGGCTCCACTGGGCGGCGAGGTTCCGCATGGTGACGACCAGGTACGGCCGCAGTTCATCGCGCGGCCCGCCGCCGTCGCGCACGGCGGAGAGAACCCGGGTGAACGCCTCGGCCACGAGGTCGTCCCGCTCGGCGGGCTGGCTGACCCAGCACGCGGCGATACGGCGCAGCGGCCCGGCATGCCGCCGGAAGAGCAGGTCACCCGCGCCGATGTCTCCGTCCCGGATTCTGCCGAGCAGTCTCGCGTCCGGCGGGGCGTCGTCGACGGCATCCCACATCGCATTCTCCAGATTCCGGTTGATCAGCAAGCGAGAGTTCGCACGCACCCTCCGCCACGAAGTAGCACACAAAGTAACAGATACAACGACGTAGCCCTTACTCTGACGGTATGCTCGGAGAGGTGATCTCCTCTTCAGCGACCACACGCCCCGGCGATGGCCGTGCGACCCGCTGGGCAGGGCAGCGCGAGCGTCGTCGTCGCGAGTTCGTCGACGCGGCACTGCGAGCGATCGCCGAGAACGGACCTCAAGTCTCGACAACACATATCGCCGACGAGGCCGGTATCGCGCGGCCACAGCTGTACAAGCACTTCGACGACGCGACCGACCTGCAACGAGCCATCGCCGATGAAGCCGCGCTGCTCGTCACCACCGCGCTGCGGCCGCTGTGGGAACTCCGGGGAAGCGCGATGCAGCTGATCACCGTTGCGGTCGACGCGCACACCGGCTGGCTCGCCGAGAACGGCAACCTCTACCGCTACCTGAGCCTGCACTCCTACGGAGACCGGGACGCGGTCGCCGACGTCAGGACCGTCATCGCGCGACAGCTCACCCAACTATTCGAGCACTACATGACAATGTTCGAAATGGACACACGGGTCGCCGAATCCATCGCGTTCGGCGTCGTCGGGCTCGTCGATTCCTGCGCCGCTCAATGGCTCGAAAACCCGAACGGCGTTCCGAGAGCCGAACTTGCAGACCTGCTCACTCGCTGGATTTGGCGTGTGCTCGACGACACGCTCCGCGCGGGCGGCGACGAACTCGACCCCCACCTCCCGCTGCCACCGCCCCCGCCACCACCCGCGTTCCAACCGGCCTGAGTTGTCCGCTCGCTCGGGCAAGGCACTTGCCCGACGGTCCCAATACGGTATGCCCATGGACAGACGATCGCCTTTGTCCGCGATCACCCGGCTCGCCGGCGCCGCGCTTTCGGCACGGTCATCCTCGCGACCACGATCAACCTCGTCGCCGACGTCGTCACGGGCTGACGACACCAATCGCCCCCACGCTCGCGAGCTTCCTCCGGGCCCACAGCACTGCATCCGATCGGGGGTTTCCCCAAACCGATCGGGGGGTTTCCCCAAACGCGACGCATGTGCGGGCTATCCCTCGGCGACACTCACTATGTGACGGCCTCGAGCTCGGCCTCTTCCGGCAAGTCAACGAATACTGACCCAGTCGTTCCGGACCCTGTCCTCGATCCGCTGGCACAGCGCGTCCATGCCCGCGAGAAGAGCCCGGCCGGTCAAGGGATGGGACGCTCCGGGTCCGGCCCGACAGAGCTGGACACTTCGGCTGCCCGGTTGGACAGCCCGGCGGCGATCGAGCCCGGCGCGCCCGCCCGCCTGGACGTGTTGTGGACCCGCAAGCGTGCGGCCGGGTCCCCCCTTGCGACTCACACCGCGGCAGTACGACGCCGCCTCGCGCACGGCCCTGGATCACAACGTCCCGACGGCTGGGTCTACGGCCCGGAGACGACCTTGGCGACCATGAGACGCGACCCCGCCGCCTGGGGAGAACAGTTCGCGTCCTGGATGACGGAATGCGCCGAGATGGTCGAGCACGGACGTGCCCTGCTCGCCGACATCCGCCACATCCGCAGCCATGAACCCGGGACGACCGCATCGGGGCGGGTCGGGTTGGTACCTCTCGCAGTCGGCGCGGATCCCGTGGGAACGCTGATCGCCCGCGCCCGGCTGGCGGAGAACGCGGGCCGCTCGACGAAGTCGAATCTGTCCCCGTGCCGCACCGCGGAGTGGGCTGCGGTCATGGAGGAGTTCGGGCTCCAGGGAGTGGCCGCGTATCCGAACTTCGCCGCAGGCACCTGGGGAGGGGGCCTGATGCCGGACATCTACGACGACTGGCGTCAGGACTACGTCGTCATGCTCATCTACGGGTTCTACCTCGAGTACAACGTCGACACCGCGTACGGAAACAATCTGAAGAACGAGATCCTGGCGCTGTGGGACGTGCCGGACCTCCCACCCGATCTGCAGGCACGGCGGGCGCACGTCACAGCCGATCTCGCGTTCTTCGACACCAAGCGAAGTGATGAAGCGGATGTCCACGATCTGCCCACCAGCGGCCTGGCGGCCTGGGTCTATCGTGACCGAGACCAGTGGCGCGATTTCAAAGCCGCCGACAGCGGATATTTCACGTACTACCTGTCGTTCATGCCCGGTTCCCGCGGTCGCGACGACATGATGCTCACCGGCCTCGTCGCCGACTGGGCGGATATCGGACCCGACTTGCGCTTCCAGGAATGCGGCCAGTCGGTTCTCGCCCTCACCCGGGGTTCGGTGACGATGCCGGATCTACTGGACTGCTATGAGCGGACCGTCTGGATGTTCAACACGCATTGGACGGAAACCGGCGACATCCGCGCGGAGCGCTACGCCGCGTGCACAGCGGTCCTGGCCGTCGGTCCCTGGCTGCTGGGCAACCACCGTCATGACGTGTGGCGTTACTACGCTCTCGCCAGCGACCTGTGCCGAGTGGCCCAGCAGCGAGACCTGTACGCATCCGGCCAGCTCGCGGACTGCTACGCCGAAGACCTCACCCCGACGACACCGGTCGGCCGAGCGCGGGTCCGAGTCCCACGCCGAGATCTGTCCTTCGATATCGACATCGAAGGAGCCCGCCACACCGGCGCTGTCGCCCTGCACACCACCATCTGTGACGCCGTGTCCGGTGGCATCCTGCCCAAGGCCGTCGTCGAATACGAGTTCATCGTCCCGTGGTTGCTGCGGGAGGAGAGGATCACCCCTACGGCCTTCCTGAAACACATCGACGGCGCCTACTGCCACCACTTCGCCCAGCTGATGCGGTCCGGGCACACAAACGACTTCAAACGCCCCTTCAGCGAGGCGATCTCGGCGCTCATCATGGAGCAGTGGTGGCACGGAATCTACTTCGCGATCGGCGCGGGAAGCCTGATCGAAGCCCAGCCGGACCGAATCGCCGGTGACCGCGAACATACCAAAAGCGCTGAAAAGTAAGCCTGCCATCGCCCCTCCCCCTGGCCCGAGCGCTACCCACCCGACAGGGATCGGCGCACCGTCCAGGTGCTCGCGCTGCGTCTGCTGCAGCACAGCCTGAGGAGACTGGCCGCGACGTCGGTGACATCGCCGCGAACGTCCTGACCGCCGTGCACGCGCCGAGAGCAGGCAGCGGTCTTCGAGGAACCCGCCGAGGCCGGTAATGCGGGCTCGGTCCGGTGAGGCCATCGGGGCGATGAGGTAGATCTCGTCGAATCCGTCATCGGCGAGCAGGCCGAGCGAGGCGGTCGAGGCCACACCCCCGTCGAGGTAGGTGCGGCCATGCGCGGTGACCGGCGGCGTCCAGACCGGGACCGACCAGGACGCCTACAACGCGGTCCCGGTGACACGACGGGAGCGCCGGGTGCTCCGAACGCGATCCGTTCTCCGGAACCGATGTCGAAAGCGACCATCCGGGCGGCAGGATGGTCGAGCCAGTAACGGCCCTCGGTGAAGCCGTCGGCCGGGCGCGTCGGCATGGTAGGAGCGCAACTGCGGGTCATCGGCGATGCCCTGCCGCATGGCCACCAGGTCGTCGACAGCGACGCCACCGGCGAGGATCCATGCTCCGCCGGTCGTGCCGCCGCAGCCGATCACCAGAGCACGGGTGGTCATCGAATGCCAGGCAGCCGAACGGGACCCCGCCGGCTACCTGCGCAATCGCCCAAGACGACAACCGGCGATGGAGTGAGACGCCACGAGCCACCTGGCCCACAGTCCGGCAAAGCAGGCGAACAACTACTAGAAGTAACTCCCCGGCTCCCCTCCCCGGGGGACACCCTCTTCGAGCCGATGCCCGACAGTCCGCACGCTCTTCCCCTGTACGGAGGAGCCAGGGAACAGTACGACCCGTTGCCCCGTGCGCCGCCGGTGGTGACGAATGCCCGGGGGCATCGGACCCGGCACCCAGCCATCATCGCCTCCACGGGAGGCGGGATCCGGCCCCGCCGACATCAGCTTCGGCTTCGAGTCACGAGACGGCACCGTCGCCGGGCCGACAACGTCCTGCACAGGAACCATGGGTTGATCGGTCAGACAATTTTCCTCCCTTCATTGGGCGAACGTTGCCCGAGGCGGCATCAGTTCGCCAGGACCGGGGCACACGGGCACCATGGCGGCTGCTCAGCAAGCCCGAGAATGTGCCATTGGATTTTTCACCCTCCTGGCAACGATGATCCGGGACTCGGCGGGCTCGCTCCCCGCCACCGAGAGCACCCGGCGTCAGGAGAGGAAACCGGCACGAAAGCCGGCGGCGACCGCTTCGGCGCGGTCGTGGACGCCCAATTTCCGGAAGATCCGCTTGCAATGGGTTTTGACGCTGTCCTCGGAGAGTGCGAGATCAGTGCCGATCTGCATGTTCCTCTTGCCGTGGGCCATGCCCCAGAGGATCTGGAGCTCGCGTTCGGACAGGTGGGGATGTTCGGCGGCGGGCGGTGCGATGTCGTGGGACACGGCGGCGATGGCCAGCTCGGGGTACAGGCCGTCGTGTTTCCGGAGGAATCCTCCGACACCGGGCACCAGGGCGCTGGTCGCCGCGGCGACCGTGCCGGACGATCCGAACATGATCACCGAGGCGCCGGGGGCGATCGACAGCAAGGTCGCCGCGGCGGCGGGGCCGGACGGCTCGCCCGGCCGGACCGCGACGAGCACCACGTCGGCCGGCGACCGGACGTACCTGCTGACGAGTTCGTCACCGTTAGCGACACATTCGATGCGACCGATTCCTGGCGCGCCCCGCAGCGATCGCGCGACCCCATGGCGCGTATTCGGCCGGTCGGCGTAGACCAATACGGCCACCGCGACCGCCATTTCCGAAGATTCTTCGCGATCGCGCTCGTTTCGGGGATTGAACACGGCCTCCATGTCCCGGGAACGCAGTTCTGCGCATCCTCTTACGCGGGATGATCGAAATGTTATGAAGCCGATCACCCCGATGGTTCTCCGCCACCGGTGACCCGACCTCACCCCCGGCCATGCTCCTACCAGCGAAGACCATGTGGCGTTATTAAACTGTGACCAAAGGTTCAAGGTGGCGTCGGACCCGGATCGCGACGAGTAGTTGATCACCACTTTTACGATTCACCCGATCGTGCACATTGGGTTGAGGTATCGCATTCCGGCTCCGACGGAGAGTGGTTCATTCGAGGAACGGGGACTGTAAGGAGTGACGGAGACGGGTCCCGTAAGTGGCAGTTCCCTATTGCCTGACGTGTCCTTACTGTCGACTGTCGGGGCAACCCTTCGAGCAATCCGGAAATGGTGGAGTGCGATGGTGTGGCTGCGAACGGCCCAGCGTGAAACGGGCACGACGCCCGTTTCACGGGGTCGCCGCGGGCGCGCCCTGCACCGTTTCGGCATGCTGAGCGGGCTGGCTATCGCCGGATTCGCCGGCGCCGCCGCGCTGGCGGGTTCGGCCACCGCGGAGGAGATTTCCACCCTCCCTGCGGCGGTCGAGTCGCCGGTCGGCGACTCGGCGGGATACTCGCCGCAGTCCGTCTCGATTCCGCCGTCGGCGGGCGTGAGAGATCTGGTGCGGGCGACTGTCAGCGCGGCCACCTCGGACACCGTCCCGGTGACACACCAGATTCTCAGCACTGCGCCCACCGCGGTCTCCGCCGTGGCGCAACCGGTTGTTCAGTTGGCCAACACCGCGGTGAACTCCGCCGCCGCTGCTGCCGGTACCGCCAGCGGGGCGGTCACCGCCTTGACGGAGCCGGTGCTGGATACGACGACATGGACTGTTCGCGCGGTGACTGACACGGGTGCGGCGCTGGTCGCGCCCGCGGTCCAGATGGTATCCGAGGTGACCGCACCGTTGACCGCGACAGAGTCGGCGACGCAGCGGCCGGTTGGCTGGGTGACGGTGACGGTCACCTCGGCGATCTCGCTGCGGACACCCGCCTCCCCCGCCACGCCGCTCGTCTCGGCGACGCCCGGCACCGCGCCAGTCGCGGCGCGGGCCGCTGACGCGCCGGCGGCCACAGCCGGCCTCGCGGACGCGGCCACCGGCGCGGCGGCGCTGTCGCCGGGCCTGGCGGCCGATCACGGGCAGCGCCGCCACATTCAGCCCCTTCTAACCGCCTCTTCCGCCCCATCGCCGCTGTCGCCGATCGTCCCGATCGCGCCGGCGATGCTGCCCGGTAGTGCCCCCTCGTCGGGCACGTCGGCCGCGCAGGGTGGCTCCTCGACTTCCGCCGCGATCTTCGACGGCGGACTGACCGGCTCGCGGTTCACCACTGGTGAGCCGGTCTCCGATCAGCATCTCCCGCTCCGTAAGCGTGCGGACGATCCCTCGGTATCGCCTGACTGACGTGTCGGCTACCAACGCGATTTACGCGTAAGCGATCACTATGAATCGCAGAGCAAAATCCATTGATCGGTAGCGACAGCAGGATCGTCGAGGTGCAAGCTCGACGGCTGGCTCGCGAACTCATGGGCTGAAATCGCAAGTCAGTTGCTCCCGCTGCCACTACCTCCATCAACGGCTGGTGTCCAGGGCTGTCGGCAAACAAAACCCCGTTTCACAGCAGACACGTCAACCGCCGCGCCGATGTTATCCGTTATCGGCGGGCGCTCATGAACTGGAGCGTAGAAATGAAATTCACACGTTGGGCTCGGCGCCATCGCGCCGACGTCCCCGGTGGAAGGGCCCCTATCGGCCTTTCCCTGGCGAATCCGTATTCCCGCCGGTCGAACCGCGTATTGCGCGGCCCGGCCCGTGCGGCCGCGATATCGGTCACCGCGACCTTCGCGCTGGTCGGTCTGGCCGCCAACGCCGCTGCTGCCTCATTGCCGGGCCTGGATGGCCTGGGCCTTTCCGGAACGGACACCACCTCACTGTTCGCGAGCTCTCAGCCCAGCTCGCCGGTGAGTGCTTCCGGAACCAGCAGCACCAGCGGCACACACAGCCAGCCCTCGACCAGCCTGTTCCCCTCGACGACCTCGTCCGGCGGGGACCTCCCGACCGCGCAGATCCCGACCGTGGGCAAGTTCCTCAGCGGCGATGTGCTCAGCGGTGGCATCTTCACCGGTGGCCTGTTCGGCGGCGAGGCGAAGCAGACGTCCGTCGACCCGAACCAGTCCGGCGGTGGCCACTCGACCGGGGACACCACCCACGAGGGCGGCGGCGACGCGTGCGACTTCTTCCTGCAGCACATGTGGAAGAACGAGGACGGGATTCCGCTGCTCGGCAGCAACTCCCACGCCCTGACCTACCACACGGACCCGGCGTACAAGAACCTGATCCTGTCGATGGCCAGTGGCGCGATCGGGAACTCGCACATGCCGGTCGTCGACGCCTACGGCGGGCCGCTGGGCTGGATCCCGATTTTCAACCCCTCGCACGTGCGGGGCCACGGCACCGACTACCTGACGATGGCGACCGGGTGCGGCGGCATGGGCCTGCCCATCGACACCAAGACCATGGCCATCGACATGTCCCGGCTGCCGACGCCGGACAAGGTGGTCAACTTCGTCCAGAAGGGGATGCCGAGCGTTCCCGACCCGGCGAAGGTCCTGGCACCGGACTACCTCTACAACACCCTCCAGGTCGCCGAGATCATGAACCGGCTCGGCCCGAACACGGTGTTCACCCCGGACGAGTATCTGTCCTTCGCGGGTAACAACTTCGACGCGATGCGCCTGCTGTGGCAGACCGCGTTCGACAAGATGAGCAGCGGCGACCCTGCCGCGATGCTGGACGTCCTGAAGATCACCGACAACATCAAGACACTCCAGTCGCTCGGCATGCCGGGCCTGCCCGGCTCGAGTGGCGACACCCTCACCGGCGGCCTGCCGACCGGCGGCCTGCCGATCATCGGAGGCGCGCTCGGCGGTTCGCCGACCGGCTCGAAGCCGATGCAGCCGGGCGTCCCGGCCATCGGCGGCAAGCCGATCTCGGGCGACGGTCCGACCATCCCGGCCGGCTCGCCGGTCTCGGGTTCGGTCACCTTCACCAACAACGGCACCGAGCCGCTCACCAACCTGAGCGGCTCGTTCCCCGGCGGCACCGTCACCCCGTCCGCGACCTCGGTCGCGCCGGGCGGCACCGTCACCTACACGTTCACGGCCCCGGCGAAGCCGGGATCGCAGAGCGCGAAGCTGACGATCACCGGTACCAAGCCGAACGGCTCGACCGTCAGCTCGGAGACGACGATCCGCTACGTCGGCACGCCTGCTCCCGGCACGCCTGCCCCTGGCACGCCAGGAACCCCGGGACAGCCGGGCGCACCCCTTCCGGGTCTGCCGAGCCTTCCGGGTCTCCCCGGCGCCGGCCAGCCGGGTGAGTCCCCGCTTCCGGGGCTGCCGGGTATCGGCGGGATCCTCTCGCCGGTGACCGGTCTGCTCGGCAACGTGGTGCCGGGAACGACCCCGCAGCCGCAGCCGGCTCCGCAGCCGACCCCGGTTCCGGTCCCGGTCCCGCAGCCGGCTCCGCACCCGGTTCCTGTCCCGCAGCCGCAGCCGACTCCGGTTCCGGTCCCGCAGCCGTCGGCGAGCATCTCCGTCGGTACACCGCTGGTGAACGGGAAGGCCGCGGGCACCGCTCCCGGCCCGAACGTTCCGTCGGGTAGCACGGTCACCATCACGGTTCCGGTGACCAACAACGGCAGCGTCCCGGTGTCCGGGCTGGGTGGCACCACCTCGCTCGGCACGTTGAACTGTGGCTCGGGCCAGCTGGCACCGGGCAGCACGACCCGCTGCACGGTCACCACGACCGCGCGGCCGGGCGCGAACACCGCGCAGTTCAACTTCACCGTGTCGGGTCCGAACGGCACCCAGCAGAGCAAGGCCTGCCGGGTCTTCTACACCGGTACGCCCGCGGGTGCGGGAAAGCTGACGATCACCGGTAAGCCCTCGGTCAACGGCGCCGTGGTCGGCTCGAACTCGACCGTGACCGTGCCGGCCGGCAGCCAGTCCACCATCAAGGTGCAGATGACCAACACCGGCACCGCGCCGATCACCAACCTGCGGGGCACCTCGCAGAACGGCCGGGTCACCTGCACCGGCACGACGCTCGCCCCGGGTGCCGGCACCCAGTGCACGATCACGTTCACTGCGAGTCCTGGCGCCAAGACGGTGAAGGCGACCTTCACCGGTAAGGACGCCGCCGGCAACACCTCGACCGCCGGGTTTTCGCTGAACTACACCACCACCGGTGTGTGCACGTGCGACCCGGCCACGTCGACCGCCACGGCGGGATCGGCCACACCGGCCACGTCGACCAAGGCCACCACGTCGGCCACATCGACCGGATCGACCACGTCGACCGGATCGACCACGTCCGCCGGGTCCGTCACATCACCGCTGTCCGCGCTCACCGGCGCAAGCACGCACTGACGGATATCGGCTGACGACGGCTGGACACCGCTGAGATCACTGATCAGCCCAGCAGAACTTGGAAAGGTTTCTCATGCGTACCTGGGTAAAACGGTCCATCCAGGCCGGGTTACTCGCAGGTGGCTTGATGCTCCTCGGCGTGGGTGTGGCCCACGCCGAGGAGGACACCGAGCCTTCGCGAACAAGTAACCAGGCGACCGACACGACCGCGGGCACCAGCCCGCTGACCACCGTGACGTCGCTGGTGTCAGGACTCGTGCAGCCGCAGAAGGCGGCATCGACCGGCACGACCTCGGCATCCGCGTCGACACCTGCCGCATCGGCGACAACGACCGGCACCGGTTCGAGCCGCCCGGCCACGTCGGCGGGCGACGGATCGGCGACTCGACCGGAATCGTCCGTGACACGGGTCCTCGCGCCGGTCAGCTCCGCGCTGACCGCACGATCGGGCTCGTCCAGCCCGGCGACCGCCGCTACCTCGGCGATCACCGGGGGGCCCGCGCAAAGCGGAGCCACCAGCGTCGCCACGACAATGCCGGCGGCCGAGCCACCAGCGGCGACAGCGGCTACATCCGCCGACGGTGCCGGCACAGGTGACAGCACTGCCAGTGCGACGACCACCGGCCCGGCCACGTCGACATCGGCCGACACCGGGTGCTCGTGCCACCTGACCATGGGCACGCCCACGGTCAACGGCACCAACGCCGGATCACCGGGCAACGCCGTACCGGTCACCGCCGACCAGCCGGCGACCGTGGCCGTCCCGGTCACCAACACCGGCACCAGCACCGTCAGCAACGTCACCGGCACCACCCCCAGCGATGCGATGACCTGTTACGACAGCACGCTGACCGCCAGTGAAAGCACCATGTGCACCGGGCCGTTCACGCCGACCGGCACCACCACAGCCCCGGTCACGGTCACCGGCACCACGGCGAACGGCGAGCAGGCCGGCACCACCGGCACCGCCTACCTCGCCCCCGCCACCGGCCCGGCACCCACACCGGCACCGGCTCCGCCGGGCACCGGCCGGGACACCGGGTGCTCGTGCCACCTGACCATGGGCACGCCCACGGTCAACGGCACCAACGCCGGATCACCGGGCAACGCCGTACCGGTCGTCGCCGACCAGCCGGCGACGGTGGCCGTGCCGGTCACCAACACCGGGACCAGCACTGTCAGCGATGTCAGCAGCACCACCCCCAATGGTGCCTTGACCTGTGGTGAGACCACGCTGGCCGCCAGTGAGAGCACCATGTGCACTGGCACGTTCACGCCGTCCGCGGATACCACCATGGCCCCGGTGACGGTCACCGGCACCGGCGCGAACGGCGAGCAGGCCGGCACCACCGGCACCGCCTACCTCGCCCCCGCCACCGGCCCGGCACCGGTACCGGGCACCGGCGACCCGCACGGTGGCTCCGGGAACCCACCCGGAACCCACCCGGGTTCGCCGTCCAGCGGCAGCTCCGGTGGAACCGGTGGCACGGCCGGTCACCAGACCGGTGGCTCCGGGCACGGCACCGCGGGTGCCGGCCATGGAGTGGCCATCGCGGCCGGCCACCCGGCGGGTAGCGATCACGGCGGTCTCGCTTCGTGGGCCGTCGGTACTGCCCACCAGGCCGGGACGCACGGCGGTTCGGCGGAAGCGGCCGTCCACGGGGCCGCGGGCGAGCACGTCGATGCCGGGTACCCGGTGCCGGCAGGCGCGGTCGAGGCCGGCGGTGGCGGCACCGCAGATGATCACCAGCAACGCACCGACGGCGGAGTCGTCGGCGGCGGACTGGCACTTCTGGTGATCGCCTTCCTCATGGTGACGACGGCCTCCACGCGCCGTCGTCACCTCCGCTAGAGGGAGCGGTGTGGTGTGGCCATGCCCCGGCCACACCACACCACCCTCCCCGTTCACCGACTGGAGTGGGCCATGGCTGTGGTCGAGGACGTCGTAACCGTCGACACGGCAGGGCTCGGCCGTATCCAGACCCGGCTCACCCTCCTCGCGTTGACCGGCCTGGCATGGATGCTGTCCGCCGTCACGATCCTGCCGGGCAACACCCGCTTCGCCGTGGTGAGCGCGTCCCTCCTGATCATCGCCGGGGTCAGCTGGGAGACGCTCTACGACGCCGGTCGGCAGTGGCGCCGGGACAAGGACCGGCCGCGCCTCACGCCACGCCCCGCGTTCGGCGCGATCACCGCGGCCGTGGCCGCTGCGGCAGCTCTGGGACTGGTGGTCAGCCTGACCACCGACACGACGCCACCGTCGGCCGCGATAGCCGCCGCACCCGGTACGACGTACGCCGCACCGGGCTCCCCCAGGCCAGCGCCGACGGCCGGCGCGGTCAACAACCCCAAGGTCCGGGTGACCCCGATCGCGGTGCACATCCCCAAGCTCGACGCCCACTCGTCACTGCTCAAGCTCGGCCTCGACACGAACCAGCGCATGCAAACCCCTCCGGTGACCACCCCGATGCAAGCCGGTTGGTACGAACCGGGACCGGCGCCCGGCCAGACCGGGCCCGCGGTGATCGTCGGTCACGTCGACGGCGCGACCCAGCCCGGCATCTTCCATCGGCTGCACGAACTCGCGCCGGGCGACCGCATCACCGTCGAACGCGCGGACAGCTCCGTCGTCACCTTCGTGGCGCGCCGAACCATCCACGCCCCCAAAGACCACTTCCCCACCAAGGAGGTCTACGGTCGCACCCCCGGCCCGGAACTGCGACTGATCACCTGCGGCGGCCCCTTCGACAGAGCCGCGCGCTCCTACCGCGACAACATCATCGTGTTCGCCCAACTCGACGGAGAGAACGACGGCCATGACCTAGAACATCGACCGCCCACGGCCCGGCACGGCCAGCAGTGACCCGCACGGATGGCCCGCGGCGCGTCAAGACCTCCACCTGCGGCGGGTCCAGCCGCACCGCGAGCCATCCGTTCTCTGCTGATTCAGCGCTTCACCACGCGACGCGACAGCCCACCAGCCAGGTGCACGGCGACGCGCATCCGGGGCAACTGGTCAGGACGCCTGGCGGACGGGTCGTGTGTGACTTCGACGCGGCGTGCGTCGGCCCGCCGACGTTGAGACCTGACAACGCACACGGTCGACACCACACAATTCGGCGAATCCGCCGCGAGCTATCGCTAATCGCCCCAGGCCCAGCTCGACACCCTGCGCGCCGAGCTGGGCCTAGATCAACCGGCCCTCGTGCGCTACGGGCAGCGGCTAGTGTCGGGCGTCGCTATTTGGTTTACGGTCGTAGGTTTGTGATGCTGGGTTATGCCTTCGTGGGGTTTGGTGGTCAGTGGTGAGGACCGGGTGATCTTGGAGACGTGGACACGGTCGCGGGCGATCCGGGCCAGTCATGTCGAACGGGCCCGGATCGTACTGGCGGTCGCGGACGGAAACGGAACCTCGGGCACAGCCTGAGCTTCCCCCTGTTCGCCAGACAAGGTGTCCGGACAACCAAGGGAAGCTCAGGCCGGTGGAGACTTCGATCTGTCTGCGGCGGCGTTCAATCCCTTACGCTGTCGGATCGGCCGCGTGGGTGGAACAGTTTGTCGAGTCGGGTGTCGGTGGGCGCGTCTCCGAACAACGATCGCAGTAGGCGGGCCATTGCCGGGCGGATCGGGAACCGGCGGCCCGCGGCGCGTTCCTGGTAGCGATCCTGGAGCTGCACGAAAAGGAATCCGGCCCGACCGAAGTGCACGAGGGGTTCGGGTGCCCCGGTATAAACCAGATCGTCCATGAGATCCAGGTAGGCCGAGTGGTACCCGATGTGGCGCATGGCCTCGAGCGGCCCGCGGGTCGGCTGGTGGTCGTCCTGCTGGTAGACCTGCGTGGCTGACTTGCACAGGTCCATCGAGATCGCGTCGCATATGGCGCTGTCCATGATCCAGCCGGTGGTCAGCGGTCCGCAGCCGGTGACCCGGGCGATCACTACCGCGGCAGCGTAGGTGTTGGCGGTGTGGGTGCGGTAGACCACGCTGTCCCACACCTCGGCCGAGCGACTCAGCTCGGCGTGTACGCCCGCGCTGACCTTCTCGGCGTACTGCATCAGGTATTGCCTGACCAGCGAGAGGAGTACGTGAGTACCGTCGCGGCCCCATCCCTCGCGCTCCATCGCCTCCACCAGGTCTCGGGCACAGCGACCGTAGATGCGGAAACTCCCGTCGAGCAAATCCAGCGGCGGCACGCAGATGTCGTCGACCACGGTCGTGAGCGCGATGTAGCGCACTGCCGTGGAATCGGCGGCATACCGTTCACCACACCAGCAGGCCATCCACTGAAGGGCATCTCGGCAGACCGAACTCACCGTGCGCGCGGGCGTCGGGTCACCCTTCTTGGTCCAATCCGTGTAGTCCAGAGCCAGCCGTCCGCCCGAACGCGCGATGTCGACTTCCGCCAATACTCGCTCCAGCAGAGGCCAGCCATCGACTTCGTGCGTCTTCGGTGTTCCAGCTGTATAGCCGTCTCCGCCCATTAATGTGAACAGGTGCGCGGTATCGCGGTTATAGCGCGACCGCACTGCCTGCGGCCGTGTTGGCTCGACCCGCGCTCTTCGATAGTGCAGGAACGGGCACGTCACGTCCTGCGGACACGACGGGCCGCACCACAACCGATGTGCCGTGCGCAGCAACTCGCGAAGCGTGCGCGCCTGCGCCAACTCGTCGAATGCCGCCAGAGTCGAACCACGAAACGCGAGAATGTCAGGACACACCGGTGGCACGGACACTGTCATGGAACGTCGGCCTCCTTTGGGGTGTAGGGGCACCACCAGCCTGGCACCATTCGTACGCGCCCCGCACAGTCGCCACCCGGACGGACTCTCCCGGCGACGCGACGGGCGGCCTTCCGATTTCCTTGCGGGACGTCGGCTGCGGTTTCGCGCTCTCACCCGGGCATCGCGCTCATCTAGGGCCTGTATCCAAGTCGGCGGGCCGGGTTGGTCTGAGTTTGCGCTGTCGGGCGTGTTGGCGACCAGGAACAGGCGAGGTCTCCGGTAGTTGGTTCGTCGACCAAGAAGAACCTTGAACACCACCGGAGACCTCGTGGACACCCGAGTGGTGACGAGGCGGTTCGACCTGACCGACGGGCAGCGCTGGAGCCGTTGCTGCCTGTGCCGTCGCGGCCGAGTCGGCCGTCGTTGTGGAGCAAGCGGCAGCTGATCGACGGGATCCGGTGGCGGGTGCGTGCTGGCGCACCCTGGCGGGATATCCCCGCGGTCTATGGCTCGTGGTCAGCTGCGTACGCACTGTTTCGGCGGTGGCAACGTGATGGCACCTGGCGGCGGATACTGACCGCCTTGCAGGCCATGGCCGACGCGACCGGGCGTATCACGTGGGATGTCATCGTGGATTCCACGATCGCCCGAGCGCATCAGCATGCTGCGGGTGCGCGGAAAAGGGGGATCCGCAGGCCGAGCCGCCCGGCGGAATAACCACCGAACCGGATGATCACGCGTTGGGCCGGTCCCCGGGGCGGATGGGTAACGAAGCTGCATCTGGGCTGCGAGCAGGGGCAGAAGCCGTTGTCGATCGTGCTGACCGCCGGGCAGCGTGGCGACAGCCCGCAGTTCATCCCCGTCCTGGCCGGAACGTCTGCTGCGTAACCTGCTCGACAACGTCGTGCGTCACGCGCGTGCTCAGCCTTGATCACTTGGCCGGCCACATCGTCGGTCATACCCGCTCCTACTCACTCGTTCGGTCCTGGTCGGCGCCACGTGCGCCTACAACCAGGTCAGAAGGCGTAGAGGTGGTCTCTCCCCGACGCCATCCGTGCCTGTGCCGAGCCCTTGAGCATGGCCGTCGACTCCATGTCAGGCAGCCGGGGAAAGCAACGATCTACGACCCGGGCGGTGGAGTTGACCCGAATCCTTAGTCCATTGTGGTCGCACCTAACGCACTCACATGCCTGGTGAGCGGCTGAGACAGTGCCGCTAGTGATCCAGGTCTGTGGCGACGGATGGCAGCTTCTGCGTATGTGTTGAGAAGATGCGCGCGACGCCCTCGCGAACGGCTGTCCAGTCTGTCTCGGGTACGTGCTGCAGTGTGGCGGCCAGGGATAGTGAACGCTGCTGGTGTTCGTGGCGGAGCTGTTCGAGGTCGAGTGGGATGTCTGGATCCAGCCCGCGGGCCTCGATCTCGGTGATGCGCTGGTCCATGGCATCGATCAGTTCTCGGTCGAACTTCTCCAGGGCTCGCAGGAACAGCTCGGTGGGGACGCTCGCCTGTCCTTGCCTCGGCACAGTGCAGTCGAGTCCGTGCTCGGCGGCGTGCCGCCAGTCGACGGTGATTGTGTCCCGGTCGGCGAGCGTCCGCCACCACACGATGCGTGGCGAGGCGGTGAGGTAACTGGTGTACATGAAGTGGCTGCTGTACCAGTCGAGAGCTGCCTCCGCGTCCTCGACACCTGCCCCGCACCAGGCATCCTGATCGCTGGTCATGAGGTCGACGAGGTCCGCGGGCACCGGTTCCAGCAGAGACGGCAGCACTTCCAGAAGGTCTTCCCACAGCCGGACGACGTAGTAGTCGACTGGCGAGGGCTGCCCTGCAATGGCGTTTGGCGGGTGGTGGAACAGCTTGTGTCCGTCCACTTCGATCCAGTACCAGCCGTCGGTCAAAGCGAACCAGTGCAGATCGCGATCATCCCAGGACTCCACCTCGGCCAGCGGCCTCAGACGGAAATGAAAACGGATCACCGTGGCAGTGTGCTCACCACCTTGGACTGCTGTCGAGCCGTTTGCCTCTGACGTCCCTCACGCCGATGTGCGTTCGAGGAATCAGCTCTCCGGAAGATTCCCGGGATACGCGGCGGTCAACGATTCCATCACTTCGGTGGGTAGTACCGGGTTGGCGGCCGCGTGTCGAGCCAGGTCCGGGTCGTTCGCAAGTTTGATCAGAATGTCGGTCGGCAGGTTCGGGTGTTCCGCGGCCCACCGTCGCGCGGTGTCGTCTCCGAGGCACAGCAGCAGGGTTTCGGCGCGGGTGTTCGAGTGTTCGGCGACCGCCCGGTACGTCCGCCGTGCGGTGGCGTTGCAGGCCATGTGGTGCAGCAGTTCAGGGTCGCAGTGGGGGTTCGCGGACAGCGCGGGGGGCGGGGCGATCCCTTTGACGACATGGATGTTGTCGTCTGCCACGAGAAGTTCGAAGACGTCCGCGAGCAGCGCGGTGCGCTGAGCGACCAGCATCCGGGCTCGTGGAGACGGTGACGTCGCGAGAAGACGCAGCTCCTCGTCGGTCGCCGCTATGACGCGGGGCAACCGGACCGGCCCGATCCTGGTCGACTCGACCAGGTGTGTGAGCACGTCCAGCGGGACCGACGGGGTGTGCACCACGCCTCGCCGTACGTCCGCGGACTCGTCGTTCGCCAGCTCGCGCAGGATCGGCTCCGCCACCACGGGGTTGACGGCCAGGCCTGCACGGACACCGGGGATGTGATCGGCCGCCAGCCGTTGTTGGGCCTCGAGAGGCAGATCCGGCGGTCAGCGAGCATCCATCGAATCGCCGTGCTGTCGTGGTCCAGCAGGACGGTCACCTCGTCCAGCGCGGTCGTCGGATCAGCTGCCCGCTTGATGTCACCGTCGATGTGCCAGGTGGTGTCGCTCGGTGGCACCGCGGGGCGGGCAGGCGGGCACGCAGGTGATCGGGCAAAGCCGGGTTCGCCGTCAGGCCAAGCACGATGTCTCGGGTTCGTTCGTCCACTCCACACTCACCGGTCCGGTCCGGTCGCCGCGGTCGCGGGCCCGCCTGACGCGGAACAGGCCAGACTACGACCGTTGTCGTGTAGCACAAACGGTTTTCGGATATCCGTGGGTGGAAGAATCCGATTCGCGGTTGAACTGGTCACGGCGATGAGAGCCGGCTCCGACGTGGAGGTGGCGATCCGTGCCGCCAACGCCGCGTGCGAGGTGATCCGGCGTTCTTATGGCAGAGCCTTCAAGCGGTTCGAGAAAGGCGACAGAGATTTCGCCATGGGGTGGATCTCGCCGCGGAGCGCGTGATCCGGAGGGTTCTGCGGGAGGCGTACCCGCGCGATGTGATCCTCGGTGAGGAGTACGGCGCGAACACAGGCGACGAGTCACGGATCTGGCTGATCGACCCGCTGTGTGGCACCGTGGCTACGCAGCGCGGACGCCGTTGACCGCGGTCAACATCGCCCCGGGTGCTGGGAGCGACGTGCCGTGGCGGTGTCGGCGGACCCTTTGTTCGGTGAGACTTTCTGGACCGGTGGCTCCGGGGCGTTCCTCCGCCGCGACGGCGGCGACGAGCCCCCTGGTGCCCAGGGCGGGCGATCGCCTCGTGGATGTCGATCTCGACCCGCCATTCCCCAATGCCGTGCGTGGTGCCCACGACACTGGCGTTGGCCTGGGTCGCGGTCGGACGGCGGGGCCGCCTACCTCGCCGACGGGCACTTGCGGTACAGCAACGACTGGACCTCCCCTCAGGCCGCGTTTCGGCCGAGAGCGCGGTACCTCTCATCGCGGACAAGCAGCTGGCGCCGCGTCAAGGGGAGGGAGCGTGGAGCCACCGGGAGAATCTCGGTACGTGTGGGCTGACGGCATCGGGTTGATGCCCCTTCGAGTCCACAGCTCGGCGAGTGGCGGCACTGGAACATCGGGCTCGGCGTCCGACCCGCGGTCCCGATGTCAGTCCGCCGCGGTCCTGTCACCGGCCCCGCATGCCAGCGGCGGACAGACCAATCCGAAGACGCTGTTCGCGGCTCCATCCAGACTCCGTCGCCCCGTGGAAATCGCGCTCGTCAGCTACGGCTTCCGCACCCGGTGTAGGCGCGTGTCGACATAGTCACCACAGAAGTCGGCGGAGAGCTACTGAAAACGGATTGCCCCGGTGGTAAGGACTTGGGCGCTTAAGGGCAACTACGCCGACTCGGAACCATGAGAGGTCTTAAGTCCTCTTCCCAAGAGTGACGCCTTGGTGCAGTATGTCACACGAGGGCATTGAGTCCGGCTCTTCGAATTAGGGGGAGATAGTGAAGAAGGTTATTTCTGTTGCGGTCGTCGCCACCTTTTCCGCGGGTCTGGTCATACTCGGTTCCGCAGCTCCGGCGAACGCCGCTCCCTGTGAGGTGACGATTACTGGTGTAGCGGAAAGCTCACGGTGAAACAGTTCCCGGCCGCCTGGTTGAATTTGCAGACCTACTGGGGCGCCGACAATCACGAACATGCCCGCGGACACGCGAAGATCCCCGAAAACCGCTGGCTGTACCTGGATGTCACCTACCCCGACGGCTCGTACCACGGTTGGGTCAACAGAGTCAAAGGCAAGGGAACCGCCTGGTACAGCGGCGAGGTTTACACGAAGTACCAGTACGACGGACCCGGCTACAAGGTTCGGGCGTGCACTGACACGGCGGGTGTTTTCACCTGCACCGGCTGGCACTGATCTCGAGTCGCACTGGAGGGACGGTCCGCGCTCGACGTGGTGCCGCCGCGAAGCAATTGGGCCTGCGGCTTCACGAATGGGCATCCCCGAGGTTGGGGAAGAGAGCGCCTCTTGGAGTCTACACATCGCGTAATGCAGGGCCTTCAGACTAGCGATGGTCTCGGCCGGCGCTACACCAATGCACAAGAGTGACGACATGCCGCTCGTCTCGCTCTTGCCATTTCGAGTCGCGATATCCAAGACACTCTTGGCTTCGAGGTAGTGCGTCTCCGCCGCATCGCCTATCGCGGCCATAGCGGTCCAGGCAGACCGCAGTATATGCTCGCATAGCGGCGCGACATTCGCATCCGCACGCCCTGCCTTAATCGAATTCCTGCCTTCTCTCGCCGGGCATCAGGCTGCCCTGTTTAGCTTCGGAAACTGTGCGCAAATCCACTCCCGTCACCGTGATCGGAGTTCCAGCAGTCATGAAGGGCGCCGCCTGCGACGACGACTCCGTCTACGCAAAGTGGCAGACCCAAGCCGGTGAGTGGCCGATTGCCCGGACTTGGATGTCCGATCTCCCAGCTCCGGCTCTGGACATCCGTTTCCCGCTACACCTGCAGGGCCGGCGCCGATGTCGCCGGTCTTCCGCACTATTCGAAATGGGGTTATCACCGTGTCCGAAGTTTCACTTCATCGACCGATCCGGAAAACCGGGTGGCACAGAGCCATCAAGCTGGCCGTCGGTCTCATGGCCGCCTGCTCGATCATGACCGCCGCACCTCCGGCGGCAGTGGCGTCTCCTCCGACGCCGTCCTTCCCTGCCGCCATCGACGCCTACGCCGCCTACGACGGCCAAGACCAGTGCCTGCCGATCCAGAAGGGCACCATCGGGTTGCGGGACCTGCTGAACCGGGCGTACGGAAACCACGACTCGTCCATCGGTAGGGCCTGCGACTCGGGCGGGCAGAGCGAGCACAAAGAGGGCCGCGCCCTCGACTACATGCTGAACATCAGCAACCCGGCCCAGAAAGCCGACGCCGAAGACATCATCAGCTGGTTGCTGAGCACCGACAAGTACGGCAACAAGCACGCGATGGCGCGCCGCCTGGGAATCATGTACATGATCTGGAACCACCGGATCTGGAAGGCGTACGAGAACCCGGACACGTGGCATTCCTACACCGGGCCGAACCCGCACACCGACCACATCCACTTCAGCCTGAGCTGGGCGGGCGCCACGAAGCAGACGAGCTGGTGGACCTCGTCCGAAGTGAGCCAGGAGCCTCGTGGTCCGTTGTTCAACCGGACGCGGTGGGCGGCCGGTTCTTGGGATGCCAGTGCCATCAAGGTCGATGGGAGTCTCAGCCTCACTGATACCGCGGTCGCGAGTGTTCCCAACAGCAACATGTATGTCTTCAATGTCGTCAAGGGTTCCGGTGTCTGGTATCGCGGCCGTACCGCGGCGGGCGACTGGGCCGCCTCGGCATCCCAGATCGACACCAACCCCAACATCGCCGCTGTCGCTGCAACAGGTAAGAATGATGGCACTCTCCACGTCTTCACTGTTGTCCCGGGAAGCGGGGTTTGGCATCGAATCCGTGCTGTCAACGGAACTTGGAGCAGCGCCGCACGCGTGGACACTAATCCGTACACCACCGCTGTCGCTGTCACCGCGCTTCCCAACGACACTCTTGCTCTCTTCACCGTCATTCCTGGCAGCGGAGTCTGGACACGTGGTCGCACCGCGGCCGGTGTCTGGAGCGCCTCGGCAACCCAGATCGACACGAATCCCTACATCACTTCGGTCGCCGCCACTGCACTCCCCGACGACACCCTGCATCTGTTCGCGGTCGTCCCCGACAGCGGCGTTTGGTATCGATACCGCACCGCGGGCGGGGTGTGGGGTTCCTCGGCGGATCTGATCGACGCCAACAGCGCGATCCTTTCCGTCTCGGCGGCAGGTCTGCCCGACGGAACCCTTCATGTCACCAGCGTCGTGCCGGGCAGCGGTATCTGGGACCGCACCCGCAAAACAACGGGCGCCTTCACCAGCGCCACCCACGTCGACAGCAACAAAGAAATCTTCGCCACCTACACGGCGGGACTGAACAACGGAACCCTCCAGGTCGGCGGACTCGTCAACGCAGCCTGACCCGGTACGGCGGGCCTGGGCCCCGGCCGGCCAGGGCCCGCCGTACCGGACCGCTTCGTTGGCTGCGGGGATGTGTCGATGCGCTGAGGCCGCGTATTCCAAAGAGTTTCGGGAGTTATCGACGCGGGCGGACTCGGCGCCTGCGCTGAAACTGCAACGTTCTCGACAGACGACGCTGCGGACGCGAGCTCACGAAGTAGCACGGGCCCAACATCGGCCCAGCCGATCAGCAGGAGCGGGCCAACTGCATCGAACATCGCACGGCCGATCTCTCCCGCGGTGAGTGGCTCGGCCACGTTCAACGCCAGCGTGACGAAACTCGAAAGCAGCAGCAGGCGCTGTGCTGGCCGGATCACCTCGGCAGAAGCTCCACGCAGCGACAGCTGTCGGATCGCGATCAGCAGCGCCAACACCGACAGGTCCACGGCGGGCGCGACCAGTGGAGCCACTCAACCAGGTACGCCGAGCCGGAGCCCGAAGGCCAGAACGTTGCCGAACCCGAACAGGAACGTCAACCCCACGATAACGCCGACGATGACCGTGACCAGCTGCAGAACAGCGTCACCCTCAACCGGAAAACCCACAGCTTTTGCAGACAGGAAGTAACTCCTCGTAACCAGCAATCCAAGATCAACTGGCGATATTCAGGCGACCGGAACGCGCCGCAACGCGTTCCAAGCCACCCCAACGAGGAGGAACGAGAGACCGCGGACCTGCAAAAACGAAGGAAATGCCTGGTCAGGAGCTAGATCGATCTTCCCTGACACGGAAGAGGTCACTGGTTCAATCCCAGTATCGCGCACCATCTGTTTTCGCAGGTCAGAAGCCCTGCTCCTCCTCGGAGGGGCGGGGCTTCAGTCGTTCTCAAGACGGCATTCGATGGCCTTCGGAGCCGTCTCAAGCTGGGCGTCACGGAAGTGGCGTGCAGGTGCCATGCCTGCACACGTAACCAGCACAACTCCAGCGATTACTACGGCCCACCGCGCGGCGGGAAGGTCTTCGACGATCCGTCCGGCGTACATCACCAGGATCCGTACGCAGGTCTGGGAAACCACCGCGATGTCGTGGCTGATGATCAGCCGCGGTTCGCACAGCAAGCCCATGCCGATCATCGCGCGCCGGCGCATGCCACCGGAGAATTCGTGCGGGTACTGTCGCCGCCGGGATGCGCACCGCACGCATCCGGTCGACCGCGCGGGAAAGGGCATCGCCGCGCGAAAGTCCTTGATGCTGCTCGGAAACCTCGGCGAGCTGGCGGCCGATGCGGCGGACCGGGTTGAACGAGGTCATCGGGTCCTGGAACATCGCCGGCGAGGTGCCCAGCAGCGTCCGCAGTTCGCGCTCCGGCGTGGTGAGCACCGGGATGCATTCGCTGACGACGCCGATCGCCTCCCCCGGACGCACGGTGAGGCTCACCCCTCGCACCGGTACCGTCCAGCCGGACTTCCCGGGGGAACGCGACCTCCAGGTTTTCCACTACCAACAGGGCGTCATCGGCCCTACCGGGTTCCGTTCCCGGCTTCCGGGCAGGCATCGGCAGCGGTCGCGGCAGCCGGGTCCGGAGGCCGATCACCCCGGCGACCGTCGCTAGGGGTTGTACGTCTGGTTCGGGACGGACGTTGTCTCGTCGGTTCCGTAAATGCCGGGTGGCAGGGCGGGCCGTCGCGCGTCCCGCCGGTACGCGAGGACGGCCGTGGCGGCAGCGAGCGCGGCGTAACCCACCATCCACCAGGTGAAGCCCGGCGGTGACCGGTGGCTGAACAGCGGGTCGATCAGGCTCACGACCGGGAAGACCGCGGGCGGCAAGAGCCAGCGGTCCTGTAAGCGCAACTCCTTGTCGACGGCGATCGACGCGGCGTCTTCGCCACGGCCCCGGCGCCTGACGGTCCAGACGAGGATCGTCGTGCAGCAGATCGCCCCCCAGCCGAGGATGGCCAGCCATGTCCAGGCGAAGGTGCGCGACGAGGTGGTGAGGTACATGGCCACGGCCAGCGCCGCACCCCCGACGAAGGTGATCAGGAACGAGGCCAGGTACCAGCCGCCGAGAACTCCTGCGGCCGACGGCGGGCGCCGGTTCGGTGCCGGAAGGCCGCCCAGTTGCCGTTCCCGGTGGAGGATCGACGCCCATTGCCCGAGCGAGATCGCGGCGACCGTGAAATACGCGTACCGGCTTTCGGGCATCTCCACGCCTCGCACGCCTGGAAGATTTTGCATGTAGCTGTACGTGATCGTGACCGCGAAACCGAAGATCACAGCGCCCACCAGCCACAGGATGCCGGTCGTGGTTCCCCGCGTCTGCCGCGCGGCGATCCTGACCGTGAGCGGCCTGGACGGTATTCCGACCCGGACGCCGCGTTTGCCCAGCCACGCGCTGGTATCGGCTATTTCGATCGCAGTCGGTTGACTCCCCATACCGGACCTACGCTCACGGCCCGGCCGAGGTTGCCTCAGGGTTGGTCCCGGCGGCGCGCAGGTGCTGTGCCCGAGTTGGCAGGCGGAGCTAGCGCCTGTTTCATATCAAGGGGTAAGGCGAACGTGGCGTGGCCGGAGTTGGCGGCTAGGGCGGGACTGGCCGAAGAGACGCCTTCCCGACTGTCTATTAGGGACATTTTCCGAGGTGTCAGTGTCCGAGTTGGGCGAGTTGTGCGGTTTGGGGAGGGGGTCGTGAGTGGTAAAGAGGGTTAGAACGCTACTTGCCACTCACGACTCTTGTGGACACTCAGAGCGCAGCTGACTCCTGTCGGCCAGCGCGGAACCAGGCTTGGGCGCGAAGACCGCGAACTTGGCTTAGGAAACGCGCGCTAGCCGGTCGGGCTGCCGGGCAGCGACGTTGGAGCGTTCCAGTCTGACGTGGCCGGAGCGGGCCGGATTCTGCGAAACATCCTGAGGGGCGGCAGAAGTCCTAAGGTGGTGGTCGTGACCACGGCGGCCCAAGAGGCGTTCCTGCGCGATTTCCACAGCGAATACCCGGCGGCGACCGTCGGCGCGATGGGCCGGGGCAGGACGCCGGACGGGCGCTCGAGTTATGAACTCCTGCGAGACCACGTCGAAGGCCGCCCGCGGGTGCTCGACCTCGGCTGCGGCGACGGCTTCCTGCTCCACCTGCTCGCCGAAGCCGGCCACGAGGTCACCGGTGTAGACCTGTCGAACGCTGATCTGGCGCTCGCCCGTCAGCGGCCGTCGCTCGCCGAGGCAAGGTTGGTGGAGGGACGGGCACAGGAACTTCCCTTTTCCGGCAACGACTTCGACGCATGCGTCTCACATATGGCGTTCATGCTGATGCCCGAAATCGACCAGGTAGCCGCGGAGCTGGCTCGCGTCCTGGCCCCCGGTGGGCGGCTGGCCTTGGTGCTCGGCAGCGGCTCGGCAGGCGGAACCGGCGGCAATGACTTGTTCCGGCGCCTGCTCCGTCCAGTGCTCGCCGATGCTCCTGCGGAACAGCGGATGCCGCGGCTGGGTGACCCGCGTACCCAAGACAGGGAAGGCGTCGACGACATTCTCACTTCGGCTGGATTCGCGCCTGTCGAGTGGACCACCGAGCCGCTCGACCTGGGCGGCAGTGCCGAGCAGGTGTGGGGGTCCGTCTCGGCGATTTACAACTTCTTCCCGTTGGACCTGGCAGTAGTGAAGTCGCTCGAAAAGGAGTTCCTGGCCCAGGCAGCCGGACTGGCCGACGCCGACGGCCGGATCCCTTCCACTCAGAACATCCACATAGCCACCACCACACTGACCGACCAGGGCGCTTATCCGGCCAAGTGAGATCCACGCTGCCGCCACCGCTCGATCCTGGCGAACGACCCTTCGGTCCGAGGTCGATAGCCCTGAATCTCGAAGTCGCCGTCGGTCCGGAAGCCGCCGGGCACAAGGTCCTCGGCGCCGGAGAGCTGGAAAGTGTCCGGCACACCGTCGGTGTACTGGGGCACGCCACGGTCCGTGTCCGGGACACCGAAGAGACGGCCAGGTCCCAGCCGAGGCCGAAGGGACCATTTCCCGCGCCGGAGTCGTAGGACAGCGACAACGCGGACGAGATCGTGCCCCGACCGGTCGTGAGCCCGAGCGGGATCGAGAACGAGGCCGTGCCGGTCAGCGTGTTGGCGACGAACTTCTCCCCCATTCCCCGGATCGCCCCACCTGCCTTCGGTAACGACAGCGACGGCGCATCATGGGGTGGTGCCACGGCAGATCGCGGACCAGGCTCGCTGATAGCCGAACCGCCGGGCGACGCCGTGCCGGCACCGGGGCCGCTCTGGTCGCTCTGGTCGCTCCACACATTTCCGGGCACACCTACCTGCTTCCACGGCGTGTTCGGCCACCGCGAGATCGGATCGGCGGCCGCGCGAACTCCAACTATGACGGGGTTTGATTCCGTTCACTATGACGTTGCCGGAATTGTCGACGCTTGAAGATTGCCGGTATCGCGAACTGATGTGAACGTCCGAAAGTGCAGTCAAAGGGCCCGATCTGACGCGCGAATGTAGCTATTCGGGGGTAGTGGTCCCGGAACTCGTCCAAGTACCCCGACGACCAGCGCGCGGGCACCGTGCCCGACAGCACGACCGGCCGGCACAACGTCACGTTCACCGCCGCCTGAGAAAGAACGCCGAACGACCAATCCACGTCACCGGCAGCCCCGAATCCTTTGCGAGAAGACAAAACGAGTCGTCCACAACGGACAACACCAGCCGCCTCAACCTGGAGTGGTATTTCATGAACAAGCTTCGTGTCGCAGGAATCGGTTTCACCGCGGTCGCCGCCCTTGCCCTGTCCGCCTGCAGCGGTGACGACGCCCCCGCATCCGGCAATGCCGCCAACACCCCCGCCCCCGCCGCGTCTTCGCCGGCCCCGATGTCCAGCTCCGGCTCGACCGGCTCGCCCGACGGCGTGACCACCAACGCCGACGTGTTCGGCCCGGCGTGTTCGAAGCTGCCGCAGGGTACTGAGCCCGGTTCGCTGGACTCGATGGGCCCGCAGCCCGTCGCCAGCGCGGCCTCGACGAACCCGCTGCTGACCAAGCTGGTCGCGGCGGTGAAGGCCACGAACCTGGTGGACACGCTCAACAGCCAGCAGGCCATCACGGTGTTCGCCCCGGCGGACCCGGCCTTCGCCGCACTCGGTGACGCCAAGTTCGCCGAGCTCGCCGGCAAGCCGGACCAGCTGGCCCCGATCCTGCAGTACCACGTCGTCGGGAAGCGTTACGACGCCAAGGGCCTCGCGACCGCCGGTTCGGTCGACAGCCTCAACACCGCCGGCGGCCCGGTCAAGATCGAAGGCACCGGCGACACCATGACCGTCAACGGCGCCAAGATCCTCTGCGGCAACATCCCCACCAAGAACGCCACCGTCTTCGTCATCGACAAGGTCCTCACCCCCGGCACCACCAAGAACTAGCCCTCACGTCCGGGTCATCGCTCCCCCCGTCGATGACCCGGCCACGGTGGCCGCCGCAGCTGTCGGACTCTTCAGCCGCGGCGGCCACTTCCATACCCACACCGCCCATTCGGGGTGTGGGCTCCAGCCACGCGGCAGGATGAGCACGACCTGCCGTATGGGGAACGCCGTAGCGGCGGCGTTCCGCCGGTCGTCGCCGTCGCTGGTTCCACTCCATGGCCACGGCGACGGCCGACCCCTTCGCGATCCCCGAGTGGCCGCGCACCGGGTCAGAGGTCGGACAAGAGGACCACCTGTCCCCCAGCGTCGAACACACGGAATCCGGTAGCGCCCGTGCGCAGTACGGAACTATTGAGATTACAGCGCATTTCCGCGGCACCTGTGCCGATGAACTCGCCCGCGGCCGCTTGGGCTCCCGTCTCGTCCACGACCACTACGCGATACCGCGTGTTCGCGAGGCTCTTGACCGTCCACAAGGGACGCCGGGCAGGCAATAGTGTCCATTTTGGGTACATTGTGCGTAGGTCGTGAGTGGTAATCCGGGTTATTGAGGAGTAAGGCAAACGTGTCGGGTCGCGGGCGAGACGGCGGGCTGGGTGACGCGACACCGCACTGGCGTGTTCATAGCCGGAACTCGCGTGTTCAGACTCCGCACACACCCGAGTGCGGCATCCAGACACGCGAGTCACGCCTTGCCGAAGTACATGAAGACCCCCTTCCAGCACCTGGGCGCAGGGGCCCGGCAAAGTCGGAATCTCGCAGGTCAGGCGACTATTCCCGCACTGTCGGCAGGCCGGATTCTGGACGCCGGCGGGCTTCAGCGTCCACAAGGGACACCGCCGGGCGATTGAGTGTCCGATTGATGCCACTGTGCACGTTTCCGCGAGGGGTCGTGAGTGGCAATGAGGGTTAGAACAACAAAAATCACTCACGACCCCCTCGCGAAACCGTGCAAGTCACCCAAATCGGGCACCATTGTCCCGTAAAGGGTCCCTTGTGGACAGTCAAGAGCCGGGTGAGGCTCCTTGCGGGAGCCCGCTCCTGTCGAGTCCACCACGGCACGTTCGCCTAGTCCCGCTCTAGCGGCGGAGCCGACCAGCAGTTATGCGACTTTGCCGGGACCCTGGCGCTAGGCGCAAGGAAGGGGGCCTTCATGTACTTCACGACCAGCCGCCGAAGTCACAACCGCCCCACCGTCACCAGAGACCACATCCGACAGTAGCGAAAGCCTCCTTCACTACCCTCAGAGTAGGCAAAGAGGCCCTCACTACCAGGAGAACGCCTACGCAGAAGCGACACCGGCCCCACGCCACGCCACCTTTGCCTTACCCCTCAATAGAACCCGAATCACCACTCACGACCCGCCCGGCAGTGTCCCTTATGGACACTCAAGACGGGGCCGGGCTCCCGTGGCCGGTCCGGAACCTCGCCATGAAGGCATCCTGGCTACCTTGAAGTCAGCGAAATGCTCACGGCCTCAGCCGACAGCATCTTCACCGCACGAAACAAGAAACAAGAGCCTTCGGCACCACGCCGAATTACCACACGAACTTCCGGCTCGGGACCCGCTAGAGGGCGCGCGCCCCCGTCTTGGCGGTAAAGCGGAACTCGACGGTCACCGGCAGTGTGTCGAGGTCGAGTGCCTGCCGCAGTCGCGGAAGGCCGTCGGCGTCGATCCGGCGGCGGATCTCGGTGACGTCGCCGTCCTGTTCGGCGCTGATCACCAGCGCGACGGCCGGTGTGTCACGGGTCCCCGCGAGCGTCGCGTGCGCGGCGTGGACGCCGGGATAGTTCGACACCTCGGTGACGAACGGCTCGATCGCGGTACTCGCGGCCAGCTCGGTGCGGCCGGCGGCGGGATCGGTCTCGAAGCGCCAGGTGTGGGTCTTCGGCTTCCGGGTCAGCTGCGCGATGAGCCACCGCAGCACGAGCAGGCCAAGCACGACCGCGACCGCGGCCGCGACATAGAGCGTCCACACGGGCGGCTGTCCCGTACCGGCTGCCAACGCGGATTCCGGCCGCAGGACGGTGAGCCTGCCGAAATGGGTGAGCAGGGTGAAGGCACCGGCCGCGATCAGGACGAGTCCGAAGAAGGCGAGCAAAGTGCGATTGAGCCGGGCGGGCCGGTTGAGGCTGGTCATGACGCGCTCCTGGCACTGCGGACCTTGACCTTGACGGCCGGGCGGAGGGCGGGGTCGATCTGGTCGAGCCGGTGCGTGATCGCGCCACGAACGGCTTCGGCGAGACCGTCGGTGGTCGCCCGCCCGGTGCTCACTTTCGCGGATACCTTGCGGGACTTGAGTTTCACTGTCGCGCTGGACACACCGTCCACTGTGGCGGCCGCGGCGCGAAGGGTGGAGCGGTAGCTTCGGCGCGAAGCTCCGGAATCCAGATCGCCTCGAAGCGGCAGGACGGTGAGCCTGCCCGGCAGGACAGCCGCCAAGACCAGGATCAGCCCGAGGAGCACCGCGACGGCGCCGATGACGGCCGTCGCGACGTCGCTCCAACGCAGGTCGTGCAGGGTGCCGGCGACGGTGTCGTAGCGAATCCAGGGAGTTTCCCCGAGAAGCATCTGGATCGCGACGACCGCGACGAGGGCGCAAGCGGCGAGCAGGACGATCGCGGTGAGAGTCGCGGGAATGCTGCGGCGTGGGCGGCGTTTCACTGGACCCTCCTGGTTTCGGCGGTAGCGGTGTGCAGCGCGGTGACGGTGATGTCCACTTGCGACACCGTGAGACCGGTGAACTCCTCGACGCGGCGCATCAGGTGCCGCCGGGCATCCTCGGTGGTGCGGGAGACCGACATCGGATAGCTGATGGAGATCCGGACGTCGAGGGTGGCCGTGTCACCGGTGACTTTCGCGGTGACCTTGGCGCTGTTGTCGAGGTCTTCGCCACCGACGGCGACACCGAGCACGCGGCTCGCGGCGCCGCCGACGCCGCCGACGCCGGTCACCGCGTGCGCCGCGATCCGCTGCACGGTGCTGTCGGAAATGGTGAGGACGCCCCGGTCTCCGGCATCGGCGGGAGTCGTTCCGAGGGGCGCGCTCGACAAGGTGGCGGTCATGGCGGTCAGCCCCTGTCGCGGCCGGTGAGTTGCGAAAGATCGAGCTTGCCGTCGAGGACACGGCCTGCCAGCAAGCCGAGGGCGCCGAGGACCAGGACGATGATGAAGGCGCTGAACCCGCCGAACGCGGCCGCGAGTCCGAGAGCGAGGCCGGTGAGGAGGCCGAGATGCGTGGAATTCATGGTTTCTCCTTGGCTGTGCCGGTCGGTGCGGGGGCGATATCGCCGATCCGGACATGTACCGGGACGCCGACCGGACCCACCGCGGCACGGACGTCGTCGCTGATCTCGACGGCGGTCGCCGGGTAACGGCCGGTGACACCGATGGTGATCTCGTCTTCACGGATGCGGATTCCCGGGATCCGGCGTCCGCGCAGGAGGGTGGCGATCTCGCCGAACCGGCCGCTGTGCAGGCCCGCGACGTGGGGTTGGGCCTGCACAGCGGTGGCGATGCGGTCGGCGTCGATCTCGACGCCGAGGCTCACTGGACGCGGCCGGTGTCGGTCTTGGCGTCCTCGTCCTCGTCTTCACCGGGGATGTGCACGTCGGAAACGTTGATGTTGACCTCGACGACCTCGAGCCCGGTGATCTGCTCGACCGCGCCGATGACGTTCCTGCGCACCGCGCGGGACAGGTCGGCGATGGACACGCCGTACTCGACGAGGATCTGCAGGTCGACCGCGGCCTGCTTCTCGCCGACCTCGACCGAAACACCCTGGCTCGCCGACGCCGTGGCACCGGGAATGCGCTCACGGATCGCGCTGAACGCCCGGGCCGCACCGCCACCGAGGTCGTACACGCCGGAGATCTCCCGAGTCGCCAGACCGGCGACCTTCGCCACCACGGTGTCGGCGATACTGGTCGTGCCCTTGCTCGACTCCAGCGCGCCCGTACCGGTCTTCTCGACCTCGGACGACTGGCTGGAGGCCTTGGTAGCAGTCGAGTTCGTCATGACTTCTCCTCTGGTCGGTTCCTGTGGTCTCCGGGGAAGCTCGGAGTTCCATCCTTACTTCCACACCACTAAGACCCGGCACCGAGAAGATCGTCACGACCCCATCGTGTGACACCCGTCCCTCCCGCCCGGCTCAAGATCAGGTAGTGCGATCGCGTCGATTGACGACGGAGTCCTGCCGGACCTGCGGTCCGGCCAGTTGCCGCAGGATCGCCGGGTCCCCAAATGCGTGGCTCCGGCGACCAAGCTCCGGAGCCACGCATCTGCCCATGCCCGCGCTTCGGCGCCGCGCCGCCGTCGCACGGGGGGTCGAGCCTTTCAGTGGCTCAGCGAGCCTGGTCCGAAACCATCCGTTCGCGGAGGCTGCGCGGACGCATGTCGGTCCAGACCTCGTCGACGTGGTCCATGCACTCCTGACGACTGCCTCGGTGGCCCGTGGCCCGCCAGCCCGCCGGGACCTCCTTTTCCGACGGCCAGAGCGAGTACTGCTCCTCGTCATTGATCAGGACCTGGTAGGTGCCTTCGTCAGTCATTCGACTTTCCTTTCGTTTCCAGCATTTCCGGTTCTTGGGTCAGGTGTTCCGCGGTCCCCTCGACATGCCGGGGGAACCGGCGCAGGGTGGGGTTGAAGGTGGCGAAGAGGGTGACCACGACGATCGCGCCCGCGCAGACGAGCACGGCCGTGCCGCCGGGCAGCGCGTCGACCAGCCAGCCGCCGAGCGCCGGGCCCGCGGCGGCGGCCAGGCCGCCGGTCACCCCCATCACGCCACCGAGCCGTCCGCGCAGCGCGTCGGGAGTGAGCAGCAGCTGGTAGGTGCTGATGGTGGTGTTGGCGGCGGGCGGCAGGAACGCCATCGCCGCGAACAGCAGGCCCATCAGATATCCGTTGTGGACGAACACCGCGACCGGGGTGAGCACGGTCAGCGCCCAGAACACGCTGATGATCATCACGTACGGACTGAGCTTGCGGTGAAGATACGGCGCGGCCAGCGCGCCGAGGATGCCACCGCCGCCGAGCATCGCGGCCATCACGCCGATCTCGCCCGCCGGGACGCCACGTGAGTCCGCCAGCACGATGATCACCAGGTAGTAGGCGCTGAAGAACAGGTTCAGGCAGATCGCGCACACCGCGGTGATCCGCACGTGCGGCTGGTGCCACACCCAGCGCAGCCCGGCGACGATCTCCCTGCCCAGATGGGGGGTCGCGGTCCGGTGTTCGATCGGTTTCGGCGGCAGCCTCACGAACAGCAGGGCGACGAAGGCGACCACGTGGGCGATGGCGTCGAAGACGAACGGCACCATCCGGCCCAGGGCGAACAGGAAGCCGCCGAGCGCCGTGCCGGACAGCTGCCCGGCGCTCGATCTCGCCGCGTTCATCGCCACCGCCGACGGCACCTGGTCGACGGTGACGAGGCGCGGCAGGCTCGCCTCCTCCGCGGGTTCGAACAGCGCCCGGCACAGCCCCATCACCGCGGCGACGGCGATCATCATCGCCACGTTCGCCACACCCCACCACAGCGCCGCGACCAGCGCGGCGGCCGCGAGGCCCTGTACGGCCTCGCAGGCCAGCATGAGCTTCTTGCGGTTCCAGCGATCCACCAGCGCCCCGGCGGGCAGCCCGTCGACGAACTGGGCGATCGCGACCGCGCCGAGCACCAGACCGGACTGCGCCGCCGAGCCGGTCACGGCCAGCACCAGCAGCGGGAAGGCGATCATCGACGTGCTGAAACCGGTCTCCGAGATGACCTGGCCGCCCCACAACAGGCGGTAGTCGCGGTTGCGCGACAACAGCGTCGTCATGCTCGCTCTCCCCGGCAGTCTCGGGCCATCCTGCGCAGGGCCGTGGCGAAGTCCGCGGCGACCGATTCCACGGTCGCCCGGTCGTGCCGGTCCGGGCGGTGGAACCAGGAGAACTCGAGCCGTCCCTCCTGGACACCGCCGACCACCTCCAGCAGATGGCCGCCCGCGTCCGCCGGATCCTGCTCGTGGCCGATCGGCGCGTGCGATGCCCGGTAGAGCCCGGTTCCGGCGGCGGTGTCGTCGCCCTGTCCGAGGTAGTTGAACGAGATCTGCGGGGAGCGCCCGCCGAGCTCGGGGAATCTCCGCCTGCGGAGCGCGCCGAAGCCGAAGCCGTTGCCGGGCACCGCGCGCAGTTGCCTGCGCACGGACTTCACCAGGTCACGCCAGCGCGGCTCGTCCGCGGCGGTGACTTCGAGCGCCAGCGGGAACAGCGTGGTGAACCAGCCGACCGTGCGGGTGAGGTCGACGTCGTCGAAGATCTCCTCCCGGCCGTGGCCTTCCAGATCCACCGCGATTTGCTCCTCGCCGGTCCACCGCGCCAGCGACCAGGCCAGCGCCGCGAGCAGGACGTCGTTGATGCGGGTGCGATAGGCGCCCGGGGCGAGGTGCAGCAGCGCGTCGGTGTCGTCGGCGTCGAGCCCGACGGTCACGGACTCCGACGGGGTGCCGGGGACCGGCGTCGCCCGGTCGACGGGCAGGTCGCACGCAGGAAGTGCCCGCGACCAGTGGTCTCGTTCGTGGTCGAGTCCGCCGCCGTCGACGAACTCCCGCAGCCGGTGCGACCAGTCCAGGAACGACGTCGTCTTCGCGCCGAGGTCGACGGGTTCGCCGTCGGCCGCCTGCCGGTAGGCCCGCTCGAGGTCTTCCAGCAGAATCCGCCAGGACACCGCGTCGATCACCAGGTGGTGCGCGGTCAGGAACAGCAGCGGCCCCGGCTCGCGGGCGAACAGCACGGCCTTGAGCAGCGGGGGCGCGGAGAGGTCGAACCCGGCGTGCGCCTCGTCGGCGACCTCCTCCATCAGCGCCCGCTGGTCACTTTCGTCCACTGTGGACACGATTTCGATCCGCAGCGCCGTCGACGCCCCGACGGGGTCGTTGTGCTGCCGCCATTCCCCCTCGACGTGCTCGAAGCGCATCCGCAGCGCGTCGTGGTGTGCGACGACGGCGTCGAGCGCCTGTCGCAGCACTTCCGGATCCACCGCCGGATCCACTTCGACGAGAACGGACTGGTTGAAATGGTGCGGGTTGGCGGTGTGCACGTCGAAGAACCACTGCTGGATCGGGGTGAGCGGCACGTCCCCGGCGACGGCCTCGCGCTCGTCCGGTTCGGCTTCGACGGAAGTGACGACCTTCGCCAGTTCCGCGACGGTCCGGTGCCGGAACAACTCCTTCGACGTCATCCGCCAGCCCGCCTGACGGGCGCGGTGCACCACCTGGATGCTGAGGATGGAGTCGCCGCCCAGCTCGAAGAACCCGTCGTGGGCGCCGACCCGGTCGAGGCCGAGGACTTCCGCCCAGATGTCGGCGAGCGCGCGTTCCACCGGCCCCGCTGGCTCAGTGAACGTCGCCACCGCCGTCGGCGGGGCCGGCTCGGGCAGCGCCTTGCGGTCCAGCTTCCCGTTGCGGTTCAACGGAAGCACGTCGAGCGGAACGAACGCCGACGGGATCATGTACCCGGGCAGCGAACGGCCGAGGAACTCCCGCAGCGCGGCCGCGTCCGGGGCATCCGCCACGGATACCAGATAGGCGACCAGACGCGCCTGACCGTCGTCCCTGCGAGCCACGACGACGGCTTCGGTGAGGTCGGGATGGCTCCGCAAGGCGGCTTCGACCTCTCCCGGCTCGATCCGGAAACCCCGGATCTTGACCTGCTCGTCGACACGCCCGAGGCACACCAGTTCGCCGTCGTGCTGCCGGATCACGACGTCACCGGTGCGGTACATCCGCTCCCCCGGCTCGCCGAACGGGCACGCGATGAACCCGGCCGCGGTCAGCCCCGGCAGTGCGAAGTACCCGCGGGCCAGCCCGTCGCCCGCGACATACAGCTCGCCCGCGGTCCCGGCCGGGACCGGGTTCAGCCGGTCGTCGAGCACGTACAGCCGCGTGTTCCAGATCGGATGCCCGATCGGAACCGCGCCCGCGGCCAGTTCCTGTCCTGGCCCGACGCGGTACTCCATGCAGCCGACGGTGGTTTCGGTCGGGCCGTACTCGTTGATCACCACCACGCCGGGGTGATCCGCGCGCCAGGCGTCGGTCACCGAGCCGATGAGCTGGTCCCCGCCGACCACGAGTTCACCGGTCGGCGACAGATCGTCGTCGTCCATGACGCCAAGGAGCGGCAGATGGCCCGGTGTGGCTTTGAGGAAGGTGGGCGGCCGCTGCGCCGGGCTGCCGGCCACCCGGATCCGGCCGCCTGCGAGCAGCGGGCCGTAGAGCGTGTTCACCGTGAGGTCGAAGGAGACCGACGAGTGCAGCACGGCCGTTCCGCTCAGGCTGGGATACGCCTCGGCCGCCCAGTGGAGGAAGTTCACCAGCCCGCCGTGGGTGGTGATCACCCCCTTGGGCTTGCCGGTCGATCCGGAGGTGTAGATCACGTAGGCGGGGTGGCCGGGCAAGGGGCGCACTCCGGGGTCGGTCTCCGGCCACCCCGCGGTGTCCAGTACCGCTTCCCGGTCGTCGAGCACCGCCAAGGGCCGGGAATCGCCGAGCACGGCGGAAATGCGTTCCGGTGGGTACATCGGATCGATCGGGACGTAGGCGGCACCGGATTTGAGCACGGCGAGCAACGCCACCAGCAGTTCCGCCGAGTTCGGCAGTGCGATCCCGATCCGGTGTTCCGGTCCGGCCCCGGCCGCGATCAGCCGGTGGGCCAGCCGGTTGGCGTGCCGCTCCAGTTCGGCGTAAGTCAGGGTGAGGCCGACGTCGGTGACCGCGGGCGCGTCCGGGGTCCGCTCGGCCTGTGCCCGCACCAGTTCCGGCAGCGTGGCCGCGCCGAGCGGCCGCGCGGTGTCGTTCAGGGTGTGCACAAGGTGGTGCTGTTCGGCGGCGGTCAGCAGCGGCAGTTCGCCGAGCGGGCGGTCCGGGGCGGCGGCGACGCCTTCGAGGATGAGCCGCAGCCAGCCGGTCAGCCGTTCGATGGTGGCCGGGTCGAACAGGTCGGTGTTGTAGTTGACGGCGCCGCGCAGGCCGCCGTCGTGTTCCTCGAACTGCACGAGCAGGTCGAACGCCGCCGTCGCCGACGGCAGCGCGATCTCCTCGGCGGCCAGCGCGCCACCGGCGGGCACCGGATCGCCGATGTTCTGCAAGGCCACCATCGCCTGGAAGAGCGGCGTACGGCTGACGTCGCGCTCCGGCTGCACGGCGTCCACGACCCGCTCGAACGGCACGTCCTGGTGGGCGAAGGCGCCGAGGACGGTCTCCCGGACCGACGTCAGCAGCTCACGGAACGTCGTCTTGGCGTCCACTGTGGACCGCAGCACCAGGGTGTTGACGAAGAAGCCGACCAGCCGTTCCAGTTCCGGCCGCTCCCGGCCGGACGTCACCGTGCCCACCGCGACGTCGTCCTGCCCCGACCACCGGCCCAGCAGCACCTGGCAGGCGGCGACCAGCGTCATGAACAACGTGCTGTCCTCGCCACGAGCGAGGCCCTTCAGCGCGGTGACCAGTCCGCGCGGGACGTCGAACGCGTACCAGTCGCCGTTCGTGGTACGCACCGCGGGCCGTGGCCGGTCGGTGGGTGGTTCCAGCGGTGGCATGCCGTCGAGCCGGTCTCGCCAGTAACCGAGCTGATCCGCCAGCAGCTCGCCTTCGACGACCTGCCGCTGCCATACGGCGAAGTCGGCGTACTGGATCGGCAAGTCCGGCAGCGTCGGCTCCGTACCGCGGACGAACGCCGTGTAGAGCGCGTCGAGGTCGCCGGCGAGCACGCCGGACGACCAGCCGTCGGTGACGATATGGTGCAGCGCCAGCGTGAGCACGTGCTCGTCCGGCGCCAGCCGGATCAGCCTAGCCCGCAGCAGCGGGCCGGTCCGCAGGTCGAACGGCTGCCGCACTTCGCGTTCCAGCGTCTGGCCCAGCGCGGCCGAGCGGTCCTCTTCGGACAGTCCACTGAGGTCGTCCAGTGGCAGTTCCACCGCGTACGGAGCGCCGACGAGCTGGACGCCGCGCCCGTTGTCCGCGTCGAAGGTCGTCCGCAATGCTTCGTGCCGGGCGACCAAGGCGGTCAGCGCGTCGGTGAGCGCCCCGACATCGAGTTCGCCGCGCAGCCGCAACGCCGTCGGCGACACGTACTCCGTGCTGCCCGGTTCGTACTCGTCGAGGAACCAAAGGCGCTGCTGCGCGAACGACAGCGGCAGCGGGCCGTCGCGATCCATCACCGGGATGGCCACGCCCGCCGGTCCTTGATCGGCCACCGCGGCGGCGAACCGGCCGAGGACCGGGTCGGAGAACAACGCGCGCGGTGACACGTCCGTACCGAACGTGGCCCGCACGCGCGACACGATCCGCATGCTGAGGAGGGAGTCGCCGCCCAGTTCGAAGAAGTTGTCCTCGACGCCGACCCGTTCCACGCCGAGCACGTCGGACCAGATCTCGGCCAGCATGCGCTCGGCGGAAGTCCGTGGTTCCACGTATTTCGTGCCGGTGCCACTGCTTTCCGGTGCGGGAAGCGCACGCCGGTCGACCTTGCCGTTGCGGGTCAGTGGCAGCCGGTCGAGCACCACGAAGGCGGACGGCACGAGGTGGCCGGGCACGGCTCGGCGCAGCCAGGCCCGCAGTTCGGTGACGTCGGGTGCCCCGGCGCCGGGCACGACGTAGGCAGCCAGCCGCCGGTCCCCCGGCTCGTCTTCGCGCGCGATGACGACAGCCTCGGCGACGTCGGGATGCCCGAGGAGGACGGCTTCGATCTCACCCGGCTCCACACGGAAGCCGCGGATCTTGACCTGCTCGTCGACCCGGCCCAGGTAGTCCAGTTCCCCGCCGGCCGTCCAGCGGACACGGTCGCCCGTCCGGTACAGCCGCTCGCCGGGCCCGCCGAACGGGTTCGCGACGAAGCGGTCGGCAGTGAGGCCGGGACGACCGAGGTAACCCCGGGCGAGTTGGACGCCGGCGAGGTACAGCTCGCCGGGCACACCGGCCGGGACCGGCGAGAGCGTCCGGTCCAGCACGTACGCCCGCACGTTCCCGGTCGGCCGCCCGATGATCGGGTGCTCACCGCGGACGCGGCAGAACACCGAGTCCACCGTGACCTCGGTGGGGCCGTAGTAGTTGTAGACGGCCGTGCCGGGCAGCACCGCCAGCTCACGCCACAACGTCTCACCGGTCGCCTCACCGCCGACCAGCAGGGTGCCGGGGCGGTGCGCGCCGTCCAGGAGCCCGCCCTCCAGCAGCTGCTGGAGGTACGACGGCGTGAGGTCGAGCAGGTCGATCCGGTGCTCGTCGACGTAACGGGCGACGGCGCGCGGGTCCATGCGGGTGTCGTCGTCGAGGACGTGCAGCTCGTGACCGTCCATCATGGCCAGCAGAGCCTCCCACGACGTGTCGAAGGAGAACGCCGCGGTCAGTGCCGCCCGTGTCCGTTTACCGGCGGCGTCGCCGATGAAGGTGCGGCGGTGGTCGGCCAGCAGGTTCAGGAGACTGCGGTGCTCGACGACCACGCCTTTGGGGTGCCCGGTCGACCCGGACGTGTAGATGAGGTACGCGGCGTGGTCCGCTTCGGCGCCGGGGATCTCACCCGGTGAGGGCCGATCGCACCATGCGCGGACCTGGGCCGGGTCGTCGAGTACGACGGCCGGTTCCGCGTCTCGCAGCAGCCACTCGAGCCGTGTGGCGGGCAGATCCGGGTCCACCGGCAGGTACACCGCGCCCGCCTTGAAGATCGCGAGGATCGCGACGACGGCCTCGGCGGAGCGGGGCAGCACCACCGCGACCACCCGCTCCGGACCCGCACCCTGCTCAATGAGGTGGCCTGCCAGCCGGTCCGACCGCTCGTCCAACTCCGTGAAGTCCAGGGCGGTGTCCCGAAAGACCAAAGCGGTCTCGTGCGGGGTGCGAGCCACGTGAGCGCGGAACACGTCCAGCACCGTGCCCCCGGGAACGTCGATCGCGGTGTCGTTCCAGTCCACCAGCAGCCGGCGGCGCTCCACGTCGCCCAGCGGGGACAGCTCGGTGACGCGGCCGCCCGGCTCCTCGGCGATCCGCCGGACCAGCCTGGCCAGGTGTTCCGCCAGCCGTTCGGCCGTCGCCGCGTCGAACAGCCGCGGGTCGTAGGACAGTTCCAGCCCGAGCCGTTCGTGCAGGTACGCGGTCAGGTTCAGCGGGAAACTCGTGGTGTCGAGTGAATCGACGTCCCGCACCACGACACCGTCGCCACCCGCCGCGTCGTCGATCGGGTAGTTCTCGAAGACGACCACACTGTCGAACAGGCCGGTCCCCGGCGGCACGTCGATCAGCGCCTGCAGCTGCGCCAGTGACACGAAGTCGAACCGCCGCGAGTCCACCTGCTCCGCCTGCGCCTCCCGCAGCCAGGCCGCCACGGTCTGTCCACTTCGGACTCGCATGCGCGTGGGCACGGTGTTGATGAACATGCCGATCATCGACTCGACCCCTGGCAGTTCGGCCGGACGCCCGGACACGGTGGTGCCGAACAGCACGTCCTGCTCGCCGCTGTGGTGCGCCAGCAGCAGCGCCCAGGCGCCCTGCACCACGGTGTTGACGGTCAGCGCCGCGCGCTTCGCCATGGTGTGCAGCCGCTGTGACTCTTCGGGCGAGAGTTCGACCAGTACCGTTTCGCCCGATTCGGCGCGGTGGGCCTCGACCGGCGGCCGGTCGTACGGCAACGGCGTGGGCGCCTCGAACCCGGCGAGGAGGTGACGCCAGTGGCGTTCGGCCTCCTGGACGTCCTGCTCGGCCAGCCAGCCGAGGTAGTCGCGGAACGGTCGCCGGGACGGCACTTCCGGCCGTCGTCCGCCGATGAGGGCCGCGTACCGTTCGCAGACCTCGCCGAAGGCCTGCGCGGTGCTCCAGCCGTCGAGCAGGACGTGGTGCGAGGTCCACACGCACTGGACCTCGTCGTCGGTCAGCCGGGCGATCGCCAGGCGCATCAGCGGCGCGGTCGTCAGGTCCATGCCCGCGGCCAGGTCGTCCGCCAGCAGGTCCGTCAACGCGACCTGCTGGTCCTCTTCGGACAGTCCACGCCAGTCGAGTTGCCGGACCGGCAGCGGGACGTGGCGCCGAACCACCTGCACCGGCTCGTCGACCCCTTCCCACACCACACAACTGCGCAGGATCGGCGTCCGGTCGACGAGCTGCTGCCAGGCTTCGCCGAACAAGACGGGCTCGGCGACACCGGAGAGCCGGAGCCGGAACTGGTCGAAGTACGCCGTCGAACCGGCGTCGACGAGGCTGTGGAAGACCATGCCCGCCTGCAGTGGGGTCAACGGGTAGACGTCCTCGACGTCCCTGCCGTCGCCGGCGATCCGGTCCACTTGGGACTGGCCGAGCCGGGCCAGCGGGAAGTCCGACGGCGTGCGGCCCCCGGCGTCCGGCAGGGCGCAGTGCGCGACGATCTCCCGCAGGGCCTCGACCATGTCCTCGGCCAGCCGCCGGACCGTGTCCTCGTCGTGCAGGTCGGCGGAGTACTCCCAGGACAGCCGCAGCCGTCCGTCCTCCACGACACCGATGACGTCCAGCAGGTACGTCCGCGGGGTCGCCTCGGCGATGTCCCGGCCGAGCGATTCGTGCCGGTCCTGGTAGAGGCTCTCGCCGGACGGCGCGACATCCCACTGCCCGTGGTAGTTGAACGAGATCCGGGGCGCCGGGTCGTCCCGCAGCAAATTCGCCGAGGTCCCATCGCGGCCGAGATACCGGAGCGCGTCGTAGCCGACACCCTTGTTCGGCACCGCGCGCACCTGTTCCTTGACCGACTTCAGCTCCTCACCCCAGCCCGCGGCCGGGCGCAGGCTCAGCGCGACCGGGAACTGGGCGGTGAACCAGCCGACCGTGCGGGACAGGTCGAGCCCGTCGACGATCTCCTCGCGGCCGTGGCCCTCCACCGCGATCACCACGCGGTCGCGGCCGGTCCACCCGGCCAGCACCCGGCCGAGCGGCGCCAGCAGGACGTCGTTGACCTGCGTCCGGTACACCGAGGGCACTTCGTGCAACAGCGCGGCGGTTTCGGTCCGGCCGAGGCTCGCCGAGACCGTGCGCGCGGAACCGGCTTCGTTACGCACGGGCCGGTCGACCGGCAGGTCCGGGTCCGCGTCGCTGAACACGGCCTTCCAGTGCTCGAGGTCCTCGTCGAATCCGCCCGTCCGGACGTGACCGGCCAGCGACCGTGCCCAGGCGGTGTAGGAAGTGCCGACCGGCTCGAGGTCTTCACCCCGGTAGGCGGCCTCGATGTCGGCGAGCAGGACACGCCAGGACACGCCGTCCATGACGAGGTGGTGCACGGTGAAGAACAGCCGGGGCGCCTCCTCACCGGGCACGAACACGATCGCCCGCCACAACGGCCCTTCGGTCAGGTTCAGCGAGCTTTGCGCGGCGAGCGCCGCCGCGTGCATCCCGTCCTCGTCCGCGGTGGGCAGCCGAACGATCTGCGGCGCGTTGTCCTCGTCCGGCGCCGGTTCCTGTACCCACTCACCCGCCACCCGCGAGAACCGCATGCGCAGGGCGTCGTGGTGCGTCACCACCCGGCTGACGGCGTCGGTCAGGCGCGTGAGGTCCACGTCCGCTCGGAGTCCGATGTGGACGGACATGGTGAAGTGGCCGGTGCCGAGGCCGCTTGCGAAGAACCACGACTGGATCGGCCCGAGCGGTGCCGGCCCGGACGGTTCGGCGGGCACGGCCTGCTCCGGCACCACCCGCGCCTCGACGATCGAACCCAGCTCCGCCACGGTCTGATGCAGGAAGATGTCCTTCGAGGACAGGGAAAGCCCGGTCTTACGGGCCTTCGACACGACCTGGATGCTGAGGATCGAATCGCCGCCGAGACCGAAGAAGTTGTCCTCCGCGCCGACCTGCTCGACGCCCAGCACCGCCGAGAACACCTGGGCCAGCTCACGCTCGACCGGCGTCCGCGGGGCCACGTACCGGCGGCCCGCCTCCACGTGCCCGTCTGGTGCGGGCAGTGCCCGGCGGTCGAGCTTCCTGTTGGCGTTCAACGGAAGTGCGTCGAGACCGACGAACACCGCGGGCACCATATGCGCAGGCAGGGTGCGGCCGAGGAACTCCCGCAGCACGGTGGCCCCCGGCACCGCGGCGCCCGGCGCCGGGACCAGGTACGCGACCAGCCGCCGGGTGCCGTCCGCCTCGTGGGCCACCACGGCGACCTCGCCAAGGTCCGGATGCGCGGCCAGCGCGGTCTCGATCTCGCCGAGCTCGATCCGGAAGCCCCGGATTTTGACCTGCTGGTCGGCGCGGCCCTGGTACTCCAGTTCGCCATCGTGCCGCCGGATCACCACATCCCCGGTCCGGTACATCCGTTCCCCCGGTGCGCCGAAGGGACACGCGACAAACCCGGCCGCGGTCAGTCCCGGCCGCCCGAAGTACCCGCGGGCCAGCCCGGCACCGGCGACGTAGAGCTCGCCCGCGACCCCGGCGGGCACCGGGTTCAGCAGCCCATCGAGCACATACAGCCGCGTGTTCCAGATCGGATGACCGATCGGAACCGCGCCGTCGAACGGCTCCTGCCCCGGCTCGACCCGGTACTCCATGCAGCCGACGGTGGTCTCGGTCGGCCCGTACTCATTCACCACCACCGCGGTCGGATGGTCCGCGCGCCAGCCTTCGGCCACCGGTCCGAGAAGCTGATCGCCGCCGACCACCAGCTCACCCGTCGGCGACAGGTCGTCCTCGTCCAGCGCGCCCAAGAGCGGCAGATGACCCGGGGTGGCCTTGAGGAACGTGGGCGGCCGCGGTGAGGGGCTGCCCTCCACCCGAATGTGGCCGCCGGTGAGCAGGGGGCCGTACAACGTGGTCACCGTGAGGTCGAAGGAGACCGACGAGTGCAGCACAGCGGTGCCGCCCAGGCCCGGATACGCGCCGGCCGCCCAGCGGAGGTAGTTCAGCAGTCCGCCGTGGGTGGTGACCACGCCTTTGGGTCTGCCGGTCGACCCGGACGTGTAGATCACGTACGCGGGCAGGCCGGGCAGCGGCCGCACTCCCGGGTCGGTTTCCGGCAGCCCCGCGGTGTCCAGGACCGCCTCCCGGCTGTCGAGCACCACCAACGGCCCGGAATCGTCAAGCATGAACCGGATACGTTCCGGTGGGTACAGCGGATCGATCGGCACATAAGCAGCACCGGATTTGAGCACGGCCAGCAACGCCACCAGCAGTTCGACCGAATTCGGCAGGACGACGGCAACCCGCTGTTCCGGCCCGGCCCCGGCCGCGATAAGCCAGTGAGCCAGCCGATTGGCGTGCCGCTCCAGCTCGCCGTAAGAGAGAGTGACGCCGCCATCGGTGACCGCGGGGGCGTCCGGGGCCCGCCCGGCCTGGGCCCGCACCAGTTCCGGCAGGCTCGCCTCGTCCAGCGGCCGGGTGGTGTCGTTCAGCGTGTGCAGGAGATGGTGCCGCTCACCGGTGGTCAGCAGCGACAGTTCGCCGAGCGGGCGGTCCGGGGCGGCGGCGACGCCTTCGAGGACGAGCCGCAGCCAACCCGTCAACCGCTCGATCGTGGCGGTGTCGAACAGATCAGTGTTGTAGTTGACCACTCCGTCGAGGCGCCCGGCGACCTCCTGGAACTGGATCATCAGTTCGAAGGTCGCGGTCACCACCGGCGGCGCCAGTTCCTCGACGGCCAGCCCAGGCAGCGCCGGCTTTCCCTCGGGCGTGTTGTGCAGCACCACCATGACCTGGCACAGCGGGGTGCGGCTGGTGTCGCGGGCCGGCTGCAGGTCGTCGACCACACGGTCGAAGGGGACGTCCTGGTGCGCGAAGGCGTCCAGGGTCAGCTCGCGGACGTCGCGGAGGAACGCGTCGAACGGCCGGGAAAGGTCCACTTCGGACCGCAGCACCAATGTGTTGACGAAGAAGCCGATCAGCCCTTCCAGGTCGGTGCGTTCCCGGCCGGAGGTGACCGTACCGACGGCGACGTCGTCCTGCCCGGACCAGCGGGCGAACAGCAGCTGGCAGGCGGCGAGCAGGGTCATGAACAGCGTGCCGTCCTGACGCCGGGAGAGCTCCTTCAGCCGCGCGGTGGTTGTTTCCGGAACGGTGAACTCCAGCAGCGCGCCGTTCTTGGTGCGGACGGCAGGACGGGGACGGTCGGTGGGCAGCTCCAGCGGCGGGACGTCTTCGAGGCGGTGCCGCCAGTAACCCAGTTGCTCGTCCAGTATCGCCCCGGCCAGGCGTTCGCGTTGCCACACCGCGAAGTCGGCGTACTGCACCGGCAGGTCCGGCAGGCTGACACGCTCACCGCGGACGAAAGCGGTGTACAGCGCGCTCAGTTCGCCCGTGAGCACTCCCGCCGACCAGCCGTCGGTGACGATATGGTGCAGCACCAGCGTGAGCACATGCTCGTCCGGGGCCAGCCGCAGCAGCCGGGTGCGCAGCAGCGGACCGTCGCGCAGATCGAACGGCGCCGTCGACGCTTCGGCAAGTGCGGCGGCCAGTCCGGTAGATCTGTCCTCTTCGGACAGTCCACTGAGGTCGGTGAGTGGCACGCGGACTTCGGATGGCGGATGCACCACCTGGGTTCCGTGCCCGTCGACGGTGTCGAAAGTGGTGCGCAGGGCCTCGTGCCGGGCCACGAGCGCGGTCAGCGCCCGGTCCAGTGCGCCAGTGTCGAGTTCTCCGCGAAGCCGCAACGCCGTCGGCGAGACGTACTCGGTACTGCCCGGTTCGAACTCGTCGAGGAACCACAAACGCTGCTGAGCGAACGAGAGCGGTGCCGTCAGCGCGCCGTTCGTCCGGTCCAGCACCGGAATCGCGACCTCGCACCCGGCGGGACCGGGCAGGACGGCGGCGAGGCGCTCGGGGGTGGGCGCGCTGAACAGCAGCCGCGCCGGGACTTCGGCCCCGAGCGCGGCCCGGAGGCGGGACAGGACGCGGATGCCGAGGATCGAATCCCCGCCGAGATCGAAGAAGTTGTCCTCGATCCCGATCCGCTCGACGCCGAGCACGTCCGCCCAGACGCCGGTCACCAGCCGCTCCACGTCGTCGCGCGGGGCGACATACCGCGCGCGGGCGGCCGAGAAGTCCGGCGTCGGCAGGGCGGCCTGGTCGAGTTTGCCGTGCCGGGTCAGCGGCAGCCGGTCGAGCCGGACGAAGGCCGAGGGAACCAGGTAGTCGGGCAGCGACCCCGCCAGGAAGCGCCGGAGCTCGCCGACATCCGGACTACCGCCGCCCGGCACGAAATAGGCCACGAGCCGCTTGCCGTTGCGGTCCTCCCTCGCCACCACAGCGGCTTCGGCGACCACGGGGTGACGCAGCAGGGCGGCCTCCACCTCGCCGGGTTCGACGCGGAACCCGCGGATCTTGACCTGCTCGTCGCACCGGCCGCGATAGTCCAGCGCTCCGTCACCGGTCCAGCGGACGAGGTCGCCGGTGGCGTACATCCGGGTGCCGGGTGCACCGAACGGGTCGGCGAGGAACCGGTCCGCGGTCAGACCGGTGCGGCCGAGGTAACCGCGAGCCAGCTGCGCGCCGCCGAGGTAGAGCTGTCCCGGTACTCCGAGCGGTACGGGTGACAACGTCTCGTCGAGGACGTAGGCGCGGAAGTTGCCCAGCGGGCGGCCGATCAACGGCCGGTCACCGGACACCGGCGTGCGGACGGCGTCGACGGTGGTCTCGGTCGGCCCGTAGTAGTTGTGGGCGGTCGTCCCGGGTAGCTCCGTCAGCTCGCGCCACAGGGTTTCCCCGATCGCTTCGCCGCCGAGCATCAGGTGTTTCGGCCGGTGCGGCCCGTCCAGCAGGCCGGCTGGGAGAAGCTGCCGCAGATAGGACGGGGTCAGGTCGAGGAAGTCGATCCGGTGCCCGGTGACGTACCGGGTGAGCGCGTCCGGGTCCAGCCGGGTGTCGTCGTCCACGAGGTGCAGTTCGTGGCCGTCGGCCAGCAGCAGCGGCCCTTCCCAGGACGTGTCGAACGACAAGGCCGCCGTGCACGCCACGCGCAGGCGGCCGGTGCCGAAGACCCCTCGGTGGTCGGCCAGCAGGTTGACCAGCGCGCGGTGCTCGACCACGACGCCTTTCGGCTTGCCCGTCGACCCGGACGTGTAGATGACGTACGCGGCCTGATCCGAGCGAGGGCCGGTGAGCACCGCCGGGTGCCCTGCGCACTCGAAGTTCTCGTCCACCACCACGACCGGGGCCGCGTCACGCAGCAGCGTCTCGATGCGCTCCGCCGGGAGACCGGGGTCGACCGGCAGGTACACCGCGCCCGCCTTCAGCACGGCGAACAACGCCACCACGGCCTCGGCCGACCGAGGCAGCATGACGGCGACGATCCGCTCCGGTCCGGCTCCCCGCCGCACCAGCTCACCGGCGAGTTCGTCGACGCGCCGGGTCAGCTCCGCGTAGTCCAGCGACTCGTCCCGGAACACCAAGGCGGTTTCGTGGGGCGTCGCCGCGGCCTGGGCGTCGAGCAGGTCCACGATGGTCGTGTCCGGTACATCGATACCGGTGTCGTTCCACTCGACGAGCATCCGGCGCAGCTCGCCTGCCGTCGCCAGCGGAAGCTCCGCCAGCGGCCGGTCCGGCCGGGCAGTGACGGCGTCCAGCAGCACCGCCAGATGGGCGATCAGCCGGTCGATGGTGTCCGCGTCGAACAACGCCGTGCTGTATTCGACCAGTCCGGCGAGCACGCCGTCGCGTTCCTCGAACTCGACGGTCAGGTCGAAGTTCGAGGACTTCCGCGCGACACCGACGTCTTCGGTCGCGAGCCCGTCGAAGGACGGCTTCGCCCCGGAGGCGCTGTGCAGCAGCACCATCACGTCGAACAGCGGATTCCGGCTGGGATCGCGGTCCGCGTGCACGGCGTCGACCAGCCGCTCGAAAGGCACGTCGTCATGGGAGAAGGCGTCGAGCACCGTCTCCCGCACGCCGCCCAGCAGCTCACGGAAGCTCCGCGACAGGTCCACAGTGGACCGCAGCACCACGGTGTTGACGAAGAACCCGACCACCCGCTGCAGTTCCGGCCGGTCACGACCCTGGACGACCGTGCCGACGGCCACGTCCTCCTGTCCGGCGTAGCGCGCGAACAGCACCTTGCAGGCCGCGAGCACGGTGGTGAACAGCGTGGTCTCGCAGGACCGTGCCAGCTCGGCCAGCCGCGCGGCGGTCTCCCCCGGCAGGCTGAATTCGCGCACCGCGCCCTCGGTGGACCGGGTCGCCGGCCGCGGCCGGTCGGTGGGCAGTTCCAGCGGGGCGAGCCCGCCCAACCTGTGCTGCCAGTAGGTGAGCCGTTCCGCGAGCACGTCGTCCGACAGCCGTTTCCGCTGCCACGCCGCGAAGTCGGCGTACTGCACCGGCTGCGGCGGGAGCACGGCCCGCGCACCGCGGACACCGGCGTTGTACAGCTCGGCGAGTTCGCCGGTGAGCACACCCATCGACCAGCCGTCGGTGACGATGTGGTGCACGCAAAGCAGCAAGACGTGCTCCTCGGGGCCGATCTTGCCCAGCCACGCCCGCACCAACGGCCCACGCTGCAGGTCGAACGGTCGCGAGTACTCCTCGAGCAGCACCCGGTCGAGCGCTTCGCCGTCGACGTCCACCACGGGCAGCGGCAGGCCCGCCGGCGGGTGGATGATCTGGACGCCTTCGCCGTCCACCTCGTCAAAGGTGGTACGCAACGACTCGTGCCGTTCCACGAGCGCCCGCAGGGCTTCCGCCAGAGCCGGGACGTCGAGTTCTCCGGTCAGCCGCAAGGCCAGCGCGCTGTTGTACTCGGCGTCGTCCGGGTGGAGGCGGTCGAGGAACCACAGCCGCCGTTGGGCGAACGACAGCGGCAGCGGGCGGTCACGATCCGCGGTGGGGAGCACGTCCGCCCGCCCGGCCGCGCCGGCCATCCTGGTGCGCAGCTTCTCCCGCAGTTCGGGAGAAAGCGCCGCGATTCGATCGGATCTGGATGACGTCATGGGCAGGTCCTCACAGTTCGGTGGTGGGGTCACCGGAGGCGAGGAGTTCGAGATCCCGCAGGATCATCTCCTCGACCGTCTCGGCCAGTACGGCCACGGTGCGGGCGGTGAGCACGTCACGCGGGGTGAGCCGGATGTCGAACACCGCGCTCGCCCTGGAGGCGATGTGCAGGCTCCGGATCGAATCCCCGCCGAGGTCGAAGAAGTTGTCGTCCGTGCCGACCCGCTCCAGCCCGAGTGCCTCGGCCCAGATCCCCGCCACGGCACGTTCGGTGTCGGTCTCCGGGGCGGTGTACGCCGGTCGCGTATCGGCGAGGTCCGGTGCGGGCAGCGCGCGTCGGTCGAGCTTTCCGTTGCGGCTCAGGGAGAGCGTGTCGAGTTGGACGAACGCGGAAGGGATCAGGTAGTCCGGCAGCGTCCGGCCGAGGAAGGCCTTCAGTTCTTCCGCGGGGAGGTCAGCGCCCACCAGATAGGCGACGAGCAGTTTGGCCCCCGGCCGATCCTCGCGGACGATCACGGCGGCCTGCCTGACCGCGGGGTGGGCGGCCAGCGCCGCTTCGACCTCGCCCGGTTCGATCCGGAAGCCGCGGAGCTTGACCTGTTCGTCGAGTCTGCCGAGGAACCGGACGCGGCCGTCGGCGGTCCAGGCGGCGAGGTCCCCGGTGCGGTACATCCGCGTACCCGGCGGCCCGTACTGATCGGCGATGAAGCGATCCGCCGTCAGGCCGGGACGGGCGAAGTAGCCACGGGCGAGCCCGGCGCCGCTGACGCACAGCTCCCCCGGCACCCCTGGCGGAACCGGCGTCAGCTCGGGACCGAGCACCTGGACGCGCATCCCGTCCAGCGGACCGCCGATCGGCACCACGTCAGGCACCTCGTCCACAGTGGACATCGGGAACGACGTGGCGAAGGTCGTCGTTTCGGTCGGCCCGTAGCCGTCCACCACCCGCAGGTCCGGGCACGCGCCCAGTACCTGCCGGACCGCGGCGGCCGGGACGACGTCGCCACCGGTCCAGACCTCGCGAAGCCCGCTGAAGCAGTCCGGCGCCTCCTGGGCGAGCACCCGGAACAGGCCCGCGGTGAGCCAGAGGCCGGTCACGCACTCCTCGGCGATCGCGTGCCGCACGGCGTGGGCGTCGACGTCGGCGGGCGGTGCCACGACGACCGTGCCGCCGTTGAGCAGCGGCACCCACAGCTCGTAGGTGGTGGCGTCGAAGGCGGGCGGCGAGTGCAGGAGCACCCGCTCGTGCGCACCGCCCGCGAACCGCCGGTCCGCCGCCAGCGCGGCGACGTCGCGATGCCGGACGGCGACCCCCTTCGGCGTCCCGGTGGAGCCGGAGGTGTACATCAGGTACGCCAGTTGCTCGGGATCGACCGTGACACCAGGGTCGTGGTCCGGCCCTGTCTCCGGCTCGACCACGATGTGTCCCTCGTGGACTCGCGAAAGGGTGTCCAGCCAGGTCTCGTCGGTGACTGCGTACTCGACGCCGGCCAGAAGCAGTCCCAGACGCTCGTCCGGGGCACGGGTGTCCAGGGGCACGTAGACACCTCCCGCCTTGGCGATGGCGAGTTCGGCGACCACGAACGCGCTCGTCCGCTCGGCCGCGAGGCCGACCCGGTCCTCCGGCCGGAGGCCGAGCGTGAGCAGGTGGTGCGCCAGCCGGTTCGCCCGCCGGTCCAGTTCCGCGTAGCTCAGGGTTTCTCCGCCGGACGCGACCGCGGGCGCGTCCGGACGGTCGCGGACCTGTTCGGCGAACACCTCCGGCAGAGACCGCGCGGGCGGCTCCTCGCCGGTGTCGTTCCATTCCCGCACCACGAGGCACTCCTCGATGGCGTCGAGCACCGGCACCCGGCCCAGCGGCCGGTCGCCGTCGGTGGCGAGTTCGCGCAGCAGCAGGAGCAGCAGCCCGGCGATGCCTTCGATGGTCGCCCGGTCGAACAGTTCGGGGTCGTAGCCGAGTTCCACCGCCAGCCGCGGTCCCGGCGACGAGACCACGGTGACCGGGAAGTTCGTCGTCTCCAACGCCGCCAGGTCGCGGACACGCAGGCCGTGCTCGGCGGCCGCGTCGTCCTTGATCGGGTAATTCTCGAACACCACGAGGCTGTCGAACAGGTTCACGCCACCGGGCAACCCCGTCCAGGTCTGGAGCCTGCTCAGCGGCACGAAGTCGAATCCGCGCGCCTCCGCCTGGGCGTTCTGCAGGTCCTTCAGCCATCGGGCCACCCCGGCCGAACGGTCGACGTCGGCGCGCACCGGCAGGGTGTTGATGAAGATGCCGAGGATACCGTCCACTTCGGACAGTTCGGCGGGCCTGCCGGACACGGTGGCACCGAAAACGACGTCACGGCGTCCGCTGTAGACCGACAGCAGCAATGCCCAGGCGCCCTGGACCATGACGTTGAGCGTGAGCCCGTGCCGCTTGACGAACCCGTCGAGCCGGGCGGTGTCCGCTTCGTCCAGCGAATACGGCAGCCAGGTCGACGAACAGGTCGTGTGGGTCTCCGACGGCACCCGGTCGCAGGGCAACGGCGTCGGCTCCGCCACGCCTTCCAGGGTGCGCCGCCAGAACCGTTCCGCCTCAGCATCGTCGCGTCCGCCCAGCCATTCCAGATAGTCCCGGAAGGGACGCCGGGACGGCAGCGGGCCTCCGGCGTGGGCCGCGCACAGGTCGGCGAGCACGCCGAACACGCTCCAGCCGTCCAACAGGACGTGGTGGAAGGTCCACAGCACCTGTGCTTCGGTGTCCGAGAGCCGGGCGAGCGCGACGCGCATCAGTGGTGCCCGGGCGAGGTCGAGGCCTTCCTCACGGTCCTCTTCCAGCAGACGCCGCAGCCGTTTCGCACGTTCGGCTTCGGACAGGTCCGTCCAGTCGAGCCGCCGGATCGGCAGCGTGACGTCGCGGTGCACGACCTGGACGGGTTCCGCCAGGCCATCCCAGACGAAGGCGGTCCGCAGCACCGGGGTGCGGTCGAGTACCTCCTGCCACGCCTGGGCGAGCACGTCGAGGTCGGTGACGCCGTCGAGGACGAACGTCGCCTGCTCGAAGTACAGACCCTGCTCGCTCTGCGACAGCCCGTGGAAGACCATCCCGCCTTGCATGGGGGTCAGCGGGTAGACGTCCTCGACGGCGCGGCCGTCGCCCACCAGCCGGTCCACTTGGGACTGGCCGAGCGTGGTGAGCGGGAAGTCCGACGGCGTCCGGCCGCCGGCGCCGGGTCCGGCGCAGTGCTCGATGATGCCCCGCAGCGCGGTGAGCAGGCCGGCGGCCAGCGCGTCCACAGTGGACTTGTCGTGCAGGTTCGCCGAATACGACCAGGACACTTCGAGCGCGTCCTGTTCCACCCTGGCCACGACGTCGATCGCGTGCGTCCGCGTCGCCGCCGCGTCCAGGTCGGCGTCGAGTCCCCCGCGCATGGCGTGGTAGAGGCCGCCGAGGTCCCAGTCGAACCGGCCGAGGTAGTTGAAGCTGACCGGCGCGTCGATTTCCGGCGCTGTCCCGGCGAGGTACCGCAAGGCGCCGTAGCCGATGCCGCGCCGGGGTACCGCCCGCAACCGTTCCTTGACCGCCTTGAGCGCGGCGCCCCAGTCCGCGGGCGCGGTCAGCGCGACCGGGAACATGCTCGTGAACCAGCCCGTCGTGCGCGAGAGGTCGACGTCGTCGAACAGGTCCTCGCGTCCGTGACCCTCCAGGTCGACCAAGACCTCCCGCTGCCCGGTCCAGTCGGCCAGCACCCGGCCGAGCGCGGTGAGCAGCACGTCGTTGACCTGCGTCCGGTAGGCCTCGGGTACGTCCCGCAGCAACGCCTTGGTCTCGTCCGGATCGAGCCGGACGGTGACCGAGCGGGCCGAACCGATCGTGTTCTCGCCGTCGTGGTCGGCGGGCAGCGCGGCAGGCCGCGGGACGGCCCGCCAGTGCGCCAGTTCGTCGTCGAACCCGCCCGCCGCGGTGTGCTCGGCGAGCCGTCGCGCCCACGAACGGAACGACGTCGTCTTCGGGCCCAAGCTGCCGCCGCGATACGCGGTTTCCAGATCCTCCAGGAGGATCCGCCACGACACGCCGTCGACCACCAGATGGTGCGCGGTCAGGGACAACAGCGACCCTGACAGGACGGCCGAGAAGAGCGGACCGTTCCGCAAGTCGAAGTCCTTTGTGGACACTTCGCCGATATGCGGCACGTCCACCGGCTCCGGTGGCGCGTTGTGCTGATGCCAGCCGTCCTCGGTGCGTTCGAACCGCATCCGCAAGGCGTCGTGGTGGTCCAGGACGGTGGTCAGTGCGGCGCGTAGCGCGGCCTCGTCGACGTCCTCAGCCAGTTCGACAAGGAGGGACTGGTCGAACTGCTCGGGCTGGGTCGCGAAGAACCAGTGCTGGATCGGGGTGAGCGGAACGTCGCCGGTGACCGGGCCCTGTTCGGCCAAGGTCGGTGCCGGGCCTTGCGCGCTCGCCGCGAGCGCCCGGATCGTCGGATACCGGAACAGGTCCTTCGGCAGCAGCCGCAGTCCCGCCCGCCGGGCACGCGACACCACCTGGATGCTGAGGATCGAGTCGCCGCCCAATTCGAAGAAGTCGGCTTCCGCACCCACTTCCTCGACCCCGAGCACCTCGGCCCAGATTTCGGCGAGCGCGCGTTCGGCGTCCGTGCCGGGGGCCGTCCACGCGGTCACCGGCCGGCTGAAGTCCGGCGCCGGCAGTGCCGCCCGGTCGAGTTTCCCGTTGACGTTCAACGGAAGCTCCTCGAGCGGGACGAACGCGGCCGGGATCATGTAGTCCGGCAGGTCACGCGCCAGGAGCTCCTTCAGCTCGGCCGCGTCCGGCGCGTCCGTCCCGGCGACGACGTAGGCCACCAGCCGCTTGACTCCCTGGTCTTCGCGGGCGAGCACAGCTGCCTGGACCAGGCCGGGATGGGCCGCCAGCGCCGCTTCGATCTCACTGGGTTCGACGCGGAAGCCGCGGATCTTGACCTGCTCGTCGACCCTGCCGGTGAACTCCAGCTGTCCCTCCGCCGTCCACCGCACGACGTCGCCGGTGCGGTACATGCGCTCGCCTGCCAGGAAGGGGTCGGCGACGAACCGGTCCGCGGTCAGCCCGGCGCTGCCCAGGTAGCCGCGGGCCAGGCCCTCACCCGCCAGATGCAACTCACCCGGGATTCCCGGCGGCACCGGTCGAAGCGCGCTGTCGAGGACGTAGGCCCGCGTGTTGTCCAAGGGCCCGCCGATCGGCACCACATCGGGCACCTCGCCGACCGACGACATCAGGCGCACGGTCGCGAAGGTCGTGGTCTCGGTGGGGCCGTAGACGTCGGCGACCACTGTGCCCGGGCAGGCTTCCAGCACCCGGCGCAACGCGGTGGCGGGTACGGCGTCGCCTCCTGTCCACACTTCGCGCATTCCGGCGAAGCTGGCCGGCGCCTCTTGCGACACCAGCCGGAACAATCCCGTCGTCAGAAACGCCCCGGTGACCCGATGTTCGGCGATGACGCGGGCGAGCGTGTCGACGTCGAGGTCGCCGGGTGGCGCCACCACGACACAACCGCCCGCCAGCAGCGGCACCCACATCTCGTAGGTGGAGGCGTCGAACGAATGCGGTGAGTGCAGCAGGACCCGCTCGTGCGCTCCGGTCCGGAACCGCCGGTCCCACGCCAGCGCCACGACGTCACGGTGGCGCGCCGAGACTCCTTTGGGCGTTCCCGTGGAGCCCGACGTGTAGATGACGTACGCCAGGTTGTCCCGATGAGGCGTCGGAAGGCGGCGCGGCGTGGACGGCTCGATGTCCTCGGCGACCAGGACCGGCCCGGCGTGGAAGGACCGCGCCACCGGCTCCCACTCCCGGTCGGTGACCAGCGCGGAAACCCCGGAGAGCAGGCTCTTCAGCCGTGCTTCGGGCGCGCGCGTGTCCAGTGGCAGATACGCCCCGCCCGCCTTCACGATGGCCAGTTCGGCGATCACCAGCTCGGGCGCGCGTTCCATGAGCACGCCGACCAGCTCCTCGACCCCGATGTCCAGCCGCTGTGCCAGCCGGTCCGCGCGAGCGTCCAGCTCGGCATAGCTCAGCTCGACACCGTCGGCGGTCAGCGCCGGCGCGTCCGGCGTCCGCCGCACCTGCTCGGCGAACAGTTCTCCCAGCGTGCGCTCGGGCACCGGGTTCGCCGTGTCGTTCCACTCCACGAGCACCTGCCGCCGTTCGGCGTCGGTGAGCAGATCGATCTCGTCCAGCGGCCGTCCAAGGTCCTCGCCGAAACTCCGCAGGACACCGGTCAACTGCCGGGCGATCCGCCGGGCCGAAGCCGCCTCGAACAGATCCGGGTCGTAGCCGAGGTCGATGGACAACCGGTCACCCGGAGAGGCGACCACACTGAGCGGATAGCTGGTCGTCTCGACCGCGTCGAGCGCCCGCAGCCGCAGGCCGTGCGCGGTGGCCGCCTCCTCGTTGATCGGGTAGTTCTCGAACACCACCAGGCTTTCGAACAGGTTCGCCCCGGCGGGCACCCCGCTCCAGCCCTGCAGCCGGGTCAGCGGCAGATGCCCGTACCGGCGGGATTCGACCTGGCCCGCCTGCAGGTCCCGCAGCCACGGCATCGCGCTGACAGCGCCCGCCACGGCGACCCGGACCGGCAGGGTGTTGATGAAGATGCCGGCGATGTCGTCCGCTCCCGGCAGGTCCACCGGCCGCCCGGAAACCGTGGTGCCGAAGCAGATGTCGCGGTCACCGGTGTACCGGGCGAGCAGCAGCGCCCACGCGCCCTGCAGGAGCGTGTTCAGCGTCAGCCCGGCACTCTGCGTGGTCTCCCGCAGCCGTGTTGTCTCGTCCGCGCCGAGTTCGACGGTCAGCCATTCCGACGAGCGGGTGGTGTGCGCCTGGGCGGGCGGCCGGTCGAACGGCAACCGCGCGGGTGCGGTGAGGTCGCCGAGCACGGTCCGCCAATGCGTTTCGGCGAGCCGGTCGTCCTGGTTCGCGAGCCACTCGACGTAATCGCGGAACGGCCGGCGGCGGGGCAGCTCCTCGGCTTCCCCGCGGGTGAACGCGCCGTGGCAGGCGAAGACGTCGGACAGGATCCCGAACACACTCCACCCGTCGAGCAGCACGTGGTGGAAGGTCCACAGCACGCGGACCTCGGTGCCGGACAACCGCGCGAGCGTGAGCCGCAGCAACGGCACGGCCGTCAGGTCCATTCCCTCGTCACGGTCGCGGTCCAGGACGTCCCGCCAGGCGGTCTCACGCTCCACTTCGGACAGTGCGCGCCAGTCGTGGTGAGTGACCGGCACGGTGACCGCGCGCCCGACCACCTGCACGGGCTCGTCGACGCCCTCCCAGACGATGCGCGTGCGCAGCACCGGCGTCCGGTCGACCACACGCTGCCAGGACCGCGCGAGAACCTCCGCATCGGTGACGCCGTCGAGGACGAACGCCACCTGCTGGAAGTAGACCCGTTCCTCCCCCTGTGACAGGGAGTGGAACACCATGCCGGACTGCATCGGCGTCAGCGGGTGGATGTCCTCGACCTCGGGAGCGGCGAGCCGGTCCACCGTCGCCTGGTCGAGCCGGGCGAGCGGGAAGTCCGACGGCGTGCGGCCCCAGGCCCCGGGCTCGGCGCAGTGCGCGATGATCGAACGCAACGCGGTGACCAGCGCCCTGACCAGCCGGGCGACCGTCTCCTCCCGGTGCACGCCCTCCGCGTAGTACCAGGAGAATTCCAGTTCGTCGCCTTCGACACGGCCGACGACGTCCAGCAGGTGCGCGCGAACCGAGCGCGGACTGTCGTCCGACTCCAGACGGCCCGAATTCGAGTCGAAACGACCGAGGTAGTTGAAGCTCACCTGCGGCGCGATCTCCGGCGCCGTCCCGGCGAGGTAACGCAAAGCGCCGTAACCGATGCCCCGTCGAGGCACCGCGCGCAGCTGCTCCTTGACCGACTTCAGCGCCGTGCCCCAATCGTCCGGGACGTCGAGCGCGACCGGGAACAGCGTGGTGAACCAGCCGACGGTCCGCGACAGGTCGACGCCGTCGAACAGCTCCTCCCGGCCGTGTCCCTCCAGATCCACCAGCACCCGGCCCCGGCCGGTCCAGTCGGCCAGCACGCGGCCCAGTGCGGTGAGCAGCACGTCGTTGACCTGAGTCCGATACACGTCGGGAACCGCGCGCAGAAGTGCCGCGGTCTCTTCGGCGTCGAGGCGGGTGGTGACCTCCCGCATCGCCGCGGTGGTGTTCGGGCCGTCGCCGTCCACCGGCACGGTGGGCTCCGCGGCCGTGGCGTGCCAGTGGCCGAGTTCGTCGTCGAACCCGCCCGCGGCGGTGTGCTCCGCCAGCCGTTCCGCCCACTCCTGGAAGGAGGTTCCGCGCGGGCCGAGGTCGACGGCTTCTCCGCGTACCGCCTGCCGGTAGGCCTTGTCGAAGTCCTCCAGCAGCACCCGCCAGGACACGCCGTCGACCACGAGGTGGTGCGCGGACAGGGTGAGCCTGCCGGGCGTGGACAGCGTGGCGCGCAGCATCGGCCGGGTGGCCAGGTCACGATCCACCGGTGTGTCCAGGACGTCGGCCGCGGGATCGACCGGGGCGTTCACCTGCCGCCGGCCGTGCTCGAACCGCATGCGCAGCGCGTCGTGGTGCTCGACGAGCGCGGCCAGCGCGGTGCGCACCGCATCGGGGTCGGCCGGAGCCGGTAGCTCGATCTCGACGCGCTGATCGAAGTGCCCGGGATCGTCGGTCTGCGTGGCGAAGAACCATCGCTGGATCGGGGTGAGCGCGACGTCGCCGCTGACCGGGCCGCGGTCGGCGGTTTCGTGGACGTCGCCCGCCGAAGCGGCCAGTTCGGCGATGGTGCGGTGCGTGAACAGGTCACCCGGCAACAGGTCGAGTCCGGCCTGCCGGGCGCGGGAGACCACTTGGATGCTGAGGATCGAGTCTCCGCCGAGCGCGAAGAAGTCGTCTTCGGCGCCGACTCGCCCGACCCCGAGCACCTCGGCCCAGATGTCCGCGAGCACGGTCTCCGGACCCGGCCGCGGCGCCACGTGAGCGGTGGCACGCTGAGCGTCGAAGTCGGGCACGGGCAACGCCCGCCGGTCCAGTTTCCCGTTGACGTTCACCGGAAGCCGCTCCAGCGCGACGAACACCGCCGGGACCATGTAGTCCGGCAGGGTGCGGCCGAGGAACTCCCGCAGTTCGGCGGTGTCCGGCACGCCGTTCTTCCCGACGACGTAGGCCACCAGCCGTTTGACGCCGTTGTCCTCCCGCGCGAGCACCGCGGCCTGCGCGAGCGCGGGATGCGCGCCCAGCGCCGCCTCGATCTCCCCCAGCTCGACCCGGAAGCCGCGGACCTTGACCTGCTCGTCGACGCGGCCGACGAACTCCAGCTGCCCCTCCGGGGTCCACCGCACGATGTCCCCGGTGCGGTACATCCGCTCGCCGGTGCCGAAGGGGTCGGCGACGAACCGATCCGCCGTGAGACCGGGGTCGGCCAGATACCCGCGGGCCACGCCCTCACCGGCGATGTGCAGCTCACCGGGGACCCCCGGCGGCACGACGGACAGCCCGGTGTCGAGGACGTAGGTCCGCGTGTTGTCCAGCGGTCCGCCGATCGGCACCACGTCCGGCACCTCACCGACCGACGACATCGACCGCACGGTCGCGAAAGTAGTCGTCTCGGTCGGCCCGTAAACGTCCGCGACCACGGTGTCCGGACAGGCTTCCAGCACCCGGCGCAGTGCCGCAGCCGGGACGGCGTCACCGCCGGTCCACACCTGCCGCATTCCCGCGAAGCACCGCGGATCCTCCTGCGACACCAGCCGGAACAACCCCGTCGTCAGGAACGCCCCGGTGACGCGGTGCTCGGCGATCACCCGCCGGAGCGTCGCGACGTCCAGTTCCCGTGCCGACGCGACGACCACACAACCGCCGTTGAGCAGCGGCACCCACAGCTCGTAGGTCGAGGCGTCGAACGAATGCGGTGAATGCAGCAGCACCCGCTCGTGCGCTCCGGTCCGGAACCGCCGGTCCCACGCCAGCGCCACGACGTCCCGCTGCCGCGCGGCGACACCCTTGGGCGAGCCGGTCGAACCCGAGGTGTAGATGACGTAGGCGAGCTGGTCGCGATCGGCCGGTACACCCGGGGCCGTCGCCGGTTCGCCCGCGGCGTCGTCGACCGTCAGCAGCTGTCCACAGTGGACCTCCTCGGCCTGCGGCCGCCGTGCCGTGTCCGTGACGACGATCTGCGCCTCGGCTTCGGACAGCAGCAGGCGCAACCGGTCCGCCGGTGCCCGCAGGTCCAGTGGCAGGTAGGCGCCACCCGCCTTGATGATCGCCAGCTCCGCCACGACCAGGTCCGCCGAGCGGTCCATCAGCACCGCGACCCGCTCCTCGGCACGGACGCCATGCCGCAGCAGCAGGTGAGCCAGCCGGTTCGCCCGTTCGTCGAGTTCGGCGTAGGTCAGGGACCCGGTGTCGGTGGCCACCGCGACAGCGCCCGGAGTGCGCCGTACCTGAGCTTCGAAGAGCGGCGTCAGCGCGTCGTCCGGCAACGTCGTGCCAGTGGCGTTCCACTCGTGGACCACGCGGTTTTCCTCGGCTTCGGTCAGCATCGTGATCGCCGAAACTCCTACGTCCGCCATGCTCCGCAGCAGCACGCCCAGATGGGTGGCGAGCCGTTCGGCCGTCCCGGCGTCGAACAGGGCCGGGTCGTAGCCGAGCACCAGTGAAAGCCGGCGTCCCGGGTAGACGACGACGCTGAGCGGGTAGTTGGTCCGCTCGGCAGCTTCCAGTTCCCGTACCCGCGGCCCGTCGGCGAGTTCGTCGATCGGGTAGTTCTCGAACACCACGATGCTGTCGAACAGGTTCGTCCCCGCCGGGACACCGCTCCAGCCCTGCAGCCGGGTGAGCGCGAGATGCCCGAACCGGCGTGAGGAGACCTGCCGGGCCTGTGCCTCCCGCAACCAGTCGACCAGCCCGGCACCGCCGTCCACGCGCATCCGCACCGGCAGGGTGTTGATGAAGATGCCGGTGATGTCGTCCACCCCTGGCAGCTCGGGCGGTCTGCCCGAGACGGTCGCACCGAAACAGACGTCCTGCTCACCGCTGTAGCGCGACAGCAACAGCGCCCACGCACCCTGGACGACGGCGTTCACCGTCAGCCGATGGCGTTTCGCGAACGCGTACAGCCGGTCGGACGCGGCTTCGTCCAGCTCGGTGGCCACCCGGTCGGCGGATCTGGTCATATGCCCGCGGGCGGCCACCCGGTCGTACGGCAACGGTGTCGCCGCGGACAGATCGGCGAGTTCTGCCCGCCAGTACTCCTCCGCGGCCCGGTCGTCCTGGCGGGCCAGCCAGGCGAGGTAGTCGCGGAACGGCCGCCGTTCGGGCACCGCCCCGTCATCGCCCCGGGCCAGCGCGATGACGTCGGACAGCACCTGGAAGACACTCCAGCCGTCGAGCAGCACGTGGTGGAACGTCCACACCACCCGCACGGCGTCGCCGGGCAGCCTGACGACGACGAGCCGCGTCAACGGCGCGCGGGCCAGGTCGAGCCCCTCCTCGGCGTCGGCCTCCAGCAGTCGCCGCAGCGCCTCCTCACGCTCCACAGTGGACAGTGTGGTCCAGTCGAGGTGGGTGATCGGCAGGGTGACGTCGCGCTCGACCAGTTGCAGCGGGGCAGGCACGTTCTCCCAGACGATCCGGCTGCGCAGTACCGGCGTCCGGTCCACCACCCGCTGCCAGGCCGCGCCGAGCCGCCGCGGGTCGGCGACGTCGTCGAGTACGAAGGTCAGCTGTTCGAAGTAGACCCGGGTGCCGCCCGGCGCCAGTGCGTGGAAGACCATCCCGGCCTGCATCGGAGTCAGCGGGTAGAGGTCTTCGACCGCGCGGCCGTCGCCCGCCAGCGCGTCCACCTGCCGCTGGTCCAGTGCGGCCAGGGGGAAGTCGGACGGTGTGCGGCCGCCCGCGTCCGGCTCGGCGCAGTGCCGGACGAGCTCCCTCAACGCGTCGAGCATGGCGTTCGCCAGACCGTCCACTGTGGACTTATCGTGCACGCCCTCGGCGAAGAACCAGTCGAACTCCAGTGCACCGCCGTCGATGCGGCCGACGACGTCGAGCAGATGCGGCCGGAGCTCCTCCGGGGCGACGTCCAAGGTCAGTTCCCGGCCCGGCGCGGCGTACAGGCCGCCGTCGGCGACCGGCGGGTCGAACCGGCCGAGGTAGTTGAAGCTGACCGCCGGGGTGATCTCCGGCGCCGTCCCGGTGAGGTAGCGCAGGACGCCGTAGCCGATGCCGCGGCTGGGCACCGCCCGCAATCGCTCCTTGACCGTCTTGAGCGCCCGGCCCCAGTCATCGCCGGCTTCCAGTGCCACCGGGAACAGGCTGGTGAACCAGCCCACCGTCCGTGACAGATCGGTGTCCTCGAACAGATCCTCGCGGCCGTGGCCTTCGAGGTCGACCACGACGCGGTCGTGACCGGTCCAGTCCCGCAGGACATGGCCGAGCGCGGTGAGCAGCACGTCGTTGATCCGCGTGCGGTACACGGTGGGCACGTCACGCGTCAGCGCGGTCGTCTCGGCTTCGGTCAGCCGCACGGTCACCGACCGCGCGGCACCGGCGATGTTCGGTCCCGCACCGTCCACCGGCACCGACGTGTCACCGTCGAAGTCCTGCCAGTAGGCCGATTCTCCGGCGAACCCACCCGCCTCGGCGTGGTCGGCCAAGCGGCGGGCCCATTCGAGGAACGACGTCGACCTCGGTCCGAGGTCGACGGCCTCGCCCCGGACCGTCTGCCGGTAGGCCAGGTCCAGGTCCTCCAGCAGCACTCGCCAGGACACCCCGTCGACGACGAGGTGGTGGGCGGCCAGCCGAAGCATCTTGCGACCGTCCTCTTCGGACAGCCATGCCCGCAGCAACGGCCCGCGCCCGAGGTCTGCTTCGGACGGTCCAGCCAGTACGTCCACCGGCCCGGGTGGCGGATTCACCTGACGCCACCGCCCGTTCGCGCGTTCGAACCGCATGCGCAGCGCGTCGTGCTGCTCGACCAGTGCCGACAGCGCCGTGCGCAACGCGGCCTCGTCGGCATCGGCGGCGAGTTCCATCGACAGCGACTGGTCGAACCGCTCAGGCCGCCTGGTCTGGGTGGCGAAGAACCACTCCTGGATCGGGGTCAACGGCGCCTCGCCGGACACCGGTCCCCGCGCGGTCGTTCCGCCCGTCGCGGTGGCCGTGGCCGCCAGCGCCGCGACGGTCTGGTGCCGGAAGAGGTCGCTGGTGCTCAGCGCGAGCCCTGCCCGGCGCGCCCGGGCGCCGACCTGGATGCTCAGGATCGAGTCACCACCCAGGTCGAAGAAGTTGTCCTCGACCCCGACCTCGTCGAGCCCGAGCACCTCGGCCCAGATGCCGGCCAGCACTCGCTCGGGTTCCGTCCGCGGCGCCGTGCGGCGGACGGCCGTCGGGTCGAGCGCCGGCTCGGGCAGTGCGCGCCGGTCGAGTTTCCCGTTGGGGCTCAAGGGAAGCACGTCGAGCAGCACGATCGCCGACGGGACAAGGTAATCCGGCAGCACCTCCGCCAGCGAGCGGCGTACCGCCGCCGCGTCCGGTGCCGTGCCCGGCGCCGGGACGACGTAGGCCACGAGCCGCTTGCGCCCGGCGTCCGTTCGCGCGAGCACCACCGCCTGCGCGACGTCCGCCCGTTCGGTGAGCGCGGCCTCGATCTCCGAGGGCTCCACCCGGAAGCCCCTGATCTTGACCTGGTCGTCGGCCCGGCCGACGAACTCCAGCGTGTCGTCGGAACGCCAGCGCACCAGGTCCCCCGTGCGGTAGCACCGGCTCCCCGGCTCGCCGAAGGGGTTGGCGAGGAAGCGTTCGGCGGTGGCCCCGGCACGGTCGACGTAGCCGCGGGCCAGACCGGGCCCGGCGACGTACAGTTCGCCGACCACTCCGCGCGGCACCAGCCGCAGCCGGGCGTCGAGTACGAACGCCCGCATCCCGTCGAGTGGAGTGCCGATCGGCACGACGTCCGGCACCGATTCCGCTGAAGTCATCCGGAAGGCGGACGCGAACGTGGTCGTCTCGGTGGGCCCGTAACCGTCGACCACGACGAGCCCGGGACAGCAGGCGAGCACCCGGCGGACCGTCTCCGCCGGGACCACGTCGCCGCCGGTCCAGACTTCGCGGACTCCGGCGAAGCAGTCGGGTTCCTCTTGGGCGACAAGCCGGAACAGGCCCGCGGTGAGCCACAGCGAGGTCACGCCGTGCTGGGTGATCAGCTGCCGCAGCCGGTCGACGTCGAGGTCTCCCGGCGGGGCCACGACGACTTCGCCGCCGTTGAGCAGCGGCACCCACAGCTCGTAGGTCGACGCGTCGAACGCCAGCGGCGAGTGCAGCAGCACCCGCTCGTGCGCGCCGCCGGTGAACCGGCTGTCCCGCGCGAGCGCGACGACGTCCGCGTGACGCACCGCGACGCCCTTCGGCACGCCGGTGGAACCCGAGGTGTACTCGACGTACGCCAGGTTCTCGGGATCCAGGTCGACGCCCGGCCGGTCACCGGGCTCCGTGGCGACGGCCACCCGAAGCGGCCGCGGGTGCACGTCCGCGGCGACGTCCGCCCAAGCGGAGTCGGTCAGCAGCAACGCCGAGCCGTCGAGGATCCGCCTCATCCGCGCGGCGGGCGCACGCAGGTCGAGCGGCAGGTACGCGGCGCCCGCCTTGAGGACGGCGAGGACGGCGATGACGAGGTCCACCGAGCGGTCCATCAGGATCCCGACGCGGTCCTCCGCCCGCACACCCAGTTCGCTCAGGTGACGGGCAAGCCGATCGGCGCGCTCCTGCAGTTCGCGGTAGGTGAGCGAGGTGTCCCCACAGGTCACCGCTGGGACGTCGGGCGTCCGGGCCGCCTGCTCGTCGAAGGCCGCCGGGACGGTGTCCACGGCGGTCGCGGCGGTGCCACCGGGCAGCAGGAAACGCCGGTCTTCGTCCGTGGTGAGCGGCAGGTCACCGAGCGGCCGCGCGGGATCGGTGGCGATCCCGGTCAGCAGGGTCTCCAGCCGGGCGGCCAGGCGTTCCACGGTGACGGCGTCGAACAGGCCGGTGCTGTACTCGATCGCGAGCTCGAAGGTGCCGTTGCGCGGCCAGAACTCGATCACGAGGTCGAAGCGGGCGGTTGGCCGGGGCAGGTCGTGCTCGGTGACCCTCAGCCCGGCGACGTCGCGCGGCCGCACCAGCGGGCTCTGCAGGACGACGACGGCCTGCACGAGCGGCGTCCGGGACGGGTCGCGTTCGGGACGCACCGCGTCGACGACCCGGTCGAACGGCGCCTCGGCGTGCGCGAAGGCGGCCAGCACGGTTTCCCGGAATTCGCCGAGGAATCCGGTGAACGGACGGTCGTCGTCCACCCGCGAGCGCAGCACCAGGGTGTTGACGAAGAAACCGGTCAGCTTCTCCAGTTCGGCGCGGTCCCGGCCGGCGACGGCCGTGCCGACCGCGACGTCCTGCTGCCCGCTGTGGCGGGCCAGCAGGATCTGCACGGCCGCGGTCAGCGTCATGAACAGCGTCGCGCCGTGCTCGTGGCCCAGTTCGGTGAGCCGGTCGACCAGCGCCGCGGGCAGTGGCCGCCGGTGGACCGCGCCATCGGTCGACCGCTGCGCGGCGCGGGGCCGGTCGGTCGGCAGGGCGAGCGGTTCGAGGCCGTCCAGCCGCTGCCGCCAGTAAGTCAGGTGCGGGCGCAGCGCCGGGCCGGTGAGACGGGAACGCTGCCAGGCGGCGAAGTCGGCGTAGCGCACCGGAAGTTCCGGCAACGTCTTCCCGGCGTAGAAGTCCATCAGCTCCTCGGTGAGGATGCCGATGGACGCGCCGTCGGTGACGATGTGGTGCTGGCAGAGCACCAGCAGGTGCTCCCGGTCCGCCAGTTCGAACAGGGTGGCCCGGGTCAGCGGGCCGCTCCAGAGGTCGAACGGCCGGGACAACTCCGTGGTGAGTTCGCCGTCCAGATCGTCCATATCGGACAGTCGACGGACCTGGAGCGGGATGACGGCGGACTCGGCGATCCGCTGGACGCCCTCGTCGTCCACCACGTCGAAGGTGGTGCGCAAGGAGTCGTGGCGTGCGCAGAGCAGGTCGAGCGCGTTGGCTAAGGCGTCGACGTCCAGCGGACCCGAGAGCCGCAGCCCGACGCCGGTGTTGTTCTCGGTGGCGGCGTTCCCGGAAAGCTCGTCGAGGAACCACAGTCGCTGCTGTGCCGGGGAAATCGGCACCGGAAGATCGCGGGGAGCGACCGGGATCGGCTCGGCCCGGACCGGGTCCGAAGTCTCCGGCAGGAGCCGGGCGAACCGTTCGACGGTGGGGGCGTCGAACACCGCTTTCGCCGTCAGCTCCGTCCCGAACGTCTCGCGCAGCCGCGAAAGCACCTGCACGGCGAGGATCGAGTCGCCGCCCCGGGCGAAGAAGTCGTCGGTGGCGCCCACCGGGCCGCCGCCCAGCACGTCTGCCCAGGTCGCGGCGACCCGCCGCTCGGCAGTGGTGCGAGGCTCGACGTACTCCGCCGTTTCCACCGGGGGTTCGGGCAAGGCACGCCGGTCGACCTTGCCGTTGGCGTTCAGCTTCAGGCCGTCCAGGACGACGAACGCCGAGGGGACCATGTAGTCCGGCAGCGTCTCGGTGAGCAACGCGCACAGGCCGTCCGGTTCCTCTCCGCCGTCGCCTCGAGTGACGAGGTACGCCACGAGCCGTTTGGCGCCCGGCCGGTCTTCCCGGGCCACGACCACGGCCTCACTGACGTAGTCGTGCCGGCACAGCACGTCTTCGATCTCGCCGAGTTCGATGCGGAAGCCTCGGATCTTGACCTGGTCGTCGGCGCGGCCGAGGAATTCCAGCTCGCCTCGATCACTCCGGCGCACGAGGTCACCCGTGCGGTACATACGATCGCCGTCCGGGCCGAGCGGGTCGGCGACGAACCTCTCCGCGGTCAGCCCCGGACGCGCCTGATAGCCGCGCGCCAGACCCGCCCCAGCGAGGTGCAACTCCCCCGCCTCTCCGTCGGGGACCGGGTTCAGCCCGGTGTCCAGCACGTACGCCCGCATCCCGTCCAGCGGCCGCCCGATGGGCAGGCGCTCCGGCACCGAATCGCGCGACGGCAGGCGGTGCGAGGTGGCGAAAGTCGTCGTTTCGGTGGGCCCGTACCCATCGACCACGACGAGACCAGGGCAGTGTTCGAGGACGCGGCGGACCGGGCCTGCCGGGACCGCCTCCCCGCCGGTCCAGACCTCCCGCACGCCGCGGAAGCAGTCCGGGGCCTCCTGCGCCACCACCCGGAACAGCCCGGCGGTCAGCCACAACGCCGTCACCCCATGTCCGGAGATCATCCGGCGCAACGTCTCGACCCCGAGGTCGCCCGGCGGCGCGACCACGACGGTGCCACCGCTCAGCAGCGGCACCCACAGCTCATAGGTCGACGCGTCGAAGGCCGGGGGCGAGTGCAGCAGGATCCGCTCGTGCGCTTCGCCGAACCGGCTGTCGGCCGCCAGTGCGGCGACGTCCCGATGCGTCACGGCGACGCCTTTCGGCACACCGGTCGAACCGGAGGTGTACATCACGTACGCGAGCTGGTCCGGATCCATCACCGTGCCGGGTGAACCGGCGGGTTCGTATTCCAGCGTGGGGTCGTCGAGGCGCTGCGCGTGGACGCCGGGAAGCGGGCGCTCCCGGTCGGTGAGCAGGACCGAGGCCCTCATCTCGGCGAGCACCCGGTTCGACCGCGCTTCGGGGGCCCGCGCGTCGAGCGGGACGTAGACACCGCCTGCCTTGACGATCGCGACTTCGGCGACGACGAAATCGGCCGACCGCGTCAGGCTCACGGCGACGGGGTGCTCGGCGCGGACGCCGAGCCGCTTCAGGCGGTGCGCGAGCCGGTTGGCCCGCTCGTCGAGTTCCCGATAGGTCAACGGCGTGAAGTCCCCGGTCACGGCGATCGCGTCCGGGGTGCGCGCCACTTGACGCGCGAACAGTCCGGGGAGGTGGGCTCTGGCGATGTCCTGCGATGTCATGAAACGTCGAACCTTCCGAGCGCGCGTCGAGGACCGCCTCAAGGGAGACGGGTGGACGGAGACAGAGGGGGAAGAAGACAGGCCTCTCGGGCCGTAGGGCGGTGCGACCGCCTTCAGTGACTCACCCGCTCGGCGAGACGGCCACCGACCTGCAAGGCGGTGACGCGTCCGGTGCGGGGATCGCGGACGATGCGGCCGCAGTCGGCCCGCAGTCCGGTGGCGGGGTCCGGGACCGACATCGTGCCGCAGTCGTAGAGGGCCAGGTCGCGGTGGACCTCACCGTCCACCGTGAGGCATACGACGCCCTCGGTGTCGGTCTCCACGACGTACTCCAGCTCCCCGTTGCGATAGCCGCCGCGGCTCTCGTCCGGCATGGTGACCCGCCGGGCACGCTCACCGCGCGCCCGGTAGTCCGGGATGTCCAGGCCGAGCGCGCGCAACTCCCGCAGCACCGCGGACCACAGCGCCGCTCCTCCGACGGCGTTGGTGGTCAGCGCGACGACGGTCTGTCCTCCGCCGTCGATGCGCAGGTGGCACGACGTTCCGTCCGCCGTGCCGTCGTGGCCCAGCCAGGTGGTGCGTTTCCCCTGGAAACGCGACAGGCCCAGCCCCCAGCCATCGGCGAGGCCGAAGGGTTCGGCGTCGCCGGGGGCGTACATCTCCCTCGCGGTCGCCTCGTCGAGCAGACAGGGATTGCCCAGATGAACTTGCCCGAACTTGATCAGTTCACGGGCGCTCAACGCCAGGCCGCCGACGGGAGCGAGCACCGGGGCCAGCATCTGCTCGACCACCCGGGGCCGGGCTCCTGGACGACCGGCGTGTCCTTTGGCACTCGGCTCCCGGCCCGCGCACCCGATGAAGGCGGCGTCCATGCCCAGCGGGCGGATCAGGATCGTGTCGAGGGCCTCCTGCCACGGCATGCCGGTCGCTTCTTCGATGAGCATGCCGACGAGCGCGTAGCCGACACTGGAGTAGGAGAAGGCGGTGGCGGGGGCGCAGACCAGCAGGTCCGGGCGCAGCCAGCCGAGCAGGTCGCGACGGCTGGCGCAGTGTTCGGCGGGGTCGGAGGGCAGGCCGCTGGTGTGCCCGAGCAACTGCCGGAGGGTCAGCAGGCCGCCGAGCTCGCTGTCGCGCAGTTCCGGGAGGAACTCGCCGATGGGCGTGTCGAGCTCGAGATCGCCGTCGGCCACCAGGAGCATCGCGAGCGTCGCGGTGAAGGCCTTGGTGATGGACCCGACGGGCACCGTCGAAGCCGGCTTCATCGGGCGGTCGCCGTCTTCCACACCGGCTTCGGCCACCGAGAGTTCGTCGCGGTGCCACACCGCGAGCTGGGCTCCCGGCACCTGGTGCCGCTGGATCAGAGAGCTGAGGACCCCGGCCAACCTGCCTGGCGGGATGGGGCGGACCGACTGCCTTCCGGACGTCGCGGGAACACACGAATCTGCCACTGACGAAAACACTGAACAGACCTTCCGAACACTTCAACTGCCACAGGAGTAAATCGCACGTACCAATGACCGCTGTGGCGTCCCGAGAAGGTCGCCGCGCATCATTCTCGCCAAGAGACGTCTCACACGTTGCCAACCTGGCTCCGATTTCGACACCACCAAGTGGACCAATCCCGAAAACAATCGAAGATCATATCGGCTCGCAAATCAAAAGCACAGAATTGCCAAGATCGCAATTCGAGCGCGTCGCCGAAAAATTGGCGATCTGTCAATTCCATGCCGTGGAACCGTGGTCCGGTCACTCTTGAAACCTGGCTCCACCTGAGGTATCGCACCGCTGCGGTCAACTCAAGGAGCCGACACATCGGAGAAAGATCATGAATTCGGCCTCGCCGAGAAATTTTCCTGAACAGCACGTGACAACAATGCCGGGCCGAAATGCGACCTGCGCAAACTGTGTTATATACCCATGAAATGTTTTCTCAAACATCCGACCCGTAAGCAGGCGCTGGATGGAGTGGCTCGCATCGCTTGGCCGGGCGGACGGCGTTGCCGGCCGTTGCGGCGTCGGCGAAATTCGCGCGCGGCTTCCGCGGCAAGCTGTCACCATACGAGACGACATGGAAAGCGAAGTGAAATGGCCGACGACCGGCCGGGCGCCGAAGACACTGACCTGGCACGGCGACGGCCTCGCCGACTGGGTGAGCGGCTACACCTGGTATCCGGACGGCCCCGTGGGTGAGAGTCCTCAGTATCCCTTCCCTGCCCCCTACGACGGCGCGGCCGTGTCACCGTCCGGGCGTTACCAGGTCGTCTACAGCGAGTACGGGCTGGATGCCCAGCTGCTCGACCGGGGCGAGCCCCTCCGCGAAGTCACCCGCGATGACGACGACCCCGGCGCCTTCCTCTTCCCCGTCAGCTTCATGACGCTTCCGGACGGGCGGGAAGCCCTCATCTCCTGCCCCGAGCATCGCGGCAAGCTCGAAATCGAGCAGGCCGACACCGGGGAGCGCCTGACCGCACGCGACGGTGCGGCGGACGACTACTACCACTCCCGGCTGGCCGTCAGCCCCGGCGACCGGTGGCTGCTCAGCGCGGGTTGGATCTGGCATCCTTTCAGCATCCCCCAGGTCTACGATCTCCGGCTCGCACTGACGGATCCGGCCTCGCTCGACACGAACGACGTACTCCCGAGCGGGCTCTTCCAGGGCGATCTCGAGTCGGCATGCTGGCTTGACGACGATCGCGTCGCGTTCTGCGCCGAACCCGGCACCGGCGGCCGCGAACCTCGGCGGCTCTGCCCAGGCGACCTCGGCGTGTGGTCCATGCAGGCGGGCACATGGGAGAGCAAAGTGCCCGTCCAAGGTCATCTCGGCACCCTCCACCGGTTCGGGAAATACCTGCTAAGCCTCTACGGGCACCCGAAGCTCGTCGACCCCGCGACCGGCGCCGTGCTCAAAGCGTGGCCACACCTGGCGACCGGCGACCGCACCGACGGTATCGGCTGGGAACTCGAGAATCAGCCCGCCGTGGCCGTGCACCAGGACGGCACCCGGTTCGCCGTCGCGGCCGACGAGTTCATCACCATCGTCACCTGGTCGCACTGACACTTCTTCCATGGCGGACGGCGCGAACGTGGCAGTCGAGGATCCGCGCACCAGGCCGAGCGAGCCGGGAGGGGACGGCGCGTGCGGTCACGCCACCCTGCCCCGCGCCGGACTACCCTGCACAGCGCCGTCTTCCCGCCGCGTGCTTCCGTGCCGCGACTCCGGACCGACCGGTTGCGTCACTTACCCGCGACCGCGCCGCGATGATTCACGGGCTCGGCTGTTGGAGTGGCGATCAAATCGACGCCGAGTGGCGTGCACCAATGCAGGACGGCTTTGCCGTCGCGATGGGTGGTGATCAGCCGGGCGTCGCGCAGAGTCCTGGCTTGCATCGATGCCGCGGGCACGGAGACGTGCAGAGTGCGCGCGAGTTCGGTCGTGGTGTGCGGCTTCGTCAGGACGCGCAAGGTGTCCGCGCGCGTGCTGCCCAGCAATGCCGCGAGAGGATCGCCGACCGTGTCGGCATCGTGCAAGGGAAGCGGCGTGACGGCCGGGTAGATGACCAGCGCCGGCCCTGCAGGCCGCGGCGCCACGAGAACCCGGCCGGTCCAGAACAGTGACGGCAGGAGCACCACGCCTTCGCCGCGCAACGTCACTTCCCTGTCGACGTCGGGCGAATCGATTTCCAGGCTCATGTCACGCCACCGCAACCCGGCGGACAGACTCGTGAAGGTGCGCTCGAGTCCTTGCCGGGCAAGGAAATGTGCGCGCCAGGCGGCTTCGGCGTAGAAGGCGGCCTGGAGCCGTGGCCACTCCGCGGCCAAAATGTGCCTGTGCGCTTCCCTTACGGCGTGCTCGAGGATGTGCCAGGCGTGACGATCCTGTGCGGCAAGCTGCCGAATCCAGGCGGTCCGCGGCCGGTCGACCGCACAGATCCGTCGCAATTCCGCCTCGACGACCGCTCGGTCGGTAGCGAGAACCTGAGACAAGCCATCGTCCAGCCCGGCACTCGGCGGGTCGAGGAACAGCGGTCCGATACCGGTCGGAGACAGCAATTGCAGTAGCGGCTCGGCCCGCACGGGCAGACCACGTGCCGTCCGTCTTCGCCAGCCACCGAAGACGTGGCGACTGTCGCGGCGCTGCAACGTCATCAGCGCAAGGACCAGTTCCATCAGCGGAGCCGGAGTGTCCGCCACGGTGACCTTCAGCAGGTCTTCTGCAGTAAAAAACACCTTCAGCACGTCATCCCCCCAGATGCGGCTCCGCCGCACGTTTCAGTTGTGGTTGAACACATGGCAGCACAGTCGAGAGTGCCAGACACTGGTCATGCGATCCACTGGATCAAGTTCCCAAGATGGGTTACTCCTCAACTGGGGCCATCGAATGATTTCTATTGCGTCTTCACGGCGACGCATTCACATCGGAAAAGACCGATCGAGAGGGATAATGATGAGAAAATCGCTACACCGCGCCTTGCTCACACTGCCTGCCGTGGTCGCGGCGACGCTGGTCAGCGTCAGCGGGACAGCCACGGCCACACCCGCAGAAACGCGAACCGAACCCGTTCAGACCATGGACTGCAGTCACCCACATTCGAACAAGGACAGCGGCTCGGGCCGGACGACAACGGTTCTGCGCTACCGGACCGGGCCGCACACCTCCTGCGAGCCACTGGGACAAGCAGGCAATAACACGCTGATCTACTACCACTGCTGGACTTCCGGTGAATCGGTCGGCGGCGTGAGTACCTGGACCTGGGGACGTGTCGCGGGCACACAGCGCGCAGGCTGGTTCTCCGACAAGTACCTCAGCAACGGCGGCTCCACGAAGAAGTGCTGAGCTGAGACCGTGGTGCCGAGCCCTCCACCCGGCACCACGGTCACCACCCGGCCCGGCAGGACTCGGTGCCACGCCGCACTGCGGCACGGCCGGAATCCGATTTCCCGGGACGCGACCTACCGACCGGCCAATGCCCCTTCGCGGCGGTGGGTCCACCTCGGGTGGACGCGCTACTCGGTCGCACCGTTCGGACTCCGGTTGGCGGTGCACCAGGCGGTGGAGTCCGCGTAGCGTCGTCGCCATGTCCAAGGGACAGAAGCCCGCTCTGAGCTTCTGGAGACTGATGGGCCGCGTGGCCGGGTTCCTGGTCGGGGCCGGCCTGATTGTCTTGGCCCTGCTGGCCGTGACAGGCAACATCACCATCGTGAACGGCGCGGGCGAGCCCATCACCAATATCTTCGTCCACATACTGTTCGGGCTGATCTACGGCGCCCTCGGGCTGACGGCCATAAGTGCCGCGTTCACAGGACTCCCAGAAGAGCCGCACAGCAACAGCGGGCACACCGACCGCGACAGGGGCTTCGACGGGGACGACGGCGACGTCGACTTCGACTGAAAGGTCCGCGGCACAGCCAGTAGCCGCTCGTTGGCCCGGCGCCCCACTGCCATCGCGTCAGGGCAGCGAAGAATTCGGAACTGGCTGTCGGCCACGATGCTCCGAAGATTCTTCTGCCAGGAGAAGACCGAGAGCGCGAGCCTTGTTGAGCACGGCCACACGGTCGTGTGAGCGAAGCTTCCGGTAGAGGTTCTCTTTGTGCTTGACGACGGTCTTCTCCGCGATGCGAAGCCTACTGCCGATAGCGCGAGCGGTCAGCCCTTCGTTCAGGAGCACGAGGACGGCCATTTCTCGCGAGGTGATCCCGTATTCCGACGGATCACCGAGCTGTGGGATGCCGAGCATCACTTTTTCGTGGGCCGATACCGTGTCGAGCAACGAACGGGCCAAGACAGCGTATTCGAGATCGCGATCGGTGAAGCCGTGACCGCCGCGGCTCATGATGACGCCCCGGATCTGCCCAGGGCCCGCGCTCAACGGCAACGCCAGCTGGCGGTCGATTCCGATCGCCGCTTTTCCGGCGTGATAGGCCTCGCTCTTCCACCAGCGGTCATCCGCCACCTCGTCGAGCACCAGCGGGGTCCGGTCCGCCGTGTGCGCGTAGTGCCGCAGCAAGGGGTGAGTTCGCATGTGGGCGTTGATCAGATCGTCCAGCGGCGCCTCGTACAACCAGTCGGGTTTGCCGGTCAGGGCATGACCGGTGCCGGACTTCCAGTCCAGGTCGATGAGGACGGCGAGATCCACCGGCAGGTCGGTGGTCAACCGCTCCATGAGCAGCGGCCAGACCCGCACAGGCCGCGGCTCGGTGAGGATGGCCATCGCCAGGTCGTGAAGGTGCCGGGCATCGCGGCCGGACAAGGCTGTCATTCATCCATCGTGCCTGATCGTTTTCCCACTCCTGGGCAATGCTGCTGATAGTCCACTAACGGAGCAGAAACCGGGGCGGCTACGGAGTTCTTCGTATTTGCCGTATCCACGCATGGCGCGAAGCTGGTGAGCGAAAGGGCGGATGATCGTCCGCCACCGTCCCGGCTCGGGAGGACACCCATGTTTCGGACCCGCCTATCGTTCATGCTTGGATCCGCATTGTTGCCCGGCTGGCACCACTGGGGCCTGGAGGGCGACTTTCCACGAACTCCCCTGACGATCGGAGCACCACTGCGTGGAACGATCACGAGAATCATCGCCCTCTTCGCCATACTCATCGCGTCTTCCCTGATCTTCGCGGCCCCGGCCACGGCCGGCCTCACACCGCGCGCGCAATTCTGGGAGACCGTCGGCTTTCTAGGCGACAAGCTCGACAAAGACGCTTTCGGCTCGGAACCGAACCTGCGCGAACTCGGCCGCGACTGCGTGCTCTTCCACTGCCCCGGCAACTGGGACAACGTGATCTCCGCACTGAGCACCACCGGGGGCGGCCAGGAAACGTCCTGGCTGGAGATCTTCGAGGACCCGGGCTTCGGCGGTCGCTGCCTGGTGATCTCGCCCGGACAGTCCGTCGGCGACCTTCGCCTGCTCCGACGGGGCCTTGAGAACACCAGCGAAGACTGGAACGACCGGATTTCGTCGTTCATCGTCTACCGGGGTACCGGTTCCCGGCCGGCGAGCAGATGCGTCGGGTTCCCGGCGTAGCGGACCATCTCGCGGTCAGCCAAACGCAAGTATCACCAGTCATCCTCGTCTTCGTCTTCCCTTTGGCGTCTCGTCCTGCGCGGTGCACGTCCCGAGGGCCCGAATTCTCTGCCGGCACCACCGAGGAACTCACCGGGCTTCACGGCTCGATTCCCCGTCGTTCGAGATCGGCCGCGATGCCGTCGAGGACACCCGCAAGGCCGGCGGAGAACAGGGTGTCGAGGTCCCAGGGGTCGGCGCCCGCGCGCATCGCGGGGGCGAGCCGCGGATACGCGCCGGGATCGAAGACCCGGCGGCGTTCATCGTCCCGGCCGTGCCCCGTCCGCGGCCTGACGCGTCCCGCCTGACGTTCCGCCTCCACGTCGCTGACGTAGGTCAGTGCCACACCTTGCACGTAGGACGCGAACGTGAACATGTACCGGAAGGCGTCGGCTGGTTCGAGACCGAGTCCGTCGAAGGCGGAAAAGGCGCTCTCACTGTCGGCCGCGAGTGCCGGGCTTGAATGGGTGCGGGTCGTCACAAGGACCTTCGACAGGATCCAGGGGTGGCGGTGGTAGAGCTCCCAATCGCGATAGGCGGCTCGCTCGAGGCCGTGCCGCCAGTCACGCGGCGACACATCGGGCAGCGGGACGTCGGTCAATGCGGCCTCCACCATCAAAGCCACCAGTTCGTCCTTGGACGCCACGTGCCGATACAGGGCCATGGTGCTCGCCCCGAGGTCCGTGGCGACCCGGCGCATCGACAGCGCGTCGAGCCCTTCAGCGTCCGCGACCGCGATCCCCGCCCGCACGATGCGCTCGATCGTGAGGTGTGGCGCGGTGCCGCCCTCCTCCGGGACGTCGACCGGCTCTTCCGTCCTCCGCGCCCGATAGGCCCGCGCCTGGCAGGCGCGGGAGCAGTAGCGCCGCGGGCGCCCTCGTTCCGCGGGCTCCAGCGCCCTTCCGCAGGACACGCAGGCCGACGACTCTGACATCACGCTCCCTTATCGTCACAACCTCGAAGGTTGTGACGATAAGGCTATCCCATCTCCGTCTCATCGCACTGAGCAGGGGTTTTTCGCGCGAGTAATTCATTTGCCGCCGCCCGTGCACGTATGTGTATCTTGTACGCGTTCATGCGTATTAAGTACGCACAGCGTGATGAAATTAGCTCGGGAGCGACGGAATGATCGAAGAAGCCAAGAGAGCCGGCACCAGGCAGTGGGCCGGACTGGCCGTCCTGGTCCTGCCCTGCGTGTTGGCGTCCATGGACCTGTCCGTCATGTTCGTCACGCTCCCCTCCTTGACCGCAGACCTCCAGCCGAGCAGCTCCGAGCTGCTGTGGATCATGGACGTCTACGGCTTCCTGCTTGCCGGCCTGATGATCACGATGGGCACCCTCGGGGACCGCATCGGACGACGGCGAGTACTCCTGACCGGCGCCGCGGCCTTTGGCCTCGCCTCGATCCTCTCCGCATACACATCCAGCCCCGAGGTCCTGATCGCGGCCCGCGCCCTCATGGGAATCGCCGGAGCCACGCTGGCCCCCTCCACCCTGTCCCTGATCCGGAACATGTTCCACGACGACCGGCAACGAGCCACCGCCGTCGGCGTCTGGACCGCCGGCTTCGCGGGTGGCGCCGTCGTCGGGCCCATCGTCGGCGGACTGCTGCTGGAGCACTTCTGGTGGGGCTCGGTCTTCCTGATCAACGTCCCCGTGATGATCCTGCTGCTGGTACTGGGGCCGTTGCTGCTGCCCGAGTACCGCGACCCCAAGCCTGGCCGTTTCGACCTGCTCGGCGCGCTGCTGTCCCTGGTCGCCATCCTCGCCGTGATCTACGGCGTCAAACTAGCGGCCGAGCACGGGTTCGGCTGGACCCCGGCGGTCAGCGTCCTCGCCGGCCTCACCGTGGGCGCGTTGTTCCTCCGCCGCCAGCGCACGACCGTGAACCCGATGATCGACCTCGCGCTCTTCCGCACCCGCCGGTTCACCGTGCCGCTGCTCATCAACGCCCTGAACACCTTCGCCATGATCGGCTTCTCACTGTTCAACTGGCAGTTCATGCAGCTCGTGCTCGACATGAGCCCCTTCGAGTCCGCTTTGTGGTCACTGCCCACATTCCTCGTGATGCCCGTCGGTATCGCCCTGGCCACCGCGATGGCGCACCGTATCGGCAAACCCACCGTGATGATCGCCGGACTTCTGGTGGCGACCGCCGGATACCTCGCGCTGTCCCTGATCCGAACCGGCTCGGGCATCGGCTACCTTGTCGGCGCCCTGACGGTGGTCTCCCTCGGCATCGGCGGCGTGGCCGCCGTCGTCACCGAGGTGATCTTGTCCGCCGCACCGCCGGAGCGGGCAGGCGCCGCCTCCGCACTCGCAGAGACCTCCGCCGAGTTCGGCGGCGCGCTGGGCATCGCGGTCCTGGGCAGCATCGGCACCGCCGTCTACCGCTCGCAAATGGCGTCCCAGGCCCCCGCCGGCCTCGACCCCACAGAACTGGCGGCGGCCAAGGAAACCTTGGGCGGAGCCGTCGACACCGCGCAAGCCCTTCCGCACCAGACCGCGGACGCACTGCGAGGCGTGGCCTTCGACGCCTTCACCCACGAGATGCGGATCGCCGCAGTGGTCAGCGTTCTCGTGACAGCCGGCGGAGCCATCCTGATCGCCACTATGCTCCGCGCCTCACGTGCCGCACAGCAACCACGACCAGACGACGAATCCACCACTATCGACAAGTGAGAGTTTTCGGCGGGGCAGGCCCGAACTACGGTGCGCGGGCCCTACCGCGCAGATATGAACCGACCGGCCGGGGTTTCCGACGGACGACACCGGCCCGGGGCAGATCAAGCCCTCGGTCAGGAGAACTCTCGATACGAACCGGGACAAGAATGCCAAGAACAGGCAGCCGATTCGCACCCAGGCTACGAAGAAGGGGAAATCGTTCACATTTCGGATGATTTCCGGCGGATTCTGGCGGCTGCGCGGTTCGATGTCCGCCGCGCAGCCGAGCGAACCGGGCACAGCCAGCGGGGTCGCGTTCGATGCGAATGTCGGCATGGGTTGATCTTCAGAGGGTTCACTCCCCAGCCAGGGCGTCGAGAATGAAGTGCTAGAGCGCCGATAGCGACACGGCTAAGCGGCCGTGGGCAACTCGGTCAGGAACCGAAGAGGGCGCGGAGTCCGCCCAGTGCGGTGAACCTGGCCCATAAGTCACTGGCGGGCGAGTGCAGGATCTGTCCGGTGATCAGCAGTTCGAGGAAGGCGCTGTGCAGGTCTGACCGGTCGTTGCGGCCGGCCTCCATCCGGGCCGTGATGATTCGGTAGCCACCTTCGCAAGGGGCGAAGACGGCGTCGTAGACGCACTGCCCGGCTCCGGCGCGATAGATGGACAGCCGGTCACCTTCGACCAACGCCATCCATTTGTCGTTCATGTCCTTCTCCTGCAGTCCCAGCCTGATCCGCTCCCATTCCGAATTGGTCCACAACCGTTGCGGAGCGGGCAGCTCGCGGGGGTTGGCGATGGGCAGCAAAGCGTGGTTGAACGAGGCTCGGGTCACGGGATGAGACACGCGGTGACCGTACTTCGGTGACACCGCAGCGCCCTCACCCCTTCATGAGGCCGGCAGCTCGTACGGTTGCCGGGGTCGCAGAACCTGGCGCGGACGGCTGGGCGAAGCGGTCGGTGGCGGCGATGATCGCGGTGGTCATGCTGGCGCCGTTGTGACCGGTGTCGTCGAGAACGACGAGTTCGCTTCCGGGCCAGGCCTGGTGCAGTGACCAAGCGATCCCGAGCGGGCTGCTGGCGTCGTAGCGCCCGTGGATCAGCACGGCGGGAATCCCGTGGAGCCGCTCGATGTCGCGCAGCAGTTGCCCTTCGTCGAGAAAGCAGCCATTGGACCAGTAGTGGGTGACGAGGCGGGCGAAGGTCAGCTGAAAGGCCGGGTCGGCGATCGACAGGAACGGGGTGGCGTCGGGGGCCAGCGAGATGTGCGTGTCCTCCCATTCGCACCACCTGTGTGCGGCCTCGGCTCGGACCTCGGGGTCGGGGTCGTGGAGCAACCGGCTGTAGGCGGCCGACAGGTCGCCGTCGCGTTCGGAGGCGGGCACACCGTCGCGGAATCGTTCCCACTCGCGCGGGAAAACGCGGCCCATGTCGCGGGTGATCCAGTCGGTGTCGCGCCGGTCCCCCTTGGTGACGGCGGCGAGCACCAGTTCGGTCACCTGCCCGGGATGCGCCTGGGCGTAGGCGAGAGCGAGTGTCACACCCCATGAGCGACCCCACACCAGCCAGCGGGTGATGCCCAGGTGGCTCCGCAGTGCCTCGATGTCCTCGACGAGATGCTGTGTGGTGTTGGCCGACAGGTCGACGACCGGGTCGGCGGCCGAGGGGATGCTGCGCCCGGAATTGCGCTGGTCGAACAGGACCACGCGGTAGCGGTCCGGGTCGAAAAGGCTCCGCATCCCAGGAAAGCTCCCCGTGCCGGGACCACCGTGCAGCACGATGACCGGCTTGCCGCCGGGGTTGCCCGACACCTCCCAGTACAGCGAATGGCCGTCGCCGACATCCACCATGCCTGACTCGTACGGCTCGATCGGCGGGTAACGCGCGTCGTCGGATGTATTCGCCATCCACCCATGATCTCGCACGCGGGTGCTCAACGAGAGGCAAGGGGCGAAGTCGTACCCCCACCATTTTCGACCAGTTCGGCCGAGCCATCGCCTGGACCACCGGCCGCTACGCCGTCAATGCCCTGAAGCCTGGAAGCCGATAGCCGCGGCACTGGGTCCCTGGCCTTTCCGGTGCGGCCGTCGACCGTTGTAATGCCGGACGTGCTCGGCGAGCCCAGGAGGCAGGGCCTCTCTCAAGGTCGGGTAATCACACGACGGCCCTCGGTCTGTCTTTCGGGCGGCTGAGGCCGTCCGAAAGAACAAGACTGCAGTTTCCGGAAATCTCCAGGCACTCTCGGAAGCATCGAACACTGAGTGGCGGGGAGACGAGCGGCTTGACCGGCAGTGAGATCGACATCGAACAACAGCACCTGGACACCTGCTACGCCTGGCTGGACACGCTGCGCGAAGAGGCGGCGGCCCGTTTGACCGCAGTGCCGGACACAGACCACGACACGGTGAAGTTCTGGCGGACGGAACTATCCCGATTGGACTTCGCCGAGGAGGGGCTGTACTTCGGTCGGCTGGACTTGCAGGACGGCCCTCGCGTCCACATCGGCAGGATCGGTTTGTTCCGAGACGGCAAGGACGAGCCGTTCCTGGTCGATTGGCGCGCGCCGGCCGCCCGGCCGTTCTACACCGCGACCACCACCGCCCCGCACGGCGTCCGCAGGCGACGCCACATCACCACCCGGGGACGGGCGGTCACGGCGCTCGACGACGAATTGCTCGATCTGGACAGCGCGAGCGACGACACCCTGATCGGCGAGGCCGCGCTCTTGGCATCGCTGGTCGCCGATCGGACCGGCCGGATGCGCGACATCGTCACCACCCTGCAGGCCGAGCAGGACCGGATCATCCGCGACGACCATCCCGGCGTGCTCGTGGTGCAGGGCGGCCCGGGCACCGGCAAGACCGCGGTCGCCCTGCACCGGCTCGCCTATCTGCTCTACGCCCGGCCACACCTGCGCTCGCGCGGTGTCCTGGTCGTCGGCCCCAGCCGGATCTTCCTGGACTACATCGGGCAGGTCCTTCCCGGTCTCGGCGAGCACACCGTCGTGACCACCACGATCGCCGACCTGGTGCCGAACGTCCTGATCAGCCGCGAGGACTCGCCCGAGACGGCCGAGGCGAAAGGACGCGAAGAGATGGCCGAGCGGATAACCGCCGCGGCGCGCTCGCGGGTACGGACGCCCGAAACGCCGGTCGAGATCGAGTTCGAAGACCAGGTGCTCCGGCTCGACCCGGACAGCTGCCGGCGCGCTGTCGCCGCCGCCAGGGAGACCGGGCTTCCGCACAACCAGGCCAGGTTGGTCTTCCACCGGGAAATCGTGGACGAACTCGCACAGATCATGATCGATCTGATGGAGCGGCTGCTGCTCACCGAATCCGGTGAAGCCCTCGACGGCGGCAACCTCGACGGAAGCCTGAGCGAAGCCGACCTTCGAGCACTGGCGGCCGCGGGCGTCGTGATCGGAACCGACGAGCTCGACGGCCCCAGAAGCCTGCTCGACCAGACCGACACCGCCCGCCTGCGCGACGCACTTCAGGCCGACGCCTCCGTGCAGGACACGCTCGAACTCCTTTGGCCGCGGCTCACCCCGGAAGACTTGGTCGCCGAACTGGCCGGCACGTCGTCCGAAGGGTGGAGCATCGCGGACATCCCCTTGCTGGACGAGGCCGCCGCCGTCCTCGGTGAGCACAGCGGGGAAACCTTCGGGCACGTGGTCGTCGACGAGGCACAGGAACTGTCCGCGATGGCCTGGCGGATGCTGTCGCGCCGGTGTCCTTCCAAGTCGATGACCGTGGTCGGTGACCTCGCCCAGACCGGGACACCGGCGGGAGCGACGTCCTGGGACGACGTGCTCCGGCCGCACTCCGGCGATCGCCGGCGCCTGGCACTGCTCACCGTCAACTACCGGACTCCGGCCGAGATCATGGCCGCCACCACCGACCTCCTCGAAGCCCACCATCCCGGGCTGCGGCCACCCCGATCGATCCGCTCCTGCGACCAGCCGCCGTGGCGAATCCGGACCACGCCCACCGATCTTCCCGAGGTGATCTCCGCACTCGCCGAAGCGCACAACAACGGACAACTCGCGATCATCAGCCCGCCGGCCCAGCTGGAACGGCTCGCGAAAGCCCTGTCCGTCGCGACGCCGCCCGACCTCACCGAGAAAATCGTCGTCCTCACACCCAGCCAGGCCAAAGGACTCGAGTTCGACTCGGTGATCGTCGCCGATCCCGCGGAAATCCTCGCCGAACCCTTGGGACACAACGACCTCTACGTCGCCATGACCCGAGCCACCCAACGGCTCGGCATCGTGCATCCAGGCGCGATACCGGCCGAACTGGCGGGCCTACAGGAACTGTCGGTGCCCGAGTTGAGCGAATTGCGCGGTTGACCCCGCTGACCGACTGGACGAATCGAGGTCACGCCCCCCGGAGCACTGCCCAGCAAGCGGCAGTTTTGGCGCGCGGGGGTCACAACCGCGCCGCATTCTGTGACACTTTGACGGGCTGTGTCCCGCAGTGACAGCGTGAGAAGGGAATCTGCAGTGTCCGGAATGCTCAACAGACGCAAGGCGCTCGCTCTCGGTGGTGGTGCCGCGCTCGGCATCATGGCCGCCGGTGCCGGCACGGCTTCCGCCGCGACGGGATGGATCCGGCTGCCGATCGTCACCGCCAACATCGGCCGCGACAACCTCGGGGCGCGCGATGCCGCGATCGACGCCGTCCGCAACTGTGACCCCCTGGTGCGGCCTCTGGTCGGCTGGCAGGAGATCAACGAAGGCGACACCGGTGAGCCCGCGATGATCGACCACTACTTCGGGCCCCTGTACAACAACGCGTTCCTGCGGCACAACTCGTCGTTCCGGGTCCCGATCTCGATCCCGCAGCCGTGGGAGGTGGCGAGCGCGAAGACCACGTACGTGCACGGCGGCATCACCGGGGTGACCCCGCCGCGCTGGATCAACGAGGTCGTGGTGCGTCACCAGAGCCATCCGACGCTCCAGTTCGCGCTGATCAACTCGCATTACATCGCGAACGCGTACAACGGCGACCAGCGCACCGACCTGCGCGACGAGTGGAACGAGCACAAGAGAATCCACGCCAGTCGCGTGCTCGCGCACCACAACGTCGGGCGCCTGGTCTTCTGGACCGCGGATACCAACAACCCGAACTACTACAGGGCCACCGGTCTGGACACGGAGCGCCGGTGCTTCGGCACCGGGATCGACCGCATCAACTGGCTGGCAGGCAACGGCGTCGTCCAGGAGCAGTTCATCGACACCAAGACCGTGGATATGCGCGTGGACGGGCATGACGCCCGGGTCGCCGTCTTCCAGGTCCGCCTGGCCTGACGGCACGCACGGGCCGGGCGCCGCACCGCCCGGCCCGTGCCAAACCCCGAGAAACACACTGTCGGAAAGCCATCGTCCCGAACAGGCTCACGAACCGCCGTCCGGAAAAACGGTGCGTCATTTTCTTTCACTATTCCAGGGGGCTGTCCGCGTGCTCCTGGCTCAATACCATAAAAGGTCGCCGACATTTCCCCGAGTGAGGAATGGCTATGACGACCTCGGAACAGACCTGGCCCTCGACCGACTGCAACGGTATTACGCTGGTCGATCCCGTCGGTCTCACCCTCGCGGGAACAGTGGTGCTACTCGCGCGAAAAGCGGCCACGACGGTCGATTCGCTGTACTACAACGTACGTGTCTCCGGGGCGGATCCCGGCGTTCCCGAGGAATGGGCGGGCTGGAACGAACTGCGGCTCACCGGGAAAACCGCCGGGTCGGCGGACGACCGTCCACTGTTGCGGATCGCCGGCATGGACCTGATCACCGTCGATTCGGCCGCCGCCGCTCCGAAGCCCGCGGACGCGCCTTTCCGTGCCGTCACCGACGGCAGGTACATCTCGTGCTTCCGCCAGTCCGCCACCGGCACTCTCTACGTGGATCGCTTCGCGCTCGTGCGGACTCCGCCACAGCGGACCAGCGGCTCGCGTGACGGTGAGAACCACGGCGGCTGGCGGATGGAGCGGGTGTGGGAGGTGCGATACCGGCGCAGTGAGCGCCGCGACGCGCCGGCGGGCCCAGGCGACGAACTCGGCTTCCGCAACATGATCGACGAGCCGTTCCCGGAGCCCACCATCGAACTGCCGTCGCTGTCCGGTATCACCGGCGGCCGTTTCGACGTCGTCCTCGCGCCCACTTCGGACGCGGATGTCCGCCGCTGGCACATCATCGCCGTCACCGGCGAAGTCCTCACCTTCGTCTCGTATCCGCAGGACAGCACCGGCGGCATCGAGGTCGATCCGGCGCTGGCACGTACCTTCACGATCACCCCCATGCTCTGGAATTCGGGAAAGAGCACCCCGTTGGCCCCGACCGCCGGTGTCGGCGCGAGCCTGTACGCCGAGCAGGAAAGGACAGGCGCGGAGCCGAGTCTGCCGTCGAGCCTTCGCCGGGCCGTCCGGCTGGGCGTCACCGTCCCGGTCGCCGGGGCCGGACTGCCGGGAGCGCTGGCCGTCTACGACTTCGGCGTGCTGCCGGACGGGACCATCCCGATGTTCCCGGCGGGGATCGGCTGTGTGCTGATCGACGGCACGCTGAGCGGCGGCGGTTTCATCCCTGGCACCGGCGACCATCACGTCCCCGCCGGGGCGGTGCGCTCGGCCGGTGCCGGCACGGTGAGCGCGGTCCTGCTGGGCACGCCGAGACCGGCCGCCGCACCCGCCGTCCTCGACAGTGCCGACGGGCTCGTGCACTGCTACTTCCCCCAGTCGTCCGGCCCGGCGGGCACCGAAGCCTTCGCGGTCGCCCAGTACGACCCCACGGTGAGCAGGACCCGGCTCACGATGCCTTGGAACGCCGACGACCAGACCGGCACGTTCACGCTGATCGCGCGGCGCAGCGGCAGCACCTTCGACGACGTCGTGGCGACCGTGGCGCCCTGCGTCCGTGACGGCGTCACCGCGGCCGACCTCTGCGACGTGACGATCGACTACGGCACCGCCGCCGGCCTGCCGCACGAGAACTGGGGCGGTGTCCCGCGAGACGTCCGGACCATGGTCTCTGTCCTCAATGGAGCGTTCTCCGACGACCCCGCCGACAAAGCGGTCCTGTCCGGAACCCGGCCGTTCTACGACTTCCTTGGCCACCAGCCGTCGGTACGGTTGCCCCTGGCCTCGGCGGGCAGGCTCGTGCTGATCTCCCACCGTCCCGACATGCCGCTCTCCCGGGTCGAGGTCACCGCCGCGGCGAACGGGACCGTGGATCTCGTCATGCGCTACACCTCGGGCACCGGTGTCACCGCGGTGCAGACCTGGCGGGCGGTACCGGCGGGCACCGCCAACGCGGCGCCGATCCTCAACGGTGACGCGGATCCGGCGACCTACCCCTATCACCGGGCCGCGGCCGACACACCCGTCTACGCGTTGAGCACCGGCGGCGGCAGCATTCTGCTCTTCGGCAAGACGACCGGGGACCTGTCGCTGACGGTCTCCCCGGCGGACGGCGATCCGGCGCACTGCACCCTTTCCCTCGTCGCCGGCGGGCGGCCCGCCGTGAAACTCGAGAACGTTCCGCGTGACCAGGCGGGTTTCATCGCCCGGTTGCGTGTCTGGAGTGCGGCCGACACGGTGTTCGGCCACATCTCCGCCGATCCGAAACCCGGGCCTGTCGCCGACCAGTCCTTCACCACTCCCCTGGATCTGCGCGGCGGCTCGGTGCTGTTCGACGTGCTCCAACCGGCCGACGTGGGAGATCTCGCCGCCGGGCAGGTCGACGCGGCGAGCTGGCAAGGACGTTCGCCGACCCCGCCATCACCGGACGGCACCGCCGGCCGGGCGATGATCGCGATGACCGCGCTCCCGCCGGAAAGCCCGCTGTTCGGCCGGGAACCGCGGGCGGTGGACGGCACGAGTACCCGGACGGTGACCGGCGACAACGGCAAGTGGCTTGCCGCGCACCAGGCGAAAGCACTCACGCTGAACGGCCACCAGGCGATGAGCGTCGCGCTCACCAACACCCAGCTGGCGCCGCGACCGGCTTGGACCATGGAATCCTGGATCCGGCCGGAAGGCAGCGACCCGGCCACGGTGATCACCTACGACAACGGGCCGGTGAAGGGGCCGGGCGAACTCACGCCGTCCTACTATCTCGGCGTCGCCGGCCTGCCCACGGTGCGCTTCGGTGCCTTCACCCAGAAGAACAACGCCAAAAGCTCCTACCTCTCGGTGCCGTCGAACCCGGCATTCACGCCCGGCCCCACCGGCTTCACCTGGGAGGCGTGGATCAAACCGGACCAGAAGCCGTGTCCCAAGGCGAACCGGCTCGGCAGCGTCCTGCAGGTCTGCGACGAGAAAAGCAAAAGCAAGCCGCTGCTCAATCTCGGTCTCGACGTCGGGCGCCATCTGTCGCTGGGATACCGGCCGCAAGGCCACGAGCCGAAGTCGAGCTATCTCACGGCAGGAAGTCCCCTGCCCGCCGGTGTCTGGTCGCATGTCGCGGCGACGGGGGCTTGGCGGAACGGGGGCTGGACGCTCAAGATCTACGTCGGCGCCGTGCTGGTCGGCGCCGTGCGGAACGTCAAGCTGCAACCACCGTCGAAGTCGACCTCGCCGTCGCTGGCGATCGGCGCGGCGATCGGCCCGCACGTCAGCATGTTCGGCGCGCTGTCCGATGTGCGTCTCTGGTCCTTCGCCAGGACGGCCGCGGAACTGCGCCAGACGGACACCGCCGCGCTCACCGGAAACGAACCGGGGCTGGAGTGCGCCTGGTCCTTGGCCGAGGGGCACACCACCGCCAAGTCGGTCTTCGCCAACCACGCGACCGCGACCGGGTCCGCGCTCGACGCGCAGCTGAAGCTCGCCAAATCGCAAACGGTCGGCTCCAGCGATGACGACCCGTTCCTCGGCATCGTCGCCGGCGTCGGCGGGACGGCGCCCGTGCGAGCCCGGGCGCGCTTGCGTCCCGGCGAGTGGAACCACGTGGCTGTCAGCTATCAGGCGGCCGGTGCCCTGAAACTGAACCTCGCGGGCGCGGCTCCGCCGGCCTACGGCATCTGCCCCGAACCCGGCGACCTCGCGTTCGACGGCCAGTTCAGCATCGACTGCTGGGTGCAGGGGGCGGGCTCCACCGGTCTGCAGCAGACGATCCTCGCGCAGTGGGGAGAATCCGGAAAGGACCAGTCGTTCCGGCTCGCGCTGGACTCCGGCGGAAATCCGTTCTGCACGGCCGTATTCGCCGACCCTGCGAGTGGTGACCGGACCCGGCTGACCGTGCGGAGCAGCGCATCCGTCCTGCCCGGCCCTGCCGTCCACATCGCCGTGACGCTGACTTCGGCTCAGGTCAAGGCCGGCCTGCTGTGCACGCTCACGATCTACGTCGACGGTTTCGAGAACGGAACGGCGCAGACGACACTGAGTGGCGCGAAAACCGTGACGTCCGTCGATTCCTCGGCACCACTGACACTCGGGATCGGCACTCCGCCGTCGAAGGCGGGCCGGGTGGCCTTGGAAGCGCAAGCACGCTTCACCGGTGCCTTGGGCGGGCTGCGATTCTGGTCGGCGGGCTTGTCTGCCGACCAGGTGCGGTCGGTGCTCCGGCGTAACCAAGCCGCCGACACCGACCACGGCGTGGTTTCGGCGTGGTGGTTCACCGAAGGTTCCGGCAACGTCGCCGCGGATTCGGTGAACGACAACGACTTCCTGCTCACCGACACGGATCTGTGGGGTGTGCTCCAGGACGTCGGCCGGTACCGGTGTTACCACGACGGCCTGCCGATCGGGTCGGTGCTGCCCGCGGGCGAAGTCGACGGCTATCTCGGATACGACCAATGCACCTTCGGCGCCTACCGGCAGAGCGCGGGAAACTTCCAGGACACCCTCACCGGATCGCTGGCCGAGGTACGGATCTGGCGCTCCGCGCGCACCCGCTCCCAGATCACGTCCACCCTGTTCCGGAAGCTGAAGGGCGACGAGACCGACCTGGCGGGCTACTGGTCACTGGACAAGACCAGCGCGGACCTGACCGGCCGGGGCGCGAACGGGCGTCTCGTCGGCTCACCCGGCTATGCCGCCTCCACCGCGCCTGTCGCGAACGAGGGTCCTCAGCTCACCAACGTCTACCAAGGTCCGCGGACCCGGTTCCAGCGCCCGCTTTCCGGCAAGGCCGCGGTCGTCGAATACCCGGAGATGGAGACACACGGGGACGGCACGCCCTACGCGGTGATGCGTCGTGCCTATTTCTTCGAAGACACCACGCTCACGTTGTCCACCGGCTACGGCATGGGCGAGACGGATCTGGTGTACCTGGGCCAGATCCAGACCCGGCCCACGCTGATCGGGTACATCGAGGGCGCGCCGCCGGTGCCCAGCGAGAACCTGTCCCGCCCGCTCTACGACAGCCCGTTCGGCTACAACTCCTATCAGGACGCGTCCACGGTCACCGTCCGGGCCGAGGAGAGCACGTCGGTCAAGTTCACGTCGTCGGACTACAAGACCGCGCTGAAAATGGAGATCGACACGAAAGCCGGGGTCGCCGCGAAATGGGCGGACAGCGCGTCCGTGCTGGCGTGGACGCATCTGCTCACCGCCGGTACCGGGAAGATCGGCGCCCGGCACAAGTCGAACCTGGAAACCGCCCGCCAGCGGGACGAAACGTACCTCTCCGCGTGGACCCGCACCACGACGGACACCTTGGGGCTGCGGGGAATGTGGGAACAGGCGCGGCCGGACCGGTCGGACTACCTCAACCCGGTGGTCGGCCGCCGCTACCAGCCACTGAACCTCGGGTACGCCCTCGTCGAGTCGATGACGGCCGATCTGTACGCGATGCGGCTGCACTCCACCGGCGCGATGGTGGGCAAGATGGTGCTGCCCGATCTGGACCTCCCGCCGGACCGCACCATCCTCACCTTCCAGATCGACCCGCGTTATGTGAAGAACGGGACGCTCGACGGGAAGGTCGGCCTGGTCAACGACCCCGACTTCCCGCGCGCCGACGTCGCCAGAGGAAGCTACTTCAAGCCGGACGAGGCCTACCGGCTGGCCGCGAAGATCGCGAAGTCCGACGCGGCCCTGCGGAGCAGGTACGACCGGTTCAAGGCGGCGGACCTCGGCGAGAAAGGCAGCGCCGACCTGGACGGGATCAAGGACGAGCAGTTCTACGACTTCGGCGGGGACGTCCCGGCCCGCGGCATCGCCAACCGGTACGTCTGGACGGCGTCCGGCGGCCTGCACACCGAAACCGAGCAGTTCTCCGCCGCCCACGAACGCGTCTACACGGGGTTCAGCGACTACACGCATCTGACCGGCCTCACCGGCGAGATCACCTTCACCGCCCAATACGGTCTGTACGGCGCGATCGACGCGTTGTTCGGCGGACACGTCAAAGTCCAGGTCGGCAAGTCGGAGAACGAGTCGCGAGGCTTCTCACTGGCGGTGACCTGCCCTGGCGATCCGATGCTGCAGGGCTACCACGCGGGGACCGGCTACACCCCGGACTACTGCCCCGGCAAGGTCGACGCCTACCGGTTCATGTCGATCTACTTACCGCCTTCGGCGGACAATGGCGACACGTTCCACGATCAGGTGATCGACAAGGAATGGCTGGCCTCCAGTAGCGACCCGGACGCGGTGGCCCTGCGCAACGTCCAGCTGACCGGGCAGGGCGCGTGGCGGCTGCTGCACCGGGTCACCTACGTCAGCCGGGTACCGCCGCGGTTCGACACCAATCCGGACCAGACGGTCGCCCACGAGCCCGCGCAGGTGATCGACCTGGCAGACAACCCGCTGCTGATCGAACTGGTCGAGGACGAGGTGCCCACCGAGCACCCCTCCCCCGCCGACATCGGGAACGGGGTGGCGAACGTGCTGGCGCCGCTGGACGGCCACACGGCATCGAAACTCGGCGATCTCGTGCCGTGGTGGGCGGCGTTCCTCGCCGCGACCCGCCTCACGAAGCCGGATCCCGCGAAAGTGGCGCTGTTGAACCGGATCCTGACCGACACGGTGGCGTACTTCCAAGCCGGATACGCCTCCGGTCTGCTGCCGCGGCCGGAAACCGGGCGCGGCGGGCAGCTCGTTCCGGCGCCACGGGCTTCGGAGGATCCGAACGCGGCAGCTCACCGCTCGGTGGCCGTGACCGGTCGTTCGGAGGTGTCGTAGTCGACCGTGACCGACGGCGTGGTCGGGTGCGCTTGGCAAGTGAGCGCGTAGCCGTCTTCGACGTCGGCCCGCGACAGGGCGAAGTTCTGTTCCATCGCGACCGATCCCAGCAGGACCTTCGCCTTGCAGGTGCCGCAGGCTCCGCCGAGGCAGGCATACGGCGCCTCCAGTCCGGCCTTCAGCGCGGACTCGAGGACGGTGTCGCCGGCTGCCAGCGGGACCTCGTGCCGTCGGCCGCGCAGGCTGACCGCGATCGTCGCGGGGATGAAGTCTTCGGTGGCCTTGGGCTTCCGGTAGCCGTGGAAGAGTTCCATGTGGACTCGGTCCGGCTCGGCGCCGCGCTCGACGAGCTGTCCGTGCAGGTCGGTCACCATCTCGGCCGGGCCGCACAGGAACCAGTCGTTCACCGAGGCGACGGATAGGTCGGAGCCCAGCTCTTGTGCGAGCTTCGCGCGGTCGATGCGGCCTCGCAGCTGCGCGGGGTGCCGCGGGTCGCGGGAACGCACGTGGATGATCCGGAGCCGGTCGGCGTACCGCGCTTCGAGTTCTTCCAGCTCTTCGCGGAACATCGTGCCGGCCGCGTCACGGTTGCCGTAGAACAGGGTGAAGCGACTTTCGGTCTCGACGGCGAGTGTCGTCCGCAGGATCGAGAGCACCGGGGTGATGCCGCTGCCGGCGGCGATCGCCACGTAGTTCTTCGTGGCGAGTGGGTGCAGCGGTATGCCGAACGAACCGGTCGGCGTCATCAGATCGAGGATGTCGCCTGCCTGGAGCCGTTCCATCGCGAAGGTGGAGAAGGCCCCGCCGGGGATGTGCTTGACGGCGATCGCCAGCGTGCCGGAGGTGGCCGAGGTGCAGATCGAGTAGTTGCGCCGCACCTCCTCGCCTCCGAAGACGGTGCGGTCGGTTCGGACGGTGATGTGCTGACCGGGCTCGAAGGAGAACTCGTCGCGTAGATCGTCGGGTACGTCGAAACTGATCAGCACGCTGTCGCCGGTCAACCGGTCGACCCCGGCGACCCGGACCGGGTGGAACACCGCGGCACGGGCGGAAGATCGCTTCGGCATCCGCACCGGGAGGAGCCGCGCCAGTTTCCCGTTCAGCCTCTTCCAGTCGCGGTACTCGTCCGGGTCGAGCTGCTGGCCGAAGGCCGTGCCGATGGCCGCGTTTCGTTCGAGGTAGGCCTCCTCGTTGCGTCGCCAAGTCGCGACGTACCGGTGGAACGGGATCGAGGGGTGCAGGTGGTGCACGAGGTGATAGTTCTGCGAGAGCAGCAAGGGGGTGAGGATCCATTCGGCGCCGACGCGGTTGCGGGTCGCGCGGTAGCGGTTCTCCTGCTGCGTGTCCTCGAGGTCGTGGTGCGGCAACCAGTCGAACCACCACGCCAGCACGACCATGGCGAGCCGCTCGGGGATCAGGTACAGCACCGCCAGCGTCCACAGGTGCCCGGTGAACGCGGAAGCGACGATCACGGCGGCACTCGCCACCAGCAGGAACGAGGTCTCCAGTACCTCCGCCCGGGGGCGGCGCCGCCAATGACGCACCAGGAAGCCCAGATACGGCACGTCCATCAGCGCGAACCGGACGGGGACCTGCCACAGCGGAGCGCCACTGACGAAATGGTCGGGGTCGTTCTCGTCGTCGTTGGTGTTGCGGTGGTGCTCGATATGGATGAACGCGAACGACTTGAACGAGATCAGCGGCGACACGAACAGCATCGCGACCCGGCCGAAGGCCACGTTGACCCGGCGGTGAGTGCTCACCGAGTAGTGCGCGGCGTCGTGCAGCACGGTGAACAGCACGAAGATCGCGGCCGCGCTGAGCAAGACCGTCACCGGGACGGGAAGCCCGCCGGTCAGCGCCGCCCAGGTGGAGAACGCGAAGACCGCGATGGCACCGCAGAAGATGCCGACAATGGGCCACGAGATCGCCGGGACCCGTTCGCCGGGGTCAGGAAGCGCGTGGCGTGAGGCTGCGTCTGGGGTCGCTGACATACCCGGCAACGTACGAAGCGTGAGCCGGCCCGACCAGTGGTTCGGAGCCCATGAGGATGTGCGCGCCGCACATGCCGCTCAGCCGGGTTCCGGCGTGAGCACCACCGGGCCCAGCACCTGCACCAGCCGCAGCGAGGCATGCAACTCGGCGACACGGTCCGTCGCGGGACGCCCGCGACGTTCCTCCGCCCGGCGCAGGCGCTGCAGCACGGTGTTGCGGTGCACCCCCAGCTCTTCGGCCGCGGCGGCCAGCCCGCCCTGTGCGTCCAGCACCGCCAGCAGCGCCCGTCTTTCCTCCTCCGCCCGGCGCCCCTCGACCGCCAGTGCACCGAGTTCGGTCACGACGAAGGCGCGGGCCAGGTCCAGATCGCCGCTCATCGTGTCCACGAGCGCCAGCTCGGCGTACGACGTCACCGGCGCGACCCGGCCGGAGAGCTCGACGATCCGACGGCCGCGCTGCGCCTGCACGTGCGAGTCACGGAAACCGCCAGAGCCCTTCGCCGGCGTGCCGATGGAAATCCGGACCATGGCGGGGATCCGGCCGGCCAAGGAGGCGAGGTCCTCCGGCGCCACTCCGGGAGCGCGCGTGCCGCAGACCCAGCCCCACAGCGCCTGGGCGCCGTCCGGGACGAGCAGGGGACGACCGGAACCGAAGTGAGCGCCGACCGCGGCACCGACGCGCGCGAGATCGGCGTCGTCGCGATCGGTCCAGCAGACGAAGGCGGTCTGCCATCCGGTCAACCGATGCGACAACGTGCGCTCGGCCCGCCCCAGGTCGATCCGGTCCCCGGCGATCAGTCCGCGGACCGCGTCGGTGCGGGCTGCCCGGACCCGGTTCTGCATCCGGTCCAGTTCGGCGACGTACTCGGCGGCGACCTCGCTCGAGATGCGGTCGACGTAGGCGAACGCGTAGCGCTGCAGGTTGTCCACCACCGCGAGCGCCAGCACCGGATCCGGCACGAAAGCCGTGATCCCGGCCAGGATGCGCTCGCTGAAGTAGGCGTGCCCCATGCGGTAGAAGCGCAGCATCACATCGACGCTGTAGCCGCGCGCCGCCATGGCGCGAGCGTGCTCGAGGGCGGTGACCGGCGCCGTCGCGGCGCCGACGTCGATACCGTGCCGCACCATCGACAGCGCTGCTTCGAGATTCGACGAGCAGGACCCGAGTGTCAGCCCGCGGAGGTCGTCGTCGGCGCCGGCCTCCGGGATGCGTTCGAGGATGTAGCCGAACATGTCGTCGGCGTACGACGACACATTCGCCAACAGTCCGGCGGTGAGGTTGCGCAGCTCGAGCATCACCGATTCGGGAAGCTCTGCCGGATCACCCGCGCTCACACCCATTCCGGGAGCCTATCGGCGGTCACTCGCTCACGCCTGGGACAGCGCCCCCGGTCCCTTTTTGTTTGCGCGATCCCGCCACCGCGGTCTATCTTCCTACGTGTCCGATAAGCGTTCCGCTATGTTCGCATATCGGACGCCGTGCGTTATCCGGCCGACTCGACGAGGAGCGACAGTGACGAACGTGCCCGCCTCGCACGAAACGGCCGATCCGAGGTCCGGTGTCAGCCGGTCGGCGTTCAGGCGGGTACTGGCGGGCAGCACCGCCGGCGCGGTGCTGGAGTGGTACGACTTCGCGCTCTACGGAATCCTGGCGGCCACCGTGCTCGGGCCGCTGTTCTTCCCCGGTGGCGACGGGTTCGCCCAGTTGCTGCTCGCGCTGGCGACGCAGGGACTCGGTTTCGTCGCACGCCCGATCGGCGGCATCGTCTTCGGGCATCTCGGCGATCGGCTCGGCCGCAAACCCATGCTGGTGACCACTTTCCTGCTGCTCGGGCTGTCGACCTCCGCGATCGGGCTGCTCCCCACCTACGCTCAGGCCGGCATCGGGGCGACGATCTCACTGGTCGTGCTGAGGCTGATCCAGGGTTTCGCCCTCGGCGGCGAGTTCGGCGCGGCGGTACTGATGGTCAGCGAGTACGGAAGCCCGAAGCGGCGCGGCTTCTGGTCGGCGTGGCCGCAGGCGGGAGCGCCGCTGGGCACGGTGCTGGCCACCGCCGTGGTCGGCGGGATCGCCTTGGTACTGCCCGAAAACGCCTTCGACCAATGGGGGTGGCGCGTCGGTTTCCTGTTCGCGATCCCGCTTCTGGTCATCGGCTTCTGGATCCGGCGGCGCATCGACGAGTCGCCGGTGTTCCAGGAGGCGCAGGCACGGGCCACGGCATCCGCGGACGCCGTCCAGGAGCGGTCGAGCATTCTCGAGACACTCGCCCACCCCGGTCCCGTCCTCCGCGGTCTCGGCGTGCGGCTGGGCGAGAACGTGGCCTTCTACGTCTACACCGTCTTCGTGGTCGCCTATGCCACGAAGACGTTCGGCTACGACAGGTCCGACGTCCTCCTCGCCGTGGCCGTCGGGTCACTGCTGCAGTTCGCGGGGATGCTGGCCGGCGGCTACTGGTCGGACCTCGTCGGACGGCGTATCGCCATGCTGGTCCCGGCGGCGGGCCTCGCGGTGTGGGCACCGGTCTTCTTCGCCGTCGTCCAAGCCGACAATCTGCCTCTGCTCTATCTCGGCGTCGGTGTCGGCGCGGCACTGCACGGACTCCTGGCCGGACCGGAAGCCGCCTGGATCGCCGAACTCTTCCCGACCCGACGCCGTTTCGCCGGTGCTTCCCTGGTGTTCCAAGGCTCTTCGATCATCGCCGGCGCACCCGCACCCCTCATCGCCGTGTGGCTGGCCGAAAAACAGGGCCCCACGGCGGTCGTGCTGTACCTCGTCGGCACGATCGCCGTCACCCTCGTCGCACTGCTCCTCAGCGCCGAAACCCGGGGCACCGACCTGAACTCCGACAGCCGGTGACGAGGAGCACCATGTGGCAGGCTGGCGTGGTGAAGGAGCCGCTGTACCGCCGCGTGAACACCCGGGCCAGGTCCGTCCACCACGACCACGGCGGGGATTACCGGCACCAGCGCAACACGAAAACCGAACGCGGCTCCGACCTCACGCGCGGGTCCATGAGACGGCGGGAACGCCGGGGCCTGGACTACACGCCGTTGTTCCGCTTCCTGCTCGGCAAGATCGGCGCGGACTGGGACGAGGTGCGCGACGAGGCCGCCGCCCGGCTCGACTCCGCCGACCCGATCCATTGGCTGGTCGCTCGGCAGCCGCACGAACGACGCGAATACGTGCGGCTCGGCGATGCCAGCTACTACAGCGGCCTCTACGTGGACGACGACAAACGGTTGCAGGTCGTCAACCCCGAACTGGGTGCCGGCGACCTGGAGCCTGCCTGCCCGTGCTGCACCCACACCTTCAACGGCGTCCGGTTCACCCGGAAGTACCGGCCACCGCTCTAATGGCTGGTTCGCCGGCGCGGACGGAGAAGTGATCGTCGGAGAAGTCGGAGAAGAGCGATTTGGCGTCGGGCCGGGGCCCGCGAGGACCTCGTCGGCGTGCATCGCGTCGAAGGCCTTCTCGACCCCGGCGAGCGCGATCCGCTCGCTCACGAAACGCTCCAGCGGCACCGCGACCGATGAAAGGACAGCCCCATGAAGGTCCTGGCAGTAGGCGGAACCGGCTTCATCGGACAGCACATCGTGCGTGAACTACTGGCCGGCGGGCACGACGTCACGGTGCTGGTCCGCACGCCACCCACGAACCTCCCCGCCGCCGTGACGGTCCAACTCGGCGACCTCACAGATCTGTCCGAAGACCGGCTCGACAAGATCGTCGCCGGCCACACGGGCATCGTCGTCGCATCGGCCGCCGCCGTCGCCGCACCGCGCAACGTCGACATCACCGCGTTCTTCCATGACACCAACGTCGCACCCGTGGTCAGGTTGCTCGCCGCCGGCTGCCGGGCGCAGTGCGACCGCGCTGTCATCCTCGGCAGTTTCTACGCGACCCTGCAGCGCGAACAGCCGGCACTCCGCCTGGCTGAACTCAGCCCCTACATCGCCAGCAGAATCGACCAAGCCGAACGCGCACGCGCCGCGGTCAACGCGGAAACCTCCGTGGCCGTTCTCGAACTCCCCTACGTCGCAGGCACGACCCCCGGTCGGCAATCACCTCTCGAACCCATGCTGCACAGCATGTCCATCGGCAACGCGGGCATCCTCGCCTACCCTGGCACCACCGCCGTCGTCACCGTCACCCAAGTCGCGCAAGCAGCCGTAGCGGCGCTGGACCGTCGAGTCAATGGCAACTATCCGCTCGTCACCGCGAACCTCCCCTGGGCCGACCTCTTCACCCGCCTCGCAACCGCTGCCGGCCACCCTCCGAAACGCATCTGGAAGCTCCGTCCAAGCGCCATCCGACTTCTGATCCGCAGGGAAGGCATCCGACAACGCCGCCACGGATTCACCCTCGGTTTCGACCCGACACAATGGAGCAACCTGCACGCCACCACCATGGTCCTCGACCCGGACATCGCCCGCGCAGAACTCGGCGTCGAGCCCGACGACCTCACCAAAGCCCTCCAAAACGCCGCCTCGACATCACGGGCCACCACAGAGCCATCGTGACCACAACCTGGTCGCTCTACCGCCACTTCCCCACCCGGGAGGCACTGGCCGAGGCTCATGGCCACCCACTCGGACGCTCAGGTTGAAGGGGGCCGGGCACTCGAACAGGCTGTCACCGATCTGGTGACCGCCGCCGCGAAAAACGGCGCAGTCCGCGACGACGTCGGTGGCGGACCGAGGCCGACGGCCTCATCACCCTCATGCTCGACGGCCTGGCCAAGCAGGGTCAGAACAAGCCTGACGGATGCCGGTCCTCGCGAGAACGCCGGTATTCCCCATTGCCTACCGAGAAAGATGCGGCGGGAGCCGCGATGGAGGGCCAGGAATCGGAACGTTCGAAAAGATCGATGGCCTTGTCGGTGCGGCCGGATACGATGCGGCTCCCGCGGAACCAGGAGGAAAGATGACAGGTCGCGCCGACGTTGACGCGCTGCTGCGCATCATGCCGAATGATCACGGCGCCGACGAGCGCGTTGACTGGGCAGCGGTCGAGGCACACCTGGGTACCGCCCTGCCCAGCGACTACCAGGCCTTCATGGCCGTCTACGGCGGTGGAGCCGTCGACAACCTGGTCATCCTTCCTCCTCTGTCCACAGGCGACAGCTGGTCGGGATCGATCTCCGAGCACAGCAAGCAGTTGCGCGATCTGTGGGACATCGAGGGAGGCGTCCCCGGTGTTCCGCCGGACGAGCACCGAGTGCTGCCCTGGGGAACCGGATGCAACGGCAACGAGCTGGGGTGGCTGATGACCGACCCGGACCCGGACCGATGGCCGGTAGTGGTCTGGCGTCGTCACGAATCACCGGCTTGGGCGCTGTTCGAGTGCGGCATGGCCGAGTTCATCCGCAGACTCATGACCGCCGATTTCGACAAATGCCCACTCAGCGATCTGTCGCTGTGGGGACGAGTCAGTTCCTTCGTCCACCACCAAGAACAGCAACGGCGTTTCCAAGCAGGCCTGGACCCCATGACGGGCGAGCCCGATCCCTACGCCGACATGTTCGCTTGAACGGACACCAGGTTGACACCTGGCTGAAGCCGAGGTTCGTGAGGGCCTCCTTCCCTACTCTCAGGGTAGGGAAGGAGGCCCTCACGGACACTCCAGACCAACCGCTGTGGCGAAGCTCCCCGACGCTGTCGAACGGCACCGCCGGATAGGCCGTACGGGCGCATCGACCGGCAGTTTCGGCGCTTTCAGTCGCGTTGGCCATGGGGGTCACATAGTTTGCAACTGGCGCACTTGTCCGTCCACAAGTAACCGGGGAGAGCAGCCGGTCACCCGGTGAATCGTGCTCGGCATCGCAGCGGCAGGGATTGCCGCGTCGACCGTGGGTGGCCGGGTGCTCCTCCTGACCGACACCACTCTCCTTGCCCAGTAAGGGATTCAGTATGCGCAAGTGGACCAGATTACTTGTGGCGGGCGTGCTCGCCGCGACCGCCACAACCGCTGTCATGGCGGTCAACACGGCCGGTGCGGCCGACGGTGTCTCGACCGCGGCCGCCGAGTCGACGTTCCCACTCGCCGACCCGGACACCGTCCAGGCGAAGGACGGCACGTACGTCACTTACGGCACCACGGTCGGCGCCGGTGTCGGCGCCCGGTGCGGCGTGACCGGCAAACTGTTCGTGCCGGTGCTAGCGCACGGCTCCGGCAACACCGTCGGCGTGGGCACCTGCGCGTCCGCCGATGCACTGCCCAACGGGCCCGGTAGCTGGGCTGAGGGCAACGTCTGGGCGCCCGGCGTCGTCCGCTTCGGCGACACCTACTTCATGTACTACACCGCGTCCAAGCGGGGCAGCGGCCAGAAATGCCTCGGCCGCGCCGTCTCGGGCAGTGCACGGGGGCCGTTCACCAACCCCGTCGAGTGGGCGTGCCCGGGCAGCGGCCGCTGGGCCATCGACGCGAACCCGTTCGTCTCGGGCAGCGCCATGTACGTCGCCTACCGGGACGACGCGATCACCTCGTACCCGGAGACCGGCATCTCGGTCGTGCGCACCCATTCCAACGGCATGGCGGACTGGGCCACCCGCCGGGACGCGTTGAAGAGCACCGACATCGGCTGGGAGACCACCCGGATGAGCGGCGGCACGCACGTGATCGAGAACCCGTCGATGTTCAAGTCCGCAGACGGTTACTGGTACCTGGCCTACTCCGGCAACAACTGGGACAGCGCACGGTATTCGACCGGCATCGCCAGGTGCGGCACCGGCCCGCTCCCGTCGACGCGCTGCACACCACGGCAGAACGGGGCCGAGCGGCCGTACTTCGGGTACACCGGCACCGGGGGCCTCAACCCCTACCGCGGCCTGCCCGGCAACCACCCCGGCCCAGGCGGGATGGACTTCTTCCAGGCGGCCAACGGCCAGTACCACGCGGTCTACCACTGGTGGAACGGCAGCAGCCGGTTCCCGATCGTGGCGACGGTCCTCCGCAACGACGGCGGCTTCTACCTCACTTAGGCGCCACTGAGCCGGATGTCTCGCCCGGGCATGTCGTGAACGGCGCGTTCATCGCACCCACCAACAGGAACGCGCCGTTCACCCACATCGGCCAAGGTCGATCGCCTCTCCTTCCGCTGTTCCGGGCAGCGAGACACTCCTAGCCCTTCCCGGGCGTGTTGTTCGCCTCGTCCAGTCGGCGCGCGATGTCCTCCAGAGTGTTCAGGTGGTCAGGGGTGAGGTGGTCCATGAAGTGGTGCCGGACGGAGGCGAGGTGCGCGGGCGCCGCCTCTTCCAACACGGTGAGACCGTGGCCGGTCAGCGTCAGCAGGCAGCCCCGGCCGTCTTCCGGGTCCGGGGAGCGGCGCAGCAGCCCACGCGCCTCCATTCTCGTCGCGTGCCGGGAGAGCCTGCTGCGCGACCAGCCCATCTTGTCCGCCTGCTCCCCCAGGCTGCTGGTGTTCCCCCGTCGCTCCGAGAGCGTGCTGAGTACCTCGTAGTCGGCCTCGGACAGACCCCGTTCAGCCAGGTCGCGGGCCGTTCCGGTCTTGACCGCGACCGTGATCCGGAGGAAAGCCCGCCATGCCCGTTCTTCATCGGCGGTGAGCCAGCGCACTGTCGTTGACATGTAAACAACCTAGCATCTAGGTTCGTTTCCATGTCAATGAAATCGACGCGCGTCCTTGTCCTGACGTGCAGCACCCGACCCGGGGCGCTGGGCCCGGCAGTGACGCGGTGGTGGCTCGACACGGTCGCCGAGCGGGCCATGGAGTCGGGCGCCGAGCTCGTGCCGGTGGCGCTCGGCGACCTCGCCCTGCCCTTTCTCGACGAAGAGGAGCACGCGTCCTCCGGGATCTACCGGCAGGAGCACACCAGGCGGTGGAGCGCGCTCGTCGACTCGGTGGACGCGATCGTCGCGGTCATGCCGGAATACAACTTCGGCATGCCGGCGACGCTGAAGAACGCACTGGACTACCTGAGCGCCGAATGGGCGTGGAAGCCGATCGGGTTCGTCAGCTACGGCAACACCTCGGCGGGCACGCGAGCCGTGCAGCACGCCAAGCAGATCGTGACCACGCTGCGGCTGGTCCCCCTCGGGGCCACCGTCGCGATCCGCATCGGCGAGGCGGTGACGGCGGGCCGACTGCGAGCGGACGCATCCCGGGACGAGGCGGGCGTCGCCCTGCTCGACGAACTCGTCCGTGTCGCCAACGCGCTGCGGCCGCTGCGCGAGCGGCTGCGCGACACGACGTCCGCAGGCCCGCTCGCGGGATCCCACGCGCGACGGCTGACCCCGGACGACGCCGAAGAAGTGGCCGTACTGCAGCGATGCTGCTGGGTGGACGAGGCCTTGCTCAACGACACCCTCGACATCCCGGCCCTGCACGAGTCTCTCGACGAGGTGCGAGAGTGGCTCGCCGGCTGGCACGTCACAGGCGTGTGGCTCGACGCGCGGCTGCTGGGGATGGTGCGGGCGCGTGCCGTCGACGGTGACTGGCATATCGGCAGGCTCGCCGTGGTGCCCGATCTGCGCGGCCGGGGACTCGGCCGCTGGCTGCTTCGCGGCGCCGAGTCCGTCGCGGGCGCGGACACGCGGCGGGTCCTGATGTTCACCGGCGCCAAAAGCACGCGCAACGTCGAACTCTACGAAAGTGAGGGCTACCGCCGGATTCCGGCGGCCGGACCGGAAGGGACCGTATGCCTCACCAAAGCCATGCCGCGGGAGGGATCACGGTGATCGACGCCTGTATGCGGGTCGCCGCGCGAGAAGGGCTGCACGCGGTCACGATGCGGGGCGGTGGCCGCCGAATCGGGACAGTGCCGACCCATCCCCCGTGAGAGCTACCCGGATCGTCCGCTCGCAGGTGATTCGCCGGCGTCGGCGCGCTTCTAGCGTTTCCAGTGCGTCGCCCAACCGTGCGGCCGTGGTTCTTCTGGAGGTCACCATGCACCCGAGCTCGATCGCGCCTGCGGATCACCAGCCTGGGCGAGCGAGCCGCATTCTGCGGTTCCCGCTCGTCTGGATGCTGGTCGGGATCGTCGGTGTCGGCGGGGTGTCGGCGCTGTCCTCGGGTGGGTCGCCGGTGCCGGCGGTCGTGGGCGCGATCGCCGCGGTTGCCGTCTACTGGGCGGTGATGCGCTACGTCGCGCGGCGAAGCACGCCGGAGATCGCGAGGGCACGGGCCGGGATCCTGGCGTTGCTCGGCATCGGGCTTGGCTTCATGTTCATCGCCGTTTCCATGCTCATGGTGATGACGGAGTTCTCGTTCACCTGGGCGTCCGGTAGCGCCGTGGCGACCGTCGTGAGCATCGCGGCGGTGCAACTCGGCGCGGCGGTGACCGAGGAACTGCTCTTCCGCGGCCTGTTGCTGCAGGGGCTGGAACGGCTGGGAGGCAGTTGGTTCGCGCTGACGAGCACCGCGGTGCTGTTCGGTGCCATCCACCTGGCCAACCCCGGCGCCTCGTTGTGGACCGGGTTCGCGATCGCCGTTGAGGCCGGTGTCCTGTTGGGCGCCACTTTCCTGTGGCTGCGCAGTATCTGGGCGGCCGTGGGCCTGCACTTCGCCTGGAACACCACCGTCGGGCTGCTCGGCCTCCCGGTCTCGGGTCACGCGTCGCCGGGTCTGCTGATCGCCGAACCGACGGGCCCGGAGTTGGTGACCGGCGGCCAGTTCGGCATCGAGGGGTCGATCGTTCCCGTCGCCGTGAGCCTGCTGCTCGCCGTGCCCATGCTCATCGCCGCTCACAAGCGCGGCGACCTCGTGCCCATGCGACGGCGCTAAGCTCGCCGAATGCTTGCCAGCGCGGCATCCCGCCTCGGTACCGCACTCAGCGGGTGGCGAGACCTCCCATCGTCCATAAAAGACAGTGTGTTGGCGGCGGTGGTGACCGTGCTGGCCTTCGCGCCGACCGTCGCCCACATCGGCCCGGAGATCGGCGATCTCCCCCGGCGCTCGACGGGCGGCATCGACGTGGTGGCCGGTGCGGCGCTGACGCTGGCGATGTGCCTGCCGCTCGCGGTACGCAGCCGCATGCCGGCCGTCTGCCTGTCGGTCATCGGTACCGCGTTCGCGATCGGCCAGGTCCTGAGCTACCCGGACACGTTCGGCAAGGTGGGGATTCTCCTCGCGTTGTACGCCGCCGGCGCGCACCTGGCGCGGTTCCGCCGGGGGCTTGCCGCGGTGCTGACCGCGAGCTATGCGGCGCTCACCGTGGCACTGCACAACCTTGGCTCACCGCAACGGTTTCCGGATTTTCTCGCGTTCTATCTCGTCTTGGTGGTGATCTGGCTGGCCGGCACCGGCATGCGTCGATGGCGCGCGGAAGAGGCTGAACGGAGACGGCTGGCGGCCGAGGTGGCCGCGGCCACCGAGCGGGCTCGTATCGCCCGGGACCTGCACGACGTGGTCACCCATCACGTGACCGCGATGGTGGTCCAGGCCGACGCGGCGCAGTTCCTGCTCGACTCCGCGCCGGAACGGACCGGCACCGGCCTGCGCGCCATCAGCGACACCGGACGCCGGGCGTTGACAGAGCTGCGGACCCTGCTCGGCATTCTCGAGGCGACCGGCGAGCCCAGGGCCGCGGACCGGACACCGGCCATGGGAAAGGTCGCCGATCTGGTCGAACAGGCCCGGCTGTCGGGTCAGCCCGTCGAGTGGACCGAGCAGGGCGAGCAACTACCGCGGTCCGTCGACGTGGAGCTGACCACCTACCGCGTGGTGCAGGAGGCGCTCACCAACGCGCTCAAGCACGCGACAGGAAACCCGACCAAGGTCCTGGTCCGGCACGGCAAGGACCACATCGAGGTCGAGGTGATCACCCTCGGTCCCGCGGTCGGCGACACGGCCACACCATCCGGCGGCCGAGGCCTGACAGGACTGCGGGAACGTGTGCGAATGTCCGGCGGGGACCTGGTTTCCGGTGCCCTGCCCGGCGACGGCGGCTTCCGTGTCTGGGCCATGATTCCTGGGAGCCCCACATGACCGAGCCGATCCGGGTGCTGATCTGCGAGGACCAGGAACTGGTGCGCACCGGGTACGTCACCATCTTCTCCGCACAGCCCGACATCGAGGTCGTCGGCGAGGCGGCCGACGGCCGCGCTGCGGTGGAGGCCGCGCGGCGGTTGCGCCCCGACGTGATCGTGATGGACATCCGCATGCCCGTCCTGGACGGCATCGAGGCGACCCGCCGGCTGACCGGCCCCGGCGTCGAAGCACCGATGAAGGTGCTGGTCGTCACCACGTTCAACGTCGACGAGTACGTGTACGAGGCACTTCGCGCCGGCGCCAGCGGTTTCCTCCTCAAAGACACGCCGCCGGCGCAGCTGGTCGACGGCGTCCGCACGATCGCCCGCGGCGAGTCCCTGCTGGCCCCCGCGGTCACCCGAAGCCTGATCGGCCACTTCGCCGAACGGCTCCGCCCCACCGACACCTCGCGCCCGGCGCGAGACACCGTCGTGCGGACACTGACGCCCCGCGAACTGGAAGTGCTCGAACACCTCGCCGCCGGCCTGTCCAACGCCGAAATCGCCGCGGAACTGGTGATCTCCTCCGAGACTGTGAAGACCTATGTGTCCCGAATCCTCACTAAACTCGACCTACGGGACCGCGTACAAGCAGTCGTCCTCGCCTACCGGATCGGCCTCGTGTCCAACACGGACTGAAACCCGCCCCGGAGAACGCGGAGGCCAGTTGTGCTTCTGCCGCGAGTCGTCCATCGAATCACGTGTGTCGTCCATCCAGTCACGCGAAACCGCCACCACCACCCCGTCGGAGGAGTCGGAACGCATCCTGCGCGGCCACGTCTCCGCCGCCCTGTTCGACTCGGGTCTGCTCCGGCATCGAGCTTGACGGTGCCGCAGTAGGGTCTTTGACGACCCGGCCGGCACCGGGGCCGGGGCTTCGACAAGGTCACCTCTCCGAGCCGGTTCGCCCCGAACTGCCCGACCGAGGAAGAGTTGACCCGTGAGCATCCCGGAAGGCCCGAACTGGGCCGAATTCGCCGTGAACCTCGGCGAACTGCTGTACGAGTTGCCGCCGACGGCGAAACTGATCATGCACGCGGAGGGCAACCGCTTCGTTCAGTTCTCGGCGGAGCAGGACCAGCAGCACCCCGACCTCGTCACCGATATCTACGCGGGATTGGTGAGCAACGAGTTCATCGACGAGCGGTGGCGAATGTCGCCCGTCGACCACGAGAACCTGGTCGCGGCCGGATGGACGCCGCCGTCCGATGGCCTTCCTGAATGGAACAGGAGCATTTTCGCGGGCGGCCCGGAAGGCTGCACCGAACTGGCGCGGCAGGTCACCACCGCGCTACAGACCGCGCTGCGCGTCACGCGGCCTGCCGACCTGGTGGTCGACGGCTGGGTCGACCGGTCCGACCGTGCCCTCACCCTGACCGGATTGGGGCTGGGGCCGGGAAAGATCAGCGAGAGCAACGCCCGCGCCATGGTCCACTACCACCTTCGGCGGGAGCGGCTCGGCGGCTCGACCAAGGGGATCAAGGCCGTCCGGATGGACACCGGCTGGGTGCTGCACTACCCGCCGGGCACCCCGGCCCCCGGCGAACCGGACGACTTCGGCGATCGGAACTTCTACGTCTCCGACGACCACCTCATCGAACGCCGCCCCCTCAACGCGGTCCCCGCCGCGTTCCAGGCAGACTTCGAACAGCGCTACCGCACCCGCAACGGCCTCCGCCTCGATGCCGGTTAGACCCGGAATCAACGGCACCCGGCCACCTCGGTGAGAGTCGGCCGGGCGCGGAAGTGGCCGGGAGCGGGACACGCTCCCGGCCACCGATCTGCTACTTGGGCAGGGTGTCAGTCCACTCGGCGTTGATATTGACGCCGGCGGGGTTCGCCACCTTGTACACCGCCCCGTCCATGGTGACGAAGACCGACGTCCCGTTCACCCGTCCGGTCGCCGGATCGACGACGAGCCGCTCGCCCGTTGGCAGCAACAGGCCGTGCCCGCCCGGCACCGTGCCGAGGTTTTCGACACCTGGATGGTTGGCGATCGCCCGGAAGGCCGCGGCCCGCACCTCCGGCGTGGCAGGCAGTGTGGACACCAATGAGATCAACGACTGGAAGCCGGCTTGCTCCCGGTCGCTCGCGGTGAACTCGCCCGCGCTCGTCCTGGCGTCGCTGCGCTCGTGGGCCTCGGCGATCCAGGCCTTCAACGCGTCCGGGTCCGTCGGCAGGGCACGCAACTGCTCGAGCGTCAGATCGACGGCGACCAGCGAGAACGGGGTGGCCGAACTCGCCTTCAACGGCATGACCTTGCCGCCCGTCTTCGCCCCCCGCATCCACAACTGACCGTCCGGCTTGATCCAGTACTCGTAGTCGGTCGAAGCGGCAGCGCCGTCCGCCTCGGCCACCTTCACATGCCAGTAGGTACCAGTGCTCTCGGGGGAACGCTCAGCGGCGGTGGCCGCGGCGAGCAGGATCTCCTGCCCACTGAACGTTTGTACCGGCGGACCGTCGACCGGTGCGGCCGGCATGACCGCGATCGCCACGGCGGCGGCCGCGGCCGCCGCCGTGAGCCCGGCCCCCGTGACCAGCCATCCGGTCCTCCGCCGGGCGGCCCGGCCACCGCGAATCCGGTTCTGGAGCTGGTGCCGACTGCGGTCGACCACGTCCTGGGACGGCTCCTCCGGGGTCAGCGCGGCGCGAAGCGTCTGCAGGTCATTCATCGAGTGCCTCCGGGGTGAGAACGAAGTTGAGCTTCTTGCGTGCACGGTTGAGCCGGGAACCCACCGTGCCGGAGGAGATACCGAGCGCCGCGGCCACTTCCTCGTACCCGAGCTGGCCGAGCGCCACGAGCAGCAGCACGTCCCGTTCCCCGGCGGACAGCCGCGACAGCGCGTTCGCGAGTTGGGGAAGCAGCCGCCGGGCGGCCACCGACGCGACCACCCTGCTCTCGTGCCCCTCGACCACTGGTGCGACGCTCACCCGTGCCAGCGCCCGATAGTGGCGAGCCTCTTTGCGGCGGTGCCTGGCCACCAGATTCGTGGCGATGCCGAACAGCCAGACCCGCACATCACCGCGTTCGGCGTCGAACGTGCCGCGCCGGTCGAACGCGACGAGGAACGTCTCCGCGGCGATGTCCTCCGCGGTCTGCGCGTCCAACCGGCCGGCCACATACCGGTAGATGGCCGCGAAGTAGCGATCGTGCACTTCGGTGAACAGTTCCGGGTCCTGCGGCAGCCGGGCGGCCAGGTCGGCCTCGGTCACCTGCTCGCCCGTTCCCGCTCTCATAGGTCCGCCTCTGACATGTGGATCCTTCCCGTCGACTGTCAGCTTTCACCACCACTTCGCCGCCGACCGGTTTCTTCTTCCCACCCAGCTGTGACGTGCCGCCCGTTCAGCGACACCGAAGCCGGACAGTGCCACGAATACCCGTGAGTCAACCGGTGGCCCTGCCCGCCGACACACCGGTCCGCCAAGCCGCGCAAGCGATGCGCGACAAGGACATCGGCGACGTCCTCGTCCTCGACGGCGACCGGCTCGCCGGGATCGTCACCGACCGCGACATCGTCATCAGGGCCGTCGCCGGCCAGGACAATCTCGCCGACTGCCGCCTCCGGGACGTATGCAGCTCCCAGGTCGTCACCGTCTCCCCGGACGAGGACGCCGACACCGCCATCTCCCGGATGGCGCGCAACGCGGTGCGACGCATCCCCGTCGTCGACAACGGACGCCCGATCGGCGTGTTGTCCCTCGGTGACGCCGCGATCGAACACGACCCGAACTCCGTGCTCAGCGAAATCAGCGCCGCCGAAGGCGACCGGTGACACCGGTCGCCTTCGGCGGGAGTCAGCCCGTTCCCCGCCGCGCGGCGAGGCGGCTCCTTCAGCCCAGAACCGTGATCAGTTCCCGGCAGGCCCGCTCACACCGTCGGCACGCCTGCGCACAGACCCGGCAATGCTCATGCTCGTGGCGTTCGCATTCGTCAGCGCAGCTTTTGCAGGCAGCCGCGCACGCTTCGAGGGTGTGGCGGACGGTGTCGATGTCGAACCCCGTATGCCGGGACAGCAGCCGTCCGGTGGTGTCGCAGAGATCGGCACAGTCGAGATTGCCGCGGATGCACCGGACCAGCCCGGCCGGATCCCGCTCGCTCAGGCAGGCGTCCGCGCACGCCGTACAGACCTGCGAGCAGGAAAAGCATTCCTCGATGCAGTGGACGAGAGCGGCGCGGTTCACCCGTCCGAGGTCCGCCGGGAAGGTATCGAGCATTTCGGCTGCCTGTGTCACGGTCACTCCTCCTTGAGCGCGGTCATCCTGTGTCCCCGCGGAAGTTCTCCAGCGCCTCGGGATGTCCTGGATTCGAGCGCGCCTTTTCAAGCCAAGGAGTGTCTGCTCTTGAAGGATCTTCCCGGCGTGACGCTCGACGAGACCGGCGACGGCGCCGCTCATCGATGGGCCACCGATCCGGCACTCGGCGGCGTTCCTGTTCAACTGGTCGAGTCGGTTCGTGAAGTGTTCGAAGATTCAGGACTCGCGGTGACTCGTCCCGCCGTCCGGGAAGTCGAGAGTGCGGAATACGGCGCATGCCGACTTGCTGTCGACGATCGAAGTATCGCGTTCCGTGTCGCCAAAACCACGCCTACCAAGGTCGGACAGTTCGTGACGATTTGGACGAGAGCCGACCCGGCCAGTGAGATCGCACCGTTCGATACCACTGACTCGATCAGCTCGATCGTGATCGCGGCCTTCACCAAGGATCATCGCGGGCTCTTCATATTCAACAGCCGGGAACTGGTGCGTCGCGGCATCATGTCGGTCGAAGGGAAAGGGGGCAAACGTGCGATGAGGGTCTACGCGCCTTGGGTTCAGGTGGAGTCCAAGCAGGCGGTTCGGACAAAGCGATGGCAAGCCGAACGGTTTGTTCAGATCCAGCCCAGGATTCCGTTTACCCCGGATCTACTACGACAGCTTCTGTAGGAGGATTGAGTCCATTCCGTCGCGCGTGGAGGACGGCTTGCCAGCGGGCTTCGATCTCCGTCTGTGAGGTGAGGGGGCGGAGGTCGGGATCGAACATCGACCCGAACTCGTGCAGGGTGGTCTTCCATGGGATCCCTACCGCGTGATCCAGGATCCGCATGAGGGTCAGCGGAGACAGCCGGAACGTTTCGTGTGCTCGGAGGAACTCGATCAGCTCGACGAGGTCGCATCCACGCTGGACCATCCGGTCGACCGCGCCTCCTACGGAATCCACGTGCCCAGCCTACGCCGCTAGACGGGCGGCTGGTCCGCTCGCAGGTTCTCGAGGATCGTGGTGGCGATGTCGGCGAACTGGTCGAGTTCTTCGGGCGTGAGCCGGTCGATGACAAGGCGCCGGACCTCCTGGGCGTGGCTCGGCGCGGCTTGCTTGAGCGCGGTGAGGCCTTTCGCCGTGATCACCGCCTCCATGCCGCGCGAGCCGCATCGTTCCCGCGTGACCAAGCCTCGCTTGCACATCCGGGTGAGCTGGTGGTGCATGCGGCTCTTCTCCCAGCCGGCCACCCGGCCGAGCTCGTAGGCGCGCATCCGCCCATCCGGCGCCTCGGACAGCAACGCGAGGACGGTGTAATCGGCGTTGGACAGGCCACTGCTGGCCTGGAGCTGCTGCTCGATGCGTGTCCGCAGCAGCTCCAGCATCTGAAAGGACACCCGCCACGCGCGGAGTTCGTGTCCGGTCAATCCCTGCTGCTTCATGGCGTCACTATATCCCGCGAGTTGACAAATCAACTCCCCGGCGTAGCCTTCGGTTGACACATCAACTCACTGCCATTCCACGCAGGAAGGCACACCATGACCGAACGACGTGACGATGGTGAGCGGATCGCTCCGCGAACCGGGCGGCGCGACTTTCTGAAGACGGCCACGGTGGCCGCCGCGGGAACGAGCTTGTTCGCGGCAGGCCCGGCCGCCGCTGCCGAGACACATGCCGGTGGACGGCCGCCGAAGGACAGCGGGCAGCGGGGACGCCGCTACGTCATCCGTGGCGGCGCGGTGATGTCCATGGATCCGAACGTCGGCAACTTCGCGACCGCCGACGTTCTGGTCGAGGGCAGCAAGATCGTCGAGATCCGGCCAGGCATCCACGCCCCGCACGCCGGCGTGATCGACGCGCGGGGGCGCATCGTGCTGCCGGGTTTCGTCGACACACACCACCACCTGTTCGAGACCGCGGAGCGTGCGTTTCTCGCCAACGGTCTGCTCCTCGACGATCACTCGGGCTCGCCGAGCGCGTACCCGAACTACGGTCAGCACATCCTGCAGGGGTTCGCGCGGGCCTACCGGCCGGAAGACGTCTACATCAACTCGTTGTTCGCAGGGCTTTCGCAGCTCGACACCGGTGTCACGACGGTGCTGGACGTGTCGCAGATCCATCACTCTCCAGAGCACACCGATGCGGCGATCCAGGCGCTTGTCGACACCGGGCGTCGTTCGGCGTTCGGGTTCTTCGAGGGCGACGGCCGCACGGGAGCCCGGTATCCACAGGACGCCTACCGCATCAAGGACCGGTGGTTCTCCTCGAGCGACCAACTGGTGAGCATGGTCATGGGCGGGGAGCTCCACCTCGGCCGTCAGGTGTACACCCGCGCATGGGCGATCGCCCGCGAGCTGGGTCTCAAGATCGCCGCGCACTCCGTCGGCTCGTGGGGCATGCGGCCGGTCTTCGACGACCTCGCCCATGGCGCCGCCGGGGTCGAGGTGGGGCCGGACAACCTGTTCATCCACATGACCGGCATGTCCGACCAGACCTGGCTACGGTTGCGGGACGCCGGTGCGCAGGTCTCGCTGGCCTTCCCGATCGAGATGAGCATGCGGCACGGCACGCCGCCCATCCTCAAGATGCAGCAACTCGGCATGGAGCCCTCACTGAGCTCCGACGTCGAGACGACGATGGCCGCGGACCCGTTCACACAGATGCGCTCCGCGATGACCATGCAGCGCATGATCGTCAATCAGCTGATCCTGGACCAAGGCGACCTCGTACCGCCGAACAACTGGCCGAAGCCGGCCCCGGGCACGCCCGACCTGCTCACGGTCCGCGATGTGCTGCGATACGCGACCGTCAATGGTGCCAAGCACCTCGGACTCGACGGCAAGACCGGTACCCTGACGCCTGGCAAGGAAGCCGACCTCGTCCTGCTCGACGCCACCGCGCTCAACGTGGCCCCGCTCAACAGCGTGCCGGGAGCGATCGTGTCGCTGATGGACCGCACCAACGTCGAGACGGTGATCGTCGCCGGCAAGGTGCGCAAGTGGAAAGGGCAACTGCTCGACGCGGACCTGGCCCGGTTGCGCCGGGAACTCGAAACCTCCCGCGATCACCTCTTCGCGGCGATGAACCTCACGCAGGACCTGTTCGCCTGGAGTTGAGAAGCCGGCGCAGCGAGGCCTCGGCTCCGGTGTGGTGTTCAGTGCGATCGAACACCGAAATGTCTGGCGGTCCCATTCAGCGGCACGCCAAAATGTCGTAAACGTCTGCGAAAAAAGAGAAACAAAGCCTTCGGGAACCGGGTCGGTGCCTATGCGTGCCGGTTGACGATGAGTCGTTTCAGGAAACTGCGGCGCCGGTGCGTCGAGCACTGCCATGATCTAGCCGACATCGGACACCGGATCCAGGGAGTTTCCATGATGAACCGGACAATCAGGCTCTTGGGCGTGGGCTCGCTCCTCATCGCAGGCGCCGCTGTCGCGGCACCAGGGGTAGCGACCGCCGCACCCACCGGGTGCTCGTCGCAGTACATCACGAACGGGACCGGCGCGGAGGCCACATGCACCGGCGGCACCGGTACCTTCCGGATCAGAATCGACTGCCGCAAGCCGGGACAATCCAACACCTACCCGCGGACCGGGATCTGGGCGCACCCGGGGCTGCAGAAGAGCACCATCTGGTGCTACTCCGGCGACCTGGCGTCCGGCAAGACCATCAACTACAACACCTGAGCACGCAGGTTCGGTATCCGCTCCCGGCGAAAAGCGTGCTGCCGCCGGGAGCGGCCGGTTATCGAGGAGTAAGGCGAACGTGTCGTGTCTCGGGCGAGACGGCGGTCTGGGCGACCCGACACGGCACTCGCGTGCTCAGACCCGGATCTCGTGTGTTCACAGACGTAACTCGCGTGTTTAGAGACGTAACTCGCGAGTGCGGCATTCAGTCACAGCCGCCCCAACGGTCACCAGGGACGCAGGCTTGCCCGGGTCGGCTGCCTCACCGCATCGAGCGCGGCCAGCAGCGGGGGTTCCGGTCGGCAACCGAGGAGCCGGACCTGTCGCACCGATGGTACGGCTTGCTCGCGGAACACACCCGTGATGTCCCCGCAGGTGCCGCAGGACGTCCCGTCCCAGGTTGCCAGGGCGAATTCGTCGACGTCGCGGGGACGTACCACCGCATCCGTGCGATGACCGACGTGGACGAATCCGTCGAGGTCGATGTCGACTTTTCCGGGCACGGTCGCATTCGGTCGCTGTCCGAGTACGACGACGTCGCACAGATCCTCTCCCCACCACGACTGCGATGGCGTGAGCGCGCTCAAGGAAATATTGCCCAGCCACGCCCGTTCGGTACCGAGGGCTTCGACAGGCAGCCGGCCGAGGAGATCGGCGAGCATTCCTGCCGGGGCGCAGCCGGCAAGCGTGAACCGCTCCCGCTGCCGGGGCGGCAGGTCGACGAACAGTCCTTCGCTTTCGGCGCACACCGCCAACGGGACGTCGTCCTCGGAATCATCGAAACCGATCTCGCCGCAAATGAGCCAACGCGGGCCAATCGGATGCGGCCACGTCCACCGCCGCCGTTCCGAGGAAAACCCGGCACCGGGGTTGGTCATCACCTCGCGACCCTACCGGCAGGAGACGCTCAGCCCAGCACCGTGCCCGAGTTCGCGGTGTTCCGGCTGCGCTTACGAGAGAACGCACCCAGGTCGATCTCCAGGCCGGTGTGCGGGGCCCGGAACCGGACGGGCGACGCGTCGTGGTCGACGCCGTTCTCCACCTGGTCGATCAACTCTGCCATCAGCTGCCCCACGACCGGCGCGTTCTTGAACTGGTTGCCGCTCGTTCCGATCGCGAGGTAAAAGCCGTCGAGTTCGGTGCGGTCGTAGATCGGAGTCCAATCGTCGGCGACGTCATAGACGCCCACCACGCCGCGCGCCCGGTTGGGCACCGCCAGGTCGGGCAACCGCCGCGCGGCCCGCGTCACCTGAGCCTCGAAGACCGCGGCCGTCGGGTGGATGTCGACGGCGTCGGGGTCGTCGGTCCACTGCATCGGATCGCACTCCGGTTCCGTTCCGCCGACGAGCAGGCCCGCTCCTCCTTCACCGCGGAAATAGGTGCCCAGATCCATGTCCGCCACCACGGGCCCCGAATAGCCCTCCTGGACCGGCACGTGCGCTACTTCCTGCCGCATCGGGCGCACACCGACCGTGAAGTCGGAACCCACGCCGGCCAGCCGATTCACCGCACCCGACCACGGACCGGCCGCGTTGACCACGACGGCACAGGGAATCCGGGTGCCGTCCGACAGTCGCACCGACGTCACGCGCCCGCCGGCCTTCTCCACCGCTGTCACCGTGCTGCGAAAGCGGAACTCCGCCCCACACGCCGAGGCCGCGGAGGCGAGATTCACGGCGGCGAGGCTCGGATCCGAGACGTAACCGGCATCCGGGGTGTACACGCCGCCGAGCGAGTGTTGCGCGTCCTCCCAGAATTTCTCGTCGTCGAGCCGCTTCGGCGGCCAATAGCGGCCGGCGTCGATACCTGGAACGCGCTCGGCCAAGGTCGCGCTGTCCCATTCTTCGTAGGGAACACCGATCGCATCGAACAACGGAAGCCACGACGTACGCGGAGCCGCCTCGACGTCCAGCATGACCAGCCCACTCTTGCGGAACATCGCGAGGTCGCCGACATCGTGCCCGAGGTGGCCCGCCCAGTCGAGCCAGCCGAAATGCGCCTCCCACGCCGTCGCCACACCGGCGGTGGTGGAGAAGTTGAACCGAACGATCGCACTCGATGCCGAGGTCGACCCCTGTCCGGCTCCTGGGGCTCGATCGAGCACGAGCACCCGGTGCCCCGCCCGCGCGAGCTCAAGGGCGATCGACGAACCGATCACGCCTGCCCCGATCACGACCACATCGGTATTCGGGCGCTTACCGGGCACGGCAGGTCCTGAGGTAGCTGAGGAACGAGGCCTGCAGACCGGTCACGTGCGTTTCGCGCAGGAGCGCGCTGGTGACGGCAGCGCCGCGAGCGGTCAGGCGGTGCAGGACGGTGGCCGCGTTCTTCGTGAGGCTCTGGTAGACGGCGAGGTCTCCGAGAAGCTCTCGGTCGTTGATGGTCAGGTGAAGCTTGGCGGCAGGCAGGCTGTCGCCCATTTCGTCGAGCAGCGCGAAGACCTGACTGTCTTCACTGACGACACCGGGGCTGCCCGCTCCGATGCTTTCGAAGAGAGTGCTTCCGGTGAGCCAGGTGTAGAGACTGAAGAGTCCGCCGTAGGAGTAGCCGAAGAGGCCGTGACCGCTCGCGGCCGTACCGTAATCGCGTTCGATCCGCGGGTGCAGTTCCGCGGTGAGGAAGCCCAGGAACGCATCGGCGCGAGTGTCGCGCAATTCGGCGAGGTAGGCGTCGGATTCCTCGCGGGTCCTCGCGCCCGCTCGAACTCCCATCTCCACGGCGTCGATGAGCTCCTTGGCGATGGGCTCGCCGGGTGGCACGAGGTCCCTGTTGCGCAGCCGATCCCAGTGCTGTGCGTCCTCGCCCGCGTAGCCGACGCTGACTTGGATGTAGGGCTGTATCTGTTGCATGGGGTCCGCCTGGGTGACGATGAGCGGAGCCGTCAAGCCCACGGCCCAGTTGCCGTCGAGCACATACACGGCAGGCACTCGCGTCGTGGCGGGGTCGTAGCCCGGCGGTGTGGTGACCCAGACGCCGTAGTCGTGCCCACCGCTGGAACGCAGCTCGAAATAGTCGGTGTCGGCGAAGCAGCCCTGCCATATCGTGCTCATCGAAGGTCCTTCACAATTCGGCCGGCCTTGAGAACGAGGACGGCATTGGCGGGATCAGCGAACAGCTCCGGGTCTTCCACCGGGTTGCCGTTCCACAACACGAGGTCAGCCTGCGCGCCGGGAGCGATGACCCCGACTTGGCCGGACAGGCCGAGGATCTCGGCGTTGGTCTTGGTGGCTGCCACGAGGGCTTCCATCGGCGTCTCGAGCTCTGCGCGCAACCTGAGCTCTTCGCCTCGGCGACCCTGGGCCGGGCCGATGAGATCGGAACCCAGCCCGATCCGCACCCCGGCCTCCTTGGCGACAGCGAGCGCTTCGGCCATCCGCTCACGAACACCCAGCACCCGATCGCGGGTCGACTCGCCGAGGCCGGCTCCGGCGGTGTCGTGCAGCAGTTGCTCGACGACGGCGAACGTGGGCACGAGGGCGACGTCGCGAGTGGCCATCAGGGTGGCCGTGGACTCGTCGAGGTCGGTGCCGTGCTCGACACAGCGCGCCCCGGCCTCGACCGCGTTCCGGATGCCGTCGTTGTTGTGGGCGTGAACCGTCACGTAGGTGCCCCGGGCCGCGGCTTCCTGGACGGCGACGGCGATCTCCTCGACGGTGAACTGGGTGTCGGTCAGCCGGTCGTGGGCGCCGACCACTCCGCCGGTCACGCAGAGCTTCAGGAAGGAGGCTCCGCGACGGAAGGCCTCGCGCACGTTGGCTCGCAGCTCGTCCGCGTTGCCGGACATCGTCGACAGGGCGCACAGACCGGGTAGGTGGTGGCTGCTCCACAGCTCGGTGGGTTCCCAGTCGGCGCCGTAGTAGCCGTGCCCACCGATCTGGCACTGAACCGGTCCGCACGACAGGACGCGTGGCCCCCTGACCTTGCCCTTCGCGATCGTCGTGACGAGTCCGCCGTCGACCCCGCCGGTGTCGCGAACGGTCGTGAAGCCGGCATCGAGCGTCGCGCCGGCCGTGGCGAAGATGTCCGCCGCGATCTCGGCGGCGCTTATCCCAAACGAGAACTGCGGCCCGATCGGGCTCGACAGGCCCAAGTGGACGTGAGCGTCGATCAGGCCGGGCGTCATCGTCAGCCCGTCGGCGTCAAGGCGCTCGCCGCGTGCGCCGGCTGCCCCGACCTGGGTGATATGCCCGTCTTCGATGCCGACGTCGACGTTGATCGGATCGCGGCCCGATCCGTCGACGACCGCCGCGCCGACTACCTGAACACGTCCCACGAGTCGTTCCCTCCACCGTTGCGAACCGACTGCGACCATGTGCGAGGCGACACGGTGTCGTCAGTGCTTCTTTTCCAATGGATAAACTACGGGAGTGATCTTGTCAAGCACGGAACGCAAAGGCGACGCACGCGAGCGTCTCCTGGCTCGGCTTCTCGACGCCTTCGACGAGGCACTTCCCTCACCGGAGGTGTCGCTCCGCGAGATCGCCGCCCGCGCCGAGACCAGCCACGCTCTCCTGCGATACCACTTCGGGTCACTTTCAGGCGTCTTGGCGGCCATGCTCACGGCACAGCGATCTCGGGACAACGAGGTGCTTTTCGAGGCCGCCCGGCAAGGCACCTTCGACGACTTCGTCGCGGCGATCTGGCGGACCTACACCAGGCCGGAGCAGCTGTCGCGTGTCCGCGGCTTCTTTCACGTCGTAGGGCTGGCCGCCTACAGCCCACAGGACTTTCGTGAGTTCATCGACTCGCTCGACGACCTGACCAAGATGCTGGCCTCGCTCGCGGAACGCGAAGGACTCGACGCCGAGGAAGCGCTGACCATGGCCACCGTCACCATCGCCGCGATCCGCGGCCTGCTCCTCCAAGAAGTCCTGACACCGGGGGCCCACTCGGAGGACGCGGTCGCCTTGATCCTGCGCATGAGCAAGAAGCGATCCGTTGGCCGGACACGCCCGGGGCCTTGAGCTTGCCAGGAAATTATTGAGCGGTAAGGCAAAGGTGGGAGGTTGCGAAAGCCACTTTCGCGACGCCTGAGGTCCCGAAAGTGGCTTTCGCGACACGGTCGCCCCACGGCCGTGAGCGAATCCCCGCCACCCGACACCTTGCCCTACCCCTCAATAGTCCGGCCGCGGTGGCTGGTCTCAGACGTCGAGCGAAGAGGCCGGGGACACCTCTTGGGAGTGAACGATGACGTCGAACCATTCGGCGAGCGAACCACCGGAGAGGTGGTGGACGTCATCGTCGGCGGGGTCGTAGGCAGGGCCGACCAAGCGGGTCTTCGCCGGTCGGCTCAGCCATGCCCGGACCGGTTCAGGGCTCGTGGCACGAAGATCCAGCAGATAGGCGTCCATGCCGGTACTTCCCAGTGTGGCCTCGGCGAACCCGGCCGGCGGCGCGGGGACGGCGTAGGACGCCGACCCGTGGTGAAAGGTCAGCCCCACCGAAAGGTGCCCGGAGCCGAAATGCTCCCTGAGGTAGCTGCCCGCACTGCGATGGACCTCCTGCGGCGCTTCGGTGGAGACGGCGCGCGTCCTGCCGTTCACCATATGCGCCATGCCACCCCAATAGACGATCTTGTGTCCGGTGTGTTCGTGCCACCGGATCGTATTCTCGGCCAGCAACCGTTCGATGTCGGCGAGATTGCCTGGCAGAGACGCCACCTCCGACGACATCCCGGCCATGTTGGCGATGCGGACCGGGTCTGCCGGGTTTCGCTCATTGTGGCGACGCATCCAGCCGACGACGTCAAGGAGCTCTCTGGTTCGCCAGAATGACCTGGCACCGGCCAGTAACGCTCGAGGGTCGCCGATTCCGGTCCGCACGTACTCGTCGAGCGCGATGCTCGTGATGTCGTCACCTTCGAGCACAAGAGAACGGAATCCCAGTTCCTCGACAAGAAACCTCACTATCCGCTGGGAAACAACGGAGAGCTCGCGGGTGTCGCGGGCCGAAACGCCGAGCACGACCAGATTCGAGTCACGCACCATTCCGCGCAGTGGCTCCAGATCGGCGAGTGGTCCTTCGGGATCGGAGATGACCAGGGGATGCGCGTACTGGCGGATCCACCGCGTCGGAGTGTCGGTCATCGATGTCGTCATGGGATCATTCTCATACCTGAACCTAGGTGGAGGTCCAGTATATTGAGGGGTAAGTCAACCGTGTCGTGGTGCCGGGCCAGTGTCGCTCCTGCGTACGCGTTCTGCTGGTAGTGCTTTCGCTACCGTCGGGTGTGATCCCTGGTGACAGTGGGCAAGGTCTCGCCCGAGACACGACACGTTTGCCTGCCCCCTCAATAAATCGTCGAGCTTGGGAACTTGCGGCGAGTACGGCAGATCAACCGATGCACCGGTGGCCGGGTCCCGTAACCCCGGCCACCGGCGCCGGAATGGCTCATGGCGTTGCGAGCGCCTCGGTCGGTGGCAGGCGGGCGGCGCGGATGGCCGGGTAGAGGCCGGCGAGCGCACCGATCACCAGTGTCGCGGCGACGCCGCCGAGCATCGCCCACGCCGGCACTACGGTCGGCCAGTTCTGGGTTGCCGCGTAGCCGCCAGTGGCCGCGACGCCGAGCAGCACCCCGCCGACACCGCCGAGTGCGGACAGCAGCAGTGACTCGGCCACGAACTGGAGCCGAACCTGCCCGCGGGTGGCGCCGAGTGAGCGGCGCAAGCCGATCTCGGCACGCCGCTCCAGCACGGAGATCACCATCGTGTTGGCCACCCCGACCCCGCCGACCAGTAACGCCACCGCACCGAGTCCCAGCAGCAAACCCGTGAACGCGCGGTCGGCCGCCTGTCGGGCGGCCAGCGCGTCGGACGGGCGGGACACCCGGACCTCGTTGGGCGCCTGAGGGTTCGCGGTCGCGGCGAGCACGCCGCGCATCGCTTCGACGGACTCGTCGGACGCTCGCGTGTAGACGGTCGTCGGGTGACCATCGAAGTCCAAATAGGACTCCGCGGCCTGCCAGCCGACCAGTGCGGCGGTGTCCAGCTTGGGCGCGAGCAGTGCCGTGTCGAGAATGCCGACCACGGTGAACCACTGGCCACCGAGATGGACCTGGACACCCTCGCGTGCCGAGCTGACGCCGAGCAGCGACGCGGCCTGCGAGCCGAGCACCACGGCCGGGTGTTCGGCAGTGGCCGCGTTCAGCCACGTGCCGTCGGCCACTGTCACGCCCACTGTCTCCGGCAGGTCGAGGTGTGCGGCCTGAACCGACAGGCCCCTGGTCTCGACCACCGGGATCCGGTCCGTGCGGTACACCTTCGTGTCCGGCACCTCGCCGAGCGCCGCCACCTGCTGTACCCGCTCGATGCGGCGGATCATGTCGACGGACTCGGCCGGCAGCGCGGAGGTGCCGCCCGTCATCGTGTTGCCGGGCGCGACGGTGAGCAGGTTCGTGCCGAGCGTGGCGAGTTGCCGGTCCAGCTCGGCGCGGCTCGACGACGACACCCCCACCACCGCGATCATCGCGGCGATCCCGATCGCGATGCCCAGCGCGGAAAGGAAAACCCGCAGTGGGCGGGTCCGCAGGCCGGCGCCTCCGACACGGAGCACGTCACGCGGGCGAAGGCGCGCTGGCGTCAGCATCACACCACCGCCCCGTCACGCAGCCGGATCTGGCTGGGCAAGCTGCCGGCGATCTCCCGGTCGTGCGTGATCACCAGGACCGTGGTGCCGCCCTCGTGCAGTTCCCACAGCAGGTCCAGCACGCCCGCACCGGAAGCGGAGTCCAGGTTCCCAGTCGGCTCGTCGGCCAGCAGCAGCGCCGGCTCGCCGACGACCGCTCGGGCGATCGCCACCCGCTGCCGCTCCCCACCGGACAACTCGTGCGGCCGGTGGTCGAGCCGTTCGGCGAGGCCGACGCGGATCAGCGCCGTCTCGGCCCGCCGCGCCCGTTCGCGGGCAGGCACGCCCCCGTACAGCAGGCCGTCCGCCACGTTGTCCACAGCGGACTGTCCGGGTGTGAGGTGGAACTGCTGGAACACGAACCCGATCCGGGTGGCCCGCAACGCGGACAGCTGCCGGTCGGTCAAGGCCGCGATGTCGTGGCCGTCGATCCGTACCGTGCCCGCCGACGGCCGGTCGAGTGTGCCGATCAGGTGCAACATGGTCGACTTGCCCGACCCGGACGGCCCGACGATCGCGACCAGCTCGCCGTACCCCACGGACAGCGACACGTCGCGCAGCGCGGCGACCCCGCCGTCGTAGGACTTGCCGACCCCGTCCAGTTCCACGACCGCCCCGCTCATGACGGCATCCCCACCGTCATGTCCTCGTCCAGCCCTTCGCCGGAGATCTCGACACGGCCGCCGGAGAACAGGCCGGTCTCCACCGCGACGATCTTGGTGGTCGTCCCGTTCGCGACCTCGACGCCGTACCCGCCCTCGGACCGCGCGAGCAGCGCGGCCACCGGCACGGTCAGCACGTTCTCTCGCCGCGAGGCGCTGAACACGACCTTCACGGCCGCCTCGTCGAGCCCGGCGAGCGCGTTCTGGTCGGCGACCGCGACGGTGACCTCGATGATGGTCGTCGCCTGGCTGCCGGGGGTCCCACTGGCGGGGACGAGGACGGTCGCGGTGCCGGTGATCGAGCCCGGCGTGGTCCTGTCGTCCGGCAGTATGACGGTCACCGGGGCGGCCTTCACCGCGAGCCGCTTGTCGGCCACGCCCAGTTCGACCGTGATCAGCCGCGCCGACCCGGTGTAGGAGAGCAGAGGCGCGTCCGGCGCGACGTCAGCGCCGACGGCCGCCTTATGGCCGTCCACCCGCACCGGCCCGGCCGCGTAGTGGATCCGGCCCTGCTCGATCGTGCCGGTCTCCGGCAGGCCGAGGTCCTTCTGCCACTTCTTCACCGCGGTGGCCGTCTGCACGGTGTATTTCCTGTCCGCCGTGAACCCGCGGTAGCCGAGCGCGGCGAGGTTGTTCTCGAACTGCTCCACGTCGGTGCCCTCGGTGTCCGGCCCGAGCGGACGATAAACCGGCAGCGTGCCGTACAGCAGCACGACCGACGTGTCGTCGACCCAGTAGATCGCCTGCCCACGCTCCACCGTGAGCCCGACGGCAGGCAACGCGGTCAACGTCCCGGCGAGCTTGCCGGTCACCTCGACCGGGGCGCCGTGGCCGAGCTCGCCGTTTTCGGTCCGCGTGTCGACAAGCGTCTGCCTGGTCACCTTCGCGGTCGCCGCGGGCAGGTCCTTGCCGGTCTCGGCAGGCTTCTCACCACCCCAGAAGCCGGTCGCGGCCGTGACCGCGGCTCCGGTGGCGAGCACGGCGACGAGCACGATCACCACCCGGCCGACCCCGCGCCGCCTCATTTGCCGCCCCCCATGATCACGAGACCCCCACCGCCGCCCGGCAGGTGCTCGCCGCATTTCTCGTGCCCCGTCTTGAGGCCGGGGTCGTTCGGGTCGGGCTCCTTACCGCTCTCGAACCGGCTGCGCCCCTCCGCGTCCGGGTCGGGGTAGTCCGGCATGCCGTTCTCCCGCATGCATTTGGCATACGCCTGGAACTTCTTCACATCCTCCGTGTTCATCTTCTCCGGCTCACCGCCGTTGGGCAGGTGGCTCTTGCACTTCTCTTGCGTCGGCTTCACCGCGTTCGGGTCGGTGCCGGGCGGGAAGCGCAGCTCCATCTCGCCGTTCTCGTCGAACGACGGGTCCTCGAAGTCCGGCACACCGTTCTCCCGCATGCACTGGGCGAACTTCAGCCCCGCCTGCTTGTCCTCCGCCGTGGCCGCGCCGGAATCGGTGGCCGACGAGCAGCCGGCGAGTCCGACGAGCAGCAACGACGCGAGCACGCACATAAGTCGTTTCATGCGCCGAAGTACAGCGAGCGTGATGTCACCCGGCCGTCTCCGGAAACGTTGACGCGGAAGTGACACGACCGTGCGCACCATGGACCGATGCGGATCTTGGTGGTCGAGGACGAGCCACTCCTCGCGGACGCGGTGGCCGAAGGGCTGCGGGCGGACACACACGCGGTGGACGTGGTGCACGACGGCGCCGCCGCGCTGGAGCGGGCCGGCGTCAACGACTATGACGTGGTGGTGCTCGACCGGGACCTGCCGGTCATCCATGGCGACGAGGTGTGCCGGATGCTCGTCGCCCGCGGCGGCGATACCCGGGTACTGATGCTGACCGCGGCCGCCGACGTCGACGACCGGGTCGCCGGCCTCGCCCTCGGCGCCGACGACTACCTGCCCAAGCCGTTCGCGTTCCGCGAACTGGCCGCGCGGGTGACCGCACTGGGCCGTCGCTCCGAGGCGGTCGCGCCGCCGGTGCTCGCCCGAGCGGGAATCCGGCTCGACCCGCACCGCCGCGAGGTGTATCGCGACGGCCGCTACGTCCCGCTGTCCCGAAAGGAGTTCGCGGTCCTTGCCGAACTGCTGCGCGCCGGCGGCGGCGCGGTGTCCACCGAGCAACTCCTGGAGAAGGCATGGGACGAGCACGCCGACCCCTTCACCCACACCGTGCGGATGGCGATCCTCAAGCTGCGCCGCAAACTCGGCGACCCACCCGTCATCGTGACCGAGCCGGGAGCGGGGTACCGCATTCCGTGAAACGTCTGACCATCCGGACCCGCCTGACGCTCGTGTACGGCGGTTTGTTCCTGCTCGCCGGCATCCTGTTGCTCGGTGCGACGTACGTGCTGGTGTCCAGGCAGCTGTCCAACCGCGAATCGACCACCGTGATCAAGGGCACTTTCACGCCAGAGGCCGACGCCCTGAACGAGGTCGCCGAGGAAACCCGGACCGACGCGCTCACGGCTCTGCTCGTCCAGGGCCGCGGCCAACTCGGCCTGGTCGCGGCCGCGGCGATCGCGATCGGCTGGCTCATCGCCGGCCGGATGCTGCAGCCGATCGACCGGATGACCCGGGCCGCGCGGCGCATCGCCGACTCCCCCGGCCGCGACCGCGGGCTGCACGAACGCATCGCCCTCGACGGGCCGCCGGACGAGGTCAAGCGGCTCGCGGACACGTTCGACCTGATGCTCGAACGGCTGGACCGCTCCTTCGACGGGCAGCGGCGGTTCATCGCCAACGCCTCCCACGAGCTACGCACCCCATTGACGCTCAACCGCACACTGCTCGAAGTCGCGGTGGAGCGTCGCGATGCCTCGGTGGAGGTCCGCCAACTCGGCGAGACACTCCTGGAGATCAACGGCAGACACGAGCGGCTGATCGACGGCCTGCTCACACTGGCCAAATCGGACCGCGAGCTGGGCGAACTGTCCTATGTGGACCTAGCGGACGTCGTGTCGCACGTGGCCGAACAGCATCCGGCCGTGACCGCGTCCGCCGACGAAGCACCGACCATGGGCAACGCGGTCCTCCTTGAACGACTCGTGCAGAACCTGGTGGAGAACGGCGTGCGCTACAACGTGCCGGACGGCTGGGTCAGGGTCACCAGTGACACCCGACCGGACGGGCTGGTCGAGCTGGTGGTCACCAATACAGGGCCGGTAATGCCGCCTTATGAGCTGCCAGGCCTGTTCGAGCCGTTCCGGCGGCTCACGACGGACCGGCAGGCCGCCCGGATGGGTGCCGGGCTCGGCCTGTCGATCGTGCGTACGGTGGCCGACGCCCACGGCGGCCACGTGTACGCACAGCCTCGTGACGGCGGCGGCCTGATCGTGACGGTCACTCTGCCGGTGGCCGGTCCCCCGCAGAACCAGGCCACCGGAGCCGTAACCGGCCAAGACCTCCGCTCTTCGGCTTGAGAGCACCGGATCATGGCCAGTCTCGCCGCTCGGGCGAGTCCGGTCAGTCGTCGAGGGCGTCGAGTACGCGTCCGAGGTCGACGAACTTGAAGTTCGTGGCATCCCGGCCCGGCTCTCCCGGCTTGTCGTCACCGTCCTGGACGACGAGCAGGCCATTCGGGTACTTGCTTCCGAGTGGCTCGTTGAGGACGGCGGCGCCGTCGCTTTCCTCGGTGCCGTCGAGGGTCGCGGACGCGGCGGTCACCCGGAAGCCGCCTTCGTACTCGTTGTCGTCGCCGAGTTCGCGGTCGTAGGCGGCGAAGGTGTTGTCCCCCTGGCTGGAAGCGAGCAGGTATCCGTCACCGTCTTTCTGCTTGAGCAGGGTGAGGCCTTCGACGTCGGCCGACAGGCGTGTGCCACCGTAGCCAGGGTTGGGTCCGGGTACGCATTCCTCGGTCGCCTCGTCGTAGGTTCCGGGGATGCCGTATTCGCGGACCTTGTCGATGAGCTTCGGAGTGCCTTCGAGGTCGGCGTCCACCCGCCAGATACCGACATCCTCCTGCCCGGCATAGAGGGTGCCGGTCGCGGGATCGACGACCATACCTTCGACCTGGGGCAGTTCACCCGGTTCACCGCACGGACTCCACGACTTGCCGTTCGGCAGCCTGAACTCGGACGGCAACGCGAGAGTGCGCACCTTGCGGTAGGAGACCGTGCCTCCGGCGCCTGCGGTCAACTCCAGCAGGCTGAGAACGGTGCGTTCCCGCTGGCTCACCACCGCATACGAGCGGCCGCTGGAGGGATCGGTCCACGTGGCGAGGCCATAAGCGGTGCGCTGCTCGTTGATCTCCTCCTGCGACGAGGAGAAGATCGCCGGCGCCGAGGGATCGGTGACGTCGGCGAGAGGAGCACCGGAGTTGCCGCCGTCGATGCGGTAGATCCGCAGCCGGTCACGGCCGCGATCACTGGCGACGGCCAGATCGCTCACACCGGAGGCGACCTTCATACGGTGCACGAGGTCGACGTTGTTGAACCGGCCGGGGGCATCATCCGGGCCGGGCGCTTTCGGCGCCGGTACCGACTGCACTTCGCGGCCGTCAAGGTTGTATACGCGCAGACCGCCCTCCTTGACCGTGGCGACGACGAGGCTGCGATCCGGAGCCGCAGGGTTACGCCAGATCGCCGGGTCGTCAGCGTCCGCGTTGCCGCCTGCTTCGTCGTCGTACACGGCAGGGGTTTCGGTCGTCGGCTTCACGCTGGGCAGAGCATCAGCGGCCACGGCCGAAGGGGGCAAGATCGTGGCGAATGCCGTGATCAGCACGAGACCGCCGACTACGACGCGGACTCTGGAGGCCTGAGCCATCAAAGTGTTCCTTCCCTGGAGCGAATCGGACAGCCCACTATGAAGTCACCGAGTGACAAGTTACCCGAAAGTAACGGCACACCCAGGTGACCAGGACATGAACAAGGCCTATGCGGGCGATAACCGGCACACAGGTGGCCACAAGGGCAGGAACTACCGCCCTTGTGACGGAACAACCGTCCGACCGCTCGTGGTCGCGGAGTGGGACGCTCCGAGTTCAGCGAAAACCGGACAACAACGAGTCGAGGCAGACCATGCGCAAGATTTTCGCAGCGATCGCGCTATTCGCGGGCTGTCTGACCATCGGGGCGGCACCGGCGAACGCCACCCAGGCCCGCGCGACGGCGCTGGCGGACTGCCATACGGCGAACGTGCAGTTCAACTTCGACAACTGGGGCTCCACAGGTGGCTTCCATGCCTACTGCGGCCAAGCCCGACATGTCTGGGCCGTCACCGCGTTCTACGACTCCGCCGGAGCACAGATCGCGGGCGGCAGCGGCTACAGCCTTGTCCCCGCTGACGGTCAGTGGCACTGGTTGTACGCGAACACCAGCTGGGGAGGCCTCTGGAAGCCGGTGTACACCGGCTGCATCTGGATCACCCAGGACAACCCCTCCCCCGGCGGCACATTTCTGTACAACTACTGCAAGAACATCTAGCCCACTCACGGCCATCCGCGGCGACAAAGCACTGACTCCTTGGTCGGCGATCGCGATCGCGTTCGCGCGAAGGGATCGAACAGGGCTACGCATGAAACCGGAAACTCTCCACTCCTCATCGAGTGCCACCGGCAGGTTCCGGAACCCGAGAGGCACCCGACGGTGGTCGTGCTCAACGACGAACAAAGAAACGTGCCTGCCTAGGTCATCGGGGCGACCGGCCGTCCGACCGGAGCATGACTACCGGTCGGACAGCTCGGTACCTCCTGTAGCGAGCTCGACACGGGCCGGGCACCACGCGACCGACCCATGCGGCTGCCTCAATGGTCCAGACCAGCTGCCATCGACCTCGACGACCGTCCCGGGAGTGCTCAGTCCCGCTTCAGGTCACCGGTTTGGCTGGTCGAAGCTCGTCATGCACTGTCTGGTTGTCCGATGGAGCCCGTATCAGGGGCTGCCTGGTACGGGTGGTCGGGCCGGGTGACCCAACCGGTTGTAGCGGTCTCCTTGACCTCGACCCACACCGGACACCAGGTCGCCGGCGCGGCACCGGGGGCATGCCGGACAACGTCGTCGAACAGCCAGTGCGACGCAATCGCCACCAGCACCCCAGGCGACGCGGCGAGCGCAGCCTTCAACGGGGGCGCCTCGCACAGCCGGAAAGTCAGCGTCACCGAGGACGACGAGACGCCGTGCTCGTCGTAACCGACCTCCCCGGCGTGCAAAGCGATCCGCAGCCGGATCCGCTGCGCCTCGGGATGGGTGTGGTTGTGCACCCGCAGCCGCGTCACCAACACGGGTAGCGCCGCCTCGATGAACGCCGCCTTGTCCACATCCCGCGGTACGAGCACCAACAACCCATCTCCGCGATCCTCCCGGTAACAGTCCTTCCACGCTGTCCCCGTCGCGGCGAACGCCGCCTCCATGACGCCGTAGAGCCCATCGCGTACCGCACGCTGATCCGGTCCCGTCCGCCACCGCTCCCCGAACCCTTCCACATCCGCCACTACGATCAAGTGGTTCCGCGAACCCCTCCCCGCAACCGGCTCGCCCTTCCGGGCGATCAGGCTCTTAACCAGCCGAGCAAGGTTCGACAGGGGAGCTGACCAGCGCTTTCCCGGCCACTCTGCTGGATTCGGGGTCGTTCGAGTCCAGTGCGGCGAGCGGCCATGGGGTGCGGCGCCGAGTTTCTCGGCGAGTTCCTCGGCGTCGGCAGGGTCGATCTCCGGGCCGCGGCGGCCGAGCAGCTCGACGCTTTCCTCGCGTTTGAACACCGCCAGCTCCAGCGGGCGCGCGATACCCGCCCAATCGGAGTTCCGTGAGGTGATCAGGATTTCGCCGGGCCCGTTGCGCGGAAAGAACGGCAGCACGGTATCCGGGCTTTCCGCGGCGTCGATCCACCAGACGAGGTCGTAATCCTGCAGATGCCGATAGATGTACTCGGCGGCCATCTGGGTCTTGCCGATACCACCGAGACCGTGCAGCGCCGAAGGGAGCACGGCGGTGGTGCCACTGCTCAATCGCTTGGTGAGCTGGTCCAGCAATTCGTCGCGACCGGTGAAGTTCGGATTGCGCGGGGGGACGTTCCCGAAGACCAGCGGCGGATCATCGGCCAGCCGGTCGGGAAAGCGCCGGGAGGTTTCCGACGCCGAAGGATGCACAATCCGGGTCGTCGGCTCGTTCGCTTCGGGCTCACTGAGATAAGACGAGCGTCCCTGTGACACAGGTGTCAAGGCAGGTGAATGTTCGGCTGTCTCAGGCATCTATGCGCTCACAGTCTTTTTGATGTCTTTATCGGTTGGACACGGGCACGAAGGGCATGCTCTCGTACCGCATTCCGCATCCTGTCGGCCTGGGACAGGTACGGGCCGGACAGCGCACGCATGAGCGCGCTCTCCAGTTCCACATCGGCCGGGGACTCGAGGGTGAGCACCGGGTCCGATGTGTGGTTCCGGGTCGGCGATGGCGTCTCGGAGGTAACCGAGCAACCTGATCCGGTCACCGAAATACGTGGCGACCACTCGGACGACCTCGGCCGTTTCCGACCGCCGCGCGCCGCCGAGCAGCAATTCCCGGACTGCCTCGGGAAAGCGAAGACCCCACTTGTGTCCCAAGTGGATTTCCCTTTCCTGGGTCCGGGAGCGTACATGAGCCACGAAAGTAAAAGTTCGAGGAGGTGCTCCAGTCCCGCTTCCGGCACGAACCCATGTCTCACCAGCTTCGCCACGTCAAGACGGACCGGTACCGCTGCGAGTAACTGCGCCAAGCGTAGCGCCGGCCGCGACGCCAAACTGCGGAATCTGTGCACTCTTTCGGCGGGCGACAAAGTTACCGGCCGGTCGGCGGAATCGGACTGGCAAATCCGTTCCGAGGCGAGCACGACCGTTCCTTTCACAGCGGTCTCGTTTTCGCCGATCATCGGCCCTGTCCACCAAGCTGGCCTTCGCGGCCACGGGTTCGTCAGGTCCGGCCAGCGCTCTTTCCTCGATCGGGCGACAAACCACCGCCGTCCGGTCTCCGTGGTCCGGATGGCGGTCGCCACTTTGTCGAGGACCACATTGTCGTGTCGCCGCGAGGCCGTCCCCCGTTTCAACGTTTTCAGCGCGCGGAAGTACACCTGTGACGGGGACCACGACTCCGCATGTCCCGGACAGCGGCTCCCCGACGGGTGCGGGCTCGGCGCTCGCACGCCGCGACGTGCTGGCCGGCCCCACGATGTCCGCGACATCGGTCCAGTCCATGTCCTCGAATTCGACCCGACTGACCCCCTGTGGCAGACCGGCCTTCCGCTGCTCCGCCACCGAGGCGGAACGCGAGTCGGACACACCGCCCGGCCCGTCCATGTCACCGCACCGTCAGTCGTTGCCAAAGGGCGTCCACCAGCCGCGGCCAAGCCTCCTGATCCGGCTGGTACGCGCCAGACGTCGCCAGATAAACGGCGTCGAGCAGTCTGTCGGTCGGGAGACCACCTTCCGCCTTGCTCCGTTCGGCGAACTCGCGGATGAGCCTGTCCCGGTGTTCTCCGTTCTCACCGACCAGATGACTCGCCACGATCGCCGCGAGCTGGTCGTGATCCGGGTTCTCGATCCGCAACTGCAGACAGCGACGCAGGAACGCCGGCGGGAACTCCCGCTCCCCGTTGCTGGTCATGATGACGATCGGGAAGGCATGGCAAGCGATCCGGCCGTCACGGACCACGGCGGTGCGCTGCGGATCCGCGCTCCCGCTCGTCGATCTAGGTACATGAAGGACCCCTTCGCAAGGAAGGGGTCCTTCATGTACCTGGGAAAGGCGTGAAGGGCGAGTGCTATTGGGGCTCAAGGTGGCGTTCGGATCCCCCGCACTCGCGGCCATTTGCACCACATTGGCGGTTTCGCGTGACTGATGGGACAGCATCTGTGATCCGACGGACGACACACGTGACCGGATGGACGGCACGCGTGTCGTCCATCCGGACATCTCACAGGCTTCAAGTCGCTCCGGCGGGGTACCCATGCGGTGCCACTCACAACAGGAGGACGCCGTGAGCGAAGTCAGTCGTGTCGTCGACGTGCCGCCGGACGCCGTTTTCGCCGTGCTCGCCGACGGCTGGTCGTACGCGAGCTGGGTCGTCGGCAGCTCCCATATCCGTGATGTCGACGAGGACTGGCCTGCTGTCGGTTCGCGGATCCACCACAGCGTCGGACCGTGGCCCTTGCACATCCAGGACGTCACGGTCGTGAAGGCGGTCGAGCCCGGCGTTTCCCTGTCGCTGGAGGCGAGGGGCTGGCCGCTCGGCGCGGCGGCGGTCGAGGTCACGCTCCTCCCCCACGGCGAAGCCAAGACCGAGGTCCGGATGCGGGAAAGCGTCGTGCGTGGTCCCGCCAAGGTGCTGCCCGAGGCGGTTCAGGCGCTCGTCGCCAAGCCGCGCAACACCGAGGCCCTCGCCCGCTTGGCGGATCTGGCGACCGGGAAGTACACCGGCCGCAAGGGCGCTCAGCGGTAGACCGCCCGGTTCGCCGCGGCGATCACCGCCGCGTACCCCTTGCCGAGCACTCCCGCCCTGGCCAGCGCGGCGCGGGCCGCGTTGGCGCCGGGGCCGCCATGGACCGCGCCTCCCGGATGCGCCGACGCGCCCGCGAGGAACAACCGGTCCACCGGCGTGTCCGCGCGGCCGAGGCCGGGGACGGGGCGGAAGAACAACTGCTGGTGAATGGCCGTGGTGCCGCCGCTGATCGCGCCCCCGACCAGGCCGGGATCGTGGGCCGCCAGTTCGAGCGGGCCCTGCACGTACCGGCCCTGGATCAGGTCGGTGAACCCCGGCGCGTTCGCCTCGACCGTCTTTTCGATCCGCGTGACCTGCCGGTCGAGCGCCTCCCGGTTCTCCATCAGCCCGCGGGGAACGTGGGTGTACGCCCACGCCGCCTCGGTCCCGGGCGGCGACCGGTGCGAATCACTCGTCGTCATCTGCCCGAACAGCAGGAACGGATTCCGCGGGCTCCGGCCGCGGACCAGGTCGCCGCCGAACGCCGACAGACCGTCCAGATCCGCTCCGAGGTGGATCGTGCCCGCCCCGCGAGCACCTTCGGCCGTCCACGGGACGGGACCGGACAACGCCCAATCCACCTTCACCGTGGCACTGTCCCATTGAAACCGGCCGAGATCGGCGAGCAGCCGCGAGGGAAGCCAATCCCGCTGGACCATCTCGCCGTACAACGTCGGCGCCGGGACGTCCGCGAGCACCGCCTTGCGGGCCCGGATCGGGTTGCCGTCACCGTCTCGCACGCCCATCGCCCGTCCGCCCGCGACGAGCACTTCCGTTGCGGGACAACGGCATCGGATCTCGCCGCCGCGGGCGGCCAGCCGTCGCACCAGTGCCGCGATCAGCTCACCGGCTCCGCCGGCAGGCACCGGAAAGCCGACGTCCTGCCCGACCATCGCGAGCAGCCAGCCGAAGACCGCGCTGCCCGCGTTGTCCACGGAAATATCGCTGTGCGCGGCGTTCCCGGCCAACAGCAATCGAGCACCCTCGCCGTCGAAATGCTCTTCTCCCAACCGGCGGGCGGGCAACGTGAGCATCCGAGCCAGCCGCAGCGCTTCCGCGGTCCCCGTCCGCCGCAGCAGCCGCACGGCCGGGCGCACCGGCGGGAACGGCGTGAACAACGCGTTCAGCAGCGGCTCGCGAAGGTCCTGCCACTGCGCGAACAAACTCCGCCACGCGGCGCCGTCGCCCGGCGCGAACTCGTCGGCCGACGCCGCCGTCCGCTCGATGTCCCGTGAGAGCACCGCGCACCGATCGTCGGGCAGGACGTGCGCGAGTACTTCGGGAGCGTGCCGCCAGGTCAACCCATGGTCCTCGAGTCGCAGTCCCCGCATCACCGGCGATACCGCGGTGAGCGGGAAGAACGCGCTGCAGAGGTCGTTCCGGAACCCGGGCGCGGTGACTTCGTCGGTCCGCACCGCGCCGCCCGGCTTCTCCGCATGCTCCAGCACGAGGACCGACCAGCCTTCGTCGGCAAGGAGGTTCGCCGCGACCAGGCCGTTGTGGCCGGCGCCGATGACGACCGCGTCGAAGACTTCCGTGCTCATCCGAGCCTCCCGATCGTCAGGATTGCGATTGGTGGCTGGGCTTGCCACGGGCGAGCGAGCGAAGCCGGCGCAGCAAGCCGTGCTCCCGCGGTGGGGAGAGCGGCGGACTCGCGGCACCTTTACCCGACCGGAGTCCGGCGACCAGTTCCGCGACCACACTGGCGGCGTCGTACCGAGGTTTCCAGCCCAGCACGTTCTCGGCGAGCGTGGTGTCCACGAGCGGCGTGCGGTCGGCGAGATCCAGCCAACCGGGGTGCAGTGGGAAGGCGCCCGTCCGCCAGGCGGCGTGCGCGGCCACCCGGACGAGTGATCGCGGCGCCGGGACGCGAACGCCTCCGAGGAGGCCGGCCAGCGCGTCGGCGGCGAGCACACCCGGGGCGGCGAGATTCACCGCACCGGTGAAACGCTGATCGAGCACCAGCCGGATCGCTTCGGCGACGTCGGCGCTGTGCACCGCCTGCGCCCGCAGGTCCGCCCACAGCGGGACAGGCAGCCATCGGCGGCCCACGACACCGGCGGGTACGGCCGGGCCCAGCAGCCAGCGCTCGAACTCCCCCGCCGCCTGTCGCTGCAGGATCGCGCACGGCCGCAACCTCGCCACACCGGTCCCCGGATGGGTCTCCTCGAACCGGTCGAGCAACGCCTCCAGCCCGGCTTTACCCCTGCTGTAGGCACTGCTCGCGACGCCGTCGCATGGCCAATCCTCGGTGACCTTCTTCCACCGCGGCGCCGGCCCGTAGGCGGCGACGGACGACAGGACGACCAGATGCGGCACCCCGGCCGACGCCACCGCGGCGAGCACGTTGCGGGTCCCGTGGTCGTTGGTCCGCCACATCGGCGGATCCGCGCGCTCCGGTGAGATCGCCCAAGCGAGATGGACGACCGCGTCCGCTCCCTCCACCAGCTCGGTCAGCTTCGCGCGGCCGACGTCTTCCCCGAGGTCCATGGCCGACCAGCCCGCCGCGCGATACGGCTCGGCCGTGGTGTCGGGCAGCCGTCTCGCCACGCCGATCAGGTCGTCGTCGCCGGATTCGAGGGCGTGGAGCAGTGCCGTCCCGACGTTTCCGGTCGCCCCGGTGATCACAATGCGCACAGCCTGCGCTTACCCGGCCGGGTGATCGCGGAAACCTGGCAGCCCGACGTCTCCCGCTCGCAAGGCGTAGCGCCGCTCGGCGTAGGCGAGGTCGTCCCGCCAGAGACGCGCGGACGCACGGCGCATCAGTGGCCGCAAAGCCGGTGCGATCCGGGCGGCCTTCGCGAAACCGGGCCGGTCGGAGGTGGCTATCGTCGCCTCGATCACGGCGGTGCGCGGCCGTCCGTCGGGACCGTTCCCGAGCGGGGTGGCGTGGGTTTCGACCACGCTGCCCGCGCCTTCGCCGTCGACGATGGTCATCAGCACCGTGCGGGGCTCGGGGCAGGTGAACTCGGCGATCACCGGCACGCCCAGTTTCCCGGCGAGCCGGAAGGTCACTTCGACGACGAACTTGTCCTCGGCGTCGGTGACGTCGTTCCCTTGTGGAGCCGACAGCACCTTCAGCCGGGTGAACGAGTACGGATGGAACCACGCGCCGTGCCAAGGATCGAGCCGGTTCGCGACGACGTCCACCGGTTCGCAGGTCCCGGTCAGCGTCGCGACCGCGTCGATGGTGACGTCGCCTCGCGGACGGACCGGCACGATCGGCCGTTCCGTGGGGCTTTCGTCACCGAAGCGGTCGAGGCGAACCCAGGCGAGCACTCCGTCGTCATAGGACGGCAACCGCGACCAGCCCGGCCGCTCCGGCCCGACCCGCAATCCGTGCCACCGGCAGACCAACTCTCCACAGTGGACACGAGCCTGATCGAGCGGAGCGCCCAGATGCGGGCAGGCACCCGGACCGATGACCAGATCACCGTCCGGACCACGCCAGGCCACCAGTTCCCGGCCGCCGGCGCGCAAACCCAACGGCTGATCCGCGCCGATCTCACGACTGGCCGCGACGACGAACCAGTTGCCGGCCGGACGCGCGTCGGCGCGTTTGACCGCGGCGTCGATCAGCGCGGGGCCGCATTCGCGGTAAGTCGGTTCCTGCCGGGCCCAAGCAGGTTCCCGGAACGGCTGGACCGGCCATTTCGCCGGCCAGCGCTCGACCACCTGCCGCCTGAGATCCACCGGAAGCCCTCTCTGCCGCGCGTCGTCCTCCAGCCATCCTCAGGCACTTGAAGCGATCCCGCAACGGTTCAGGCTTTGAAGTGAGCGGTGGCGGCATCCAGCGCGGCGGTCAAGTCGTTGACCCAGGGTGCGCCACGAACGTCGAGCCCTTCCCAGCCGGGACCGGCGACGACGACCTCGGTTCCCTGCCGCCGCAGACGCTCGCGCAACAGGACGTCGACGGTGCCGGCGGACATCGACCACAGCACCACCAGCACCGGATCCAGTTTGAACGCCAGGCCCGCCATCGTCTCCGCGGGCACCAGTTGACCGAGGTAGAGAGCGGGAACACCGATCTCCAGCAGCGACGCGCGGAGAACTTCGACCGGCAGGCTGTGCCGCTCGTCCGGGCAACAGGCGATGAGCACCCCGCGTTCGGTGGGCACGGTGGCGAACCGGGCGACATAGCGTTGCAGCGCCAGGGAAACCTCGGTGGTGAGCGCCCATTCCGACTCGAAGCACACGTCACCTCCGGCCCAGCGGCGCCCGAGGCGGCGCAAGATCGGCAGCAACACGTCGGCCCACGTCGCCGCCGCGCCGATCGCATCGAGAGTCTCGTCCAGCAGCGCGGCGATGGCAGCGAACTCTAGGTCTTCCGCGGCCTGCTCGAGTTCGCCGACCAGCCTGTCGACGGGGACGTCCGGCACCGTCTCGCCGGAACCGGAGAACGCGGCCGCGGCGGCCTCGCGGGCGGGAATCCCCCGGTCGATCAGCCGCTGCATATGTTGCAGCTTGCGAACGTCCGCGTCCGAGTAACGGCGGTGACGCCCATCGGCCCGCAACGTGGGGCCGACGCCGTACCGCGAGGCCCAGGTCCGGAGCGTGACCGGCGAGACGCCCAGCACCTCGGCGACCTTGCCGGGGGTCCACGAACCGCCGGCTCGGGGGCCGCCAGGGCCGCTCATCTCGTCGACGTCCATCCGTTCCACTTTTCCGGTGCCCGCTCACCGGGCCGACTGCGGGCAGCTTACGAGGTCACCGGACGTGGGCAGGCGCATACCGTCACCGGAACGAACGAAACGCCCGACGGCGCCACAGCGAGGACCGGGAAGGGACCGGTCCGCACCAGGCACCGCCGGGCGTCCGGAGCCGGGCACGAGGGGCGCCGGGCTCCTGAGAGTGGCGGGGACCGGGCCACTCTCGTCCGCAAGACGGTCTTCTTCGATCCGCGAGCGATCCGGGTTTGAGCCGGGAAATCCCGGGAAATCCCAGGACTTCCTTGCCCTACAGGCGATACCGCTCGAGTTGCGGGCGCGCCGCCGGATCTAGTAGACAAGGTACACCAGGCGTGAATCGGTTATGAAACGAAATCACCGGATCGGCGGAGGGAAGGCGGATGGCGTCGACCATGGCGGCGGGAACGGCGCCGTCGAAGGAGGCGCCGTCGGGCTGGCTGGACGCCTTGGGCGGGCGTTGTCTCGCCGAAGCACACGGTTTCGTCGAAGCACGGGCCGCCGAGCAGTTCTCCGGCCGTGGCGAGGGTGAACTCGCGGAAACCGTCCTCCCCGAGTTCCTCGCCGGAGGGAAGTTCCTCCGGCCGATGTTCGCCTATGTCGGCTGGCGGTGCGGAGGCCCGGAATCGGACGCCGCCCTGCGGGCCGCGTCGAGCTTGGAACTACTCCACTGTTTCGCGCTGGCGCAGGACGACGTCATGGACGCCTCGACGCTGCGGCGGGGGCGTCCCGCGCTGCACGTGCGGTTCGCGCGGTGGCATGCCGAACAGGGGTGGAGTGGCTCCGCCGACCGGTTCGGCGAATCCGCGGCGACGCTCGCCGGCGATCTCTTCCTGGTCTGGTCGGAGCAGATGCTCCGGGAATCCGGTTTGGACGCGGAAACGCTGTCGCACGGCTGGCCGAGGTACGACGCGATGCGCGCGGAACTGGCGGTCGGGCAGCTGGCCGACCTCGTGAACGACGCCCGGACGCTTCCCGGCTGGGACGCGCTGCTCGACGTGCTGCGCCGGAAGTCCGGCAACTACACCGTCCGCAGGCCGCTGGAGTTCGGCGCGGCGCTGGCGGGCTGCGGTCCGGACGTCATGGCCGCCCTCGCCGAGTACGGCGGCCTGATCGGCGAGGCTTTCCAGTTCAAGGACGACCTGCTCGGCGTCTTCGGTGACCCCGCGGTCACCGGTAAACCCGCCGGCCAGGACCTCCGCGACCGCAAGGCATCCAGCGTCGTGGTGCTCGCCGTGGAGATGGCCGACCGGCGGCAGCGCGACGAACTCGCCGAACTGCTGAACCTGACCACGGTGGACGACGACGCCGTGTCCCGCTGGCGCGAGTTGATCACCGCGACCGGGGCACGCGAACGCCTCGGCGAACTCATCCGGGAACGCGCCGACAAGGCGCAAGCGGTGATCGACCCTGCCGTCGTCCCGCGACAGGCCGCGGACGCGTTGGCCGTCCTCGCCACCCGGTGCACGGAGCGCGACCAGTGAAAACGGTACCCGGACGGACGGACCGGATCGTCGTGGTGGGAGCGGGGTTGTCGGGGCTGGCGGCGGCGCTGCACCTGGCGGGCCGCGGGCGCGAGGTCACCGTCCTCGAACGTGACCCCGGCCCCGGTGGCCGCGCGGGCCGCGTCGAACGCGAGGGCTATCTGCTCGACACCGGCCCGACGGTGCTCACCATGCCGTCGATCCTGCGGGACACCTTCGGCGCGGTGGGCGCCGAGCTGGCCGAGGAACTACCGCTCACCCGGCTCGACCCGGCCTACCTGGCACAGTTCGCCGACGGCAGCACCCTGCCCGTGCACACCGACGCCGCGGCGATGACGGACGCGGTACGCACGTTCGCCGGGCCCGCCGAGGCAGCGGGGTACCTTCGGCTGCGCGACTGGCTGACCCGGCTCTACCGCACCGAGTTCGGCCGGTTCATCGACTCGAACATCGACTCACCGCTCGGCATGCTCAACCCGGATCTGGCCCGCCTGGTGGCACTGGGCGGATTCCGGCGGCTCGACCCGAAGATCGGGTCTTTCCTGTCCGACGAGCGGCTGAAGCGGGTGTTCACCTTCCAAGCGCTCTACGCGGGCGAGTCGCCGATGCGAGCGCTGGCGCTGTACGCGGTCATCTCCTATATGGACACCGTCGGCGGCGTGTACTTCCCGCCCGGCGGGGTCGCGGCACTCCCCCAGGCGCTCGCCCGGGTCGCCGCCGAGAACGGCGTCACCTTCCACTACGGCGACCCCGTGCACACGCTCGAACGCGAAGGCAGCCGTGTCCACGCGGTCCGCACCGCCGCCGGCGAACGCCATCCGTGCGACGCCGTCGTCCTGACGACCGAGTTACCCGAGAGCTACCGGCTGCTCGGCCGAATCCCGAAGCGGCCGGTTCCGCTGCGACCCGCACCGTCGGCGCTGATCCTGCACGCCGGTGGCCCCGACACCCGGCCCGACGCCGGGCACCACACCATCTCCTTCGGACACGGGTGGCGCTCGACCTTCGACGAACTCATCACCACCGGCCGCCGTATGAGCGACCCGTCCCTGTTGATCACCCGGCCGACCGCGACCGATCCGGACCTCGCACCGCCGGGCCGTCAGCTCTACTCGATCCTCGCGCCGGTCCCGAATCTCGACCGGGGGCCCGCGGACTGGGCCGCCGATGCCGGACCGTACGCGGAGGAGATCCTCGCCGTCGCACGGCAGCGACTACTGCCGGACTTCGAACCCGAGTTCACCGAGGTCATCAGCCCCGCGGACTGGGCCGGCCGCGGACTCGTGGCCGGAACCCCGTTCGGCTACGCCCACTCGTTCGTCCAAACCGGGCCGTTCCGCCCTCGGAACCTTCCGCGTGGCACCGAAAACGTCGTCCTCGCCGGAGGCGCGACGGTGCCGGGAGTGGGCGTGCCGACCGTGCTGATCTCCGGCAGACTGGCCGCCGACCGGATCACCGGCGTGCCCGGACGCCGCTCGCGCGTCCTCGACCTGGCCACGGAGGCGAGCCGATGACCCGACGCGAACTCGACGCCGCCGAAATCCACGATCCGAGTCTGCGAGCCGCGTACAGCTGGTGCCGCGACGTCAACGCCCGGCACGGCCGGACGTACTTCCTGGCGACCCGCATGCTGACGCCCGCGCAACGGCCCGCCGTCCACGCGCTCTACGGTTTCGCGCGGTGGCTGGACGACATCGTCGACGAGCCCGACGCGGACGCCACACCGGAGTCCCTTGCCGCGAGACTGTCCGAAGTGGAGGATCGGTTGCTCGCCGACCTGACCGCGGGTACGAGTGACGATCCCCTGCTGACGGCGGTGATCGACACGGCGGTCAGGTACGAGCTGGAGGAGCCGCTCTTCCGCGACTTCTTCACGTCGATGCGGATGGATCTGAGCGTCACCGACTACGCCACCAGGGACGACCTCGACGATTACGTGCGCGGTTCGGCGGAGGTGATCGGCCTGCAGGTGCTCCCGATCCTCGGCGCGGTCGCTCCCCGTGACGAGGCGGCACCGCGAGCCGCCGCGCTCGGCAAAGCCTTCCAGCTGACCAACTTCCTCCGCGACGTCGCCGAGGACTTCGAGCGCGGACGGGTCTATCTGCCCGCCGACGAGCTCAAGGAACACGACGTCGACCGCGAACGGCTGTCCTGGTGCGCGGAACACGGCCGATCCGACAACCGCGTCCGGGCCGCGATCAAGGAACAGATCGCGGTGACCCGGCGCGTCTACACCGAAGCACGACCGGGAATCGCGATGCTGCATCCGGTCTCACGCCCCTGTGTGGCCACCGCCGCGACCCTGTACGGAGAGATCCTCGACCGGATCGAGGACGCGGACCACGACGTCTTCGCCGGCCGGGCGAAGGTGTCCCGGCGCCGTCGGCTCGGGGTCGCCTGCGGCGCGCTCGCTCGTTCGCAGTGGGCTCGGACCCGGCATCGCGCCCCTGCTCCCCCGTCGGCGGTGGGCTGAGTGGGCAAGGTCGAATACCTGGTCGTATTGGCGGCCTGCGTCCTGGTGACGCTGCCGCTGGAGATCGCAGGCGCCCGCGTCTACCGGCAGCCGAAACGCCTCGCCAGCGCGCTGCTCCCGGTGGCCTTCGTCTTCCTGGTCTGGGACGCGCTGGCGATCGCGGGCGAGGTCTGGAATTACGCGCCGGAGTTCGTCACCGGCATCCGCGCGCCGTTTTCGCTTCCGCTGGAAGAGATCCTGTTCTTCATCGTGATCCCGATCTGCGGAGTGCTGACCTACGAAGCGGTCCAGCTCACCCTCGCCGCGGTCCGGCGGCGAGGGAAACAGGCGGTCCGGCGATGATTCCTTGGGGTTACACCGTTCCGGCCGTCGCCTCGGTGGTCGTGGTCGTACTGTTCGAGCTCGCCGTGCTGAAGACCGGGCTGTTCCGCAAACCCGCCTACTGGCTCACGATGGCGATCGTCACCGGTTTCCAGATCCCCGTCGATGGGTGGCTGACCAAGTTGTCCGCACCGATCGTCCGCTACGCGCCCGAGCACATCACCGGCTGGCGGTTCCCCTGGGACATCCCGGTCGAAGACTTCCTCTTCGGCTTCGCGATGGTGACCGCCGTACTGCTGCTGTGGGAACGAGCCCGCTCACGAGAGGAGGCGCGATGAACGCCATGGCGCGAGACGGTTTGCCGCGCGAGACCGTGCCTTCGGCCTTCGACACCGAAGCCCGGTTCTACGACCGTCTCGTCGGCGCGAATCCCGGCTACCACGAGCATTTGCGCCTTTCCGCCCGGCGGCTCGCCGCTCCTGGACCGCGGGTGCTGGACGCCGGTTGTGGAACCGGCGCGTCCACGGCGGCCCTCCTGTCCGTGCTGCCGAACGCCCGGATCACCGCCTTCGACGCGTCCGGCGAAATGCTGGAGAGAGCCCGGAGCAAGGCTTGGCCCGACAGCGTCGAATTCGTGCACACACCGGTCGAGGAACTGGCCGGGATCCACGGGCCGTTCGACGGGATCCTGGCGGCGTACCTGCTGCGCAACCTCACCGACCCGACCACGCAGCTGCGCCGGCTTCGCGAGCTGCTCCGGCCGGGCGGCCGGATCGCCGTGCATGAGTACTCCGTCCGCGATTCCCGGCGCGCCCGCTGGGTCTGGAACGCCGTCTGCGCGGGCGTGATCATCCCGCTCGGGAAGCTCACCACCGGTGACGCCATGCTCTACCGTCATCTTCGCCGCAGTGTCCTGGAGTTCGACGGGATCACCTTGCTCGCCCGGCGTCTCACCGACGCCGGCTTCACCGACGTCCACACCGCGACCGTCGGCGGCTGGCAGCGGGACATCGTGCACACCGTCGTCGGCACCGCACCCTCGGAGACGGCGTGACCCGCCCCCGGGACCGCCGCCGCGTCACCCGGCAGGCTCCGCCGGGCCTGGCCGACGCCGGACTGCTCGGACGGCGTCCTGCCGCCGCGATCGTGGGCGGCGGCATCGCCGGGCTCACCGCGGCGACCGGACTGGCCGAACGCGGTGTCGCCGTCACCGTCTTCGAACGCGAGGACCACCTCGGCGGGCGTGTCGGCGGCTGGCGGGAACGGCTCCCGGACGGCACCGCCGTGACCATGAGCCGGGGTTTCCACGCGTTCTTCCGCCAGTACTACAACCTGCGCGCCCTGCTCGCGCGCACCGATCCGCGGCTGGACCGGCTCACCCCGCTGACCGACTACCCGCTGCTGGACGCGCACGGCCGCATCGACACCTTCGCCGGACTTCCGCGCACCCCGCCGTGGAACGCGGTGGCGTTCGCTTGGCGTAGCCCGACCTTCACCCGCAAAGATCTGCTGCACCTCAGTAGCCGCGAGGCCCTGCCGCTGGCGACGGTCAGCGTGCCGGAGATCTATCACCGGCTCGACCGCACCGACGCCTCGACCTTCCTCGACGCGATCAACTTCCCGCCCGCCGCCAAGCATCTCGCGTTCGAGGTCTTCTCCCGCAGCTTCTTCGCCGACCCGCACGACCTGTCGGCCGCGGAGCTGGCGACCATGTTCCACCTGTATTTCCTGGGCTCCAGCGAAGGTCTGGTCTTCGACGTCCCGACCGAGCCGTTCCCCCAAGCCCTCTGGGACCCGCTCGCGAGCTACCTCGCCGGCCGCCGCGCCGACATCCGCACCGGCACGACGGTGACCGGACTCGGCCGGGCCCCGGAAGGTTTCGCGATCGAGGCAGACGGCCGGACGGAGAACTTCGACGGCGTGGTCCTCGCCTGCGACGTCGCCGGGCTGCGCGAAATCGTCGCCGCTTCACCGGATATCGGCACCGAGGCCTGGCGAGCCGACGTCGGCGGTTTACGTACCGCCCCGCCCTTCCTGGTCCGGCGGCTCTGGCTCGACCGCCCGGTCGAGCCACACCGTTCGCCGTTCCTCGGCACCGGAAGCATCCCGCCGCTCGACAACATCAGCCTGCTCGACCGGTACGAGGGAGAAGCCCGGCGCTGGGCCGCCCGCACCGGCGGATCGGTCGTCGAACTGCACGCCTACGCGGCCGCCACCGAGAATTCGAGCGGGTTGGAAAAGGCACTGGAAAGCCGCCTCCACGAGATCTATCCGGAGACCCGGGACGTCCGCGTCGTCGGCGACATCACGTTGTGGCGCGAAGACTGCCCGCTGTTCGGAGTCGGCGACTTCGCCCGACGGCCCACGGTGGAAACCCCCGACCCCGCCCTCGCACTCGCGGGCGACGGCATCCGGATCGACCTCCCGGTCGCCCTCATGGAACGCGCGGCCGCCACCGGCTGGACCGCGGCGAACACCCTTCTCGGGCGCTGGGGCCTCGCCGGGCACCCGATCCGCTCGGTCCCCAACCACGGACGGATCCGCCTGCTGAACCGCCTGGCCGCCTCGAAGTCCGGGCATCTTCGCAATTAGTCGGCTACTTGCTTTTTGTTCGCACCTCCAGATCACCCGTCAGTGGTAAATGTGCACGCTGATTGTTGCTTAGTAACTGTTCAGGCCCCTTGTTCGCTATTTGTGCCGCTGTGGGATGATCTTGTTGTGGGAGAAGGGGTTCGGCCGTCGTATGACGAGCTTGCGGCGTTGGTCGCCGCGCAGGCGGTCGAGCTTGCTCGTGCCCGTGAGGAGATCACTCAGCTGCGGGGCGAGGTCGCTGAGCTGAAGCGTCGTCTGGGG
>NZ_QHKL01000015.1 GCF_003947415.1 Amycolatopsis sp. WAC 01376
CTCGCGAGAGTGGCCGCCGAACTCAACGGCCGCCCCCGCAAAACACTGGACTGGCTTACACCCCAAGAAAAACTCAACCTGCTACTGTCCTAAATAGAGCATGTTGCGACGACCGCATGAATCCGCCAGGCCCTCACTACCCGCTAGGCGAGCGCGTCGAGGTCGGTGATGACGTCCGCGGGCAGTTCCAGCTTCGCGGCGGCGACGTTCTCCCGCAGGTGCTGCAGCGAGGACGTACCCGGGATCAGCAGGATGTTCGGCGACCGCTGCAGCAGCCACGCGAGCGCGACCTGCATCGGCGTCGCGTCGGCCCGGCGGGCGCAGTCGTCGAGCACACCGGACTGCAACGGCGTGAACCCGCCGAGCGGGAAGTACGGCACGAACGGGACGCTGATGGCCGCGAGGGCGTCGAGCAGGCCGTCGTTGGCGCGGTTCGCGACGTTGTACTCGTTCTGCACGCAGACGACCGGCGCGATGGCGCGGGCCTCCTTGACCTGCTCCGCCGAGACGTGGCTCAAGCCGAGGTGCCGGATCAAGCCCTGCTGTTGCAGCTCGGCCAGCACCTCGAACGGCTCCGTGATCGAGACCGGGATCGGGAAGACGCCGTGCTCCCCCGCGAGCCGCAGGTTGACGACGTCGAGCACGTCGACGCCGAGGTTGCGCAGGTTGTCGTGGACCGCGGAGGTCAGTTCCTCCCGCGAGAGCGCCGAAGGCCAGCCCTTGTCCGGAGTCCGCTTCGCGCCGACCTTCGTGACGATGTGCAGCTCGTCCGGGTACGGGTGCAATGCCTCGCGGATCAGCTCGTTGGTCGTGTGCGGGCCGTAGAAGTCGCTGGTGTCGATATGGGTCACGCCCAGCTCGACCGCCTCGCGGAGGACGGCGATCGCGGTTTCGCGGTCGCTCGGCGGCCCCCAGATGCCGGGGCCGGACAGCCGCATGGCGCCGTAGCCCATCCGGCTCACGGTGAGATCGCCGAGAGTGAGGGTGCCGCCTGGGCTCATGATCGCTCCTTGTGCAAGTGGGTTCGGCTCACCTTATGCAGGTCCGGGCGCCCCGGCGCGTGCGGGAAGGGAGCAAGGGACCTTTGCTATCGCCCGGGGCTCTGACCTGCGCGAACGACGAGACCGACCAGCTGGTTGGCCAGCCCTTCGGTCAGCGCGTCGACGAACATGTCGTGGCCGGCGGGCGCTCCGCGTTCGGCCAGGACCGTCGCCACGGCCTCGCCTGGGTTCGCGTACGGCCACAGTCCCGCGACGAGGATGAAGACCGCCTTCGCGAAGTGTCCGGCCGCTTCGGCCTCCAACGGGACCCGATCGCGGACGACGTCGGCGAGCCGTTCGGTCCGTTCACCCGCCCGGGTCTTGAACGCCCTGGCGGTCTCCACGGAGATGTTGCGTTCGAGGACGGCGGCCATCGTGCTGATCAGCTCGCACAGCAGGCGCTGCCGCGAGAGCGACTTCGCGATGACGGTCGCGACGCGCACTTCGCGCTCGTACCCGGGCTTCGCGGCGTCAGGCGCGCCTAGCTCGCCTTCGAGCTCGTCGAGCCATGCGACCCATATCGAGTCGAGGACTTCCAGGAAGATCGCCTCACGGCTGTCGAAGTACCGAAGCACGTTCGACTTCGCCAGGCCGACCCGGTCGCTCAGCTCCCGCAAACTGATCCGGGACACGGGCCGCTCGGCCAGGAGCTCGCGCGCCGCCCCGAGGATCGCCGCGCGCCGGGCCTCCACCTGTTCCGGCCGCCGCGCGCGCTGGAAGTCGGGGGCCACGCGCCGCACGGTACCAGACCACCCGGCTGTTATTCGGCCTTCGCGGACCTCCGGGCCTGCACCCGCTTGTAACTCCAGATCAGCAACGCGAACAGGATGAGCCCGGAGAGAATCAGGCTCGAACCGGTGCTCCAGCCGCCGAGCGGCAGCCCGGGCACGAGCCCCCAGACGACCCCCGCGGCCAGCAGCCCCAGCCCGGCCAGCACCGAACCCGCGATGCGCAGCGGCGACGAAACACTGTCCTCGGCCGCCTTCATCGCCCTGTCGCGGATCGGATCGACGTACTTCTCCACCACGGGGAACTCCGAGGCCAGCACCAGCAGACCCGCGAGCACCAGCAGCAGCCCCGGCCCGGGCAGCACGAGTAGCGCGATACCGACCAGCAGGAGAATGCCACCCGCGATCAGGATCAGGACCTGCTTCACGGGTTTTCCGATGCCCACCGTCGTCTCCTCGCCGTCGCCTTTCCCTCGATTGTGCCGGTCGGGCCGGAAACGCGCTGGTCCTGCCGGGTGGCGCTAGGAGTTCCGCCAGAGCGACTCGTGCTCCCGCTGCTCCGGTGGGTCACCCGGGAGCGGCTCGACGGCGCCGGCACGCAGGCCCGCGACGGCGATCGCGACCAGCCGCCGCCGGACGTTCTCGTCGTGATCCACCTCCGGGACCGGCCCCCGCCTGCTGAACTGACCGATCAGCAGGGAGATGTCCAGGGTCGTGACGTCGCCGCGCAGTACCCCGGCGGCATGCGCGCGAGCGACCACCTGACCGGCGAGGTCCTGCGCGATCCCGGTGGCCTGCCACATCTCCTCGGTCGCCTCGATTCGCCCGGCGAGCGGCGCGAGGGCGCCGAAGCCGAACTCGACGCAGCGCTCGATGTACCTCGTGAGACCTTGCCAAGGATCGTCGACGGCGAGCCCCTCCCGGGCCGCGTCCGCGACGTGCGTCAAGGAGTCGACGCAGAGCCGTTGCAGCAGTTCGTCCTTGGTGCGGTAACGCCGGTAAAGGCTCCCCATCCCGATCCCGGCGCGTTCGGCGACCGCCGAGACGGGCGCGTCGAACCCGCGGCTGATGAACACCTCGCGCGCGGCTTCGAGCAGCTTGCGGCTGTTGCGGGCGGCTTCGGCCTGCCGTCCGCGTCGCGGCGGAGGGGAACTGGTCATGACCTGATCCTAGCCCTTGCGGAGTGATTCGCTCCGATATAGCTTAACGGAGCGAATCACTCCGATAAAACCCGCGAGGAGCTCACATGTCCCGATCCGAAGTCGTGCTCGTCCTCGGCGCGACCGGCAACCAGGGCGGCGCGACCGCCCGCCACCTGCTCGCCCGCGGCCGCCGCGTGCACGCGCTGGTCCGCGACGCGGGCAAACCCGAGGCCAAAGAGCTGGCGAGACTCGGCGCGGTCCTGGTCGAAGGCGATCTCGACGCGCCGGCCTCGCTGCGCGCGGCGATGACCGATGTCGACGGCGTCTTCAGCGTGCAACCCTTGGCATGGGAGGAAGAAACCCTCGCCGCCGAGGTCAGGCGAGGCCGTTCGGTTGCGGACATCGCCGCGGAAACCGGCGTCGGGCACCTGGTCTACAGCTCGGTCGGAGGCGCCGAACGCGAGACCGGTATCGACCACTTCGAAAGCAAGGCGGAGATCGAACGGCACATCGCCGCGCTGGGCCTCCCCGCGACCGTGCTCCGGCCGGTGTTCTTCATGAACAACCTGCTGCACTACGCCACCCCGCCCGCCGGCGAAGACCGCGTACTGGCCCTTCCGGTGGATCCCGCGAAACCGATGCAGATGATCGCCGCCGACGACATCGGGTTCTTCGCCGCGACGGCGTTCGAGGACCGCGAAGGCCTCCTCGGGCAGGCACTCGAAATCGCGGGCGACGAACTCACCTTCCCCGAGGTCGCGGCGAGCTATGAACGGGTCACCGGGGTCCCGACCCGCTTCGAACCGAAGCCGATCGAGGAGCGCATGTTCGAATGGTTCGCCGAGAGCGGGTACGCGGCGGACGTCGCGGGGCTGCGGTCGCGCTATCCAGGACTCACCCAATTCGAGGACTTTCTGCGCGACAACCTCTAGCGAGCTGTCTGTTTCGCGCGAAACCGTTCGTCGGGGTGACGAAAAGACCAGCCAAGGAGGACTGATGCGCTACCTGTTGCTGATCTGCGGGACCCCGTTCCCCGGTACGGACGACTGCGACGAACCAATGGACGAAAAGACGCAGGTGTGGGTCGACGAGATGACCGCTCGCGGGGTGCGATTGTCCGGCAGCAGACTCCGGTCGGCGGCCACCGCGACCACCATTCGCCACCGCGACGGCGAACTGCTCGTCTCGGACGGGCCCTTCGCGGAGACGAAGGAACAGATCCTCGGCTACGACCTGATCGAGTGCGCCGATCTCGACGAGGCGATCGAGATCGTCTCGACGCATCCGGTCACGAAGTTCGCGACCATCGAGATCCGGCCGATCTGGCCGACCCCCTGAAGCGCGTGAAGGCCCCCTTCCCTCGGCTGAGCCGAGGGAAGGGGGCCTTCACGCGCTTTTACCGCGCCCACCTGCGAAGTGATAGCAAAGGTCCCTTGCTCACTCCCCCGCGCGCAGCAGCTGCTCGAACGGCACGAACCCGCTGTCCGGAGCCGCGTCCGTCCCCTCCGACGACAACCGGGCAGCCAGCTCCCGCCCAGCCCGCGAAGCCCGCGTGTCCAGATCTCCTGGAGACGCCCAGTCCGACGAAGCCGCGTACACCGCCGTCGCGACAGGCTCGGCGCGAAGGTAGGCGAAGAGCGGACGCAGCGCGAAGTCGAGCACCAGCGAGTGCCGTTCGGTTCCGCCGGTGGCGCCGATCAGCACCGGTTTCCCGTCGAGCGCCTTCTGGTCCAGCACGTCGAAGAACGACTTGAACAGTCCGCTGTACGACGCGGTGAACACCGGCGTCACGGCGATCAGGCCGTCCGCGGCGGTCACCGTGTCGATGGCCGCACGCAGGGCCGGGGAAGGGAATCCGGTCAGCATGTTCTTCGTGACGTCGATGGCCAGGTCGCGGAGTTCGATCACCTCGATCTCCACATCCGGCAGCGCGGTGGAAACCGCCGCGGCGAGTTTGTCCGCGAGCAGCCGGGTCGAGGACGGCTGGCTCAGTCCCGCGGTCACGACAGCGATCGTCGTCATGCCAACACCTCCGAAGCTGAAAGCGAAGCGTGCGTAGGCGCTTCAGGCACGTGCGCCGGACGAAGCGAGTCAAGTTCCTTGCGCAGCACCGGAATCACGTGCTCGCCGAGCAGATCGAGCTGTTCCAGCACGGTCTTCAGCGGCAGTCCGGCGTGGTCCATCAGGAACAGCTGACGCTGGTAGTCGCCGAAGTGCTCGCGGAAGGTCAGCGTCTTGTCGATCACCTCTTGCGGGCTGCCGACGGTCAGCGGCGTCTGCTCGGTGAACTCCTCCAGCGACGGCCCGTGCCCGTACACCGGCGCGTTGTCGAAGTACGGCCGGAACTCCCGCACCGCGTCCTGCGACTTCGGCCGCAGGAACACCTGGCCGCCGAGCCCGACGATGGCCTGGTCCGCCTTGCCGTGCCCGTAGTGCTCGTACCGCTCGCGGTACAGGTTGATCAGCGACTGGAAGTGCTCCTTCGGCCAGAAGATGTGGTTCGCGAAGAACCCGTCGCCGTAGTAGGCGGCCTGTTCCGCGATCTCCGGGCTGCGGATCGAGCCGTGCCACACGAACGGCGGGACACCGTCGAGCGGCCGCGGGGTCGAGGTGAACTCCTGCAGCGGCGTCCGGAACTTGCCGGACCAGCTGACCACGTCCTCGCGCCACAACCGGTGCAGCAGGTGGTAGTTCTCGATGGCCAGCGGAATGCCCTGCCGGATGTCCTGCCCGAACCACGGGTACACCGGTCCGGTGTTGCCGCGGCCCATCATCAGGTCGACGCGGCCGTCGGCGAGGTGCTGGAGCATCGCGAAGTCCTCGGCGATCTTCACCGGGTCGTTCGTGGTGATCAGCGTGGTCGAGGTGGAAAGGATGATCTTCGACGTCTGCGCGGCGATGTAGCCGAGCATCGTCGTAGGCGAAGAAGGCACGAAGGGCGGGTTGTGGTGCTCGCCGGTCGCGAAGACGTCGAGGCCGACTTCTTCGGCCTTGAGCGCGATGCGCACCATCGCCTTGATCCGCTCGTACTCGCTGGGCGCCTCCCCGGTGGCCGGGTCGGTCGTCACATCGCCCACCGTGAAGATTCCGAACTGCATGACCTGCTCCCTGGGCCGGGGTTACGTTGCTTGAGCGTTCAACCTCACGCGCGCAAGAAGTATTCCAGACCATCGGCGCGAGCTGAAAGGGTGACTTGATCGGCCGGGAAAGTGACCGCGCCCACACTCGAATCCATGTGGCTCACTTCCCTGCTTGTGACAACGTTGACATTCGCTCTCACACCGGCCACCACTACGCCCGAACCCACCGTCGCGGCCACGATCTGCGCCAAGTACTGCGACAGCCGCGACCCGGCATTGGCCGTCGGCGAAAGAAGACCCGGCACCGCGACGGTCTGGGGCCGCGGCATCACGCTGCACCTCTCCGACGGCGACGACATGGGCTGGGCCAGCGTCGGCAACGGCGACCCCGGCGACGAAGTCTGGCTCGACCGCTCCTTCGATGGCGGCCGCACCTGGGCAGGCGACAGCCGGATCGGTGACACGAAGATTCCCGCCGGTCAACGCGGCTGGCGGACCCTGATGTTCAACGTCGACGACCCCGCCACCCACCGTTTCGGCGCCCTTCGCGCCTGCGGGAAGGCGAGCAACCGGCCGGAAATCGCCTGCACGTCGTGGTTCCGCACCACGGTCGCCGCGAACGACCGCGCCGAAGCGGCGGCGACCGCGCTCATGCAGTTCTACGACAACAGCACCGGCCTTTGGCAGACCACGGGCTGGTGGAACTCGGCCAACGCGCTCACCGCGATCCTCGACTACAGCACCCGCACCGGTTCGCCGAACTACCGCTACGCCATCGCCAACACCTTCGACCGCAACCGCGGCGACAACTTCACGAACGAGTACATCGACGACACCGGCTGGTGGGCGCTCGCCTGGATCCGCGCCTACGACCTCACCAACGATCGCCGCTACCTCGACACCGCCGTCATCGCGGCGAACTACATGTACGCCTACCGCGACGGGACCTGCGGCGGCGGACTCTGGTGGTCGACGGCGAAGACGTACAAGAACGCCGTCACCAACGAGCTGTACGTCAAGGTGGCCGCGTCACTGCACAACCGGCTCCCCGGCGACACCGTCCAGCTCGCGCGGGCACGCGAGGTCTGGGACTGGTTCCGCGCGAGCGGCATGATCAACGGCGCCGGCCTGATCAACGACGGGCTGAACTCCTCCTGCGCCAACAACGGGCAGGCGGTCTGGAGTTACAACCAGGGCATCGTCCTCGGCGCGCTGGTCGAACTGAACCGCGCCACCGGTGACGCCGCCCTGCTCACCCGGGCCCGCCGGCTCGCGGACGCCTCCACCACGACGTCGCTACTGCACGCGAACGGCATCCTGCGCGACCCGTGCGAGTCCGGCGACTGCGGCGCCGACGGGCCGTCGTTCAAGGGCGCGTACGCCAGGGGACTCGGCGAGCTCGACCGGGCGCTGGCAGGCAGGCCGTACCGCGCTTACCTGACCCGGCAGGCGAACTCGACGATCGCGAACAACCGCACGTCGCTCGATCAGCACGGCCTGCGCTGGGCCGGGCCGGTCGACAAGATCGACGCCGCCCGTCAGCACAGCGCGCTGGAGGTCCTCACAGCAGCTCTTTAAGCACCGGGTCCGGAACATGCAGCCAGGCGCGGACCTCGGTCTCCTTCTCGTGCACGAGCACCTGCCGGTAGCTCATCGTGTCGAGCCCGGGGCCGCCCTGGTCCTGGACGTCCTCGTGGAACCGGTCCGAGACGAGCACCACCACGGGCGACTCGTCCGGCGCCGCGGCGAGCGCGTCCCGCAGCACCCGCGAATCGAGCAGCCGGGCGAGCAGCACCTTCGGCCGCCCCGTCACGCCGTACTCGTCGAGCGCGATCTCGCCGGCGTGGATGGCCACCCGCACCCGGATCCGCAGGCCGGGCTCGGTGACCACGTTGTACCTGGCCAGTTCCGCGGTCAGCCGGGAAACCAGCGGGTACACCAGGCGGAACTTCGGGAAATGCGGCGGGACCACGACGATCATGCCGTCGCCGGTGTCGCGCTTCAGGCAGGCATCCCAGGCGATCCCGCTGGCCTCGAAGGCTTCGGCCAGCAGGCCGAAGAGCATCCGCCGGACTCGCACGAAGATCTCGCTGCTGCGCCCGACCTGGCCGAATCCGGCGATGTCGATCGAGAACAACCCGCAGTGCATGCCGGACTCGACCCACGCCGTCTGCGGCGGATAGAGGATCTTCTTCCGCAGCAGCGCCAGGTGGACGCAGGCCACGGTGACGAAGAGCATCGTGCCGAAGAGCCAGGCGAACGACAGCATCGCCTCCGACTCGCCCTCCATCGCCGCCCGTTCGAGCAGGAACGTCATCCCGACGGCGACACCGCCATAGCCCAGCACGAACAGCCAGAGAACCGCGCGCCGCAACCGGATCGCGGCATGCGCGACCGGGATCAACGCGAGCATGCCGAACGACCCGACGACCACCACGAAATACCAAAGACTCACGACGCGTTGTGCGGTCGAGACGCGTGTGGGACCGACTCCGACGGTCACCCTGTTCCCCCCGTCACCCTGTGACACCGGGAACGATAACGCCTCATCCACGCCGCTAGGAAGCCGCTTTCCCCAGCCGTGACCCGGCCACCGGGACGGCGTGATCCGCCACACCGGGGGCTCGGGAGGACGAAGCTGTCGGAGGGGACGGATATCCTCCAGTACGGTGTCGCGTTGAACACCACCTCCACGAGCTAGTTCGCGAGCCATGACTCCAGGAGAAGTACCCAGTGACTGCTGAGACCCTGTACGGGGCCGACGACCTGACGCATCTCGAGGGTCTGGAAGCGGTCCGCAAGCGCCCCGGGATGTACATCGGCTCCACCGACAGCCGAGGCATCAACCACCTGTTCTCGGAGGTCGTGGACAACTCGACCGACGAAGGTGTGGCCGGTCACGCCACGAAGATCGTGGTCACCCTGCACGCCGACGGCAGCGTCCAGGTCGACGACGACGGCCGCGGCATCCCCACCGGCACCCACGCCAAATCCGGTCTGTCCGGTGTCGAGCTGGTGCTGACGAGGCTGCACGCCGGCGGCAAGTTCGGCGGCTCGGGCTACAAGACCTCCGGTGGTCTGCACGGCGTCGGCGCTTCGGCGGTGAACGCGCTGTCGCACCGCTTCGACGTCACGGTGAAGCAGAACGGCAAGGTCCATCAGATGTCGTTCGCGCACGGCGTCCCCGGCGTGTTCGACGGGCCAGGCCCGAAGGCCAAGTTCACCCGCACGTCCGGGCTGAACGTCACCGGGAAGATGAAGCGCGGCGAGCGCTCGGGCACGTCGATCCGGTACTGGTACGACTCGCGCTACTTCGAGACCGGCTCTTCGCTCGACGTCGAAGGTGTCCGCACGAAGATGCGCAACACCGCCTTCCTGGTCCCCGGCGTCACTTATGTACTGCGCACCGCCGTCGACGATTCGATCAGCGAAGAGACCTTCCACTTCCCCAACGGCCTCGCCGACATGGTCGACTTCCTCGCCCCGGCCAGCGAGAAACCCGTCTGCGGCACGCTGATCATCAACGGCGAGGGCACGTACAAGGAGAACGCGGCCGACGCCAACGGTGTCATGCAGTCCAATGTGGTGCGTCACGCGGAGATCGAGGTCGCGCTGCGCTGGGGCACCGGCTACGAGCGCACGGTGGAGTGCTTCACCAACACCATCCGCAACGTGCACGGCGGCACGCACCGCCGCGGTTTCGACCGCGCGGTGCTGAAAGCCTTGCAGGACGCCATTTCCAAAACCCGCGGGCTGCTCAAGCCCAAGGAGGACATGCCGACCGTCGAGGACGTCCTCGAAGGGATGACGGCGGTCGTCCACGTCCGGCTGCCGGAGCCGCAGTTCACCTCGCAGACCAAGGACGAGCTGTCCACCGCCGGGATCACCCGCGTCATCCAGGGCGTCGTCGACAAGCACATCCGGTCCTGGACCGAGGAGCGCAAGACCAAGTCCGAGGCGAAGGTCGTGCTGCAGAAGGTGGTCGACGCGGCACGCGTGCGGCTCACCCAGAAGCAGCAGAAGGACGCCGCCCGGCGCAAGACCGCGCTCGAAGGCGCGGCCATGCCGCCGAAACTGGTCGACTGCCGCACCACCGGTGTCGCCCGCAGCGAACTGTTCCTCGTCGAGGGTGACAGCGCGCTCGGTTCGGCGCGGATGGCGCGCGTGTCGGAGTACCAGGCGCTGCTTCCCTTGCGCGGCAAGATCCTCAACGTCCAGAAGGCGTCGCTCGGCGACACCTTGAAGAACGCCGAGATCGCCTCGATCGTGCAGGTGCTCGGCGCGGGCAGCGGGCGCACGTTCGACCTGACGACCATGCGCTACGGCCGGGTGATCCTGATGGCCGACGCGGACGTCGACGGTTCGCATATCCGCACACTGCTGATCACGCTGTTCGCCAAGTACATGCGGCCGGTGATCGAGGACGGCAGGCTCTACGCCGCGATGCCGCCGCTGCACAAACTGGTCACCAAGGGCCGTAACCCGGAAACCCATTTCACCTTCAGCCAGAAGGAGATGGAGACCAAGTTCGCGGAGCTGGAGCGGGCTGGCAAGCAGATCATCACGCCGGTGCCGCGGTTCAAGGGTCTCGGCGAGATGGACGCCGACGAACTGTGGGACACCACGATGAACCCCGCCACCCGCTCGGTCCGCCGCATCACCCTCGACGACGTCGAAGCCGCGGAGAACGCGCTCGAACTGTTGATGGGCGAGAAGGTCGAACCGCGCCGCAACTGGCTGGTCGAATCCTCCGACCGGGTCGACCGCGAAGCCATCGACGCCTGATTTCGCTGCTATTCAAGGAGCTTTGAGCAATGGCACGCCGTAAGGGCACCACCACCAAGGTCGACCCCTCCGCGTTCGACAAGCCCGGCGCGAACGTCTTCGACAACTCGCTGAAGACGGAGATCGAGGATTCGTACCTGGAGTACGCCTACTCGGTCATCCACTCCCGGGCGCTCCCGGACGCGCGGGACGGGCTGAAGCCGGTGCACCGCCGGATCATGTACTCGATGAACGAAAACGGCTACCGGCCGACGCACGCGTACGTGAAGTCGTCCCGCGTGGTCGGCGACGTGATGGGCAAGTACCACCCGCACGGCGACACGGCGATCTACGACGCCATGGTCCGGCTCGCGCAGGACTTCTCGCTCAACGTCCCGCTGGTCGACGGGCACGGTAACTTCGGCTCGCCCGACGACGGCCCGGCCGCCTCCCGATACACCGAGGCGCGGCTGTCCCCCGAAGCGATGCTGCTGGTCGGCGAACTCGGCGAGGACACCGTCGACTTCCGGCCCACCTACGACGGTTCGCTCGAAGAGCCGACGGTGCTGCCCGCGGCGTTCCCGAACCTGCTGGTCAACGGCACTTCCGGGATCGCGGTCGGGATGGCGACCAATATGATCCCGCACAACCTGACCGAGGTCATCGGCGCGGCGCGGTGGCTGATCAACCACCCGAACGCCACCCTCGACAAGCTGATGGAGTTCGTCCCGGGCCCCGACCTGCCGACCGGCGGTTCGCTGCTGGGCCTCGACGAGGTGCGCCGCGCGTACGAAACCGGCCGTGGCGTCGTGCGCATGCGCGCCAGCGCCGAAACCGGTCCGCTCGAGGGCAGCCGCGGCCGCCAGGCGATCACGGTCACCGAACTGCCGTACGGCGTCGGCCCGGAGAAGGTGATCGAGAAGATCACCGACGAGGTCAACAAGTCCAAGCGGCTCACCGGGATCGCCGACGTCAAGGACCTCACCGACCGCGAGAACGGCACGCGGCTGGTCATCGAATGCAAGGTCGGCGTGAACCCGCAGGCACTGCTCGCGGATCTGTACCGGCTCACGCCGCTGGAGCAGTCCTTCGGTATCAACAACCTGGTGCTGGTGGACGGGCAGCCGCGGACGCTGGGGCTCAAGGCGCTGCTGGAGGTCTTCCTCAGCCACCGCTACGAGGTCGTCACCCGCCGCACGCGCTACCGGCGCCGCAAGCGTGAAGAGCGGCTGCACCTGGTCGACGGTCTGCTGATCGCCCTGCTCAACATCGACAAGGTGATCAAGCTGATCCGCGAGAGCGACAACGCCGCGGCCGCGAAGGACGGCCTGATGAAGCGGTTCAAGCTCTCGGAGATCCAGGCGACCTACATCCTGGACACCCCGCTGCGACGGCTCACGAAGTACGACCGGATCGAACTCGAGGCGGAGCAGGACAAGCTGCGCGAGGAGATCGCCGAACTGTCGAAGATCCTCGACGACGAGTCGGTGCTGAAGAAGGTCGTCTCGGCCGAGCTGGCCAAGGTCGCCAAGGACTCCCCCACCGAACGCCGCACCGCGCTGATCGACGGTGACCTCAAGGAGGTCCTCGCCGCGTCGAAGCCGTCCGGTCCGCTGGAGGTCGCCGACGATCCGTGCCAGGTGATCCTTTCGGCCACCGGGCTGGTCGCGCGGACGGCGGCGGAATCGGAGGAAGCGTCGGAAGTGCGTCGCCGCAACGGTCGCGTCAAACACGACTCGGTGTCCGCGGTGGTCCATTCGACCGCACGCGGCCAGGTGCTGCTGGTGACCAACCGCGGCCGCGCGTTCAAGACCGACGTGCTGCCGCTGCCGGTGCTGCCCGAGCAGGCGGGCACCGTCTCGCTGCGCGGTGGGATGGCCGCGAAGGAACTGGTACCGCTGGAGAAGGGCGAGCGTGTCATCGGCCTGGCTCCGCTCGGCGATCAGGCGGCCGGCTCCCCCGGTCTCGCGCTCGGCACGAAACACGGTGTCGTGAAGGTGTGCGCGCCGGAATGGCCCGTCCGCTCGGACGAGTTCGACGTGATCAGCCTGAAGGACGGCGACGAGATCGTCGGCGCCACCTGGCTCACCGACGGCGACGAGACGCTGGCGTTCCTGTCGTCCGAAGCGTCCCTGCTGCGCTACCCGGCTTCGCTCGTGCGGCCGCAGGGCCTCAAGGGCGGCGGCATGGCCGGGATCACCGTGCGCGGTGAAGCGGAAGTGGTCTTCTTCGGCGCGATCCGCACCGACGACGCCGAACACGGCGAGCCGATGGTCGTCACCGCGACCGGCGCGAGCGTGAAGGTGACCCCGTTCAGCGAGTACCCGGCCAAGGGCCGGGCGACCGCCGGTGTCCGGGCCCAACGGTTCCTCAAGGGCGAAACGCGGCTCGTCGTGGGCTGGATCGGCCCGCGCCCGGCCGGCGCGTCGCGCACCGGTGACCCGGTGGAACTCCCGGAGGCCGACGTCCGGCGCGATGGCTCCGGCCACGCGCACCCGGGCCCCGAGGTCGTGGGCCACCTGATCGAACGCAGCTGACCCCGCACTCACGTGACGGAAGCCGTAACTCGCGTGATTGGAGCCGTAACTCGCCCGCGACGCGAGTTACGCGCTCAATCACGCGAGTTACGGCTCCAGACACCCGAGTTACGGCTCCAGACACGCGAGTTACGGCTCCAGACACGCGTGATCCGGATCCGGGCACGCGAGAGCTCGGGCCCGAAGTGGTAGCAAAGGTCCCCTGCTCTCTCGGGTGATAGCAAAGGTCCCTTGCTCCCTCAGCGGCCCAGCAGACCCTTCGCGATGTGCGTCACCTGGATCTCGTTGCTTCCCGCGTAGATCATCAGCGACTTCGCGTCCCGCGCCAGCTGCTCCACCCGGTACTCCGCCATGTACCCGTTGCCGCCGAACAGCTGCACGGCCTCCATCGCGACCTCGGTGGCCGCCTCCGACGAGTACAGCTTCATCGCCGAAGCCTCGGCGAGCGTCGGCATCTTGCCCGCGCGCAGCGTCTCGATCAGCTGGAACACCATGTTCTGCACGTTGATCCGCGCGACCTCCATCTTCGCCAGCTTGAGCTGGATCAGCTGGAAGCGCCCGATCTCCTGGCCCCACAGCTTCCGGTTCTTCGCGTAGTCCACGCAGAGCCGGTGGCATTCGTTGATGATCCCGAGCGCCAGCGCCGCGACCCCGATCCGCTCGACGGCGAACCCGGACTTCACCTCGGCCTTGCTGTCGCCATCACGGCCGGTCTCGGATTCGCCGAGCAGCCTGTCCCGCCCGAGCCGGACGTCGCTGAAGAACAGCTCGCCGGTCGGCGACGACATCATGCCCATCTTCTTGAACGGCTTGCCCTGCGTGAGCCCGGGCATGCCCTTGTCCAGCACGAACGTCAGCACCTTGCGATCGCGGACGGCGGCACCGTTGCCGTCGTCGAGCTTCGCGTACACGATGATCGTGTCGGCGTACGGGCCGTTGGTGATGAACGTCTTCTGTCCATTGAGGACATATTCGTCGCCGTCGCGCCGCACGGACGTCTTCATCCCGCCGAAAGCGTCCGAACCGGAGTCGGGTTCGGTGATCGCCCAAGCGCCGACCTTCTCGAACGTCACCAGCGCGGGCAGCCAGCGTTCCTTCTGCGCCTGCGTGCCCTTGGTCAGGATCGTCTGCGCGGTCAGCCCGATGCTCACGCCGAGCGAAGCGACGATGCCGAGGCTGACCCCGGCCAGTTCGCTCACCGCGATGAGCGCCATCGCCTCCTGCCCGCCGAACGCGAGACCACCACCACCGCCACCGCCACCGCCACCGGAGCCACGGTCCTTGGACAGCAGCTTCGACACCGATTCCCGCGCGAGCACGTCGATGCCGAAGGACGCGAACATCTTGCGGATGATGTCGTACGGCGGCAGCGTCCCGCTTTCCAGCGCGTCGAGCTGCGGCCGGATCTCCTTGTCGATGAACTCCCGGATGGTGTCCCTGATCAGCAGCTCGGTTTCGGACCACTCGATCATGGCAGCCTCGCGGCGATGTCGTCGATCTCCCAGGCGGTTTCGGTTTCGATCACCTTGACGTCGTGCCAGCCCGCGAGTTCGGAGATCGCGCCGCCCTGCACCGCGAACACCTTGCCGGTGAGCGGGCACTTCTCGGTCGCGAGGTAGGCCACCAGCGGCGAGATGTTGGCGGGCGAGAACGCGTCGAACTCCCCTTCTTCCACTTCCTGCGCGAAGATCGCGCCCATGCCCGGCGTCGCCAGGGTGAGCCGCGTGCGCGCGATCGGCGCGATCGCGTTGACCCGCACGCCGTAGCGTTCCAGTTCCTCGGCGGCGACCAACGTCAGCGCGGCGATGCCCGCTTTCGCCGCGCCGTAGTTCGCTTGCCCCGCGTTCGGCAACGTGACCCCGGACGCCGACGCGGTGTTGATCACCGAGCCCGCCACACGCTCGCCGGCCTTGCTCGCCGACTTCCAGTACGCGGCCGCGTGCCGCAGCACCGCCGCGTGCCCCTTCAGATGCACGGCGATCACGGAATCCCACTGGGACTCCTCCAGTCCGGCGATGAACGCGTCGCGCAGGATGCCCGCGTTGTTCACGACGACGTCCAGCCTGCCGAACTCGCCCACCGCTTGCGCGACCAGTTCCTCGGCGCCCGCCCAGTCGGCGACGTTGGCCGTGTTCGCCACGGCTTTGCCGCCCGCCGCGCGGATCTCGTCGACGACCTCCTGTGCCGGGCCGGTGTCGGCCCCGCTGCCGTCGTTCGCCCCGCCGAGGTCGTTGACCACGACGCTCGCGCCCTCCCGTGCGAACAGCAACGCGTGCTCGCGGCCGATCCCCCGGCCGGCACCGGTGATGACGGCGACCCGCCCGTCGAGTGCTCCCATGGCTTTGCTCCTACTCCGCGAATTCCGCGAGACCGTCTTTGATCACGACGGTTTCGCCGACGGTGGTCTCGAACGCGTAGCTTCCGCCACCCGCGCTCCAGATGGACGTGGTCAGGTCTTGCCCGGGAAGCACCGGTTTGGCGAACCGCACGGCGAACCGCTTCAGTCTGTCCACATCGGACCCGGCGACCTCGGTCAGCAACGCCCACGAGGTGAACGCCATGGTGCACAGGCCGTGCGCGATGATCCCCGGCAGTCCCGAATCCTTCGCGACCTCTTCGTCGAGATGGATGGGCATGGGGTCGCCGGCGGCGGGCGCGTACCGGTACGTCTGGTCGTCGTCGACGTGCTGGTTCACCTTCGCCACCGGCGCCTGCGAACGTAGATCTTCGTCGAACTTGTGCTCCGGCCCGAGCTCGCCCCGCGTCTCGCCGGTGTCGAAACCGCGCACGAACAAGGTCACGTACTGCTCGTTGACCAGGTCGCCGTCTTCAGTGCGGCATTCGAGGTGGATGGTGCCGCGCGTGCCGTTCGACAAGCCTTCGTAGCCCGTCATCCGCGCCCGCGAAACGAGCTTGTCGCCGGGGCGGATCGGCCGGTGGAACCGGAATTCCTGTTCCCCGTGCACGATCCGGCCGAACAGCCCGACCGGGACGACCTCCAGCGCGGGTTCCATCAGCGACTCGAACACCGGCACGATCGCGAACACGGGGCTCGCGACGTCTCCGGCGAGATGCGCCGGGATCGGGTCGTTGGTGGCCTTCGCGTACTCGATCAGCCGCTCGCGGGTCACCTCGAACCGGGACTCCTCGGTCCACTTGCCGAGGCCGTCGGGGTCGAACCGCTCCTCGGTCACGCGACCAGCGCCTTGAAATTCTCGAGGGAGGCGTCGAGGTTCTTCTTGCCGTCCTTCTCGACGGCCTTGCCGAGCGCGCCGACGATCATCTGGCCGGCGAACTCCGCGTTGATGCTGGCGAGCGATCCGTCGCCGGACGCCTCCACGGTCAGCTCGAACTTGACCTTCACCCCGGCCATCCCGGTTCCGGAGATCGCCAGCTTCGACGGCGCCTCGAACTCGTCGACCGTCCAGGTGATCGTGTTCGGCATCCCGAGCATCGTGACGACCTCGGAAGCCTGCGCCCCCTTGGAGAATTCGGCCGGAACGTCACCCTTCCACTTGGTGTGGATGGTCAGCCACTTCTCGAAGTTGTTGGGGTTGGAGAACTCCGCCCACACCTTGTCGGGAGCGGCGGGGAGTTCGACGGAGGCACTGATCTTGCCCATGGTTCGTCCTTTCGGTGGGATCAGCGCTCGGCGCGCTGGTAGGCGGTGACGACGGCGGCGCCACCGAGTCCGATGTTGTGCTGCAGCGCGGCCTGGACGCCGTCGACCTGGCGTTTGTCCGCGGTTCCGCGCAACTGCCAGGTCAGTTCGGCGCATTGCGCGAGGCCGGTGGCGCCGAGCGGGTGCCCCTTGGAGATCAGCCCGCCCGACGGGTTGACGACCCATTTGCCGCCATAGGTGGTGTCCCCGGAGTCGACGAGCTTCCCGGCTTCCCCTTCGGCGCAGAGTCCCAGCGCTTCGTAGAGCAGGAGTTCGTTGGCGGAGAAGCAGTCGTGCAGTTCGATGACCTGGAAGTCTTCGGCGCCGAGCCCGGCCTGGTCGTACACCTGGCGGGCGGCCTGGACGTTCATGTCGTAGCCGATGATGTTCTTCGCGGTACCGTCGAAGGTGCTGGCGAAGTCGGTGGTCATCGCCTGCCCGACGATCTCGACGGCCTGCTCCGCCAGCCCATGCGAGTCCACAAAGGACTCGCTGGCGAGGATCGCCGCGCCGGACCCGTCCGAGGTCGGCGAGCACTGGAGTTTCGTGAGCGGGTCGTAGATCATCCGCGAGTCGAGGATGTCCTGCAGTGAATAGCTTTCCTGGAACTGCGCGTACGGATTGTTCACCGAGTGCCGGTGGTTCTTCTCGCCGATCTTGGCGAAATGCTCGGCGGTGGTGCCGTAGGTCTTCATGTGCTCGCGGCCCGCCGCGCCGAACATCCACGGCGCCGGCGGGAAGAGCACCTCGGAGATCTCCGCGAGCGCCTGGAGGTGCCTGCCCATCGGCTGCTCGCGGTCGTCGTAGGTGGAGCCGAGCGATCCCGGCTGCATCTTCTCGAAACCGAGCGCGAGCGCGCAGTCCGCGCGGCCGCCCCGGATCGCTTCCGCGGCGAGGTACAGCGCGGTCGACCCGGTCGAGCAGTTGTTGTTGACGTTGACGACCGGGATCCCGGTCATGCCCAGTTCGTAGACCGCCCGCTGTCCCGAGGTCGACTCTCCGTAGACGTAACCGACGTAGGCCTGCCGCACCTCGTCGAAGGAGATCCCGGCGTCTTCGAGCGCCTTGGTCCCGGACTCCTTGGCCATCTGCGGGTAATCCCAGTCCTCACGACGTCCGGGTTTCTCGAACTTCGTCATGCCCACGCCGACGACGTACACCTTGTTGGCCACCACGACGCTCCTTGTCCGTTGCCGGGTCGCTGCTGCCACTGAAGATACAGACAGGACTGTATTTATCAACCCTTACATACAGGTCTGAACGGATGTTACTTACGGCACGGTGCGTGTCAGGTGACGCAGACAGGCGGCTCTCACCCCCGTTAAACAGGGCGAACACACTCACAGGGGGATTCGATGAAACGTACGAGCTTGGTCCTGACAGCCGCCGTCGCCGTGGGATTGCTGTCGGCAGGCACCGCGTCGGCGACCGACTGGACGATGAGTTACCTGCCGGTGCCCTACGGCACTGTCCAGGTAGTGGCCACCGACGGGGCCGGAAGCTACGCGGGACACTCCGAATACGGCTTGCTCACCTGGTCGGGTGGAACCGTTCAGAACCACGGCATCCCGGCAGGCTACGACAGGGTCGTGACCGTGGACGAGAACGCGTCGGGGTCGATTCTCATGGACAGCTACGCGAATCCGACCCGGACTTACCGTTCGTTCGTCTTCGAGAACGGCGGCTTCCAGCTTCTGGGGAAGGTGCCGAACTACGCCCAGACACGGGTCGTCGGCATGAACGACCGCGGCGACGTCGTCGGCTCCGTGCACAACGACCCGCGATTCGGTTCCTGGGCGGCGATCTGGCCCGCGGGCGACCGCGCGCACCCGGTACTGCTGGACAGCCCGCCGCTGCTCCACCCGGTGGACATCGACCACGACGGCACGATCCTGATGCAGGAACAGGGCGGCGGCACCTGGCTCTGGAAGGACGGCGTGGCGCGGCAACTCGTCCTCCCGGAGGGTGTCCGCGAAGCACGCGCCCTCGCGATCCGGGACGGCAAGGTGCTGGCCAGTGTCCAAGGAGGCGACCGGCTTTGGACGACCTACGACACCTCTGTTCCGGTGCCGGACTCCATGACCGCGGTCTCGCTCAACAGGTCGGGACTCGTCACAGGTTGCTTGAGGACCCCGGACTTCTCCACCGTTCCCGCGGTGTGGTCGCCGGGCGGCGCGGTCGAGACGCTTCCCGCGCCTTCTCCCGGCTGCGGCGCCCTCGTGGGCGAGAACGGCGAGGTCATGGGCTCCGTGCGGGATGACAGCAGCCCGAACCACGAACCCGTGGTGTGGCGCCGTGGCTAAAGTCGGGATATGGATCCCGAGGAGCTTCGGCAGCGGTTCTCCCAGCTGACCACCGCGCATCTGACCGACGGCTGCGTCCGCGCCGGCGTCCCGGTCCGACGGGCGCCCGCCGGCACGCACGCGGTCGTGCCCGGCGGCCGCGTGGCCGGGCGGGCCACCCCCGCCCGGCACGTCGGCAGCGTCGACGTCTTCCTGGAGGCGTACGAAACCGCGAACCCCGGCGACGTCCTCGTCGTCGACAACGGCGGCAGGCTCGACGAGAGCTGCGTCGGGGACCTCGCGGTCCTCGAAGCGGAAGCGGCCGGGCTGAGCGGCGTCGTCATCTGGGGGCTGCACCGCGACACGGCCGACATCAAGAAGATCGGGCTGCCGGTGTTCAGCCTCGGCTCGATCCCGACCGGTCCGCTCTCGGTCTCCGTCCGCCCGGACGGCGCGCTCGAATCGGCCGTCGTCGGGGACTGGACGGTGACGCGAGAAGACCTCGTGTTCGGCGACGAGGACGGCGTCCTGTTCATCCCGGCCGACCGGGCGGACGAGGTCCTGGACCGCGCCGAGGCCATCCGCGACACCGAGCGGCTCCAGGCCGACCGGATCCGCTCCGGAGAGTCCCTTCGCGAGCAGGTGCGCTTCGCCGACTTCCTCGCGGAGCGCGCGAAGTCGCCTTCGCTGACGTTCAGGGAACACCTGCGCGCGGTGGGCGGCGCCATCGAGGAGTAGCAGGGGACCTTTGCTTCCGCTGGAGCCACGAGCCCTTTGAAACCGGAAACTCACCGGGATCGATAACCTGAATATTATGGAACTGCGGGATATCGAGATCTTCCTGGCGCTGGCCGGCGAACTGCATTTCGGCCGCACCGCGGAACGCCTGCACGTCTCGCAGGCACGGGTGAGCCAGACGATCAAACAGGTGGAACGCCGGATCGGCGCACCACTGTTCGCCCGCACCAGCAGGCGGGTCCGGCTCACGCCGATCGGCGAACGGCTGCGGGACGACCTCGGCCCCGCCTACCGCGCGCTGCACGAAGGCATCGACCGCGCCGTCGCGGCCGGGCGCGGGATCGGCGGCGTGCTGCGGCTGGGCTTCGAGGCGCCCGGCGTCGCCGATCTGACCGACGACCTGCTGGATCGCTTCCGGCAGCGCTACCCGGACACGGAACTGCTCATCCGCGAGGCCGATTTCGCGGACCCGGTCGCGATGCTGCGCTCGGGTGAGATCGACGTGCTGGTGACGCTGCTCCCGGTCGACGAACCCGAACTGACGACCGGACCGGCCGTGCACACCGAACCGATGGTGCTCGCGGTGTCGTCGAAACACCCTTTCGCGCGACGGAAATCAGTCACCCTCGACGACCTCGCCCGCGACACCGTCCTTCGCGCGGCGCATCCGCCGGAGCCGTACTGGATCGAGGAGCCACGCCAGTGGCTGACACCGGCCGGCCACCCCGTGACGCGAGGCAAGCCCTTCGCGACGTTCCAGGAACTGCTCGCCGCGATCGCCACCGGCGCCGGCATCTGCCCGCTCGCCGCACACGCACAGGAGTACTTCAGCCACCCGCGAATCCGCTTCGTGCCCTTCGCCGGTTCACCCGACGTCGAGTGGGGCCTCGTCTGGCCGCGCTCCGCCGAGACAGCCCGCGTACAGGCCTTCGCGGCCGTCGCGTCCGCTTCGCTTCCCTGAACTACGGGACGAGAGCAAGGGACCTTTGCTATCGCCCGGCCGCGCACCCCGCGCCGCGCCCCCGCTCCAAGTACATGAAGGCCCCCTTCCTGTACCTAGGCGCAAGGAAGGGGGCCTTCATGTACTTCAAGAAACTAGCCGACGACCTTCTTCACCCAGTCCGCCTCGAGCTTCACGACCTGCCCGTTCGCGGTGACGGTCGGCGTGCCGAAGCCGGGTCCGTTGCCGAAGTCCTGCTGCAGCGCCGGATCCGTCGAGATCTTCTTGTACGCGTCCTGGATCTGCTGCTCGTAGGCGCCGCCGTTGACCGCCATCGCGAAGGCCGGGTCGGTGATGCCGACGTCCTGGCCGAGCTTGATCAGCTGCGCCTTGTCGAACCCGCGGCCGCCTTCTTCCGGCTGGTCCTTGAACAGCGCGTCGTGGAAGGCGAGGAATTTGCCAGCGTCGGCCGCGGCGAGCGAGGCGTTGGCGGAGTCCAGCGAGTAGCCCGGCGGGTCGGAACGCTGGTTGAGCATCGGCAGCATGTGGTACCGGACCTGCAGGGTCCCGTTGTTCACCTGCTCCTCGATCTGGCCCTTGAACGACTCTTCGAACTGCTTGCAGACCGGGCACAGGAAGTCGGCGTAGATGTCGATGGACTTCTTCGCGTCGGGCTTGCCGACGACCACGGCGGCCCCGTCACGTTTCTCCACGACACCGGGCGCCGAGGCGGTCGGTTGTGCCCCGATCACCTTGCCCTCGGTGCTGTCCTTGCTGGACGTCGTCCAGATCACGCCACCGATCACCAGCGCGGCGAGCACGACCACCGCGACGGTGATCGCGACGACCTTCTTCTTGTCGCCGCCCGCGACGCCCCTGGCCTGTGCCACCGAGCGCGACGCGGTCTGCTGCTGCTTGCGTTTCCGAGCGTTGCGCTCAGCTCCACCCACGATTATTCGTTCCCTTCAGCGATACCCACATAGTCGTCGTCGTCGGGGGCTTGAGAGTTCCCGAGCCAACCGTCCACGGCCGTCCTGGTCCGCGGCCGCACGATCAGCCAGACACCCAATAGCGCGAACCCGAGGTCCCTGGCGATCTCCTGCGGATACCTCGTCTGATCCGCGGCGATCTGACCGCCACCGCCGAAGCAGCCGCAGTCGATGCTCAGCCCGCGCGCCCAGGATTGGGCGATCGCGGCGATGAGCACCGCGAGCAGCAGCACCGACAGCACCGACACCCACCGGGTCACGAACCCGGCGAGCAGGAACAGGCCGAGCGCCAGTTCGGCGAGCGGCATCCCGATCGCGACCGGGCGGACGAGCCCGTCCGGCAGGACATCGAAAGCCTGGACCGCGATGTAGGTCTGTCCCGGATCGCTGATCTTCAGCGCTCCGGAAACCAACCAGACGGCGGCCAGTCCGAGCCGGGCGAGTGTGCCCACGGCGTCGAGTACGACTTGGGGCGGTCTACGCACGGGCCTAGGCTAACCGTCGACCCTGAGAACAACGTGAGGCGGCGGACGGAGGCACCCGATGAGGGGACGCGGCCTGCTGGTGGCCTGTTTGATGCTGGTCACAACGGCGGCATGCTCCCAAGAGGCCGGTCCGTCGGATTCCCTCGTCGTGCGCGCCGTCGGGTCCAACAAGCTCACCATCGGCATCCGCTTCGACCAGCCGGGACTCTCCAAACGGACGATCGACGGCCGGTACGTCGGTTTCGACGTCGATGTGGCGAAGTACATCGCGAGTGAATTGGGTGTGGACGAGGATCACATCACCTGGCACGACAGCAAGCCCTCGTCCCGCGAGACGGATATTACGTCCGGGACCACGGATCTGATGGTGGCGACCTACTCGATCACCGAGAAACGCAAACAGACGGTCGCCTTCGCCGGGCCCTATTTCGACACCGGCCAGGATCTGCTCGTCCGCCTCCGGTCGACCGACATCACCGGTCCCGAGAACCTCAACGGCCGCAAGCTGTGCGCCGTGGGCGGCACCACCTCCGCCGAGCAGGTGCGCGACAAGTTCGCCCAAGCCGTCCAGCTCGTCGAGTACCCGCGCTATCAGGACTGCGTCACGGCCTTGCTCGCGGGACAGGTGGACGCGGTGACCACCGACGACGTCATCCTGGCCGGTTACGTGGCGCAGAACCCGGAGTTGCTGAGGGTCGTCGGCAAGCCGTTCTCAAAGGAGAAATACGGTGTCGGCCTGCGCAAGGACGACACCGAGGGCCGGACCGCGGTGGCCAGGGCGATCCAGAAGATGATCTCGTCCGGGGAGTGGCTCGCCTCGCTGAACCGCAACATCGGCCCGTCCGGTTACCGGATCCCGCCTCCGCCGCAGGTCACCGAGCAGTGACCCTTCCCGATCTGCCGGTTCGCGCCGTCCTGCCCGAACTCGAAGCCGCTCTCGACGCGCACGGCACCGCGGTGCTCGTCGCGCCCCCTGGCACCGGCAAGACCACCTTGGTGCCGCTCGCGCTGGACAACGGCGAAGGCCGGGTGATCGTCGCCGAACCGAGGCGCCTGGCTGCCCGCGCCGCGGCCGCACGGATGGCGTCCCTGCTGGGCGAACGGGTCGGTGAGACAGTCGGCTATTCGGTCCGCGGGGACCGGAAGGTGTCGTCTTCCACCCGGATCGAAGTGGTGACGTCGGGGTTGCTGGTCCGGCGGGTGCAGGGCGATCCCGAACTGAGCGGGGTTTCGACCGTCCTGCTCGACGAATGCCACGAGCGGCATCTCGACGCGGACCTGTTACTCGCGCTGTTGCTGGATGTGCGCGCCGGTTTGCGGGACGACCTGCGCCTGCTCGCGACGTCCGCCACCGTGGCCTCCGGACGGCTGGCCGCGCTGCTCGGGGACGCGCCGGTGATCACCGCGCACGCGAGGACTTATCCGGTCGACGTCTCGTACTCCCCGCCCGCGCGCGGCGAGCGGGTCGAGGCGACCGTCGCCCGCGTGATCCACAAAGCACTGTCCGAAGGGGACGGTGACGTGCTCGCCTTCCTGCCTGGCGCCGGCGAGATCGCCAGGGTGAGCGGTCTGCTCAGCGGTCTGGACGCCGATGTGCTGCCCCTGCACGGACGGCTTTCGGCGGCGAGCCAGGACGACGCGTTGCGCCCGCGCGCCCGCCGCCGCGTGGTGCTGTCGACATCGGTCGCCGAGTCCAGCCTGACCGTTCCGGGCGTGCGCGCGGTGGTGGACTGCGGTCTGTCGCGCGTGCCCCGTGTCGATCATCGGCGCGGCCTGCCGGGGCTGGCCACGGTCCGCGTTTCGGCCGCGGTCGCCGAGCAGCGCGCCGGCCGTGCCGGACGCGAGGCGCCAGGCCGTGCGTACCGGTGCTGGGCGGCGCACGAACAGGGTTCCCTGCCCGCCTACCCCGAACCCGAAATCCGGACGGCCGAACTGGCGCGATTCGCGTTGGAGCTGGCGTGCTGGTCCACTCCGGACGGTTCCGCCCTCTCGTGGTGGGATCCGCCCGGCGAAGGCGCGCTGGCCGCCGGTCGCGCGTTGCTGACCACGCTCGGGGCGACCGCGGAAGACGGGACGGTCACCGAACGCGGCCGGAAAATGGCCGGGCTGGGCCTGCATCCGCGGCTGGCGAGGGCGTTGCTGGACGGCGCGGCGCGGACCAACGCGCGTTCGGCGGCCGAAGTCGTCGCACTGCTCGACAGCGGTGGCACGCTGACCGACCTCGAAGCCGAACTGCGGCGAGTGCGCGGCGACGAGCGCTGGAAGCGTGATGTGCGGCGGCTTTCCAAGCTGGTGCCCGACGGCGGCAAGGCATCCGATCCGGCGCTGGTCGTCGCGCTCGCGCATCCCGAGCGGCTGGCACGACGACGTTCCGCGGGGACACCGGTGTACCTGATGGCCGGTGGGACGGCGGCCGAACTTCCGCGCGGCAGCGGACTGGCCGACGTCGAATGGCTGGCGGTGGCCGAAGCGACCAGGGATCCCGGCCGCGCGCAGGGCATCATCCGGCTGGCCGCGCCCGCGGACGAGGACCTCGCCGTACGCGCGGCGCCGAATCTGGTGTCCTCTGTGGACGAAGTGCACTGGTCTTCGGGTGACGTCGTGGCGCGTTCGGTGCGGCGGCTCGGGGCGATCGTGCTGTCGGAGAAACCGTTGCGCTCGCCCGCGCCGGACGCGATCCGCGCCGCACTGCTGGACGGCTTGCGCACCGAAGGGCTCGGCCTCCTGCGATGGCCGGAGGACGGGCGGCGACTGCGCGAACGGCTGGCGTTCCTGCATCGAGTGCTGGGCGCGCCTTGGCCCGCGGTCGATTCGACGACACTGTTGTCCACTTTGGACAGATGGCTCGACCTCGGGACGGCGCGCCGACGGTCGGATCTGGCTTCACTGGACGCGGGCGCCGCCCTGCGCGGACTGCTGCCCTGGCCCGAAGCGTCGCGTTTGGACAAACTGGCGCCGGATCGGCTGGAGGTGCCGTCGGGTTCGCGGATCCGGGTCGACTACTCGGGCGAGCAGCCGGTGCTGGCCGTGAAACTGCAGGAGACCTTCGGCTGGCTCGCGACGCCGGAGCTGGCGGGCGTTCCCGTCGTACTGCACCTGCTGTCACCCGCCGGACGGCCCGCCGCAGTCACCGCCGATCTGGAATCGTTCTGGCGCAACGGTTATGCGGCAGTGCGTGCCGATCTCCGCGGCCGCTACCCGAAGCATCCCTGGCCGGAAGACCCGCTGAACGCCGCGCCCACCCGGCGAACCACCCAACGCCGGATGTCATGAAAGGGTCGTTCAGGACATCTTTTGTCCTGAACGACCCTTTCATGACACCTTCCGGTGACCGCTCAGTCCATCAACTGGTGCTGAGGCCGTGTCGGCAGTTGCGCCGCCAGTTCCTCGTCGTCCTCACGTTCGTTCAACCCCAGCTGCACCGCGCTCCGGATCTGCTCCCGGTTCTCCCGCACCACATGCGCGAAGAACTCGTCGGTGCGCGGATCGGTCAGCACCTCGAGGATCACGCGCATCGCGGTGTCGATCACCGAACGCACCACCTCGTCGTGGAACGGCAGCTTCGAAAGCCGTCCCGCCTGCGGATCGTTCTTGAGCTTCTCGGCGATGATCCCTCGCAGCAGCGACTGGTTCTCCCCGAGTGAGCGCGCGAGGTTCTGCGGATAGTTCCCGGTTTCCAGTACCTTCACGACCTCGTCGAGCACCGCGATCGTGATCGGCTTCTTGATCGCCAGCACGATCGGCCGCGAAAGCCGTTCGACCAGCCGCTGCGTGAACCGCTCCCCGAACGCGCGGTCCGCCGTACGGACGAGCCGCACCAGCACCACGACGATCCGCAGCAGCCGGAACCCACGCAGCGCCGGATGCGCGATGGGGATCATGCCGAGGATCTCGTACCAGTTGCGCAGCGGGAACCGCTTCTCCCAGCCTGCGCGCCGCCACCGCCACAGGAATTCCAGCGCGAAGATCCCGCACACCGTCGTGTCGATGATGAAGACACGATGCGCCGTCTCCTCCGAATGAGGGAAGAACGTCACGTAGGCGAGCAACCCGACGGAGAACACGGCGAGTACGAGCATCACCAGGTCGAGCGGATTCACGCGCCGTTGTTCGCGGGTGGTCATGGCGCCGATTGTGCCTTTCCGCGGTGACTCGTGCCGAGCGGCACCTGTCGAAAGTAAGGGATGGCCGATGACTTCAGGGCAATGCCCTCGGGTGTCCCCGCGTCGGAGGATTCAGGGACACGAAGGAGGACGCGGATGATCACGCTTCGAGGACTCACGAAGCGCTATGGCGAGAAGACGGTGGTCGACGGGCTGACGTTCGCCGTCGAGCCGGGCAAGGTGACCGGTTTCCTCGGTCCCAACGGCGCGGGCAAGTCGACGACCATGCGGATGACGCTCGGCCTCGACTCGCCGAGCGCGGGTGAGGTCCGGATCGGCGGCAAGACGTACGCGGACCTGCGGTCTCCGCTGCGCGAGGTCGGCGCGCTGCTCGAAGCCAAAGCGCTGCACCCGGGACGGAGCGCGGGCAAGCACCTCCTCGCCATGGCGCGCAGCAACGGCATCCCGGCGAGCCGGGTGGACGAGGTGCTCGCGACGGTCGGCCTCACCGACGTCGCGGGCAAACGAGCCGGGACGTTCTCGCTCGGCATGGGGCAGCGGCTCGGGATCGCCGGCGCGCTGCTGGGCGATCCGGGGGTGCTGATGTTCGACGAACCGGTCAACGGCCTCGATCCCGACGGCGTCCGCTGGGTGCGGCAGCTGATGCGCTCGCTCGCGGAAGAGGGCCGCACGGTTTTCGTGTCGAGCCATCTGATGAGCGAGATGCAGCTGACCGCCGACAGGCTGGTCGTCATCGGCAAGGGAAAACTGCTCGCCGACGCACCGGTCGACGAATTCATCGCGGGCAATTCGCGGACGTCGGTCGCGGTGCGGGTGCCCGCTCCCGCCGACCTGCGCACACTCGAACAGCGACTGCATGCGCTCGGCGCGACCACGGAATCCGATCGGGACGAACTGATCGTGCACGACCTGCCCGTGCACCTCGTCGGCGACGCGGTGCACGAACTCGGGATCCGCGTGCACGGGCTGGCCGAACGGACCGCGTCACTGGAACAGGCGTACATGGAACTGACCGCTTCTTCGGTCGAATACGGAACGGGAGTCGCGGCGTGAAGTCACTCATGGTCCTGGTGGCGGTGATCGCCGGCCTGCTGGGGGTGCCGGCGGCCGCGTCGGCGGCACCGCAACTGTCGCTGCCCGCGCCGGGCGGCCCGCTCCCGATCGGCCTGCGCACACTGCACCTCACCGATCAGGGGAGAGCCGACCCCTGGGTGCCCGAAAAGCGGCGCGAACTGATGGTCAACGTCTGGTACCCGGCGGTTCCGCTCGGACGCTCGCCGCTGTACATGACCAAGGCCGAATCTGCGGCGGCCGTCGCCGGGCGGAAACTCGACCTGCCGCCGGACACGCTGAGCAAGGTGCGGGTCCACACCCGCGAGAACGCGCCCGCCCTGCCAGGACGACGTCCGCTGGTGCTGCTTTCGCCGGGCGCGGGCAACAACCGGATCACCCTGACCTCGGTGGCCGAACACCTTGCCGCACAAGGTTTCGTGGTCGCCGGGATCGATCACGCCTATGAGGCCTGGGCGACGGAGTTCCCCGACGGGCTGCGCCAGTGTGTCGCCTGTGGACGATCGGATGACCCTTGGCCCGCCGCGATCGCGAACCGCGCGATCGACACGACGTTCGTCGTCGACACCCTGCTGAAGGACCGGCGCTGGTCGATCGACGCCACGAAGATCGGGATGGCCGGTCACTCGGCCGGGGGTTCGGCGACCGCCACCGCGATGGCCGCCGACCGGCGGATCAAGGCGGGCGTGAACGTCGACGGCCCGTTCTTCGGCATCGCCTCCCTCGACCGGCCGTTCCTGCTGCTGACCAGCCCGACCGGCGAAAAGTACTACCGCACGTCCTGGAACGAGACCTGGCCGCGGCTCACCGGGCCGAAGGAACAGGACCTGGTCGAGGACAGCGGCCACTCGTCGGTGACGGACGCGGCGATCCTGGTCGACCAACTGGGGCTGCGGCCGCACCTCCCGCCGACCGAGATCGAGAACCAGTACGGCTCGATCGATTCGTGGAAGGCGCTGGACTTCTTCCGGGACCGGCTGACCGGCTTCTTCAAGCAGTGGAGCGCACGATGAACACGATATCTTCGGAATGGACCAAGTTCTGGTCGGTCCGGTCCACCTGGTGGTGCCTGATCAGCGGACTCTTCCTGATGCTCGCCTACTCCGGCGCGCTGGGCCTGGCCGCGAACGCCGGCGTCGAACGCTCGATGGCTCCGCACGCCGTCGTGGCCGGAGCGGCGTTCTATCTCACGCAGTTCGCCGTGGTCGCGCTGGCGACGCTGTTCATCACGAGCGAGTACGCCAGCGGCAGCATCCGCTCGACCCTGCAGTGGGTCCCGGTGCGGAACCGGGTCCTCGCCGCGAAATCGGCCGTCCTGCTGCCGGTGCTGTTCGGCTACGGCGTCCTGAACACCCTCGCCGGCGTGGCGATCTCGGCGCCGCTGATCCCCGACCGGGACTCCTCGGTGGGCGAGGTCCTCGCGACCTCGGCGGGCATGGGCGGCTACTTCGCGCTGCTGGGCCTGCTCTGCCTCGGCCTCGGGACGGCGCTGCGGAGCACCGCGGGGACGATCGTGACGGTCTTCGTGCTGCTGGTGATGATCCCGATGTTCGCCGGTTCGCTGGGCGGGGAAGACATCGTGAACTACTTCCCCGGCTTCGCGGGTGTCAACGCGATGGTGACCTCCGGCCAGCCGAACCCGATCTTCGGCGGCGTCTCGCCCTACGCGCCTTGGGTCGGCATCGCGCTCTGTATGGCGTGGGCGGCGGCCGGTCTGGTCACCGGCTCCACGGTGCTGCGGCGGCGCGACGCCTGAGGGAGAGCAAGGGACCTTTGCTCTCGTTTGTCTCGACATCGAGAGAAGCGAGAGCAAAGGTCCCTTGCTCCCTTTCCGCAGGTGACCGTGTGGGTTTCGGGACGTCAGATGTCCCAAAATCCACACGGTCAGTACGCATCGCTACGCGCAGTACAAGGTGTGTGGATATAGGGACACTCAACATCCCTATATCCACACACCCCCCGCCCGCCGAGGGGCGCGATAGCAAAGGTCCCTTGCTCCCCAACGCCACAAAACCACAGGTCAGCGCACCGGCGATAGCAAAGGTCCCCCGCTACCCCGCCACCCCGAGCCCCGCCAAAACCTCCCGCGCCCCTCGCGTCAGCTCCTCCAGACCGGGCGGCCGCAGCGAGCCGGTCCCGGCCAGCGCGTCGAAGACCGTCCCGTCCAGCCACGCGACGAGCACCCGCGCGTGCCGCTCCGGCTCCGCCGATCCGCATCCGGCGAGCACCTCGGCGCATCGCCGCCGGATGACCAGTCCCCCGCGGTCGTAGGCCTCGCGCAGCTCCGGCCGCCGCGTCGCCTCCAGCGCGAATTCGTATCGCGCGAGCATCCGCGTCCGCCCGTTCGTGATCGCCGCGTGGGCGAACCCCGCCACGTACTCGGCCAGCCGTCCGGGCGGCGGATCGAGGGTGACCTCGTCGAGTTCGACCATCCGCGAGATCGCCAGCTCCAGCAGCGCCGCCCGCGTCCGCGCGTAATACGAGGTCGAGCCCGACGGCAGCCCGGCGAACCGGTCGACGGCGCGATGTGTCAGCCCCCGCATCCCTTCGGCCGCGATCACCTCGATGGCCGCGTCCCCGATCGTCGCCTTTCGCACTCTACAAGTGTAGTAGTACTCTACAAATGTAGAGGAGGTCGACATGCGCAAAGCGATCGTGATCGGCGGAGGAATCGGCGGACTGAGTGCCGCCATCGGGTTGCACAGCATCGGCTGGGAGGTCACCGTCCTCGAACAGGCGCCGGAACTCACCGCCGTCGGCGCAGGCATCTCCCTGTGGCCGAACGCCCTGCGCTCACTCGAAACACTGGGCGTCCACCCCCGCACCCTGAGGGAACAGTCGTCCGGCGGTCTCCATGACCGCGAAGGCCGCCGCATCACCCGTTGGGACGCCGAAGCGTTCCGCCGTCATCACGGCCGCCCGCTCGCCGCCATCCACCGCGCGGACCTCATCGGCTCACTCCGCGACGCCCTGCCCGAAGGCTGCGTCCGCACCGGCGTCGAGGTCACGAGCCTCGACGATCTCGACGCCGCCGTCATCGTCGCCGCGGACGGAATCCACAGCACCGCCCGCAAACAACTCTGGCCACGGCATCCCGAACCGGTCTACAGCGGCAGCACGGCCTTCCGCGCGGTGACCACCCTCCCTCACCCCACAGAACTCAGCACGAGCTGGGACGACGGCGCCGAGATCGGCGTCATCCCGCTGCACGACGGCCGCGTCTACTGGTGGGCGAGCTACGTCGCCGAAGCGGGAATCCGTTACGAGGACCCGAAGGCGTATCTGCGGAACCGCTTCGGCAGCTGGCACGAGCCCATTCCCGAGCTCATCGACGCGACCACGCCGGAGACGCTGCTCCACCACGATCTCCACCTGCTCGGCACTCCCCTGCCGACGTACGTCAAAGGCCGCGTCGCGCTCCTCGGCGACGCGGCCCACGCGATGCCGCCGTTCCTCGGCCAAGGCGGCTGCCAGGCGATCGAAGACGCCGTCGTCCTCGCCGCCGCGCTGAGCACCACCGAAGACGTCGACGCGGCACTGAAGAGTTACGACGAACAGCGCCGCCCACGCACCCAAGCGGTCGTCAAATCCTCCGTGCAGGCGGGAAAAATGGGCCCACAGTTGAGGAACACGCTCGCCGTGGCCGTCCGCAACGGCGTGTTCCGCCTGCTGCCCGGCGCGCTCACCGCCCGCATCGGCGCCGGGGTCAGCGGCTGGACGCCTCCGGTTCCCCGCCGACCAGCCCCGCCTCGTACGCGGTGATCGCGGCCTGCACGCGGTTTCGCGCGCCGAGCCGGTTGAGGATGGTGCTCACGTAGGCCTTCACCGTGCCCTCGACCACGAACAGCTTGGCCGCGATGTCCGCATTGGACAGTCCGGAACCCAGCAGTGCCAGCACTTCCTGTTCACGCGGGGTCAGCTTGCCGATCAGCGCCCGCGCCTCCTCGGCGCGGGACACCTGGTTGCCGGAGAAGCGGGCGATGACCCGCTGCGCGACCTTCGGCGAAAGGAACGCCGCACCGCCCGCGACCGCGTGGATCCCGGACAACAGTTCGCGCGGATCACCGGATTTCAACAGGAAACCACTCGCGCCGAGCCCCAGCGCGCGCTCGATGTAGGCGTCCTCGCCGAACGTGGTCAGCATGATCACGCCGATCTCGGGCAGCAGCCGCCGGATCTCCTCCGCCGCCTTGAGCCCGTCCATGACCGGCATCCGGATGTCGAGGAGCACGACGTCCGGCCTGGTCGCGCGCGCCTGCTCGACGGCGGCACGGCCGTCTTCGGCCTCCGCGACCACTTCGATCCCGGCGTCCGCCGCCAGGATCGCCGACACACCGGCGCGGATCATCGCCTCGTCATCGGCCAGCACCACCCGGATCATCCGGGTTCCCCCTTTGCTCGTCTTCGGTGATCAAGTCCTTCGCCACGAGTTTTCCCTCGGCGAAGCACAGCCGGTAGGCCTCGTAGTTCAAGTTGAACACGGTGCGCTCGGTGCCGTAGTACTCGCACGTCGCCCCCGCGGGCACCGGGGGCTCCACCACGCGCGGCCGGGCGATCCGCTGGCCGCCGGGCAGCACGGCCGCGATCTCCGCCCGTGACTGGCCGATCCGGATCTTGTCGTAGTCGCCACCGGCGAGTACGGAGCCGTACCACTGGACGAGGAACACCACCCCGCTGATCCCGACCACCAGGCCGAACAGCCCGATCGGCACGACGACCGCCTGGATCAGGCTGCGCCGGACGTCACGGCGGGCACGTTCCAGTTCCCTGGCCGACAGGGACTGCCCGACCTCGGCGTCCATTGCCGCCTGACTCTCCGGGGATTCCTCCGACGGTGCCGCGTCGTGCGGCAAGGTCGCGCTGACCTCGAATCCGCCTTCGTGCGGTCCTGCCCGAAGGGTGCCGCCGACCAGCCGGACCCGCTCGCGCAGCCCGATCAGCCCGCGCCTGCCCGAAGCCCGGCCCGGCAACGGCCCCGCGGGCGGCGCGGCATTGGTGACCACGACGTCCGTCCGCCCCGCCGACCGTACGACCCGGACGGTGACGGCGGCACCCGGCGCGTGTTTCACCACGTTCGTGACCGATTCCTGGACCACGCGGTACGCGGCGCGGTCGACCATCTGCGGTTCGCCGTCGAACGGTGCGTCCACAGAGGACTCGATCAGCACACCGGACGCCCTGGTCCGGTCGAGCAGCTCGTCGATGCTCTCGTGCACCGGCTCGGTCGGCGCGTCGTCCTCGCGCAGGACCCCGATGATCTCGCGCAGCCGTTCGGTCGCCGTCGCGGCGCTTTGTCGCAGGTCACCGGCGGCCTGCCGCTGCTGCTCGTCGAGCCCGCCCGCGACCTCCAGCGCCGCCGCGCGCACCGCGATGAGGCTCAGCTCGTGGCCCAGCGAGTCGTGCATGTCGCTGGCGATCCTCGTCCGTTCACGCAGCCGCGCGCGATCGGCGATGAGGCGCTGACGGCTCTCCATCTCCTCGGCGCGGCGCCAGCCGTCACGCGCCATGTCCTCGCGCTGCCGGATGTAGCGGCCCAGCAGCCACGGCGTCACCGACGCGAAGACCAGGATGCCGAGCAACGCGCCCCAGGCCGAGAAGCCGTCCTCGCTCCAAAGCAGCGCCACCGGGACCGCGATCACGGAAACGATCGTGAAAAGGCGCAGCATCGGCTTCGCGACCGGTTGCCGGTAGCCGGCGAGGTAACTCACCGCGACGAGGAGGAACCCTTCCCAGATCGGCACCCGGCCACCGAAGCTGCCCAGCACGATGAAACTCGCGATCATGGCGATGGCGAGCGAGACCAGCGGGTACCGGCGCGACACCGCGATCGCGGCTGTGGTCGCGGTGAGCCCGAAGAGCAGTTCCCAGTGCTTCGTGCTGGATCCGGCGTCGATGGTCACCCAGCCACAGAGCCCGAGCCACAGCGCGACGTCCATGACCAGCCGCCGCCCGCGCCGCACGGGCTCCTCTCCGTCCATCACAGACCTGGACGCTACAAGCCGTGACGAGCAGTCCGCCATGGACGAAAGTAAAGGTCCCCTGCTTTCCCAGCCCGATGAGGCATGATGATCCACCATGGCCGAGCGCACACTCACCGGTCAGCTAGGCGGTCCTGTCCCGGCAGGCATCGAAGCGCTGGCCGACAACGAGAAGCAGGACCTCTCCGACGCGCTGCGCGACGCGCGCCACCGTCAGGCCAAGGCCTTGGCCGAAGCGGGCGAAGAGGGCCTGAAGTACGTACCCGCGCTTCTGCGGGGCACCGTTCGCAAGGTGGTTGGCCTGTGACCACCGAAAACTTCGCCTCGCGGGCGGAGATCCTCAAACTCGCCCGCGTCCTCGGCACCACTCCTGAGCGGCTCGCTTATCTGGAGAAGGTGGACGCCGCCGAACTCCAGGCGTTCCGCGAGCAGGTCACGGACACGCTGTTCGACGCCAACCGCGCCGCACTCGAGCGGATGGCGATGGCGAGCAAGCTCGTCCCGAGCCCGATCCTCGCGAAGATCGCCGAGAAGGTCTTCGGCCCGCTTCTGTGCGCGCGGATCGCCGGACTGGTGGACGTCTCCCGGGGCGTCGACGTCGCGAAGCGGCTGAAGCCGCCCTTCCTGGCCGACGTCGCGGCCGAACTGGACCCGCGCCGCGCGAGCGCGATCATCGGGCGGATCCCGCTCGACACCGTGGTCGCGGTCGCCGGTGAACTCGTGCGCCGCGAGGACTGGATCACCGTCGGCCGGTTCGTCGGCCACCTGCCCGATCCGACGGTACGCAGGGCACTCGACGTCATCGGCGACGAGGCACTGATCCGGATCGCGTTCGTCCTCGACGACAAGAACCGGATCGATCACGTCCTCGGGCTGCTCTCCGAAGCCCGGTTCCGCGGCCTGCTGCGGGTCGCGGCCGCCGACGAGGACCTGTGGCCGCCGGTGCTCGACCTGCTCACCCACCTGAGCGAGAAGCGGGTCGAGCAGTGGTCCCACCTGCTCGGCGAACTCCCGTCCGAGCTACGCCTGCGCGTCGAGGAAACCCTCGGCCGAGCCTCCTGAACTCAGCGGGGAGAGCAAGGGACCCGGCAGAGTCGCATAACTGCTGGTCGGCTCCGCCGCCATAGCGGGACAAGGCGAACGTGCCGTGGTGGACCCGACAGGAGCGGGCTCCCGCAAGGAGCCTCACCCGGCTCTTGACTGTCCACAAGGGACCCTTTACGACACAGAAGTGCCCGATTTGGGTGACTTGCACGGTTTCACGAGGGGGTCGTGAGTGATTTGTGTCGTTCTAACCCTCATTGCCACTCACGACCCCCCACGAAACCGCACATAGCGGCATCAATCGGACACTCAATCGTCCGGCGGTGTCCCTTGTGGACACTGAAGCCCCACCGGCGCCCAGAAACAAGCCCCACCACCGGCACATGCGGCCCCGCGACAGTGCAGGAACAGTCGCCTGACTGCAGACCCCGGCCGAGCCTCCTGAACTCAGCGGGGGAGCAAGGGACCTTTGCTATCACTTTGAGGCGAAACCACTGGTCAGCAGCTTCCCGCGACGCCACACAGCGGTCGTCAGCGGCACTCCGGGCCGATACGCGAGGTGCGTGACCGAAGGCGCCTCCAGCACCTGAAGGTCGGCACGCGCCCCAGGCCGCACGAAGCCCACGTCGTCCCTCCGCAGAGCCCGAGCGCCGCCCGCCGTCGCCGACCAGACGGCCTCCTCGATCGTCATCCGCATCTGCAGCACCGCGGTCGTGACGCAGAACGCCATCGACGTCGTGTACGAGCTGCCCGGGTTCGCGTTGCTCGCCAGCGCGACCGTCGCCCCCGCGTCCAGGAGCCGCCGCGCCGGCGCCAGCGGCTGCCGGGTCGACAGGTCACACGCCGGCAGAAGGGTCGCGACAGTGTCCGAAGCAGCGAGAGCCTCGACGTCCGCTTCGCTCAGGTACGTGCAGTGGTCGACACTCGCGGCCCCCAGTTCGACGGCAAGCCGCACCCCGGGCCCCTCCCCCAGCTGGTTCCCGTGCACCCGCAGACCGAGCCCGCGTTCCCGCGCCGCCTTCAGCACCCGCGCGGACTGCGCCTCGTCGAAAGCGCCGGTCTCGCAGAACACGTCCGCCCATCGCACGAGCGGCGCCACCGCGTCGAGCATGTCGCCGCACACCAGGTCCACATAGGACTCCGCGTCCGCGCCCGGCGGCACCAGATGCGCGCCGAGGAAGGTGACCTCGTCGGCCACGTCGGCGGCGATCCGCGCCGAGCGCACCTCGTCTTCGACGTTGAGCCCGTATCCGGTCTTCGTCTCCAGACACGTCGTGCCCTGCTTCGCCGCTTCGTCGACGTGACGCCGCAGGTTCGCCGCGAGCTGCTCGTCGGAAGCCGATCGCGTCGCGTCGACGGTGACCGCGATCCCTCCGGCGCTGTACGCCTTCCCTGCCATCCGTGCCTCGAACTCCGCCGTCCGGTCCCCGGCGAACACGAGGTGCGTGTGGCTGTCCACCCAGCCGGGCAGCACCGCGCGGCCGTCGACGTCGATCCGCTCGTCCGCGTCGGGCGCGTCCGCCGCCGAACCGGCCCAGGCGATCGTCACGCCGTCGACGACAACGGCCGCGTCACGGAGTTTGCCCAGCTCGGCGTCGTTCGTGGTGAGCTCGCCGATACCCGTGATCAGGACTGCCACAATGCCTCGATCTCCTTGGCCAAGACCGTTTCCGGCCGGTCGATCAGCTGATGCGCGCCATCGCGGACGATCTCACGCCCGGCGACGACGACATCCCGGACGTCCGCGCCGGAGGCGGCGAAGACCACCCCGGACGGCTCGATCCCCGCGGTCCGCACCGACCCGAGGCCGACCGTGACCAGGTCCGCGCCCGCCCCCACAGCGAGCTCGCCGACCTCGTCCCAGCCGATCGCGCCGTGATCCGCCGCCGCCGCGAGCAGTTCCTCGGCGGTGAACCGGCCGCGTTTCTCGCTGGCGAGCCGCTCGTTCAGTTCCAGCGCTCTGGTCTCTTCGAACGCGTCGACGACGGCGTTGCTGTCGCTGCCGAGCGACAGCCGCACGCCCGCGTCCAGCAACGTCCGCGCGGGACCGATGCCGTCGCCGAGATCCCGTTCGGTCGTCGGGCAGAAGCAGGCACGACTCCGCGCCGCGCCGAGTTGCTTGACGTCGTCCGCGGTCAAATGCGTCGCGTGCACCGCGGTGAGCCGCTCGCCGAGCACGCCGCGGTCGTGGAGCAGCCCCGTCGGCGTCCGGCCATAGGCCGCCAGGCACTGCTCGTTCTCGGCCCGCTGCTCGGAAAGGTGGATGTGCAGCGGACCGGTCCCACGATCCACTTCGGACAGTTGATCTTCGGGAACGGCGCGCACGGAATGGATCGCGCCACCCACCCGGAACTTCTCGTCTTCCCGCAGCTCGCCGACTCGCCGCGCCCAGTGCGCCGCGGAACCGTCGGAGAACCGCCGTTGCACCTCGTCGGGCTCGACGCCGATGCCGCCCGCGAGGTAGCACGTGTCGAGCAACGTCAGCCGGATCCCGGCGTCCCTGGCCGCCTGCCGCAGCGCCTCGCCCATCGCGTTCGGCTCGGCGTAAGGCTTTCCGCCCGGCGCGTGGTGCAGGTAGTGGAACTCGCCGACACTCGTGTATCCGGCCAGCACCATCTCGGCGTAGACCCCACGCGCCAGCCGGTGGTACGAGTCCGGATCGAGCCGCGACGCGAGCAAGTACATCCGCTCGCGCCACGTCCAGAAGGTCCCGCGGTCATGGTGCGTCCGGCCGCGCAGCGCACGATGGAACGCGTGCGAGTGCCCGTTGGCGAAGCCCGGCAGGGTCAGTCCACTCAGGACAGTTCCTTCGCGAGACGCGTTCGCCGTCACGGAAACGATCGTCCCGCCGTCGACCTCGATCCGGACGGCATCGGCGATCCCATCCGGCAACCAGGCCCGTTCACACCAATATGTCGTCATGTCGACAGTTTCTCCAGGACTTCCGCGAGCGCGCGGGCACCGTGGTCGACGTCCGCCGCCTCGGAGAACTCCTCCGGGGAATGGCTGATCCCGGTCGGATTGCGCACGTAGAGCATCCCGGACGGGACGAATCCGGCGAGGATCGCGGCGTCGTGCCCGGCGCCGGTCGGCAGCTCCGGCGGTCCGCCGAGCCAGGTGCCCAGGTCGCGGCGCAGCGCGTCGTCGAAGACCACGTCGTCCGAGTACGACTCCCTGGTGACCTCGACGCGACAGCCTTCCTGCCCGGCCGCCTCTTCGGCCAGCTTCGCGATCTCCGCGACCAGTTCGGGCGTGTCCGTGCCCGGCACCCGCGCGTCCAACCACAGGTCCACAGTGGACGCGATGACGTTGGTTCCGCCCGGCACCGGCACAAGCCTGCCGACGGTGGCCCTGGCGTCGGCGGTCGCCTTCGCCAGTTTCCGCACGGCGAGGACGGTCTCGGCCGCCGGGATCATCGGGTCACGACGATCACCGATCAGCGTCGCACCGGCATGGTTTCCCTGTCCCTGGAAGGAGAACCGCCATCGGCCGTGGGCGATCACCGTACTCCCGACGGCGACCGGCGAGCCGAGATCGATCAACCCGCGCCCCTGCTCGACGTGCAGTTCGAGGAACCGCCCGATCAGGCCGAGTCGCTCGGAGTCCCGGCCGATCCGATCGGGATCGAGGCCGGATTTCGCCGCCGCTTCGGCGAACGTGACGCCGTCCGGATCACGCAGGCCGCGCGCCTTGTCCGCGTCGATGGTCCCGGTCAGCAGCCGCGAGCCGAGGCACGGCACGCCGAAACGGCCGCCCTCCTCTTCCGCGAAGACCACGACGGCGAACGGTTTGGCGGGGCGGAATCCCTTGGCCTGCAAGATCTCCACCGCGTCGAGTGCGCTCGCGACCCCGAGCGGGCCGTCGAAGGCGCCACCACCGGGCACCGAATCGAGGTGGCTCCCGGTGACGACGGCGTCCGGTCCGGGGGTGCCCCACCAGGCCCAGATGTTGCCGTTGCGATCGGTCTCGACACCCAGCCCCAGCCGTCCCGCGCGCTCGACGAACCACGCGCGCAGTTCGGTCTCGGCCGCGTCGAAGGCGTGGCGGGAGTAACCGCCGCGCTTCGGGTCGCGGCCGACGTCCGAGATCTCCCCCAGCAGCGAGGACGCGGTCACTCGGCGTCCCGCATCGGCACGCGCACGCCGCGCTCGTCGGCGACGTCGGCGGCGCGGTCGTATCCGGCGTCGACGTGCCGGATGACGCCCATGCCCGGGTCGTTGGTGAGCACGCGTTCGAGCTTCTGCGCGGCCAGCAGGGTTCCGTCGGCCACGCTGACCTGGCCGGCGTGGATGGAGCGGCCCATACCGACCCCGCCGCCGTGGTGGATCGACACCCAGCTGGCACCCGACGAGGTGTTGACCAGCGCGTTCAGCAACGGCCAGTCGGCGATCGCGTCGGAACCGTCGGCCATGCCCTCGGTCTCGCGGTACGGCGAGGCGACACTGCCCGAGTCGAGGTGGTCGCGGCCGATGACGACCGGCGCCTTCAGCTCGCCGCTGGCGACCATCTCGTTGAACCGCAGGCCCGCGAGATGCCGCTCGCCGTAGCCGAGCCAGCAGATCCGCGCCGGCAGCCCCTGGAAGGCGACGCGTTCGCCTGCCAGCTTGAGCCAGCGTGCGAGGGATTCGTTTTCCGGGAACAGTTCCAGCATCGCGCGGTCGGTCGCCGCGATGTCCTCGGGGTCACCGGACAGCGCCGCCCAGCGGAACGGGCCGTTGCCCTCGCAGAACAGCGGGCGGATGTAGGCGGGCACGAAACCGGGGAAGTCGAACGCCCGCTCGCAGCCGCCGAGTTTCGCCTCGCCGCGCAGGGAGTTGCCGTAGTCGAAGACCTCGGCGCCCTTGTCGAGGAAGCCGAGCATCGCCTCCACGTGCTCCGCCATCGACTCGCGGGCGCGCTCGGTGAACTCGTCGGGCTTCTTGTCCGCGTAGTCCTGCCACTCGTCGACGCCGATACCCTTGGGCAGGTACGAAAGCGGGTCGTGCGCGGAAGTCTGGTCGGTGACGATGTCGACCTCGACGCCGCGGCGCAGCAGTTCGGGCAGCACTTCGGCGGCGTTGCCGACCACGCCGACGGACAGCGCGCGCTTCTCCTTCTTCGCGGCCTCCACCCGGCGGATCGCGTCGTCGAGGTCGTCGGCGACCTCATCGAGGTAGCGGGTCTCGACGCGGCGGTGGGCGCGCTGCGGGTCGCATTCGATGACGAGCGCGACCCCGTCGTTCATCGTGACCGCGAGCGGCTGCGCGCCACCCATGCCGCCGAGACCGGCGGTGACGGTGAGCGTGCCCTTGAGGGTGCCTCCGAACCGCTTCTTCGCGACGGCGGCGAAGGTCTCGTAGGTGCCCTGCAAGATTCCCTGCGTGCCGATGTAGATCCAGGACCCCGCGGTCATCTGGCCGTACATGGTCAGGCCCTGCGCCTCCAGGCGGCGGAACTCCGGCCAGGTCGCCCAGTCGCCGACGAGGTTGGAGTTCGCGATGAGCACACGCGGCGCCCATTCGTGCGTGCGGAACACGCCGACCGGCTTGCCGGACTGGACGAGCAACGTCTCGTCCTGCTCCAAGCTGGTCAGCTCGCGGGTGATCGCGTCGAAGCTGGCCCAGTTGCGGGCGGCCTTGCCGGTGCCGCCGTAGACGACCAGGTCCTCCGGGCGCTCGGCGACGTCGGGGTCGAGGTTGTTGTGGAACATCCGCAGCGCGGCTTCGGTCTGCCAGTTCTTCGCGGTGAGCGTGGTGCCTCGGGCGGCACGGACCGTGCGGGTCATGGGCTCAGACCTCCAGTTGGGCCGCGGCGAGGACGGCACCCGACGCGACGAGTTCTTCGGCGGCGGCGATCTCCGGCGCCAGATGACGGTCGGGGCCGGGGCCCTCGACCTTGGTGCGGACGAGATCCCGGACCCGGCCGGTGACCGGCGACGGGACCAGGGGCGCGCGCATGTCGAGTGCCCGCGCGGCGGTGAGCAGTTCGATGGCGAGGACGGTGTTGAGCCCCTCGACGGCCTTGCGCAGCTTGCGCGCGGCGGACCAGCCCATGGAGACGTGGTCCTCCTGCATCGCGCTGCTCGGGATCGAATCGACCGACGCCGGCACCGCGAGACGCTTGAGTTCGCTGACGATGGCCGCCTGCGTGTACTGCGCGATCATGTGACCCGAATCGACGCCGGGGTCGAACGCGAGGAACGGCGGCAGGCCGTGCGAACGAGCCTTGTCAAGCATCCGGTCGGTGCGGCGCTCGGCGATGCTGGCGACGTCCGCGAGCGGGATGGCGAGGAAGTCGAGCACGTACGCGACCGGGGCGCCGTGGAAGTTACCGTTCGACTCGACGCGGCCGTCGGACAGCACGACCGGGTTGTCGACCGCGGAGTGAAGCTCACGCTCAGCGACGAGTTCCGCGTGCGTGAGGCTGTCGCGTGCGCCGCCGTGCACCTGGGGCGAGCAGCGGAGGGAGTACGCGTCCTGGACGCGGTTGCAGTCCGGACCGCGGTGGCTCTCGACGATCTTCGAGTCCTGAAGCGCCGTCCACATGCGCTGGGCGCTCCGTGCCTGCCCGGGGTGCGGGCGCAGCGCCTGGAGATCGGCGGCGAAAGCGCGATCGGTACCGAGGAGCGCCTCGACGCTCATCGCCGCGGTGATGTCGGCGGTGTCGAGAAGCTTGCGCAGGTCGGCCGCGGCGAGCAGGAGCATGCCGAGCATGCCGTCAGTCCCGTTCGTGAGGGCGAGGCCCTCCTTCTCCGCGAGAACGACCGGCTCGATGCCAGCGTGCTTCAGCGCGACGCTTGCCTGGACGACTTCGCCGTTGTACTCGACTTCACCCTCTCCCATCAGCGCGAGCGCGACGGCGGCGAGAGGCGCGAGGTCGCCGGAGCAGCCGAGGGAGCCGTACTCGTGGACGAGCGGGGTGATCCCGGCGTTGAGCAGGGCCGCAAGCGCTTGCGCGGTCTGCGGCCGGATACCGGTGTACCCACTGGCGAGAGTGCGGAGACGCAGCAACATCAGCGCGCGCACGACCTCGGTCTCCACGACCGGCCCCGCGCCCGCCGCATGCGACCGGATCAGCGACCGCTGCAGGGCGGTGCGGCGCTCGAGCGGGATGTGCCTGGTCGCGAGCGCCCCGAAGCCCGTCGAAACGCCGTACGTCGGCGTCTCGGCGTGGGCGAGGTCGTCGATGTGCTGACGCGTCGCGGCGAGGTTCTTCTCGGCCGCTTCGCTGACCGCGACGGGCGAGTGGTCACGGGCGACCGCGACGACCTGTTCGGGCCGAAGCGGTTCGGAGCCCAGAAGTACGGTTTCCGGCATAGCCCCATTGGACAACGCCATGCCCGCTGGTGGGCGGCCCCAACCGGTGGTTGTGTCTGGTATCCAAGACACGCACGGCGATAGCAAGGGTCCCTTGCTATCGCGGGCGACGGAGGTGTGTGGATATAGGGACGTTGAGTGTCCCTATATCCACACACCCTGTACTCCGCGTAGCGATGCGTACTGACCGTGTGGATTTTGGTGCGTTGGATGACCAGAAATCCACACAGTCACCTGCGGAAAGAGAGCAAGGGACCTTTGCTACCGCTTCTCTCGACGTTGAGAGAAGCGATAGCAAAGGTCCCTTGCTACCGCGCCGAGCGAAACAGGAGGTCAGCATGGGTGAGAGCAGCGAAGTACCGGCTCTGCGACGCGGCCTCGGCATCCTTCGGGCCCTGGCCGCCCGGCCGGGTCCGGTGTCGGCGGCCGCGATCGCGCGCGAACTCGGTCTCCCGCGTTCGACGACGTATCACCTGCTCGCCGAACTGGAGGCCGCCGGTTTCGTGGCTCACTTGCACGCCGAGCGCCGGTACGGCCTCGGCATCGCCGCGTTCGAGCTCGGCTCGGCCTACCTTCGGCACGATCCGCTGGAACGGCTAGCGGTCCCGCTGCTGCGCAAACTCGCGGACCGGGTCGGCCACACCGCGCATCTCGGCGTGCTGCACGGCAACGAGTCGCTCTACCTGGTGAAAGAACGCCCAACGCGCCCGGAAACCCTGGTCACCGAGGTCGGCGTCCGGCTGCCCGGGCAGCTCACAGCGTCGGGCAGGGCGATACTGCGGCACCTGCCGTCGCCGCACGTACGCGCGCTCTTCCCGGCCGCGTCGGCGTTCGTGCTGCGCACCGGTCGCGGCCCGCGCACCCTCGCCGAACTACGCCGAACGCTGAACGCGGAGGGCAGGCTCGGCTGGGCGGTCGAAGACGGTCACGTCACCGAAGGATTCGCCTCGGTGGCTTGCCCGGTCTTCGACCACGGCGGCCGGCCGATGGCCGCGATCAGCGTGACCCTCCGCCACCTCTGCCCGGGGGCCGAGGGATGCGAGGAGACTTGGCCCGACCTCGCCGAAGAGGTCCGCCTGACCGCGGCCGAACTGACCACCCGGATCGGGGGTCAGGTGCGCTGAGCGTGCTTCTTCTGGACTCCCTCGAGCCCGAGCATCGCCAGTAGTTCGGCGCAGTCGAGTGCGTCCGAAGAGTGCCCGGCGACGGTCCTTGCGGCCCTGCCGTTCTGCACGGTGAGGCGGATTTCTTCTTCAGCCCGCACACCTGCCATGCGGCTCTGGTCTTCTGCGGGATCGGGACGACTGGAATGCCTAGCCCAGGTCATCTGCCACCTTCTTCCGGCCCTCCGGCGACACGGGGTCGGTTCGAAAGAGGGCCATGGTCGGACACTCAGCATGACATCCCACCCCGCGGCAGTTCCCGGCGCGGGTGAATTGAGACAAAAATGATCTAGTTTCCACTACTCTCCGTGATTCAAAAAGGACTCGAGCCGGGCATTGAACGGCTCGCCGACGTCGGGCACCAAATGCCCCATCCCTGTCACGCGATCGCGGACCGCACCGGTCCTGTTCGCGATCGCGTCGGCGATGATCTCGTACTCCGGCCGGTGGTCACCGGTGATCACGAGCATCGGGAAACCGGCCGAGGCCAACGCATCGAGCGGTAGCTCCGCGTCTCCCGGCGGCCGCATCCCGATCAGGGCACGAGCCCCGCGCCGCAGTGTTTCCGGCACCGGATCCGGGATCGGCAGTGGCACACCGGCAAGCGGGAAGAAGACCTCGAAGACCTCGCGAGGATCTTCCAGCGAGCCGGCGAGGAGCCGCCTCAGTTCGGCGTCCCACGCATCGACGACCTCGTGACCACGAACGACCCCGGCCGCGGGCGGCTCGACCACGGTGAGCGTCCGGACCATCTCCGGCCGCCGCGCGGCGGCGAGCATCGCGACGATCGCGCCGTAGGACAGCCCGACCAGATGCGCGGGCTCGTCGAGCACCTGCTCCGCGATCAGTTCGGCGTCGACCTCGAAATCCTGCACTCCTTCCGGCGATTTCCCGTGACCGAGCCGGTCCGGCGCGAGCAACGTCCACCGCTCGGTCAACGGACGCTGAGCCCGCCACGCTTCCCTGCCGCCGAGCAGCACACCGTGCACGAGAACGACGCGCGGGCCGGATCCCCACCGATGCACATGAAGCCGCATGGTCCCGACCCTATTCGCCGAAACGGGATCGACCTATGTCCGTAAGTGCATGATGTGCCGTCTCAGTGTCCCGGCAGGGGTGAATTCAGGCAGTCCGCTTTGGACGATTTGGACCTTTCCCTTCGCTGTAGTGGATGAGCCGCCGCCTCTCTCGGTGGACGTCTTCGGAAATGCATCTTCGCTGGCCACAGCCCCAACACTACACCTGATCGAACAGACGTGCGAGCCCGAATGTCTCAGTGAGGAAAGAATCCAAAATGCACGCGCAGAGAGAGCAGCGAAGCGTGCTTAAAGGCGCGAAGAACCGTAAGTCGCTTTAAGCGCCTTCGCACCCGTACATGAAGAAGCGGCCCTACCCCGAGGGGCAGAGCCGCTTCCGTCGACCAGTGGAGGTGCCGGGAATTGAACCCGGGTCCTCTGGCGTATCACCAGGACTTCTCCGTGCGCAGTCCGCTATGTCTCTACTTGGCCCCTTCAGTCACGCGAACAAGCTGAAGTGACGAGCCCAGCCACTGTTTGTTTCCCAACCACACCCCGTAGCCGAGTGTGGCGGTAAGCCTCCTAGCTGATGCCGGTGACCGGGTCGGAGGCGACCCCGGACCGACAGAGTTGCTCTACTGCTTAGGCAGCAAGGGCGAACTCGCGCTGGCTCTTAGGCTCGGCGCTTATTGGTTTGCGATGACGCTTACGGTGGTCTCTCGCCTGCACCGGCACGCTTCTCCTGATTCAACGTCCAAAGTCGAAACCGTTCACCCCCTTGTGGGATACAACCTCTACATCATAACTCGGACGGCAACCGGGTTATTCCCGCAGGTGGGGCTAGCCCCACCGGGGAGATGCCCGCGGGCACCATGTCGCCTGCCCCGCCTGAGGGAAGATGCTGGTCTCCTCGCACCAGAGAGGAGCACGACCATGAGTGCGCTAGCGGCCGAGCGGGAGCTGAGCAGGTCCGATCCGTCGTTCGGCGGCTCGCTGGTCTACCTGCTGATGAACCTGCCGATGGGCATTGTGGCGTTCGCGCTCCTGATGTCGTTCTTCTGGGTGGGCATCGGCACGGCGGTCGTCTGGATCGGGTTGCCGATCCTCGCGCTGGTGATCCTGTCGGTCCGCGGGGCGGCCCGGATGGAGCGCGCCAGGGTGTACGCGCTGCTCGATCGCTACATCGACCTGCCGTACCTGCCGTTGCCCGACGCGGGCCAGACCGTGCGGTGGAAGGCGCGGCTGAAGGACGCCTCGACGTGGCGCGACCTCGGCTATTTCTTCCTGCTCTTCCCGCTCGGGATCATCGAGTTCGTGCTGGTCACGGTGTTCTGGTCGACCAGTCTCGGCCTCGCGGGCCTGCCGATCTACTACCGCTTCCTGCCTGGCGGCGAGTACCGCTTCCCGACCTGGGAAAACGCCTGGTTCACCGTCGATTCGACGGTCTCGGCGCTGCCTTGGGCCGCTCTCGGAGTGCTGTGCATCGCCCTGTCGGTAGCGTTGACGAAGGCGCTGGCGGGCTCGCATGCCCGGCTGGCGACGGCGCTGCTCGGGCCGACCCGCGCCCAGCGCCGCCGTCTGGAGGATTCATGGGGCGAGGTTCACGGATGACGATCGACCAGCAGGTACAGCAGGTGGGGATTCCTCGGCCGCGGCCGTTGCGGTCGATCGTCTACATGATCGTCAGCTTCGTGTTCCGGCTGCTTCAGTTCGTTTTGATCGTCGTGGGCCTGGCGGTCGGCATCGCGACGGCGGTGGTGTGGGTCGGTTTCCCGATCCTCATGGCCACGACCAACTTCATCCGCTGGTCCGCCGACCGGGAGCGGGGCTGGGCGCGGACGATGCTCGAGACTCCGCTGGGACCGATCGAGCGGCTCCCCGTCGAGGGGCTTCCGCTGGTCAAGCGCTGGCTGACCCGGCTGACCGACGCGACGACGTGGCGCGACCTCGCCTACCTGATGGCGGCGTTCCCGCTGGCCTGCCTGGAGCTCCCGATCGCGATCGCGTCGATCGTGCTGCTGCCGATGGCGATCTGGGTCACCCCGTGGCTCGGCTGGCTGCACGGCAACCTGGCGTACTCGCTGCTCGGCCCGAACCGCACGCAGCGGCTGGAGCAGAAGGCCGAACGGTTGCAGTCGTCGCGGGCACGAGGGGTCGACGCCGCCGAGGCCGAGCGCCGCCGCATCGAACGTGACCTGCACGACGGCGCGCAGCAGCGCCTGGTCGCCGTCGCGATGAGTCTGGGCCGTGCGAAGTCGAAGTTCGACAACGACCCGGACGCCGTGCGCGAGTTGATCGACGAAGCGCACCTCGACGCCAAGCTCGCGGTATCGGAACTGCGCGATCTCGCCCGGGGCATCTACCCGGCCGTGCTCGGCGACCGCGGCCTCGACGCCGCCTTGTCCGCACAGGCCGCGAAGTCGCCGATCCACGTCGATGTCGAAGTGAACGTCGAGCCGAGGCCGCCGGCGGCGGTCGAGTCGACGGCGTACTTCATCGTCGGCGAGACGCTGACGAACATCGCGAAGCATTCGGGAGCGACCGAAGCGGGTGTGAAGGTGTGGCGCACCGACTCGATGGTCATCGTCGAGATCACCGACAACGGGCACGGTGGCGCCGAAGTCCGGCCAGGTGGCGGCCTCGCCGGGCTCGCCGACCGGGCGGCCACGATCGACGGTGTGATCACCGTCGTCAGCCCGCCCGGCGGTCCGACGGTGATTCGTGCGGACCTGCCGTGCCAATGGTGACCAGCTCGTGAGTGAATAGGCTCTGCCATTCACTCACGACGCTGGGGGCAGCATGCGGGTTGTCATCGCCGAAGACGCGGTTCTGTTGCGCGCGGGGGTGATCCGCCTCCTCGCCGACGAGAACATCGAGACCGTCGCGGCCGTGGACAACGGCGACGACCTGCTGCGCGCGGTCAAGGAGCACCGGCCGGATCTCGCGATCGTCGATGTACGGATGCCGCCCACCTTCACGGACGAGGGTCTGCGGGCGGCCCTGGGCGCTCGCGAGGTCATCCCGGGGCTGCCGGTTCTCGTGCTTTCCCAGTACGTCGAGGAGAGCTACGCCGTCGAGCTGCTGTCCGGAGGCGCGGGCGGAGTCGGTTACCTGCTCAAGGAACGCGTCGCGGACGTCGGGGACTTCCTCGACGCGGTCAAGCGGGTCGCCGGCGGCGGTACGGCCATCGACCCGGACGTCATCGCCCAGCTGATGGCACGAGGCCGCAAGAACCCCCTCGACGCCCTCACGGCCCGCGAGTCCGAGGTGCTGGGGCTGATGGCGCAGGGCCTGTCGAACACCGCGATCGCGAACTCGCTCGTCGTCTCGCACGGCGCGGTCGAGAAGCACATCGGCAACATCTTCGCGAAGCTCGGCCTCGAAGCGAGTTCGGTGGAACATCGCCGGGTCCGCGCGGTGCTCACTTACTTGGGTCGCTGACCTGGGGAAAGAGAGCAAGGGACCTTTGCTATCACTCCCCGGGCCGCTCCACGAAGCAGCCCGAGTAGCTCTTGGTGGCGAACCCGTCACTCACCTAACATGGGCAGACTGTTGGTGAGCGACGAGCCGAACCGAGGAGGACCCATGACCGGCAGGCCCTCCCACAGCGTCCGCTTCTTCGGCGGGCCCCTCGACGGCCGCGTCCAGGAACTCGGTGACACCGAACCGGTCGCGGGCACCGTCCTCAAGCATGTCCATCTGCACGACGGGCCGAAGATCGAGACCCGGTACGAACTCGGCCGCGCCAAGGACGACTGCTGGGAATTCCGGCTGTGCTCCGCCCCGGTCCCGGAGCCCGCGCCGCGGCCCGAACCCGAGCCGGATGGCGTGGGGTAGGGAAAACTCCACCTTCCGAGGGCGAAAACAGGAAGATCGATACGGCGGCCCGCACCGCTGTTTTCGCGGCCCTGAAGCACCAGGCTCTTTTCCATGCACACGAGCCAGAAGCAGGGCCGGGACAGGTTCCTGGACATCGTCCGAGCGGTCGCGATCCTCGCGGTCGTCGTTCAGCACTGGGGAATGCCGGTGCTCTCGTACGCCGACGGCCATCTCTCGACCGGGAACGCCCTCGCGACGCCCGGCTGGTGGGTCATCACCTGGCTCAGTCAGGTCATGCCGCTGGTCTTCTTCGCGGGTGGCGCGGCGAACCTGATCTCGCTGAGCCGCGCGGAAAGTTCCCGCTCCTGGCTCGCGGCCCGGCTCAAGCGGCTGATGATCCCGGTGCTGCCGCTGGTGGCCGTCTGGCTGTTCGTCCCGGACATCCTGCGCGGGATGGGCATTCCGGAGCAGCCGTTGCAGGTGGGCGGCGCGATCGCCGCGCAGCTGCTGTGGTTCCTGGCCGTGTACGTGCTCACCGTGCTGCTCACCCCGCTGATGGCCGCCGCGCACCGGCGCTGGGGCCTCAAGGTCCCGCTCGTGATGCTCGCCGCCGCCGTCCTCGTCGACGTCGCCCGCTTCAACGACCTCGGCCTGATCGGTTTCGCGAACGCGATCTTCGTCTGGATGGCCGTGCACCAGCTCGGTTTCCACTACACGCAGGGCCGTCTCGGCTCGATGAGCCGCAACGCCGCGTTGGGCATGTCCGCCGCCGGTTTCGGTATCACCGCGCTGATGGTCGCGTTCGGTCCGTATCCCGCCAGCATGATCGGCATGCCGGGCGCCCCGGTGTCGAATATGAGCCCGCCGACCGTGCTGCTGGCCTTCCTCGCGATCGGCCAGATCGGGCTCCTGCTGGCCTTCAAACCGCAGCTGAACGCACTCGCCGCCCGGCCGAATCTCGACACCGCCCTGAAGTGGATCGGCCCGCGGTTCATGAGCGTCTACCTGTGGCACATGCCGGCCCTGATCGTCGTCTCCGGTGTCGCGGTCTACGGCCTGGGTTACGAGACCCCAGAACCGGGTTCCGTGCTGTGGCTGACGATGGTCCCGGCCTGGCTCGGCGCCTGCGGGCTGGTGCTCTTCGGCCTGCTGCGGCTGTTCGCCCGGTTCGAAACACAGAGCTCCGGCCCGGCCTCGACGGCGCACACGCCTCAGCTGGTCGTGGCCGGCCTGGCGATCGCCGGAGGCCTGCTCGGTCTCGCCGCGCACGGTTTCGCCCCGCTGAGCGACGGTCTCGCGCAGGGCCCGGTGCCGTGGGTGGCGCTGGCGACGGGCGGATTCCTTTTGGCGGGCAAGCAGATCCCGGTCACGGAACTGGGGACGCGGCTGCTCGGCCGCGCCGTCTCGGTCACCGAGGTGGCGCAGCTCAAACGCTGAGCAGTTTGGCGGGGGTGTCGTGCAGCACCGCCCGCAGGAACGGCTCACCCAGGCGATCGTCGGCTGCCCAGCCGGCGATCGCCTGCAGCTGTGTGGCGTACGAGTACGGGATGTTGGGGAAGTCGGTGCCGAGCACGACGCGATCCGGGAACTCCGCCAGCAGGTCGGCCCAGTCCGGCGGAAGCGGGTTGCCGCGCGAGGTGAAGTCCACGCCGACCATCGTGGTGTCGAGGTACACGCGCGGATACTTCCTGGCCAGCTCGAACGCGAAGTCGATCTCCGGCATACCCGCGTGTGCCAGGACCAGCGTCAGATCCGGATGCCGCACCAGGATCTCTTCGAACAACCGTAGCCCGGTGTAGGCACCCTTCAACGGACCGTGTCCACAGTGGACGACCACGGGGACACCTGCGTCCGCCAGCGCGCCCCAGACGCCGTCCAGCAGCTCGTCACGCGGGTCGTAGGCGCCGACCTGGACGTGCGCCTTGAAACAGCGCGCACCCGCCCGCAACGCACCGTCCACAACGGACAATGCCGAGGGTTCCGGGTAGAACGTGCCCGTCGGCACGGCGTCCGGGACGCGTTCGGCGAACTCCAGCGCCCACGACGTCAGCCATTCGGCCATCCCGGGCTTGTGCGGATAGACCAGCGGCGCGAACTTGCGCACGCCGAAGGACCGCAGGGTTTCGATGCGTTCTTCTTCCGACGTGCGGTAGTGCACCGGCCAGGCCATGCCGTAGTGCTCTTCGGCCTGGTCGAAGTAGGCCCACACCTTGTCCATGACCGGTTTCGGCAGGAAGTGCAGGTGCAGGTCCACGAGCCCGTCGATGCCCAGGGCCGAGATCCAGTCAGGGATCTCGGCGTCCGAAGCGGGCCCGTGGATCAATCGTTGTACCGGCCCTTCAGCGCCCGGCCCAAGGCCCGGCTGATGGTGCGCTCCGCGTCGCGCTTGGAGATGTCCTGCCGCTTGTCGTAGGACTTCTTGCCCTTGGCCAGCGCGATCTCGACCTTGACCTTGCCGTCCTTGAAGTACATCGACAGCGGGACCAGGGAAAGCCCGCTCTCCTTGGTCTTGCCGATGAGCCGCTCGATCTCCTGGCGGTGCAATAGCAGCTTCCGGGTGCGGCGCGGCGTGTGGTTCGTCCACGTGCCCTGCACGTACTCCGGGATGTGCACGTTGCGCAGCCAGACCTCGCCGTCGTCCACCGTGGCGAACGCGTCGGCCAGCGATGCCCGTCCTTCACGCAGGCTCTTCACCTCGGTACCGACGAGCACGAGACCGGCTTCGTAGGTATCGAGGATGGAGTAATCGTGGCGAGCCTTGCGGTTCGACACGATCACCTTGTGTCCACGTTCCTTGGGCATAGCGGCGACTCTACGTGAGTTTCTGTGTTCGGGCAGGTGGTTATCGGGGCGGCTAGTGGCGCACGTACAGGCGCAGCGTCACGTAGCCGGTGATCGCGGAAATGATGACCGAGACGGCGAGCAGGATCGGCGCCACCGGGAACAGCAATTCGAGCATGCCGACCGCGGGGAACACGTCCCCGGTGAGCACCAAGTCGAGCAACAGCACCTTGGTGAGCACGAGGAACACGATGCCGATGATCGCACCGACCAGGCCGGCGACCACCGCCTCCAGGAGGAACGGCAGCTGCGTGTACCAGCGGGTCGCGCCGACCAGCCGCATGATGCCGACCTCGGTGCGCCGGGTGAACGCCGACACCTGGATCGTGTTGGCGATCAGCAGCAGCGCGGCGATGGCCATGATCAGCGCGGCGCCGAAGGCCAGGTTCCGCACACCGTTGAGCGCGTTGAACACGCGGTCCAGTGCCTTCTGCTGGTCGTCGACCTTGCTGACGCCGGGTTTGCCGGTGTACTCCTGGATGATCGCCTGGCTGCGCTCGGGGTTCTTCAGCTTGACGTGCAGCGACGCGGGCAGCGCCTCCGGTCCGGTCAGTGCGAGCAGTTCGGGCTGGCTCTCGAACATCTTCTTGAACCGCTCGTAGGACTGCTCGCGGTTCTCGAACACGACCGACTCGACGCCGTCGTTGCCCTGCAGGTCCTGGCGCAGCGCCTGGCAGGCGGACTGCGAGCAGTTCGGGTCACCGGAGCTGATGTCGTTGACCAGATAGACCGAAACCTCGACGTCGGCGAGGAAGTTGGCCTTCATCTTGTCGATCGTGCCGACGGCCAGCAGGCCGAAGCCGAGCATGGCGAGGGAGACCGCGGTGGTGAGGATCATCGCGATGGTCATCGTGACGTTCCGGCGCAAGCCGGTGACTACCTCGCTGAAGACGAAACTGGCGCGCATCGGGGTTGATGTCCCTTGGAAGTCGTGGGTAACGGAGGAGGGCGGGGCCGGTCAGCGGCCGATGCCGTAGACGCCTCGGGCGTCGTCACGGATGACCTTGCCGAGCTGGAGCTCGACGACCCTGCGCCGCATCGAGTCCACGATCGAATGGTCGTGGGTGGCCATCAGCACCGTCGTGCCGGTGCGGTTGATCCGCTCCAGCAGCAACATGATGTCCTGGCTGGTGTCGGGGTCCAGGTTCCCGGTCGGCTCGTCGGCGAGCAGCACGAGCGGGCGGTTCACGAACGCGCGGGCGATCGCGACGCGCTGCTGCTCACCACCGGAAAGTTCGTTGGGGAGACGGTCGGCCTTGCCGTCGAGGCCGACGAGTTCGAGCACCTCGGGCACGACCTTGCGGATCGTGGGGCGCGGCTTGCCGATGACTTCGAGCGCGAACGCGACGTTCTCGGCGACGGTCTTGTTCGACAGCAGACGGAAGTCCTGGAAGACGCAGCCGATGGTCTGCCGCAGACGCGGCACCCGGCGGCGGGCGAGCTTGGCGACGTCGAAGTTGGAGACCATCACGCGACCCTTGCTCGGCACCTCTTCGCGCAGCAGGAGACGCAGGAACGTCGACTTCCCGGACCCCGAGGGACCGATCAGGAAGACGAACTCACCTTTGTCGATCTCGACCGACACCCTTTCGAGGGCGGGACGGGTCGAGGTCTTGTAGACCTTGGAAACCTCTTCGAGCCGGATCACGGTTCGGCATACTACCCATGCCCGCCGTTAAGCCCGGGTAGCCCGGTCCCGGCGGCCAAGCGAGCAAGGGACCTTTGCTATCACTCTCTCCCGGAAAGTGATAGCAAAGGTCCCTTGCTCTCTCACGCAGGGTTGCTACGCGGCTCCGGACTGCTTGCGCCAGCGGATGCCCGCCTCGAGGAAACCGTCGATATCGCCGTCGAGCACGGACGACGGGTTGCCGACCTCGAACTCGGTCCGCAGGTCCTTGACCATCTGGTACGGGTGCAGCACGTAGGAGCGCATCTGGTTGCCCCAGCTGGAGCCGCCGTCCTTGAGCGCGTCCATCTCGGCGCGCTCCTCCTCCTTCTTCCGCAGCAGCAGCCGCGCCTGGAGGACCTTCATCGCCGCCGCCTTGTTCTGCAGCTGCGACTTCTCGTTCTGGCACGACACGACCACGCCGGTCGGGAGGTGTGTGATCCGCACCGCCGAGTCCGTCGTGTTGACGCTCTGGCCGCCGGGGCCGGACGAGCGGTACACGTCGACACGAATGTCCTTCTCGGGGATGTCGACGTGGTCGACCTCCTCGACCTCGGGCATCACCTCGACGTGCGCGAAGGAGGTCTGGCGGCGGCTCTGGTTGTCGAACGGCGAGATGCGCACCAGCCGGTGCGTGCCCTGCTCGACCGAGAGCGTGCCGTAGACGTAGGGCGCCGTCACCTTGAACGTGGCGGACTTGATGCCCGCCTCTTCGGCGTAGGAGATGTCGTAGACGTCCGTCGGGTAGCCGTGGCGCTCCGCCCACCGCAGGTACATCCGGAGCAGCATCTCGGCCCAGTCGGCCGCGTCGACACCGCCCGCTTCGGACCGGATGGTGACCACTGCGTTCCGCGGGTCGTATTCACCCGACAGCAGGGTGCGGACCTCGAGCCCGTCGATGTCCTTGGTGAGCGCCGTGAGCTCGGACTCGGACTCGGCCACACTGGCGGAGTCGCCCTCGGCCTCGGCCAGCTCGTAGAGGACGCCCAGGTCGTCGAGCCGCTGCCGCAGCTCGGAAATGCGTCGCAGCTCACTCTGCCGGTGGGACAACTGGCTGGTGACCTTCTGCGCCGCTTCCGGGTCGTCCCAGAGGTTCGGGCTGGATGCCTGTTCCTCCAGCTCGGCCACCTGGGCACGCAGCGCATCCAGGTCCATCACCGACTCGATCTGCTTCAGCTTGCCGGCCAGGTCCTTCAGTGCCGCATCGAACTCATCACTCACGTCGGCCAAGGTTACGGCAAAACCCACGACCGGTTGCGGGGAACCGGCCGTGGGCACCTGTCCGGGTCAGGACTGGGGGATGGAATCCAGCAGTTTCAGTGCCGCTTTCGCCTGCGCCTGAGCGAACTCGGCGACAGCCTTGGCGTAGGGGCCGTCGGCGGCCTTGGTGGCGACCTTGGCTTCGTCGAGCTGCTGGGTGTAGCTGGTGCGCGCCGACTCGAGCAGCGCCGAGCGCTGCTTCACCGTCAGCGAACCGGCGTGCACGAGACGCAGGATCAGCGGGCTGCGGAGGTGGTCAGGGCCGGCTTCGGAAGTCAGCCACGTCTTGAACGCCTTCTTGCCCGCCGCGGTGATGAGGTACTGCTGGCTCGACCGCGGGCCCTGCTTGCCGAGGCGGACGAGGCCCTCCTTCGACAAGGCGGGGAGCTCCCGGTACACCTGGCTGCGGGTCACGCTGAAGAAGGCGCCGAAACGCTCACCCGCCCCCGCGACCAGTTGCCCGCCCGTGGCGGGACCGTCGTGGAGAAGACCGAGCAGTGCGGCGGCTGTTGCATTCAATTCGGACACGTACTCTACGGTCCCACTTTTCGGAACCTGTGTCCACTGTGGTCAGCACATCTGTCCATTGTGGCTAGTGATATGCGCTCATTCGGCCCAACGGACTACGCCTGTCCACAAAGGACCGGACACGCTGCGCGACCGGCGACGGCCACGGACAGCGGCACACGTCCCCGTCCCGGCCGACAACAGCGGGTGATCGCCCTGAAGGGGGCACAGGGCACGGAACCGGAAAAGAAGAAGCGCGGATCTGCGATTTCCGCAGATCCGCGCTTCGTTTTCTCTGTAGCGGGGACAGGATTTGAACCTGCGACCTCTGGGTTATGAGCCCAGCGAGCTACCGAGCTGCTCCACCCCGCGTCGTTGTGTTAATAGATTACATGGGGGCGAAACCCGGTTTCAGGGGGGGTACCCCTTAACTCGGCAAAGGGTACTTGACCTGCCTTTATGACACGACTTTGTCATCCAGCCAGCCGAAGACGCCGTCGAGGACCATGGTCAGCCCGTCGCTGAACCTGCCCTCGACGTCCTCGTCGAAGACCCATGCCGTGGGCGTGGTGTCGTAACGAGGGTCGCGTTCGCCCGGAATCGGATAGACGGCCTGCTCTTCGATGGTGAAACCGACGACATAGCTGTAGACGGTGAACAACGCCCGGCCGGCCAGGTGCGGAGCGAGCCCCGCGTCGACGCGTCCTTGAAACGGATTGTCACCGAGAAGGCTGTCATCGGTAAGGAAAGTCCCGGAGAAGACCTTTGCCCCGTCACGGTAAGCAAGCATCATCCGGCGTAAACCCCGAGATGCCAGCTCGAGCGAGCCCCGCTCCCCCAAGCCTTCCGGCACCCGGCCCGGCATCGCGTCGGCGTACATCAGCGTCGCCATCTCGTCGAGCAGCTCCTGCTTGTTCTTCACGTGCCAGTACAGCGCGGGCGCCTTGACGCCGAGTTCCTGCGCGATCAGGCGGAGCGTCAGCCCGTTGAGCCCGACGTCGTTGAGCAGCCGGAGCCCGGTGCGGACGATGTCCTGCCTGGTCAGACCCACATTCAACCTTCTTCCCGTGAGAACGTCTTGACAATTTAACGATGTTAAGTGCACGCTGGGCGCAGGTCAATTTAACGACGTTAAGGAGTGGTATGAACAACCTGGGGACGGACGTGATCGTGGCCGGGGCGGGCCCCACCGGGCTGATGCTGGCCCACGAACTCGCGCTCGCCGGTGTCGATGTCGTGGTACTGGAACGGCTTCACGAACGCACAGGACTGTCGAAAGCGCTGAACGTGCAGCCTCGCACCGCGGAAATGCTGGCGCTGCGCGGACTTCTGGACGGCGTCGAGGAGCGTTCGTACGCGACGGTGCAGGACGGACATTTCGCGATGATCCCCGTCGACTACGACGGATGGGACACTCGATTCCCTTTCCAGCTGGGCATTCCGCAGGCCCAGGTCGAGGAGTACCTGGAGGAACGGCTGGCCACACAAGGAACGAAGGTGATCCGGGGTGCCGAAGTAATCGATTTCGTACAGGACAAGGACTCTGTTTCTGTCCGGTACCGAACAGACAGTGGCGAAAACCGGCTGCACGCGAAGTTCCTCGTCGGCTGCGACGGCTCTCGCAGCGTTGTACGCAAAGGACTCGGTGTCGACTTCCCCGGTGTGGACGGTGAAGGCTTCGGCGTGGTCGCGGACGTCCTGTTCGACAAAATCCCTGACGGTGCGCAAAAACAGTGGCGAACGATGCGGAACATCGGGCAGCCGACCGGCGCGACCACGTTCAAAGGCCTGATTCCGTTGGGAGAACCCGGTCTCTACCGCTTCGTGTACGGCGACCGGGCCTCGCGGCCGGCGGACATCCGGTCGGCCATCTCCCACGACGAAGTCAGGCAGGCACTGCTCGACTCGTACGGCGACTCCGCGACCGTGTCGGAAATCCGCTGGGCGTCACAGTTCTCCGACGCCGCGCGGCAGGCGGAGCACTACCGCGTCGGGCGGGTGCTGCTGGCGGGCGATGCCGCGCACATCCACTTCCCGGCCGGCGGCCAGGGATTGAACCTCGGCGTACAGGACGCCATGAACCTGGGCTGGAAGCTCGCTGCGACAGTGCGCGGCTGGGCCGGTGACGACCTGCTGGACACGTACGAGGCCGAACGGCACCCTGTCGGCGCCCAGGTACTGCACAACGTCGCCGCCCAACTGGGGCTGACTCCGCGGTCTCACGAGTCTCGCGCGCTTCGGGACTTTTTCGCTGAACTGACCAAGCTGCCCGAGGTGAACCGGTACCTGGCGGGCATGGTCTCGGGTCTCGGGATCCGCTACCCGACCTACGGGACGTCGCACCCGGCACTCGGCACGCGGCTCAACGACCAGGACGTCGCCACAGAGGCCGGTCCGCTTCGCCCGAGCACGCTCTTCCACACCGGCGACTTCGTGCTCCTGACGACCACTCAGGCCCACGTCGACGCCGCCCGGGCCCACTCGCCGCGCCTGACCGTGCAGCTCGTCACCGGCCTGCCGTGGCCCTCCACTGAGGCCGTCCTGTACCGCCCCGACGGCTACGCCTGCTGGGTCGCTGCCCCCACGCGATAGCAAAGGTCCCCCGCTCCCCCGGCGATACCAAAGGTCCCTTGCTCCCCCGGCGACACCAAGGGTCCCCCGCTACCTCGGGCACCTGCGCAACCGAACGCCCGGGGGTCCAGGGGGCGGAGCCCTCCTGGCGGGGTCCGGGGGTTCGACCCCCGGGTGAAATACGAAAGAGGCCCGTGTTCGCGTTTTCCGCGAACACGGGCCTCCATCCTCTGTAGCGGGGACAGGATTTGAACCTGCGACCTCTGGGTTATGAGCCCAGCGAGCTACCGAGCTGCTCCACCCCGCGTCGTAGCACCTACCTTACGCCTGTGTTTCCAGCAGGCGCAAAGCAGGTGCCCTTTAGGTAACCGACGTCACCCTCCGGGCTGGCCGGAGGTCGGCGGCGCACTGGCCGCCGGCGGGCTGGCCTTGGCCGACTCGTAAGCCTTGGAAGCTGCTTCGAGGGCGGCCAGGGCGGCACCCTGGTCGGCGTAGTTGCCGGATTGCTGGGCGGCGCGGAACTTGACCCAGGCGTCGTGCATGTCGCCCGCGGCCTTGTCGAGCGCCGGGTTGCCGCTGGCAGGCGGCTGCGGTGTCGTCGTGCCCGGCGGCGGAGCCGTCGGGCCCGGCGTTTCACCGCTCTGCGGCGGTTTGACCCCGGAGCCGGTGCCCGCGCCGAAGACCTGGTCGAGCGCTTCGTTCAGTGTCGGCGCGAAACCGATCTTGGTGCCGTAGGAGACGAGGACGCGGGCAAGCTGCGGATAGCTCAGCTGGTTCCGTTGCCGGATGTAGACCGGTTCCACGTAGAGGAAACCGTTGGCGACGGGCAGCGTGATCAGGTTTCCGTAGGTGACGGTGACGTTCGGGTTGTTGAACAGCGTCCGGTCCTGTGCGACCCGCGGGTCACTTTGGAATCTGTTCTGGACCTGCACGGGCCCGTCGACCTGGGTGGATCCACTCGCCCCTGTCGGCAGTCTCAGGACCCGCATTCGCCCGTAGTCTTCGGGATCCGAAGACACCGACATCCACGCCGCCAGGTACTGCCGTTGGAGACCGGTCAGCGAACTGGTGAGCTGGAACCGCGACTTGGTGTCGCCCGGCGCGGTCGCCAGGACGTAGTAGCCGGGCTGGTTGGCGATCCCGGAGGCCGACGCGTTCACGCCACCTTCCTGCGTCGGGTCCTGAGGAACGCTCCAGAAGGCCTGCTGAGCGTAGAACTCCGCGGGGTTGTTCACGTGGTACTTCGAGAGGAGTTCCCGCTGCACCTTGAAGAGGTCTTCGGGGTAGCGGAAGTGCGACCGCAGATCCGGAGAGATCTCGCTGCTCGGCTTGACCAGGCCCGGGAAGACCTTCTTCCAGGCGTTGAGCACCGGTTCGTTGTCCTCGACGCCGTACAGGGTGACGGTGCCGTCGAACGCGTCGACGGTGGCCTTGACCGAGTTGCGGATGTAGTTGATCGAGGAGTTCGCCTGGCGCGTGGTGCCCGTGAGCGAGTCGTTGGTCGCCTGGCCGAGCTGGGTCTGCTGGGCGTACGGGAAGTTGTTCATCGTCGTGTAGCCGTCGACGATCCACTTGATCTTGCCATCGACGACCGCCGGGTACGGGTCGCCGTCGAGGGTCAGCCACGGGGCGATCTTGGCGACCCGGTCCCGCGGTTCGCGGTTGAACATGATCTTGGATCCGTCGCCGATGGCGTCGGAGAAGAGAATGTTCCGCTCTCCGTACTCGGCGGCGAAGACAAGCCGGTTGAACCAGTTGTCGATCGGCACGCCGCCGGAACCCTTGTAGATGTAGGCGCGGTCGACGGCGGTGTCGTATTCGCCGGGCGCCTGCCCTGCCTTGCCGCCGACGATCGCATACGCGGCGTCGGTCGCGAGCTCGCCGTAGTAGATGCGAGGCTCGTCCACCTTGATGCCCGGCTTGTTCGGGTCGGTCGAGCCGGCGCCTGCCGGGTTCTGGGTGTCGCTGGTGGTGGCGATCGGGTAGCCGCCGTCGGAGTTGGCGTCCTTCAACGCGCGGTCGATCGTGTTGGCCGGCGCGGCGACGAAGCCGTTTCCGTGCGTGTAGACGAGGTGCTTGTTGATCCAGTTCGTCTGGTTGCCGGTGAGACCTTCGGTCTTGATCTCCTTGGCGGCGACGATGTAGTCCTGCGTGACACCGTTGAGGGTGTAGCGGTCGATGTCCAGCTTGGACGGGAAGCCGTAGAAGTTCTCACGGCCGACGCGCTGGGTGAAGGTGTCGCTGAGGACGTTCGGGTCGAGCAGCCGGATGTTCGGGACCGTCCCCTTGTCCGCCTTGATCTCCGCGGAGGTCGCCTCGGACTTGCCGGTGTAGTCCTTGTACTCGACGTTGGTCAGGCCGAACGCCTGACGGGTCGCGTCCATGTTGCGCTGGATCGACGCGGATTCCTTCTCGTTCGCGTTGGGCTTCACGGAGAACTGGTCGAGCACCGCGGGCCACGCGACGCCGACGAGGACGTTCGACAGGATCAGCAGCACCAACGCGATCGCGGGCAGCTGCAGGTTGCGCAGGAACGCACCGGCGAAGAACGCGACGGCGCAGATCACCGAGATGCACAGAAGGATCAGCTTCGCGGGCAGGACCGCGTTCAGGTCGGTGTAGGTCGCACCGACGAACAGCGGCGCTCCCCGGTCCGAGAGCAGCAGGTTGTAGCGGTCGAAGAAGTATTCGACAGCCTTCAGCAGCACGAAGATGCCGATGGTGATGGCGAGCTGGGCGCGGGTCGGGCCGGCGAGCTGGCCGCCCTTACCCGCGAGCCGGATGCCGCCGAAGATGTAGTGCGAGATCAGCGCACCGAAGAACGCGATGACGACCGAGATGAACAGCCAGCCCAGGATCCAGTTGTAGAACGGCAGGTCGAAGGCGTAGAAGCCGACGTCGTTGCCGAATTCGGGATCGGTCTGACCGAACGGTGTGCCGTTCAGGAACAACTGCACGACCTGCCAGTCGCTCTGCGCGGACGCGCCGGCGATGAGCCCGGTGAGCACCGGGATACCGATGCCGAACAGCCGGATCCGGCCGACGATCGCCGACCGATAGCGCGCGAGCGGGTCGTCGTTGCCGGAAATCGGCACGAAGACGGGCCTGGCCCGGTACGCGATCATCAAACTGACCGCGAGCGAACCTCCCACCAAGAGCCCTACGGCGAAGAACAAGACGACACGGGTGATCAACACCGTGCTGAACACCGTCCGGGCGCCGACCTCGCCGAACCACAACCAGTCGACGTAGGTGTCCAGCAGTCTCGCGCCCAGCAGGAGGGCCAAAATGACTACGGCGGCGATGATGAGCAGTATCCGGCTGCGCCGGGACAGCTTCGGCAGGCTCACGGGGGGCCGAGTGGCCACTGCACACGCTCCTGGTTTGGTGAACTTTTCGCTGGGGCGCGCGTACCGCGTGCGGCCCCTGATGCTCTAACTCTACGGATGCCGTCGGAAGTTCCCGGAACCCGCCCAAACCGGACTCGGAAGGCCGCCGCTCCGGCCGCCTGGAACGATGTGCCAATGGCATCGAGTGAGCAGCAGGGCGTGGCCGGCCTGGCCCGCGAAGTCGAGGAGTTCGTCGCCTCCGGAGGATGGGATCAGCCGCCGCAGTTGTTCGCGCTGGTCCCTACCGCGGCACTGCTGGACGAACAGCCCGAACTGGCCGGTCAGCTCGACACGTCGGCCCCGCTGACGCCGGTCGCCCAGGAGGCGCTGCCGGAGGGTGACCTCGGTGAAGCGCTGGCGCAGATCGCGTGGCCCGATCTGGTGCTGGGATGCGCGCTCGCGCAGGAGATCATCGTGCTGCCGCCGGACGCCGAAGCCGAGCTTCCGGTCGTCCCCGAGACCGATGCCGAACGCCTGCGTCAAGCGGCCGCCGACCACCCGCGCCGTACCGAAGCCCGGCTCGTCGCCGCTGTCCTGCGGGATGGCGCCGGAGCGTGCGTCATGCGGCTTCGCGGTGCCGGGCAGTCCGAAGAGCCCGGTGATGTCCCTGTCGACGAGATCATCGAGAACCCGGAGTTGGCTCCCAACCTGCTCGAAGCCCTGAGGGCGACTTTTCTGCCCTGACCTGCGAAAGAGAGCAAGGGACCTTTGCTATCGCCGGCCTCAAGAGTCGAGCCGGGCGATACCAAAGGTCCCTTGCTCCCCCGGCGGTCAGCAGGAGGCGGTGGGCCGTCCCGCCTTGAGGTTCTCGAGCTGCGCGATCGCCTCGTCCAGCGTGGCCACCTTGATCAGGTTCAGGCCATCGGGCGCGGCGGTCTTCGCCTCGGCGCAGTTGTGCGCGGGCACGAGGAAGTCGGTGGCGCCGGCCTCGCGGGCGCCGACCACCTTGAACGAGATGCCGCCGATCGCACCGACGACACCCTTCTCCGAGATCTCGCCCGTCCCGGCGATATGCCTGCCACCGGCGAGGTCGCCGGGCTCCATCTTGTCGACGATCGCGAGCGCGAACATCAGGCCCGCCGACGGGCCGCCGACATCCTGCAGCGAGATCTTCACGTCGAAGGGGACATCGGCGCGGTCCACTGCCGTCAGTCCCATGAAGCCTTCCGGGCCGTCCGGCCGCTGCGCGAGCGTGAGCGGCACGGTGCGTTCGGCCTGCCCATCGGACTTGAAAGTGATCTGGACGGTCTGTCCGGGCTTCGTCCCGTTCAGCGCGGCACGCACGTCGGTCGCTTCCTTGACCGTCTGCCCGTTGACCACCAGGAGCCGGTCCCCCGGAGCGAGCACCTTGTCGGCCGGACTGCCGGAGACGATCGTTTTCGCGAGCACCTTCACCGGGGACTTGCGGCGCAACGCGGCGACCTGAGCAGCGGTCTGCGAGTCCTGCAGCTGCTGGATGTTCTCCTGCCGGACCTGCTCGTTGGTTTCGCCCGGCTTGAAATACTCCTCGCGCGGCGCCAGCGCGTACCGGCCACTCGCCCAGAGCCCGAGCGCGTTGAACAGCGTGATACCACCATCGCGCAGGGAGACGGTCGTCATCCGCAGCTCGCCGGAGGTCTGGAAGATCTCGTGCCCGTTGACCTGGATCACGGACTGTCCGGCGGCGTCCTTGCCGAGCGTGTCGTAGGTCGGTCCGGGGCTGATCGCCACGTACGGCACCGGGATGAAGAACCCGACCAGCGCGAAGGCGACGAACAACGCCCCGCTGACCAGCAGCGTCCAACCGCGCCGGGTCAGTCGCCGCTCGGAGCGGTCCTGGTCACTCGCGGAGCCCGCACGGCTCCGCGCTGCTGTGGTCTGCTCCGAGGGCTCTGTCACGCGTGACAGCGTACGGTGACTGTGTTCGCTTCTCGGTGAAGGCCACGCTCATCACTCCACTTGACGAGCTCTGGATCCCATGACCCGCGTACGGTGGTGCCATGAGCAAACCCCCGTTCGGCTTCGGACCGCCCGATCCCGACAAACGAGGCGAGAACGAGCCGTCGGACTCCGGCGGCCAGCCCTCCGGCGCCGAGGCCTTCAATCAGCTCGGTCAGATGCTCAGCCAGCTGGGCCAGATGCTCAGCCAGGCCGGCAGCTCGACCGGACCGGTCAATTACGACCTGGCGAAACAGATCGCGTTGCAGAACCTCAGCAGCAGTGACGACAGCGACGTCAAGCTCGGCTTTTCGTCATCCAGCGGCGGCGATTCGAGCACGGCCGTCCGTGATGCCGCCCATCTGGCAGAGCTGTGGCTCGACGCCGCGACGATCCTGCCCGCCGGAGCAACGTCGACCGTCGCATGGTCCGCGCGCACCTGGGTCGAGAAGACCCTGCCCACTTGGCAGCGCCTCTGCGACCCCGTCGCCCAGCAGGTCTCGGGCGCGTGGGTCCAGGCCCTGCCCGAGGAGGCCAAGCAGGCCGCCGGCCCGCTCCTCTCGATGATGGGGCAGATGGGCGGGATGGCCTTCGGCTCCCAGCTCGGTAACGCCCTGGCTCAGTTGGCTTCCGAAGTGCTCACCTCCACCGAAGTCGGTCTCCCGCTCGGCCCCGCGGCCACCTCCGCGCTGCTGCCGGCGAACATCGAGAAGTTCATCGAGGGCCTGGAGCTGCCGACCAGCGAGGTGCTGGTCTTCCTCGCCGCGCGCGAGGCCGCCCACCAGCGGCTGTTCGCCCACGTTCCCTGGCTGCGGCAGCGACTGCTGGCCACCGTCGAGGAGTTTGCGAGCGGTATTTCCGTCGACACCTCGGCGCTGGAACAGCTCGCGGGCCAGATCGACCCGTCGAACCCGGCCAGCATCGAAGAAGCCATGTCCTCCGGCCTGCTCGAACCCCAGACCTCGCCCGAGCAGAAGGCGGCGCTGAACCGCCTGGAGACCCTGCTCGCGCTGGTCGAAGGCTGGGTCGACGTCGTGGTCGCCGAGGCGATCGGCGACCGCCTTCCGGGCGCGGACGCGCTCCGGGAGACGCTGCGCCGCCGCCGCGCCACAGGCGGCCCGGCGGAGCAGACCTTCGCCACCTTGGTGGGCCTCGAGCTCCGGCCCAGGCGGATGCGGGCGGCTTCCTCGCTGTGGAAGCTCGTCGGCGACCAGCACGGCATCGAGAAGCGGGACGGCCTCTGGTCCCACCCCGACCTCATGCCGACCGCCGAGGACCTCGACGAGCCGCTCGACTTCTCCGAACGTCTCGGCGACGGCGAGTCGACGCTGGAAGGCATCGACCCGATCGCCGAGATCGAACGCACCGAGCGCGAGAAGAACAAGCCCAAGGACGACGAAGACAACAGCTGAGGCACGTCAGTCCTCCGCCGCGATGCCCCAACCGGCGGCGGAGGACAGACCCTCCAGGTAGCCGATGGCGCGTTCGGTCTTGGGATAACGGCGAACGAGCTCCCAGAACGCCGCGTTGTGCCCTGGTTCTTTCAGATGTGCGAGTTCGTGCACGAGGACGTAGTCCAGCACCCATCCCGGCACCCGGCGCAGGCGATCACTGACCCTGATCGTCGCGTCGACCGGCGTGCAGGACGCCCACCTCGTCCGCATCGGCGGGACCCAGCGAACGCTCGCGGGTATCGCCTTTCCGTCCAGATACTTCGCCGAGAGCACGGCGCAGCGCGCCAGCAGTGCCTCGTCGGAGGCCTTCGGCGGCGAGGCCTGCCGCGGGCCCTTGCGCAGCAGTTTGCGCTGCATCTCGGCTACCCAGTGCTTCTCCTCGGCCCGGGTCATCCGGGCAGGGATCAGCACGACGAGGGTGTCCTCGTCCCAGTACGCGGTGACGGTCCGGTGACGGCGTTGGCTACGCCGTACCTCGACCTTGTGTTCGGGAGTGTCCGACGGATTCGTCGTGTCCCGGCCCCTCAGCGAGGGCGTCCGTGCTTCGACCACTCGACCACGGTAAGGCCAGTCACCGACAACTCCGAGGGCCGAAAGGTCACAGCCTCGAGTTGTCCACAACGGGGTCAACCTGTGGATAACTCGCGTTTTTCTTAGCGGGCGGTTAGCGGGCCGGTGCGATCCTGCGATCATGAACCTGCGCGAACCGGATCTGCGATCGATCATCCTGCCCGCCTTCCCGGCCCTGCTTCCCGGCCTGGAGGTGCTGGAACGGGGAAGCGGCGAGCTCCAGATCGGCCTCGACCCCGCACACGCGGTGGTGCTCACCGGGGTCGCCTCCGAGGTGGCCGAAGCACTCCGCGGACTGGACGGCACGCGAGCCGTGGACGACATCGTGCTCGCGCAAAGCGAACACGACGAACAGCTGCGGGACCTGATGACCGATCTGACGGTCCGCGGGCTCTTGACCGACGCGGGGCAGCCTCAGCGACATCCGAGGCCGAGGGCGGAGACAGGGCTCTGGTCGCTCCGTGCCCGCCATCATCAAGCGGCCATGACGGCACGTCGCAAACGCGCCGCGGTGGCGATCCACGGCGACGGCAGGCTGGCCGTGGCCATCGCCGTCCTGCTCGCCAACGGCGGGGTCGGGCATATCGACATCCGGGCGTCGGGCACGGTTCGCGAACGCGATCTGGGCTCGGGCTACACCGAAGCCGAGGTCGGCATGCCGCGCCGGGATGCGATGGCGCAGGTGGTGCGCCGCGCCGGTGCGGACACGTCGACCACCCGGCTCTACTCGGACCGTCAACCTGAGCTCGTCCTGCTCACCGACGCGGTCGTACCGGCCCCCGAAGTGGTCGACGAACTCGTCCGTGACGGGGTCAGTCACCTGCCGGTGCGCGTCCGGGACGGGATCGGCATCGTCGGACCGCTGGTGGTGCCCGGTCGCAGCAGCTGTCTGCGCTGCGCCGATCTGCATCGCGCCGCCCGCGACGATTCCTGGCCGAGGGTGGCGACCCAGCTCGCGGGACGCGTGCAACAGCCGGACCTGGGCGCCGTGCATGCGTGCGCCGCACTGGCCTCGGCACAAGCCCTCCGGCTTCTCTCCCCCGCCGATCAGGCGCCGCCCGCGTGGAACGCCACCCTCGAGATCGACTTCTTCGACGGGGCGATCCGCCATCGCGACTGGCCGCCGCACACCGGATGTGGTTGTGGCGCTCGGTGATACGCCGAGCGACGTAGCCCACACACACTCCCCCAACAGGCTGCGCGGGCGGAGTGAATCAAGGCAGAATCGCGAAGGTGACCGACTCCCGGAACGCCGAGGACCGTGAAGCCGCCATCCCCCGCAACGGGGCCGCGCGAACGGCGAAGCTGGCCAGTATCCCGCTCGGCATAGCGGGGCGGGCGGTCGGCGGCTGGGGCAGGCGGCTGACCGGGCAAAGCGCCGAAGAGGTCAACGCGACGCTGTCCGCAAAGGCGGCGGAGCAGCTTTTCGAGGTCCTGGGCACGCTCAAGGGCGGCGCGATGAAGTTCGGCCAGGCGCTGAGCGTCTTCGAGGCCGCAGTGCCGGACGAGATGGCCAAGCCCTACCGCGAGGCCTTGACGAAGCTGCAGGCAGCCGCACCGCCCATGCCCACCCGGCAGACCCATCGGGTGCTGGCCGAGCAGCTGGGACGCACCTGGAAGCAGCGGTTCGCGGCCTTCGACGACGAACCGGCCGCGTCCGCGAGTATCGGCCAAGTCCACCGCGCGACCTGGCACGACGGCCGCGAAGTCGCCGTCAAGGTGCAATACCCCGGAGCCGACGACGCCCTGCGGAGCGACCTTCGACAGCTCCAGCGTTTCAGCAGGCTGTTCCAGGCCTTCGTGCCGGGAACCGAAGTGAAACCGCTCCTGGCGGAACTCGCCGAGCGGATGAACGAAGAACTCGACTACCAGGCGGAAGCCCAGAACCAGCGTGCTTTCGTGAAGGCGTTCGAAGGCGTCTCCGGGTTCCTGATCCCTCGCGTGGTCGCCAGCGCTCCGAAGGTCATCGTCACGGAGTGGGTCACCGGCACCCCGCTGTCGAAGATCATCGCCGGCGGCGACAAGGAGATGCGAGACCGCGCCGGCCGCTTGCTCACCGAGTTCCACTATTCGTCGCCGGAACGCGCCCGGCTCCTGCATTCGGACCCGCATCCCGGGAACTTCATGCTGACCGCCGACGGCAGGTTGTGCGTCATCGACTTCGGCGGCGTGTCCCGGCTGCCCGAGGGGATTCCGCAGCACCTCGGCGAGATGACCAGGCTGGCGCTCGACGGCGAGTCCGCGAAGCTCATGCGGCTGCTCAGGGAGTCCGGCTTCATCCGGGCCGACGCGGATCTGCAGGCCGATGACGTGCTCGCGTACCTGGCGCCGTTCACCGAACCACTGGCGGGCGACACGTTCCACTTCACGCGCCGCTGGATGCAGCGGCAGGCAGGCCGGGTCGGCGACACTCGCGGCCGGGATTTCCGGATCGGCCGCTCCCTCAATCTGCCGCCCGAGTATCTGATGATCCACCGGGTGACCGCCGGATCGACCGGCATCCTCTGTCAGCTCGACGCGGAGATCCCTGCTCGCGCGATCGTCGAACGATGGCAGCCGGGCTTCGCGGCCTGAGAAGTTATCCACAGGGAACGGTGCGACTGAGCCGAAATCGGGTTCGGCCGGGCGAGTTGTCCACAACTTCTCGGAAGTGGTTCCACCCGGTCGGCCCAGCGGCCATCCTCGATTCATGGCCACTACACGAAGCGCCCGACTCATGGCGCTCAGTAACACCAGCGAATCCGGGATCATCACCAACCGCGAGCTGCGGAAGGCGGGCGTCACCGCGCGTTACGCCGCGAAGCTCTGTGGGCCGGGCGGTCCTTGGCGAAGGCTGATGCCGGGTGTGATCCTGTTGCGCGACTCCGCGCCCACCCGGCTTCAGCTCCTACAAGCCGCTGTCGCACGGTTCGGGCCGGACGTGGTGGTGACAGGTGCCGACGCGCTGCGCGCACGAGGCGTCGACTGCCAGGGAACACGGGAGGTCCATCTCCTTGTCCCCGACTATCGGCGCGTCCCGGCGGAGCCCGGCATGCTGCCCCGAAGAACCACACGAATGCCGCCGCCGACCTTGATCGACGGCGTCCCGTTCGCCCCGCCGGCCCGGGCCGCGCTCGATCTGGCCCGGCTGGAGCTCGATCCCGCGCGAATCGACGAGCTGATCTCGCTACCCCTGTACTGGGGTCTGTGCACGCTCGAAGAGCTCAGCGGGGAGCTCGATTCCGGTAACCGGCGAGGTTCGGCTGAGGTCCGAGCGGCTCTGCGGCGCGTCGATCCCGAAGAGACCTACGCGCACGGGCTGGCGAAAAAGGTCCTCAGCGGCTGCCCGCTGCCCTCGCCGTCGTGGAACACGACGCTCTGCGACAGACGAGGGCGTCCCATCGGTTCTGCCGATGCCTGGTGGGACGACATCGGTCTGGCGTGGCAGTTCCGCGCCCCGAAAGAGGGCGCCGCGAATTTCCACCCGCTGGCGCTGACCGCGACCGGAACCGTCCTGGTCCGCTGCACCATCGACCAGCTGAAGAAGGTCCCGATGGAAGTGGCGGCCGAGCTCGTCAGAGCGTTCGGCGAAGCAGCACGGACACCGCGGCCGAAGGTCCTCACGATCGGCCGGATCGACGCCGCCTGAGTGCTTCACCAGTACTCGTCAGGCAGCTTTCCCTCGATGTCACGGGTGTGGCGGCGAGCGCAGGCAGGGCACATCCAGCGCACGACGTTCTTCTCACGAGTGGAAACCCAGGCGAGCGTCTGCGCGGGCTCTTCGTCGACGCCGCGGATCCGGCCACACAAGGAGCAGCCGGGCTGATCGCTCACGATCGCCGTCCACAGTGGACCGTTTTCGCCCCCAACAGGAACAGATCCCGGCGTGCACCGAGGAAGGCGGGGTCCGCCGGATCAACCAACGCTGCCACGGTCTCGTGGTCTTCGGCGTCGAGGCGGTCGCCTGCCACCTCGTTCAGCCAGGTCACCCGTTCCAGGACGAACTCGCGCAGCAGCTCCGGCCCGGGCGCCGGATGGTGGATGAGGACGCCGAAGGAATCGACATCGTCGAGACCGGCCCGTTGGAGCGCGATGTTCCAGCCGTAGGGCAGGGAAACGGAACCGGGGATTCCTGCCCGCATCTCGGCGAACCACTCGCCGCGCGCGGCGAGCAGCCTCTCCTCGAGCCCGGGACGGCCGATGCCGAGATCCCAGGGAAGGCAGTTGAAGTCCAAGCCGCCCTCGGCGATGGCGACCAGCCCGCCGGGGCGGGCGAGCCGGGCGAGGGTGCCGATGGCCGTCTGCTGATCGGGTAGGTGATGGACCACGCGGGAGGCCCAGACCAGATCGGCGGGAGGGAGCTTGGCGGGCAACCCTTCGTCGGCCACGTCGGCATGGATCGTCTCGACGGCGGCCCTGTCCCCGGCGGCCGCTCTGACGACCTGGCGTGCTTCAGCCAGCAGGTGCTCGGTCGCGTCGACCAGCACGATCTTGGCGCCGACAGAAGCGAGCTCCTCGGCGAAAAGCACGCTCATCCCACCCGCGCCGCAGCCGACGTCGAGGATGGTCGGCCCCTCCGGCATGCCCTCCAGCAGCCGCCGGGCCGCCGCCCGCATCGGCTCGGCGTCGAGCGCCTCGGCCATGCGAAGCGATCGAAGCCGATCGGCCCAGTCGATGTCGTCATGCGTGTGTACGGCCATTCCCCCAGTGAACACCACGCCAAGCCGCACCACGTCCCGAAAAGGGAGCGGGGGACCTTTGCTGTCGCACCGCGATAGCAAAGGTCCCCCGCTCCCCCGAGTGGTCAGGCCTGGAAGCGCTCGGCTCGCCGGGTCGCCCAGCGGGCCACCTTGGTCCACCTGCGTGCGGCGCGTGGACCGCTCCGAGCCCGCTGCGCACGGACTCCCTCCTCGAGGTCTCGTATTCGGGCCCTGGACAGTTCTTCATAAAGCAACATCTCGCTGGTCTCCTCGACCTTGATCTCGTTCAACTTGGCCGGCGCGACAGTGCGGTAACCCGTCCGCGCCTCGTAATCCCTGGTGGTGATGAGTTCGACGGTCATGCCGCTGCGCTCCGCTCGACCTTGCGGGCGACGGGACGAGCCTCGGCGGCGGGCTCGACGACCGGGTTCTTCCGGGGGCGGCCACGGGGCCGCTTCCGCGCGACGACAACGCCACGCTCGAAGATTTCGCCGCCCCAGACACCCCACGGCTCCCGCCGCGAAAGGGCGCCCGCGAGGCAGGCGGAACGGACCGGGCAGTCCGCGCAGAACGCCTTCGCGCGCTCGAGTTCTGCCGGCGACTCGGCGAACCAAAGGTCCGCGTCGCCCGAACGGCAGGGAAGCATCGACTCAGGCGAGTCGATGGCGTCGAGCAGGTCGACGACGCCTGCGTCGGCGAAAGGCAGGGCCTCCCCCGGCGCGAAAGCTATGGCCGATGACATAAGTGCACTCCTCTGTGCCGTAACGGATTTCGTACTCACGGTGGAACTGGACAACGCTGAACCCCAATTAGGTTGTGCAGCCAACTTGTTTGTGCAGCAAAAAACACGAAGGCCGCGGATCCGGTAACCGGTTCCGCGGCCTTCGTGAGCCTCTGATCCTGACTAGGTCAGGAACTTCGCTCCCGTTTGGACAACGGAACACGGAACTGCTTGATAACCGGCAGATCGACGCCGCCGTTCACGTACGCTCCACCGAAGGCGGCAGCGTGCGTGAAGGTCTCGTCGGCGGTAACCCAGGTCCGGTTGAGACGCTGAGTGCCGCGGGCGGCAAGGATGCTCACGGGCATGAAGGTGCCCTGGCGCTGTGCCTGCGGGACTTCCGCGACGCAAGACAGACGGGTGCCAGGGTTCGTGAGCATCATGTTGATCGTCATTTCACCGGCACCACCTTTCTCTGTCGCGCGCGAACCGCCCTGCGGTCTACGCTGTGTTGTAGAAGTTCTTCCCCAGACCAGGCGCTTCCCGCCCGGTACCTGCAGGTTATTGCCACCGGCCGCGCCGGGGCAACTTATTTTCCAGAAAATCCGTCGAAGCTACGAAGATCGGCTCTGAGCAGCAGGTTCGCCGCGTGGATCAAGCCTGGGACGCGGTCAAGTCTCCACTGAGGCCCGCACGACGTCGAGAACCTCCGCGCCGAAGCGTTCGAGCTTCGTCGCTCCGATCCCGGAGATGGCGCACAAGGCAGTGTCATCGGTCGGTCGCTGCTCGGCGATGGCGACCAGCGTCGCGTCCGTGAAAACGACGAACGCCGGCACCTTGAGCTCACGGGAACGCTCGCCACGCCAGGACTTCAACTTCTCGAGCAGTTGTTCATCCACGTTGGACGGGCAACGGGAGCAACGACCCAGCTTGATGTCCAGTGTCTCCAGCAGCGGCCCACCGCAGACCCGGCACCGGGCCTTGTTGCCGGACTGCTTCGGCTGTTGCGATCGGGCGACCCTCGCCGCCGGGTGGTCTTCGGGGATGAGGCCGTAGAGGAAGCGGCTGCGCCGCCGATTGCGGCGGTTTCCCGACGTCCTGGCCAAGGCCCACGACAGCGAGAGGTGCTCTCGTGCTCGGGTGACACCGACATAGAAGAGTCGGCGCTCTTCTTCGATGGCCGCGTCATCACCGTCAGCGTGAAGGATCGGCACGGTCCCCTCGGCGAGCCCCACGAGGAACACGGCGTCCCATTCGAGACCTTTCGCCGCGTGAAGCGAGGCCAGGGTGATGCCCTCCACCGTCGGCGGATGCTGCGCGGTCGCCCGCTGTTCGAGCTCCGCCACGAAGCGGGACAGATCCGCGTCATCGACGGTGGAAGCCAGCTCTTCGGCCAACTCGACGATCGACAGAAGCGCGTCCCACCGCTCTTTCGCCGCGCCTCCGGCAGGGGGCTGATCGGTGAGCCCGACCTTCGCCAGGACGGAGCGAACCCGGGTCACCAGCTCACCGGTATAGGCATCGGTCGACGCCATCCGCAACGCGGACATCGCCTGCCGGACCTCAGCCCTGGCGAAGAAGCGCTCGCCACCACGGACCAGGTACGGAATGCCAAGCTCCGCCAGCGCCTGCTCGTAGGCCTCCGACTGGGCGTTCACGCGGTAGAGCACCGCGATCTCGCTGGCCGCCACTCCACTGTCGAGCAGATCACGGATCCTGCGTGCGACAGCGGCCGCCTCGGCGGTCTCGTCGTCGTACTCGGCGAAACGCGGGACCGGCCCCGAAGGACGCTGGCCGACGAGTTTCAGCCTCGACCCAGCGGGACGGCCACGCGCGGCACCGATCACCTGATTGGCGAGAGCCACGACCTCCGGAGTCGACCGGTAGTCCCGCTCCAGCCTCACGACCGTCGCCTCGGGGAACCTTCGTGTGAACTCCAGCAGCGGCCGCGGAGAAGCACCACCGAACGAATAGATGGTCTGGTTGGCGTCACCGACGACAGTCAAGTCGTCACGGCCACCGAGCCACGCGTCGAGCAGCCGCTGCTGCAGCGGGGTGACGTCCTGGTACTCGTCGACGACGAAGCAGCGGTAGCGCTCGCGGAACTCCTGGGCCACCACCGTGTGCTCCTCGAGGACTGCGGTGGTGTGCAGGAGCAGGTCGTCGAAGTCGAGAACCTGGGCGGCGTTCTTGACCTTCTCGTAGTTGCGGTAGACCTCCGCTACCTGCGACGCGGGCGCCGGCGTGTCTCGCTGTGTCCGCGAGGCGACCGCCGGATAGTCGTCCGGCGATACCAAAGAGGCCTTGCTCCACTCGATCTCACTGGCGAGGTCGCGCAGCAGTTCCGTCTCGGTGCCGAGACCGGCCTTGTTGGCGGCTTGGCTGATGTAACGGAACTTGTTCTCGAGCAGCTCCCAAGGCCGATCCCCGACTACCTGTGGCCAGAAGTACCGAAGCTGGCGGCGGGCAGCCGCGTGGAAGGTGAGCGCCTGGGCGGCGTCGACACCCAGGCCCCGAAGGCGAGCGCGCATCTCGCCCGCGGCACGGGTCGTGAAAGTGACTGCGAGCACCTGACCAGCGGCGACGTGGCCGGAACGGACCAGGTGGGCGATGCGATGCGTGATCGTCCGCGTCTTGCCGGTCCCCGCTCCGGCGAGGACACAGACCGGCCCCCTCGGCGCGCAGGCGGCGGCACGTTGCTCGGGATCGAGCCCATCGAGCAGGCCTGGACGACTCTTCGGGGTCGATGCGCTAACCACGCCCCGATCCTCGCAGAGGGCCCGACGGGATCGTCGCAGGGCACGCGGCCGTATCCTGGACGCATGGCGGGAAAGCAGGACAAGGAAGCAGCGAAGCTGGCCAAGAAGGAGAAGCGTGCCGCGAGCAAGGCTCGCCGCGGGCAGATCTTCGAGGCCTTCAAGATGCAGCGCAAGGAAGACAAGGCGCTCATCCCCTGGATGGTCGGGTCACTCCTGGTCATCACGGGTGTCGTGTTCGGCATCGGGTTCATCTTCGACGTCCACTGGGTCGTGCTGCCGCTGGGCATTCTGCTCGGCGCGCTCGCCGCTGTGATCATCTTCGGCAGGCGGGTCCAGAAGACCGTGTACTCGAAGGCCGACGGACAGCCGGGCGCCGCGGCCTGGGCGCTCGAAAACATGCGAGGCCGCTGGAAGGTGACGCCGACCGTCGCGGCCACGACTCAGCTCGACGCCGTGCACCGGGTGCTCGGCGGGCCGGGCGTCGTGCTCGTCGCCGAGGGCGCGCCGCACCGCGTGAAGTCTCTGCTCGCGCAGGAGAAGAAGCGTGTGTCCCGCTTGATCGGTGAGACCCCGATCTACAACGTGATCATCGGGAACGAAGACCAGCAGGTGCCGCTGAAGAAGCTGCAGAGCCACCTCATGAAGCTCCCGCGGAACCTCAAGCCCGCCCAGGTCGACGCGCTGGAAGCGAAGCTGGCCGCCCTCGGCAGCCGCGGCGCCGCGATGCCCAAGGGTCCGATGCCTGCCGGCGCGAAGATGCGCAACGTCCAGCGCACCATCCGCCGCCGCTGACCAAGCGAGAATCAGGGGTCCTTTGCTACCGCATGCGGTAGCAAAGGACCCCTGATTCATCTCCGGACGAAAACTGTCGGTGCGTGGTCGCATGATCACTGAGTGGACAAAACCTCAAGCGCCCGGGAGACGGCGCTGGCAGCGATGTTCCCGGACGGCGTGGCCGCCCGGGCGAAGCTTGTCGCCCTGGGGCACTCCCATTCCTGGATCTCTCGCCGTTGCCGCGAAGGCGGTCCATGGCGACGTCCGATCCCCGGCGTCATCCTCCTGACCAGCGCCACACCGACCAGCCGTCAACTCTTGAAGGTCGCCCTGACCCATGCAGGCCCAGAGGCGATGCTCACCGGAGTACAGGCCGCCAGGTTGTACGGAGTCCGAAGACTCCCGCCCGAAAGACGGGCCCACACCTTGATTCCTCATCGGAGCAAGGTCGCCACCTGGGGGTTCGCCGTCGTCGAGCGAACGATCCACCTGCCGGAACCAGTTGAGATCGACGGACTGCCCGTAGCCCCACTCGCCCGGGCCCTGATCGACGCGGCTCGGCGCATGGACGAACTCAAGGCAGTGCGCGAGATGATCCACGACGCGGTCCATCGTGGGCTCTGCACTCCAGAGGAACTTCGAGACGAACTGGCGCAAGCCAGCACGATCGGCTCGGCACTGCCCCGAATCGTCGTCAACGCCCTCCAGGACGGCGTCAACTCCGCCGTCGAGCAGTGGCTGGAGTCCGTACTCGAACGCAGCGGCTTGCCCGGCCCCGCTCGGAATGCAGAGCTACGAACTTCGGACGGGGAGGTAGTCGGGGTCGCCGACGCCTGGTGGCCGCAGGTCGGCGTCGCCGTGCAAGTTCGCCATGCCGAGGTCGCTCTCGAACCGGGCAAGGTGTCCGAGGCGCCGGCACTTGTCGCACCAGGCCTTATCGTCGTCCAGGTAAGTCCCGCTCGACTACGAGACGAGCCACTGGTAGTGATCCAGGAGCTGCGAGCAGCCCACCGTCGCGCTCGTCAACGACCACCTCCGGATGTCGGCTTCGCCCCTGCAGCACCGGCCGCCTGACCACAGCCGGCTCGGCAGCCGTTCCTCCGGCGAGAGCAAAGGTCCCTTGCTCTCCATCCGCGGTCATCGCATGCGGATCACGACGGTGCCGGTCAGCCGGTCGAGCCAGCTTCGTCCGTCGATGTTGCGGATCGCCGCCGGAATGATCACGAAGGTCAGCGCCGCCCGAACGACGGCACGCCACACACCGACCATTTGCGCGCCGTCGAGCCTGGCGACGCGGATCCCGACCGCTGCCATACCGGGGGTGAAGCCGAAGAAAGCCGCGGGAATGGCCGTGATCGCCGCCCAGACGCCGACCGACCAGAGATTGAACGTCTGCATGACAGCCGGATCCTGAAGGCTGGGTGTCACGAAGAGGGTGGTGACCAGCGAGGCGAGCACCAAATCGATGATCAGCCCCAGAAGACGTGCGCCGCCGCCCGCCACCGAGCCGACACCCGATTGGGGCAAGCCGAGTCGCTCACCACGCCACCGCTGCGTACCCTCGCCACCGGCCGTCGTTCCATCCCCGGCTCCGGGAAGCCATTCTCCGGTCCATCTCGCCACCCATCCAGGGTATGCCGGTGGCGCGGGCCACATTCGCCCTGGTCGACTACCCGATATCGCCGCCCCGTTAACACCGGCGAAACATACGGGTGACGGTCGGGCAACACCGCGCTCTTAGCGTGAGCCGAAGAGAGTACTGCCGCCGGCAACGAACGAGAAGGAGTCACCGAGGGTGCCCACTACTCCAGACGACATTCAGCGCCTTATCGCCGACGAGAATGTAGAGGTCGTCGACGTCAGGTTCTGCGACCTGCCCGGCGTTATGCAGCACTTCACCGTTCCGGCGAAGGCGTTCAACGAGGAAGCTTACGAAGAAGGCCTTGCCTTCGACGGCTCCTCGGTGCGCGGGTTCCAGTCGATCCACGAATCCGACATGCTGCTCCTCCCGGACCCCGAAACGGCGCGTATCGACCCGTTCCGCAAGGCGAAGACGCTCTCGCTGAACTTCTTCGTGCACGACCCGTTCACCCGTGAGGCGTACAGCCGCGACCCGCGCAACATCGCGCGCAAGGCCGAGCAGTACATCTCCGAGTACGGCGTCGCTGACAACGTGTTCTTCGGTCCGGAAGCCGAGTTCTACATCTTCGACTCGATCCGGTTCGACTCCGCCGAGCACGCCTCGTTCCACGAGATCGACTCCGTCGAGGGCTGGTGGAACACCGGTGCCGACGTGCCGGGCGGCAACCAGGGTTACAAGACGAAGTTCAAGGGCGGCTACTTCCCCGTCCCGCCGGTCGACCACTTCGCCGACCTGCGTGACGAGATCGTCCGCAACCTGCAGGGCTCCGGTTTCGAGATCGAGCGCGCGCACCACGAGGTGGGCACCGCCGGTCAGACCGAGATCAACTACAAGTTCAACACGCTGCTGCACGCTGCGGACGACCTGCAGCTGTTCAAGTACATCGTGAAGAACACCGTGTTCGCCGCCGGCAAGACCGCGACCTTCATGCCGAAGCCGCTCGCCGGTGACAACGGCTCGGGCATGCACTGCCACCAGTCGCTGTGGAAGGACGGCACGCCGCTGTTCCACGACGAGTCGGGGTACGCGGGCCTGTCCGACACAGCCCGTCACTACATCGGCGGTCTGCTCAAGCACGCGCCCAGCCTGCTGGCCTTCACCAACCCGACCGTCAACTCGTACCACCGGCTCGTGCCGGGCTTCGAGGCACCGGTCAGCCTGGTGTACTCGCAGCGGAACCGGTCGGCTTGTGTCCGTATCCCCATCACGGGCAACAACCCGAAGGCCAAGCGCGCCGAGTTCCGGTGCCCGGACTCGTCCGGCAACCCGTACCTGGCGTTCTCGGCGATGATGATGGCCGGCCTCGACGGCATCAAGAACAAGATCGAGCCGCCGGAGCCCATCGACAAGGACCTCTACGAGCTCCCGCCGGAGGAGGCCCAGAACGTCAAGCTCGTCCCTGGCGACCTCGGCGCGGTTCTCGACACACTGGAAGCCGACCACGACTACCTGCTCGAGGGTGGCGTGTTCACCCCCGACGTGATCGACACGTGGATCTCCTACAAGCGTGAGAACGAGATCGACCCGCTGCGGCTGCGCCCGCACCCGTACGAGTTCTCGCTGTACTACGACGTGTAAGTCGTGCGGTAGCAACACCAAGAGCACGCCGGTGGTGAGGTGCGGAAACGCCCTCACCACCGGCGTTTCTTATTTGGATCTACGCGGTGCGACGACTACTCCGAAGTGGAAAGAACCTTCAGATCGACGCCCGCTCGCTCGATACGGCCACGCGGGTCATCCACCAGTTTCCGTCGCTCGAGATCCATCAGTCCCAAGGTGCACGTGATCTCCGCGGAGAGGGTGCCGTCGATCTTGTAGATGTTCGAGTCCATGTGGAAGGTCTTGCCCGTGCCGAACTTGGCGTCGCAGGTCACGTCGACGACATCGCCGGCCCGAAGCTCGCGCCGGAACACGATGTGGGATTCGAGCAGCACGAAGGCAAGATTCGCGTCGCGCATGCCCGAGTTGAGGCCACCTGCGAGCTCCATCAGCTCGAGTCTGGAGACCTCGCCGTACGAGTGGTAGACGGCGTGGTTGAGATGGCCGAGAGTGTCCAGCTCATAGTGGCGCACCTTGATCCGGGTGCGAAATGGCTCGCGCACAGTCACCGGTCCACTGTAAGGGCCGCTCTCCGTCCGCGACGCCGAGTGTGAGCAAGGGACCTCTGCTACCGCCTCGGACACCCGTGGCAAGTGACAGCAAAGGTCCCTTGCTCACTTACCGCAGGTCAGAGCCGGTCAGCCCTGGTAGAAGAGGGTCTCCACAACTGCGTGAGCACGTCGCGTCGTCCGCCGGTAGGCATCGAGGAACTCGCCTGGATCGTCGTCGGCCGAGTAGCCGAGCACTCGTGCGACCGCGGCGAGGTCTCGACCGGAGCTGGGGATCTCGTCGACGGCTTTACCCCTGACCAGCATCCCGGCGTTACGGACACGCGTCGCCAGCAGCCATGCCTCGGTCAGGGATTCGATCTCGGCGGGCTCGGCGAGTCCGGCGTCCCCCGCGGCCTTCAGCGCCTCGATCGTCGAGGTGGTCCGAAGCCCTTCGACCTGATGCCCGTGACGCAACTGCATGAGCTGCACGGTCCACTCCACGTCGGCGAGCCCTCCACGCCCGAGCTTCGTGTGCCGTGTCGGGTCGGCGCCCTTGGGCATCCGTTCGGTCTCCACCCGCGCCTTGATCCGCCTGATCTCCCTCACCCGGACCGCGTCGAGGCCCTCCTGCGGGTAGCGAATGGGGTCGATCATCTCGATGAACCGTGCACCGAGGTCGTCGTCACCGGCGATGAACCGGGCGCGGAGCAGCGCTTGGGATTCCCAGACCTCGGCCCACCGCCCGTAGTAGCTGCGGTAGGACTCGAGGGTCCGCACCAACGGACCGCTCCGCCCCTCCGGCCGGAGATCGGCGTCGACGACCAACGCCGGATCGGGACTGGGCGCACCGAGGATCTTGCGCACCGTCTCGGCAACAGAGGAAGCGAACTTCGCTGCTTCGGAGTCCGACACCCCTTCGGCCGGCTCGCATACGAAGAGGACGTCCGCATCGGATCCATAGCCGAGTTCGGCCCCACCGAGACGCCCCATACCGATGACAGCGATCTTCGCGGGCGTCTGGCCGAGTTCCGCCTGACGCTGGCGAAAAGCAGCGGCCAAGGCGCCCTGCAACACGGCGGCCCACACACTCGACAACGCCTCACAGACGGCTGCGACGTCGAGCAGACCCAGCAGATCCGCCGATGCGATTCGCAACATCTCATGTCGGCGAAGTGATCTCGCGGCCGCGACCGCGGCGTTCAAACCCGGCTGGCGCCGCACCGCGGCTCGCAGCGAGGTGGCTACTTCGGCCGGAGTGCGACCGGCCAACCGCGCGGGATCACCGAGCAACTGCAGGACTTCCGGCGCTCTCGCCAGCAGGTCGGGCACCAGCCGCGACGTGCCCAGCAGGAACGCGAGCCGCTCGACGACGGCCCCCTCGTCACGGAGAACCCTGAGGTACCAAGGCGTTTCTTCGAGCGCTTCCGAGACCTTCCGGTAGGACAGAAGTCCACGGTCGGGGTCCGGGGTGTCGGCGATAAGATCCAGCAGGACCGGCAGCAGTGCCTGCTGAATGGCCGCCCGACGGGACATTCCCGCGGTCAGCGCCTTGATGTGCTGTAGCGCCCCGTCCGGCGCGGCGTAACCAAGCGCGGCGAGTCGGCTCTCCGCCTGTTTCGTAGTCAGCCGTAGCGCTTCGGTCGGCACGTTCGCGACCGATTGCAGCAGCGGCCGGTAGAAGAGTTTCTCGTGAAGGCGGCGAATGCTCTGCAGGTGGCGGCGGAATTCCGCCAGCAACGCGTCGCCTTCGCTTCTGCCACGGGCTGGCCGCACACCGCTCGCCCTCGCGATCGTTCGCAGCTCGCTGGAGTCCGAGGCGGCAGGGAACAGGTGCGTACGCCGTAGTCGGCGAAGCTGGAGCCGATGCTCGATGGTCCGGAGGAACTCGTACGAGGAGGCGAGCTCCGCGGCATCCTTGCGGCCGACGTACCCGCCTTCTCCCAAGGCGGCGAGTGCGTCCAACGTGGACGGAGAACGTAGCTCTGCGTCGATCCGGCCATGGACCAGTTGCAGCAATTGCACGGCGAACTCGACGTCGCGAAGGCCTCCACGTCCCAGCTTCAGCTCCCGCTCGGCGTGCGCGGAAGGCACATGGCCTTCGACGCGGCGCCGCATCTTCTGCACCTCGGGAACGAAATTCTCCCGATCGGCCGCCGCCCATACCTTCGGCGCGACCATCTCCGCGTACTGGCGCCCGAGCTCGGCATCGCCTGCGACGGGCCGTGCCTTGAGCAAGGCCTGGAATTCCCAGGTCTTGGCCCACTTCTGATAGTAGGTGGCGTGTCCGTCGAGAGTCCGGACCAAGGCGCCCGCTTTGCCCTCGGGACGCAACGCCGCATCGACCTCGAAACAGGCCTTGCCGACCACGCGCATCATCGTGCTGGCCAGCCGTGTGGAGACCGAAAGATCCCCGTCACCGACGAAGATGACATCCACGTCGCTGACATAGTTCAGCTCTCGACCACCGCATTTACCCATCGCGATCACGGCGAGCCGGCCGTCAACCCCGGCGCCCACCTCGGCCTCGGCGACCAGAAGTCCTACTGTCAGCGCGGCCTCGGCCAGCGTGGTGAGCTGTGCGCCGATCTCGGCATAGGGCGGCTGGCGGAGGCCGGGTTCGACCAGATGACCGAGGTCGGCGGCCGCGATTCCGAGGAGCAGCTCGCGATACCCGATGCGAAGAGCCTGCTCCGACTCAAGCCCTGTGAGCAGTTGCCCTTCCGGCCGTAGATGCTCGATGAGGCTATTCACGTACTGATCCGGCTCGGCGCTCTTCTCGCGTTCAAGGGTCTTCCAGCAGTCGGTGTTCGCGACGAGGAAGTCCGCGAGCGCGCTCGAAGTGCCCAAGACACCGAGCATCCGGCCGCGGAAGGTGCGGTTGGTGCGGAGCGCCTGGTCGAGCTCGTCCCAGGTGGACGGGTCTGCTTCCCGGATCCGGTCCAGCCCACTCAACGCGAGATCGGGATCCGCCGCACGGGAGAGTGCCGACAACACGTCGGCGGCGGAGCCGTCCGGGCCGGATTCGGTCCACCAACCGGCAGCACGCAGCTGCCCGTCGGCACGGGGGTCGGTGAAGCCGTATCTCGCCACGGAAGCGGTCGGCCTGGCGCGCTCAACCATCGGCTTCCACCGTAGTCGCCCTTCCGGCCATGACCAGACGGACGCGCAAGGGAGCAAGGGACCTTTGGTGTCGCCCTTCGCGCGGCGGTACCAAAGGTCCCTTGCTTCGCTAGGCGGCGATCCTGCCGACTTCCGGTTCAGGGAGGGTCGGGGCGGGAGTGGTGAAGCTGCCGGCATTGACGGGACTCCGCCGGGAAAGGAGGTAGATCCCGATACCGATCGCCAGGCCGGCGACGCCGACGGAGATCGTCCCCACCGTGCCCGTCGAGGTCACGAGACCGGCCCCGGCACCGACGATGGCCGCTGCCGGAAGCGTGAACAGCCAGGCGATCACCATGCGGCCGGCCGTGCGCCAGCGGACCGGTGACTCGTTCCTGCCCACGCCGGAGCCGACGATGCCTCCAGAACAGACGTGAGTGGTCGAAAGCGGGAAGCCGAAGTTCGTCGAAGCGAGGATGACCGCCGCCGAACTGGTCTGCGCGGCGAAGCCCTGCGGGCCGGCGATGTCAGTCAGCCCTTTACCCAGCGTGTAGGTGATTCGCCAGCCGCCCAGGTACGTGCCGAGCGCCAGCGCCAGCGCCGCGCTGACGATCACCCAGAGCGGCGGCCCGGCCCCGGCGGGTAGGGTTCCTGCGGTGATCATCGTCAGCGTGATGACACCCATGGTCTTCTGCGCGTCGTTCGTACCGTGGGCGAGCGAGACCAGCGAAGCCGAGATGATCTGCCCGACTCGGAAGCCGGCAGTGCGGCCGCGGCGGACGAAGATCCGGTAGACGAAGTACGTCACGATCATCGCGGCGAGGCCGGCCAAGACCGGCGACAGCGCGGCTGGGACCAACACCTTCTCGACGATCTTTCCGAAGTGGACGGAGTCCGTTCCGGCCGACACCCACGTGGCGCCGATCAGCCCGCCGAACAGCGCGTGGGATGAACTGGACGGCAGTCCGACGAACCAGGTGACCAGGTTCCACACGATCGCCCCGACCAGGCCACCGAACACGATCGCCGGTCCGATCTTGGTGTCGTCGACCAGTCCATTCGAGATGGTCTTGGCCACTTCGACCGACAGGAAGGCTCCGACCAGGTTCAGGACCGCGGAGATCGTCACCGCGACTTTGGGACGCAACGCCCCGGTGGCGATCGACGTCGCCATCGAGTTGGCCGTGTCGTGGAACCCGTTCGTGAAATCGAAAATTAGGGCCGTGACGACGACGAGCACGACCAAGACTGAGGGCTCCACCCCGACCTCCGAACCCTTCGAAATTCCCTTCGCAAGGTACCTGACGACAAGACCGGAGTGTTAATAACCCATACGCATTTGAGACATAAGTCGTTAAGCCATCGGCAATGTACGTTGACGGTCCGCAGCCGGGGCGAGGTCACCGGACACCAGTCGGACGAAGCGGTGGGCGAACGGTCGCCAGGTTTCGGTGATATCGGCGTGCACTCGGGCGAGGTTTTCTGGGGTCAGTACGTCCGGCCGGGTGAGTTCCGCCATTTCCGGCGATTGCCGCGCCCAGTCGAGGACCACATCCGGCGTCGTCTCGACATGGAACTGGACACCGTAGGCACAACGGTCGAACCGGAAGGCCTGGTAGGCATACCGCGGCGAGGAGGCCAGAAGCTCGGCGCCCGCGGGCAACCGGGTGATCGCGTCGTTGTGGAACTGCAGGACGTCTTGCATGAGTGGCAGTTCCGCGAAGAGCGGGTCGATCCAGGCTGCGTCCTTCTTGGACACAAGCCCTGGGCCGACCTCAGGCCCTTGATCGCCTGTCGCGACGCTGCCGCCCAACGCCACCGCCAGGAGCTGACCGCCGAGGCAGATCGCGAGCGTCGGGATACGCGCGCCAGCAGCCTTCGAAAGAAGCTTCCGCACATCCGCGAGCCACGGATGTGCGTCGTCATCGTTGGCGCCCATCCCGCCGCCGAGGCATACGACGCCCCCGTACCCATCAAGATCGGCGGGGAGGGTCTGATCGGGCAGCAAGCGGATGTCGAGCTCGGCTCCCGCCTCGGTGAGCCAGTCGCCGAGTGGGCCGATCGGGTCTGATGCATCCGGCTGGATGACGAGCAACTTGGGAGCGGTCACCTCACCAGCCTACGACCCCGGGAGAGCAGGGGACCTTTGCTACCGCCCGGCCCGGAGCGATAGCAAAGGTCCCCTGCTCCCTCTGGTCAGCAGGCGCAGCGTGGGGTGGGCGCGGAGGTGAGGACTGGCGCCAAGGTGTCCCGGTCAACGGGATAGCCGGCTGCTTCCCAGGCGGTGATGCCGCCGGACAGGCGTTTGACCTTGAAGCCGAGCTCCGCGAGTTTCAGGGCTCCCTTGGTCGCGGCGTTGCAGTGGATGCTCTCGCAGTAGCAGATGTAGACGAGGCCACGGTCCAGCTCGCTGACCGACTCGGGCGTCATGTCCCGGTATGGGAGGTTGATCGCCCCGGGGATGCGAGCCGACGCGAAGGCTTCGGAGGCGCGGGTCTCGACGATCACGTACCCGCCCTGAGCATCAGACGTGAGGTCTTGGACAAGGTCGTCGGGGTCCACCTCGAGTGCGAGTTCGGCTCGCAGGTGCGCGGCAGCGGTCGCACTGTCCAGGGCCGGGAACATCAGTACGCGGGGTTCGGTCGTCATACCTCAATCCTGCTGATCACTGATCAATTCGAACATCGGAGAATCCAGGTCTCACCGCCGGTTAGCCTGGAGATCCCTGGCGGGCGTGACGATCGACCTGGAGTTCCGTGAACCTCGATGATCTCGACTGGCAGTTACTCGAACTGCTCCAGTCCGACGGCCGGCTGACCTTCTCAGAGCTCGGCCGGCGGGTGTCGCTGTCCGCACCCGCGGTGACCGAGCGGGTCCGCCGGCTCGAGGAGAAGGGGATCATCACCGGATACTCGGCCGGCGTCGACCTGACGAAGCTCGGGCTCCCGATCGAGGCGATAGTCCGGGCGAAAGTACGGAGCCTCGACACGGCTCGCTTCCGCGAAACCATCCTCGCGCTGCCACAGGTGCTCGACGCCGATCACGTCACGGGTGACGAGTGCTGGCTCGTGCGGGTCGCCTGCCGGAACACCGCAGAGTTGGAGGAGCTCGTAGAGCGGATGCAGCGCTATGGGGAGACGACGACTTCGCTGGTCTTCTCGTCGCCTGTGCGCCGACGTGCGGTCGGCCGGCGGAGCTGAGCAAGGCCGTGGGGAGAGCAAGGGACCTTTGCTATCACCTGGCGGAGATGGGCATGAAAAAAGGTCTGGGACTTGGGAGAACTCGGGGTTCTCGACCAGGTCCCAGACCTTTTCTAATGTTAGTCCGGCGGTGTCCTACTCTCCCACAACCCTTCGGTTGCAGTACCATCGGCGCTGTCAGGCTTAGCTTCCGGGTTCGGAATGGGACCGGGCGTTTCCCTGACGCTATGACCACCGAAACA
>NZ_QHKL01000016.1 GCF_003947415.1 Amycolatopsis sp. WAC 01376
TCCGCGACGCCATCACCGGAAACCCTTGGCTACCAACAAACATCAAAATAGCCTGAACAGTTACGTTGCTTAAAATTACGAACGCTTGTTCGATTGTTTTGCGGTATTCTTGAGGGGTGTCCGAGACTTTCCTTCCCGAGTTGCCGCAGGAACTGTGGCGCGCTGGCAAGCTGGAGCTTGCCCAGGGCGTGCAGCAGTCTTTGCAGGTGATCAGGATGGCCACCGCCGGATTAGGTCAGTTCTTGGCGGAGATCGAGTCTCGGGGCGTCAAAGACTTGTACGGCTATGGCCGCACGGATAAGTGGTTCGCCGATATAGCGGGATTGTCGGTCGGTGAGGCGCGTACGGTGGTGAATCGGGCCATCGCATTGAACCCGACCCGAGCGTTGGACGGCACCGAGGTTCCGCCTGTGGCTCCCGCGACCGCCGCGGTGGCGGCGGAGGGGTTGGTCGGGGATGAGCGGATCGACCAGATCCTGGACATCTTGAAGAACCTCCCGGCCGACACCTCCGCTGAGGATCGGGCCAGTGCGGAGAAGATCCTCGCCAACCTGGCCCCGAACGCCGGGCCACGACAGTTGGTGGACGCCGAAGCGAAACTGCTGGGCTGGCTGGACCCCGACGGCAACGAACCCAAGGAACCCGAACCCAAGGAACCGCGCCGCGAGATCACCCTGGAGCGCCGCAAAGACGGTTACTGGAAACTCACCGGCTTGCTCGACGATGAGACCGGTGCCCGCACCGCGGCGGCTTTGGAGGCGCACGCGGCGCCGCGGCCGGTGGACGAATTCGGCCAAGCCGATCTGCGGATGAAGTGCGAACGCATGGGTGATGCCTGGGTCGACATCCTGGATCTGGCCATCGCCTGCCCGGACCAGCCGGGTACCAGCGGCTACCGCACTCTGCTGCATGTCACCATCGGACTCGACGCACTCAAAACCGGTCTCGGCACCGCGTGCCTCGACTTCGTCGGGACCATGACCGCCCGCGAGGCCCGACTGGCGGCCTGCGACTGCCTGATGCTCCCGGTCGTCATGAGCGCCGCCGGTGAACCCCTCGATGTCGGGCGGCTGCGACGGTTCGTCACCCCCGGCCAGCGACGCGCGTTGAACATCCGGGATGGCGGCTGCGCGTTCCCCGGCTGTCATCGGCGGCCCAAGAACTGCCACGCACACCATATTCATCACTGGGCAGACGGAGGCCCTACGGACCTCCGGAATCTCGTGCTGCTCTGCGGCTTCCACCATCGACTGATCCACCACGGTGATTGGCAAGTCCGGATGGCCGCCGATGGGTTACCGGAGTTCATCCCACCCCAATACCGAGATCCACTCCGAAAACCCCGCCGCAACACCCTCCACCGCATCACCGCTTGATCCGAGGAGCCCGTGGGCCACACCGGCGACGGGCCCCTCGGCATGCCCAGCGGACAACCCTGCGCCAAGGGAGCGTGTTCTGGCAGCCCCTTGCTCACGCACCTACTCGCGACCTGCGGCACCCTCATCTCACGACAGGATTCCGACTTGGAGATGGCGAGCCTCCCGAGCGAGACGCCCCTGTGTGACTACCGGTACCGCTGAGACCCGTGGGGACGTTCCCGTTCCGTGAAGGCCTCCTTGAGGGACTCTGGGTCCCTCAAGGAGGCCTTCACGGAACGACGATCAGGAACCTAGCCAGCAGAAAGCCCTGACAGGACCGGTCACAGCACAACCGTGTGGATTTCGGCTCATCCAACGCACCAAAATCCACACAGTCGCCACTCTCCACACGGCCGAGCCCGCCAGCCATGCCTGCACCTCAAGCAAACCATCCCGCAAGTATCGCCTGATGACCCTGCTGGCCGCCGGCATCGCCGTCGCGACGACGATGGTCGCGCCCGCGACCGCTGTGGCCGCGCCAAACTGCACGTCGGATCTGTGCCTGTGGTCGCGCCGACTACACCGGCACGAAGAGCTCGGCGGGCTACTTCGACAAGAACACCCACTGCTACCCGGACAAGCACTACAACTCCGCGGTCAGCCGCACCGGGTACAGCATCCGGATGTACAACGGCTCCTCGTGCAACGGCCCGTCATTCGTGCTCGGCCCGGGCAAGCAGGTCGCGAAGACCCAGTTCGTGGTGCACAGCTTCCGCCGCGCCTGATCGAAGGGCCGCGCGGCTCCCTCGGTGTCACGTTTCCGGCGGCTCTCTCGTCCGACCGGGGACACGTCCATCGAAGGAGAACCTCAATGCCGAAACCGTTGCGCGTCGCGATCGTCGTGCAGACCCTCGCCGTCTTCCTCACCCCGATCACGGCGGGGCTCCTGCTGACCGTGCCGTACGGCCACGCACTGCACAGCGCCACGTCTTACACGCTGTTCGTCGTGGCGGTGCTGCACGTGCTCACCGCGGTTCTCGTCTGGCGACCGGGCGGCGGCTCCCCCAAGCCGATCGTGCCCGCGGCCGTGTTCCTCGCGCTCACGCTGACCCAGGTGTTCCTGGGGTTGGCGCACGTGACGGCCGTCCACGTTCCGCTCGGTGTCGTGCTGTTCGGCTTCAGCCTCATCCAGCTGGACCGTATTCGGCCCGCTCGGGAAACCGCCGTGCGCTCCGCGTACTAGCGGCCTTCTTCCAGCAGACCCGCCGCCTGGGGGGTCCGCTGGTACAACACGTAGCGCCCGTCTCGGGCCTTGGTGACGAGGCGCGCCCGGTGCAGCGCGGCGAGATGGTAGGAGACGGTGCCGGGCGCGTATCCGAGCCGGGCGGCGAGTTCCGTGGTGGATCGGGCGGTTTCGAGGTCCGCCAGCAGGGCCGCTCGGGCGTTGCCGAGCACTTGCGCGATCGTTTCGGACCGACGGTCCCGGACAGTGCCGATCCCCTGGGCCGGGTAGTAGAGGACGAACTGCCCGGGGGTGTCGACCTGGATGATGACGTCGGGCCAGTTGAGCACGCCGGGCGCGAAGACCAGATCCCGGCCGGTGACGTCGATTTCGCCGTCCCACGATTTGGCGACGGTGACGGCGTCGCCCGCCCAGGCGATGTCGGGGTGGAGCGCTCCGAGCGCCCGGCCGATGCCGTGGGTGGCGATGGCCGTCGCGCGGTGGGCGATGTCCTGGTCGATGATCGAGCGCAGTTCGGGCCAGCCCTCGGCGAGGGCGTCCCGCCAGAACCGGGCGAAGCCGTTGGCGAGACGTCGCTGCATCCGCCCCGATTCCGCGATCCGGCGGGTCGTGGCGAGCAACGGCCTGTTCCAGTGGGTGCGGGTGAAGGTGAAGATCTGGGTTTCGAGGTCTTCCTGCGGCACGGCTTCGATCCGCGCGATCTGCTCGTCGAGCACGTCACGATGCTGCGCGCCGGTCCCCGGCTGCGGGGTGAGCAGGTCGGGTGCATAGGTGTCGCCGTCCTGTGGCAACAGATCCGCGAGCAGAGCGACGTCGGGATGGGCGAGTGCCGAGCGGGCGAGCGGCCCGGGATCTCCGAACACCGGATGCCGTCCCGACGCGGCGGTGAGTTTCAGCCACGCCATGGACTCCGCCGCGGGAGAAGGGGCCAACCGCGTTCTGGACACCGTGTCGGCATCTACACGTAGCGTGAGCACCACCTCGACGGTAGCAGGATTTGAACCGGCTCGAATCCTTTCCGGCCCGAGGTCCGCGTGGGGTTGAGTGATGGAGCCGGACAACGGCGGCAACGTTCTTTCGCATCCGATACCCGAAGAACCTGGGAGTGGTCGTCATGTTGAGGCTCAAGCACAAGGCCGGCGCGGTCGTGGCGGTGGCGGCGTCGGTCGCCGGAATGGTGTTCGCGGCTGCGCCCGCCTCCGCCACCGTCGCCGCGTATCCCACCAGCGACTTCTCGATCGAGGTCGGGGCGAGCTACTACAAAGGCACGGTCACCTGGTACAACCGCTCGGTCAGCGTCAACGGAGCGTTCAAGGCCTCCGGATGCCGCCGGGTGTACGCGGAGGCCATCGCGGGCACCAGATGGCTCGACTGGCAGAGTTCCAGCACCTGGTGCGACGAATCCGGACCGGCGCCCCTTCACCTCAACGCCGACGTCGACGGCGGGGCCACCAAGGTCAATGTCTGGATGACCACCGAAAACGCCTCCAAGGGCCTCGAATACTTCGTCTGCACTCGCGGCTACAGCTTGTGCGCCGGTCCTTATGTGGGAATGCCGTGACGAATCCAGAACGGAAAGCACCGATGAGGAGATCCCCTTTGAACGTCCGCACCTTGGCCGCGACGGCGGTGTTCGCACTGATCGCCTGTCTGCTGGCCGCCACACCGGCACAGGCGGCGACTTCCGCCACCTTCACCCCGCAAACGATTCTGGCGCCCGGGCTCCCGGCGGGAGGCGGGGTCGACCAGAACGTCACTCCCGTCGGCACCATCTCGCTGAACATGACCGCCACGCAAACCGCGTACGTGGTCTCGAAAATGCGAGTCAACAACGCCACCATCCGCAGCCTCTTCGACAACGAGGTCGTCTGCCGGGGTCCGGGCGGCTGGAGCAAGAACATGGTGATCGGGCAGAACGTCTACGACGTGAACTCCGGCTCCCCGTTGCAGGACGCGACGCTCTACACCCGTTTCCTCGTCCACCCCGGCGTCGCCGGCACGGTGACCTGCACCGCGAACGTGCGGGGTAATTCGCTCAACGCCAACGACGCCACCTACCGCTTGGTCAGCGGGTACATCACGTTCGCCGACACCTCGGTCACCAACGCCACCGACGGGCAGCCGGTGCAGTCCAGCGTGAGCGCGGCGGGCGCGCCCCTCAACTCCGGTGCCCCGGTGGTGCGGCAGCCCGCGCTCGACTATTTCGACCTGCCGTCGACCGTGCAGGGCCTGAACGTGGTCGGCGATGTCGAACTGCAGGTCTGCGTGCCGAACACGCCGTGCGACAAGCAGAAGACGGCCTTGGTGAAGTTCACGCTCTTCATCAACCAATGGAAGTCGGACGGCACACTCTGCAAGACCGACAGCAGTGTCGAGGTCACGCACGACGTGCCGTACTGGGTGCACCACAAGTACGTGCCGCTCAACAAGCCGGACTTCACGGTCAGCAAGGCGCCGGGCTGCGTCCCCCGGTTCAACGCCTACGTCAAGGCCGAGTGGCTGGGCGGCGAGACCGCCGGCATCCAGGGGACGGCGCTCAGGCTCACCGACTCGCGCGGCTCGACGACCACGCATGCCTCCGACATGAGCCACGCGTACGTCCTGCCGTACTGATCACTTCCACCTGAAACCTGGGCAGTGCGGTGCACTCAGTGCGCCGCACTGTCCAGTGCCATCAAGGCGTTTCGCACGCCCTGCTCGAGGATGTCGTCGGCGAGTTTCCGGTCGGACAGCGCGCGGGAGAGCTGAAGAGTCCCGACCAGTGAGGCGTAGACGCTGAGGACCTTGACGCGCGCCGACGCCGGATCGTGCGGCGCCAGCCGGGCGGCGATGTCGTCGATGAACGCGAGCACGCTGTCGGTGTAGGCCTGTTTGGTCGGATCGGTGCACCGGGTGATCTCGTCGAGCAGGGCCGCGGACGGGCAGCCTCCCTCGGGATTGTCGCGATGCTCGGGCGAGAGGTACTCGCGCACCATCTGCTCGATTCCGGCGCGGCCGGGCGCGATCGAGTCGAGCCACTCGCGCTGTTCGCGCAACTGTTCGGAGACCGCGGTGGCGACCAGGTCCTCCTTGGATTCGAAGTGCGCGTAGAAGGCGCCGTTGGTCAGCCCGGCGTCCTTCATGAGCGTGGCCACCCCGGAGCCGTCGATGCCGTCGCGTTTGAACCGGCGGCCCGCCGTCTCGACGATCCGGCGCCGCGTCTCCAGCTTGTGCTCTTTCCCGTACCGCACCACGCGCTTCTCCACTCGCCGCGACCGTCACCCATGTTAGTACGATCATAATCCAAATCAGGCCGAACTCTTGCGTCGGGACTCAACCCGTGCTTATGGTATTACGACCATAATCTAAAGGAGTGGCCATGACAACGACCAAGCCGGTGGCGCTGGTGACCGGCGCATCGTCCGGTATCGGCAAGGCGGCCACGCTCGCCCTCTCCGACGCCGGTTTCCGCGTGATCGGCACGAGCCGCGACACCTCGCGGGCCACGGCCGTCGAGGGCGTCACGTTGCTCGACCTCGACGTGACGAGCGACGATTCGGTCGCCTCCGTGGTCCAGGAGGTGATCGCCCGCTTCGGACGTATCGACGTCCTGGTCAACAACGCCGGTGTGGGCGCGAACGGCGCCGCCGAGGAGATCTCCGCCGACCAGGCGCGGCGGGTCTTCGACGTCAACGTCTTCGGCCTCATACGCATGACCAGGGCAGTCCTGCCGCGGATGCGCGAACAGAGTGGCGGCCGCATCGTCAACGTCTCGTCCGTCGGGGGTTTCGTGCCCAACCCGTTCATGGCCGTGTACGTCTCGACCAAGCACGCGGTCGAGGGCTATTCCGAGTCGTTGGACCACGAAGTCCGCGAACACGGCGTGCGGGTGCTGCGCGTCCAGCCCGGCCCCGTCAACACCCCGTTCGACGCCAACGTGGTGCAGGCCGACGCCCCACTGGAGGTCTACGCGCACCAACGGGGTGTCTTCGAGGACGTGATGCGGGAGTCGATGCGCGGCGGTGAAGATCCCGCCGCCGTCGCCAAGGTGATCGTCGCGGCGGCCACCGACGCGAAGCCGAAGTCGCGGTACCTCGCCGGCTCGACCGCCGCCCGCGTCGCCGTACTCCGCCGCGTCGCGCCTGCCCGCGTCTTCGACCGGGGTGTCCGCAAGCTCAACCGGATGACCGGCTGACATTTTCCGTACGGGGAAAGGCAAGCCATGAAGGCATTCATCGTCGACCGCTACGGAAGCAGTGACGGCAACGTCCGGGCGGCCGAAATGCCGGAGCCCGACGTCGGCCCGCACGACGTACTGGTCCGCATCCACGCCGCGGGGGTCAACGCCCTCGACCTCAAGATCAGGGACGGCGAGTTCAAGCTCATCCTCCCCTACCGTCCGCCGTTCATCCTGGGCAACGACGTGGCGGGAGTCGTGGTCCGGGTCGGCGCATTGGTGCGGAAGTTCCAGGCGGGCGACGAGGTCTACGCACGTCCGGACAAGGACCGGATCGGCACCTTCGCGGAGTTCATCGCCGTCCACGAGAACGATCTGGCGATCAAACCGAAGCAGCTGACGATGGAACAAGCCGCCTCGATTCCGCTGGTCGGTTTGACGGCTTGGCAGGCGCTGGTCGAAATCGCCGACGTGCGGCCGGGGCAGAAGGTCCTCGTCCACGCGGGCTCCGGCGGCGTGGGGACGTTCGCGATCCAGCTGGCGAAACATCTCGGCGCCACCGTGGCCACGACCGCCGGCACGGCCAACGTCGATCTGGTCGAACGCCTCGGCGCGGACATCGTCGTCGATTACCGGCAGGAGGACTTCGAGTCCGTCCTGCGGGATTACGACGTGGTGCTCAACAGCCTGGACGACAAGACACTCAAGAAGTCCCTGACCGTGCTGAAACCCGGCGGAAAGCTCATCTCGATCTCCGGCCCTCCGGATCCCGCCTTCGCGCGGGAGCTCGGCAAGCCGTGGATCCTGCGGCCGGTGACGCGGGTGCTGAGCCACCGGATCCGGAAAGCCGCCCGCCGCCGCCAAGTCGCCTACTCGTTCCTCTTCATGCGGGCGAACGGCGCTCAGCTGAGCGAAATCACCTCGCTCGTCGACTCCGCCGTGATCAAGCCGGTCATCGACCGGGTGTTCCCTTTCGAAGCGACCAAAGAGGCCCTGGCGTACGTCCAAAAAGGACGTGCCAAGGGCAAGGTCGTCATCGCCGTCCGAGAGAACCAGAAGGAGACGTCATGACCGTGCTCGCCGGCTACCGGAACGCACCGACCAAGACCATCGACGTCGGCGGAACGACCTTCGCCTACCGCCGGCTCGGCCCGGAGCACGGCACTCCGGTGATCTTCCTCAATCACCTGGCCGCGGTGCTGGACAACTGGGACCCACGGGTCGTCGACGGCATCGCGGCGAAGCGCCCCGTGATCACCTTCGACAACCGCGGAATCGGTGCCTCGCAAGGTAAAACACCGCGCTCGGTGGCGGAGATGGCACGCGACGCCATCGCCTTCATCCGGGCATCGGGCCACGACGAGGTCGATCTGCTCGGCTTCTCGCTGGGCGGTTTCGTCGCCCAGGTGATCGCCGAAGAAGAACCGCGGCTCGTCCGCAGAATGATCCTCGCCGGCACCGGCCCTGCCGGGGGCGCGGGCATCGACAAAGTCACTCCGATCACCCTCCTCGACACGCTGAAAGCCGCCCTGACCTTCAAGGACCCGAAGGAGTACCTGTTCTTCACCCGCACGGCCGACGGCAAGGCGAAAGCGCGTCAGTTCGTGAACCGGCTGAAGGAACGCACCGAAGACCGCGACAAGCCCATCTCCGTCACGGCTTTCCGCAACCAGCTCAAGGCGATCCACCGCTGGGGACGCCGGCGGCCGTCGGATCTGACGGTGATCCGGCAGCCGGTCCTGGTGGCCAACGGTGACCAGGACCGGATGGTGCCGAGCCGCAATTCCGCCGACCTGGCCCGGCGGCTGCCGAACGGCCGGCTCGTCCTCTACCCCGATGCCGGGCACGGCGGCATCTTCCAGTACCACGCGGAGTTCGTCGACGAAGCCCTGAGGTTCCTCGACGCCTAGTTGACGGGGCTGCGGCGTTCGAGGAAGACGGTGTCGTGCCAGACGCCGTCGCGCTGGGCGATGCGTTCTCGGATGCCGACAGTGCGGTAACCGGCGCTGTGGTGCAGGGCGATGCCGGCCCGGTTGTCGGTGAAGATCGAGGTCTGCAAGGTCCACAACCCGGCCGCGTCAGCCTCAGTGACCTGCTTGAAGAGCAGCGCTTTCCCGACTCCGCGTCCGCGATGGTTTTCGGCGACGTAGACCGATGTCTCGGCGACTCCTTGGTAGCACTCGCGCTCCGAGACCGGGGTGGCCGCCGTCCAGCCGGCGACCTGCCCGTCGATCTCGGCGACCCACCGATGCCCGGTCAGCCATTTCGCGTCGAGAGCTTTCCTAGTCGGGACTTCGGTTTCGAAGGTGGCGAACCCGGTCGCGATGCCTTCACCGTAGATCCGGCGGACCGCGTCCCAAGCGTCGTCGCGAAGGGCTCGGATGGTGACGTCCTCCGGCACGTTGTCCGGGCAGCACGGACGCGGCGCGAGCAGGCCCATCACCGCGTCGGCCGCGTGCGGGAGACCGCTGCAGCACGCCTGGTTGATCGTCACGACCGTGGCCGTGCCCTCTTTCCGCAGGTGAACGAAACCCACGTCAGCCAGTTTCCGTACGTGGTGGGAGCAGGTGGACTGACTGGTCCCGAGGATTTCGGTGAGCGCGCCGACGGTCAGGCCGCGGGGCGAGGTCGCGACGGCGTGCAGCAGCTTCACCCGCGTCGGCTCGGCCAGACAGGCGAACCACCCGGCATAGGTCGCGGCTTCGGGCTCAGGCAGGAGACCGGCGAGGGGAACGGGTACGACCGTCGTCATGCGACCCAGTATCGACCAGAATCGATGGTTGCGTCAATCGACGACGGTCGATACATTCCCTGCATCGGTTCAATCGAGCCGGATCGATGAAAGGTGCATGGGATGAACGAGCTGCCTGTCGTGGTGATCGGAGCGGGACCGGTGGGGCTGGCGGCCGCCGCCGAACTGGTGGAGCGGGGTTTCGAGCCACTGGTGCTGGAGCGTGGCGCGCGGGCCGGAGCGGATGTGGCCGAGTGGAACCACGTGCGGTTGTTCTCACCGTGGTCCGAACTCGTCGCCCCCGCGGCCGGGCGGCTGCTGGAGAAGACCGGCTGGACCCGGCCCGACGGCGAGACGTATCCGACGGGTTCGGAGTGGGCCGGCCTGTATTTGCGCCCGCTCGCCGCGGCGCTCGGTGACCGGGTGCGTTTCGGCGCCGAGGTGATCGGGGTGGCACGCCGAGGACGCGACCGGGTCGTGGACAGCGGCCGGGACGAAGAACCGTTCACGGTCCACGTTCGCGCCGCCGACGGCTCGGAAGAGCGCGTCACCGCCCGGGCGGTGGTCGACGCCTCCGGGACCTGGTCGACGCCGAATCCCCTTGGCGGCGAAGGACTTCCCGCCGTCGGCGAACGGTCGGCGGCGGACCGGATCGCCTACCGCGTCCCGGACCTGGGCGACGAGACCGTGCGGGCACGGTATGCGGGCAAGCATGTGGTGGTCGCGGGCAGCGGGCATTCGGCGTTGACGGCGTTGGTCGCGTTGTCCGGCCTGGCGGACGACGGCACGCGGATCAGCTGGGTGCTCCGCCGCGGCGCGGTCGGCAACACCTTCGGCGGCGGCGACGCCGACCAGCTCCCGGCGCGGGGCGCGCTCGGCCTGCGGGCGCGGGCGGCGGTCGAGTCCGGGCAGATCACGGTGGTGACCGGGTTCCGCACCGACGTCGTCGAACGCGACACCGGCGGACGGCTGACCTTGATCTCCTCTGGCGGACAGCGGATCGAGCAGGTCGACGAGGTCGTGACCCTGTCCGGTTTCCGGCCCGACCTGACCTGGCTGTCGGAGATCCGGCTCGAGCTGGACCCGACGTTGCAGGCACCGGTCGCGCTCGCGCCGCTGATCGACCCGAACGTCCACTCGTGCGGAACCGTGTATCCGCACGGCGCCAAGGAACTCGCGCATCCGGAGAAGGACTTCTACCTGGCCGGGATGAAGAGCTACGGCCGCGCGCCGACCTTCCTGGCGATGACCGGCTACGAGCAGGTGCGCAGCATCGCCGCCCAGCTGGCCGGAGACCACGAGGCGGCCGCGCGAGTCGAATTGCGGATGGCCGAGACCGGCGTCTGCGGCGGCGCCGGCCTGTTCGACGAGCCGGACGACGCACCGGCCGCCGGTGGCTGCTGCGCGACACCGGAGCCGGAAGTCCTCACCCTGTCCGCGCCATCGGCCGCCGTGCGCTGACCCGGTCACCCGTCGTCGGCGTCCAGCGAGGTCTGGATGCCGGCGACCGCGGCCCGCGCGGTCATGCCGACACCGATGATCGTGACAGTGGGGCGGAACCCGTGCACCAGATGACCGCGTCGGCGTGCTGACGGGTGCCGTCTGTCCTCACAGGACCCCCGCACCCGTCGGCTGACGGAGCTACGCCACCTTTGCCCTACCCCTCAATAACAGCCCGCGGCGAGGCCGGCCTGTCCCCCGCCGATGACCACTACCCGCGCGGCTCCGGTCACTCCGCGGTCCAGCGTTTCCGCAGCCAGAGGCTCACATAGACCAGCGCGACCAGCACGGGCACCTCGATCAGCGGCCCGACCACCCCGGCGAGCGCCTGCCCCGACGTCACGCCGAAGACGCCGATGGCGACGGCGATCGCGAGCTCGAAGTTGTTGCCCGCGGCCGTGAACGCCAGTGTCGTGGTGCGCTCGTACGACAGACCCGAAGCCTTGCCCAGCAGATAGCCGCCGACCCACATGATCGCGAAGTACACCAGCAGCGGCAGCGCGATCCGGGCGACGTCGAACGGGCGGGAGGTGATGTTGTCACCTTGCAGGGCGAACAGGATCACGATGGTGAACAACAGGCCGTAGAGCGCGATCGGACCGATCTTCGGCAGGAACTTGCCCTCGTACCAGTCGCGGCCCTTGCTCCGCTCCCCGATGCGGCGGGAAAGGTATCCGGCGGCGAGCGGGATACCGAGGAAGATGACGACGCTGAGCGCGATCTCCCACGGCGAGAAGTCGACGCTGGTGGTGTCGAGACCGAGCCATCCCGGAAGCAGGTCGAGGTAGAACCAGCCGAGCACGCCGAACATGATCACCTGGAAGACCGAGTTCAGCGCGACCAGCACCGCCGCCGCCTCGCGGTCACCGCAGGCGAGGTCGTTCCAGATGATCACCATCGCGATGCAGCGGGCGAGACCGACGATGATCAGCCCGGTCCGGTACTCGGGCAGATCGGGCAACATCAGCCACGCCAGCGCGAACATCAGCGCCGGACCGAGAATCCAGTTCAGCACCAAGGAAAGCACCATCGTGCGCTTGTCCTTGGTCACGGTGTCGAGCTTGTCGTAGCGGACCTTCGCCAGCACCGGGTACATCATCAGCAGCAGCCCGAGCGCGATCGGCAGCGACACCTGCCCGATCTTCACCGCGTCCAGCACACCCTGCAGACCGGGGATCACGCTGCCCAACAGCAGTCCTGCCCCCATCGCGACGATGATCCAGACCGGGAGAAACCGGTCCAGAAAGGACAGTTTGTGCAGGACGTCGGCATCGGCCGGGGAACCGGCCTTGTCGGCGGTTTGAGTCACGGGCTGGTCTCCAGAAAGTGTGGAAGGTGAGGGTCAGGCGTCGAGGATTTCGGCGACCAGGCCGCGGACCCGTCGGTCGATCTCGTCGCGGATCGGGCGAACGGCCTCCACGCCCTGACCGGCCGGGTCCTCCAGCGGCCAGTCGAGATACCGCTTGCCGGGGAACACCGGGCAGGTGTCGCCGCAACCCATGGTGATCACCACATCGGAGGCTTCGACGTCCTCTGTGGACAGTTTGCTCGGCACCTCGGCGGTGATGTCCAGGCCCCATTCGGCCAGCGCCGCGGCGGCGGCCGGGTTCACCTTCTCCGCGGGCTCGGAACCCGCGGACCGGACGGCGATGCGCCCGAGGGAGTAGTGCTGCAACAACGCGGCGGCCATCTGCGAGCGGCCGGCGTTGTGCACGCAGACGAACAACACCTCGGGCGTGCGGGTCATACCCGTTTCCTTTCGCCGGTCCCTGACTGAATCGAAGTATGCCGATGCAATTGAAGAGCTTGGATCGAGCTTTGTCAATTCAGTGGGTAAGGTGGCTTCTGCGGACGTCAGCAGCGAAGGAGGCCCCGTGGCGAGCGAGAACGGCCGTACCCGGAAACCGGTCGCGGTGACCCTGCTGATGGCCGAACCCGCCGCGGTCGTCGACCCCGGCGACGCCGAGGCGGCGGCGAAGCTCTTCAAGGCGCTGTCGGACCCGGTGCGGATCCGTCTGCTGTCGCTGGTGCGGTACTCCCCCGGCGGCGAGGCGTGCTTCTGCGACCTGGCCGAGGAGTTCGACATGCCCCAGCCGTCGCTCAGCCATCACCTGCGTGTGCTGGTCTCCGCCGGCATCCTCGAGCGGGAGCGGCGCGGCACCTGGAGCTGGTACACCGTCGTCCCCGAACCGCTCGAAACCCTCGAAAGCCTGCTCCGCTCAGGCGGCCCGCTCGCCGATCGACCGGCCCGTCTCTCCGGGACGGCATGTCAGTGACCGCCGGAGAGTTTCGCGTGCATGCGGGCACTGTGCTTGTTCAGCCCGACGATCTCGACGGCCTTGCCCCGTGACTCGTATTTGGTGCTGATCGCGTCGAGTGCGGCGACGGTGGAGGCGTCCCAGATATGGGCGTCCGTGAGGTCGATGACGACCCTCTCCGGGTCGTTCGCGTAGTCGAACTGGTAGACCAGGTCGTTGCTGGACGCGAAGAACAGCTCGCCGGTGACGGCGTACACGACCTGGGTGCCGTCCGGATCGACCACGGCGGTCACCTCGACCAGGTGCGCGACCCGGCGCGCGAAGATCACCATCGCGGTGATCGAGCCGACCACCACGCCGATGGCGAGGTTGCCGGTGGCCACCACGACGGCCACGGTGACGACCATGACGATGATCTCGCCCCACGGCATCCGCCTGAGCGTGGCCGGGGAGACACTGTGCCAGTCGAAGGTGCCGAACGCGACCAGCACCATCACGGCCACCAGGGCCGCCATCGGGATCTGTGAGACCAGCGGACCGAAGACGATGCACAGGATCATCAGGAACGCCCCGGCCAGGAACGTCGACAAGCGGGTCCGGGCACCGGCGGTCTTCACGTTGATCATGGTCTGACCGATCATCGCGCAGCCACCCATGCCACCGAAGAAGCCGGTCACGATGTTCGCGACGCCTTGTCCGATCGCCTCACGGGTCTTGTTGGAACGCGTGTCGGTGATGTCGTCGACCAGCTTCGCGGTCATCAACGACTCCATCAGCCCCACCAGCGCGAACGCCAGCGCGTACGGCGCGAGCAACGCGAGCGTGCCGAACGTGAACGGCACCTCCGGAACGCCGGGCGACGGCAGCGACGACGGCAGCGCGCCCTTGTCCCCCACGGTCGGAACCGCGATACCGGCGGCGATCGTCAGCACCGTCAAGGCCACGATGGACACCAGCGGCGCCGGAACCACCTTGGTCAGCTTCGGGAACAGCACCATGAGCACGAGCCCACCGGCGAACAGCGGGTACACCGGCCACGGCACGTCGATCAGCTCCGGCACCTGCGCCAGGAAGATCAAGATCGCCAGCGCGTTGACGAACCCGACCATCACGCTGCGCGGCACGAACCGCATCAGCTTGGCCACGCCCAGCGAGCCGAGCACGATCTGGAACAGGCCACCCAGGATCACCGTGGCGATCAGGTAGCTCAGCCCGTGCTCACGGGCCAGTGGCGCGACCACGAGCGCGATCGCCCCGGTCGCGGCGGAGATCATCGCCGACCGTCCGCCCACGATCGAGATCACCACCGCCATGGTGAACGACGCGAACAGCCCGACGCTCGGGTCCACACCCGCGATGATCGAGAAGGAGATCGCCTCCGGGATCAACGCGAGCGCGACCACGAGACCGGCGAGGATTTCGGTACGGGCGACCTTGGGCGACAACCACGACGGGCGCGTGAACAACCGGGTCACGAGACTCGACACAGACCGACGACCTGACCTCTCTAGCGCGATCACTGCCACGGCGCGCTGAAAGCTTGATGAGCACTGAACGTTAGTCGAGCGAATCACCGCGGGACCGAACCTCCCCCGCCGAATGAGGCCGTGATCACGTCGGCGGCCACGGCGGCCGGGCAACCCCGGTTTCGGACGAGGAAGGCCGGTGAGGTGAACTGGACCCAGCGGCAGACGCTGATGATCGCAGTCCGGAGGAGTCGAGTGTGACGGCAGGCAACACAGTCCAGGCCGAACGGCCCGAGGTGATCGCCGAGGCGAGCCGTCGCCGGACGTTCGCCGTCATCAGCCACCCCGACGCCGGCAAGTCGACGCTGACCGAGGCGCTGGCGCTCCACGCCCAGGTGATCTCGCAGGCCGGCGCCGTGCACGGCAAGGCGGGACGACGCGGGGTGACCTCGGACTGGATGGAGATGGAACGCGCACGCGGGATCTCCATCACCTCCGCCGCGCTGCAGTTCGTCTACGGCGACACCGTGATCAACCTGCTGGACACGCCGGGGCACGCGGACTTCTCCGAAGACACCTACCGGGTCCTCTCGGCCGTCGACTCCGCCGTCATGCTGCTCGACGCCGCCAAGGGCCTGGAGCCGCAGACACTGAAGCTGTTCGACGTCTGCCGCTACCGCGGGATCCCGGTGATCACCTTCATCAACAAGTGGGACCGGCCGGGCCGGGAAGCCCTGCAGTTGTGCGACGAGCTCACCGACCGGATCGGCCTGCAACCCATGCCGCTGACCTGGCCGGTCGGGACGGCCGGACACCTGCGCGGCGTCCTCGACGTCTCGAACGGGGAGTTCGTCCGCTACCTGCCCACCGCGCACGGGACGACCCTCGCACTGGACGAGCGTCTCGGCGCCCAGGAGGCGGAGGCCGACCTCGGCGCCGACTGGACACAGGCCCAGGAGGAATCGGAACTCCTGCGTGCCGCCGACGGCGAGTTCGACGCGTCCCGTTTCTTCGCCGCCACCGCGACCCCGGTGCTGTTCGGCGCGGCCGTCCGCAACTTCGGCGTCCGCCACTTGCTGGACCTGCTGGTCGAACTCGCGCCGCGGCCCGCCCCGCGCGCCGACGCCGAGAGCCGGATCCGTGCCTTGGACGCGCCGTTCTCGGCGTTCGTGTTCAAGGTCCAGACCGGAATGGACCCCGCGCACCGCGACCAGGTGGCGTTCGCCCGCGTGTGCTCCGGGGTGTTCGAACGCGGCATGGTCGTCACCAACGCCACCACCGGCAAACCCTTCGCCACCAAATACGTGCAGCAGGTGTTCGGCCAGCAACGCTCCACAGTGGACACTGCCTATCCGGGGGACGTCATCGGACTGGTCAACGCCACCGCGCTGCGGGTCGGCGACACGCTGCACGCCGGCAAGCCCGCCGTGCGGTTCCCCGGCCTGCCCAGCTTCGCCCCCGCTCACTTCGCCGTCGCCCGGCCCACCGATCTCGGCCGCGCCAAGCAGTTCCGCAAGGGTGTCGAGCAGCTCGGCGCGGAGGGCGTGGTCCAGGTACTGCGCTCGGACCTGCGCGGTGACGCCGCACCGGTGTTCGCCGCGGTCGGGCCGATGCAGTTCGAGGTCGCCGCCCACCGCATGGCCGCCGAGTTCGGCTCACCGATCCGGCTGGACCATCTCTCCTACCAGGTGGCCCGGCGCCTCGCCGACCCCAGCCAGCGCCCCCTCGTGGACAAGGGCCGCAACAGCGAGGTCCTCACCCGCCTCGACGGCGCCGACCTGGCCCTCTTCGCCGACGAACTGGCCCTGCGGCTCGTGATGCGCGCGAATCCCGACCTGGCGCTGGAGCCCTTGGTGGCCGAAGGCGGCTGATCGACGCCGGCCGGTGGCGGGGGGCTAGTGTCCTGCATCGGAAGTTCGCGCCGTAAATCCGTATCGATATCCGGCCGTTTCGCGCCTAGTCCAGGGGTCATGGGCTCTTGACCGTCCACAAGGGACGCCGGGCAGGCAATAGTGTCCATTTTGGGTACATTGCGCGGGGGTCGTGAGTGGTAAGTGTCGTTCTAACGACACTTACCACTCACGACCCCACCGAAAACCGCACATTTATCCACAAGCCGGACATATCGCCGCCCGAAAGTGTCCCTTATGGACACTCAAGACGGGGCCGGCTCCCGTGGCCGGTCCGGAACCTCACCATGAAGGCATCCTGGCTACCTTGAAGTCAGCGAAATGCAGCCTTCGGCACCACGTCGAATCACCACCCGAACTTCCGACTCGGGACACTAGTCAGGGCGCCTTCACCCTGGATCCACGGTGGCGAGCCCGTTCATCAGGGTGGCGGGCGGCCCACTCGCTGGCCGATCAGGACGACGAAACGGAGTAACTGTTCGACGAGAAGTTCATCCCGCCGCCGGCCGACGTGATCTCGAAGCCGAACTGCACTTCACCGACCGTCACGTCGCCGTACCAGCCCCGGTTCTTGATCCAGTTCAGCACGGCGAGCACGTCGACCGAACCCGCGTTCGTGTTGGAGGTGCGCAGGAACGAGAACACCGCGTTGGCACCGTTGCTCCCCCGGTAGACGTCCCAGGTGTGGCCGCCGACGGAGACCGTGGTCTCCTTCGAGCCGATCGCGCCCACCGCGCCCTGCTTGTTCATCCACAGCATGATCTCGTAGGCGTTGTTGTTCGCCCAGATGTCGTACGCCGTCGCGTAGGCGCCGCCACCCGGCCTGGACACGTTGAAGCTGCTGGAAAGGCTCCGCAGTCCGCTCAACTGGCGGCCGACGTTCTTCGCCGAATGCGGATACGACTTCACCCCACCGGTGTTCGGGTGGTTCGCCCAAACGCCGAAGTTGCTGGAGGAGTTCGCCCAGATCGACTGCGGGCCGGCGCCTCCGCCCCAGACGTTGTTGCGGACGGTGTAGCCGCCGTTCGACCAGGTCCCCCACTTGTCCGAAGAGCTCCAGGTGGCGGCCTGCGCCGTCCCTCCCAGCACCAGTGTGGCGACCAACGCCAGGACGACACTGCCCATCAAGGATCGTGTTTGCCTACGCATAGCCGGGTTCCTTCCGTGTCTTTTCACCAAATGGACCGCTACCGCAGAGAAAACGTGCTGATTCTCGAATCGGAGGTGAAGACGAGGTAGACGTCGTGCCGTCCACTCAGTCCGGACAATGTCGTGGTGGTCGTCGAGTAGGTGTACTTGTCGCCGGTACTGGCGATCCGAGCGGTTCCGGCCAGTCGGCCGCGCGGGCCGCCGAGCCGGATTTCCACAGTGGACTTTCCTGCTTCGGCGCGAGCCGTTTTGGCGGTGAATGTCCTTGCCCCGGAACGGAAGTCCACGTCGCTGAAGCGCAGCCAGTCTCCCGCGCCGACACCGACCGCGTCGCCGCGGACCTTGCTTTCGTCGACCAGTTCGACACCCGAGTAGTCGTCGAAGTCGATCGCCCTGGTGTCCCGGGTCAGGTCGCGCGGCGGGATCTGCTCCCCACGCACGGGGAGTACCGAGCGCAGCCGGATGTCGGACGCGGACGCGCCGACCATCACGTCGTGGACGGACGATTCCAGCACCCATTTGCCCCGGGTGACGTCCCAATGCCGGAGGTCGGGCACCGACAGGCGCACCGTCTTTGTCTGCCCCGGCTCCAGGCGCACCCGCTCGAAGTCACGAAGCCGCTGATTCGGCTGTTTGTCGCGGGAGACGAGCTGATGGGTGTACAGCTGCACCACCTCGTCGCCGGCACGTTTCCCGGTGTTGGTCACCTTCACCGTCGCTTCGAACGTCCCTTGTGGACCCGGCTTGCCGAGGCGCAGGTCGCTGTAGCGGAAGTTCGTGTAGGACAGGCCGTGTCCGAAGGCGTAGAGCGGATCACCGGTGAAGTACTGGTAGGTGCTGCCGCGTTTCATGATGTCATAGTCGAGGATGTCCGGGAGTTCGGCGTCCGAGCGGTACCAGGTCTGGGTGAGGCGGCCCGCCGGGTTCACGTCGCCGTACAGCACGTCGGCGAGCGCGTTGCCGGTCTCCTGACCGGCGTGTGAGGTCCACACGATCGCCGGGATGTTCTCCTGCTCCCAGTTCAAGGTCGTCGGATAGCTGTTCTCCACCACCACGACGGTGTTCGGATTCGCCGCGCGCACGGCCTTGATCAGCTCGCTCTGGCTCGCCGCCAGCGCCGTCGAGGTGCGGTCGTGGTCTTCCCTGCCGTTGATGAACGGCATGCTGCCCACGACCACGACCGCCGTTTCGGCCGATCGCGCCGCCTTCACCGCGCTTTCGATGCCCGAGGTGAGCTGCTCCTTGCGGAACTTGGTCGCTCCCGCCGCGTTCGGCGAGCCCAAGATCAGCGTGCCGTCGGCGGCGACGGTGAGGTAGCTGTTCGGCCCGTCCCAGTCGTTCGGGAGCTCGTAACCCGCGTACCTGATCACGACCGTCCCGTCACCCGCGTCCTCCAGTTCGAACTGCTGGTGGACGAACCAGTCCCGCGGCTGCGGTGCCTGGTTGAGGAACGGACTGGTGGCATCGGCGAGATTCTGGCGCTCGACGTACTTCCCGTTCGCGACACTGCGCAAGGTCAGCACGCCGTCGCCCCACTCGAAGGCGTCGAACTGTTCCGTGGCCCCGATGCTGGTGGCACCGGTCTTGAGCACCGCGCCAGCATCGCCCGCGCCACCGCTGAGGTACTTGCCGGTGGTGGCGTCACGCAAGGCGATCCTGTCGACGGCCTCGGTGTCGGTGACCTGTGCCCCGCCGCCGAGCCGCGCGCGGATCCCGTCCAGCGGGGTCACCTTGTACGGCAGTCCGCCGGAGTACCAGTCGGTGTACAGGGTCTTCTCCAGCGGCCCGATGACCGCGACCCCGCGCTTCGGGTCCAGCGGGAGGGCGCCGCGGTCGTTCTTCAGCAGCACCATGGCCTCGCCCGCCGACTTGCGGGCGAGCTGCCGGTGCGCCGGACTGTTGACCACGTCCTTGCCGATCTTGGCGTACGGGCCGCCGTCCGGATCGAAGTCGCCGAGCCGGAAGCGCACGCTCAGGACGTGCTTCACCGCCTTGTCGATGTCGGCCTCGGCGAGCGATCCCTTGGCGAGCGCGGACGTGATGATCTTGATGGTGGGGCCGGGATTTTGATTGTCGACGGTGAAGCCGTCGAGACCCGCTTTGAGCGTGGCCGCGAAGCCTTCCTCGTTGGTCCCGTAGTACTTCTCGGAGCCTGTCAGGTTGTACGGGGCGGACGCGTCGCTGACGTTGTAGAGCGTCTTGCCGGTCCAGGTCCGCACGACGTCGTCGAGATCGGGGTTGACCGTCGCGGGCCTTCCGTTGACGAGGTTGTACGACCCCATCACGCCGGTCGCCGCGTCGGCCGCGATGGCCGGTTTGAACGCCTGCTCGTCGTATTCGCGCAGCACTCGCGGGCGCAGGTTGGACGACGTGGTGTCGCGGCGGATCTCGTTGTTGTTGGCCAGGTAGTGCTTCAGTACCGGAGCGGTTTTGAGATACTCCGGATGGTCGCCGGCCATCCCCTTGCCGTACGCCGTCGAGATGGCCCCGGTCAGCAGCGGATCTTCGGAGTACCCCTCCTCGTTGCGTCCCCATCGCGGATCACGCAGCAGGTTCACCACCGGCGCCCACAGCTGAAGCCCCCAGAATCCGGGATCCTGCGAGTGGTAACCCCGTGCCTCGTCACCGACGACCGAGCCGACCTGTTTGATCAACGCCGGATCCCAGGTCGAAGCGAGCCCGATCGCCTGGGGGAAGACCGTGGCGTTCGCGGTCACGACGGCGCCGTTCGTGCGCTCCGTCGTCCAGCCGAGACCGTGGAGCGCTTCGGTTCCTGTTTTGAATTCGGGGATGCCCAGCCGCGGGATCGCCGGCTGGAACTGGTGCAGCAACGACACCTTCTCCGCGAGGGTCAGCCGCCCCACCAGATCGTCCACCCGCGTGGCCAGCGGAAGGCCCGGATCGCGGAACGGAAGAGCGTTCAGCTCGTCCGCGACCGCGGGTGAGGCGAGGCCCAGCACCAGGGCGATCGTCGTGGCGACCATACCCATCCGGCGCGGGCGGACAAGGAGAGCTGCTCTGCTCATGAAGACTCCATCGCGAGGTAATCGAAGCGCTTCGACGAAACGGGGCGGCGATATTCGGCGGGTTTCGTGCGGTGGTGATCGTGGGGCGATCGAGCGAGAGATTCGATTGTCGAAACGATTCGACAGTCGCGTTAAGGCGATGTTAGCGGACAGGACACGACGAGACAATGCTCGCCCGGCCGTCCCGTGCCGACGGCGTATCCGTCTGGCACTCTCGAACACAGTGGACAGTTCCCAGCCGGAAGGAATCCCGTTGACCTCCCAGATCGAACCCACCGGCCTCACGCTCGAACAGAAGGCGTCACTGCTGTCCGGCCGCGACTTCTGGCACACCGAGGCGATCGAGGCCGCGGGGATCCCGTCGATCCTGCTCTCCGACGGCCCACACGGCCTGCGACGGCAGGACAGCGAGGCCGACAATCTCGGCGTGCACGACAGCGTGTCCGCCACGTGTTTCCCGCCGTCGGTCGCGGTGGGTTCCAGCTGGGATCCCGAGGTCGCCGCGCGGATCGGCGCGGCCATCGGCAGGGAAGCCCGCGCGGCCGGGGTCTCGGTGGTACTCGGCCCGGGCGTGAACATCAAGCGGTCCCCGTTGTGCGGCCGCAACTTCGAGTACTACTCCGAAGACCCGTTGCTGAGCGGGGTGCTCGCCAGCGCCTACGTGCGGGCCATGCAGTCCGAAGGCGCGGGTGCGTCGGTGAAGCATTTCGCGGCCAACAACCAGGAGACCGACCGGATGCGGGTCAGCGTGGAGGTCGACGAGCGGACCCTGCGCGAGATCTACTTCCCGGCGTTCGAACGCGTCGTGACCGAAGCGCGTCCCGCGACGGTGATGTGCTCGTACAACCGGGTCAACGGCGTCTACGCCGCCCAGAACCGCCGTCTGCTCACCGACGTCCTGCGTGACGAATGGGGTTTCGACGGCGCCGCCGTCTCGGACTGGGGCGCGGTGAACGACCGGGTCGCCGCGCTCGCGGCCGGGCTGGACCTCGAGATGCCGGGCACCGGCGGCAGCGGCGACGCCGAGATCGTGGCGGCGGTCCGGAGCGGAGAACTGGACGAGGCCGTCGTCGACCGGAGTGTCCGCCGCGTTCTCGCCCTCACCGGCCGGGCGTTGCCGCCGAGCGGCGACGTGGACCCCGACGAGCAGCACCGGGTGGCGAAAGAGGTCGCCGCCGACTGCGCCGTCCTGCTGAAGAACGACCGGGACACGCTCCCCCTGGCCACGCAAACCGCGGTGGCGGTCGTCGGCGAGTTCGCCGCGAACCCCCGCTTCCAGGGCGGCGGGAGCTCCCACGTCAATCCCACCCGGGTCGACACCGCGCTCGACGCGATCCGGGCACTCGGCGAATCCGTGACTTACGCGAGCGACCTTGCCGGCAACGCCGTCGAGATCGCCCGTGAGGCGGACGTCGCGGTGGTCTTCGCCGGACTGGGCGAAAGGGACGAATCCGAGGGCTTCGACCGGGACACCATCGACCTTCCCGCGGCACAGGTCGAGCTCATCAAGGCGGTCGCGGCGGCGAGCAGGCGCACCGTGGTCGTCCTCTCCCACGGCGGCGTGGTGTCACTGGAGGGCTGGCACGACGACGTCGACGCCATTCTCGACGGCTGGCTGCTCGGCCAGGCAGGCGGCAGCGCGCTCGCCGACCTCCTGTTCGGCGTCACCAACCCGTCGGGGCATCTCGCCGAGAGCATCCCGTTGCGTTTGCAGGACAACCCCAGCTATCTCAACTTCCCCGGCGAGTCGGGCCACGTCCGGTACGGCGAAGGGGTCATGGTCGGTTATCGCTACTACGAAACCGCCGAGGTCGCTGTCCGGTACCCCTTCGGCCACGGCTTGTCCTACACGACCTTCGAAACCGGCGAACTGACGGTCACGGCGACGGGCGACGACTCCGCCACCGTCGCGGTGAACGTCACCAACACCGGAACCCGCGCCGGTAAACACGTCGTCCAGGTCTACGTCGCCACCGGCGCGGCTCCCGTCCGCAGCCCGGCACGGGAGCTCCGCGCGTTCGCCAAGATCTCGCTCGAACCAGGCGAGACCCGGCGGGTCGAGCTGGCCCTCGATCGCCGCGCTTTCGCCTGGTACGACATCGAACTGAGCCGATGGGTGGTCTCGCCCGGCGACTACACCGTCCAGATCGGCCGGAGCGCCGCGCACATCGTCGCCGAAGCGCCCATCACGCTGGCCGGCGACGTCATCATCCCGGTCCTGTCCATCGACTCGACGGTCGAGGAGTGGTTCGGTCACCCGATCGTGGGTCCGAAGCTCGGCGAGCTGCTCGCCGGACAGAGCAACCGGGTTGAGAGCAGCGTGGACTGGATGCGCATGGTCGCTTCGATGCCGATGCGCCAGTTCACCAAACTCATGGCCTACCGGGGTGTCGAGCTGCCGACTGACGCCTTGCCGCGGTTGATCGAGCTGAGCAAGGGCTGAACCCGTCGAATCGATTCGACTCCCTCTATCATCGGCTGATGGTCACCATCGCAGACGTCGCCCGGGCGGCCGGGGTTTCCCCGAGCACCGTGTCCTACGTGCTGTCCGGACGGCGTTCGATCTCGGAGGACACCCGCCGCCGCGTCCAGCACAGCATCAGCGAACTCGGTTACCACCCGAACGCGGGCGCCCGCGCGCTGGCCAGCAGCCGCACCAACGTGCTCGCGCTCGTCGTCCCGCTGCGGACGGACCTGAACGTCCCGGTGGTCATGCAGTTCGTCGCGGCCACCGTCACCGAGGCACGCACCTACGACCACGACGTCCTCCTGCTGACCAAGAACGAAGGCCCGGACGGTCTGCGCCGGATCGCCGCGTCCGCCATCGCGGACGCGCTGATCGTGATGGACGTCGAGACCTCCGAGCCCCGCCTCCCGGTGCTGAGATCCTTGCACCGGCCGGTGGTGTTGATCGGGGTTCCCTCCGACCCCGGCGATCTGACCTGCGTCGATCTCGACTTCACCGCCGCCGGCGCCGCAAGCGTCACGCATCTGGCGGACCTCGGCCATCGCGAGGTCGCGCTGATCGGCCCCTCCCCCGCGGTCTACAAACGCGGCACGAGCTACGCGGGACGTTTCCTGCGCGGCTTCCGCCAGACGGCCACGAAACGCAAGGTGCGCGCCGGCTCGTTCCCCTGCGCGCCTTCCTACGACGCGCTGCGTGACTGCCTCGACGACGTGTTCGCCAAACACCCCGGCGTCACCGGGCTGGTCGTGCACAACGAGGCCATCCTCGGCCCGTTGCTGTCCGAACTGAACCGTCGCGGCAAGCAGGTCCCCCAGGACATCTCGGTACTGGCCGTCTGCCCGGAGGACATGGCCGAGGCGCAGTCCGTCCAGCTCACGTCGATCGCCATCCCCGCCGCCGAACTCGGCAGCCTCGCCGTCGAGATGGCGATGCGCCGTCTCGACGACGGAGGCCAGGCCGAGGTCCGGTTGCTGTCGCCCCGCTTGACCGAACGGGGCAGCACCGGCCCGGCCCCTTCCTAGGTGCTGCGTGCCGTGCGCCCAATGTGGCATTGGAGGCGCTGAGCGTCCCCAATGCCACATTGGGCACACACTCCCCTAGGCCGGGGAGCCAGCGCCGCGAATAGTCAACGAGCTTCCTGTCGCCACGATCGTTTCGTCATCCTCGGGAAAGGCCACCTGCCAACCGTCGGGCGCGGAGTCGACCTCGATATGGACGCTGTCGCCATCCCGGCGGGTGCGGAAAGTCGAGCCGCCGACGGTGGTCGTGATCCTGGCACCATCCTCCAGCCGGTACGGCCGCAGCGTGACGCCGTCGGCGTAGTCGTAGTCCGGCCGGTCGTCGACGGCGCCCAGCGGCAGAACGGTGTTGGGACGCACCAGCAGCGGGACGGTGAGCATGTCGCAGACGGTGGTCACCCATCTCGGCCCCTGGATCTCGTCGCCGGTGAAGAAGTCGGTCCACACACCGTCCGGGACGTAGTACGTCACTTCGCCCTCGTCCGAGAACACCGGCGCCACCAGGAGCGAGTCGCCGAGCATGTACTGCCGCTCCAGGTGGGCGCACGCCGGATCGGCCGGGAACTCCAGCGCCATCGCCCGCATCATCGGCGTGCCCTCGGCCGCCGCCTGTGCCGCCGCTTGCCACAGGTACGGCATCAGCCGCGCCTTGAGCTTGGAGAACACCCGCAGGACGTCGACGGCCTCCTCGTCGAACAGCCAGGGCACCCGATAGGACGAACTGCCATGCAACCTGCTGTGCGAGGACAGCATCCCGAACGCGATCCAGCGTTTGAACAGGGCCGGATCCGGGGTGCCCTCGAAGCCGCCGATGTCGTGGCTCCAGTATCCGAAACCGGACAGGCCGAGGGAAAGCCCGCCACGCAGGCTCTCGGCCATCGACTCGTACGTCGATTCGCAATCGCCGCCCCAATGCACCGGGAACTGCTGCGAGCCCGCGGTCGCCGAGCGCGCGAACACGACGGCTTCGCCCTCCCCACGCCGTTCGCGGAGCACGTCGAAGACGGTCTGGTTGTAGAGATAGGTGTAGTAGTTGTGCATCCGCTCGGGATCGGATCCGTCGAAGTAGACGACGTCCGTCGGCACCCGCTCGCCGAAGTCGGTCTTGAAACAGTCCACGCCTTGTTCGAGCAGAGCGTCCAATTTGGACGCGTACCACACGCGTGCGGCGGGGTTGGTGAAGTCGACGAGTGCCATCCCCGGCTGCCAGAGATCCCACTGCCACACGTCTCCGTTCGGTTTCCGCAGCAGGTATCCGCCCGCGACCCCCTCGGCGAACAACGGTGACCGTTGCGCCACATACGGGTTGATCCACACCGAGATGCGCAGGTCCCGAGCTTTCAGCCGTTCCAGCATGCCGACGGGGTCCGGGAACGTCCGCGGGTCCCATTCGAAATCGCACCAGTTGAACTCGCGCATCCAGAAGCAGTCGAAGTGGAACACGCTCAGCGGCAGATCGCGTTCGATCATGCCGTCGACGAATCCCGAGACGGTCTCCTCGTCGTAGGACGTGGTGAACGACGTCGACAGCCACAGCCCGAAGGACCACGCGGGCGGGAGCGCCGGTCTGCCGGTCAGCGCCGTGTACTTGCGCAGGATCTCCTTCGGGCTCGGGCCGTAGATCACGAAGTACTCCAGCGACTGGCCGACGACGCTGAACTGCACCCGCGACACCGCTTCCGAGGCGACCTCGAAGGACACGTGCCCCGGATGGTTGACGAACACGCCGTACCCGGCGTTGGTCAGGTAGAACGGGACGTTCTTGTAAGCCTGCTCGCTGCTCGTGCCGGCGTCGGCGTTCCAGATGTCGACGACCTGCCCGTTGCGCACCAATGGCCCGAATCGCTCGCCGAGCCCGTAGACCTGGGTCCCCACTGAGAGGTCCAGCTGGTCACGGACATGGTGCTCGCCGTCGAGGCTCATGAAGCCCATGCCCTTGGCCCCGCTGGAGGTGAGCACCTTGCCGTCCGCGACGAAGTCGACTTTCCACCCCTCGCCGCGATGCAGCCGGACCGACAACGCGCCCGCGGTGAGCGTGTGCCCGTCCTCGGAGACTTTCGCCTCCTCGTCGACGGCCGATAGTTCGAAGCGGGGTTCTCGCGGCAGCCCGCCCTCGAAATGCGTGACGCTCACGCCGATCACGTCCGGCATCGGCGAGGAGAACCCGACCGTCGCCACCGGTCCCTTCAACAGGTCGCCGCGGTGGCGGACGGGATGGGTCGGCGCGTGCACCACGATCCGGCCGTCCCCCGCGGTGAGGTCGTACACCTCCACCGGATGCGCCGCCTGTACCCCGTCGCGCAGCAGCCAGTAGCCGTTGCTGAACTTCATTTGACCGCCCCTGCCGTGATGCCACGTGTCAACGTCCGCTGGAAGATCAGGAAGAAGGCGATCGCCGGGATGACCCCGAGCAACGCCGAGGCACTGGTCATGGTCGCGTCCATCATCCGCTGGCCCTGCAGCACACCCAGTGCGACCGGGACGGTCTGGGTGTCGTTGGAGATGAGCAGGATCAGCGGCAGGAAGAACTCGTTCCACGTCCAGATGAAGAAGAACACGAACAGCACGCCGAGGGTCGGCCTGCTGATCGGCACCACGATCCGCACCAGGGTCTGCCATTTGTTCGCCCCGTCTAGATAGGCGGCCTCGAGCAGTTCGTGCGGGAATCCGACGAACGTCGAGGACAGCAGATAGGTGCCGAACGCGGCCTGGATGATCGTGAAGATGATGATCACGCCGAGCTGCGTGTCGTAGAGACCGGTCTCGTTGGCGAGGAAGTACAGCGGGTACGCCAATGCTTCCTGCGGCAGCGTGTTCGCGATGAGGAAGGCGACCAGGATCCACGTCCGGCCGCGGACCCTGCCGATGCCCAGCGCGTAGGCGTTCAGCACCGAGATCACCACCGCGAGCACCGCGACCGACCCGCTGATCACGACGCTGTTGAGCAGTTTCTGCCCGAACCCGACCCGGACCCAGAAGTCGATCAGCCCTTGCAGGTACACCCCGTCCGGAAAGGACAACGGGCCGTCGGCCGCGTATTCGGCCGGGGACTTCAGCGCGTTCAACGCCACGACCAGGAACGGCGCCAGCATCACGACCGCGAGAACGATCAACGACCAGAGCGTCACATGCCGTTTCACGCGTGCTCACCTCGCCTCTGGATACGGAGGAACACCGTGGTGAGCACGAGGATCAGCACCGTGAGCACGGTCGCGATCGCCGCGCCGTAGCCGACCTGCGTCTTCTCGAAGAAGTTCTGGAACGAGTAGTACGACGGCACGTTGGTCGACCCTCCCGGGCCTCCCCTGGTGAGCACGTAGATCGGCCCGAACACCTTCAGCGCGGCGATGGTGCACGTCAGCAGGACCACGAACACCTCGGGCCGCAGCTGCGGCACGGTCACATGCCAGAACCGGCCCCACCACGACGCGCCGTCCAGTTCCGCCGCCTCGTGCAGCGAGGGATCCGCACGCTGCATCCCGGCCATGAAGATGACCACCGGATAGCCGACCTGGATCCACACCATCACGCCCATCACGCTCCACAGCGCGAAATCCGGGTCGCCCAGCCAGTTCTGGCCGAGCGAGCCGAGGCCAACGGCGGAGAGGAGTTCGTTCACCGCGCCCTCGGGCGCGAGTATCCAGCTCCACACGATGCCGGCGACCGCGATCGGCAGTACCTGCGGCAGGTAGACGCAGGCTCGCAGCACGCTGGCCGCCCGCGTCCCGAACCGTTTGGCCACGAAATCGAACAGCGCGGCCGCGATCACCAGTCCCGCCACGGTCGGCACGATGGCCATCGCCACCACCAGCCCGAGGTTGTGGCGGAACGACGCCCAGAAGACGTCGTCCGCGAACAACCGCCGGTAGTTGTCCAGCCCTGTCCACTTCGGATCGCCGGCGCCGGACCACTGGGTGAAGCTGATGCCGATGTTCATCGCGAACGGCACCAGGATCACCGCGATCAGCAGCAACGCGCCGGGGATCAGGAAGAGCAGGTAGTTTCCCCGTCCCCTGGTCATTTGCCGACGTTCGCCAGATTCTCCTCGTAGGGCTTCGCGAGTTCGTCGAGCACCTGCGACGGCTCGGCGCTCGAGGTGATGAGTTTCTGCGTCGCCGAGACGTGGACGTCGTAGTACCCGGGAGCGGGCCAGTCGGGATAGAACGCGAGCCTGTCCTGTGTGGACAGAGCGATGAAGTCCTCCACCAGATCCTTCAGCCGCGGCTCGGCCGGTGGGATGGGGCTGTTCACGACCGGGACACCGCCGGCCTCACGCAGCTTGTCCTGGATGGGCTGGGACATCGTGATCGCGATGAAGTCGAGCGCGAGGTCGCGGTTCTTCGCGCCCTTGGGGATGACCCACATGTTGCCCGCGGAACCCGAGGTCATCCCCGGCCACGGGACCGAACCCCACTGGAAGTCCTTGATGCTCTGGACCAGCCTGCCGTACCACCAGCTGCCGCTGATCATGATCGGGTACTTGCCCTGCATGAACGACATGCCCATACCCTCGGCGTCGACCCCGGCCGAATCCTTGCTGATGTAGCCCTTCTTCACCCAGTCGGCGAAGGTCGTCGCGCCGTAGGTCCACGCGGCGTCGTGGAAGTCCACCTTGCCGGTGTAGCGCTGGTAGCGGTCCACCCAGCCGCGGTCGGCCTTCGTGAGGGCGAGCTGATACAGGACCTGGTGCGCCGGGTACTCCGAGCCGCCGACGGCCAGCGGCGTGACCCCGGCACCGGCGAACTTGGCCATGGCCGCGGTCAGCTGCTCGATGGTCCTCGGCTCCTCAAGGCCCTGCTGCGCGAACATGTCCTTGTTGTAGAAGATCTTCACGTACTCGGCGTAGTTCGGGACGCCGTACCAGTTGCCGGATCCCATCACGCCGTTCTCGTCGTAACGGGCGGTGGTCTGGAGGGCCGGGGTGAGCTGCTTGTCCCAGCCGCGTTTGGCGACCTCTTCGCTGATGTCGGTCAGCAGTCCCTGTTTGGACAGCAGTCCCGCGGTGGCGTTCCCCTTGTTGTATTCCAGGACATCCGGCGCGTCGCCCGAATTGAGCACCATCGGCGCCGTCTTCTGGATCTGTTCGAAGCCCTTCTCCTCGAAGGCGACCTTGACGCCGGGATGGGTCGCTTCGAACTGCTCGATCGCCTCGGCCCAGGCCACGCCCATCGCACTGTCCGGCGGCTCGTAGTGCCACAGCTTCAGGGTCTTCGGGTCGCCGCTGCCGGATCCGGACCCGCAGCCCGCGACGGCCAGCATGGCGACCATCGCGGCGGCCAGTACTCGCTTCGACATCAGAGGTTCCCTCCAGAGAAGTGGTGATGCTCGCCGGCCATCGTGGCCTCCTCGGAATCCGCGGTGATCCGAACTGTCGAAGCGCTTCGATGAACACGATAGAACCGCGCGCCCGGTCAGCACAACGTCTTGACCGGGCGCGCTCCCACCTCTACTGTCAGGGCTTTTTCGCCGAGCCCGCGAGTTCCTCTCGATGTGTCCGGAGCCGTAACTCACGTGCTTCGAGGCGTATCTCGCGTGTCTGGAGCCGTAACACACGCGATGCGCGAGTTCCGTCTTCAATCACGTGAGTTACGGCTTCAAGCACGCGAGTTACGGGCCGAAGCGGACGGGGTGGCTCGCGACCGGAGTGGGGTCGAGGGTGCCGGTGCGGGCGAAGGTCGCCCAGACGGCGCGGAGGGCGGCGCCGAAGGCATCGACCTCGGGCCACGGGACCGTGCCGAGCATCGGGCTGTCCTGCCAGGCCCGTTCGGTGCCGAGCAGCAGCGGCAGTTCCAGGCAATGGGTGGCGCCGAACTCGGACCCCTCGGGCCGCCAGTCCAGGCGATACGACCAGACGCCGGCTCCGGCCGAGCGCAACTGGTCGCCGAAAGCGGCCAGTGGTTCGACGTAGACCTCGTCGGTGCCGGCGGCGCCGGGGAACGCGGTCATGTCGTCGGCGTTCCAGCCGTACAGCACTTCGAGGTCGCGCGCGTTGTCCGCGAAGGACGCCTTGTCGAGCGTGTCCACCGGAATGAACGCGGGCTCCATCGGGTCGCCGGTGAGCCGCAGGTTGGTCAGCGCGGTTTCTCTCTGCGCCGCAAGGATTTCCGAGATTTCGGCGGTGCGTGGGTCGGTGCCGAGGGCGTCGGCGAACACCTGGCCGAGTTTCTCCGCTCGTTCAGGCGAGCGAGACCCGAGGCCGAGCGGCGCGCTCTGCAGGATCGCCCGCCGGAACAGGCCGCGTGCCTCGGGCAGATCCATCAGCAGCCGGATGGAGATGCCGCCCGCGGACTGTCCGGCGACCGTCACGTTGTCCGGGTCGCCGCCGTAGGCCGCGATGGTGGCCCGCACCCAGCGCAGCGCCTCGACCTGGTCGGCCAGCCCGAGGTTGCCGGGGCTGACCCCGTCCAGACACAGGTAGCCGAGCGCGCCGAGCCGGTAGTTGACGCCGACCACCACCAGGTCGCCTTCGGCCGCCAGCGCGCCGCCGTCGTACCAGTCCAGCAACCCGCCGCCGCTGGAGAATCCGCCGCCGTGCAGCCACACCAGCACCGGCCTGCGTCCGTCATCCAGGCCGGGGGTGCTGACCGTCAGGTTGAGACAGTCCTCGCCCTGCGGCAGGCGATCGCTCGGTGGCCCCATCACGCGGTCCAGCCGGGACGGCGGTTGCGGACTGATCTCCCCGCTGGACGGCGCCTGCGCCGAAACGGCGACCGGCGGCGCGAACCGCGCCGCTGTGGCATAGCGAATCGGTCCGGTTCGGACAATCGTGGTCATACGCACCTCGCGGGTAGGATCGGCTGGTGATCTTGCCTCGCCTGCTGGACGGCCGACTGAAATTCCGCCATCTCGTCCTGCTCGACGCGCTGGCCAGGCAGGGCACCGTGGTCGGGGCCGCCGCCGAGTTGCACGTCACGCAGCCGGTGGCCACCCGAAGTCTGCACGAACTCGAAGAGATCCTCGACGTGCGGTTGTTCGAACGCGGCCCGCGCGGCATCACCCCGACCGTGTTCGGCGAGGCGTTCACCGGGCACGCCCGCGCGGTGCTCGCCCAGCTCGCACAGGCCGGGAGGCACGTCGCCGAGCTGGCCGACGCCGAACGCGGCACGGTGGTGGTCGGCACCCATCTCGCGGGGTCGAACATGCTGCTGCCGCGCGCCATCGCGGCGATCAAGACCGAGCGGCCGTACCTGACCATCGTGGTCCGGGAGGGTTCTCCGGAAGCGCTGCTGGTGGAGCTGGAGGCGGGCCGGGTCGACCTGATCATCGGCAGGCTGACCGCGCCTTCGGACGAGCGGATCGAACGGCGCAAGCTGTACGACGAGTCGGTGGATCTGGTGGTGCGCACCGCGCATCCGCTGGCGGGCGCGACCGGCGTCGAGCTGGCCGACCTCGCCGAGTATCCGTGGATCCTGCCGGGAGCGGAGACCGCGCTGCGCCGCGAGCTGGAACAGTTGTTCACCCGCAACGGCTTCCCGCTCCCGGCGAACCGGGTGGAGACCACGTCGTTCCTCACCGTGCGGCAACTGCTGCTGGAGACCGACGTGATCGCCGCGCTGCCCAGCCTGATCACCAAGGACGATCCGAGGATCACCAGGGTCGCGCTGGCGCTGGAGCCCATCGGGCACAGCGTCGGGCTCACCCTGCCCGCCCAGCGCACGCTCAGCCCGTCGGTGGACGCGCTGATCCGCAGCCTGACCGACGTCGCCACCGGAATGTCCCCTTAGGACGGTCACGACAAGGACAGGAAGCGTTCGGCGTTCCCGCTGGTGATCAGCTGCCGCTCGGTCTCGCTCAGGAAACCGCTTTTGCGCACCACCTCGCCGACCGGACGTTCGCCGAGCGGGTACGGGTAGTCACTGCCGACCATCACCCGCTCGGCGCCGAGCGTGTCCACGAGCAGCCGCAGCGCCCGCTCGTCGAAGACCACCGAGTCGACGTGGAACCGGTCGAGGTAGTGCGACGGCGGGAACTCCGAGGTGCCGATCACGTCGTTCCGCCGATGCCAGGCGTTCTCCATCCGGCCGAGCCAGAACGCGAACGACCCGCCGCCGTGCGCGAAACAGATCTTGAGGCTCGCGTCGATCCGGTCGAAGACCCCGCCGAGCACCAAAGCCAGGATCGACAGATGCGTTTCGGCGGGCATCGCGGTCAGCCACCGCGCCATCCACCGGTCCAGCCGGGGCGAATCAGCCATGTCCCACGGGTGCACGAACACCGGGACCCCGAGCGACGCGCAGTGCTGCAGGAAGGTTTCCACCCCGGCGCTGTCCAGATCCTGGTCGCCGACGTGGTTGCCGATCTCCACCCCGCGATGCCCCGCCGCCAGGCAGCGTTCCAGTTCGCGGCACGCCGCGTCGGGGTCCTGCAACGGAACCTGGCAGAACGGGATCAGCCGGTCCGGCGCCGGTGCCACGATCTCCAGCGCCAGGTCGTTGAAGATCCGGGCGATCCGGCCCGCCTGCTCGCCGGTCCGGCCGTAGTTGAAGAACGCGGGCGTCGGGGAGACCACCTGGGTGCGCACGCCGTCGGCGTCCATGTCCAGCAGCCGGGTCTCCGCGTTCCAGCAGTCCGCGCCGATCCGGCGGAACTCCTTGTCCCCCATCATGATCATCGCCTCGGACTCGGTCTCCGCACGCAGCCACGGCGCGTCCGGCCCGGCGTCCGCGCGCAGATCCGGCCAGCCGTTCGGCACGTAATGCGTGTGGATGTCGATCAGGCCGGTCATCTCAACCCTTCCCGGGGTGGAGGGCGCCGCAGCCACCGCAGGTGCGGGCCTTCTCGTCGCCGTAGAACGCGGTGAAGACCGGCGGCAGATCCTCGACGATGTCGCGCACCTGGAGTTCGACTTTGTGCACCAGCGCGGCGCATTCGAGGCAGTACCACTGGAACTTCTCCAGCGTGCCCTCCTCGCGGACGCGTTCGATGACCAGGCCGATCGAGTCGGCTTCCGGGCGCTGCGGCGAGTGCGGGATGTCGCCCGGCAGCAGCCAGGTGTCGCCTTCGGAGATACGGACGGTCTTCTGGCCCTCGTCGGTCATGATGTTCACGTGCATGTTGCCCTTGAGCTGGTAGAACCATTCCTCATAGGGGTCGACGTGGAAGTCGGTGCGCTGGTTCGGCCCGCCGACGATCTGCACGATGAAATCGTTGCCGAGCGCCATGGTCCGGTTGTTCACCGGCGGCTTGAGCAGATGCTCGTGCTCGGCGATCCAGGCCTGGAAATTGACGACGTCGGGAATGCGGGTCATCGCGGGACCTCCGTGTCTTTCGGTAGATGAGCGATTGCCTGGATTTCGATCAGCAGATGCGGATGCGGCAGCTGGTGCACGGCGACCGTGGTGCGGGCAGGGCCCGTTTCGTCGAAGTATTCGCCGTAGATCTCGTTGTAGCCGCCGAAATCGTTCATCGAAACCAGGAAGGTGGTGATCTGGATGATGTCGGTGAGGTCGGCGCCGACCTCGTGCAGGATGCCGCGGATGTTCTCGATCACCGCGCGGGTCTGCGCCCGGATGTCCAGGTTCGTGGTGCCGAGTTCGTCCACTTCGACGCCGGCGAACGTGTTGTCCGGACGTCGAGAGCTGGTGCCGGACACGAAGATCAGGTCTCCCGCGACCTTCACATGCGGGAACCGGCCCCTCGGCTTGGCCAGCCCGGAAATCACTCGCCCGCTCATACCAGCCCCCGCACCGAAACCCGGCCGAGTCCGGCGATGTCCGCCTCGGCGACGCCGGGCGCGAACGGGACCGCTTCGGTCGCCGCCGCGGCCAGCACCACCTGCCCGGCCCGCAACGGGATGTCCCGTTTCCGGCACAGTTCGACCAGTGCGTGCAGCGCGCGCACCGGATCGCCGAGGATGGCCGCCGTCGAGCCGGTCACCTCCCGGTCCCCGGACCGCAGCCGCACCGCCCGGTTCGCCACCTCGCCGAACGCGCGCCACGGTCCGAGCACGAACCCGGCGGCCGAGGTGTTGTCCGCGACCACATCGGTGTGCGTGAACCGGAAATCGCGGTACCGGGAGTCGATGATCTCGATTGCCGGAGCCATCGCGTCCACAGCGGACTCCACGTCGAACGCGGGGTCTGCGAGGTCGACATCGCGGGCCAGCCGGTACGCGACCTCCGGCTCCACCTTCGGGTGAATGAAGCCCGCCAGCGAGACCTCTCCGCCGTCGGCGACGCGCATCGCGTCGGTGAGTCTGCCGGCGATCACCTCGGACACGCCCATCTGCGCCATCTTCGCCTTGCTGGTCAGCCCCAGCTTGACCCCGAGCACCCGCTCGCCACGACTCTCCCGGCGGGCCACCAGCGCGGCCTGGATCGCGTACGCGTCGGCGATGTCGAACTCGTGATCGTCGGCGAGGCTCCGGGTGTCCACACGCGACGTCTGCGCGGTGTCCAGCCGGTCGGCGAGCGCCGAGATCTCCGCGGTGGCCATCATGTGCTGCTCCGTACCAGGTCGAGTGCGATGTCCACGATCATGTCCTCCTGCCCGCCGACCAGCTTCCGCCTGCCGACCTCGGTGAGAATCCGCCGGGTGTCCAGTCCGTAGCGGGCGGCCGCGCGCTCGGCGTGCAGCAGGAAGCTCGAGTACACCCCGGCGTAACCGAGGGTCAGCGTCTCGCGGTCAACCTGGACGGGTCGTTCCCGCAGCGGGCGGACCAGGTCGTCCGCCGCGTCCTGCAACGCGAACAGGTCCGCGCCGTGCTCCCAGCCGAGCAGGTCGGCGACCGCGGCGAACGGCTCGGCCGGGCAGTTGCCCGCCCCCGCGCCCTGCCCGGCCAGCGCGACGTCCACCCGGTAGGCGCCGTGCTCGACCGCGGTCACGCTGTTCGCCACCGAAAGGGAAAGGTTTTCGTGCGCGTGGATGCCGATCTCGGTGTGCTCGCCGAGCACCTGCCGGTACGCGTCGATCCGCTCGGCGACCCCGTTCATCGTCAACCGTCCGCCGGAATCGGTGACGTACACACAATGCGCGCCGTAGGACTCCATCAGTCTCGCCTGTTCGGCGAGCGCCGCCGGCGGGGAAAGGTGGCTCATCATCAGGAATCCGGACACGTCCATGCCCTGCTCGCGAGCCCAGGCGATGTGCTGCGCGGCGACGTCGGCCTCAGTGCAGTGAGTGGCGATCCGGACGCTGCGCACCCCGAGGTCGTGGGCGCGGCGAAGCTGTCCGATGGTGCCGATACCGGGCAACAGCAACGTGGTCAGCGTGGCGTTCTCGATCACCTCCGCGGCCGCGGTGATCCACTCTTCATCGGTGTGCGCGCCGAATCCGTACGTCGCGCTGGACCCGCCGATCCCGTCGCCGTGCGCGACCTCGATCGCCGCCACGCCCGCCTTGTCCACAGCGGACACGATCCGCCGGACCTGGTCCACTGTGTACGCGTGCCCCATCGCGTGCATACCGTCGCGCAAGGTCACGTCCTGGAGGTAGACCTTCATCCGAGCCACCCCCTCAGTTCGGCGATCCGCTCGGCCGTGCGCAGCGCCGCCGAGGTCATGATGTCGAGATTTCCCGCGTAGTCCGGCAGATAGTGGGCCGCGCCGAGCACTTCGAGGAACACCGAGACCTTGAGTCCGGAGATCTCGCGGCCGAGCTCGGGCACCCATTGCCGGGACACCGGGTCGAATTGCACTTCCTGTTTCAGTGTGTAGCCGGGCACGTACTCGCGCACCCGCTCGGCCATCTGCCGCACCGACGCCGCGATCTTCTCTCGGTCCGGCTCCCCCTCGACCAGGCAGTACACCGTGTCCCGCATGACGATCGGCGGATCGGCCGGGTTCAGCACGATGATCGCCTTGCCCATCGCGGCGCCGCCGACCTCGCGGATCGCGGCCGCGGTGGTCTCGGTGAACTCGTCGATGTTCGCCCTGGTCCCCGGCCCTGCCGAGCGGGACGAAATCGACGCGACGATCTCCGCGTACGCGACCGGCGCGACCGAGGACACCGCGGCCACGATCGGGATCGTGGCCTGTCCGCCGCAGGTCACCATGTTCACGTTCGGTGCGGCGAGGTGCTCGTCCAGGTTCACCGGCGGCACCACGAACGGGCCGAGCGCGGCCGGGGTCAGGTCGATCATCAGCTTGCCGTGCGCCTCGGCCACCTCGGCGTGCCTCCGGTGCGCGCCGGCCGAGGTCGCGTCGAAGAGCACCCGCACGTCGGCGAACTCCGGAAGCGCGGCGAGGCCGTCGATACCGCCGTGGGTGGTGGCCACCTTGAGCCTGGCCGCCCTGGCCAGCCCGTCCGAGGCCGGGTCGATACCCGCCATCGCGGCCATCCGCAGCGTCTTCGACAACCGCAGCACCTTGATCATCAGATCGGTGCCGATGTTGCCGGAGCCGATGACGGCGACCGGAACCGTTGCTGTCACTGAGTCTCCTCCTCGATCACCGCGCCGACCTCGCCGAGTCCGTCGAGCCGCAGCCGGAACCGGCCCGCACCCGTGACCGGCACCATCGGGCCGAGCGCCCCGGACATCACCACGTCACCCGCGCGCAACGGCTGCTCGCGGGCGGCCAGCTCGCGAGCCAGCCACGTGACCGCGACCACCGGCGAGCCGAGGCAGGCGTGGCCCGCGCCGAACGACACCGCTTCCCCGTCCAACTCCAAGGTCATCCCGGTCGCGGCGAGATCCCGGCCGGTCAACGAGAACGGGGTGCACCCCAGCACCACCGCGCCACTGGACGCGTTGTCCGCCACCGTGTCCACGATGGACAGATCCCAGGCGTCGATCCGGGAGTCCACGATCTCGATCGCGGGCAATACGAACTCGGTCGCCCGCAGCACGTCCGCGACCGAAGCACCCGGTACGTCCAGATCGCGGCCGAGCACGAACGCGATCTCGCCCTCGGCACGGGGCTGCAGGAAACGCCGGTACGGAACGGGTTCGGTGTGCGCGTACAACATGTCGTCGAACAGCACGCCGAAGTCCGGCTGGTACACGCCGAACTGCCGCTGCACCGAAGGCGCGGTCAGCCCGATCTTCGCCCCGGCGACCCTGGCGCCCGCCGCGACCCGCTCGTCACGCAGTCTGCGCTGCACCGCGTAGGCCGCGTCGACATCTTGCGTGCCAAGGAGTTCGCGCACCGGCGGGCACGGGGTCGCGGTGCTCGCCGCGGTCGCGAGCCGGGCGGCGGCCGCTTCGATCGGCGCGCTCACAACCGCACGCACACATTCGTCGGCTCGGTGTAGAAGTGCAGCGAAGACGCGCCGCCCTCCCTGCCGATCCCGGAAAGCCCCATCCCGCCGAACGGCGAGCGCAGGTCGCGCAGGAACCAGGTGTTCACCCAGGACATGCCGACGTGCATGGCCTGCGCGACGCGGTGTCCCCGGCGCAGGTCCTGGGTCCACACCGAGGACGCGAGCCCGTATTCGGTGTCGTTGGCCAGCGCGATCGCCTCGTCCTCGGTGTCGAACGGGATCAGCGCGGCCACCGGGCCGAAGATCTCCTCTCGCACCGGCCGGTCCTTGTTGGTCAGGCCGGTCCACAGGGTCGGCTCCAGCCACGAGCCGCCGTCGAGTTCCGGGCCGAGCTCGGGAATCCCGCCGCCGGTCAAGGTTTTGGCGCCGGCCTGCTCGGCCAGCGCGAGGTAGTCCAGCACCTTGCGCCGGTGTTCCGGTGAGATCAGCGGGCCGGTGGTGGTCCGCTCCGCGGACGGGTCGCCGAGCCGCAACTCGCGCGCCCGCTCCACCAGCCCGGCGGCCACGTCATCGAACACCGAGCGCTGCACGTACACCCGCTCGGTGCACAGGCACACCTGCCCGGTGTTCGCGAACACCGACCGGGTCAGCCCGGCGAGCGTCTCGTCGAGATCGGCGTCCTCGAACACGATGGCGGCGTTCTTCCCGCCGAGTTCGAACGAGACCGGCCGGACCCGGGGCGCGACCGTGCGCATCACCTGGGTTCCCGTGGCGGATGAGCCGGTGAACGTCACCCCGTCGATGCCGGGGTGCTCGGTCAGGTACTGCCCAGCCGAGTCGCCGCCGAAGCCGTGCACCACGTTGTAGGCACCCGCCGGCAAGCCGACCTCGGCCAGCACCTCGGCCAGCAGGGTCGCGGTGGACGGGGTCTGGTCGCTCGGCTTGACGACGACCGCGTTGCCGCAGCCGAGCGCGGGGGCGACCTTCCAGGTCAGCAACAGCAGCGGCAGGTTCCACGGCACGATCACCGCGACCACGCCGAGCGGCTTGCGCACCGCGTAGTTCAGCGCCTGCGCCCCACCGGGCAGATCGGTGACGAACGATTCCTGGCCGGCGGCCGCGATCACGTCGGCGAACGTGCGGAAGTTCGCCACCGCGCGGGCCACGTCCAGCTCGCGGGCCTGGGTGACCGGCTTCCCGGTGTCCGCGACCTCGGCCGCGACGAACTCCTCGAACCGGGCCTCGATCCGGTCGGCCGCCCGGCGCAGCAACGCGGTCCGCTCCCGCACCGGGGTGTCCGCCCAGCCGTTGTGCAACGCCGCGCGCGCACCGGTGACCGCGCGGTGCACCAGCTCCCGGTCGGCCTCGTGCACCCTGGCGAACTCCGCGCCGGTCGCCGGATCGACCGCCGGGAATCCCGGCCCGTCCGGCTCGGCGAACTCACCGTCCACGAAGTTGCGGATCCACCGCACTGACTGCGTCATGCCGTTCACTCTGGCGGCCCGTGCCATGCGGAACAAATGCGTATCTGCTCGTTAGGTATACCTGAACGCACATATCGGAGACGATCTCCTGACGTCGGTTGGCCCGGTCCGTGAAGGTCGCCACACCTGCCCCAAGTACATCAGCGACCACAGCAGCCACAGCGGCCGCGCGTGAAGGCCCCCTTCCCTCGGCTCAGCCGAGGAAACTCGACCTTCACGCCTTCCCAAGCACATGAAGGCCTCCTTCCTTGCGCCTGACGCAAGGAAGGAGGCCTTCATGTACTTCAGACGGGCACAGGCGCCGGTACCGAGCCCACCGAACGCGTCGCGAGTGGCAATTCGGGTTACCACGAATCGCCACTCACGACGGTCCAGCGAGCGTGTTGCGGAACCGGCTCGCGTCGCCACCTCCCGAGCTATACCAATTCGGGCATAGCAGACCGGGAATTCGGCATTTGTGGCCTATGCCTCACAGTGTCAGGCTTCTGCCCAATCGCCGGCAGCCGCGCTCGGCTGTCGCCCGAGCCGATTGGGTTTTCGCAGATGAACGCACCCGCGCCCCGCAGAATCGCCGCCGCCACGCTCGCCGGGACCACCCTTGAGTGGTACGACTTCTTCCTCTACGGCACCGCGTCCGCGCTGATCTTCAACAAGCAGTTCTTCCCCTCGCTGAGCCCCACGGTCGGCACCCTTGCCGCGTTCAGCACCTTCGCCGTCGGCTTCATCGCCCGCCCGCTCGGCGGTCTGGTGTTCGGCCACTTCGGCGACCGGATCGGCCGCAAGTCCACCCTGGTGGTGTCGCTGATGCTGATGGGCATCGGCTCGACGTTGATCGGGTTGATCCCGAACTACCAGGCGATCGGCATCTGGGCGCCGATCCTGCTGGTCGCGATGCGGATCGTGCAGGGCATCGGGCTCGGCGGCGAAGGCGCGGGAGCGACCCTGATGTCGATGGAACACGCGCCCGCCGATCAACGGAACCGGTATGCCGGGTTCCCGCAGATGGGTACCCCTGCCGGGCTGGTGCTGGCGAATCTGCTGTTCCTCGGCAGCAGCGCGGTGATGCCCGCGAGCGCGTTCGCCGCGTGGGGCTGGCGGATCCCGTTCCTCCTGAGCTTCGTGCTGGTCGCGATCGGCCTGATGATCCGGCTGCGGATCACCGAATCACCGTCCTTCACCCAGGCGGCCAAGAACGACAAGGTGGTCCGGTTCCCGCTCGGCGCGGCGCTGAAGGTCGGCTTCGGCAGGCTCGCGCTGACGCTGCTGGTCGGCGTCGCGAACTCGGCGGTCGCCTACGTGTTCATGGTCTTCACCCTGTCCTACGGAACCCAGAACTTGCACTACGACCGGCAGTTCCTGATCCTGTCGGTGACCGGATCGGCCGTGCTGTGGTTCGCCACCATCCCGATCTGGACGCGCATCGCCGACCGCCACGGCAGGCGCACCATGTTCGTCGCCGGGTCGGCCGCGCTCCTGCTGTGGTGCCTCGCCTTCTTCCCGTTGCTGAACACCGGCAACACCGGGTTCGCGATGCTCGCACTGGCCGGTATGGGCCTGGTCGTCCCGATCACCCACTGCGTGCAGGGCGCGATCATCGCGGACACCTTCCCGGTCAACGTCCGGTTCTCCGGTATGTCGCTGCTGCTTCAGGGCGGCGCGATCCTCGGCGGCGGGCTCGCTCCGATGATCGCCACCGCGGTGCTCAACGCCACCGGCTCGACCACCGGCATCACCTGGTACCTGGCCGCGATCTGCGGCGTCAGCATGATCAGCGCGATGGCCCTGTTCCGGCTGATCCCGTCCCGCGCCCCGGACTCCACAATGGACGGACGCCGCGACGCGGTTCCGCTGTCCGTGAACACCCGCCCGTCCGGGCTCGACGATCATTAGAGTCCGTTTCATGCCGGTCACCACACGCACGGTCGAATACCCCGCCGACGGACTCACGATGATCGGACACCTCGCGCTCCCGGCCGGTACCGGCCGCCGGCCCGCGGTCCTGATCGGGCCGGAGGGGCCGGGGCTGAACGATTTCCAACGTCGCCGGGCCGACGCTCTCGCCGAATTGGGGTACGTGGCGCTGGCCTTCGACATCAACGGCGGGCGCTGGTTCGACGATCCCGACGAGATGCTGGCGTACGCGATGCCCCTGCTCGACGACCACGGCCGGATGCGGGAGATCGGTCACGCGGCCCTCGACGTGCTGCGCGCCGAGCCGCGGACCGATCCGGACCGGATCGCCGCCATCGGCTACGGCACCGGAGGCGCGATCGCGCTGGAACTCGGGCGGGACGGCGTCGACCTGCGTGCGATCGCGACGGTGAACGCGCTGACCACGGGCAGGCCGGGCGAAGCGGCGCACATCCGCTGCCCGGTCTGGGCCGGGGTCGGCTCGGAAGACCCGATCATGCCGCCCGCGCAACGAGAGGCGTTCACCGCCGAAATGCAGGAGGCGGGTGTCGACTGGCGCCTCGTGGTCTACGGCGGCGCCCTGCATGCCTTCCACCACCCCACGGTCGACCACGCCGTGCTTCCCGGCGTCGGATACCACGCGCGTCACGCGCAGCGGGCCTGGCACGACGTCGTCGGCCTGCTCGCCGAATGCCTGCCCGTGCCAGAGTGATCCGTCTTCGCCTTACCGCTCAAGCCATTCCGCGGGCGAACTGCCGAGCCGAGGGGTGGGCGAAGACCAGCGCGGCGGTGTCTCGCTCATCCGGATGACGGGGCCGAGACTCTTGAGGTCGCCGTAGACCGTGTTCTCTTCGATCACGGCGTAACGCTCGAATTCACCGGTGGTCAGGCGACCGGGGGCCTCCGCGAAATCGTCGATCAATCCTTGGCGTTGCACCAGCATCGAGGATTGGCACAACGAGACCTGGACGCGGTACGACCCGCCTTCGCGGGCACGGCGGGCGAGCGCGAGCATGGCGCCGTAGCCGGCGAGGAATCCGGTGAGGAAGTCGCAGAGGTAGACCGGCGTCAGCTGCGGCCGGCCATCGTCGGCCGCGTTTCCCTGGATCACACAGGCGCCGGTGACGGCTTGGGCGACCTGGTCCCATCCCGCTCGGTGCCCGAACGGGCCGCCGGAACCGAAGCAGTTGACGCTCACGTACACCAGCCCTGGACGAAGTTCCGCCAGTTCTTCGGGACCGAAGCCGTGTGCCTCCATCCTCTGTGGACGGTAGCCCTCGACGAAGACGTCCGCGCCGCCTACCAGTTCGCGCAGCCGGGCGGCTTCGTCCACGGCGGTGTAGTCGAGGTAGGTACTGCGCTTGCCGTGGCTGGTGTCCCGGACGAACGGCGGCACCTGTGGCAGTCGCGGAGCGTTCACCATCAGCACGTCGGCCCCGTGTTCGGCCAGGCTGAGCGCGGCCGTCGGACCGGCGAGGATACGGGTCAGGTCCAGCACCCGCACCCCGGACAGCGGCTCGGTGGCGTGCTCACCGCCGGGCGGCGACTCGGGGGCGCTGTCGCCGATCTTGGTGATCTCCACGACCGGACGGGCGGCGAGGTAGGCGCTTTGGGGATGCGCCGACCACTCTTCCGGGGTGCGGACGACCCCGCCGCAAGCGTCGGCGGCGGCGATGGCTTCCTCGAGGTCGTCCGCTTTCCATGTCGCGACCGCGTCCCGGACCGACGCGGGAGTGGGTTCGCAGCGCAGTACGTCCAGCACTCGTCGTTCGAGGTGGGGAAGGTTGAAATGCGGCAGGAACCATCGGTCGTCGGCGGTCGGCCATGGCTGCGTCAGCGAGACCATGTGCTCGACGGCGGGCGAAAGGGGCGCGGGCCGGTATTCGCCGTCGGCGCCCCGGACGAGCGTCATGTCCTCGCCGCCGAGCGCGGTCGCGGCCGCGGCACGCACGTCGACCGCGATCTTCTGGCGGCGGCCCGTCCGCAGCTCCCAGAGGTCGTTCGCCGCGACCGCGCGGGCAGCCAGTGCGTCGGCGAGCGTCGAGCCGATCCGGAACGGTGACGCGAACAGCGGATCCGCTCCGGAGATCGTGACCTCGCCGCTCGCGGGAAGGGGGCCTTCGCGCAGGGCCATGAGCTCGTCGAATGCGCCGGTTTTCCTGGGCATGTCCATTTTCTTTCCTTGCCGGTGGGGTCACTTTCCACCGTAGAGAGCCAAAAGCCGGGACGGAAATGCCGATGAACGGGCCGCCATGCGTGCCGGGCATAGCTGGGTAGGCTGCCTGCCATGGAGGTGGAGCTACGGCATCTGCGCGCGTTCGTCGCCGTCGCCACGCGACGTACGTTCACGGCGGCGAGTCGCGATCTGCTGATCACCCAGCCGGCGCTGAGCCGGACGGTCCAGCAGCTCGAAGAAGCGGTCGGAGCGCGATTGCTCGAGCGCGGCTCGCAAGGCGTCGAGCCCACCGAGGCCGGGAGTGAACTGCTCGATCGGCTGCGCGGAGTGCTGCGAGACCTCGACGCCGCCTTGGCCGCCGCCGGTGGGCACGCGGCGCTGCGGATCGGCTTCCACTGGGCGCTGCCCGATCCGTGGACCAGTGATCTGCTGTCCGCGTTCGAAACCGCGACCGGTGCGAGGACGACACTGGTGCGACGCGACGACATCGTGACCGCGCTGCACTCGGGCGACGTCGACGCCGCACTCGTCCGCGGCGACGTCCACGCCTCCGGGATCACCGGCACGCTGCTGTTCGAAGAAGACCGGCTGGCCGCCGTCTCCACCGGTTCGGAACTGGCGGCCCGCGGGGAGCTGGACTGGTCGGAGCTCGCCGACCATCCTGTGGTCGTCAACACCGTCAGCGGAGCGACGAGCCCGGACGACTGGCCGCCGGGGAACCGGCCCGAGCAGGTGATCACCTGCGGCAGCTACGACGAGTGGCTCGCCATCATCGCGGCGGGCCGCGGCATCGGATCCACCACGGTCTCGGCGGCGCGAGCGCACACCCACGCCCGCGTCACCTACCGGCCCGTGCGCGGCGCACCACGGGTCGCGCTCAGGTTGCTGTGGCCGGCGCGCGGCGATCGCGACCCGCTGCTGCGCCGCCTGAGCGAATTCGCTCGCTCGGTGTCCTGAACCCGTCGGACGCTTGCCTGGCGATTCGGTTGCCGTCGAAGGGGTACTCCAAGAAAGCACTTCGACTCGCGCACTGGCATAGGGAGGACCGCGATGCTCGACGACGACAAGCCTCAGGCGGACGTGGCCGACCAGCTTCGTCCCGTCCACACGGCGGACAGTGATCTCGACGACGAACCGGCCGAGACGTCGGGTTCGGTCCCGGAGGCCGATCCCGCCGACGTAGCCGACCAGCGACGCAGTGTTCCCACGTCCAGCGGCGAAGAACCGTGGCGCTGAAAGTCGTCTGCACCGGGTTAGCGTGGGGCCATGCTGATCGAACATCGAGGGCGGCGGCCCGTGGTCCCCGACTCGGCGTACGTCGCCCCGTCCGCGGTGCTGTGCGGCGCGGTGGTGCTCGGCGAGCGGGCCCGGGTCCTGCATGGTGCCGTGCTCACCGCCGAGGACGGGGAGATACGCACCGGGTCGGACGTCGTGATCATGGAGCACGCACTGGTCCGCGGTCGCGCGCGGCATCCCGCGATACTCGGCGACGCGGTCCTGATCGGGCCGCACTCCCATGTCAACGGCGCCACCGTCGAAGATGAGGTGTTCGTGGCGACCGGCGCGTCGCTGTTCCCCGGCTCGCACGCCGGCGCCGGGGCCGAGTTGCGGATCAACAGCGTGCTGCACGTCAATTCCCGGCTGGAACCCGGTGCCGTGCTCCCCATCGGCTGGATCGCCGCCGGGGATCCGGCCACGCTGTTCTCGCCGGATCGGCACGACGAACTATGGGAACTACAGCGCACCTTGGACTTCCCGGGCACGGTGTACGGCGTCCCGAGAGAAACCACGATGCGCGAGATCATGTCCCGGCAGACCCGGTTCTACGGCGCGCACAAGGACGACAGGACACTCGAAGACTGACCGAAACGCTCAAGGCCTCCTTGCCTACCTGAAGGTCAGGGTCCCGGCAAAGTCGCATAACCGCTGGTGAAGTGGGTGGCGAGTGACGATTCGGGTTCTGGTGACGGAGGGGGCTCGTCACAGGTCGTTCTAACACCTTCTCGACTGTCCACAAGGGACTCTGTGGCGCTTCTTGCGTGATGCCAGCTTGAAGTACATAAAGGACCCCTCCCCTGCTCTTCAGCGCTTCCAACGGCCCGGCGTCGAACTCCTATGTCGTGAAGGGCACCTTTGAGACCTTCAACGTCTCAAAGGTGCCCTTCACGACATCCCCACGATCGCGAAAACTCACGTGAGCGCCTGCCTGGAGTCCTTTGGGTACCTGGGGGAGGTGTGAAGGTCGAGTTTCCTCGGCTGAGCCGAGGGAAGGGGGCCTTCACGCGCCACTGTTGTGACTGCTGGCGCCTGTGGGGCGAACGCGGCGATGACCGAGTCCGGGGCCTGGCATCAACCGCAGCCTCAACCACGTCGGCACCTAAGACACCCTTGGCTCTAACGATCATTGCCACTCACGACCCCCATCGAGAACCGCATATCTAGCCATCAATCAGACATTTCACCGGGCGAAAGTGTCCCTTGTGGACACTCAAGGGCTTGACGCGCGCCTTGAGTAGCTCACGACCCAGAACCGAACAGCGATTATGCGACTTTGCCGGGACCCTGAGAGTAGGGAAGGAGGCCCTCACCACCCTCGGCACGGACGCTTTCGGCTCACTGCGTTTCCGAGGGGAGATCCACGTCGGAGCGCACGGGGGTGCCGTAGTCGCCGGGCGGAAAGGCCGGACGGTCCCCGGACCGACGGCGGGCGACCAGCGTCGCACTGACCGCCAGCGCGGCATAGCCGACCAGCCACCAGGTGAATTCGGCCGGAACCCGGCTGGTGAACACCACGTCGACCAGGATCGCCACCGCGAAGATGGCGGGCTCGGCGAGACGGCTGTCCTGGAACCGTAGTTCGGAATCGACGGCGATCGACGCGGCGTCCTCCGCACGAGTCCGGCGGAAGGCCGAGCCGGCGAGGATCGTGCCGGTGGACAGCGCCGCCCAGCCGAGGGCGATCAGCCAATTCTCCGCGAAGGTCTGTGCCGTGGTGCCGGCGTACATCGCCGCGGCCAGTGCGGCGCCACCGCCGAAGGTGATCACGTAGGTCGTCAGATACCAGCCGCCCAGGACCCGTAAAGCCGACGGCCGCCGGTCACCCACCGGCAGGCCGCCCAGTTCCCGTTCGCGGTACAGCGACGACACCCAGGACCCGAGCTGGGTCGTCGCGAACACGACGAAGGCGTACCGGCTGTAAGTCGTCTCGCCGTCCGGATCCAGGAGAAATTCTTGGACCCCCAAGGCGATCAACAGTCCCAACCCGGCAAACCCGAAGCACGCGGTCAAGATCATCTTGCTGGTGGTGTTCGCCGTCTGGCGCGCGCCGACCCGGACGGCGATCAGCCTGGCCGGCGTTTCCACCTCGACACCACGTTCGCCCAGCCACGCGCGGGTGGCCTCGATCTCCTCAGGCGTGGGTTCGCCCCGTTTGGTCCCCATACCCTGTCCCTCTCGTCCGCGTACCGGATGTACGCGTGGCACCGGCCCGTGGTTGCCTCGGACACCGAGGTGGCCGCCGGTCGCCTGACCGCTCTCCACCGCGTCACAGCGCGGGAGGCGGCAACTCCACGAAGAACTGCGCGGAACCCGGGCGGACCACGGTGACGACGGCCTCGATCACGGTCCCGTCTTCCGTCCGGGTTTCCCGGCGGCGCTGCATGGCGGGCACACCGGCCTCGCTCTCGAGCAGCTCGGCCTCGCGCGCGCCGAGTACGACCGGTTCGAGGTAGACCCTGAGCGGGCCCAGCGGGATCTTCTTCGCGGCGAAATAACGCAGGCTCACGAAGTCGGCGAGGTCCTCGTCGAGCAGGTTCGGCGCGACCGAGAAGAGGATCGCGTGCCGTTCGAGAGTGCGCGGCCGCTCCTGGAGGTCGAGCTTGACGCGCACCAGCTCGACGACCGCGGAATCCGGGTCCGCGCCAGGGATCTCGACGACCGCGTCGCCTGCCCGCACGATCCGTTGGGACACCACCTGATGCCTGCCCGGCACGCCTTTCTCGGCCGCGCCGGGGGCGGCGAAGTTCAGCAGGTTGATCTGTTGCCGGACGTCGGCGACGAACGTTCCGTGCCGTCGCCTTCGCACGACCAGCCCGGCATTGGCCAACTCGTTGAGCGCTCGCTGCGCCGTGGCCCTGCTCACCCCGTACTGGCTTTGCAGTTCCGCTTCGGTGGGCAACCGCGCGCCGGGCGGGAGGTCGCCACGCTGGATCTTCTCCTCCAGCTCACGCCGGATCTTCAGATGCAACAGCGCGGCCATGATCGAACCATACAAATCGCGATTCGATCGGTCAATCGGACTATTGACCGGTCTAAGCGTGTTTTGTACGGTCATTTGCAGGCCGGAAGGAGAGAGCAAATGAAGATCATCGTTGTCGGCGCCGGAATCGTCGGCGTGAGCGTGGCGCGTGCACTCGCCGTCGCCGGGTCGGACGTGGTGCTGCTGGACCGATGGGGCCCCGGACGTGGGACGACCGCCACGACGTTCGCGTGGACCAACGCGAACCACAAACCCGATCCCGCCTATCAACGGCTCAACGTCGCCGGGATGGAAGAACACGAGAAGCTCGCCAAGGAACTCGGTGGCACGCCGGCGTACTTCCGCGGTGGCGGCCTGCACTGCGCGGACGCGCGCGGCGAATCGTGGCTGACCGAGAACGTCGAGCGGCTGCGGTCGCGGGACTACCCGGCACAGTGGGTCGATCGCGACGAAGCCCGGCGGATCGCCGGCGACGTGCGGATTCCGGAAACCACCACGGCGATCGCGCACTTCCCCAGCGAGGGTTACGTACTTCCGGAACGCCTCCTCGCCGCGGTACTCGACGATGCCCGCCGACACGGCGCGACGCTGACGATCGGGGAGGTCGTGGCTGTCGGCGACGGGCCGGAGGGCGCGTCCGTCACGCTCGCCGACGGAACGGTCCTCGGCGCCGACCGGGTCGTGGTCGCCACCGGCAGGTGGACCGACGGGCTCGCCGCGCGCAGCGGCTTCGACATCCCCATGGTGACCGACGCCCGTCGCGGCTCCCCGATCGTCGGCCTGCTCGGGTACGTACGTTCCCCCGCGATCGACCTCCGCTGCGTCCTGCACACCCCGGACCTCAACCTCCGCCCCGACGCGGACGGCGCCACCGTGGCGCAGGCGCTCGATCTGAGCTCCTCCGTCGACCCCGCGGACGGCGAAGCCGACACCGGCATCAGCGCCGCCGTGGCCGCGCGGTTCACGGCCCTGACCGGTCGTCCGTCCCCGGAAATCGACTTCCGGGTGGCGATCCGGTCCATGCCCGCCGACGGGCACACCATCGCCGGATACCCGCTGGAGAGCGCACGGATCTACTTTCTCGTCACCCACAGCGGGATCACGCTCGCCCCGGTCCTCGCCCGGCTGGCCGCGGCGGAGATCGTCACCGACACCGCGCAGGACGCCCTCGCCGCCTTCCGCCCGGCCCGGTTCGTGGGAGTGCCGCGCTCGGAGCCCGCGGTCAAGCGGCCCACTCGCCTCGGTGAGCAGTGAATCCTTTGCACGACAACGTCACATCTGGACTCGTACCCCCTACCCGTATAGTGTTCCTGGCGACCGACCGACAGCATCCGGAGGAGCCGTGCAGCGTCTTCATTCGCTCGACCCGGCGGACGCGCCTGCCAAGTCGGCCGAGTTGCTCGACGAGATCATCGGACGGCGCGGCTCGGCAGGCCCGATGATGATGACCGCGAAGGCCGGGCTCAGCGAGACCGACGTCTCCCTGGCCAGGCAAGGCACGGCGAAGCGGACATCGCCGAGTTGCGAGAGCACGGCTGGAGCGATCAGATCATCGCCGACACGGTGGGACTGGTGGCACTCGACCTGCTGACCGGTTCGTTCAATCTCGTCGCAGGACTCGAACCCGCGCCTGCCGAGCAGTCCACAAAGGAGAAACCCGCTCATGTCCACTGAGCATGAACATCACGGCCACGAGCACCACGCGGCCAAGGCGTCGTGGGGTATGGCGGCGTCGGCCACCCTGCACTGCCTCACCGGCTGCGCCATCGGCGAGGTGCTCGGCATGGTGATCGGCACCGCGCTGGGCTGGGGCAACGTCGCGACCATCGTGCTCGCCGTCGCGCTGGCGTTCGTCTTCGGCTACGCCCTGACCATGCGCGGCGTGCTCCGCGCGGGTGTCGGGTTCAAGCAGGCCCTCAAGGTCGCCCTCGCGGCGGACACCGTGTCGATCCTCGTCATGGAGATCATCGACAACGGAGTGATGCTCGTCGTCCCCGGCGCGATGGAAGCCGGCCTCGCCAGCTGGCTGTTCTGGGGCGCGCTCGCCTTCGCCCTCTTCGTCGCCTTCCTGCTCACCACCCCGGTCAACAAGTGGCTCATCGGCCGCGGCTCCGGACACGCAGTGGTGCACGCCTACCACCATTAGGAAGGCCCGATGGAGACCATCACGTACCACGGCTTCGACGGCTGTCCGCTCTACGCGGTCTCCCTCGGTTCCGGGCCACACCTTGTGCTTCTGCACGGGGGCGGCCCTGATCATCACAGCCTCGTCCCGCTGGCCGAGCGGCTGGCGGACCGGCACACGATCGTCCTCCCCGACGTGCGCGGATACGGCCGATCGGTATGCGCCGACCCGGCCCGGCACACCTGGACCCAGTACTCCGACGATGTCGCGGCGCTTCTCGACCACCTCGGCGAACAGCGCGCCGTCGTCGGCGGAACCGGGCTCGGCGCCACGATCACCCAGCGCATCTGCCTCGAACATCCCGGCAGGGTCCGCGCCGCCATCCTGATCAGCGTCGAAGACATCGAAGACGACGAAGCGAAACAAGCCGAGATCGCGTTCATGGACGCGTTCGCCGAACGTGTCCGGACCGGCGGTATCGAAGCGGCGTGGGCGCCGGTTCTGCCCGAGCTCGCTCCCGTCATCGGCGCGCTCGTGCGTGACGCCATCCCGCGCTCCGACCCCGCGAGTATCGCCGCCGCGGCCGCCATCGGCCACGACCGCTCGTTCCGGTCCGTCGACGAACTCGCCGCGATCACAGCCCCCACCTTGGTCTTCCCCGGCATGGACGAACGGCATCCGGCCACGCTGGCGGAGAACGCCGCCCGCGTCATACCCGATGGGCGTCTCGCTCCGGCTTCCCTGTCGAGCACTCTGCGCACGGCCGAAGATCTCGCCGACGCCTTCGCGCCCGCCATCCGCCGATTCCTCGCCGAGCTGCACGGTCATTAGCCGGCGGCCTGGCAAGCTGCGTCGTCGAAGCCGCGCCGAGGCGGACCGGCAGATCCGCGAAGCCTCCGAAGCGATCGCACGCCTGGTTCGCTCCTAGCGTGGTCGACCGGTTCAGCCACGCTCTTCCTTCGATTCGGCAACTCGATTTCGCGGCGATCCGTCCGCCGCCGTAGCCTGCTGACCGGGCACGCCGGTCCGTGAAGGCCTCCTTCCCTACCCTGAGGGTAAGGAAGGGGCCTTGGGTTCACGGGGTCGTTGCAACACCGATTGTGGTCGGAGGTTGTGTTGGCGGGTCGTGTGCCGTTGGTGCGGGATGTGCGGGTGGGGTTCTGGGAGGGGATTCGGGCGGGGCGGGCTGTGACGC
>NZ_QHKL01000017.1:2500-5297 GCF_003947415.1 Amycolatopsis sp. WAC 01376
ACCGTGAGGGAAAGATGAAAAGTACCCCGGGAGGGGAGTGAAAGAGTACCTGAAACCGTGTGCCTACAAGCCGTCAGAGCCCGAGCACATCCTTGTGATGTTGAGGTGATGGCGTGCCTTTTGAAGAATGAGCCTGCGAGTTAGTGCTGCGTGGCGAGGTTAACCCGTGTGGGGTAGCCGTAGCGAAAGCGAGTCTGAATAGGGCGTCTGAGTCGCGTGGTCTAGACCCGAAGCGGAGTGATCTACCCATGGCCAGGCTGAAGCGTCGGTAAGACGACGTGGAGGGCCGAACCCACTTAGGTTGAAAACTGAGGGGATGAGCTGTGGGTAGGGGTGAAAGGCCAATCAAACTCCGTGATAGCTGGTTCTCCCCGAAATGCATTTAGGTGCAGCGTCACATGTTTCACCACGGGGGTAGAGCTACTGGATGGTCTAGGGGCCTTACCGGGTTACCGAAATCAACCAAACTCCGAATACCGTGGTGTGAGAGTGTGGCAGTGAGACGGCGGGGGATAAGCTTCGTCGTCGAGAGGGAAACAGCCCAGAACACCAGCTAAGGCCCCCAAGTGTGTGCTCAGTGGGAAAGGATGTGGGATTGCCCAGACAACCAGGAGGTTGGCTTAGAAGCAGCCACCCTTGAAAGAGTGCGTAATAGCTCACTGGTCAAGTGGTCCTGCGCCGACAATGTAGCGGGGCTTAAGCACACCGCCGAAGCTGTGTCATTGACACATATAGATCGGCGTTCTCTTTGCGGGAACGTCTAGTCGTGTTGATGGGTAGGGGAGCGTCCTGCATCCAGGGAAGCGGCGGCGGAAGCCAGTCGTGGAGGGTGTGGGAGTGAGAATGCAGGCATGAGTAGCGAATGCAGAGTGAGAAACTCTGCCGCCGGATGACCAAGGGTTCCTGGGCCAGGCTAATCCGCCCAGGGTAAGTCGGGACCTAAGGCGAGGCCGACAGGCGTAGTCGATGGATAACGGGTTGATATTCCCGTACCCGAGCACGTGCGCCCAGGATGAGGCGGTTGATACTAACCACCCGAAGCCAGTTACCAAAGTCTTCGGACGGAGGTTTCTGTGTGGAGCGTGGGATCTGATTCCGTAGTAGTCGAGTGATGGGGTGACGCAGGAAGGTAGCTCCGCCAGTGAGTGGTAGTACTGGTGTAAGCGTGTAGGCCGAAGCATAGGTAAATCCGTGTTTCATTAAGGCTGAGACGTGATGCGTAGCCGATTGAGGCGAAGTAGAGTGATCCTATGCTGCCGAGAAAAGCCTCTAGCGAGTGCGTGCACGGCCCGTACCCCAAACCAACACAGGTGGTCAGGTAGAGAATACTAAGGCGATCGGGTGAACTGTGGTTAAGGAACTCGGCAAAATGCCCCCGTAACTTCGGGAGAAGGGGGGCCAGTGCACTTGAAGCCTCTTGCAGGCTAGGGTGTGGTGGCCGCAGAGACCAGCGGAAAGCGACTGTTTACTAAAAACACAGGTCCATGCGAAGTCGCAAGACGATGTATATGGACTGACGCCTGCCCGGTGCTGGAACGTTAAGAGGACCGGTTAACCCTTCGGGGTGAAGCTGAGAATTTAAGCGCCAGTAAACGGCGGTGGTAACTATAACCATCCTAAGGTAGCGAAATTCCTTGTCGGGTAAGTTCCGACCTGCACGAATGGCGTAACGACTTTCCGGCTGTCTCAACCACAGGCCCGGCGAAATTGCACTACGAGTAAAGATGCTCGTTACGCGCGGCAGGACGGAAAGACCCCGGGACCTTTACTATAGTTTGGTATTGGTTTTCGGTTCGGCTTGTGTAGGATAGGTGGGAGACTGTGAAGCCGGCACGCTAGTGTTGGTGGAGTCGTTGTTGAAATACCACTCTGGTCGGATTGGGAATCTGAACCTCGGACCATGATCTGGTTCAGGGACAGTGCCTGATGGGTAGTTTAACTGGGGCGGTTGCCTCCTAAAGAGTAACGGAGGCGCCCAAAGGTTCCCTCAGCCTGGTTGGCAATCAGGTGTTGAGTGCAAGTGCACAAGGGAGCTTGACTGTGAGACAGACATGTCGAGCAGGGACGAAAGTCGGGACTAGTGATCCGGCACCACCTGGTGGAAGGGGTGTCGCTCAACGGATAAAAGGTACCCCGGGGATAACAGGCTGATCTTGCCCAAGAGTCCATATCGACGGCATGGTTTGGCACCTCGATGTCGGCTCGTCGCATCCTGGGGCCGGAGTAGGTCCCAAGGGTTGGGCTGTTCGCCCATTAAAGCGGCACGCGAGCTGGGTTTAGAACGTCGTGAGACAGTTCGGTCCCTATCCGCCGCGCGCGTAGGATACTTGAGGAAGGCTGTCCCTAGTACGAGAGGACCGGGACGGACGAACCTCTGGTATGCCAGTTGTCACGCCAGTGGCATGGCTGGTTGGCCACGTTCGGAAGGGATAACCGCTGAAGGCATCTAAGCGGGAAGCCTGTTCCAAGATGAGGTATCCCACCCCATGTGGGTTAAGGCCCCCAACAGACCATTGGGTTGATAGGCCAGAAATGGAAGCACAGTAATGTGTTATCGAGTTGACTGGTACTAATAGGCCGAGGACTTGCCCACAAAGATGTTACGCATCCACTCTACAGCTCTGAAACACCACACAACCACCAGCAGTATACGGTGGTGTGGTTGTTTCACAGTGTTTCGGTGGTCATAGCGTCAGGGAAACGCCCGGTCCCATTCCGAACCCGGAAGCTAAGCCTGACAGCGCCGATGGTACTGCAACCGAAGGGTTGTGGGAGAGTAGGACACCGCCGGACTAAC
>NZ_QHKL01000018.1 GCF_003947415.1 Amycolatopsis sp. WAC 01376
CCCCCGTTACCTTCTTCGTGGCTCTTGATCGAGGAGCTGCGGTCGCCAGGCCCGGCATGACTTAGTCCCCCAGTCGAACCCATGATCCGGGGGGTGGTGTCACCGGGTTTGGTGGCATCGAGGGACCGCTGATAGGGACACGGCCACCGCAAGGTAGGTCTCGTCGTAACGTGGCTGCCGGCCGTCGATGCTTGACTGGTGACCGGCACGTGACGATACGAAAGAGGCTGCGGGTGCACCACAGCTACTCCGTCTATCTCGGGCTCGACGTCGGCAAGGGCGAGCACCACGCCGTCGGCCTGGACATCAACGGGGAGCGGCTGCACGACGCGCCGCTGCCGAACACTGAGCCGAAGCTGCGGGCGATGTTCGACAAACTCGCCGCTCATGGACCGATCCTGGTCGTGGTGGACCAGCCCGCCACGATCGGTGCCCTGCCCGTGGCGGTGGCCCGTGCCTGCGGTCACGAGGTGGCCTACCTGCCCGGACTGGCGATGCGCCGCATCGCCGACCTCTACCCGGGCAACGCCAAAACCGATGCCCGTGACGCCTATGTCATCGCTGACGCCGCCCGGACCCTGCCGCACACGCTGCGCCAGCTCAATGTCGGCGACGAGGCCCTGGCCGAGCTGGACGTGCTCGTCGGGTTCGACGACGACCTCGCCGCAGAGGCCACCCGGGTCAGCAACCGCATCCGCGGCCTGCTCACCGGCATCCACCCCGCGCTCGAACGCGTCCTCGGCCCCAAAATCAGTCATCTCGCGGTGCTGGAAATCCTGTCCCGCTGCGGAGGACCCATCGGGATCCGCAAGGCCGGTCGCCGCAAACTCGCCTCGATCGCGACCAAGCACGCCCCGCGCATGGGCACGAAACTGGTCGAGGACATTCTCACCGCGCTGGACGAGCAGACCGTCACCGTCGCGGGCACCGCCGCCGCGGACAAGATCCTGCCCAGACTAGCCGACAGCCTGAAAACCGTTCTCCAGCAACGGAAAACCGTCGCCAGCGAAGTCGAGGAGATACTCGATGCGCACCCTCTCGCCCAGGTCCTGACCTCGATGCCCGGCATCGGAGTCAGGACCGCAGCCCGCATCCTCCTCGAGATCGGCGACGCGTCCGGCTTCAAGTCCTCCGGCCATCTCGCCGCCTACGCCGGGATCGCCCCCGTCACCCACCGCTCCGGGACCTCCATCAAGGGCGAACACCCCGCCAGAACCGGCAACCGCCGGCTCAAACGCGCGTTCTTCCTCGCCGCCTTCGCAGCCTTGTCCGATCCCACCAGCCGCGCCTACTACCAGCGCAAACGCGACGAAGGCAAGAAACACAACGCCGCCCTCATCTGCCTCGCCCGACGACGCTGCGACGTCCTCTACGCCATGCTCCGCAACAAGACGTACTACCGGGCGCCCACCACAGCCGCGGCGGCATAGCATCGGCAGGTGATCGAGCTCGACCTCGCCCAGTTCGTCGCGGCCGTCCATACCTACGCACCGAAGTGGGAAGCCACCGCGATTCACTGGCAACTCACTCTCGGCCCTAACTACGAGAAGAGAGCGGCCTGGGTTGTCTGCGAGACCGGCGACATGGTGGGCTCGTTCATCATCTGGACCAGCGGCGAAGCCGAACTCGAGATCGGAAACCTCGACACCGGCGTCGTCGACTGCGTTCATTACGACCTCGCCAACCCCGAAGAACTCAGCGCCCGCCTGGACGATCTCACCCGCAGGCTGACCGAGCAGACCTGACCACCTCCCCGGTTGACAACAACCATAGGGACACCCCCCCG
>NZ_QHKL01000019.1 GCF_003947415.1 Amycolatopsis sp. WAC 01376
GTCTCGGACACCCCTCAAGAATACCGCAAAACAATCGAACAAGCGTTCGTAATTTTAAGCAACGTAACTGTTCAGGCTATTTTGATGTTTGTTGGTAGCCAAGGGTTTCCGGTGATGGCGTCGCGGAGTCCGGTGAGGATGTGGATGTGGTTTTTGCGGAGGGTGGAGATGTAGGCGCGGACGCGGAGCCAGGTGTGGGCGCCGTGTCGGGTGCGCCAGCCGCCGGAGATTTTCATCTGGGCTTTGATCATGCGTAGGTCGCGTTCGGCTTGGTTGTTGGTGAACGGGACGGTGAGGTCGTGTGCGAAGCGCAGCACGTCGTGCTGGTAGTCGCGCAGACGTACCAGCAGGCGGCGGGGTTTGCTTTGGTGGCCTTTTTCGGGTGGGTGCAGGAATAGGCCGACGTTGACGGTGCGGATGAATCGTGAGAGCAGGGGGTCGGCGATGGAGGGTGGGATGGCGGTCAGGCCGGCGTCGCGTGCGTTGTGGGCGACGGTGTTGAGATTTTCCAGGGTTTTGATGGCGATCGATGGCCAGGAGTGCTCAGGGTGTTCTTCGCCGGCCGCGACCAGTTCGCGCAGGTGGTGGGCGTTGCAGCGGGCGTGGGTGGGACCGTAGTACTGGTACGGTTTCCAGCCGTCGTGGACCGCGACGCCCCGGAAACGTGACAGGATCCCGAATTCGTCCATCGCTTCAGTGCCGCGCAGCTTGTGGGCGAAGTAGGCGGTGAGAGTCGGAGTGCAGGCGGTGTGCAGCCACCAGGTCTTGGCCTCGACTCGGATGCCGGTCTCGTCGAAATGCGCCACTGGTGCCGCCCGCAACGCGTCGGCGACCTGCTGCTCGAACACGGCCAGCTCGGCCGCGACGGGAGTGAGCACTCCCGCGACCCAGCCGGTCGAGACCGGAAGACCCATCAGGTCACCGAGCAACTGGGCGGTCCGGGAAACCGGAATGTGCTGATAGGTCAACAGATACGTCGCCAGCGCGGTCACGTTCGGCCCGTAACATACCGGCGCGGTCGCTTCGCGGGGTCCGATCGCCGTGGTCACCTGACGGCAACCGGAACAACGCCGCCGATGCAGTCGATGCTCGGTGACCGACGGGCGCACTTCCGGCAGATCGATCACCTGCCGGCGCGCCGCCATGCCGGCCTTGTCGCGTCGACGTAGCATCGCCCCGCAGCCGCCACAGGAGGATGGCATGTGATCAACGATCCGATCCGGATCGTCCACCATGGACAGACTCGCCCCCGGCGCTCCCGGCTGCTTTCCCCGCTTCCGGCCAGTCTTTCCACGTAACGACTTCGGCGCCGGTTTGCTGAACCTGTCCGACGATGGCGGCATCGACGAGTTGCCGGAATTCATCCCCAGACGACGCTTCAGCTCAGCGACCTCGCCCCGCAGCTGAGTGATCTCCTCACGGGCACGAGCAAGCTCGACCGCCTGCGCGGCGACCAACGCCGCAAGCTCGTCATACGACGGCCGAACCCCT
>NZ_QHKL01000020.1 GCF_003947415.1 Amycolatopsis sp. WAC 01376
CTTGGGTTCACGGGGTCGTTGCAACACCGATTGTGGTCGGAGGTTGTGTTGGCGGGTCGTGTGCCGTTGGTGCGGGATGTGCGGGTGGGGTTCTGGGAGGGGATTCGGGCGGGGCGGGCTGTGACGCCTGCCTCTCTGGCGGCGGGTGTGTCGCAGGAGACCGGTCGGCGGTGGTTCGCCGAGGCTGGTGGGGTGGTCGGTAACGCGCCCCGTCGGTTGGGGACACGGTATTTGTCGGTGGCGGAGCGGGAGGAGATCTCCCGTGGGCTGGCCGGCGGTGACGGGGTGCGGGAGATCGCGCGGCGGTTGGATCGGGCGCCGTCGACGGTTAGCCGGGAGATCAACAACAACGGTGGCCCGGGCCGGTATCGGGCCCATGTGGCGGAGGCGGCGGCGCGGGAGCGGGCGAAGCGGCCGAAGACGGCGAAACTGGCCGATCCCGGCAATGCCGGGTTGCGGGATCATGTGCAGGAACGGTTGCTGCTGCGGTGGTCGCCGGAGCAGATTTCGGCCAGGCTGGTGAGCGAGTTCGCCGACTGTCCGGAGATGCGGGTGTCCCACGAGACGATCTATCAGTCGATCTACGTGCAAGGCCGGGGCGCGCTGCGCCGCGAGCTCGCGGCCTGCCTGCGGACCGGGCGGGCGCTGCGTAAACCCCACCGCCAGGCCGAGGCCCGCACGCCGCGGATCCCGAACATGGTGCCGATCAGCCAGCGCCCGGCCGAGGCCGAGGACCGGGCCGTGCCCGGGCACTGGGAAGGAGATCTGATCCTCGGCGCCTCGAACCAGTCCGCGATCGGCACCCTGGTCGAGCGCAGCACCCGGTTCTGCCTGCTGCTGCACCTGCCCGACGGCCACGACGCCGTCGCCGTCCGCGACGCCATGATCACCACCATCCACACCCTGCCCGACCAGCTGAAACAGTCGATGACCTGGGACCAGGGCACCGAGCTGGCCCGGCACGCCGAGATCACCATGGCCACCGACCTGGACATCTACTTCTGCGACCCGCACTCACCCTGGCAACGCGGCAGCAACGAGAACACCAACGGCCTGCTCCGCCAATACTTCCCCAAAGGCACCGACCTCTCAGCCCACAGCCCCGGGCATCTCGCGAGAGTGGCCGCCGAACTCAACGGCCGCCCCCGCAAAACACTGGACTGGCTTACACCCCAAGAAAAACTCAACCTGCTACTGTCCTAAATAGAGCATGTTGCGACGACCGCATGAATCCGCC
>NZ_QHKL01000021.1 GCF_003947415.1 Amycolatopsis sp. WAC 01376
GTCGAGGCGGACGCCGGGGCCGGTGGGTGCGTCGAAGCGGGTGACGGTGCCGGGGGCGGGCAGGAAGCCGCGGCCGGGGTCCTCGCCGTTGATGCGGAACTCGAAGGAGTGGCCGCGCAGGGCGGGGTCGTCGTAGCCCAGTTCTTCGCCGTCGGCGATGCGGAACATCTCGCGGACCAGGTCGATGCCGGCGACTTCCTCGGTGACGGGGTGTTCGACCTGGAGGCGGGTGTTGACCTCCAGGAAGGAGATGGTGCCGTCTGCTCCGACGAGGAATTCGACGGTGCCGGCGCCGACGTAGCCGGCTTCCTTGAGGATGGCCTTGGAGGACGCGTACAGCTCCTCCACCTGGGCGTCGGAGAGGAAGGGCGCGGGGGCCTCCTCGACGAGTTTTTGGTGGCGGCGCTGGAGGGAGCAGTCGCGGGTGGAGACGACGACCACGTTGCCGTGGGTGTCGGCCAGGCACTGGGTCTCCACGTGGCGGGGCTGGTCGAGGTAGCGCTCGACGAAGCATTCGCCGCGGCCGAAGGCGGCCACGGCCTCGCGGACGGCGGAGTCGTAGAGTTCGGGGACTTCTTCGAGGGTGCGGGCGACTTTGAGGCCGCGGCCGCCGCCGCCGAAGGCGGCCTTGATCGCGATGGGCAGGCCGTGTTCCCTGGCGAAGGCGACGACTTCGTCGGCGCCGGAGACGGGGTCGGGGGTGCCGGCGACCAGGGGGGCGCCGGCCCGCTGGGCGATGTGGCGGGCGGCGACCTTGTCGCCCAGGTCCCGGATGGCGTGCGGGGGCGGGCCGATCCAGATCAGACCGGCGTCCCCGACCGCCTGCGCGAACTCGGCGTTCTCGGAGAGGAATCCGTAGCCGGGGTGGATGGCGTCCGCGCCCGACTCGCGGGCGGCGTTGAGGACCTTGGCGATGTCCAGATAGCTGGTCGCGGGGGTGTCACCACCCAGGGCGAACGCCTCATCAGCGGCACGGACATGCAACGCGTCCCGGTCCGGATCCGCGTAGACGGCCACGCTCGCGATCCCGGCGTCCCGGCAGGCCCGGGCCACACGGACAGCGAT
>NZ_QHKL01000001.1 GCF_003947415.1 Amycolatopsis sp. WAC 01376
GGTCCCTCGATGCCACCAAACCCGGTGACACCACCCCCCGGATCATGGGTTCGACTGGGGGACTAAGTCATGCCGGGCCTGGCGACCGCAGCTCCTCGATCAAGAGCCACGAAGAAGGTAACGGGGGACGGACCCCGACAACCAGCCACGCCCAGATGCTCCCGAACGGGCTTCCGAAGAGTCCACTTGACCTGGGAGGATGACTCCCAGAAGCACCCAACGACTCCCCAGTGCTCCGAACCATGTTTCCGGAGGTCGCGATATCGGGGGAACATCAGGGACGTTCCCGGATGTGGCGAGGGCCCGCCGGAGCGCATTCTTTGTGGCATGAGTGGGAGTGAGACACAGGTTCCGAAGCGCGGCCCCGCGGCCGGCTTCGAGGAGACCGTCAAGGATTTCTGGCGGAGCAGGCCGGTCCGCCCGGTGGCGGGCCGCAAGTTCGCCGGTGTGGCCGCCGGCATCGGCTACCGGTACGGAATCGACCCGACAGTGGTCCGCGTCGCGCTGGTCGCGGCGACCGTGTTCGGCGGTTTCGGCGTCTTCGTCTATCTGCTGGGCTGGCTTTTCCTGCCGCAGGAGGGCGACCCCGTTTCCGCGTTCGAGGGGATGATCGGCAGGGGACGCGCGTCGAGCTCGCCGGCGTTCGCGGTGATGCTGCTGCTCCTGCTTTTCCCCGGTCTCACCTGGACACTGAGCGGTGGCTGGATGACCGACGGCACCGGCCTGATCGGCTTGGCGCTGATGGCCGTCGCGCTGTACCTGCTGCACCGCAACCGCGGTCAGTTCAACCGGCCGACGATGCCCGCCCCGGCTTATCCGACGGCCGCGTTCTCGATGGCGTCGGCGTCGGCGACCTCCACCTCGACGGCGACCGAGGGCGGCTGGGACCCGCTCGCGGCCGACCCGTCGGCTTGGGACCTGCCGAACGCTTCGCCGTCCAGCGGGCTGCCGCCGCAGACTCCGCCGCCGCCTCCCGCGCCGCCGGCGCCTCGCGGCCGGAAGTCGAAGATCGGCGCCGCGACCTTCGGGCTCGCCGTGCTGGTGGCCGGGGTCGGCACCGTCCTGGGTCTGGACGGCGAAGCCTGGTTCACCCCGCAGCACGTCGTCGGGCTCACCCTCGGTGTGGTCGGTATCGGGCTGGTGGCCGGTTCGTTCGTCCGGGGCGGTCGCGGGCTGATCGGGCTCGCGGTGCCGCTGGCGATCGTCGGGATGGCGCTCACCACGGTCCCGTTCGAGAACTTCTCCGTGAAGGGCGGCGTCGGCGATCTGAAGGACACGCCGAGCCAGGTGTCCGAGGTGCTGCCTGAGTACCGCCGTTCGGCGGGGAACATCGACATCGACCTGACCAAGCTGCCCGCTGGGGCTTCGGTGAGCACGAAGGTCTCGAACGGAGCCGGTAACTCGACGGTGCTCGTGCCGATGGGTGCCGAAGTGAAGGTCTCCTGTGAGACGGGAGCGGGCGAGGTCGACTGCCTCGGCCAGTCCCGCTCGGGGGTCGGCGAGGACGTCGTCGACTTCACCGCGCCGGGGAGCAACGGACAGAAGATCACTGTGAAGGTCGAGAACGGTGTCGGGAACGTGGAGGTGCGTCGTGGCTGAGTACGACTACGACAACTACGACAGCACACAGACTCAGTCGGCTCGGCCCGCGAAGCGCGGGGTGGACGTCTTCACCCTGATCATCGGGATCGCGACGCTGCTGGTGTCGGGTTACGTCCTCTCGGACGGCGCCTCGTGGCTCCCGCAGTTCGACTTCCGGTGGGTCATGGCCGGTGGGGCGATCTTCGTCGGCGTCCTGCTTCTCGCCGCTTCGGTGCGCAAGAGCCGCCGCTAGCGGCCCCGCTCACGATCCACCCCACTCCGAAGGCCCCGGCCCCTCGCCGGGGCCTTCGCCTTGCCCGCACCCCGGAGCGGAGCGACTTTAGCCCCCTAATCGCGATCCGGCGGCCGCCGCACTCCGACCGCACCGGATCGCGTTTAGAGGGCTAAAGTCGCTCCGGCCAGCGCGGGGTGCCCAAGGGGGCCCAGAGCGCAGTTAGCGGGCTAAACGCGATCCGGTCGCCTGGGTGCCCAGGGCCTGACAGATCGCGGTTAGCCCGCTAAACGCATGTCGGAGCGGGTGCGGTCACTCCCACTCGATGGTGCCCGGCGGCTTGGACGTGACGTCCAGTACCACCCGGTTCACCTCGGCGACCTCGTTGGTGATGCGGGTCGAGATCCGCTCCAGCACCTCGTAGGGCAGCCGCGTCCAGTCCGCGGTCATCGCGTCCTCGGACGACACCGGCCGCAGCACGATCGGGTGCCCGTAGGTCCGCCCGTCGCCCTGGACGCCGACGCTGCGAACGTCGGCCAGCAGCACCACCGGGCACTGCCAGATCTCGCCGTCGAGCCCGGCCGCGGTGAGTTCCTCACGCGCGATCGCGTCGGCCGCGCGCAGCGTCTCGAGCCGCTCGGCGTCGACGGCGCCGATGATCCGGATGCCGAGCCCCGGGCCGGGGAACGGCTGCCGCTGCACGATCGTCTCGGGCAGCCCGAGCTCCAGCCCGACGCGGCGCACCTCGTCCTTGAACAGCAGGCGCAGCGGCTCGACGAGCTCGAACTGCAGGTCGTCGGGCAGTCCGCCGACGTTGTGGTGGCTCTTGATGTTCGCCGCGCCCTCGCCGCCGCCGGATTCGACGACGTCCGGGTACAGCGTGCCCTGGACGAGGAACTTGTAGTCGCCCTTGGCCTTGAGGTCGCGCTCGGCCTGCTCGAACACGCGGATGAACTCGCGGCCGATGATCTTGCGCTTCTCCTCGGGGTCGGTGACCCCGGCCAGCGCGTCGAGGAACCGGTCGCGCGCGTCGACGGTCACCAGGTTGACCCCGGTCGCGGCGACGAAATCACGCTCGACCTGGGTGCGCTCGCCGGAGCGGAGCAGACCGTGGTCGACGAACACGCAGGTCAGCCGGTCACCGATGGCGCGCTGGACCAGCGCCGCGGCCACGGCGGAGTCGACGCCGCCGGAGAGACCGCAGATCGCCCGGCCGTCGCCGACCTGCTCGGCGATGCGCTTGACCTGGTCGTCGACGATGGACGACGTCGTCCACTGCGGCTTGATGCCCGCGATGTCGTGCAGGAAGCGGCGGAGCACCTCTTGGCCGTGCGGCGAGTGGTGCACCTCGGGGTGGTACTGGACGCCGGCGAAGCGGCGCTCGACGTCTTCGAACCCGGCGACGGCGGCGCCGTCACTCGACGCGGTCACGGTGGCGCCCTCGGGGGCCTTGGTGACGCTGTCGTTGTGGCTCATCCAGGCGGGCTGGTTGCTCGGGAGGCCGGCGTGCAGCACGCCGCCTTCACCGGCGACGCGGACTTCGGTACGGCCGAACTCGCGGATCCCGGTCGGTTCGACCGTGCCGCCGAGGGCCTGCGCGAGCACCTGGTGGCCGTAGCAGATCCCGAGGATCGGCACGCCCGCGTCGACGAGGCCGGGCGCAAGGGCGGGGGCGTTCTCCGCGTACACGCTGGAAGGACCACCGGAAAGGATGATCGCGGCGGGGTCCTTGGCGAGGATGTCCTCGGCGGTGGCGGTGTGCGGGACGACCTCGGAGTAGACCTGCGCCTCGCGCACGCGGCGCGCGATCAGTTGCGCGTACTGCGCCCCGAAGTCCACGACGAGTACCGGACCGGTGGGACTGGGCACCTGAAACCTCCAGATCAGAGCAGTACGCTTCCCCACCATCGTCCCAGGTGGGCCGGGTCACCTCGCCGCCAACCCCCTCACGATTCAGGACAGCGGATGACCGCGAGGCGTCCTACCGTCCGGGACATGGACATCGACTGGAGCAAGGAACTCTCCGAACAGCTCGACTGGCATTGGACGCGGCATCTGCGGCCCCGGCTGGACACCCTCACCGACGACGAATACCTCTGGGAGCCCGTCGAGGACTGCTGGACGATACGGCCGGACGAGAACGGCGCTTTCACGATCGACTGGGCGTATCCGGAGCCGTCGCCACCTCCGGTGACGACGATCGCCTGGCGGCTCGCCCACATCGTCATCGGCGTCTTCGCGATGCGGAACGCGTCGCATTTCGGCGGCCCGCCCGCCGACTACCAGACCTTCCCCTACGCAGGCTCCGCCAAAGAAGCGCTGGAGCAGCTCGACGACGCCTACGCGCGCTGGCGCGACGGCGTCGGCGGCCTCACCGCCGAAGACCTCGCGCGCCCCTGCGGCGAGGCCGAAGGCCCGTACGCGGAGTACCCGCTCGCGACGCTCGTCCTGCACATCAACCGCGAGGCCATCCACCACGGCGCCGAGGTCCTCCTCCTGCGCGACCTCTACCGGTCCCGCCCGAACGGATCGCGTTTAGCGGGCTAAACGCGACGCGCCCATACTGGGGCCAGCCGAGGAAAGGACCCCGTCTTGCGAGCGACTCTCATCTACGGCGCCGGTGACGTACGCGTCGAGACCGTCCCGGACCCGAAGCTGAGCGAACCGACCGACGCCCTCCTCCGGGTGGTCCGGTCCTGCATCTGCGGCAGCGACCTCTGGCCGTACGGCAGCATGCCCGCACGCGACCGCGGCGTCCGGATCGGCCACGAGTTCCTCGGCGTCGTCGAGGCCGTCGGCTCCGACGTCACCACGCTCAAGCCGGGTGACCTGGCCGTCGCGCCCTTCGTCTACTCCGACAACACGTGCCAGTTCTGCCGCGAAGGCCTCCACACCTCGTGCCTGCACGGCGGCAACTGGGGCGCGAAGGGCGTCGACGCCGGTCAGGGCGAGGCCGTCCGCGTCCCGCAGGCCGACGGCACGCTGGTGAAACTGCCGCACACCGAGGACGACGACCTGCTCGCCTCGTTCCTCACGCTCTCCGACGTGTTCGCGACCGGCCACCACGCCGCGGTCAAGGCCGGCGTGAACGAGCGCACCACCGTCACCGTCATCGGTGACGGCGCCGTCGGCCTCTCCGCGGTCCTCGCGGCGAAGCGCCTCGGCGCCGAGCGCGTCATCCTGATGGGCCGTCACCGGACCCGCACGGACCTCGGCCGCGAATTCGGCGCGACAGACGTCGTAGCCGAGCGCGGCGACGAAGGCATCGAAAAGGTGCGAGAGCTGACAAGCGGTGAAGGCACGCACACTGTGCTCGAATGCGTCGGCACGAAGCCCGCCTTCGAGATGGGCGTCGGCGCGGTCCGCCCCGGCGGCACGGTCAGCCGCGTCGGCGTGCCGCAGTACGCCGAGGGTCCGATCGGCCCGTCGCTCTTCCGCCGCAACATCACCATCACCGGCGGTGTGGCGCCCGCGCGCCACTACATCCCCGAACTGCTCGACGACGTCGTCGAGGGCCGGTATCAGCCGGGCAAGGTCTTCGACCGGACCATCGGGCTCGAAGAGGTCCCCGACGGCTACCGCGCCATGGCGGACCGCGAAGCGCTCAAGGTGCTCGTCAAGCCCTGACTGCAATACCTTCTTACCCATGGACATGATCACCCCGGAGCCGCGCCCCGCCTGGATCGCCGGACGCCCCGAGCAGGGCGCTTCGACGATCACCGTGCATCACCCCTTCGACGGCAGCGAAGTCGCCACCGTCGCGGTGCCTGGACCGGAGCAGGTCGAACGAGCGGTGAGCGCGGCGGCGAGTGTCGCGAAGGAGTTCCGCCGTTCCTCTGCGCACAGCCGCGCCGCGGCACTCGACCACGTTTCGCGCGTCATCGCCGGCCGGGCCGAGGAGATCGCCGAGGTCATCACCGCCGAGAACGGCAAGCCGCTCAAGTGGGCCGACGCCGAGGTGCGGCGCGCGGTTTCGGTGTTCCGGATCGCGGCCGAGGAGGCCCGCCGGTTCAGCGGCGACCTGCAGCGCCTGGACACCGACCCCGCGGGCGAGGGCAGGCTGGCACTGACCCGGCGCCTCCCGCGCGGCCCGGTGCTGGGCATCGCGCCGTTCAACTTCCCGCTGAACCTGGTGGCGCACAAGGTCGCGCCGTCGCTCGCGGTCGGCGCGCCGATCATCGTCAAACCCGCGCCGCGCACGCCGTTGTCCGCGCTGATCCTCGGCGAGATCCTGGCGGAGACGGACCTGCCGGAAGGCGCGTTTTCGGTGCTGCCGCTCGGAAACGAGGAGACGTCGGCGCTCGTCGCGGATCCCCGGCTGCCGGTCGTGTCGTTCACCGGTTCGGGTCCGGTCGGCTGGTCGATCGCGGATGCCGCGCCGCGCAAGCACGTCGTGCTCGAACTCGGCGGCAACGCGGCCGCCGTCGTGCTCCGCGACTGGCCGGATCCGGAAGGTGCCGCGGAGCGCATCGCGACCTTCGGCAACTACCAGGCCGGGCAGTCCTGCATCGCCGTGCAGCGGGTCATCGTCGAACGCGAAGTCGCCGAAGAATTCGTGCCCGCCTTGGTGGAAGCCGTGCGGGGACAGCGAACCGGTGACCCGTACGACAAGAACACCGACGTGGGCCCGGTCGTCGACGAGCCCGCCGCGGAACGGATCGTCGCCTGGATCGACGAGGCCGTCGCCGCGGGCGCGAAGATCCTCACCGGCGGCAAGCGAGAGGGCGCGACGGTGGAGCCGACCGTGCTCACCGACGTGCCACCGTCCACAAAGGTCTGGGCGGAGGAGATCTTCGGCCCGGTACTCGCCGTGTCTATTGTGGATGGTGTCGACGAGGCTTTCGCGTCGGTCAACGAATCCGCCTACGGATTACAGGCCGGCGTGTTCACCCGCGACGTGCATCTCGCCTTCTACGCGTCGACAGAACTCGAAGTCGGCGGCGTGATCATCGGCGACGTCCCGAGCTACCGCGCGGACCAGATGCCGTACGGCGGCGTCAAGGGATCGGGTGTCGGCAGGGAAGGCGTCCTGGCCGCGATGCACGACCTCACCGAGGAACGGGTCACCGTCTTCACCGGCATCGACCTCTAGTCCGGGGTCACGGCCTGCGCGAACCCGAACACCTTGTCCGGGTCGTAGGTCTTCGCCACCTGCTTCAAGCGGGTGGCGTTTCCGCCGTAGTAGGCGGTCATCCAGTCGGGCAGGGCGGGGTCGATGTAGTTGACGTAACCCCCGCCCAGCCCGAGCCCCGTCACCACTTCCGCGACGGAATCCGTTGCTACGGAACGGTTGCGCGCGTCCGCCTGGCCGTAGATCTGCACACTGCCGATCGCCTTCCGATGCCAGAACGCGGTGGCGTCCGGGGCGATGTCGGCGACCGCGGCGACGACGCCGTCGACCAGCAGGTCCATTCCACGCCTGCCTTTGAGGACGGACGTCAGCTTCGCGGGATCCACCGGTTCTTCGAGTATCCGCGATGAGGCCACAAAGGACTGCCGGCTTTCACCGCCGGAGAAGTACTTCATCGCGCCGAGATAGTCGAGCTGCTTGACGGATCGCGTCGCGCCGGCGAAGCGGTCCAGGATCTTGCCCAAGGAAGCGGAATCACCTACGTAGCAACCGGAAACGCGCGCACCGACCGGGGATCCGCCGGACAGTACGACGTTCGCCCACAACTCCGGCGGCGTTTCGGGAAGCCAGCGCTGCCACTCGGCGAGGACGTCGTCCGCGCTGCCCGCCGGGAAACGCAAGGAGAACACCGAAACCGCCGACGGCGCCGGATCCGTGCGGAAGGTGAACGAAGTGACGACACCGAAGTTGCCGCCTCCCCCGCCGCGCAACGCCCAGAACAGTTCCGGTTCGGAATCCGCCGACGCGGTCCGGAGTTTCCCGTCCGCCGTGACGACCTGAGCGGACACCAGATGATCGCAAGTGAGTCCGTATTTTCGGGCGAGTACCCCGATTCCGCCGCCGAGTGTCAGCCCGGCGATCCCGACGCTGGGGCACGAACCCGCCGGCAGGCACCGGCCCGCGCCGCCGAGCGTGGCGTAGACGTTCTTCAACTTCGCGCCCGCACCGATCAAGACCCGGTCCCCCTGAACGTCCACTGAGGACATTCCGCCGAGGTCGATCATCAAGCCACCGTCAGGAACCGAGTAACCGGCGTAGCTGTGCCCACCACTGCGCGCGGCGATGGGAACTCGCCTCGCGGCAGCGGAAACAGCCACCTGCACATCTTCAGGCTTGGCACATTTGGCGATCGCGGCCGGTTTGCGACCGTCGAAGGCCGGATTGAACACACGCTTGACGCTGTCGTAACCGGAGTCCCCGGGCAGGAGCAGGGAGACCTTGTTCCGCAACGCCGCCCAGTCCGGCGGGCCCGACGGCGACGTGACGCTGGTGCTCGGCGGCAAGGACGTGCCGGGAGCCGAACTGGGCGCCTGCGCGGGAGGCGAGGCGGAACACGCCGTCGCGGCCGCCCCGGCCACGGTCGCCCCGGCGAGCTTGAGGAACGCCCTTCTCTCCATGCCCGTTAGACGCCCAGCGGGCGGGCAGGTTGCGGCGCTACCCCCGAAGGTGTGCGCTCACCGGCACGACCAGTGGCGTACCGGACACCGGATCGGTCATGACCTTCGCCGACAGGCCGAAGATCTCGTCGAGCAGCGGCTCGGTGAGGACCTCCGCGGGCGGCCCTTGCGCGACGATCCGGCCGTCCCGCATCGCGACCAGCTTGTCCGCGTACCTGGCGGCGAGATTGAGGTCGTGCAGCACCATCACCACGGTGGTCCCGCGTTCGTCGTGCAGCCGGTACACCAAGTCCAGCACGTCGATCTGATGCGCGAGGTCGAGGTAGGTGATCGGTTCGTCGAGCAGCAGCAGCCCGGTCTCCTGTGCCAGCGTCATCGAGATCCACGCCCGCTGCCGCTGCCCGCCGGAAAGCTGGTCGACGACCCGGCCGGCGTGCTCGTCCATCCCGGTCAGCCGCAGCGCCCGCTCGATCGCCTCGTCGTCGGAGGACGACCACTGCCGGTACCAGCTCTGATGCGGATGCCGCCCGCGGCGGACCAGATCGGAGACGGTCAGCCCTTCGGGTGCGGACGGCGTCTGCGGCAAGAGGCCGATGATCTTGGCGACCTCGCGGGTCGGCAGCTTTTCGATCCGCTCGCCGTCGAGCAGCACCGCGCCCTGCCGTGGTTTGAGCAACCTCGCCAGCGCGCGCAGCAGCGTCGATTTGCCGCAGCCGTTGGGGCCGATGATCGCGGTGACGGTCCCGTCGAGGACGTCGAGGTCGAGGCCGGTCACGACGGGCGTTTCGCCGTAGCCGAGTTCCAATTCCCGGGCACGCAGTCTGGCATTCACGCGCGCTCCTCCTTACGGCTGCGGACGAACAGGAAGATCAGGTAGGGCGCGCCGAGGATCGCCGTCAGCACCCCGACCGGCAGCCCGGACAGGCCCGGCGTCACCCGGACGGCGAAATCCGCGCCGACGGTCAGCAGGGCGCCGAGGACCATCGATCCGAACAGCGGCGGCTGCGCCGAGCGGACCAGCCGCAGGGCGATCTGCGGGGTGGCCAGCGCGACGAAGGTGATCGGGCCCGCGGCCGCGGTGGCGACGGCGGCCAAGGCCGCGCCGAGCAACAGCAGGGTCGCGCGGGCGGCGTCGACCCGGATACCGAGGCCGCGCGCGGTGTCGTCGCCGAACTGCAGACCGCCGATGGTGTGCCCGGCGACCAGCGTGATCGGCGCGAGCACGGCCAGCGCGAGCAGGACCGGCGCGACCGATTCCCAGCCGACGTCGGCGAGGCTGCCGACGATCCACGTCGTCGCCCGCGCGGCGTTGTCGACGTCTCCGATGGTCAGCATCCAGTAGACGAGGTTGTAGCCGACGGCCGACAGCGCGATGCCGATCAGGACGAGCCGGTAGCCGTCGATCCCGCGCCGCCACGAAAGCGCGTACAGCAGGATCCCCGCGATCACGCCGCCCGCCAGCCCGGCGAGCGGGACGCCCAGCGTGCTCGCCAGCCCGCTGACCTGGCCACCGGTGCCACCGGCGACGATCACGCCGACCGCGCCGACGCCCGCGCCCCAGGTGATGCCGAGGATGTCCGGGCTGGCCAGCGGATTCCTGGCGATGGTCTGGAACAGCGCGCCGGACAGGCCGAGGGCCGCGCCGACGCCGATCGCGGTCAGCGTGCGGGGCATCCGCAGGTCGAAGATGATCCCGCGTTCCCGCGCGGTGCCACCACCGAACAGCGTCTTCAGGACGTCGCCGAGGCCGATGTGCGAGGTACCGATGCCGATGTTCAGCGCCGCGACCAGCACCAGCGCGACCGCCGCGAGGGTCACGACGGCGAGTGTCCACGGCCGGACGGTCCAGGCCGCCGGGCCGAGCGAGATCACCTTGGGAGCCGTCATATCCGTGCCAAGCCCTTCTTGCGGACCAGGTGGACGAACACCGGCACGCCGAGCACCGCCAGCATGATGCCGACCTCCAGGTTGTCCGAAGCGACGACGCGGCCGAGCAGGTCCGCCGCCAGCAGCAGGATGGCGCCGAGCACGGCGGAGAACGGCACCAGCCACCGGTAGTCGGGGCCGCTGATCGCCCGCGCGAAATGCGGCACCAGCAGGCCGAGGAACGCGATCGGCCCGCAGGCGGCGACGGCGGCACCGGTCAGCAGCGTGATCGCGGCGACCCCGAGCAACCGCGTGCGCCCGACCCGCCGTCCGAGCGCGACGGCGACGTCGTCACCGAGCGCCAGCGTGTTCATCCCCGGCGTGTTGACGACCGCGAGGAACAGGCCGGCTGCCACGAACGGGGCGATCTGGCCGATCATCGCGGGGTCCCGGCCGGCGATCGAACCGACGTGCCAGAACCGGTAGGTCTCCATCCCGCGGTCGTCGCCGAGCACGATCGCGGAGATGACGCCGTTCAGCAGGGCGCTCACCGCGGCTCCGGCCAGCGCGAGCGTCACCGGCGTGGCGCCGCGGCCGCCGACCGCGCCGAGCAGGAACACCACGGCGCTCGCGATCAGTGCGCCGGCGAAACCGAACCAGATGAACGCGTACAGGTCGTCGATGCCGAACACGACGACAGCGAGCACCACCGCGAACGCGGCGCCCTGCGTGACGCCGAGCAAGCCGGGATCGGCGAGCGGATTACGGGTGTGGCCCTGCATGAGCGCACCGGCCGCGCCGAGCGCGAGGCCCGCCAGTACGCCGAGCAGCGTGCGCGGGACGCGTAACGAACGGACGATCAGATGATCCGGCACACCGGCGGGATGGAAGATCGCGTCCCAAACCACACCCAAAGGAATCGAACGCGCACCGAGGGCGATGCTCGCGACGCAGATCACAGCCAGAAGTGTGACGAGCAGGGCTCCCGCTGTCGGCTTCCCAACACGAACTTCCACTGTGGACATCCGCCATCCTATGCTCCGGTTAGGAAAGCCTAACCGCACAGAAAGAGTGGCCCATGACCCCACCCCGGCGCGCAGTCCTCGCCCTCGCCGTGACAGCCTGCCTGGCACTCTCCGCCTGCGGTGGCGGTGAACAGGAATCCGCTTCCACCGGCACCGGCCAAAGTGGATTCCCGCGCACCGTCGAACACGTGATGGGATCCGCCCAGATCGAGAAGCAGCCCGCCACCGTCGCGGCGCTCGACTCGAGCTACGTCGACGCCACGCTGGCGCTCGAGACGAAACTGGTGGCGTACACCAAATACCGCAACTACGACAAGCTGCCTGACTACCTGGGCGACGACCGCAAGTACGCCGAGGGCGCCAAGGAGATCGGCGCGCTCGAGAGCCCGGACATCGAGAAGTTGTACGACATCAAGCCGGATCTGATCGTTTCCGCGAAGGTGCGGCACGAGAAGTTCTACGCGGAGTTCAGCAAGGTCGCACCCACGGTGTTCAGCCAGACCACCGGTGCCACCTGGAAGGACAACATCCGGCTGCTCGGCAAGGCGCTGGGCAAGGAAACCTTGGCAGAGCAGAAGATCAAGTCCTACGAGGAGCGGGCCCGCAAGGTCGGCGACGCGATCAAGGCGAAGCTCGGCAAGCCCGCGGCCGTCTCCGTGGTCCGCTTCATCGAGGGCGAGCCGACGGTGCGGCTCTACAGCAGCGCGTCGTTCCCCGGGACCGTGATGGCCGACGCCGGGCTCCAGCGCCCCGCGGGCCAGCCGGACAACAAGGCGAAGATCTCCAACGACCTCAGCCAGGAGGAGATCGGGAAGCTCGACGCCGAGGCGATCTTCATCGCCAGCTACACCGATGAGACCAAGCAGGCCGAAAACCCCATGACGAAGTTCCAGTCGAACCCGCTTTGGGGAACTCTCAAAGGAAAGAAGATCGACGTCAACGACACCACCTGGTTCACCTCGGTGAGCCTGCAGGGCGCGAACGCCATGCTCGACGACATCGCCAAGCAGTTCGGCGTTGACTCGTTCCGGAGCTGATCACGTCCTCTTTGGACGGTGGTGTCACAGCCAGCGCGGGAGCGTCGGCACGTCACCGTCCAAAGAGGATCCATCGCTGCGGCCGGTGACCCAGGCCAATACCTCGCCGCGGGTCCCGGCCAGCGTCGTCAGCTCCCCTTCGCTCATCCGCCACTCGTGGCGATACCCGTTGTCTTCGGCGGCGACCAGGAGCACGGCGGGCAGTTCACCGCCGTACATCCCGATGGCGTTGCCGACGACGGTGTCGAACTCGTCGCCGAGCAGATCGGCGACGCGGGCGAAGTCATAGCCGAAGTCGAGGTCGGCGAGATGGATAGACGTTTCGGAGAGCCGAAGCCAGAGCACGAACTCCGCCGAGATGTCACGCCCTTGCCTGGCTCGCACCCGGGCCTGCCACGCGCCGTCCGGCAGGTTTTCCGCGACCTCGACGAAGCGCGCGGCGGAGCCGACGACGTCCTCGGCGATCTCCTCGACGGACCGGTACGCACCCTTCTCGATGTCGTGGTCCCTGACCGTCTCACCGGCGTACATCGGCGTCTCGACGCCCGATTTCGCCCAGGTGAGCAGGTTGACCAGGCCGTCGGCGTTCCGCGCGAGGTGGGACAGCAGATGCGCTCGAGTCCAGCCGGGCAGCGCGCTGGGGCCGCGCACGGCCTCCTCGTCGATCCCGCGCACGACGCGCTCCCACTCGTCGTGGAGGGCGCGGACGCGGTTCAGCAGGACGTGTGCGCGTTCGGAAGCTGTCACATCTCCAAGTTACCGCCGAAGCGCCGCGGGCGCGTCCGCCGGAACCGAGGGGTTCTTCGGTGCGATCGGTTCGAGCCGCGCGTACGGCGAGTCCTGTGACGGCCTGCTGTCCCGCTCACCCTTGTTGGGCCAGAACGAGAAGGCCCGCTCGGCCTGCGCGGTGATCGTCAGCGAGGGGTTCACGCCGAGGTTCGCCGTGATCGCCGAACCATCCACAATGGACAGACCGGGGTAGTTGTAGACGCGGTGGTACGGGTCGATCACGCCGTCGTCGGACGACGTGCCGATGGGGGCGCCACCGATGAAATGCGCCGTCAGCGGGATGTCGAAGATCTCGCCCCAGGTGCCGCCCGCCATCCCGCCGATACGTTCGGCGGTGCGGAGGTTGGCCTCGTGCCCCGCTGGGATGAAGCTGGGGTTCGGCTCGCCGTGGCCCTGTTTGGAGGTGTACTTGCGGCGGCCGAAGAGCCCGCGTTTGGTGTACGTGGTGATGGAGTTGTCGAGGCTCTGCATCACCAGCAGGATCACCGTGCGCTCGCTCCAGCGGTAGCCGTTGAGCAGTTTCACGGTCTGGACCGGGTGCTTGACCATGAAGTTCACGGCCTGACGCCAGCGCGGCACCGTCGAATCGCCTTCGGTGGCGATGGTCTGGAGCAGGCTCATCGCGTTGCTGCCCTTGCCGTAGCGGACGGGCTCGATATGCGTGTTGTCGTCGGGGTGGATCGACGACGTGATCGCGACGCCGCGGCTGAAGTTCCGGTCCTCGTCGACCGAGGTGCGGGCCGCGCCGATGATGGCCTCGGAGTTGGTGCGGGTCAGTTCGCCGAGGCGCGGCGACAGCTTCGGCAACTTGGCGGTGTCGCGCATGCCGTGGAGCAGGTTCTGCGTGCCCCACGTGCCGGCGGCGAGCACCACCTGCGCGGCGGTGAGCTTGTGCCGGAACTTGCGCGAGGTGGTCCCGGTCTTCTTGATGCTCACCTCGTACCCACCTGCGTTTAGCGGGCTAATCGCGCTCACGGTGGTCAGCGGGATGACCTTCGCGCCGTCCTTCTCCGCGAGGTACAGGTAGTTCTTGACCAGCGTGTTCTTGGCGCCGACGCGGCAGCCGGTCATACAGCCGCCGCATTCGGTACAGCCGGTGCGCGCCGGGCCCGCGCCGCCGAAGTACGGATCCTCGGCGCGCTCCCCCGGCTTGCCGAAGTACACGCCGACCGGCGTCGGGTGATACGAGTCCGCCACGCCCATGTCCTCGGCGACGCCCTTCATCACGACGTCCGACGGCGTGACGCTGGGGTTGGTGACGACTCCCAGCATGCGGCTGGCCTGGTCGTAATGCGGGCCGAGTTCGGACTCCCAGTCGGTGATGTGGGACCACTGCGGGTCGACGTAGAACGGCTTCAGCGGTCGGTACAGCGTGTTCGCGTAGACCAGCGAGCCGCCGCCGACGCCCGCGCCGGCGAGCACCATGACGTCCTTGAGCATGTGGATGCGCTGGATGCCGAAGCAGCCGACCTGAGGCGCCCAGACGTAGCGGCGAAGGTCCCAGGACGTCTTCGCGAACTCGTCGTCGGCGAAGCGGCGGCCCGCCTCGATGACGGCGACGCGGTAGCCCTTCTCGGTCAGGCGAAGGGCGGCGACACTCCCGCCGAACCCGGAGCCGACGACGATCACGTCGTAGTCGAAGTCGTCTTCAGTGGTGGTGTTACTGGCAGTCACACCTTGGACTGTAACCTCGGCCACCACTTCTGACCAGAGGTAAGTTACCCGCCAGTTACCTTCCACCCGGATGCGCGAACGCGGCTGAGGCATCATCGATCGGTGGATACGGATGCCCCGGTGGCGATCGACTTGACGCGTGACGAGCGCACGGTACTGCGCTGTGGCCTGGCGGAATGGGGAGGACCGGCCGCCTGCACCGACGACCTCGCCGTCGCGATGGGTTTCAAGGACGTGCCCGACCTCTTCGAGCAAGCGCGAAGGTTGCGAGCGGCACTGGCCGACGAAGAACCGCTACGCGCCTCGGAATGGCGCAAGACGCTGATCGCCACCGAGATCGTGTTCGCCAGCGACGTCTTCGGCTCCGGCATGGACTGGTCGATCACCACCGGCTTCGCGGACGACGAAACCCTCCCGATCCTGCGCGACCTACAGCGAAAGATCGCCCGCGCCCTCGGCTCGGCCCACTACCGCCCCCGGCCGCCGGAGCGCCTTTAGCGGGCTAAACGTGACACAGGAGGGACGCCTGGGGCTGCTGTGACTCCTGGGGTACGTGAACGCAAAGCGGCCCAGATCGCGTTTAGCGGGCTAAACGCGATCTGGGCCGGGAGCGAGCGTCAGCGGCGAACGGTCAGGCCGACCCGCTGGAACTCCTTCAGGTCCGAGTAGCCCGTCTTCGCCATCGCGCGGCGAAGCGCGCCGAAGAGGTTCACGACGCCCTCGGCGTCCGAGGACGGCCCGAAGAGCAGCGTCTTCAGGTCGACGGCGTAGTCCGGCCCCAGCGCCACGCGCGAACGCGGCAGCGACGGGTGCGCGGCCGCCGACGTCCAGTACAGCCCCTGCCCCGGCGCCTCGGAGGCGGCGGCCAGCGGCGCGCCCAGCATGACCGCGTCGGCACCGCAGGCGATGGCCTTGGCGATGTCACCGGACACGCTCATCCCGCCGTCGGCGAGCACGTCGGCGTACCGGCCGCCGGTCTCGTCGAGGTAGTCGCGGCGCGCGGCCGCGGCGTCGACGATCGCGGTCGCCATCGGCGTCCCGATCCCGAGCACGCTGTCGGTGCTCGTCACGCCGCGGCTGGCGCCGTGGCCGACGATGACGCCTGCCGCGCCGGTGCGCATCAGGTGCATCGCGGTGCGGTAGTCGCTGACGCCGCCCGCGATCACCGGGACGTCGAGCCGTCCGATGAAGTCCTTCAGGTTCAGCGGCTCGACGTCACGCTGGACGTGCTCCGCAGAGATGATCGTGCCCTGCACGACCAGGATCTCGACACCCGCCGCGAGCAGGTCCGGCGTGAGCTCGGCGGCGTGCTGCGGGCTGACCCGCGCGGCCACCGTGACCCCGGACTCGCGGACGGTCTTGATCGCCTCGGACAGCAGGTCCAGCCGGATCGGGGCGGAGTGCAGCTCCTGCAGCTCACGCACGATCGCGGTCGGGTCCTCGGTGTCCTCGGCCGCCCGGACGAGGCGGAAGATCGCGTCCTCGACGTTCGGGTGCCGCGCCCACAGCCCTTCGGCGTTGAGGACGCCCAGCCCGCCGAGCTCGCCGACGGCCACCGCGGTTCCCGGCGACACGATCGCGTCGGTGGGGTGGGTGACCAGCGGCAGCTCGAACCGGTACGCGTCGATCTGCCAGGCGGTGGACACGACCGACGACGACCTGGTGCGCCGCGACGGCACGATCTCCACGTCATCGAGGTCATACGCCCGCCGCGCGGTGCGGCCCATGCCGATCTCGACCAGATCCCGCACGTCAAGTCCCTTCTCACCGACGACCGTTACACCCCATTGTCGCTAGGCCGCGTGGGTGACCTGCGCACGGGGCACCCGAACCGGGCCCGAAGTCACACCGGCCCCAGGTGCCCCACCCGTTTCACGTTTAGCCCGCTAAAGGCGCTCGGGTGGGGCACGTGGGACTCGAGGGTCAGAAGGAGACCTTCTCCACGGAGTCGGTCCGGAGGACGGATTCCTGCGAGAAGGCCTTCTTGTAGTCGGTCCGGATCTCTTCGATCTCGCGGTTCGCGTCGCGGTCGCTGAACGGGTACACGACGATGATCACCTTCGACTTCTCCCGCGAGATCACCCCGTCCGAGCCGCGCCACTGGCCGCGCCCGGTCAGCTCGGTGAACCCGTCCGGGAACCTCGGCGTGACGGCTTTGTCGGTGAACGCGGCGAACTCGGCGTCGGTCAGCTCCCCGCCGCCCGGCTTCGTCGTCCCGAAGTACAGCTCGGTGCGCTTCCACAGCTCACCCGGTGACGCCTGGAGAGCGGCGGCCTCGGGTGCGGAAGGCGCGGCGGAAGCGGTGGGGACGGCGGAAGCCGCCACCCCGCCGCCGAGCCCGAGGGCAGCGGCGGCGAAGACGGCCAGCGCGGTACGCCGCGAAGTAAAGGACATCGGTTCCTCCCAGGGAGACTTGATCAGCGGGCCAAGTCTCCCGAGAACGGAACCGAACGCGTAAGTGTCCTAAAGGGCGGACTACCGGGTGGTGTAGTTCGGCGCCTCGACGGTCATCGTGATGTCGTGCGGGTGGCTCTCCTTGAGCCCCGCCGCGGTGATCCGCACCAGCTGCGCCTCCTGCAGCTCGGGGATCGTCGACGCACCCGCGTAGCCCATCCCCGACCGCAGCCCGCCCACCAGCTGGTGGACGACGTTCGCGAGCGGCCCGCGGAACGGGATCCGCCCCTCGATGCCCTCGGGGACCAGCTTGTCCTCGCTCAGCACGTCATCCTGGGCGTAGCGGTCCTTCGAGTAGGACTTCGCCTGGCCGCGCGACTGCATGGCGCCCAGCGAGCCCATCCCGCGGTAGGTCTTGAACTGCTTGCCGTTGACCAGGATCAGGTCACCGGGCGATTCGGCGGTGCCCGCGAGCAGGCTGCCGAGCATCACGGTGGACGCGCCGGACGCGATCGCCTTCGCGATGTCGCCCGAGTACTGGATGCCGCCGTCGCCGATCACCGGGATCCCGGCCGGGCGCGCCGCCTGATCGGCCTCGTAGATCGCGGAGATCTGCGGCACGCCGACCCCGGCGACGATGCGGGTGGTGCAGATGGAACCGGGGCCGACGCCGACCTTGATCCCGTCCGCGCCCGCCTCCACCAGCGCCTGCGCGCCGGCCCGGGTCGCGACGTTGCCGCCGACGATGTCGACGGTGTCGCCCAGTTCCTTCTTCAGCAGCGCGACGGTCTCGACGACGGCGCGGGAGTGCCCGTGCGCGGTGTCCACCATCAGCACGTCGACCCCGGCGTCGGCCAGCGCCATCGCGCGTTTGTGCCCGTCCGGGCCGACGCCGACGGCGGCCCCGACGATCAGGCGGCCGTTGGTGTCCTTGGAGGCGTTGGGGTACTGCTCGGTCTTGACGAAGTCCTTGACCGTGATCAGCCCGCGCAGCTTGCCCGCCCCGTCGACGATCGGCAGCTTCTCGATCTTGTGGCGGCGCAGCAAGCCGAGCGCGGCCTCCGCGGTGACCCCGACCTGCGCGGTCACCAGCGGCGGCTTCGTCATCACCTCGTGCACCGGGCGGGTGTGGTCGACCTCGAACCGCATGTCGCGGTTGGTGATGATGCCCACCAGGTTCCCGGCGGCGTCCGTCACCGGCACACCGGAGATCCGGAACCGCGCGACCAGCTCGGCGACCTCGGCGAGGGTGTCCTCGGGCGAGCACGTGACCGGGTCGGTCACCATGCCGGCTTCGGAACGCTTCACGACCTCGACGGCGGCGGCCTGGTCGTCGATCGGCAGGTTGCGCTGCAGCACGCCCATTCCGCCCTGGCGCGCCATCGCGATCGCCATCCGGCCTTCGGTGACCGTGTCCATGGCGGCGGAGACCAGCGGGATGTTCAGGGTGACGTTGCGGGAGAGCCGGGTGCGGGTGCTGACCGCACTGGGCACCACGTCGGACTCGGCCGGCAGCAGCAGCACGTCGTCGAAGGTCAGCCCGAGCATGGCGAACTTGCTCGGGACGGGGGCGGTGACGCTGTCGCTGGTCATAGCAGGCGAACGGCCTTCCTAGCGGTGACTAATGGGGGCCGCCGTGGCTGTTTGCATCACGGCGAGGGCCTGCCCCTCATGATATCCGGGCCGGGCGGCCGCCCGGCCCGGGTGGGCGCCCGGTAGCGTGCAGGCGTGCCGCAAGATGCGTTGCCCCCAGACCCGTTCGCGGATGACCCGGACGACCCGGCCCGCGCGTTCATCGACGACGCTGACCGGCTCGACGAGCCGATCAGCGACGACGAGCGCACCGAGTTGCTGGCCGACCTCTCCGATCTCGCCGTGTACCAGGCGCTTCTCGAACCGCGCGGAGTACGCGGGATCGTGGTCGACTGCGGTGAATGCGACGAACCCCACTACCACGACTGGCATCTGCTGCGCGCCAGTCTCGAGCAGCTGCTCGCCGACGGCCGGATGCGGCCGCACGAGCCCGCGTTCGATCCGAACCCCGGTGACTACGTGAGCTGGGACTACTGCCGCGGGTTCGCGGACGGTGTGACCGCCAACGAGAGCGCCTACTGATCGCGTTTAGCCCGCTAAAGTCGAGCGACTTTAGCGGGCTAAACGCGATTTGAGACGCATAACGAAAGGGCCTGGTGAGAGCGATCTCACCAGGCCCTTCGGCGTTTTCGGGGTGCTACGTCGTCGCGCCCGCGGCGGGCTCCTGTGCTCCGGCACCCGGCGTCGGCTCGTTTCGCGAGCCACCGGGATCGTTCCCCGAGGCCGGCGGTGTCGTCGACGTCGTGGGCGGCGGCGGTTCGCTGGACGAGGTCGGCGGAGTCGGCGAAGGAGTCGTGGTGCCCGGCAGACTCGTGCCGGGGTTGCCGCCTCCTGGCAGCGACGTCGGCGGAGCGGTCGGCTGCGGGCTGGGCGGCGGCGTGGTCGCGACCGGAGTCTGCGACGGCGACTGCTGATCCGGCGGCAGCGGCTGCTGTCCGGGGTTCTGCAGCTGAGCACTCAACTGGCGGTGCTGTTCGAGCAGCTGGTCGCGGTTCTCTTCGTCGGTCACCTGGCTCAGCGCGGCCTGTGCCTCGTCGAGCGCCTTGCGCGCGTCGTCGAGACGTCCACCGGCGAGCGCGAGGTTCGCCTTTTCGAGATCGAGTTTGGCCGCCGCGGCGGCCTCGACCGACCGGGCGTGGTCGGCGTAAAGCACCTTGGTCAGTCCCCAGAGCGTGTCACCAGGCTGCGCGTCCTTCGCGGCGAGACCGGTACCGGCGAAGGCGATGGCCAGGACGGCCGCAGCGGCGGCCACCGGGACCAGCAGCCGGCGTCTTCCCCCGTGTTTGCGGGCGAGCGCGGCGGTCTTCACGGTGACGACGGCGGTGTCGACGTCGACGAGTTCCGCGAGCGGTTCGCTGTCGATGTCACGCCGCCAGGCCAGCAGCAGCGCGTTCAGTTCCTGATCGCCGAGGTCGTCGGCCATCTTCGGATCCGGGCCACCGAGTGCGTCGAGCAGCGCGTCATCGGCCTGAACGGCCGAGAGATCAGCTGCGAACTCTGCTTCCGAGGGCGTCAGCCCTCTTTCGAAAGCCGTCAGTTCACGATCGGTCCCGGGGGAGAACCGATGGTCGCGATCGGTCACTCAGATCACCTCCTCAGCGGCCAGAACCTTACGTAGGCGCGCGAGGGCGCGATGCTGGGCCACCCGGACAGCACCAGGAGTGGACCCCACGGCCTCGGCCGTCTCTTCGGCGGACAGACCCACGACCACCCGCAGGACGACGATCTCACGCTGTTTGTCGGGAAGTACGCGCAGCAGCTGCGACATGCGCTCGTTCAGCTCGCCCTGGAGGGCGCGCTGCTCGGGGCCGACGCCGCCCTCGATCTCGTCGGGGACTTCGGCGACCGGCTCGGCACGGTTACGGGCCGCGGCACGATGCGCGTCGGCCACCTTGTGCTGGGCGATCCCGTAGACGAAGGCCAGGAATGGGCGGCCCTGATCACGGTACGAAGGCAATGCCGTGAGCACCGCGAGACACACCTCCTGAGCAACGTCGTCTGCGGAAGCGAACGAACGCTCCTGCCTGCCAACCCGAGCGCGGCAGTACCGCACTACCAAAGGACGGATGGCCGCCAGCAACCGCTCGACCGCTTGAGGATCACCCTCAACAGCAGCGGCGACCGGCTCATCCAGTCCGTCCCCCACATTGGCCATCGCAGACAACAGTCCCAGTGTTACGTATAGGCGTGCAAAGAGTCCGGCGTGTGACTTCAGAGACCACTACCGGTGATAGCTACCGTACCGCCCAGGCCCGCCGCCTTTGCTGACGGCCGTCATCGGCGCGCCGCCGTTCCGGCGAGCGCGCTGAACCCGGGTCTTCCTGGTCCCCTCCGCTCGTAGTCGAACTTTCAACGAGCCGGAACACAGTGGGGTACGACGGTCCACCCTGCGGCGGACACGCTCGGGCCAGAGTGCCCGAGCGGTAAGGATAAATGCGCGAAGCGTGACGGGGAACACAGGTACGGGCCAGGGGTACACCCCCGGCCCGTTCGTCACCCGTTGTGCAATCTCAGCAATGAAATCAAGAAAGCGTTGTCAGGAAACAAGTCCACGGCGGAATCCGTGGGCGACCGCCTGTGCGCGGTCCCGAACGCCGAGCTTGCGGAACAAGCGGCGCGCGTGGGTCTTCACGGTGTCTTCGGACAGGTACAGCTCGCGGCCGATCTGTCCGTTGCTCTTGCCCTGGCTCATCCCACGAAGCACCTGAAGCTCTCGCTCGGTGAGCTGAACACCGGGGTCGGACGGTTGACGCGGCGCCGGCACCGAGGTGCTGGCGAGCGTGTGGGCCAGTGCGGCGACCAGCTCGGGACGCGAGGCGTCCCAGCGCAGGTAGCCGCGGGCACCGCCGGCGATGGCCGCGGCGATACTGCCCGCGTCGTCCGGGGCGCCGAACACGATCACGTTCGCTTGAGGGTTCGCCGAGACGAGCCGCCGGGTGGCTTCGACGCCAGTCGGGACAGCGCGCTGGGTTCCGACCAGCACGACGTCGACCGGCTGACGGGAGTACCGGGCCAGCAGCTCGTCACCGTGCGCTACGCAGTCGATGCGACTGACCCCTGGGACCGCGGACATCACTCGAGTGAGCCCTTCGCGGACACTGCGTCGGTCGTCGCAGATCAAGACCGTCGTCACGGGGTTTCCTTCCTGCAGCCGGGTGACATTCCACTTCCCCTATCGGACGCTTTAGCCCGAACCTTGACACGATCCGGTGGCTTTTTTTGAAAGTTCTTAGCCCGGTTGCCGGAATGGGCCCTCCAACAGGCTAGACGCCCTCAGCGGGGGACCCACGGAGATTCCCGTGCGAGCCGCCTCCCGCAAGGATCTGCGTGCCGTAACACTGCGTGCAACAGTTCGGCCCCTCTGAATCGATACTCATCGGCGTGTCCTGCCGAGAAGTCGGCCGACACCAGGCACGCCACCCACAGAAGTGAATTGAATTCGTATTTCTCGGCGGTTTCGCGAGCGCTCTCGACCAGCGCTTTCGCGCGGTCCCGCTCAGCGGAACCGGCATTCACGATCGTCACGCCGAGTACGAGCTGTGATTTGACGACGTGCCGGGACGCACCCCTCGCCCGTGCCGTTTCCAGCGCCATTTCCGCAGGTGCGATCCCCGCTTGGGAAATGTTACTCGCCAGTTCGATTTCCGCGCCCACCCAACCGGCCCTGGTCCGGGTCCGCCAGTTGCCGGTGTGCGCGCCCGCGCGGGCCAGCAGCCGCCGGGCGGCGGTCAGCCTGCCGCGCCCGAGATTGTCCGCCGCGAGGCCCAGGAACGCGTCCGCCCGCGCGCCCTCGGCGTCCAGACCGTCGGGGTCTGGTTCACCTCGTGGCTCCGAGATCACCAGCGCGAGCGCTTCACCGTCGAGGACGAGCGCCGCCGCGTGCCCGCCCAACTGCCGTCGATGCGACGCCAGCGTGCTCGCGGCCAGCGACGCGATCACCGGATCCTTGCCCGCGCGCAAACCGTTCAGCAGCGTGGCCGCCGCCGCGTACCGGCCGCGCGCACCGAGCCCGATCGCGGCCAGCAGCCGCCCGCGAGGCGACGCGGGCGCCGCGAAGGAGTTCGGCGGCACGCCGTCGCCGAACGCGGCGGACCGCAAGGACGCTTCCATGCGTCCTTTCTATCGCCTCGCACCGACAAGAACGTGCTCGATCCGGTCGGCGGCGGTCGTCAGTTCGCCGAGCAGTTCGATCTTGTCCGGGAGCGCGGCGGGATCCCAGCCCGGACCGCAGGCGAACATCCTGCTGCGCTGACGGCCGCGAGAGACCCTGGCGAACAGGCGTGGATCCGCGGTCGCACGCCGTCCCGACCACAGCACGACCGCCGCCGGGACACTGCGGCGGACTGTCACCGCGAGCACCTCCGCGGGCAGGGAGGCGCCGAACAGCTGGGCACCGATCCGACGTCCCGCGAGCGCCGCGGCGAGCGCGTACATCGGCAGGTTGTCGCGCTCGTCCGGCACGCAGGTCAGCAGGACCGGCCGTTGGTTACGTGGCTCGCGGAGCACCGGCGTCGCGCGGACGAGGGCGGCGTACACGCACTCGGCGAGCAGGTACTCGACCTCCGCGCCGGCGCTGACACCGCGCCAGCGCGCACCGAGCGCCGACAGGACCGGCGACACGACGCCGGTCCAGGCGGGCAGCACACCGAGCTCACGGATCGTGTCGGCGAGCATGCGCTGTACCGCGCCGAAGTCCATCGCGAGCGCGGCCGTGCTCAACCGCCTGGCGAGCCGGGACGGGACGTCGTGATCCTCGGCGGGCGGCGCGGCCGCCTGCTCCTCCACTTGGACCACGGCGGTCTCCGGAGGCTCCGTCGCCGTCCGGGGCATCTGCTCGAGCGCGTACTTCGCCGCTTCGGCCGTCGAGGCGCCGCGCAGCAACGCGCGCTGCATCAGTTCGAGACGGCCGATGTCGGAGCTGCCGTAGCGACGGTGACGGCCGTTGGTGTGGCGACTCGGTCCTACGCCGTATCTGCGGTCCCAGGTGCGCAGGGTGGACGGTGCGACCCCGAGCCGGCGAGCGACCGAGGCCACCGGCAGGGTGGGTTCTTCACTGCTGATCCGAGATCCCACTCGACCCAATATCCAGGCAGGCAGGGACCGGGGCAACCGGAACGGAAAGTACCGCTCACACATCCGGGGGATGCCTAACGGCTGAATCGTCTTGAATCTCTTGAACAAGTATTGGCGCGCTTCTAACGTTACCGCCGTTGCACCGAATGGAGTATCCGCAGCGCAGCAGAGCAGGTAAACGCTTCGACCGGATGACGGAGGCGGTCAGGATGGCGGACACACGCAGGCTCCCGGGGCCCAACGCGGATGTATGGGACTGGCAGCTCGAAGGGTCGTGCCGAGGCATGGACAGCGCGTCCTTCTTTCACCCTGACGGCGAGCGCGGGCCGGCCAGAGCCCGCCGCGAGGCGAGGGCCAAAGCCGTGTGCCTGGCCTGTCCGGTACTGGCCATGTGCCGGAACCACGCGCTCGCCGTGCACGAGCCGTATGGGATCTGGGGCGGACTGTCGGAATCGGAACGCGAGCACATCATCAAGGCGGACAAGCGCACATTGAGCATGTCGAACGGCTGATCCGGCCGAGTCGGCGACGCGGAAGGGCGGCATCCGGGTGGGGTGCCGCCCTTCCGCGTCTCCGGCCGGCGGAGCGCGTTTAGCCCGCTAAAGGCGCTCCGGCCGGGCCTGGGTGCCCATGTCGCCGGATCGCGTTTAGGGGGCTAAACGCGCTCCGGCCGGCCGCCGCGTTTCCGGCCGGCGGATCGCGTTTAGCCCGCTAAAGTCGCTCCGCCCGCGGTCACGCTCCCCTGCCGGCGGATCGCGATTAGCCCCCTAAAGTCGCTCCGGCGAGGGGGCCGGGACAGCAAAGCGGGGCGGCACTCCGGATGGAGTACCGCCCCGCTTCGAGGGGTGGAACTAGTGCGCGTGGCCGTGACCGGCCGCGGCGGGCTCCTCATCGACCGGCTTCTCGACGATGGAGCTCTCCGTCGTGAGCACGAGCCGGGCGATGGAATCGGCGTTCGCCACCGCGGACCGGGTCACCTTGACCGGGTCGACGATGCCGGCGGCCAGCAGGTCGGTGAGCTCACCGGTGGCGGCGTTGAAGCCGTGTCCCCAGCTCTGCTCCTGGACCTTGTTCACGATGACCGCACCCTCGTGGCCCGCGTTGGTCGCGATCCAGAACAGCGGGGCGGACAGCGCGTCGCGGACGATGCGCACACCGGTCGCTTCGTCGCCCTCGAGGCCGAGGCCGCCGTCGAGCTCCTTGACCGCGTGCACGAGCGCCGAGCCACCGCCGGGCAGGATGCCCTCTTCGACGGCCGCCTTGGTCGAAGCCACGGCGTCCTCGATGCGGTGCTTCCGCTCGTTCAGCTCGGTCTCGGTGGCCGCGCCGACCTTGATCACCGCGACACCGCCGCCGAGCTTCGCCAGCCGCTCCTGCAGCTTTTCGCGGTCCCAGTCGGAGTCGGTGTTCTCGATCTCCTTGCGGATCTGCGAAACGCGTCCGGCGATGTCGTCCTTGGTGCCGGCACCGTCGACGAGCGTGGTGTCGTCCTTGGTGACGACGATCCGGCGGGCGTTGCCCAGCTGGGCGAGCGTGGTCTCGGACAGCTTGTGCCCGATTTCGGCCGAGATGACCTCGCCGCCGGTGACGACCGCGAGGTCGTCAAGGAACGCCTTGCGGCGGTCACCGAAGAACGGCGCCTTGACCGCGACGGCGGTGATCGTCTTGCGCAGCGAGTTCACCACGAGGGTCGACAGCGCTTCGCCGTCGACGTCCTCGGCGATGATCAGCAGCGGCTTCTTGGCCTCGACGACCTTCTCCAGCACCGGGAGCAGGTCGGCCAGCGCCGAGATCTTCTCGCGGACGATCAGGATGTAGGCGTCCTCGAGGATCGCCTTCTGCTCCTCCGGGTTGGTCGCGAAGTGCGCCGACAGGAAACCCTTGTCGAACTGCACACCCTCGGTGATCACGAGCTCGGTCGCCAGCGTGGACGACTCCTCGATCGTGATGACACCGTCTTCGCCGACCCGCTCGACGGCCTCGCCGATCCGGGCGCCGATGGCCGCGTCACGCGAGGTGACGGTGCCGACCTGGGCGATGTTGTCGCGGCCCTTGACCGGGGTCGCCTTCTCCTTGAGCACCGCGATGACCTTCTCCGCGGCGGCCTCGATGCCGCGGCCGACCGCGGTCGGGTTGGCACCGGCGGCGACGTTGCGCAGGCCGACCTTCACCAGCGACTGCGCGAGCACGGTCGCGGTCGTGGTGCCGTCACCGGCGACGTCGTTGGTCTTGGTGGCGACGCTCTTGGCGAGCTGGGCGCCAAGGTTCTCGAACGGGTCGTCGAGCTCGATCTCGCGAGCGACGGTGACGCCGTCGAGGGTGATGGTCGGGCCACCGAACTTCTTGTCGAGTACGACGTGGCGACCGCGCGGGCCGAGGGTGACCTTGACCGCGTCGGCGAGCTTGTTCACCCCGCGCTCGAGCGCGCGACGAGCGTCCTCGTCGAAACTGATCTGCTTGGGCATGGCGTGTTCCGCTTACCTTCCAGTTCTAAAGCTCGGAAAACACGAACGCCCCGTTCCCCGGCAATGCGGGGCCCGGGGCGTCATGCGCTGAGAGCGGACGTCAGTTGATGACGGCCAGCACGTCGCGGGCGGAGAGGATCAAGTAGTCCTCACCGTTGTACTTCACTTCGGTGCCGCCGTACTTGGAGTAGATGACGACGTCGCCGACGGAAACGTCGAGCGGGACACGGTTGCCCTTGTCGTCGATGCGGCCCGGGCCAACGGCCAGAACCTTGCCCTCCTGGGGCTTCTCCTTGGCGGTGTCGGGGATGACGAGGCCGGAAGCGGTCGTCTCCTCGGCCTCACTCGTCTGGACAACGATCTTGTCCTCGAGCGGCTTGATGTTCACGCTCACCGGGTTGACCTCCACGGTCGTCGAAAGCGTTGGCAGGATGAGTTACGGCTCCTACCACCCCCGCCGTCGCGGGTGCCGGGGCGTGTTCGGGCCGTGCAATTAGCACTCTAGCCATGTGAGTGCCAGCTTCGCAAGGAGGGTCCGCTCACCTTGCTTCCGAGCTCCTGACCGGCCCTTTTGTTCCGCAAGGCCACGACGGATCGCGTTTAGCCCGCTAAACGCAAGTCGGCCAGGTCTGTCACCAGGGCGTCCGGGCCGAGAGCCGTGAGGGCCCTGCGCTTCGCCGGCGTCTTCGCGAGAGCGATCGAAGCGACGCCGGCGGCGCGAGCGGCCAGGATGTCCGCGGCCGAGTCGCCGACCATGACGCACTGCCGAGGTGAAGTGCCGAGAGCCTTCACCGCGGCGTCGAGCAGCATCGGCCGCGGCTTCAACTGCGCAGGGTCGCTCGTCATCCGCGCGCTGATCCGGCGAACCTGCTCGGCGAGTTCGTGCAGCGAGAGGAACGACCGGATCGCGTCGACGGAGTTGTTGCTGACGATCGTCACCGTGAACCCCTGCGCGACCCACTCGCGAAGGACTTCCGCGACGCCGGGCGCCGGCGAGACCAGCGCGACGGCCTCCCCCTCCAAGCGGTTGAGCTGCCGCTCGACGACGTGCGCGGTGTTCGGACCGCACGAGGCCGCGTAGCGAAGCACGTCGAACGGATCGGCGGAGGCGTTCACGTCCGCGGGCAGATCGGGTCCGACGAGACGCTTGAGCCTGTCCGCCACCTCGCTCGCCGGCAACCTGGCGAACACATCGCACACCGGACCGTCGAAATCGAGGAAGACGTGGTCCTTCTCCTGCAGAAGCTCCTTCACCCCAGCCATGCCCCCACCTTGCCACCGGAGCGCCTTTAGCCCCCTAATCGCGATCTGAAGGGACCTTACGGAGCAGGCCGCTTTCTGGTTAGGTTCCGACCATTGGGGTCGGTCCTGTTCAGCAGACCTAGTCACTGGGGGTTTACGCCCATGCCGCGTCCCTTCCGTCCTGTCGCCCTCGAACCGCTCCGGCGCCGGTCCAAACGGACCGCCGGACTCGCGGTCCTCGCCCTCGCCGCCGGCCTTCTCGCCGCCGTACCCGCCGAAGCCACCCCTGCCGATCAGCAGCGTCAGCGGGACTTCGCGGCCGCCGCGCAGGAGTTCGGCGTTCCCGAGAACGTCCTTCTCGGCGTCTCGTTCCTGGAGTCGCGCTGGGACTTCAACGCCGGCACTCCGAGCACGTCCGCCGGCTATGGCCCGATGCACCTGACCGACCTGCGCGAAGCGGGCACGGGCACGCATCACGACGAAGGCGAGGAGGATCCGCGCGGAGACGACGCCCGCCGCGCGAAACTCCCGGTGACACCGGCGCCGAAGCCTCCCCCGCCCGGCCTCCAGACCATCGACGAAGCGGCCGCGTTGATCCGGCAAGACGTCGCGACGCTGCGCACGAACACCACCCAGAACATCCGCGGCGGTGCCGCTCTGCTGGCGAAGTACCAGCGCGAAACCGGTGACTGGAAGGCCGCCGTCGCGCGCTACAGCGGCGCGAAGGACGCGGCGGGAGCGCAGTCCTTCGCCGACGAAGTCTTCGACACCATCTCCAAGGGCGTCAGCCGGACGACCGACGACGGTCAGAACGTCACCCTCGCCGCGACACCGACGAGCCACGCGCGCGCCCAGGCCAGGAACCCGAAGACGGAGTGCCCGAAGACGGTCTCGTGCCTTTCGGTGCCGGCGCCGTACCAGGAGTTGCCGGACAACGACTACGGCAACCACGACAAGGCGGACCGGCCGAAGAGCCAGAAGGTCGAATACATCATCATCCACGACACCGAGGGCTATTGGGACACGGCGATGGACCTTGTCACCGACCCGACGTACGTGAGCTGGCACTACACGATCCGGTCGTCCGACGGCCAGATCGCGCAGCACGTGCCGACCAAGGACGTCGGCTGGCACGCGGGCAACTGGTACGTGAACGCGAAGTCCGTCGGCATCGAGCACGAGGGCTTCGCCGCGAAGGGCACTTGGTACACGGAGGCGATGTACCGCACCTCCGCGAAGCTCGTCGGCTACCTCGCGCGGAAGTACGACATCCCGCTCGACCGCGCGCACATCCTCGGCCACGACAACGTCCCGGGCACGATCCCCTCGACCATCAGGGGCATGCACTGGGATCCGGGCCCGTACTGGGACTGGGCGCACTACTTCGACCTGATGGGCGCGCCGCTGTCCGGTTTCGGCCGTCCCGGTTCGCCGCTGGTGACCATCACGCCGGACTTCGCCACGAACAGGCCCGCCTTCACCGGCTGCGAGACCGCCGGGAAGCCTTGCCCGGCAAGGGGTTCCGGTTCGGTCGTGCTGCGCAGCGAGCCGACCGACTCGGCGCCGCTGCTCAAGGACATCGGCCTGCGCCCGGACGGTTCAGCGAGCACGATGGCTGTCTCCGACATCGGCAGCCGGGCGGAGACCGGCCAGCGGTACGTGGTCGCGGAGCGGCGTGACGGCTGGACGGCGATCTGGTACCTCGGCCAGAAGGGCTGGTTCCGCGACCAGCGCACGACGAGCCCGGCGTTCGGTCTGGTCGTCACGCCGAAGCCCGGACTGGCGACCGTGCCGGTCTTCGGCCGCGCGTATCCGGAGGCTGAGGCGTACCCGGCGAACGTGCCGGTGCAGCAGGTCGTCCCGCTGCCGTACACGTTCTCGGCCGGGCAGCGGTACTCGCTCGGGAACATGCTCGGCTCCGAGTACTACTCGGCGACGACCTTCGACCCGGCGAACCACGTGGTCGTCAAGGGCAAGACCAGGTACGTGCAGATTCAGTTCGGGCACCGGATCGCCTTCGTGAAGGCGGACGACGTCCGGATCCTCCCCGCCGCCTGACCTCCGCGCGGATCGCGTTTAGCCCGCTAAACGCGATCCGCGCCGAGCGGGTCAGGAGTCCAGCGCGACCTTCACCCCGGGGGCGTGCTCGGTGTTCCGCCGCGTCTTGGACCAGCCGTTGCGGCCGCGCACCAGCCGGAACAGCGCCCGCCACGACGTGATGTAGAACGTGTAGATGTACAGCGCGTAGGCGAAGCCCATCCCGAGCCCGCGCAGGAGGTTGCGACTCTTCAGGCATTTGAACTCGTAGATCGGGCCCCACACGATGAACGGCAGCAGCCCGAACGAGCCATAGATGGCGAACAGGATCCACGCGCCGTCGTCGGCGAACCAGGTCCACATCTGCGCCGGATCCCCCGCCGTGGTGAACAGCAGCAGGATGAACGGGATCGGGTACAGCAGCGAGCCGAGCAGCTGCATCCACGGCTGCGCGAGGTAGTACATCATCTCCGCCGCGCCCAGCGTGCTCACATGCGGCGAATCCCAGATCCGCCGGAGATACCGCGAGCACTGCATCGTGCCCTGGCCCCAGCGGGTGCGCTGCACCAGGAATCGCCGCAGGCTGTACAGGCCTTCCTGCTTCACATGGGAGTCCGGCGTGTACCCGGTCCGCCAGCCCGCGGTCAGCAGGTGCACGCCGAGTTCGAAGTCCTCCAGCAGCGAACCGCGCCACGGCTGCTCGTCCTCGCCCGCGATCGAGTCCAATGCGGACAGACGCGTGAACTGGCCGTTGCCGCCCATGGAGATCGTGCCGGTGAACCCGCGCGAGGTCTGGATCGCCGCGATGGCCGTACGGAACTCGAGATCCTGCATCTGGGCGAGCTTCAGCCCGAAGGCGCGCGAGAACCAGTTCTTTCCCGGCGGCCGGGTGTCGGCGTTGCCCATCCAGACGTCGAGTTGCACCGCGCCGATGGTCTCGTCGCCGAAGAGATGGTCGGCGGCGCACACTTCGAGGCAGTTCTCCGCCGGACGGCCGTCGGCGTCGACGACTACGACGACGACGTCGTCACGGCTCGCGTCAGGGCCCATCCAGTCGTTGAGCGCCTGGTAGGCGGCGTTGAGCGCGTCTCCCTTGCCCGTCCTCGCCTCCGGACGGCGCCGGGGAACGAGGTGCAGGTACGGGTCGTAGCCGCCGTTGCGCCGCCAGATCGACTTGACCACGCGGGCCGTGCGGTCCTCGGAGTCGTCGTCGACGACCCAGACGTGCGCGTGCCGGAACGTCGAACGCAGGTACCGCACCGTTTCGCGGATGACGGTCTGTTCGTCCCGGCAGGGGACGAAGAAGTGCCAGGTGAAGTCGGCGGCGTCGCCGACGGGCGCGGGTTTGCGCCGCAGGTACGGCACGACGATCACGACCACGTACACGATGAACGCGACGCTCATGGTGAGCGCGAAAGCCTGTGTGATCGCGAGCAGGATCTTGATCGAGCCGCCGCCCATCAGGCGGTCCCGCGCTCGGCCCGCGGCTTGCGGGTGCTCAGCCAGACGAACAGCACGAGGGCGACCGCGCCGCCGATGACGCTGACCATCGAGCCGAGCAGAGTGTGACCCCAGTAATAGCCTTCGTCGATTCCCATCATGTGCACGAGCCCGACGATGGCCAAAACCCTCATCTGATTGACAAGAATGACGATGATCGCGGAAATCGCCAACGAAGAGAACAGCCTCTTCGCATTTTTGGGACGGAAATACAACATGACGGCGGTCACCAGCAACAGGGGCAGCAACATGAATGCCGAAGAGCATTCCGGCGTCATTCTCAACCCGAGTGGAGTATCGCCGGACAACCCAAAGTAGACAGTCTCGCGTTCACCGGCGACGAAGACACCCGATGTGGTGATAACCCTCAGTATCAGCCCGGAAAGCTGCACTTCGAACACCCGGTACAGGCGTTCGGCCAGCACCAGCCCGACCGCGACGGCGATCACCGCCAGCACCGCCATACGCAGCGGAAACCGGCTGGAACTCGGCAAAGGAGCGCTCGCAACGGCCACGGTGACCCTCTCAGGAAAGGCGCAGCAGACGACGGGATTCGGCGAAGCGGACAGGGACCTCGCCGACGAGAGTAAGTCAGCGAGAACCGGCCCTTCCGACCGGGGTTCCCGTTTCGAACGTGATCATGAGCCCTTTCGGCACGATCGTGGAGAAACTGACTAGGCCGAAAGAGTGACACCTTCGACGACCTGCGGAAAATTGTTCGCAAGACCACCCGATCCGGTGATCCTCGCAGTTTTTCGTTCAATTTGGGAAACACTCGGCGATAGACGATCCGCGAGCCGAGTCAGGCCAGTTGAGGATTCGTCCGCGACGGTTGTGCCCGAGTGCCGACCGCAGTTGAGAGAAACCCCCACGAATCAATTCGGAGGACCAGTTGAAGAACACGCACCTCTTGCGACGAGGCGGATTGCTCGCCGCTGTGGTGGCGAGCGTGGCTCTCGCCGGTGCGGCGCCCGCCTCGGCGGCCCCCGGTGACGGCTCCGCGTATGGCGTCAAGGTCGATGTGAAGCTCCTCGGCCTCGACGCGGTGAAGGCCGGGCCGCTCGCCGAGGCGAAGACCTCCGGGCCGACCGCCAACAGCCTCGCGAAGGCCAACCTCACCGGTGTGCTCACCGCGGGGGCCATCAACACCGAAGCCAAACGCGACGACAACTCCGGTGCGGTGACGGCCAAGGCCAGCACCGCCGATGTCGGCCTGCCGCTGCTCAAGGGCGCTCTCGGCGACGTCGGCATCAAGGTCGTCGAAGCGACCTGCACCGCGACCCAGAAGGGTGTGCAGGGCGCGACGAACCTCGTCGGCGCGAACCTCGGCAGCGCGGGGGCGGTCGACTCGACGCCCGCGCCGAACACGCAGATCAAGGTCGGCCTCGGCACCGTCAACGTCGCGACGATCATCCTGAACGAGCAGATCAAGAACAGCGACGGCAGCCTCACGGTCAACGCCGTCCACGTGAAGCTGCTCGGCGATGCCCTCACCCCGCTCGGTTCCGGCGACGTGATCGTCTCGTCGGCCACCTGCGGTCCGGCAGGCCTGCCCGTGCCGCTCGCTTCGGGCGCGGGGCTGTGGATCGGTCTCGGCCTGCTCGGTGCCGTCGCCGTCCCGGTCGGTATCCGCGTCGTTCGCAACCGGCGTCCGGCGACCACCGCCTGACCAGGGTGAAGTGAGGTCGAAATGTACAAGTTGCCTGGCGCCGGAGTCGGCGTCGCCGGTGGCGGGGTGGGTGCCCTCGCCGCCACCGGGGCCGATGTCGGCTGGTGGCTGGCCGTCGGGGTGATCCTGCTGGTTCTCGGAACCATCGCGGTCATCGCCGGCTACCGCCGCACGAAACGGCTCGGTGAAATGGGGAGCTGACGCTTCCCGGACGGACCGGCCGCCGGCGTGTGCCCCTCGTGCGCCGGCGGCCGCCACCCGCGTTTTGCGGGACAATCGAAATCGTGGATGAGGAGCGCGAACGCGTGGATGTGATGTTGCTGGCCGGGACGCGCCCGGAGGCGGTCAAGCTCGCGCCGCTGGCACTGGCTCTGGCGGAGCACTCGCGGCTACGGCCCTTCGTCGTCCACAGTGGACAGCATCAGGGCATGGTCGAACAGGCGCTGATCCCGTTCGGCCTGCCGGTCGACGCCTGGCTCGACATCCCGCCGCGCACCACCGGAACCCAGGCGGAACTCGTTTCCGGGGTGCTTCCCGCGCTCGACGAGCTGCTGCGTCGGGTCGCGCCCGCGGCGGTCGTCGTCCAGGGTGACACGACGACGGGGCTGGCGGGCGCGCTCGCCGCTTTCTGGCTGGGCATCCCGGTCGTGCACCTGGAAGCGGGGCTGCGCACGCACGACCTCGCCGCGCCGTTCCCCGAAGAGGGGACGCGGCAGATGATCTCGCGCATCGCCGCCCTGCACCTCGCGCCGACGCCGGGCGCCGCGGCCGCGCTGCGCACGGAAGGTGTTCCGCGCCAACGGATCGCCGTCACCGGCAACACCGTCGTCGACGCCGTGATCGCGATCGCCGAACGCGATCTCCCGGCGAGGGACACCGCATTCGCGTTGCTGGAGATGGAGATCGCCGAGGCGGGCGAACGCCTCGTCCTGGTGACGTCACACCGGCGCGAGTCCTGGGGCGAGCCGCTGAGCCGCACGCTCGCGGCCATCGAACTGATCGTCGCGGAGCACAGCGACGTCCAGGTGTTGTTCCCGGTGCACCCCAATCCTGACGTGCGGGAGCAGGTCGTGACCGCGCTCGGCGGGACACCGCGGGTGACGATCACCGAGCCGCTCGAATACCCCGATCTCGTGCGTGCGCTGCGGCTCGCCGCGCTCGTGCTGACCGATTCCGGTGGTATCCAAGAGGAAGCACCGACCTTCGGCACGCCCGTCTTAGTGCTCCGAGACGTCACCGAAAGGCGCGAAGCCATCGAGGCGGGTTGCGCTTGGCTGGTCGGGACGGACACCGCCCTCATCGCCGACACCGCGGCGAAGATCCTGCGCGGCGATCTTCACCCGACTCACGCCGGAAACCCATACGGGGACGGCAATGCCGCCGCGTTGTCGGTGGCAGCGCTGGAGGAGTTGCTCAACCTCGCCCCGGCGCCGCGCACCGCCGCCGAATCGCGCTAGATCGAGACGATCTGGACCGGCAGTGCCGGATTGGCGGAGAAATCGAGCGACGCCCGCGGCCGTCCGGCGGCGACCACGTGCGCACCGAGCGCGGCGATCATCGCGCCGTTGTCCGTGCACAGCCGCGGCCGCGGGACGCGCAGGGTGATCCCGGCCTCGGCGCAGCGCTCGGCGGCGAGTTCGGACAGCCGTGAATTCGCCGCCACACCACCGGAAATCACCAGCGTGTCCACTCCGTGTTCCTTGGCAGCGCGGATCGCCTTCATGGTCAGAACGTCGGCGACGGCTTCCTGGAACGACGCGGCGACGTCGTCGACGGGGATCTCCTCGCCGCGGCGCTCGGCACCTTCGACCCAGCGCGCGACCGCGGTTTTCAAGCCGGAGAAGGAGAAATCGAACTTCGCGTCACGCGGACCGGTCATCCCGCGGGGGAACGCGATGGCCGCGCCGTCGCCGTTCTTGGCGGCCTTGTCGATGGGCGGGCCGCCGGGGTAGGGCAGGCCGAGGACGCGGGCGACCTTGTCATAGGCCTCGCCCGCCGCGTCGTCCACAGTGGACCCGAGTTCGGTGATCTCGGACGCGATGTCGTCCACCAGGAGCAATTGCGTATGCCCGCCCGAAACGAGCAGGGCGAGACAGCGGTCGGGCAGCGGCCCGTGCTGGAGCGTGTCGACGGCGATGTGCCCGGCCAGATGGTTGACGCCGTAGAGCGGGATGTCGAGCGCGGCGGCGTATGCCTTGGCCGCGGCGACACCGACCAGGAGCGCGCCGGCGAGACCGGGTCCGGCGGTGACCGCGATGGCGTCCACATCGGACAGTTTCAGCCCGGCCTTGTCGAACGCGCGCTCGACCGTCGGGACCATCGCCTCCAGGTGCGCGCGGCTGGCGACCTCGGGCACGACGCCGCCGAAACGGGCGTGCTGGTCGACACTGGAGGCGACCTCGTCGGCGAGGAGTTCGACCGTGTCGTCGTCGTGCAGGCGGACGAGGCCGACGCCGGTCTCATCGCACGAACTCTCGATGCCCATGATGATGCGCGGCATCAGCCCGCCACCTCGTCTCGGACCTGGGCCCGCGGGCGGGCCATCGTGTAGGCGTCGGCGCCGGAAGGCTGGTAGTAGCGCTTCCGGAGGCCGATACGTTCGAAACCGTGCCGCTCGTAGAGCGTGATCGCCGCTTCGTTGTCGGTGCGGACCTCGAGGAACACCGGCGCGGCGAGCTCGTCCGCGCGGTCGAGGAGCGCCTTCAGCAGCGTGGTGCCGATACCTTTGCGCTGGTGATCGGGGTCGACGCCGATCGTGTGAATGCTCGTCTCGTAGTCGCCGCGGCGGCCGACGACGGCGAGCCCGGCGTAACCGATGACCTCGTCGCTTTCATCCGGACGGGCGACGAGATAGTGGCCCCCGGCGTCCAGCTCGGCATGGAAGGCGTAGGCGGTCCACGGCGAATCGCCGGGGAAGAGGATCTTCTCTATCTCGACACAGCGGGAGATATCCTTGCGGCGTAAGGGTTCCAGCCTCACGGCGTGGTCACCTTCTTGCGCGCGGCCGGTTCGACGGCGTCCGGGCGACGGAGGTAGAGCGGGGTCAGCGGGGCGGGCTCGTGGTCGAAGTCGGCCGCCTTGACCAGTCCGATGGGTGACGGGAAGCGCGGCTCGATCGGCTGGACGCCGAGGGCGTCCGCGTAAAGAAGGGCGCCGTCGCCCGCCGCGACCTTGATGGTGGTCTCGAGTTCGGCCGGGCGCTGAACGTGTGGCCCGTCGGTGCGGGAGCCGTCAGCCGCGTACGCGGCCCAGTAGACCTCGCGGCGCCTCGCGTCGGTCAGGACGAGGAAGGGCGCTTCGCCGGGGGCGACGTCGGCGGCGATCGCGTCGAGACTGCAAACCGGGTGGGCGGGGATGCCGAGGGCGTGGGCGAGCGACGCGGCGGTGGCCATTCCGGCGCGAAGGCCGGTGAAGGGGCCGGGGCCGACGCCGCAGACGATGGCGTCGAGGTCGCGAAGCGTGACGCCCGCGGCCTTGACGGCTTCGAGGACGTGGGGCGTGATCAGCTCGCCGTGCGCGCGCGGGTCGACCGTGACGCGGTCGCCGCGCGACTCGAGGGCGTCGCCGTCCAGGGCGACGAGGCCCGCGGTGACCGCCGGGGTCGAGGTGTCGATGGCCAGTACCAGCACGGTTACCCAGCCTACGACCAGCGCCCCGGATCGCGTTTAGCGGGCTAAAGGCGATCCGGCGCCGGGGCCGCTCCCCTGCCGCCGGATCGCGATTAGGGGGCTAAAGTCGCTCCCGCCGTCTGGCCCCCGGAGCGCGTTTAGCCCGCGAAAGTCGCTCCCGCCCTCCGGGCCGCCGGACCGCGTTTAGCCCGCTAAACGCGACCCGCACGGCCGCCACCCGCCGATCCCGAGGGCCGCCCTCGGATCGCGGTTAGCCCGCGAAAGTCGCTCCGGCGGCAGGGTGTGAAGCAGGTCGCAGGGGTGCGGGTGGGCAGCGCGGTACGGTCCTGCGAGGGCCACGTGCCCCGGCCGGCGAAGTCGAGCAGGAGGTCACACGGTGCCCGATCGGTTGTTCCCCACGCTGGCGAGCGGCTCCGGCAAGGAGGCGCTCCGCTTCGGCGACACCTCCCTGACGTACACCGATCTCGCGGCCGTCGCCGGCACGCTCGCGCGCGACCTGCCGAGCGGCCGCGTCGCCGTCTGGGCGACACCGACGCTGCACACCAGCATCGCCGTGGTCGCCGCACTGCTCGCCGGCGTCCCCGCCATCCCGCTCAACCCGAAGATCGGCGAGCGCGAACTCGCCCACATCCTCGCCGACAGCGAGCCCGTCCTCGTACTCGCCGAACCGGGCGCCGACCTGCCCACCGGCCTCGACGGTCTGCCGCGCCGCGACATCCCCCTCGAAGGCGCACCTGCTGATCTCCCCGCGGAACCGGCCGAAGAGGCCCCGGCGCTCATCGTCTACACCTCGGGCACCACCGGCCCGCCCAAGGGCGTCGTCCTCCCCCGCCGCGCGATCTCGACCACCCTCGACGCGCTCGAGGACGCCTGGGAATGGACCGCCGAAGACGTCCTGGTCCACGGCCTTCCGTTGTTCCACGTGCACGGCCTGATCCTCGGCATCCTCGGACCGCTCCGGCGCGGCGGCTCGGTCCGGCATCTCGGCCGGTTCTCCACCGAAGGTGTCGCACGCGAACTCGCCGCCGGGGCGACGATGATGTTCGGCGTCCCGACCATGTACCACCGCATCGCGGGCGAAGTCGGCGAAGACCCATCGCTCGCCGAGTCGCTGAGCGGCGCCCGGCTGCTCGTCTCCGGATCGGCCGCGCTGCCCGTCCACGACCACCAGCGCATCACCGCGGCGACCGGACAGCGTGTGATCGAGCGCTACGGGATGACCGAGACCCTCATGAACACCAGCATCCGTGCCGACGGCGAGCACGTCCCCGGCACCGTCGGCGTCCCGCTGCGCGGCGTCGAGCTGCGGCTCGTCGACGAAGCGGGAAAGCCCGTCGAGGAGATCGAGACCGTCGGCGAGATCCAGGTCCGCGGGCCGAATCTCTTCACCGAGTACCTCAACCGCCCCGATGCGACCGAAGCCGCCTTCGACGACGGCTGGTTCCGCACCGGCGACGTGGCGACCCGCGACGCGGCCGGCTACGTGAAGATCGTCGGCAGGAAGGCGACGGATCTGATCAAGAGCGGCGGCTACAAGATCGGCGCGGGCGAGATCGAGAACGCGCTCATGGAGCATCCCGGTGTCGCGGAGGTCGCGGTGACCGGTGAGCCCGACGACGACCTCGGCGAGCGCATCGTGGCCTGGGTGGTGCCGGACGGCGAGCGCCCGACCGAGTCGGAACTCGCCGACCATGTCTCGCGCCTGTTGTCGCCGCATAAACGACCTCGGGTCGTCCGCTATCTGGAAGCGTTGCCGCGCAACGACATGGGCAAGGTCATGAAGCGGGCGCTCGGATGAGCAGGCCGTCGGCGCGGTCCGTGGTCAAGGAGATCGCGACCGGTTTCGAGGATCTGGACGTTCCTCGTTCCGATGAGCCGGACGACGGGCCGATCGGCTGGCCGGGGTACCGCTCGGCACGCGAGGCCGCCGAGGAGCGGACCGGCGAGGACGAGTCCGTGCTCTGCGGGACCGCCGAGATCGGTGACGTCGAGGCGGTTGTGATCGCCTTCGAGTTCGGCTTCCTGGGTGGGTCGATCGGTCAGCGGACCGGCGATCGCGTCGAGGCGGCGTTCGCGCGGGCCGTGGCGTCGCGGTTGCCGGTGGTGTCGCTGATCGCGACCGGCGGAAGCCGCATGCAGCAAGGCATGCGTGCGCTCACACAGTTGCAGCGCATCGCGCGGGCGGCGGCAGGCGCCCGGTCGGTGCCACAGATTTCGGTGCTGCGTGATCCGACCACCGGCGGCGGCTGGGCGACACTCGGCGCGAGCGCCGACGTCGTTCTCGCGCTGCCCGAGGCCCAGGTCGGTTTCGCGGGCTCTCGAGTGCGGCCTACCGGCGCGCCCGCTGAGGCGTACACAGCCGAAGCGAAGCTCGCGTGGGGCCAGGTCGACCGGATCGTGGCCCCGGCCGACCTCCCCGCAGCGCTTGAACGGTGGCTGCGCTTGCTGACATCGCCGACGCCGGAAGCCGCCGAGCCTCCCGGCGCACTCGGAGTGACGGACTTGCCCGACAGCGGCTGGGCCGCGGTCCAGGCGGCGCGCTCCGCTGACCGACCGAGGGCCGCGGAGTACCTCGACGCGTACTTCGACTGGCGTGAGGACGTCTCGGGCGACAGGTGCGGCGGAGTCGACTCCGGAGTCCTGTGCGGCTTCGGCTGGCGAGACGGCCGCGCGATCGCGTACGCGGCACAGTGCGGAACGCCGACGCTGCCCGCGGGCTTCCGGACGGCGGCGCGTCTGGTGCGGCTCGCGTCGCGACTCGGGATCCCGGTCCTCACCCTCGTCGACACCCCGGGCGCGGCGAACGACGAGGCTGCCGAGCAGGCCGGGGCAGGCGCGGCGATCGCGGAGTTGTTCGAGGCGGTCGCGAGCGCGGCCGTGCCGATCACGACGCTGGTGATCGGGGAAGGCGGCTCCGGTGGCGCGCTCGCGTTCGCGGCGCCGGGGTCGACCTGGGTGACGCCCGACGCGTACTTCTCGGTCACCTCGCCGGAAGCGGCCGCGGCGATCCTCAAGCTGCCCGCCGACGAAGTCCCCGCTCTCGCGGACCGCCTGCGGTTACGCCCCCAGGACCTGGTCGACCTGGGAATCGCTCGCTCCGTGGTCGGCCCGGAAGATCGCGATTAGGGGGCTAAAGTCGCTCCGGCGGTCCCGGGGCTCAGATCGCGTTTAGCCCGCTAAACGCAAGTCGGGCGTGCGGGAAGTCCAGGTGCCGTGCGGCTCCAGGGTGACCATGCGGACGTCGTCCTCACGACGCTCCAGCCGCACGACGAGGTAGTCGTCCGAGAGGCGCTCGGCGGCCCCCTCGCCCCATTCGACGACGAGGGCGGACCGCTCCAGTTCGGTATCGAGGTCCAGGTCGTCCAGCTGCGAGAGATCCCCGCCGAGCCGGTACGCGTCGACGTGCACCAGAGCGACCCCAGAAGCCCCGGCCGGATGCACCCTGGCGAGCACGAACGTCGGCGAGCTGACCCGCCCGCCGACGCCGAGGCCGTCCGCGATCCCGCGGGTCAGCGTCGTCTTGCCGGCCCCGAGCGGCCCGGCGAGCAGCACCAGATCGCCCGCGCGCAGCGAACGTCCGAGCTCACGCCCGAAGTCCATCGTCGACTCGGGAGTCGGGAAAGCGAAATTCATCAGCGTTGCCACCACCAGGTCCGCCGTTCGGAAGTCTCACCATCGGTGCCCGTGCACCGTTGCATCAGGTCGATCAGGTGGCTGTTCACCAGTTCGGGTTGTTCCAGCTGCACCATGTGCCCCGCGCCGCGGACGCGCACCAGCTCCGCGTCCGGCAGCTCCGCCGCGATCCGCTCGGCATGCGCGATGGGCGTGAACCGGTCGGAATCCCCGCCGACGACCAGCACGTGCGCGTGCTTCAACCCGGCGAGCGCGGCGTACCGGTTGTGGCTGCCGAGCGTGTCGACGAAGTTCACCAGCCCGCGCACCGGCGTCACTTCGAGCATTTCCAGCATGAAGTCGACAAGTCGCGGAGACACGTCACGGCTGCCGAAAGCCAGCCTCCGCACGGCTTGCCGGGTCAGCTGCCCGCCTGCCGCACGCACGAACTCGACGAGTCCCGGCTGCCAGCCGGCCAGTCCACCGACACCGCGCGTGAGCGGGTTGTACTTCGAGAGCAGTGATCTCGGCAGGCCCCGAGCGCCGACTTCGCCCGCCGCGGTCGCGATGAACGCGACACCGCAGACGCGGTCGTCGAACAACTCGGGATGCTCCGCGGCGAGCTCCATGATCACCATGCCGCCCATCGAGTGCCCCATGAGCACGATGGGTCCCTCCGGCACCACCGAGCGCAGGACCATGTCGAGGTCGCGCGCCAACTGTTCGATGGTGCTGGTTTCGGCGGTCGCGGCGCCGGATTGCCCGTGCCCGCGATGGTCGAAGTAGACCTGACGCACCCGCGGCAGCTTCAGCGACGCGAGGTCTCGCCGCTGGAAGTGCCAGCAGCGCTTCGACAACGCGAAACCGTGCACGCCGACGACGGTCAGCTCCGGTTCTCCCCCATCGGCCGGATCGATCTCCTCGACCGAGAGCGGCGTGCCGTCCTCCGCCGCCACTGTCGAGGTCCGATCCGGTTCAAGATCCCCCAACGGCTCGTCCACGAACGGATCCTCACTCTGCCGCCGCTGCTGTGCGGCGACGGCGATCGCGGCGGCGGTGCCGGTGGCCACCGCACCGACGCCGCCGACGATGGCCAGCAGTCTTCGTGAAGGTGTCACGAGCCTGCCTCCAGATACGTCCGGTGGATCCGCGGGCGGTACATCGAAGTGACGATCTCGTAGTCGATCGTTCCCAGCTTGTCGGCCCATTCCCTGGCCGTGGGCTCGCCGGATGTGCCCTTGCCGAAGAGGACCACTTCGCTGCCGATGGGCGGCTCGTCGTCTCCGCAGTCGACGATCAGCTGGTCCATGCAGACGCGGCCGACGACCGGCCGTCGCTTCCCTGCGAGCAGGACGTCCATCCGTCCGGACAGCGACCGCGGCACGCCGTCGGCGTATCCGACCGGAACCAGCGCGAGGGTGGTGTCGCGTTCGGCCGTCCAGCTGTGGCCGTACGAGACCGATTCACCGGCCGGGATCCGCTTCGTGAGCACGACGGACGATTTGAAGGTCATCGCCGGGCGCAGATCGTCGGCGGTGGGCACCGGGTTCAGCCCGTAGATCGCGATCCCGGGACGCACGAGGTCGAAATGGAGGTCGGCCCTGGTCAGCACGGCGGCGGAGTTCGCGATATGCCGCATCGGGTCGAGGCCGGCCGCGCGGGCGATGTCGTAGGCCTCGTCGAACCGCTTCGCCTGCACGTCGATGGAGGGGTGGCCGAGCTCGTCGGCGCAGGCGAGGTGCGACCAGATGGCAACGACCTCGATGAGCGGCTTCGCGGCCGAGGTGGCCGGGACCAACGCGGGCCATTCCGCAGGTGGGCAGCCATTTCGGGACAGCCCGGTGTCGATCTTGAGGTGCACCCGCGCGATCACGTTTAGCCCGCTAAAGTCGCTCGCCCGGCGCGCGCCGTCGGCCACGCGGGCAAGCTCGTCGAGGGAGCTCACGGCGACGTCGATGTCTTCGGCGACCGCGGGTGCGAAGTCGGCTTCGGGAGTGTCGAGCCAGCTGAAGAGCCGGGCTCCGATCCCCGCCCGGCGCAGCGCGAGCGCCTCGCCGAGGGAGCAGGTGCCCAGCCAGGTGGCCCCGCCCTCGATGGCGGCACGGGCGACCTCGAGGGCTCCGTGCCCGTAGCCGTCGGCCTTGACGACGGCCATCGTCTGGGCGCCGGGGGCACGGGAAGCGAGCAGGGCGACGTTGTGCCGGATGGCGGACAGGTCGATGACGACCTCGGCACGCGGGAAACTGGCGGTCATAACGACCACCAGTTTCCCACGAACCGGCTCAGGACAGGCGCGCCCCGTCGGTGGCGGAGAACACGTGCAGCTCGTCCGGACGGATCCGCAGGTGCAGGGTGTCGCCCATGACCGGCGGCTTGCGCGGGTCGACGCGGGTGACGACGTTCGACTTCGAGCCCTCGGCGTCGGTCTCGGCGAGCTTGCCGTAGACGTACGCGTCCGAGCCGAGCTCCTCGACGAGGTCGACCTTGATCGGCAGCGTGCCGTCTTCGCTGGTGGTCACCTCGAGCGATTCCGGGCGGAAGCCGAGCGTGACCGTGTCGCCGTCGGCCTTGGCGAGGATCTCGCGGGTCAGCGGCACCCGCGCGCCACCCAGCTCGGCACCGTCTTCGGTGAGCTTCGCGGTGACGAGGTTCATCGCGGGCGAGCCGATGAAGCCGGCGACGAAAGCGTTTGCGGGCCGGTCGTACAGGGCGCGCGGGGTGTCACACTGCTGCAGGAGACCGTCCGAGAGGACCGCGACCCGGTCGCCCATCGTCATGGCTTCGACCTGGTCGTGCGTGACGTACACGGTGGTGACGCCGAGGCGGCGCTGCAGCGCGGCGATCTGCGTACGGGTGGAGACACGCAGCTTCGCGTCGAGGTTCGACAGCGGCTCGTCCATCAGGAAGACCTGCGGCTCACGCACGATGGCGCGGCCCATCGCGACACGCTGGCGCTGACCGCCGGAGAGCGCCTTCGGCTTACGGTCGAGGTAGTCCTCGATGTCGAGCAGCTTGGCCGCGTCGAGCACCTTCTGCTTGATCTCCGAAGCCGGGCGGCCCGCGATCTTAAGCGCGAAGCCCATGTTCTGGCCCACGGTCATATGCGGGTACAGCGCGTAGTTCTGGAACACCATCGCGATGTCGCGGGCACGCGGCGGCAGCTGCGTGACGTCGCGGTCGCCGATCCACACGGCGCCTTCGTCGATGTCCTCGAGGCCGGCGAGCATCCGCAGGCTGGTGGACTTGCCACAGCCGGAAGGTCCGACCAGCACGAGGAACTCGCCGTCGGCGATCTCGAGGTCGAGTGCGTCCACGGCGGGCCGCTCGGAGCCCGCGTAGCGCCGGGTCGCCTTGTCGTAGGTGATCGTGGCCATCGGTTCAGTCCTCTTTCGGTTTCGCGGAAATGCCGTGCCCGAGTTCGCGGGCTTCGAGATGCCGTTGCCGGATCCGGCGCCCCTCGGCGCTGTCCGCCTCGGTCGGCTCGAGTGGGGTGTAGCCGTGCTGTTCCTGCCAGCGGGGAGGTTCCGTGCTGGAAGCGAGGGCCCAGGCCGCCTGCCGCGCGGCACCGACCGCGACGTACTCGGCGACTTCGGGGATGACGACGGGCACGCCGAACACGAGCGGCGCGACCGCGCGGGCGGCGGCCGACTGCGCGCCGCCACCGATCAGGAGGACGCGGCGGACTTCGAGTCCCTGCTCGCGCAGGGCGTCGAGACCGGCGGCGAGGCCGCACAGCATGCCTTCGACGGCGGCGCGGGCGAGGTTCTCGGGCGTCATGTTCGCGCGGGTCAGGCCGAAGAGCGTGCCGTTGGCGTCCGGGAGATTCGGCGTCCGCTCGCCGTCGAGGTACGGCAGGAAGGTGAGCCCGCTGGAACCGGGCGCGGCCGCGAGCGCCAGCTTGTCGAACTCCGCGAGTTCGACGCCGAGCATCGCGGACGTGGCGGTCAGTACGCGGGCCGCGTTGAGGGTGCAGGCCAGCGGAAGGAAGCGGCCGGTAGCGTCGGCGAATCCGGCGACGATGCCGGAGGGGTCGGCGCTCGCGGTTTCGGAGACGCCGAAGACGGTGCCGCTGGTGCCCAGCGAGACCACGACGTCGCCGGGGGCGAGTTCGAGACCGAGCGCGGCGGCCATGTTGTCGCCGGTGCCTGCCGAGACCAGAATCCCGTCCGGGGTGTGGCCCGCGGCTTCCGCGGGACCGATGACCTTGGGCAGTTCGGGCGTGCGGCCACCGAAGGCGTGCGCGAGGAGATCCTTGCGGTATTCGCCGGTGGCGGGCGAGAAATAACCGGTGCCGGAGGCGTCACCGCGGTCGGTGACCGGCTCGGCGCCGTCGCCCAGCAGCCGCCAGGTCAGCCAGTCGTGCGGGAGCAGCACGCGGGCGACGCGATCGGCCAGTTCGGGCTCGTTCTCCGCCATCCAACGCAGCTTCGTGACGGTGAAACTGGCGACCGGCAGCGAGCCGACGGACTTCGCCCAATTTTCAGGTCCGAGTTCGACACCGAGATCTTCGGCCGCCTTCGCCGACCTGGTGTCGTTCCACAACAACGCGGGCCGCACGACCTCGCCGGCCTCGTCGAGAGTGACCATGCCGTGCTGCTGACCGCCGATACCGATGGCACCCACGCCGTCGAGCAGGCCGTCCGTGGCCTCGCGGAACGCGTCCCACCACACGGCGGGGGCGACCTCGGTGCCGTCGGGATGCGAGGCGCGGCCGGTGCGGACGATCTCGCCGGTGTTCGCGTCGCAGACGACGACCTTCGTCGACTGGGTCGACGAGTCGATTCCGGCGACCAGCTCAGAACTCATATTCCGGGCCCTCCGGTGCGCATTCGACCTGCTCGATGGCGGTTCCCGCGGTCAGCGCCGCCTCGATCTCCTCGGTCGGTGCCTCTTCGTCGGTGATCAGGAGGTCGTAGTCGCCGATGTCGCCGTACGCGTAGGTGGCGGTGCGGCCGAACTTGGAGTTGTCGACGACCAGGACACTGCGGTCGGCCGTGCGCAACGCGGCCTTTTTGAGCTCGGCGTAGTCCTGGACCGGGTGGAACAGGCGGCCGACCGCGACCGCTGCGGCCGAAACGAACGCGATGTCGGCGTGCGTGCGGTCGAGGAACGCGATGACGTCCGGGCCGGCGCACGAGTCGAACTCGTGGTGGTAGCGGCCGCCGGCCAGCACGACCTCGACGCTCTTGGCCGGGCCGAGGATGCGGGCGGCTTCGAGCGAGTTGGTGATGACGGTGAGGTCTTCGATCCGGCCGAGGCGGCGGACCAGCGGGAAAAGCGTGGTCGAGTCGTCGACGAAGACGGTCTGACCGGAGTGGACGTGCGCCGCGGCGGCCTCGCCCAGCGCGTCCTTCGTGGCCTGGTTGAAAGTGTCGCGGAACCGGGCTGCCGACTCCATGGTCGTCGCGGGGTATGCCTCGACCTTGCCGCGCAGTTTGCGGAGGAGGCGGCGCTCGGCGAGTTCGTCGAGGTCGCGGTGCATCGTCATGAGGCTGACGCCGAACCGGGTGGTGAGGTCGTCGATGCGGACCTCGCCGGTGGCGATGACGTGGTCGAGGATCTCCTGGCGTCGCTGCTCGACGGCGGCGTCCGAAGGCCTGGTCTTAGACATGGGCGACACCGTTCACGACCCGGACCATCGCGGTCTCGGCGGGGTGGGTGTCGGCGCTCACACCTGCTTCTTACCAGATTATTCGCCCAGAGTTAACACGTAACTCGATAACTCCCGCATTTTTCTCACCTCGACCTCCGGCCCCGTCGTCTCGACTTTAGCCCCCTAAGTGCGCTCTGAGGGCACCCGCCCGCAGAGCACACTTAGGGGGCTAAAGTCGCGTCGGCGCCCTGGTCAGGAGGCCAGGGACCGGACGGACCGGATGGCATCCGAGACCGCGGCAAGGATGCCGGACGCCGAGGTGGGGGCACCGTCGGCGGCCAGCGAACCGGCGAGCGAGTGGACGTGCGCGGCGGCCCCGGCCGCGAGCCACGGGTCGAGCCCGGCGGCGAGCAGCGCGCCGACCAGACCGGACAGCACGTCCCCCGAACCGGCCGTCGCGAGCCACGATCCCCGCGGCGTGTTCACCAGCGCGCGCCCGTCCGGCGCCGCGACCACCGTGCAGTGTCCCTTCAAGAGCACGACCGCGTCGTACTTCCGCGCGGCCGAACGCGCCGCCGCGACCCGGTCCGCCCCCGGCGGCGAACCCATCAGCCGCTCGAACTCGCCGGCGTGCGGGGTCAGCACGAGCGGCGTGTCGGGATCGCGCGCGTCGAGCACGTCGGGCGAACGCGCGATGATCGTCGTCGCGTCGGCGTCCGCGCACACCGGCACGCCGCGGCCGAGCACGAACCGCAGCACGTCCCGGCCCTCGTGCCCGGTGCCGATCCCCGGGCCGACCACCCACGCCTGCACCCGGCCCGCGTCGGTCACCGAACCCGTCGCGATGACCTCGGGCCAATGGCCGCGCACCACGTCGGCGGCATGACCGGCGTACCGCACCAGCCCGGACGTCGCCCGCACCGCCGCACCAGCCGCGAGCACGGCCGCTCCCGGGTACGTCGCAGATCCGGCGGCCACCCCGACCACACCCTGGCTGTACTTGTCGTCACTCGGACCGGGCATCGGCCACGCCGCGGCGACATCCGCCGTATCGAGACGCTGCAGATCGGGCTCGCTGAGCCGCAGTCCGATGTCCACCAGGGACACCTCGCCGCAGGACGCGGGTGCGAGGGCGTGCACCGGTTTGAGCGCGCCGAAGGTGACCGTCCGGTCGGCCACGACCGCCGGACCGTCGACGGCGCCGGTGTCCGGATCCACCCCACTCGGCAGATCCACGGCCAGCACCGGCGAACTCACGTGCTCCAGCAGCGCGGCGGCGTCCGGCCGCAAAGGCCCGCGCGCCGAAATGCCGACGATCCCATCGATGACGAGGTCCGCCCGATTGATCCACTGTGGACCGTCCTCAAGGGACACGATCTTGCCACCGGATCGCTTCAGGGCCGCCAAACCCGGGCCATGCGCGCGTTCAGGCTTCAGCAGGATCGCCGAGACGGCCACATTGCGGCGGCGCAGGAACGCGCCCGCCCACAAGGCATCACCGCCGTTGTTGCCCGATCCGACGAGCAACGTCACCCGCCGCCCGGACACCGAACCCGTGTGCTCGGCCAGCATTTCGGCGGCGTGCACGGCGAGACCGAAAGCCGCTCGCCGCATGAGCTCGCCGTCGGGCGTGACGGCGAGCAACCGGTCCTCCGCCGCGCGAATCCGTTCCGTGGTCCAGATTCCCTGCACGACGCCTCCGGTCTCTATTCGACGGTGACCGACTTCGCCAGGTTACGCGGCTTGTCCACGTCGTACCCGCGCGTGCGGGCGATCTCGGCGGCCAGCACCTGCAGTGGCACCGTGGAAACCAGCGGCTGCAGCAAGGTCGGGACGGCCGGGATCTCGATCAGTTCGTCGGCGAACGGGCGGACGGTCTCGTCGCCCTCCTCCGCGATCACGATCGTGCGGGCGCCGCGCGCCTGGATCTCGCTGATGTTCGACACCAGCTTCGAGTGCAGCACCGCGCGTCCCTTCGGCGACGGCATCACCACGACGACGGGCAGGCCTTCTTCGATCAGCGCGATCGGGCCGTGCTTGAGCTCGCCAGCGGCGAAACCCTCGGCGTGCATGTACGCCAGTTCCTTGAGCTTCAGCGCGCCTTCGAGGGCGACCGGGAAACCGACGTGACGGCCGAGGAACAGCACGGCCTTCGAGTCGGCGATCCGGCGGCCGAGGTCACGGACCTGGTCCACAGTGGACAGGACCTTCTGCACCGCGGCGGGCATGGCCTCGAGTTCGGCGAACTCGCGGGCGACCTCGTCCGGGTACTTGGTGCCGCGGGCCTGCGCGAGCGCCAGGCCGACCAGGTAGTTGGCCGCGATCTGCGCCAGGAACGCCTTGGTCGAGGCGACGCCGATCTCCGGACCGGCGTGCGTGTAGAGGACGGCGTCGGACTCACGCGGGATCTGCGCGCCGTTGGTGTTGCAGACGGCCAGGACGCGGGCTTTCTGCTCGCGCGCGTGGCGGACGGCTTCGAGGGTGTCCGCGGTCTCGCCCGACTGGGAGACGGCGACGACCAGCGTCGCGCGGTCCAGCACCGGGTCGCGGTAGCGGAACTCGCTGGCCAGTTCGACCTCGACCGGGAGGCGGCACCAGTGCTCGATGGCGTACTTGGCGACGAGGCCCGAGTGATACGCGGAACCGCAGGCGACGACGAAGACCTTGTCGACGTCACGCAGGTCCTGGTCGGAGATGCGCTGCTCGTCGAGGATGATCCGGCCGCCGTCGAAGTGACCGCGCAGCGTGTTCGCCAGCGCTTCCGGCTGCTCCTCGATCTCCTTGAGCATGAAGTACTCGTGGCCGCCCTTTTCCGCGGCCGACAGGTCCCAGTCGACGGTGAACGGCTTGGCCTGGGCTGCGTCACCGTGGAAGTCGGTGACCTCGTAACCCTCGCGGGTGATCACGACGAGCTGGTCCTGGCCGAGCTCGACCGCCTCGCGGGTGTGCTCGATGAACGCGGCGACGTCGGAAGCGACGAAGTGCTCCCCCTCGCCGACGCCGACGACCAGCGGCGACGAACGGCGGGCGGCGACGACGGTGTCCGGCTGGTCGGCGATGGTCACGACCAGGGTGAACGCGCCCTCGAGACGACGGCAGACCGCGGCGACGCTGGCCGGGAAGTCGCCCTTCGTGTCGCCCTCGGTGTAGGCGCGGGCGATCAGGTGCGCGGCTGTCTCGGAATCGGTGTCGCTCGCCATCTCGACGCCGTCGGCCTCGAGCTCGGCGCGCAGGGCGGCGAAGTTCTCGATGATGCCGTTGTGCACGACGGCGACGCGCTGGGAGGCGTCGCGGTGCGGGTGCGAGTTGCGGTCGACCGGGGCGCCGTGCGTGGCCCAGCGGGTGTGACCCATCCCGGCGGTGCCGGTGAAGGTGTCCCTGCCGACCGTGTCGAGCTGGGTCTCCAGGTTGGCCAGGCGTCCCGCCTTGCGCTCGACGTTCAGCGCTCCCGCGCCGTCGAGGACGGCGACGCCTGCCGAGTCATAGCCGCGGTACTCCATCCGGCGAAGCCCGCCGATGACGACGTCCAGAGCCGGGCGGTGTCCGACGTATCCCACGATTCCACACACGGCCACCAGCCTAACGACGGAAATTCGGCCCCTTCGCCCGGGCGCCCACGCATCGCCTTTAGCGGGCTAAACGCGATGCGCGGGGCGGCGCGCGGGCCGGACGGGGGTGCGGGCAGTAAGGTCACGAGCATGGCCAGCAAGCCCAAGCAGCTGCTCGCGGAGCTGTCCCACCCAGGTCCGCACGAGGTTCTGCGCGGCAACCTCGCCCTGGTCGGGCTCCCCGGTGTCGTGTTCACGCCCCGTTCCGGGCTCGGTCTGCCCGCGATCGCGTTCGGGCACGGCTGGTTGCAGCCGACCGGGAGCTACCGGCACCTGCTCCGGCACCTCGCGAGCTGGGGCATCGTCGCGGCGGCCCCGGCCACCCAGCGCGGGCCGCTGCCTTCGCACCGGCTGCTGGCCGGCGACCTCCTCACCACGCTCGACTTGATCACGACGGTCCGCCTCGGACCGGACGGCATCAGCGTCGACCCGGCGAAGCTCGGCTTGGCGGGGCACTCGACGGGCGGCGGTTCCGCGGTGCTGGCCGCCGCGCAGGCCGCCGGGAACGACGAGCGACCCGAGATCCGCGCCGTCGCGACCATCACCCCCGCGCAGACACTGCCGCCCGCGACCGTGTCGGCCCGGTCGGTGACCGCGCCCGGCCTGCATCTCGCGGCGGGCAAGGACCTGGTCGCGCCGCCGGTCGGGCACGCCGAGGCCATCGCGGACGCGTGGGGCGGACCGGTGCAGCTGCGGACGCTCGGGAAGTCGTCACACCTCGGTGTCACCGAGGGCAGGCACTGGAGCCAGCTGCTGCTGCACGGGAAGCCGCATCGCGGGACCCAGCAGCTGACCAAGGCGCTGTTCACCGCGTTCTTCCTGACTCACCTGACGGGGACGACGAAGTACCAGCCCCTGCTGGACGCCGACGTCAAACGCGCCCCGATCGAAGCCCAGGACGAACCCGCCGCCTGACCCGCTCCGGAGCGCGTTTAGCCCCCTAAACGCGATCTGGCCCTGGACGCGCTCCCGGTTACTTAGCCTGCCTACGCGTCGCGTTTAGCCCGCTAAAGGCGACGCGTCCCCCGAGCGAGGGCACTGCGGCGCCGGATCGCGTTTAGCCCGCTAAAGGCGACGCGGAGCCGCGGGGCGAGGTGGGCAAAAGAAAGGGCCCGGCTCTGGCGAGCCGGGCCCTGAAGTGCGGCGAAGCCGATCAGTCGACCATCCACGAGTTGTTCGAGAAGTCGTCGTCGTCGAATCCCTTGTCGTCGCGCGCGTGCCGGCCTCGACGACGCGCGGGCGTCTCAGGTGCTTCCGGCGGCGCGGCACTCGGTGAGGGCGCCGGCGTCGGCGCCGCGGGCGGGACGTCCACCGTCGCCGGGATCCCAGGCACGCCGGGAACCCCTGGCGCGACCGGAGGAGGCGGCGGAGGCAGCGGCGCCGGACGCGGAGCGTCGGGCCGCGCGCCGAACTCGGCGAACCGGGCGTCCGGCTTGTCGTCGTCCTCGATGTCGAAGCCGATCGTGTGGCTGCGGTCGGCGGTCGTCTTGCCGGTCAGCCAGCCACCCGCCTCCTTGCTCCGCTTCCCGAGCTCCTGCATGTGGGCGGCGTACTTGTCATGGATGGCGGCATCCTTCTGCATGGTCTCCGCCGCCTGGGCCTTGGCATCGGCGAGATGCCTCTCCCGCAGCCCGCGCTGCTCCAACTGCTCCGTGATGGCGGCGTCCTGCCTGGACATGGCGGCCGCCAGCCGGTCAACAGCGCTCATCGGTCCTCCCTCGTTCCCCGGCTACCGATCATCGCTCGTAACTGATCGAACGGTCGCCACCATCGTCGTCGAGCGAGCCGCTGATCCGGCCGCCCGCGCCACTGGTCTCGAAGATGCCACCCTCGACGCGGTACTGGCTCGACCCGCGTTGCGTGTCACCCCCGCCACCACCGGCCGCGCCGCCCATGGCACCCATTCCACCCATCATGCCGCCCATTCCGGCGGGCGAGCTTCCGGCACCCGCACCGGCGGCCGCGGGCGCCGGCTCCATCCCGCCGGGAGCCACGCCGAGACCGGCGTCGGCCCCGGCAGGCTGCGCGCCGCCCCCGGTCTGAATGCCCGCTTCGAGCGAACCGGCTTCGTTCAGCGAAGCCGCCGCTCCGCCGTCGAGGGCGCCGCCGAGCGCGCCTTCGGAGCTGCCGCCGCCTCCGCCGCCACTAGCGGCAGGCACGGTGCCGTCGCCACCAGCACCCGAAGCGGCACCACCGGTCTCCGCGGACCCCGCGGCGGTCCCTTCCGCACCGACACCGGCGCCGACCTCGACGCCGCCCGGAGCGCTGAAGCCACCACCGGGAGGCGCGATGCCGTCGGCCGGGGCGGGCATCGCCTGGACGTCTTCGACCTTGCCGGGCTGCGGATTGCCGGGATTCCGGTCGTCGAGACCGTTCTTGAGGTCGTCGGTCTCGACGACGTCGCCGGGCTTGAGTTCCTTCTTCTCACCCTTTTCGTCGAGGGTGTAGGTGGTCGGCTCGCCCTTGCCGTCGTCGACGGTCACCACGGTCGGACCATTCGGGCCGTCAGGCTGTTCGGCGGTGATCTTGAGGTTGCCGTCCTGAATGTGGATCTTGCCGTCCGGGCCGGGCCGGTAGACGCCGTCGGCGCCGGGCTCGCCTTCCTTGACCGCGCCCTTCGGTCCGAATTCGCCGTCCTTGCCCTCTTCGCCGGGCTTGGCGTCCTTGCCCTCTTCGCCCTTCGGGTCGTCGAAGTCGAGCTTGTAGTCCTTCTCGTTGCCCTTGCCGTCGTCGACCTTGATGTCCATTTTGCCGTCTTTATCCGGCTCGGTCATCTCGATCTTGTTGTCGCCCTTTTGGACGGTCATGGTGTCCTGACCGTCGATGCCGTCCTTGATCGCCTCACCCGTCGCCGGGTCGATCGGGTACGGCTTGCCGGTCTCGGGGTCCAGCTCGAGCGGCTTGCCGGTCACCGGGTTCGTGCCCTCCGCGGGCTTGTCCTCCGGCTTCGGCGTCTCGGGGACCGTCGCGGCGGGCGGCGTGCTGGCACCGCCCCCGCTACCGCTTCCACCACCGCTCCCGCTCCCGCTTCCACTTCCGCCGCCGTTGCCTCCGCCGTTTCCGCCACCATTGCCGCCGTTGTCGTTGCCCTTGCCGTCGTCGGCGGGCGGCTTCTCGGCCCCAGGCGCGGGGAACGGGTTCGTGTAGTCCTCCATGAACCGCGAAAGCTCGTGATACTGCGTGTTGATCGTTTCCGTCGCGTTCTTGCAGAGCTTCTTGAAGTTCTCGAATCGCTCACCGAATTCGGTGGCGAACGAACCCTTCAGCCACTGCTTCGCGGCCCCGATCGCATAGTCCTTGTTTTCGTCGTTCAGCTTGCAGTCGTCGTCGCGCAGCCGTTCGGCGAGGTTGTTGCCAGGACACGCGGAGTCGAGCCAATACGCGACGTCCATGAGCTTTTCTTTGGAATCGACCTTGCCGTTCGCGATCTCGACGACCTGCTTCGCCGTGAACAGCGGCGCCGTGGCGACTTTGTCGACACGCAGCTTCAGCGTTTCGTCGACCTTCAGCTTGAGCGCGCTGTAGATCTTGTCGATGGTCGAAGGCACCAGTTTGATGGCACCGTCCATCTGCGCGATGAGTTCTTTCGCGTCGGGCTGGATCCGCTGCTCGTATTTGACCTTCGCGGCCGTCGCGCCCTGCCCCTTCCAATCGTGGAAGAGCGTGGTCAGCGCCGAAGTCGCGTCCGTCCTGGTCTGCTCGACGGCCTTTTTGGCGTCGCCGAGATCCTCGACCTCGTCGAACATCTTCTGGAAATTGATCTCACGGTTCTCGTGGAACCGGTCCCAGACGTCGGTCTTGTAATTGATCTCGTACGGCCGGTCCGGCATCTTGTTCCAGACCTGCTCGGTCCAGTCGGAAAAGAAATCCAGCGCCGGATTACCGAGGTCGAGCACCTGGTCGGACTTGGTCGTCGAACCGCCGGCGGCCGGCCTGGACATGGCGTCGAGATCCTTGTCCGCCTTTTCCACGGCGGTCTTCTGCTTCTTGTCCGCGGCCGCGTTCGAATCACGCTCGGCGATCGCCTTCTCATAGGCCGCGTCGCCACCGAAGATCAGCTTGTCCTTCGTGCCCTGTGTGATGTAAGGGTCGTCGAGGAGGGCTTTCTTCTGCTCCCACGTGTACTTGCTCATTGCGTCCCCGCCTTGTTGGCAGCCGCGGCGTTCGCCTGGTCGGATGAGGTGTAGCGGGTCGACGCGGTACTGACCCCTCCGGCGAGCTGGGTGAGCTGGCCCGCGTAGCCCTTCATCGCATCGGAAATGGCGAGGATCCCGGTGGCGTAGCCCTTTTGGTAGTCCTTGTGCACCCGGCCGAAGTCCGCAGGCTGAACCTGGGTCGGCCCCACCTTCCCTGCCTCGGACGTCGTGTTCTCAGCTGCGCGCTCCAACGACGTCGACGCCGTGAGCATCGCCTCTGAATCGGCTTTGTAGCCCCCGTCCGGCATGACCGGTGCCCCCTTCGTCCCGCTGTATCCGCCTCGTTGTCCTACCTACGACGCACGCCGGTGGCCTCAGGTGCCGTCGCATATGCACACAGAATGTACCCACCGGTCATCGAGACCGCAGGAACATTCACACCTTTGCTAACTCAAACGATTTCGGCGCAAGAAGCCTGGTAGGCCGCGTTTTCGCGGTTTCGCGCCCGCTTCGATGGCCTCGGCGAGAACGGTCGCCGCGCCCCGGATGTCGACAAGGCGATCCAGCTCGTCGAGGTCGATGTCGATGCCGAACTCCACCTCGACCGTCGCGAGGAGCCGGACGCGGCGCCGCGAGTCGACGCCCATCTCGGCGAAGGGCGTGTTCTCGTCGATGGTGTCCGGATCGACGTCGAAGGTCTCGCAGACGAGGGCCTTGATCTCGTCGACGTACTCGCTCGCGTCAGCTGCCATGGGGGGATTCTGTCCCATCCGGCGTCCAGTACCGCGTTCTGGCCGCGGAACGCGCGACCTTGCCGCTGGAGGTCCGCGGCAGGCCACCGGGTTTCACCAGTAAGAAGGCCCGGAGACGCACGTCGTGGCGCTCGGCGACGGCGCGGGTGGCGGCCCGTGCGATCTCGGATTCGTCGAAGTCGAGGGCCTTCCGCGCGCGCTCGGCGACCACGACGACGCCCTCGCCTTCGTCGCCGTCGACCGAGAACGCGGCGACCCGCTCCGGCCCGAGTACGGGGTGGGCGGCGGCGACGGTCTCTTCGATGTCGTGCGGGCTGTGGTTGCGGCCGTCGATGATGATCAGATCCTTCAGGCGGCCGGTCACGGAGAGCCTGCCGTTGCGGATCGTGCCGAGGTCGCCGGTGCGGAGCCAGCCGCCTTCCCCGTCGAGTTCGGCGTCGAACACCTCGGCGGTCAGCTCCGGACGCCGCCAGTACCCGGCCGCCACGTTGGGCCCCTTGACCCAGATCTCCCCCGTCCCGCCCAGGTCGACTTTAGCGGGCAAAACGCGATCCGACGGGGCGACGACGCGGACCCGCTGGCCCCGTGGCCAGCCGATCTCGACGATCTCGCGGCCGTCCACTTCGGTCACCACCGGCCCGCTGGAATCGCCGCTGGCGACGTAGACCGTCGCCTCCGCCAACCCGTAGGACGGCCTAAACGCGCCCCGCGGGAAGCCGTGGGGCTCGTACGCCGCGAGGAAATCCCGGACGGTCGCCGCGCGGACCGGTTCACTGCCGCTGAGCGCGATCGACACGGTCGAGAGGTCGTACTCGGCGCGCTTCGCCTCGGGCACGGCCTCGGTCACCAGGTCGTACGCGAAGTTCGGGGCCGCCGTGAGCGTGTTCGGGTACGCCGACATCAGCAGCAGCCAGCGCTCCGGGCGCCGGATGAACTCCAGCGGCGCGATGAACACCGTCCGGCCGCCGGAGTGCATCGTCCCCGCGAGCAGTTGCGCCAGCCCCATGTCGTGGAAGAAGGGGATCCAGCCGACGCACGTGGTGCGCTCGTCGACGTCGTAGGCGTCGCAGATCTGCCAGCAAGCGGCCGACAAGGCCCGATGCGTGATGATCACGCCGGCGGGTGATCGCGTCGTGCCGGACGTGTACTGCAGGTAGGCGGGGTCTTCGGGGGTGACCGGCGACGGCAGGGATCGATCCGCCGGATCCAGCGGCAAGGTGTCGACGGCGACGATCTCGCGTGGCGCCGGAACCGGCTCGGCCTCGGCGAACTCCGTCAGGCGTTCGACCAGTGCTTCCGACGTGAGCCAGATGTCGGCGTCGCAGTCGTTGAGGACCCCGACGAGCCGCTCGCGGTGAGCGCGGACGTCCGGAGCGGACAGCGGCACCGCCACGGCGCCGGCGTACAGCGCGCCGAAGAACGCGACGACGTAAGAGAGGTCCTGCCGCGCCGTGATCGCGACGCGGTCTCCCGGCTGGATCAGCTCACGCAGCTTCGCCGCGACAGCGCGGACGTGGACGAGGAGTTCGGCCCAGGTCAGCGTGTCCTCGACGGGTTCGTGCCGGTTCGAGCAATCGAGGTGCGTGTACGCCGGACGCTCGACCTCGGCGCGCTCGAGCAGACGGTGCACGAGCGGGGTCCGCAACACTTCGTCGGGCACTTCTGATGACGGATTCGAGGGCACTGGCACATCCTCCGGCCGCGGCATGGGCATCATACGAGCGTGGACGACTTCTTCGTGCTGGACGATCCGGCGGATCGCGTCAAGGCGCTGCGCGACCGCGAGCTCAGCTCGAACCCGGGTGGCGCCGCCGCCGAGACCCCGAACCTCCTGCTGATGGACGGCGCGGACCACCGGCGGCTGCGCGCCGTCGTCAAGGAGGTCATCGCCCTGGTGGAGCCCCTGCCGGACGCCGTGCTCGCCGACCTCCGGATCGCGATTAGGGGGCTAAAGTCGCTCCCGCGGTTCGATCTGGTGGCCGATTTCGCCAGGCCGGTGGCGGCCAGGGTGACGGAGGCGATGCTCGGCACGGTCGAGCCACTCGGCGAGAAGCTGTTGACGAACCTTTCGGAGACCGCCGCGAACCTGGACGTCTGGTCGGGCGGGCCGGCCGGGGCCGACACCGCCGCGCTCAGGGTCGCGATGTTCTTCCTCAAAGCGACGGCCGTCGAAGGCGGCGGGCTGGCGCTGCTCCGCGAAGCGCACGAAGCGGGCCGGATCACCGAAGACGAGCTGATGATCACGCCCGTAATGCTCGCCCACGCGGCGTACGAGAACTCCATGAACTTCCTCGCCCTCGCCGGCCTCGAACTCCTACGCCGCCCAGACGTCCTCGACGACGTACGCGGCCTGATCCACGAAATCGCCCCGACCCGCTTCGCCGCCCGCCGCGTGATCGCGCCGTTCTCCTTGGCGGGCAAGGACTTCGCCGCCGGGGACAAACTGGCCATCCCTCTGGGCCCTGACGCCGAACTCGCGTTCGGCCTCGGACGGCACACCTGTCCCGGCTCGCGAGTCGCGGTCACCGAGGGCGAAGTGGCGCTTCGCGCTCTTGCCGAGATCCTGACTCCCGACCATGTCGCCGAAGACGTGCGATACAAGACGCACGCCGTCTTCCACGGCGTCGAGCGGGCCATCGTGGCGCTGCGGACCTGACCGTTCAGGTCGCCAGCCAGTCGGTGTCGGCGAAATCGTCGTCGTCACCGCGCGCGGCCGCCCGCCGATGCCGCCCGGCCGGACGCTCTTCGGCGACCGGGACCGGAGGCACCGGAGGCGGCGGAGGCGAAGGCGGCACGGGAGGAGCAGGCCGGTACGCGATCGGCGGCTCGTCGGCCGTCCGGTACCCGGCGCGGCGCTCGTTCTCGGCCTCGTCCTCCTCGAACCCGAAGTCGCCGTCGTCTTCGACCTTTTCGCTGAGAGTCGACTCGGTCGCCCAGCCGCCCGCGGCCTCCGCTCGCTTCTTCTGCTCGAGCCGTGCCGTCAGCGCCGCGCTCGTCTCCTGCTTGAGCTTGTCGCCGGCGGCCCGGGTCTCCTCGATCGCCTTGGTCGCCCGGTTGTCGACCAGGTACATCCGATCGCCGTTTTCGCGCTCCAACCCGGCCAGCTTGTGCCGGAGTCTGGCGAGATCCTCCTCAGGATTCACTGATCCCTCCCCTGACCGCTAGCGGAAACCGATGACGCCGTCGTCGTCGAGCGAGCCGCTGATCCGGCTGCCCGTCGTCGTCGCGGTGTCGAACAGGCCGCCGTCGACCCGGTATCCGCTGGACGTGCGCTGCTGGTCTTCGCCGGCCCCTTGCCCGCCTCCGGCCGCGCCGCCGCCCATCATGCCCATGCCGCCCATCATCCCCGCACCGGCCGCGGCCGGATCCTGGGCGCCCCCGCCAGGAGCGGAACCGAGTCCGGACGGCGGCGACGGAGCGGACGCGCCGCCGCCGCTCCCGGCCGGATCCGACGTGTCGCCGAGGCCGTTGTCCTCACCGGCGAACGGGTCGCTCAACGACTGCGCCGTCGTCGATTCGGAACCACCGTCGGCGGCCACCGCCACCGGTTCGGCCTGCTGACCTGGCACCGCCGCGGGCGCTCCGCCGCCGGTCCCGCCGGACGTGGTGTCGTGCGGGCGGACACCTTGTTCGGCCTGCTGACGCGCGGCCTCCTCGACCGGCCGGGCCGCGGCGGCACCTTCCGCGGCGTGCCTTCCGGCCGGCTGCGGCGCGGAGTCCTGGCTCCGGTCGTCTTCACCCAAGGTGTACTTCGACGGCTGCCCCGACCCGTCGTCGACGGTCACCAGCGTCGGCCCGTCGGGACCGTTCGGCCGTTCCGCGGTGATCTTGAGACCGCCGTCTTCGATGTGGATCTTGCCGTCGGGACCGGGCTGATGGACCTGCCCCGGGTTGGCCGGCTTCTCGGCGTCCGGCGCGGCCTTGCCGTCACCGAAGTCGAGGTCGTAGTCCTTTGCCTGGCCGGTGCCGTCCTGGACCGAGATGCCCATCTTCCCGTCGGCGCCGGGCTCGGCCATGGAGATCTTGCGGTCGCCCTGCTCGACCGTCACCGGCTCGGGCCGGGTGTCCTCGATGCCGTTCTTGATCGCCTCACCCGTACGGGGGTCGATCGGATACGGCCGGCCGGTGGCCGGGTCGACGTCGAGCGGCTTGTCCGTGACCGGGTTCTTCTCCTGGCCCGGTACTTCGGGCTTTTCCGGCTGGATGTTCTCGTGATTGCTCGGCGTCATGCGGCCTGCCCCGCCCGCACCGGAAGACGGGCCACCACCAGTACCCGACGACGGACCGCCGCCACCGCCGGTGTCCTTGCCGCCACCGCCCTTCTCGACGGGCTTCTCGCCACCCGTTTCGGGGGTCTTGCCCAAATCCGCGAACGGGTTCTCGACCACCTGGCCGAGTGAATCGAAGTACGCCTTCCACGCGCCGTTGATCGCGTCGCGCGTGTTCTTGCACACCAGCTGGAAGTTCTCGATGTGCTTGCCGTACCAAGCGAGGAAGACGTTCTTCAGCCAGGCCACCGCCTGAGGTTTGAGTACCTCGTCGATGGTGCTCTGGTCGATGTCGCCGCCGTCGTCGTTGAACGCGTCCTTGGCTTCGATGCTCAGGAATTTGATGCAGTGGATGATGTCGTTCTGGCTGCACGAGCCGTCCGCGATGCGGATGATCCGCTCGATGTCCTGCGCCGTCGCGCCGTCGATGTTGTCGGTGTACCACTTCTGCAGCCACTCGACCTTTTCGCGGCAGAACTTGCCCACCGAGGCGTTGGTCCGCAGAAGTCCGTCGCCCGCGGCTTTGAAGGCCTCGGCGACCAGACCGGTCTTGTCCGAATAGGCCTTCTGGTAGGCACGCGCCTGTTCGGCCGCGGCGCCTTCCCAAGTGCCGAGCGAGTTCCCCAGCTTCCCGGAGACGTCCTGCGCCGACCCGGCGACGGCCGCGCCGACCGCGGTCAACTCGTCGGCGCTCGCCTTGAACAGGTTGAACGGGATGTTGTCCTGTTCGTGGTAAAGCCGCTGGAGTTCACCGAGGGAGACAGCCGCTCCGCCGCCCGCCAGGCTCAGCGCGCGGAGGTAGGCCGGGTGGAAGATCTCGTAGACCTTGAACCCCGACAGCCCGGGGACCATGATGTCGTTCGAATTCGCGCAGCCCGGGTCGGTCTCGGTGGCGCGACCGGCGATCTCCTGCGTCTTCGCCGCGTCCTTGTTCAGTGCGTCGCGATCGCCCTGCCGCCCCGCGGCCTGGCTCGCGTCGTACTTCTCTTGCGCGGTCTTGTACGCCGTCTGGACATCTTCGAGGTAGGCGTTGTTGTCACCGATGTCGCTTTCGGTGATCCAGTCACCGTTCATCGACTTGATGTAGTCCCGGAAGCCGTTCCGCTCGGCTTCGCTGGCGAATCCGCAGCTTTCCGGGGTCTCGTCCTCGATGTAGTCGATGTAGTTGAGGGCGAGTTCGCGTTTGGTGTCGCGATCGATGTTCGGGTCGTTGAGGATCTTCTCGACTTCGGCCCGGCTGGGAATGTCGTGACCGGTGTCGCCGCCGACGTCCGCGAGAGGCATCAGTGCTTCCTCATCTCGGCGGCGTTGGAGTCCTCATTGGACTGGTAAAGGTCCTTGGACGCCGCGAGTTTGCGGCCGAACTCGTCCGAGGCCGCGAGGTAACCGCGCGCACACTTCGCCAAGCGCTGGATGCTCGCCGAATAGCCGGTGAAGCAGTCCCCGTGCGCGGGCCCGAAACTCCCGGCGTTCAGGTTGATCTGCTCGACCGCCCCGATCGGCCCTTCGCAAGCCTGCTTGGGCAGGTCCTGCAGGACCTTGGCTGCCTCGTTCAGCTGCGCCGGATCGACCTTGTGCCCGTTGCCCGTCACCGTCACCCTCCCCTAGGTATACGCACACGGAATGTACCGGGCCGGTAACCCGGGCGCAGCGACTTGGGAAGATCGTGAGAGGGCTTACGAGGCGGACGAGACGACGCCCGCGAGCCGGTCCGCGGCCGCCTGTGCGGTGTCGTGCGCGGGGGCCTCGACCATGACGCGGACCAGCTGTTCGGTGCCCGACGGGCGCAGCAGGACACGGCCCTCTTCGCCGAGTTCGGCCTCGACGGCGCCGACGGCGTCGCGGACCGCGGCCGAGACGGCGACCGCCGCCTTGTCCGCCACCGGGACGTTCACCAGCACCTGCGGCAGGCGGTTCATGACGGCGGCGAGCTCGGCGAGCGACTTGCCGGTGGACGCCATGCGGCTCATCACCCGCAGCGCGGTGAGGAGACCGTCGCCGGTGGTCGCGTAAGCGGGAAGGACGACGTGGCCGGACTGCTCGCCGCCGAGCGCGAACCCGCTCGCGCGGAGCTCCTCGAGGACGTAGCGGTCACCGACGGCGGTGGTGACGAGGTTGATGTCGTGCGCACGCATCGCCAGGTGCAGACCGAGGTTGCTCATCACGGTCGCGACCAGGGTGTTCTTGGTCAGCTCGCCGGTCTCGGCGAGCGCGAGCGCGAGGACGGCCATGATCTGGTCGCCGTCGATGAGTTCACCCGCGGCGTCGACCGCGACACAGCGGTCGGCGTCACCGTCGTGCGCGATCCCGAGGTCCGCGCTGTGCTCGACGACCGCCGCGCGCAACGCGTCCGGGTGATTCGACCCACAGTGCTCGTTGATGTTCACGCCATCGGGGTCGGCGTGGATCGCGATGACGTCGGCGCCGGCCTTGCGGTAGACCTCGGGGGCGGCGAAGGACGACGCACCGTTGGCGCAGTCGACGACGACTCGCAGGCCCGCGAGCGGGTGCGGAGTGGCCGAAAGCAGGTGCTCGATGTAGCGGTCACCCGCGTCCGCGACGTCCTTGACGCGGCCGACGCCGATGCCGGTCGGGCGGGCGACGGGAGCGGCGAGACCGGCTTCGATCTCGTCCTCGATCCCGTCGGGGAGCTTGTGCCCGCCTGCCGCGAAGAGCTTGATGCCGTTGTCGGGCATGGGGTTGTGGGAGGCGGAGATCATCACGCCGAGATCCGCTTCGAGCGCGCCGACCAGGTACGCGACGGCGGGCGTCGGGAGGACGCCGAGGCGGAGCACATCGGCACCGGCGGAGGTGAGTCCCGCCACGACGGCGGCCTCGAGCATCTCGCCGCTGGCACGCGGGTCACGGCCGACGACCGCGACCGGACGGTGCGAACGGTCGTGGGCCGCGAGGACACGGGCGGCGCTGGCGGCGAGCGAGAGCGCCAGCTCCGGGGTCAGCTCTTCGTTGGCGAGGCCACGTACGCCGTCGGTACCGAATAGACGAGCCATCTGTCGACCTCCTTGAAAAACCACCACGACAACCTAGCCAGTACCCCCGGTTTCGCCTTTAGCGGGCTAAACGCGACGCGCGGAGCGCGTTTAGCCCGCTAAAGGCGAACGCGTGGGGCACGTGGGACTGCTGTGACAACGGGGTCCTCGGGCACGCCGAGACCCCGGAAACACGGAAGCGCCCATCCGAGAGACGGATGGGCGCTTCCGCGGGTTGCGCCAGAGGCGCGATCAGCGCTTGCTGTACTGCGGAGCCTTACGGGCCTTCTTGAGGCCGTACTTCTTCCGCTCCGTGGCGCGAGCGTCACGGGTCAGGAAGCCGGCCTTCTTCAGGGCCGGGCGGTCGTCGGCGGCGGCCTCGGCGAGCGCACGGGCGATCGCGAGACGGAGCGCACCGGCCTGGCCCGAGATCCCGCCACCGTGCAGGTTGGCGAAGATGTCGAACGAGTCGGGCTTGTCGACCGTCACCAGCGGCTCACGGATGAGCTGCTGGTGCACCTTGTTCGGGAAGTACTCTTCGAGCGTGCGGCCGTTGAGCTTGAACTCACCGGTACCGGGAACGACGCGCACCCGGACGACGGCCTCCTTGCGGCGGCCGACGGTCTGGGCGTTGCCACCCGCGGCACGCGACGGACGAGCACCGGAGGGCGTCTCGCTGGTCGCGACGGCTTCGCCGACGGCAGGGGTTTCCGTGGTCGCGACGGCCTCGGCCGGGGCCTCGGTCGTGGTCTCCTCGGTGCTGGTCACAGACTGTTCCTCACTCACTGCGCGACCTGCGCGATCTTGGTGATCTCGCGCGCCTGCGGCTGCTGCGCGGCGTGCGGGTGCTCGGCGCCGGCGTAGACCTTCAGCTTCTTCGCCTGGGCGCGGCCGAGCTTGTTCTTCGGGAGCATGCCCTTGACGACCTTCTCGAGCAGGTGCTCGGGCTTGGTGTCGAGCAGTTCACCGAAGGAGCGCTTACGCAGACCACCGGGGTAACCGCTGTGCCGGTACGCGAACTTCTGCTCTCGCTTGTTACCGGTGAGCGCGACCTTCTCGGCGTTGACGATGATGACGAAGTCACCGGTGTCCACGTGCGGAGCGTAGGTCGGCTTGTGCTTGCCGCGCAGCAGCGTGGCGACCTCGGTCGCGAGCCGGCCGAGCACGACATCCTCGGCGTCGATCACGTGCCAGGCACGAGTGACGTCGCCGGGCTTGGGGCTGTACGTGGGCAAGGGTCTACCTCGTCGTCAACATTGCGTGTGGGTTCTGTGCGGGCCTAGCGCTTACGCGCCGCAGCGCACAACGACATATGAAGATACCCCCACGCCCGACCCTACTGCGAAGCGGGGGTCGGTCCGGGGTCCCATACTAGGACCGGCGCCCGGCGGGCGCCCCGCAACTGTACCTCGCCGGTGTGGCGGAACCGCCCACGGCATCGTCCTTCGCGGGAGAGGATGAGACGATCCGGACGCGCACCGCGCGCGGGGGGACTCGATTCAGGGGAACGGCGATGAAGAAACGTCCAACGACCATCTTGTGCGTGCTGAGCGCCGTGCTGGTGCTCACCACCGCCTGCGGCCAGGGGCGCGCGGGCACGGCCGTGCCGAAGGGCGACGACGCGGCGACCTACGTCGGCACGAAGTTCGAAACGGCGATGAACAAGCTGCAGGACACCATCGGCGACCAGCGCGACGTCACCAGCGAGTCGGGCGCCTACTTCCGCTTCGACGAGAAGTACATCCGCAGCACGCTCTCGTCCGCCCGCACCGGTTCCCCGGAAGGCCGGGTCAGCCGCCAACGCTCGCAGAAGAACCCGGACGACAGCATCGACTGGTACACCCCGGCCGACGGGACCGTCGAATACGTGTACCTCGGCCCCGTCTACAAGAGCCTCGCCCCGACGCCGTGGGTTTCGATGCCGAAGTCGGAGACCGGGCTGACCATCCCCTGTGCCTGGGTCGGGATCATCACCGCCTGCAAGATGGCCGACGCGATCGCCGTGGCCTACAACGCGGACAAGAAGATCGTGAAGGGCGCGAAAAGCCTTCCGGAGAACCGGATCGAGCTGACCGCCGACATCCCGTTCGGGAAGTTCATCGAGCGACGGGTGGAGATCCTGCCGGCGTCGATCAGCGGGGCGATCACGGGCGACATGAAGAAGGCCCCGGTCCGGACCACCGTCTCCCTCAACTCGGACGGGACGCTGAACCAGATCGTGATGGACGCCAAGATCGAGGGTGGCGGGCACAAGATCGAGCTGCGCTACGACTTCCGCTTCACCGGCAAAGCGAGCACGCAGGACCTGCCGAGGCTGCCGGACGCCTCGCAGATCACCGTGCTGCCGGACAAGGCGGCCAAGGACGATTTCAACCGCCGGTTCAACGAGTTGAAAGGCGTCTGAGGCATGACCGAACAGCAGCCGCAGCAGTGGTGGCAGCCGCCGGCGAACCCCGGGAACCAGCAGCAGGGCTGGCAGCAGGACGGCCAGGCGACCGGGCCGCATCCCGGGCAGTGGCAGCAGAACGACCCCAATGCCGCGACCACCGGTTCCTACACCGGGCAATGGCAGCAGCAGCCCGGCGTCACCGGCTCGTTTTCCGGGCCATGGCAACAGAACGCCGCACCCGCGCCGGGCACGGCGTGGCAGCAACCGCAGCAGCAGCCCGCGCCGCAGCAGCAGGATTGGCAGGCACCGCAACAGGTTCCGGGCACTCCCCCGCAGGGACAGTACGGCGGAGGCTTCCAGCCCGCCCAGTCGTCGCAGTACGGCGGGCTCGGCGCTTTCGGCGCGGAGCCCCCGAAGAAGTCCAAGGTTTCCAAGAAGACCTTGCTGATCGGCGGGATCGCGGCGGCCGTCGTGATCGCGGGCGGCGTCTCGGCTTGGCTGCTCGGCGCGTTCGCGGGTGACACTCTCGACGAGAAGTCGGTCCAGGACGGCGTCGTCCGCGTGCTCAACGAGCACTACGGGGAGCCGGACGTGAAGAACGTGACGTGTCCTTCCGGCCAACTTGTGGAGAACGGGACCACGTTCGATTGCTCGATCGATCTTTCGGGACAGCAGAAGAAGGTCACCGTCCGGGTACTGAACACCACCCCGGAATTCGAGGTCGGCGCACCGCACTGAGCTCCGCCGGACACGGAAAAGCCGCGACGAACCCGTCGCGGCTTTTTCTTTCACACAAACGAAACGGCGGGCTCGGCATCCGAAGATGCCTGCCCGCCGTTGCTCGTTCGGAGCCGGAAGACTCAGAACAGGCCGGTGACGCCCTGTTCCGTGGCCTGGTAGCCGTCGGCCAGCTGCGGCAGCACGCCGGCGACCTGCGCGAGCAGCTGCTTGAGCTCCTCGAAGCTGTTGTCCCACTCCTGCTGAGCGGCCATGTACGCGATCTTCGCGTCACCGTCCCAGGTGTTGACCAGCGGCGACAGGTCGCTCTTCAGCTGCCCGAAGAGGGACTCCAGCTCGCCACCGGTGCTCTTGCAGTCGTCGGCCGCCGCGTGGATTGTCGCGTAATCGACCTTCATCTCGCCCATAAGTTCCTCCAGTCAGAAAGTAAGAAAGTCTTGGATTTGGTGCGGTGTAGCCGAATCAGCCGAGGACGCCGAAGCCCTGGTTGACCGACTTGATGAGCTCCTGCTGCTGCTGCTCGGTCGCGTTGTACTTCGAACCGGCCTGCTCGAGCAGGTCACCGATGTTCTGGAGGGACTGGTTGAGCTTGCGGCCAGCACCGTCGAAGCGCGTCATGACGTTGTTGAACGCGAGCGCCGCGTCGCCGGTCCAGCCCGCGCGGGTGGCCTCGATGTTGTCGCGAAGCTTGCTCAGGTTCTGGTCCATCGAAACGCGGACCTCGGTCACGCGCTTCTCGGCCTCGGTGAACTGCTCAACTGTCCCGGTAAATCCGCCAGCCATGGGAGCTACCCCCTTCGTTCGTGGTTTATCCGTACTTGGTGAAGTTCGTTTGGTACGGACCTACGACGGAGACACTGCCACGTCTGGTTCCCTCTTGTCGCTCGTTGGTTTCAAGTAGTTGCTTGCGTTAACGCTCACGGCGGGAACCGAACGCGGAAACCCGGACAGCACGCCGCGAATCGCGTGCCGAAAAGGGCTTTCACCACGCGATTTAGCAAACGCACAGGGGCCGGTCAATCGCCTCGGCTCATGATTCGCGACTGCGAAAAGTCCTCGTCGTCGTCACCCACACGTGGCCTTCTGGCCGCCGGTTCCGGCCGAAGGGGAACCAAGTCCGCCGCCGGGGGCAACGTGGGAACCGGAAGACCGGCGCCCGTGCGGAACCGTTTCGCCGCGTTCCGGACGGCGGCGGGGGTCGGCGCCGTCTCGCCGCCCGCGAGCCGTCCCTTGCCGAATTGCTTCGCCAGTTCCGCGTTCTCGCCCCGGCGGCGTTCGTACCTTGCCTTGGCCGTGCGGGCGACCTGCCGGGCATAAGTGACCGCGTCACGCCCCGTGCGGGCGAAGTGTTCGGCGGCGGTCTCGGGTTCGGGTGGCATTCGCCTCCCCCTTCAGTTGACGACCACCATCGTTTTGACGACCTGCTCGCAGGCCGCGCTCACGCGTTGTTCGAGCGGTGAGCCGGTGCCGTATTGGCAACCGATGTGGACGCGGGTCTTTCCCTGCGCGACGACGTACCAGTCGACACGCGCGCTCGGCTTGGTTTCGCGGTAGTAGACGACGGTCCGGCCGGCGTAGTTCGCGGAACCGTTGAAGCCACTGTACTTATGCGGTTTCTCCCGTGCCCCGGCACTGAGTTCGTCGACGAGTTTCTGTCTGTCGGCCGTCGCGTCGTAGGCCATCACGTACTCCTGGGCGACCACCAGGTCGTCGCCGGTGAGGGAGTCGCTCGGGTGGATCACCACCTGACGGTTGGCGACGCGGTCGTCGGTTTGCGTCCAGTCCATCGGCGCGATGAAGCGATAGTCGTACTGGGCGAGCGTCCGGCCTTCCGGCTCGGCCTCCCCGCTGTTGACGGCGAAGAGGACGCCACCTACGACCGCCGCGACGGTGACCCCGGCCGCGGCGATGATCCAGGGCGCCTTCTTGCCCTTCCCGCCGCGCTCGGCGGGTTTGGTCTCGCGGGAGGGCTCACCCGGCCGCCACGGCGGCGGGGCCGCTATCCCCTGCTGTCCCATCGGAGGCGATGGCGGCCCCTGCTGCCGCGTCGCGTTTAGCGGGCTAAACGCGCTCTGCGGAGGCGGGGCGGGCTGGTGGGGGCCGGGCGGGAACTGGGGGCGCGGGGTTTCGGGGCGCCGGTCGGCGGGGGCGGGCGCGGGGGCACCGCCGACGCGCGAGACCGCGGAACCAGCGAGCGACCCCGTCCGGTCCGGGTCGATCAGCACCGCGCGCAGGGCACCGCGGGCGACCACGGTCTCCGGCTGGTCCAGCGTGGTGGGTACGACACCGGTCCGCTCGTGCACCAGCCGGGACACCATCGGGATCCGGCTCGACCCGCCCACGAGGAAGATCGCAGTCAGCTGCTTCGGCCGCAGCCCGGAATCGCCGATCGCGGCCACGGTCAGCTCGACCGCGCGCCCGAGCGGGCCCGCGATGATCCGTTCGAGGTCCTCCCGGGTCACGTGGGCGTCGGCGAACGGCGGCGGCATCGGAACGTCGGTGTACGCGTGCCGGGACAGCGTCTCCTTCGCGCCGCGCACGTCCTGCCGCAGCACACGGCGGCGCCGCCGATCCGTGAGCTCGCGGCCTTCGACGAGCTTCCGCCATTCCGGCGGATCGACGGACGACACCAGCGAGCCCACGTGCTCCAGGAGCGCCTGATCGACGTCCGCTCCCCCGAAGCTCGGATCCCCCCGGGTGGCCAGCACCTGGAACCCGGCGCGTTTAGCGGGCGAACTGCGATCCGCCGGGCTGCCGGGCATGCGCTGGACCACGGAGACGTCGACGGTGCCACCGCCGAGGTCGAGCACCGCCAGTGCGTCGCCGGGGCGGCCGCTGAACTCGACGGTGCGCTCGGAGTTGAGGTCGGCCGGAGCGAACGTCGCCGCGTGATAGACCGCCGCGGCGACCGGCTCCGGCACGAGCGCGACCTGACGGGCGAGCCCGCCGGCCGCCTGCCGGAGCAGACGGGTCCGGGTCGCGCCCCAATCGGCGGGGTGGGTCAGGACGAGCAGCTCGACCTCGGCGTCACCGGCGAGCCGGCGCGCCTCGGTCACCGCGCGTTTCAGCACGGCGTGGACGACGTCGGTCACGCGGAGGACGTTGTCGCCCAGCAGCAGGTCGCCTTCGTCGATCCGGCGCTTCGGATTCGGCTCGTAGCGCGACGGATCCACCGCCGCCTGCCGTTCCGCCTCCTGGCCGACGAACAGCGTCCCGTCCGGCGCGGCGTAGACCGCCGACGACATCAAGGGCTGCCCGTCCACCACGACGACCTGCGGCTCGCGGCCGTTGATCGAGGCGACTACGCAGGTGCTCGATGTCCCGAAGTCCACCGCTACCCGCACAGTCACTAGCCACTCCCGCAGATCGTCGTCGTCACCCCTCGCCCAGCCGGGACCTCACCTGGTTCCGCGGGAGGTCAGTCCGGCTGGATCCACGAGACCTGCATGAGCTGCTTGCCGTGCTTCCGGGTCACGAGGTTGCCTCGGCCCGGCGGCATCTGGCTCGGCTTCACGTTCGCGACGAGGTTGCCTTCGTCACGCGAGCCGTTCATGACCATACCGGGCGCCGCGATCTCCCTGAGCTTGCCGAGGATCGGGTCGAACATCGCCCGGCTCGCGCCACCACTGCGGCGCACGACGATGACGTGCAGACCGACGTCCTTCGCCTGCGCGAGGAACTCGGCGAGCGGCTTCAGCGGGTTGCTCGTCTGCGTGGCGACCAGGTCGTAGTCGTCGACGATGATGAACAGCTCCGGACCGGTCCACCAGGACCGGGTCTTGAGCTGCTCCTGCGTGACGTCCGGACCGGGGAGCCGCCGGGTCATCGACCCGTGGACGTCCTTGACCATGCTGTCGAGCTGCGCGGCGGACACCGCGTAGCCGAGCAGCTGGTCCCCGCCGACGAAACCGAGCATCGTGCGCCGGTAGTCGACGAGGATGATGACCGCTTCCTGCGTCGTGTACCGCTCGGTGATGCCCCGGGTGATCTGGCGCAGCAGGTTCGTCTTGCCCGACTCGCCGTCCGCGAACGCGTAGAAGTGCGAATCGGAGGCGAAGTCGAGGTAGATCGGCTGGAGGTCTTCCTCGTTGACGCCGATCGGCACCAGCTTCGTGTTGCGCTTGGTGTCGATGCTGAGGACCTCGTCGTAGGTGACCATCTCCGGCAGCAGGCGGACCTGCGGCGCCGGACGGCCCTTCCACGCCGCCTTGATCTTCGCCACCGCGTCGGCGACACCGGCGGCGACGTCGTCCGCGTTGCTCGAACCGTCGATGCGCGGAAGACCGGTCAGCAGGTGCAGCTTGTCCCTGGTGAGACCGCGGCCGGGACGGCCTGCCGGGACGTTCACCGCGACCCGGCGGTCGATGTCCGACTCGCTCGGGTCACCGAGGCGCAGCTCGAACCGGGTGCCGATCATGTCCTTGATCGCCGGGCGGATGTCCGCCCACCGGTTCGCCGCGATGATGACGTGCACACCGTAGGAAAGACCCTGGGTGGCGAGCTTGGTGATCGAGGTCTCCAGCTCGTCGAAGTCGTCCCGCAGCGCCTTCCAGTTGTCGACGATCAGGAAGGCGTCACCGAAGGCGTCTTCCTCTGGCTTGATCTCGCCGCGCCGCTTGCGGTTGCGGAACTCGTTCATCGAGTCGATGCCCATGGCACCGAACCGGCCTTCCCGCTCGGTGAGCAGGGTGGTCAGCTCGGCCACGATCCGGCGGGCCTTGTCCGGCTCGCGGCGGGCGACGGCGACGCCACCGACGTGCGGCAGGCCCTGGAGACCGGCCAACGTACCGCCACCGAGGTCGAGCGCGTAGAACTGCGCTTCCTCGGGGGTGTGGGTCAGCGCCATCGACATGATCAGCGTCCGGAGCATGGTCGACTTGCCCGACTGCGGGCCGCCGACGATCACACCGTGCCCGGCGCCACCGGAGAAGTCGGCCCACAGCAGGTCACGGCGCTGCTCGTACGGGCGGTCGACGATGCCCATCGGCACCTGCAGCCGTCCGTTGCCGAAGAACCCGACCGGGGAAAGACCGCGGTCGTCGGTGGGGTTCAGGTTCGGCAGCAGGGTGTCGAGCGAGTTCGGCTCCTTGAGCGGCGGCAGCCAGACCTCGTGCGCGGGCGGGCCCTGGCCGATCAGCCGGGACACGATCACGTCGAGCTCACTCGGCTCGACGGCCTCCTCCTGCTTGGCCTCTTCCACCGGCGCGGCTTCGATCTGCTGCGGCTCCGGCTCCTTCGGCAGTTCGACGAAGTCCGGGACGAACAGCTGCGGGCGCTTGTCGGCGCGAACCACCGTCGCGACCGGGCCCGCCGCCTTGATCCCCGCGGGCCGGTACGGGCCCGAGACGTACGAGGCCTTGAAGCGCACCAGCGTCGAGGTGTCGTACTTGAGGTAACCGCCACCGGGCACGGACGGCAGCTCGAACGCGTCGGGCACGCCGATCGCGGCACGGGATTCCGCGGCGGAGAAGGTCTTCAGACCGATGCGGTAGGAAAGGTGCGAGTCGAGACCGCGCAGCTTGCCCTCTTCCAGCCGCTGCGACGCGAGGAGCATGTGCATCTGCAGCGACCGGCCCAGACGGCCGATGGCGACGAACAGGTCGATGAAGTCCGGCTTCGCGGCCAGCAGCTCGGAGAACTCGTCACAGACGATGAAGAGCGCGGGCAGCGGGTCGAGGTCGGCGCCGTTCTCGCGGGCCTTCTCGTACTCCCAGACGTTCTTGAAGTTACCGCCGTTCTTCAGCGCTTCCTGGCGCCTGTTCATCTCGCCGGCGAGGGCGTCCTTCATCCGGTCGACCAGCGTGACCTCGTCCGCGAGGTTGGTGATGACCGCGGAGACGTGCGGTGCGGCGTCCAACCCCATGAACGTCGCACCACCCTTGAAGTCCACGAGGACGAAGTTGAGCGTGCTCGACGAGTGCGTGGCGAGCATGCCCAGCACCAGGGTGCGGAGGAACTCCGACTTACCGGAACCGGTCGCCCCGATGCACAGGCCGTGCGGGCCCATGCCCTCCATCGCGGCTTCCTTGATGTCCAGCTCGACCGGCTGGCCGTACTCGCCGACACCGAAGGGGACGCGGTAGCGGTCTCGCACCGGGCGCGGCCGCCAGGACTGCTGGACGTCGAAGGTCATCGGGTCGCCGGGGATGCCCAGCAGTTCGAGCAGACCGGGGTTGGACAGCAGCGGCTCTTCCTCGGCGGCGTCCTGCGCGGCGGTGCCGACCCGGTACGGGGCGAGGAGCCTCGCGAGGGCTTCGGCCTCGACCACGCTGAGCGTGTCCGGGCGGCCGAACCATTCGACGCCGCCGGCGCTGCGGGCGCCGAGGCGGTCTTCTTCGACGACCAGCCGCAGACCGCGGCGGGCCGCGAGGTTGCCGATGGAGTCGGAAAGATCGATCAGGGTGACGCCGACCAGACCCTCTTCGAGGATGATCTGTTCCTCGCGGGTGACCTCGGCGTCGTCGACGATGATGACGACGTGCGGCTGGTCCGGGGCGGGCGTCGCGTTGCGGGAGAACCGCTGACGGTCACGGAGTTCCTCGTCGAGCCACTGCTCGATCTGCGCGAGGGAACCCGCCATCATCCGCAGCTGGCCGATACCGTCGGCGAGCGCCGGGTGCTGGGCGTGCGGCAGCCACTTCGCCCACTCCCACTCCTCCTTGGCGCGGCCCGCCGTCGCGACCGCGATGAGGACGTCGTCGGGGCTGTGGAAGGTGACCAGCTGCGCCAGCATCGCCCGGGTGAGACCGCGGGTGAGGCCGCGATCGCCCTGCATGCTGACCGCGGCGAACCCGCGGAGGGTGATCTGGGTCGGCAGGTCCGGGACGATCGAATGCGCGCGGACGAACCGGCGCAGCGCGAGCGTGGCGATCGGCTCCAGCTCGTCGACCGGGCCGGTCTGCGGCGGCACCAGCCGCGTCGCGAGCCGGTGCGAGCTGCGGCCGACACGGAGGTGGAGGAAGTCCTGGTCGTTCTGGCGGCGCTCCCACATGCGGCGGCTCGCGGCCAACGACCACATCGTCTGCGGGTCGGGGTGAACCCACTCGAGCGCGGCACGCTGGTCGACCATGGCCTCGCGGGCCCTGTCGCGCATCTGGCCGAGGTAGCGCAGGTAGTCCTTGCGGTCCTCGTCCATCTCGGCCTTTTTGGCGCCGCCACCCTTGCCCGCGCCGCCTGCCATCATGCCGACGGTGCTGAGCACCATCATGCCGCCCATCATCATCATCATGGGATTGCGTCCACCCGTGGTGAACATGAAGACCATCATCCCGATGGAGGCGACGATCATCACCGCGGGAAGCAGCTTCATGACGATGTTGCCCGGGATGGTGCGCGGCACCTCAGGCGGCGGTTCGAGATGCACCTCGCCGCCCGGCGGCCGAGGCGCCGCCAGGCGCGGTGACTTCTTGAACTGCAGCGTGCTCATCGAAGGACCCCTCTTCAAACTCGACGATGGCGGCCACCGTTGGTGCGCGTACTGGTGCGCGAGACAACCTATCGAACGTGGGCCGGTGAAATCCGGACAACGCCGAGAACGGCCCCGGCCGGGGCCGTACGCATGTCGGGAGTGTAGGGCTCCGGCTCCGCCGACGTGCGTTTAGCGGCCTAAGTGCGATCCGGCGGCCCAGACGCCCGACGTGCGTTTAGCCCCCTAATCGCGATCTGGCGGCCGGGGCCCGCTCAGGTGCCCAGGGCTCCGGCGCGTCACGATTAGCCCGCTAAAGTCGACGCGCCGGCAGCCGGTCCGAGGGGCTTCGCAGGTCGCCTCTCTTACTTTTGCCGGTCTTTTTCCGACAGTCGATGATGTGGGCACCCGGGTTCGGTATAGGTTCCCCCGGGAGCAGACTCTCAGGGCAGGGGGACGGCAGTGGCAACGGGCACGACGGTATTCAGCAGGGTGACGGTGGTCGCGCCACGCACCCGGATCGACGTGGCTTTGCCGGCTGACGTCGCGGTGGCGGACCTGCTGCCCATGCTGTTGGAGATGGCGAAGGAGGCGACGCCGGACGGCGGCGCCCGCCACGGCGGCTGGGCACTGGCGAAGCTGGGCGACGCGCCGCTCGACCCGAGCCGGACCCTCGCGTCCCTCGGTGTCGTCGACGGCGAGCTCCTCCAGCTGCGCAAGCGCAACGAGAACCCTCCGCCTCCGCTGTACGACGACGTCGTCGACGCGATCGCCGAGTCGTCCCCGGACAGCTTCCGTCCGTGGACCAAGGAGACGGCGCGCCGCTTCGGGCACATCGCGGGCGGGCTGGCGCTGTTCTTCGCGGCCCTCGCGCTCTTCACCAGCGGGTCGTTCTACGGCGGCAACGCACTCGCCGCCGCGATCGCGGGCGGTGTCGGCGCGATCGCGTGCGTCGCGATCGGCGCGACACTGGCCAAGGCCTACAAGGCCGAGGCGACCGGCGTGCGGCTCGCCGCGGCGGGCGGACTTCCGCTGGCCTTCGTCAGCGGCTTCTACATCGTGCCGGGGCTGTCTCTGTGGGCGAACCTGCTGCTCGCGAGCGCTCTCGTGATCATCGTGGCGGCGGTCTGCATCCTCGTCATCGGGCACGGCATCACCACGTTCATCGCGGCGGCGACGACGGCCACGATCTCGGCGCTGACATTCCTGGCCGCGACGCTCATCGACACTCCGATCGCCGGCATCGCGGCCGGCGCCACCGCGTTCTCGCTGGCGTGCATCTCGCTGCTGCCGCGCGCGACGATCAAGCTCGCGGCCCTCCCGACGCCGCACGTTCCTGGTAGCGCCGAAGAGCTCAAGGAAGACTCGGGCTTCCCGGACTATCGCGCCATCGAACGTCGCACCGCCGTCGCGCACGAGTACATGACCGGTCTGCTGACCGGCTGCGGCGCGGCCACCGCGCTGTTCGCCATCATCGCCTCGACATCCACGTCGGTCTTCGGCCCGATCCTCGGCGTCATCGCCACGCTGGTCCTGCTCCTGCGGGCACGGGCGTACGCGAACGGCGCGCAGGCGATCGCCCTCCTGACCACCGGCATGGTGTCCGGCGCGGGCATCCTGCTCGGCTGGATGTGGTCGGCGAGCCCGCTGAACCGCGTCCTGTTCGTGTTCGGCGCGCTGCTGCTGATCGGCGCCGGCGCGCTCGTGGTCGGCGTGATCTTCCCGAACAAGCGCTTCTCGCCGCCGCTGCGGCGGACCGTGGAGATCTTCGAGGCCGTCTTCATCGCGACGGTGCTCCCGCTGGCGCTCGGCGTCATGGATCTCTACACGACGCTGCGCCACCTCAACTTCAAGTGACGACCCGATCGGATGATGCTCTGATGGCCGTAGCGCGGAAGTCCAGGGGGACGCGCGTCCGCCACCTCGGCCTCGCCGGGCGTACCGGAACGGTGCTGCTGGCGGCCGGTATCGGTGTTCTCTCTCCGGCGTCGGTGGCACTTCCCGCCTGGGCGCAGCAAAGCAGCGTCGCGCCGGACGCTGGCGGCTACTACGCGACCCCGCCTCCGGTGGACACGTCCAAGAAGCCGGCGGACGAGGGCAAGCCGGACAAGACCTACGAGAAGAAGACCGAGTGCGTACAGCGCAGCAAGCTCGGCGGCGACCAGGTCGACATCAAGAACCGTCCGTGGGGCCAGGAGTACCTGCAGATCGAAAAGGTGCACCAGCTGATGCGCGGAGCCACCCGGTCGGTCGGCGGGGGCGTAAAGGTCGCCGTGATCGACACCGGCGTCACCGCGCACCCGTACTTCGGGGGCCGCGTCGAATCGGGTGGTGACTACGTCGCGACCCCCGGTGGCGGCAAGGCACCGGGGCTCGAGGACTGCGACGGCCACGGCACCGAGGTCGCGGGGATCATCGCCGCGAATCCGCCCGACGCGAGCATCGGATTCCGCGGAGTCGCCCCAGACGCCACGATCCTGTCGATCCGTCAGTCGAGCCAGAACTACGAGGAAGCGGAGAAGAAGCCCGAGCCGCCCGCGTCCAGCGCCGCTCCGCCGTCTTCGTCGAACAACCCGGGATCGCAGCTTCCGCCGTCCTCACAGGGAAACGGTGCCGTCGGTGGCACCGCGCCGGGTCAGGACAAGGGCGGACGGCAACAGGAACAGGGCAAGACGGCCGGGAACCTCAAGACGCTCGCGCAGGCCGTGGTCAGGGCTGTCGACAAGGGCGCCAAGGTAATCAACATGTCGGTCGACAACTGTCGACCGTCCTCCGGGAACATCACCCCGAATGAGCTACCACTCCAGGCGGCGGTGAACTACGCCGTTCAGAACGACGTGGTCGTGGTCGCGGCGGCGGGCAACGTCAGCGAAAAATGCCCGCAGAACGATCAGCCGGACCCCAAGACTCCCAAGACGATCGTCACGCCGCCCTGGTTCTCCGACGACGTCCTCTCGGTCGCGGCGATCGACGACACCGGCGGTGTCGCGGATTTCAGCGTCAACGGGCCGTGGGTCAGTGTCGCCGCTCCGGGCACCAAGATCATCTCGCTGGACCCGGCCGAGGGGTCGAGCAGCCTCGCCAACCTGACGATCGAGGGCAACGGGAAGCCCGGTGCCATCCAGGGCACCAGCTTCGCCGCGCCGTACGTCGCCGGACTCGCCGCCCTCGTGCGGGCGAAGTTCCCGACACTGCCGGCTCGTGACGTGATGAACCGGATCAAGGCGACGGCGCAGCATCCGGCCGCACCGGGCGGACGGGATAACTTCGTCGGCTTCGGTGTCGTCGACCCGATCGCGGCGCTGACGGCGATCGTGCCGTCGGAGGCGGACAAGGCCAAGCCGGTCCCGCTGCCCGCGAATCTGCCGCCCGCGAACGACCGTGACCCCGCCCCGATGATCGTCGCACTCGCCGGAACCGGCGGGGGCCTGGTGGCGCTGCTCGTCACGCTGTTCGTGGTCCACTCGGTCCGCCGCAACCGGCCGGCCACCCCGGCCCGCAAAACCCCGTAGGCGTCGACTTTAGCGGGCTAAACGTGATCCGAGCGGGACTCGCCTCCGAGCCGCCCAGATCGCGGTTAGCCCGCTAAAGTCGCTCCGCCGCTGGGGCGCCTACTTGGCGGGCTTGGGCTTCGGAGCGGGCTTCGCCGGGGCGTCGTCCTCGCCGATCACGGGCGGGACGACCTGGCCGGGCTCGCCGACCACGTCGGACGGTTTCGATGCGGGCCGCGTCTTCGACTGGTGAGCCGTCTGGCCTCCCCCGCCCATACCGCCCATCATGGGCGCCATCCCCATCGGCATCATCGCCGATCCCGCCCCGGCGACGCCCTGCCCATGGGCCGGAGCGGTCTGAACGGGCGCGACCTCCGGGATCGGCGCCTGACCTTGCTCGATCAGAGGCTCCTGCGACCCGGTCTTCCGGCCGTCGGTCGAGGACGGCGACGTCGACTGTTCGTCCGACGCAGCGCCGGAATCTGCCTCAGCGGCGGCCTTCTCCGGCACCGGCGCACCCGGCGCTTCGGAATCGTCGTGGAGTTTGAACTCGTCCTGCGGGTACCGGTGGGCGATCTCGATGCTCCGCGAGCCGGCGTCAGGATCGTCGACGCCGTCGCAAAACCGCACGAAGCCCTCGAGGACGTCGCGCGCGGCTTCGTAGAGGGCTTTGGCCGACTCCTGCGCCTCCTCCAGTTGAGTTCGCGCGCGCCGGACGCCACCGACCGGGAGCATCGCGGTCTCGGAGGTCAGCTCCGCCGTGTCGACCAGGATCTCGACGAGGTCGGTCAGGATGCGACGGGTCGACACCACCAGCTCGTCCAGCGAACCCGCCAGGGTCGTGAGGGCGTCTTCGACGTCGGAGCCCGCGGCGTTGATGTCCACGATGTACGTGACGAACGCGTCAGCGTCCTTGCCCGCCCACCCGGCGTCGAGGCGCCCGAGGTCCTCGGCCAGTTCTTTCGAAACGGTGCCTGCGGCCTTCGCCGCTTTCCGGAGCCGGTCCGCCTCGTCCTTCAAGTCCTCCCAGCGCCCCGCCAGCGGGGTCAGGTAGGCCTCGACCGGATCGATCAGCCCCAGATGGCCGGACAGCTCCGAAACGAAGGCGAGATGCGGTGCCGCGGCCTCGACCAGCTCCTCGCCACCAGAGCCGGTCGCGTTTAGGGGGCTAAACGCGCTCTGGGGCGCCACGGGAGCGGCAGCCGAACGGGCGGCCGCCATCGGGTGCGGGAGGGAATCCGTCGGGTTCTCCGATTCGGCGATCATGCGGTTCAGAGCTCCACGGCGCGCTTGATCATCTGCGCGGCCTCGTCGTCGTGCCCGGCATGCCGCGCGGTCACCGTGTGCAGGGCCTCGGACGCCGACCTCAGCGCGGCCGCACCTTCCACCAGCTGACGTCGGATGGCCTCCGCCGCGCGCCCGTAGGACGCGCCGAGGCCCAGTTCCTCCCCCAGCGTTCCGTGCGACTCGACGGTGACACCGTCCCCGGTCACCTCCGCGGCCGCCAGTTCGAGCTCTCCGGCGGCCGCGTCCACCCGCTTCGCATAGTCACCGACGACGACGCCGTCGATCTTCAGGCCGGCCACTGCACTCCTCCACTCACCCGATACCGCTTGGGCGTTGAGACGCTCGCGCCGTCCGGCGGGTTCCCGCGATCAGTTACCCGCCGGAGCCTGCTGCGATTGCGTGGCGACCGAACCGGCCCGATCGTCGATCGGCACGGTGTCGAACGTCCGGAGCACGTCCTGCGTGTTCAGCGAAGCGCCGTTGGGCAGGATCCTGATGATGGACTCCGGCGCGGGCACCCGCTTGTTGAGCCCGATCGAGTCCGCCGTCACCGCGTCGGGGACGCCGTAACGGATGCCGCGATCGGAGATCAGCTGGATCGGTCCCTTGTCGAAGGTCTCCTTGCCGGTCGCCGACTGGACGACGGCCGCGAAACCAGGCTCCATGAAGAAGCTGTTGATCGGCGCGCCCACCGGGCCGGGGGTACCGATCTTGACGCCGGGCGCGGATCCGTCGGCGTTCCTGCCCTTCGGCAGCTTGTCGTCGACGAACACCGCCGTGTGCCCGTCCCGGTTGGCGCCGTCGCCCGCGATGGACCAGCCAAGGCACGAGACCCGGGAACCCTGGGTCGCGTTGAGCACCGTCGGCACCGTCTGGGGGTAGGCGTCGAGTTCGACGACCTGGGAGACACGCGTGAGGTTGCGGATCTTGCCCAGCGGCACGGACATCACCGAAGTGCTGCCGTCGTTCTTCCCGGTCTGCACGATGTCCGCGACGGCCGGGGAAATGGACTGGATCCCTTCCTTCGTGATGAGGTAGAAGTCCTTCCGCCCCTCGGCCTGCTCGGTGGAGAAGACGTCGCCGACCTTCATGCTTTCGATTTCGAAGTTGGGGGTCTCGCCGTCGCCGGGGACGGACGGGAGCTTCAGCTCCGGCACCTCGGGAATCGCGTCGAGCAGCCCCTGGGAGATACCGCGGGGCTGGTCGGACAGCTTCAGCGCGGAACGGACGGCGCTCGCGTCCGGCTTGATCTCGGCCTTGACCGCGTTCGCGTTCCGGAGGTTGGGGTCCGGCCTCTGCCGGTAGATCAGGTACTCCCTGCCGTTGGCGCCCTTGGCGAGCAACGCCTCGTTCTGGCCGAGTTCGCGGTTCCCGAGCTGTTTCACACCCGCGTAGACGGTCGTCTCCGTCTTCGACAGATCCGGCTGGGGCACCGTCGGGTCGTACATGACCTCGTCGCACACGCCCCAGTCCGCGGAGACCCGCTGGCTTTCCGTCGGCATCAGCTGCGGGCCGTTCGGAATGCCCATGAGCTGACCGCGGGGAATGTTCTTCAGCTGCTCGTCCGAGACGACTGTGGGGTTCTTCACTTCGGAGGCCTGCGTCGGCCCGGAAGGCTTGGCCCCCGCCTGCTGCGCCCCTTGTTTCGACTGCGCGATGATCAGCAGCCGCGCGGAGGCGAGGTTGAAGGTCGGAATCAGTTTCTTCGGGTTCCCGGCCACGACGTACACCGTTCCGGACTGCTCGCCGATGACGATGTTGCCCGCGTCCGGCACGGACGGCTTCGGGCTCAGCAGGCCCCAGATGACGAAGACCAGGACGCCCAGCGCGGCCAGCACGATACCCACGATGGTGGCCCGCGTGTGCGTGCGCATCGGGTCGTGGAGCATGACGGCGTCGCGACGGACCAGCGCGGATTGCATCCGTCGCAGAACGAACTGATAAGCCTGAACTTGAGACTTAGTAGTCGGTGTTGATGGCATTCTCGACCTACAGTCCTCCCCGTCGCGGTACGGTTCCGCAGGATAGCCGTACGGGGACCGTCTGGTGTGGGGTTTCTACCAACTCCAGCTAGTGTCAAGTTCCTCGGGACCGGCTTTCCGGGTACGCAGCACGCACGAGGGGAAGAGAAAGCGCGGATGTCCGTCACCACTCCTCCACGTCCGCCCGGCCCTCCGGGGCCGCAACCTCCTGGTCGTCCGCCGGGTCCGCCGCCAAGGCCCGGCAGACCGGGTGGTCCGGGCGGCCCGGTCGGAGGCCCGGGAGGTCCCGGAGTTCCTCGCGGTCCCGGTGGCCCAGGCGGCCCTGGGGGGCCTGGCGGACCGCAGGGTCCTGGCGGCCCCGGTGGTCCGGGAGGGCCCAAGGGTCCCGGCGGACCTGGTGGCCCAGGAGGTCCTGGTGGGCCCGGTGGCCCGGGCGGTCCTCCGTCCGGCGGCCCCGGCCCGCAGTCCGGCCCTCCGCCCGCTCCGGCGGCGCGGATCGCCGCGCCCACGCGGCGCCGGACCGGCGGGATCAACCTCGGCCCGCTGCCGGTGGCGAACCTGGTCGTGCTCGAACTCGGGCTCGCGATCGGCCTCGTCCTGCTCGCGATCAACATGAAGCTCAAGTACGTCGCGATCGGCGTGCTCGGGGTCGCGATCATCATCGCGTTCCTGCGCTGGGGCGGCCGCTGGTTCACCCAATGGGCCGGCCTCACCATGCGGTACATGTTCCGTTCACACGATCGTGTGGCGAATCCGCTTCCGCCGAGCAGCATCGAGTCACTCGCCGCCGAAGAGGACGCCGTCACCGGCCCTGACGACGCCCGGGTGAACCTGCTTCGCCTCGCCGTTCCCGACCTCGTCGTCGCGCACGGCGTGGACCACGAACGCCAGCAGGTCGGCCTCGCGTGGAACGACGGGACGTGGACCGCCGTCCTGCTCGTCGAACCCGCGCCCGCGCTGATCACCCAGGCGGGTGGCGCGCCGAGCCTGCCGCTGTCCGCGCTCGCGCCGTGCCTCGAAGACCGCGGTGTGGTCCTCGACTCGATCCAGATGATCTGGCACTGCTACCCGGGCAGCGCCGCGCTTCCGTCGGACTCGCCTGCCCTCAGCTCCTACATGGAGGTGCTCGGCCCGCTGCCCGCTGCCGCGCGGCGGACGACCTGGGTCGCCATCCGGCTCGACCCGCGCCGGTGCCCGGCCGCCATCCGCGAACGTGGCGGCGGCGTCGTCGGTGCGCATCGCGCGCTGATCGGCGCGCTGTCGCGGGTGCGCAACGCCTTGGAGTCGCAAGGCGTGCCGACCCGGCCGCTCGATCCGGACGAGCTGCTGCGGTCCAGCATTTCGGCCGCGGAGCTGACCGCGGTCGCCGGCTCGCAGGGGAAGGTCGGTCTGCAGGAGCGCTGGACCGGCGTCACCGCGGCGGGCATCGGGCACGCGAGCTACGCGATCACCAGCTGGCCGAAGGGCAAGATCAGCGGCAGCCTGAACGCGCTGACCAGTGTCCGCGCGTTGTCGGCGACGGTGGCGATGTCGATCTCGCCGTCCGCGGACGAAGGCAAGATCGGCCTGCGGGGAATCGTTCGCCTGAGCGCGCGGAACCCTCGTGAACTGGACGCCGCCGACCAGCGGCTGCAGGGCATCTCGGACCGGCTGGGAGTGACGTTGACGCCGCTGCGCGGCCTGCAGATCTCCGGGTTCTCCGCGACTTTGCCGATCGGAGGCACGGCATGAGCACCCGCATGCGCGACGCAGGCCAGAGCGCCGGTGTCGCCCCGGAATTCACCGTCGACCCGGCGATGCTCGACGCGATCAGCCCGTCCGGTGACCGAGGCGGCATCGTCCTCGGCTCCGGGCTCAAGGGTGAACCGCTGACGATTTCCGCGCTGCGCTCGGCGCCGACCCGGATCGTGCTCGTCGGTGGCCTGTACCTGGCTCGTCAGGTCGCGCTGCGAGCGATGGCGGTCGGGGCGTGGGTCGTCGTGGCGACCGGGCGGCCGGCCGCGTGGCAGGTTCTCCCGCAGGCCGCGGGGAATCAGCCCAACGGCAGGCCTTCGCCGCTGGTGCAGATCCGGCGGCTGTCGCCGGTGGACCTCCCGCGCCCGTCCGAGGACGCGCCGCTGCTGGTCGTGACCGACGGCGGGCCGACCCCGCAGGACCTGTTCCCGCCGCGGTCGCCGTGGCAGACGACGGTCTACGTGCTGCCGTACCTGCACCCGCAGGCCGGGGCGACCGCGAACGCGGCCGACCTCGTGCTGATGCAGCGGCTCCCGCCGGGCCAGGCCGAACTCGCCGCGCGGATCTGGCGGCTCCCGCCCCAGATGATGAAGCAGCTCACGACGTTGAAGGACGACCAGGTCGTCGCTCTGGGCCGGAACCTCTGGCGCCCTCTTCGCCTGGTCACCACGGCGAAAGAGCAGCAGATCCTGGGCCCCGTACGCCGCGGCGACTGACCCCGACACGGCGACTTTAGCGGGCTAACCGCGCTCTGCGGGGGCACTGTCCATATCGGACAGTGCCCCCGTTCTGCGTCCGCCACGCGTCGCGTTTAGGCCGCTAAAGTCGACCTGGGGCGCGGGGTTTGGGCGTCAAGAGGGAATCGCGCAGGCTGTGGATAAGCCGGGGGTTGTGGATAAATCGCCCCCGAGAGGCAGTGACGGCCGCGCCTTGTCGGTCTTGTCGATCACCGTGTCAGCATGACCAAACCTTTCGATTCATCTCACCTCCCCGAAGTCTTCCGCGGCTCAGACGCACGCAAGGCAGGCCTGATCACGGCCAGCCGCCTGCGTGGCCCGAGCGTCCGGCGACTGTTCCAGGACGTCTACACGCGCGCTGACGTCGAGGTCACGCACGAACTCCGTTGTCGCGGGGCCGCGTTACTGGCACCGCCGGAAGCCGTGCTGACCGGGCGATCGGCCGCGACCGTCCAGGGCGTCCAGCTGGCCAAGCCCCATGACCCGGTCGAGATGGTGGTGCCGGAGAAACAACGCTTCGGCCCGATCGTCGGTATCAAGATTCGGCGGACCGAGGTCAAACCCGAAGAATCGAGGCCGTGGAACGGAATCCGCATCGCGCGAAGAAGTCGAATCGCACTGGACCTGCTCCTCCGGCTTTCTCCTCGCAAATCCGGGTGGGTACGACGGCTCCGCATCGGCGTCCCCGATCTGGACCAGTTCATGAGAGCCGAGAAACTGACCGATCTGCACCTCAACGGAGAGTTCTACGGTCGCCGCAATCGAGGCATTCGCTTGGCCAGGCACGCTTTGCGCCTCTCCGATCCTCGCGCGGAGTCACCCCCGGAATCGGAACTGCGGATCGTGCTGTCCGCCGGTGGCATTACCGCGACACCTCAGTTCGAGGTCTTCTCCCGGACGGGTCACTTCGTCGCTCGTCTTGACCTCGGCGACGAGACACACCGGGTCGCCATCGAATACGACGGCCGATGGCACAACACTCCAAAGCAACGAGCCCACGATCGCAAACGGCGAAGACGAGCGGAGGCCGAGGGCTGGCGTTTCGTCATCGTCACCGCGGAGGACCTGGCGATGGACTTCAAAGGCATCGTCGAGGCCGTCTGGCAGGCCCGCCGCAGCGCGTTTAGCCCGCTAACCGCGCCGCGTCCGGGTCAGGAGGAGGTGCGCATGGCTCGCGTTTGATCCGCACGGGCGGCGAGTTCGGCGTCCGGCGGGTACTCGACGGCCATCAGCGTCAGGCCGTGTGCGGGAGCGACAGCGCTGTCACGCGTCCGGCTCTCCAGAACGCCGCCGGGCCAATCGAGCGGACGACGGCCGTCGCCGACCAAGAGCAGTGCCCCCACGAGGCTACGCACCATCGAATGACAGAACGCGTCAGCGGAGACCGCGACCTCGACCGCGTGCGGCCCGGTGCGCTGCCATTCGAGCCGCTGCAGCTCGCGAATGGTCGTCCCGCCTTCACGCTGCTTACAGAAGGCCGCGAAGTCCTGAAGCCCCAAGAGTGCCGACGACGCCTCGTTCATCGCATCGACCGAAAGCGGACGGGTCCAGGCCAGGGTGTCGTGACGCCGCAACGGATCGACGCCCCATGGCGCATCCGAAACACGGTAAAGGTAGTGACGCCGCACGGCCGAGAACCGCGCGTCGAACCCAGGCGCCGCGACCCGGGCGGCCAACACCCGCACGTCCCCCGGCAGGTACCGATTCCAGCGGTGACGCATCCGCCCCAGGTCAGGAATGCCCTGCTCGTCCAGTTCCAGGCGGCCGGATCGCGTTTTGCCCGCTAAAGGCGAGACGTCGACGTGGACCACCTGGCCGGACGCGTGCACACCGGCATCGGTGCGGCCGGCGACGACGACGGACTTCGGGACCGAGGCTCCTGGGGGCTGCTTCGCGAGCGCCTCTTCGAGGACTCCCTGCACCGTGCGCCGCCCGGGCTGCCGCGCCCAGCCGGAGAAATCGGTGCCGTCGTAGGAAACATCCAGACGCAGACGAACGAGCCCGCCCTCCGCAGTGGGAGTGGCGGGCTCGTCCGGGGTGTTCGGTGCCGTCAGGACGTCAGTCCTTCTTGCTGTCCGCGTCCGCGACGGGGGCCTCAGCGGCCTCGTCGGCGGCAGGAGCCTCGGTGGCCTCCGGAGCCTCGGTGGCGGCCGTGTCGGCAACCTCAGGGGCCTCGGTGGTCTCCTCGGCGGCCGGGGCGGCAGCCTTCGGCTCGTCCTTCGCGAACTTCGTCTTGCGCGCGGCCTCGGCCTCGGCGGTGACGGTCTTCTCGGCAACCAGCTCGATGACGGCCATGGGGGCGTTGTCGCCCTTGCGCGCCATCGTCTTGGTGATCCGGGTGTAGCCACCCGGACGCTCCGCGAAGAACGGACCGATCTCGGCGATCAGCTTGTGCACGACATCCTTGTCGCGCACGATGCGCTGGATCTGACGACGGTTGTGCAGGTCGCCCCGCTTCGCCTTCGTGATCAGCTTCTCGGCCAGCGGGCGCACCCGCCGGGCCTTCGCCTCGGTCGTCGTGATCTTGCCGTGCTCGAACAGCTGGGTGGCCAGGTTGGCCAGGATCAGCCGTTCGTGCGCGGGCGACCCGCCGAGACGGGGTCCCTTTGTGGGGGTGGGCATCGGTTCTCCTCGTTCAGCTCACAGCTGGAGGCCGGGGCTCCCCCACCCCTACCGGTGAGGGAGCCGAAGCTGGCCTTACAGCTGCTCCGTCTCTGCGTAGTCCTGGCCATCGTCGTGGCCGTTGTCCGAAATTCCGTCCGTGATGCTGTCGACGCCCTCGGACCAGCCTTCACCGTCGTAGCTGGCCGCGGCCGCGGTCGGGTCGAACCCGGGCGGGCTGTCCTTCAGCGCGAGGCCGAGACCGACGAGCTTGAGCTTGACCTCGTCGATCGACTTCGCACCGAAGTTGCGGATGTCCAGCAGGTCGGCCTCGCTGCGCGAGACCAGTTCGCCGACGGTGTGGATGCCCTCGCGCTTGAGGCAGTTGTACGACCGGACGGTGAGGTCCAGGTCCTCGATCGGCATCGCGTAGGCGGCGATGGTGTCCGCCTCCTGCGGCGACGGGCCGATCTCGATGCCTTCGGCGTCGACGTTCAGCTCGCGCGCGAGACCGAACAGCTCCACCAGCGTCTTACCGGCCGACGCGACAGCGTCCCGCGGCGTGATCGACGGCTTCGTCTCCACGTCCAGGATCAGCTTGTCGAAGTCGGTGCGCTGCTCGACACGGGTCGCCTCGACCTTGTACGTCACCTTCAGCACCGGGGAGTAGATGGAGTCGACCGGGATCCGGCCGATCTCCGCGCCCGCCTGCTTGTTCTGCAGGGCCGGAACGTAACCGCGGCCGCGCTCGACGACGAGCTCGATCTCGAGCTTGCCCTTGCCGTTCAGCGACGCGATGTGCAGATCCGGGTTGTGCACGGTGACACCGGCCGGGGGCACGATGTCGGCAGCGGTGACCTCACCGGGGCCCTGCTTGCGCAGGTACATGGTGACCGGCTCGTCCTCTTCCGAGGAGACCACGAGCTCCTTGAGGTTCAGGATGATGTCGGTGACGTCTTCCTTCACCCCGGGAACGGTGGTGAACTCGTGCAGCACGCCGTCGATGCGGATGCTCGTCACGGCCGCGCCCGGAATGGACGACAGCAGCGTGCGACGCAGCGAGTTGCCGAGCGTGTAGCCGAAGCCGGGCTCCAGCGGTTCGATGGTGAACCGGGAGCGGGTCTCGTTGACCGTCTCTTCGCCGAGAGCCGGCCGCTGGGAAATCAGCATCTTTCCTAATTCCTTTCCAAACGGCGCCCGCCATATGACACCGAAAGGGATGGCGAAACGGCGGCGCACTCCGGGCGCCGCCGCCCGTGCCCACACCGGGCCGGGGTTTCCCCGGCCCGGTGATGGATCACTTCGAGTAGAGCTCGACGATCAGCTGTTCCTGGACCGGAACGTCGATCTGAGCGCGCTCCGGGAGCTGGTGGACCAGCACACGGAGGTTGGACGGAACAACCTGGAGCCACGCGGGAACGGGACGCTCGCCGAACGACTCCTTGGCAGCGACGAAGGGCAGCATCGCGAACGACTTCGGCCGCACGTCGATGATGTCCCACTTGCTGACCTGGTACGAGGGCACGTTGACCTTGACGCCGTTGACCACGAAGTGACCGTGGCTCACCAGCTGACGCGCCTGACGGCGGGTGCGGGCGATACCGGCGCGGTAGATCACGTTGTCCAGACGGGACTCGAGGATCTGCAGCAGGTTCTCACCGGTCTTACCCGGACGCCGGACGGCTTCCTTGTAGTACCGGACGAACTGACGCTCGAGAACGCCGTAGGTGTAGCGAGCCTTCTGCTTCTCCTGCGACTGCAGGAGGTACTCGGACTCCTTGATGCGCCCGCGGCCGTGCTGGCCCGGCGGGTAGGGGCGACGCTCGAAAGCCTGGTCGCCGCCGATGAGGTCAACCTTGAGGCGACGCGAAATACGCGTCGCGGGGCCGGTGTAACGAGCCATTTCTTCTTACTCCTCCCCGTTCCTCAGACCCGGCGCCGCTTGGGCGGGCGGCAGCCGTTGTGAGGCTGCGGGGTCACGTCCTGGATGGTGCCGACCTCGAGGCCGGCGGCCTGCAGCGAGCGGATCGCCGTCTCGCGACCCGAACCCGGGCCCTTCACGAAGACGTCGACCTTCTTCATGCCGTGCTCGGCAGCCTTGCGGGCGGCGCTCTCGGCGGCCATCTGCGCGGCGAACGGGGTGGACTTACGCGAGCCCTTGAAGCCCACGTGACCACTCGACGCCCACGCGATCACGGCACCGGTGGGGTCCGTGATCGAGACGATGGTGTTGTTGAAGGTGCTCTTGATGTGCGCGTGACCGTGCGCGACATTCTTCTTTTCCTTACGGCGGACCTTCTTGGCCCCCGCCGCAGTACGAGACTTCGGTGGCATGTTTTGAGGGTTCTCCTGTTAGCGCGCGTTCTCTTGGTGAGCGGCGACCGCTTCGGCCTGTCCGCGCCGGATGATCGAACCGGCGTCGGTGTACAGGTTGCGGAGCGCCATCGGGCGGGCGTAGAGCGCCTTGGGCGAGACACAAGCCGAGCCACGACGGCGGACGCCGCCCATCTGCACGACCTTCTTGCCCTGGACGCTCACTTCTTGCCAGCCTTCTTCTTGCCGGCGACCGTCTTCTTCGGACCCTTACGGGTGCGGGCGTTCGTCTTGGTGCGCTGACCACGGACGGGAAGTCCGCGACGCCAGCGAAGGCCCTCGTAGCACCCGATCTCGATCTTCCGACGGATGTCGGCGTTCACCTCGCGGCGAAGGTCACCCTCGACCTTGAAGTTCTCCTCGATGTAGACCCGCAGCTTGGCGAGGTCGTCATCGCTCAGATCCTTGACGCGAGTGTCCGCGTTGAGCTCGGCAGCAGCGATGAGCTGCTTCGAGCGGGTACGGCCGATGCCGTAGATGTAAGTCAGCGCGATCTCCAACCGCTTTTCGCGGGGGAGGTCTACGCCAGCGAGTCGTGCCATTGGCGTTGATGCTCCTTCATAGAATTCATCTTCAGGTCTGCTCCCCGTCCGGTTCCGGGACCGACTCGCCTGTCGTGCCCTTGGCTTGCGCTTCGGGTGTCCCGGCCTCGGCCTGAAGTCCGAGGGCGAACCGGGCCGTTCGCACGGCCCGGCAGGTGCGGGGAGATTGTGTAGCCGTCAATCCACTCTGTACGAGTGCGAGTGATCAGCCCTGCCGCTGCTTGTGCCGCAGGTTCTCGCAGATCACCATGATCCGGCCGTGACGGCGGATCACCTTGCACTTGTCGCAGATCTTCTTGACGCTCGGCTGGACCTTCACGTCTCCTGCTCTCCTGCTTGTGCTAACTCGTCGTGATCACTTGTAGCGGTAGACGATGCGACCACGAGACAAGTCGTAGGGCGAGAGCTCCACGACAACCCTGTCCTCCGGCAGAATGCGGATGTAGTGCTGCCGCATCTTGCCGCTGATGTGTGCAAGGACCTTGTGGCCGTTCTCCAACTCGACGCGGAACATCGCGTTCGGGAGCGGCTCGACTACGCGGCCTTCGACCTCGATGGCCCCGTCTTTCTTGCCCATGTCCTCCGCATTTCCTGTCGCTACGCTGTGTTATCAGTCAGAGCTTGAGTGCTTGGCTGGGTGGTGCATCGGCACACTCCAGCCCGGGTCCAATGTCCGTTCGCGAGAATTCACGAGCGCGCAGGATCCGGGCGCGATGAGTACACCGACTTGACAGTGTACGCAACCCGTGTCGTAAGCCCCAAACGGGGGGTGACTGTGTTAGATGACCCCTGAGTCCGCCTGCTGCGACCTCTACCATCGTAGACCCTCGCCGACCTGCGTTTAGCGGGCTAAACGCGATCCGGCAGGCCTGCGACCTGGCGGGCTCCGGGGGCGAGGTGCACCCGATGGGGTAGCGGGCGGCCGCCCCGGCGGCGCGACCCGAGGCGCTGCGCCGACCTGCGGGCGGACTTGCGTTTCGCGGGCTGACTGCGATCCGGGCGCGTTCGCCTTTAGCGGGCTAAACGCGCTCCGGTGATCGCGTTTAGGGGGCTAAACGCAGGTCAGGGCGACTTGCGTTTAGCGGGCTAAACGCGATCCGAGAGCGGGAAGGCCGAGGTCAGGCGTCTTCGGGGGCGGTCAGCACCCACGGACCGTCGTCGGTGATCGCGACGGTGTGCTCCCAGTGCGCGGCCCGCGAGCCGTCCGCGGTCACGACGGTCCACCCGTCGTCGAGCTCGACGGTCTCACCGCCGCCACCGGTCAGCATGGGCTCGATCGCGAGCGCCATGCCGGTCTTGAGCCGCGGGCCCTTGCCCGGTTTGCCCAGGTTCGGCAGGAACGGGTCCATGTGCATCTGGCGCCCGATGCCGTGACCGCCGTACTCGACGATCATCCCGTACTCGATGCCGTCTTCCTGGCCTGCCTTCTCGGCCGCGGTCTGCACCGCGTGCGAGATGTCCGTGAGCCTGCCGCCGGACGACACCGCGGCGATTCCCGCCCACATCGCCGCCTCGGTGGCGGCCGAAAGCGCCAGATCCGCCTTCGACACCTCACCGATCGCGAGGGTGACCGCGGAATCGCCGTGCCAGCCGTCGAGGATGGCGCCGCAATCCACCGAAATGATGTCGCCGTCGTTCAGGGCGTGCGTCTTCGACGGGATGCCGTGGACGATCTGCTCGTTCACCGAAGCGCAGATCGACGCCGGAAAGCCGTGGTATCCCTTGAACGAGGGCACCGCGCCGGCGTCGCGGATCGTCTGCTCGGCGAGTTCGTCGAGATCGGCCGTGGTCGCCCCCGGCTTGGCGATCTCGCGCACCGCGGTGAGGGTGCGCCAGACGACCAGTCCGGCGGCCCGCATCGCCTGGAGCTCGCCAGGAGTCTTGATTTCGATCATGCGCCCACGACGAAGCCGTTGCAGTACACGCAGTCCTCCGAGGTTCACGTGCGGTCGCGCAGCGCTTCCAGCACGCGGGCGGAGATCTCGTCGACCGTGCCGACGCCGTCGACGGTGACCAGGATGTCCGCGTAGTACTCGAGCAGCGGAGCCGTCTCGGACACGTAGATCTGCTGACGACGACGGATGACCTCTTCGGTGTCGTCCGAGCGGCCGCGGGACAGCAGCCGCTCGACGACGACGTCTTCCGAAACCTGGAGCTGGATGACCGCGTTCAGCTTGGTGTCGACCTCGCCGAGGATCTCGCCGAGAACGTCGGCCTGCTTGGTGTTCCGAGGGAACCCGTCCAGCAGGAAACCGACCTTGGCGTCAGGTTCGGCAAGGCGCTCGCGCACCATCTCGTTCGTGACCGAATCGGGCACGAGTTCGCCGGAATCCAGGTAGCGCTTGGCCTCCTGGCCCAGCGGCGTCTGCTCGCCCACGTGGGCGCGGAACAGATCGCCGGTCGAGATGTGCGGGATCCGGAGCTTCTCCGACAGTGCTACCGCCTGAGTACCTTTGCCCGCGCCAGGAGGGCCAACGAGAACCAGGCGCGTCACTTCAAGAACCCTTCGTAGTTACGTTGCATCAGCTGGCTTTCGATCTGCTTCACGGTGTCGAGACCGACACCGACCATGATCAGCACAGCCGTGCCACCGAACGGGAAGTTCTGGTTGTTCCCGCTACCGGTAACGGACAAGAAGAAGTTCGGAAGGATCGCGATGATGCCCAGGTACAGCGAGCCCGGCAGAGTGATGCGGCCGAGGACGTAGCTGAGGTACTCCGCGGTGGGACGGCCCGGGCGGATACCCGGGATGAAGCCACCGAACTTCTTCATCTCTTCCGCACGCTCGTCCACGTTGAACGTGATCGTGATGTAGAAGTACGTGAAGAAGATGATCAACGCGAAGTACAGCAGGACGTGCGCCCAGCTGGACTGGTTGACGATGTAGTTCTGGATGAAGACCTGCCAGCCGGCGTTGCTGTTGGCGTCACCGACGAGGCGGCTGATCAGGTCCGGCAGGTAGAGCAGCGACGAGGCGAAGATGACCGGGATGACACCGGCCTGGTTCACCTTGATCGGCAGGTACGTCGACGTTCCGCCGTACATGCGGCGGCCGATCATGCGCTTGGCGTACTGCACCGGGATCCGGCGCTGGCCCTGCTCGACGAAGATGACGCTGGCGATGATCACCAGGCCGAACACACAGATCAGGGTGAAGACCACCGGGCCGGCGCTGCTGAGGATGTTGCCACCCTCGATCGGGATCCGGGCCGCGATGTTCAGGAAGATGAGGACGGACATGCCGTTGCCGACACCGCGCTCGGTGATCAGCTCACCCAGCCACATCATGACGGCGGTACCGGCGGTCATCGTGATGACGATGATGGCCAGCGTGTAGACGCTGTTGTCCGGGATGATCGCGGTGTCGCACTGCGGGAAGAGCTGCTTGCGGTCGGCGAGCGCCACCACACCGGTGGCCTGCAGGATCGCGAGGGCGATCGTCAGGTACCGGGTGTACTGGGTCAGCTTGCCCTGGCCGGCCTGGCCTTCCTTCTTCAGTTCCTCGAACCGCGGGATGACCACGGTGAGGAGCTGGACGATGATGCTCGCCGTGATGTACGGCATGATGCCGGTCGAGAACAGCGACAGCTGCAGCAGTGCACCGCCACTGAACAGGTTCAGCAGCTGATAGACGCCCTCCTGCGACCCGGTCTCCGTGCATTGCTGCACGGCGGAATACGAGATACCCGGGGCCGGAATGGTGGCACCGATTCGGTAGACCGCGACGATGGCTAGCGTGAACAGGATCTTCTTACGTAGATCCGGCGTCGCTAGAGCCGAGCGGAAGGCGCTGAGCACGCGGGGAACCTCCTCGGCGTCGTCGGCTGTCTTACCGACGATCGGCTTGGCCGGCCTGGGGCCGGCGGGAACACACAGCTTTCTGGCACAAGCCAGGAACGCTTCGGGGCACACTCGTCCCGAAGCGTGTCGCCGACTCTAACAGCTTCACAGGGCGTGTCCGCAGTGCGTGTGGGTTTTCCGGACGAAGGTTGGTCCGCGAGGTTGATCGACTCGCGCTTCTCGCTCGGGAACCTTGACAGATCGCCTTGTCGTCACTCACTTTCCTGGCCCCACCGGATCGCACTTAGCCCGCTAAACGCGCTGTGATCAGGGACGGGTTCAGGAGCTCGAAGCGGCGAGCGCGCCCGCCATCCCGAGGAGCACGACGCCGGTGCCGCGGTCGACGTTGCGGGTCGCGCGGCGGGACAGCCGGAGCGACTTCACGAGCGCTCCTGCCCCGATGTAGGTCGCGCCGGCGACGAACTCGGCGAGCAGGTAGACGGCGCCGAGGATCGCGATCTGAGTGGAAAAGGAGCCGTGAGCTGCGTCGATGAACTGGGGTACGAACGCGGTGAAGATGAGGATCGCCTTCGGGTTCGTGATCGCGACGACGAATTCCTTCCTCGCGATCCGTAGCGCCGGTACGGATTCAGTACCCTGCGGCGCCTGGACCAGCGCGGTCCGCCCGGCCCGGAACGTCGACCACAGCAGGCGCCCGCCGATCCAGACCAGGTAGGCGACGCCCGCCCACTTGATCACCGTGAGTGCAAGTTCGGAAGCCGCGAGGAGCTGTCCGAGCCCTGCCGCGACAGCCGCGATCAACACCGTGAATGCGGCCAAACGGCCTAACAGGCCGGCGAGCCCTTTCCACGCCCCCTGTGTCATGCCGTGGTGCAGACCGAGCAGATTGTTCGCCCCTGGCGTAAAAGCCACGAGCACCGCCGCTCCGAAAAAGACCGTCACCCAAGTCATCGGCCACCTCCTCCCCCACCGTATCGGCGGCCGCGAGCGCGTTTAGCGGGCTAATCGCGCTCTTTTCGGCCGGATTCCGGTGGAGGCGCGAAGGCCGAATAGTCCGGTGTCGCCGGCTGTGCGTCGGGCGGAAGCACCGTGATGGAGATGCCGTCTTTCGGTGTGGGCATGTCCGCGAGGCTCAGGTCACCGTTCATCGGGAACTCGTCGTCCTGGACGCGGTGGCTCATCAGAGCCGCACCGGCCGCGGCCACGACTGCGGCGAAGAGCGCCCACATGCCCGCCTCCAGCGTCAGCGTCACCTTGGTGTCCTCTCCCATCGGGCGTCCGAGCCCCAGCGTGACGGCGGTGACGACGACTCCCGCGAGGAATACCGCCGCGATGGTGGTGAGCCATCGGTCCACAGTGCCCGGACGTCGGAGGCGGGCGGCGCGGACGCTGGCGACCGTGGCCGCGAGAAGGAACGCCGCGGCGATCAGGAGCGGGATGCCGACAGGCGACGTCGATGTGGTCACTGGAGGGTGGCCGGGCTGGATGATCTTCAGCTCCCACGCACCTTGCACGACCTCGATCACGACCTCGGCGCTGCGATCGAAGCTGAGTTGATGCTCGGTGCTGAATAACGGGAAGAGACAGCCCATGAGGGTCAGCACCAGGGCCAGGACACCCAATCCCGCCGCGACGAGCCTTCGGGGTTCAGGCCGGCCGGACCGCACCGGCCTTTCCGCAGGATCCATGGGACCCGGGACCGATACGACCATCGGCGGGGCGTCCGGCTGCTGAGGGGGCTGCGGATCCTGCCCTGGAGGTATGGCCACCCCACGATCCTTCCAGCTCAGGCACCCCTCCGCCATGCTCCGGCCTCCTCGTCCAGATCGCCTTTAGCCCCCTAATCGCGATCTGGACGGCGGGCACCTGGGCGACCGGCGGAGCGCGTTTAGCCCCCTAATCGCGATCCGGGGGCCGGAGGGGCTGCCCGCGTCGGGATCGCGATTAGGGGGCTAAACGCAAGTCGGCGCGAGCGCCGGGCGGAGGGGCCGGATCGCGATTAGGGGGCTAAACGCGCCCGGGGTGAGCGCAAGCGAAAGGCCCGCCGTGGCGGAGCCAGGCGGGCCTTTCGGTGAAGCGAGCGAAGAAAGCTCAGAGCGTGGTGGCGGAGCCACCGGCGGCGGAGAGCTTCTCCTTGGCGGAGCCGGAGAAAGCGTCGGCGGTGACGTCCAGCTTGACGCCGTTCAGGTCACCGTTGCCGAGCACCTTCACGAGCTTGTTCTTGCGAACAAGACCCTTTGCGACGAGCTCCTCGTTGCCGACCTTGCCACCCTCCGGGAAAACGCGGGCGATGTCGCCCAGGTTCACCGGCTGGTACTCGGTACGGAAGCGGTTCTTGAAGCCGCGAAGCTTCGGGAGCCGCATGTGGATGGGCATCTGCCCACCCTCGAAACCGGCGGGCACGTTCTTCCGGGCCTTGGTGCCCTTGGTACCGCGACCGGCGGTCTTGCCCTTCGAGCCCTCACCACGGCCGACGCGCATCTTCTCGCGCTTCGAGCCCGGAGCGGGACGAAGGTGGTGGATCTTGATGGCAGTCATGCCTTGACCTCCTCGACCTCCACCAGGTGGCGGACCGTGTGGATGAGGCCGCGAACCTGGGGGGTGTCTTCACGCACCACAGACTGCCGGATCTTGCGCAGCCCGAGGGTGCGCAACGATTCACGGTGGTTGTGCTTGGTGCCGATCTTGCTCTTGACCTGGGTCACCTTGAGCTGAGTCATGTCAGACCCCCTGACCCGCACGCTGGCGCAGCATCCGAGCCGGGGCGACGTCCTCGAGCGGGAGACCGCGGCGGGCCGCGACCTCTTCGGGACGCTGCAGACCCTTCAGGGCCGCCACGGTCGCGTGCACGATGTTGATCGCGTTGTCGGAGCCGAGCGACTTCGACAGCACGTCGTGGACACCCGCGCACTCCAGCACCGCGCGGACCGGACCACCGGCGATGACACCGGTACCGGCGGAAGCCGGACGCAGCAGCACGACACCGGCGGCTTCCTCACCCTGGATCGGGTGGGGAATGGTGCCACCGACGCGGGGAACGCGGAAGAAGTTCTTCTTCGCTTCCTCGACGCCCTTGGCGATGGCCGCGGGAACTTCCTTGGCCTTGCCGTAGCCGACGCCGACCTGACCGTCGCCGTCACCGACGACCACCAGGGCGGTGAAGCTGAAGCGACGACCACCCTTGACGACCTTGGCGACGCGGTTGATCGTCACGACCTTCTCGAGGTGCGGGGTCTTTTCCTGGCCGGCCCCGCCACGACCGCTGTCGCGACGATCCCGGCCGCCACCACGACGTTCATTGCGGTCGTTGCCGCCCTGTCCGCCGGGTCCGCCCTGTCCGCCGCCGAATTGCCGTGTACGTCCCGGCATCAGGCTGTCCTTCCATTCACGAGCATCTGCATCAGAATTCCAACCCCGCTTCACGGGCGGCGTCAGCGAGAGCGGCGATGCGGCCGTGGTAAGCGTTACCGCCACGGTCGAACACCACGGTCGAGACACCGGCGTTCTTGGCGCGGTTGGCGACAAGCTCCCCGACCTTCGCGGCCTTGGCCTTCTTGTCGCCGTCGAGCGCGCGGACGTCCGCCTCGAGGGTGGACGCCGACGCCAGGGTCTTGCCGGCGAGGTCGTCGATCAGCTGCACGGCGATGTGCCGCGACGAACGCTTGACGACCAGGCGCGGACGCTGGTCCGTGCCGTTGATCTTCTTGCGAAGGCGGAAGTGCCGACGGGCCTTCGCGACGCGGCGGCGGGTCGAGATGTCCTTGCCGACCGGCTTGCGCTTCGTAGTCGTGTCGCTCATGATCACTTACCCGTCTTTCCGACCTTGCGGCGGATCTTCTCACCCTCGTAGCGCAGGCCCTTGCCCTTGTACGGGTCCGGGCGGCGCAGCTTGCGGATGACCGCGGCGATCTGGCCGACCTTCTGCTTGTCGATGCCCGAGACCGAGAACCGGGTGGGGGTCTCGACCTTGAAGGTGATGCCTTCCGGGGCCTCGATCTTCACCGGGTGGCTGTAGCCGAGGGCGAACTCGAGGTCCGATCCCTTGGCCTGCACGCGGTAACCGACACCGTGGATTTCGAGCTTCTTCTCGTAGCCTTCGGTCACACCGACGACGAGGTTGTTGACCAGCGTCCGGGTGAGACCGTGCAGGGCACGGCTGGTGCGCTCCTCGTCGGGCCGCTTCACCTGCAGCGTGCCGTCTTCGGCGCGCTCCACGGTGATCGGCTCGGCGATGGTGTGCTCAAGGGTGCCCTTGGGCCCCTTGACCTTGATCTGCTGACCATCGATGGTCACCTCGACCCCGGAGGGGACGGCGACCGGCAGCTTTCCAATGCGTGACATGTCTGTGCCCCCTTCCTTACCAGACGTAGGCGAGGACTTCGCCGCCCACGCTGTTTCGCTTGGCCTGACGGTCGGTCTGGAGGCCGGACGACGTCGAGATGATCGCGACGCCGAGGCCACCGAGAACCGACGGCAGTTCGGTCGATTTTGCGTAGACCCGCAGGCCGGGCTTGGACACGCGGCGAAGGCCGGCGATGCTGCGCTCACGGTTGGGGCCGTACTTCAGCTCCACGATGAGGTTCTTGTGCTTCTCGCCCGGCTCGTCGCGGTAGCCCGAGATGTAGCCCTCGCGCTTGAGGATCTCGGCGATGTTCGCCTTGATCTTCGAGTGGGGAAGCACGACCTCGTCGTGGTAAGCCGAGTTCGCGTTACGCAGACGGGTCAAGAAGTCTGCGATGGGGTCGGTCATCGTCATGGTGACCTGTCAACCTTTCTCGCCCTGGTTCCCTGCATCGACTGCAAGGCCTGTGGCGAAGTGGGAGTTAAAAAAGACTCTTACCAGCTGGACTTGCGGACGCCGGGCAGCTCGCCCGCGTGTGCCATCTCGCGAAGGCAGATCCGGCAGAGCCCGAACTTGCGGAACACCGAGTGCGGGCGACCGCATCGCTGGCAACGCGTGTAACCGCGAACCTTGAACTTCGGCGTCTTCGCGGCCTTGTGGACCAGTGCTTTCTTGGCCATCGACTCAGTTCTCCTTGAACGGGAAGCCGAGCTTGCGAAGCAGCGCGCGGCCCTCGTCGTCGGTGTTGGCGGTGGTGACGACAGTGACGTCCATACCGCGCGGGCGGTCGATGGCGTCCGGGTCGATCTCGTGGAACATGGACTGCTCGTTGAGACCGAACGTGTAGTTGCCGTTGCCGTCGAACTGCTTCGGCGAAAGTCCGCGGAAGTCACGGATACGCGGAAGCGCGATGGTCAGCAGCCGGTCGAGGAACTCCCACATCCGGTCGCCGCGCAGCGTGACGCGCGCACCGATCGGCTGGCCCTCGCGCAGCTTGAACTGCGCGATGGACTTGCGAGCCTTGCGAACCTCGGGCTTCTGCCCGGTGATCGCGGCCAGGTCGCGGATGGCGCCTTCGATCAGCTTGCTGTCACGGGCGGCGTCACCGACACCCATGTTCACGACGACCTTGACGACGCCCGGGATCTGGTGGACGTTCTCGAAGGAGAACTCCTCCTGGAGCTGTCCCTTGATCTCCTCGCGGTACCGCACCTTGAGGCGCGGGGCGATCTTCTCTGCGGTGGTCATGATCAGATGTCCTTACCGTTCCGGCGCGAGACCCGGACCTTCTTGCCGTCCTCGCCGATGCGGTAGCCGATGCGAGCCGGCTTGCCGTCGGAGTCGACGACCATCACGTTCGAGACGTGGATGGGCGCCTCCTGGGTGACGATGCCGCCGGACTGCGCACCGCGCTGGGTCTGGGAGATCCGCGTGTGCTTCTTGATCCGGTTCACGCCTTCGACCAGCACGCGCTCACGCTCGGGGTAGGCCTGGATGACCTTGCCCTTGGCACCCTTGTCCTTGCCGGCGATGACGACGACCGTGTCGCCCTTCTTCACCTTCATGCTCTACAACACCTCCGGCGCGAGCGAAATGATCTTCATGAACTTTCGGTCGCGCAGCTCGCGGCCCACCGGGCCGAAGATGCGGGTGCCGCGGGGCTCATTGTCGTTCTTGATGAGCACAGCAGCGTTTTCGTCGAAGCGGATGTAAGAACCGTCCGGACGACGGCGCTCCTTGCGCGTGCGAACGATGACGGCCTTGACGACGTCACCCTTCTTCACGCCGGCAGCCGGCATGGCGTCCTTCACGGTGGCGACGATGACGTCGCCGATGCCCGCGTAGCGCCGCCCCGAGCCGCCGAGAACGCGGATGCAAAGGATTTCCTTCGCGCCCGTGTTGTCGGCAACCCGAAGCCGCGACTCCTGCTGGATCACGTCTACTCCTGTATGTCGCGCTGGTTCTCGCGCTGAAGCGCGAGCCTTGCGGAACTAAGGGACTCAAAAAGAGCCCTACTTACTTGGCCTTCTCCACGATCTGCACCAGACGCCAGCGCTTGGTCGCCGACAGCGGGCGGGTCTCCATCAGGGTGACCCGGTCGCCGACGCCGGCTTCGTTGTTCTCGTCGTGCACCTTGACCTTGCTGGTGCTGCGGAGAACCTTGGCGTAGCGACGGTGCTTCTTGCGGTCTTCGAGCTCGACCACGATCGTCTTGTTCATCTTGTCCGAGACGACGTAACCCTCACGGACCTTGCGGTCGTTACGGGGGGCCGCCTCAGCGTTGGGCTGCTCGCTCATGCGGCACCTTCACTCTCGGCGTCAGGGGAAACGGACAGGCCGAGTTCACGCTCGCGCATGACCGTGTAGATCCGCGCGATGTCCGTGCGGACGGTGCGCAGACGGCGGTTGTTGTCGAGCTGTCCGGTCGCCATCTGGAAGCGGAGGTTGAAGAGCTCCTCCTTGTATTCCTTCAGACGCAGAACGAGCTCTTCCGCGGTGAGCTCACGCAGCTCCGATGCCTGGGCAGCACCTGCCTTCGCCATCAGAACTCACCACCTTCACGGGTCACGATGCGGCACTTCATGGGCAGCTTGTGGATCGCGCGACGGAGCGCCTCACGGGCGGTCTCCTCGTTCGGGAACGAGATCTCGAACATCACGCGGCCCGGCTTCACGTTGGCGATCCACCACTCGGGCGAACCCTTACCGGAACCCATGCGGGTTTCCGCCGGCTTCTTGGTCAGCGGGCGGTCCGGGTAGATGGTCGTCCACACCTTGCCGCCACGCTTGATGTGACGCGTCATGGCGATACGAGCGGACTCGATCTGCCTGTTGGTCACGTAGCTGTGCTCAAGCGCCTGGATGCCGTACTCGCCGAAGCTCACATTCGTACCGCCCTTGGCGGCACCGTGGCGCTTCGGGGAGTGCTGCTTCCGGTGCTTGACCCTGCGCGGGATGAGCACGTGTCAGCCCTCCGTCTTTTCTGCAGTCTCAGCAGCCGGGGCCTCAACGGCCGCAGGGGCGGTGTCGTCGCTCTTGGCGGCGGCAGCTGCCCGACCGGCTTCGGTCGAGGTCGGCGTCGTGACCGACGCACCGGAACGGCGCGGGCGGGACGGACGGTCACCACGGTCACGGCGCGGGGCACGCTCGGCGGCCGCGGCGGCGTCACGCGCCTCCCTGGCCTTGAGGCCACCCACGAGCTCGCCCTTGTAGATCCACACCTTCACGCCGATGCGACCGAACGTCGTCTTGGCCTCGAAGAAGCCGTAGTCGATGTCGGCACGCAGCGTGTGCAGCGGGACGCGGCCATCGCGGTAGTGCTCGGAGCGGGACATCTCGGCACCGCCGAGACGACCGCCGCACTGCACGCGGATGCCCTTGACCTGCGGCGAACGCATGGAGGTCTGGATCGCCTTGCGCATCGCGCGGCGGAACGCCACACGGTTGCTCAGCTGCTCCGCGACACCCTGAGCGACGAGCTGGGCGTCGGCCTCGGGGTTCTTGACCTCGAGGATGTTCAGCTGGACCTGCTTGGCGGTCAGCTTCTCCAGCGCGCCGCGGATGCGGTCGGCCTCCGCGCCGCGACGGCCGATGACGATGCCCGGCCGGGCGGTGTGGATGTCGACGCGGACCCGGTCACGGGTGCGCTCGATCTCGACCTTGGAGATCCCGGCGCGCTCCATGCCCGTGGACAGCAGCTTCCGGATCTTGACGTCCTCGGCCACGTACTCCGCGTACTGCTTGTCGGCGTACCAACGCGACTTCCAGTCCGTGGTGATACCCAGGCGGAAGCCGTGCGGGTTGATCTTCTGGCCCACTACCGGCCACCTGCCTTCTTCTTGCCCTGTGCCTTCTTGGCCTCGGCCTTCGGACGCGACTCCACCTCGACGGTGATGTGGCTGGTCCGCTTGCGGATCCGGTACGCGCGGCCCTGGGCCCGCGGACGGATGCGCTTGAGGGTCGGGCCCTCATCGGCGTAGGCGTTCTTGATCCAGAGGGTGTCCGGATCGAGATCGAGGTTGTTCTCGGCGTTGGCCATGGCGCTGGCGAGCACCTTCGCGACCGGCTCGCTTGCCGCCTGCGGGGCGAACTGGAGCACGGCCAAGGCGTCGGCGGCGCTACGTCCCTTGATCAGCTCGATCACCCGGCGCACCTTGGTAGGCGAGTCCCGGACGAAGCGAGCCCGCGCGTAAGCCGTCGGCAATGCCTCGGCCACGTCGTTCTGGGCGTTCATCGCTAGCTTCCTTGTTCTCTCGTGCCCGCTCAGCGGCGGCGCGACTTGCGGTCGTCCTTGATGTGGCCCTTGAAGGTCCTAGTCGGGGCGAACTCGCCCAACTTGTGACCCACCATCGCCTCGGTGACGAACACCGGGACGTGCTTGCGTCCGTCGTGGACCGCGATCGTGTGTCCCAGGAAATCCGGGATGATCGTGGACCGACGCGACCAAGTCTTGATCACGGTCTTCTTGCCCGACTCGTTGAGAACGTCCACCTTCTTGAGCAGGTGGTCGTCCACGAAGGGGCCCTTTTTAAGGCTACGTGGCATGTGCTTCTACCTCCCTGCTCAGCGCTTGTTCTTGCCGGTACGGCGGCGGCGGACGATCATCGAGTCCGAAGCCTTGCGGCGACGGGTACGACCCTCGGGCTTACCGTTCGGGTTCACCGGGTGACGACCACCGGAGGTCTTACCCTCACCACCACCGTGCGGGTGGTCGACCGGGTTCATGACGACACCACGGACGGTGGGACGCTTGCCGCGCCAGCGGTTACGGCCCGCCTTGCCCCAGTTGATGTTGGAGTGGTCGGAGTTGCCGACCTCGCCGATGGTGGCGCGGTTGCGCACGTCGACGTTCCGGATCTCGCCAGACGGGAGACGAAGCTGGGCGTAAGGCCCGTCCTTCGCCACCAGCTGCACCTTGGCACCGGCGGACCGCGCCATCTTCGCGCCGCCACCGGGGCGGAGCTCGATCGCGTGGATCACGGTGCCGACCGGGATGTTGCGCAGCGGCAGGTTGTTACCCGGCTTGATGTCGGCGCGGGGGCCGTTCTCAACCGTGTCACCCTGCTTGAGCTTCTCCGGGGCGATGATGTAGCGCTTCTCGCCGTCGGCGTAGTGCAGGAGCGCGATACGAGCGGACCGGTTGGGGTCGTACTCGATGTGCGCGACCTTGGCGGGAACGCCGTCCTTGTCGTTCCGGCGGAAGTCGATCAGCCGGTACGCACGCTTGTGGCCACCACCCTTGTGGCGGGTGGTGATCTTGCCGCTGGAGTTACGGCCGCCGGTCTTGCTCAGCGGACGCAGCAGCGACTTCTCCGGGGTGGACCGAGTGATCTCGGCGAAGTCGGAGACGCTGGAACCGCGACGACCCGGGGTCGTCGGCTTGTACTTGCGGATGCCCATGTGTCAGCTCAGTCCTTTACGCGGTGGGTCCGCCGAAGATCTCGATCGGCTTGCTCTCAGCCGAAAGAGTCACGATGGCGCGCTTGGTGTCCTTGCGCTTGCCGAAGCCGGCGCGAGTCCGCTTACGCTTGCCCTGGCGGTTGAGGGTGTTGACACTGACCACCTTGACGCCGAACACCTTCTCGACCGCGATCTTGATCTGGGTCTTGTTGGCGTCCGGGCGAACCACGAACGTGTACTTGTGCTCTTCAAGCAGTCCGTAGGACTTCTCGGAGATCACCGGCGCGAGCAAGATGTCGCGGGCATCGGGGATGGCGATCGCACTCACTGCTCGTCACTCCCTTCAACCTCGCTCGACCGAGCCGAAGCCTTCGCGCCCTTGCCCCGGACGGGGCCGGCGACGAACACGTCGTAAGCGGCCTTGGTGAACACCACGTCGTCGTTGACCAACACGTCGTAAGTGTTGAGCTGGTCGGGCGTGATGAGGTGGACCTCGGCCAGGTTCCGCAGCGAGTTCCAGCTCAGCTCGTCGTCGCGGTGCAGCACCACGAGAACGCGCTTGGCCTGGGTCACCGCGGCGATGACGGCCTTGGCGGACTTGGTGGACGGCTTCTCGCCGGTCACCAGTTCGGTGACGACGTGCAGCTGTCCGGCGCGGGCCCGGTCAGAGAGGGCGCCACGCAGGGCGGCGGCCTTCATCTTCTTCGGGGTCCGCTGGGTGTAGTCGCGCGGCGTGGGGCCGTGGACGACGCCACCACCGTTGAACTGCGGCGCACGGGTCGAACCCTGGCGGGCGCGGCCGGTGCCCTTCTGGCGGTACGGCTTCTTGCCACCACCGCGGACTTCACCGCGGGTCTTGGTGTCATGCGTGCCCTGGCGAGCGGCGGCCAGCTGGCCCACCACGACCTGGTGCATGAGGGGCACGTTGGCCTGCACGTCGAAGATCTCCGTGGGGAGCTCGACCGTGCCGTCGGCTTTACCGGCCGGGGTCTTCAGCTCGACGCTGGTCATGATCAGTTACCACCCTTCGCGGCGCTGCGAACGAACAGCAGGCCGCCCTTGGGACCGGGCACGGCGCCCTTGATCAGCAGCAGGCCGTCCTCGGCACGCACCGCGTGCACGGTCAGGTTCTGCGTGGTGACCCGGTCGTTGCCCATCCGGCCCGCCATGCGCAGGCCCTTGAAGACACGGCCCGGGGTGGCGCAGCCACCGATCGAGCCGGGCTTGCGGTGCACGGCCTGTGCACCGTGGCTCGCGCCCTGGCCCTTGAAGCCGTGACGCTTCATGACACCGGCGTAGCCCTTGCCCTTGCTGGTACCGGTCACGTCGACCTCGATACCGGCCTCGAACACCTCAGCGGTGATCTCCTGGCCGACCTCGTAGGTCTCGGCGTCGGTGGTACGCAGCTCGGCAAGGAAACGACGCGGGGTCACGCTCGCCTTGTCGAAGTGGCCGGTGCGCGGCTTGTTGACCCGGCGCGGGTCGACCGCGCCGAAAGCCAGCTGCACGGCCTTGTAGCCGTCGGTTTCCTGGGTCCGAACCTGGGTGACCACGTTCGGGCCGGCCTGCACGACGGTCACCGGGACGACCCGGTTGTTCTCGTCGAAGACCTGGGTCATGCCGAGCTTGGTGCCCAGAATGCCCTTCATTTGCCTGTCAGACATGAGTCTCTTACTCTCCGCCGCTCGCCAGCCGCTACTGGATGTTGACGTCGACGCTCGCCGGCAGGTCGATGCGCATGAGCGCGTCGACCGTCTTCGGCGTCGGGTCGAGGATGTCGATCAGACGCTTGTGCGTGCGCATCTCGAAGTGCTCGCGCGAGTCCTTGTACTTGTGCGGCGAGCGGATGACGCAGTAAACGTTCTTCTCGGTGGGCAGCGGCACCGGCCCGACAACACGGGCGCCGGTGCGCGTGACCGTCTCGACGATCTTGCGCGCCGAGGTGTCGATCGCCTCGTGGTCGTAGGCCTTGAGCCGGATGCGGATCTTCTGTCCCGCCATGGTGGCTGCTCGTTCCTTGTCGTCTCGTGCCGCTTTTGTCTTTTCAAACCTCAGTCTGGCTGAGGTTTTCCCAGTTCAACGGCCCTGTCCCCGGTCCACGCGGTCGGGCGTGTCGAGCCCGACGCACAGACGGATCCCGCGGGATCTTCGTCTTGCCTGGTCTTCCTCAACGTGAGGAGGCATCGAGCCGGCGAAAATGCTTCATCGCCGTCTCAAACGCCCTTGCCCGCTAGCCTCACCCGAAGGAAGTGCTCCGCGGACCGTGGCCGCTCATACCAGGGCGGCCGGAACCTCGAAAGGTTCGGCCGCCCCAGGACGAGCAACCTGAATAGTGTCGCACACGTGATTTGACGCCCCAAACCCGGGGGTGTATCGACCCCGGGCGGGGCGTCTAAATCACTTGTTGATCTTGGTGACCTGGCCGGCGCCCACGGTCCGTCCACCCTCACGGATGGCGAAACGCAGACCCTCGTCCATGGCGACCGGCTGGATCAGCACAACGCTGATGTCCGTGTTGTCGCCCGGCATGACCATCTCGACACCCTCCTTGAGGGTGACGACGCCGGTCACGTCCGTGGTACGGAAGTAGAACTGCGGGCGGTAGTTGTTGAAGAACGGGGTGTGACGGCCACCCTCGTCCTTCGACAGGATGTAGACCGAGCCCTCGAACTCCGTGTGCGGGGTGGTGGTGCCCGGCTTCACGACGACCTGGCCGCGCTCGACGTCCTCGCGCTTGATGCCGCGGACCAGCAGACCGACGTTGTCGCCGGCCTCACCCTGGTCGAGCAGCTTGCGGAACATCTCGACACCGGTGACGGTGGTCTTGGTCGACTTCTCCTTGATGCCGACGATCTCGACCTCTTCGTTCACGTTGACGCGGCCACGCTCGATACGGCCGGTCACGACCGTGCCACGGCCGGTGATCGTGAAGACGTCTTCGATCGGCATCAGGAACGGCTTGTCGAGCTCGCGCACCGGGTCCGGCACGTTCTCGTCGACGGCCTGCATGAGCTCGAGAACGCTCTCGCCCCACTTGGCGTCGCCCTCGAGGGCCTTCAGGCCGGAGACCTTGACGACCGGAGCGTCGTCACCAGGGAAGTCCTGGGAGGACAGCAGCTCGCGGACCTCGAGCTCGACGAGCTCCAGGATCTCCTCGTCGTCGACCATGTCGGCCTTGTTCAGCGCGACCACGATGTAGGGCACGCCGACCTGCTTCGCGAGCAGCACGTGCTCACGGGTCTGCGGCATCGGGCCGTCGGTCGCCGCGACCACGAGGATCGCGCCGTCCATCTGCGCCGCACCGGTGATCATGTTCTTGATGTAGTCCGCGTGACCGGGGGCGTCCACGTGAGCGTAGTGACGCTTCTCGGTCTGGTACTCGACGTGCGAGATGTTGATCGTGATGCCGCGCTGCTTCTCTTCCGGCGCGTTGTCGATCTGGTCGAACGCCGACGCCGTGTTCAGCTCGGGGTACTTGTCGTGCAGAACCTTGGTGATCGCCGCGGTCAGAGTGGTCTTACCGTGGTCGACGTGACCGATGGTCCCGATGTTGACGTGCGGCTTGGTCCGCTCGAATTTCGCCTTCGCCACTGGAATGTCCTCCTGGACTGTTTTGCTTACTCACCGGCCAACGTGGCTGTCGGACGGGGATTCGTTTCTTGACGGATGCTGCGGACGTTCAGGAGTGTTCCTTATGCCCGCGAGCGGACGGGAACTACTCCCCCGTCGCCTTCGCGATGATTTCCTTCGCGACGTTCGCGGGAACCTCGGCGTAGGAGTCGAACACCATGGAGTAGTTGGCACGTCCCTGCGTACGCGAACGCAGGTCGCCGACGTAACCGAACATCTCCGACAGCGGGACCAGTGCCTTGACGACACGGGTACCGGCGCGCTCCTCCATGGCCTGGATCTGGCCACGGCGGGAGTTGAGGTCGCCGATCACATCGCCCATGTAGTCCTCGGGCGTGGTGACCTCGACGGCCATCAGCGGCTCGAGGATGACCGGACCGGCCTTCTTCGCGGCTTCCTTCATCGCCATGGAACCGGCGATCTTGAAGGCCATTTCCGAAGAGTCGACCTCGTGGTACGCGCCGTCCAACAAGGTGAACTTCAACCCGACGAGCGGGTAGCCGGCCAGCACGCCGTACTGCATGGCGTCCTGCGCGCCCGCGTCGACCGACGGGATGTACTCCCGCGGCACGCGACCACCGGTGACCTTGTTGTCGAACTCGTAGAGGGCACCGTCGGTGGACTCGAGCGGCTCGAGCTTGACGATGACCTTCGCGAACTGGCCGGAACCACCGGTCTGCTTCTTGTGCACGTAGTCGAGCTTCTCGACCGTCTTGCGCACCGTCTCGCGGTAGGCGACCTGCGGCTTACCGATGTTCGCCTCGACCTTGTAGTCGGACTTCATGCGGTTGACCAGCACCTCGAGGTGCAGCTCGCCCATACCGGCGATGATCGTCTGGCCGGTGTCCTCGTCCAGGTTGACCTGGAACGTCGGGTCCTCTTCGGCCAGCTTCTGGATCGCCAGGGACAGCTTTTCCTGGTCGGCCTTGGTCTTCGGCTCGATCGCGACGCGGATGACCGGCGCCGGGAACGTCATCGACTCGAGGACGACCGGGTTCTGCGGGTCGGCCAGGGTGTCACCGGTGGTGGTGTCCTTCAGGCCGATGACCGCGTAGATGTGGCCCGCCTGGGCCTCATCGACCGGGTTCTCCTTGTTGGAGTGCATCTGGAAGAGCTTCCCGATGCGCTCCTTGCGCTCCTTGGTGGCGTTGATCAGCTGCGCGCCGGCGGAGACCTTGCCCGAGTACACCCGGATGTAGGTCAGCTTGCCGAAGAACGGGTGCGCGGCGATCTTGAACGCCAGTGCGGAGAACGGCTCTTCGGTCGACGGCTTGCGCGACACGACGGTCTCGCCGTCGGGCAGCGTGCCCTCGACGGCGGGGACGTCCAGCGGCGACGGAAGGTAGTCGATGACCGCGTCGAGCATGGGCTGAACGCCCTTGTTCTTGAAGGCGGAACCGGTGAGCACCGGGTACGCCTCGCGGTTCACGGTGAGCTTCCGGATACCGGCCTTGAGCTCGGCCTCGGTCGGCTCCTCACCCTCGAGGAACTTCTCCATCAGGGAGTCGTCGGTCTCGGCGATGGCCTCGACCAGCTTCTCCCGGTACTCGGCCGCCTTGTCGGCGAGCTCGGCCGGGATCTCCTCGACGGCGTAGTCCTCGCCCTTCTGGACCTCGCCGCGCCAGGTCAGCGCCTTCATGCGGACCAGGTCGACGACGCCTTCGAATTCGCTCTCGGCGCCGATCGGCAGCTGGATGACCAGCGGGCGGGCGCCGAGGCGCTCCTCGATGGTGCGGACGGTGAAGTAGAAGTCCGCGCCGAGCTTGTCCATCTTGTTGACGAAGCAGATACGAGGAACCTCGTACTTGTCCGCCTGACGCCAGACCTGCTCGGACTGCGGCTCGACACCTTCCTTGCCGTCGAAGACGGCGACGGCACCATCGAGCACGCGGAGCGAACGCTCCACCTCGACGGTGAAGTCGACGTGCCCCGGGGTGTCGATGATGTTGATCTGGTGATCGGCCCAGAAAGTGGTGGTGGCAGCCGAGGTGATGGTGATACCCCGCTTCTGCTCCTCCTCCATCCAGTCCATGGTGGCGGCGCCATCGTGGACTTCACCGATCTTGTAGTTGACCCCGGTGTAGAACAGGATCCGCTCGGTGGTGGTGGTCTTACCGGCGTCGATGTGGGCCATGATGCCGATGTTGCGGACCTGGTTCAGGTCGGTCAGCACGTCACGTGCCACGAGAGTGTTCCCCTGTCTCAAAATTGGGGCCCGGCAAGGCTTTGATCGGCAGCCGGGCGGTCATCACCAGCGGTAGTGCGCGAAGGCCTTGTTGGACTCGGCCATCTTGTGCGTGTCCTCGCGCCGCTTCACGCTGGCGCCGAGGCCGTTGCTCGCGTCGAGCAGCTCGTTCTGCAGGCGTTCGATCATGGTCTTCTCGCGGCGGGCCGCGGAGAAGGAAACCAGCCAGCGAAGCGCGAGCGTGGTGGAACGTCCCGGCTTGACCTCGATCGGCACCTGGTAGGTGGCACCACCGACACGGCGGCTCTTCACCTCGATGGTGGGCTTCACGTTGTCAAGGGCGCGCTTCAGCGTGACGACCGGGTCAGTGCCGGTCTTCTCGCGAGCGCCTTCGAGGGCGCCGTAGACGATGCGCTCGGCCAGAGACCGCTTGCCGTCCTTCAGCACCTTGTTCACCAGCTGAGTGACCAGCGGGGATGCGTAGACGGGGTCAGAGATCAGCGGCCGCTTGGGGGCCGGACCCTTGCGGGGCATTAGCTCTTCTCCTTCTTCGCGCCATACCGGCTGCGCGCCTGCTTACGGTTCTTGACACCCTGGGTGTCGAGCGAACCGCGGATGATCTTGTAGCGGACACCCGGCAGGTCCTTCACACGACCACCGCGCACGAGCACCATCGAGTGCTCCTGCAGGTTGTGGCCTTCACCGGGAATGTAGGCGGTGACCTCGATGCCGCTGGTCAGCTTCACACGAGCGACCTTGCGAAGCGCCGAGTTCGGCTTCTTGGGGGTTGTGGTGTACACGCGAGTGCACACACCACGCCGCTGCGGGCTCCCCTTGAGGGCCGCGGTCTTCTGCTTGGCAGCCTTGTCCTGGCGGCCCTTACGGACCAGCTGCTGGATCGTGGGCAATGGACCAGCTTTCTGTTCGCGATCTTGCTACTACGTGTTGTCTCCGGCCCCCGCGGTCGGGCGTGTCGGCCCGCGTCACGGTCTTGCGACCGGTAACTTCCCGTAGGGATTTTCCGTCGGATCCCGTGTGGGCGAAGCCGGTGGACCGGATGCCTGAGCACCCCGTCCATGCCGCACGGCACACGGGACGGCCCGACGCCTGCCGGGCACGGTCTCCAAAGATACCCGGCCTCTTCCGGACCGGCCAAATCGGGGGGTCTATAACTATATCGTGCCGGGCGTCACGCCGCGGCGACCCTGATGGAACGGCGTTTCGGGCCGGTTCATTCCTCGTCGGGCTTGGCGTGGTCCGCCCTGCCCGGATGCGGGTCCCTCGAGAGATCGATCAACGGATGCACGGGAGCCCCCTCCGGCGCCGCGTGACTCCCCCGCCGGGGTTCTTCGATGCTTTCCTGCTGCTCGGCGTCCACGACGCCCTCCCCTCACTCGTACTGATCCCGTACTGATTCCGCCCTGCTCGGCGAACCACGCTACCTATTCCCCTATCGGGTGAGCCGGATGGATCCGGAAAGGACACCATCGCGGCAAAGCGGTGAATGGGTCACGATGACACCGGTCACAGTGCCGCCGCTGATGACCGGACGACGCACCGCAAGCACGGGGAGGCTCCATGTCGGCCGAGTTCGAACAACTCGTCGCGGAATTCGAGAAATTCCAGTCCAAGATCAAACAGGCCGAGACGCAGTTCGCGAAGGTCGGCGAGATGCAGAGTGAACTGGCCGAACTGGAGTCGGTGGCGACGTCACCGGACCGTTCGATCACCGTCGTCGCGGGCCCCGGCGGGTCCTTCAAGGACATCCGCCTCAGCCTGGAAGCCCTTCGGCAGCAACCACAACAGCTCGGCGCCGCCATTCTGTCCACTTTGCACACCGCGGTGGCCGACGCGGCGCGGAAGCAGGCCGGGATCGTCGACGCGCAGTTCGGCGGGACGTTCCATCCGAACGTCGGAGAACAGGTTCTCGAAGCCCAAGCCGAAGCATTGGGAACCACAACGGACGATCTGCGGTCTCAGATGTCGGAGGAGCCACCACCGAGCACCGCCCGCCGCCCTCGGAACGAAGACGACTTCAGTGAGGAAACGGTGCTCCGGCGGTCGGACGAACCGGCTCCCGGACGACCGCCGTCGGCCGGGGACTCGCCCGGTGACCAGTTCCTCAAGAACCTGTTCGACGAGGAGGATCACCGATGACCGGACCAGGCGGGCACGCGGTCAAAACGCAGGCCTTGGTCGACTACGCGACCAAACTCGGTTACTACAAGGACGAGGCGGGGAAGTTCGGCGACCTCGTCGACCAGGCCGATGTCACGGACAAGTCGTGGGGCCTGATCGGGCTCGCGGTGAAGCAGACCTACACCGGCAAGCTCGCCGATCTGCGCGAACTGCTCGAACTGATGAAGACCGGGGTCGACGCGTTCTCCGGGAAGATGACCCAGGCGGCGTCGATCTACAACGGCTTCGAAAACGACGCGACGATCACCCTGGGGAAGTACGAAGCCAAGATCGACGGACCGAAGTGAGCTGGGGGACGGCATGACCGACGAGAAGGCGAGTATCGCCGGCGGCGTCAAGATCACGGGTGACGACAGCTTCGGCAAGAACGCGCTCGACGCGGCGAAGAAGGTGCCGATCGCGGGCAAGGGCGTCACCACCGTCGCCAACGCCTACGAGAAGTTCGGCGCCGCGCAGGGTCCCGGCGACGTCGTGGCCGCGGGCGGGCAGCTGATCCAGGACGGCGCCGGGTTCATCGCGGGGGCGGGCGCGGACCTCGCGAGCTTCGTGCTCGACCCGGTCGGCTGGCTGGTCAGCAACGGCCTGAACATCCTGATCGAGCTGATCCAGCCGCTGCAGGACGCGCTGCACTTCGTCACGGGCGACGGTCCGGCGCTCAAGACCGCGGCCGGCAACTTCGGCAACATCGCCAAGGGCTTCGTGACGCTGGCCGACGACTTCGTCAAGACCGGCGACGAGTCACTGAAGGACTGGGTGGGCGACGCGGGCGACGCGGCCCGGAACGCGCTCGGCGACTTCGCCGTCGGCATCAAGGGCATCGGCAACAGCGCCGGCACGGTGGCCGAGACCCTGCAGATGTGGTCGATGGTGATGACCGTCATCGAAGAGGTCGTCAAATCGATCATCTCCGAGCTCGTCACCTGGGCGATCTACATCTGGCTGCCCGCGCTGGCCGCTTCCGTCGTGAGCCTCGGCTCGTCGGTGGCCGCCGCGATGACCGCGACGATCGCCAAGGCCGCGAGCGCGATGGGCAAGATCACCAAGCACCTCGGCAAACTCGGCAAGCTGCTCGACAAGTTCATGGGCTTCCTGCTGAAGTGGACGGACGACCTGGTCAAACAGGGTTCGAAGCTGACGAAGGCGGGCAAGGTCGGGATGACCCCCGGCCAGGAGAAGGCGATCGTCGGCGCGTTCGCCAAGGAATCCGGGACCCAGCTCGGCACGTTCGGCGATGCCGCGAAGGACGCCCTCAAGGGTGTGCCGAACCAGGCGATCAAGCAGGTGGTCGGGGTCAATCCCGCCGATCTGTCGAAGGGATCGGCGTACCAGGGCAAGGCGGCCTTCGACTTCGCGAACAAGGCCATCGACAACACCAAGACCACCACGACCGGGCAGGAATACGGCCGGACCGGCGGCCACCACAGCGAAGAGGAGACCCGCGAGAACCTCGACATGGACCAGTAGGGTCGCCCGATGGACGATCAGCTGGCCGGGCCGTGGCTCATCGCCGGTGGGTACAGCCTGGCCCTGGGGCTGTTGCTGCTCGGCGGGCGCTTCGACGGACGGCGGCCCACGGCGGCGGCCGTCAGCTACGCGCTCTGCGGGATCCTCGTCTCCGAAACGTCGCTGTACTGGCTCTCGGCGGGGTCCGGCAGCGCGGTGCCCGGCTGGCTCTGGTTCGCCTTCCCGGTGGTGATCGCGGCGTTGGCGGCGTGGCGGGGGCATCGGCAGCGGACGTGGACCGGCAGGCTCGACGGGACCGGTGAGCCGAGCTTCGGCGTGCTCCCCCAGCGCGGGATCGCCGTCACCCACGCCTCGCCCGAGTCGGTGGCGACGGCCGTCGAGTTCGAGCACAACGGGCATCGGCTGCTCGGGGCCGAGTACGGGCTCGGCGGCTCGGCGGACTTCCCGGACCTCGCCAGGACAGCTGACCTGATCGATGGGACGTATGCCCTGATCCAGCTTCGGACGCCTGAGGTGCCGTCGGTCGTCATCACCCCGGTCACGGGTGCCTTCGAGCCGGAGCGGTTCACGCCGTTGGAGGACGCCCGCATCACGCGGAACACCATCGGGGCACCGAAGCCGGACGCGCTGCTCCAGCGGTTCGAGACCGGCACGGAGTTCGACCGCCGGTTCACCGTGACGACGTCCGATCCGGAGTTCGCCAAGACACTGCTCTCCCCCGGCGTTCGCGCGCTGCTGGAGGGCGACTCGTGGTTCCGGGTCCGCGAAGTCGCCTTCCACGCCGGCTCGCTGTGGACCTCCGAAGCCGGGACGCTGACCGAAGAGATGATGTTCGCCGACTCCCGGCGGCTGGCCATCCTGGCGTCCACAGTGGACTGGGAGGACGCGGATTTCCGTGCTGTCGCGGAGGCTTCCGACACCAGCGACGCCGGATGGCTCGGCGGACGGCGTGGCCCGCTCGCCGGGCTCCGCGGCCCGCTCAACCGGCGCCGGGAAGCGGCGGGCCGTCAGCCGCTGTCGTCGCTTTCACTGGTGGCGCGCACGGTCGTCGCGCTCGCGCTGGTGCTGCCGGGGCTGGCGCTCGCGGTGAACTCGCTGACCGCGTTGACCGGGCTCGCCCCCGAGGCGCGGCTCACCGTGACCGCGACCCTGCGCGCGGAGGCGGGCACGTCGAACTGCACCAGCTGCGGCAACGGCAACCTGGTGGACGGCACCTACGAACTCGACGGCGAGACGCACGAGGTCAAGGACCTGCGGTGGATGTCGTTCGGGACGTTCCCAGAGCGGGGTGACGTCGTCGACATCGCCGTGACCCCGCTGTGGTGGCATCCGCTGATCGAAGGCAAGGACACCGGCGTCATCCTGCTGCTGATCGGACTGGCCCCCGTCCTCGCCGGTGCCCTCCTCGGCAAGGCGACCTTCACCCCGCGGCCGCGTCGCCTTTAGCGGGCTAAACGCGATCCGGCACCGTCTGGGCCAGGGACTTCGCGAAGTAGTGATGCGCGAAGGGCTCGTTGTTGAAGGGCTCGACCGTCTCGTAGCCGAGGCGGGCGTACAGGGCCCTCGCCTCGACGAGGTCGTCGCGGGTGTCGAGGCGGATCAGTGTGGCGCCGAGTCCCCTGGCGACGTCCTCGGCGGCGGCCACGAGCAGCGACGCACCGCCCTTGCCGCGTTCGGACTTCCGCAGGAAGACACGGGTGAGCTCGGTGATGTCCGGCGCGGCGACCCGCAGCCCGGCGCAACCCGCGAGCACCCCGTCGCGCCAAGCGAGCAGGAAGGCGCCGGTCGGCGGGACCAGGTTCCGGCTGTGGTGCTCCTCGAGCAGGACGTCGAGCTCCTCCTCGGTGACCTGGCGCCCGTAGTAGCGGGACGCGATCTCGTCGAGGTACTCACGCAGCAACCGGGCGGCGTCCGGGTGATCGACGGGGGTGACTTCGAAGCTCCAGGTCATGGCTACATTCTGCCTACCCGGGCCAGTGAATTTCCCCGGCCGCCGGATCGCGATTAGGGGGCTAAAGTCGACACGGGGGCCGGAGAGCGCGCCCGGGCCCGGATCGCGATTAGCCCGCTAAAGTCGACATCGGTCAGGAGGGGGCGAGGCGGCCGGCGCAGGTCGCGACCTCACCGGGAGCGGACTTCTCCGACGTGACGACGGCACCGCCGACGGCCACCCGACATTCGACCGCGCCCTCGCCCTGCCCCATCAGCTGGACGGTCGGCGGGGTGCCGGTGTTCTTCCACGTGAGCTCCTTGCGCCACGGCAGCGTCACCTGCGACTCCTGATGCACGAGCCCCAGCCCGTTCGAGTCGTAGACCACGGTCGCGGTCCCCGTCCCTGCGAGCTCGTACGCGATCCGCCAGTCGTTCGACACCGCCTGCGGCTGGCTGAGCGTCCGTGTGATCGTGCGGTCCGGCTCCCGCGACGGCGCGGCGCCGGTGGGCTCGCCGACAACGGCTACGGTTTCGGCCTGCGGCTCTTCGCCGCCCTTGAGCAGCACCACACAGGTCGCGAGCGCGGCCACCACGATCCCCGCGATGGCGATGCGCCCGATCAGTTGTCTGTCGGCCATCGGTTCTCCTCACCGAAAGCGGCGGCGCGGCCCGGGAGCCGCGCCGCCGCGGAAGTCAGGACGGCAGCAGCCGGCCGGGGACGCCGTTGAGGGACTGGATGAGGCCCAGCACCGGGACACCGAGCGGCGCGAACGTCCAGATGTTGTTGAGGTCGCTCGTGTCGGGTTCGTCGACGACCACGACATCGTTCGGGGCGTCCTGCGCAGCAAGCGCCGGAGCGGCCGAGCCGAGCACGACGAGACCGGCGAGCGCGGCACCGGTGACCGCGCGAACGAAGGTCTTCTTCATGAGATTCTCCTTTGCTGGTAACGGTTTTACGAAATCGGCGTGATGATCCCGTAGATCGGGGCGAGGACGTCGGTGGGCACGGGAACGGTCGGACCGAGCAGTCCGCCGAGGTCGACGCCGGGGATCAGCCAGAGCGCCGGGCCGCCGCCACCGGTCGGCAGGCCCGGCAACGGGTCGGCCGAGGCGACCCCGCCGGCGAGTCCGGACAACGCGCCCGCGACGGCGAGCGGCAGCAGCACACGGGCCGCGATTCGCTTCATCTCTTCTCCCTTTTCCTTTCACCGCTGCTGGAAGCGAGCGGAATCCTTCACCGCAGAACCGAGCTGACCGGCACGATCGTGCCGTCGGGAATCCATTGCCCCGCGTAGTTCCGGTCGGCGATCATCCCGACGGCGTGCGGTTCGCCCGGGTACATCGGCATGGCGTTGACCTGTGCGGCCGCAAAAATCTGGACGTCGCCGTTCATCGACCTCCACTGGTCGCCGAGCCAGTTCCGGAAGCCGCCGAGCGTGGGGCTTTCGCCGCCGAAGGCGTTGCTCGCGGCGACAGCGAAGCTCACGGCGACCTGTTCGCGCGGGTCGAATCTCAGCGGCAGGGAGGAACTCGCGACGGAGTTGACGATCGGCCCGTTGAGCAGCCAGGGCGCCAGGTACAGGCCGTACTGGTGGGTCGGCTTGAGCCGCTGGGACTCGGCCGCGCGGGTCATCGCCGTGTAGCCGCCCGCCCAGCCGGACACGACGACCAGCGCGGTGTTCGCGCCAGCCTCGGTCTGCACCGCGAGCCCGGAGCGTGCGGCGGTCTCGCGGACCAGTTTCGCGGCGGCCACACCGCGCGGTGAGGTGTCCTCGACAAGCGTGAGCGCGGAAGGCTTGCGCGCGGCGAGGAACTCGACGAGTTTGACGAGAGAACCGCTGTCCTCACTCGAAAGCGCGTCCGCGGGGCAGGAGGTGAGGACCTCGCGGCGGTCGGCGATCAGGCCACCCAGCGCGGCCGAAGCACACTCGGGCGCGTCCGTGTCGGCGATGGGGTGCCCCTGCTCGTCGCCCGCGTCGACCTCGATGGTCGTCTTCTCCTCGCCACGGCTGATGATCAGGTCGCTGCGCCCGGTCGGCAGGTCGATCTCGGCCCAGGTGCCTTCGGCGCCGGGGCGCACGATGGCCTTGCCGATCAGGCCGCCTTCGATCCCGGCGGACAGGTCTTCTCCCGCGCTCGCGGGAAAGTGGACGAGATTCTTGCCGGGCCGCTGCGGGCTCACGAGTACCGGGAACCGCTGGTCGCCGATAGCGGCGTCCGCGAGCAGCGCGACACCGGGAATCGGCGATTCGGGCGGCTTGGGAATGGCCGCGAGGGCGCTCCAGGCAAGGAAACCGACGGCCACGGCGGCCGCGCCGAACCGGTAAGCCCGCGTGGAATCCTTGCCTGTGAAGAAGAATACCGCGACCACGGTGGCGACGACCGGCAGCAAAGCGATCACGAGCAACGTGAGGCCGAAGAGCGTGCCGTAGATCCGGCGGTCGAAACCCAGACCGGAGGAGAACAGCTGGACCGTACCCGCGACGACGAGAAGTCCGCCCAGGGTCAGCGAAAGCGGGCCGAGCCGGAAGTTCGTCTGACGCCACTGCCCGGCGGGCACCCAGACGGACAGAACGGTGACACCGAACCAGAGGGCCGCCGCGGCGACGTAGACGGTGTCGATGGCGAATTCGACGCCCGTCCGCCCGAGCGAGGTTTCGAGCACCACCAGCGCGGCGAGCGCGAGGGAGGCCCAGCGGCCCGCCGACGGCCAGCGGATCAGGACGGGGATCGCCAGCGCGAGTACGAGATGCACGATCAGCGCGATGACGTTGACGTCGGTCGCGAAGGCGGAGATCGCGGCCAGCGCGGCCGAAACCCCGCCCAGTACGGCGATGGTGAGGTGGAGGCGCCGGGGCAGCTCGCCCACGAGCGGGCGGAGGATTCCCGTTCCGGCGAGGAAAGCGGTCGCCAGCAGGAGGCCGAGCCGAAGCACGACCAGTGCGATGTCGACTCCGGCCGAACCCGAGCTCGCCGGTATGACGTGGTGATCCATGGGGACCTTCTCCGAGCAGATCGGCGGAGCCGTGGGTGGCGGAGTGTGCCCGCCACCCACGACCTTCCGCGCCGAACAGGGTTACTTGAGATCCGCGTCCGCCACGACGAACAGTTCGGAGTGCGGTTTGGCGTTGCCGAAGGACCCGTGCGGCCAGGTCTTCCGGTTGAAGTTGATCCCGACTCCTCCGGTGAACTCGTCCCGGAAGTTCTGGTCGACGCCGACCTTCCCGTCCTCGCCGAGGTTCAGCAGGTTGACCTTGTGGTCACCGTCCAAACCGGACCGAGCGACGAAGTAGTTCGACACCGCGAGATGTTGCGGCTTGTCGGTTTCGTGGTAGTACCCGTCCTCGCCGAGCACGAAGTTGTCGTACGCGCCCCAGTGCGGGCCACCGCCGGACGTGCCGGGGTTGATCGGCGCCGCGCCGACGACGGTCGGCAGGTCGCCGCCACCGCCCTGCTGCGACTTCTCCTTCGTGTCGATCCGGCCCTTGATGTTCTCGACCTTGTCACCCGCGGCGACGAGTTTCTGGATGTCGAGCACGTAGACGCCACCGGTGGTGCCGGGGTCGTCGGGGCCGAGCGCGCCCTTCTGGCGGCCGGTGATCGCGCGGTAGAGGTACTTGTCGTCGGGGCTGGTCTGGATCCAGCCACCGTTCGAGCCGCCACCGTTGGAGTCGTTGTTCGGGTGGATCGCCTTGTTCGCCGCGCCGTCGTCGAACACCTGGATCCAGTGCGGCTCCTTGGCGGTGATGTCGGGCGTGTAGAACACCGCGCCGCCCTGCATGGTCTGGGCGAACGCGCCCTTGTGACCGGGCAGGTTCGTCACCGTGGTCTCCATGACCGCGCGGCTTTCGGCGTGCAGCGGGTCCGCGGGATCGGCGCGAGGGCCGTCCGGCAGGTACGAGACCGCCTTGAGCTTCGGCTTGTTGCGGTCGGAGATGTCCCAGGTGCGGACGGTCGGCCGCCGCAGATACGGCGACGGCTGCTTCACCGGGTCGAGGATGATGTTGCGCGGCTCGGCGTAGTCACTGGTGACCAGGGTGTTGAGGTCCTCACGGGCCTGGATGCCGTGCGGGTTGGCGCAGGTCGGTTTGTCCAGCTGCGGGAGGTTGTCGCACAGCTTCTTGTTGTCGCCCTGCGGGGTGGCCGCGGGGGACTCGGAAAGCACCTGCGCGTTCTGGTCGAAGCGGACGACTTCACCGGGACTGCCGGCGAAACCGTTGCCCACCACTGTGGAACCGTTGGCGTAGGTGTGCGGACCGGGAACCACCGGACCGCCCATGTACGTGCCGTACGCGGTGCCGTCCTTGAGTACCCAGTACGCGTCGGGCACGGAACCGCCGAGGGTCTGGGTCGGGAGGCTGACGCCCTTGAGCTTCAGTTGCGGCAACGCGGAGACGTCGAAGGCGTACGTCGCGGCGGCGAACAGCGCGCCGGCGTAGATCGTGTCGCCCTTGTGCCACACGTATTGCATGTGGTGCGGCTCGTTCTCGACGAGCGGTCCGACGGTGGCGGTGTTGACGACCTTGCCGTAGGTCGGCGAACCCTGCGTCGCGTCGATCACGGCGAGGAAGTCCGGACCGGGCAACGCGTTCTTGATCTTGTTCAGGCCCCCGCCGAGCGAACCCGGCAGGTTCTTGACGTCCTTGACCAGGGTGTCGGCGATGTTCTCGTCACCGGCCCAGACCAGCAGCCACTTCTTGCGCTTGCCGTCCGCACTCCGGGACGCCGTGATGTCCTTGGACACCAGGTGGTTCTGGACCCAGTACTCCTTGCCGTCGGCCGCCTTCTTCGCGTCTTTGACGACCTGGACGTCGGCGTAGGCACTGGTCGTGGAGCCGGTGTAGGTCACCGTGCCCACGGCCAAGGCCGCCGCCATGGCGCCGATCACCACTTTTCGCCACTTTGGCGAGTTGGATAGCATTCTTTCTCCCTGTTTTCGCTACCGAAGCGCCGGACATTCGGCACACCTCTCCCCCATTTCGCGCAGGCGTCACCGGCGCGAATCAAAGGGAAAGCAATCAACCGCCGGTTCGCACAGGGAACCGTTGCGGCACAGTGGAAAGCGTCAGCGCACGAGGAACGGACGCATCCGTGTCGGATACGCTGATTCAGCACGGCGCGACAAACCCGGAATAGGTCAGGAATCCATACACAGCGCGCTTGCCTGCTGTCGCAGATCAACGTGCCGGCGCCACACCAAGGCGACTGGGGATTGCATGGGCGAAATACTCGTGTGAAGCCGTCAGAGTGTCAATCTCGTGATCAAAGAATGGGACACGCCACGGCCGGGTGAATTTCCCACGATGCGGATGGGCCATTGAGCCGAACGGGTGACGGTTTTCCGAGCACTGGGAATTAGGCCACCTGGCGGCACTACGGCAGGTCACAACGGACCAGTAACCCGAATCCGGCGGCCACTATCCCGTTACGTGTTCGTTATGCAATCCCGGGAACTCTGGCTTCGCTGGAGCGGTATGACATGGCCATGCCGAAGACGGATACGTGCAGCCGCCACTGCTACCGGCCGCAGCGCGCCGTCGACCACTTCGCCCGATGGGCCAAGGAGCTCTCGGACGAGAAGATGAAGGCGGAGTTCTACCCGAACGTGGCGAAGGACCGGCTGTTCGCCGACGGGTACATCGCGGAGAAGTCCGGGCACAGCCACAGGAGCACGGTGGACCTGACGATCGTGGAACTGCTGCCCCGGCCGCAGCGCCCCCATCGACCCGGCGAGACCCTCATGCCCTGCTTCGCGCCGGACCAGTTCCCGGACACCTACTTCGACTTCCCCGGCTCCCGATCCTCGCTGACCTGCGCTTCCACCCTGCCGGATCGCGATTAGGGGGCTAAACGCAAGTCGCCCTCGCCCCGGCGCCGGATCGCGTTTAGCCCGCTAAACGCAAGTCCCGCCGGATCGCGTTTAGCGGGCTAAACGCGATCCGGCGGGACCGGGCGCGGGCAGGTGACAGATCGCGATTAGGGGGCTAAACGCACGTCAGTCGGCCTGGCGGCGACGGCGGCGGGAGGTGAAGACCAGACCCGCGCCGAGTACCAGGGTGGCCAGGGCGAGTGCGCCGAGGCCGAGTACGTCGACTCCGGTGCTGGCCAGACCCGTTCCGCCGCCGGAGCCTTGCTGACCCGGCGCGCCGGGAGCGGGCGTGGTGGTTCCGGAAGCGTCACAGCCAGGACGCCGGGTCGGCATGGTGAGCGGCGGTTCCTCGCCCTTCTCCGCTACGACGTGCAGCCGGGAAGGGTTGTCCGCCGGGCCGACGACGTAGATCGAGGCCGGGTTGTCGTACTTGACCCGCCAACCCTTCGGGGGCGCGAAGAACAGGCGGTACTTCGGCCCCGGCACCACGTTGGCGATCTTGAAGTGCCCCTTCGCGTCGGTCGTCGTCTCGGCGATGGTCGGACAGTCACCGTCGGAGGTGAGTACGAGCTTGACGCCGGCGAGGCCCTCCTGAGGCTTGCCCGGATCGGCGTTGCGGACCACCTGGCCCGCAAGGGTGGCGATCCCACCCGGCACCGCGGCTTCGTCGTTCGCGACCGGGTTGCCGTCGATGCCGACGTCGGCAAAGCCGAAGTCGCAACCCACCGCGACCCGGCCATGGTTCAGTGCGGCGTCCGGAACCTTCTCGGTCACGTCGAAGGTGCGGGTCTGGCCAGGCGCGATCGTCGCTCCACCCGCGGAGTACGAGAGCTCGCCCCAACCGGGACCGCTGCTCTTCAGACCGAAGTCCACCCCGGCACGATTGCACCCGGCCACGATGCCGACGAGCGGAATGGTGCCGGAATTCGACAGCTTCACGGTGACATGCGCGAGCTCACCGGGTTTGTAGCTCTCCTTGGTGAAGGCCACCGTCGCTTTGAGTGCGCCGTTCAACGGCCGCACACCACGGATGGACAGGTCCTTGGTGTCCGCGCCGATCTTGATGACCTTGAACGGGAACAGCCAGCCCTTGATCGCGTCGCCGCCGCCGAGGAAATACTTGGCAGCCGGAATGTCCCCGAAATCGATCTTCCCGTCGGCGCCACTCGTGGCCTTGTACTCCTTGGAACCGATGGCGTGCCGCAACGTGAGCGGGATATCGGCCAGTTGTTCGCCGTCGTCGAGTTGGCCATCGCCGTTCTCGTCGCCGAATACGACACCCGCCGCACGGCCGGTGACCTTCGTGACGGAGACGGGCTGGTCGAACGTGCCGGCGCTGAAGCCGGTGTGGTCGTAGACAAAGCCCCGGACGGTCGCGGTGTCCTTGTCGAGGTCTCCGATCTGCCCGGTGACGGTCACCTCCGTGGCCTCCCCCGGCTCGAGGTTCACGCCCGGCGCGCGACCCAGCGCTCCCCAGCCCGGCTCGTAGGGAATCGACAGGGCACCCGGCTCGCTGAAGAACTGGTTGACCCGAAGACCGGCTGCCCGGGTTTTTCCGGTGTTCTTGACCTTGAAGGTGAATCGGACCTCTTCGTCGGTCTTGTAAGACGCTTTTTCGAAAGCGACCGTGGCGACGACTTCCGCTCGCTCAGCCTGCTGCTTCGGCGCCGCGGGCGGCGAACTCTCGGCAGGTGGCGCGCCGGGTTCCGGAGCCGGAGAAGTCGCCGGTGCTTCGGACGTCACCGGCACGCTGGAGGTCGGGGCTGGAGGCTCCGGATCCGCTCCGGCGGGCGTGGCGAATACGCCGGTCAGTGCCGCTGTCGCGGCGATTGTGGCGAGAGCACGCGAGATGGATCTGCCACTTGGAGATTTATTCACACAAAGTCACCCCAGATTGCGAACAGGAAATGCGCAGAGCCCCCGAACCGCGTATAACCGGATCACCTTAACCGGATTCGCCTGGAGTCAGAAGTCGTTTCGAGTGACCGAGTCACCCGGAAACGGGAATGGCCCCCGCCGGATCGGCGGGGGCCATTCTCGTGGATCGTGCTTCGGTCAGCGGAAGTCGCGGCCGAAGTCGTAGTCGTCCAGCGGAACCGCGGCACCCGGGGTGGAGCCGAAGACATCCGGCGTGTAGTAGCCGTCGTCGTAGGACGGGATCGCGTAAGCGGCGACCCGCGCCTCCTCGGTCGGCTGCACCTGGATGTTGCGGTACTTGTTGATCCCGGTACCGGCCGGGATCAGCTTACCGATGATCACGTTCTCCTTGAGGCCCACGAGCTTGTCCGAACGGCCGTTGATGGCCGCGTCGGTCAGGACACGCGTGGTCTCCTGGAACGAGGCCGCCGACAGCCACGAGTCCGTGGTCAGCGAGGCCTTCGTGATCCCCATCAGCACCGGACGACCCGAGGCGGGCTCGCCGCCTTCGGCGACCGACGCCCGGTTCTTCGCCTCGAACTTGGTCCGCTCGGGCAGTTCGCCCGGGAGGAAGTCCGTGGCACCGGAGTCGATGATCGTCACGCGGCGCAGCATCTGCCGCACGATGACCTCGATGTGCTTGTCGTGGATCGACACACCCTGCGCCCGGTACACCTTCTGGACCTCGTCCACCAGGTGCATCTGCGCCTCGCGCGGCCCCATGACCCGCAGGACCTCGTGCGGGTCCGGCGTACCTTCGAGCAGCTGCTGACCGACGTTGACACGGTCACCGTCGCCCAGCGGGCCGCTCGGGGTGTTCGCGAGCCGCTGACGCTTGGACAGCTTGTCGAAGACGATCTCTTCGCTGCCGTCGTCCGGGATCAGCGTGATCTTCCAGAACCGCTCGCTCTCCTCGATGCGCACACGGCCATCGACGTCGGCGATCGGCGCCTTGCCCTTCGGGACCCGGGCCTCGAACAGCTCCTGGACACGGGGCAGACCGGTCGTGATGTCGTCACCGGCGACACCACCTTGGTGGAACGTACGCATCGTCAGCTGCGTACCCGGCTCACCGATCGACTGGGCCGCGACGATACCCACGGCCTCGCCGACGTCGACGAGCTGACCGGTCGCCATGGACCGGCCGTAGCAGGTGGCGCAGATACCGACAGCCGACTCGCAGGTCAGCACCGAACGCACCTTGACCTTGGCGATCCCGCTCGAGATGAGCTTGTCGATCGCCGGGTCACCGATGTCGTCACCGGCGTTGAGCACGACGTTGCCCTTGGCGTCGACCGCGTCGGTCGCCAGGTTCCGCGCGTACACGCTGGTCTCGACGTGCTGGTCGCGCAGGACCTTGCCGTCGCCGATGTCCTCACCGATCGGCATGTTGATGCCTCGGGTGGTGCCACAGTCGACCTCGCGGACGATGACGTCCTGCGACACGTCCACCAGACGACGGGTCAGGTAACCCGAGTCGGCGGTACGGAGCGCCGTGTCCGCCAGACCCTTACGGGCACCGTGCGTCGCGATGAAGTACTCCGCCACCGACAGGCCTTCACGGAAGTTGGCCTTGATCGGACGCGGGATGTACTCACCCTTCGGGTTCGACACCAGACCACGCATACCGGCCAGCGACCGGACCTGCGTCATGTTGCCCGCCGCGCCCGACTTCACGATCATCGCGATCGGGTTGTCGTCCGGCAGCGCCGTCTCCATGATCTTGTGGACCTCTTCGGTGGCCTGCGTCCACACCTTGACGAGCTCGTTGTTGCGCTCGGCGTGCGACAGCTGACCACGCTGGTACCGCTTCTCGACCTGGTCGGCCTTGCCTTCGTACTCGTCCAGAATGGCCTTCTTGCCGGTCGGGACGAGGACGTCGGAGATCGCGACCGTGACACCCGAACGGGTCGCCCAGTAGAAACCGGCGTCCTTCAGGCGGTCCAGGGTCTGCGCGACCTGCGTCATCGAGTAGCGCTCGGCGAGGTCGTTCACGATCAGGGCCTGACGCTTCTTCGGCATCGGCTCGTTGATGAACGGGTAGTCCGCCGGCAGCAGCTCGTTGAACAGCACGCGGCCCAGGGTGGTCTCGGCCAGCCAGGCCTTGCCCGGCTCCCAGCCCTTCTCCGCGAGCGCCGCTTCGTCGGCCTTGGCGGGCTGACGGTCGACAATGCGGATCTTGACCGGGGCGTGCAGGCTCAGCGCCTTGAGGTCGTACGCCATGATCGCTTCGGCGGGCGAGGAGTACGCGTTGCCGGCACCCGCGGCGTTCTCGGTGAGACGGGTCAGGTGGAACAGACCGGTCACCATGTCCAGACGCGGCATGGCGAGCGGGCGGCCCGACGCCGGCGAAAGGATGTTGTTCGCCGACAGCATCAGGATGCGGGCCTCGGCCTGCGCCTCCGCGGAAAGCGGGAGGTGCACGGCCATCTGGTCACCGTCGAAGTCCGCGTTGAACGCTTCACAGACCAGCGGGTGCAGCTGGATGGCCTTGCCTTCGACCAGCTGCGGCTCGAAGGCCTGGATACCGAGACGGTGCAGGGTCGGCGCACGGTTCAGCATCACCGGGTGGCCGGTGATGACCTCTTCGAGCACGTCCCACACCTGCGGCCGCGAGCGCTCCACCATCCGCTTGGCGGACTTGATGTTCTGCGCGTGGTTCAGGTCGACCAGCCGCTTCATGACGAACGGCTTGAACAGCTCGAGCGCCATGTCCTTCGGCAGACCGCACTGGTGCAGCTTCAGCTGCGGGCCGACGATGATGACCGAACGGCCCGAGTAGTCGACACGCTTGCCGAGCAGGTTCTGACGGAACCGGCCCTGCTTGCCCTTGAGCAGGTCGGACAGCGACTTCAGCGGGCGGTTACCGGGACCGGTGACCGGGCGGCCGCGGCGGCCGTTGTCGAACAGCGCGTCGACGGCCTCCTGCAGCATCCGCTTCTCGTTGTTGACGATGATCTCGGGCGCGCCGAGGTCGATCAGCCGCTTCAACCGGTTGTTCCGGTTGATGACCCGGCGGTAGAGGTCGTTCAGGTCGGAGGTGGCGAACCGGCCACCGTCGAGCTGGACCATCGGGCGCAGGTCCGGCGGGATCACCGGGACGGCGTCGAGCACCATGCCGCGCGGGTCGTTGCCGGTGGCCTGGAAGGCCGCGACGACCTTGAGCCGCTTCAGCGCGCGGAGCTTCTTCTGCCCCTTGCCGTTGCGGATGGTGTCGCGCAGGTTGTCGGCCTCGGCCGCGACGTCGAACTCGGTGGCCAGCTTCTGGATGGCCTCCGCGCCCATGCCGCCGGTGAAGTACTCGCCGTAGCGGTCGACGAGCTCGCGGTAGAGCAGCTCGTCGGCGATCAGCTGACGCACGTCGAGCTTGGTGAAGGTCGTCCAGACCTCCTCGAGACGGTCCAGCTCGCGACCGGCGCGGTCACGCAGCTGACGCATCTCGCGCTCGCCGCCTTCCTTGACCTTGCGGCGGACGTCGGACTTGGCGCCCTCCGCCTCCAGCTCGGCCAGGTCGGCTTCCAGCTTCTGCGCCCGTGCCTCGATGTCCGCGTCACGCTTGGTCTCGAGGTTCTTGCGCTCGACGCCGATCTCGTTCTCGAGGGTCGGCAGGTCGTTGTGCCGCAGCTCGGTGTTCACACCGGTGATCACGTAGGCCGCGAAGTAGATGATCTTCTCGAGGTCCTTCGGCGCCAGGTCGAGCAGGTAGCCCAGGCGGGAGGGAACACCCTTGAAGTACCAGATGTGGGTGACGGGGGCGGCCAGCTCGATGTGGCCCATCCGCTCACGGCGCACCTTGGCGCGGGTGACCTCGACGCCACAGCGCTCGCAGATGATGCCCTTGAAGCGGACCCGCTTGTACTTACCGCAGTAGCACTCCCAGTCCCGGGTCGGGCCGAAGATCTTCTCGCAGAAGAGGCCGTCCTTCTCGGGCTTGAGCGTCCGGTAGTTGATGGTCTCCGGCTTCTTGACCTCACCGAAGGACCACTGACGGATGTCGTCGGCGGTCGCGAGGCCGATGCGGAGCTCATCGAAGAAGTTGACGTCCAGCACGTCTTTGCATCCCCTTGGGGTTGAGTCGACTAGAGGGGTTGGCGGTCGAGGCGGGGCCCACGGGAGGCAGGCCCCGCCTCGGACAGCCGTCAGTGCACGACGTCGTCCACCGAGGGCGACTCGTTGCGGGACAGGTTGATGCCGAGGTTGGCCGCGGCGCGCTCGAGGTCTTCGTCGTCGGAGTCGCGCATCTCGATCGCGGCGCCGTCGCTCGACAGCACCTCGACGTTGAGGCAGAGCGACTGGAGCTCCTTCAGGAGCACCTTGAACGACTCGGGGATACCCGGCTCGGGGATGTTCTCCCCCTTGACGATGGCCTCGTACACCTTGACGCGGCCGACCACGTCGTCCGACTTGATCGTCAGGAGCTCCTGCAGGGTGTATGCGGCGCCGTACGCCTGCATCGCCCAGCACTCCATCTCGCCGAACCGCTGGCCACCGAACTGCGCCTTACCACCCAGCGGCTGCTGCGTGATCATCGAGTACGGGCCGGTGGACCGGGCGTGGATCTTGTCGTCGACAAGGTGGTGCAGCTTCAGGATGTACATGTAGCCGACGGCGACCGGGTACGGGTACGGCTCGCCGGAGCGGCCGTCCAGCAGCGTGGCCTTGCCGTTCTGCTTGACCATGCGCTCACCGTCGCGGTTCGGCTTGGTGGCGCCGAGCAGACCGGTCAGCTCGTCTTCCTTGGCACCGTCGAACACCGGGGTGGCGGTGTTCGTGCCGGGGTCGACGTCGTAGAGCTCCTCGTTGAGGTTCTTCGCCCAGTCCGGGTTGCCTTCGATCTTCCAACCCTGCGAAGCCAGCCAGCCCAGGTGAAGCTCCAGGACCTGGCCGATGTTCATACGACGCGGGACACCGTGGGTGTTCAGGATGATGTCGACGGGCGTGCCGTCCTCCATGAACGGCATGTCCTCTGCGGGGAGGATCTTGCCGATGACACCCTTGTTCCCGTGGCGGCCGGCGAGCTTGTCGCCCGGCTGGATCTTCCGCTTCTGGGCCACGTAGACGCGGACCAGTTCGTTGACGCCCGGGGGCAGCTCGTCGTCGTCCTCACGCGAGAACACGCGGATGCCGATGACCTTGCCGGTCTCACCGTGCGGCACCTTCAGCGAGGTGTCGCGGACCTCACGGGCCTTCTCACCGAAGATCGCGCGGAGCAGACGCTCTTCCGGGGTCAGCTCGGTCTCACCCTTGGGCGTGACCTTGCCGACCAGGATGTCGCCGTCGCGGACCTCGGCACCGATCCGGATGATGCCGCGCTCGTCGAGGTCGGCCAGGACCTCTTCGGAGACGTTCGGGATGTCCCGCGTGATCTCCTCGGCGCCCAGCTTGGTGTCGCGGGCGTCGATCTCGTGCTCCTCGATGTGGATCGACGTGAGCACGTCGTCCTGCACCAGGCGCTCCGAGAGGATGATCGCGTCCTCGTAGTTGTGGCCCTCCCACGGCATGACCGCGACGAGCAGGTTCTTGCCGAGCGCCATCTCACCGTTCTCGGTGGACGGGCCGTCGGCGATGACCTGACCCTGCTCGACCCGGTCACCCTCGTTGACGATCGGGCGGTGGTTGAAGCAGGTGCCGTGGTTCGAGCGGCGGAACTTGTACAGTCCGTAGCTCTTCCGCGTGCCGTCGTCGTGCATGATCGTGATCAGGTCGGCCGAGAGCTCCTCGACGACACCGGACTGCTCGGCGACGAGCACGTCACCGGCGTCCACCGCGGCGCGCAGCTCCACACCGGTGCCGACGTACGGCGCCTGGTTGCGGAGCAGCGGCACGGCCTGACGCTGCATGTTCGCGCCCATCAGCGCGCGGTTCGCGTCGTCGTGCTCGAGGAACGGGATCATCGCCGTCGCGACCGAGACCATCTGCCGCGGCGAGACGTCCATGTAGTCCACGTCCAGCGGGTCGATCAGCTCGACCTCGCCGCCCTTCTTACGGACCAGGACGCGATCTTCGACGAAGGTGCCGTCTTCCGAGATCGGCGCGTTCGCCTGCGCCTTCACGAAACGGTCTTCCTCGTCCGCGGTGAGGTAGTCGACCTGGTCGGTGACGCGGCCCTCGACGACCTTGCGGTACGGGGTCTCGATGAAACCGAACGGGTTGACCCGCGCGTACGAGCAGAGCGAACCGATCAGGCCGATGTTCGGGCCTTCCGGCGTCTCGATCGGGCACATGCGGCCGTAGTGCGACGGGTGGACGTCACGGACCTCCATGCCGGCGCGCTCACGCGACAGACCACCCGGGCCGAGGGCGGACAGACGACGCTTGTGCGTCAGCCCCGACAGCGGGTTGTTCTGGTCCATGAACTGCGACAGCTGCGAAGTACCGAAGAACTCCTTGATCGCCGCCACGACGGGACGGATGTTGATCAGGGTCTGCGGCGTGATCGCCTCGACGTCCTGCGTGGTCATCCGCTCGCGGACGACGCGCTCCATCCGGGACAGACCCACGCGGATCTGGTTCTGGATGAGCTCGCCGACGGTGCGGAGACGACGGTTGCCGAAGTGGTCGATGTCGTCGGTCTCGACCGGGATGACCTGGTCGCCGACGGTCGCCTTGTCCTCGCCCGCGTGCAGGCGGACCAGGTACTCGATCGTCGAGACGATGTCCTCTTCGGTCAGCGTCCCGGTGTCGTACGGCGTGGTCAGGCCGAGCTTCTTGTTGACCTTGTACCGGCCGACCTTGGCCAGGTCGTAGCGCTTCGGCTTGAAGAACAGGTTCTCCAGCAGCGTCTGCGCGGACTCCTTGGTGGGGGGCTCGCCCGGGCGCAGCTTGCGGTAGATGTCGAGGAGCGCCTCGTCGGTGCCGGCGGTGTGGTCCTTCTCGAGGGTGGCGAGCAGCGTCTCGGAGAACGAGAAGCGCTCACGGATCGCCTCGGTGGTCCAGCCCAGCGCCTTCAGCAGCACGGTCACCGGCTGGCGGCGCTTGCGGTCGATACGGACGCCGACGGTGTCGCGCTTGTCGACGTCGAACTCGAGCCAGGCACCCCGGCTCGGGATGACGCGGACGTTGAAGACGTCCTTGTCGGTGGTCTTGTCGACGCTGGTGTCGAAGTACACACCCGGCGAACGGACCAGCTGGGACACGACGACACGCTCGGTGCCGTTGATGACGAAGGTGCCCTTGTCGGTCATCACCGGGAAGTCGCCCATGAAGACCGTCTGGCTCTTGATCTCGCCGGTGTTGTTGTTCACGAACTCGGCGGTCACGAACAGCGGGGCCGCGTACGTCATGTCCTTGTCCTTGCACTCCTCGACGGAGGCCTTGACCTCGTCGAAGCGCGGGTCGGAGAAGGACAGCGACATGGATCCGGAGAAGTCTTCGATCGGCGAGATCTCGTTGAGGACCTCTTCCAGGCCGCCGACCGGGTTTTCTTCACCTTCTTCGACGCGGCGTTCGAACCACGCCTCGTCGCCGGTGAACCATTCAAAGGACCTGATCTGCACGTCGAGCAGGTTCGGGGTGCTGAGCGGCTCGCGAATCTTTGCGAAGGAGACCCGCTTGGGGGCTCCCGGGATTCCCGTGGACTCCGAGCGAGATACAGCCGAGGTGGTCGCAGCAGTGGCCTGGTTCGCGGGAGAGACTGCCAAGATGCGTCCTTCCGGGGACAATGAGCGGTGAGCAGCCGCGTCAGCAACAGCTGATGCGGTCTGTCAAGGGTGCCGTGTGCCCACTATCCTAACTACCGGCTCCGGGCAGCCTGAAAGAGGGCAGCGCAAAGAAGCAGTCTAGCCCGAACGTCACGGTCTGTCCAGGGGGCGCTCCTGATGGGGCCCAGCCTGCTTCGCAACGTCTTCAGGTATGCCTCTCCTCGGCCTCCCCGGACCGTCCCTCCCGCAAGGGCACCGCCGGTTCTCACCGTTGCCAGTAAGCGTGACCCCACAGGGGCTCTGAGTCAAGATGCCGCGCGGTGGTCCCGCCGGTTGGCGCAGCGTCGAAGAAGCTCCGCGGCGGGCGTCTTACAGGACGATCATCCTGGTTACCGACCGGTACGCGCAGGTTACGGCGTTGGGGCGCCGACCTGCGTTTAGCGGGCTAAACGCGATCCCGCCCGGGCGGCGTTTCGGAGGGTCACCGGGTCGGGGCGGGGGTGGTTCGGGGCGCCTCAGGGGCGTTTCGGGGCGTGTGGCGGTTGTGGCCGGTGGGTCGGCTGGTGCGGCGCACAGGAAGGGCGCTCGGATCGCGTTTAGGGGGCTAAACGCGACGCGTCTCGGGCGGCTGCGGAGGCGAGGTGGTCGTGAGTGGCCAGGACGGTTCTGGCGGGCCTCTTGGGTACCTGCAGCGCCTCTTGCATGAAGTACGTGAAGGCCCCCTTCCTGTACCTAAGCGCAAGGATGGGGCCTTCATGTACTTGGGCAGGGGTGAAGGTCGAGTTTCCTCGGCTGAGCCGAGGGAAGGGGGCCTTCACGCGCGGGTCTGCCTCGGCTCGCGCCGAGCTCAGCCCGACATGACGTGAGGGGCCCCTTCCCTACTCTCAGGGTAGGGAAGGAGTCCCTCACGGACCTGCGATCCCGACCCACCCGCCGCCGGTGCTGGTGCCGGTGGCTCCGGATCGCGTTTAGCCCGCTAAACGCAGGTCAGCGGGCCGCGGGGCTGGCGGAAAGCCGTGAAGGCGCCGGTAGCGTCGGATCGCGTTTAGCGGGCTAAACGCGACGCGTTACTTGGAGGGGGCCGGGGAGGCGGGGGGTGAGGCGGGCGCAGAGGAAGCGGCCGGGTTGGGCGGAGCGGCGTAGGTGTTCATCGCCGTGATCTTCCACTTGTCGCCCTGCAGTTCCGCGTTCAAGTGCAGTTGCGCGCTTCCCGCGGTGGTCTTGTTCGTGTCGGCCCGCGTCGAGCTCTGGTCGACGAACACCATCACGTCGGCCCGGTCGCCTTCCAGCCGGATGACGGCGCTGCGGGTGACCTTGCAGGTCACGACCATCTTCTGCTGCGGGGCCAGCCGTTTGACCTCACCCATCAGCAGGTTGTACTTCGCCCGCACCTCGTCGTTGACCAGCAGATCGCCTGCCGCGGTCTCGGTCTTCGCGATATTGTTGTAGTCGTACGAGAACAGCGCTTCGGTCGCCTTCGCGACCTGGTCCTTGACCTGCGCGGTCTTCGCGACGTCCAGCAGCGCCGTGTTGTTCGTCGAGCTGGACACCTCGTCGGCTTGGATCTTGAAGAGCACGGCGGTCGCGGCCAGCAGGAGTCCGACGACGACCAGCGCGCCCGCCAGAATCAGCTGCCGAGAGCCTGACTTCTTCTCGCTCTCCGAAGAAGACTCCGACTCTTCATCGGCTTCGGTAGCGACCTCGGCTTCGGCCTCTTCGAGGTCGTCCGGCTTCTCTTCGGCGGCCGCGCGGACCTTCGCACGCGGGCTCGGCTTCGCGACAACCTCGTCTTCGGAGGCTTCAGAGGCTTCGGCGGCTTCAGGAGCTTCGGACGGCTCTTCAGGAGCCTCGACAGCGGCAACCTCAGGCTCAGCCGCCTCAACGACCTCAGGCTCAGGCTCCGGTTCGGGCGCAGGCGCGGGCTTAGGCGCAGGCCGCGGCGACGGGCGGCGGACCGGCACCGGCGTTTCGTCGACCTCGACCTCTGAAGCGGGGCCTTCCGGAGAGGCGGGAGCAGGAGACGCTGCGGGCCGTCGCAGACCGGCCACCCGGGGGCGGCGCACCGGCGGAGTGCTGCGAGGGGGCTGGCGGCGAGAGGGGGGCACTACGAGGCTCCGTTCTAGGTGACGCTCTTACTGACCGGCCGCGACGAGGGGCACGTTGTCGATCCCGGACAGCTTCCACTCATCGCCGACCCGGGTCATCGAGACCTCCAGGCGCAACGCCTTCGAGCTCGCCTTGTCGCCCTGGGTGACCTGGGTGGAGATGGCGGCGAGGAAGCTCGCCTTGCCTTCGTGGTCGTCGAGTTCCTGGACCGCGATGTCCTGGATGGTGGTCACGACCTTGGTCTTCGCGTCGCCGAGTGCCTTGCGATAGGTCGGTTCCAGTTGCTTCAGCTGCTCCGCCATCTTGTCGTCGGAGACGGCTTTCTGGCGGTTGAAGAACTCGTCGAGGTTCTCGAAGTCGACCTCGGTGTAGGCCTTGATCGCGGTGCCGCCCGCCTTGGCCACTTCGTCGCGGGAGCGCGCCAGGTCGGCGTTGTCGTCCGACGCGGCCACGGCCCACATGACACCGAAGATCGCCGCGGCGACGAAGGCGGCCAGCGCGAACGCCGCCGCCCCCAGGACGAGGGTCCGCGATCGAGAAGAACTCATGACACTCCAGGGTAGGTATACGGTCTCGGGCTCAGCCGGGCAGGCCCAGCAGCGTGCCCAGGGTGGGCAGGCTGACCCCCGGGCTCTGCAGGACGCTCGGCATGCCCTGCGCCGCGCGCAGGCTGGCCAGCTCCTCGGCCGACCGTCCGGCGTTGGCGGCGACGTCGCCCTGCGACGGGATCTGTGGGACCCCGTTGTACGGCACGTTCTGCGAGCCGCGCACGTTGATCGGGCTGCCCTTCGGCTCGGCGCAGTACGCGTCGTCCTTCGGCGCGCGAGGCGTCGTGTCGGTGCCTTCGCGGTACTTGTCGAGGCCGATGTAGCCCTTGGTGCACGAAGGCGGGTTGAACAGGTTGAGCGCCAGGCCCAGGTGCGCGGTGCCGTCGTTGGCGACGCTGTTCGCGCCCGCGGCCAGCATCGGGTACGTCACCAGTCCTTGTTCGAGCCCGTCGAGCCGGGTCACCAGGAGGTTCGACGTCGTGAGCAGGTTCGCCGTCAGCGCGCCGAGCCCCGGGCCGGATTCGGCGAGCACCGAGCTGATCTGGTTCGCCACCTGCGGGGTGATCCCGATCAGCTTCCGGATGTCGGCGTCGGAGTTCTTCAGCGTGCCGGAGAGCTTGTTGAGGTCGGCGCTGAACGACTTCATCGAGCTCGCCATGTCGTTCTGCGTCTCGAGGACCTGCCCGCCCTTTTCCAGCAGCTGGATGGTCTGCGGCAGGTACTCCTGCGCGGTCGCGGTGAAGCTCCGCGCGGTGTCGAGCAGCCGTTGCAGGTCCGGGCCGGTGCCGTTGAAGGCGTTGTACGACTCGTCGACGACCTTGCGCAGCGAGTCGGTCGGCACCGACGCCGCGAGGCTGTCGAGGTCGCCGATGAGCTGCTCGGTGGGCACCGGCGTCTTGACCTTGTCGGCCGGGATGACCGAACCCGAGTTCAGGAACGGTCCCTTCTCGCTCTTCGGCTTCAGGTCGACGAACTGTTCGCTGACCGCCGACCGGTTCGCGACGACGGCGTCCAGATCGGCGGGCACCGGCGGGGCGTCCGGCGCGATGTTGAGGTCGGCTTCCAGCCCGGTCTTGGTGAGGCGCAGCTCGCCGACCCGGCCGATGTTGAAGCCGCGGTAGGTGACCTCGGCGTTCTGGAAGATGCCGCCGGACTGCTTGAGCTGCAGCTTCACCGTGTAGCCCTCGTCGCCGAAGACCTGGCCGAGTCCGGCGAACCGGATCAGCGCGTACACGATGGCGACCACGGAGATGATCGCGAACGCGACCAGCTGGATCTTCGTCCTACGGACCAGCATCAGCCGGCACCTCCCGACAGCACGCCGAAGATCCCGGCGGGACCGGTCTGTTGCGGTTGCCCGCCGCCCTGCGGCGCGCTCGCCTGGCCACCGGCGACACCGCCGACGCTGTCCGGGATCGGCAGCGGCGGGTTCGCGCCCGGACCCTCGGTGCCCCCGGTCAGTCCTGGCACCGGGATGACGTCCTGGAGCGGGTTCTGGCGGCTGCGGCCGAGGTTCTTGAGGATCTCGTTCAGGTTCAGGTCGATCTTCGCGAACAGGTTGAAGTAGTCGCCCTTGACCCCGTCGTAGGCGGCGTCGCTGAACGGGAAGGTCAACAGGATCTCCAGCGCCTTGGGCAGATCCGCGCCCGCCTCGCCGAGCTTCTGCAGCGTCGGCTGCAACGCCTTGAGGTCGGCGACGAGGTCTTCCTTGCTCTTGTTCACCGTGTCGACGGCGACCCCGGAGAGGTGGTTGAGCGCGTTCAGCATGGTCACCAGCTGGCCGCGCTGCTGCTCCAGCACGCCGAGGCCGGGGCCGAGGTTGTCGACCGCGCCGACCAGCTTGTCCTTCTGGCCGTTCAGCGTGAGCGAGAGCCGGTTCAGCCCGTCGAGCGCCCGCGTGATGTTCGCGGACTGCTTGTCCAGGTTCGTGACGAGCTCGTTGGCGTTGTTCAGCAGCGCCTTGAGCTCCGGCGAGCGGCCGGCGGTGGCGTTGTTGAGTTCCTTGGTGATGGTGTTGAGCTGTTCCACCCCGCCGCCGTTGAGCAGCAGTGAGAGCGCGCCGAGCAATTCCTCGACCTCGACGCTGCGGTTCGTGCGGGCCAGCGGGATCACGGCGTTGTCGGCGAGTTCGCCCTGCCGGTCGCCGGGCGCGGCCAGCTCGACGTACTTCTCACCGAGAAGGCTCGACTGTTTGACGTTGGCCAGCGCGTTCGCCGGCAGTTTCACGTCGCCGTTGACCCGAAGTGTGACCTCGGCGTTCCAGCCGTCCTGGGTCAGCCCGATTGCTTCGACGCGGCCGATGGCGACCTCGTTGACCTTCACCCCGGCTTGCGGCGTCAGGTCGAGGACGTCCCGGAACTGCACCTTGACCGTGTACGGGTGGTCGCCGAGTTCGGCGCCGCCGGGCAACGGGACGTCGTAGATCCCGTTGAATCCGCAGCCGCTCAACGTCAATGCCGCGATCGTGCCGACAGCCGCGAAAGTAAGTTTCTTCATCACTTCGCCGCCGTTCCATAGAGCTGCCCGGCGATCGGGAGCGGAAGTGGCGGCAGCTGGCCCGCCTGCGAGGACTGGATCACCTGCGCGATCGACGGCAACGGCACCAGCCCGTCGACCAGTCCGGCGATCCCCTTGCACGCGTCGCCCAGTGCGTCGAGCGCGTCCGGGGTCTGCTTGAGCAGGTTGCACACCATCACCAGCGGCGGCTGGGTGAGCTCGTTGAGGTTGGCCCGCGCGTCGAGCGTGCCCGACGAGGCGTTGTAGGTGTTGACCAGGTTCCCGAGGCCGACCGGGGCGACGTCGAGGATCTCGGCGAGCGCGCCGCGCTGGTCCACGAGCACCTTGGTCACGCTGGCCAGCTTGTCCACATTGGACTTGAGCCGGTCGCGGTTCTTCTCGATGAACCCCTGCACCGCGGTGAGCGTGTCGGACAGCTGCTTCACCGTGGCCGAGAGGTTTTCCCGCTCTCCCGCGAGGAATCCGCTGACGTCGGCGAGCTGCCGCTCGAAGTCGCGGACCTGTTTGTCGCTGTTCACCAGCGTCTGCGAGAAGGAGCCGAGGTTTTCGACCGTCTTGAACAGGTCGTCCTTGTTGCCGGACAACGTGCCCGCGGCCTGGCCGAGCTTCGTGATCGTGTCGTGCAGTGCCTGCCCGTTGCCGTCGAAGTTCTTCGCGGCGGTGTCGAGCAGGTTCGACAGCGAACCGTTCTTGTTGGCGCCATTGGGTCCGAGCGACTTGCTGACCCGGGAGAGGCTGGCGGCGAGTTCGTCGACCTCGAGGGGGACCTCGGTGCGGTCGAGCCCGATGACGGCGCCGTCGGCGATCCGCGGGCCGCCCTTGTAGGCCGGGGCCAGCTGCACGTACCGGTCGCTGACCAGCGACGGCGACACGATGATCGCCTTCGCGTCGGCGGGCACCGCCACCGAACGGTCGTATTCGAGTTCGACGCGGACCTGGTTGCCCATCGGCTGGATCTTGGTGACCGTGCCCATGTCGACGCCGAGCATGCGGACACTGTTGCCTTCGTAGAGGCCGACGGTGCCGGCGAAGTAGGCGGTCACGTGGTTGCGGCCGGCGTCCTTGAGCGTCCACCACAGCGCGCCGGCGACGACCAGCGCGAGCACGATCGCGATGGTGAAGCCCCGCGCGAGACCGGCTGAGAGACGGGTACTCATTTCTCGTAGCACCCCTTGTCGTTGATCGGGCCGAACGACGGCAGGACCAGTCCGCAGATGTAGTTGTCGAACCAGCGGCCGTTGCCGATCGTGTTCGTGAACACCCGGATGAACGGCGCGAACCGCGCGATGCCCTGGCCGAGGGCGTCCTGGTTGCGCTGCAGCATCGAGGTCAGCTGGTCGAGCTGGGTGAGCACCGGGTCGAGCTGCGCGTCGTTGTCATCGACAAGGCCCTTGAGCTGGGTGGCGAGGGCGCGCGAGCCGTCCAGGAGGGCGGAGATCGCCTCCTTGCGCTTGGCCACCTCACCGAGCAGCTTGTTGCCGTCGGCCAGGAGCTTCTGGAACTCGGCGTCACGGTCGACGAGCGTCTGCGACACCTGCCGCGTGTTCGCGAGCAGGCTCGACAGCTGCGAGTCACGCTTGGCGATCGTGTCGGAGAGGCGGGAAAGGCCGTTCAGTGCGCCCTTCACGTCGGCCGGGGTGTCGGAGAAGGTCTCCGTGATGACGTCGAAGCTCTTCGCCAGCTGCGTCGTGTCGATGTCGTCGACGGTCTGCGAAAGCCCGCGGAAAGCGTCGAGGACGTCGAACGGCGACGCCGTGCGCTCACGCGGGATGGTCGTGCTCGGGTCGAGCGTGCGCTGCCCCTGCGGGTCGAGCGCCAGGTACTTCTGGCCGAGCACGGTCTTGATCTTGATCGCCGCGCTGGTCTTGTCACCGAGCCAGGCGTCCTTGACCTTGAACGAGATCCGGACCTTGTCCCCGTCGAGCTTGATCTCGGAGACCTTGCCGACCTTCACCCCGGCGACCCGGACGTCGTTCTCCTCCTGCAGGCCGGAAGTCTCGCTGAAGTCCGCGCTGTAGGTCGTCCCGCCACCGATGACCGGCAGGTCGTCGGAATTGAGGGCGGCGAGGAAACCGAGCAACAGCACCGAGATGCCGACCAACGCGATCGGGATCGGATTGCGTTTCTGGAACGACTTCATGCCGTGCACCTCGCCCGGTTCACCGGCAGCAGCGGCAGGTTGATCGGTTCGTTGATCAGCGGAGGCAGGGCGACGGCTCCCGTCATCTCACAAGCGAAGAAGTTGAACCAGGAGCCGTAGTCGGCCGTGCGGGTCAGCGCCGTCACCTTCTGCGGCAGGAACTGGATGAAGTGCTCGACGATCGGCTGGCTGTCATTGAGGTTCTTCGTCAGCGTGCCGAGCGCGGCGATGTCCTGCTTCAACGGCTCACGAGCTTCCCCGAGCAGGCCGGAAGTGGTCTGGGCGAGGGTGCCGAGCGACTCGATGGCGTCGCCGATCGGCTCGCGGTCCGCGGCCAGCCCGGAGACCAGCTGCTGCAGTTTGACGATCAGGTCGTTCAGCTGCGGCGTGTGCGCGTTGACCGTGTCGAGCACCGAGTTCAGGTTGTCGATGACCTCACCGATCACCTTGTCCTTGTCGGAGATCGTGGTGGCCAGCGACGCGGTGTGCTTCAGCAGGCTTTCGATCGTGCCGCCCTCACCCTGCAGGACCTGGATGACCTCGTAGGACAACTTGTTGATGTCGTCCGGGTTGAGCGCGGTGAACAGCGGCTTGAACCCGTTGAACAGCTGCGTCAGGTCGAGTGCGGGCGTGGTCCGCTCCAGCGGGATGTTACCGCCGGGCTCCAGGTTCTTCCCGGACGAGTCGGTGCCCTGCCCGAGCGAGACGTAACGCTGGCCGACCAGGTTCCGGAACTTGATCTGCGCGGTGACCCCGGCGGGCAGCTTGCGGCCGGCGTCGACCTCGAACTCGACCTCGGCCTGGCGCCGGTCGACGATGCGGACGTCCTTGACCTGCCCCACCCTGACGCCGGCGATGCGGACGTCGTCGTTGGGCAGCAGCAGGGTCGCGTCGCTGAACCGTGCCTTGTAGGCGTTGGTGCTGGTGGTGTTCACGTTGGCGATGCTGATCCCGAGGATCGTCGTGAACAGCACGGTCACGACGATGAAGGCGCAGAGCTTGATCAGCGGAGCGAGCAATCCCCTCACTGGACGTGCACCTCCGCCCCGCGATAGAGCGGACCGACGAGCAGCGAGCCCCAGCCGGGCACGTCCGAAGCGGACATGCCGACCTGCGGGGCGACCAGCTGCGCGAGGAAGTCCGATTCGGACGCGCTGTAGGACGGGCTACCGCCGGGCGCTCCCCCACCGTTGCCGTTGTAGCCGCCGTAGTTCGCGAAGCCGTTCGACGGCGAGAGACCGTCGTTCGCCGACCGCGCCGGCGGCTTGGCCGTGCTGCCGTCCTTGATCGGGCCGTCCGGCGGGTACTGCGGGAACGGGTCCGGGAACTGCTTCAGGTCGTAGCAGCGCGGACCGCGTTTGTCCTCGAACCGCGGCTCGTCCTTGCCCGGCAGGTACGGCCCGCGGTTGACGGTGACCTCGATGGTCGCGTGCAGGCCCGGCCGGTCGGTGCCCTTGCCGAGGGCCTTGTCGATCTTCGGCAGGTTGGCCGCCATCTGCCCGATCACGCACGGGTACTCCGGCGCGTACTTCGCCAGCAGCTCCGCCGTCGGGCGGGCGGTGTCGGCGAGCCGGATCAGGTTATCCGCGTTGTTCTGCAGGAACGTCTGGAGATCGACCGAAGCCTGGGTGACGCTGCCGTACAGGTTCGCGAGGTTCATCTTCTGGTCCACCACGGTGCGGGTGGTGGTGCTCAGGTTGTCCAAGGTCTGCACCAGATCCGGGGCGACGGCGTTGAGGTTGTCCGAGAACTTCGCGAGTTCCTTGAGGTTCTGCTGGAGCTTGGGCTCGTGCGGGTTCAGCTCCCCGACGTAGCTGCCGAGCTGCGCGAGGGTGTCGCCGAGCTGGTCGCCGCGGCCGTTGAGCGCGGTGGAGATCGCCGAAAGCGTGCTCGACAGCTTCTGCGGCTGGACGGCCTGCAAGACCGGCATCAGATGCGCGAAAGCCTGCTCCAGCTCGACAGCGCCGGACGTGCGGTCCTGGGTGATCACGTCGCCCTCGGCGATCGTCTTCGACGAAGGCGCGTCCGGGATCTCCAGTGAAACGAAACGCTCACCGAACAACGTCTTCGGCAGGAATCGCGCGGAAACGTTCTGAGGGATCAGTTTCGCCGACTCCGGATTCAGCGCGAGCGTGAGTTCGGCACCGTCCGGGGTCGCGGCGATCTCCTTCACCGAACCGACGATGAGGCCGCGGACCTTCACGTCGGACTGTTTCAGCAGCTGGTTCCCGATGCTGCCCGACTGGAGCTTCACACTCACCACGGGGGTGAACGCCCGTTGGTACAGCGCGATGCTCAGGGCCACCCCGCCGATGAGCACGGCGACCAAGAGCAGACCCAACAGCCTGCGCCGGATTGTCGCGATCATCCTGCGATCCTCACCGTGACGTCGGTTCCCCAGATCGCGAAACCGATGAAGAAGTTCATGATGGACACCGTGACGATGCTCAGCCGGACCGCCTTACCGACCGCCACGCCGACACCGGCGGGGCCACCGGTGGCCCGGTAACCGAAATAACAATGCGACAGGATGATCAAGACGCTGAACAACAGCACCTTGATGAACGAATACAGCACATCCTGTGGTGGTAGGAACAGATCGAAGTAATGGTCGTAGGTACCCGCCGACTGGTTGTAGATGTAGATAACGACCAACCGGGACGCGAGATACGAACTCAGCAGGCCGATGACGTACAGCGGGATGACCGCGACGAAACCGGCGATGATCCGCGTGGTCACCAGATACGGCAGGCTCGGGACACCCATGACCTCGAGCGCGTCGATCTCCTCCGAGATCCGCATCGCACCCAGCTGGGCGGTGAACCCCGCGCCGACCGTCGCCGAAAGCGCGAGGCCGGCGACCAGCGGGGCGATCTCACGCGTGTTGAAGAACGCGGTCAGGAAGCCGGTGAAGGCCGAAGTGCCGATCGAGTTCAGCGCCGAATAACCCTGAAGGCCGACGAGGACACCGGTGAACAGCGTCAAGCCGACCATCACACCGACCGTGCCACCGATGACCGCGAGCGAGCCGGAACCGAAGCTCACCTCGGCCAGCAGCCGCAGGACTTCTTTCATGTAGCGGCGAAGCGTCCTCGGCGTCCACAGCAACGCGCGGCCGTAGAACGACATCTGGTCACCGAGGTTGTCCAGAGTCTGCAAAGGACGGTTGGCAACCCCCTTGGCGCGGGTAAGGAAGGTCATGCGTCAGTCCAGCTTTCCGGGCACGATCTGCAGGTAGATCAGCGTGATCACGAAGTTCACCACGAACAGCATGAGGAACGTGATGACGACCGACTGGTTCACCGCGTCCCCGACGCCCTTCGGGCCGCCGGACGGATTCAGTCCCCGGTAGGCGGCGACGACCCCGGCGATGAAGCCGAAGATCAGCGCCTTCAGCTCGCCGACCCAGAGGTCCGGCAGCTGGGCCAGCGCGGAGAAACTCGCCAGGTACGCGCCCGGTGTCCCGCCCTGGAGGACGACGTTGAAGAAGTAGCCGCCGAGCACGCCGATGACGCTGACCATGCCGTTCAGCAGGAGCGCGATCAGCATCATCGCGAGCACACGCGGCACGATCAGCCGCTGCACCGCGGAGACGCCGAGCACCTCCATGGCGTCGATCTCTTCACGGATCGTCCGCGCGCCGATGTCGGCGCAGACGGCGCTACCGCCGGCGCCCGCGACCAGCAGCGCCGTGACCAGCGGACTGGCCTGCTGCACGGTGGCGAGCACCGACCCGGCACCCGTGTAGGACTGGGCGCCGAGCTGGCGGGCGAGCGAACCGAACTGCAGCGAGATGACCGCGCCGAACGGGATCGCGACGAGCGCCGTCGGCAGGATCGTCACACTCGCGATGAACCAGGCCTGCTGGATGAACTCCCGCAGCTGGAACGGGCGCTGGAAGATGCCACGAACGATGTCGAGGCCGAGAGCGAACAGGTTCCCGGTCTCGCGCAACATGCCGATCCCGGGGATCTTCGCCGATGAAGCGGAAGAGCTCACGCGCCACCTGACCCCGGATCTTGTGGCCGCAAGCGGTGGTTGCCTGCTCTCCCGGGGTGCGGGATGTGGGCGACCTGGTCGTCGGGCAGTTGCCCCTGGTGATGGTTCGGAATCGAGCTTTCGGCGGGCACCGACCGGTGCCCGGCCGTCGCGAGGCGCTGCGGGCGGACGCCGTAGCGCTGCTGCTCCTCCGGGGAGAGCGACTCGATGATGCTCTGCTGTGCCTCGTCCGGCAGGCCGTGCAGGATCTGCATGACCCGGTCCTTACGGCGGACCGCGCCCATCCGCGTCGGCACGCCGGGCGTCGGCTGCATCTGCGGCGGCACCCCGCTGACGTCCTCGACACCGCCCGCGTGGTGACCGGCCTCGAACATCGCGCGCTCCGCGGCGAGCTGGGCCGAGTCCTTCTCCTCGCTCATGCCGATGGGGCCGTCCATCTTGCCGTTGAGGAACTGCTTGACGACCGGCTCCTCGCTGGTCAGCAGCACCTCGCGCGGGCCGAACATGACCAGTTCCTTGCGGAACAGCATGCCAAGGTTGTCCGGCACGGTGCGGGCGAGGTTGATGTTGTGCGTGACGATCAGGAACGTCGCGTCGATCTGCGCGTTGACGTCCAGGAAGAGCTGGGAGATATAGGTGGTGCGGACCGGGTCGAGACCGGAGTCCGGCTCGTCGACCAGGATGATCTGCGGGTCCAGCACCAGAGCACGGGCGAGACCGGCGCGCTTGCGCATACCGCCGGAGATCTCGCCGGGCAGCTTCTTGTCGGCGCCGTTGAGACCGGTCATCTCGAGCTTCTCGAGCACGATCCGGCGGACCTCGGTCTCCGACTTCTTCGTGTGCTCCCGCAGAGGGAACGCCACGTTGTCGTAGAGGTTCATCGACCCGAACAGCGCGCCGTCCTGGAAAAGGACGCCGAAGAGCTTGCGCACCTCGTAAAGCTGGTGTTCGGAGCACGTCACGATGTCGACGCCGTTGATCATGCAACGGCCACGGTCCGGTTTGAGCAGACCGATCATCGACTTCAAGAAGACGGACTTACCGGTTCCGGACGGACCGAGCATCGCCGAAACCTCGCCCGGAGGCAGGGTCAGCGTGACGTCCCGCCAGATGGCCTGCTTACCGAAGGACTTGGAAAGACCTTCGATGACCACCTCGGCACCCATCGCACCTCCAGGAGCTGTTCCGCGTCGTCGCGCACTGCCGTCCCGTGCCACTGGCCCGAGAGGACGCATGCGTTCGCGCAGCGATACCCGCGTCAACCAGGTGCAACGAGCTGAGTGCGAACAGGTTACTCACCAGTTTTCTTTTCTGGCCAGACCCGCGGGTAACTTTTCGCGCAGCCCGCCACCGGCCCGTGCACCGCTTGCAGCACCGTAGTGCACGTCACTCCCGCCCGCAGATCCACAACCGGGCCCTGCCCAGGTCGGGGCGCTACCGCGTCGCGATTAGGGGGCTAAACGCAGGTCAGCGCGGGTGCCCCTCAGCGTCCCGCCGGATCGCGATTAGGGGGCTAAAGGCGATCCGGCGCCCTGGGCGCGCTCAGGTGCTTAGCGTGGCTACGCGTCGCGATTAGGGGGCTAAAGGCGATCCGCGCCCTAAGGCTGGAGACAGCGAAGGGGCGGGCATCCGTACTGGATGCCCGCCCCTTCGACGGTGCTGCGGTAGGCGCTGACGCGCCCGGGATCACTTGATGGTGATCTTGGCGCCCGCGGCCTCGAGCTTCTCCTTGGCGGCCTCGGCGGCCTCCTTGTCGACCTTCTCCAGGAGGGCCTTGGGAGCGGCCTCGACCAGCTCCTTGGCCTCCTTCAGGCCCAGACCCGAGACGACCTCACGGACGACCTTGATGACCTGGATCTTCTTCTCACCGGCGGACTCGAGAACGACGTCGAACTCGTCCTGCTCCTCGGCGGCGGCCGGGGCGGCGCCGACCGGGCCGGCGGCGACGACGGCAGCCGGGGCGGCCGCGGTCACGTCGAAGGTGGTCTCGAATTCCTTCACGAACTCGGACAGCTCAAGAAGGGTGAGCTCCTTGAAGGCGTCGATCAGCTCGGTGGTGCTCAGCTTCGCCATGGTGGCTTCCTCTCTGAAACGAACTAAAAGTTCGGGGTGGGGGGTGTTCAGCTCTCGGCGGGTGCTTCGGCTGCTTCGGTACCGGCGTTGCGCTGCTTGTCCTCCAGCGCGGCAGCCAGGCGAGCGACCTGGGACGCCGGCGCCTGGAACAGCGCGGCAGCCTGGGACAGCTTCGCCTTGAACGCGCCCGCCGCCTTGGCGAGCAGGACCTCACGGCTGTCGAGATCGGCGATCTTGGTGATCTCGTCCACGGACAGCATCTTGCCGTCCATGTAGCCGCCCTTGATCACAAGCGCGTTGTTGTCCTTCGCGAAGTCGCGAAGCGCCTTCGCGGCGTCAACAGCTTCACCTTCGACGAAGGCGATGGCGGTCGGGCCGACGAACAGGTCTTCGAGGCCCTCGATGCCCGCGTCCGTGGCGGCACGCTTGACGAGGGTGTTCTTCGCGACCCGGTACTTGGCACTGGTGCCGAGAGCGCGGCGCAGCTGGGACAGCTGGGACACGGAGAGGCCGGTGTACTGGGTAACGACTGTGGCCGAGCTGGTGCGGAAACGCTCCGCGATCTCGGCGACGGCCGCCTCCTTGTCAGGCTTCGCCATGGTCGCCTCCTCTCTTGGCTAGTGGTCCACTGGCCTTGAGAGCCCTGAAACGACGAAACGCCCCAGCGCAGACAGGCGCGGGGCGTCAGGGCACGCGACGGGATGCGTCGCGGCGAGCCTCGTTCCTCCTGCGCGGGTCGCCCGCCCTAGCGGGGCCTTCGTTCTCCAGGCCAGATGACCAGGAGAAGACCAGCGGTCTTCGGTAGAACCTTGACAAGAGTACGTGACCCTGTTTCGGCCTCCGCACGGACCCCTGGCGAATCGCGTTTAGCGGGCTAAACGCGACCGGCGGAGTGCACGGGAGGGCTCGCGGGGCATCATGGTGACGTGGCGGAGCAGCGTGATGACGGAAAGCCGGGCAACGAGCCCGGCACGGACATCGAGCCCAAGGCGGGAGGTCAGCCCGCGCCCCGGCTGGACGAGGAGCAACTGCGCCAGTTCCAGCAGTTTCAGCAGTTCCAGGACTATCTGAAGTTCACCGAGGCACAGCAGCAGGGCCTCGTGCCGTCGCAACCCACGCAGCCCGTGACCCAGCACTACGGTGGGCAGCCTCCAGTGCCTCCGGGGCCGCCGCCCGGCGAACTCGTCAAGGCCCCTCGGCCGCGCGCGCCGCGCTGGCTGCGGCGGCTGGGCGGGAAGCTTCTCGCCTGGGTGATCGTGATCCTGCTGATCTGCATCGGCGCCACTATCGCCTACCGGCAGATCTTCCCCAGCGACGCCGGGCAGGACACGGCGACGTTCGTCCAGGGCGGCGGGGGCAAGCACCACACGAACCAGGTGCTTTCGACCAATCCCTGGGAAGCCGTGCGGGCCATCTACGACACGATCGGCAAGCCGTATCCGCCCGCCACCCGGGTCGAGAAGGTCTGCCTGTCGATGAGCGAACAGGCGCAGGCCCAGTTCGCCCGCGACCTCGGCTACCCGGACTGTGCGACCGCCGTCCCGGCCCTGAACGCCAAGGTCACCGACATCACGCCGTACATCTACGCGGTACGCCCGATGTCGAGCGTGGTCCCGCGGCAGAACCTGACGATCCACTCGTGCTGGTACAACATCCGCGGCGGCCCCCTGCTGGGCAGCTTCACCCTGCAGGAAGTCGAAATGGGCCAGTGGCTGATCACCGGGCACGCGAACTCGCCCGAGCCCTGCCCCGCTCCCCCGACCGGCAACTGACCTGCGCTTCCTGCCGCCGGATCGCGTTTAGCCCGCTAAACGCAAGTGCGCCGGCGGATCGCCTTTAGCGGGCTAAACGCGACGCGGGTCAGAGGTCGTGCGAGGTCAGGAAGCCGGTCAGCGCCGAGCCGAAGGCGGGGTGCATGACGGCGGCCATGTGATCGCCGGGGACGCGGACGAGGCGCGCGCCGGCGATGGCGGCGGCCAGGCGTTCGGGTTCCGCGGCCAGCGGGTCGGTGTCCCCCGCGAGGATCAGGGTCGGTACGGCGATCGCCGTCAGGTCCAGTTTCGGATTCGCCGTCCCGCGGGCGACGGCCGCGAGCGCGATCCGGTCTGCCCGCAGCGCGTCGGCGAGGATGCGGAAAGGCGCCGAAGACGGCGGAAGCGTCGAAGGGGCCTCCGTCAGCAGAGCCTCACTGATCGCCTCCGGAGTGACGACGCGGGTGTCCACCCCGCCGAAGTCGACGATCCCCGAACCGACCCCGCCGATCGCGAGGCACCGGATGCGCGGGTCGGCGGCCACCGCGCCGAGCGCGATCATCGCGCCCATCGAGTAGCCGACCATCGACACCTCGTCGAGGTTCAGCGTGTCGAGCAACGCCGACACGTCGCGGACCATCGCGTCGTCGCCGTAGCTCGCCTCGTCGTGCGGCTTCGCCGACCGTCCGTGGCCGCGCGCGTCCAGGCTGATCACGGTCAGCTCCGCGTCCTGGAGGGTGTCGACGACGCCCGGCGCGATCCAGTTGGCGTTCGTGTCCGCGGCGAAGCCGTGCTGTAGCAGCACCGGACGCCCTTTACCTTCCCAAACGGTGTAGCTGAGCTGAAGCCCGTCGAACGACGCGAAGGTAGGCATGCCCTCAAGCAAACACGAAAAAGGGGCGGCCCCGCCGTAGCGGGACCGCCCCCTTCTCAGTGATGTCTAACTCAGACTCACGCGTCCTCGGAGAGGAGGTTGCGAGTCCGGGCCGGGTCGACCGGGATACCCGGGCCCATCGTCGTGGAGACGACGACCTTGCGCAGGTAACGGCCCTTGGCCGACGACGGCTTGGCGCGGAGGATCTCGTCCAGCGCGGCCGCGTAGTTCTCCACCAGCTTCTCGGTGTCGAACGAGGCCTTGCCGATGACGAAGTGCAGGTTGGCCTGCTTGTCCACGCGGAAGTTGATCTTACCGCCCTTGATGTCCGTCACGGCCTTCGCGACCGCGGGGGTCACGGTGCCGGTCTTCGGGTTCGGCATCAGGCCACGCGGGCCGAGGATGCGGGCGATACGGCCGACCTTGGCCATCTGGTCCGGCGTCGCGATCGCGGCGTCGAACTCGAGCCAGCCACCCTGGATGCGCTCGATCAGTTCGTCGGTGCCGACCACGTCCGCGCCGGCGGCCTCGGCCTCGGCGGCCTTGTCACCAACGGCGAAAACGATGACGCGGGCGGTCTTACCGGTGCCGTGCGGCAGGTTCACGGTGCCGCGGACCATCTGGTCGGCTTTGCGAGGGTCGACACCGAGGCGCATCGCGACCTCGACGGTGGCGTCCATCTTCGCGGAGGAAGTCTCCTTGGCCAGCTTCGCGGCCTCGAGCGGGGCGTAGAGCCGCTCGCGGTCCACCAGCTCAAAAGCCTTGCGGTAGGCCTTGCTGTGCTTGGGCATTGCTTCTGTCCTTAACTGTTCAACGGATCAGTGTGGTGTTGGAGCCAGCACTGGCTCTCCCACGGTGGAACTGGGTGGAACTCAGTCGACGACCGTGATGCCCATCGAGCGGGCGGTGCCGGCGATGATCTTCGCGGCCTGATCGACGTCGTGCGCGTTCAGGTCGGATTCCTTGGTCTTCGCGATGTCGCGGACCTGGTCCCAAGTGACCTTGGCGACCTTGGTCTTGTGCGGCTCGCCGGAACCCTTCTCCACGCCCGCGGCCTTCAGCAGCAGCTTCGCGGCCGGCGGCGTCTTGAGCTTGAAGTCGAACGAACGGTCTTCGTACACGGAGATCTCGACCGGGACGACGTCCCCACGCTGCGACTCGGTCGCGGCGTTGTAGGCCTTGCAGAACTCCATGATGTTGACGCCGTGCTGACCCAGCGCGGGGCCGACCGGCGGCGCGGGGTTGGCCGCACCCGCCTTGATCTGCAGCTTGATGATCGCCGCAAGCTTCTTCTTCTTGGGTGGCATTTCGTTTGTTCCTTCTTACTGACTTGAGTCCCCCGCACACCTGCCAGTACGCGGGGACTGCCGGCCGTCTGGCAGCCGTCAGATCTTGGAGACCTGGTTGAACGACAGCTCGACCGGGGTCTCCCGGCCGAAGATCGACACCAGGACCTTCAGCTTCTGTCCGTCCACGTTGACCTCGGAGATCGTCGCGGGCAGCGTCGCGAACGGGCCGTCCATGACGGTGACCGACTCGCCGATCTCGAAGTCGACCTCGACCGCGGGGCCACCCAGCTGCGACTCGGAAGCGGCAGCCTCGCCCTTGCCGGACTTGGCCGGCGTGGCGGTCTCGACCTTGGGCGCGAGGAACTTGAGCACCTCTTCCACGGTCAGCGGCGACGGACGCGACGTGGCGCCGACGAACCCGGTGACACCCGGCGTGTTGCGCACCGCGCTCCACGAGGCGTCGTTCAGGTCCATCCGGACCAGGATGTAGCCGGGCAGCACCTTGCGCTGCACCTGCTTGCGCTGGCCGTTCTTGATCTCGGTGACCTCTTCGGTCGGGACCTCGATCTGGAAGATGTAGTCCTCGACGTCCAGGGTCTGGGTCCGGGTCTCGAGGTTGGTCTTCACCTTGTTCTCGTAACCCGCGTACGAGTGCACGACGTACCACTCACCGGGAGCGGCGTTGAGTTCCGCGCGCATCTTCGCGACCGGGTCGACGTTCTCGTCGGCTTCGGCGGCGGTGTCGTCGGCTGCGTTGTCGTCGGTCTCGTCGGACGCCTCTTCGGCCTCCGCGACATCTGCGGCTTCGTCGACCTCGTCGCCTGCGGCGGGCACCTCGACGGAATCCAGGTGCTCGGACTGCTCGTCGCCGAGTGCCGCGTGCACCTGCTCGTCGGAAAGCTCGGTCAGCTCATGACCGGCTGCTGTGCCGTTGTCGGAGGTCACGTTCCGTCCTCTCAGTTGATCGGTTGCCGTGGCGCAGGCCACCGTGCGGTGCGCTCAGGCACCGCGAACGGCTGCCTCAGCTGCCGAAGACGGCACCGACGACCTCTTTGAAGGCCAGGTCGAGGCCGCTCACCAGCGCCACCATGAACACCACGAAGACCAGCACCACCGCGGTGTAGGTGACCATCTGCTTGCGGTTCGGCCAGATGACCTTGCGCAGCTCGGCCCAGACTTCGCGGATGAAGCGCATCAGCCGGGCGAAGATCGACGCCTGCTTCGGCTTGCGGTCGCGCTTCGGAGTCGCCGTGCCCTTGGCGTCCTTGGACTTCTCGGTCTTGTCCCCGGCCTTCGCCTTGCCGGCGGGGCGGGTCTTGTCGTCCGACTTGGCGTCGGACTTACCGGACGGGCGCGCGGACGCACGGCGCTCACGCCGGGCAGCGGCGGTCACCGGGCGGGACTGTTCGTCGGGCTTCTGCCCGGCGCCGTCCTGCGCCTTCTCACCGCTGGCGTCGCTGTCGCTCACGACCACTCCTCCGCCTTCACCAGTTCGCTTACGCAGGGGTGACAGGACTTGAACCTGCAACCTGCGGTTTTGGAGACCGCTGCTCTGCCAATTGAGCTACACCCCTTTGGAACCCCGATGCTCTGGAGCTCCCGAGGACGCATTCCATCGTCCCCACCGCCGTGGCGGGGATGACCGTAGTGCGTTCCGAGACCAGAAGTCTACGGCAACCCCGGAACAGCTTCGCAACCGCGCCCCTCAAAGCGGCGCGGAGCAGCCTTCCGCGAGGAAACTCCCCCACGGCCGACACCATGATCGTGCCACGATGTCGCCATGAGCGCTCCCGCACCCTCGCCTTCGCCGGCTTCCCGCGTCTCGGCCCGCATCGGCGGCATCACGCCGTCGGCCACGCTGGCCGTCGACGCGAAGGCCCGGGCGCTCAAGGCGCAGGGTCGTCCGGTGATCGGCTTCGGTGCCGGCCAGCCGGACTTCCCCACCCCCGCCAACGTGCTCGAAGCCGCCGAAGCGGCCGTCCGCGACAAGGTCAATCACGGCTACACCGCCGCGGGCGGGCTGCCGGAGCTGCGTGAGGCGATCGCGGCGAAGACCGTGCGCGACTCCGGGTACGAGGTCGACCCCGGCCGCGTCCTGGTGACGAACGGCGGCAAGCAGGCGGTCTACTCGGCGTTCGCGACGCTGCTCGACCCGGGCGACGAGGTGCTGCTGCCCGCCCCGTACTGGACGACGTACCCGGAGTCGATCGCCCTCGCCGGCGGGGTCCCGGTGCAGGTCACGGCCGACGAGACGACGGGCTATCTGGTCACCGTCGAGCAGCTCGAAGCCGCCAGGACGCCGCGCACGAAGGTGTTGCTGTTCGTGTCGCCGTCGAACCCGACCGGCGCGGTGTACCCGCGTGAACAGGTCGAGGCGATCGGGCGCTGGGCGCACGAGAACGGCCTCTGGGTCATCACCGACGAGATCTACGAGCACCTGGTCTACGACGGTGCCGAAGCGCCCTCGATGCCCGTCCTGGTCCCGGAACTCGCCGACCGGACGATCGTGCTCAACGGCGTCGCGAAGACGTACTCGATGACCGGCTGGCGGGTGGGCTGGCTGCTCGGGCCGCAGGACGTGGTCAAGGCGGCGACGGCGTACCAATCGCACTTGTGCGGCAACGTTTCGAACGTCGCGCAACGGGCCGCGCTGGCCGCGGTGAGCGGTCCGCTCGACGCCGTGCACGCGATGCGCGATGCGTTCGATTCCCGTCGAAAGACGGCACTTTCGCTGCTTTCCGAGATCCCCGGCGTCGAGACTCCGGTGCCGCTCGGCGCTTTCTATGTTTACCCGTCGATGAAAGCCTTGCTGGGCAAGGAGATCCGCGGCGAACGACCGGCCGACACGGTCGCGTTGGCCGATCTGATCCTGCGCGAGGCCGAAGTCGCCGTGGTGCCCGGCGAGGCGTTCGGCACGCCGGGGTACTTCCGGATTTCCTATGCGCTGAACGAAAATGATCTTGCCGAAGGGATATCCAGGATGGGCCGGCTGCTCGCGGAAGCACGGTGACCGTGATGCGCCTGGGAATCGCCCTTCCGCAGTACGGTCCCCTCGCTTCCCTGGACGCCGTCCCCGGTTTCGCCGCGGCCGCCGAGGAACTCGGATACGAGTCGTTGTGGGTCGGGGATCGGGTGCTGGCCCCGGTTTCTCCGTCGGACTTCTATCCCGGCGGCACCCCGGAACGGCCGTACCCGCCGGAGTTCGTCACCTTCGCGGATCCGCTGATCCTGCTGACGGTGGCCGCGACCGTCACCCGACGGGTCCGGCTCGGCACCAGCACGCTCACCGGGACGGTGTATCCCGCCGTGGTGCTCGCCCGGATGCTGACTTCACTGGATCAGGTGAGCGGCGGCCGGCTGGATGTCGGGCTGGGCACCGGTTGGCTTCGCGACGAGTACACCGCGACAGGCACGCCATGGAAGGGCCGCGGCAAGCAGCTGGAGGAACTCCTCGACGTCCTTCGGGAGTTCTGGACCGGCGATCCGGTCGAGCACGAAGGCGAACGCTGGCGGATCCCGGCGTCGAAGGTGGGGCTGCGACCGGTACAGAATCCGCATCCGCCGGTGTTGCTGGGCGGGCTTTCGGCGGCGGCACTGGACCGCGTCGGCCGCCGCGCCGAGGGCTGGTTGCCCGCCGGACTGCCCGCGCCCTATCTCGCGAAGCTCTGGGGAACCGTGGTGAGTGCCGCCGAGAAGGCGGGCCGCGACCCCGAGACGCTGCGGCGGGTGCTGCGGATCAATCCGAAACCCGGCACCGATCTCAAGGACGTCGCCGCGCAGCTGGCCGCGGCCGCCGAAACCGGGATCACCGAGGCCTTCGTCGACCCGCACTACCTCGCGCGGGACGTCACCCATGCCCTCGATCTCGCCGCCGAGCTGCGCGATCTCGTCCCGACAGACTGAAGGCCCTCCCCGCCGGGAAGGGCCTTCAGAAGTCAGGATTCGCCGTCGGCGAGCTGAATGAGCGCGTGGGCCTTCGCGGCGTATTTCCAGTTGCCGAGGTCCCGGATCGTCTTGATCTTGAGCTCCGCGAGGAGCTCGTCGTGCTTCTTGGTCAGGCCCTCGAGCGCGGACGGCGGGGCGTCCAGCAGCTCGCCGATGGTCTTGTCCTCCCACGCCTTGTCGACCAGCTTGTTCAAGTTCAGGCTCACGTTTTCGCCTTTCCTCGGTGCCAGGTACTCGCCCACCCTGAATGTGATCCACGTCTCAGGCAACTCGAGATCACCCGTTCACCTGAGCTTCACCGACGGTCGGACCGATGACAAAAGTGACCCAGGTCGCGTACAACGAACGGGTGACGCGGCGGAGAACTGGCGGGGGCTGCCTGTTCCTGGTGATCGTGCTGTCCGTCCTGGGGATCGCCTATCACCTGTGGGAGCGTGGAACGTCGGTGACACCGCCGGGGGTCACCACTTCGGACGGCTCGGGCCGCTACGTGGCGCTGGGGGATTCCTATACGGCTTCGCCGGGCACCGGACGGCCCGTGGGCGCGCCGGCGGGCTGCGACCGTTCGGACAACAACTACCCGAGCTTGCTGGCCGCGAAGCTGCGTCCGGCCGAGTTCGTCGATGCCAGCTGCGGTGGCGCCACGACCGAACACCTCACCGGCGAACAGAAGACCCGTGACGGCACGAACGCTCCGCAGCTCGACGCCATCGATGGCGACACGACGCTGGTGACCGTCGGGATCGGCGGCAACGACGTGGGCTTCGTCGGCTTCGCGAACCAGTGCGCGACGCAGCAGCAGACCGCTTCGCCCTGCAAGACCCAGCTGACCGCGGGCGGCCGCGACCAACTCGCCGAGCGGATCACCGCCGCGGCGGACCGGCTCGGCGGAATCCTGGACCAGATCCGCTCGAAGGCCCCTTCGGCGCGCATCGTGGTCGTCGGATACCCGACGGTGCTTCCGGACGACGACGCCGGTTGCTGGCCGGTCCTGCCGGTCGGCGCGGGAGACGTGGCCTACTTCCGAGACTCGCTGAAGCGGCTTAACACGGCGCTACAGGAGACGGCGAAGGAGCACGAAGCGGGCTTCGCCGACATGTCGACCGCGAGCAAGGGGCGGGACATGTGCAGCGCCGCGAACCGGCGCTGGGTCGAAGGCCCCGCGCCTTCGGTGCCCGCCGCGCCGCTGCACCCGAACGCGCGGGGCGCGGAAGGCATGGCGGAGGTCATCGAGAAGCTGCTCAAGCTCGCTTGAGGCGTGGTGGGCTCGCTTGCATGACTGGACCTGTCACGCGGGACCGTGTGGATTTCGGGTCATCCAACGCCTCAAAATCCACACAGTGGGCGTCATTGGTCCGGTCATGCGCCTTACAGCCGCTTAAGCGCGCGAAGCAGGCTTTCTTAAGCTCGCGAAGCCCCTTCGCGCCCCTACGCGAGCCGCCGCAGCCTTTCTCAAGGCCCGCTGACCTGCGGAAAGAGAGCAAGGGACCTTTGCTCTCGCTTACTTAGGCACGCTAAGCGACGCTAGCAAAGGTCCCTTGCTATCACTTTTCGAGGTCAGGCGCGGACGACCGCCTGCGCCTTGCCCAGGACGGCCTTGCCGTCGAACTTGGCGGTGATGTCGATGCGAGCGGTGCCGTCGTCGTTGACCACGGCGACCTTCCCGGTGAACTCGATCGTCGCGGCGCCCTCGTTCGGCACGACCACGGGGCGCGTGAAGCGCGCGAAGTAGTCGACGAGACGGCCCGGGTCGCCGAGCCAGTCGGTGACGAGCCGCGCGCCGAGCGCCATGGTCAGCATCCCGTGCGCGATGACGTCCGGCAGGCCGACCTCCTTGGCGAAGGCCTCATTCCAGTGGATGGGGTTGAAGTCCAGAGAAGCGCCGGCGTAGCGCACCAGCTGCTCCCTGGTGACGTCGACGGTCAGCGGCGTCAGTTCTTCTCCGGCGGTGAACGTGCTCACGCGCCCTCCCCTCGGACCACGAGCTGGGCGTACGTGGTGGCGATCGGGCCGCCGTCGGCGCCGGAGATCTCGGCGCGCAGGTTGATGAAGTCGTTCCCGGCGCGGGTCATGATGTTGTCGATGTACGTGGTGAGCGACAGGACGTCGCCCGCGTGCACCGGCCGCGTGTAGGTGAACCGCTGGTCGCCGTGGACCATCCGCGAATAGTCGAGACCCAGCTCCGGGTCGGAGACGATCGCGTTGATCGAAGCGAGGTTGATGATCGTGAGGAACGTCGGCGGCGCGATGACGTCGGGGTGCCCGGCCGCCTTCGCCGCTTCGGTGTCGCGGTAGAGCGGGTTCGTGTCGCCGAGCGCGTCGGCGAACTCCCGGATCTTCTCGCGACTCACTTCATAGGTACTGGTCGGCGGGTACGCCCGCCCGGTGAACGACTGGTCCAAGGCCACCCGAGCAGGCTACCTAACCCGGAAAAGCCCGAAGCCGCCCTGGTTGACCAGGACGGCTTCGGGTGAGACAGGTAGAACCGCTAGACGCTCAGCGGGTCTCTTTGTGAGTCCGGTGCGTACCGCAGTTCGGGCAGAACTTCTTCATCTCCAGGCGATCCGGGTTGTTGCGCCGGTTCTTCTTGGTGATGTAGTTGCGGTGCTTGCACTCCTCACACGCGAGCGTGATCTTCGGTCGCACGTCAGTGGCAGCCACAGCATATCCTTCTCTACTAGGCCTGGGATACCCAGGATTACCGCGTAGCGGTGGCCGGACTTGAACCGGCGACACAGCGATTATGAGCCGCTTGCTCTGCCAGCTGAGCTACACCGCCTTACATGCCCCTGGCCGCGACACGCTTACGTGACGCGGCTGAGGTAGCGAGCCCCTTTACGGAATCGAACCGTAGACCTTTTCCTTACCATGGAAACGCTCTACCGACTGAGCTAAAGGGGCCTTGCCCTCTCGCGAGGACTTAGAAAGATTAGCAGGCCGGTTAAGGGGCCTTAACCGGGGGGCCGGTTAAGGCAAAACCTCAGGTCAGCAGGGTTAAAACGGTCTCGGAGTGTCGTCCGGGCGAGCGCGCCGTGCGGGCTTGCAGCCACGCCTCCAGGCGGTCCTCCGGCAGCGGCCGCGAGATGAGATAGCCCTGTGCCACGTCACATCCCATCGCCTCGAGCTGATCCCGCGCGACGTCCTCCTCGACGCCCTCCGCCACGACCGTGAGGCCGAGCGAATGGCCCAGTTCGACGATGGAGCGCACGACGGCGAGGTCGCCGAGGTCCGTGCCCATGCCGAGGACGAAGCTCTTGTCGATCTTGACCTGGTCGACCGGGAGCTGCCGCAGGTACGCCAGCGACGAGTAGCCGGTGCCGAAGTCGTCGACGGCGAGCACGATGCCCAGCGAGTGCAGTTCCCGCAGGATCGGCAGCGCCTTCTGTGGGTCGGACATCACACCGGACTCGGTGAGCTCGAAGGTGAGCAACTCGGGCGGGATGCCGAAGCGGTCGAGTTCGCGGGCGACCTTCGTCGGGAAGTCCTCGTCGGCCAGGTTCCGCACCGACAGGTTCACGGCGGCGGAGATGCGCAGACCTTCGTCGAGCCACTTCCGCACGCGCTTCAACGACTCTTCGAGCACGAACGACGTCAGGACGCCGATGAGGCCCGCCGCTTCGATCGCCGGGACGAACTCGTCCGGGCCGAGCCTGCCGAACTCCGGATGCACCCAGCGCACGAGCGCCTCGACGCCCTGGATCTGCCGGTTCGGCAAGGTGATCTTCGGCTGGTAGTGGACGCTCAGCTGGCCTTCTTCGAGCGACTGCCGGAACTGCGTGACCATCTGGAACCGGCGCATGAAGATCTGGCCCATGCTGGCCATGTAGCCGCGGACCTCTTCGCCGCCCTTGGTCGCGCGGACGGCGACGTCGGCGCGTTGCAGGAGCCCGTCGACGTCGACCTGGTCGTCGTCTTCAGCCGACGAGGTGGCGTAGCCGATCATCGCGTTGGCTTCGACGGAGAGCCGGTCCACCGGGTACGGGGCGACGAGTTCCGCGCGGAGCAGTTCCGCGGCGGCCTGGGCACGTTCCGGCGCGCAGCCGACGAGGAGCGCCGCGAAGGACGCGCCTTCGAGTCTGGCGAGCGGGACGTCGGGGCCGAGCGCGTCGCGGATCCGCCGGCCCGCGGCGATGACCATCCGATCGGCCCACACGTAGCCGAGGGCGTCGCTGACGGTGGAGAAGACGTCGAGATCGACCCGGAGCACGACCGCGTCGACCTGTTCCCGCAACGGTTCCTTGGCGACCTGGCGGAAGCCCGGCCGGTTGAGCAGGCCGGTCAGCGGATCGTGGTAGGCGTCGTGGCGCAGGGTCGCAAGCAGGCGCCGGTTGTCCAGCGAGGTCGCGAGGTGGCTGGCCATCGTGCCGAGCAGCTGGACGTCGTACTTGCCGAAACCACGCCAGCGGGACAGCCTGTCGTGCGCTTCGACGACGCCGAGGAGCTGGTTCGCGCTGCGCAGCGGCACGACGAGCGCCTCCTGCGCGCCGCGGTCGAGCAACGCGGAGCGGACGTCAGGGTTGGCTTCGGTGATCCGGAAGTGCCGGACGTGCGCGCCGGGCAGGCGCAGCAACGGGTCGTCGGCGGCCGGGTCGACGGGCGGGAGTTCGTCGCCCGCGACGACCATCCGCATGGTGTCCTTGGGTTCCAGCCGCAGCCTGAGCACGACCCGGCCGGCGGCCAGCTGGTCCTTGATGCGTTCGGCGATGGTCGCCCACTCGCGGACGTCGACACCGCCGACGAGTTCGTCGGCTCGTCCGGCGGGCCGCGCGGCGGCCTGTTGACCGGATCGCGCGACCATCAGGCTGACGTCGGACAACGCTTCCATGTCGCGCTGTTCGCGCAGCAGATCCGAGTACGCCCAGTACAACGCGGTGAGCCCGAGGAAGACGGCCAGCACGAGCGGCCAGGCCTTCGGCGTACCGGAAATGACCAGATAACCGGAAAGACCGACCGAAGCGTTGACGAAGCCGACGACGAGGATGCGGCCGGTCAGCCGGATCGCGGTGCTGACCCGCATGCGGCGGCGCAGCACGCGGACGGCGGCGAGCGCGAGCAGCGTGCTGACCAGCGGCGCGGTCAAAGTGCCAGCCAGCGCGGCGATCCAGGTCATGTCGTGGGCACCGGAGGCCTGTTTCACCAGTCCTGCCACGGCGAACGCGCCGGTGATCTCCAGCAGGAAGGCACCGGCGTTGTAGAGGACGCGGCCCGCGACCTTGCGGGCCAGCAGTGTCCCGATGCCCGCCGCGAGATGGGCGGCGAGCACGACTTCGAAGGGAGCGACGAAGAATCCGATGACCAGCGGGATCTCGGTGAACGAGATCGTCCACGAGATGCCGCTGCGGACGTCGACGTTGATGCCGAGCTGTTCGGCGAGCAGGAACGCGAGCGCGAGGATCGGCCCGATCCACAACAGATCGTCCGAGGCCTCGAAGTCCAGCCAGAGGCTGACCGCGGCCGCGGCGGCGATGCCCATGGTGAGTACCGCGAAGGTGTAGACGCGGAACCGTCGCTCGTCGGTACGAGCCTCCGTAACGGCGCCTCCCTTGCCCGCTGTCGCCTGTGCGGCGCTCCCGGGCCTGCCGTTCGTGTCCGGCATCCGACCTTCCTTCCCGGCTGCCCAACCGGTCTTGTCCCACCGCGACCCCGGGGACGAGGGCAATACAGTACCCCGGAGGGCGTACCCAAGTCCCATTCGAGACAGTATGAGATCACCCCAGGGTTAACAATGGGCGCGTCGCGCTGACCTGCGTGGACCAAGGGGTGAAATGGGAGCGTTATTCGCGTTCCTTCCGACTACCGGAAGTCACCTGACGCCACGCTCCGGCCAATCTCGTGAAGTTCCCGGCGGACCCGTCAGTAGGGGCTTCAATAGCCCTATGAATAGCCACGCCATCGCCGCCGGGCATGCCGAGCGGCTCGCCACCGTGGACGCCCTGCTCCCCGAAATGCCTGCACTGGAGCCTGTCCAGGGCGCCGTGTCACTCTCCGCGACAGAAGGCGACTCGGCCGCCGCCGGATTGTCGGTACGGACTGAAGCGGGTCCCGATTCTGCTGACTCTCCGTGGCGGGCCCTCGTCGAACATCGCCTCGAAGCGCGACTCACCGGCCCTCGCCCGGAAGCGGCCCTTGACGCATTACTCACCCGATGGGATGAACATCTGAAGACCGTGGCCCCACCAGGGGATGTCGAGACGGCGGCGACCGTGGTGCGGCCGAGCCGGGACTCCCCCGGCTCGGCCGAATTGCTGCGCCGCGGCTTCGCGCCCGTGCTGGTGATCGCGGTCCGCCCGGCCGACCGGCTCGCCGTGACGGGACCGCCCGCCACTCCCGGTGTGCACATCCGGCCCGCCGAAGCCGATGATCTCGAAACCGCCGTCGGACTCGAACTGGAATTGCAGCGTTACGACGCGCAGTTCGGTTCTGTCACCTTGCGCGAGGGCGCGGAGGAAACGATCGCCGCGGACCTGTCGAAACACCTGGGCCGGGAGAACCCGACGTTGTGGATCGCCGAGTTGTACGGGCGGGCGCTGGGCATGGTGCGGGTGCAGTTCCCCGGCGAGACGGCGTGGGTCAGCGGCCGGGTCGCGGCCGACCGGGTCGGCTACCTGTCGTCGCTGGCGGTGGCCGAACCGGCGCGTTCGAGCGGGGTGGGGACGGCGCTCGCCGCGCACGCGCACCAGATCTTCGACGAGTGCGGCACCGAAGCCGTGCTGCTGCACCACGCGCTGGCCAACCCGCGCTCGACGCCGTTCTGGTACGCGCAGGGCTACCGGCCGCTCTGGACGTACTGGCAGCGCCGACCGGCGGTGCCCTGATCCCGATAGGCTCGTTTTCGTGAAGAAGGACGAGGACGCGGCCCCGGTGGCGCCGACGGGTGTCGACACCGAAAAGCCGTCCGCGGCGAGGATCTACGACTGGTTCCTCGGCGGGACCCACAACTGGGCGGTCGATCGCGAGTTCGCCCGCGCGCTGGAAAAGCAGTGGCGGTGGGTCAAACCGGGCGCGCGGCACAACCGGGAGTTCATGAACCGGGTCGTGCGCGCCGCGCTGAACGCGGGGATCCGGCAGTTCGTCGATCTGGGTTCCGGTGTCCCGACAGCCGGGAACGTGCACGAGATCCTCCAGGAGGAACTGGAGCCTGGTGACACGGCGAAGGTCGTGTACGTCGACTACGAGCCTGTCGCGGTGGCGCACGCGGAGCTGATCCTCGAACGGCACGAGGCGACCGGCTGGGCCGGGATCGTCCACGCGGACATGCGGCGGCCGAAGGACGTCCTGCGGCATCCGGAGACATTGCGGCTGATCGATTTCGACCAGCCGGTGTGCCTGATGATGATGGCCGTCCTGCATTTCGCCGGGCCGCAGGACGATCCGCCGACACTGGTCGCGACCTATCGGAACGCGCTGGCGCCGGGCAGCTGGCTGGGGCTGTCGCATATGAGCTTCGGCGGCCAGACCGGCGAGGACGCGGACGGGCTGCACTGGATGGTCGAGCAGTACCGGAAGACGAGCAACCCGGTGTGGATGCGGGACCGCGAAGAGATCGAGCCGCTCTTCGGGGACTGGCCGCTGCTGGAGCCCGGCGTCGTCCACCTGCCCGACTGGCGGCCGGTGCGGGAGCTGCGGCGGGACGAGGAAGGCGCCCGGCCGTTCGCCTGGTGCGGGGTCGCCGTCCACCCCTGACCTCCGACCTCTGACCCGGACACGTCGCCTTTAGCGGGCTAACCGTCACGCGTTGGGGCGCAGAGGTCGGAGGGGTGGGGTGATCGCTGACGGCGAACGCGGAAAGGAAACAAACGGGTCGATCGGAGAGTTGAGCTAGGCAGACTCAACTAACCGAGGAGTGCACAGATGACCGACAACCGCCTCCTGCCCGTCCTCCCGCTCGATGACGACGTCGTGCTGCCGGGCATGATCGTCCCGCTCGACCTCGCCGACACGGAGACGCGGGCCGCGGTGGAGTCCGCCCAGGCCAACACGCCTGCCCAGGCTTCCTTTCCGGGGATCCGGTCCAGCGCCGCCACCAAGGCCGAGGTGCTGATCGTCCCCCGCGTCCACGGCGAGTACGCCGAACTCGGCACCATCGCGACCGTCGAGCGCATCGGGCGCGTGCCCGGCGGCAAGACCGCGGTGCTGCCGCGCGGCACCCGCCGCGCCGTCGTCGGCCGCATCGCCGACGGCCCCGGCGCCGCCCGCTGGGTGCACGCCGAGGTCGCCACCGAGACCACCGACGACAACTCCGCGAAGCTCGCGTCCGAGTACAAGAGCGTCGTCCTCGCGATCCTCCAGCAGCGTGGCGGCTGGCAGATGATCGACGCCGTCCAGGAGGTCGAGGACCCGTCCGCGCTCGCCGACCTCGCGGGCAACTCGTCGTACCTGAACACCGAGCAGAAGCTCGAACTGCTCTCCGCGCTCGATGTTTCGGCACGGCTCGAAAAGGCGCTCGAATGGAGCCGCGAGCAGCTGGCCGAACTCGAGGTCACCGACACCATCCGCAAGGACGTCCAGGAGGGCATGGAGAAGCAGCAGAAGGAGTTCCTGCTGCGCCGCCAGCTCGAAGCGATCCGCAAGGAGCTGGGCGAACTCGACGGCACCGCCAACGACGACGACTACCGCGCCCGCGTCGAGGCCGCCGAACTGCCGGACGCGGTCAAGAAGGCCGCACTGTCCGAAGTGGACAAACTGGAGCGGACCTCCGACCAGTCCCCCGAGGGCGGCTGGATCCGCACGTGGCTGGACACGGTCCTCGAACTGCCGTGGAACGAGCGCACCACCGACGTCCACGACATCGCCGCCGCGCGAAACATCCTCGACGCCGATCACGCCGGTCTCGACGATGTGAAGGAACGCATCATCGAGTACCTGGCCGTGCGCAAGCGTCGCGCGGAGTCGGGGCTCGGCCCGGTCGGCGGACGGCGTTCGGGTGCGGTGCTGGCGCTCGCCGGTCCTCCCGGGGTCGGCAAGACGTCGCTCGGCGAGTCCGTGGCGAAGGCGATGGGCCGCAAGTTCGTCCGCGTGGCGCTCGGCGGCATCCGCGACGAGGCCGAGATCCGCGGTCACCGCCGCACCTACGTCGGCGCGCTGCCCGGCCGGATCGTCCGTGCCATCAAGGAAGCCGGCTCGATGAACCCGGTCGTGCTGCTCGACGAGATCGACAAGGTCGGCGCCGACTACCGCGGCGACCCGACGGCCGCGCTGCTGGAGGTGCTGGACCCGGAGCAGAACCACACGTTCCGCGACCACTACCTCGAGGTCGAACTGGACCTGTCCGACGTCGTGTTCCTCGCGACGGCGAACGCGCTCGAGACCATCCCAGGCCCGCTGCTGGACCGGATGGAGCTGGTCACCCTCGACGGCTACACCGAGGACGAGAAGGTCACCATCGCCCGCGACCACCTGCTCCCCCGCGAGCTGGATCGCGCCGGTCTCGGCAAGGACGACGTCACGCTGACCGACGGCGCGTTCAGCCGCATCGCCGCCGAGTACACGCGGGAAGCCGGGGTACGCAACGCGAACCGGACCATCGCGAAGGTGCTGCGGAAGGTGGCGACCAAGGTCGCGCTGGACGAGGTAGAGCTGCCGCTGACGATCGACGCCGACGGGCTCGAAACCTACCTCGGCCGTCCGCGGCACCTGCCGGAGTCTTCGCTGCCCGCGTCGACCCAGCGCACGTCCACCCCGGGCGTGGCGACCGGGCTGGCGGTGACCGGCGCCGGCGGTGACGTCCTCTACATCGAGGCGTCCCTGGCGGATCCGGAGTCCGGCTCGACCGGGCTGCAACTGACCGGCCAGCTGGGTGAGGTGATGAAGGAGTCGGTGCAGATCGCGTTGTCTTACCTGCGCTCGCGCGGCGCCGAACTGGAACTCCCGGTCGCCGACCTGAAGGACCGCGGCATCCACGTGCACGTCCCCGCGGGCGCGGTGCCCAAGGACGGGCCGAGTGCCGGCATCACGATGACGACCGCGCTGGCGTCCCTGCTTTCGGGCCGGGTCGTGAAGTCGGACGTCGCGATGACCGGTGAGGTGTCGCTGACCGGACGCGTGCTACCGATCGGCGGGGTCAAGCAGAAGCTGCTGGCCGCGCACCGGGCGGGGATGAAGACGGTGATCATCCCGCAGCGCAACGAGCCCGACCTGGACGACGTCCCGGCCGAAGTGCTGGCACAGCTGGACGTCCACGCCGTGGCGAACGTCCGCGACGTACTGGACATCGCGTTGGCCCCGGCGACGGCTCCGGTCGCCCAGGCGGCGTAACAGCGCGAGGCTGAAGCCCCGGATCCCGCCAAGGGTCCGGGGCTTTCGGCATTCCGGAATCCGGACGAACCCGGACATTGACTCGACTTAAACTCCCTATCACGTTTTGATAACGTGTATTGCGTGCCACCCAGCCGGGGTGCGTGACCCTTGAGAGGGCAAGGTCATGAGTCAAGGAATTCTTTCCCCGTTGCGGCCGAGGCGCAGGTGCGTTTCGACCGGTCAGATCGTCTGTTTGAGCGTTCTCGCCACATTCACCACACTGCTGACCTTCGCCGGTACGAGCGCGCCGATCGCGGCGGGAGTCGCGATCGGGCTCTTCAGCGCCGTCTTCGGCCGGACCGTGCCCGCACGGGCACGCCGATGAACACGGAATCGGCGTTCATGGCGCATTTGCGCGAACTCCGCGACCGAAGCGGCCTCAGCATCCGCGCGCTGGCCGCCGCGACCGGTCAGTCCCGCAGCACCTTGGCCGACACGCTGGCCCGCGACACCTTGCCCGGTAACGAAAACCAGATGAGAGTCCTGCTTCGGGTCCTGCTCCGCGCCGTTCCGGGAGAGCCCGGGCTCGACGAACATCTCGACGGCTGGCGTCACCTGATCGGACGTCGTCACCACCGTAATGGCGGATACGGTTCACTCGATCGGATACTGCTCGCTTTGGCCGTCGCGGAACAACACGGCGGGGCCGACGCGCCCGGGCTCCGCAAAGCCCGGGAAATAGTGCTGAGCGAGGGTTCCCTACGAAAGTTGCCTTCTCGCGGTGAATACGCCGCGAATTCACCTGGAAGTCCCGTTCCGCCCGTACTCTCCGACCCGCTCCTTCCCGCACCACCACATCAGCGGATGTCTCGGAGGCATGAGTGAAGCGACGGAATTTCCTGCGCGCGGCCGTGGTCGGCGCCGGTGTCACGGCGTTCGGAAACAGGCTCTCGGGGGCGGCCCTCGCCGCACCCGCCCAGAACGGCCCCAGCCCGTACGGCGCGCTTCAGGCGGCCGACGCGAACGGGATCCAGTTGCCGGCGGGCTTCACCAGCCGGGTCATCGCCCGATCCGGCCAGAAGGTCGCGAGCACCGGATACACCTGGCACAACGCGCCGGACGGCGGCGCGGTGTTCGCCGACGGCAGCGGCTGGATCTACGTGTCGAACTCGGAGATCACCCCTGGCGGGGGCGCGAGCGCGGTCAAATTCGACGCGAGCGGGAACATCACCGGCGCCCACCGCATCCTGGCGAACACCCGCCAGAACTGCGCGGGCGGCAAGACTCCTTGGAACACCTGGCTTTCCTGTGAAGAGATCGACCTCGGATTCGTCTACGAGTGCCAGCCGAACGGCCCGGCCACGGCCGCCGTCCAGCGGCCCGCGATGGGGAAGTTCAAACACGAGGCCGCGGCGGCCGACCCGGTGCGCAAGGTCGTCTACCTGACCGAAGACACCTCGGACGGCTGCTTCTACCGCTTCGTCCCGACGACCTGGGGCAACCTTTCCGCCGGAACGCTGCAGGTGCTGAAGGCGGGCACGGCGACATCGGGCAGCTTCACCTGGGCGAACGTGCCCGACCCCGACGGCTCCCCCACCGCCACCCGCAACCAGGTCTCCGGTGCCAAGCGGTTCAGCGGCGGCGAAGGGCTGCACTACGCCAACGACACCGCGTGGTTCACCACCAAGGGTGACAACCGCGTCTGGCAGCTCAACCTGACCAACAGCACCTACGAACTGGCCTACGACGACTCCCTGGTCAGCCCCGGTTCGGCGCCGCTGACCGGCGTCGACAACGTCGCCGGCACCTCGTCGGGCGACCTCTACGTCGCCGAGGACGGCGGCAACATGGAGATCTGCATCATCACGCCGAACGACATCGTGGCGCCGTTCCTGCGGATCAACGGCCAGAGCTCGTCGGAGATCTGCGGTCCCGCGTTCACCCCCGCCGGGAACAGGCTGTATTTCTCGTCGCAACGCGGCACCTCCGGTTCGTCCTCCGGCGGGATCACCTACGAGGTGACCGGCCCCTTCCGTTCCTGACCACCGTGTGCGGGGGCGCCCGGTCTGGGCGCCCCCGCACCGGCTCAGGCATTCGTGCGGTTCTTCTCACGCAGCCGGGTCACCACGAAGAGGGTCAGCGCGATCGCGACGGCGGCGATCACGAAGTACTGGAAGAACCCGGCGTACTCCTCGACCAGGTGCCAGCTCTCCCCGAGGCCGTAACCGGCCAGGACGAACCCGGTGTTCCAGATCAGGCTGCCCAGCGTGGTCAGCGCCAGGAACCGCCAGAACGGCATGCGTTCGATCCCGGCGGGCAGGGAGATGAGGCTCCGGAAGATCGGCACCATCCGGCCGAGGAACACCGCCTTGGCACCGTGCTTCTGGAACCAGGCTTCGGTCTTGTCGAAGTCCGAGGTCTTGACCAGCGGGATCTTCGCCATCCAGCGGCGCGTGCGGTCGCGGCCGAGCAGCAGGCCGAGGTAGTACACGATGACCGCGCCGGCGACCGAGCCGAAGGTGGTCCACACCAGCGCTTCCACCAGGGTGAACGTCCCCCGGCTCGCGGAGAACCCGGCGAGCGGCAGCACCAGTTCGCTCGGGATCGGCGGGAACAGGTTGTCCAGTCCGACGATGATCGCGGCACCAGGACCTCCCAGTGAGTCCATCAGTGACACTGCCCAGCCGGCGAGGCCGCCCATCGATTCGTTGGCGGTTTCGGCGAGGAGGAGGTTCATGGCGGCCTTTCGTGGTCGTCTGCGGGTACCAACGAACGTACGAATTGCCCGGGTTCCGCACCCTGCGGTGAAGCGGCATAAATCACTGCGGAAAACCGCAATACCGACCTTCGGATACCCCGCTAACCTGGCGCTATGCCCATTCCGGCAGCGATGCGCCGCTACCTGCGCAAGATGCTCCGCGGCACGCTCGGCCTGGCGATCGGCGCCACGACAGCGGTCGCGGAGTTCTTCTACCTGCTCTTCGGCGGCATCGCGCTCGTGGTCCCCGCGTTGCGGGCGCCCGTCTTCTCGGGCGCCCGCGCACTGTCCGAAATGGAGCGGCAACGGCTGGAGAAGTACTTCGGCGTGGAGAACGCGACGGATTACACCGGTCGCCGCGCGATGGCCTACCTGGTCCCGCGTTGCGTCATCGGGTTGCTCACCGCAGCGATCTTCGGCCTGATCCTGCTGGGCGCCGGATCCGGCCTGATCATCGGATACCAGCTCCTCGACGGCAGGTCGCCCGGCGGCGACGCCCCGGCCGACTGGTACGACCCGGTCACCACGTCACTCTTCGGCGCACTGCTCGTTTTCCTTTCCTTGCAAGGACTCCTCGGTGCCGCGACGCTGGACCAGAAGCTGGCGATGAGCTTTTTCGGCCCCAGCAAGAAGGAACAGCTGCGCCGCCGGGTCTCCGAACTCGCGACCAGCCGGGCGGAGGTGGTCGAGGCGGTCAACGGCGAGCGCCGCCGGATCGAACGTGACCTGCACGACGGCGTCCAGCAGCGGCTCGTCGCGCTGGGGATGCTGCTCGGCCGGGCGCGGCGCGCCGGTGATCCGGGCCACGCGTCGGAGCTGCTGCGGCAGGCGCACGAGGAATCCCAACGCGCCCTCGAAGACCTCCGAGAGGTCTCGTGGCGGGTGTATCCGATCGCGCTGGACTCGGACGGGCTGCACCCAGCGCTGGAAGCGCTCGCGGAACGCTCCGGGGTGCCGGTCCACCTGCGGGTCGACCTGCCGGAACGGCCACCGGCGGCCATCGAGACCGTCGTCTACTTCGTCGCGTCCGAAGCGGTCACCAATACGATCAAGCACGCCGCGGCGACGCGGATCGACATCGAGGCCGAGCGGGACGGGGACAGGGTGCGGGTGCGGATCACCGATGACGGCACGGGCGGGGCGCGGGAGTCCGGCGGCGGGCTTTCCGGCCTCGCGATGCGCGTCGCGGCCGCGGACGGTGAGTTCACTGTGGACAGTCCACTCGGCGGGCCGACCGTGGTGACGGCGGTGCTGCCGTGCGGGTGATCCTCGCCGAGGACTCGACCCTGCTGCGCGAGGGGCTGGTCCGCTTGCTGGTCGAAGAGGGACACGAGGTCGTGGCGTCGGTCGGCGACGGCGACGCGCTCCTCTCGACGACGGCCGCGTATCGGCCGGACGTGATCGTCACCGACGTCCGCATGCCGCCGACCCATACGGACGAGGGTCTTCGCGCGGCGCTCGAGATCCGGAAACGCTGGCCGGAGATCGGCGTCCTGGTGCTCTCCCAGTACGTCGAGAAGCGCTACGCCGCCGAACTGATCACCGGCGACGGCGAACGCGTCGGCTATCTGCTGAAGGACAGGGTCGCCCAGGTGGGCGAATTCCTGGAGGCGCTCGACCGGGTCGCCGCGGGTGGGGCGGCGTTCGATCCGGAGGTGGTCCGGCGGCTGCTCGCGCGGACCACGCACACCGATCCGCTCGCGAAGCTGACCGTCCGGGAGCGTGAAGTGCTGGAGAAAATGGCGCAGGGCCACACGAACCCCGGGATCGCCGAGTCGCTGTTCGTGTCGCTGAGTGCCGTCGAGAAGCACGTCAACGCCATCTTCGACAAGCTCGGACTGGCCAGTACCGCCGGCTACAGCCGGCGCGTCCTGGCGATCCTGCGCTACCTCGGTTCCTGACCGCCGAGTTGACAGGCAAGTGACGGCTTGCCTATAACTGAGTCGTGGACGGCGACCTGTTCAAGGCGATCGGCGACGCGACGCGGCGCGCAATCCTGGACGAGCTGACCGAAAAGGACGGTCAGACCCTGTTCGAGATCTGCGGCAGGCTGACCATGAAACATGGCCTGAGCTCTTCGAGGCAGGCCATCTCGCAGCATCTCGCGATGCTCGAACAGGCGGGCCTGGTGCACACCCGGCGGCAGGGCCGCTACAAGTTCCACCATCTCGACACGAGCCCGCTGCGGTCGATCGTCGAGCGGTGGCCCATCGACCGAGAGGAACCGAACCCGTGATCCGGATCAACATCACCAGCGTCTTCGTCGACGACCAGGCCAAGGCCCTCGCCTTCTACACCGAGAAGCTGGGGTTCACCAAGAAGCACGACGTGCCCACCGGCGACGCCCGCTGGCTCACCGTGGTCTCCCCCGCCGACCCCGACGGCGTCGAACTGCTGCTGGAGCCGGACGGCCACCCGGCGGCGAAGCCGTTCAAAAAGGCGCTGGCGAGCGACGGCATCCCGTTCACCCAGTTCGCCGTCGACGACGTGTACGCCGAGGTCGAACGACTCAAGGGGCTGGGCGTCGAGTTCACGCAGGACGCCGTCGACATGGGGCCGGTGGTCACCGCCGTCTTCGACGACACCTGCGGCAACCTCATCCAGCTCGCCACGATGAAGTAGGACTGGCGACGGAAAGCGGGGCTTGGTCCACTGTGGACCAAGCCCCGCTTCGTTTCACTGAAAGATGGACGTTTTCCCTACTGCTGCACCCATTCCACGAGTTCCACGGGCACGCCGTTCGGGTCGGTGACCATGAAGAGGCGTTCCCCCCAAGGCTCTTCCCGCAGCGGCAACGTGATCTCGACACCTTCGCCGCGCAGGCGCTTCTCCTCGGCTTCGAGGTTCTCGACCGTGAAGGCCACGATCACGCCGGACGCGCGCTGCTGCCGCAGGTTCTCCGGCAGGACCTCGATGCCCGCCTGGAGCAGCACGATGGTCACCTTCGCGGTTTCGTGCCCGAGGGAGACGAAACCCTCCGCGGCCATCTGCTCGGTGAAGCCGAAGTGCTCGGTGAAGAAACGGCTGGAGGCGGCGACGTCGTCGACGGTCAGCGAGACGGTGGAGGCAAGGACGTTCATGGGCTATCCCCTTCGGTCGGCAGTGCGGTATCGGATGAGCTGATCGGTCAGTACGACCGGCGGCGCGGGACGCCGGTCGAGCGGCGCACCGGCATCGAGCGGCCGGGGAACGGCTGCTGATGGCGGCGGTCGTTCCGGCGGGCCTGAGCGCGGTTGGTGCCTTCGTTGCCTTGGGGGATTCGAGCAGTCAAGGAGCCTCTTTCTCTCACTGGGCGGTAGTACGGACGTAAGTTTACATCCGACCTACAGGAAGTCAAGGATATTTTTACGACGGTGGTAAACTTCGCGCATGACCAGCACGGACGTGGGTTTGCGAGAGCTCAAGAAGCAGGAGACGCGGCAGCTGATCTCCGATCAGGCGACGCTCCTCTTCATCGAGAAGGGCTTCGAGGAGACGACCATCGCGGAGATCGCCGCGGCGGCGAGAGTCGCGAAGAAGACCGTCACCAACTACTTCGCCCGCAAAGAGGACCTGGCACTCGACCAGCACGAAGAGTTCACGAACGGGCTGGCGAACGCCGTCCGCGACCGGAAGGCGGGTGAATCGGCCCTGGCCGCGCTACGGCGTACCTTCCTGGACGCGGTGGCGGAGCACTCGCCCGTGATCGGCTTCACCGGGCCGGTCTTCGCGAAGATGGTGCTGGAGAGCCCGACCCTGACCGCGCGGCTGCGTGAACTGCACGAACTGCGGGAAGCGGCACTCGCCGAACTGCTCGCCACCGAGACCGGGGCCGACGCGGACGACGTCACGCCGATCATGGCGGCCGCCGAACTCAACGCGATCGACCGCGTCCTCTTCCGCGAGGCCCTCCGGCGCTCGCACGCCGGTGAGAGCAACGAGGAGATCGCCAAGGCGCTCACGAAGGCGACCAAGCGGGCTTTCGAACTGTTGGAACCGGCCTTCGGCGACTACGCGATCCGTGAGAAGGCGTGAGTTTTGTCGGGGATACCCACTAGGTTTCCCTCATGTCTGAGGGGACCTTGCTGGACGTCGTCTACTGCGAAGGCTGGGATCCGGCCGCCCGCGCGTTGACCGGGAGGCTTTCGCCCGGCACCGCGCGGGAACGCGACGCCGCCGGAGAGCAGTACGCCGTCGCGCTGGTGCGCCCCGGTACCGAGGTGCCGCTGATGCTGCTCGAAATCGCGTGGAAGCACCGATTCGCCCGCTCCGTCCAGTTCGATGGGCAGCGCAGGCGCCGCGGTCTGTACGAGTTCCGCGTCCTCGAGACCGGCGACCTGTTCCTCGTGAAGATCGAGCAGTGGACCTATCAGCTCGATGACCAGGAAGAGTTCGACGAACAGAGCGCCGGCCGCGTGGAAATGTCCTTCGGGCCCGACGGGGAGGGCTGGGTGTATCGGGCCCCCAAGGGTTACGGCGGCGGTTCCAGCAATGGCCGCGTGCAAAAGCCGGTGTCCGAGCTGACCATGCCGAAGCCCGACTTCGGCGACTGGAAACCTTTCACGAATGTGCGGCAGCTGACCCTCCGAACGCCGGACGCTCCGAAAACCGATCCGCCGCTCCCCGTCGACCAGCGCCCGTGGCGGCCGTCCGTTCCGATGCGTCCTTCCGCCCTGGAGCAGATGTTCACCGCGGGCACGCGGTTTTCGCTGAACGAAGACGATGGCGTCGTCGAGGTCGAGCTTCGGGACGCCGGGAAGCTGCGCATGCCCAGCGGGAGGCTCGTCGCCTCGGACCCGGCCTTCCTGGATCGGGAGACCGGGCAGTTCACGGTCACCGTGCCGCCAGGGGAATACCGGGTCGAGCTCGTCGTGATCCGGTTCGTCGACGAACCCACCCACGAACGGGTCGCCGCCGCCAAACTCGTCATCGCCGACGTTCCGGCCGCCACGTGGGAAGCCGCGCTCTGGCCGGGGCAGGACCCGCTCTTCCTCGGGGACGGTGAGTTCTACGGCTACGGCGTGGACAGCGGGACAGGCTGTTTCGCCGATGCCACCGCCCTTCCCGAGGAGGTGGACGACGACCTCATCGAGAGGTTCGCCGAGGCGGATCCCCACGTCGACATCGCCCTGGACGGCGTCGAGGGCAACATCATCGCGTTTTCCGCCGGCTGGGGAGACGGGAGCTATCCGACCTGGATCGGGCGGGCGGCCGACGGCACGCCGGTCTGCTTCGTCACCGACATGCTGGTGCTCAATCACGCGCAGGTTCTGACGGCTTGAGCGAGGAGGATGGCGTCATGGCTTTCACAGAGGAAGAGATCGCATACCTGCGCTCGCAACCCTTGGCCCGCTTCGCGACGCTGTCCGAGGACGGCGAACAGCCCGACGTAGTCCCCTTGGCGTTCGAGTTCGACGGGACGCATTTCTGGGTCGGCGGCGTGGGCGCGTCGGTCCTCGCGACCCGGAAGTTCCGCAACATCCAAGCGGGGCAACGCAAAGTCGCCTTGCTCATCGACGACCTGGTCTCACTCGACCCGTTCATCGCCCGCGGCGTCCGGGTCTATGGCGAGGCCGCCGATCCGGTCGAACGAATGGGAGCCGTCGGCCCGGGCATCTACGCGCGCGTCACGCCGAAGGTGTCGTGGAGCTGGAACATGGCGGGCGAACCCGCGGGTGAGACCTGGTACCCGTCGAGGCGCGCGGTTCACGGCGAGGCGTAGAGAAGCATGTCCCGCAGGGCACCGCCGATCTCGTGATGGGCGGGTAGCAGTCCTTCGTTCCGGTAGCCCGCTTTCTCGGCCGCGCGGACAGAGCCGCGGTTCCACGGCTCGATGTACAGCTCGATCCGCTCGATGCCAGTGACGGTCCAGGCGAACGGGGTGATCGCTTTCAGCGCATCGGTCGCGAAACCGCGCCGCCGTTGTCCGGGCGAGATCGAGTAGCCCACGATCCCGATGCCTTCGGACAGCTTGCGCAGCCAGAGTCCGATCGTGCCGACGGCGGTTTCGTTCGCGGAGATCACGAAGGCGAAGCCCTGGCCTTCGGCGCGAGCGCTTTGCTGCCGTCGCACCCACACTTCGGCTTCCTGACGCGTCGGCCGGGCGGGAAGCTTCCCGATGAGCGGGATGTACGGGTCCTGCCCGAGTTCGTGGGCGAGCCGGACGTCGGCTTCGGTGAACTCGCGGAGGACGACGGATCCGTGGGCAGGCGGCTCGGTCATCGGTCCATTCTTGTCGGTGGCCGGCGGTACGGTCGGGTTCATGCGAGAGCTGATCGTCACGGAGAACAGCACGATCGACGGCGTCATCGAACTGGCGGGCGACTGGTTCAGCCCCGGCGACACCGATCCGGACGTCGACCAGTCGGATGTGCTGGCCGTACTCCGCGAACAACGTGAGAACGCCGACGCGTTACTCCTCGGACGCGTCACCTTCGAAGACATGCGCGGGTACTGGCCGAAGCAAACCGATGACACGACAGGCATTTCGGCTTATCTCGACTCGGTGAGCAAGTACGTGGTTTCGAGCACGCTGACGGAGCCGGAGTGGGAGAACACGACGGTGCTCTCCGGTGAGCTGCGTTCGGAGATCGAGCGGTTGAAGGCCGCCGAAGGCAAGGACATCGTGACGACCGGCAGCATCTCGCTGGTGCGGGCGCTCATCGCCGAGGGTCTCGTCGACGAGTACCGGTTGTTCGTCTATCCCGTCGTGGTCGGCGAAGGCCGTCGGTTGTTCGAGGGTGCCACCGATGTCCCGAAGCTTCGGCTGGTGGAGGAGCGGCCGTTCGCTTCCGGGATCGTGCTGCTGCGGTACCGGGCCGCGTCGAGCTGACGCTTCACCGGGAATTCCGCTGCTCACCGGCCGCTGGGTAGGGTCGTACTCCGGTTTGGCGACGGGAGAACGACGGAGGTGGCGCGCGTGGTCGACGCGTCGAAGTTCACGGCCGAGGTGTTCCGCCGCGCGGCGGAACGGCCTGACGTCCCGCCGCGGCTGGCCCGGGCGGCGGACTGTGTCCGGGACGGCAAGTTCAGCTGGGAGGAGGTCGCCGCCGGGAACTGCGAGCACCCGATCGCGCAGGCGCTGTTCGTGCCCAGGGCGCAGGAGAAGCTGTGGCCCCTGCTGGCCGAGGTCGCCGCAGGCCTCGAGTCGGAGACGGCACCGGCCGAACCTCGTCGCGCCCGCAGAGCACCCACGACGGACGACGACTTCAGCGAGTACACCTACCTCGAAGACCTGGCCGAACCGAACAGCCATCCGGCGTGGCCGCAAAGGCGGGATCGCGGCCGGTGACGGGAAAAACGGGATGAGAAGCGCCCGGTCGCGGGCGTAGCGTCGGCGACCGTGATCGATGACACGAACACGGAAGACGATCCGGCGGACGGCTGGTTTCCCGAGAGTGTCGCCGCGGGCTACGACTCGCCGGGCGGCGCGAACGCACCCGAAGTGGTGACCTCCGCGGTGGACGTCCTCGAAGACCTGGCCGACGGCCCGGTGCTCGAGTTCGCCGTCGGAACCGGGCGGATCGCGATCCCGCTGGCCGCGCGCGGTGTGCCGGTGCGCGGCATCGAACTGAGCAGGGCGATGGCGGCGCGGATCGCGGACAAGCCGGGTGGCGACGCCGTCGAGGTCACGATCGGCGATATGACGAAGACGCGGGTGGCCGGTCAGTTTTCGTTGGCCTACCTGGTGTTCAACACGATCGGCAACGTGACCACCCAGGACGGGCAGGTCGACGTCTTCCGCAACGCGGCCGCGCATCTGCGGCCGGGTGGGCTGTTCGTCGTCGAGGTGGGCCTGCCGGAGCTGCGCCGCCTGCCGCCCGGGCAGGACATCGTCCCGTTCGCGATGGCATCCGGCTATGTCGGGTTCGACCAGTACGACGTGGTCACCCAGGAGTTCACGTCGAACCACGTCACCGTGACACCGGACGGGCGGGGACGGTTCCGCCGTATCCCCTTCCGGTATGCCTGGCCCGCCGAGATGGACCTCATGGCACGCATCGCCGGGATGCGCCTGAAGCACCGCTGGGCGGACTGGGATCGTTCGGAATTCACCGCCGAGAGCACCAAACACGTGTCGGTCTGGGAGCGTGCACCGCACTGACGGGTCAGGACGTTCGCGGAGACCTGTTCGTGGCGATGATCAGCGCGCTGACGGCGAGTGGGGGCAGCGCCCACAGTGCCGTGGCGAGGTAGCCGTTCTGCGTGGGGAGCAACGCGCCGTCCGGGGTGGCCGCGGCGAGCAGCAACCCGGCGAGTGCGCTGCCCACGGCCATGCCGATGCTGCGGGCGATCTGGTTGATCGAAAGCACGCTCGCCGTTTCTTCTGGTGGCACACCGACGAGAACGAGCTTGGGCATCACCGCGAAGACACCTCCGACGGCGAAGCCGAGCAGGGCGATCGCCACGAGGACGAGAGCGAGCGACTGGTTGCCGGCCGCGAACAGCAGGGCGCTGGCCGCGGCGATCACGATCGAGACCGCGTACGTCCAGCGCTCGGTGACGCGCGCGATGAGGCGCGGCACCGCTTTTCCCGCGGCGAACCCGAGCAGCGAGAACGGGATCAGGGCCGCTCCCGCGGCGACACCGGGAAGCGCGAATCCGTAGTGGGCGTCTTCGGGGGTCTGCACGTAGCGGGTGAACAGGCTGAACAGCAGGTACAAACCGGCGCCTGCCACGAGTATCGCCAGGTTCGCGCGCAAGAGGGGCCCTTGGCCGAGCAACCGAAGGTTCACCAACGGCACCGCGGTGCGCAGTTCGATGAAGGCCCACACCGCCAGGACCGCGGCGGAACCAGCGAGAAGTCCGGCGGCCAGCCATGGGGTCGACCAGATCGTGGATTCGGCGATGACCAGCAGGATCCCGAGAGTGCCGAGCGCGAGGAGCACCGCGCCCGTGACGTCGATCCGGGGTGGCTCACCCGGCGCCTCAGCGGGCAGCGTCCGCCAGGCGATGACCAACGCGACGACGGACAGGAGGAATCCGAACCCGTAGGCGGCACGCAGCCCCGCGAGTTGGTCGAGAAGGCTGATCACCGGATAGCCGACCCCGATGCCCACGGTCGAGGCGACCGACAACGCGGCGATCGTCGATGTCGAACGCTCGGGCGGCAGGTGCGAGCGGGCGACGCTCATCAACAACGCCCCGACAGCGACCCCGAGCCCCTGTAAGCCGCGCCCGATCACCAGCGCCGCGTACGGAAGCGGGAGCACCGTCAGCAGCCCACCCACCACGACCATGGCCAGGGTGACCAGGATCGTGGCGCGGCGATACGGGCCGCTGCCGAGCCTGCCCAGCACCGGTCCCGCGATCGCGCCGCTGAACAGCGTCACCGTCAAGGTCCACTGTGCGGTGTCCAAGGACACGTGCATCCCGGTGGCGACCGGAGTGATCAGGGGCGCCCCGACACTGCCGATCACCGCCCCCGCCAACGCCGTGCCCACCAACGCTGGACTCAACCGGTCAGCCATGGTCACTAAGTTACTGGTTACTAACTACTAACTCGATGTGATGTCGATCCCGAGAAGCGTCCGGACACGACAAAAGCGGCCCCGTGACTTGGTCACGAGGCCGCTTTGGTGTGGCGAGTGAGGGATTCGAACCCCCGAAGGCTGTGCCGTCTGATTTACAGAGAAGTCCTCAAGGGCGCCCTGATCTGCGGTTTTGCCGTCATGCCAGCTAGCTTTGGGGCGTATTTGGCGCAGATGCACTACGACACCGTCAACCAAAACTGTTCTTCAAGCCGTTCGGTACTCCATTCACCGTCTCGGAGTCACCCGCAGCTTCGCTGTTCAGGTACTGCTTACCCCCAGTCGAGACACTTCGCGTAGATCCTCAGCAGCTTAGAGAGACTGTGTCCCGACTGGTCGGGCCTACAAACCAGCCGGTTACTACGTAAGCAGCCTTGCCCCTAGGCCTACACGTTGGACCTACTGCTGATTTTGCCAAGGGAATGGCTGCACGTCTTCTGCCTGATGCGTAGCCACATAGTGCGCAAACTCATCGCGCTCCAGTGGATACCACTCATCATATGCATAACGTCGAAAAAATTCAGCAAGACGCTCACGGAAATGCTCGCCCGCGACGTTATTCAAACGACCTACTCGGTTCGAGGCGCGGACCGATTCCAACCCCCGAACCCCAAGTTGGAGGACAACTCGAAAGTCCACCGCCATTCGCTCAGTGATTCGATAATTGTCATCCCGAGGAAGGTAGAACCACTTTTGGTTCATCCTCGCATGCTGAGTTACGAGCGAGACCCATTTTTTAGGCTTGTCAGCCTGATCCGCAGCACGCCTTTCCACCGAATGAAACGGTCGAATTTCACACAGCGAAACATCTTCTGCGCGCCCAGCGTCGCAATCTTGACTAATAACGATGGCCGCCACTGGTCGAGCTTGCAGCAGGAGTGACACTCCGTCGCCGCCAGCCTCAATATCAGCCCAATTATGCAGTTCTGCCCCACGCTCGCCAGCAACTAGCAAGCTCCCCAGATCCAGATCAACCCTTGGCAGGGAAATAAAGATGTCACCTTGCCTAATGGGCTCCGAATCCTGAACTGCATCGTATATCACGTGCGCGTCCCCTAGACTTCGTACTCGCTAAACGCCCGAGCCTCACGCTCCGCAAGAGCCAACCTGCGAGCCTCAGCATCCTTCATTATCTTAATCGCTACCTGCTGCGCCTCTTGAAACGATAACGTACGATTCGATGCATCAATGTTATCCTCCCGTAAGCTGTCGATTTCAGCCTGCCTGGTAACAAAGCTGGCAATCTCGTGGACGTCAGGAGCAAACGCGAGGTTAGACGTGTGACCAGCAAGGGGCCGAAAATCTGGCTCCCGCACGTAAGGTGAAGTTGCTAGCGCCGACGCAATGACAACCGCCGCCACGACGGGGAAGCGCCTAGCTCGGCTATCACTGCCAATTAGCGACGCGGATTCCCGCGTGAATAATTGATCAACTAGCGGTTCGCAAAAAACTGATTCAGCGCCAAAACCTCCACCCACACTCGGCATCTCAAGTTCTGTCCGCATGGTCACTTCCCCCCTCAAATTCGCGCAACAACGAACCCTCAACGAACGAGAAGAACCATTCCTCGGAAGCCTCATGCGCCTTCGAGAGCCAATCGGAAAAGTCCAGATCTTTGCCCGAGACACCTTCAACGCTGGCAGTTACAGAAATATCGAGGATCATTGCAGGGCGTTCATCCTTAGCGCCCAAACCAAGCTTCACTGTTCCAATGGAACCATTGAAAGCGAGTGGGTAAGATACCTGAACTGACGTCGCAACAGACGGGCCAGCAGCCGATGCGACCACTGGACCAGGCAAGGTTATTTGAGTTCCCAACCTCTCTCGCAGAAACCCCAGGGGGTCAATGCCAGACTCCAACTTTATGGCACTGATATAGCGAAGCTGAAGATGTCGATAGTCGGGTGGGCTAGCATCACTCGTAACAGCAGCGTAAGCCGCGTCAAGATGGCCTTTCAGATCAATGGCGCTCGCGCGAAACTTATCCCAGTCATAATCGGAAGTCGCGTTGTACGACACAATACCAGGACCGGCTTGCACTAACGGCCACCCGTCAGCACTCGCCCGGAAGCGGTGCTTTGCGTTGTACGGCGCCATTTCATCCGGCACCTCCGCCACCGGCAACCTTTCCTGAAAAGGATAATTCTCGCGAATTGCCTGAAATAAGTTCCCGACGTACAGGGGGTGTGCCGGGTCGATCTGCCCACCGTTCGGCCCGGGTTTGAGCGCCCACCTGAGCTCAACAAGCGCCTCAACCAGAGGGGCGTTGGGCAGTCTATGCGGCTGCTGGCGCATTCGGCGGGACCTCCACGGACCTTCTACACGGCTCTACGTGGCTTCAGCCTACCCCAGCAACGTCACGTTTCTGACGCTTCAAGCAAGCCTAAAGACAGACGCGATCAGGCAAAACTACTCACAGTCAAGCACTGCAAGCCGTTACCACCTCACAGCGACGTTTCGGATCGTGCGCTACCTCCTGTCATGCGCGAGAGCCCCTGCGCCTGGCGTCCTTCGGGCGGCTTAGAAACATCGACTACCAGATCATCCTCATCGATCGCTCCTGGGTGATACCGCGTTCCATTGGCGTGAATGGCGTCCACACGCATCTGGATGAGGCGCCTACGCGCCTCGTCCTCCTGCGGGTTCCAGTACGACTCAGCCGCCGTCGTCTGCGCGGGGTGCTTCCGGTAGAGCATGCTCGGTTCGGCGATGAACTCCCCCGGCGTCACTGCCTCTGCCGCCAACAGCGTGGCGATGGTCTCGGCCCCCGTGAGAGCCATCCACCCGCCCAAGGACCAGATGAGATCCGTGTGCATCGCGACATTCGCCGCAAGCACTGAGAGCCTGTTCTCTGTCTGCTCTTTGTAGAAGCGGCCGGGCTCCACCGGACCATTGGGAGGGTCGTACGGCCCAGGCGTTGTCGTCCCATCCTCGTGCAGGTCAAGACCTGCTGAGACGCACCAGGCGACGCGGTGCAACGCGTCGATATCCCGCGCCAGTGCACCTGGCAGCAGCACGTCGTCCGCGTCGAGGTTGCGAATCACGATCCCCTGCGCCTGAGATAGCGCCATGTTGCGGGTGACGGCCGCGCGGCCGGCCAAACCGGTGCCGTAGTGGACGCGAGGATCATCGTCGGGAAGCTCTTGTTTCGGCACACCGCTACTGCCGTCTTCCTGAACACACCACTCCCAGGACCAGCCTTCCGGCATCTCCTGAGCCCGCAGAGACTCGTAAGCTTCCTTGAGATAGTGGTGTCCGCCCTCAAAGACGGCCGTCACTACGGAGATCAAGCGTGGCGTTGCCATTGCTTACTCGTCCCACTTTCGCAGCTCGGTGGTGTACGACAGGGAAATTCGGTCCGCCGGAGTCAGGAGTTCCGCCACGTCCACCGCACGCCCCGACGTGTCGTAGCTGATCTTCAGGATGGGAATCACGGGCACGTTGAACGGGATGTCATAGAGGGCCACCTCTTCCTCGGTGGGCATGCGCGCGGAAACGCGATCCTCGATCTTCCCCACCTCCACCCCTGCCGTGTAGAGCTGGTGAAGGGTACCGCCGGGCCATGGCTCGTTGGACGAGTCCAGCAGCGGCGGGTGATCCTTGACGAGCGAATACGGCAGGTACGAAACCATCCTGCTGTAGCCCTCGCCTTCCCGATATTGCCGCAGGTAAGTCCTGCGTAGGACGTAGTCACTCGACGCAAGCCCCATGATCTTGGCTACCTCGTCCGGCGGGGGTACGACCTCATAGGTCACCTTGTCGTCATTGACGGCAGCGATCTCAACCTTGGCATCCCGCTCCGCCGAGCCGTGGCGCCGACGAACGTCCTCAGGCTCTTTAACCAGGTCTTTCTCCGCCTGGTAGTTGATGTTCGAGCGCGTCAACTTCTGCGGAACCACGCGAACACGAACGGGCTGCCCTCGGCCGCCGGGCGCTAGAAGACCCTCCCCCTTCAGGGTCTGCACAGCGGCGGAAACGACGTTCTTCCCGACGCCAAACCGCTCTCGAAGTTGCTCGGTGTTCGGCAAGGTCTCCCCTGGCGCGAACCTGCCCTCGTGGATGTCCGCCCGGAGCTGCTCAGCTACCGCTTTCGCGTCCATTCGTTCCATGCCCTCATCCTCGCACACCATCCCAGGTTTCGAAACTTCATCCCGGGATGGACTTGACAACGCCGGGATGCAGACGGCAAAGTTCTCGGTACGCCATCCCGGGATGGAGAGAACATCCCAGGATGAACCTGGAATCGAACGAAGGGGACCCGATGAGGTCGGCACAAATCTCCCGCCGTCAGGCCGAAGCGTCTTTTGACGGGCTGGAGTTCGATGTTTCTGCTGTTCAGGCTGCCGCGCCGATGGCGTGGGACTTCCTGGAGTACACCGACGAAGAGCGCGAGGTTGACGCGCTGATCGCGTCGGTTGACGCGGAGCTGGCGGCTGCGACTGTTGCGGCGGATGTGCGGGTGACGCACTCGTTTACCGACGTCCGCCGGGCGACCCGCTCGGAGCGCCGTAGCGGCCGGACGGTGCTGCGGGCGTTGCCGTCGCTGCTGGACGCCACCGCTGCCGCGTCGTCTGAGGGCGAGGCCGCGTGATGCACACCTTCGATGAGGCGTTGCCGCAGGTCCAGCGGGCTCACGAGCACGTGCGGGACGACCTGCGTAAGGCGGATACGAAGGCGCAAGCGCTGTTGTCGGTGGTGGCTGCGGTGCTGGCCGGTGTGGTCGCGCTGTCCACGCGGTCGGTGTCGCCGGTGGCGATGGTCGCGCTGTGGGCGGCCGCTGTTCCGGTGTTCGGGGCGGTGTTGGTGCTGCTGTCGGCCCTGCGTCCCCGGATTTCGCAGTTCCCCACGCCGGGGTCTTGGCTGCACGCGGTCTACCACGGTCCGGCCGCGCTGCTGGAAGCGGCGAGCTCGGCGGCCGCGCAGACCATCGCGGCGGACGTGGTGCTGATCGGCGGGGTCGCGGTGCGGAAGTACCAGCGGATTTCCCGCGCTGTCGGGCTGCTGTTCGTCGGGATCTGCGTCCTCGCCGTCGCCCTGGTGCTGGCGGTGCTGACATGACGGCCCGGCTGATCTTCTCCACCGTATCCGCTGTTTCTGACCCCGACCTGCGCGGCTCGAACCGCCAAGAACGCTCCGCGCAGACCGGGACTCCCCACCACCACGCAGGTAGCTACACGGGAAGGCCCCTCATGGTACGGAGCAGGAAGCAGAACGTCGTGCACATCGCTGACGGCGACACCACCCTCGTGGCGCTGGCCCAAGGGACCCGGGACGGGCTCCCAGTGTTCGGGTGGGGTGAGGCCCCGGCCGGACTGCTCACCACCACCCAACTCCGGGCGGCCGGGCTATCGCCCGCCGGGCTGGACCCGCTGGCGTTGCTGGTGTTCCGCCACCGCAAGCCCTACGCCCGTCTGACCGTGGCGGAGCTGTATTCCGCGGTTGCGGCGGCCACCCGGCCGGAGCCGAGCGAGGCACAGCGCACCGCCCGTTTGCGAAACCTCGAGTTCGCTCACCGGGCACTGCGCACCTGCGTGGACTGCGCGCAGGAGAAGGACTACCGCATGCCGACCAGCACCCGTCAGTGCTGGTCCTGCCTGGAAATCGAGATGGCCAACGCCGTGGAGGTGGCCGCATGAACACGCACACCCTGATGATCCTGGGTGGGCTCGCGCTGGTCGGTGTGTTCAGCGTGTGGCGTGCCGGGCGGAAGTCCGCCACGAAGGCGCAGAAGGGCGTGCGGGAGGTGACCCGCATGACTGGCAACACCATCCGGCTCATCCTGGCCACCGCCGTCATCGCGTTCGTTCAGTGGCTCGTGGTTGTGAAGATCGGCAACACCACCGCTACCTGGATCGCGCTCATCGTCCCGGCCATGTTCGCCGCCGCCACCATCGTGCGGCTCATGGCCATCACCGAGGTCGTCACCACGCGGGGAGGTCGTCACTGATGAGCATCGAAACCGTTGCCGGGCCGCAGGACGCGCAGCACGTGCCGCTGTCCGAGGCGGACAAGCTCCGTCAGGATGCCGAGTCGGCTGCTCAGGTCCGCCGTCTGGCCAACCACCCCGACGTGATCGCGCTGCGGGTGGAGAAGGTCCGCACACAGATCGACGTGCTGTTGTGGGTTGGGATCTTCCTCGGTCTCGCGTTCACGATGGTCAACGTCCAGGCTTTCGCCGCCTCCGGTGCGGCCGTGTGGTCGCTGGCGTGGCTGTCCGCGTGGTTGCTGGATCCGATGGTGTCTCTCGTGCTGGTCGCGGTGCTGCGGGCGGAGCAGATCACCGCCCGGTACCAGGTCCAGACCGGGCGGTGGGCGCACCGGACGAAGTGGTTCGCGTTCCTGGCCACCTACGTGATGAACACGTGGAAGTCCTGGACCCACTTCGACGTCGCGGGGGTGGCGCTGCACTCGGTCCCGCCGGTGCTGGTGTTCCTCGCCGCCGAGACCGCGCCCGTCCTGCGGGACAAGCTCACCGAAGCCGTCATGAAGGCCGCCGGGCACGCCTTCACCGGCGAGGCGAATACGCAGGAGACGGCCCCGGCCGCCGAGGTCACCCCCGCCGTACCCGCCGAGACCCCGGACGCGGACGAGACGGTGCCGACGCCGGCACTCTCCCCGGCCCCGGCTCCGCGCCGCACCACCCGCAAGGCCAAGGCGCCCGCCAAGCAGGGCCGCAAGCTACGCGCCGATTACCTCGCCGAGGCCCGCGCCGCATGGGCTCCCGGCATCGAGATCACCCCGGCCTGGGTGCGTGAGGTCTGCCCCGAGGTCTCGCGCGGCACCTCCAAGAACGTCGCCGACGACCTGATCGCCGAAACCCGCACCGCGCCCACCGTCCTGCCGGTGCCAGCCCCGACCACCACCGCCCGCACCGACTCGGAGGAGGCCGCCTGATGTCCACCACCGCCGACCACACCCCCGCATCCGCGAACGGCCCCGAACCCGAGAGGGACACAACGGTGAACACGCCCAACCCGACCCCGGACACCACCTCTGACGAACGCCCGGACGGCCGCGTCGTGAACGGCAACGTGGTGGAGTTCAAGCCGGGCACCGCCCACGCCCCGGAGGAGATCCCGGCCCCGCGCGACACCGCCGCCGTGGTCCGCTCGGACGTCGTCGACGCGGAGATCGTGGACGAGTCCGAGCCCGCCACCTCCACGGTGAAGGTGGACCCCAAGGATGTGAAGAAGTCCTGGTGGGAGACCGTGTCCGACGCCAAGGCCCGGCCGCTGGTCGCGTCCTGGCTGCTCTCGGCCGAGGAGTTCAAGTCCCGCGCGAAGTTCCTCGTGCAGCTCGCCGGACACCAGACCGCGTTCCACGCGCTGCGGGTGCCCGTGTACGTCCCGAGCGCGTTACTCAAGGCGCCGGGCGCGCTGTGCCGGGGCACCGTTCGTGTACACCGCTGGGTGTTCGACGCGGAGTCGAAGCCGGTGCGCATGGACGCCCGGGATCGGGCCGACGTGAACGAGTACATGAGGTTGCGCGAGGCCCGCAACGAGACCGTTCGCCGCCGGTCCGCGCCGGTGATGGTCGGGGTGCTCATCCTCATCGGGATCGTGTACCTGGCCATCACCTATGTCACGCCGTTCTGGAACTGGACCATCCTCATCACCGCCATGACGTTGGTGGGCTGGTTCGGGGCGCCGAAGGACAAGCCCGTGGCCGGACGTGCGGTGGACAGCGCGAAGGCGCCGAAGCTCACGTCGTCGATGATCGAGGACGCTCTTGGGGCGCTGGGTATCGCGGGGATCAACCAGGCCCTCGCGAAGGGCAAGGGCATCGGATTCCCCTCGCCGATCGTGCGCGACGGCCCCGGATGGCGCGCGGATATCGACCTGCCGCCGGGCGTCACGGCCGGGGACGTCATCGACCGCCGTGAACGGCTCTCCTCTGGCCTGCGTCGTCAGCTTGGGTGCGTGTGGCCCGAGGGTGACCCGACCATCCACGAAGGCCGCCTGATCATCTGGGTCGGGGATAAGGACATGTCCACCACCAAGCAGGCCCCGTGGCCGCTCGCCAAGCCGGGCGCGACGGTGGACCTGTTCAAGCCGCAACCGTTCGGCACGGACCAGCGCGGCCGGTGGGTGCCCATCACCCTCATGTTCGCCTCCGGGGCCATCGGCGCCATCCCTCGCATGGGCAAAACCGTGTCCCTGCGCGAAATCCTGCTCATCGCCGCCCTCGACCCGCGTTCGGTGATCTACGCCTACGACCTCAAGGGCACCGGCGACCTGTCCGCTCTGGCGCAGGTCTGCCACGGCTACGGCGTCGGCGACGACCCCGAGGACATCGAAACCGCCGTCGTCGAACTCCGTGCCCTGCGGGAGGAACTGCGCCGCCGCGCGAAGGTGATCCGGAACCTCCCGGAGGACGTGTGCCCGGACAACAAGGTCACCCCCGCGTTGGCGTCCCGGAAGGATCTGGGGTTGGCGCCGATCATCATCGGGGTGGACGAGTGTCAGGTGTGGTTCGAGCACCCTGAGCACGGCGACGAACTCAAGGAAATCGCGACTGACCTCGTGAAACGTGGTCCCGCGCTGGGTATCGGGCTGTTCCTCGCCACGCAGCGACCGGACGCGAAGGCCATCCCGACCGACATTTCGGCGAACCTGTCCATCCGTTACTGCCTGAAAGTCATGGGGCAGACCGAAAACGACATGGTCCTGGGCACTTCGCAGTACAAGAACGGCATCCGCGCGACCACCTTTGCCTGGTCCGACAAGGGGATCGGCTACCTGCGCGGCGAAGGATCGGACGCGCAGATCACCCGGTCCGTCTACCAGGACGGGCCGACCGCCAAGCGTATCGCTGCCGGTGCCCGCAAGCAGCGCGAAGCCCTGGGCAACATCACTGGCTACGCCGCCGGGGAGGAAGTCGACCTGGAGACCGCCCGCCTGGACACCCTCGCCGACGTCCTGAGCGTGTTCGAGAAGGGCGAGGAGAAGCTCTGGTCCGATGTGATCGTGTCCCGGCTCGCCGAGCTGCGCCCGTCGACCTACGGGAAGTGGAACCCGGCCGCCCTGGCCACCGCACTCAAGCCGGACGGGGTGAAGCCTGGACAGGTGTGGGCCACCGACCCCGAAACCGGCAAGGGCAGCAACCGCAACGGCTACACCCGCGACGCCCTCACCAAGGCCCGCGATAACCGAAAGTAGTCGGCGAGTGGAGCTAGGGGCGCTCCGCGCTCTAGACCGGAGCGCCCCTAGACCTAGACCCCCACTCTAGAACCCCGCGAACTTCTGACCAGGACTCTAGGGACCTAGACCACCCCCGCGCCGACCAGCGGAAACCCACGGAAACCCCGGCTAGCCGCCATCGCCACCGGCCCTAGCCCTAGCTCAACGCACCCAAAAAAGACACACACAGTCACCGACGATAGGACACGCTTTGACCACGCACACCACCGGCCGCGCCATGTTCGCCGCCGTCCCGCTCGCCCTCGTGACGCTGTTCGTCACCGGCTGCGAGGTCCCGGCTGCCACCGGAACCCCCGGCACCCTCGACGCCACCACCGTCACCCGGCAGCTCGCCAAGCTCGCCGTGAAGCCCGCCGACACCGGCGCCCACTACAGCCGTGACGACTGGCCCCACTGGGACTCTGTCGGCAAGGGCTGCAACCGGCGCGAGGACACCCTCAAGACCCAGGGCCGCAACGTCACCACCGGCAAGGGCTGCAAGGTCCTGAGTGGAGAGTGGACCAGCCGCTACGACGGCGTGAAGGTCACCGACCCCGAAGCCGTCGACATCGACCACATGGTGCCGCTCAAAGAAGCGTCTCGCTCCCACACTCGCGACTGGACCGAGGCACAGCGGACCCGCTACGCCAACGACCCCAACGTGTTGGTCGCGGTGTCGGCGAAGTCGAACCGCTCGAAGGGTGACCAGGACCCCGCCAAGTGGCTGCCCGCCAAAGACCGGTGCGGATACGTCGCGCACTGGGTGCGGGTGAAGACCACCTACCGGATGAGCGTCGACCAGGCCGAGCACGACGCGATCGCCGCCGTCCTCAAGCGCTGCTGACCGACTGTCCCTGACTGTCCACTGTGGAAGGTAGTTCGATGACCGCGCACGCTGGAAACCCGCTCTTGGACTGGGCGCTGTACCTCGCGGGGATGGGATGGGCCGTGTTCCCGCTCGCGCCGGGAACCAAGCGGCAGCCCGTCGTGAAGGACTGGGAGAACCGCGCCACCACCGACCCCCTCCGTATCCGCCGGTGCTGGTCAGCCGACCGCTTCAACATCGGCGTGGCCACCGGGCCGTCCCGGTTGGTCGTGGTGGACCTGGACATGCCCAAGGATGGCAGCGGCCCGGACGGCGTGACCGCCCTCGCCGCACTCGCCGCCGAACGCGGCGGACCGATCCCGGACACCTACACCGTGAGCACCCCGTCCGGTGGGCGGCACCTGTACTACCTCGCCCCGGCCGGAACCACGCTGCGCAACAGTCAGGGACAACTCACCTCCTGTGTGGACACACGAGCGGGAGGCGGATACGTGGTGGGGCCGGGGTCGGTGCTCCCCAACGGCGCCTACGACCTCGCCGACGACACCGACCCCGTGGAACTGCCGGGCTGGTTGGTCCAGGTGTGCGCGGAACGGCGCTCTACGGCCAACTCAGGGCCGCTTGAGATCCGCTCTACGGACACCAGCCGCTACGGGTCCGCTGCACTCGCCGGGGAGTGCGACCGCGTCCGCAACGCCACACCAGGCACCTACAACGAAGTCCTCTCCAGCGCGGCCTACACCATCGGCCGCAAGGTAGGCGCCGGAATCATCGACCACGCCACCGCCCGCGCCGATCTCATCGCCGCCGGGGAAACCCTCATCGGCTCCGCCCACTGGCCGCCCAACGCCCGCGAAGTCGTCCGCGTGGTGGACGCCGGGCTGACCGCCGGTGCCCGAAACCCTGTCACCCGAGGAAAGGCCGCCTGATGACCGTGCCCGCCCTGCGGGTGGTGTCGCCTCCCCGTGAGCCGACCGCCACGTCCGCCGATGGCGCCGAAGTCCTGGATCAGATCGGAGAGTTCGTGTCCCGCTTCAACGTCTTCCCGTCCGAGCACTGCGCCCCGATGCTCGCGCTCTGGTACGCCCACACCCACGCCGCCGAGCACTTCTACATCACCCCGCGGCTTATCCTCTCCTCCGCCGAGCCCGGTAGCGGGAAGACCCGCGTTCTGGAGGTCGCGCAGTACCTCGTGGCCTCACCGGAGATGACGTTGTCCGCCTCACCGGCCGCGCTGTTCCGGCTCGTGTCCGCCGCACCGATCACGATCCTGTTCGATGAGGTGGACGCCATCTTCAACCCGAAGAACACCGGCAACACCGAGGACCTGCGCGCGCTGCTCAACGCCGGATACAAGCGGTCGGCGACGATCCCGCGCTGTGTCGGCGACGCCAAGGCCATGGCAGTGCAGCGGTTCAAGGTCTACGCCCCCGCTGCTTTGGCCGGCATAGCTGGGCACATGCCCGACACCATCACCACCCGCGCCATCACCGTCCACATGCGTCGCCGCGCACCGGGCGAAACCGTCGAACCCTTCAAGACCCGCCGCATCGAGTCCGAGGCCGAACCCCTGCGGGACCGGCTCGCCGACTGGGTTCGCAGCGTCGCCGAACAGGTCGGCGAGGCCGAACCCGAGATGCCCGACGGCGTCACTGACCGCTCCGCCGAAATCTGGGAACCGCTGCTTGCCCTAGCCGACGCCGCCGGAGGCGACTGGCCGGAGAAAGCCCGCGAAGCCTGCAAACATTTCGTGGCCAACAACAACCCGCGCGCCGGAAGCATCGGAACCCGCCTGCTCGCAGACCTCCGCGATGTCTTCACCGCGCACCAGGCCGAACGGCTGCCCACCACCGTCATCCTCGAATCCCTCCACGCGATGGAGGAAGGCCCCTGGGCCGACTACTACGGCAAGCCGTTCGACGCCCGCCACCTGTCCAAGGAACTCGGCAGGTACGGGGTGGAAGTCCACGCGTTCAAGCACAACGGCACCACCGCCAAGGGCTACCGCACCACCGGAGAAACCGGCCTTGCCGACGCCTGGACCCGCTACCTCCCACCGCCCGAAACCGGGGATTCCCGGTAACTGCGGTAACCCCGGTAACCGTGCAGGTCAGACGGTTACCGAGCCGAAATCGCTGCGGTAACTGCGGTAACCCGGTTACCGAGGTTACCGAGCCGAAAATCCCTCGGTAACCGTCTGACCAGCGAAGTTACCGAGGTTACCGCAGTTACCGACAACACCCGCTCAAGCCGTCAAGGAGACCGCCATGCACGTCGCGCACGCCACCACCACGCACCGCCGCGCGAGGAGAACCCGCCACCATGGCCACCACGAACTGGCTCACAGTCGCCGAATTCTGCGCCGAAATGAAGATCTCACGCCGGACATTCCAGCAATGGCGCGCCACCGGGCGCGGACCTAGCTGCCTGAAACTTCCGAACGGCGACCTCCGTATCCGCCGTTCTGAATACGAACGCTTTCTGGACCTGTGCGAGGAGGCTGCCGCCTGATGGCGACTACACATGACGTCCGCATCTGGAAACTCGAAAAGTACGAGGGGAAGCAAAAGACAACCTATCGAGTTCGCTGGGTTGTCGACGGCGAACGATTCGGCGAAAGCTTCGAAACCCTCGCACTCGCGGACAGTTTCCGCTCCAAGCTGCTCACGGCCGCCCGTGAGGGTGAGGCGTTCGACACCGAGAGTGCACTACCGGTCTCAATGCTTCGCGCGACCGAGGTCAAGTCTTGGTTCACGTTCGCGTGCGAGTACGCAGACATGAAGTGGCCGGAATCGTCGCCCAAGTACCGCGCTTCTCTCGCAGAGTCCCTGATGACCATCACGGTTCCCATGCTCAAGGGGAAGCCGCCGTGCGATCCCAAGACCCTGCGAAAGGCCCTCAAGACCGCCTTCAACCTGAACACCCGGAACGCTCCTCAAACCGACGAAGTCCGACAGGCTCTCTCGTTCGCTGCGAAGGCGAGCCGCAACGTTGGCGAGTTGGCGAATGCGGACACGCTGCGCACTGTTCTACGCGCCCTGGATCTCAAGCTGGACGGAAAGAAGGCAGCGACCAACACCGTTCGACTTCGCCGCGTCGCCCTCGGAAACGCCATCGAGTACGCAATGTCGCCCGAACAAAAGCTTCTGACGGCGAATCCGGTTGAGGACGTGAAGATGAAGAAACGAAAGTTCGTCGTCCATGAGGTGGACCCGAAATCCGTCGTGAATCCGATTCAGGGGCGAATGCTGCTCAAAGCAGTCGGCACGATCGGGAAGCAGGGGCCGCCCCTGGTCGCGTTCTACGGGCTGATGTACTACGCCGCTCTCCGGCCGGAGGAGGTAGCGAACCTGAACAAGGCTGACCTGTCCCTCCCCAAGGAAGGGTGGGGAGATCTGCTCCTCAGGAGGGCGCGCCCGGAGATCGGGCAGGAATGGACGGACTCCGGCGAGGCATCCGAAGAGGGGCCGCTCAAGCACCGGGCCGAAGAGGAGGAGCGGACGGTGCCGTGCCCACCTCAACTCACAGCCCTACTCCACGAGCACCTACGCCAGTTCGGGACCGCGCCGGACGGCAGGCTGTTCCGAGGAGCCCGCGACGGCGGCCGCGTCGGCAGCTCGGTCTACGGCCGAGTGTGGGCTACGGCACGCGAGAGGGTTTTCACGGCTGAGGTGGCCGCTGGACCGCTGGGGAAGCGTCCCTACGACCTTCGCCACGCTGCGGTGTCGACGTGGCTCAACGGCGGTGTGGAGCCCACGCGGGTGGCCAAGTGGGCGGGACACAGTCTCTCTGTCCTGCTGAGGGTCTACGCGAAGTGCCTCGACGGCGGAGAGCAGGCCGCCCGAGACCGCGTGACCAGGGCTCTTGGTGGCGAGTAGGCCCCGGGGAGCTTTGGGGCGTATTTGGGGCGGACAGCCGCCTACAGCCGCGCAGTGCTGCACACAACTGCACATAACAAGATCGGCCCCCTGACCTGGTTTCGCAGGTCAGGGGGCCGATCTTGCTGGTGTGGCGAGTGAGGGATTCGAACCCCCGAAGGCTGTGCCGTCTGATTTACAGTCAGATCCCTTTGGCCGCTCGGGCAACTCGCCGTGGCCGGGTGTCCCCGGCCGAGACGAAAGAATACCCAATGCCATGGCGGGCCGGTCAACCGGGTTCCGCAGGGCTAGGGTGGAAGCTCCTGACAAGCGAGTACGAGGTGTGAGAACACGTGGCGGATCCCTCTTTCGACGTGGTGAGCAAGGTCGATCGCCAGGAGGTGGACAACGCCCTGAACCAGGCCAGCAAGGAGCTCGGTACACGGTTCGACTTCCGGGGCACCGGGACCAAGATCGACTGGTCCGGCGAGGAAGCGATCGCGATCGAGTCCGAGACCGAGGAGCGGGCGCTGGCGGCGGTCGAGGTGTTCAAGGAGAAGCTGATCAAACGCGGCATCTCCCTCAAGGCCTTCGAGGCGGACGAGCCGGCGTTGTCCGGCAAGATCTACAAGGTCGGCGGCAAGATCCTGCAGGGGATCGCGTCGGACAAGGCGAAGCAGATCGCCAAGTTCATCCGCGACGAAGGCCCCAAGGGGGTCCAGGCGCAGATCCAGGGCGACCAGCTTCGGGTGTCCGGCAAGAAGAAGGACCAGCTGCAGGACGTGATCGCCTTGCTGAAGGGCAAGGACTTCGAGATCGCGCTGCAGTTCACGAACTACCGCTGACAGCCGCATCGACAAGGCCACCTTCGGAAGAAGGTGGCCTTCGTCCTGTCTACGACGCGGTGATCGTCCAGGTCCCGTCGCCTTCCAGCGACACGAAGGCCGGGCCGGACACGGGCACGCTGCCCTTGTAGTCGCCGAGCTGGTTCACGGGCAGCTCCGCGTAGTCGCCGCTGCGCACCCACACCGCGGTGTTCCCGTTGCCTTTGGTGGTGACGGCGACCGACGAGACGGCGTCGGGCACGGCGAAGACCGCGTCGCGCTTGCCCGAGAGCGGTTTGCCCGGTTGCAGCACGGGCAGTCCGCGTTCGTCGGTGATGGTCAGCGTCCAGGCGGCGTTGGCCTTGACGGTGAACGTCTTCGCCCGGTGGTCGGGCATGTCGTTGATCCACTGCGTGCCCTTGTACGGGCCGATGTCGTTGACGATCAGCTCGTTCTCGGTGTTGACCGCGACGTGCCCGGAACACTTCGGGCAGTCGAAGGTCACGAAGCCGATGCGCATCGGCCAGGCCATGGGGACCGACGCGTTCCCCTTCCCCGAGTGCTTCTCTTCCGACTGTGGGCCGGGCCGCGGGGTGGTGGTGGACGTCGGCGGCGGGGTCGCCGAAGGTGTGCGCAGTCCTTCCGGAGCGGCCGCCTGCGGGACGACACGGCCCAGGTTCGGCGGCGAACAGGCCGGCAGTCCGATGGTCAGCAGCACGGCACTCAACGCCGCGCCCAAGCGCCTGATCACGTAATTCCCCCCAGTCGAACCCGTCATCGGATCTTCGTCGGCCGATAGCCCAGCGTTACCGGACCACCCGGCCGAGCGATTCAGGACACTCGGACGTGGGTTTCCGCCGCGACGCCTTCGAGGGAGTCCTAAAGGGACAAATGCCCGTGTTGTAATCCGGCGATCGCGTTCGAGGAAGGTCACGATGAAGCGCCGTTTCAGCACCGCACTCGCCTTCGCGCTGTCACTCACGGTGATCGCGTCCCTGTTCACCGCCGCGCAGGCCGCGGAACGGCAACAGCTCGTGCCGGGCTACGGCTCGTACCCCCGGCTCATCCGCTTGGAACACTCCTCTGTCGGTCGCGGGCGCATCCTGGCGTCGCTGACCAGCGAAGACGCGAGCGGCAAGTTCACGCCGATCATGGAAAGCACCGACGAGGGCCAGACCTTCCACAAGGTCGGCGAGGTCCGCGACCGGGACGGCCGCCGCGGTATGTGCTGCGGGACGCTGTACGAGCTGCCGCAGCGGGTCGGCAGGCTTCGCGCGGGCACCCTGCTGTGGGCCGCGAGCTACCGGCAGGACGCCGGGCCGCAGCGGCGGATCGGCATCAAGATCTGGTCCAGCCGCGACGCCGGCCGCACGTGGTCCTTCCTTTCCGAGGCCGCCCGCTCCCACAACCACGACGGCATCTGGGAGCCGGAGTTCACCGTCGACGCGGGCGGCACACTGTGGCTGCACTACGCCGACGAGACCGAGGCGCCGCAGTTCGCGCAGGTGATGAACCGGGTCGCCTCCACCGACGGGGTGAACTGGGGCACCAAGCAGCGCACGATGGCCATCCCGCCCCATCGGGTGCGGCCGGGAATGCCGATCATCCGCCGTCTCCCCGACGGCCGGTACTACCTGGCCTACGAAATCTGCAACTACCGCGACCGCTACTGCGACCCGTACTTCAAGATCTCCTCCGACGGCGCCAACTGGGGCGACCCCCTCGACCCTGGCACCCGCGTCACCACCGCCAACGGCAACTACTTCCAGCACGCCCAGACGATCGCGCTGTTCCCCGGCGGCCCGAACGGGGTGCGGCTGGTGATGGTCGGGCAGATCTACACCAACGCGGCCGGTGTCCCGCAGGGCAAGAACGGCAAGGTCCTGCTCGCCAACGACAACTTCGGCGCCGGGCACTGGTACGAGCTGCCCGCGCCGGTGCACATCACCGGCATCCACAACAACTTCTGCCCCAACTACAGCTCGACACTGCTCCCGGTCGACGGCGGGAAGAACGTGCTGCAGATCTCCACCGAGTACAACCTCGGCTGCAAGGCGTATTTCGCGAAGGGACCGGCGTTCTGAGCCACCCGGTAGTGTGAGGCCGAGCGATCGGCTACGAAGCGGGGGCATCGCATGAAGGGCATCGTGCTGGCCGGGGGCAGTGGGACGCGTCTGCATCCCATCACCCAAGCGATCTCGAAACAGCTGCTACCGGTCTACGACAAACCGATGATCTACTACCCGATCTCAGTGCTGATGTTCGCCGGGATCCGCGAGATCCTGATCATCTCGACCCCCGTCGACCTGCCGCATTTCCGGCGGTTGCTCGGCGACGGCAGCCAGTTCGGGCTCAGCTTCAGCTACGCCGAACAGGCCGCCCCCAACGGGCTGGCCGAGGCGTTCGTCATCGGCGCGGACTTCGTCGGCGATGACGACGTCGCGCTCGTGCTCGGCGACAACATCTTCTACGGCCAGGGGTTCTCCAGCAGGCTTCAGGCCGCGGCGACCACGCTCGACGGTTGCGTACTGTTCGGCTACCCGGTCAAGGACCCGCAGCGCTACGGCGTCGGCGAGATCGACGCCGACGGCAAGCTCCTCTCCATCGAGGAGAAACCCGAGAAGCCGAAGTCGAACAAGGCCATCACCGGCCTGTACTTCTACGACAACCAGGTGATCGAGATCGCCCGCGACCTCAAGCCCTCCCCTCGCGGTGAGCTGGAGATCACGGACGTCAACCTCACCTACCTGCGGCAGGACCGCGCGACCCTGATCGATCTCGGGCGCGGGTTCGCCTGGCTCGACACCGGAACGCACGACTCGCTGCTGGAGGCCGGCCAGTTCGTGCAGGTCCTCGAGCACCGGACGGGCGTCCGGATCGCCTGTCTGGAGGAGGTCGCGCTGCGGATGGGCTTCATCGACGCGGACCAGTGCTACGCGCTCGGCGCCAAGCTGTCGAAGTCCGGCTACGGCGAATATCTGATGAACGTCGCGCGCACCCAGGGCGCTACCTGCTGAACAAGTTCTCCCGCAGGGTGTCTCCGGTGTAGTCGGTCCGGAAGACACCCCGTTCCCGCAGATACGGGACGACGTCGTCGACGAACGCGTCCAGCCCACCAGGGGTCAGATGCGGCACCAGCACGAATCCGTCGGCGGCGTCGCTCTGGACGTATTCGTCGATCGACTCCGCGACCTGCCGGGCGGTGCCGACGAACTGCTGGCGCGCGGTCACCTCGATGACCAGTTCGCGGATCGAGAGTTTCTTCTCCTCCGCGATCGCCCGCCATTTCGCGGCCACGGCCAGCGGATCCTTCTCGTGCCGGACGCGGCCCCAGGTCAGCGGTTCGGCGTCGGGATCCGGGTCGACCTCGGGGAGCGGGCCGTCGGCGTCGTAGGCGGAGAGGTCGCGGCTCCACACCTGTTCGAGGAACTGGATCGCGGTGGCCGGGCGCACCTGCTGGTAGCGGATCTCACGGGCGTACTCGTGCGCGTCCTCCTCGGTGTCGCCGAGGACGAACGTCGCGGCGGGCATGATCAGCAGCTCGCCGGGCTCGCGGCCGTACGCGGGCAGCCGTCGCTTGACGTCGGCGAAGAACTCCTTGCCGCTCTCCAGTGAACCGTGGCGGCTGAAGATGACGTCGGCGGTCTTGGCCGCGAACTCCCTGCCCTCGTCGGAATCGCCTGCCTGGATGACGATCGGCTGCCCCTGCGGGGTCCTCGGGACGGTGAACTCGCCGCGGATGTCGAACTGCGGTCCACTGTGGACGAATTGCTCGATGCCGCGCGCGAAGACGCCGTTCTCCTTGTCCCCCACCAACGCGTCGGGCGCCCAGCTGTCCCAGAGTTCCCGCACGGTAGCGAGGAATTCTTCGGCTCGGCGGTAGCGGTCCTCACGTTTCAGGAAGCCGCCGCGGCGGAAGTTCTGTCCCGTCCACGCGTCCGGTGAGGTGACGACGTTCCACGCGGCGCGACCACCGGAGAGGTGGTCGATGCTCGCGACCTGCCGCGCGACCTCGTACGGCTCGTTGAAGGTCGAGGAGAGCGTGCCCGCGAGGCCGAGCCGGGTGGTGACCGCGGAGAGCGCGGCCAGCACGGTGGTGGTGTTCGGCCGCCCGACGACGTCGGAGTCGAGGATCTGGCCCGCGTGCTCGCGCAGGCGCAGGCCCTCGGCGAGGAACAGGAAGTCGAACTTGCCCCGCTCGGCCGTGCGCGCGAGATGTTCGAAGGACGAAAAGTCGATTTGGCTACCCGAACGCGGGTCGCTCCACACGGTCGTGTTGTTGACGCCGGGGAAGTGTGCGGCGAGTTTGACCTGTTTGGGCATCTGTCACGCCTCCGCGTACTGGTTGGCGGCGACCCCGAGGCCGAGATGGTCGCGCAGGGTGGTGCCGATGTAGGCCTGCCGGAACGCGCCCGCGGCCTGGAGCGCGGGGACGGTCTCGGCGGTGAAGAACGCCAGGTCGTCGGGCAGGACGGCGGGCCGGATGTGGAAGCCGTCGAGTCCGTTGGACGCCGCGAGGCGTGGCAGTTCGGTGGCGAGGTCGGTGGGAGTGCCGGTGAAGCTCAGGCTGTGCGGGAAGGGCGCGTAGGCCTCCAGCGCGCGACGGCGGTCTAGGGCGGCCTGCTCGGTTTCGGCGAGCACGATCGACAGGCCGGCGAGAAGTTTGGCGTCGGGGAAACGCTCGCGGGCGCCGCGGATCTCGTCGATCAGGACGACGTCGGCGCCATGCGCGTAGGGCGAGTCGCCGTACACCGCGACGACCGGGTGGCCTTGGGGCGGACGCGGCGTGATCGAAGGTCCCTTGATGCTGAAGAAGCGGCCTTCGAAATCGACGTAGTGCAGTTTCTCGCGGTCGATGAAGCGGCCGGTCGGCTCGTCGCGGATGATCGCGCCGTCCTCCCAGCTGTCCCAGAGTCGCGCGATGACGTCGACGACCTCGGCGTTCTCCGCTTCGGCGTCCGCCTCGGACGGCAGGGTGCGCCTCCCGAAGTGCGCGACCTCGGCTTCGGTGCGCGAAGGCACCGCGAGGACGCCTGCGCGGCCGCGGCTCGCGAAGTCGAGCGAAGCGACGGCCGTCGAGATGTGGAACGGCTCGGTGTGCGTGGTGGTGACCGTCGGGACGAGGCCGATCCCGCTGGTCACGGGGGCTATCGCGGCGAAGGTGAGCAACGCGTCCAGTCGGCCTCGGACGACCTCTTCGCCTCCGGACTGGAGCGCGAGGGTGTCGTCGAGGGTGACGAAGTCGAGCGAAGCCGCTTCGGCGAGCTTCGCGTGGGCCAGGTAGTGGGCGGCGGTGAACAAGGCGACCGGTCGGACGTCGGAAACCCGCCAGGCGGCCGGATGCTGCCCGGCCCCGTCGAGCGCGACCCCGAGGTGCAACTGCTGTGCGGAACCCATGCCCGGGGAACCCCCGCGCGCACCCCTCGATTCCCCCTCCCACGAGGTGGGAACCGGATCGCGTTTAGCCCGCTAACTGCGCTCCGGTGGCGACTTGCGTTTAGCCCCCTAATCGCGATCTGGGGAGCGGAGCGCGTTTAGCGGGCTAATCGCGATCCGGGCGACGTGTCGCGTTTAGCGGGCTAATCGCGCTCTGGCGGGCGCGTCGCGATTAGGGGGCTAAACGCGCTCTGGCGGGGCGTCGCGTTTAGCGGGCTAATCGCGATCCGCCTGGTCAGAAGGGGCGCCGGGCCATCTCTTCGAGGCGCCGGATGCGTTCGTCCATCGGCGGGTGGGTCGAGAAGAGCTTCGAGAGGCCCTCGCCCGGCCGGAACGGGTTCGCGATCATGAGGTGCGACTGCGACACCAGCTTCGGCTCCGGCACGAGCGGCGCCGCGCGGGTTCCGTGGTCGAGTTTCCGCAGCGCGGAAGCCAGGCCGAGCGGGTCGCCGGTGAGTTCCGCGCCCGACGCGTCGGCCTGGAATTCCCGCGAGCGGCTCACCCCGAGCTTCACGATGGCGGCCGCGATCGGCCCGATCAGCACGAGGAGCAGACCGACCAAGGGGCTGTCGCCGTCTTCGCGGTTGCCGCCGCCGAAGATGCTCGTGAACATCGCGATGTTGGCGATCACGCTGATCACGCTCGCCAGCGCGCCCGCGACGCACGAGATGAGGATGTCGCGGTTGTAGACGTGGGACAGTTCGTGCCCGAGCACGGCCCGCAGTTCGCGCTCGTCGAGCAGGCCGAGGATGCCGGTGGTGCAGCACACCGCCGCGTGGCGGGGGCTGCGGCCGGTGGCGAAGGCGTTCGGGGCCTGGGTGGGGCTGACGTAGAGCCGCGGCATCGGCTGACGCGCCGTGGTCGCCAGCTCCCGCACGATCCGGTACATCGCCGGCTGCTCGGCCTCCGAAACCGCCCGTGCGCGCATGGCCCGCAGAGCCAGTTTGCCGGAGTTGAAGTAGGCGTACGCGTTCATCCCCAGCGCCACCAGCAGGCCGATGACCAGCGCACCCCGCCCGAAGAAGCCGCTGATCCCGACGATGATCGCGGACAGCACGCCGAGCAGGACGACGGTCTTCAGCCCGTTCTGGTGTTTGTGCACGACGTCCCGCTCCTTCCTTCTCCGGGGGTTGGGGGTTACTCATCGGAAACAACGCGATCGGGGGACGCGAAGTTCCTTCGCGTGCCCGGTTCGCGGGTTATCGTCGAACCCCGGAGCGATCATGGGGAGGCGCCTGTGCGAGGACCCGAACTGAGCCGCCGAGCCCTGTTCACGCTGGCCGCGGCCGGCGTTTCCACGGTCGCCCTGGCCCCGGCGGCCCGAGCGGAGAAAGTACTTCTCGTCGAGGTCGGAGGCACTCCGGAGGCTGTCGCGGTGAATTCCGTCACCGGCTTCGCGTACGTCTCGGACCCCTCCACCGGCACGATCGTGGTGCTCGATTCGCGCAGCGGCACCGTCGGCGACGTGATCCCGGTGGGCGGCGAGCCCGCCGGGCTGGCCGTGGACACGGCGACCAACCGGATCTTCGCCGCGAACCCGCCCGGCGGGACCGTCCTCGTCATCGACGGCCGGACCAACGACGTCGTCAGCGTGGTGCCTGCCGGCCCTGGAGCGTCCAGTGTCGACATCGACGAGCGGGCGAACCGCATCTACGCGGTCAGCGCGCTCACCGGGACGCTCGCCGTCCTCGACGGCGTCGGCTGCCGCCTGCTGGACCTCGTCCCCGGTCCCACGCGAGGGCTGTCGTCGACGGCGGTCGACAGCGGCCGCAAGCTCGCGTACTGCACCAGCACCGACACGGACTCGCTGGAGGTCTTCGACATCGGCGCGGGGAAGTTCATCGGCGGCATCCCGGTGGGCAAGTCACCGACCGGGGTCGCCGTGCACAGCGCGTCCGGGACGGTGTTCGTCGCGAATTCGGCGATCCATCATCTGTCCGTCGTGGACCCGGGCGCACGCAAGGAGAAGGCGACCGTGCTGTTGCGCTCGGAGTCTTCGTCGGTGGCGGTCCACGAAGGATCGAACACCGTGTACTCCAACGGAGGACCGAACGGCATCGCCAGGATCGACGGGGTGACGAGCCTGCTCACCGGCGACCTGTCACTCGGCGTGAACCCCGGCGCGGTCGCGATCGACCAGCGCACCAAGACGGTGTACGTGGCGGATCCCTTGCGCGGCAGGGTTTTCTTGATCAGGGACTTCTGAGGCCGGAGCGGGCTGGCGGGTTCGCGTGATCGGGCGGACGACACGCGTGACTGAATGGACGGCACGCGTGATCGGGCGGACGGCATCCTCACCACTCACGTGGCCGGAGCGGGCATGATGGCGGGGTGAGCGAGTACGAATTGCGTGGCGGGCCGCAGCCGGACGTGTCGGCCGTGGCCGCGGTACTGGCCCATCACGGTGTCGAAGGCCCGGACGGCAAGGCGCCCGGCGAGGCGCTGGTCTTCGCCGTGTCCGGCGGGATCGGGGCGGGCTACATCCTGTGGGACTTCGCGCACGAGACGATGTCGACCATCGTGTTCGGTTTCCGCGCGCGCTGGCAGTACCCGCACGAATGGCTCAAGTCCACTGTGGACCGTCTTGGGCTCGGCGCCGACTTCCACACCACCGGCGGCAAACGTGCCGCCGCGAAACGGCTCACCGCCGACCTCGAAGCGGGGCGGCCGGTCCTGGTGCTGCCCGACCGCGAGTCGCTCGGTTACTGGCATCTGCCGCCGGAGATGTCCGGCGGTGGCGGCCACTTCGTCGTCGCGTACGGCGAAGAGGACGGCCGGGTGCTCGTCGACGACCGGAATCTCGCCCGGCTGACGGTCGACCGGAAGACGTTCGACGCCGCGCGCGGCCGGGTCGGTTCGTACAAGAACCTGCTCGCGACGATCCGGCCCGGCGAGGTCCCGGACTGGCCGACGGCCGTGCGCGACGGGCTCACGGACTGCGCGCGGAACCTCTCGGCGCCGTCGAAGTCGTTCTCGCTGCCCGCGTGGGAACGCTGGGCGAAGGCGATGACCGACGAACGCGACCCCAAGGGCTGGCCGCGCGCTTTCGGCGAGCGGCGCGGGCTGGTCGGGGCGCTGTTCAACGTCTGGGAGAGCGTCACTCCGGCCGGGATGGAGGGCGGGCATCTGCGCGGGCTGTTCGCCGACGCACTCACCGAGGCCGCCGGTCTGCTCGAACTCCCCGCGCTGGCCGAACAGGCGCCGACCTGGCGCGGGATCGCCGAACAGTGGGCCGAACTGGCCGAGACGGCGGTTCCCGCGTCGAACGCGGAGTTCGCCTGGGTGCGCGGGCTGATCAGCACCGTCTCGGCCGGTGTCCGCGAGGGCGACGCGGGGCAGGACGCGGCCGCGGCCGCCGGCGCGGAGCTGTGGAAACTGCGCGCGCACCACAACGACGAGTCACCGTTCACCGAGGTCGAAGCACGCGAACTGTTCAGCACGATGGGCACGATGATCCGGGACATCCACACCGCCGAGACGGCCGCGATCCGCGAGCTCTCCGAAGCCCTGATGGAGTGAACCGGACCGGTGTCCGTTGCGCCGCGCGGCCGGAACAGCCCGCGATCGTTGAAGATCCACTTCGTGCACGCACATCCGCTCGGGACGACCAGTACGCGTCCCGCTCCCGAGATTCACCTTTACCGCCATCGCCTGCGTGTCACCGACCTGGACTACCTCGGCCACGTCGGGAACGTGCGGCTGCTGGACTACTTCCAGGAAGCCCAGGTCGCGATGCTCGACCCGCTGCGCGAGCGCGTCTTCCAGACGAAAGGGCCGACCTATCTGATCGCGAAACACAACGTCAGTTACGTGCGGCGGCTGACGTTCCGTGACAACCCGGTCGAGGTGGAGACCGTGGTCGGCCGGATCGGGACCTGTGACGTCGTGGTCAACAGCAGGCTGCGCGACGAACGGGCCGTCTACGCGCGGTGCCGCACGATCTGGGTCGCGTGCACCCTGCCCGACGGCGGCACACGACACCTCGACGAGGAGGAACGCGACCGACTGACGCGGTTCAGCGGCGCGATCGGCGAGCTCTCCTGAATCGACTTTTTAACCGTTTATGCTCCATTTCCCGTAATACCGGAAACGACTAAGCCGTTCAGCGGCTGATCATGACGGCTTTCGGCCGGTACCTTCGAAAGACCTCTCTCCCCTGCAGAGCTCCCCGGAGGTATTTCATGCCACGGCCGAAGTGTGTCCGCTTTCTCGCGCCCTTGGTCGGCGCGATGCTCTTGACCAGCGGGGTGGCCGTCGCCGCCCCTGACGGCGAAGACCCTCAATTCATCAGGCTGGCCAGCAGCACCTTCGATCCGCTCAGTCAGCGGACGGCGGCGAGCCAGGACTGGAAAGGCGCCTACCTTCTTCAGGTCCGGAGCGCGCTGACCGACGCACAGCGCGGGAAATTGCGTTCACTCGGCGTGCGAATCGGGACCTACATTCCCGATTTCGCCTACGTGGTGCGACTGAAGCCGGAGAAGCGCGAATCGGTGGCGAATTTGAATTTCGTCCGCTGGCTCGGTGAATACCGGCCTGCCGACAAGATGGAGATCTCGGCGGCCGCGGCCGGCAGTCACCTGGTGACGCTGGTCGAACCGGACGTGCGGGACCAGCGCGCGGTGGCCGAGCGGATCCTGCGGCTCGGCGGCGGCATCGAGGCGATTTCGCAGAGCGGGCAGCACATCGTCGCGAACCTCGGCTCCGGTCAGGCCGCCACTGTGGCGCAGGGGGCCGAGGTGCTCGCGGTCGGCGCGATCACCGCCCCCGAAACCGACATGGCCAACGCCAGGGAGAGCGGAGGCGCGAACTTCGTCGAGAGTGTCGGCGGCTACCGAGGCCAGGGCGTGCGCGGCGAGGTGATGGACGGCGGACTGCGGGTCACCCACCAGGAGTTCAAGGCGCGGCCGACGGTGATGCACGGCTCGAACTCGACCAGCACCAGCCACGGCACTTCGACGTACGGCCAGATCTTCGCGTCCGGCGTGAGCGCGCCGCAGCGTGGACTGCTGCCCGAGGGCCAAGGCATCTTCGCCACCTACAACAAGCCCGACCGCTACGCGCACACCAAGGAACTGGTCGACCCGGCCGGCAAGTATCGCGCGGTGTTCCAGAGCAACAGCTGGGGCGGCGGGCTGACGACGGCGTACAACTCGGTTTCGGCCGAGCTCGACAAGATCGTTTTCGACCACGACCTGCTGATCTGCCAGTCGCAGAGCAACGCGGGCACCCAGCAGTCGCGGCCGCAGGCCTGGTCGAAGAACGTGCTCTCGGTCGGCGGGCAGTACCACTACAACACGCTGGGCCGCACCGACGACAAGTGGAGCGGCGGCGCCAGCATCGGCCCGGCCGCCGACGGCCGGATCAAACCGGAACTGTCGAACTACTACGACCGGATCGACACGACGTCTTCCGGCAGTGACACCTCGTACACGACGTCGTTCGGCGGCACGAGCGGCGCGACGCCGATCACCTGTGGAAACGCCGGTCTGCTGTTCCAGATGTGGGCCGACGGCGTATTCGACGGCGGCCCCGGCAAGGGTCGCGACGTCTTCACCAGCCGCCCGCACGCCGCGACCGCGAAGGCGCTGCTGATCAACGGCGCCGACCAGTTCGCGTTCAGCGGCACCTCGCACGACATGACCAGGACACATCAGGGCTGGGGCACCGCGAACGTGCGGTACCTGCACGAACAGGCCAAGGCGAACGGGTGGAAACTGCCGGTGCTGGTCAACGAGACCGATCTGCTGGGCACCGGGCAGTCGAAGAAGTACACGGTCGCGGTGAACGGGACCAAGCAGTTCAAGGCGACGCTGGCCTACACCGACCCGGCGGGCTCGCCGAGCGCGTCGGTCACCAGGGTCAACGACCTGACGCTGAAGGTCACCGCGCCGAACGGGACGGTCTACTACGGCAACAACGGGCTGAAGGCGGGCAACTTCTCGACCGCGGGCGGCTCGCCGAACACCGTCGACACGGTGGAGAACGTCATCCTCGAAAAGCCGGCCGCGGGGACTTGGACGGTGGAGGTCGTGGCGACGCAGGTGAACGCCGACGGTCACCCGGAGACGACGGCGACGGACGCGGATTACGCGTTGGTGGTTTCTTGACGATGTGAGGGCCGCCGCTGGGCGCTTCTCGCGTGAAGGCCCCCTTCCCTCGGCTGAGCCGAGGGAAGGGGGCCTTCACGCGCTTCCGTATCGCATTCAGGTGACCAAACGCGGCGAGGAGCGTGAGCGGCATGCCCGCGCCCGGATGGCGGAGAGGTCTGCGCCGATGGCCGAGACGGCAGGTGTCGGTTGTGAGACGGAAGCGTGAGACAGCTGGAAGGCCTGTAACGAGGTGACCCGAGGTGCCGACGTCTGGGATACGTGACGCGAGCCAAGGAGCCTCTCGATGACCACCTGCCGACTCTGCGGCTCGGCCCATCTCGCCAGTGTCGTCGACCTCGGGGCCACACCGCCGTGCGAACGTTTCCTGACCGCCGAGCAGCTCCAGGAACCGGAGCCGACGTACCCTCTCCACCTGCTGGTCTGCACTGAATGCCGGCTCGCCCAGATCCCGCCGTTGATCACCCCGGAAGAGACATTCACCGAATACGCGTACTTCTCGTCGTATTCCGCCTCCTGGGTCGAACACGCCAAGACGTTCGTCGACGGCGCCGTCGAGCGGCTCGGGCTCGATGAGTCCTCGTTCGTCGTCGAGGTCGCCAGCAACGACGGCTATCTGCTCAAACATGTTGTGGCACAAAAGATCCGCTGTCTGGGCGTGGAACCTTCGGTGAACGTGGGCCAAGCCGCGCGTGACGCCGGGGTGCCGACGAAGACCGCCTTCCTCGGCCCCGAAAGCGGACGTGACGTCCGTGAGGAACACGGTCCGGCCGACCTCGTCGTGGCGAACAACGTTTACGCGCATATTCCGGACATCATCGGTTTCACGCACGGGCTCCGCGCGCTGGTCGCCGATGACGGCTGGGTCAGCATCGAGGTCCAGCATCTGCTGACGCTGATCCAGGAGAACCAGTACGACACGATCTACCACGAGCATTTCCAGTATTACACGGTCGAATCCGCGCGCCGGGCGCTCGCGCGCGGCGGTTTGTCCGTTGTGGACGTCGAACTCCTGCCGACGCACGGCGGTTCCATCCGGCTGTGGGCGCGTCCGGACGCCGTCGCGGGCGAGCCGAGCGAGCGGATGATGGAGGTCCTCGACGCCGAGAAGGCCGCGGGACTGCACGAAATGTCCGGCTACACCGAATTCTCCGAGCGGGTCACCAAGGTCCGGCTCGAGCTGAACAAGTTCCTCACCGACGCGGCGCTCGAAGGCAAGACCGTCGTCGGTTACGGCGCCCCCGGCAAGGGCAACACCCTGCTGAACCACTGCGGTATCCGGCCGGACGTGCTGCGGTACACCGTCGACCGCAATCCGTACAAGCACGGCCGGTTCACTCCCGGCACCCGGATCCCGATCCTCCCGCCGGAACGCATCGAGGCGGACCGGCCCGATTACGTACTCGTCCTTCCGTGGAATCTCCGGACGGAACTGACCGCCCAATTGTCCTATGTGGACGAATGGGGCGGGAAACTGGTCTTCCCCATCCCGCACCTGGAAATCGTCGAGGTGAAGTCGTGAAGGTAGTCCTCTTCTGCGGCGGCTACGGCATGCGGATGCGCAACGGTGACGCGTCCGACGTGCCCAAGCCGATGGCCATGGTCGGGCCGAGACCCCTGATCTGGCACGTGATGCGTTATTACGCGCATTTCGGCCACACCGAGTTCATTCTCTGCCTCGGCTACGGCGCGCACCACATCAAGGAGTTCTTCCTCAACTACCAGGAGACCGCCTCCAACGATTTCGTCCTGCGGGGCGGCAAGGCGGAACTGCTGTCGACCGACATCTCGGACTGGTCGATCTCGTTCGTGCAGACCGGTCTCGAATCGGCCATCGGCGAACGGCTGCGCCGGGTGCGTCCGCATCTCGACGGCGACGAGATGTTCCTCGCCAACTACGCCGACGTCCTCACCGACGCGCCGCTGCCGGAGATGATCGAGCGGTTCACGGCCTCCGACGCCGGCGCTTCGATGATGGTCGTGCCGCCGCAGTCGTCGTTCCACTGCGTCGAAATGGGTGAGGACGGCCGCATCGGCGCGCTGACCCCGGTCAGCGAGATGCCGCTGTGGGAGAACGGCGGGTACTTCGTGCTGCGCCAGGAGGTCTTCGACCACATCCCCGAGGGCGGCGACCTGGTGGCCGACGGCTGCGGCGAGCTCGCCAAGCAGGGCAAGCTGCTCGCGTACCCGTACCGCGGGTTCTGGAAGCCGACCGACACCGTCAAGGAGCGTGTCCAGCTGGACGACGCCTACGCGCACGGCGACCGTCCGTGGGCGTTGTGGGAACACGAACCGGCGCCGGCGTGATCGCACTCGGCACCGGCGGGATCCAGCGGCTCGTCGCGCTCGGCGCGCATTGTGACGACATCGCCATCGGGGCGGGCGGCACACTGCTGACGATCTGCGCCGCCAATCCGGGGGTCCGGGTGGACGCGCTCGTCCTTTCCGGCGGCGGCACCGACCGGGAGGCCGAGGAGCGGGCCGCGCTCGCGGCCTTCTGCCCGGGCGCCGACGTCGAGGTCACCGTGCTCAAACTGCCCGACGGCCGGCTCCCCGCGCACTGGGAAGAGGCCAAGAACGGGCTGGAGGACCTGCGCCGCCGCACCGACCCGGACCTCGTCCTCTCGCCGCGCACGGCCGACGCGCATCAGGATCACCGCGGCCTGGCGAAGCTGGTGCCGACGGTGTTCCGCACCCATCTCCAGCTGGAGTACGAGATCGTCAAATGGGACGGCGACCTCGGCAGACCCGCCGCGTACGTCGCGCTCTCCCCAGAGCTCGCCGAGCAGAAGGTCCGCCTGCTCCAGGAGCACTACGCCTCCCAGCGGCACCGGCCTTGGTACGACCGGGAAGCCTTTCTCGGCCTCGCCCGCATTCGCGGTATCGAATGCGGGCAGCGCTACGCCGAGGCCTTCGACCTCAAGAAACTGACGCTCGACCTCACTCCGAAAGGCTGAAAGCCATGCGTGTGCTGCTGACCGGGCACAAGGGTTACCTGGGCACGGTGATGGCCCCGGTGCTGGCCGCCGAAGGCCACGAGGTGATCGGCCTCGACTCCGGTCTCTACGACACCTGCGTGCTGGGCCCGAAGCCCGAAGATCCCGAAGGCTTCGAGGTCGACCTTCGTGACGTCACGGCCGAGCACGTGGCCGGGGTGGACGCGGTGATCCACCTCGCCGCGCTGTCCAACGATCCGCTCGGTTCACTGGCGCCGGACCTGACCTACGACATCAACCACCACGCTTCGGTCAAGCTCGCCAAGCTGGCGAAGGACGCCGGGGTCAAGCGGTACCTCTACGCCTCGACGTGCTCGGTCTACGGTGCCTCGGGCGGCGACGGCCTGGTCGACGAGGACGCGCCGCTGCGGCCCGTGACGCCGTACGCCGAATCGAAGGTGCGGGTCGAAGACGACGTCCAGGAACTCGCCGACGACGACTTCAGCCCGGTGTACATGCGCAACGCCACCGCGTTCGGTTTTTCGCCGCGGCTGCGCGGCGACATCGTGCTCAACAACCTGACCGCGCACGCCCACCTCTCCGGCGAGGTCCTGGTGCTCTCCGACGGCACACCGTGGCGGCCGCTGGTGCACGCCAAGGACATCGCGCGCGCGTTCGCGGCTGCGTTGGTGGCGCCCAAGGAAGCGATCCACGGCAAGGCGTTCAACATCGGCACCGAACGCAACAACGTGACCGTCGCCGAGATCGCCGAAGAGGTCGTCGAGGCCGTCCCCGGCTCCACGCTGCGGATCACCGGTGAAGCGGGCGCGGATCCGCGTTCGTACCGGGTCGACTTCTCCCGGTTCCGCGCGGCGATCCCCGGCTTCGACTGCGACTGGTCGGTCAAGGACGGCGCACTCGAACTGATCGAGGCCTACCGGACCCACGGCCTCACCGAACACGGCTTCCAGCGCCTGTTCACCCGGCTCGCGTGCTTGCAGGACCGCACCGCCGCCGGTGAACTCGACGACACCCTGCGGCGTCGCTGATGTCGCACCGGGACCTGGAGACGGGCGCCGACCTGGAGAAACTGGTCGAGCGCCTGTATCCGCTGTGCCGCAGCATCACCGGCGACGGCGTCCGCGCCACGCTGGAGATCGTCGGCGAGCACATCCCGCTGGAGATCCACGAAGTCCCGACCGGCACCCAGGTGCTGGACTGGACCGTGCCGCAGGAGTGGAACATCCGCGACGCGTACATCAAGGACGCCTCCGGCCGCCGCGTGGTCGACTTCCAGGAGTCGAACCTGCACGTCGTCGGCTACAGCGTCCCGGTGTCGCGGAAGATGCCGCTCGCCGAGCTGCGCGAACATCTGCACACCCTGCCGGACCAGCCGTCGTGGGTGCCGTACCGGACCAGCTACTACGCGCCGACGTGGGGTTTCTGCCTCGCGCAGGAAACCCTCGACGCGATGCCGGACGGCGAGTACGAGGTGCACATCGATTCCACTTTGGACGACGGTCACCTCACCTACGCCGAGCACGTCGTGCCGGGCGAGGTCGCCGACGAGGTGATCATCTCCTGCCACACCTGCCATCCGTCGCTGGCGAACGACAACGTCGCCGGAATCGCGATCGCGGCGGCGTTCGCGCAGACGCTGGAGAATCCGCACTACACGTACCGGTTCCTGTTCATGCCCGGCACGATCGGCGCGATCACCTGGCTCGCACGCAACACCGAACGCGTCGGCCGGATCAAGGCCGGGCTCGTGCTCGCTTGCGCGGGCGACCCAGGATCGTTGACGTACAAGCGAAGCCGCCGGGGCGACGCCGAGATCGACCGCGTGCTCGCGTACGTCCTCGCCGATCGCGCGCACGAGATCGTGGACTTCTCGCCGTACGGCTACGACGAACGCCAGTTCTGCTCCCCCGGCTTCAACCTCGGTGTCGGATCGCTGACGAGGACGCCGTACGCGGGTTATCCCGAATATCACACCTCGGCCGACAACCTCGATTTCGTCTCGACCGCGGCCATGGAGGAAACTCTTCAGACCCTGCGAGACACCTTCGCCGTCCTCGACCGCAACCGCAGCTACGTCAACCTCAGCCCGTACGGCGAGCCGCAGCTCGGCAAACGCGGGCTGTACGGCTCGCTCGGCGGGCGAAGCGACGCCAAAGAAGCCCAGATGGCCATGCTCTGGGTGCTCAACCTCTCGGACGGCGAGCACAGCCTGCTCGACGTCGCCGAGCGGTCCGGACTGCCGTTCGATTCCGTCGTCGCCGCCGCGAAGGCGCTGCACGATGCCGGATTGCTCAAGGATTGAAGGCCCCATGCGATCACTTCTGCGTTCCCCAGCCATCCGGGCGATGGCCGGACGGCTCAGCTGGGGCCTCGGCGACCAGGCCGTTTCCAGTATCACCAACTTCGTGGTCGGGCTGTTCGTGGCGCGCTCACTCGGCACATTCGCCTTCGGCATGTTCAGCCTCGCTTGGGTCAGCTACGGCGTGGTGCTCAACCTTTCGCGCGGGCTGACGACGGATCCGCTGATGGTGCGGTTCTCCGGGGTACCCACCGAGATCTGGCGGGCGGCGACCGCCAGGGCGACCGGCACGGCGCTCTCCGCGGGTGTCGTCGCCGGCGCGATCAGTGTGGTCGCCGGTCTCGTGGTGGGTGGCCCCATCGGCGGCGCGTTCGTCGCGCTCGGGATCGTCATCCCCACCTTGCTGCTTCAGGACGCCTGGCGGTTCACGTTCTTCGCGGCGGGGCACGGGAAGAAGGCGTTCGTCAACGACGTCGTCTGGGGCATCGCCCTGATCCCGGCGCTGTTCATCGCGCACCAATGGTTCGACACGGTCGTCGCGTTCATCCTGGCGTGGGGCCTGTCCGGGGCGGTCGCCGCCGGATACGGCTGCTTGCAGTCCGGCGTCCGGCCGGACCCGCGCGGCACGCTCGAATGGCTCAAACGGCACCGCGACCTCGGCGCCCGGTACGTGGTCGAGAACGTCAGCAACGCCGGTTCGACGCAACTTCGGATGTACGGGCTCGGCGCGATCGCCGGGCTGGCGAGTGTCGGCGCGGTACGCGGCGCCGAACTGCTGCTCGGCCCGTTCTTCGCCCTTCTGATGGGACTTTCCCTGGTCACGGTGGCCGAAAGCGCGCGGGTGCTCCAACGGGCCCCGCATCGCCTTCGCCACTTCTGCGCCGTTCTCGGCGCGGGCCAGGCGGTCGCGGCCCTGATCTGGGGTCTCGCCCTGCTTCTGGTACCCGACGACGCCGGCCGGTTCGTGCTCGGCGACGTCTGGGATCCCGCTTCGGAACTGATCCTCCCGGTGACCATCGGTATCGCCGCGGCCGGATTCAACACCGGGGCGGCCGCCGGACTGCGTGCGCTCGGCGCTGCGAAACGGAGCCTTCGCGCCCAGCTGATCAACTCCGCCGGCTATGTCGGCTTAGGGCTCATTGGCGCCTTCTTGGCCGGGGCGTCCGGATCCGCTTGGGGGGTCGCGTTGGCGATCACCAGCGGATCGGCGGTGTGGTGGCTCCAGCTGCACGCCGCTCTCAAGGAACACCTGACTTCGGAGAAGGAAGAGATGAGGACGTCATGAGCACCGCTCCTCCGCTGAGCATCGGGCTCCCGGTCTACAACGGCGAGGACTACCTCGCCGAATCGCTGGACGCACTCCTCGGCCAAAGCTACGAGGACTTCGAGCTGATCGTCTCGGACAACGCGTCCACGGACCGCACCGAAGAGATCAGCCGTGAGTACGCGAAGCTGGATTCCCGCGTCCGGTATGTGCGCCAACCGGTGAACATCGGCTGCGCGCCCAACCACAACTACTGCGTCGACGTCGCCCGCGGCGAGCTGTTCAAATGGGCCTCCGACGACGACCTCTACGCGCGTGACCTGCTGGAACGCTGTGTCGAGGCGCTCGACGAGCACCCCGAGTTCGTGCTCTCGCATTCGTGGACGGCGATGATCGACGAGAAGGCCGTCGTCACGCAGGCGCTGGAGTACCCCCTCAATACGGTTTCGCCGCACGCCGCGGAACGCTTCCGCAGCACGCTGTTCGCGCCCGGCGGGGACGACGACGGCGCGGTCATCCGCACCGAGGTGCTGCGCCGCGTCGCGCCGCTGGACAGCTACCACCACGCGGACCGCACGATCATCTCGGAACTGGCGCTGCACGGCCCGTTCCACCAGGTGCCGGACTGGCTGTACTTCCGCCGCGACCACCCGGGCCGCTCCGAACACGAGTACCCGACCGTGCGCAAGCGCGCCACCAACCTGGACCCGAAGCGCGCCGACAAGCTGCGTCACCCGATGATCCGGCTGCTCGGCGAGTACGTCCTCGGCTACGTCAACGCCATCCGCAACGCGCCGATCTCCGGCGCGGAGAAGCGCGAATGCTTCCGCTACCTGCGGCAATGGATGCTGAACCGGGCGGGGAACCCGGCCATGGGCCGGATGCCGGTGCAGGCCGAGGCCGAACTCGGTCCGCGCGAGGTGTCCGTGGCCTCGGTCGTCGCCGGCCAGGAGGGACGAGTCCCTTGAGCCCGCCCGTGAGAATCGGGCTGTTCGGACTCCTCGGATCAGGGAACCTCGGCAACGACGGTTCCTTCGAGGCGGTTCTCGGGTATTTGCGGACGGAGCATCCGGACGCCGCGCTCAGCGTGATGTGCGGCGGTCCGGAAATCGTCGCGTCGCGCTACGACCTCGAGACGACCGCGTTGAACTGGTACCAGGGCGAGTACCGGACGGCTGCGGGACCGGTGTCCATCGCCATGAAGGGCTTCGGCAAACTCGTCGACATCTTCCGCACGGCGGCGTGGGTGCGGCGCCAGGACGTGGTGATCGTGCCGGGGATGGGTGTCCTCGAATCCACGCTTCCCTTGCGCCCTTGGGGTTTCCCGTACGCCTTGCTGCTGCTGTCGGCGTCCGGGCGGCTGGTCGGCACCAAGGTCGCGCTGGTGAGCGTCGGCGCCAACGTGAGCGGCCACCGCGTCACCCGGTCGATCATCGGCCGGGCCGCGCGGCTGGCGACGTTCCGGTCCTACCGGGACGAACCGTCACGGGAAGCGATGCGCACGATGGGTGTCGACGTCACGAACGACCGCGTCTACCCCGATCTCGCCTTCGCCCTCTCCGCGCGGACGGACCCGGTGCTGCCCCGCTCCGTCGGGGTCGGCGTGATGGCCTATCACGGCGGGAACGACGACAGGGCCCGTGCCGACGAGATCTACGAGTCCTATGTGGACAAGATGACCCGGTTCGTCGCCAGGCTGATCGCCGACGGCAGGCCGGTGCGGTTGTTCATCGGCGACCGGGCCGACACGCAGGTCGTCGACGAGATCATGCGGGAACTGGAATCCCCGCTGATCACCGCCGCCGAAACGTCCACTTTGGACGATGTGCAGCGGGCGATGTCGGCGGTCGAGATCGTCGTCGCCACCCGGTACCACAACGTCCTGTGCGCGCTGAAGCTGGCGAAACCGACGCTGTCCGTCGGGTACGCCCGCAAGAACGACGTCCTCATGACCACGATGGGGCTCGGGGAGTTCTGCCAGTCCGCCAAGGAGATCGACTTCGACGCGCTGGTCCGCCAGTTCGCCGAACTCGAGTCGCGGGCGGGCGAACTGACCGAGATCGTCGCGAAACGAGGCGCGGAGCAGACACGGCTGCTGGAGCAGCAGTTCGCCGAACTGTCGGCCGCCCTCCTGCCGATGGGAGTCCGATGAAAGCGATCCCGGTGCCCGCCATCGCGGGCGCGTACCTGTTCGAGCCGACGCCGCACGCCGACGAACGCGGCTTCTTCAGCCGCACGTTCGACGCCGACGTCGTCCGGTCGGCGGGGATCGACCCGAACGGGTTCCTCCAGGACAGCGTTTCGCGGTCCCGCAAGGGAGTGCTGCGCGGGATGCACCTGCGTTCGGGTCTCGGCGAGGCGAAGCTGGTCCGGTGCTCGTGGGGCGCCGTCTTCGACGTCGTCGTCGACCTGAGGCCGGATTCGCCGACGTACCTCGGCAAGGAGACGTTCGAACTGTCCGGGGAGACCCAGGTCTCGCTGTACATCCCGGCGGGGTGCGCGCACGGGTTCCAGGCGCTCACCGAGTACGCCGACGTCTCCTACCGGATCGACCGCGCGCACGACCCGGCCGAGGACGTCGCGATCGCCCACGACGACCCGGAACTGGCGATCCCGTGGCCGCTTCCGGCGGCGCTGATGTCGGAGCGGGACCGGTCCGCGCTCCCGCTTTCCGCTGTCCTACAGAACACGAGGTGAGATCATGACCCGTCGTCTTCCCCGATCCATGCGGGCCAACGAGCGCCTTCACGCGATGATCCCCGGCGGCGCGCACACCTACGCCAAGGGGGACGACCAGTACCCGGAGAATCTGGCGCCGGTCATCTCGCACGGGCTCGGCGCGCATGTCTGGGACGTCGACGGGAACGAGTACATCGAGTACGGCTCGGGGCTGCGCGCGGTCAGCCTCGGGCACGTGCACCCGCGGGTCAGCGAAGCGGCCCACCGCGAGATCGACCGGGGCGCCAACTTCGCCCGTCCGTCCATTGTGGAGGAACGGGCGGCGACGAAGTTCCTCGAAACCGTTCCCACCGCGGAAATGGTCAAGTTCGCGAAGAACGGCTCGGACGCCACCACGGCCGCGGTCAGACTCGCCAGGGCGGCCACCGGCAGGCCGCTGGTGGCGATCTGCCACGACCACGCGTTCTTCTCCATCGACGACTGGTTCATCGGCACCACACCGATGTCGTCGGGCATCCCGGCCGGGATCACCGACCTGACCGTGTCGTTCCCCTACGGCGACCTCCCGGCGACCGAGCGGCTGCTGCAGGAGAACGCGGGCCAGGTCGCCTGCCTCATCCTGGAGGCGTCCACCCAGCTCGAACCGCCCGCCGGGTACCTCGTCGGCCTGCGGGAACTCGCCGACCGGTACGGCTGCGTCCTGGTCTTCGACGAGATGATCACCGGTTTCCGCTGGTCGGAGGCGGGAGCGCAAGGTCTCTACGGGGTCACGCCGGACCTCTCGACGTTCGGCAAAGCACTCGGCAACGGGTTCGCCGTCTCGGCGCTGGCGGGCAAACGGGAGCTGATGGAACTCGGCGGACTGCGCACCGCCGAGGAGCGCGTCTTCCTGCTGTCCACCACACACGGCGCCGAAACGCATTCGCTGGCCGCCGCCATCGCCGTCATGGAGACCTACACCGAAGAAGGCATCGCCGCGCGGCTGCACGCGCTCGGCGAGCGGCTCGCCGCCGGGGTCCGCGAAGTCGCGGCCTCGGCGGGGGTCGGGGAACACGTCGTCGTGCGCGGCCGGGCGAGCAACCTCGTCTTCGGCACGCTCGACGCCGAGAAGAAACCGTCGCAGGACTACCGAACGTTGTTCCTGCGGCAACTGGTCACCGGCGGGGTCCTCGGACCGTCGTTCGTGGTCAGCAGCGCGTTGTCCGAAGAAGACATCGACCGGACGGTCGAAGTGGTCTCGCAGGCCTGCCTCGTGTACCGCAAAGCGCTCGACGCGGATGATCCGGCGCCGTGGCTGGGTGGCCGTCCGGTCAAGCCGGTTTTTCGGAGAAGGGTATGAGCTCAAGGATCGCGGATCGCTCGGCCGGCTCGCGCACGCTTTGCGTGGCGCTGTCGGTGTTACTGCTCCAGGTCGCCGTTGAATCCACAGCGGAGGCAACCGAAGAGCCGGCTCGAGGGGTGTGCGGCACGACCGTCGGCGTCCCGTCCGCCCCGGAAGGCGCCCAGATCGTCGAACCGGGCACCGATCTCACCGACAAGACCCGGTTCAGCCAGCCGGGGAGCACGTTCTGGCTGGCTCCGGGCACGCATACGCTGAGTTCCGACCAGTTCGGCCAGGTGATGCCCAAGGACGGCAACGTCTACCTCGGCGCGCCCGGCGCCGTACTCGACGGACGCGGGATCAACCGCGCGGCCTTCACCACGCCGGCCAAGGACGTGGTGATCCGCGGGCTGACCATCCGCGGTTTCGTCGCCGAACGGGACCAGGGCGTGGTCAACCACGACTCCGGCGAACGCTGGACCATCGAAGGCAACGTCATCGAGGACAACGACGGCGCCGGGATGATGACCGGGGCTGGCCAGCGGGTGATCGGGAACTGCCTCCGTGACAACGGCCAGTACGGCATCAACGCCTACCGTTTCGGCGGCGGGCTGACCGATCTGGTGATCGAGGGCAACGAGATCACCGGGAACAACACCGGCGACTGGGAGACCAGGGTCCCGGGCTGCGGTTGCAGCGGCGGCGCGAAGTTCTGGGCCGTGAACGGGGCCGACATCGTCGGCAACTGGGTCCACCACAACCACGGTGTCGGGCTCTGGGCCGACACGAACAACAACGATTTCCTCATCCAGGACAACCTGATCGAGGACAACGCGTCCGAGGGGCTGTTCTACGAGATCTCCTACAACCTGGAGCTGATCGGGAACACCTTCAACCGGAACGCGCTGGTGCAAGGCCGGAACCGGGCCGCGAAGGGCGACAACTTCCCGGTCGCGGCGGTGTACCTCAGCGAATCCGGCGGCGAGCCGAGACTGCCCGCCCGGACCAGCAGGATCGACATCCGCGGCAACATGTTCTCCGACAACTGGTCGGGGATCACGCTGTGGGAGAACGCCGACCGCTTCTGCAACAGCCCGGCCAACACGTCGACGCTGTCCTGTACCGCTTTGGTGTCACCGACGGCCGCCTGCTCCGATCCGGGTATCAAGACCGAACCGCTGTACGGCGACTGTCGCTGGAAGACCCAGCGCGTTTCGGTGCACGAGAACACGTTCGAGTTCGATTCGTCGATGGAAGGCTGCCTCGGCCTCTGCGGGCGGATGGCGGTGCTCTCGAACTACGGGACCTTCCCGGCCTGGTCGCCGTACCGGGCCGCCGTGGTTTCGGAGGCGATCACCTTCCGGCAGGACAACCGATGGTACGACAACCAGTACTACGGGCCATGGACGTTCGTCACCCACGACACGTCACGGAAGCTGACCCCGGCGCAATGGCAGGCCGAGCCCTACCGGCAGGACGTCTGCAGTGGTTTCGGAGAGGCGACGACCTGCTGAAGTTTCACCTGTAAGTGTCCATCTGGGACGGTCCATACTGGCCTACCGTTGCCCTTATGCCCGCGTTCCTGGTTGTTCTGATGCTGATCGCGACAGGAGTCGTCCCGGCTCCGGCGGCTCCTGTCGCGGCCTGCGCCGCAGGACCGGTGAGCCCGGGAAAGCCGGCAGGCGCCGTGGTCGTCTCCCCGGGAACCGATCTTTCCGCGAAGACGCGCGAACTCCCGTCCGGTACGACGTTCTGGCTCACCGAAGGCAAGCACACCCTGGGCCCGGACGAATTCGGCCAGATCATCCCGAAGGACGGCAACGCCTACCTCGGCGCACCCGGCGCCGTCCTGGACGGCGGCGGCGTCAACCGCTACGCGTTCACCCAAGAGGCGCGCGACGTCGTCATCCGCGGCCTCACGATCCGCGGTTTCGCGGCGCCGCGGGATCAGGGCGTGGTCAACCACGACTCCGGTGAGCGCTGGACCATCGAAGGCAACACCATCGAGGACAACCGGGGCGCCGCGATGATGGCGGGACCGGGTCAAAAGGTGCTGCGGAACTGCCTGCGGAACAACGGGCAGTACGGCATCAACGCCTACCGGGCCGGCGACGGGATCACCGGACTGCTCGTCGAGGGCAACGAGATCACCGGCAACAACACCGACGACTGGGAGACGAAGGAACCCGGTTGCGGCTGCACCGGCGGCGCGAAATTCTGGGCCGTGAACGGCGCCGACATCCGCGGCAACTGGGTCCACCACAACCACGGCGCCGGCCTGTGGGCGGACACGAACAACAACGACTTCCTCATCGAGGACAACCTGATCGAGGACAACGAGGCGGAGGCGTTGTTCTACGAGATCTCCTACAACGTCGTGGTCCGCGGGAACACCTTGCGGCGCAACACCCTCGTGCAAGGGCGCGCTTTCGCCGCGCGGGGCGACAACTTCCCGGTCGGCACGATCTACATTTCCGAGTCCGGCGGAGAACCCCGCGTTCGCGCCCGGACCTCTTCGGTGGAGATCGTCGACAACGTCTTCGAGGACAACTGGGCCGGAATCACCCTTTGGGAGAACGCGGACCGCTTCTGCAACAGCCCGGCGAACACGTCCTCCGGCTCGTGCACGCGTCTCGTCCCTTCGGTCTCTTCCTGTGCCGCCCCGGGGATCTCTTCGCCGCCGCTGTACGACGATTGCCGGTGGAAGACGCAGCGAGTTTCCATCCACGGCAACAAGTTCTCCCACGGGTCCGCTTGCTCGGGCTTTTGCGGGCGGATGGCGTTGCTGGCTAACTACGGGACTTATCCGGACTGGTCGCCTTATCGGGGGTCTTCCGTTTCGGACGCGGTGACCTTCCGGCAGGGGAATCGGTGGTACGACAACGCTTATTCCGGTGGGTGGCGGTTCGTCGTTCAGGACACTTCGCGGACCGTGGGGGTTTCGGAGTGGCAGGGGGCTCCTTACTCGCAGGATGCTTGCAGCTCTTTTGGGGATGGTGGGTGCTGAGGTTCTCGGGTGCTCGGGTTCGACGATGTAGGAATTGGGACGTTGAGTGTCCCAATTCCTACATCGTCGCCTCTCTTTTTTCATGAAAGGTACTTTCATGCGATCAAAGAGCGAAAATTGTCGGCGCCTCGTCGCACCATGATCCGGTGCGACGAGGAACCTGGCCAACGAGCGCCCTACTCACCGCTCCGGACCATCCGGAAGTGATCCGCGCGGTCGATCTCGAACAGATCGGCGTGCCGCGCCGGACCATCTCCCGTCGATGTGCGGAAGGCGGCCCTTGGCGAAAGCTGCTGCCCGGGATCGTGTTGCTGAGCAGTGGCACGCCGACAGACGAGCACCGCGTCCGAGCCGGGTTACTCCATGCCGGACAAGACGCGGTACTCACCGGCACGTGGGCACTCCGCCGCCATGGCTTGGAAAGGGTTCCCCGACAGGAGGAAGTCCATGTGCTCATCCCGGCGAATCGAGGTGTGGCCGACTCCGGGTTCGTCCACGTGGAGCGGACTCACCGTCTGCCCCGTCCTCACCTCCGAGGAGACCTTCCCGTGGCTCCCGTCCCCCGAGCCGTCATCGACGCCGCCCGCAGGCTCACCGGCGAAGACGAGATCCAGGCGATGATGGCCGAGTCCGTCCAACGCCGGTTCTGCACCACCGACCTGCTCACCCGCGAGCTCGACCAAGCAGGTCGAAACGGAACGGCTCTGCCCAGGAAGGCCCTCCTCCCGCTCTTGGCTGGCGCGAGATCCGTTGCCGAGGCCGACGCGTGGCGTCTCTGGCGAAGATCCGGTCTCCCGCCTGGCCACTGGAACGTCCCGATCTTCGACGCGAACGGGAACTACATCGCCACCCCGGACTTCTGGTGCGACGAGGTCGCCTTCGCCTGGGAGATCGATTCCTTCCGCCACCACGCGGACCCCGACGGCCATCGCGCCACCGTCGCCCGCAACGCGCGGTACGCCGCCGCGGGGATCGTCGTGTTGCAGACGCTGCCGTCCCGCCTGCGCACCGAGCCGGACGAGGTCCAGCGCGAGTTGCGTGCCGCGTTCCGGGCGGCACAGAGCCGTCCGCGGCCGGAGATCCTGCTCAAACGGGTGGCGTAGCGTGAGAAAATGGCAGAGACGCCCGAGCCTTCGCCGGTGCTCACCGATACCCGTGAGCTGCTCCTCGGCTACCTCGACCACAACGCGACGGCGATCCTTCGCAAACTCGATGGACTCTCCGAGATCGATCTCCGGCGGAGCACGCTTCCTTCGGGGTGGACCCCGCTCGGCATGATCAAACATCTCGCCTGCACCGAACGTCTCTGGATTCGGCACATGTTCGGAGGCGAGCACGTCGACTTCTCCTGGCCCGGTACGGCCGAACAGGAATGGCGGGTCGGTGCCGGCGAGCCCACCGCCGGGATCATCGCTTTCTTTCACCGGGAACGCGAGAACTGCGCAGACCTGGTCGCCACCACACCGCTGGACGCCTTGGCCGCCCGGACGACCCGCCGCGGCGGCGTCGAGGAGCATCCGACCTTGGCCTGGATCTTGTTCCATCTCGCCCAGAGCTTCGCCCGGCACGCGGGTCACTTGGACGTCAGCCGGGAGCTGCTCGACGGCGTGACCGGGAAGTAGTCGTGCTCAAACCCGCCGTGTGAGCCGGTCCACCGCCCACGCCACCACCGGCACCACCGCGACAGCCACCCCGAAACCCCCGAACGTGTCCGTCGGATAGTGCGCCCCCAGCGCCACTTCCGCCCACCCCATCGCGAGCCCCGAAAACGCCACCAACCCCACCAGCACCCAGGCCCCGGCGACAGCGCCGAGATCCCGCACATCGATCACCAGCAGCGCGACGACGGTCGCGACGGTGACCGCGAAGGCCGTGTGCCCGCTGGGATAAGAAAGGAACTCGCCGTGGATCAGCCTGCCGGTCAAGGGTTTCAAGGCGGTGGTCAGCGCCACTGTCACCCCGGAGGCCACCACCAGCAGGATCGCCGTCCGCGGCCGCCGGTGCCGCACGCACACCCAGCCGAACAGCGCGATCACCACGATCGCGCCCAGCGGTTCACCCGCGAAGTCGATGACGGTCGCCAGGTACCAGAGCGGGCCTTGGACCCGGTCGACCACCGGCAGCACCAGGGCGTCGAGGCCGGCGGTATGGGAAGTCCCGGCGTAGCGGAGGCCGAGGACGAGGGCGACGACGAAACCGAAGGCGCCGAGCGTCCAGAGCGGGATCCGCGCCCGCGGCGGGAGCGCGGGCGGACCGGTGATCACGCGTCGATCGCCGCCTGGTAGCCGCCGATGAGCCGTTCGAGGCCGATCTTCGGGGTGAACTCCTGTTCGTACACCAGCCGTGCGGCCCAGCCCATTTCCTGGTTCCGTTCGGCGTCGCCGACGATCTCCCGCAGCCGCGCCGCGAGCGATGCGGCGTCCCCGGGTTCGTGCAGCAGGCCGGTGACACCTTCCTCCACCAGCTCGCGGAAGGCACCGTGGGCCGCGGCGACGGTCGGGACACCGGCGGCCATCGCCTCGACCACGACCAGGCCGAACGCCTCCAGCCATTCCGACGGGCCGACGACGGCGTTCGAGCGGACGATCAGGTCTCGACACTCCTCTTTGGACTGGAGCCCGAGGTAGCGGACGTCGTCGCGGCCGTGTGCCCAGCGCGCGACCTCGTCCTGCATCGGGCCGGTGCCGGCGATCACCAGCGGCGGCAGCGAACCGCCCGCGGCGGCGAGCTGGTCCCACGCCTTCATCAGCAGGCCGATGCCCTTTTCCTCGGTGATCCGGCCGAGGAAAAGCAAGTGCTCCCCCGCGCCCTTGCGCGTCTTGCCCGGATCGGTGACGTAGTTGTACTTCACCGCGAGCCGCTCGGCCGGCATCCCGGCGGCGATCAGGATCTCGCGCTGCGCCTTCGAGATGCAGAAGAACCGCGTGACATCGGACCACCAGCGGTTGCGGTTCAGCATCATGCTCGCCGCCATCGGCACGGTGGCCAGCGGGGAACCGCGGTAACACCCATGCCGCACCGCCGGAATCGGCTTGCGGCCCACGCAATCGGTGCAGATGTAGCCCTCGCGGTACAGCGTGCCGGGAGGGCAGATCAGCGTGTAGTTGTGCACGGTCGCGACGGTCGGGACCTTCGCGTCGGCACAGGCGGCGAGCACCGACGGCGACAGCAGCGGGAACGTGTTGTGGATGTGGACGACGTCCGGCCGGTCGTCGGCGAGGCGCCGCGCCAGTTCCGCGCGCACGGCCCGGTTCCACGGCACCTGCAGCGGGACGACGGCCTTGCGCGGCAGCGACATCTCCGCGATGTCGTCGCTGCGCCGCTCGAACAGGCCGACCTCGTGCCCGGCCTCGGCCAGCAACGCGGTCTCCTGGTCGACGACGGTGTTCTCGCCGCTCGGCTGCTCGGATCGGTAGCGATTGTGGATCACGAGGACCTTCACGCGCGCTCCTTTGTATCTGTGGTGAACCCGCGGCCGCGATCGACGTCGGCAGGGCGCTGCCCGGTCATCCACCTCACGGTGGCGGGCATGGCGCCCTGCCACCGCGATAGCGGAGGCCTTCGGCCGGGCGGGTTCACGCGTGTGGTCTCTCTTTGCGGCACATCTTCAGCTCCGCCTATCATCCGTGACGAAATCGGGTTCTTCGGCGGGCGCACGCACCAGCAGCGACGCGGCCAGGGCCAGGTGCAGCAGGTATGGCGACGCGTCGCCGAGGCCCGCCTCGGTGTAGGAGGCGGAAAGACAGTACGTGATCAGGAAGATCGCGCACGCCCTGGCGGGGGACGGCGGCCGCAGCACCGCGACCACGACCAGCACGAGTACGAACGCGGCCACGATCGCGACGCCGACGTAGCCCTGCTCGTGGTAGACGGCGAGCCAGCTGCTGTCGATCGGGAGCCCGTCGAAGGACTTGTCGGTCAGCCCGACGCCGAACAGGTACTCGAGTGTCGTGCGCGGCGCGTCGAGCAGCGCGTCCCACACCTTCGCGCGGCCGGTGAGGCTGGAGAAGTTCTCCTCGGACTGGCCCCGCAGGAACCAGGCCTGCAGCAACCCGCCCAAGGCCACCACCGCGAACAGGCCGCCGAACACGAGCCAGGTGAACACCTTGCGGGCGCGGGCGCTGGACATCCACTGCGACATCAGCGCCACCACGGTCCCGGCCACCAGGCCGAGCATCGCGGTGCGGGTGTGGGTCAGCAGCAGGATCCCGAACGACGGGACGATGACGACCAGCGCGTGTTTCCGCTCCAGTTTCCCGCCGAGCCACAACAGCACCGTGAGCCCGATGACGATGGCCGCGTACTGGCCGACCTGCGGCGGGGTCAGCGGCCACAGCGTTCCGGTGAGCCGTCCGCCGTACTCGAACGGCATCGCGTTGCCAGGGCTCAGCGCGAACCCGATCACCACTGTCACCAGCACCACGGCGTAGGCGCGGATATGCGTGCGGACGAGGTCGAGACCGCCGTTCCACCAGCGGGTCAGCAGCCACAGGGTGCTCAGGAAGAGGGCGAACCGGAAGCAGCGGAACAGCGCGCCGAATCCGCCTTCCAGGGTGAGACTGGAGACCACGCTCAGCACCAGCAGCAGGGTGAGCAGGAAGAGATACGCGCTCGGCCTGATCCGCAGCCGGGCGTTCAGGGCGAGCGCGATCACGAACGCGGCGCCCAGCGCGCCCATGGTGATCAGCTGGCTGACCGAACGCGGCAACGGGAGGAGCGTCTTCGCCCCTGTCGAGCCCAGGGTGTTGATGATCAGCAGTGTCCAGGCGACGCCGACCGCCTTGGGCATGCCCGTGCGGATCGACGGTTCGGCCCGGACCGAGGATTCGAGCATGTCAGCCACCTCCCACACGGGTGAGTTTGCTGCCCTGGTCCTGCTTGTAGGGCGCGCCCTGCCATTCGCCGAAGCCCAGCACCCGGCTCGGCTCGAAGGCGACGAAGTTCCACGGCCCGGAGTAGGTGTTGTCGTAGAGCCGGTTGCCCTGGGCGAAGGTGATCGCGTGCTGGACGACCTCGCCCTTGTACGGCGACCAGTCGGGGAACGTGCCGAAGTTCGCGAGCATCGCCATCCGCGCGCAGCTCTCCTCGCAGCCGGCGACGGCCGGGTCGAGCACGAACCGGTTGTGGTGGATCTCGACGCGCTGGGTCTTCCAGCGGCAGTCGGCGTTCAGCGGCCCGCCCGCGATCCCGGGCTGCGCGCATTTCGCCTGCTCGGGCACGAGCCGCGTGCAGGAGCCGGACGACGTGTTGGCCGGGCTGTTGCAGAACCGGTCGGAGTTCTCCCACAGGGTGACGCCGTTCCAGTTGTTCTCGAACGTGTTCCCGGAGATCTCCAGTTTGTCCGTGCGCGCCTTCACCCTCGGCTCGCCGCCGGATTCGGACACGTAGATCGAAGCCACCGGGAAGCTGTCGCCGCGGTCGATGTAGCGCTTGCCGTCCACCGAGTTGTTGCGGCGGATGGTGTTTCCGCTGATCACGGCGTTGTAGCTGGTCTCGTACATCAGCGCGGCGCCGTCGTTGTTCTCGATGACATTGCCCGCGATGCGGAAGTCGTTGTTGTTCGTGTCGGCCCAGAGCCCGACGCCGCGGTTGTCGTGCACCCAGTTGCCGACGATGTCGGCGCCGTCGACCTCCCAGAACTTGATCCCGCCGGAGCAGCCGCAGCCGTCGATCTTGCTTTCCCAGTCGCCGGTGTTGTTGCCGGTGATCTCGTTGCCCTCGACGACGAGACCGGTGATGCCGCTGTCCTGCGCGTAGGCGTTCATCCCGTACTGGCCGTTGCGCCGCAGGCAGTTGCCCCGGACCTGCTGCCGCGCGCCCGCCATCAGCGCCGCGCCGTCGTTGTCCTGGACGGCGCTGTGCTCGATGACCCATCCGTCGGCCGAATCGTGGTTGACCACGCCCTCGTCGTGCGGCGCGGCGAAGCCCTGCACGGTCAGGTACTGGATCTTGACGTCGGCGCCGTCGCCCGCGAAGGCGTACTGGTTGATCTTCCGGCCGTCGAGGACGGCCTTCGGGCCACCCACGTAGACGTTCCCCGGCTTCGGATTGACCTGGTCGTAGCGGTCGTCGCCGAGCTTGTGCGTCCCCGATGCCAGCCAGAACGTCGTCCCGGCCGGACTCGACCGCGTCTTCGCCGCGAGGTCGCCCGCCACCGCCGGGTCGATCTTCACCGCCCCTGCCGGCGCTTCCGCCGGACCCTCCGGCAACTTGTCGCACACCTTCGCGACCGCACCGGACGGCAGCTGGGCCGGATCCGGTCCAGGCTCGTCGACCGGGGTGGTGCAGGCGGTGAGCGTCAGCGAACCGAGCAGCACCAGAAGCGCTGCCCGGCGGAGGCGATGCGGTCGTGCGATCACAATGGGGGATCCTCGTTACCTGGTTCGAAGGTGAGCACGCCGGTGAGCGTGGCTCCGTCGGCGACGGTTCCGTTGCCGAGCAGGGTCCACGACGGCTCGCGACGGCCGAACCCTGCCGAGTACCAGCCCATCGGCGGAGTGGTCTCGCCGCGATGCGCCGACCAGTCCAGTTCCGGCGGCAGCTCGAACGAAGCCGTCCGGGCCTCGCCGTCGACGGTCCACGACAGCGTCGCCGTCCCGCCGGAAAGCGAGACCTCGACCAGCGGGCCGAAGTGGAACGCGAGACGGCAATGCTGTGCCTCGCCACCGCGAACCTCGTCGAGGATCCGCAGTTGGGTACCTTCCAGCTCCACCGAACGCCGGTGGACGGACGGCGCGTAGCCGTCGTGTTCCGCGCTCCAGCGCGACGGCGTTCCCGCCGCGATCACGGTGGTGACGGCGTGTTTCGTCCACAGGAACGGGCCACCGGAGACGGACTGGTCGGCCCGGGAGAGTTCGAGCGTGTTGTGCCCCGCCGTGGACCGGAAGTACGACCGCCACTTCGGTTCGCCGTGGTAGCAGTAGGTTCCGGGGTCGGCGAGGATGTCGACGCCGTCGTGCCGGACCTCCACCGCAAGCGCGTCCGCGTGCGCGTGCGCGGCGATGGACAGGAAGCCGTGCGGCCCGCCGTCGCAACGGCACCAGACCTTTTCGGCGCGCAGGATGGTCATCCCGGCGTCGGCGAAGTCGTCCCGCCGCCGCACCGGACGCCGCGAACGGACCTGGACGTCCTTCGCCAGCGCGGAGAAGAGCGGCGTGCGGACGTCGCCGCCCGGTGTTTCCGGCCACCAATCCAACCGTCCGAAAAGGACAGATCCGGTGTCGATGAGCGACGCCCAGCGGCTCGTCTCGTCACCGTCGACGATCAGGCCGAAACCGTCGTCGGCGTCACCTTGCCTCGGCGGCCGCAATCGATTGTCCACTATGGACGCGAGCGCGTCGGTCATCCGCAGCAGCACGAGCCAGGTCGACTCCGGCACCGCGACACCGGCGGCCTTCGCCTCCAGCGCCCCGGCGAGCCCCAGTTCCAGGACGAGACCGTGGTATTCGGTGGCGAGCTCGCGGTTGAGACCGGACTCAAAAGTGTTGTGCCGCAGCATCTTGTCCAGCGACGCCAGCGCCGTGTCCCGCCACTGGGCGGATTCGGGGAACCAGGCGAACGCGCAGGCGGCGGCGAGCTGTCCGGCGTCCTCGGCGATCACGTGATTGTTCGCCGACGAACCCCGGCTCGGGAACGCGGCCAGCCAGCGCTGATGGTGCCAGATCTGGTTGAGCGCCACCGGGTTGTCGTCGAACAGCGCCGGGGCCTGCGCCCAGCCGTCGAGCAGCCGCCGGACCCACACCCACGACAGCAGCCGGATGCCGAGTTCGATCCCGCTGACCCAGTGCACCCCGCGCATCGGCGGGTTGGCCGCCCACCAGGACTTCAAGTGCGCGGCCACGCGTTCGGCGTACCGATCGTCGCCGGTCAGGGCATACGCGGCGGCCAGCACGGTGAGGTGCTGGTGCCGTGACGGCTCCCAGATCTGCTTGATGTCGCCGACCGCGTCCTCACTCCGATAAGGGATGTCGAAGGAGTACACATCGGACGGTGCGCGGCGACCGGTCTTCGGGTCGTACGACCAGTCCGGGTCGGCGAGGTCGTCCCGCTCGACGCCGAAGTACTCGGCGCGCCCGTCCATCAGCCTGTCCGCCTTGACGAGCAGATCCTTCACCGCCTCACCGGAGACGGCGGCGAGGACCTCGTCACCGGGCACCGACGCGAATCGCCGGTCCGGCAGCCAAGCCGCCTGCTCGCTGGCGACTCCGCGCCACTGGCGTTTGCGCACGACGTCGGTGACGCGGCCCGCGATCTCGGCGGGCCCCATCCGCGACAGTCTCCGCAGGTACCAGGAGGCGTCCATCAGCCGAGTCCGATCCGCACCGGTGCCCCGGTCTCCAGGCTGCGGTTGACCGCGAGCGTGGCCAGCGTCGTCGCGACGAGCGAGTCGACGGAGACCGGCATCGCGACCCCGGTGGTCAGCGCGTTGACGAACGCTTCGACTTCGGCGGCCTGGCCCTTGTCCCGGCCCTTGGGGATCCGCGAGCTGGCCCATTTCTTGCGGCCGAACACCGACGCGCGCGCGAAGTCGTCGAACTTCAGCACCTTGCCGTCGGTGGTGATGTCGATCGTCTCCTTGGGGAACGACGCCGCACCGCTCGTGGTGTACGCGATCGACGCGGTCGAGCCGTCCGGGTAGCGCAGCAGGATCTGCAGGTCCTGGTGGCCGGGCGTCGCGGTGGCGTACACCGAGACCGGGTCGGCGCCGAGCAGCCAGCTGACCGTGTCGATGAAGTGGCCGCCCTCGCCGGCGAACCGCGAGCCCTCGCTGTCGGCCTGGTTGTACCAGCTGTTCGCGTCGAGCTGTCCGGCGTTGACCAGGTACCGCACGGAAGCCGGGCCGATCCGCGGTCCGAAGTGGAGCACCGACTCGTTCAGCAGCGGGGCGAACCGGCGGTTGAAGCCGACCTGCAGCCGGTCGTTGCCGGACTCCTCGATCGCGCCGAGCACGATCTCGAGTTCCTTTTCGGACAGGGCGAGCGGCTTCTCGACGAAGACGGCCTTGCCCGCGAGCAGCGCGCGCCGGGTCAGCTCGGCGTGCGAACTGTGCCGGGTCACGATGAACACGGCGTCGATCGAGGAGTCTTCGAGCATCGTGTCGAGATCGGTGGTGGCGCGGCCGAAACCGAACTTGCGCTTGGCGTTCGCACCCGAAAGCGCCGAGGTGGTGACGACCTCGGCGAGGTCGACCTTCTCCATCTCCGCGAGATGCGGCAGGAGCATGGAGGACGCGTAGTTGCCCGCGCCGATGAACCCGATCCGCACGCCGCCCGGCTTCGGCGCCGCGCGCACCGCCGACGGCTTCGGCACGGAAACCGCCGTGACGGCCTGCTCGGCCGGGCCCGCCGGGCGCTTGTCGTATTCGAACAGCACGGCGACGGCCTTGAGTTCGCCCTCGTTCAGCTTCCGGTACGTCTCGACGGCGTCCGAGAAGTCCGAGACGTACGAGATCAGCGGCTCGACGTCGAGACGGCCGCGGCCCATCAGGTCGACGACGCATTCCAGGTTGCGGCGCTCGGTCCAGCGGACCTGGCCGATCGGGTAGTCGCGGCCCTCGAGTTCGTACTCCGGGTCGTAGCGGCCGGGGCCGTACGAGCGGGAGAAGCGGACGTCGAGTTCCTTCTCGTAGTAGGCGTTCCACGGCAGGTTCAGCGAGCACTTGCCGATGTCGATCACCCGGCCGCGGTCGCGGCTCAGCTTCGCGGCCAGCTCCACCGGCTCGTTCGTGCTGCCACCCGCGGCGAGGTACACCTGGTCGACGCCGTGCCCGGAGCTGAGCTCCGCGACCGCGGTGTCGATGACGCCGGAGCCGGGGTCGCCGCAGTTGAGGGCGCCGAGCTGTTCGGCGATCGCGCACCGCGCCGGATCCGGGTCGACGCCGACCACGCGGACCCCGGAGGCGACCAGCAGCTGCACGACCAGCTGGCCGATCAGGCCGAGGCCGATGACCAGCGCGATGTCGCCGATCTGCGGTTCACCCTGGCGGACGCCCTGCATCGCGATCGCGCCGACCGTGCCGAACGCGGCGTGCCGCGGGTCGACGCCGTCCGGCACCTTGGAGTAGAGGTTCTTGGGCACCCAGTTCAGTTCCGCGTGCAGCGCGTGCTCGTTTCCGGCACACGCCACGAGATCGCCGACGGCGACGTCGTCGATACCCGGGCCGACCTCCTCGACCACGCCGCACAGCGAGTACCCGAGCGGCGTGTACGAGTCGAGTTTGTTCATCGCCTTGCGGTAGGTCGCGCTCAGCCCGTTCGTCGCGACGCTCTGCATCACCTTCGCGACCTGATCCGGCCGCGCCTTCGCCTTGCCCACCAGGGAAAGGCTCGCCTCGGACACCTTCATCATCTCGGTGCCGGTGGAGATCAGCGAATAGGCGGTGCGGACCAGCACACCCCCCGGTTTGCACGCGGGCACTTCGACGTCGAGGAGCGCGAGCTCCCCGCTCTTGTAGTTCTGCACTACCTGCTTCACGTCGCTCCTCAGCGATTAAATGGATCGCGCCGCGATGGCACCGCGATACCAGTACTCGAGGGTCAAGATGTGCCAGAGGTGCTTGGACCGGTCCTGCTGCCCGGACGCGTCTTCGTCGACGAGCCGTTGCAGGGCCTCACGGCGGAGGAACCCGGCCTTCACCAATTCGCCTTCGTTCGTCACCTCGCGCACCAGTGGCGCGAGGTCGCGGCTCATCCAAGCCCGCAGTGGTGCGCTGAACAGGCCCTTCGGCCGGTGCACGATCTCGGCGGGGAGGATCGAGAGCGCCGCTTGCTTCAGCGCCATCTTTCCTTGGCGCTTCACGATCTTCTTGTCGCCGGGGATCCGGAACGCGGCCTTCACGACCTCGATGTCGACGAACGGCGTCCGCACCTCGGTGGACGCGGCCATACTGGACCGGTCGGTGTAGGCGAGGTTGAGCCCTGGCAGGAACAGCCGCGAATCGGCGAGGCACATGCGGTTCACGAAGTCGGTCAGCGTGTTGTCGTGATAGGTGTCCGCGTGTTCGGTGATCACGTCGTCCACCGCGCCCGCGAGGTCCGGGTTCAGCAGCGCGACGAGCTCGGCCTGGTCGTACATCGTGTAGCTGCGCCGGAACGCGGTCTCCTCCGGCAGTTCCGCGAACGAGAGGAACCGTTTGGCGAACCGCACCGAACGGAATCCGCGCTTCGACGTCGCCACCGGCAGTCTGTCCACAAGGGACTCGACCGGACGCCGCACGAGACCGGGAACCCGCTGGTACTGAACGGCGATCTTGTTCGCGAGATGCTTGCGGTACCCGGCGAACAGCTCGTCGGCGCCCATGCCGGACAGCATCACCTTGACCCCGGCCTCGCGGGCGGCGGTGCAGATCAGGTAACTGTTGATCGCCGCCGGATCGCCGATCGGCTCGTCGAGGTGATACGTCATCCGCGGCAGCAGATCGAGCACCTGTGGCGCGATCTCGATCTCGTGCAGGTCGACGCCGAACTTCGCGGCGACCTTCTTCGCGTACATCAGGTCGTCCGGCATCGCTTCGAACTTCGCGTCCTCGGCCCGGAAACCGATGGTGTACGCGGAGATTCCCGGCTGTTCACGGGCGGCGATCGCGGTCAGGTAGCTGGAGTCGAGGCCGCCGGAGAGGAACGTCGCGACCGGCACGTCGGCCATCAGGTGCTTGCGCGTGGAGTCCTCGATGACGGCGTTGAGGTCGAACTCGCCCTCATAAGCGGCTCCCTCTTCGGCGACCTGGCGCAGCGACCAGAACGTGCCGCGTTCGACGTCGCCGTTCGGCCGGAACCGCGCCCAGCTGCCCGGCGGCAGCTTTTCGGCCTCGCGGAACGCGCAGCGGCCGTCCGGAACCCAGTAGTAGAGCAAGGAGGCGACGAGCGCGGTGTCGTCGACCGTCAGGGAACCGCCGAGTTCGGCGGCCAGCGCCTTCAACTCCGAGGCGAACGTGACACCCCTGCCGCGGCGCACGAGGAACAGCGGTTTGATGCCCAGCTGGTCCCGCACCAAGGTCAAGGCGCCGGTGCGCTCGTCGAAGACACCGAACGCGAACATGCCGCGAAGCCGGTGCAGGCCGTCGGTGCCCCACTTGCGCCACGCCTCCAGCAGGACCTCGGTGTCGGACGTCCCCCGGAACCGCACCCCGGCGGCTTCGAGCTCTTTCCGCAGCTCCGGCGCGTTGTAGAGCTCGCCGTTGTAGGTCAGCGCGAGCCCGTCCTTGACCATCGGCTGCGCGCCGGTCTCGGTCAGGTCGACGATCGACAGCCTTCGGTGTCCTAAGTGGACTTCCTCGTGGTCGTACCGGCCGGAACCGTCCGGCCCGCGATGGGCGAGGGTCTTGGTGAGCCGATCGGTGAGCGGGCCCCCGTCCGGCCAGAAGTAGGCCCCTGCGATGCCGCACATCTGCTTTCGCTCCCCTTACAAGGCTTCGGCGTTATCCGGTGACACGGGCGCGAATCGTTTGGTCGGCTGATCGGCGTTGCCGAGTTCCTTGGCGCGTTTGTACGGCGTCGGATGCCCGTTCTTCTTCGGGAACATCTCCACCGGCTTCGGCATGGACCGGGCCGCCCGCCCGCGCAACGCCGTGTGCAGGCCGTCCCACAGCGTCCCGTCGGTGTGGTCGCGCGGATCCGGATCCACCACGACGACCCCGATGATCGGGATGTGCCGGTCGGCCAGCTGGCGGGCGACGGTGTGCAGCCATTCGGTGTTCGCGTGCCCGGTGCGGACGACGAGGATCGTCTCCTCACCGAGGACTTCGAGGTCGGTCCACGACGTCCCCGGCTCGACCGAACCGACGCCGATCCGGCGTTCCCCGGCCGCGGGCGGCGTGTCTCCGCGATCCAGCACCTGGATCGGGCCTTGGCCTGCCAGCTCCCGGAGATTCGTCTTCGGCAGGTCGTCGACGAGCGACGCCGTCCCCTTCTCCGCCAGCTCACGCGCCATGTCGACGGCGAGCGCGGCGGTGATCTGCCGGGCACCGAGGTCGAGCAGCGACACCGAACCGCCCTCTTGCCGGACCGCGCGGACCAGCGTCGCCGCGACCCGCTGCCGCCTGGTCACCGCACGCGAGCGGCGCAGGAAACGCGGCGGCTTGGGCAGTTGCGCGATCACGGAAGCGCCGAGGTGATGAGAGATCTCGCGGCGCAGCACCGGCCGGTCCTTGACCACGCTCGTGACGGCAGCGAGCCCCAGCCCGGCGAGCAGTCCCAGCGCGAAGCCGATCCCGGCGTCGGTGGCGAGCGTCTTGAGGAAGGACTGCGGCAGGATCCGCGGCGCGTCGACGATCTGCGTCCCGGCGGCGACCTTCGGCGTGCCGATGCCCGCCTCCTGCGCGCGGCCGTCGTAGTCGGAGATCTTGGATGTCAGCTCCGCGCGGCGCGAATACAGCCGTTCCAGCTGGGCGGGGTTGGCGTTGCGGTTCTTGGCCTCCTCGGCGACGATCGCCGACTCGATGGAGCCGAGTTCGTTCTGTGCCTGGTTGCGCTGGTCGAGCAGGGCCTTCTGCTCGGCCGCCGCGGCCGCCTGGTTGCGTGAGATGTACTCGGTGATGAAGGAATCGGAGATCGCCTGCGCGCGAGCCACGGCCTCCTCGTCGGTCCTTCCCTTGACCGTCAGCTGGAGGACGTTGTTCGTCAGGCCCAGCCCCTCGTAGTCCTTGAGGAACTCCTCCGGCGCCTGGGTGCTGTTCAACTTCTTGAGTGCCTCGGTGGCGGTCTTCGTCGTCTGGAGCACGGCGACGTCGGTCCGCATCAGCGTTCCGCTGTCGGTCGGCGAGTCGTCGGGGTGGACGACCAGGATCTGCGCGACGGCGGTGGGCGGCGACGGCAGGAACACCGCGACCAGCCCGCCGAGGATCAGGCCGAGCAGGGCCATGGACGTCCACAGGCGACGCCGTCTCCGTACCGAGACGACCAGCCGCTGCAGGTCGATGAGCGGTTCGGACTTCGCTTTTTCGGCGCTGGTCACGCGGTACCTGCCAGTGCTTCGTGGTCGGCGGGGGTGGCCGCGCCGGGCCGGGTTCGGGTCGGGGAGACGGGGCGGAGCAGCACGGTGCCCACCACGGTGAGCCCGGCGTCGGCGACGGCTTCGGCGATCCCGACCAGCTCCCACGCGGACCGGGAGCCGAGGCTCGTCACGACGAGGACGCCCTCGGCGTCGGCGTCTTCGATGACGGGCCGCGCCGGGGAAACCGTCACCGGCGCGAACCACCGGCCGGCGAGACGGGTGATCCGCCCGGCGGCCGCCTGCCCGGCGTGGTCACCGTCCACGGCGAGGACGAGCAGCCGCCGGTGCGGGAGCCGCGAAACCAAGCGCCGGTACTGGATGTCGGCGTCGATCTCGTCGGCGAAGACGTCGACCCGCGGGATGTTCCACGGCCGGTCGTCACGGAGGATCTTGGCCCGCAGGGTGGTTCCCGCCGGGCGCCGGTCCACGGCGTCGAAGGTGGCCAGCACCGGGCCGCCGACCGCCGCGGCGATCTCCTCGTCGTCGCGCAGCCGCCGGTCGGTGCGGGCGGTGAACAGATGCCCGAACAGGCCGATCAGGAAGAACAACGCCGCACCGCCGATGGCGAGCTGCGGCAGCGTGGGCGCGGCCGCCGAAGACGGCAGCTCGGCCGAACCCAGCACGACCATGTTGCCGAGACCGCTCGCCGTGTCGGCCGCGTTCAAGGTGGACATCGCCGACTCGATCGTCGAACGCAGCCCCTGCAGTTCGGTACGGAGCTGGACGCTCTCCACCGTCGTCTTGCCGTCGTTGACCTTCGCCGAAAGTTCACTGATCCGCTGGTTGGTCTGCGCGACCTGCTGCCGCAGCGTCTCGCGGCGCTCCTGCGCCAGCTGCACGGCGGCGTCACCGGAACCGGCGATGATCTGCGTGGAGTACTTCACGAACTCCTGGGCGAGCTGGTCCGCGAGCCGCTGCGTCTGTTCGGCGGTGTCACCGATGGCCTCGATGGTGATGACATTGCCCTGCGCCACCGACGTGGTCACCTTGTCCCGCAGGTCGGCGCCGGTCTCGCCGTCCCCGAGCCCGGCGGCGGCCCGGTCGAGCACGACCGAACTGGTCGCCACCTCGGCCTGGGTGAGCAGTTCGTCCGCCTCACGCGGGCCCTGCAGCAGCACGCTGGAGGTGGTCCGGTAGCCGGGGGAAAGGATCACCGACGATCCCGCGCCGACCAAGGCGCCGAGGAGGGCGAGGACCACCAGGGTCCGCCACCTCCCGCGCAGAACCTGTCCGATCATGGACAGGCGCACCGTGTCGTCACTCAAAGCCGGGATCTCCCATCGGCGCGGTTGGGTGTGGCATGAATCCCGTCGGACCGACCACGGCGTTGGTTACAGAATCGCCCCAGTCTTGTTCAAAACGCGACCGGGAAGTCGATCAACGGATCGCGGCCTCGTAGGCCGAGAGCAGGGCTTTCTGGGAGTTCTCCCACGAGAGCGGACCGGCGACGCGCGCCCGCCCCAGCTCACCCATCGTGGCCCGCTGCTCCGGCGAGTCGAGCAGATGCGCGATGAGCTTCGCGAATTCCGGCTCGTCGTTCGCCGGCGCGTACAGCGCGGCCTCCCCTGCCGAAACCCGGGCCTCCCGGAGCTCGAACGAGACGATGGGACGGCTCATCGCCATGTACTCCATGATCTTGTTCATGGTCGACACGTCGTTGAGCGGATTCAGGGGGTCCGGCGAAAGACAGACGTCAGCCGCGGACAGATAACGCAGCAGGTCTTCGTCGGGAATCCGGCCCGTGAACTCGACCTGATCGTCGAGCTTCAGCTCCTTCGACAACGCCACCATGGCGTCGAAGGCGTCACCGGAACCGATGAACACGGCATGCCAGTCGGTGCGGCCGACGACGTCACGCAGCGACGCGAGCGCTCGCAAGGCGTAGTCGACGCCGTCCTGCGGGCCCATCACGCCGAGGTACGCGAGCAGATGCGGCTTGCCCTTCTTCAGCTCGGGCTCGACCGGGACCATGTGGAACCGCTCGACCACAGGCGCGCTTCGCACGACGAAGACGTCTTCCGGCGACTTGCCGCCGCGCTTCACGGCGACGTCCTTGTAGCTCTCGTTGGTCGCGATGACGACGTCGGCCGTCTTGTAAGTGCGGCGCTCCAGCGCGCAGACCGCGCGGTACAGGAAGTCCTCGCCGCGGTCGAACCGCGAAAGGTACAACTCGGGGCACAGGTCATGCTGGTCGAAGATGAACTTCGCGCCCTGGCGTTTGAGGTACAGCGCGACCAGGAACAGCAGGTCCGGCGGGTTGCAGGCGTGCACGACGTCCACCCGGCCGACCTTGCGGGCGAGCCGGAGCGTGTGCCACAGCGCGGAGCCGTACTCCTGGACGTACCCGGCCGGGCCACCGGTGGCGGCCTTCAGCGGGTACCGCAGGATGTGGACGCCGTCGATGGTGACTTCGGCTTCGGTGTCCCGCTTCGTCCCTTGTGGACAGATGACGTGGACTTCCCAGCCTGCGTCACGGAGTGTCTGGCACTCCTGCCAGACGCGGCGATCGAAGGGGACGGAAAGGTTCTCGACGAGGATGAGAGCTTTACCAGGCAAGGCCGACATATCCCTCTTCAGTCCGGCGCCGGTCGGCGTCGGGTACGCGGACGAGATCGACGATGGTGTGGCCGCCGCCCGCCGGGAGCGCCGCGAGGACCTCCGGATCGGTGCAGCCGATGAGGCAGACCTCGGCGTGGTCGACGACCTCGCCGATGGAACCGGCCAGCAGCTGGCCGAGATGCGGCAGCCTGCCCTCGATGTACTCGCGGTTCGCGCCCATCAGCCGCGAAAGGCTGACGTTGGCGTCGTAGATGCGGAGGTCGTACCCCTTGCCGAGCAGCCGCTCCGCCAGCTCGACGAGCGGGCTCTCGCGGAGGTCGTCGGTACCCGGTTTGAAGGACAGGCCGAACAGCCCGACCTTGCGTTTGCCGGTGCGCGCGACCAGGTCGAAGGCGCGCTGGAGGTGTTCGTCGTTCGAGGGCAGCACGTGCGACAGGATCGGGACGGCGACGTCCGCGCGGTGCGCGGCGTAGACCAGGCCACGCAGATCCTTGGGGAGGCACGAGCCGCCGAAAGCGAACCCGGGGCGGAGGTAGGCGGGGCTGATGTTGAGCTTGCGGTCGGCGAGGAAGACGTCCATCACCTCATGCGAGTCGAGCCCCAGCGCACGGCAGATGGAGCCGAGCTCGTTCGCGAAGCCGATCTTGAGCCCGTGGAAGGAGTTGTCGGCGTACTTCGTCATCTCGGCCACCGGGATCGCGACGCGGAAAACCTCGCCGGGAAGCCCTTCGTACAGCGCCGCGACGACGTCACCACTGGCCGCGTCGAGCTCGCCGATGACGGTCTTGGGCGGGTCGAAGAAGTCCTTGACGCTGCTTCCCTCGCGCAGGAACTCGGGGTTCACCGCGACCCCGAAATCGACACCGGCGGTGAGTCCGGACGACTTTTCGAGGATGGGGACGAGCAGGTCCAGACAGGTGCCCGGGAGCATCGTGCTGCGGAAGACGACGGTGTGCCGTTGTGTTTTGGTCTTGAGCGCTTCGCCGATTTCCTCGGCCACGCGCTCCAGGAAAGCTGTCGAGAGGCTGCCGTTGGGAGCCGAGGGGGTACCGACGCAGATGAGGGAGACTTCGCTGTCCGCGATCGCCTGTCTTACGTCGGTGGTCGCTCTCAGCTTGCCTTGGGCGACCACTTCCGCGGTCAGTTCCCCGATCCGCTCCTCGACCACCGGCGCCTTGCCACTGGAGACGAGGTCGATCTTCACCGGGTTCACGTCGACCCCGACGACCTCGTGCCCACGTCCGGCCAGGCACGCCGCCGACACGCAACCGACGTAACCGAGCCCGAAGACACTGATCTTCATGACGAATTCCTCCAGCCGCATTCCGCTGCCCGTTGGTCGGCGGGAGGACCGGGTTCGTTACCGCCGTCCACGGTTCGCCTGCTTTTGGCGGAATCCCTGTGCGGCAAGGGAATTACTCATCGCTCGAAGGGTGCGAAACGCTACAAGGGTCGCGTAAGGGTTTCGTCTCGATTGGGGCGGCGAGCGGGAGGGAGAGGCGAGGGGAGGGAAGGGAGGGAGGCGGTGGGGGGTGGGTCGGGGTGGTCGTGAGTGGTAAGTGTCGTTAGAACGTCACTTACCACTCACGACCACCCCGACCCAGTTATCCACAGCCACCTCTCCCCTCACCCTGCTTGTCCACAGATGTGCTCAACGCCTTCCACGGCTTCGGCTCAGCGACGATCGTCGAACAATGCCCATCAACAGACGCTGGTCGGAAGACTCCATCCCGCCCGGGCAACGCCCGAGCTGGCCGGTCCTCCTGGCGGAGCAGCATGGAATCGTCTCGCGGCGGCAATTGCACGCCTACGGCCACACCATGTCGGACATCAGGGCGAATCTCTCGGGCGGACGCTGGCAGCGGGTTCTCCCGCGCGTTTACTCGACATTCACCGGCGGCTTGTCGCGCTCGGCCAAGATCCGTGCCGCGTTGCTCTACGGAAGCGGGTACGCGATCTTGAGCCATCGAACGGCCGCTGAAGAATGGAGAATTCTTCCGGTCGTCGAAGGGCCTGTCGAAATCACCGTTCCGTACACTTTCTCCGCGATCTCGCAGGCTCCCTTGGTCATAGTGCACAGGTCCCGCGCGCTGCCGCACATCGCCGCCGGAACGAATCCCCCACGGACCAGGGTCACGGACACGATCCTCGATCTGGCCACGGCCCAGCGGACACCGCGTCAGGCGACGAACACCATCGTCGACCTGCTCGGCCGGACCAGGATCTCGGTGGCGGCGATGGAGGCGTGCGTGCTGATCCGGCCACCGTTCCGTTTCCGGCCCGCCATCCGGTACGGCCTCGCCCTCGTCGGTGGTGGGCTCATGTCGGCGCTCGAAGTGGCCTACAAGGAGGACGTCGAAGACGGGCACGGCTTACCGTGCGGAAACCGGCAAACGCCCGTCGAAGTGGACGGCAAGAGACTCTGGGAGGACGTCACCTACGACGCACAGGGCGCCGCGGTGACGGTTCGGCTGGACGGCCGCGCGACCCACGCCACGCCTGGTGTCGCCTTCCGGGATCGTCGCCGCGACAATGCCGCGGAACTGGCTGGACGGGCGAGGCTCGTCTACGGGTGGCAGGACGTGCGGAACTCACCATGCCAAGTCGCCGACGAAGTCCGGACGATCCTGATCCGAGAGGGCTGGGAGCCGGCCGGAGCGCGGGAGACGACTTGCCGCCGGTGTCGTGAGTGATCGTGCGGTGGTGGCCGTTCGGTGCCTTTGCGTTACCCCCGAATCGCCACTCACGACCCCTGAACACGCCCGAGCCGCCCTCACGGTTGCCCGGCCCCGGCACCGGAATGTTCCGCTCTGGCCGCCCGGGCGCGACGGACTTTAGGTTCGCTTCGTCGACGATCGCCTGTGACGTCCGTGAGGGACGGGCGTGCCGGGCGGGACTGGGGAAACACCATGCGAAGAACATCTCTGCGCGCGATCGGAGTGCTGACCGCGGCCTTCACGGTCGCCGGGTTGGCGACCGCCCTGCCCGCGTACGCCGCCACCGGCCCGAACATCAAGGTGACGGCCAAGGCCCAGGAGGGCCGCTGGCTGCCGGGCGACGCCATCCCGATCGAGGTGACGGTCGCCAACATCGGCGACACGACGGCGAGTCAGGTCAGGGGGTACGCCCACAGGGAGTCCGGCGGCTACTTCACGGTCGATGAGACCTCCTGGGGCGACCTCCGCTCCAAGGACGGCGCCACCTACGCACCGGGCGAGAGCAGGACGTACACGACCACGGGCAGCGTCTACACCCTCAACGAGGGAAATCCGGTGCTCGACATCGAGGTGAGCGGCCCCGGAGAGGCCGACTACTCGGACAACAACAGCCGGGTCACCGTCGGCCTGCTTTCACCCGACACCACCGATCGCGTCGCCGGTGTCCTCTACGGCGACCGCAACGAGGACGGCAAGTTCTCGCCAGGGGAAGGCCTCGCCGGCGCGGAAGCTCGTGTGTCCGGTCCGTCCGGATACCTCACCGCGATCACCGACGCCGAAGGCCGGTTCTCCTTCGATGCCGTCCCAGTCGGCCCCAGCATCTACTGGCACTTCGAGAAGCTCCCGGACGGCTGGGTGACCGCATATCCGCCGAGCCTGCGGCTGGACGGCAGCGGGCAGAACACCGCACTCGAGGGCCGGGCGATCCGCCCGCTGACGGACTCGCTGAGCGCGAAGATCGCGCTCGACAAGACCACCTACGCGGTGGGCGAGACCGCGACGGCGACGGTGACTCTCACGAACGTCGGTGCCCGCGAAGTCACCGGCCTGCACGCGGGCTGCGATCCCGGGGGCTTCGAGCGGGGCTTGGAAGTCCCGACGGCTCAGTGGGGTGCGTTCAGTTACGTGAACAAGGCGGGCAAGGTCGCTCCGGGACAAAGCGTGGTCCTGAAGGTCGCCGGCACGGTGCCCGCGAGAGCAGGCGCCTTCGGTGAAACCGGGCTCGACTGCTTGTTCGACAACGACAACTCCCTGAGCTCCGGGCCGTATGCCTACCAGAACGCGAAGGTGCCGGGCGCCCGTGCCGACGCCCGCGGTCAGATCTGGCACGACAAGAACGGCAACCACCAGCTCGAACCCGGTGAAGGACTGGCGAACACGACCGTCGCCCTGAGCACGGCCGACAAGAAGCTCGTATCGCTCACCAAGACCGACGCCAACGGCTTCCTGACTTTCCCCAACGTCGCGGTCGGCGTCTACCGGTTCGCCGTACTCGGATCTTGGCGGGTGGACGAACCCGACTCGACCGTCGATGTCATCGCACCGCCCTACAACCCTGGCCAGTGGAGCAAGCACGTGGTCCCGCGCTGATCACGAGAAACCGGACGGCCCCGGGGGCGAAAGCTCCCGGGGCCGTTGCCGTACAACGACTTCAGCCGCCCTGAACGAACTTCGCCGCCAGCCCCTCCCCCACGGAGGTCGCCTTCCCGTGGTCCTCGGTCGGCGAGACCTTCGAGTTCTTGAAACAGATGTACGTCACGCCAGAGTCGACGCCGCCGTTCTTCGGGTCCGGGTTGATGCCCAAGGACTTCGCGGTCGCGTAGGACGCCTCGCCGATGATGTCCTTCGGGCCGGTGTCGCCGATGACGGTGTAGAGCACCTTGTTGTTGTAGATCACCGCGCACGAGCCGGCGCCCTTGAGGCCGGACTTCTCGAAGTTCCACGTGCTGCTGATGCTCGGCACGACGATGTAGGGCGTCTGGTCGGCGATCAGCGCCTTGCCGTCGGAGCGCGGGTACGCGGTGCCGTCCTGGAACCACGGGTCGGTGGTCTTGTTACACCGCGCGGTCGGCTGCCCGTCGCAGTCGATGTCCATGTCGGCCTTCCAGAACACGGCGCCGCCCGCGTCGCAGACGGCGATGGTGCGGCCGGTTTCGTCGTCGGTCTTGTACTTGCCGTTCGAGATCTGCTTGCAGGCGGTGGTCTTCGCCAGCAACTGCTGGGCGGTCGGGGCCGCCTGAACCGAAGGGGCGGCCACGGCCGTCGCCGCGGGGGCCAGTCCCGCGGCCGCCACCATGGCCGAGAACAGCAGTAGTTTCCGCATACCGAGCACCCCTTAGTTAATAAGACTTCTTTATCGAGGATGCTCAGGATGCCGCCGCACAGGATTCGACTCAAGGGCCTGCGGGGTGTTGTTTTCCCACTATGCAACGAAAACCGGTCAAAAGCGGGCAAGCCTGGCGACTCGCGCGATGGCCCGTCCCGCTCGGCGGTACAGGCCGTCTCGTTCAGCGAGCACACTGTCGAGCCACTCCTGGTCGACGTCGTGCCGGACCTCGACCCGCGGCCACAGCCAGCCGTCGCGCGACGCCGCGCCGCCTTCGGTCGTGTAGACCCTCGTCGCACCGGAACGCCGGAGCCTGCTGAGCACCCGCCGGTCGTAGGCGCCGAACGGCGGCGCGTACGCGCGCACGGGCCCCCCGCTCAGGTCGGCGAGCAGTTTCGGCGCGGTTTCGAGTTCGCGCCGGACGTGCCTGCCGTCGAGGCGCCGCCAGTCGCGATGTTCCCAGCCGTGCGAGCCGATCGACATCCCCGCGTCGACCAGCTTGCGAAGGCCGTCGGCGTCGAGGAAGCCGCGCTGACCGATGCGGCCGGCCAGCGGGAAGAACTCCGCCGTGAGATCGCGCTCCACCAGTCTGGGGAGCGCGATCTCGACGTCGGAGGAGTTGCCGTCGTCGAAGGTGAGCCCGACGTCCTCCCGTCCGGCCACCGTGTCGAGCACTCGCTCGAACTGCTCGACGGTCACCCATGTTTCGTTTTCGCCTGGATCCAGCGCGCGCACGGGCCTGCCCACGCCGCCTATCGCCAGGATCACCATCCGCGCCTCATTCGGGACCGACTGTGTTTCCCGATTAATCGAGTTGGCGAACGGAGTAGTTACACGATCCCGCAAGGTGTCCACGAATGGATTACTTGCGGATCTCCAGGGTGCAGCACTTCGGGCCGCCGCCCGCCTTCCGGAGCTCGGAGATGTCCAGGAAGACGACCTCGTAGCCGCGTTCGGTCAGCCGCGCCGCCAAACCGGTCGCCTCGACCGGCAGAACGACGTTGCGACCGTCGGACACCCCGTTGAGCCCGAAGCACTCCGCGTCGGCCCGGTCCGCGATTACCGCGTCCGGGAACATCCGCTCCAGCACCTTCCGCGACCCGGCCGAGAACGCTTCCGGGAAGTAGGCGATCTGGGCGGCCGTGGTGTCGGTGGCCTCGGCGAGCACGAACAGCGCGGTGTCGAGGTGGTAGTAGCTCGGGTCGATCAGCCGCAGCGAGACGACCGGGACACCGAGGACCTCCTGCGCTTCGGCGTGCGCGGCCGGGTCGGTCCGGAAGCCGGTGCCGGCGAGCAGGATCTTGCCGGTCCAGGCGAAGTCGCCTTCGGCCTCGTTGATCTTCTCGGGCATGGTGATGTCGCGGTAGCCGTGCTCGACGAACCAGCGGCGGAAGTGCTCGGCCTCGGCGGTGCGCTGCGGGGCGCGGAACCGCGAGCCGAGGACACGGCCGTCGACGACGGTGCCGGAGTTCGCGGCGAACACCATGTCGGGCAGGCCGGGCTGCGCGTCGATCTCCTCGACGGTGTGGCCGAGGCGTCGGTAGGTGTCACGGAGTTCGGTCCATTGCGCCATCGCGGTGTCGACGCTGACCGGGACGGAAGGGTCCATCCAGGGGTTGATGACGTAATCCACCGCGAAGTACCGCGGCGGGCACATGAGGTAGCGGCGCGTCGTGGGTACACGGGGCTGCTGCTCCAGTTCCGGCATACCCGAAGGGTAAGGCTCACCTAATTCCGCAATCAATCGCTGTTCGCTGCGCATATACCTGCTAAACATTGCGTGTGAACACCATCGACCAGCGAATCGTTTCATGCTTGATGGCCAATGCGAGGTCCAGCTACGCCGACATCGGCAAAGTCGTCGGTCTGTCCGCGCCCGCGGTGAAGCGACGGGTCGACAGGCTGCTCGAAACCGGGGTCCTGCGCGGCTTCACCGCGGTCGTGGATCCCGAGGCACTGGGCTGGGGCACCGAGGCGTTCGTCGAGATGACCTGCAACGGCAACATCACCCCGGCCCGGATCCGCGCCCGGCTGGAGCCGTTGCCGGAGGTCGTCGCGGCGTACACGGTGTCCGGCGCGGCCGACGCGATCGTCCACCTGCGCGCGTCGGACATCCACCATCTGGAGACCGCGCTGGAACGGCTGCGCGGGCTGGAGATCGTCGACCGCACGGTCTCCACCGTCGTCCTCTCCCGGTTACTGGAACGCCCGCCGACCCCCGAAGCGTGACACCCTCGTTCCCGTGACCGATCAGATCCGCTCCAGCCACGACGGCGGCGTCGCCGTGCTCACCATCGACGCGCCCGCGACCCGCAACGCCCTGACCCTCACCTTGTCCGCCCAGCTGGCCGAGGCCGTCGCGAGCGCCGAGGCCGACGAGAGCGTCCACGCTTTGGTCGTCACCGGCGCGCCACCGGCCTTCTGCGCGGGCGCGGACCTGGACACGCTCGCCGGCGCCCGGGAGGACGGGCTCCGTGCGATCTACGACGGATTCCTCTCGGTTGCGCGGTGTTCCCTGCCGACGATCGCCGCGGTCGGCGGTGCCGCCGTTGGCGCCGGACTGAACCTCGCGCTCGCCGCGGACGTCCGCATCGTGGGACCGAAGGCGAAGTTCGTGGCCAGATTTCTCGATCTCGGCATCCATCCCGGCGGCGGGATGACGTGGATGATCCAGCGGCTCGTCGGACCGCAGAAGGCCGCGGCGATGACACTCTTCGGTGAGGTTGTCGGCGCCGAAGCCGCTGTCGAATCCGGGCTCGCGCTCAAGCTCGTCGACGGCGATCTCGTCGAGGCCGCCCGTGAACTGGCGAAACCCGCCGTCGATGCCCCGCGCGACGTCCTTCTGGCGACGAAGCGCACGCTTCGGCACACCGCTTCACTGACCGACCATTCGGCCGCCGTCGACGCCGAGATCGAGCCGCAGCTGGCGTCACTCACCGCGCCCGCGTTCGCCGAACGACTGACCAGGTTGCGGGCCGCGATGACCGGCCGATGACCGTTCCCCGACCGGACTTCACTACGCTTGAAGGAGATACGGCTCACAATCGAGGCGTACGACTAACCGTTACCATCGGTAACAGATAAACCGGGAAACCCCCGCTCAGCGACGAGCTCAGGACACTCGAGAAGTAGGTCCGGACCGTTTTTACGGCAACCTGGGAAGTGTGCCGAGGACTAACCTCGGGACATGGCACCTGTGACCTGGCCGACATCGCCGGGCGAGGCACCGGATCTCCGGCACGGCCGGGGACGACGCACGTCGGGAGAGAGGGAATCCCTGACCTATGAGCACGAGTGCGAACGGCAACGGCTCCTTGTCGGCCGTCAGGCCGACCGAGGTCGCCAAGCTGGACCGGGTGGTCATCCGGTTCGCCGGCGACTCCGGTGACGGCATGCAGCTGACGGGTGACAGGTTCACCTCGGAAGCGGCCGCGTTCGGCAACGACCTGTCGACCATGCCGAACTTCCCGGCGGAGATCCGCGCGCCCCAGGGCACCATCCCGGGCGTCTCGAGCTTCCAGGTGCACTTCGCCGACTACGACATCCTGACGCCGGGCGACCGGCCGGACGTCCTGGTCGCCATGAACCCCGCCGCGCTGAAGGCGAACCTCGCCGACGTCCCGTCGGGCGGGACGATCATCCTCAACACCGACGAGTTCACGAAGCGGAACCTGGTCAAGGTCGGTTACGACAACGACCCGCTCGACGACGACACCCTTTCGGCCTATCAAGTCCACCGGGTGGCCATGTCGACGTTGACCAGGGGCGCGCTCGAAGAGACCGGACTGTCCAAAAAGGACGCCGAACGCGCGAAGAACATGTTCGCGCTCGGGTTGCTCTCCTGGATGTACCACCGGCCGACCGAAGGCACGGAACGGTTCCTGCGCGAGAAGTTCGCGAAGAAGCCCGATATCGCCGAGGCCAACATCCTGGCCTTCCGCGCCGGTTGGAACTACGGCGAGACGACCGAGTCGTTCGCGACGACGTACGAGGTCGCGCCCGCGAAGCTGAACCAGGGCACGTACCGCCAGATCACCGGGAACACCGCGCTGGCGTACGGGCTGGTCGCCGCCGGGCAGCAGTCCGGCCTGCAGATCCTGCTGGGCACGTACCCGATCACCCCGGCGTCGGACATCCTCCACGAGCTGTCCAAGCACAAGAACTACGGCATCCTCACCTTCCAGGCCGAGGACGAGATCGCCGGCATCGGCGCGGCGCTCGGCGCCTCCTACGGCGGTGCGCTGGGCGTCACCTCGACGTCCGGGCCCGGTGTCGCGCTGAAGTCCGAGGCCATCGGTCTCGCGGTGATGACCGAACTGCCGCTGGTCGTCATCGACGTCCAGCGCGGTGGGCCGTCGACCGGGCTGCCGACCAAGACCGAGCAGGCCGACCTGCTGCAGGCGATGTTCGGCCGCAACGGCGAATCCCCGGTGCCGATCGTCGCGCCGCTGTCCCCCGCGGACTGCTTCGACGCGGCGCTGGAGGCCACCCGGATCGCGCTGAAGTACCGCACGCCGGTCTTCCTGCTCTCGGACGGCGCGATCGCGAACGGCTCGGAGCCGTGGCTGATCCCGGACGTCGAAGACCTGCCGGATCTGCGCGTGGAATTCGCCACCGAGCCGAATGCCGAGGACGGTTCCGGGGAATTCTGGCCGTATGTACGCGATCCCGAAACCCTCGCCCGGGCGTGGGCGGTGCCGGGCGAGGCCGGTCTGCAGCACCGTATCGGCGGGCTGGAGAAGGCCGACAAGACCGGCCACATCTCCTACGAGCCCGACAACCACGACAAGATGGTCCGCCTGCGCCAGGCCAAGATCGACGGCGTCGACGTCCCCGACCTCGTCGTCGACGACCCGAGCGGCGGCAAGGCACGGGTGCTGGCGCTCGGCTGGGGCTCGTCCTACGGCCCGATCGGCGCCGCGTGCCGCCGCGTCCGCAAGGGCGGGATGCCCATCGCGCAGGCGCATCTACGGCATCTCAACCCGTTCCCGGGCAACCTCGGTGACGTACTCCGTTCGTACGACACCGTCGTCGTCCCTGAAATGAATCTCGGCCAGCTTTCGATGCTCTTGAGGGCCAAGTACCTCGTCGACGTGAAGTCGTACACGAAGGTCGCCGGGCTGCCTTTCAAGGCCGAAGAACTGCAAGGCGTCTTCACGGAAGTCATCACCAGTACGGAGGGGACGAAGTGACCGCGATCGACCTGGGGATCCCCACCCTCGGCGGCCTGGACCTTGTGCCGACCGAGACCGAACCGCAGAAGGCGAAGGACTACAAGTCGGACCAGGAGGTCCGCTGGTGTCCCGGCTGCGGGGACTACGTCGTGCTCAACGCCGTGCAGTCGTTCCTGCCGACGCTCGGCCTCAAACGCGAGAACATCGTGTTCATCTCGGGGATCGGCTGCTCGTCCCGGTTCCCGTACTACCTGAACACCTACGGCATGCACTCGATCCACGGCCGCGCGCCGTCGATCGCGACCGGCCTCGCGACCGCGCGACCGGACCTGTCGGTGTGGGTCGTCACCGGTGACGGCGACGCGCTGTCCATCGGCGGCAACCACCTGATCCACGCGTTGCGGCGCAACGTGAACATCAAGATCCTGCTGTTCAACAACCGCATCTACGGCCTCACCAAGGGCCAGTACTCGCCGACGTCCGGGCCGGGCATGGTCACCAAGTCCACCCCGATGGGCTCGGTCGACACCCCGTTCAACCCGCTTTCGCTGGCGATCGGCGCCGAGGCGTCGTTCGTGGGCCGCGCGCTCGACTCGGACCGCAAGGGCCTGACCGAGGTGCTGGAGGCCGCCGCGAAGCACCGCGGATCGGCGCTGGTGGAGATCTACCAGAACTGCCCGATCTTCAACGACGGCGCCTTCGACGTCCTCAAGGACAAGGACGAGGCCGCGAGCCGGCTCATCCCGCTGAAGCCCGGCGAGCCGATCAAGTTCGGCCCGCAGGGCGAATTCGGTGTCACGCGCGGCGGCTGGGCCGGACTGGAAGTCGGGAAGGTCGCGAACATCGGCGAGGAGAACCTCGTCGTGCACGACCCGACGATCGAGGACACGTCGTACGCGTTCGCGCTTTCGCGGATCGGCGACCAGAACCTGAACCACGTGCCGACCGGCATCCTGCGGCAGGTCGAGCGGCCCACCTACGACGACCAGGCGCGCGCCCAGGTCGCCGAGGCCAAGGCCGCCCGCGAGCCCGATCTGCAGGGGCTGCTGCGCGGCAAGGACACCTGGACCGTCGTCAGCTAGCCGGTCCCGAACGCTATGAACGGTCCGTTACTTGCAAATTTTGCAAGTAACGGACCGTTCATAGCGTTTGTCAGGTGAGGGGACGGAAGCCCACGCGCTCCGCGTCGGCGGCGGACCGGAACCAGACCTCCGCGACCATCTTCGGGAACTGCGGCGAGTCCTCGGTGCAGTACCGCAGGGCCGTCACGCTGGCCTTGACCGCGAAGTCGTCGGCCGGACGGCCACCGCCCGGCCGCGGCATCGCCGATCCGGGGCCGAACGGGCCGGGCGGAACGGATTCGGTCACCGGCGCGGCGACCTGCCGCGCGGGCGGGGGCTCCGGCGCCGGCATCGCGTCGCCGGGCTGGACGGCGGGCTCGAACAGCGAGCCGCTCTGCCCGCCGGACAGTTCCGGCTCACGACGTTCGATCGCCCGCATGGACGGCTGGATCGGCTGCGGCGGCTCGAAACCACCGCGGACCGCGCCCCGGGGCGTGCGTTTGGGCAACACCTGGGTGGCTTCGGCGGGCGTCTCAGGCTCCGAGTCGAGGAGCCCGGCCTTCGCTTCTTCGTCGGAACCGAAGGCGTACGCGGGCGGATCGTGCAGCTCTTCTTCGCGTTCGAACCAGTTGGTCTCGACGGGCGCCTGCTCCGTCTCCACGCGTGACGCGGGGTTGAACAGCGACACCGGCTCCGGCTGCGTCTCGACGCCTTCCGGGTCCAGCTGCATCTCCAGGCGGGACCGGTACGGCCCTTCGCTCGGCACGGGCGGCTGCGGCTCGGGTTCGGGTTCCGGCTCGACGTCCAGCTTCGACGCGGGCTGGAGGTACTCGGTCGCCGCGCTGACGTACGGGTTCCCCGGCTCGGGCTCAGGCTCGGGTTCCGGTTCCGGCTGGGCAGCCGGGATGTACTGCGTCCGCTCGGCGGAGTGCTCCGGTTCGGGCTCCTGGTCCGTCTGGGGCGCCGTGCGGTACTCGGCCTCGTACTCTTCTTCGGGCTCGAAGGTCTGCGCCGGGGTGGCGACGGGCTCCTCGACGACCTCCTGGGCAGGCTCCTGAGCAGGTTCGGTCCACTGCTGCGCGGGTTCCTGCTCGGTGAGCGTCTCTGGGTACGCGGGCTTCGGCTCCTCGACCGCCGCGAACTCCTCGTCCAGCTCGTCGTGCGACGGCTTCGTGAGGTACGCGGTGCCGCCGGCGACGGCCGCGGCACCTGCGCCGAGGCTCACCCCGGCGGGCAGCCGGGACGTCTCGGCGTGCGCGGTGGCCAGCGAGCTTTCCAGCTCACGGATGCGCTTGCGCGCCGGGATCACCAGCACCAGCCAGGTGAGCAGCGCGCCGACGACGAACGCCAGCAGACTCCACAGCCAAACCTGTCCGAAAATGGACATCTAACCTGCCCTTTGTCAATGCGTTCGTGCGACCAGGTAGTCGGCGACCGATTCGCAGGCGTCCCGGGCGGGCGACGCGGGCAGCGCCGCGAGTTCGGCACGCGCCCGACGAGCGTAGTCGGAAAGAGTTTCGCGTGCGCGTTCGAGTCCGGACGAGGCGCGCAGCAGGTCCAGGGCCTCGGCGACGAGCTTGTCGTCGGAGATGGGTCCGGACAGCAGCTCCACCAGGCGCGGGTCGGTCGCCGGGTCGGCCAGCGCGTACAGCATCGGAAGCGTGCGGACGCCTTCGCGCAGGTCTGTGCCCTGCGCCTTGCCGAGCTCGTCCGAGGCGGACGCGATGTCGATGACGTCGTCGGAGATCTGGAACGCCGTCCCGATGATGTCGCCGAAGCGGCGGAGCGCGTCGATGTAGTGGTCGGGCGCGCCGGACATCATCCCGCCGAAGCGGCCGGAGGTGGCGATCAGCGAACCGGTCTTCTGGGCGATGACCGTGAGGTAGTGCTCGACCGCGTCGTCGCCGTCGGCCGGACCGACCGTCTCGCGCATCTGGCCGGTGACCAGCTCGCCGAAGGTCTCGGCGATGATCCGGGCCGCGTCGGTGCCGAGGTCCGCGACCAGCCGCGAGGCGTGCGCGAACAGGAAGTCGCCGGTCAGGATGGCGATGGTGTTGTCCCAGCGGGCGTTGACGCTCTCCGCGCCGCGGCGCATCGTCGCCTCGTCCATCACGTCGTCGTGGTACAGCGTCGCGAGGTGCACCAGCTCGACGGCCGCGGCGGCGGTGACCACCTGGTCGCCCTGCTTCGGCCCGAACTGCGAGGAAAGCAGCGTGAACAGCGGACGGAAACGTTTGCCCCCCGCCTCGACCAGGTGCGAAGCGGCGTCCTCGACGGCCTTGACGTCACTGCGGACAACCTCGCGGAGCAGGGTCTCGACGTCGGCGAGACCGGTCGCGAGGGTGCGCAGGAGCTGCTCGTCGGCGATCTGGAGCCCCACGGACGCGCGCAGGTCCTCGATGGCACCACCTGGGGCAGGTGAAGACACAGACACGTCGGCTCCGCTCTCTTTGACACCGTTCGGGGTTGCTTCCAGCGTAGTGGCTACCCACCGAGGCCTGTTGACGTGCTGTCCAGGGGAAACGGTGACGAATATGACACCCCCGCCGAGTATCCTGCCCGCTTTGGCGCGAACTGGGGGAACACCATGGGAAGTCCGGACGATTCCGGCGAAAGACCGGCGTGGAGACCTCCCGCCGAAGACCACCGTGAGCAGCGGTCGACGGTGTGGATCACCGTCGTCCTCTTCGCCGTGTTCATGGCGGTGATGCTGGTCGTGGCCGTGCTCGTGGTCGGCGGCCTGAAGGACTCGAAGGTGGGCGCCGTCCAGCCTCGCCTGCCTGCCGTCTCGACGTCGGCGGGCGCGTCGTCGGCTCCACCGTCTTCACGGCAGGAGGTGCCGATCCGCAAACTCGAGACGGCGGCCAATCCTCTCGTCGCTCCCGGCGTGGCGATGCCGAAGGTGACCTGCGAGCTGCCCAAGCTCCGCGGCACGAAGGAGCAGCTGGACGCGTTCTATCTGGCTTTGATCCCTTGCCTGGAGCGGGCGTGGCATCCGGTCCTGACCCAGGTGGGCGAGCCGCAGATCCCGGTCGCGGTGAACCTGCACGACGTCTCGAACACCGCCTGCGGCCCACCTCCACCCGCCTCGGAGGCCATGGGCTTCTACTGCTCGGACGACAAGACGATCTTCGTCCCGCTGCCGAGACAGCTCGAGAACGGCGGACCCGAACTCCTGACCCAGCTGTTCCTGCTCGCCCACGAGTACGGGCACCACGTCCAGGAGCAGTCCGGCATCCTTCGGAAACACGACGCGCTCTACCGCGAAGCGGACGGCGACCAGGTGAAGATCCTCGACCTGAGCAGGCGGCTCGAACTTCAGGCCGACTGCTTCAGCACGCTGTTCCTCGCCAACGCCGCCGGCCGGGGCTCGATCGGCGCCGGGCTGCTCGCCCCGCTCAGGCAAGGCGGCTTCGACCCTGAGGACAGCGAGACCCACGGCTCGGCGAAGAACGCCAAGCTGTGGCAGAAGCGCGGCCTGACGGCCAAGGACACCTCGGCGTGCAACACCTTCGCCGCCCCGGCGAACGAGGTCTCCTGAACGGCCGTGGTCAGCGGCGACGGATCTTGATGTCGTCCATGCAGGTCGCCTTCCCCGCGACGTCGCGGTACGGGTAGCCCTTGGCGTCCAGCAGCTCCATGACCTTCAGCTCGGCCTCGTCGAGTACGTCGCGCTCCTCTTCACCCCGCAGCGTGATGCGGAAGGTGAACGAGCCGAGGTGCGCGCTGTAGGTGAGCAGGCCGTCCTCGGTGAATCCCATCGCCTGGTGCTGATCGAGCTCGGCGAGGAGCCGGGCGCGGGTGCCGGCGTCGGGGTGGTCGAACTTGCCGTTGACGAGGACGCGGTAGGTCGGCATGGCATCGAATATACAGACCTGTATCCGGATACGAATCCGAATATCCAACGGGTGTCCATGATCCACGGTCGAGTGAAACGACCGTCACGCACGCAACGGGCGAATCCGACACGCAGATAGTGATGACAAAGGAAGAACGGCCGATCCGGCTCGCTCTCCATCACGTGAGGAGGAAGCCCATGCGTATCACCGTCGCAAGCCGGGCCGGCCTGGTCGGCGCCCTGCTGCTGGCAGGTCTCGGCGCCGGCGTGACGCCCGCCGCCGCCTCGAACCCCGCGGGCGTGGCCTCGCTCGGCTCCGCCGCCTTCACCAAGGGCACCTCGGCGCCGATCTCGATCTCGTCGCTCGCCGACTGCGCGGTCGAGGGACCGACGAGCAACTCGTCCGGGGTCGTGACCAGGACCGGGATCACGTTCGGTGGCGGCACGACGACGTGCACGACGACCGTCGTCGACCCCGAAAACGACGTGACCTCGACGAAGTCGGAGGCCAAGGGGCAGAACTTCGAGCTGTCGGCGCTCGTCTCGTCGAGCGGCCCGCGGATCAAGATCAGGTCCTACTCGGTCAGCTGCACGGCCACGCAGACCGGCACGAACGCGAGCTGGACCTACGGCGGCGCGACCGGGCTCGGCACCCTGCCGTCCCCCGTGCCGGTCGGCTACGTCAAGCCGATCACCAAGTCCAACGGGACCCTGCTCGCCGAGGCGATCTTCAACGAGCAGACGTTGCCGGGCAACGGCAGCATCGCGCTGACCATGCTGCGGATCAAGTTCGCCCCGGCGTCGAACATCACCGGCGAAGTGGTCATCGGGCGCGCGGCGTGCTCTCCCACTCCCTGAGCCAACCCGCCGGAAAGGGGCGTCCGGTTCGACCGGGCGCCCCTTTCCATTCTGGCTTATATAAGCCTCTGCTGATACCTTGGCGGCAGCCGAGCAGAGGAGGGCACCCATGGTCGACGTGACCACTCAGATCAACTCCGTCCAGCGCGAGCTGGGCAAGCGCGTGGTCGAAGCGGGCGAGGCGGTGACGGCCACGGTCAGCCAGGTCTACGACACCGGCCTCGACGATCTCTGGGACGCGTGCACGAATCCCGAGCGCATCCCGCGCTGGTTCCTGCCGATCAGCGGCGAGCTGCGCGTCGGCGGCAAGTACCAGCTCGAAGGCAACGCGGGAGGGACGGTCGAGCGCTGCGATCCGCCGAAGAGCTTCGCCGCCACCTGGGAGTACGGCGGCGACGTCAGCTGGATCGAGCTCCGGCTGAGCCCCGAAGCCGACGGGCGCACCCGGTTCGAACTCGACCACACCGCCGTCGCAGGCGAGCACTGGAACCAGTTCGGGCCGGGTGCCGTGGGCATCGGCTGGGACATGATGCTGAACGGGCTCGCGCTGCACCTGGAATCCGGAGAGGCCGCCGACCCCGAGGCGGCCATGGCCTGGATGACCAGCGAAGAAGGCGTGCGGTTCATGACCTTGAGCAACGAGGCCTGGTACGAGGCCGACGTCGCCAACGGGACGGACGCGACCACCGCCCGCACGCGCGCCGACGCCACCTTGGCCGCCTATACCGCGCCCCCGGAGAGCTGAAGGTCTTCGGCGAGTTCCGGCGCGCGAAGCAGGTCGATGAGCTCTTCGTCCGCACGGAACACGGCGCGAGCGCCCGGCATACCCGCCTGCCGGAGCATCGCGTGGAGGACGTCGGCGTGCGGCTGATCGAGCAAGGTCCAGATCATCGCGCGCCGCCTCCGGTCGTCCCCCAGTTCGCGCGCGGTCCACCAGCCCATGACGAGCGCGCTCACCTGGTTGACCGCCGTTTCCCGCCCGCGCGCCAGTTGCGCGCGGTTCAGCCCGCACACCTCGATGGTCTGCTCGCCCTTCGCGGTCAACGCGCGATAGGTCCCGATCGACAGCACCAGGAACAGGTGGTCCAGCGGGTCTTCGGCGGTCGGGTCGATCAGCAGGCTGTTGCCGTCGTCGTCCACCGGGAACAGGTCTCGTTTGTGGTGGCTGTTGCAGTACTCGCACGCGAGCACGTGATTGAGCCAGTCGAACGCGCGCCCCGGATTCCGCGCTATCGGCTCGAAATGGTCCACAGTGGACCCGAGGCCGTCACCGCAGTACATGCAGTAGCCGCGGCCGGCCGCCATGACGTCCAGGCCCGCCCGCAAAGAACGCCGTACAGTACGGGAAACCCGCCAGAGCCGTCGCGCTTCTTTGCTGTCACCGGGAGGGATCCGCGCGGTCAACTCTTCGAGATCGGCCACCACCCGCCCCGGCAGCGCGATCCGGCGGATCCCGATCACCGATCGTCGGCCTCGAACCGCCTGGCCACCTCGTCGACCCGGCTCGGCGGCGAACTGCTCAGCATGCCCCGGAGGCGTTCCCATTCCCGGACGCCGTTCGCGTCCGCCCGGCCGGAAGCCACCTGGAACTCGAGTTCGGCGAGGTGCTCCCGCAGTTCGACCGCCTGCGGCGAATAGGGCGTGTCCAAGCCGAAAAGGTCGGACAGCACGGCGTCGTCCCCGGAGCCGAACACGACCCGCTCGTACAGCTCCTCGGAGACCACGCGCGGCGGCATCTCCTCGTCCGGCCCGGAAAGCCGGATGAGGCCGCCGGGGTCGGCGGCCTGGCAGACGTAGGGGCTGTGCGTGGTGACGATGAACTGGATGCGCGGGAAATGCGCCTTGAACCACGGCCCCATGCGTTTCTGCCACGAGACGTGGAGATGCGCGTCGACCTCGTCGATGATCACGACGCCGGGGCTCTCGTGATCGAGGCCGGCGCCGTCGAGTTGCTTGAGCAGATCGACCACGAGCGCGGTCACCGTGCGATAGCCGTCGCTCATCTCGCGCAACGGGAACCTGTCACCGCGGTATTCGACCCAAAGCCCGTCCGAATCGACGTCCCGGATCCGGTAACCGCCCGGCAGGAGACCGTCACCGAGGATCTCCAGTGCCGCCTCCTTCAGCTCACGCGCGCCCGCTTTTCCTTCCAGGGCACGGAGATGCTGATTGATCAGCCAGGTGACACCCTCGGCGAGCGAGGCGTCTTCATGGAACAGGCTGGCCATCCGCGCCAGCGACCCCGCGCCGCGCATCCACGACTCGGCCTCCCCGCTGCCGCCCGCGAGCCGCCGGAAGGGCCCATACGCCGCGCAGAACGGCTGGCCCGGCGGCAATCCGGAGATCGGCAGCAGACCGGAGTCGAGCCAGCGGACTTCGACCGGCGCCGGACCCTCCTCGCGCATCACCGACAGCTCGATCGACCCCGACGTCTGGTTCGTCGAAATCCAGCTGCCGGCGTCCGACAGCAACCCCCAGGCCACGTCCGGCGCCGCCGCGACCGCGATGGCCCGCAGCAGCGAGGTCTTGCCCGAACCGTTGCGCCCGGCGAGCACCACCCAGCCGGGTCCGGGCAGCTTGAGGTCGACGGCGCGGGCGCCACTGAAGCCACGGATGTTCTCCAGCCGGACCCGCTCGATGTACATGAAGGAAGCTTACGACGGCGCGCACGTCACTTGGCCACCCGAAAGTGGGTCGCCAGCACGAAATCCATCACGGCGTGCGCCTTGGCGACGTCCACCTCCGAAACGACCTTCGAGCGGTCCCAGTCTTCGGCCCCTCGCTCCCGCTGTGGCGAGAGCCGCAACCGGACGTGGCCACGCGAGTCGAGATTCCCGAGCGGCGCGACATAGACGGAGAACTCGAGGTCGTCCTTCGAGCGGAACGTGACCCCCGGGCTTCCGCCGAACGAGAACTGACGGTGGTCCTTGTAGGTGCCGTTCGGATCCGCGAGCCACTCCCCGGGCGCGCCACCGTTCGCGGTGGCCCCGGCCTCGATCTGCAACCGATGTCGTGGTTCGACGAAGTAACAGGAGCCCGGCGTGGCGATCGGCGCGAAGTCCGGGCCGAAGGCCATCTTGACCGCGTCGTGGAACACCGCGCACTCGACGTTCGGATCAGCCGCGCCCGCGGCGAGGATCAGCTCGGAAGTGGCAGGCACCTCGGCCTCGACCGCCGGATCGCAGTGGCCCCGGCGGTGGCGAAGTCGCGGAGGGTTCCGCAGTCCTTGCTCCGGCTCTGGATCCCCAGCTCGAACTGGACCGCGTGCTGGAAACTGACTGGCACGGTGATCGCGCAGCCGCTGACCGCGCCCTCGCGACGGGACTCGACCTGGTACGCCTTCACTCCGCCGAGGTCGACGACGGTTCCGTCGTTCCGGAGGGCCGCGTGGGCAGGGGCCACGTCCTTGACGTAGAGCAGGTCCATGTCGCCTCGGACGAGCGCGCACCGTTTCCTGCCGTGCTTCACCTCCGGACGTGTGGTCGCCAGTGCGGCGTCCAGCGGCTGCCGAAGCGCGTAGGTGACACGATCGATCAGGACGCAGAAGTCGGTCGCGGCGAGTGCGGCGCCGACGGCTTGTCCGTCGCGATCCGCAGGACGCGGTTGTTTCGGCTGCCATTTCGGAAACTGCGGTGGCGACGGGGGCGTATCCACGGAATCCGTACAAGCCGCCAGCAACCCGAGAACTATTGCGCCGAGAATCACTCTTCGAGGCTTCATTACGCAGAGTGTGCGAATTCGCCGGGTCGACCACCAGAAAGAACCCGGTTTCCTGGGGCACGTTCACACGATTGATTTTCACGGATAGTCATCAGGTTCGCCGACGCTATTCAGCGGGGAACGGGACTTTATGCAGCCGGGTTCACCGCCCCGGGAACCCTGGTAATCTCCCCGGCGTCGGATTACGCAGGGTGCATCGGGGAGAAGCACCTTGTAGCCACGGGAGGGGCGCATGACGACGGTGACTTCGGGGCGGCTTCGGCCATTCAGCGGGGAACGCTTTCAGACGGCAGGGGTGCATGGCCGTGCCTGAGGGGTCGCCGACCTATGAGCCGGGCTTCAACCCGGACTCGACCTGTCAAGCACCACCGACTGGCGGCTCCTACGGGGCACCGGTCGCTGAGGGCGCGGGGTTCAAGTACGACGAGGCGACTCTTCACGAACTGGCGAAGGAGTGGTCCGACCTGGCCAACGAGTATGCCACCGACCTCGAAGATGCAGAGTTCATCGCCAAGGCCCAGCCCCCAGGCCTGGAGTATGCGAGCGGAGACAATGCAAAGATCACCCGCGTGTCCGGCGGAGCGCTTGTCAAAGCCCTCAACCAGCGCGTCGCCTACTGTCAGAACATGGCCGCCAAGTACGTGACCGCTCTCGGCAAATACGCCACTGCGGACGAGGAGGCCAAAATCGTCGTCAACCAGCAACCGAAGGGCATCGCCTGATGCGACGCGCCACCCTGATCCTCAGTGCGGCCGCCCTCGCTGCTCTCTCCGCGTGCTCGACACCGACCGTCAACGGCAGCCCCACACCCACCAGCAGCGGACCGAATCCGGGCACCTCGAACCCGACCAGCTTGCCACCAGGCGTGCCCAGGGTCGAGCACCCGATCGACGTGACGCGGTTCAAACAATCCCCCTGCACCGCGCTCACCAAAACCCAGGTCGAGGAACTTCTCGGCCCCGGAGCCGAAGCCAAACCACGCGATGAATCAGCGGGCCCGGCATGCGCGTGGACCGTTGCCTCATTCACGCCTCGGGTCAGCGTGATCTTTGGCAGCGGCCCAGACGGAGGTACCGCAAGCGTGTACGCGGCCAAGGGAAACGCTTACAAGCTGGTCGAACCGCTCGAACCGCTAGACGGATACCCGGTGACGGCCTACGGCGTCATCGATCGCCGCGCCGAAGGCGCCTGTTCGGTATCGCTGGGAATCAGCGACACGCAAACCATCGGCATCGCACTGACACAGTCCCAAGCGAACGTCGGCAAGAAGGATCCCTGCGACGCGGCTCGTGAAGGCGCGGTCAGGGTGCTGGCCACCATCCGAGGGGGCAACTGATGCCGGCAGGACCGCTCACCGCCGACCAGATCTACGAGCAGATCACCAAGGGCGAAGGCGCCGGTTCGCTCTCCGAGGCTCAGCGTGCCGCGTTCAACCTGACCGTCAAGCACCACGAGCGCACGCAGAAGCTCACCGCGCTCACCCAGAAGACCATGGCCGGCTGGCAGGGTGGCGCCAGTGACGCTGCCGCCGACGCGACGAAGCCTGTCGTGGAAGCCGCGTACGACGACGCGATGCATCTGGCCGTGGCGCAGTTCGCCATCAGCTCCCAAATGGACGCGTTCGGCGCGGCCAAGAACTCCGTCAAGCCGGTTCCGCCCGATCAGCCCGCGCCGACCGCCGAGGACGTCAAGGCACTCATGGGCGGCGGCGGCCAGTTCACTTACTGGGACAGGGTCAAGGGGTACCAGGCCGACAGCCAGCACAACATCGACACCTTCGCGAGCTATCACTCGGCCAGCACCGCCAACGGTGACGAGTTGCCCGCCCAGTACGCGCAGCTCACCGATCCCGGCGGCAGCGTCACGTTGGACGACGGCAGCTCCGGCAAACCGGCGGCGAAGGGCTTCGGCGGTGGCTCCGACGGACGCGAACACGGTGTCGGCGAGCCCTACCGAGGCCCCAGCGGGCCGAGTGGGCCGGCGCCGGGTGGCGCGGCCGACAGCGGTCCTCAGCCCGGGCAAGGCCCCCAGCCAGGTCAGCCTCAGCCGGGCCAGCCGGGTCAGTACCCGAGCCCGCATCAGCCAGTCGGGCAACAACCCGACGACGGGACCCGCGCGAGTTCGTACACGCCGCCCCAGACCACACCGGTCGTGCCGCCGGCGGCGAACCTCGATTTCGGGCCGACCGGCAAGCCGAACCCCACGTACAACACGCCCGGCGTCTTCCCGCCCGGGTACGGCCCTGGAACGAGCGGGCCCACGCCTTACGGTCCGGGCACGGGTGGCAGGTCGCCCGGGGTGCCGGGCGGCGGCGGTTTCCGCGGCGGCGTTCCCGGTCCAGGTGGGATAGGCGGGACAGGCGGGCCCGGCCAGCAGTCCGGCATGGGTGGCCGAAGCGGCGCCGGGCTGCCAGGCGAAGGCGTCGGTGGCCGAGGCACGGCTGGAACGGCCGGGACAGCGGGTCGTGGCGGGGCGAACGGGATGCCGATGGCGCCCGGCGCCGCTCGCGGGAAGGGCGAGGAGGACAAGGAGAAGAAGGCTCCGGCGTACCTCCAGAACCCGGATCCGGAAGAGACCTTCGGCGGCGACACCGAAAAGCCGACGCCGCCGGTGATCGGCGAGAAGAAGAAGTAGCACCACAGTCGCAGGGGAGGGAGACACGTGGTGCTCGCGCGCCCGGTCGAGATCACGCTCGATACTCTGTTGACCGCGTTCCGTCACGCCGGTTGCGGAGATCCGCACCTGATCTTCGCGGGCGGCCTGCGCTACATTCCGCCGTCGTCGCGAAACGGCGAAGACCGAGCGGCGTTCGAGGAGCTCGGCGGCCTCGGGTTCACCGAGGGCAAGCGGCTGACCAGCGACTTCGAGGACGTCCTGCACATACTCGACCGGCCGAACACCGAGTACTACGCGACTGTGAGAACGGAGGCGGAGCAGTACAGCGTGCTCGTCGCCGTGCGCGGGCGCGCCGCGGTGACGGCGATCTGTGAAGGAAACCGGGTGTGGCTGAAGGGCGTGCGGACCTCCGACCGCGCGGCGGCACTCGTGCTGAACCTGCCCGAGTACCCGCCCGCGCGATTCTCCCCCTTTTCCTTGCCCCAGGACGACTTTAAGCTCGACAGCGAAAGCGGTCGCTACGACTCACGAAGCCGGGACGCGCGGTGGCTGGACGACGTCTTCGAGCAGCCCTATTTCGGTGTCGGGTTCTTCGCCGCGGCCATGCGCCCTGACGGGGGAAGACGCACAGAGGCAACGGACGGCCTGACGTATCTCGACCTCGACGCCGGACGGGTCGCCATGTACGTGAGCGGGTCTCCCCGGAACCGGTACATCACCGTCCTGCCCGGCGAACCCACGCTACTGGCCCAAAAGGTCGCCGCACTGCGAGCGAGTCTCGACCACTGACTCGATCAGGCGCACCGACCGCACCGGATCCAGCGCGACAGCGTCCACAGTGGACTGAAGATAGGGTTCGACATCGCAGGGCCGATGCAGGAACAGTCCGGATCGCCGATGTTCCAGATACACCACCGGCCGGGCGTCGCCGAATTCCAGCAGAACGTAGGCACCGCCGGGATGTGCTCCGGCGGCGAAGGGAATGACCCGAAGTTCGATGGCGGGCCGCTCGGTCAGCGAGACGAGATGCCGAAGCTGATTCGCCATCACCCGTGGCCCACCGACCTGACGGCACAGCGCTCCTTCGTCGATATAGGCGACGAACTTCTTCTGCCGTTCCCGCCGCGCTTCGATCGCCGCGCGGCAGAAAGGCCCGCAGCCCTCGCGTAGGAGGGCGTCTGCAGCAGGTCGGGGACGAGCGTGGTCGCGAAAGAGACGATCCTGCTGGCCTCCTTTTCGTACTGCGCGAGAGTCGTCAACTGGAGAGACACCTCGGCGAACCACCAGGCCCCGTTGTCGCGGGACAACGAGAGCAGCGCGTCCCGCCGCTCCCCGGTGACCTGGTAGATCGCGAGCAGCGCGGACACCTCCTCGGCGGAAGCTGCGCGCACGGCGGTTTCGATCCGGCTGATCGTCGACTGGGACCACGCCAGTTTGTCGGCCACTTCGGTCGCGGCCAATCTGGCGGCCCTCCGCGTGGCTCGAAGTCCATCGGCGAGGGCCCTCGCCTGGGGTGTGGGCTTGGGCTTCGGCCTCGCTCCCCTTCTCCAGGCGAGCAAGGATGCCAAGTGCACGGCGGCAATTCAGCCACTCGTGAGTGGCAATTCGCGTTCTCGCGAGGGGTGGTAGTCGTAGCTGTCCTCGTCATCCACCGACGGACGAGGCTTACTCGGCTTCCGCACCAACGGTTCCGGCCGTACCGCAGGCCTTCACGGACCACCAACCGGTCACGTGCCAGTGAGGTGGTCGCCGTCGCGCGAACCTTCCGACCTGGCCAAACGCGCCTGAAACGTGTGTACCCGAAACGCGTGAAGGCCCCCTTCCCTCGGCTGAGCCGAGGGAAGGGGGCCTTCACGCGCAAAGAAAAACTACTTGAGTGCGAAGCCGCCGGAGCCCGCCCAGTCGAGGGCGAACGCCGGGATGAGGCCGAGCACCAGCGTGACGATGACGCCGAGCGTGATCGCGGTGGTGGTGAACGCGCCGGGCACGGTGACGGTCGGGCCGTCGGGAGCCGGCTCGGAGAAGTACATCAGCACGATCACCCGCAGGTAGAAGAACGCGGCGACGGCGCTGAAGACCAGGGCGACGACGACCAGCGGCGCCATCCCGTCGGAAAGGGCCGCCGAGAACACCACGAACTTGCCGACGAACCCACTGGTCAGCGGGATACCGGCCAGCGCGAGCAGCAGGAAGGTGAACACCGCGGCCAGTACCGGAGACCGTTTCGCCAAACCGGCCCAGGCGGACAGGTGCGTCGCCTCGCCGTTCGAGTCCCGCACCAGCGAGACGACACCGAACGCGGCGAGCGTGGTGAAACCGTAGGCCAGCAGGTAGAACAGCGTGCTCGACAGGCCTTCTTCGGTCATCGCGATCGCGCCCACTAGCAGGAATCCGGCGTGCGCGATGGACGAGTAGGCGATCATGCGCTTCACGTCGGTCTGCGTGAGACCCAGCACCGCGCCGATCAGCATCGAGATGATCGCGACGCCCCACAGCACGCCGCGCCATTCCCAGCTGGTCGACTCGAACGCCACCGAGAACACCCGCAGGATCCCGCCGAACGCGGCGACCTTGGTGCAGGCACCCATGAACGCGGTGACCGGGGTCGGCGCGCCCTGGTAGACGTCCGGGGTCCAGGTGTGGAACGGGCCGACCGAACCCTTGAACAGCAGGCCGACCGCGAGCAGGCCGAGTCCGGCGAACAGCAGCGTGTCGGAACGGTCCGAGCCGGCGGCGGCGTTCGCGATGTCCGACAGTTTCACGGAGTTCGCGTAGCCGTACAGCAGCGCGAGACCGTAGAGGAAGAACGCCGACGAGAACGCGCCGAGCAGGAAGTACTTGACCGCCGATTCCTGCGAGAGCAGGCGACGACGCCGCGCGAGACCGCACATCAGGTACAACGGCAGGCTCAGCACTTCGAGCGCGATGAACATGGTGAGCAGGTCGTTGGCCGCGACGAACGACATCATGCCGCCGAGCGCGAACAGCGTCAGCGGGAAGACCTCGGTCTGCATGCCGGTGGTGCCGACCTGCGCGCGGTCCTGCAGCGTGCCCGGCCGGATGCCTGCCTGCGCGACGAACGCGCCGCCCGGTTCGACCGAGCGGTCCGCGATCAGCAGCACCGCGCCCAGCGCCAGCGCCAGCAGCGTGCCCCACAGGAACAGCGACGGCCGGTCGACGGCGATCGCGCCGCTGAAGGTCGTGATGCCTGCCTTCGGGGCGGACGAACTGGCGTACCAGACCAGGAAGACGCCCGCCGCCCCGATCCCGACCAGTGACAGGAAGACCTGCGACGGCCACCGCATGTGCTTGGGCAGGAAGGCCTCGAACAGCACGCTGACACACGCGGCGCCGAGGATGATCAGGATCGGCGTGACAGCGAAGTAGTCGATCGACGGCACCTGCACCGGTGGCGCCTGAGTCAAGAAGAGCACGGTTTACTTGCCTCCCTGCACGGACGACATCGTCGCCTGCACCGACGGGGTGATCGTGTCGAGCACCGGCTTGGGGTAGAACCCGAGCGCGATGATCAGCACGACCATCGGCGCCAGGATCGCGATCTCCCGGCCGCCGAGGTCCTTGATTGCTTTGGTCGCCCCGAGTTCGGGAGCGATCGCCGTGCCAGGACCACCGCCGGCGCCGATGAGGGCGTCTCCGCGGACGGGGCCCTGCATGACGCGCTGGTAGAGCCAGAGCACGTACGCCGCGGCCAGCACCATGCCGACCGTCGCGATGATCGTGTACACCGGGTAGTCCACAAAGGATCCCAGCAGCACCAGGAACTCACTGATGAAGGAGTTGGTGCCGGGCAGGGACAAAGTGGACAGACCGGCGATGAGCAGCATCCCGCCGAGCAGCGGGGTCACCTTCGCCATGCCGCCGTAGTCGGAGATCCGGGTGGACCCACCGCGCATCACGATGAGGCCGACGACCACGATCAGCATGCCGGTGGCGAGGCTGTGGTTGAGCATGTACGACACCGAGCCGACCATCGCCTGCTCGTTGAAGGTGAAGATGCCCATCGCGATGAAGCCGAAGTGGGCGATCGACACGTAGGCGATGAACCGCTTCATGTCGCGCTGCCCGGCCGCGAGGATCGAGCCGTAAAGGATACCCGCGACGGCGAGGACCAGCACCCACGGCGCGAGTTCCTTGCTGGCCTCCGGGAACATCGGAAGGCAGTAGCGCAGGAAGCCGAACGTGCCGACCTTGTCCAGCACGCCGACCAGCAGCACCGCGACGCCGATGGGAGCCTGGCCCGCGGCGTCCGGGAGCCAGGTGTGGAACGGCACCAAAGGGGCCTTGATCGCGAACGCGAGGAAGAACCCGATGAACAGCCAGATCTGCGTCCCCAGCGGGGCGTCGCGGACGACCGTGACGAGCGTTTCCCAGTCGAAGGTGCCCTTGCCGAGTTCGTCCGACGCCATCGAGTACGCCCCGATGGCCGAGGCCAGCATGATCAGGCCGCCGAGGAACGAGTACAGGAAGAACTTGACCGCCGCGTACTGCCGGTTCGCGCCGCCGTAGCCGCCGATCAGGAAGTACATCGGGATCAGCATGATCTCGAACAGCACGTAGAACAGGAAGACGTCGGTCGCGGCGAACACCGCGATGGTCAGCGCCTCCTGCACCAGGATCAGCGAGAGGAACCCGCCGGCCGAGCGTCCGGCCGGGAGCTTGTCGGTCAGGCCCAGCGCGCCGACCACGATCGGCACCAGCAGGCCGATGACCGCGATCATCACCAGCGCGATGCCGTCGATGCCGAACGAGATGTGGATGCCGAAGTTCGGGATCCAGTCCATCGAGGACTTCTGCTGGATCCGGTCCCCCGAGGGCACGTAGCTCGCCCACATCGGGATCACCAGCAGGAACGTCAGGAGCGACACCACGAGCGCGGTGAGCGTCGCCAGCCTGTCGTTCTTCTTCATCCCCGCGACGACCGCGGCGCCGGCCAGCGGCAGCAGGATGGTTGCGAGTACCCAGGTCATCAGGAGAACCTCACCAGCAGGAGTGCCGCCAGAAGCAGGAATGTGCCGCCCAGCATGGACAGTGCGTACGAGCGGACGAAGCCGGTCTGAAGGCGGCGCAGGCGCCCGGATCCGCCGCCGAGTGCGGCGGCGAGGCCGTTGACCGCGCCGTCGACCCCGCGGTTGTCCACGTAGACCAGTGCGCGGGCGAGCCAGGTGCCCGGACGGGCGACCAGCGTCTCGTTCAGGGTGTTGCCGTAGAGGTCGTTGCGCGCGGCCTTGACCACGGCGGAGACCCGCTCGGGCCGTTCCACCGGAACGTCCTTACGCCCGACGAAGAGCCACGCGGCCACCGCGCCGAGGACGGACAGCGCCACGGTGAGGAACGGGACCAGCAGATGCGGGATGACGCTGTGGCCACCCTCCTCGAGCGGTCCGACCACCGGGGCGAGCCATTCGGCGAACCGGTCGCCGAGGGCGAAGAACGCACCGGCGCCGATCGAACCGACGGCCAGGATGATCATCGGCCACTTCATCACCGCCGGCGATTCGTGCGGGTGGAAGTCGCGGCCGTCGCTGGACTTGATCTCCTTCCAGCGTTCCTTGCCGAAGAAGGTCATCACCATCAGGCGCGTCATGTAGAACGCGGTGAGCCCGGCGCCGAGCAGTGCCGCGCCGCCCATCACCCAGCCGCGCCAGCCGCCCTGGCTCAGCGCCGCTTCGATGATCGCGTCCTTGGTGAAGAAGCCGGACAGCGGTGGGATGCCGATCAGGGCGAGGTAACCGAGCGCGAAGGTCCAGAAGGTGACCGGCATGTGCTTGCGCAGCCCGCCGTACTTCCGCATGTCGACCTCGTCGTTCATGGCGTGCATGACCGAACCGGCCCCGAGGAACAGCCCCGCCTTGAAGAAACCGTGTGCGACCAGGTGCATGATGCCGAGCGCGTAGGCGATCGGCCCGAGGCCGACGGCCAGCATCATGTACCCGATCTGGCTGACCGTGGAGTACGCCAGGACCTTCTTGATGTCGTCGTAGGCGCAGCCGATGATGCACCCGATCAGGAGCGTGACCGTACCGACGAGGGTGACGATCAGGCGGCCGTCCGGGGTGGCGTTGAAGATCTCGTGCGCGCGGGCGACCAGGTAGACGCCGGCGGTGACCATCGTCGCCGCGTGGATGAGGGCCGAGACCGGGGTCGGGCCCTCCATCGCGTCCGGAAGCCATGCCTGCAACGGGAACTGACCGGATTTACCGCAGGCGCCCAGCAGCAGCAGGATCGCGATGGCGGTGATCGCGCCGGTCGGGATCTTGTCGATCGCGCCGAAGACCTCGGCGTAACCGGTGCTCCCGACGTACTTGAACATCAGGAAGATCGCCAGCGCGAGCCCGACGTCACCGACGCGGTTCATCAGGAACGCCTTCTTCGCCGCGGTGGCCGCGGACGGGCGGTCCTGGTACCAGCCGATGAGCAGGTACGACGCGAGACCGACGCCTTCCCAGCCGAGGTACAGCGTCACGAAGCTGTTGCCCAGCACCAGGATCAGCATCGAGGCGACGAACAGGTTGAGGTACGCGAAGAACCTCGACCGATCGCGGTCCTCGGCCATGTAGCCGATCGAGTAGAAGTGGATCAGCATGCCGACGCCGGTGATCAGCAGCACGAACGTCAGCGAAAGCGCGTCGATCCGGAGCCCGAAGTCGACCTGCAGCGCCGAAACCGGGATCCAGGAGAACAGTTTGACGTCCGCGACGTTCTTCGTGTCGGCCGTGAAGAAGAGGATCAGGCCGTACACAAAGGACAGTGAGACGGTCGCGCTGCCGAGGAGGTGTCCCCAGCCCCTGGCTCGTTTACCGGCCAGCAGAAGGATCAGTGCGCCAAGAGCCGGGAAGGCCACCAGCAGCCACGATGATGCGGTCACTCTTGAACCCCTAGTACTTCAGCAGGTTGGTGTCGTCGACCGAGGCCGAGCGCCGGGTGCGGAAGATCGCCATGATGATCGCCAGCCCCACCACGACCTCCGCGGCGGCCACGACCATCACGAAGAACGCCATCACCTGACCGTCGAGCGACCCGTTGATCCGGGCGAACGTGACCAGGGACAGGTTCGCCGCGTTCAGCATCAGCTCGATGCACATGAACACGACGATCGCGTTGCGGCGCACCAGCACCCCGACCGCGCCGATGGTGAACAGCAGCGCGGACAGGAGCAGGTAGTACGTCGGGGTCATTCCTTCTCCCCTTCAGGCTTGCCCACGAGAGCGTGTGCGTCGGGGCCTTCGGTCGAACCCGCGACCTGCTTGCGCTCGTCTTCCAGCCGGGAGGCCGAAGTGGACTCGATGATGTCCGAGAGCGACTCCGGCGCGATCGAGCCGTCCGGCAGCAGCGCCGGGGTGGCGATCGAGTTGGCGGTCGCGAAGACACCCGGGCCGGGCAGCGGCGAAGGCCGGTCGTGCTTACCGGTGAACCGGTCGACGACGAGTTCCTTCTGGTTCTTCTTGCCGCCCTTGGCGTGCCGGTCGGTGAAGGCGAGCACCATCGCGCCGAGCGCGGCGGTGATCAGCAGCGCCGAGGTGAGCTCGAACGGGAACAGGTACTTGGTGAAGATGAGCCGTCCCAGGCCGCCGGGGCCGCCGCCGTCGAGGCTCGCCGGGTCGAGCGGCATCGCCGGGGTGACGTTGGCCAGCGAGCGGGCGAGACCGGCCGCGAGCAGCCCGCCGACGCCGATGCCGAGCAGGGTCGCCATGACCCGCTGGCCGCGCAGGACTTCGACGACCGAATCCGAGCTCTCCCTGCCGACCATCATCAGCACGAACAGGAACAGCATCATGATCGCGCCGGTGTAGACGATGATCTGCGTGAAGCCGAGGAACGGCGCCTGCTGGATCATGTACAGCGCGCCGAGACACAGCATCGTGAGGACCAGCCACAGCGCCGAGTGCACGGCGTTGCGGGAGAAGACCATGCCGAGCGCGACGGCGAGCGCGAGCGGGCCGAGCACCCAGAACGCGATGGTCTCGCCGGTGGTGATCCCGGCCGAAACGTCCGTCTGGGCGAGGAAAGCCGTGATCACTGGACGGCCTCCGTGTTCTCGGCGGGCTTCGGGCGCGCGAGTTCGGGACCGTTGACGTAGTAGTCCTGCTCGTTGTCGCCCAGCCGCATCGGGTGCGGCGGCTGCTCCATACCGGGCAGCAGCGGCGCGAGGAGGTCTTCCTTCGTGTAGATCAACCGCTGCCGGTCGTCGTCGGCCAGCTCGTAGAAGTTGATCATCGTCAGGGACCGGGTGGGGCAGGCCTCGACGCACAACCCGCAGCCGATGCAGCGCAGGTAGTTGATCTGGTAGTCGGCGCCGTACCGCTCACCGGGCGAGAAGCGTGCCTCTTCGGTGTTGTCGCCGCCTTCGACGAAGATCGCGTCCGCCGGGCAGGCCCACGCGCACAGCTCGCAGCCGACGCATTTCTCCAGCCCGTCCGGATGCCGGTTCAGCTGGTGCCTGCCGTGGTAACGCGGAGCGGCGGGGGCGCCTGCCTCCGGGTACTCCTCGGTGGCGACCTTCTTGAACATCATCCCGAAGGTGACACCGAAACCCTTGATGGGATCAAACATCCCCATCGCCGGCCTCCCTTCCACTGGAAACCGCCGCGGGCTTGCGCTTGGCAGCCCGGGCTTCGGCCTTCGCGACGGCCTTCTGACGCGGAGTCTGGTCCGGAACCTGCAGGTCGAGCGGCGGCACCGGGAATCCGCCACCGGTCACCGGGACGTAGTCGTCGTCCGGGACCTTCTTGTCCGGCAGCAGCAGGCTCAGGATGACGACGACGAGGATGAGCGCGCCGCCGCCGATGAGGATCTGCGGGGTGGAGAGGCCGCCCGAGTTCTTGATCGCGCGGACCGTGACGATCACGACGATCCAGATCAGGTTGACCGGGACCAGGACCTTCCAGCCCAGCCGCATGAACTGGTCGTACCGCAGCCGCGGCAGCGTGCCGCGCAGCCAGATGAAGCCGAACAGCAGGATGAACAGCTTGGCCGTGAACCACAGCAGCGGGAGCCAGCCCTGGTTGAGCGCGTGGTCGGCGCCGACGAACGGGAACTTCCAGCCGCCGAGGAACAACGTGGTCGCGAACGCCGAAACGATCACCATGTTGACGTACTCGGCGAGGAAGAACATCGCGAACTTCATCGAGCTGTACTCGGTGTGGAAACCGCCGACCAGCTCGGATTCGGCCTCGGGGAGGTCGAACGGCGCACGGTTGGTCTCGCCGACCATGGAGATCAGGTAGATCACGAAACTCGGCAGCAGCAGGTAGAAGTACCAGCCGGTCTGCTGCGACTCGACGATCGCCGACGTCGACATCGAACCCGCGTAGAGGATGACGCCCACGATGGACAGACCCATCGCGATCTCGTAGGAGATCACCTGAGCCGCGCTTCGCAGCCCGCCGAGCAGCGGATACGGCGAGCCGGACGACCAGCCGGCCAGCACCAGGCCGTACACACCGATCGAGGAGCAGGCGAGGATCACCAGCACGCCGACCGGCAGATCGACCAGCTGGAGCGTGGTGCGCTCACCGAAGATCGAAACCACCGGGCCGAACGGGATCGCGGCCAGCGCGATCAGCGCCGGCACCGCGGAGATCACCGGCGCGAGGAAGTACACCTTGCGGTCGGCGGTGTCCGGGATGATCTGTTCCTTGAACGGCAGCTTGATCGCGTCCGCGAGGGACTGCAGGTAGCCGCCGGGCCCGACCCGGTTGGGGCCGGGACGGTTCTGCATCCGGCCGACGGCCTTGCGCTCCCAGACGATCAGGAAGATCGTCAGGATCGGGCCGATCAGCAGGATGACGACCGTCTTGATCAGGATCAGCCACAACGGGTCGTCGGCCAGCAGCGCCGCCCGCTCGGCGGCGTCCGGCATCTGGCTGAGCAACGGAGTCACTTCTCACCTCCGGTGAGGGTGACGGCCGAACCGTGACCGGCCGCGAGCGCGGCGCGGACGGCCGAGCCGTCGGAGTTGCCCGGGAGCCACACGACGCCGTCCGGCAGGTCCGCGACCTCGATCGGCAACGTGATGGAACCGCGTTCGGTGGAGACCTTCACGGTCTTGCCCAAGCCTTCGGCGGTCTTCGCCGAGAGCTTGGCGACGACCTCGCGCTGCGTGCCCTTGAGATGCGGCTCGCCGTCCTGCAGCGAACCGTTGTCGATCAGCTGCCGCCAGGTGGCGAGGAGAACCTGACCGTCCTGGGGCTCGGCGCGTGCAATGAACGGTCCGTTACTGGCAAATTCTGCAAGGAACGAGCCGTTCCTAGCAGGCAGCTTGGCGAGATCGGCGGCAGCGGCGGCCGGGGTCTGCGTGAAGATGTCCGCGTCCATCTCGACGGCGAGGGTGTCGAGCACCCGGCAGTCCGGCAAGGCGCCGGTGCCTTCGAGGGTGACGGCGAACTCGCGGCGGCGGCCTTCCCAGTTCAGGTAGCTGCCCGCCTTCTCGACCGCCGGGGCGATCGGGAGGACGACGTTCGCGTGTTCGGTGACCCCGCTGTGCCGCAGTTCCAGGCTGACCACGAAGGGCACATTTTTCAAAGCGCGGCGGGCCAGGTCCGGATCGGGCAGGTCGTCCGGGTCGACGCCGCCGACCAGCAGGCCGTCGATGTCCTGACCGGAAGCGGCCTTGAGGATGGCGGTGGTGTCGCGGCCCGTCGTGGCGGAAAGCGTGACGCCCCAAGCCTTTTCGATCTCGGCGCGAGCCGCGTCGTCGGTGACCGGACGGCCACCGGGCAGCAGCGTCGGCGCCGCGCCCGCCGCCAGGGCACCGCGTTCACCCGCGCGACGCGGGATCCATGCGAGCCGGGCGCCGGTGCGCTCCACCAGCCGGTGCAGGGCCGAGAACAGACCGGGGACCTCGGCGGCACGTTCGCCGACGAGGATCACGGCGCCTTCTGCGGCCAAGGCCTGGTCGACGTCCTGCGCGTGCTGCGCGATGCCGTCGATCGCGGCGGCCTCGCTGCCCGGCGCGCAGGCCAGCAGCTCGCCGAAGGTCTTGCTGACCGAGGAGGTGGTCCACTGTCCCAAGTGGACGACGCGGGTGCGGTTCTTGCGGGCCGCCTTGCGCAGCCGCAGGAACACGATCGGCGCCTCGTCCTCCGGCTCGAACGCGACGCACAGCACCGTGCGTGCCCGCTCGATCTCGCCGAACGTGACGCCGCTTTCCGGCGTCGTCCCGACCACGTGCGATGCGAGGAAGCCCAGCTCCTCGCCAGAGTGCGGCCGCGCACGGAAGTCGATGTCGTTGGTGCCCAAGGCGATCCGCGCGAACTTCGAGTACGCGTAGGCGTCCTCGACAGTCAACCTGCCACCGGTGAGCACCGCGGCACCCTTGCCGTCCCGCGCCTCGGCGAGCCCGGCGGCGGCCGCGCGCAGCGCGTCGGTCCAGGAAGCCTCTTCCAGCACGCCATCGGCGTTGCGGATCAGCGGACGGCGGATGCGGTCATCGGCGGTGGCGTAGCGGAAGGCGAAGCGGCCCTTGTCGCAGATCCACTCTTCGTTGACCTCGGGGTCGTCGCCCGCCAGCTTCCGCATGACCTTGCCGCGGCGGAAGTCGGTCCGCTCGGCGCAGCCGGACGAGCAGTGCTCGCACACACTCGGCGCGGACACCAGGTCGAACGGCCGCGAACGGAACCGGTACGCGGCCGACGTCAGCGCGCCGACCGGGCAGATCTGGATGACGTTGCCGGAGAAGTACGACTGGAACGGCTGGCCGGACGTGGTCCGCGAAGCCAGGTCCAGCACGTCCGCGGTCTCCGCGGTACCGATCTGCTGGTGGGCGCCGCGTTCGAGCAGCTCGATGAACGGGTCGCCGGCGATCTCGCGGGAGAACCGGGTGCAGCGCTGGCAGAGCACGCAACGCTCGCGGTCCAGCAGCACCTGCGAGGAGATCGGCAGCGGCTTCGGGAACGTCCGCTTCGTGTCGACGAAACGGGATTCCGCGCGGCCGTGCGCGAGCGCCTGGTTCTGCAGCGGGCATTCGCCGCCCTTGTCGCAGACCGGGCAGTCCAGCGGGTGGTTGATGAGCAGCAGCTCCATCACACCCTGCTGGGCCTTGTCCGCGACGGCCGAGGTCAGCTGGGTCTTCACGACCATGCCGTCGGCGACCGTCATGGTGCACGAGGCCTGCGGCTTCGGCATCGGACGGCCACCCATTTCGACCTCGACCAGGCACTGGCGACAGGCGCCGGCCGGGTCGAGCAGCGGGTGGTCGCAGAAGCGCGGGATGACCGTGCCGAGCCGTTCGGCGGTGCGGATCAGCAGCTCGCCCTTGGGCGCGATGACCTCTTCACCGTCGATGACCAGCTTGACATGGCCCTCGGGGACCGGGGTGTCCTCTGTGGACGTTCCCGGCCTGTCGGGTGCGATCGTCATGCCTGCGCCCCCACCAGTTCGCGCTTGTTGGTTTCACAAAGTGCGAGGAATTCCTCGCGGAAGTACTTGATCCCGCTCTGGATCGGCGAGACCGCGCCGTCGCCGAGTGCGCAGAACGAGCGGCCGAGGATGTTGTCGCAGACATCGAGCAGGGTGTCGATGTCCTCCTCGGTGCCGTGGCCCGCGACCATGCGCTCCAGGATCTGCGCCAGCCAGTACGTGCCCTCGCGGCACGGCGTGCACTTGCCGCAGGACTCGTGCTCGTAGAACTGCGTCCACTTCATCACGGCCCACGGCACGGAAACGGTCTCGTTGAAGACCTGCACGGCCGTCGTGCCCAGCATCGACCCGGCTTCCGCCGCGCCTTCGAAGTCCAGCGGAACATCGAGGTGTTCCTTGGTGAACATCGGCGTGGACGAACCACCCGGCGTCCAGAACTTCAGCGGGATGCCGTCCTTCATGCCGCCCGCCATGTCCAGCAGTTCGCGCAGCGTGGTGCCGAGCGGGCATTCGTACTGGCCGGGCTTCTCGACGTGGCCGGAGATCGAGTAGATCTTCGGGCCGGGCGACTTCTCGCGGCCCATCTGGCGGAACCAGTCCGAACCGCCGTTGATGATGTACGGCGCGCTGGCGATGGTCTCGACGTTGTTCACCGTGGTCGGCGCGGCGTAGAGCCCCGCGGCGGCCGGGAAGGGCGGCTTGAGCCGCGGCTGGCCGCGGCGGCCTTCCAGCGAGTCCAGCAGCGCCGTCTCCTCGCCGCAGATGTACGCCCCGGCGCCCGCGTGCACGGTGATGTCGAGGTCGAATCCGGAGTCGAGGATGTTCTTGCCGAGGTAGCCCGCTTCGTAGGCCTCGCGCACGGCCGCGTTGAGACGGCGGATGCAGTGCAGCGCCTCGCCGCGGACGTAGATGAAGCAGTGGTGCGAACGCATCGCGTACGAGGCGATGATGCAGCCCTCGATCAGCGAGTGCGGGTCCGCCATCATCAGCGGGATGTCCTTGCAGGTGCCCGGCTCGCCCTCGTCGGCGTTGATGACGAGGTAGTGCGGCTTGTCCTCGTTCGGCGGCATGAAGGACCATTTGATGCCGGCCGGGAAGCCCGCGCCGCCACGGCCGCGGAGGCCGGAGTCCTTGACCAGCTGGACGATCTGCTCGGGAGTGGCCTTGAGCGCCTTGCGGATCGCGGTGTAGCCCTCGAGGGCTTCGTAGGACTGGATCGTCCAGGAGTTGGGCGAAAGCCAGCGCTTCGTGAGGACCGGAGTGATGGGATCGGCCATTACTTCTTCTCCACTTCGGGCAGTGGGACGTCCTTCATCGCGGGCGCGGTCCAGCCGCGGTCCTGCGCGACCTGCGCGCCCCGCAGGGTTTCGACGGCCTGCGAAGGACCATCGACGTCCGTGCGGTACTGCTGCGCGTCCTCCGGGAAGAACCCGGCGAGCTGCAGTTCGGCGCCCTTGAAGTTCGTCAGCGGCGCGCCGCGCGTCGGGGCGGGCTTCTTGCCCGCCTGCAACGCGTCGACCAGCGCGACGGCCTTGTCCTCGGTCTGGTTGTCGAAGTACTCGTAGTTGACCTGGATGACCGGGGCGAGGTCACAGGCCGCGAGACATTCGGCGTGTTCGAGGGTGATCGAGCCGGGCTCGTTCGGCGTACCCGCGGTCTCGTTGTGCCCCAACGGCTTCTCTTCGGAGCCGAGATGCGTCTGGAGCTTCTTGTAGATCGCGTCGCCGCCCATGGCCGCGCACAGCGTGTTCGTGCAGACGCTCACCAGGTGCTCGCCGCACGGGCGGCGCTTGTACATGGTGTAGAACGTCGCGACCGCGCTGACCTCGGCGTCGGACAGGTCCAGCCGCGCGGCGCAGAAGGCGATGCCCTCCTGGCTCACGTAACCCTGCACCGACTGCACCAGGTGCAGCAGCGGCAGCAGCGCCGACCGGGACTGCGGGTACCGCGAGATCAGGTTCTGCGCCTTGGCATAGGTGTCGGCGTCGAAGATGTCTTCGAGCTTCGCGTTCTCCAGGATCCCCTCCGCCTCGGCGGGATCCGGCGCGATCGCGATCACGTCGACGTCGCCACCGGCGGCGATGTGGGTCTGCTCGGCCAGGCTGGTGCCGGGCTCGGGCGTCGGTGTCGTTCCGGGCTGGGTGCTCAACGGTCCACTCCCCCCATGACGGGGTCGATCGAGGCGATGGCGGCGATCACGTCCGCCACCAGGCCGCCTTCGGCCATCGCGGGCATCGACTGCAGGTTCACGAAACTCGGTTCGCGCACGTGGACTCGCAGCGGCCTGGTGCCGCCGTCGGAGACCAGGTGCACGCCGAGTTCGCCGCGCGGCGATTCCACCGACGTGTAGGTCTGGCCCGGCGGGACCTTGAAGCCCTCGGTGACCAGTTTGAAGTGATGGATCAGCGATTCCATCGACTGGCCCATGATCTTGCGGACGTGCTCGAGCGAGTTGCCCATGCCGTCGCTGCCGATCGAGAGCTGCGCCGGCCAGGCCACCTTCTTGTCCTCGACCATGACCGGGCCCGGCTCGAGCTTCTTCAGGCACTGCTTGATGATCCGCAGGCTCTGGTGCATCTCCTCGACACGCAGCAGGTACCGCGCCCAGCAGTCCGCGTCGGTCGAGGTCGGGATGTCGAACTCGAACTCGTCGTAGCGGGAGTACGGCTCGGTCTTGCGCATGTCCCACGGCAGACCGGCGCTGCGCAGCACCGGGCCGGTGACACCGAGCGCGAGGCAGGCGTCGACCGGCAGGTACCCGACACCCTTGAGCCGGTTGCGCCAGATCGGCTGACCGGTGAAGAGCTTGTCGTACAGGGGAAGCCGCTCTTCCATCACCTTGACGAACGCGCTGACGACCTCTTGGTAGTCGGCAGGCATGTCCTGGGCGAGGCCGCCGGGGCGGATGAACGCGTGGTTCATCCGGAGACCGGTGAGGTGCTCCAGCAGGTGCAGGACCTCTTCGCGCTCACGGAAGCCGAGCGTCATCGCCGTGGTGGCACCGAGTTCCATGCCGCCGGTGGCGATGTAGACCAGGTGCGAGCCGATGCGGTTGATCTCCAGCAGCATCACGCGCAGCAGCTCGGCGCGGCGCGGGGCCTGGATGCCGAGCAGCTTCTCGACACCGAGGCAGTACGCCATCTCGGTCGAGAGCGGCGCGAGGTAGTCCATGCGCGTCACGAAGGTGACGCCCTGGGTCCACGTGCGGTACTCGCAGTTCTTCTCGATCCCGGTGTGCAGGTAGCCGATGACCGAGCGGAGCTGGGTGACGGTCTCGCCCTCCATCTCCAGCACGAGCCGGAGCACGCCGTGCGTCGACGGGTGCTGCGGGCCCATGTTGATGACCATGCGCTCGTCGTGGCGGGAGTCCTCGATGACGTCTTCCCAGTCACCGCCGGAGACGGTGTAGACGCGGCCTTCGGTGGTGTCGCGGGAGTCGGCTTCGGGGACGCTGTCGCTGCCCTCAGGCGAAGTGTCGGTGCCTGTGGTCACGTCGGAGAGGTGTTCGGTGCTCACGAGTAAGACCTCCGCTGGTCCGGCGGCGGGATCTCCGCGCCCTTGTATTCGACGGGAATCCCGCCGAGCGGGTAGTCCTTGCGCTGGGGGTGGCCGTCCCAGTCGTCCGGCATGAGGATGCGGGTCAGCGCCGGGTGGCCGTCATAGACGATGCCGAACATGTCCCAGGTCTCCCGCTCCTGCCAGTCGGCCGTCGGGTAGACCCCGACCAGCGACGGGACGTGCGGGTCTTCGATGTCGAGGGTGACCTCGAGCCGGATGCGGCGGCGGTAGGTCATCGACGTGAAGTGGTAGACCGAGTGCAGCCGCTGCGGGACGTCGACGCCGTAGTCCACGCCGGAGACGGAGCTGAGCAGCTCGAAGCGCAGCCCGGTGTCGTCGCGCAGGACCTTGGCGATCTCGACGAGGTGCTCGCGGGCGACGTAGAAGGTGATCTCACCGCGGTCGACCGTGGTCTGCAGGACCGCGTTCGCCGGGATCTTGTTGTCCGCCAAGGCCGCGTAGAACTCGTCGGCGAACTCGTCGAACCAGCCGCCGTACGGGCGCTCCGCCGGGGGCGGGCTGTACGCCGGGAGGCGGACGCCGCCGTAACCGGAGGTGTCACCGGTGCCGCGCACGCCGAACATGCCCTGGCGCGCTTTACCGGTGACGACCGGTTCGGCCGGGCGGGTGCCTTGGGGTTCGAGGCCGCCTTCGGGACGGTCGGCGCTGGACTGCTCGCCGCCGGTTTCCGGCTTCTCTTCAGGGTTACTGGCTTCAGGCACGTCGCTCACTTCTTCGCGTACTTGATCGAGGAGGCGATCAGCTCGGTGCGCTCACCGCTGGCGGCGCGGATCGCGGCCCGGCGGGCGTTGATCGGCTCGTCCTGGATCTTGGCGTGCAGCTTCAGGATCGCGTCGAGCAGCATTTCGGGGCGCGGCGGGCAACCGGGGAGGTACATGTCGACCGGGACGATGTGGTCGACGCCCTGCACCACGGCGTAGTTGTTGAACATCCCGCCGGACGAGGCGCAGACGCCCATCGCCAGCACCCACTTGGGCTCGGCCATCTGGTCGTAGATCTGGCGGAGCACCGGCGCCATCTTCTGCGTGACACGGCCGGCGACGATCATCAGATCCGCCTGGCGCGGCGTCGCGCTGAAGCGCTCCATGCCGAAACGCGCGATGTCGTAGCGGGAACCGCCGACGGTCATCATCTCGATCGCGCAGCAGGCGAGACCGAAGGTGGCGGGCCACATCGAGTTCTTGCGCGCCCAGTTGACCAGGCCTTCAAGGCTGGCGAGCAGGATGCCGTTGGGGAGTTTTTCTTCGAGGCCCATGCGTCTCTAGTTCCAATCCAGGCCGCCGCGACGCCATACGTAGGCGTACGCGAAACCGACCGTCGCGATGAACAGCACGATCTCCACCAGGCCGAACATGCCCAGCGCGTCCGCGGAGACCGCGAACGGGTAGAGGAAGACCATCTCGATGTCGAACAGGATGAACAGCATCGCGGTGATGTAGTACGCGACCGGCATCCGGCCGCCGCCGACGACCGGTTGCGGCGACGGTTCGATACCGCATTCGTAGGCCGCGGTCTTCGCCCTGTTGGGGCGGCTCGGGCCGACCAGCGGGCCGAGCAGCACCGAGAGCACCGCGAAGCCGAGAGCGAGGACGAACAGAAGGACCAGGGGGAGGTACATGTCCAGATTGGGCACCGCGGGGGTGCTCGCCTGGGTCAGCACGGGCAACATCAGCACGGGGTTTTCGCCATCCTTTCCGCGCCGCTGCGGTTTTCGAGTCGGGGTTCACCGCTTCCCTCGGTCGGCACCCTAAGTCACCTGGGTCACACCGCCGAGGGTTAGGCAACCCTTACGGGCCGTGCATGACGGCCCCCTTGCTTGTGAAATAGTTCACAAGCCTCCCGTCGAGGATGTGAAGCGATTCACAAAGCATGGGCCGAGTGTAGGACGTGACTCACATTCTTGTCCCTAGGCCCCGTGCTATAAGGCTGCCCTAACTTGGCCGCACGGCCAGTACGGTTACTTCCGGCGTGCGGTACCGATGACCTGCGACGTCGTTCCCAAGATCGGCTTCCCAGGGTCGTTCGACCACATTTGTCCTGTGACCGATACCACTGCCCGGAGTACCCGTGATTGGTCCAGACGTGTGGAACCCACGCAGGTGGGGCGGGGCGAGCGGCCTGCGGTGGAGGCGTGGGCCGGGTGGGTCGTGAGTGGTAAGTGTCGTTCTAACGACACTTACCACTCACGACGCCCCAGCAGCCTTCAGCGTTGTGAAAGTGGCTTTCACGACCCTCTGAGCAGGGTCGGGGTCGCCGTGCCCACCACCAAGCGGCTGGAGGGGACTTTTCCCCACGTCAGACGCGACGAAAGGCCCTTCGCCGCGCGAGATGCGGCGAAGGGCCCCCCTTCAGCCCGGCGTCAGCGCGGAGAGGGGGTGGCCCGGGCCAGCGCGGCGATGAGGCGGTCGACGCCGTCCCCGCCCTTGGCGTCGTAGCAGCCCGAGAGTCCCTTGTAGACCAACGGAAGGATCGAGTTGATCCGCAGTCCGTACTTCGTCGCGGCGTGCATGACCTTCGGCTTCCCGATCAGCTTCGCGAACACGTTGCCGAGCCGGTAGTAGCCGCCCATCAGCTCACCGACCGCGCGCGGGTAGCCCTCCAGCGCCCGCTCACGGGACGGGCCCTCGCGGCGCGCCAACGCCTGCACGACGAACTCCGACGCCAGCTGCGCGGACTCCATCGCGGCCGAGATGCCCTCGCCGTTGAACGGGCTGACCATGCCGCCCGCGTCGCCGAGCAGCAGCAGGCCGTCGCGGTAGTGCGGGGTGCGGTTGAAACCCATCGGAAGACCGGCGCCGCCGACCTTGCCGACGGCGTTCTCCTCGCGGTAGCCCCATTCCTCGGGCGTTCCGTCGAGCCACTGGCGCAGCAGCGCGCGGTAGTCGGTGCTGCGGAACGCGGCCGACGTCGACAGCATGCCGAGGCCGACGTTCACCGTGCCGTCGCCCAGCGGGAACGCCCAGCCGTAGCCGGGCAGCAGCTTGGGGTCGCGCGGGTCCGAGCGGTCCCACAGCTCCAGGTGGCCCTCGATGAACGGGTCGTCGTGGCGCGGGCTCTTGTAGTACTGCCGCACCGCGACACCCATCGGGCGCTTCTCGTTCTTCTGGATGCCGACGCTCAGCGCGAGCCGCGCGGAGACGCCGTCGCAGGCCAGTACCAGCGGAGCGCGGTAGCTCACCGGCGTCTTCTCCGGGCCCACCTTCGCCTCGACGCCGATCACGCGGCCGGTCGGGCTGGTGATGGCGCCGGTGACGGTGGTGCGCTCGTAGAGCCGCGCGCCCGCCTTGACCGCGGTCTTCGCGAGCAGGTCGTCGAAGTCCTGACGGGTGCGCGAAACGCCGTACGGCGGGTAGCTGGTCAGGTCCGGCCAGTCGAGCTCCAGCGTGAGCTCGCCGGTGAGGATCCGCAGGCCGCGGCTGTGCACCCAGCCCGCGTCCTCGCTGGTGTCGATCCCCAGGTCGATGAGCTGCTTGACGCCGCGCGGGGTCAGGCCGTCGCCGCACACCTTCTCGCGCGGGAACTCGGTCTTCTCCAGCAGCAGCACGTCGACGCCCGCACGGGCGAGGTACGTGGCGGCGGTGGAGCCGGCCGGTCCGGCACCGACGACGATGACTTCGGCGTCGTGATCAGCGTTGCGACGTGTCATGGCCGCGAGTTTATGCGGGCTTTTTGGCGCGGTGGATGGCGACGACGCCGAACGTGAGGTTCAGCCACTCCACCTCGGTCCATCCGGCGCTCGCGATGATCTCCCCGAGCGTCCGCTGATCCGGCCACGCCAGCATGGATTCGGCCAGGTAGGAGTAGGCCTCGGGGTTCGACGAGGTCCGCGCGCCGACCCAGGTGAGCAGCTTCGCGATGAACTTCCGGTGCAGGAACCGGATCGGCGGGAATGTGGGCGTCGACACCTCGCAGATCACCAGCCTGCCGCCCGGTTTGACCACCCGCGCGATCTCGGTGAGCGCGGCCTTCGTGTCGACGAAGTTCCGCAGCGCGAGCGAGATGGTGACCGCGTCGAAGCTCTCGTCGGCGAACGGCAGCTTCATCGCGTCGGCGGCCACCATGGGGACGCCGCGGTGCTTGCCCGCCCTGAGCATGCCGACCGAGAAGTCCGCCGCGAGACACCAGGCGCCGTTGCGCGCGTACTCGACGGTGGACACGCCGGTGCCCGCGGCGAGGTCCAGCACCTTCTCGCCGCGTTTGGCGTCCAGCACCCGGCCGGTGATGGTGCGCCAGCGGCGGTCGAAGCCGAAGGTCATGAACGAATTCGCGCGGTCGTAGCCGTCCGCGACGTCGTCGAACATGGCGGCGACTTCGTGCGGATCCTTGTCAAGACTCGCTCGGGACATGCCCCAAACACTAACTCGACCGCGCTGAGACACGTCGGCCAAGCGGGAGCAAAGCGGCGCCCCGTAGGTTCACCTGGCCCGGTGAAGCAACGCCGGGGCACGGTGCGCACCGGCCCCCGCGACCTCACCGGCGAGGATCCTCCGCTCCAGCAACCGCAGTTCCGGCCCCGGTTCGAGGCCGAGCTGATCGACCGAGACCCGGCGCGCCCGCCGGTACGCCGCCAGCGCGTCGGAGGTGCGCCCGGCCCGCCAAAGAGCGTCCATCAGGAGGTACTGGGCACGCTGCCGCAAGGGATGCCGCCGCACCAGATCCGCCAGTTCGACGGCCGCGCTCGCGTGCCGCCCGAGGTCGAGTTCGGCCTGGTAGAGCTCTTCGAGCAGGACCAGGCGGTGCTCCGAGAGGCGCATCGTCTCGTCCGAAAGCAGCGGGACGTCCAAGCCGTCGTAGGGCGCGCCGTGCCAGTGCGTCAGGGCCTGCCGGATCAGTGACGCGCGCTGCGCGGGGTCCGCGGACTTCAGCGCCTGGCCTGCCAGCGTCTCGAAGGTCTCGACGTCCAGCTCGCCGGGATGGACCTCCAGGCGGTAGCCGCCGTTGTCGAAGCCGAGCCGGTCTCCTTCGGGCAGGGCCTGCCGCAGCTTGTGGACGTGCCAGTGCAGCTTCGGTACCGCCCGCGGCTCCCACTTGCTCTCCCACAGTGCCTCGGTGAGCACGTTCACCGGCACGAAGGTGTTCGCCCGGACCAGCAGCACGCCGAGGAGCGTTCTCCGCATCCGGCCGTGCAGCGGGACCGACCGCGAACCGGAAGAGATGCTGAACGTGCCCAGTACTTCGAACCTCACGTGCCGTCCTCTCGCTCGATGGCGTGAGGGGACGATGAATGCCGGTTGTACAAAAGAGATACAAAGTGATCAAGTGAGTGCGGAGAGCATTCCCTGCACCGATCTTGGCCAGGCGAATTCCTCCGCCCGGGCCCTCCCCGCCGCCCGCCGGGCGTCCTCGGGACGTTCGAGCAGGCCGGTAACGGCACCGGCAAAAGCGGGTGCGCGATCGTCCACCGCCGCGCCGCAGCCGGGCCGCACGATCTCCCGCAGCGCCGACGACGCCGAGACCACCACCGGAGTCCCCGAAGCGAGCGCCTCCAGCGCGGCCAGCCCGAACGTCTCGTGTGGACCCGGCGCGAGGGAGACGTCCGCGCTGGCCAGCAGGCGCGCGACGTCGCTGCGTCCGGAAAGGAAGCCGAGGAAGGTCACCGGAAGCCCGCGTGCCCGCCGTTCCAGCGCACGCCGCCGAGGGCCGTCACCGGCGATCACGAGCCGGACGCGATGCCCTGCCTCGATCAGCTCGGCGACGGTGTCGACACTGCGCTCGACGTGCTTCTCCGGCGACAAACGTCCACAGTGGACGATCAGCGCGTCCGCGTCACCGGACAGCGTGTGCCGCCAGCCGTCGTCGCGCCGGGCCGGGGCGAACGTCGTGAGGTCGACGCCGAGCGGGACCCGTCGCACGTTCGGCGCGGCGATCCGGTCGAATTCCGCGCGGGCGAACGCCGTCGTGCAGACGACCGTGTCGTAGCGCCGCGCCATCCGCCGGTTCGCGACGTCCGCGACGCGCCGCGCGACGGGTTCCGGCATCAGGAACTGTTCCAGCAGCCTGTCCAGCCGCTCGTGCGAGATCACCATGCTGGGCACGCCGTTGCGCCGCGCCCAGACGCCCATGCCGCGCAGCGTGAGCCTGTCGGACACTTCCAGCCTGTCCGGCTCCAGGCGTTCCAGCACCGCGCGCACCCGGTGCGGATCCACCGCGCGATAGCCGCCGGTGCCCGGGATCCGCGGTGCCGGAAGGGAGAACCGGCGGACTCCCGAAGGCAGCGTCTCGTCCGCGTAGCGCCGCCCCGGCACCACGAGGGTCACCTGATGACCGCTCGCCACGTAACCGGCGCCGAGGTGATGCAGCGCGGTTCGCAGCCCGCCCGAGCGTGGCCCGTAGAAGTTGGCCAGCTGGACTATGTGCATTTCGAGTCCGCCTTGTGCCCGGTTCCTTTCCAGCCGATGCATTCCAGTCCGCCTCGTGCCCGGTCTCTTCCCGGCCGCTGCATTACGCCGCGCGGGCGACTTTGCCTTGGACGGCCTCGTAGTGGCCGACCAGTTCCCGGCAGACGGCGGGCCAAGTCCGGCCCAGCACGACCTTGCGCGCCTTCTCCCCCAGCCTGGCGCGCAGCGCTTCGTCGCGCAGGTCGTTCACCTTGTCCACCAGTTCTGTCGCGAACCCGGCGCGGTCGGCGGGCAGCAGGTACCCCGTGCGGCCGGGCAGGACCAGATCCTTCGGACCGCCCGCGTTCGGCGCCAGCACCGGCAGCCCGGACGCCATCGCTTCCTGAATGGCCTGGCAGAACGTCTCATGTGGTCCTGTGTGGACGAACACGTCGAGGCTCGCGTACGCCGCGGAGAGCTCTTCGCCGTACCGGGCGCCGAGGAACGCCGCACCTGGGATCCGTTCGCGCAGCATCGGCAACTCCGGTCCGTCACCGACGACGACCACGCGGATCCCGGCGATCCCGGCGAGCGCGGTCAGCCGCTCGACCTCCTTCTCTGGCGCGAGCCTGCCGACGAAACCGACCAGCAGTTCGCCGTTCGGCGCCAGTTCGGCGCGCAACGCGGGGTCGGCGTGGACCGGCGAGAACCGCTCGATGTCGACGCCACGCGCCCAGCGGTGCACCCGCGGGATCCCGTGCAGTTTCAGCTGTTCCACCGAATCCGTCGACGGCGCGAGCGTGCGGTCGGCCCGCGAGTGCAGACGGCGCACCCAGCGCCACGCCGCGCGAGCGGCGATGCCGAAGCCGTACGCGGCGGCGAACCCGGCGATGTCGGTCTGGTACACCGCGACGCACGGCACCCGCAGTCGTCTTGCCGCGGCGAGCCCGCGGGCGCCGACCACGAACGGCGACGCCAGATGCACCACGTCCGGACCGAAATCGGCGAGGGCGGTGAGCACCGTCCGGGTCGGCACGCCGACCGGGAGGGAGTTCACGCCGGGGAAGTCGAGGGCGGGAATGCGCACGACCGGGGCGCCGAGATACTCCGCGGGACCCGGACCCGGGGCGATGATCAGCACGTCGTGCGCGCGGTCGCGGAGGTGTTCCACGACGCGGAGCACGGAGTTGGTCACGCCGTTCACCTGGGGCAGGAAACTTTCGGTGACTATCGCGACTCGCACGCGGATCACTGTCGCATCCGGTTGTGACGCCCACGCCAACAAAAACGGAACAGACGACATGTCATCTCAAGGTCGTGTTCCGTAAACCAGGCTCGGCCACACTAGTCAGGCATGACCCTCCTGTCGTCAAGGCCGCCCCAGCCCGTCGAGCCAGGGCTGGTGTCGAGGGCCCTCGAAGTGGCCGGGCGGCTGGCCAACGACGCGACCGACGTGATCACCGCGACCGCCGGCCGCGGCGCCCAGCCCGATCCGAAGGACTCGCCCTTCGACTGGGTCACCGACACGGACCGGATCCTCGAACGCCACACCCGCCGCGTGCTGACCGCGGAATTCCCCGGAATCCCCGTCGTGGGCGGCGAATTCGGCGCCGACCACGGTGCCGACGTCGCCGAATACCGCTGGGTGGTCGACCCGGTCGACGGCACCGCGAACTACGTCGCCGGTGTCCCCTGGTGCGCGTACAGCCTCGCCCTGATCGACGCTTCGGGGCCGGTGGTGGGCGTGGTCGCGGACCCGTACCGCGCCCAGATCTACGCCGCCGCCCGCGGCCGCGGGGCCAGGGCGAACGGCAAGCCGATCACGCTCACCGACCGCCGCGGGACCGCCGGGGCGATCGTCTGCACGGAACTCACCCGCAAAGGTGTCTGGCCGGGGATGGGCCAGTTCATCGAACGGGCCCCCGCCGCGCACGCCGGGGTCCGGGTGCTCGGCTCGGCGGCCTTGGCGATCGCGCAGGTCGCGCTGGGGCACGCGGCCGCGGCGGTGCTGCACAGCTACCGCGAATGGGACGTCGCCGGATCGGTCGCGCTGGCCATCGAGGCCGGGGCCGTGGTGCTGGACCGGCACGGGGAAGACACGGCCCTGCCGGTCGACGCGCTGCTGGTGGCGGCGCCGGGCGTGGCCGACGAGGTCCTGGGCTGGTGGCAGGAGTCGGTCGGCTGAGTCGTCCGTTCAATCACGCGTGTCGTCCGCCTGATCACGTGAGTTCGCCGGTTCCGCACGGCAAGCCGGCGTGCCGCAACGGACGGCACACGTGATCAGACGGACGACTCAGCCCGTGCCCGGACGTTCTGCCGCCGGATCCACCACAGCAGCGGGCCGGCGATCAGCCAGGTGAAGAAGATCATGCTGCCCAGCGGCAGCAGCGTGTTCGCCGCCGAGCGGCCCGCCACCCGCGCGAGTTCCGGGTCGCCGACGTCGTACTCGATGTTCACCAGCTGCCCGGCGGCCAGCCCCGAGGGATAGAGCACCCCGTTGGCCGGGCTGTGCATGATGCCATCGGGGGTGGCGTAGTTGATGATCGTGCGGTCGAAGGTCACCGACTCGACCTGTGCGGTCGCCTGCCCGAGTTCCGCTTCGATCGCGTTGTCGTTGCGGATGGCGGCGAACAGCAGCGAGACGCCGAGCACGGTGACGAGTGAGGCGACAACGAGGGCGGCATACCACCCGATGCGCCTCACCCGCTCCGTTTTGGCCGTCACGCCGCGAGCGTAGCGCTACCCGTCAGTGGGCGTGTCGCTCGGCGAGGAATTCATGGGTCGCCTTGATCTGCGGGTAGGACTTCGGTGCGACAGGCGCCACAGCGGCCCGGAGAGCCGGCGTACCGTTCGGGCTCACCGCGGGCTTGCCCTTGGTGTACAGCCACGTCTGGAACAGGTCGTACAGCGGTTTGCCCGAGATCTTCTCCGCCAGCGCGATGAACTCTCCGATCACGGCCGACTTGGCCTTCTTCACCTGCTGCCAGGTCTGCAGGATCCGGAAGAACGTGTCGTCACCCACGGCCTTGCGCAACGCGTGCACCGCGAGCGCGCCGCGGTCGTAGACGGCCGCGTGGAACTGGTCGTCCGCGCCCGGGTCGGCGGGAAGGACCTGCCAGAACGGGTCTTCGGCGGGCGTGGAGTCGTAGATGTACTGGGCGAGTTCGTCGGCCGTGCCCTCGCCGGTCTCCTCCGACCACAGGAACTCGCCGTAGGAGGCGAAGCCCTCGTTCAGCCAGATTTCGCTCCACTTGCCCAGCGTGACGCTGTCACCGAACCACTGGTGCGCCTGCTCGTGCGCGACGATCGAGGTGTTGGAGCCGGACCGGAAGGCCCTGGCGCCGTACACCGGCCGCGTCTGGTTCTCCAGCGCGAAGGTGATGCCGGTGGTGACGACGCCGCCCTGCGCCTCGAACGGGTAAGGCCCGAACTTCGAGGCGAGGACCTCGGTGATCTCCGGCGTCCGCTCGATGCTGGCCTTGGCCGCGCCGAGCGATTCGCCGAGGTCGGCGCCATAGGCGGTGATGAACGGTTTGCCGTCCGGCGTGGTCTGCTCGTTCACCTCGAACTTGCCGACCTCCAGCGACGTGAGGTACGTCGCCTGCGGTTTGGTGCTGCGCCAGTTCCAGCGCGTCCAGCCCGGCCGCTGCACCGTCTTGCGCACGAGCGTGCCGTTCGACAGCGCGGCGACGTCGTTCGGGACCTCGACCGAGACGTCGTAGGTCGCCAGGTCGGTCGGGTGGTCGTTGGACGGGAACCACCAGGCCGCGCTCTGCGGCTCGTCGACGGCCAGCGCGCCGTCCGGGGTCTTCTTCCAGGCGGTGAAGCCGTCGATCTTCACCTTCGACGGCGTGTCCGCGTAGGCGACGACGACCGTGGCCGTCTGCCCCTTCTTCAGCGGCGTCGACGGCGTGACGGTCAGCTCACCGGTGCCGTCGGTCGACGTCGCGAACTTCGCGGGCCGGTTGTTGACGCGGACGCTCGACACCTTCAGGCCGAAGTCGAGGTTGAACGCCGAAAGGTCCTGCGTCGCGGTGAGCAGGATCGTCGTGGCACCGGAGAGCAGGTCGGTGGACGGCTGATAGGTCAGCCGGAGGTCGTAGTGACCGACGTCGTAGCCGCCGTTCCCGGCGTGCGGGTAGTACGGGTCGCCGATGCCGATCGAGCCGGGCGCGGGTGCGGCGGCCGCGGTGCCCACGAGCAGCACCGAGACGACGCCCGCGGTCAATCCGGCGAAGCCGGCGCGAGTGTTCAAGCGCATTGCGAATCCTCCCAGGATTTGTCAGCGCGCTCGAACGTAGCCACCCGATCATCACCGAGACACAGCCGAAGGAGGGGTTCCTAGCCTCTGGACTGAGATCAAAAACGGCTAGACAGCACGCACGGCCGACGACACCGCCGTACGGAGGCGCGCGTGCAGCTCACGGTGACGCGTTCGGTCCACCCGGACCTCCACCACCCGCAGCCCCGGCGCGGGCTTGAGCGCCGCGCGGAACTCGGTGAGCGTCTCGGCGACGACATGCGGAACGCGGTAGCCGGCGCACAGGGCACCGAGGTCGGCCCCGTGCGGCGTGCCGAAGACGCGCTCGAAGCTGGCGTTGTGCTCGGGCGCGCCCTGCTCCAGCAGGGAGAAGATGCCGCCGCCGTCGTCGTTGAGCACCACGATCGTCAGGTCGGGGCGCTGTTCGGCGGGACCGGTCAGCAGGCCGCTCGCGTCGTGCAGGAACGTCAGATCGCCGAGCAGGGCGTACGAATGTCCCCTGTGGACGGTCGCGGCACCGATCGCGGTCGACACCATGCCGTCGATCCCGGCGACGCCGCGGTTGCGGTGCACGAGGACGTCGGGCCGCAGCCGTCCGGCGAGCGCGACGTCACGGGTCGGGTTGGACGAGCCCACGACCAGCAGCGACCCCTCCGGGACCGCGTCGACCAGCTCGGTCGCCAGGCGCAGCCCGCTCGGCCACGGTTCGGCGGCCAGCGCTTCGGTCACCGCCGCCGACGCCGCCTTGTCCGCGCGCTGCCAGCTGGCGAGCCACTCGGGATCGGCCGGTTTGGTCGGCTCGTCGAACCACTGGCCGACCTGGCGGACGTTGTGCGCGGGCGCGGGCCAGTCCGAATCCGGCCGGACCAGCAGCACCTCGACGCCGGGATCGGACAGCACGCTCTGGACCTGCCGGAACACCGTCGGACGGCCGATGCACAGGACCTGCTCGGGTTTGTGCCGCGAGATGAACTCCTCGACGCCGAGCAGCCAAGCGCCGGACGAGATCGCCGTCGCGCCCGCCAGCCCGATGCCGCCGGTCTCGGAGACGACCGGCCAGCCGTGCAGCTCGGCCCATTCGCTGGCCGCCTGCACGCCGGTGTCGCACGCGATGACCAGGCCGGACCGCGCCGAGGGCACCACGAAAGAGGGAAGCGCGCCGAAGTCGGGCAGCTCGGTCCAGCGAGCGCCGTCGGGACGCCCTTCGAGTGACTCGTACCACTCTCCGTCGTCGTTGATGTCCGGCACGAGCGGCTCACGGAAGGGGATGTTCAGATGCACCGGTCCGCAGCGCCACTCGCCGTACGCGGCGTTCCAGGCGCGGCAGATCTGACCGCGCCAGTACGAGTTCTGGCCGGCGCGGCGTTCGGCGACGGCGAGCTCGTCGAAGTAGCGGATGGCGTTGCCGTAGAGCTGGTGCTGGTCGATGACCTGACTCGCGCCCGCGGCCCGCATCTCGGGCGGGCGGTCGGCGGTCAGCACGATCAGCGGCACGCCCGCGCGGTCCGCCTCCAGCACGGCGGGGTGGAAGTTCGCGGCCGCGGTGCCCGAGGTGCACAGCACGGCGACGGGGCGGCCCGTGCGCGCGGCGATGCCGAGGGCGAGGAAGGCGGCGCCGCGTTCGTCGATGCGGACGTGCAACTGGAGCCGTCCGGCGGCCGCCGCGTCGTACAGCGCGATCGACAGCGGGGCGTTGCGTGAGCCCGGGCAGAGGACGACGTGCGAGACGGTGTTGCGGACGAGTTCGTCGACGATGACCCTGGCCTGCGCGGTGGAAGGATTCACCGGCAGACCTCGGGTTTCACACTACGACTCACGGCCACACGTCCTATTCTCCCAAACGTGGATGACGCCCAGGTTTCCGAGCTGTTCGACCCGGCCTTGTGGACCGAAGTCGACGGTTTCGACTTCACCGACATCACCTATCACCGCTCCTCTGAGAGCCGCTCAGGCAAACGGGTGGTGCGTATCGCGTTCGACCGTCCCGAGGTCCGCAACGCCTTCCGTCCGCACACCGTCGACGAGCTGTACCGCGCGCTCGACCACGCGCGGATGAGCTCGGACGTCGGCTGCGTCCTGCTCACCGGCAACGGCCCATCGCCGAAGGACGGCGGCTGGGCGTTTTGTTCCGGTGGTGACCAGCGTATTCGCGGACGCTCCGGGTATCAGTACGCGGACGGGGAGACCTCCGACACGATCGATCCGGCGAGGGCCGGACGACTGCACATTCTCGAGGTGCAGCGGCTGATCAGGTTCATGCCGAAGGTGGTCATCGCCGTGATCCCCGGCTGGGCGGCGGGTGGCGGGCACTCGCTGCACGTGGTGTGCGACCTCACGCTCGCTTCGGCCGAACACGCGCGCTTCAAGCAGACCGACGCCGACGTCGGCTCGTTCGACGGCGGCTACGGCTCGGCGTACCTCGCCAAGCAGGTCGGGCAGAAGTTCGCGCGGGAGATCTTCTTCCTCGGGCGCGAGTACACGGCCGAGCAGATGCAGGCGATGGGCGCGGTGAACTCCGCCGTCCCGCACGCGGAGCTCGAGACCGAGGCGCTGGACTGGGCGTGGACCATCAACGGCAAGTCGCCGACCGCGCAGCGGATGCTCAAGTACGCGTTCAACCTCACCGACGACGGCCTGGTGGGCCAGCAGCTCTTCGCCGGCGAAACCACCCGGCTGGCGTACATGCAGGACGAGGCCGTCGAAGGCCGCGACTCCTTCCTGGAGAAGCGCTCCCCCGACTGGTCGGCCTTCCCGTACTACTACTGACCTCCGCATTTCGTCCTCTGAATGCGGTAGTTGCGTGCGCAACGATCGCATTCAGAGGACGAAATGCACGCCGTAGGCTGGCGGGATGCGTGCGATAGGGGTGGCCGGGGGTCCGGCGTCGATCGACGGGCTGACCTCGGCGTTGGCCGAGGCGCTCGGCGGCGGCCCGGCCGTCCTCCCCTACGCGTCGGAGGCCCTGCGGGACGCGATGGAGCCGACACGCCCGGCCGAACCCGGGACCGCGGTGATCATCGCCACCTCCGGGTCCACCGGCGAGCCGAAGGGTGTGCTGCTGTCGGCGTCGGCGCTGACCGCTTCGGCGAACGCCACCCACGCGCGGCTCGGCGGTCCGGGGCACTGGCTGCTCGCGACCCCGGCGCAGTACATCGGCGGACTGCAGGTGCTGATCCGCTCGCTGCTGGCCGGGACGACGCCCGCCGTGCTGCCCGCCCCCGGGTTCCGGCCGGACGACTTCGCCGAGGCCGCCGCGCCGCTGCTGTCACTGGACGGGCCGCGCTACACCGCGCTCGTGCCGACCCAGCTCGGACGGCTGCTCGACGCGGGCGGGCCCGGCCTGGCGGCGGCCCGCGCTTTCGACGCGATCATCGTCGGCGCCGCGGCGACCACCGCGGATCTCCGGCAGCGCGCCGCCGAAGCGGGCGTGAAGATCGTGCCCGCGTACGGCATGAGCGAGACCGCCAGCGGCTGCGTCTACGAAGGCGTACCGCTGGACGGAGTACACGTCGAACTCGAAGACGAGCGGGTCTGTATCACGGGTGACGTGCTCGCGCACGGCTACCGACTGCGACCCGACCTGACGACGGAGGCCTTCGAGGACGGCCGGTTCCGCACCTCCGACCGCGGCCGGTGGTCGGCCGACGGGCGGTTGGAGATCCTCGGCCGGATCGACGACATGATCAACACCGGCGGGGTGAAGGTGGCCGCCGCGGCCGTCGAACGGATCTTGACCGCGCAGCCGGGGATCCGGGATGCGTGCGTGGTCGGCGTACCCGACCCCGAGTGGGGTGAAGCCGTCGTCGCGCTCGTCGTCGGCGCTGGTTGCGACGTCGATTCGCTGCGGGCCGCGTGCCGCGAAGAGGCCGGCGCCGCGGCCGCTCCGAAGCGAGTCGAGTTCGTCGAAGAACTCCCGCTGCGAGGCCCCGGGAAGATCGACAGGACGGCCGTCCGGAATCTCCTACGAAGGTCGTGAATTCCCCACCGATTACTGGGACATTGTTGACACAATCATTACCCGCGGGTTTACGTCTAGGTATGACGCGCTGGACACGCACCGTATTGGCCTGCACCGCCGTCACGATGGGACTGGTCGCTTTGGCCGGACCCGCGCTGGCGGACGAACCGGAAACCGCCGTTCCGAACAGCGGCACGCTCACCTGGACACTGGAAGACGCGATCGACGACCTCAAGTAGCGCGACTCGTCACCTGCTCGGGATCCCTCGAGCAGGTGACGAGCCCCGCATACCGGCCGGTAGTGGCCAGGGCCAGAATGGCGGCATGGCGACTGCTGGTGAATGGATCGAAGGGGCGCGCCCGCGGACGCTGCCCAACGCGGTGGCGCCGGTGGTCGCCGGAGTCGGCGCTGCGGTCGCGCTCGACGGCTTCTCCTGGTCCCGATCGATTCTCGCGCTGCTGGTCTCACTCGCCCTGATCGTCGGCGTCAACTACGCCAACGACTACTCCGACGGCATCCGCGGCACCGACGAAAACCGCGTCGGCCCGCTGCGGCTGGTCGGCTCCGGAGTCGCGAAGCCGAAGGCCGTCCTGACAGCCGCTCTCGTCGCCCTCGGGCTCGCCGGAATCCTCGGGCTCGTTCTCGTCGCGATCAGCGGCCTGTGGTGGCTGCTGGCGATGGGCGCGGTCTGCATCCTCGGCGCCTGGTTCTACACCGGCGGCAAAAAGCCTTACGGCTACTACGGTTTCGGCGAGATCGCGGTCTTCGTCTTCTTCGGGCTGGCCGGCGTTCTGGGCACCGTGTACGTCCAAACCGGACAGCTCAGCTGGACGGCGCTCGGCTGCGCGGTCGCCGTCGGCTCGTTCTCGACCGGCGTGCTGACCGCCAACAACCTCCGCGACATCCCGACCGACATCGAGTCCGGCAAGCGCACACTCGCCACCCGGCTCGGCGACGACGGCACGCGACGCCTTTACCTGACGCTGGTCGCGATCCCGTACGTCGTGAGCGTGCTGCTCGCCTTCGTGACGCCGTGGGCGCTGCTGGGGCTGCTGACCGCGCCGCTGCTGGTGAAGTCCGTCAAGGCCGTCGGTGGCGGCGCGCAGGGGCGGGCGCTGATCCCGGCGCTGCGGGACACCGGGTTCGCGATGCTGGGGTGGGCGGTCTTGACCGCGGTCGCCCTCGCGCTCTGAGCCGTCACCGGACCTTTGATGCGGGACCGTGTGGATTTCGGGGCGTTGGATGACCCGAAATCCACACAGTGGGGCACGAAAGGGCCGGTCACGGCTTTTCTGCCCGTGTCGGCCTCGGGCGGGGGTGCGGGGGATGAACGCACCGTTCATCCCTTGAGTTTTCCGCTTCCGACTACCACCTGTAGTGCCGAGGCGTCTGGGCGGTCACTAAATGCAGCCCAGGCGATAGCAAAGGTCCCTTGCTCCTTTGGTGATCCGGCGAACTTGGGGTAAGCCGCCAGCCGGTGTCGCGAAAGACCCGAGAGCCCCAGGGCGTCAGGCCTCCGGGGCGAGCTTCCCGCTCACCAGGAACTCCCGGTACTTGTCCAGGTAAGGCGCGATGTCGATGTTCTTCCGCGCCAGCCACTCGTCGTCGTAGTACGTGTTGGCGTACCGCTCGCCGCCGTCGCACAGCAGCGTGACGACGCTGCCCGCTTGGCCTTCCGAGACCATCCGCGAGATCAGAGTGAAGGCGCCGAAGAGGTTCGTGCCGGTCGAGCCGCCGGCCCAGTGTCCGGTCCGTTCGCGCAGCACGCGGATGGCGGCCAGCGAGGCGGCGTCCGGTACCTGCAGCATTTCGTCGATCACGCCGGGCACGAACGACGGCTCGACGCGTGGCCGCCCGATGCCTTCGATCCGCGACGGCATGCCGGTGCTGTAGTCGAGCGCCCCGGTCTGCCAGGCGCCGTAGAACGACGAGTTCTCCGGGTCGACGACGGCGATCTTCGTGGTGTGCCGCTTGTAGCGCACGTAGCGGCCGAAGGTCGCGCTTGTGCCGCCGGTGCCGGCGCCGACCACGATCCACGTCGGCACCGGGTGCCGCTCGGACTGCATCTGCGCGTACACCGATTCGGCGATGTTGTTGTTCCCGCGCCAGTCCGTCGCGCGCTCGGCGTAGGTGAACTGGTCGAGGTAGTGGCCGTTGCACTCCGAAGCGAGCCGCTCGGCCTCCGGGTACATGTCCGGCGCGCGGTCGACGTAGTGGCATTCGCCGCCGTAGAACTCGATGAGCGCGATCTTCTCCGGCGAGGTGCTGCGCGGCACCACGGTGATGAACCGCAGGCCGAGCATCCGCGCGAAGTACGCCTCCGAGACCGCCGTCGAGCCGCTGGACGCCTCGACGAGCACGGTGTCCTGCCCGATCTGGCCGTTCACCAGGCCGTACAGGAACAGCGAACGCGCGAGCCGGTGCTTGAGCGAGCCGGTCGGGTGGACGGACTCGTCCTTCAGGTAAAGGTCGATGCCCCATTCGGCGGGCAGCGGGAAGACGTGCAGATGCGTGTCGGCGCTGCGGTTCGCGTCGGCCTCGATGATGCGGACGGCTTCGCGGACCCAGCTGCGGCTGTGCAGACGGCTCACGCGGTGCCGTCCGCTCGGTCGCCGCGCAGCTGGGAGCGCAGTTCGGCACGGGCGCGAGCGCGCTTTTCGTTGCGGCGGGCGAGTCCGGCGGTCACGCGCGCGTTCAGCGGGCGGAACAGCAGCAGACCCAGCGGCAGCCCCACGACCAGGCCGATCAGCAGCGCGACCAGCAGCGGGACGTTGACCAGCAGTAACCCGCCTGCGATGACCCCGACCAGGAGAAACCTGGCCAGTACGTACAGCGTCAGGTCACGGGGCAGGTGATTATCGCTCACATCAACGCAGGCTACGCGCTGCCGTTGCGGCCGTCCTCCAGGCCCGCGTTGTTGGGGCGCCCTTCGAAACGAGTGGAAAGCACGACGGTGGTGTTCGTCCGGCCGACGCCGGGAATCCGCCGCAATCTGCCGAGCGTCCGCTCCAGATCGTCGACGGTCGCCACCCGCACCTTCACGACGAAAGCCTCGTCGCCCGCGACGGCGTAGCAGCTTTCGACCTCGTCCAGGGCCCCGAGCGCGTCCGCGACGTCGTCTTCGGTCGCGGTGTCCGTGGGGTGGATGCCGACCAGCGCCGTCACGCCGAGTCCGACCGTGTTGGGGTCGACCATGGCGTGGTAGCCGGTGATCACGCCGGCGGCCTCGAGTTTGCCGACCCGCTCGTGCACTGATGAAGCCGAGAGCCCGACAGACCGGCCGAGGTCGGCGTAGGTAGCCCGCCCGTTCTCCCGCAATGCCGCGATGATCTTCCGATCCACCTGGTCCACCGCTACACCTTAGGTGCCACGGCCCGATTCGCGTGATCAGGGCGCGTTTTCGTACATCCGTGACAAGACCTGGGCGGCCACGGGCGCATGTCTCGGTTGTCGGTTTTGACCTTTAAGGGCTCTTTACTGTTGGACAACCGTTCGAGTACCTGACGGGTGAGATGCAACGATTGCCGTGTTGGCTACCCGGCACGACGGGCATTGGGCCCGCCTCCGGTTTAGCACTGGAACCGTGAAGGAGGCGGAAAATGACCGCGACCATGGGCGGCAGGTTGCTCACCCCCGGTGAAGTGGCGGCCCTGTTCCGGGTCGACCCGAAGACCGTGACCCGCTGGGCGACCGCGGGCCGGATCGGCTCGATCCGCACTCCCGGTGGGCACCGCCGGTTCCGCGAGGCCGAGGTGAACGAGCTCCTCGCCGAGCTGACCACCGACGCCAGCGAGTCCGCGCGCAAGGTCTGACCTGGCATTTCCCTTAAAAAGGACTCCGGTGACGAAGGGCACGAAATCGCCCTTCGTCACATTGGGGTATCCATGAGTCCCCCCGCGCGCGGCAAAGAGGCTAGCCTCGTGGGACTGAGCAACGTCCTCCACGCGGAAAGGGACCGAGCATGATCTATTTGCTCGCGGCCATCGGAGCGCTCACCGTCGCCGTGGTCTTGTGGCGCGCGTTCGGGATCGAGCGCGTCGGGGTGCCCTCGTCGCGACCGACACTCGCCCCGGACGACGACCCGGACTTCCTGCGCAAGCTCGGTGAGCAGCAGCGCAAAGGTAAAGACGAGGACAAAGAGTAAAGTCCGGCCCTAGGGCTGAATCGGCTGGTAGTGCTGGCCGCCGAAGCCGTCGGCGACGGTGGCCGCCAGTTCCAGCAAGGCCAGCCGCGTGTCGTCGTCGAGCCGGTCCAGTTCGATCTCGGCGCCTTCTTCCAGGTGCGGATCGAACGGGATACGGCAGACCGAGCGGACCCGTGCGCCGAAGTGCGCGGAGAGCTTGTCGAGATCGACGGAGCCGCCCTTCGGCCGCACCGAGTTGATCACCGCGACGGATCGTTTGACCAGGTCGCCGTAGCCGTGCGCCTCCAGCCAGTCGAGCGTGGCCGACGCACTGCGCGCCCCGTCGACGGAGCCGGACGAAACCACGACCAGCGCGTCCGCGACGTCCAGGACGCCCTTCATCGCCGAGTGCATCAAACCGGTCCCGCAGTCGGTGAGCACGATGTTGTAGAAGTGCTCCAGCAGGTTGACCGTGCGCCGGTAGTCGTCCTCGGAGAAGGCTTCCGAAACCGCCGGATCCTGCTCGCTGGCAAGGATCTCCAGCCGGCTGCCGCCCTGCGACGTGTACGACCGGACGTCGCTGTACCTGGTGATCTTGTCCGCGTCCCGCAGCAGGTGCCGGACGGTCGCGGTGGTCTCGATCGGGATCTTCTGCGACAGCGTCCCGCGGTCCGGGTTCGCGTCGACGGCGACGACCCGGTCACCGCGCAGTGAGGCGAAAGTCGAGCCCAGCGTGGTCGTCGTGGTGGTCTTGCCGACGCCGCCCTTGAGGCTCAGCATCGCGATCTTGTAGCACCCGCGCAGCGGCTGGTTGATCTGCGCGATCAGTTCACGCTTGCGCGTGTCCTTGGGGCTCTCCCCCGGGTTGACGAGCTTGCCGGTGCCCACGTAGAGCGCCTTGCGCCAGCCCGACTGCGGCTTGCGTTTCTGCGGCTTCACCAGGCTCGCGGTGGCGAGTTCGTCCGGGAGCGCGTGCCTGCCCTGCGGCTGCGGAAGCCCGGGCACGCCGGGCTGCTGGACCGGCTGTTGCTGCGGCGGCGGCGCGTACTGCTGCTGCGGCGGGTACTGGGCGGCCTGCTGCGGTTGCGCCTGCTGAGGGTGCAGCGGGGGCAGGTTCTGGTCGTAGGGCTGCTGATACTGCCCCTGCGACGGCTGCGGCAACGGCGGCTGCTGCTGTTGAGCGGGCTGCTGTTGCGGGTACTGACCCTGCTGCGGGTACTGGGGCTGGACGACCTGGGTCGGCTCGGCCTCGAAGCCACCCGCGTTCGGATGCGGCGCCGAATCCGTCCTGTCCTCGGAGAACAACTCCGAGGGTGGGACGCTCTCGGTGGGTTCGGGGTGGCCAGGAGCCGATTCTTCGCTGGGTCCGGTCACCGCTGAATTCCTCCTCCGCGCACGTCTTCCCCCATTACCTCAGTATTGACGGTAGTCGGCTCGCGTGCAGCGGCGGCGGTCAGCCCCCGGCGTAGGAATGCAGGCCCGACGTCACCAGGTTCACGAAGAACATGTTGAAGATCGTCGCGGAGAATCCGACGATGTTGATGATCGCCGCCCGCTGCCCGCGCCAGCCCGCGGTGGCACGGGAGTGCAGGTACGCCGCGTAGACGACCCACGCCACGAAAGCGACGGTCTCCTTGGGGTCCCAGCCCCAGAACCGGCCCCACGCCGCTTCGGCCCACACCGCGCCGCAGAGCACGCCGAAGGTGAAGATCGGGAAGGCGAAGATGGTGGTGCGGTAGGCGATGCGGTCGAGCACGTCCGCGGCGGGCAGCTTCGAGCCGAACTTGGCGAACTTCGCCGGGTTGTCGTCGTGGGCGGCGCGGAAGAGGTAGAGGACGCTCGCGACACCCGGCACCAGGAAGACACCCGAACCGATGATCGCCGCGGAAACGTGGATGATCAGCCAGTACGACTGGAGCGCGGGCTGCACCGGCGCGGCCGTCGTGTACAGCATGGTGCCGTTGACGAACATCAGGATCACGACCGGCAGCAGCAGGAAGCCGCTGAGGTGGCGGACCGGGAACTTCCGCATGATGACGAGCCAGGTCACGACGGCGATGAAGGTCGTCGCCATGCCGTATTCGTAGAGGTTGCCCCACGGCGCGCGGTGCACGGCGAGCCCGCGCAGCACGATCGCGGCCAGGTGGAGCAGCGCGGCCAGCACCAGCAGCGCGGCGCCCATGCGGCCGATGCGCTCGGGGCGGCCGATCTCACGCGAGGGCTCGATGGGCGTCCCGTAAGCCGGCGGACCGCCCGCGCCGACCAGTTCGCGGGAACGCTGGATGCTGCGTTCCGCCGCCAGACGGCCCTTCGCCCCGAAACCCTGCTCGATGAGGGCGAACATCAACGCGACGACGTAGATCGCCGCCGCGGTGGTGTAGGAGTAGTCGCTGTACTGGGACAGCGTCTCGTTGATCGGCATGACCTCTAGTTGCCTCTCTGCCCCTGGACCAGCTTGGCGCTGATCCGCTGGAACTCTTCGCCGTAGCCCGCCTGATCGGTGCGCGCCAGCCCGGCGACCTCGATCACGGTACCCGTCTCACCTTCGCGCGCCGGGCTCACCCGCACCCACACCCGGCGCCGTTTGACCAGCAACGATCCCGCCAGCCCGATCAGCATCGCGACCGCGCAGACCAGCACCCAGCCCTGCACGGGATCGTGCGAGACCTGGATCGCCACCCATTGCTGGACACCGTCGAAGCGGACCTTCGTGCCGTCGTCCAGCACGGTCTCCTGGCCCTGGTCCAGGTTCTGCCGGGTGAGCTTCTTGAGCCTGCCGTCCGCGACGAGCGACTGGTCGATCTGGAAGATCGACTGGCCTCGACCGGCGTCGAGGCCGAGGTCGCCGCGGTAGATGTCGACGGCCACGGCCGGCTTCTTCGCCTCGGGCCTCGACGACGTCAGCACGTTGCCGTGCATGAACGCGGTCGGCGCGAGCAGGCCGGTGATCGCGAGCTGCCGGGTGCGGCGTTCGATCGGGTCCGCGATCCCCGGCTGGTCGATCTTCGTGGCGCCTTCGGAGAGCTTCGTCGGCTCGTCGGCGGGACGCCACGGAGTGATGTTGGTGCGCACGGTGCCGTCGGGGAAGGTCACCGTGAACTTCGGCGAGTAGCCGAAGTTCAGCAGGTAGACGCGGTCGCCCGCGGTGCGCAGCGGCGAGTTGACCTCAAGCCCGTACGGCTTCCACGCACCGGTCTTCAGGTCTTCGCCGGACTGGTACTCCATGTTGGAGTGGTAGTAGTTCGCCTGCCCGCTCTCGGTGTAGCGCGCCTCGAAGTCCTTCAGCCGGATGCAGAACGCGTTGAGGTCTGTGCCGTCGACGCGCAGCCCGGCGTTGAAGGTGTCGTAGCCGAGGATGCCGGAGTTGCACCACGGGCTGTTGTCGGCCTGGACGATGACCTGGCCTTCGTAGCCGAACAGCTTGCCCAGCGCGAAGAAGATGATCAGGCCCAGCATGCCGAAGTGGAAGACGAGGTTGCCGGTCTCGCGGAGGTACCCGCGTTCGGCGGAGATGCTTCGGGTTCCGTCGGCGTCTTCGTGCTCGACGCGGCGCCAGCCTTTGAGCAGCGCGTGAGTGTCCTTCATGACCGTCTCGGGGACCCGGTCGGTCGTGGTGGACACGTGATGCGGCATCCGCGAGAGCTTGCGCGGCGTGAGCACCGGCTTCGCGCGCATCGCCTTCGCGTATTCGAGGCTGCGCGGCGCGAGACAGCCGATGAGCGAGATCATCAGCAGGATGTAGATCGCGGAGAACCAGACGCTGCCGTACACCTCGAAGAACTGCGTGCGGTCGAGCAGTTCGCCCCACCAGCCGTGCGCGGCGATGTACTCGTCGGTCTTGGCGACGTTGAGGTTCCGCTGCGGCAGCAGGGCGCCCGGCATCGCGGCGAGCGCGAGCAGGAACAGCAGCACCAGCGCGGTGCGCATCGACGTCAGGCCGCGCCAAGTGTTGCGTAGGAAGGCGAGGACGCGCTTCAGCGGCGTCGGACGGTATCGAGTGGTCACAAGGGCAGCCTGAGGTCGTTCACGAGGGTGTTCCGGATCCAGCCGATCATGTCGCCCCACAGTCCGGTCACCAGCAGCACACCGACGATCATCAACAGGACGCCGCCGAAGATCTGCACCTGACGGCCGTGGCGGCGCAGCCAGTCCGTCGCGCGGACGGCCCAGCGGGCGCCGACCGCGATGAGCAGGAACGGGACGCCGAGGCCGAGGCAGTACACGAGGATCAGCGCGTACCCGCGGACGGCGGCGCCGCCGGTGGCGCTGGCCAGGGTGGTGACCGCGGACAGCGTCGGCCCGATGCACGGCGTCCAGCCGAGCCCGAACACCGCGCCGAGCACCGGCGCGCCCCACAGTCCGCCGCGCGGCACGTGATGCGAACGGAACTCGCGCTGAAGCCCCGGAATCCAGCCGAGGAAGACCATCGCCATCGCGATGGTCAGCACGCCGCCGAGGCGCTGGAGGAGGTCCATGTTGAGCTGGACGGCGTCGGCGATCCACACCAGCGTCCCCAGTGTCACCACGAAGACGACGGTGAACCCGAGCACGAACAGCGCCGCCGCGCCGACGACGGCGTACCGGCCCTTCTTGCGCCCCTCGTCCGCGCTGACCGCGGGAGCGTCGGCGCCGACCAGCGCCGCCAGGTACGCGAGATACCCGGGCACCAGCGGCACGACGCAGGGCGACGCGAAGGAGATCGTCCCGGCCAGCAGCGCGACAGCCGCGGCGAGCAGCAGCGGCCCGGACAGCGCCAGCTCGGTAACACCGTTCACGCAAAGGAGCGTAGGCAGTGTGGTCCAGGTGAAAACGCCGGGGCTGGCCCAACGGGACCTACGTCGCACCCGGTCAGGACCTTGGTCCCGGCCCCTTCATCGCGTTTCGTCCTCTGAATGCGGTAGTTGCACACGCAAGGACCGCATTCAGAGGACGAAACGCGGGAAGTGGTCAGGCGGGTTCGGCGACCAGGCGTTCGACGACGGGCAGCAGGTCCGACGCCAGCAGGTCCCGCAGGAACACCGCCGCGACGCGGTGCTGTTTGTCCAGCACGATCGTCGACGGGATGATGTTGCGCGGATAACCCGAAAGCTGCAGCAGCGTCCGCCCCGACGGGTCGTAGATCGACGGGTACGTCAGCTTCCGGTCCCGCATGAAGTCCTGCGCCGGTGCCCGGTCGTTGTCCCGCAGGTCGATGCCGACCACCTGGACGCCGGATGCCTTGGTCTGGTCGTAGACCTTCTGCATCTCCGGCGCCTCGACGCGGCACGGCCCGCACCATTGGCCCCACAGGTTCAGCACGACGACCTTGCCGGGGAAGTCCGCGATCGAAAGCTGTTTGCCCTCGTTCATCAGGTCGTCGCCGGACAGGGTCGGCGACGGCTGGCGGTCCGCGACGTCGTAGGTGATGTCGACCTTCCCGCCCGGCGACACGAAGTTGAACGAGCCGCCGGTGACGACGGCGTCCTTGCCGGTGGTGCAGCCGGTGACGACGAGCGCCAGCCCGACGACGGCCGCCACGAGTCGCTTCATGCGCCGGTCACCTTCGGGTCGGTCGTGCCGGCGGGCTCGCTGTAGACGATCCGCACGAGTTCTTCACCCTCGAAGACCAGGCTGGTCAGCGACGCGAGCGAGCACTGCCGGTTGCGCGGGTCGTGCCAGAGCCGCTTCGCCTCCAGGAAGCGCCGCACGGTCCAGATCGGCAGCTGGTGCGAGACGCACAGCGCCTCGTGCCCCTCGGCCGCGCGCCGCGCGCGATGGATCGCGCCGAGCATGCGGTGCGCGATCTCGACGTACGGCTCGCCCCAAGACGGCCGGAACGGGTTGACCAGCTTCGGCCAGTGCTTCGGCTGGCGGAGGGCGCCATCGCCGACGGCGACCCGCTCGCCCTCGAACTGGTTGTCCGCCTCGATGAGCCGATCGTCGGTGTCGACGTCGAGCCGGTGCGCGGCGGCGATCGGCGCCGCCGTCTCCTGCGCGCGCTGAAGCGGCGAAGCGACGACGTGCGTGATGTCGTGCTTCGCGACGGCTTCGGCGACCGTCAGCGCCTGGCGCTGGCCGCGGTCGGAGAGCTTGAAGCCGGGAAGACGGCCGTACAGGATCTTGTCCGGGTTGTGCACCTCACCGTGGCGGAGCAGGTGCACGATCGTCGTCTCGCTCACGCCTGGACCGCCTCGGCGGCGGCGCGGGCGGCGACGCGCAGCGCGGACTCGATGATCTCGAACTCGGCGTCGCCCATGGCCGCGTTGACGAACCAGGCCTCGTACGCGCTCGGCGGCGCGTACACGCCGTTGTCCAGCAGCGCGTGGAAGAACGCCGGGAACCGCCAGGTCTCCGAGGCCTGCGCGCCCGGGTAGTTCGTCACCGGGTTCTCGCTGAAGAACACGCTGACCAGGTTGCCCGCGTACTGCACGGTGTGCGCGACGCCCGCCTCGGTCAGCGACCGGTCGAACAGGTCGCCGAGCCGCTTCGCGTTGGCGTCGAGGGCGGCGTACACGGCATCGTCGGCCGCGCGCAGCGTCGCGAGCCCGGCGGCGACGGCGACGGGGTTCCCCGACAGCGTCCCCGCCTGGTACACCGGCCCGCCCGGGGCCAGTTTCGCCATCACGTCGGCGCGGCCGCCGAAGGCCGCGGCCGGCAGTCCGCCGGACATCACCTTGCCGAAGGTGTACAGGTCACCGGCGACGCCTTCGAGGCCGAACCAGCCCGCCTTCGAGACGCGGAACCCGGTCATCACCTCGTCCATGATCAGCAGCGCGCCGTGCTCGTGCGCGATCTCCTTGAGCCCGGCGTTGAAGCCGTCGGCCGGGGCGACGGCGCCCATGTTGCCTGCCGCCGCTTCGGTGATGATCGCCGCGATCGAGTCCGGATTGTCCACAAAGGACTTCCGGACCGCGTCGAGATCGTTGTAGGGCAGGACGATCGTGTCGGCAGCCTGCGCGCCGGTGACACCGGGCGACGTCGGGAGGCCGAGGGTCGCGACGCCGGAGCCCGCTTCGGCGAGCAGCGCGTCGACGTGGCCGTGATAGCAGCCCGCGAACTTGATGATCTTCGCCCGGCCGGTGAATCCCCTGGCCAGCCGGATCGCGCTCATCGTCGCCTCGGTGCCGGAGTTGACCAGACGGACCTGCTCCACCGGTTCGACGCGGCCGATGATCTCCTCGGCCAGTTCGACCTCGCCGCTCGTCGGCGTGCCGAACGACAGTCCGTTGACGGCCGCTTCGCGGGCGGCGGAGACGACGTCCGGATGCGCGTGCCCGAGGATCATCGGTCCCCACGACGAGACCAGATCGACGTAGCGGTTGTCGTCGGCGTCCCAGAGATACGGACCCTCACCGCGCACCATGAACCGCGGGGTGCCGCCGACGGAGTTGAAGGCCCGCACCGGGGAGTTCACCCCGCCCGGGATCGCGGCCTTCGCTCGTTCGAACCATGCCTTGGACTGATCGACTCCGGTAGTCACCTCCCCAGTCTCGCAAATCCCGGATGACACCCGCCGCCGAGTCCTCGCGGTTCCGGGCATGGCGTGACCAGGCCCACTAGGGTGGGAGCACTCCCGCCGAAACCCTCGCGGAGGAACCCACGTGTCCACGGTGCCGTCACCACCGACCCACCACCGTCGCCTGCGCTGGCAGGCCTTGGCCGGATTCGTCGCCATGTCGGCGATCGTGGGGATCGTGGCCGGGCTGGCGGTCGCCACCCGCTCCGAGACGCACAACGCGCTGGCCCGCCCGTCGTGGGCGCCGCCGGGCTGGCTCTACGGGCCGACGTGGTCGGTCCTGCTGCTCCTGGTCGCCTTCGCGGGCTGGTGCTACTGGCGCACCGACGGCGAAACGCGCGGCTTCGCCTTCTACGGCGTCTGCCTGCTGCTGACCCTGCTGTGGACGCCGCTGTTCTTCGCCGGCGGCGCGCACGTCCTGGCGCTGGCCGACGTCGTCGTACTGGACTTCGTGGTGCCGATCACGATGATCGAGTTCGGTCGCCGGTCGAAGCTCGCCGCCTGGCTGCTCGTGCCGTATCTGCTGTGGCTGCTGTTCTCGACCGCGGTCAACGCCGCCGTCGTGTGGCTCAACTGAGCTTGGGTTCCTTGGGCTTGCGTCCCTTGGCCCGGACGGCGAGCAGGAACTGGCGGATCGCGTCCACCACCAGGATCGCGGCCAGCACGCCCAGCCCGATGGCGCCGGCGAGCGGGCCGCCGAAGTAGCGCTGTGATTCCAGCGTCGTCGTTTCGCCGTAGGTGATCACGACCGGGACGACACCGGCCTTCCAGCAAGCGAAAGCACCCCACACGGAGAGCGCGGCGAGGATCAGTTCGACGGCTCCCACCACGGCGCGCAGGGGTTTGTGCAGCCGGGCGTTGCGCCGGGTGTCCTCCGGTGGCCACAGATCGGCGCCGGTCGGCTGGGGAAGGTCGATCACAGTGAGCAGCTTCTCATGACTCTGTGGTGCGAGCACGCACCAAATCCTGGAGAGCCTCGCGGAGGGCGTCCGGATCCTGGGCCCAGGCGCGGACGAAAACGCCGTCTTCGAGCTTCAAGCCGACTTCACCGTGCTTCTTGGGGATCGTCCAGCCGCCGCCGAGGACCCGCGCCCCGACCGGGGCGTCGTCTTCGAGGACTTCGGCGATCCGGGCCGCCTCCAGGGTTTCCCTGCCCTGCCGGTAGCCGTCCGCGGTGACTTCGAGCGAGAGGTACCGGCGGCGCGCGTACACCCACGGCACGGTGATCGCCACCAGCCCCACCGCGACCAGGATCCAGGCCAGCCAGTGGACCGGCCCGCCGGTCGCCAGTTCCGCGAGCAGCCCGGCGAGGGAGAACAGCGGCGCCCACAGCAACGCCGTCCAGCCGACGCCGGGTTCGGCGTAGAGGGCGGGCTCCGGCGTCATGGCAGCTTGCGCCCGACCTTCGGGAAGTAGCCGGCGACGCTGGGCAGGTACATCAGGATCAGCGCGATCACCGCGATCAGCGTGGCGATGACGACGAAAAGCGCGCCACCGAGGACGAGGAGCCCGACGAGGGCGAGGAAGACCGCGAGGCCGGTCAGCACCGCCCTGGCCGAACGCGTTCCTTCGCGGGCCTTGTAGGCGAAAATGGCGAACAGCACGGCGAACGTGATCGCGCCGACGAACAGGTTCGTGATCAGCCCGTCGACACTGTCGACGATCCGCGACGGGTCGACCCTCAGCGCGGGGTCAGGCTGCTCCGCGTTCTGCTTGAGGTACGTGTCGATCACCGTCTGCCTGCCGATCAGCAGATAGACGGGCCCGGCGATCAGGGCGAGACCGGTCGCGATCCACAACCAGAACGAGAGGGCGACAGGCTTCGGCACGACGTGGTTCGGTGCCTCCTGGCCAGGCAGGATCGGGTCGGGCGCGCGTCCCCGCTTGCGGCGCTCGTCGTCCGTTTCGTCGGCTTCGCTGTCGCTCACGCGAGGCAGCCTAGTCCAGCCAACCCGCGGCTTCGGCGGCCCAGTAGGTGAGGATCATGTCCGCGCCCGCACGGCGGATCGAGGTCAGCACCTCGAGGATCGTGCGCTCGCGCTCCAGCCAGCCGTTCGCCGCGGCGGCCTCGACCATCGCGTACTCGCCCGAGATGTTGTACGCCGCCAGCGGAACCGGCGACGCCTCGGCGGCCGCCCTGATGACGTCCAAATAGGACAGCGCGGGTTTGACCATGATCATGTCGGCGCCCTCGGCGATGTCCAGCTCGATCTCGCGCAGCGCTTCACGCACGTTGCCAGGATCCTGCTGGTACGTCTTCCGATCGCCCTTCAGCTGCGAGTCGACGGCCTCACGGAAGGGGCCGTAGAACGCGCTGGCGAACTTCGCCGAGTAGGCGAGGATGCCGGTGTCCGTGCGCCCGGCGCGGTCGAGCGCGGCACGGATGACGCCGACCTGGCCGTCCATCATGCCGCTGGGCCCGAGCAGATGCGCGCCCGCTTCCGCCTGCGCCAGCCCCATTTCCGCGTACAGGCGCAAGGTCGCGTCGTTGTCGACACCGCCGTCGGCGTCGAGGACGCCGCAGTGGCCGTGGTCGGTGAACTCGTCGAGACACGTGTCCGCCATCAGGACCGTCGAGTCACCGAGTTCGGCCTTCAGGTCACGCAGGGCGACGTTGAGGATGCCGTTCGGGTCGATCGCGCCGGACCCCTCGGCGTCCCGCGTCTTCGGGATGCCGAACAGCATCAGGCCGCCGACCCCGGCGTTGACCGCGTCGACGGCGGCTTTGCGCAGCGTGTCACGGGTGTGCTGGACGACCCCTGGCATGCTCGCGATCGGGCGGGGCGTGTCGATGCCCTCGGCCACGAACATCGGGAGGATCAGCTGGCGCGGCCGCAGCGTCGTCTCGCCCACCAGCCTGCGCATGGCCGGAGTGGTACGGAGCCTGCGGGGACGATGTTCGGGAAACACCCTTACGACGGTACTCCCGCACGCGCGAGACGCGGTCCGCAGCCTCACTGGGCCGCACGGGCGCACCTTTCCTAAGGGACGGTAAAGAGTCGAGTTTGTCCGATTCCACCGCGGTGTGACGTGGGTTACCTTCCACGTCATGTCGAGTTCAACGGTGACCGACCAACTGGAAGAACCGCCCGTCGGCTGGCGCGCACGGCTGCGCCAGGTCGGGCCAGGGATCATGGCCGCGGCGACCGGGGTCGGCGCGGGCGACCTCGTCGCGACGATGGTGGCCGGATCGCGCTTCGGGTACACGCTGCTGTGGGCGGTACTCGTCGGCACGATCTTCAAACTCGCGCTGGCCGAAGCCGTCGGCCGCTGGCATCTGACGTCGGGCCGGACGATCCTGGCCGGCTGGCGGACGCTGGGCATGTGGGCGCTGATCTACTTCGGGATCTACGCGGTGATCTGGGGGTTCGTCTACGGCGCGACCGCGATGTCCGCGTCGGGCCTGCCGCTGAACGCGCTCTTCCCCGCGCTTTCGGTGCGGTACTGGGCGATGATCTGCGGCCTGCTCGGCTTCGCGCTGGTGTGGTTCGGGCGCTACGCGATCATCGAGAAACTGATGACGGTCCTGGTCGGCGTCATGTTCGTGACCGTGGTCGGGACCGCGATCCTCGTCGTGCCGAACTTCGCCGAACTGTTCAGGGGCGCCGTCCCGACCCTGCCCGACGGCTCGCTCGTCTACGTCCTCGGCCTGGTCGGCGGCGTCGGCGGCACGATCACCATGGCGGCGTACGGCTACTGGACGCTCGCGAAGGGCTGGCGTTCGGCGAAGTGGCTGTCGATGATGCGGACCGACAACGCGGTCGGCTACATCATGACCGGGGTCTTCGTGATCGCGATGCTGATCGTCGGCGCGGAACTGCTGGTCGGCCAGAAGATCATCTCGGGCGACAAGGGCCTGCTGTTCCTCGGTGACACCCTCGCGGCGGATTACGGGCAGTGGGCGCGGATCCCGTTCCTCATCGGCTTCTTCGCGGTCTCGTTCACGTCGGTGATCGGCGTCTGGCACGGCGTGAGCCTGCTCTTCGCGGACTGGTGGCGCATTCTGCGGCTGCCCGCGGACACAACGGAAAGCGTTGAGGCGTATGAGAAAAAGGCCGGAGAGCGCAGCGTCGCGTACCGCGGATACGTGCTGTGGCTGACCTTCCCGCCGATGGCGTTGCTGTTCCTGGACCAGCCCTTCCAGCTCACCGTGATCTACGGCGTGCTGGGCGCGTTGTTCATGCCGTTCCTGGCGGCGACCTTGCTGGTGTTGCTGAACACCTCACGGGTGCCGCGGGAAGGACGATCGCGGTGGCTGTCGAACGGGCTGCTGGGCATCTGCCTGGCGATGTTCGCGTACCTGGCGTACACGGAGGTCGTGAAGTTCTTCAGCTGAGGTGACCGCCCGACGCCGGTGGCTCTCCGGTGCGCCCAATGTGGCATTGGGGACGCTGAGCGTCCCCAATGCCACATTGGGAGCACCCTGGGAGCCACCGGCACCGCGGCGAAGTTTCACTGAAGATCGAAAAAGCCCTCTTCCCACGCGAAACGTGGGAAGAGGGCTTTTCAACGAACGATCAGGAGCGGCGGGCCCGCTTCGCCTTGCGAGGCGGCGGGAGCGCACCTTCGGCGCGGAGCCGCGCGGCGTGCTCGGCGAGCGCGTCGACCAGGTGCGGGACGTCGGCCTTCTCGGGCTGGACGTCGACCCGCAGCCCGAACTCCACGGCGGTTTCCGCGGTCTTCGGGCCGATGCACACGACCAGCGTGCGGGTGTGCGGCTTGCCGGCGATGCCGACGAGGTTCCGCACGGTCGAGGACGAGGTGAAGCAGACCGCGTCGAAACCGCCGGTCTTGATCATCTCGCGCGTCTCGGCTGGCGGCGGCGCGGCGCGCACGGTGCGGTACGCGGTCACGTCGTCGATCTCCCAGCCGCGTTCGCGCAGGCCTGCCGACAGGGTTTCGGTGGCGATGTCCGCCCGCGGCAGCAGCACGCGGTCGACGGGGTCGAGGACGTCGTCGTACGGCGGGAACTCGGCGAGGAGGCCTTCCGAGGACTGCTCACCTTCCGGGATCAGCTCGGGGATGATGCCGAAGGAGCGGACCTTCGCGGCGGTCGATTCGCCGACGCAGGCGATCTTCACGCCGGAGAAGGCGCGGGCGTCGAGCCCGAACTCCTCGAACTTCTCCCACACCGCGCGGACGGCGTTGGTCGAGGTGAAGACGATCCACTGGTAGCGGCCGTCGACGAGACCCTTGACCGAACGCTCCATCTGAGCGGGGCTGCGCGGCGGCTCGACCGAGATGGTCGGGACCTCGTGCGAGGTGGCGCCGTGGCCGCGAAGCCGCTCCGCCATCTCACCGGCCTGCTCCTTGGTGCGCGGCACCAGGACCTTCCAGCCGTACAGCGCGCGCGACTCCCACCACGACAGCTTCGAGCGCTGGCCGACGGCCTGGCCGATGGTCACGATGAGCGGGCCGACGAGCTCGCCCGCTTCGTTCGCGACGGTGGCCAGCGTGGTGTCCAGGGTGCGCTGGGTGTTGATGGTGCCGTTGGACGTCACCGCGACCGGGGTGGTCGGCGCCAGCCCGTGCTCGGTCAGCGCGGACGCGGCCTCGGCGAGGTGCGCCGACGTCGCGTGCAGCACGATCGGGCCGGGAGTGGCGGCCAGTGCGGCCCAGTCGACGTCACCGCGGACGTCGACCTCGGTGTGCGTCCCGCCGAGCGCGACACCGGCGTACGCCGGGACGGCCGCGCCGGGCGAAACGCCGGGGATGATGTCGAAGACGGCGCTGGTCCGGGAAACGGCCTGCACCTCGGCGACGACGGCGGGCTGGGTCAGCGGGTCACCGGCGATCAGCCGGAGCACCAGCCGTCCGGCCTTGGCCTCGTTCACCAGGTCCTTGGCGACCTCGGTGGCCTCGCCGACGGCGGGGCGCACTTCGGCGCCCTCGGCGGCGAAGGCCAGGACGCCCGAAGGGACGTCCGGGTCGGTCACCACGACCTCGGCCTTGGCGAGCAGCTCCTGAGCGCGGACGGTCAGCAGACCGGCGTCACCGGGGCCCGAGCCCACGAAGGCGACTCGCCCGGTGGTCTTACGCGCGGGGGTCATCTGTGCGATCTCCTCTTGAGCGGCCGCAGTCGAGCGCGGCCCTACCTTCAACGTTCTGACTCACTTGGCGGGGCCGGACAGTGCGCCGGCCCCCAGGTCGAGCAGTTCGGCGGCCAGTGTCCGGCCGAGTTGTTCGGCTTGATGCTTGTCGGCGAGCGCGGAAGCGCGCACCATGTCGACCGCTTTCCCGTCCTCTTCGACGGCGGCGGTGCCCCGCAGCGAGATCCGCTCGACGACCCGCCCTTCGGCGTCCAGGTCTTCGACGATCTCCGCCAGCGCTCCGACCGGTGCGCTGCACCCGGCTTCCAGCGCCGCGAGCAACGCCCGCTCGGCGGTCGCCACGGCGCGGGTGCCTTCATCGTCCACTGTGGACCCGAGCAGGTGCTCGATGTCCACGTCACCGGTCCGGCACTCCACCGCCAGCGCACCCTGCGCGGGGGCGGGCAGCATCTGGATCGGGTCGAGGGTCTCGGTGATCTCCTCCGCCCGGCCGATCCTGGCCAGTCCGGCACGCGCCAGGACGACGGCGTCGAGCTCTCCGTCGCTCACCTTGCGCATGCGGGTGTCGATATTGCCTCGGATCGGCACGATTTCCAAACCGAGACCGAGCGCGCGCAGTTGCGCGGTGCGCCTCGGCGAGCCGGTGCCGACGGTCGAACCCGGCGGCAGCTCGCCCAAAGTCAGCCCGTCACGGGCGATCAGCGCGTCACGCGGGTCCTCGCGGGGCGGCACGGCGGCGAGCGTGATGCCCGGCTCCGGCTTCGTCGGGAGGTCCTTGTACGAGTGCACGATGACGTCGACTTCCTCGCGCAGCAAGGCCTCGCGCAGCGCGGAAGTGAAGACGCCGACCCCGATCGTCGGGATCGGCGCGGACGACTTGTCCCCGGGCGTCGTCACGGTGACGAGCTCGACCTCGGCGCCGGTGGCGCGCAGCGCGTCGGCGATGGTGCCGGTCTGCGCGAGGGCGAGTTTGCTGCCGCGCGTCCCGATGCGGATGACTCTGCTCACTGATGATCACTCGTCCTTTTCGCGGTGCGGCGCGCGAGCTCGTTTCCCGAAGGCGGGATCGGACCGCGCTCGCCACCGCCACCCTTTGGTGCAGTAGGACTCGCCACCGCGGCGGGCGCCTGCGGGTCGAGGCAGAACAGCTCGCGCAGCGCGTTGGCGTAATCGGTGTCGGCCGTCTCGGCGGCCAGCTGCTTGACCCGCACCGTCGGCGCGTGGAGCAGCTTGTCGACCACGCGGCGGACCGTGCGGCCGACCTCCTCGCGGACCCCGGCTTCGAGGTCCGGCAGGCGGTTGTCCAGCCGCAGCAGTTCGGCGTCGACCACCTCGGCCGCCCGGCGCCGCAGCGCCGTCACGGTCGGGGTGACCTCGGCGCTGCGCTGTCCGGCGAGGTACTCGCGCACCTCGTCGAGCACGATGCCGGTGGCCTTCGCGGTCTGCCGTTCGGTGGTCGGGGTGCCCGCTTCACGCATGCGGCGCTGGATGGTTTCGAGGTCGACCACGGTGACGTCGGCCAGCTCGGCGACCTCGTGCTCGACGTCACGCGGGAGGCCGAGGTCGCAGACGACCAGCGGGCGCCCGGCGCGGGCGGGCACGTGCGCGGTGGTGAACACCGCGGCCTGCGCGCCGGTGCAGCAGACGACGACGTCCGCCTCGGCGACCGCGTCCGCGATCCCGCTCATCTGGACGGCCGTCGCGGGCACTCCCTGCTCGACGCTCGCGGCGGCGAGACGGGCGGCCCGTGCTTCGGTGCGGTTGGCGATGGTGATCTCGCCGATCCCGGTTTTACGCAGGTGGGAGGCGGTGAGCGCGCCCATCGAACCGGCGCCGATGATCAGCGCGTGCTTGCCCGCGATGTCCCCGGCCGCGGCCAGCGCCTCGGAGACGACCGACGCGCCCAGCTGATCCAGGCCCGTTTCACTGTGCACACGTTTGCCGACGCGCAGCGTGGTCTGGATCAGTTCGTGCAGCGTGCGGCCGACGGTGCCCGCCTCGCGCGCGGTGGCGTAGGAGGACCGGATCTGGCCGAGGATCTGCGTCTCGCCGACGACCATCGAGTCCAGGCCGGAGGTGACCGAGAACAGGTGCTCGATCGCGGCGCCCGCGTAGTGCACGTACAGCGAGTCGTAGAGGTCCGCGGGCTGCATCCCGGCCTGTCGGGCGAGCACGTCGGAAACGTCGTTCAGACCGCCGTGGAAGGTCTCGACGACCGCGTAGACCTCGATGCGGTTGCAGGTCGAGACGAGGATCGCCTCACTGACGTGTTCGGCCTGCTGCAGTTCGTGGAGCACCTTGGTCACGTCGGTCGCGGGGACCGCGACACGCTCCAGGGTGTTCAGCTCGGCACTGCGGTGCGAGAGCCCGACCGCCAACACGCTCATTTCAGCGCACCACCATTCCGTTGCCGTGGCCGTTCACGCTGCCATTCTCGGCGCCCCCGGGGCCACCGTCGCCTCCGCCGTTGCCGTTAGCGGCGAGATCGGCGCGGCGAGCGACGTGGAACGACAGGATCTGCAGTTCGACCGCGAGATCCACCTTGCGCACCTCGATATGTGCCGGAACCTGCAGCACCACCGGGGCGAAATTCAGGATGCACTGCACGCCACCTGCGACAAGACGGTCGCAGACCGACTGCGCGGCGGTGGGCGGAGTGGCGATGACGCCGATGGAGATCTGCCGTTCGGCGCAGACTTTGGGGATCTCGTCGAGATGCGAGACCGGGAGGCCGCCGACCGGCACGCCGACCAGATCCGGGTCGAGGTCGAACAGCGCCTCGACCGGGAAACCGCGGCCGGGGAACCCGCCGTAGTTGGCCAGCGCGTGCCCGAGGTTACCGATACCGACCACGGCGACCTTGTGCTTGCGGGTCAGGCCGAGGATCCGCTCGATCTGGCTGACCAGCACCTGCACGTCGTAGCCGACGCCGCGAGTGCCGTACGAGCCCAGGTACGACAGGTCCTTCCGCAGTTTCGCGGAGTTGACGCCCGCGGCCTGCGAGAGTTCCTCGCTGGAGATCGTCGTCGCGCCCTGCTCGGCCAATCCGGAGAGGACACGGAGGTAGACGGCGAGGCGGGCGACGGCGGCCTCGGGGATCGACTTCGCGCGAACGGCTTCCGGTTCGGCGGCGGCCTCGACGGCGGGCATCTCCGCGGTGGGCGCGTTGTCGGCGTCCGGTGTCACCCGGGTGCGCCGGCCTCGTTGCGACACCACGCTTGTCCGCTCCTCTGGTCCTGCTGACGACATGAATCGCCTGAACCTGGAAACCGGCTCTTGACCCGCCGCGCTGAGTCCGGTTCGATGCCGGGCGCTTTCGGAGGCGACGTATCTACGGTAGCCACTTGTGAACGCAGGCACAAAGTCACAGGTCGCAGCTGTGTCTCAGATCGCGCGCTGACGGAAACGTCCCGCAGGGCGCAGACCCGGGTCAACTCACGTCGACCAGGATGGCGCCCTGCAAAACGCTCCCGTGGCCTTCGGCCAAAAGAGGCGCGCGAGGTGAAGTCTCCGTCGGGCGCAGAGCGCCCTTTGGGAGACCCGTTGTGGTCACCGACCTGCGCATCGGCATTCCGTCAGCGCGCGTTAACAGACACCGTGTGCCAGCCGGTGGCCCCGTCCGGGACCGTTCCGGCGAGCTCCTGCGTCTGCGTGTAGCCCGACTGGTCCGTCGCCCGGACGGCGATCTCGTGCTGACCGGCGGGGACCTGGACCTCGGTCCACCACATCCGCCAGGTGTCCTTCGACGTCTCGGCCGACAGGACGGCCTCCTGCCACGGCCCCTGGTCGACCCGGACCTCGACCTTCGCGACGCCGGTGTGCTGCGCCCACGCGATCCCGGACACCACGACCTTGCCCGCGTTCACCGCCGAGCCGGGCGCGTCGATCCGCGACTGCGTCTTCACCGGCGCTTCCTTGGCCCAGCCTCGGCCGAGCCAGTACGCCTGCCGCTCGTCCCAGGTGGTGATCTCCAGCTCGGTCACCCATTTCGTGGCGGACACGTAGCCGTACAGCCCGGGGATCACGATCCGCGCGGGGAAGCCGTGCTCGATCGGGAGCGGTTCGCCGTCCATGCCGAGGGCGAGCATCGCGCCACGTCGCGGATCGAGGGCGGCTTCGATCGGGGTTCCGCAGGTCCAGCCGTCGACGCTGGTCGCGAACATCTGCTCGGCGCCGGGTTTGACGCCCGCTTCGTTCAGCAGGTCTCGCAGGTCGATGCCGATCCAGCGGGCGTTGGAGATGTACGGGCCGCCGACCTCGTTCGAGACGCAGCAGAGGGTGACGTCGCGTTCGATCAGCGGCCGCGAGCGAAGGTCTTCATACCTATAGGTGACTTCGCGATCGACCATCCCGCGGATCTGCAGGCTCCAGTCCTCGGTGCGGACCTGCGGGACGACCAGCGCCGTGTCGATCCGATAGAAATCCTTCGAAGGAGTGAGATACGGCGGGGTGCCGAGCTTCGCGAAGTCCGCGTCGGGCGGGATCGGCGGCGCCGTCCTCGCGGCGACGAGCCTGCCGACGGCGGCACGCGACTCTTCCGCGTTCTTCCTGGTCCCGACGAGCTGGCCGGTCAGCGCGGCGACCCCGGCCCCGGCCGCGACGGAAGCGCCGGTGATCAGCACCTTCCGCCGGTCCGGCCCCTCGCCCTCGCGGACGTCGAACAGCACGGCAGGCAGGAAGAACCGGTGCAACCACGTGAACACGACGAGCCCGGCGGCCACGGCGGCCACGGGCGCCAGCAGCGCGATCTGCCCGAGGTCGGTGCGCACGAAGACGGCGGCGACGCCCGCCGCGCCGAGCAGGCCGACGAGCACCTGACCCGGCAGCGGCTTGCGGCGCGAGAGCTGCCCGGCGAGCAGCGCGAACAGCACCAGCACCACGGCAAGGCCGATCTTGAGGACGGGCTTGTCCCAGGTCTCCAGCGTCTGTTCGGCCCAGGCGACCACCGCGTGCGGACTGTGGTCGATGACGAAGTTCGCGACGGCGACGAACGGCGAAGCCGTGTACCCGACGAAGCCCGCCACGAGGTGTCCGACGCCGAGGGCGGCCGCCAGTGACAGGAGCCCGGTCAGTGCGGCTTGCGGGAAGCTGAGCCTGCGTTCGTCGTCCACGTCTCCATCTTCGTCAGCGATAGGCACGGAGGTGGGCCGATCGCCCCTTACGAGACTGTTACGCCAGTGCCTTCCGGAGCCTGTCCTCTTCGACCCGCCAGTAGCCGTGCTCGGCGTCGTCGATCAGGATCACCGGCACGCGGTCGCCGTATTCGGCCCGCCATTCGGGGTCGCTGTCGACGTCCTGCGCCGACCACGCGACGCCCAGTTCGCCGCAGATCCGCTCGATGTCCTGTTCCGCGACCTCGCACAGGTGGCAACCCGTGCGGGTCATGACGGTCACGTGGTGGGCCATGACCCCATCTTTACCTGAGGCGCATACGTCGGAGCTTCCCGGTGGCGGAGTGCGGCAGGGACTCGGCGAACTCGACGGTGTGCGGCACCTTGTACCCGGCCAGGTGCTCCGCGCAGTGCTCGACGACCTGCTGCTCCGAAAGCGAGGCGCCGGGCGCGGGGACGACGACGGCCTTCACCGCTTCGCCGGTCCGCTCGTCGACGACGCCGACGACACCCGCCTCGACGACCTCGTCCAGCATCGAGATCACGTTCTCGACCTCGTGCGGGAAGACGTTGAAGCCGTTGACGATGATCAGGTCGTTGGCGCGGTCCACCAGATGCAGGTCGCCGTCGGTGTCGAGGTAGCCGACGTCGCCGGTGCGGAACCAGCCGTCCTCGTCGGGACCGTGCGAACCGTCGGGCCAGTAGCCGGAGAACAGGTTCGCGCCGCGGATCGACACCAGGCCGGTGCCGCCGTCCTCGTCGAAGGCGTCGCCGAGGTCGTCCGGGTCCAGCGGGACGGGTTCCGCGTCGCCGTCGCTGTCGACCAGCCGGAGCTCGACGCCGGGCAGCGGCCGCCCGACCGAACCCGGCTTCGGGTAGCCGGTGACGAGCGTCGTGGTGACCACGGGCGCGCATTCGGTGAGGCCGTAGCCCTCGTAGACGTCGAGTCCGGTGGCGCCGCGGAGCGCGGTGAGGATCTTGGGGTGCAGCGGCGCCGCGCCCGACGTCATCCGCCGAACGGTGGAGAGGCCTCGCCCGAGTTCCTCGGGGTCCATCGCGGCGAATTCGGCGTACATCGCGGGCACGCCGGCGATCGAGGTCACCCGGTACTCGGCACAGTCGGCCAGCGTCCGCTCGGCGAGGAAACGTTCGGACAGGATCGCCGTCGCACCGACCGCCGTGGTCTGTAGCAGGCCGGGACCCAGGCCGTAGACGTGGAACAACGGGATGGTGATGAGCACGCGATCGCCGTGCACGAGCGGCGTGGGGACGATCCGGTTCAGCTGGTCGAGGTTCGCCAGCAGCGCCCGGTGCGACAGCATCACGCCGCGCGGCGGACCGGTCGTGCCGGAGGTGTACGAAATGACCGCGATGTCCTCACCGGATCCGGCGGCGCCGACCGGTTCGGCTGCTCCATCCGAGGTAACAGGCGGTGAGAGGCTTGTCACTCCATCGGGGAGTCCCTCGGTCGTTTCGCGTTCGAGGACGAGCCGCGCGCCGCTGTGCTCCAGCAGCCCGTTCAGCTCCGCCGGCGGGGCCTGCGGCGAGATCGGGACGACCACCGCGCCCGCCCGGAGCGCCCCGAACAGCGAGACGGCGAACGCGGCCGACGTCGGCAGCCGCAATGCCACCCGGTCCCCGCGCTCGATTCCCCCGTCGAGCAGGGCGTGGGCCAGCGCGTGGGCGGCGTTGTCGAGCTGCGCCCAAGTCAGCGCGACCCCACCCCCGGTCTCCTGGACGGCCGCCTTGCCGGGCCACTGGCGGGCGGCCTCGACGAGCAAGGTGGGCACGCTTCCTTCGGCAACCTGCTCCGCGCTCAACTGCGAACCTCTTCCCTCGGATCGACGGCGTTGTCAGTTTGTCATCTCGGCCATCGTCATGGGGGTCACTCCGTTTCGTCGCAGTTCCGTAACCCCGGCACCGCTACCTACTTCGCGGTAACTACACGTATGCTGCTGGACGTCGTCGAGTGGTGTTGATCACTCGATGGTGAGAAAGGGAGTCCGGACGTGCAGATCTTGCAGGCCCACGCGGCGGTGGGACATGCGGGCCGGTACTCCCTGTCCGGAACGGGAGGTGCACCGTGACCCTTCCCGCGCCGAACCCCGTCTCCATGCTGGCGGGCCACATCCTCCGCCGGAGCGGTTTCCCCGCGGCGCCGCCGTCCCGGCCGAAGGTCGAAGAGAGCGACGCCGCCGCCGAAGCCGCGAAGGCCGAAGCCTGGGAGCTGGTCAGCGCCGCACAGGGCGGCGACACCTCCGCTTTCGGACGGCTCTACGACCGCTACGTCGACGTCGTCTACCGCTACGTCCTGTTCCGCCTCGGCGACCGGGACCTCGCCGAGGACGTCACCAGCGAGACCTTCCTCCGCGCGCTGCGCCGCATCACGTCGGTGAGCTACCAGGGGCGTGACGTCGGCGCCTGGTTCGTCACGATCGCGCGCAACATCATCCTCGACCACGTGAAGTCGAGCCGGTTCCGCCTCGAGGTCGTCACCGACGAGGTCGCCGAGCCCAACGGGGCACCGATCGGGAACGTCGGCGTGCAGGCCGTCGCCGGGCCCGAACAGCAGGCCATCAGCCGCGCCACCCGCGCCGAACTGTTGCGTTGCGTCGCCGAACTCGGCGAGGACCAGCGCGAGTGCATCGTGCTGCGGTTCATGCAGGGGCTCTCGGTCGCCGAGACCGCGGCGATCATGAAGCGCAACGAAGGTGCCATCAAGGCCCTTCAGCACCGCGCGGTACGCCGTTTGGCACAACTTCTGCCCACCGGATTGCGTTAAAGTCCCATATTTGTCCCTCACCGGGCCTTGCCGTAACCCTTGGGCGTCCCCGCTCGTTTTCTCAGCCAGACCGGTGTCAGGACCGGGCTGAGCAGATGGAGACTTCGCCGTGGGCGTGCCGGGATGGTTCGCGCGGGAGCGGGCGGACGGTGACCGCTTCGCCGACCTTGTCGACGGCACCGCGTCCCCGGCGGACGACGAGTTCGCCCACGAACTCGCCCTCGTCGGCGGCTTGCGCGAACTGGGCGCCGGCGGCGCTCCCGACGCCGAAACACGGCAACGGATCCGCGACGAGATCGCCGGACGGCTCGCCGAAGCCGAAGCCGCGCCCAAGCGTCGCGGTCACGCCGTGGCCAACCTCGCCGCGGCCGCCGTCGCGCTCGTACTGGCGCTGGGCGGCATCACGCTGCTGCTGTCCAAGGACGCGTTGCCGGGCGATCCGCTCTACGGCATCAAACGAGCGGGTGAATCGGCCGCGCTCGGGCTCACCTTCGACGAGCAGGACAAGGCGAAGAAGCATCTGGAGTTCGCCGCGAACCGCGTCGGCGAGCTCGCCGAGCTGACCCGGCAGGACGCGCCCACCGACGCGTATTTCACCGGCCTCACCGATTTCGAGACGGATCTGCGGGCCGGGGTCTCGCGGCTGACGGCGATCGTCACCGATCAGGGTGGCCAGACGCGGCTGACCGAACTCCGCTCCTGGGCGCGGCAGCAGTCCGACCGGCTCGGTGTCCAGGTCGGGCAGGCCCCCGCCGAAGCCCGCGACAAGTTCGCCGCGGCCCGCAGCCTGCTCGACAAGGTCCAGGCGCGCACGACGGATCTCGGCTCGCGGCTGGTCTGCTACACGATCACCACGGGCTCCTCCGACGAACTGGGCGCGGTCCCGGCCGCCGGTGACTGCGTCCGCGACCCCGATTCCCCCGACGCGGCCGTGCCGCCGGTGTCGTCTCCCCCGCCGTCGTCCGCGCCGACCGGTTCACCTTCGCCGACGTCGGTGCCGCCGGCATCTTCCGTCGTGGACACCGCCGCCCCGACCGGACCGCTCGCGCCACCCACCGCGGGCACGCCGCCGCCCGTGGCGCCCACCCCCGGCCCGACGAACCTGCCGCCCCTGCCGACGCCGACCGTCACCCCGAAGCCGCCGCTGATTTCGATTCCGCCGCTCATCCCGGGGTTACCGCCGATAATCATCGGCTGACGCTCTGTCGACGAGGGAGGCGCCACACCTGGTACGAGCCGGTCGAGCGCTCGCTACGCTGTGCGTAGGCACCTGGGATTCCGGAGGCGGTGTGCGTGTCAGTTTGGCGGGGCAGGGACAAGAGTCAAGAGCTCGAACGGCTGGCCGAGCTCGCGGGCGAGGCGTCGGCCGAGGCCGCCATGGCGACCGCGTCCGCCGAAGCCCTCGAACCGCCCGCGCCGCCCGCTCCGCCGGACCTGACGGCGGCCGCGTTCTTCGACGTCGACAACACCATGATGATGGGCGCGTCGATCTTCTACTTCGCCCGCGGACTGGCCGCGCGCAAGTTCTTCACCTCCGCCGATCTGGCCGGATTCGTCTGGCAGCAGGTGAAATTCCGGCTCGGCGGCCGTGAGAACAAAGAGGACATCAAAACCCACCGCGAGCGCGCACTGTCCTTTGTGGCCGGTCGCACCGTGCAGGAACTGACCGACATCAGCGAAGAGATCTACGACGAGCTGATGGCGGACAAGATCTGGTCCGGCACCAGGGCGCTCGCGCAGATGCACCTCGACGCCGGGCAGCGCGTCTGGCTCGTCACCGCGACCCCGATCGAACTCGCGGCCATCATCTCGCGGCGCCTCGGCCTCACCGGCGCACTGGGCACCGTCGCGGAGACCAAGGACGGCGTCTACACCGGCCGCCTCGTCGGCGACCTGCTGCACGGCCGCGCGAAAGCCCACGCCGTACGGGCGCTGGCGTCACGCGAAGGACTGAATCTCAAGCGCTGCACGGCGTATTCGGACTCGCAGAACGACGTCCCCATGCTTTCGGTCGTCGGGACCGCGGTCGCGGTGAACCCCGACGGCGGTCTCCGCGACGTCCCGCGGGCGCGCGGCTGGGAGATCCGCGACTTCCGGACCGGCCGGAAGGCCGCGAAGATCGGCGTGCCTTCGGTGCTCGGCGTCGGCGCCGTGGCCGGCGCCGTCGCGGCCGGCATGGCCTACCGACGCCGCTGACCCGCGTCACTCACGTGCTTGAAGCCGTAACTCGCGTGTGTGGGGCCGTAACTCTCGAGTTACGGCCTCAAGCACGCGAGTTACGGGTCTGATCACGCGAGTCACGAGTTCCAGCACTGCGGAGGAAGCGGACCCGCCACTCCTGACTGTCCAGAAGGGACGCCAGTCCAGGCCAAGGTGCCCGAATTGGGGGCTTTGCGCAGTTTCGCGCCTACCGGCGCCGCTGACCCCGCCACTCGCGTGCTTGAAGCCGTAACTCACGTGTCTGAAGCCGTAACTCACGTGTCTGAAGGCGTAACTCTCGAGTTACGGCCTCAAGCACGCGAGTTACGGGTCTGATCACGCGAGTTACGGCTTCAAGCACGGCGGAGGGGGCGCTAGCCCTTGAAGACGCTCCGCCGCTGCGAAAGGCGTTTGTAGAGCGACTGCTGGATCGACTCCCGGACCTGGTCGGTCAGGGTGAAGACCAGCATCGGGTCGTCGACGGCGTCCGCGTCGTAGGTGTCGGTGCGGATGGGCTCGCCGAACTCGATGCTCCACTTCGTCGGCAGCGGGATCGCGCCGAGCGGGCCGAGCAGCGGGAAGAACGGCGTCACCGGGAAGTACGGCAGGCCGAGCACCCGCGCGAGCAGCTTGATGTCGCCGACCTTCGGGTAGATCTCCTCCGCGCCGATGACCGACACGGGAATGATCGGCACCCCGGTCCGCAGCGCGGCGGACACGAAACCACCGCGGCCGAACCGCTGCAGTTTGTACCGCGACGAGAACGGTTTCCCGATCCCCTTGAACCCTTCCGGCCAGACGCCGACGAGTTCTCCCTTGCGCAGCAGGCGTTCCGCGTCCGCGTTGCAGGCGAGCGTCTGCCCGGACTTGCGGGCGAACGAGCCGATCAGCGGCATCTGGAACACCAGGTCCGCGCCGAGGCCGCGCAGATGCCTGCCGCCGGGGGCGTGGTCGTGCACGGCGACGGCGGTCATCAGCGCGTCGAGCGGCAACGTGCCGGAGTGGTTCGACACCAGCAGCGCGCCGCCGTCGGCCGGCAGGTTCTCGACGCCGAAGGTGTCGACCCGGAACCACTTCTCGTACAGCGCGCGCAGCGGCGGCAACAGCAGGGTTTCGGTGAGCTCGGCGTCGAAGCCGAACTCGTCGACGGTGTAGTCGCCGGTCAGCCGGTCCCGCAGGAATCCCAGCGCCGTCCTGAGCGAGGCCGGGAGGAGGTCCGCGTCGGCCGGGCGGGTCCGGGCGGGCGAGACCCGCGCCGTCCCGGGGAACTCGACGACGGGTGCGTCCGCCCGGCGTTCCTGCCGCAGATGTTCTTGTGCCTCTTCGGACTCGCGAAGATCCCGATCCGCTTGGACGGCCTGGTCCGGCTTCTCTCTGCCGGGGCCGTGCAACGGGATGACCTGCGCTTCAGCGCCGCTCACGTTTTCCGCCTCGCCTTCATGAGAGTTTTCGGGGTTGTTCTCGTGCGGCCTGCTCATCGGTGCGTCGCCTGTCCGGTCGCCGCGGCCACCAGCACCTTGCCCGCGAGCCCGGCGAGCTTGCCGCCGTCCACCACGGGCCGGAGCCCGCGGCCGGTGATGTAGTCGTCGAACGCTTCCCGCGTCGTCCAGCGCGGGGTGTAGCCGAAGTCCTTCTTGAGTTTCGTGATGTCCACGACGCGGCCGAAGTTCAGCAGCCGCACCTGGTCGGCGGAGAAGTCGACCACCCTGGCGCCGCGCAGCACCTTGCCGACCGACGGCACGACACCGCTGGGCATCGGCAGCTCGAGCCGCCCGGCCCGCCGGATCGCCTGGGAAAGGGTGAGCACCCCTTCCGAGCCGACGTTGAACACGCCGGGCCTGTCGTTCAGCGTCGCGTGTTCGAACACGGCCAGCGCGTCGGAGGCGTGGAGCAGCTGGATCCGCGCGTCGTAGCCGAAGACGGTCGGGACCACCGGCAGCGCGAAGTAGCGCGAGAGCACGGTGTCGATCTCGGGGCTGATGATGTTGGCGAACCGGAGCAACGTCGTCGTGATGTCGGGACGACGGCGCATGAGCCCGCGGACGTACCCCTCCATCTCGACGGCGTCCTTCGCGTAGCCGCTGGTGGAGGTGGGGATGAGCTCGGAATCCTCGGTGAAGACGGCCTGGGAGCGCGCTCCGGCGCCGTACACCGCGGCCGTCGACTTCACCACGAGCTTGCGCACGAGCGGCGAGCGCTGGCAGGCCGCCAGCAGCCGCATCGTGCCGATGACGTTGACCTCTTTGATCGCCGTCCGGCGAGCCGGGCCGGCCGGATGCGCGGTGCACGAGGCGTGCACCACGGTGTCGACCTTGGCCGTGCTGATCACCTTGGCGATCAGCGGGTTGCGGATGTCGGCACGGACGTATTCGGCGTGGCCCATCCGCTGCAGGACCGACTTCTGCGGAGGCGTGGTGTCGACGCCGATCACCCGCTCGAACTCCGGATTGTTGCCGAGTCTGGCGAGCAGCTTCCCGCCAAGGTCTCCCCCGACCCCGGTCACGAGCACGATGTTCGACGGCATAGGACTCCCTGCGGCGTTGGGGCGGTTCTCGGACTTCGATCACGGGGTCCTGATGACCTTGAGCGCTGGTCGAGCCACCGAGTGTGCGCGTACCTGCACTCGTTGGAAGCATCGCGCGGGTGCCCTTGAGATGTTACCGCTCATTAGGGGTAGTCGACCCAGCGCTTACATGCTATTAACCAGCCGCTCGCGGAGGGGATGCACGTCTCACTCGAATGGGCGGAAACCGCCCACCGAATGGGAATGGCCCGTCCAGAAACTGGACGGGCCATTCACCGGCTGTGTCTTACTTGCCGGCCTTCCTACGCTGAACGCGCGTCCGGCGCAGCAACTTGCGGTGCTTCTTCTTCGACATGCGCTTACGGCGCTTCTTGATCACAGAGCCCATCGAGAGCGCTCCTTCCTTCGTCGTCGGTCACGCTGCCCGGCGCAGCGTCCAACGGGTGGAGCGCACAGGCACGAGCGGTCTTCCAGGGTACTCGCGCCCCGGAAGACGCCCTCGGGCGGGCACGTTGTGCCCCGCGAAGCGGGCCTCAGCCCACGTCGAAGTACGCGCCTTGGAGATATTCGTGAACAGCCTTTTCGGGCACTCTGAACGACTTCCCGACGCGCACCGCGGGCAACTCGCCCGAGTGAACGAGGCGGTAGACGGTCATCTTGGAGACCCGCATCAGCGTGGCCACCTCGGCGACCGTCAGGAACTGGACCTGGCCCACTGAGGGCAGGTCATCCTTCTTGTTCTGCGGCATGATTCACCGTGTCCTTCGACACGTGTCGCGCCACGAGGCTTCCCCACCTGTGGTATCGACACGCACGTGCTCTCCTGAGAGTAGCGGGACTGGTGGGACTAAAGCGACGCGAGTCACCGAGATGGGCCCGTACGACTACGCATTTCGTCCTCTGAATGCGGTAGTCAGACGACGAACTACCGCGTTCAGAGGACTAAACGCGGGGGTCGTGGGCGGCGCCCAGTTCGGTCGAGCGGTCCTTCGCGGCCTCGATGGCGGCCAGGAGCGCCGCGCGGACGCCGTGCTTCTCCAGCTCGCGGATGGCGTTGATGGTCGTCCCGGCGGGCGAGGTGACGGCTTCGCGCAGCAGCACCGGGTGTTCGTCGGACTCGGCGAGCATCTTCGCCGCCCCGACCGCCGACTGGATGATCAGCTGCCCGGCGAGCGCGCGGGGAAGGCCGAGCAGGATCCCGGCGTCGATCATGGCCTCGACCAGGTAGAAGAAGTACGCGGGCCCGGATCCGGACAGCGCCGTGACGGCGTCCTGCTGCGACTCCGGCACCTCGACGACCTGCCCGACGTGCGAGAGCAGGTCCTTCACCACCGCGATGTGCTCGGCGGTCGCGTGCGCGCCCGCAGAGACCGCGCTCATCGCCTCTCCGACGAGCATCGGGGTGTTCGGCATGACCCGCACCACCGGGACGCCCTCGGCCAGCCTGCGCTCGTACAGGGCGGTCGGCAGGCCCGCGCACAGCGAGACCACCAGTGACTCCTTGCCGAGCAGCGGCGCGAGCTCGTCCAGCACCGGTTCGATGTCCTGCGGTTTGACCGCGACGACCAGCACGTCGGCCCGGCGCGCCGCGTCCGCGACGGTGACGCCGTGCACGCCGTAGCGTTCGGTCAGCTCCGCCGCGCGCGCCGGATAGCGTTCGGTGAACAGCAGGTCGGCGGGGCTGTGCCCGCCGTGCAGCAGGCCCGAGAGCAGGGCCTCCCCGATCTTCCCGGCACCCAGAACCGCGATCACAGTCATGCGCTTCAGCGTGCCAAACGGCCGTCAGCCGCCGGGCGCCGGGGCGAGCGCCAGCTGCCGCGCCTGACAGACCAGCCTGCCCTGCGAGTCCACCACGAGGGCGTCCGAGTCGAACCAGGCCTCGTGCACCGACTGGCTCTCGACGATCACCCGCAGCCAGCCCGGCGCCGGCCGGGTGCGCAGCAACGCGGTCAGCTGCACGGTCGGTGCCCAGCCGACCCGGCCGAGGTTGTAGACCACCGGCGGGTTCACGTCGCTCGCGAGCAGCGCGAAATACGGGTCCGGGAGCCCGTGCCGCGGCCGGACCCACAGCCGGATCTTCGGCGGGTCCCCGATCCGGCCGTGCAGGTAGCCGACACTCGCCGGATCGAGCCGGACCTCGCAGCCCTTCGCGAGGTTGAACACGCCTTCGGACGTCTCACCGGTCATAGGCACGGCGCCGGGCGGCGGCTCCACGGGCATCGACGGAACGTCGGTCCACTCCGGCCGCCGCATCGGCAGGCGCCCGGTGGTCACCCTGGCCTCGACGCAGCTGCGGCCCCGCTGCTCCAGCAGGACCGCGACGACCGAGGCGCGCCTTCCGACCTTCCGGACGTCCATGCGCAGCAGCACCGGCCCCACCGCGGGCGGGTGCAGGAACTCCGCGCTGATCGCCAGCGGCTCGGACGGCGGTTCGCCGCGCTCGTGAAGGAACGTGAGAGCGGCCCTGGCCATCAGGGCCATCAGGAAGCCGCCGTGCGGATGTCCGCCGATCGACCATTCGGTACGGAGTACCGCCGTGAAAGTGCCGTCACCCAGTGATCTCGTCGCGCAGGCAGCGTCGAAGGAGGTGCTCGTTTCGCCGGCCGCGCTCACCGAGCACTGACCCAGGCCACGAGCCGATCCATCGGGGTGCGGGAGATCAACAAGCGCAGCTGGTTCACGGTCGGAACTTTACGTGTACCAGCGCCTCGGGCGCAGGGAGGAATGATTCTCCGCACCTGGAGACGATCTTTGTCACTGGCCGAGGTGCAGCCTCGCGAACAAGAGTGACTCCGCGAGGTCTCGCGAGCGCCGCGCCGCGCTCGGCGACCGGCGCGTGTTGATCTCCAGCACGATCTGTCCGGAGAAATCGCTGTTCACGAGCTTTTCGAGGAGTTCGGCGCAGGGTTCGATCCCGCGTCCGGGCACCAGATGCTCGTCCTTCGGGAGGCCCGTGCCGTCCGCCAGATGGACGTGCGCGAGCCCGGAACCCATCCGATCGGCGAGTGCGAGGGCGTCCATCCCGGCTGCCGCTGTATGGGACAGGTCGAGCGTGTAGTGGCGAAACCCTACGTCCGTAGGGTCGATCGAGGGCCGGAAGGCCGAGACACGCGACGTCCGCGAGCCGCCGGGCAGGCGGACCTTGAACATGTTCTCGACCGCGATCTCGATCCCGCTGGCGTCTTCGAGCTCGTCGACGAGGTCGCCGAACGCGTCGCCGTAGCGGCGCTGCCACCGGAACGGCGGATGCACCACGACCGTGCGCGCGCCCAGTTCCTGTGCCGCGTCCACGGACATCCGCAGGCGCACCTCGGGATCCGGCGACCACACGCGCTGGGTGATCAGCAGCGACGGCGAGTGGATCGACAGCACCGGCACCCCGGTGCGGCGCGACCACCGGCGCAGCGCGGAGATGTCCTGGCTGACCGGGTCGGCCCAGACCATCACCTCGACGCCGTCGTAGCCGAGGTCGGCGGCCAGTTCGAAGGCGGTGCCCGCCCGCAACGGCCAGACGGACGCCGTCGAAAGGCCTACCGGAACCTGCTGAGCCATTCCGGCATTCTTCCCGAGGCCGCTAGCGCGCGACCAACAGGAGTGCGGCCGGTGAGACCGTCACCACCAGCCCGACCAGCACCGCGAGCACCAGGGTCTGGAGATCGTCCGCCTTGCGGATCTTCCGGACGATCCACACCAGCGCGACGATCACCAGCAGCGCGGCGACCAGCGCGGCGGCGGGGATGTTGACCCACAGCCAGTTGAAGCCCAGCCAGACACCGGCGCCGCCGACCACGCCGAGGGCGAGCTGACCGGCCAACGCCAGCCACTGCTTCCCCGGCGAGACCTTTTCGGCGGGTGCCGCGGGCTCGTCGTTCTCGACGACGTCCTCGGCCCGGTCGTCTTCGTAGTCGTCCTCGTACTCGTCGGCGCGGTAGCCGTACTCGTCGCGTCCGAAGTCGGGGCCGCCGTCCGGGTACGCCGGGTCGGCGAACTCGCGCTCGTAGTCGTCGAGTTCGTCCTGCCGCTCGCGGTCGTCGAGCGAATGCGGTGGTACGAACGGCATGGGTGCCGGATGGCCCATGGTCGGGGGGCCCGCGTCGAACGGGTCCGGTTCGGGGTCGGTGTCCGGCTCGACGGGTGCGACCGGGGGCGGGATCGGCGGGATCCCGCCGATCTCGGTGTCCTCGGACTGCACCTTCTGCCTGCGTTTACGCCATCCGGCGAGCCCGGCGGGCGGCGACGGCGGCTTGACGGACGCGGAAGCCTCGGGTTCGGGCGCCGGCTCGTCGCCGACCGCGGCGAACTGCTCGGTGCTCGGCTCGGCCTTGGGCTGGGCGGGACGGGCAGGCGGACGACGCCGGCGCGCCGGCTGCGCGGGCGGCGTCGCGAAGCCACCGCTGGCCATCGGACCCGGCTGGTCCTGCACTTCTTCGGACGGCGCGTCCAGTCCTCCGTCGAGTCTCGCCGACAGCCCCGAGGACGGGGGTCCGGCAGGCGGCTCGGGGCGACGGCGCACCGGCGGCACCGCGCCGCGGGTCTCCTCCGGGCCTGCCGGGCGGGGACGGCCACGCGGGGGCAGGCCCTCGGAGTCCGGCGGACGCTGGTAGCCGGACTGCTCCTGCGGCGGAGTCGGCCGAACGAACTGACCCGATTGCTGCGGCGGGCGCTGCTGGTAACCGCTCTGCTCCTGCGGCGGCGTCGGCCGCGCGAACTGACCGGATTGCTGCGGCGGGCGCTGCTGATAGCCGCTCTGCTCCTGCGGCGGGCGCACCGGCGGCGTCTGCCGGGTCGGGGTGGACGCGACGTCCGGCGGCACCGGCAGCGGCGCGGAGTCCTGCTGCGGCTGCGGAAGCGGACGCGAGCCGGAATCCTGCTGTGGCTGCGGGAGGGGACGTGGTCCCGGGTTCGAGGTACTTTTTTCCGCCGAGAACCCATCAGGCAGAGCCTGTGGGCGCGAGCGGCGCGGCGGACGGTTGAGCGGCGGCGGGGTGTCGCCGGACACCCTGTCGATGATCGCCTGAGGCGCGGTGTCACTCGCCGACGGCGCGCGCCTGCCGCGAGTGGGCTCGGGAGCCTCGTCCTCGTCGTCGGCCGCGCGGCGTCGCCTGCGGCGCCCGCCTTCCGGCTGGGCTCCATGCTGCGCGAGCAGCTCCGCCACGGTCTTCTGTGGCCGGCCGCTCTCTGTCTCGTCCGTCATACCGTGCTGTCCAATGCGCGCTCCGGCCGTTGTGAACCGGCACGCGACGGAGCATCGGCGGCGTCGCGCGCGCTATCCACCGTCATCCGCATTTCCGTCACCTCTTCACCGTGCCCGTTCTCCGTCGACTAAGTCCAGTCGGGCGCTGCCGCCCACAGTCTCGTCCGCACCGTTCGAATGGTCCAGCCGTCGAAGGATGACACCTTCTCGCAGCGCCCACGGACAGATCTCCAGTTCTTCCAGGGAAAGCGCCCGCATGGTGGCTTGCGCGACGAGCGCTCCGGCCACCAGCTGATGCGACCTGCCCGCGCTGACGCCCTCGAGTTGTGCCAGGTCATGGGCGGTCATCCGGGAGATGAACGCGATGAGCTGGCGCAACGCGGTGTCGGTCAGGGTACGGCGCACATGCGGTCCGCCCGCCGACGGCGCCGCTCCGGTCAGCCTGGCGAGCGACCGGAACGTCTTGGACGTCGCCACGACACGATCGGGTTCACCCAATTTGGCGACCTTCTTCGCGAGCGGGGCGAGTTGTTCTTCGAGCCACGCCGAAGTCGCGATGAGCTCCGAGCGGGTCGGCGGGTCGTGCTGGAACCGCGTCCGGGTGGTCCGGCCGGCGCCGAGTGGCAGCGATTCGGCCAGATCCGGCTCCTCGTCGCGGCCCATCGCGATCTCCAGCGAGCCGCCGCCGATGTCGAGCACGAGCAGTTTTCCCGCCGACCAGCCGAACCAGCGGCGGACGGCGAGGAAGGTGAGGCGGGATTCGTCGATCCCGGAAAGCACCTTCAGTTCGACGCCGGTCTGTTCCTGGACCTTCGCCAGCACCTTCGGGGCGTTCTTGGCTTCGCGGACCGCGGAGGTCGCGAACGCCATGACCTCTTCGCAGCCGAGCCGGGCCGCGGCCGCCTTCGCCGATTCGACCGCCCGCACGAGGCTGTCCGCACCCGCGCGGCTCAGGTCGCCGTTGCGGGTGATCTGCTCGGCGAGCCGGAGGACGGCCTTTTCGGAATGCATCGGGGTCGGGTGGGCGCCACGGTGGGCGTCGACCACGAGCAGGTGGACGGTGTTGGAACCGACGTCGAGTACCCCTAGGCGCACGAGCGTCTACGGTACCCGCCCCCACGTCAGGTCACGAAACCGTAACCGTGATCTGTATCGCAGGAGGCGGGTACCGGCCTGTCACGTCTCGAACTTGTAGCCCAGGCCACGCACCGTGACCAGGTGCCGGGGCGATCCCGGGTCCGGTTCGATCTTCGACCGCAGCCGCTTCACGTGGACGTCGAGCGTCTTGGTGTCGCCGACGTAGTCCGCGCCCCACACCCGGTCGATCAGCTGCCCGCGGGTGAGCACGCGGCCCACGTTGCGCAGCAGGTACTCGAGCAGGTCGAACTCCTTCAACGGCAAGGAGACCTCCTCGCCGTCGACGGTCACGACGTGCCGTTCGACGTCCATGCGCACCGGCCCGGCGGCCAGCACGAGCGGTGCCAGGTCGCCTTCGGAGCCCGGCTCGCCGCCGCGTCGCAGCACCGCGCGGACCCGCGCGATGAGCTCGCGGGCCGAGTACGGCTTGGTGACGTAGTCGTCGGCGCCGAGTTCCAGGCCGACGACCTTGTCGATCTCGCTGTCGCGTGCGGTCACCATGATCACCGGCACCGCGGAACGCTGCCTGAGCTGCTTGCAGACGTCGGTGCCGCTCATACCTGGGAGCATGAGGTCGAGTAGGACGATGTCGGCGCCGTTCCGGTCGAACTCCTCGAGCGCCTGCTGCCCCGTCACGGCGACGGCGGCGGTGAAGCCCTCTTTGCGGAGCAAGAACGCGAGCGGATCGGCGAACGACTCTTCGTCCTCGACGATGAGAACCCTCGTCACAGGTTTCCTCCATGGTCGGGGCTTTCTTGCCCTGTTGCCACGAGACGGGGTGTCCGCTCGGGGGTCTTCTCCGGCCGGGATGCCGGCGGAGCCTGTTTCACGGCCGCGGCCGGTTCGGCGGGGATGTGCGCGGGGATCCGCAGGGTGAAGGTCGATCCGGTGCCGGGACGGCTCCAGAGTCCGACCGAACCGCCGTGGTTGGCGGCCACGTGCTTGACGATCGCCAGGCCCAGCCCGGTGCCGCCGGTCGCCCGCGACCGCGCCTTGTCCGCGCGGTAGAACCGCTCGAAAACACGCTGCTGCTCGTCCTCGGCGATGCCGATGCCGCGGTCGGTGACCGCGATCTCGACCTTCCCGTCGACGAGCCGCCTGCTGATCGACACCGGGCTGCCCGGCTGTGAGTACGCGACGGCGTTCTCCAGCAGGTTCGACAGCGCGGTCACCATCAGCGTCCGGTCGCCCTCGATGAGCAGCCCGCTGGCCGTGTCGGTGGTGATGGTGATCTCGGCGGATTCCGCCGAAAGCGTCGTCCGGCCGAGTGCCTCGCGGACCACGGCGTCGACCTCGACCACGTTCAGATCGGGCAACCGCTCGGCGCCCTGCAGCCGCGACAGCGCGATCAGCTCGGTGACGAGCTGGCCGAGCCGCGTCGATTCGCGGAGGATCTTGCCGCCGAAGCGGCGGACCTCCTCGGTGTCTTCCGCGGCGTCGAGGATGGCTTCGGTGAGCAGCGCGATCGCGCCCACCGGCGTCTTCAGTTCATGGCTGACGTTCGCGACGAAGTCACGCCGGACGGCTTCGAGGCGGGCCGCCTCGGAGTGATCGACGGCCTCGACCACGGTGAACCCGTCGCCGAGCGGGCGGACCTCACCGAGGACGGCCTCGGGCTGACGGCCCCTCGCTTCCAGCGGGGAAAGGTCGATCTCCATCGGCTCGTCGGTCTCGACCACCTGCTCGGCGGCCTTGCGGGCCCGCGGATCGGCCTGGTTGACCTTCACCAGTCCCAGCTCGTAGGCACGTGGGTTGTGCAGGACCATGTCGCCGAACTTGTTGAGCACGACGACGCCGTTGTTGCTGGACCGCACGAGGCGTTCGAGCAGCTCGGCCACGGTGGGCCCGGCCGGACGCCGTTCCTCGCGGCGGGTGCGGCTCCTCGCGATCAGGAAACCGAAAACCACACCGACGATCAGTCCGCCGACGGCCAGGGCGAGTGCAACAGGCGTGGTCACAGGGGAATCGTAAGCGCGTGGGTAGTCTTTTGGCCTAGTCCCGGCCGCGTACTCGTGATGCCTATGACACCTGGGGACACCCTGTTCGCCTGCAGGTCAGACCCCGTTCATGTGACCGACCCCGCACCGAGACCTCCTGGGTGAGACGAGTCACCCGAAACGGGGACATCGATGCCGAGTCGTGCCCGGATCCCGACTTTCGTCGTGACTATCCGGACCGGGTGCTGCCCACTCACCGGCGAATAGCGACGTTCCCGTCACGGTCGCCGGGGAATGTTGGAAGACTGTCGCCGTGGAACTCGTCAGTGACATCTCCCTGATTCGCGGAGAAGAAGAGCTGTTCGACCGGACGGCTCATCTGTTCGTCGCGGCGACCGACATCGCGTGCGCGGCCGATGACCTCTACACCTGGGCACTTTCCCGGCCGTCGCTCACGCGGCAGGGCGAACGGCTGGTCCGCGACAAGCGGATCCGCAAGCTGTACCGGCCCGGCGTCCTGCTGAACGAGCAGACCGCGCAGCATCTGCACCGTCTGTCCGGCCTCGGCGCGCAGATCCGGATCGGCACCGAGGAGATCAACGAGACGATCCTGCTCGACGAACGCGTCGCGATCATGGCGGGCGACGAGGGCAAGGCGGTGCGCTCGTACAGCGTCATCTCGCGTCCGGAGCTGGTGCAGGGCATCCTGTCGCTGTTCGAAACCGCCTGGCAGGCGGCCGCGACCCTGGAGACGTTCGACGCGCGGTTCGCCGACATCCGGATGGAGGCACCGCAGATCCTCGAGTTCCTGACCACCGGCTGCAAGGACGACAAGGCCGCGAAGAGCCTCGGCATGGGCGTGCGCACCTATCAGCGGCGCGTGTCGGAACTGCTGGTCGCGCTCGGTGTGACCTCGCGGCTCCAGGTCGACGCGCGGGCGCGGGAGCTCGGCCTCCTGTGAGGCGCTGGGCAGGCCTCGCCGTACTGCTCGCGCTCGCGGGCTGCACCACCACGGTCTCCGGCGCCGCCCGGCCCGAACCGGAAACCCCGCCCTCGAACCTCGCGCTGGTCGATCCGGCGCGGACGGCGTCGGTGCTGACAGCGGTCAAGACGGCGACCGAAGCGGTGTTCTCCTACGACAGCACGGCCGTGCCCGCCTACGAGAAGGCGATCGCCGACAACCTGACGCCGGGGGCGCGCGACGAAATGGCGAAGCTGTTCGCCGAGGTCCGGAAGTCGGCGGAGCCGATCAAGCTGGTGACCAGGGTGATCGTCTCGGCCGCGGTCGAGCAGACGCCGGACAAGGCGCAGGTCCTGACCGTGCTCGACCAGAGCAGCACCCGGGCGGGCACCACGAACAAAGGCATCGCGTCGGTACTGCTCGCGACCGTGCGCGAAGGTGACCGCTGGCGGATCGGCGAGATCAAGGTGAACCCGGCCGGATCGCCGGCCGCGACGGAGAAACCGGGCGCTGGTGACCGGGTGCTCGCGCGGGTCCGGGATTCCGCCCGCGACGGCGCCCTGCGTGCCGCGCAAGCCCTGCTGAGCGTTGATCCTGCCGATCCCGAAGGCACGTACGCCCGCTACGAGTCCGTGTCGACCGGGCAGTTGCTGACCCAGTTCCGGCAGGACAAGGCGACGGGGGTCGGCAAGATCCGGGCCGCGGGCGCGAAGTCGTCGCTGGCGCCGAATCCGGCCGCCGCGGTCATGGAGGTCGTGGACGACAAGGCGAGCGTGCTTCTCCACGCGACATCCGACGTCACCGACGCGACCGGGCAGGCGACGAAGAAGCACCTGCCGATCGTCCTGCGTCTCCAGCGGCTGCCCGAAGGCTGGAAGGCGGCCGGGATCGAACTGGTCGCGAGCCTCCCCTGACGCCTGGCCAGCCCTGCCCCAGATGTCAGGAAAGGGTCGTTCAAGACGTTTTTCGTCTTGAACGACCCTTTCCTGACACTTCGGGGCGTGGGGTCAGCGGCCCTGGTTCGCCACGGCGGCCGCGGCCTTCTTGGCGGCCTCCGGGTCCAGGTACGTCCCGCCGGCGGTGACCGGCTTGAGGTCGTCCGTCAGGTCGTAGCGCAGCGGAATGCCGGTCGGGATGTTGAGCCCGGCGATCGCGTCGTCGGAGATGCCGTCGAGGTGCTTCACCAGCGCCCGCAGCGAGTTGCCGTGCGCGGCGACCAGCACGGTCTTGCCGGAGCGCAGATCCGGCACGATCGCGGACTCCCAGTACGGCAGCAGCCGTGCGACGACGTCCTTGAGGCACTCGGTCAGCGGAGCCGTGTCGCCGAGGTCGGCGTAGCGCGCGTCGCCGACCTGGCTGAACTCGTCGGCCGGGTCGATCGGGGGCGGCGGGGTGTCGTAGGAGCGGCGCCAGAGCATGAACTGCTCCTCGCCGAACTCGTCCAGGGTCTGCTTCTTGTTCTTGCCCTGCAGCGCGCCGTAGTGCCGCTCATTGAGGCGCCAGTCGCGCTTCACCGGGATCCAGTGCCGGTCGGCGGCGTCGAGCGCCAGGTTGGCGGTCGAGATCGCCCGGCGCATCAGCGAGGTGTGCACGACGTCCGGCAGCAGACCGGACTCCGCGAGCAGCTGCCCGCCCTTGCGCGCCTCCTGCTCGCCCTGTTCCGACAGCGGCACGTCCACCCAGCCGGTGAACAGGTTTTCGGCGTTCCACGTGCTCTGCCCGTGACGCAGCAGCACCAGAGTCCCAAGCTCAGCCATGCGCCCCAGCCTGCCAGAGTGAGCGGAAGCGCCGGTCAGAGGGCCGGAATTGCCCTTTCTTCTACGGAGAGTGCGTTACCCGCGAGTAACACCTTCACCCGTCCAGAAGACGGAGTGCCAACAAGTCCCGATCTCCGAAAAACAGGCTGCACTCCGTTATCCCCGATTTCGAAGTTCACTCGAACGGAGTAACCGGTAGTCTTGTGATTACAGGTGGAGATCTGACAGGTTGACTAAGTCCCGCGCGGCCGGATTCCACGCACTCCCCGGTTCGACGCGGGTGACGACCGCGACTCGTCTCCCCCCTGCCGAGTCGCGGCGCCCGCCGGCCCCGTTGGCATCCCCCTCGTCACCGGGTCCACCTTGGCGGGAACTTCAGCGGGGCGGCTCGAGATCGCGACTCCCCCCTCCCTCGAGCCGTCCCGCCTGTTCACTTTCAGGGACCCTCGCGAGTGGCGATGACGGTTCTGGCCACGGGTGTCTTAGGTGTCCACTGCCGGTGCGCGGGTGGCGATTTGGCGTGACTGAACGGACGACACGCGTGTTTGAACGGACGACACGCGTGATCGGGCGGACGACTCGTGGCGGGACCCCGGCCGCGGTCGTGTCGTCCATCCAGTCACGTGTGTCGTCCGCCGGATCACGCGTGTCGTCCATCCAGTCACGTGACGACGCCGGCACTGGGCCTAGGCGCCCTGTTCCCCTTCAGTCCAGCGGGGGCGCGGACGGCAGATCCGAAGCGGTCGCCATCGCGGGCTCCGCCGGACGACGCCGCTTGCGCAGCCACCACACCAGCGCGGCCGCGGGGACACCGAAGACCAGCACGAACGGGGCCATCGCGCCGAGCACGGTCAGCAGGCCGCCACCGAAGGTCAGGAACGCGTCCCAGCCGTTCGTCAGGCCGCCGAAGAACCCGCTGCGCGACTCCTCCTCCGCCACGACGGTCTCCGCCTTCACCTGCAGCGAAATCGTCGACATGGCGACACTTCCGGCCAGGCTCTCACGCCGCTTCTGGAGCGACTCGAGTTCGGCCTCGCGGCTCGTCAGCTCGCTCTCCACCGAGGCGATCTCCGAAACCGACGTCGCCCTCGCGAGCAACGCGCGCACGCGCTCGACGCTCGCCCGCTGGGTGGCCAGCCGCGATTCGATGTCGACCATCTGCTCGGTCACGTCCGTCGCGGTGACCTCGCGCCTCACCTGCTTGCCCAGCTTCGCCAGCTGGTCCAGCACGCCGTCGAGCCGTTCGGAGGGCACGACGACGTTGACCGTCGCCCGCTTCTCCTGGGTGCTCTCCTGCCCGGTGTAGCCGGCGGCGCCCTGCGTGATGACGCGGACCTGCGAAATCACGTCGGCGACGTTCGGCGCGGTGAGCTCCAGGCTCGCCGTGCGCACCAGTTTGCGGTCGGTGATCCCCGGCTGCCCCACCGGCGCCGGGTCCTTGCCCGACCCCGCCTTGCCGGCGCTGTCGGTACTTTCCTTGTTCGGCGAGCCCTGATTCGGCGCCGCCTGCTTGGTGTCGGCCGACATCGGCATCGCGGACTCGCTGCTACCGCCGGAATCGTTCGCCGAGCAGCCCGCGAGCGCCAGCACGATGCCTGCCGCGGCCACCCATCTCAATCGCTTGCGCATTCGTCCTTCTCCCTCCAGTGCTGCGGAGAGAGACGGAGCCGGGCTCAGACCCGTTGCACCATTCGGGTCACGAGTCGGTCAAGGCTCCGGGTTCGTGCCCGTTCGAAGGCTCGACGAGATGTTTGAACGCCTGCAGGTTCGCCAGGGACTCGCCGCGGGAAACCCGCCAATCCCATTCGCGTTTGATCGATTCGGCGAAGCCGAGTTCCAGCAAGGTGTTGAAGTCGCCGTCGGCGGCCTCCAGCACCTGCCCGAGGATCTTGTCCAGTTCGGACTCGGTGACCGTGTCCAGTCCGAATCGGCCGACCAGGTAGATGTCGCCCATCGCGTCCACCGTGTAGTGCACGCCGTACAGCTTCGCGTTGCGGCGCAAGAGAAAACGGTAAACGTCCTCATGGGACTCATCGGGGCGACGGCAGACGAAGGCTTCGACGGCGAAGGCGTGGTCCCCGGCGACCAGCCAGCAGTTGGTCTGCAGTTTCTTGGTGCCGGGCAACGTGACGAAGTACTTTCCCTCGCCGCGCCTGTCGTATTCCAGGCCCGCGTTGTCCAAAGAGGACCGCAAGGTCTCGTCGAGCGTCAAACCGCCACCTCCGCGCGCTGTTCGAGGGCACGCCGGAACGCGCCGGTCGCCTGAGCGTACGTGTCCAGCAGCCGGTCCGTCGTACGGCGCCAGGAGAAACGCCGCGCGTGGACGACGGCGTTGGCCGAAAGTTCGGCACGCCAACCGGGCCGCAGCGCGACGTTCGCGAGCGCGCGCGCCCAGTCCCGCGGATCGTGCGACGGCACGAGCAACCCGGAAACCCCGTGCGGCACGGCGACCGGCAACCCGCCGACCTCGGCCGCGATCACCGGCGTCCCGCAGGCCTGCGCCTCGAGCGCGACCAGCCCGAACGACTCGTTGTAGCTCGGCACGGCGACGACGTCGGCCGCGCGGTAGACGTTGACGAGCGACCGGCCGGGCTGCGGCGGCATGAACCGGGTCTGCTCCTCGATCCCGAGGGAGACGGCCAGCTCGCGCAGGGCCTGCGGCTGCTCCAGCCCGGTCCCGGACGGGCCGCCGACGATCAGCACCACCAGCCGCGACGCGAGCTCCGGCCGCTCGCGCAGCATTTCGGCCGCGGCCAGCAGGAGGACGTCCGGCGCCTTCAAGGGCTGGATGCGACCGGCGAAGGCCAGCACGATCGCGTCCTGCGGCAGCCCCAGCGCCCGGCGCGCGGCCAAGCGGGAGCCTGGGGTGAACCGGTCGAGGTCGACGCCGGGTGGGATGGCGTGCACGGAATGCGGGTCGGCGTCGTACAGCTCGATCAGCTCGCGGGCCTCGACGCGGGTGTTCGCGACCAGGCAGTCCGCCTCCTCGACGACCTGCTCCTCGCCGATCACGCGGGTGCGCGGCTCGGGGGTGTCTCCTTCGGCCAGCGCGGCGTTCTTGACCTTGGCCAGCGTATGCGCGGTGTGCACCAGCGGCACTCCCCAGCGGTCGCGGGCGAGCCAGCCCGCCTGGCCGGAAAGCCAGTAGTGCGAATGGATGAGGTCGTAGTAGCCCGGCTCGTGGAACGCCTCGGCCCGCAGCACCCCGGCGGTGAACGCGCACAGCTGCGCGGTCAGCTCGTCGCGGCCCAGCGGCTCGAACGGCCCTGCCGGGATGTGCCGCACCAGCACGCCGGGCGCCAGTTCGGCGACCGGTGGCTGATCCGAGGACGTCGCGCGTGTGAACACCTCGACCTCGACGCCGCGGCGGGCCATCTCGATGGCCGTCTGGCTCACGTAGACGTTCATCCCCCCGGCGTCGCCGGTACCCGGCTGCTCCAGTGGAGAGGTGTGCAAAGACAGCACCGCGACGCGCCTTGGCGCGGCGTCGAACCCGTGCAGAGGGATCGTCACCTGGTCAACACTCCCGAAGTCCTACTGATCGGCGAACCCGCGCAGCAGTTCACCGAACTCGTCCACCGCTTCGGCGAACGGCAGATGCCCCACCTCAGGTAGCCAACGCACGACGGCCCCCTGAATCTTCCCGGCCGTGTATTCCGCCGACGTCGGATCGATCACAGCGTCCGCGAGACCATGGACGATAAGTACCGGTTTGTCCAGATCACGAAGTACGTCCTCGCTCCCGACGTCGCGCCGGAACAACGCGGAGCGCACCGCGGGCGGAGTGGAAAGGCAGGCGCCGAGCAGCGATTGGGTGAGTGTGCCGGACACCGGCGTGGCGGTCATCCGCCCGCTGAACTGCACCAACGCGGGAATCGCGACCGACGGATCGTCCGAAAGCACCGCCGGGATGGCCTCGCGCATCGCGGGGCCGACCTTGCCGCCGGGCCGGTTCTTGCCGATTTCTGTGATAGCGCCCACAAAAACGACGCCACCGAGCCGGGCGGAGCCGTGCACGCGGAGGTAGTCGGTGATCACGAGCCCGCCATAGGACCAGCCGACGACGATCGCGTCGTCACCGGCGAAGTCGAGGACGGAGGCGAGATCCTCCGCCCAGACGCGCGGATCGTCGTAGCCGGCGGAGGGCACTTCGGAGTCACCGTGACCGCGCAGATCCATCGCGACCAGGCGGAACCGCTCGCTGAGGGCGGGATCCGCCATCTGCGGCGCCCACGCCTTGGCGGACTGGGCCCAGCCGTGCACGAACACGATCGGACGGGTGTTCTCGGCGCCTTCGACCCACAAGCCGATGCGGGTCCCGCCGTAGCCGACTACCTCGGTCTTCATGCCCGCACTTTAGGAGGTCGGCCGGGGTGGTCGTGAGTGGCGATTCGGGTTAGAACCCGAATCGCCACTCACGACCCGCTGTACCGAACGGCCACCGCCGCCCTCGCTCACCTACTTGATCGCCGAGAGCGCCTTCCACGACTTCCAGTCGTAGAACCAGTTCTTGACGTCCGATTTCATCGGGCTGCCCAGTTTCGACCCGGTGATCTCCACCGGGTCGCCGATCATCGCGGTGTCGAAGTACTTCTTCGCGTCCGAGTCGAGCAGGTTCACGCAGCCGTGCGAGGTGTTGGCCTTGCCGATGTTCGCCGCGTTGTCCTGGTTCTCGTGGATGTACTCGCCGTTGTTCGAGATCCGGCAGGCCCACTTCTTGTTGACGTTGGTGTAGCCGTAGCGCGCGTTGTCGAACCGAGCCGTCGGCTCCTTCGTCATCACGATGAACGTGCCGTTGGGGGTGTTGCGCTGGACGTCGGAGTCGAGTCCGTTCGAACACGGGTAGCTCGCCGATTCGGACCCGCCCCGGTAGACCTTCATCACCTTGTCCGGAGTGTTGATCTTGACGACCTGGTTGCGGCCGATCTTGAAGTCGGTGGTCACGTCGGCCTTGCCGTACGCGCCGCCGCCGAGCGCGACGCCGTAGAGCTTCGCCTCGACACTGACCTTGATGTTGGCGGGCCAGTACTCCTTGGGCCGCCAGTCGACCTGCGTGTCCGAAAGCCAGCCCCAGGAGCCCTCGACGTCCTTGTCGGTCTTCACCTTGAGCGCCTTTTCGGCGGCCGCCTTGTCCTTGACCGGGGACGCGAACTTCACGCTGATCGGCATCGCGACGCCGACTTCGGCGTCGTCGGTCGGGTTCAGCGTGGCGCGAATCTCCTTGGCGGGCTTGACCGTGGTGAAGGAGCCCTTGAACTCGGCGGGCTTGTTGTCGCTGCCGGTGGCCTTCGCGGCGTACGTGTACGTCTTGCCGTAGCCGAGGACTTCGGAGCTGGTCCAGGTGAGCCCGTCGGGGGAAAGTTCACCCTTGACGTCCTTGCCGCCGTCCGCGCTGACCTTGACCTCGGTGAGCTTCCCGTCGGCGACCTTGACCACGACCGGGGTCACCACGGAGGCGTCCTTGGCGTCGGCGGCGGGTTCCGCGGTGATCTTCGCGACCGGAGCGGCGTTCTGTTCTTCGCCACCGCTGCCTTCCGGCTTGGCGTTACCGCCTTCTTCGCTGGAGCAGGCCGCGGCCAGCATGGCCGCCCCCGCGGCGAGCGCGGCCTTGAACACCGTGCGCCGTTCGATCACCGTCTACCTCCCACTGGCCCCCCGCGAGCTTCTACCCGCTCAGCGCTGAGGACCTCTCCGACGTTACCCGCGGCGACGGAACTCACCCTCGCCCCTCACGGGGATAGACGCACGGGAGCGGCGCGGGGTTGTTCACCACCCGCATTTAGTCCTCTGAATGCGGTCTTTGCGCGTGCAAGTACCGCATTCAGAGGACTAAATGCGGGTAGGGGCTAGAGCGAGCAGTTGATGAGCAGGGGTTCGGGGTGCAGCGAAACACCGAAGCGAGCCTCGACGCCGTCGCGCACTTCGCGCGCCAGAGCGAGAAGGTCCTCTGTCGAGGCCTTGCCCCGGTTCGTGAGCGCGAGCGTGTGCTTCGTCGACAGCGAGACCCGGCCGCCGGGCCCCTCGTGGCCCTTCCCGAATCCGGCCCGCTCGATCAGCCACGCGGCGGACAGCTTCGTGCCGCCGGGTGCCGGATACTGCGGCACGCGCACGTCCTCGCCGACGACGTCCACGATCCCCGCGAGCACCTTCGCCAGCCGCGCCTCCCCGATGATCGGGTTGGTGAAGAACGAGCCCGCGCTCCACGTGTCGTGGTCGTCGGCGTCCAGGACCATGCCCTTGCCACGACGCAGGCCGAGGACCGCTTCGCGCGCTTCGGCCGTCGGGACCCGGTCACTGATCTCGACGCCGAGCGTGCGGGCGAGTTCGGCGTAGCGAATGGGGGCCGAGAGGCCGTCTTCGCTGACCTTGAAGCGCACTGTGAGTACGACGCCCGCGTCCGTCCCCTTCAGGATCGACGTGCGGTAGCCGAAGCCGAGTTCCTCGGCGGTCAGCGTGCGGATTTCGCGGGTGGCGCGGTCGTAAAGATCGACCGAGACCAGCGACTCGGCCACTTCGCAGCCGTACGCGCCGACGTTCTGGATCGGCGTCGCGCCGACCGAACCGGGGATGCCGGAGAGGCATTCGAGCCCGCCGATGCCCTCGGCGACCAGCCCCTCGACGAAACCGTCCCAGTTCTGGCCCGCCGCGACCTCGACGAGATCTCCGTCACGTGTCCATCCTGTGTTGCCGACCTTCAGTACCGCGCCGTCGAAGCCGTCGTCGGCGACGACGAGGTTCGAACCGCCGCCGAGCAGCAGGACCGGCTCACCCGCTTCGTCGGCTTCGCGGACCGCCTCGACCAGGGCCTGCACGGTCTTCGCCTCGGCATATCGCCGCGCCGGACCGCCGAGCCGCAGGGTGGTGTGGTCGGCGAGGGCGGCGTGCTGGGTGGGAGTTTCGGCAGTGCTCACGCCCGTGAACGGTACTGTCTGGCGCCATGGCCTCCCGTATCGAGCACCGCTCAACGTTCTCCGCCGACGTCGCGACCACGTTCGACGCGGTCGCCGGCGAGGCGGCGCTGCGGGCAAGGCTGGAGCAGATCGGCGGCGACGACGCGGAGCTGCTGGAGTTCGTCCCGGCCGGCGACGGCGTGCGCTACAAGCTGCGTCAGGGCATCAGCTCGGACAAGCTCCCCTCGGCCGTGCGGACGCTGCACCGGGGCGATCTGGTCGTCGAGCGCGAGCAGACCTGGAAGGCCGCCGGAGCCGGCTACACCGGCACCGCGACGGCCTCGGTCTCGGGCGTGCCGGGCGAGATCACCGCGAAGACGTCGCTGACCGGCGAAGGCGAGCAGGCGACGCTGGTCAACAGCGGCGAAGTCAAGGTGCGGATCCCGTTCGTCGGCGGGAAGCTGGAAGGCGTGATCGCCGAACAGGTCACCAAACTGCTGGAACGCGAGGCCGAATTCGTCGCGAAGTGGCTGGCCGAGCGCTGAAACCGGTCGGGGCACCGACACGGGGCACGACCAATCCCAACCGGCTCCGCCGCGTGGACCGGTGGCTCGCGAGCGACCCCGGCGTGACGCGGCTGCTGCGCCGCGCGGACGAACCGCTCGTCGTGGACCTCGGCTACGGCGCCTCACCGGTGACCACGGTCGAGATGGCGCGGTGGCTGCGCACGGTCCGGCGCGACGTCCGGGTGCTGGGCCTGGAGCTGGACGCCGAACGGGTCGCCGTCGCGCAATCCGCCGTCGACCGGCCGTGGCTGGACTTCCGGCGCGGCGGTTTCGAACTCGCCGGGACGCGGCCGGTGCTGGTGCGCGCGTTCAACGTGCTGCGGCAGTACGACGAAGCCGAGGTCCCGGGCGCCTGGTCGCTGATGCTGGACGCGATGACGCCGGGTGGACTGCTCGTCGAAGGCACCTGTGACGAGATCGGACGGCTGAGCACCTGGATCGCGGTCGGCGCCGACGGGCCACGCACGCTGACCCTTTCCGTCCACCTCGCCAGTCTGGAACGTCCGTCCACAGTGGCCGAACGACTGCCCAAGATCCTCATCCATCGCAACGTCCCCGGCGAACGCGTCCACGAACTACTGTCCACTCTGGACGTTTGCTGGGCGACGGCGGCGCCGCATCAGAACTTCGGCGTCCGTGCCCGCTGGGCGCACGCCGTGCACCTGCTCACCGCCCGGGGCTGGCCGGTGCTGAACAGGCCGTCACGGTGGCGGCTGGGTGAACTCACCGTGCCGTGGTCGTCAGTGGCCCCCGACTAGGAATTCATCGGCCGAACCCCGCTCCGTCACCCCAAAGCGACCTGCGGTGATCACGATGGAACCGTGGAACTGCTGGAGTACGTCACCGAGCTGCTCGAGGGCACGCTGGGATCGCCCTGGCTGTGGGTGATCGTGTTCCTCGTGTCCGGGTTGGACGCGCTCCTGCCGTTCATGCCGAGCGAGACCACCGTCATCACCGTCGCCGTCCTGATCGGCACGGATTTCCCCCAGCTGGCGCTACTCGCGCTGGTCGCGGCGCTCGGGGCCTGGCTGGGCGACTGCCTCGGCTACACCCTCGGCGCGGCCGCGGGTCCGCGAGCGCTCGCCCGCCTGCAACGCGGACCGGACGGGATCCGGCGCTACGAATGGGCGAAGATCCAGGTGCGGCGCAACGCCGTCCTGCTGATCCTCGCCGCCCGCTATCTGCCCGGCGGCCGTGTCGCGAGCGGGCTCGCCAACGGCAGCCTCGGATATCCGCCGGGCAAGTTCGTCCCGCTCGACGCCCTCGGCGCGAGCATCTGGGCGGTGTACAGCGTCCTCATCGGTCTCGTCGGCGGAGCGGCCTTCGCGGACGAGCCGGAGAAAGGCCTTCTGCTCTCCTTCGCGCTCGGCCTGCTGCTGGTCGCGGCGATCGAGATCGGGCGGCGGGTCCGCGTGCGCATACTGACCCGGCGCCGCGCGGCGGCCGGGACCAGCGACAATGGTGTGTGTGTCGAACCCTGAACGTCGCTATGTGATCTCCTTCGGCTGCCCCGACCGCACGGGCATCATCGCCCGGATCTCGGGTTTCCTCGCCGAACACGGCGGTTGGATCGTCGAAGCGGCGTACCACACGGACCCGGACACCGGCTGGTTCTTCACCCGCCAGGTCGTCCGCGCCGACTCGCTGCCGTTCGACGCCACCGAACTGCGCACCCGCTTCGCCGAGGTCGCGACGTCGCTCTCGGCCGAGTCCAGCTGGCAGGTCAGCGACACCGGCGAGCGCCGCCGTGTGGTGATCCTCGTCTCCAAGGCCGGGCACTGCCTCTACGACCTCCTCGGCCGCGTCGCCTCCGGGGAACTGGACGTCGACGTCGCCGCGGTCATCGGCAACCACGCGTCGCTGGGCGACATCACCCGCGCCCACGGCATCCCGTTCCACCACGTCCCGTTCCCCGCCGGTGACGCTACTGCCAAGGCGGCCGCCTTCGCCGAGGTGCGGAAACTGGTCGACGAACACGACCCGCACGCCGTCGTCCTCGCCCGGTTCATGCAGGTCCTGCCCGCGGAACTGTGCGAAGCGTGGGCCGGGCGGGCGCTCAACATCCACCACAGCTTCCTGCCGTCGTTCGTCGGCGCGCGGCCGTACCACCAGGCCCACGCGCGCGGCGTGAAGCTCATCGGCGCGACCTGCCACTACGTCACCGCCGACCTCGACGCGGGCCCGATCGTCGACCAGGACGTCATCCGCGTCGACCACGGCGACTCGGTCGAGGACATGGTCCGCAAGGGCCGCGACATCGAGAAGGTGACGCTGGCGCGCGGGCTGCGGTGGCACCTCGAGGGCCGTGTGCTGGTGCACGGGAACCGGACTGTCGTCTTCTGATGGTTCACTAAGGTCATGGGGACCTCAGAGATCAAAGTGATCGAGACGCGCGAAGCGCTCCGTGAACACCTCGGCCACCCGGCCGAGCGCACCAAGGGGAAGATCATCCCCTTCCTCGACCAGCACGCGCGCACGCTGATCGAACACTCGCCGTTCTACCTGCTGGCGACGGCGTCGGCCGACGGGACCTGTGACGTCTCCCCGCGCGGCGACCCGGCCGGTTCCGTGAAGGTGCTCGACGACAAGACGCTGGTGCTGGCGGACCGGCCCGGCAACAAGCTGCTCGACAGCCAGACCAACATCCTCGAGAACCCGCACGCCGGGCTGCTGTTCCTGATCCCGGGGATGAACGAGACACTGCGGATCAACGGCCGCGCGAAACTGGTCGCGGACGCGCCGTTCTTCGACGACCTCGTGGTCAAGGGAAAGCGGCCCGCGCTGGCGATCCTGGTCGAGGTCGAAGAGCTGTACATGCACTGCGCCAAGGCTTTCCTGCGGTCCTCGCTGTGGAAGCCGGAAACCTGGCCGGAGCGGTCCAGCCTGCCGACCGCCGGCCAGATCTTCCGGGACCAGATGAAGCTGGACATGACCGCGGAGGCGCTGGACGCGGCGCTGACCGAAGGCGCCCTCACGACGCAGTACTGAGCCCCCGCGCGTGCAATGAAAGGACCGTTCCTTGCAAATTTTGCAAGGAACGGTCCTTTCATTGCACTTGAGGCAGGGTCAGACGCGGACCAGCATCTTGCCGGTGTTCGCCCCGCCCAGCAGGTCGAGGAACGCCTGCGGCGCGTTGCGGATACCGTCCACAATGGTCTCCGAGTACTTGAGCTCACCGGAGGTGACCAGCGGCGCGACCTCCTTCACGAACTGCGGCTGCAGCGCGTAGTGGTCGCCGACCAGCATGCCGCGCATGGTGAACCGCTTCGCGATGATCGAGGCGAGATTGCGCGGCGCGGCGGCCGGTTCGGTGTTGTTGTAGACCGAGATCATCCCGCAGATCGCCATCCGGCCGTGCAGGTTGATCGAGTCGATGGCCGCTTCGAGGTGCTCGCCGCCGACGTTGTCGAAGTACACGTCGATGCCTTCGGGCGCCGCCGCGCGCAGCTGCTCGGCGACCGGGGCGTCCTTGTAGTTGAACGCCGCGTCGAAGCCCAGTTCGTCGGTCAGCCACTTGACCTTCTCGTCGGTGCCCGCGCTGCCGATGACCCGCTTCGCGCCCTTCAGCTTCGCCAGCTGGCCGACGACGGAACCGACCGCGCCCGCCGCGCCGGACACGAAGACGGTGTCGCCTTCCTTGAACTCCGCGACGTCGAGCAGCCCGGCGTACGCGGTGAGCCCGGTCATGCCGAGGACGCCGAGGTATGCGCTGATCGGCGCGGCCTCCGGGTCGACCTTCACCGCGTGCTTCGCGGCGACGACGGCGTGGGAGCGCCAGCCGAGGCCGTGCAGCACGATGTCGCCCGGCTGGAAGTCGTCCACGGTGGACTCGAGCACTTCACCGACGGCGCCGCCGTGCATGACCTTGCCGACCTCGTACGGCTCGGCGTAGGACTTCGCGCTGCTCATCCGGCCGCGCATGTACGGATCCACGCTCAGCACCTGGTTGCGGACCAGGATCTGCCCCTCGCCCGGAGTCGGGATTTCGACGTCGGCGATCTCGAAGTTCTCGAGCGTCGGGACACCGTGCGGACGGGAGGCGAGCCGGATCTCGGTTGCGTTCACGGGGTAACTCCAAGTCTGTTGCGAACCTCAAGCGGGGCGATCGCCCCGTATTCACGACGGGTACAACGAGCTAACCGGGGCGACCATTCCGATTGTGGCGAGCGCTACACGACCTCGGCGAGTTTGCCGAGCACTCCCTCGTAGATCCGCTTGAGCCCGCCGGGCGCGAAGGTCTTCTCGAAGAAACCGCCGATGCCGCCCGCGCCGTCCCAGGTCGTCTCGATGCGGACGAGACTGCCCTCCGGCACCTCGCGGACGGTCCACGTGGTGACCATGCTGGAGTTCGCATCGGTCTCGACGAGGGTGCCTTCGGACGGCTCGGTCACCGTCGCGGCGACGTCACGCACGCGCTTTGACGTCGCCTGAAGCTTCCAGCGCGCCTTCGTGCCCGCGCCGACTCCGCCTTCGGTGACCTCGTAATCGCGGTAGTGCTCCGTCAGCAGCTTCGGCCGGGTTTCGGTGTAGTCCGCGACGAGCGCCCTGACCTTGTCCGCCGGCGCCTCGATGGTGCGCTCCGCGATGGCCGTGACCTTTCCCATCCCACTCCCTTTCACCCGTGTTGCAACGACAGCGTCCACGATTGCACCGCTGTCCGCGGCCGGAGCGGGCGCCCCTCCCCGAATGCAATGAACGGTCCGTTCCTTGCGAAATTTGCAAGTAACGGACCGTTCATGGCGCGCGAGGTGACCTAGATGAGGGACTTCTCCTTCAGCCACTCCTTCGCGACGTCGCCCGGCTTCTCGCCGTCCGCGTCGACGCGCTTGTTCAGCTCACGCAGCTGCACGGTGTCGAGGGCCTTGCTCACGGCGTTGACGGCGGCCGCGAAGTCGGCGCCGCGCTCGTCGAGGACCTTCTTGTTCACCGCGGGCACGACGTTCTCGGTCGGCACGATGGCGAGGTCGTCCTCCAGCGCCACGAACTGCGGGTCGCCGACGAGCGGGCTCACCGAGTCGACCGGGATGACGGTGACCTTGCCGGACCGCAGCTGCTCGACGCGCGGGCCCGCTTCCTGCACGGTCTGGAAGGTGGCCTTCAGCTTGTAGACGTCGGTGAAGCCCTTGAAGCAGGGGAGCCGCTCCGCGCACTCGGGCGCGCCGGCGACGACGACCTTGTCGACCTTCGACAGGTCGCTGATCTTCGCCAGCCCCTTCTCCTTGGCGAGATCGGCCTTCACGATGTAGGTGTTCTTGTTCTCCGCCGGCGACTGCTCCAGCAGGGCGACGCCGTCGGGCTCGAACAGCTTCTTGAGCTGCTCGTGTTCGCCCTGCGCGTCTTTCGCGGCTTCCTTGCCGAATCCGGTGCTGATGGCGGCACCCTGGTACTCCGGGACGAACTGGAGCTCGCCGGACTTCAGCGCCGGGTAGATCAGCTCGCGCGAACCGAGGTTCAGCTTGCGGGTGATCGGGTAGCCCTTGGCCTCCAGCGCGTTCGCGTACAGCTCGGCGAGGATCACGCTGTCGGTGAAGTTGAAGGAGGCGACCACGATCGGCGCCCCGCCCTTGCTCTGCACGGCCGGGGCCGCCGCGTCGTCGCCACCCCCACAGGCGGTCATACCGAGGACGGCGGCGGCGAGCACCGCGCCCACTCGAACATTCCGTGTCCAGCGCACGTGCACACTCCTATGACTCGTTCAGAGGAATGGACAGTATCCCCGGGTCACGACAGAATCCACATTTTGAGAGTTGCGCCCCGTACGCTCCCAGAGAACGGAATCCGGCGCCCCGAACGGGGTAAGGTCGGCCGGTGCGAGCCTCCTCCGTGTTCCCCGTTCCCGCCCAAGGCGGACGGCCGCTCTTCGAGTGGCGGTGGGTGGACCGCCATCTCGACGAGATCTTCGAACGGCTCGGCGAGCACATCACGTTGACCGCGGCAGCCCTCGCCATCGGGCTGGTGGTGTCGATCGGTGTTTCCGTGGTTTCGCTGCGTCGCCGGTGGTTCTACGTCTTCGCGCTGAGCGTGGCGGGTTCGTTGTACGTCATCCCGAGTCTCGGCGCCTTCGCCGTACTGGTGCCCTTCACCGGCCTGACGTCCTTCACGACCGCGGTCATCCCGTTGGCGACGTACACGTTGCTGATCCTCATCCGCAACATCGTCACCGGCGTCGAACAAGTACCCAAGGAAGTCCGGGAAGCCGCCATAGGCATGGGTTTCACGCGTTCGCGGTTGCTGTGGCAGGTCGAACTGCCGCTCGCGCTGCCGGTGGTGATCGCAGGGCTGCGGGTCGCGGCGGTGACCACGATCGGGCTGGTGACGGTGACTTCCATGCTCGGCAAGGGCGGGCTGGGGTACTTCATCCGTAACGGGATCCAGACCGCGACGCCGAATCCGACGTCGATCATCGTCGGCGTCGGGCTTTCCGTGGTACTGGCCGTGGTGGTGGATCTGCTGCTGTGGCTCGGTGGGCGCGCGCTCGCGCCGTGGTCGCGGAAGGCGGCGCGATGAGCATCATCGACCAGGCGATCGAGTGGCTGGGCGAACCGAATCGCTGGAGCTGGTCCGATCCGGCGGGTGTGCCGTACCGGACGGTCGAGCATCTCCAGTTCTCCTTGGTGGCACTGGCGATCTCGGCGGTGCTGACGATCCCGCCCGCGTTGTGGCTGGCGCATTACCGCCGCGCGCAGTTCCTCGCGACGAGCGCGGTGAACATCGGCCGCGCGATTCCCAGCTTCGGGCTGGTGATCCTGTTCTGGTTCCTGGCTTCCCGGCTGGAGGTCGACACGACGTTCTGGCCGCTGATGCTCGCGCTGGTGGCCTTGGCGCTGCCGCCGTTGTTCACGAACACCTACGCGGGAGTCCTGCAACTGGAGCAGGAAACCGTCGACGCCGCGCGCGGAACCGGTTACCGCGAGTGGCAGATCATGCTGCGCCTGGAGTTGCCGCTCGCGTCACCGGTCATCCTCGCGGGTGCCCGCGTCGCGTTCCTGCAACTGGTGGCGACCGTCGCGATCGGCGCGATCGTCAACGACGGCGGCGGGCTCGGACGGTACATTGTGGACGGTTTCGCGCTCGGCGATCCTGGCCACGGCGAGATCCTGGCGGGCGGCATCGCGGTCGTCATCCTGGCTTTGGTGTGCGAGGGCGTTTTCGCGCTCGTCACTCGCTGGGTGACTCCGCGCGGGCTGGCCATCCAGTCCCGCGCGGATGCCCGTACCTGATCCCGCCGCTATTCGAGTAGCCAAACCCAGAACTGGTCACCGTCGAGGATGTGGTTCCGGCCGAGGAAGTCGCTCAATGCCTCCTCCATCGCGTGGCAGACCGGCGAGAGGACCGGTTTCACCGTGAACGACGGCCCTTCCGTGGTCCCCGGCGAAAGGCCGGCCCCGTCCAGCGTCGTGTTGAACGGGTACACGGCGCACTCGATGACCGTTCCGTCCGGACCGGTATGCCAGTCCGGACCCCAGCGCGCCGCGCAGTACCGCTCGGCGACCGCCTTGTTGGTGTCCCTTGCCGCCCGGTCGTGCTGGATCCGCGTGAGCGGATAGGTGCGCTTTCCGCTGCGCGTGGACGCGTTCCCCGCGTAGTAGCGGCCTTCCGACGGCCCGGGATACGTGCCGGCGATATCACCACGGAAAGCGTCGGACACCAGTCTTCCGTACGAATCGCGGACGTCCAGGAGAAACATCGGCGTTTTCGGGAAGACGCACCTGCTCCCTTGGACGTAGTCGGCGACATCGCACCGCACGTCGGACGAGAGGGGCGGTGCGTCCAGGTCACCGATCTCGCCCTCGATGAACAGGGATCGGCCCAGCTTGTACCAAGTACGCTTTTCGGCCTGGATCTGCGGCGGGTCCGCGGAATTCGGGACGTCCTCGCCGCGCATGGTGAACCCGGTGTACTCGATCCGCTGCGCCTTCCAGTCCGCGATGCTCTTCGTGAGCTTGGTTTCGGACGCGTCGCAGTCCGCGGACCCGGCCGGATTCTTCGCGGTGCAGGTCATGTCGATGCCGAAACGCGTGGTGTCGGGCAGACCGTGGTGGGAGAGGATGGCCACCTCGTGGCCGATGACGACACGGCGCTGCGAGGGCTCCATGTTCCGGATGACGACCACCCGCGCGAGCAACTCGGCGACGAGCGGGCAGGCCGAATCCGGGCAGGCGCGCCGCTGATGACGCACATTCGTGATCTGACAGGTGGAAAACCGATTTTTGAGGTAGCCGACCAACGGATCCGGGCGGCTGGGCGAGCATTCGCCGAAGGTGACCGGCTCCGGCGTATTCGACCCGGATTTGGAAACTTCCCGGAATACCTCCGAAGGCTTCGCCAGTGGCACGCTCGGCACCGATGCGACGGTCAAGATCGCCATTGCGACAACGAGAAAGAGACGGCCGGATCTTCGACGGTTCACAGTATCCCCGTTCAGAGAACAAAGGTGGACCGCTCACGGTAAAGGAGCGTCACCGCCGAGTGCACTCCGGCATTCGAGGGGCGGCGGTTCCGTTATCGCGCGAATGGAGGCATTTCTCCCGAGCGCGTGGCTCGCCGGAACGGCCCGAAAGAATCAGAATTCATTACGGCGGCGAGAGCAGCCACCTCCGGCCCCAAGGACCGATCCTCGGCCACCGGCGGCACCAACGCCCGGAGCCGCTCATAGGTCGCGCGAAGCCCTGGCGAACCATCCCCGGCTGCCAGGAATCGCGCCTGCGAACCCGTGATCAGTTCGCAGGCCGTGATGGCGAACATCCGCGCACAAGCGTCACGCAGCTGGTTCCCCGCCGCCCAGGCGAACGCCTGCACGTCCTCCTGCCCACCGGAAGTGTCGACGGAACCCAACGTCGCGGGCGTGGCCAGCCGCCGCAACGCGTGCAGTTCCCCCACCGCGCGTTTGTGCAACGGCACCAGCCCCGCCTGCGGTCCCGGGTCCATAGCGAGTTGCGCGGGGAGGCCGCTGAATCGCTCGTCGAGCAACCGGTGCGTCCGCTGCACGCTCACTTCGCCGAGATGCACGAGCGCCGCCGTCACCGCGTCCATCCGCAGCCCGAGTTCGACGGCGTGGAATCCCGTCGTGGACACGAATTCGCCGTCGAGGAAGGACGGCGAGTCGGTCGGCATCGAACGCCGCAGGACAGCGCCCAGCTCGTCGTTCACCCGCGTCAGGTGGGCGATCGCCCGCGGCGCGACGCGCACGGAGATCGGCGCCTGGACGACTTCCGGGCGCACGGTGAAACCATCGAGCAAGCCACCGATCTCGTACAGCACCGACTCCAGCACACGGTCGTCTCCCGCCAGCGCGGGGCGATAGATCGCTTGCGGCGCACCGAGAACGTCGATCGCGATCGCGGCGGCCAGCGTCTGGAAGTCCACCACCTGCTGGACTTCGGTCCGCGCGAACGCCGCGAGCGTCTCGGCCAGTGGCGAGCCCTGGATGAGGGTCGCGCCCTCCTTGAGGCCCGGCTCGTACGGCTTCGCCAGCACCTCCGACGCGGGCGTCTCGACGCCGTCCACCAGTACGGTCCCGGCGCCGAGAAAGGTCTGGAAGGCATGCGCCAGCGGGATGATCTCGCCGGCGCTGCCCAAGCCCGTCCTCGGCACGGCGGGCGTGAATCCCTCGTTCAGCCGGTCGACGAGGAACGTCACCAGCTCCGGGCTCGCGCCTGCCTCGGGCGCGAGCAGATCCCGCAGGCGCACCAGCAGAAGCCAGCGCACTTCGGCGGCCGAGAGCCACGGCGGACCGCCGACGGCCCGGCCGATCAGCAGATTCCGCTGGTGTGCGCTCGATGCGGGCGAAGCGACTCCCGCGAGCCGCCCCATCCCGGTGTTCACGCCGTAGACAGGGCGGTCGGACAGCGCGGCGAGGACGCGGGCGCGGTTCTCACCGAGGCCGGCGAGCAACGCGGCGTCGATCTCGAGGCACTCGGCCTCGAACGCCGAAGCCAGCGAGAAGTCCTTAGTGGACAGTCTCACTCGACGGGACGCGCGAGACCGTCGATCACTTCGGCACCGGGCAGGGACGCGAGGGTCGAGCCCGAGATCAGCAGCTTGCCGCCGCGGACACCGCTGCCGATGACCAGTTCGGGTTCGTCCGCGACGCGCTGGTCGATCAGGATCGGCCAGCCCTCCGGCAGGCCGACCGGCGTGATGCCGCCGTACTCCATGCCGGTGAGCGAGACGGCCTCGTCCATCGAGGCGAAGGAAGCCTTGCGGACGTCGAGGCGGCGCTTGATGACGCCGTTCACGTCGGCGCGGGTGGTCGCGAGGATCATCGCGGCGGCGAACCGGACCTCGCCGGCGCGTTTGCCGGCGACGACGACACAGTTCGCGGACGCGGAGAGCGGTGAGCCGTACGCCTCGCAGAAGGCGGCGGTGTCGGCAAGGTCCGCGTCGATCTCGACGACGTCGACGGCGTCCGGATCGGGAAGGACGGCGAGTGCCTTGGCGACGGGCTCGGCGAGCAGGTCCGCGCGGGAGAGGGCGGGGACGACGGTGAGGGTTCCGGCGATGGTCCAGTCAGTCACACCGCCACCCTAATATCTGTCGGTGAACCCGCGTCCGCGATCGACGTCGGCAGAGCGCTGCTTGGTAAAACACGTGACGATGGGCGATCAGGGCGCCCTGCCACCGCGATAGCGGGGCCTTCGGCCGGGCGGGTTCACGCGTTCAGTGACTTTTCCGAGTACGTCTCAGCTCCGCCGACCGGCACTCGATCACCAGTTGCGGCCGCCGCGCTGGACCTCGATGAGCTTGGGGCGGACGTCCACGAGGTAGACCAGGACCGCGACCAGCGCGGGCAGCCACAGGATCATGCCGCCGCCGTAGAACTCGAAGAGGGTCAGCACCACGGTGGCCCCGCCGGTGATGAGCATCCAGATGGGCTTGGTCTTGCGATCGGCGGCGGAATACGCGTCCGCGCGCTGCAGCAGCGCATGCACGAAAGCGAACAGCCCCGTCAGTGCGCCGCCCCAATGAATGGCGATGAGGATCCAGGTGGCAACGAACACGAAGTCAGCTTACGTCAAACCGGGCGAATGCCCGGGCCCCTGGCACCGAAGGCGGTGTCAGGGGCCCGGGAGTCCACGCGGATCTTTACTTCTCGGTGGTCTTCGGCGCGGTGGCCGGCTTCTTGGCGACCGGGCTGCTGGTGGTGCGGCGCGCGGGGGCCGTGGTCTTCGGCGCGGTCTTGTTGGCGACCTTGCGCGAAGCCGAGCGGGTCTCGTGCGCGAGGTCGTCGCCGATCTCCTCGACCTCGTCGGCGATCTCGCCGGCGACCTCGGTCACCTTGCGGGCGGTCTTCTCGCCGGCCGAGCGGGTGCCCTTGGTGACCTTGCCGAGCACGGTGTCGATGCGCTCACGGGCATCGCTGGTGGCGTCCTCGACGCGGTCCTGCGCGGTGCTCAGTGCGTCCTCGAGCTGCTCGATGGCCTTCTTGACCTGCGGCTGCGCGGCGATCTTGTCCCACGCCTGCTCGCCGGACTCCGCCAGCTTGTTGTACAGCTTCAGCGCGGCCTCGGTGTACTCGTCGATGACCTTGCGCAGCTCGGCCGGGTCCAGCTTCTCGCGGAGGCCCTCGACGTCGTGCGGCAGCTCTTCGATGTTCTTGCGGGCGCTCTCGCTGCCCTCGACGACGCGCTCCTTGGCCTTCGACACGGCGTCGACGACGGCCTGGCCCGCCAGGTTGCCGGCACCGAGGGCGGCAAGCAGCGGGGTGCGGACCTGGTCGAGGGCGGTGTGCTTGCGGTCGGTCTTGTTCTTCGTGGCCGTGGTCATGCTGACTCCTTGGATTCGGTGGCTTGTTCTGGGGTTGTCGCCACCGGTTCTGGCTTCGCGGCGGCGTTCTCGCGGCGGAACGTTTCGTAGACGTCGAGCAGGACCTGCTTCTGCCGTTCGGTCAGCTCGAGGTCGGCGCGGATCGCGTCGCCGACCGGGCCGCCCGTGGGCAGATCGAGGATTCCCGCTTGCACGTAGAGCGCCTCGGCCGAGATTCGCAGGCCTTTGGCGATCTGCTGCAGGATCTCCGCGCTGGGTTTGCGGACCCCGCGCTCGATCTGGCTCAGGTACGGATTGGACACGCCGGCGAGTTTCGACAGCTGCCGCAAGGAGATCTTCGCGTTGCTGCGCTGCTGGCGGATGTACTCGCCGATGTCGGAAGCGATGTCCGCGACCTTCTCCATCGGCCCGCCCGATGCGGGCTGATCCCGGTTGGTGTCTGACATCGGTCACCTCCTCGCGACGTCTTCAACACTACGCCGGGGTGCTAGCTATTGCAAGCACTCTGCTTGCAACCATCGGGTGTGTTGGTGCTCACCCCGCTACCGTGGAGGGATGTCGAACGCGACGCGGCTGCGGCGGCGCCTCGTCGAGCGTCTGCTCGCCGAGGGCGTGCTGCACGACGCGCACTGGATGTCCGCGTTCCGCTCCGTGCCGAGACACGTCTTCCTGCCGCGGATCTTCGTCCCGGCGTCGAACGGCTGGGCCGCGATGGAGCACGGCGACGAGGGGTGGCTGCGCCGCGTCTACTCCCCCGACGTGCTGGTCGTCCAGCTCGACGACGACTCCGGGCTCTGGGAACGGGCGCGCTATCTCGGCGCGCAGCCGGGAACGCCGACCAGTTCGTCCAGCCAGCCGTCGATCATGGCGATCATGCTCGAAGAGCTCCGGGTCGCCGACGGGCACCGCGTCCTCGAAATCGGCACGGGCACCGGCTACAACGCCGCCCTGCTGTGCCATCGGCTCGGTTCCGGGCTCGTGTACACAGTGGACATCGACCCGGAGCTGGTCGACGCCGCGCGCAAGCGGCTCTCGGAGATCGGGTTCGCGCCCTCGTGCGCCGCGGCCGACGGTGCCGAGGGTTTCCCGGCGGGCGTGCTCTACGACCGGGTGCTCTGCACGTGCTCGGTGTCGTCGATCCCGCCCGCGTGGCTGGAGCAGACGGTGCCCGGTGGACTGATCGTCACCACGCTGAACCGGCCGATCGGCGGCGGGCTCGTCCGGATCGTCGCCGGTGAAGGCGCGACGGGACAAGGACGGGTGCTCGCCCGCGACGGTCGCTTCATGCCGCTGCGCGCGCACCGCTTCAAGCCGTCGAAGGCGCTCGAAGGCGACGTCGCTTGGCGGCCGACGCGGCTGCCGATGGGAGCGATCACCGAAGTCCGCAGCCGCTTCGAGTTCTTCGCCGGGCTCCAGCTTCCGGGCGTGACGGCCGCACGAGAAGGCCAGAGCATCACCCTGCTCCACCCGGACGGCTCATGGATGCGGCATCGGCAGAGGGGCAGCGAGTTCGAAGTGGCCGAAGGCGGCCCGCGACGGCTATGGGAGATCGTCGAGACCGCGTACGAGGAATGGCGTGAACTCGGCGAGCCGGGGCGGGACCGGTTCGGGCTCAGCCTCGACGGCGAAGACCAGGTGATCTGGCTGGATTCACCCGATGGCCGCAGTTGGCCGTTGCGCCCCTGAAAGCAGGCCACGCACCCACTTCTCGACGTGGTCGACGGCGTCGTCCACCGGAAGGCTGGTGGTGTCGAACAGCTCGACCGGCGGAGTCATCGAGGGCGCTTCCGCTTGCAGCCACTCGTTGAACTCCAGCATCTCCTCGACCCGCTCCTCGTCCCACTCGCGCCAGGCGGGCCGCGCTAGCAAACGCTTGCGCAGCGCGTCGGGCTCGCTGACGAGCGCCAAGTAGTGGATGTCGGAGAAGAAGACGCGCTCGGGCAGCCGCTCGAACTCGGGCGGCGCGACGGTGCCGCAGAGCACGACCGGCCTGCCGTTCTGGTGCAGCATCGCCGCCATCCGCAACCAGGTCGAGCGGAACGCGGGATGGCCGGGGACGTCGTCGCGCAGCGCCCCCGTCCACAGCACGTCCTGCTCGACCACGAGCGCGAGATCGCCGAGCCGTTCCGCCAGCCGCGGCCCGACCGTCGACTTGCCGGCGCCACTCGGCCCGGTCAGCGCGAAGAGCGGAAGCCGCCGGAACGGCCACCGGTGCGCGCACACCGCGCACACCAGCAGCCCGCTCTCGACTTGTGGCCGTTCGGCGCGATCACCGCAGGCCGGGCAGATCTTGAGATCGAGGACCACGGTCAGTCGAAGAGACCCTCGAGGAAGCCGCCCTTACGACGCTTGTGGCCGTACCCGTGCGGCGAATCCGCGTAACCCCCGCGGTGCCCCTTGGGCGAGTCCGCGTAGCCCCCGCGGTACCCCTTCGGCGAGTCGGCGTACCCGCCCCGGTGCGGGCGCGGGGAGTCCGGACGGCCGTAGTGCGGCGCGGGCGCGTGGCCACCTCCCTGATACGGCGGAGGGGGCTGGTGCCCGCCGTAGTACGAGTTCTCGGCACCGGCGATGGCCTCCAGCTCGCCCCTGTCCAGGAAGATGCCGCGGCATCCCTGGCACTGGTCGATGTGGACACCGTTCTTGTCGACGGTCTTCATGGCGTTCTGGCACTTCGGACAAATCACGTATCAGAGATTACGCATTTTTCGCGTCCGAGGTCAGCAGGCGCACAGACAAAACGGGTGTCCGGCCGGATCCGCGTACACCCGGAAGGTCTCCGGGGCGTCGTCGAGCAGCTTCGCGCCGATCTTCAGCGCGCGCTCGTGCCCGGCTTCCATGTCGGTGACGTCGAGGTCGAGGTGCGCCTGCTGCGGGTTCTCCGCGGACGGCCACTCCGGCGGCCGATAGTCCGGCACGCGCTGGAACGAGAGCCGCGCGCCGCCTTCCGGATTCCGCAGAGTCACCCAATGGCCGTCATCGGCGACTTCGGCGGGCTCCCAGTCGAGCAGCTCGCGGTAGAACTCCGCCAGCGCGACCGGATCAGGGCAGTCGAGGGCCACCGCGCCGAAGGTCGGTACCGCACCCATGGGTCAGCCTCCTGAATGATCGAGTAACCAGTGAACTGAGTATGCGGGTTATCGGAGCCGATGACAACAGGTGCCGCCCGTACACTGGGCGGGGTGAACACCGACGCGTCCCTGGTGGTCGAGTTTCTGAACACGGTGAACGTCGACCGCGGCACCGACCTCCTGGACGATCTGGAGTCCTGGCAACGCTGGGCCAGGGATCACCGGCTGCGCGCGGATACCCCCGCGGCCGCGCGTGAAACCCGGGACGCGCTGCGCGCCGCGATCGGCGACCCGAGACTCCCCCGGCTTGGCCTGCGCGCACCGGCGGAGATCATCCTCGGCCAGGAAGGCCCGCTCCTCGTCGCGGAAACGGTCACCGAGGCCGTGATGGCGGCGTCGACCCGGCTGACCGTGCTCGGCGAATGGATCCGGCTCAAGATCTGCCCGGCGGACGACTGCCTGTGGGCGTTCTACGACGAATCGCGCAACCGGTCCAGGACGTGGTGCTCGATGCGGGCCTGCGGGAACCGGGAGAAGGCGCGGGCCTGGCGAGCACGGACCGCGGACGTCTCGACCTGAGGCCCTTCCCACGCAATCAGTCACCTACTTGCGGGCGTGAGCACACGCGTAACTCGCGTGATCGAGGGCGACACTCGCGTGATCAGGGGCGTAACTCGCCCGAGGCCGGATTCCGCACTGTGTTCCGCCTTCGATCACGCGAGTTACGAGTCCCATCACGCGAGTTACGGGTTCCATCACGCGAGTTACGACTGGCACATGCGTCTTCCGGCCGCCGGCCGGAGCTCGCGCGTCGTCACGGCCCGCTGCTTCGCGCGTGCCCGGATCCCTCACGGATGTCATGAAAGGGTCGTTCAGGACATTTTTCGTCCTGAACGACTCTTTCATGACATCCGGGCCAGCGGGCCTCGCCGGCCACCGCCCCACCGCGACCACAACTTCTGGGGTCACCCACCCCCGAGTTACCCCCAGGGGTTGTGCACACCGTTAGGCCAAAAACGTGAAAAGCTGTGGATAACCCTGGGGATGACTCCACTTCCTGTGGACAACTCGCGGTAAGGCTTCCGGAGTGTGGTATATGCGCCCCCGCTCAGAAGAGCAGCTGCGCGACCGCGTAGATGACGAGTCCGGCGAGCGCGCCGACCACCGTGCCGTTGATCCGGATGAACTGCAGATCCCGGCCGACCTGGAGCTCGATCTTGCGCGAGGTCTCCTCGGCGTCCCAGCGCTCCACGGTGTCGGTGATGATCGTGGTGATCTCCTGGGAGTAGTGGGTGACCAGGTAGGCAGCCGCACCCTCCACCCAGGTGTCCACTTTGGACCGGATGTGGTCGTCGGAGACCAGCCGCCCGCCGAGGGCCTCGAGACCGGTGCGCACCCGGCGCCGCAGCTCGCTCGACGGATCCTCGGCCGCGTTGAGCAGCATTTCCTTCGCCGTCGCCCACGCCGAGCCGATCAGCTTCTGCACCTCGTCATGCCCCAGCATCTGGGATTTGACCTGTTCGGCGCGCGCCATCACCTCGGGATTGGTCTGCAGGTCGAGGGCGAATTCGCCGAGGAACTTGTCCAGCGCCAGCCGCATGGGGTGGTTGACGTCGGTCTTCACGGCCCAGACGAAGGACAGCACCTCGCCGTAGACCTTGTCCGCGAGCATCTCGTCGACGAACTTCGGCGACCAGCTCGGCGCCCGGTCCGAGACCACGCGCAGCATCGTCGAGTGGTTGTCCCGCACCCACTCGTAGCCGCGGTCGCACATCAGGTCCACCAGCTTGTGGTGCGCCCCGTCGGCGAACACGCCTGCCAGGATCTTGCCGAGCGGCGGGCCCCACGGCTTGTCCACGATCCGCTTGACGACGGCCTGTTCCATGATCGCCTGGACGTCTTCGTCGCGGAGCACCTTGACCGCGGCCCGCACGACGGTGGCCAGTTCGGACGTCACCCGCTCCGCGTTGGCGGGCTGCGAAAGCCAGCCGCCGAGCCGCTTCGAGACCTCGATCCGGCTCAGCTTCTCGCGGATCACGGACTCGGACAGGAAGTTCGAGCCGACGAAGTCACCGAGGCTGCTGCCCAGCGCGTCCTTCTTGCTCGGGATGATCGCGGTGTGCGGGATCTTGATCCCCAGCGGATGCCGGAACAGCGCCGTCACCGCGAACCAGTCGGCGAGCGCGCCGACCATCCCGGCTTCGGCGGCCGCGCGGACGTAGCCGACCCAGCCCGGCCAGCCCGCGGCCTCGGCCCAGCTGGTCAACAGGAAGATCACCGTCGCGCCGAGCAGGAACGACAGCGCGACCATCTTCATCTTGCGCAGGCCACGCGCCTTTTCCTCCTCAGCGGCGGTTCCACCGGGCGGATCGGCTGGGGTCACCTTGGCGGGCGTCAGTTGCTCCACACCGCCATTGTCCGTGAGGATGGCTGATCGTGCGCGAACCTGTCCTCGTACCCCGCCTCCAGCCCTTCACCTCGACCATCTTCGCGGAGATGACGGCACTGGCCGTCCGCCACGAAGCCGTCAACCTCGGCCAGGGTTTTCCCGACACCGACGGGCCCGCCGGAATGCTCGAAGCCGCCAAGAACGCGCTGTTCGGCGGCGCGAACCAGTATCCGCCGGGTCCAGGCCGCCCCGAGCTCCGCGCGGCGATCGCGCGGCACCGGCTGCGGTACGGCACCGCGTACGACCCCGACACGGAGATCCTGGTCACCGCCGGCGCCACCGAGGCCATCGCGGCGTCGTTGATCGCGCTGACCCAGGCGGGTGACGAGGTCATCGTCATCGAGCCGTACTACGACTCGTACGCGGCCGCGGTCGCCATGGCGGGCGCGGAGCGGCGTGTCGTCGGCCTGGTGGAACGCGACGGCCGGTTCGCGCTGGACGTCGAGAGCCTGCGCGCCGCGGTGACCGATCGGACCAGGGCGATCCTGATCAACTCACCGCACAACCCGACCGGCACGGTGTTCACGCGTGCCGAACTGGAAGCCGTCGCCGCGCTCTGCGTGACACACGACCTGATCGCGATCACCGACGAGGTGTACGAGCACCTGGTCTTCGACGACGCCGAGCACCTGCCGCTGGCGACCCTGCCCGGCATGCGCGAACGGACCGTCTCGATCTCCAGCGCGGGCAAGACCTTCAACTGCACCGGCTGGAAGATCGGCTGGGTCTGCGCGAGCCCCGAACTGGTGGCGGCGGTGAAAGCGGCTAAGCAGTTCATCACCTTCGTCTCGGGCGGGCCGCTCCAGCCGGCCGTGGCCCACGCGCTGGACCACGAACTGCCGTGGGCCGAAGACCTGCGCACGAGCCTCCAGGACAAACGAGACCGGCTCGCGGCGGGTCTCGCGGACGCCGGGTTCGCGGTCCGGCCGACCGCCGGGACGTATTTCGTCTGCGTCGACGTCCGCCCGCTCGGCTTCGAAGACGCCGCCGAACTGGCCTGGGAGCTCCCCGAACGGGTGGGCGTGGCGGCCGTGCCCGTAAAGGTGTTCACCGATCACCCGGAAGAGTGGAAACACCTGCTGCGTTTCGCGTTCTGCAAACGCAACGAGGTCATCGACGAAGCGGTCACCCGTTTGCGCAAACTCCGGTGACTCGTCCGATGTTCACGCCCAGCCGCCTTTTTCGAGTATCCGTCTGAGCCGGTCGAGACACCGTCTTCGCAGCCTGCCCACACTGGCCGGACTGATGCCCAGTTCTCCGGCGATCTGGGCGTAGGACAGCTCCGGCCGGTGTGCGAGCAGGCGGATCAGCCGCCGATGCGAGTCCGGCAGACGATCGACCGCCGTCCAGAGCACGCGGTCGCGTTCGGCCCGGATGACCTCGGTCTCCGGGGTCGTCTCCGCGTCGGGGAGCGGACGCGGTGTTTCGCGCCTGTTCCTGGTGATCATCCGGAGCGCACGGCGTCGCGCGGTGGTCGTCAGCCACGCTCCGAGCTTCGCTTCGTCCCGTAGCGCGCCAGGTGCGCGAAGCAGTTCCAGCCAGGCGTCCTGACAGACGTCCCTGGCATCGGCTTCGCTCAAGCGATAGGTCTTCAGCGCCTTGAACATCGCCGCCGACACCGCGTTCACGTCCCACATCCCGGACTCTCCCCTCCCGGCGGCTTGCGTTCGCCGCGCCGATCACCGAACGCGACTTCGACGGCACGCACCGCAGCAGGGATCCAGAAAAGGTCAGGTCACCGAGGATTTGAGTAGTTCCACCCGTCCCCGGATGGCCGCCCGGCACATACCGAGAGTGATCAACTTCGGTACTCCGGGCACCGGAGCCGGTTGCGTCGTTCCGCCTAACGGGCTGGATCGGCGGCGGCTGAGGTGAAACACTCCCCTCCGGTGCTAAAACTGGTGCAGCCCCGGGGGAACTGCGACCTGACCGGAAGAGACCCCAAGCAAGATCGAACTCACGCGGACAACGTGGGTTTCAGGCGCGGACGGTGGTGATTGCTGTGAATGGTCCGGCAGTCGTGCACCGTCGCGGCCTCAGGCCACCGAAAACCGGCGCGCGAATCCTTTTCGCGGGTGGGCTCGCGCTCTCCGGCTGGATCCTCGGCGCCGTCCTGAGCGCCCCGGCTTCGGCCGACGAGCAGACTCCCGTGACGCCGGAGACCTCCGTGGTCCAGCCTTCGGACGAAACCGAATCCGGGAAAACGACTACTCCCAAGGAGTCCACTTCGGACTCCGCCGAGAGCGAGACTCCGAAACCCGCTGAGACCACCGAAACCCCGAAGGATGAGCCCGCTCCTGTTGTGAACGAGGAGCCTGAGGCCGCTGTCGAGGAAGAGGCCGTTTCGAGCGCGAGTTCCGTCGAGAAGACTTCTTCTCCGGAGCCTGTGGCGAAGACCGCCAAGTCCTCCAACGGTTTGCTGGGCGGCCTCATCGGCGGCGTGCTGAACGTCGTCACGACCACGGTCGGCGGCGTCGTCGAAACCGTCGGCGGGGTCGTCGGCGGAATCGGCGACCAGGTCGTCGCGCCGATCCTCACGCCGAATCCGTGTTGTGGCGGGGGCAGCCCGGTGATCCTGCCGGGCGCCGGCGACATGCTCGACCCCGGTTTCGGCGGGGGCTCCGATGAGTCGGCGAGTGGCTCGGTCAGCATCGCCGTCCCGGCCAAGACCGCCACGGCGAACACACCCGCGCCGCACACCCCGGCGCCGAGTCCGTCCGCTCCCGCCGAGGCACCCGTTCCGGCGACGGCGGCCCAGAACCACCGCGTCACCCTGCCGGTCCGGGTCGAGTCCGACGCCCAGCCCGCTCCCGGCGCGCCCGCCGAATCCGACACGCACGCGTCCCCCAACGGCGGCGGCTCCGGCGGCGGCGGTGGCCTGCCGAACACCCCGGTGACCCCGATCGCGCCCACGACGACCGCTCAGCCCGGCCACGACAACACCGCCGGCGGCCGCGGGCCGCTCGCCGTGCTCGACGCCGGAATCCCCGCCACGCAGCTGAAACTCCTCGGAGCGGGCTGCGACCACGAAGGCGAGCGCACCGGCAGGGAAGCCGCGCTTCCCGCCACCTCCCCCGACTGACCTGACCGGGTCGCCGGGGAGAAGTACGTCCAAACCAAGATCAACTTCGGTTTCGACGTTCGTTGATTCCTCTGGCACAAGCCGCTTTCGCCTGCCCCTTTTTCAGGCAACCCCTTTGTCTTTCCGAACGGCCGACCGCGCCCGGCCGGTTCGGATCCCGGCCCCGGCGCCGCGCTGCCCCTGCGGCGCCGGGACCAGCACCGGGTGGACTTCGGGGGCTTCTGCTCACCGCGCCGAGCAGGAGCCGGCCAAGCTCGAAGTCCGCCTGAACCGCGGGCGGTTCCCGGCACGTCGAGGGGCTGTGCCGGGTAACCGCCGCGGTGCCCGTCCCGGGGTTTCGACCTCGGGGCGGGCCGGATAGCCGGTGCGCTGGTCGTGCGGCGCCGATGCCCTCCCTGGAGCATCGGCCGCCCCGCCGGCGCACCGGCTATTTCCGTTTCCGCCCCTCGCGTTTCGTCCTCTGAATGCGGTCCTTGCGCGTGCAAGGACCGCATTCAGAGGACGAAACGCGAGAGGTCAGGTGACCTGGACGGCCACCGGGGCGACGGTCGTGGGTGTCGCGGCCACCGAAGCGGCGGCCGCGCCCAGCCGCCGGACGGCCTCGAAAAGCCTCTCGGCCGGAAGCGCGTACGGCAGCCGCAGCCAGCGCTCCAGTCCACCGTGGACACCGAACCGCGAGCCCGGCGCCACCTGCACCCCGTGCCCCGCCGCCGCGACGGCCAGCCGCGTGCTCATCGGCTCCGGCAGACGGCACCACAGCGAAAGCCCGCCGGGCGGCACGGTGAACGTCCAGTCCGGGCAGTACCAGTTCAGCGCGCCGGTCAGCGCGTCGCGCAGGGCCAGCGTCTCCTGGCGGCGGTGCGCCAGCGCGGACCCGCCGTCGTCGAGCAGTTCGGCGAGGACGAGCTGCTCGAAGACCGGCGACCCCAGGTCGACGGCGAACCGCGCCGCGATCAGCCTGCCGATGACGTCCTCGGAAGCGCGGATCCAGCCGAGCCGCAGCCCCGCCCAATGCGACTTGGACGCGGAGCCGATCGTGATGCCGAGATCGCCGGCGAACGCGCCCAGCGGCGGCGGCCCGTCGACCGGATCGCCTTCGAGGTCCAGCTCGACCAGCGTCTCGTCGATGATCGCCGGGGTCCGCGCGCGGCTCAGCGCGGCCGCGAGCCGCTCCCGGCCGACGGCGTCCAGGCGCAGGCCGGTCGGGTTCTGGAAGTCCGCGACGAAGTACGCGAGCCTCGGCGCGGATTGCCGCAGCGCGGCCTCGATCCCGACGATGTCCCAGCCGGTGACCGGGTCCAGCGGCACCGGGACCGGGATGGCGTGCGCGGCACCGATGGCTTCGAGCGAGTTCGGGTACGTCGGCTGCTCGACCAGCACCCGGTCGCCGGGACCGGCCAGCATGCGCAGGACCTGCACGAACGCGTGATGCGCGCCGTTGGTGACCATCACCTGATCGGCGTTCGTCGGCAGCCCGCGTTCGGTGTAACGCCGGGCGATCCGCTCACGCAGGATCCGCAGGCCGCGAACGTGATAGCCGCTCTCGCCGAGGTGGTCCACGAGCGCCTTCCGCGCGGCGTCCACCGCGGGCACCAGGCCGGGGATGGCAGGCGGACAGGCTTGCGCGAGGTCGATCAGGTCCTCGCCGGTCGGCAGGATCGGGTCCCGGCCGCGGCCGCCGGGCGACGCGATCCAGGAACCGGCGCCCCGACGGCTGGCGACCAGGCCGTCGGCCCGCAGTTTGTCCAGCGCGGCACCGATGAGCGTGCGGCTGACCTCCAGCGCGTCGGCGAGCTCGCGTTCGGCCGGGAGTCTGGTGCCGAGCGGGAGCCTGCCGTCGAGGACCAGCAGCTCGACAGCGGCCGCGAGATCCGCCGCACCGTGTCGAGAACCACTCTGCCGCCAGTTCCCCAGCAAAACGGCCAATTTCGCACCCGAAACGCGTCCAGTCAGCGGGATCAGCGGTTCCATAAGGCCAATTGTTCCAGATTGGCCATGGTCAAGGTAGCCACTTACCCCCGATGGTGCACTCGTGGCACTGAAACTCGATCTCCGACCCGTCGGCATCTCCCAAGACACCACCCGCCGTTCGATCCAGCTCGTCGCCGGGCTCGTCCTCTACGGCGGCAGCATGGCCATGCTGACCAGGTCAGGACTCGGCCTCGACCCGTGGGACGTGCTCCACGAAGGCCTGATGAAGATCACCGGCCTGTCGTTCGGCACGGTCACCGCGATCGCGTCGGTGCTGGTGCTCCTGCTGTGGATCCCGCTCCGGCAGCGGCCCGGCATCGGCACCGTCGCCAACATCGTGGTCATCTCGCTCACCGTCGACTTCGTGCGGCTCTTCCTGCCCGACCAGGACGTGCTCGGCTGGCAGCTCCTCAACCTGGTCGCCGGTGTCGTGCTCAACGGTCTCGGCGCCGCGGTCTACGTCGGCGCGCGGCTCGGCCCCGGGCCCCGTGACGGTCTGATGACCGGGCTGTCGGCCCGGACGGGCAAGTCGATCCGCCTCGTCCGGACCCTCATCGAGATCACCGTTCTCGCGGCGGGCTGGCTGCTCGGCGGCACCGTCGGCGTCGGCACCGTTCTCTACGCGCTCGCCATCGGACCGCTGACGCAAGCGTTCCTGCCGTACGTCATCTGGCGGGAGCGCACCGCAGTCTAGTCCCTGAGGGACCGCCACGCTCGCTTAGGTACGTTCCGCCAGCGGTTTCGCGTGATCCGGCGGACGACACGCGTGACTGAATGGACGACACGCGTGATTGGGCGGACGGCTCGTGGCGGGACCCCGGCCGCGGTCGTGTCGTCCGTCCAAGTCACGTGTGTCGTCCGCCGGATCACGTGTGTCGTCCGTCCGGTCACGCCGCCTCCCGCCCGGCTACTTGCAGAGGCGTCCTGAAGGGGCCCTTTGAGACGTTGAACGTCTCAAAGGTGACCTTCAGGACACCGGGCGACCCCGGTGACCCAGGGCGGATCGCTCAGCTGGCCTCACGCTGCTCAAGCAGGCGCCGGACGGCGAGGTAGTCGATACCCCGCTGCGAGAGGACGTCGGCGGCCGGACCCGGGACAGCGGTCATCGCGAGCAGGAGATGCTCGCCTTCGATGCGCTTGCTGCCGACGTCGATGGCTTCGCGAAGGCTCTTCTCCAGCACCTTCTTCGCCTCGGGCGTGAACGGCCGATGGCCGCGCCCGGTACGGCGGCCGCCGGTCAGCGCGCCGGGGCCGTGGGTCTGCTCGACCCGCTCGACGATGTGCTCGACGTCGATGCCGAAGCCGCTCAGTGCTTCGACGTCGGCGTCGCTCATCCCGCCCCGGCGGCGTACTCGCCGGAGGTCGTCGGCGAGTTCGTCCGCCGGACAGCCGAGTGCGGTGAGCACGCCGGTGTGCCGGGCGAGGGACGTCAGCAGGTGCAGCGGGTCGACGTTCCCGGACACCTCGTCCGACGCGACGCGCTGGGCTCCGACGACGACGTCGCGGGCTTCGGTGGTGAAGCGTTCGAACATCAGTGCCTCCCGTACTTCTTGTGCACCGCTTGCCTGCTGACCCCCAGCTCGGCCGCGATCTCCTGCCAGGACCAGCCGTGCACCCGCGCGCTGCGGACCTGCACGGCCTCGAGTTGTTCCAACAGCCGGCGCAAGGCGGCGACGGCGCGCAATCCCACGCGGGGATCGCGGTCACCGGCTCGCGCGGCCAGATCTGTCGCTTCGGTCATGACGTCAACCTACGTTGACATCGCCCCCCATGTCAACTTCGGTTGACAGTTAGGGTCGGGGACATGCCCCAGATCTCAGTGGCGGAAAGGGACGGGATAGGCGCGGACGGAGCGACGCGCCCGACCGAAGACCATGTCGCCGTACTCGGTAACGCCGTGGTGGTGCTCGACGGGGCGACCGCGCCGCGGCCGGACGTGCCGTCCGGCGGCTGGTACGCGAGCCTGCTCGTGAACAGCCTGTCGCGGGCTTTGAGCGCGGAACCCCAGGCGGATCTCGCGGTGCTCCTTGCCGAGTCGATAGCCGACGTCGCACGTCGTGAAGGCCTCGCACCGGGGCGGTCGCCGTCGAGCACGGTCGCGATCGCACGCTGGACGGACGACACCGTCGACGGACTGGTGCTCGCCGACAGCCCGATCGTCGCCTTCGGTCCTTCGGGCCCCGATCCGCTCACTGACGACAGGCTGGTCTCGCTGCGCGGAGCCGGCCAGCTCCGCACAGGCGCCGACGTCCGCGCGAAACGCAACGCGCCGGACGGCTTCTGGGTCGCCGAAGCGGAACCGAAGGCGGCCGCCGAAGCCGTACGCCGCAGCTGGCCGCGATCGGAGGTCGACGCCCTGCTCCTGGCGACGGACGGCGTCGCGATCGGTGTCGACGAGTACGAGCTGTTCGACTGGCCGGAAGTGCTCGACATCAGCAGGCAGCGTGGTCCGGACGCCGTGCTCGACGCGGTGCGCACGGCGGAGAAACAGGACCCGGACGGCGAGCGCTGGCCCCGCGCGAAAAGGCACGATGACCAGCTACTGGTAGTGGTCGACTTCGGGGTAGCCCCAGGGTAAAACCGGGGGCTTCCCGGATCGGAAAACCGCGCCGTCGCGAGCACGCTGAACGCATGACGTTCCCTGGGGAGAGATCGAGGACCAAGCCCTGGCTGATCGCGTCGGGCGTGGCCATCGGCTGGGCACTGTTCACCATGGTCGTGCTCCATCTGATCAGCTCACGCGATCCGGTGTTCGACACGTTGTCCAGTTACGCCTACGTCGACCGCGGCACCGGCATGCTCGGCGCCAGCGTGCTCTCCCTGTCGATCGGCTCGCTCACCGCGCTCGGCGCGCTGGCCGCGGCCGGGATCACGCTCAGCCGCACCACGAAACTGCTGTTCGTGCTGTGGTCGCTCGGGCTGGCGGCGGCCGCGATCTTCCCGGCGAGCTACCCCGAATTCCCGGATCCGGTCAGCGGCGAGATCCACCTGTACGCGTGCCTCATCGCGTTCCTCAGCCTGCCCGCCGCCGGATTCACCCTGCGCGACAACCTGCGCGGAACCCCTGCGGCCAAGCTGGTCGGCCGCCTGGCGTGGGGCAGCGCGGCGGGACTGATCGTCTTCGGGCTCAGCTTCATCTTCGTGCGCCTGTCCGACATCCCGTTCTTCAAGACGCTGACCGACATCGCGCCGGTCGGTGTCATGCAGCGGGTTTCACTGGTGGCGCACGTGGTCCTGATCGCCGGGATGCTGAAGGTCGCGTCAGCGGCGCACCGCGTCGGCGAATTCGGGGGCGTAACCGTAGAGGCCGGGCAGACCGCCCGTGTGCAGGAAGACCACGTGCTCGTCGGACGCGAAATGGCCTTCGGCGGCCCAGTCGATCAGCGCGGCGCCCACTTTGCCGGTGTACACGGGATCGAGCGCGATCCCTTCCGTGCGACCGAAAAGCCGCACCGCGTCCCAGGTGCCGCCGGTCGGGATGCCGTAGCCGGGGCCGATCGTGCGGTCGTCGATATGCAGGCCGTCGAGTGACGGCGGCTCGGTCCCCAGCAGTACCGACGCCGAGATGGTGAGATCCGCCAGGTTGTCGAGGGCCTCGTCGACCGGATGGCTGACGCAGGCGATGTCCAGCGTCAGCCAGTCGAGGTCCGCCGTTCCGACGATGAGCCCGGCGGCGGTCCCGCCGCTGGCGTGCGGAGCGACCAGACGCGCCTTGGTGATGTCCAGTTCGGCGAGCTGCCCGGCGATCTCCCGCGCGGCCGCCACGTAGCCGAGCGCGCCGACGCCGTCGGAACCGCCGACCGGGAACGTGGCCACCTCGCGGCCCTCGGCCGCGGCCTCGGTGATCAGCCGCTCGTAGGTCCTTCCCGTCTCCTCGCCGTCGCGGCAGATGTGCACGTTCGCGCCGAAGAGGTGGTCGAGGGACACGTTGCCGGACCGTTCGTACGCGTCGCCGTCGCGAGGGACCTTCGCGGTGAGCACGAGCTCGCACCGCAATCCCAGCTTCGCGCAGGCCGCGGCGGTCTGGCGGCCGTGGTTGGTCTGAAGCGCGCCGAAGGTGATCACCGTGTCGACGCCGTTCTCGATCGCCGCGCCGAGCAGGAACTCGAGTTTGCGCAGTTTGTTGCCGCCCACGCCGAGTGGATGCACGTCGTCCCGTTTGAGCAGCAGGTTCGGCAGGCCGAGGGCCTCGCCCAGCCGGGGTGCCGGATGCAGCGGCGTCGGGTAGCCGCCGAGGTCGACGCGGGGGAAGCGATCGAGGTTCATGAAAGTCACGTAACCACATCGACCTTACCCGGTGGTATCGTTCGTTTGAACGAACGAGACGTGCAGGGGGAGCCATGACCACCTCGAAACCGAGCCTCGCGTTCACCGGCCTGGCCGAACAGGCCTCGATGCTCGCCGCCGGAGTCACGACATCAGTCGAGCTCACGCGCCTGGCGCTCGAAAAGGCCGAAGCCAGTCAGCCGGTTCTCAACGCCTTCAAATGCCTTCGCCCCGAAGAAGCCCTTCGCGAGGCCGAGGAGGCCGACCGGAGGCTGGCCGCCGGCGAAACCGCTCCCCTGCTCGGCGTCCCCACCGCGATCAAGGACGACCTCGACGTCACCGGGCTACCCACGGCGTTCGGCTGCGAAGGCGACTTCTCCGTCGCGTCGGCGGACTCCCCTCCCGTCGCCGCGCTTCGCCGGGCGGGCGCGGTGCTGATCGGGAAGACCAACACCCCGGAACTCGGCCAGTGGCCGTTCACCGAAGGCCCGGCGTTCGGCGCGACCCGCAATCCGTGGGACACCGAACGCACCCCGGGCGGTTCCTCCGGCGGCGCGGCGGCGGCCATCGCGTCGGGGGTGATCGCCGCCGCGCTGGGTTCCGACGGGGCCGGTTCGATCCGGATCCCGGCCGCGTGGACCGATCTGGTCGGGATCAAACCGCAGCGCGGCCGCGTCCCGACCGAACGCGAACTCTTCCACGGCCTGACCGTGGTCGGCGCGCTCGCGCGCACCGTCGCCGACGCGGCCCTGCTGCTCGACGTCGCCGCCGGCACCGGCACCGCGTTCCAGTCGGCCGCCCGCCGCGAACCGGGCCGGATGCGGATCGGGCTGTCCACGCGGATCCCTTTCACCGCGACGAAAACCCGGCTCGGACCGCAGGCGCACGCGGCCGTCGTCCGGCTCGCGGAGCGGTTCGCCGAACTCGGCCACGAGATCGTCGAGATCGAACCCGACTACCGGCTGATCGGCCTCACCTTCCTGCCGCGTTCGCTCGTCGGCGTGCGTGACTGGGCCCGTCGCGTCCCGGATCAGGCGCGGCTCGACCCGCGCACCCGCGCCAACTCCCGGCAGGGCTCGGCGCTGGCCGGGCCGGCGCTGAGCCTCGCCCGCGCCGCGGAACCGTTGCTGCAACGGCAGATCGGCTCGGTGTTCGGCCGGGTGGACGTCGTCCTCACGCCGACCACCGCGACGCCGCCGCCGCGGATCGGCGCCTTCGACAAGCTCAGCGGCTGGCAGACCGACCAGGCCATGATCGCCGCGTGCCCCTACGCTTGGCCGTGGAACGTGCTGGGCTGGCCGGGCGTCAACGTCCCCGCCGGGCTGAGCCCCGAAGGCCTGCCGCTCGGCGGGCAGCTGCTCGGCCCCTCGCACGCCGAGGAACGGCTGATTTCGCTGGCCGCGCAACTGGAAGAGGTCGAACGGTGGCAGGACCGCAAACCCGAGACCGCTTGGTGAACACCCGCGAGACCATTCTCCACGCCGCGCTCAAGGTGGTCGGGGAACAGGGCGTCGGCGGGCTGACCAACCGCCGGATCGCGACCGCGGCCGGTGTCTCGCTCGGCACGCTGACCTACCACTTCCCCAGCCAGACCGCGTTGCTGCGCGAGGCGATGCTGCTGTTCGCCGAAGAAGAGACCACGAAGCTGACCGGCTTCGTCGACGCCTACCGCGAACAGGGGCTGAGTGTCGAGCAGGCCGCGTCGGTGGTCGAGCAGGTCATCGCGCAGCTTCCGTTCGGCACCGACGAACTCGGCGCGCACGAGCTGTATCTCCAGGCCGCGCGCGACCCTGGGCTCCAGGACGCGGCCGCGCGGTGCTTCGCCGCCTACGACGAGCTGGCGCTGGCGATCCTGCGGACGCTCGGCGTGCCGTCCCCGGAGCGGCTGACCGGTCCCGTCGTCGCGCTGATCGCCGGACTCCAGTTGCGCAGACTGGCCACGGGTGATGACGGGGTCGCGGTGGCGCAGTCGTTGATGATGCTCATCCGCGGCGCGTCATGACCGGGCCGCCGATCGTCAAGGGGACGGCGGCGTGGAAGTACTTCGGCGACTTCCGGGCCGGGTTGCTGGCGGGCCAGGTGCTGGTGCTGCAGGTCGCGCATCCGGTCGTCGCGGCCGGAGTGCGCGATCATTCCGACTACGTCGAGGATCCGTGGACACGGCTGATGCGCACGGCCGCTTCACTGTCCATCTACATCTACGGCGGCCCGGAGGGCGCGCAGTACGAGGCGGACAGGCTGCGGGCACTGCACCGGTCGTTCACCGGTGTCGACGCCGACGGCCGCCGATACAGCGCGCTGAACCCGCGCGCGTACGCCTGGGTGCACGCCACGCTCGTGATGGTTCCCGTTGACACACAACGGTTCTACGGCACCCCGATGACACCGTCCGAAGTGGACGAATACTACGCGCAGATGTGCGACGTCGGACGGCTCCTCGGCCTGCGCGAACAGGATCTGCCGCCGACATGGCCGGAATTCGAGCGGTATTACGCGGACATGATCGACGGCTTCGGCCCGAACGAGACGATTTCGACGCTGTTCGAAACGATCCGGACGGTGAAGAAACCATGGCGATGGCTGCCCGACAAACGCTGGGTGCGGCTGCAACGGTGGCAGTATCGAGGACAGATGTTCGTCATCCGCGGCACGCTGCCACCCGCGCTGCGAGATCGTCTCGGTCTACAGTGGACAGCACGGGACCAGCGCCGATTCGACCGGTTCCGCGCCGCAGTACGGACCGTGGGCGCGCTGGTGCCGGTGACGTTGCGGTCCTCGCTCGTCCGCCGGATCGGCAGGCTCAACGTGTGGTTCCGGGCGCATCCGCGCGCGTATCGTTTCCTGGGTGGCTGACCCCACCGGGGTAAGGGTCATCATCCCCTTTACGGGGGACCCCGGTTCACCCCGCGCCGTGACGCTTTCCCCCGCCGCCGTCGCTAACTTCAGCCGGGATGGGGAATTCACCGAGGGGGCGGCGCACGGCGCCGTTGGTCATCGCCCGCGTACTCGTACTCTGCGCGCTGGCGTCCTTGCTGCTGGGCGGCACCGCGCGGGCGGACGGCGTGTCGAGCGGCGCGGACGTCCAGGTCGCGCAGACGCTCGGCACCCGCGATCTCACGATCATCCTGCGGCGGATGGACATCGCGCCCGGGCCGCTGCACGTCGACGTCGTCACGCACACCGGAAGCGCGCCGGGAACGCTGAAACTGCGCGCGTCCACCGCGGGGACGACGTTCTCCGAAACCACCGTGCGACTGGACGGCCTGCCCGGCGCGCATTCCGCGCGGCTGCAGGTGGACCAGCCGGGGCCGTGGGAGCTCGGCCTCGACGACGGGACGGACACCGCGTCGATCCCGTTCATCGTCCCGGCCAGGGTCATCCCGCCGTGGGAGAAGGCCACTTTCGGCGGATTCGTCGCCGCGGGCGTGTTCCTGGTACTCGGTCTCGTCGTCGCGATGCGCGTGCGCCGGCCGCAGCTCGCGCTGATCCCCGCCGGCGGGATGGTCGCCGCGCTCGCGGTCGCGATCACCGGCGCGATGCTCTCCGCGTCGACTCCGCCGCCGCCCGCGCCGGGCGCCGCGCTGGATCCGACGATCGACAACATCCAAGACCCGTACGCGAACGCGCAGATGTCCACTGTGGACTTCTCGCGACCACCGGTCAATCTGGCCGTGCGTTCCGCGAACGCGCGGTCGGGTGCCCTCGCCGAGCTCCGGCTCGCCATCGCCGACGGCGCGACCGGCCGCCCCGTCGACGATCTTTTGGTGCACGACAACGCCTTGGTCCATCTCGTCGTCATCTCGCCGACGGGCAGGCTCTGGCATCTGCATCCGGTGCGCGTCGGCCCCGGTGACTACCGGGTGAAGTTCACCCCGCCCGAGGCCGGAACCTACGCCGTCGCCGCGGAACTCGCCCGCCGAGGCGGTGGCGTGCAACTGGTCCGCTCGACACTGGCTGTCGCGACCGGAACGGACTCCCCCGCCGAACCCGTCCCCGCCGGCGCCGGGAAGCGGGTCGTGAACGGGAACCCGGTCGACATCGACGTCAGACCGGGTACGCCGACCACGATCACCGCGCGGTTCACCCGTGCGGATCTCCAGCCGTGGCTGGGCATGCTCGGCCATCTGATCGTCGTCGGCCCGATCACCGACGACAGCCGGGTCGGCGCGGCTGCCGCTGCCGCGCCGACCTGGGCCCACGTGCATTCGATGATCCCGCAGTCGCCAGGGATGCCGGGAAAGCCGGACGAGACCGTCGCCGCGTACGGCCCCGACGTCCCGTTCACCTACACCTTCGCCGCACCCGGCAAGTACCGGATCTGGTTGCAGGCCGAGCGCGAGTACACGGTCTTGACCGTGCCCATGCAGATCGAGGTCCCGGCGGAAGGGGCACCGCAGTGATTTCCACAGTGGACAGACGCAAGCCCGTCCTGCTGATCTCCGTGGTCGCGGTGCTCGTGGTGGCGATCGTGGCCTGGCTGGTCTGGCCGAGCAGCGGCGGCGCGCAGGTCCAGCGCTCGACACAGGGCCCGTACACCGTGCAGCTTTCGGTCGAAGATCCGCACCAGGGCGGGAATGTCTTCGCGCTGACCGTCACCGGTGCCACACCGGACGTCGTCACCCTCGAACCGGTGATGCCGCAGATGGGTCACGCGCTCGCCCCGTCGCCCGCCATCGCGGAGGCACCGGGGAGGTTCCGCACCGGCGACGTCCTGCTGCCGATGTCGGGGCAATGGGAGATCACCGTTTCACTGCGCGGGCCGTCCGGTGCCACGCAGCACGTTTTTCCTTTGCTGGTCAAGTAAGAGAGGGAGGTCGGGGGGTTATGGATCTCACCGCGGGAGGAGCGAGGGTCGCCTCGGTGGCACGAAGTGAACGCACCGGTCTCGTACCGGCGGGCACGGTGCTGGCCGGATCGGTGATCTCGCTGGTCGGGCTGACCTGGGACATCCAGTGGCACGGCGACGTCGGCCCGGACACGTTCTTCACGATGCCGCATCTGTTCCTGTATTCGGGCAGCGCGATCTCCGGGCTCGCGAGCCTCGTGGTCGTGCTGATGACCACGGCCGCGCGCCGGGCGGGCCGTCCGATCGACGCCCGTGCCGGCGGCCGGGCGATCAACGTCTTCGGCAAGGTCTTCGCCGCACCGGCGGGCTATCTGGTGACCGGGACCGGCGCGGCGATGTTCCTGCTGTACGGCCTGTGGGACCAGTGGTGGCACGGCCTGTACGGCTTCGACGCGGTGATCGACTCACCGCCGCATATCGGGCTGCTGCTGTCGATCACGCTCAGCATCATCGGCACGGTCATGGTGTTCGCGGCCGCGCGGGAGCACCGCTGGGGCACCGTCGGCGTGGTCGGCAGCCTCGGCGTGCTGATCGCGTTCAGCACGGTGACTGTGCTGGGGCTGGAGCAGATCGACGTCGACGGGCTCGACGTCGTCTCCGTGGGCATCGCCCTGCTTTCGGTGCTGCTGGTCTCGGCGGCCGCCGGGTTCTGGGCGCGGCCCGGCGGCGCGATCCGGGTCGCCGCGGCGCTGGCGGTCATCCAGGCGATCACCTGGTGGTTCTCGCCGTGGGCCGCCGAGGCGTACGCGAGCGCCGTCGGCCTGCCGATGCGGGACTACATCGACGGTGTGCCCGCGATGCCTTCGATGATGCCGATGGCGTTGCTGCCGATCGCGGCCGTACTCGAAGCGGTATACCTGCTTTCGCGGCGCGGCTGGCCCGCTGGCCGCGTTTCCGTGCTGGCAGGCGCGATCGGCGGTTTCCTGGTCGGCGCGAGCATGCCGATCCAGAACGCGATCGTTTACGGGGCCGACTCGGTCGGGTGGCCGATCGTGTTCGCGACGGCCGCCGCCGCGACGGTGTTCGGGCTGCTCGGCGGGTTCGCCGGGTGGCGGTTCGGCGGGATGCTGAGGCTGCTGGCCCCGGCGAAGGGGGACAACGCGCATGCGTAAGACACTGCTGGCCTTGGCGGCGGCGATCGGGTTGCTGTTCGCGACCACGCCCGCGGCGAACGCCTACGAACCGGTGAACATCGTCCACACCGAACGGGTGCAGGTCGGTCCGTACGGGATGACGGTCGGCTTCAGCACGTGGCCGTTGCGCGCCATGCAGTCGCTGGACTTCACGTTCATTCCGGACGACGGGATCGCCGGGAAGTCGGGGACACTCGCGTTCGTCAATCCGGAGACCGGGCGGCTCAGCCGTCCGCAACCGCTGGCGAAGCATCCGCGGAAACTGGAGGTGTGGGGACTGGACATCCGGGCCCTGCAGACGGAGGGCTCGTGGACGTTCCGGTTCGAGATCGACGGGCCCGCCGGCAAGGGCTCGGGGGAACTCCGTGATCTCGCGGTGCTCGAACAGCCGGGGCCGCCGATGGCGGTGAGCTGGTCGATCAGCCTGATCCCGCTGATCGTGCTCGCCGTCCTGATCGCCATCGCCTGGAGGCGCACCAAGTCCAGGCTGCGCGGGAACGGGCTCCCCGCGACGGTGTGACTCGAAGTGACCGAAGATCGGATGGCTCGCGTGTCGAGGTGGGCACGCGAGCCATCCGTCAAGGGCTCAAATCGAACTGTCCGGCCTTGACCGCCTTCAGGAAGGCGTTCCACTCACCGGAATCGAAGACGAAGACAGGACTGTTGGCCAGTTTGGTGTCACGTACCCCCACCAGGCCTTCGCGGGCGAGGTTGACCTCGACACAGTTCCCCCCGTTGGGCTCGCTCGCGAAGGATTTCTCCCACGTGGCGTCGTCGAACAGCGACACGGCCGTGGTCGGATCGTAATCCGCCGCCGATGGATAATCGGCCATTGGTCGTACCTCCGAACGTCGGTCGGGGCTGCGGGTCGCGACCTGCGCGAACCGTCACGGCCCCAGCTTCTCCCTGCCTCAACGGGACTATCCCGCACGGCCAAGTGGGTGATCAACTCCGCCCACCCTCGACATGAAGATTATTCCAGGAGTAGGATTAATCGCAGCGGCCGGGGCTCGGTTGTTGGTGAATCGCTCGCAGCACGTACGGCTTTCGGCGGCAGACGCCACCGGGCGGCGTTCGACGGGAGTTCCACCGTTCCAGCAGGCCACCGACGGCAGGTGACCGGCAGGGGCACCACCCCGCGGCGCATGACCACCCACCGCCGACCTCGTGGGGGAGGATCAGCGTGATCATTCAGGACACCATGCCGGCGACGGTACTCGCCGTCGGCAGGCTCATGGCCGGAACAGCGGGCGAAAGCCGCCGCTCCGCGCACCTTTTCGACTTGCACTCCAGGGGTTCGCACCCCGAGTTCCTGCACGCCCGTTGTGGCGCGGCGATGCCTTACGACCACTTGGAATGGCTCCCCGTCGGTTCGGGGATGCCCTGTGAGCGTTGTCTCGGCCTGGCCGGTTCGGCCGACCAGGCGCGGTTGCCGCGGCCGAGCCGGGGGGTGTGACCGCCATGGCCGTCCGCCTCACCACGCTCTTGTTCCGCCGTGAGGACGAACGTATGGCTTCGGTGAAGCACCACCACCGCACCATCGGGCTCGAACTGCGTCAGCGGTTCGGGTTCAGCCTCATCCAGGCCCCGTTGCGCAAGCAGCCGCCATGGAACTCCGAGATCGATTCGCCCGGCGCGCACCGGGACCTGATCAGGACCGGCCGGCCACTCGAAAGCCATTTCGAGCTGACACCCCTGATCGGGCATCTGACCGGCCGGGCCTGATCCGCCTCAGGGCTTGCGGCCCAAACCGCCGAGCCCGCCGGTGAACGTCGGGTCGTCCGCGAACCGGTCGCTCGCCCGGGAAGCCGCTTCGTCGAGATGCCAGGCGGCCATCCAGTCGATACCCGGCTCCACCATCTCCAGTCCGTCGAAGAAGGCGGCGAACTCCGCGCGGGACCGCAGATGGAACGGCGCGCTCGTCTTCTTGTACAGCTCCTGGACGTTCTCCCGGTTGTCGCCTTCCTTGCGCGTGACGCCGTCCTCGGTCAGATGCGAGGACAGGAAGTACGAACCCGACGGCAGGAAGTCGAGGTAGCGCTTGACCATCTCGTGGACGGGTTCGTCCGGGCCGAGGAAGTACAGCAGGCCGACCATGACCAGCCCGATCGGCTGACGCGGATCGATCACGCCGGTTTCGAGGGCGCGCTTCCAGATGTCGGCGGGATCCCGTACGTCACCCTGCAGGACCGCGTGCCGTCCGAGCAGCCCCTCGCGTTCCAGCAGCAGCTGGGAATGCGCGACCGCGACCGGCTCGATGTCGACGTACACGACCCGCGAGTCGGCGTTGATCGCGCTCGCGATCTGGTGGACGTTGCCGACGGTGGGCACGCCGGAACCGATGTCGAGGAACTGCGTGATCCCCTGGCGCGCCAGGTATCCCACGCCGCGGCCGAGGAAGTCGCGGCCGACCCTGGCGAAGGTCTTGACCTCCGGGAACTGCTTGAGCACCTGAGTGCCGAACTCGCGGTCGATGGCCCAGTTGGCCGAACCGCCGAGGAACCAGTCGTACACCCTGGCCACGTTGGGCCGTTCGAGATCGACACCGTCGGGAGCTTCGGGGTCGTGTTGCGTCGTCATACCGTCACACCTCGTCAGAAACCGGGTTTGCGGGCGACCCCGCCGATGGCGCAGTCAACCGCAGGTGAGCGTGGGTCGTCCAGCCGCCATGCGCCGACCGGGACCAGACCCGGCGCGACGAGCTCGAAATCCCCGAAGAAACCGCGGATCTCTTCCTTGTCTCGGAAGGTCGCGGGAGTGCTCGACTGCTCGTACTGCTTCACGACGCGCTGGATCTGTTCCAGCTCGGCTCCCTCCACGCCGGACATCGTGACATGGGAAAGAACGTAGAAGGAGCCGGCGGGCAGCAGCCTCCGGTACCGCGCGATGACGGCGGCCAGTTCGGGCTCCGGCACGAAATGCAGGACCGCGACGGTGAGCAGGGCCACCGGTTTCGCCGGATCGAGCACGCCGGTGTCGAAGGCGCTTTCCCAGATGTCGTCCGCGTCGCGCAGGTCGCCGGCGAGCACCGCGTGCCTGGCGGGATCGCCGCCTTTCTCCAGCAGGATCCTGGCGTGCGCCACGGCGACCGGTTCGTTGTCGACGTACACGCACCGGCTGTCGCCGTCGACCTCGCCGGCGATCTCGTGGACGTTGCCGACCGTCGGCACGCCGGAACCGAGGTCGAGGAACTGGGTCACGCCGTTCTCGACACAATGCCGCACCGCGCGGCCGAGGAAGGCCCTGTTCGCTCTGGCCGCGGTCCGCACGAGCGGGAAGGTCTTGACCAGCTGTTCGCCGAATTCCCTGTCCACCGCCCAGTTCGCGGTCCCGCCGAGCGCCCAGTCGTAGATCCGGGCGGCGTTGGGCCGCTCCAGATCCACGCCTTCGGGGACGAACCGCGGGTCCATCTCAGGCTTGCATCTGTGTCCGGTACAACTCGGCGAGTTCCTTGAGGAACTGCCGGGTCTCCTGGCGTTCCAGCGCGGCTCCGCGCAACCGGTCCCAGGAATCGACGAAGATGTTGAAGTCCTTGACGTCGTCGAGGTACAACCCGCCCGCCGAATGCTCGATGTAGACGAAATCCCTGGTGCGATCAGGGAACCGCATGATGGTGAAGTCGTTGGGCACGGCGGCGAGCCGCGCGCCGAACGGCAGGACGTGCACGTACACGCGCGGATGCTTGTCCAACGCCAGCAGATGCTCGACCTGGTCCAGCATCACCGCCGGGGCGGAGCCGCCGGGAGCGCGGCGCAGGGCGCCTTCGCTGATGATGAACCGGTAGTACGGCGGCTGCTGTTGTTCGAAGACGGCCTTGCGGTCCAGCCGGTTGCGGACCAGCGAAGTGACGTCGGTGGCGCCCGCTTCGGTGAACTGCTTGAGCATGTAGTGCTCGGACTGCAACGGGCCGGGGATGCGCTCGCCGTGCCAGGTGAGGATCTCCGCGGCCGCGGGTTCGAGGTCGGTGAACGTGCGGAACCAGTGCGGCACCACGGATCGGTACCCGGACCAGTGGCCGCGCTGCCCGGCCGCGGCGCGGGCCAGGTTCATCAACGTGTCGGCCTCGTCGCCGTTGATCCCGAACGCGTTCAGCATGGATCGCACATCCCCGAGCTTGACCCCGACGGCACCGGACTCGATCTTGTTGACCTTGCCCTGGGTGCAGCCGAGAACCTCGGCGACCTGCTGCTGTGTCATCCGCGCGGCGTTGCGGGCATGCCGGAGCTCGTTCCCGAGCTGCTTCCGGCGCGAGGTGACGGTGCTGGCCATCAGCCTTGCTCTCCCGGACCACATAGCCAGGACCACGGCTGCCCGCCGTCCTGCGCGCGAATACTCGAACCCACCCAGGGTACTTCACCTTGCGGGGTTCGATGATGACATTGCGCAGCGTTCCAGGAAACGCCCGAAAACACCAGTCACCTGGTACGTCACCCTGGTGGCGGAGCGATCTCGTCACATTCCGGGCACCTTCGTCGGGCATAGTGACCGAGTGGACCAATCCCCCTTCGCCAGGCAGGTCACCGACGGTGTCTTCGGGTACGTCCAACCTGACGGGTCGTGGTGGATCAACAACTGCGGGTTCGTCGCCGCGGGCGGGCACACCGTGCTGATCGACACTTGTTCGACCGAACGGCGTACCCGGGCACTGCTGGCGACGGCGGAGTCGGCGGGCGGGGCGCCGGTGACCACCGTGATCAACACGCATCACCACGGCGACCACACGAACGGCAACTACCTGGCGACCGGCGCGACGATCGTCGGGCACCGGAAGACACGCGAAGTGATGGTCGCGACCGGGATCAACACCTACGAGAACTCGTTCACCGGGAACGACTGGGGCCATCTGGAACTGCGGCCGCCCGAGGTGGTGTTCGACGACCGGTTGACCGTGCACGCCGGCGACGTCCGGCTGGACCTGATCCACCCCGGACACGCCGCGCACACCACCAACGACGTCCTGGTCTGGCTGCCGGAGCGGCGAGTGCTGTTCGTCGGCGACCTGATCTTCAACGGCGGCAGCCCCTTCGCGCTGATGGGCTCGCCCGCCGGCTGGCGGAAGGCGCTGGACCTGGTCCGGGAACTGGAACCGGAGACGATCGTGCCGGGCCACGGCCCGCTGTGCGGACCGGAGGCGATCGACGTCGTCGACGGGTACCTGGGTTTCCTGCAGAAACTCGCTTCGTACGGGAAGGCTGCGGGGCTGACGCCGCTTCAGGCCGCTCGCGAAGCGGATCTCGGGCCCTACGCGGAACTGTCCGAACAGGAGCGGCTGCCCGCGAACCTGCACCGGGCCTACGCCGAAGTGGACGGTCTCGAGTGGGGTGCGCCGATCGATCTGGGGGCCGCGCTGGCGGACATGGTCACCTTCAACGGCTCCCGTATCCGGTGCTTCTCTTGACGCGGATCTCTCGAAAGAGCGAGGTGCTCCCAATGTGGCATTGGGGACGGTGAGCGTCTCCAATGCCACATTGGGAGCACCGCCACTACGCCCTTCCCTCACGACCATCCCGACCCAGGTGGCCTCGAGCCGAGTTGTCCACAGGCAGGCCAGGTTGTGGACAACTCCCGGTTGATCCCTTCTCGCCCCGGCGCCGTATCCCTCAACGGGGATAGGCTCGGCACGGGAATCGAAGCGGAAGGGTGCGGATGAGCAAGAAGGCGAGCATCGGGGTCACCGGTCTGGCGGTCATGGGCCGCAACCTGGCCAGGAACCTGGCGAGGCACGGGCATACGGTGGCCCTGCACAACCGCTCCGAGCAGCGGACGAAGGAACTGGTCGAGCAGTTCGGCGACGAAGGCGACTTCATCCCGGCGTATTCGGCGCAGGAGTTCGTCGACGCGCTGGAGCGGCCGCGCCAGGTCGTGATCATGGTCAAGGCCGGTGCGCCCACGGACGCCGTGATCGACGAGTTCGTCCCGCTCCTCGAGAAGGGCGACGTGATCGTCGACGCGGGCAACGCGCACTTCGCGGACACCCGGCGCCGCGAGGCCGCGCTGCGAGAGAAGGGCATCCACTTCGTCGGCACCGGTGTGTCCGGCGGCGAGGAGGGCGCGCTGCACGGGCCGAGCATCATGCCGGGCGGTTCCCAGGAGTCGTACCAGTCGCTCGGGCCGTTGTTCGAGGACATCTCGGCGAAGGTCGACGGCGAACCGTGCTGCACGCACGTTGGCGCGGACGGCGCCGGGCATTTCGTGAAGATGGTGCACAACGGCATCGAGTACGCCGACATGCAGTTGATCGCCGAGTCGTTCGATCTGCTGCGCGGCGCGGGCGGTTACTCCCCCGCGGAGATCGCCGACGTGTTCCGCACCTGGAACTCGGGAAGGCTGGACTCGTACCTGATCGAGATCACCTCGCAGGTGCTGGCCCACACCGACGCCGCTTCCGGCAAGCCGTTCGTCGACATCGTGGCGGATCAGGCCGAGCAGAAGGGCACCGGACGCTGGACCGTCCAAATCGGACTGGACCTGGGCGTGCCGATCAGCGGCATCGCCGAAGCCGTCTTCGCGCGTTCGCTGTCCGGCTCGTCGAACCTGCGTGAGGCCTCACGCGGTCTCGGCGGTCCCTCGCGCGCTCCGCTGACAGGGTCCGCTTTGGACACCTTCGCGGACGACGTCGAGCAGGCGCTGTACGCGTCGAAGGTGGTCGCGTACGCCCAGGGCTTCAACCAGATCCAGGCGGGCGGTGCCGAATACGGCTGGGACATCGACCTCGGCAAGGTCGCTTCCATCTGGCGCGGCGGCTGCATCATCCGCGCGAAGTTCCTGAACGACATCACCGCCGCGTACGCCGAAGAGCCCGGGCTGCCGACGCTCCTGACCTCCGGCGGCTTCCGCAAGGCCGTTGAGGACGCCCAGGACTCCTGGCGTTCGGTGATCTCCACGGCGGTGCGGCTCGGCATCCCGACCCCGGGCTTCTCGACCGCGCTGGCCTACTACGACGGTCTGCGCGCGGAGCGGCTCCCCGCCGCGCTGGTGCAGGGGCAGCGGGACTACTTCGGTGCCCACACGTACCGCCGCGTCGACCGCGAGGGTTCGTTCCACACTGCGTGGGCGGCCGACGGCCGTCCCGAGTCCTCCGCCTGACGGGTCCCGTGATGGCCCCCGACCGCGAGGAAAGGGGCCATCACGCGGCCAACAGGACAAGGGCGACGAACACCAGGACGGTGAGCGCGGCTCGCGTCATACCCCGCGCGCCGCGACGATCTCCGCCAGTGCCTGCACGATCAGCGCCTCGGTCTTCTCCTTCGTGAGCCCGAGCCCGGTCAGCAGGTCGTCGCCGAGTTCGAACAGGGCCAGCAGGATGTGCTCGGTGCCGATGTAGTTGTGCCCGAGCCGCAGCGACTCCCGCATGGTCAGTTCCAGCGCCTTCTTGGCCTGCGCGCCGAACGCCATCTTCGCCGCCTCCGCCGGTTCGTCGGCGGGTTCCGGCAGCCTCGCCACCGCGGCCTCGCGGACGGCTTCGAGCGTCACCTTCTGCGCCACGATCGCCCCGGCGGCGAGCGCGGCGGGTTCGGCGAGCAGGCCGAGGATCAGGTCCACGGGCTCGATCTGCGGGCTCTTCGCCGCGACGGCCTCGTCCCGCGAGGCGACGACGACGTGCCGTGCGCGGTCGGTGTAGCGGCTGAACACCTTCACCAGGTCTTCGAGCGAAGAGCCGCTGGAGTCGACAAAGCGCTTCTGCGCGGCCTGCTTGGACACCCCCATGTTCTTGCCGATTTCGGTCCAGGACGCGCCGGAGCGCCGCGCCTGGTCGACGAAGTGGCCGATCAGGTGGTCGGCCACTTCGCCGAGGTGCTCGCCGAGGAAGACCGCGTCGGAAAGCTGGCCGAGCACGTCGCCGTCGGGATGCTGCTGCTTGATGTGGGAAATGAGGTCGTCGAGCCGGACTGGATTCGTCATGTCGTCAACTCTAGGTTGACGCCAGACTAATCGTCAACCACGGGTTGACGCGAACGTCGCCTTGAGGTCGAAGCCGTGCGCCTCCAACGTCTCGAACCGCGGTTCCGGATCCACGGCGAACAGGCGACGCGCGGCGATGTGGTCCGGCGGCCGGTTCACCGACTCCACCCCGACGAGCACGCCGTCCCGGAACGACAGCACCGAGAACTTCCCGCCATCCCGATCCCCGGTGACGACGGTCTTGTCCGCCCCGGTCAGCAGCCCGGCGATCTGCAGTTTCGCGCCGAGCTGGTCGGTCCAGAACCACGGCAGGCTGTCGTAGGGCGCGGATTCGCCGGCGATGTCCGAGGCCGCCGCCCGCGCCTGGTCGACGGCGTTCTGCACCGACTCGAGCCGGGTCGCCGTGCCTGCCTGGACACATGGGAAGTTCGCGCAGTCCCCCACCGCCGAGATCTTCGGGTCGCTCGTGCGCAGGTGTTCGTCGACGACGACGCCGTTCGCCACGGCGAGCCCCGCCTCCTCGGCGAGCCTTGTCCGCGGCTCCACGCCGACCCCGACCAGCACCAGGTCGGCGAGCAGCCTGCTGCCGTCGCTCAATTCCACCTCGGCCACCCGGCCGTCGCCGTGCAGCGCGGCGACACCCGTGCCGAGCAGGACCGTATGTCCGGCTCCCTCGTGCAGAGCGGCGAAATACGCCGAAACCTCGGGAGTCGCCACGCGGGCCATCAGCCTGTCCTGCGCCTCCACGATCGTCACGGGCCGCCCCGCGTGCGCGGCGAATTCGAGCCCGATGAACCCGCCCCCGACCACGACCACGTTCGCCGCGCTTTCCAGCGCGGCACGCAAAACGTCGGCGTCATCCTTGGTACGCAGTGTGAACACACCGTCCAAAGTGGACCCGGGAACCGGGAGAACGCGGTTGTCCGCTCCCGTCGCGAGGACGAGATGGTCGTACTCGTGGGCGCTTCCGTCCTCGAGCACCACCTTCGCGCCGTCGCGATCCACCGACGCGACACGGCCGGGGATCAGCTCGATGTCCTTCTCCGCGAAGAAGTCCTCGGGCCGCAAGCGCAACTGGGCGTCACCCGCCGTCCCGGCGAGATAGCCCTTCGACAGCGGAGGTCGTTGGTACGGCAGGCCGGGTTCGTCGCCGATCAGTACGACCCGCCCGCCGAATCCTTTGTCCCGCAGCGAGGTCGCCACTCCGAACCCGCTCTGTCCGGCCCCTATGACGAGGACGGTCTCCATCGGCGCTCCTTCCGTTGTACCCAGTGTCCATTCAACACAGGCTCCGGCCCTTTCGACCGCCCTTTCGCAACGTGATCCTCACGCGGCGGACGCGCTACGGTCATGCGCGACGAGTCCACTGGTGTTCCCGCACGTCAGAAGGGGGTTACATGAGCCGGTCCGAGGTCCACCCGGTCGACGCCCGCCCGCCACTGCCGAAGCTGACCCTGCTCGGCCTGCAGCACATGACGATCATGTACGCGGGCTCGGTGGCCGTCCCGCTCGTCGTGGGCAGCGCGCTGAAACTGGACGCGGCGACGATCGCGTTGCTGGTCAACGCGGATCTGCTGGTCGCGGGCATCGCGACGCTGATCCAGGCGATCGGGATCGGGAAGATCTTCGGTATCCGGCTGCCGGTGGTGGCCGGCGCGACGTTCACCGTGGTCAACCCGATGATCATGATCGCGTCCCAGTACGGCATGCAGGCCGTCTACGGCGCGATGCTCGCGTCGGGCGTGTTCGGCCTGCTCATCGCGAAGCCGTTCGCGAAGATGATCCGCTTCTTCCCACCGCTGGTTTCGGGCACGCTGCTCATGGTCATCGGCATCTCGCTCATCGGCCCCGGCGTCGGCCTGATCGCCGGCCACGACACCGGATCGCCGGACTACGCGAAGCCCGCCAACATCGCGCTCGCGTTCGGCGTGATCGCGGTGATCGTGCTGTTCACGCGGGTCCTACGCGGGTTCGCGAGCCAGATCGGCCCGCTGCTGGCACTGCTGATCGGCCTGGCCGCGGCCATCCCGATGGGGCTGGTGAGCTTCAAGGGCATCGCCGAAGCCGACTGGTTCGGTCTCGCGTCGCCGTTCCACTTCGGCCCGCCGACCTTCCCGATCGCGGCCGTGCTTTCGATGTGCGTCGTGATGCTGGTGACCTACACCGAATCCACCGCGGACCTGGTCGCGGTCGGCGAGATCACCGGACGCCCGGCGACCGGCTCCGACCTCGCGCGCGGTCTCGCCACCGACGGCCTCTCGGCCATCCTCGGCGGCGCGATGAACTCGTTCCCGGACACGGCTTTCGCGCAGAACGTCGGCCTCGTGCAGATGACCGGCGTGCGCAGCCGGTGGGTGGTCGCGATGGCGGGCGGCCTGCTCGTGCTGATGGGGCTGGTGCCGAAGGTCGGCGCCTCCGTCGCGGCCGTACCGGAGCCGGTGATCGGCGCCGTCGCGGTGGTCATGTTCGCGATGGTCGCCGCGGTCGGGGTGCAGAACCTGAAGAAGGTGGAGTTCTCCGGCAACCACAACACCTTCATCGTGGCGGTGTCGGTCGGCGTCGGGCTGCTGCCGGCGTTCTCCACTAACCAGTTCGGGAACTCGATCTTCTTCCAGCACTTCCCGGCGTGGCTTCAGACCATCTGTGGCAGCCCGATCACGGTCGCCGCGATCGTCGCCTTCACCCTCAACCTGCTGTTCAACCACCTCGGCAAACGCCGAGAGCCGGATCTACTGCAAGCGCCCTAACAGAAAAGCCACTTCGGCCACAGATTGCACTCTTCGGTGGGTGTCGTGGATGGCGGCGGCGGGTTCGGGTTGGGCGGCTGCGGAACGACCGTGGAACCGGTCGTCCGCGGCGGATCGGCGGGCTCGTTCGACGAAGTGGGCGTGGTGGGGTCCGGGGAATCGGACGTCGACGCGGCCGAACTCGACGTGCGACGGCTGGACGTCGACCTGCTGGGCTGGGATGAAGAAGTCCCACCCTCACCGGTTTCGACCGTCTCGGTGCTCGGGGCCGCCGACGTCGCGCCGGCTCCCCCATTGTCCGAAGGCCGCTTCGGCATCTCGATCACGCCGACCTGGTTGGGCTGCGCGGTCGGCTCGGGATCCGCGTCGAACCCGACGAGAACCGCGGCGGCGCCACAGGCGACGACCACGGCGATCACCACCGCGATAACTCTCCAGCGTGACTTTGCCCGTGACTCCTCGTGGTCATCCCAGCCCTCGCGAATGAGCAGGTCGGCGACCGAAACGTCGTCGTCATCCACCAGCCGAAACCTTTCACCGGGAACGAGCGAAGGGTAGTTTTACCGCAACTCACCGCCGAACGGGTGAAGTTAACCAAAAATTATTCACCCGATGGAACAGCCCAGCGTATGCCAGTCACAGAGCGTGTATTCATACGCTTTCGCGCATATCGGCGTCGGCCTACGTTCGGCTCGCGTATACAGCGCCCTCCTCGGGTGGTGTAATCGACGGTGCCAGCACCGGAAGAGGGGGTTCGGACGGATCATGGAGGCTGATGCCCTCGCCGTGCCCGGAGCCGGGAATTCCGGCCGTCCGGCGGGCGCGCCGCTCGGAAACGAGCCGGTCGGCGACCTCGGCCTCGCGGGCGACCACGCCGCCATCTGGTCGTACGACTTCGAGCGCGAGAAGCTGTCCTGGCTGCCAGGACTGGAGAACCTGCTGGGTGGAGCCGCCCTCACCGAAGCCGAGATCGAGTCAAGGCTCGCCGATCTGGTGGCCCCGCTGACCTCCGGCACCCGTACTTCCCCGGCTTGGCGCGAGTTGGAACTCGAGCAGTCGTTCCGGAACCCGGCGGGCGAGGTCCGCTGGGTTCGCCTGCGCGCCCGCACCATCGGTGACGACACCGGCTCGACGGGGCTGCTCGGCATCGCCACCGACGTGACCGACATCCGCGAGAACCGGCAGGCCCTCGAAGATCTCACTGACCGTTACCGGCTTCTGGTGGAACTCAGTCCCGACGCGGTCTGCGTCCACGAAGCCGGCGTTGTCACGTACGTCAACCGGGCCGCCGTCACCGCGCTCGGAGCGTCGTCGACCGCCGAACTGATCGGGCGGCCGATCATGGATTTCGTCGCCGACGAGTCGCTGCCCGCCCTCCTGGACAGGATCGCGTCGCTTCACCGCCAGGGCGCGTCGACCTCTCCCGCGGACACCGTCATGCTTCGCCTCGACGGCACGAAATACCTGGTCCAGAGCATTTCGGTGCGCACGACCTGGGAAGGCAGGCCAGCGTTCCAGGTCATCATGCGCGACATCAGCGCGCAGAAGGCCGCCGAAGCGACGCTTCGCTATCAGGCCGCGCTGATCAGCCACGTCAGTGACGCGATCATCGCGACCAGCGGCACCGGCGTGGTGACCAGCTGGAACCCGGCCGCGGAGAACGTCTACGGCTGGACGGCGGGCGAGGCGATCGGCGGCACGGTGAGCGAACTCGTCGGCGCCGTGCTCGATCCGGAAACGGTGCTGCGCAGGGGCGGTGTCATGCAGATGACCCACCGCCACCGCAACGGCTCGACACTGGCCATCCGCATCTCGGCCGCGGAGATGAACGACGGTTTCGTCCTGGTCTGCGCCGACGAAACGGCCCGGCGGCGCGCCGAGCAGCACTACAGCACGGTGGTCGCGTCACTCGACGAAGGCGTGGTCGTGATCGGCCCCGGCGGCCTCATCGAATCGGCCAACCCCGCGGCGTGCCGGATCATCGGCGTCGACCACGACGACCTCATCGGCGTGCCGTGCGTGACGCTGGAGCTGTACGACGAACAAGGCCGCCTTCCGCCCGCCAGGATGCCGTCGGTGGTGACCCGGCGCACCGGGGCCACGCTGACCGGTCTCGTGCTGCGGCTGCGGCGGCCCGACGGCGAAGACGTCTGGATCTCGCTGACCTCGCGGCTGTTGACCCCGGAGGACCCGTCGGCCTTGGCGGTGGTCGCCTCGTTCACCGACATCACCGAACGCCGCGCCATCGGCAAGCGGCTCGCCCACGAGGCGACGCACGATCCGCTCACCGAACTCGCGAACCGGACGCTGGTGCTGGACAGTCTCGCCGAGGCGCTCTCCGGCGCGGGCCGCGCCGAGCTGACCACGGTGCTGTTCATCGACCTCGACAAGTTCAAGGTGATCAACGATTCCCTCGGCCATTCCGTCGGCGACAAGGTGCTCCGCATCGCGGGCGAACGGCTGCGCCGGGGAATCGGCGAAACCGATCTCGTCGGCAGGCTCGGCGGCGACGAATTCGTCGTCGTCACCGCGGAGATCACCGAACCGCACGAGATCAAGGCACTGGCCGAACATCTGCGCGAGGCGCTGACCGAACCGATCACCGTCAACGGCAGGCAGCTGCACATCGACGCCAGCATCGGCATCGTCACCGCCGCCAACGACGACACCCGGACCGCCGAAGACCTGCTGCGGGACGCGGATGTCGCGATGTACCAAGCGAAAACGCTCGGCCGGGCGCGCTACGAGTTCTTCGACGTCGAGCTGCGCGAGCGGATGCAGCGACGGCTGCGCATGGAGCAGGACCTGCGCGACGCCCTGCAGAACGAGGAACTCTGGACGGCGTACCAGCCGGTCGTGGACATCGAATCCGGTGCGATGGTCGCCGTGGAAGCCTTGCTGCGCTGGAAACATCCGGCGCACGGCACGATCTCGCCAGCCGAGTTCATTCCGCTTGCCGAGGAAAGCGACCTGATCAACCTGATCGGCAAACACGTCCTGCGCACGACCACCCGCGAGATCGCCCGGCGGCGTGAACAGCTCGGCATCGACCTGAACCTCAAGGTCAACCTGTCGGCCCGGCAGCTGGACGACCCGCATCTGGTGGCGGGCGTGCAGGACGCGCTGAAGACCACCGGGCTGCCGCCGCACGCGCTGACCCTGGAGGTCACCGAGAGCGCGCTGATGCGTGACCAGGCCGCGGCCGCCGAAGTACTGACGTCGTTGCGTGATCTCGGTGTCTCCCTGGCGATCGACGATTTCGGCACCGGTTATTCGTCGCTCGCGCAGCTGCAACGGCTCCCGCTGGACACGCTCAAGATCGACCGCACCTTCGTCACCGGCATCGCGGAATCACGCGACGCGGCCGCGATCGTCAAGAGCATCATCGCGATGGCGCACGCCGTCGACCTGATCGTCGTCGCCGAAGGCGTCGAAGACGAAGAGCAGCTCGCGGTCCTGCGTGAGCTGCGCTGTGACCAGGCGCAGGGCTTCCACTTGGGTCGCCCCGCGCCGCCGGACGAACTTTTCGGAGCCTGGGAATGAGTGTCGAGATCAAAGCCGGAGAAGACCGCTACGACATCGTCGTGGACGGGAAACCCGCCGGGTTCCTGAAAACCCGCACCCGCCCGGACGCGATCCTGTTCCTGCACACCGAGATCTCGGACGACTTCGCGGGCAAGGGCCTGGCGGGCAAGCTCGTGACCGCGGCGCTCGACGACGTCCGGTCGCAGGGCAGGTCCGTCCTGCCCTACTGCCCGTACGTGCGCTCGTTCATCGCGAAGCACCGCGAGTACGAGGATCTCGTCCCCGAGGACAAGCGCGCGGAATTCGAACTCTGAGCCTCAACCCGGGTAGATCGTCAGCAGTTTCGCGAGTTCGTCCTCGGTGAGGACGACGTCCAGCTCGCGCAGTGTCGCGTCGAGCCGCTCGGGCGGGATCTTCGTGGTCTCCTTGGTCCCGTCCGGGCGTTCGACGATGAACTCGTCGCCGACCAGCTTGCGGCTGAGCCCTTCCTCCAGGCGCATGACCACCAGCTGCCCGGTGAACGGCGACCGTGGGTGCGTCGACGTGTAGTGGTGGTAGACCTCGTAGTCGATCCGGTGCATCGGCGTGAGCGTGAAAGCGTGCAGGTCGGTCCAGTCGCCGCCCTCCAGTTTCTGCAGGCGCCACCAGTCCCCGTAGGCGACGAGCCGGTGCGGCCAGCCCGCCTGATCCACCACGGCGCCGTCGACCAGCGGCATCGGCACCAGCATCCCGGCGCCGAACCCGACGTCGACCAGATGCCCGACGCCGTCCGCTTCGACCACGAGCGTCATATGCGTGTACGGCCCGTTCTTCTGCGGCTGCACCCGCGCGACCAGGCGGTGCACGGGGTAGCCGAGCTGCTCGGCGGCCGCGGCGAACAGGCTGCCGTGCTCGTAGCAGTAGCCGCCGCGCTGACGGCGGACGAGTTTGCCGATCACGTCTTCGAGCGCGATTCCCTTGTGCTGCTCCAAAACGACGTCGACGTTCTCGAACGGGATGGCCAAGATGTGTGCCTTCGCCAGCTCACGCAACGCGGTGGCGGAGGGCTTCGCGCGGTCCTGGCCGATCCGGCCGAGGTAGGTGTCGAGGTCGAGGGTGTCGACGGTCCATTCGTCGACCTGCTCAGGTGCGAGTGTCATGCCGCGAGCTTGACACCTCGACCTTACTAGAGGTCAAGGTCCGGTGGCGGACGCGGAAAACCGTTACCCCAACTGGTAACTGGCAACGGCCACCGACTTTCGTCAGTTCCACGAACGAGTGCCGATTGGCCACCCTTCCCGAGTAGCCGGTGACCGACGCCGGTGTGGAAGGAGAAAACAGATGAGGACTCGTTCCCTGGTCGCCGGTCTGCTGGCCGGAGCCGCCGCCGTACTCGGTGCGGCGATGCCGGCTTCCGCCGCCGAACCGCCCTCGGGCGTGCAGCCGTTGATCGTGGGCGGTGTGGACGCGACCGAGACCTACAGCTTCATGGCGTCCATGCAGACCAAGAGCGGCGACCACAACTGCGGTGCGTCCCTGATCTCACCGGAGTGGCTGGTGACCGCCGCGCACTGCGTCGAGGGTGAGCAGCCCGCCAACTGGCAGTACCGCCTCAACACCACCGACCACACCAAGGGTGGCGAGGTCGCCGAGGTGGACAAGTTCGTGGTCCACGAGAAGTACGACGGCTCGGGCCCGTACGACATCGCCCTGGTGCACTTGACCAAGCCGGCGGAGGCGGCGCCGATCGAGATCGGCCAGTCGCCGGCGGCGGGTACCGACGTGCGGGAGATCGGCTGGGGCCTGACCTGTCCGACTCGCGGCTGCGGTTCCGCCCCCGTGGTGCTCCAGCAGCTCGACACCAAGATCGCGGAAGACTCCGGATGCTCCGGCTCCGGCGCCTACGACGCGCAGACCGAGCTGTGCATGGACAACCAGGGCGGCAAGGCGAGCGCCTGCTACGGCGACTCGGGCGGCCCCGCCGTGGTCAAGGCTGGCGACAAGTGGACGCTGGTCGGCGCCACCAGCCGCGGTCAGACCGCGAGCTGCCCGGAGATGCCGGGCATCTACACCGACGTGACCGCGTTCTCCGACTGGGTCAAGCAGCAGACCGGTAAGTAGAACACCAGCCCCGCACCGCGCGGTGGCGCCCGATGCTCCTGCGACATCGGACGCCACCGCGCGTTGCTGCGTGCGGGATCTTCCGGCCTCGGACATGAAAAAACCGCCCTGACCTGAGTCGGGGCGGTTCTGCGAGCGGTGGCCAGGGCCGGGGTCGAACCGGCGACCTTCCGCTTTTCAGGCACAGACGTTTCCGCTGGTCAGGAGGGCTGCGGGTCGGCTGTGTGCGTCACACGTGCAACATCTTGCTTGTCTGGCCCTTCGACAACCGGCCGTGCCTTGGATTCGTTCTCAAGCTCCGTCTTGAACCCTCCCCACCGGGCCTCTACCCGAAGCTTCAACCTGCGAGCCGACAATCTGGGATGCCTGACCCACCCGCACAGCGGATACACCCACCCCCGATGCTCACCGTCCAAGTCGGTCTTCATCCGGTTCAAAACAACAGCGGCCATCTCGGTCAGGTCATCCTCTAGTGCCTTTATCTCGGCATCAGAGTGGGCCTGATCAGGCGTTAGCGACCCTGCCTTGACAGCAAGGGCCGCAGCGACCGAGTCGACAGACCGTGAGGCAGCGACACTGAGAGGGAAGTACTTGCGTAGGACGGCCTGCCCAGATGCAGCGAGCTTGTCGTGGCGCGCGTGTTCGACGTTATCGACCAGTTTGACCACGGACTGATAGAACTCGGTGTAGACCTCGGTCCTGGCTAGCTTCCGCTGCTCTCGACGCCCAAGGGCATCCCGGCGGGACGTCAACCACTGACCCGCCAGGATGCCCAGGAAGCCGACAGCAGGAACCAGCAGAGCTACCCACAACGGCACGTCCGTCTTCATGCCTTCCAAGTCGCCCTGAAGGTCGAGCCTGTTTGCCGAGTCGCCAAAACGACACCAGGAATTGATCTTCAAGAGACTGTTGCCCTCAGTGCTTCACGATGATGGTCTTGGGCAGCTTGGCAGCGTTCCCGTGGGCGGCGAGCTTGCTCAATTGGTCGGCTACCTCCTTGTCCCGCCCTTCAACCGCGTGGAGATACCGGAGCGACGCAGCCGCCGAAGCGTGCCCGAGCCGCTTCTTGAGGTCAGCCAGCGTCGCGCCCGCACTCGCCGCGAGCGTCTGGCCCGTGTGCCGCAGGTCGTGATAGCTCACGTCGACCCCGACCTTCACCCGCGCCCGGACGAACGCCTGATAGACCGCGTTCCCCCTCATCGGCTGCCCGTCCTTGCCGACGAAGAACCGATCACGCCCCGCCCACTCCTTCATGTGGTCCCGCAAGTACGGCATGACATGCGGAGGGACCGACACCGGCCGACGCCCCGCGTCCGTCTTGGGGTCCTTGTCGTACTTCTTCGGACTCTCCAGAAGCTCAACCCGGTTCTTCCGGACCCACACGACGCCGTCCACCAGGTCGACGTCAGCCGTCCGCAAGCCGCAGACCTCACCGCGACGAAGGCCGCACCAGGCCGCCAGCAGCACGGCCGCCCGGTAGCGAGGAGTGATCGACTCGACAAGGTCAACGATCTGCCCAGGGGTGGCGATGCCCCGTTCCTTCGCCTTGTCGGTGCCCGCGCCGGGGATCTGGCACGGGTTGATCATGATCGCCCCGTCCCTCTTGGCCGAGTTCATCACGGCACGGAGGAAGCGGTACGACTGCCCGATCGACGTCTTCCCGCCCTCTCCGAGCAGGGCCTTCGCGTACCAGCTCCGCACTACCGGCGGGGTGATCGCGATCAGCGGGAGGTCCAGCAGTTCAGTCATGTGAAGGCGCATGTTCCGCCGACACGTCTCCTCCCACCTGTCCCCGATGTTCGGACTGTCGCGCAGGTAGGCACCCGCGTAGTTGCCGAACGTTTCTCGTCCTAGCTTGTCGTCCAGCCAGGCACCCTTATTGATATCCGCCTCTACGCCGACCAGCCATCGATCAGCGTCGGTCCTGGTCCGGAACGTGTCCGGCGCGTACTGACGCACTCCGTTCGGCCCGAGGAACGACGCCTGAAACCGGCCGGAAGGCAGCTTCCGAACCGACCCGAACCGCCTCCGCTTCTTCGCCATCAGGCCACCGCCCGGCCAGCGGACCAGTTCACCTGGACCGGCTCGACGCGTCCTGCCATCACAAACGCGTCCAGATCCGCAACCGCCAGCCGAACGTGCGTACCGACCTTGTGGAAGGCGATGCGTCGTTCCGCGATCAGCCGCCGCACAAACCGGACACCCGTATTCAGGTACTCGGCCGCTTCGTCCACCGTCAGATAGTTCTTCTCCACGTCTCCCCCTCCTAGGCCGCTTGCCGAGTTGCCGAAGTTTCTGGACCGTCACCGGGCGGCCCCTGTGCAGCCAGTAGCGCCCGGTCGTACTCGGCCCGCCAGGTGATCCGTTCGGAGATGGCGCGCATCACCAGGTGGTCACGTGGCGGACAGTGGGTGTCTCCAGGTTCGACCTTGCGCCACACGAACCGATCTGCCGCCGGTTGTTCCTTGGTGATCCCGACAGCGGCCAGTGCGTCCAGGACGAAGCCCTTCCGGTCTGCCTTGTGATCGGCGACGGTCTTGCCGGACCACTTGCGGGACACCAGCACCCGCCGCCCTGGAAGCCCGAGTGTCGTTCGACGGTGGGCACGTCCCTTGCAGTGGCCTGGGACGGTCTTTCCGTTGGCTCCCTTGGGGTTGATGCCGTACAGCAGCCACACCGCGCACCGAGGCGAGCACGGAGTCACCGACAGTTCCGCGTGAAGACGGTCGTGGTGATCACGCTGCGCGGCAGTGTCCGCGTCGACCACCTCGCCGGTGGACTTGGTCAGGTACTTGGTCAGGTAGCCGATGTGACGCCCCGATTCCTCCGTGCCGCCCAAGATCCCCTTGGAGTGCACCTGACGGCCGAACGTGACCACATGCGCCGGTTCCTCCACCGCCTCTTTTGCCTCATCGAAGCCCGGCAGCGGCGCGCGGGTGTCCGGGTCCACGAACGTCCGGGAATGCATGTCCCACAACGGTTCCCGGTCCGCGTAGACGATCTCGTCATGGTTGGGCCACCACACCTGGTGATAGGTAGCCTCTGTGACCATCCGGATGACCTCATGAGAGATGGAGCCCCGTAGGGCGGTGTGCAGGTGCGGAGCCGCCCGCCGTTGGGGTTCCACGGTGGCGAAGTACTGCACATCCCAGCCGACCACGCGCCGCAGGTTCTGCCACCACCTGTCCACCAGCGCCGAGAAGTGCACCGCATCCCGAGCAGCCCGCCGGTAGTCGTACGTCGACGGGTTCACCGGCGAACCGTCCGACCGGACCGGGCCGTAGGTGTCGCAGGTGAGCGTGACGAACATCGACGGCCGGAACTTCCCCGCGAACTCACGGCCCACGGTGGTCTTGCTGACCTTGCGGCGTGGCAAGTTCGGCGCGTCCTGTCGCCGCTTGGTCGACCGCTTCACCGGACGCTTCTCCGGGACGTCGAGGCCGGGCAGGCGACCTGTCATCCCGGACGCCCGCAGCTCCTCGTCCACCGAGGCGACCTCTGCCCGCAGCTCCTCCATCTCGACCTCATCACCGATCGCCAGTGCGTCCCGGTAGTGCGCCGCCAAGTCAGCCCGGAACGTCAGCAGCTCCGTTTGTGTCTCCGAAGGCTTCTCACGGGCGATGACTGGCTCCTCGGTCATGTGCCAGCCCTCGCGGCACTGCGCCTGACGAAGCGCCTTTGCCTTGCGAGCACAAGGAAGGCACACCGATTCGACCGTCGACCCGCACGGCACGGGCACGTAGCGGATCTCTCCGGTTTCGGTGTCTCCGACCTCCATCGTGAACGGCCGGACACACACGCCGTGCTTTTCCGCGGTGGCCTTCACGACCTCCGCAGAGAGCGCCCCGCGGATTCGTCCATTCGTGGCCGGCGGGGAGGCCGGGCCTGCTCCGACCTGCGAATCTGTCGTGGTCATGCCGTCCCCCTCTCGCCGCGCCGGTCTGACAGGTGGATGACCGAGGCACCGCCGTTGGTGACGTAGTGCTCCAGGTGCTTGATCGTCTGGTCGGGGACCCAACCGGCCCGGACGCGCAGGGGTTCGCGGATGCCTTCGCCCCAGACGTAGCCGACACCGGCCGCCGACTCCGGGATCCGGTTCGCCCAGGCCCCACGCTCGTAGGCACCGTCCCCGAGGACCATCGGAACCTGACTCTTCGCGGTCACCCGCAGGCAGATACGGCGGGTGAACAGCTCCCGTACCGGGACGGTTTCCTTGGTCGGCTCCTGGACATAGCCCCGGACCGCGAACCCGAGCGCCCGCCCCTGGGTGGTCAGGATCGCGACCCGTTCCACGATCGCGTCACGGGTCTTGCGGTCGGTGTAGCGCGTCAGAGCGCCGATCTCGTCGAACTCCAGCAGCTCCACCGGATACTCGGCCGAGACCGGGACCTGACGGGTGTGTCCGGCGAAGACGCGCTTACGGTTCTCCAACTCCTCGATCAGCGCGTCGAGGACTTCCAGGGCTTCCTTGCCGGACACGCCGTAGCGGGCGAAGATCCCGCGACCGTAAGCGAGTTCGACCGCCTTCGGGTCGATCCCGGACACACGGACGAGACCGGCGCGAATCGGTGCCGCAGCCGACACCAGCGGAGCCCACAGGACCGAGCCCTTCCCCGACCCCGACGCACCAGCTACGAGCGTGTGCGCGCCACCACCGACCAGAGGCAGTGTCCACGGCGTGCCGTACTCCGTCGACCCCGCATAGACGGCTCGCAGATCCACCCCCGAGCCGTCCACGGACACCATCTCCGGAACCGGCAGGCACGTCACCGCCGCGTCGAGCAGATCCCGCCGCATGAAGTCGATGGACACCACATCCGGCTCAAGCTCCCGCACCTGACACCGCGCTACCTTGCGCGCCACCGCCAGCTCCCGCGCGACCTCATCGAAGTCTTCCGGCTTCTGCCCAGGAACCAGCCGGACCCGGACCTCATCCCACGACGGGCCGGAGCGGACCGACAGCAGTTTCGGCACCGCCACACCGGGCGCCTGACGCGCCTTCGCGACCGCCTCACGCCGACGACGCCGAGAAACCAGATTCACTGTCACATCAACGGGAATCACGTCATCCCGGACAGTCAGCCCGCAGGCGTGCAGCCAACCGGCCAGCTTCCGCCCGTAGAGCGCCCAGCGCAGCCACCACGCCCGCAGCCACCGCCCGCACCACAGGTCATAGCCGACAGCGTCCCAGCGCCACCACACCAGCAGCACCGCCGCCAGCACGCCGACCGTGACAACAAGGGACACCCAGCCCAACACCGTGCACCAGGCCCACAACGCCAGCAGCGCCAGGCAGGTACGCCAGTGCCCGACGAGTTGCCGAACAACCCAGCCGACCGCCCGCAGCAGGCCCCACAGCGCCACACCGAGCACCGCCAACGCGGCCAACGCCTCGAACACACTGGCCAGCACACGGCCGACCTTCGCCAGCACCCACAACACCACCGCCAGGCCGCCACCGACCGCAAGGGTGGCCATGATCTCCTGCGTGTTCATCGCAGACCACCCCGCAGACCAGCAGCGGAAACCACGATCGGCAGCGGCAACATCCCCAGACACGGGGAGCACTTCTCCTCACCCGGCAGCAGCCGAGCAAACCGCTTGCATTCCGGACAGCGCGTTCGGGTGACCCCCGTTGACTCGCACTGTGTGCCGTCATTTATCTTCGTCATTGTTCACTGCTCCAGTGGACAGGCGCAGAACCGGAACAGGTTGGTAGCCAAGGGCCGGTTCTGCGTTTTAAGGGACACTTTTAGCCACGTGGAGACGTGTTTGTATGCCACACGTCCCCACGTGCGAAATTTCGATATTCAGTTCTTGCCTATCGGGTCAGTCCTGTGACCGCGCACGCTCCTTACGTTCGAACTCGCGAAGCGCGACCAACCACACGTGCTCCCGTGTGATCTCCAGGCCATCCGCCAGGCGGACCGCTGTAGTCACCGTGGTCAACGACCGTTCGCCCCGCTCCAGTTGGCCGAGGTGCCGAGGGCTGATGCCGGATCGCGCGGCCAGTTGAGCTTGGGTCAGCCGCCGAAACCGACGTGCCCGCCGCAACCATTGCGCCGCCGTCTTGCCGTCCAGCATCGAGCCATCGCCGTTGCCTCCCCATTCCTGCGTGCTTCTACTTGGCATCCGATTTCTCCGCCTGAATCCTCGCGGCCAGTTCTTCCGCCTTGCCGTCCTCGTGCGCGACCCAGTACCGGATCTCGTGGTGATGAAAGCGGTCCACATCGGACACCGCGCGATACATTTTGGCGTTGGCCTGCCGCCATTTCAGCCACGTCGACAGGCTTGCCCCTGGCAGCGGACGAGTCGATGCCGCGACGTCGTGCGCATCCTTGAGTGTTTGCGGCTCATTCCTGCCCGGAGTCGTCATCACAAGCCCCGGTCCGTGCGCGGCTTTCGAGCAGTGCCGCCAGTTCGTCCGCGCAATCGCGGAGTCGGCGAAGGAAGACGGCCCGGCTCAGCCAGTCGCCCCGATGTTCGGGAGGACGGATCGTCAGCGATCCCGCTGTGCCCGACAGCACCAGCGCCGGGGGCGACCCCGGACCCGAACCAGTTTCCTCCACCGTCACCTCGTCCCACGGGCTGATCACCCACGTTGGGGCGAACCCCTCCCGCATACTCGTCACCTCCTGCCTTGCGTTCCCACTGCCGTGCCTGGTCCTCGAAGGCTTGCGCGGCGGACCCCACGGCGGCGACCACCCACCACGGCAGGTCGGGATCACTGCCCAGCGCTCGCCATGCTTGAGCAACCAACCGCGACGCCGCCGCCATCTCTCGCGCAACATCCGGATTCGCGCCCCGCGACCGTGCATCCACGTCCGCCGCGTCCCGATAAACGCGATACGCCGACTCCCACGCGGACACCTGCTTTTTCGACGTCACGACACCACTTCCCTCTAGAAGTCAGTGCCGTCACGCGGCCTTGGCCGAGGACTCACCCGCCGTCGACCGGGAAGCCTTTCCGCCCGCGCCACTTCCCGCCGCCTTGAATCCGGTAGCGCGGAACACGTAGGACAAGTACTTGTACTCACCTTGCCCGGCCACCTTGGGCTCTGCGGTCAGCCCGTCCAGCTCCACCGGGCGCATTCCCGGCATCACCTCAGCCGTCGTCGGCACCGGCTGAACATCGGCCAGCAGCGTGATCTCGAACGAAGCCCGCTTTGCCTTCGTCTCACCAGGGTCGGTCGCCATGAACTTCCACTGCCGCTTCCCGGTCACCTCGTCCACCCGCTGCCTCGTCGGCCGCCCCTGTGCCCTCTCCTCACGCGACTGGTATTCGTTGTCCGGCGACACTTCGCCCACCATCACAAGACCCTGCGGAAATGCGTCATCGTGGTCAACGCTGAATCGGATGCCCTTTTCGATCGCCATGTCGTGGTGAACCTTCCCGCTTGTCGGATACGCCTTTACCGGCGTACCTACAACAATCGGCCAAATGAGTGTCCCGTCACGACACCGTCTCGGTCTCGCCTCACAGCGTCTCGTACTCACCTTGTCTCGTCTTGTCTCGTCTCTCGTGCTAGCTTGGTCTCATGAGCCCCTACACCGCAGCTCAGGAAGCCCGGCCGATCGTCCTCAAAGTCCTACTCAGAGGACGACATTTGCAGAGCTACCGGGCGTTCTGCCGCGAGTACGACAAGGTGGCCGAGAAGGTCGACAAGAGCCTGAGGGGCAGCTTTCCCAGCAAAGCCCAGTTCTACCGATGGCTATCCGGCGAACTCGTCGGCCTGCCCTACGCCGACCACTGCCGAATCCTTGAAGCAATGCTGCCCGGCTGGCAAGCCGAACAACTCTTCGAGTTTCACGACGGTGGAATCGAGTTCGTCCCCGAACCAACTGCGTCGCCGACGAGCCAAGCCGTTAATCCGCCAAGCTCCGCGATGGAACCGCGCAGCAACCCGGAAGTCGTTGAAGTCTTCTCGCACCGGAGCGCGATCCCTGCCGACCTGTGGACTCGGCTGATGGACGACAGCGAGGAACGCATCGATATTCTTTGCCTGGCCGCGCTGTTCCTCGTTGAACGACCTACGTTTGCAAAGCAGATCAAGCAGAAAGCCAGTGATGGGGCCAAAATTCGGCTTCTCTTCGGCGATCCCGACGCGGACGAGGCCACCAAGCGCAGCGAAGAAGAACGGCTCGACGCACGCACTGTTTCCGCTCGCATCCGCAACGCACTAGCGTTCCTACGCCCGCTTGATGGCGTACCCGGCGTAGAGGTGCGGCTGCACACCACGACGCTGTACAACTCGGTGTTCCGGTTCGACGACGAGATGGTCATCAACACCCACGTGTACGGCCTTCCAGGAGCACATGCCCCCGCCCTGCACCTCCGGCAGACGCCGAAGGGCGACATGTTCGAGACGTACATGGAGAGCTTCGAGACCGTCTGGGCTGCCGCCAAGCCGCTGACCTGGTAGGCAAGGAGCTATGGCACGCCGAGACCACTACCACGAACCGAACGCGCCGGAGGCGAACTCACTGCGGGTCGCCGTCAGCGCGTTCATCCTGGACGAGGCTGGCCGGCTGCTGATGATCCGGCGCACCGACAACGACCGGTACGCCATCCCCGGCGGCGGCCAGGAGTTCGGCGAGTCGGTGGCACAGGCCGTGGTCCGCGAGGTCGAGGAAGAGACAGGTCTGACCGTCGAGGTCACCGGCTTCATCGGGATCTTCTCCGACCCCGATTACGTCATCGAGTACGACGACGGCGAGGTCCGCCAGGAGTTCTCGCTCTGCTTCCGCGCCCGCCCTCTGTCCGGTGAACTGCGCACGAGCAGCGAGAGCAAAGAGGTTCTGTGGGTCGAACCAGCCAAGCTGGACGACCTCAACATCCACCCCGCCATCCGGCTCAGGATCGTCCGCGGCTTCGAAGGTTCTGACCAGCCGTTCTACACGTAGTTGATGCCAGCCGCCCGCAACCGAGCTTCCGTCCGTTCGACAGCACCCGCCAGCTCCGGCCGCGCCATCTGGATGAAGGTAGACACGACATCATCCGGCCCGTACCGCTGCTGAATCTCCTTCGCGCGCTCCTCGAAGGTCACGACTTCGCCGTCCGGTGAGGTGGTCATGTCGGCCCACCACAGAGCGTCCCGCAGCGGCGTCCGCTCGTCGGCCCAGTCCCCGAGAGCATCGGTCAAGCCCCGCAGCTCTGCCTCTACGTGCGCCGCCGAATGGTGCGCCACCAGCGCGCACATCCGCTCTGGGGCCTCGACCTTCCGGAGATAGCGCGCACCATCCAACGCATGTAGCCCGGTGTCGGCCAAGCCCGGCGCGTAACCAATGTCGTGAACGAGACCAGTTGCCACGAGCAAGTCCGCGTCGCCGGTCGAGAACAGGCGCTCCACTGCCCGCAGCCGCCCGCCGACCCCCTGCACATGATTCCACCGACGAGACAATCGGCCAGCAAGCAACGTGGCTCCTAGCTCACTGGCCCATGCCGTCACATCCACCCGGTGACAGTATCCCGCCGGAGGCAGAGGCATCGTCGGCCGTTCCCCAAGCGAGTAGGTCCCCGTAACAAACGCAAGCCGTTCACGACCTATGTAAACCAACCTATACCGAACGGGCCTGGGGAGCATAGTGGAAGACTCTCAGCGAAGCGCCGATCTAGAACACAAGATGCAGGCAGTACTTCAGGCGAAAGACAGCATACTTGAAGCCCTCCAGCGCCTCATTTCTACGACAACACCTTTTGTCGATTCCGTTTGCACTAACTTCGATCGAGAGCCTGGATTCGACAGAGACATGGTGGAGCGATCAATCATCAGACGCTCATTTGAGTCAATTCAAACTCTAGTTGCCGTCGCACAGTCACCTCATCCGGCAAATTCAAGAGTCTTCTTGCGTAGCATGATGGAGGATTTAATCTTTGCCAAATGGCTGACCAAGCTAGACGAAAAGATCGCCGACAAATACCTGCTTCTTAGGATCGCATCAGAGATATCGGAAACAATAGAAGCTCAGGAGAACTTTCTCCCGCAGTTCTACAAGCTCTTCGACGCCGACGAGAAGAGGGGCGCACACTCAGGCAGGACCACTGGCGACCTGGAAGCACCAAGGGCCGCGTTTCGGGCCTTCTGCAAGGCTCAGGGCCATGGACCATGGGGACCGTCTGTCAAGAAGATGGCTACAGAGGCAGACTTGCTAGACGAATACGGGTTCTTCTACTTCGCCAGTTCTCGATCAGTACACTCAAGTCTGCACGAAATGGGCAGAATGATGTGGCACGACTTTGCGTCGAAGACAACCACCATCTCGTCGACACAGCTTGAGCCACTAAACAGGGCTCTGGCGTTAGTTTATGGAACGTGGATCTATGCAAGCCTTATAGACCACGCCAGAGATCGCTATACCAGTCAAGCGTCGATGATTGACGACGACGAGTTTTCGGTTTGGCTGGCCGTTGCATGCGCTGGTCCAGCACTAAACGGCAGCCTGCCAGTCCTGCTACATCCGCATGAGCTACGGTGGCCAACCGGGAGCGTCGATGCCAAGTTAGACGGCTAGCGCGTCCTATCTCGGCCCTATTTAGGTCGTGCAAGCGAGATCACTGCCGAACTTGGCTCTATGGGATCAAGGCGCCGCCGTTGGCGGCGCGCGGGTCACCACCCGTCCGGCGGGCTACGCCCAGGAGGCGACGCCGGCCTCCCGCTCCGCTCCGGCAGGCGCCGCCGGGCGAGCCCGCCGCAGGGCAGCACCCGCAGCGCGCCGCCAACGACGACGGAGATCCAGGAGCCACACGGCGAGATCACCCGACCCACCCAGCCGACGCGCAGTGGTCACCAGGTGGTCCCTCGCTTCTCAGCGTCTAACACCGGCCCGCCCGCATCAAGGCGGGAAAGCGTGCCTTGACGCGACCGAACCGGCGCTAGAGATGGCAGGGGCGAGGGAAACGGGGCGAACAGGCACGCGAAGCCCTCAGCAAGCGACAGCCCGGAGGCGTGCAACATACGTGCAATAAGCGGCGGCCAAAGCGGGTCAACCACGGTCAACAGTGGACAGACTCAAGGTCGACCCTGGACATGAAAAAACCGCCTTGACCTGGATCAAGGCGGTTCTGCGAGCGGTGGCCAGGGCCGGGGTCGAACCGGCGACCTTCCGCTTTTCAGGCGGACGCTCGTACCAACTGAGCTACCTGGCCGGGAACGCCGGCAAGGAGCCGAACGATCTTGCGACCCTGACGGGACTCGAACCCGCGACCTTCGCCGTGACAGGGCGACGCGCTAACCAACTGCGCCACAGGGCCTTGCGTACTGCTTTGAAACTGTCCTCTTTGAAACTGTACTGCGTACTCCCAACGGGATTCGAACCCGCGTTGCCGCCTTGAAAGGGCGGAGTCCTAGGCCGCTGGACGATGGGAGCCCGGTTCGGTTTCGGCGAACCGACCGACCCGCGCTCTCCGGTGTCCCCGGGAGCGAACATAACTATAGGACACCCCCGTTTCCGCTTCCGCACAGGGGGTCCCTTAGTTGTTCACAGGGCTGGGACCTGCGAGAACGCGGCGAGTTCAGGATATCAGGGCCGAAGCGTCCCGCAGGGCGCCGAGACGCCCTCGAAGCTCGTCTCGCTCGTCGTCCGTGAGAGTGACGGCGAGGAGTTCGGCCACGCGCTCGTCGGTCAGCTGCTCGGCGTGCCGCCACCGCTGCCGCAGATCGCCCTTGGCCTCCGCCGTGGCGATCAGCGCGTCCGCGGCCTCCTCGGACCACGCGGTGCGCAGGAGACGGCCACGTCCGCCTTCCGGATCCGCGACGACGGCCTCGGGCACCGTCAGGCCCACGGCACGAAGGGCCGCGAAGTGGACACCGCCGCGGAACTCGCGGAACACCATGAGCGCGAACGCCAGGCGCTCGACATCATCTTCGGGACGTCCGGCGAGTTGCCAGCCGGCGAACAACGCGAGACCACTCGCGTCCGCGGCGTCCACGAGCCGGAACAGCAGATCGGCCGGGCGGCCGGGATCGTCGGCACCCGAAAGGTGGACACGCGCCCAGTTCGCCGATGACCGCGAGTAGGCACGGACCGCGGAGGCCGCGTCGAGGGCCGCCATCGCGGGCGGCAGGGCGAGCTCGAAGAGCCAAGACGGGAAGATGCCGAACAGCTCCGCGACCACCTTCGGCGGCGGGTCGCCCAGCACCGCCGAACGCCCTCGCAGGTACAGCGTCCGCGGCGACAAACCCACTTCGGCCTCGACCTCGGCGAGCTCCGGAGAGGTCATGAATTTCCCGCCAAGTACCTGCACCGCGCTCCGGACCTCCCGGGCCACCGCGATCGCCGCTTCGTCGGCCATGTCGCCACACCTTCCCGCCAGTTGATTGGTAACAGTGTTACACAACTAGCGAGCGGCTCGCCAAGACGAACGAAAGCCCGGCCGCGTGGCACACACACCACACGACCGGGCCCTCACGAAACGACTTCAGCGCTGAACGGGCGCCTGCCCGTCCTCATCCAGCGTCAACCCCAGCATGTCCAGCAACTGGACACAGTCATCGACACCCAGCGCGCCATTGGCCACCGCCAACCGGGCACGCCGCACCTGATCATCGGACACCCGCTGGGCATCCCCCTGACCCGTGCGCTGCGCCGGCAGACCACCGGCCAACGTCGTAGAGCTTCCCCCATCGGCACCTTCGTACCGAAGGAGGAACTGTCGAACTTCCACAGACCCACCCATGGTTCCTCCAGACGGCCAACGAACAGCTTGGCCGCGAGGCTAGCCAGAGCCGGCCGCGACACACAGCCCCCCGGAGAGTGAACCTGTCGCCACGCTCCGCACAACGCAGAGCGATCACGCGCACACCCGCGCCACATGAACCACAGCCGAACCACAGGTGGCGCGCCGACCGGAATTCTGCCCGCGCCCACTCGCCCTTCTCAGCAAACCGTGCAACAATCGATTTGCTGACACACCCCCGGTCAGCGCCTGTGGAGATCCCCTCCGACCCCCGCGTTCCTCCCCCTGGCGCGGGGGTCGCTCCGTGTTCTGGGGGGCCACCCCCCAGACCCCCAGGGTCCGTTCGGTGGCGGTTGGTTGCCCCGCACCGGTGACGGTTGAGTGCCTCATCTCAGGTGGCGTGGAGGGTTTTCGTTCTCTTCTTGATCGCTGTTGGTGATCATTGGCCCCGGTTGTTTTGTGGGTGTTGGGCCGTTCGGGGAAAAGATTTGGGTGTGTCGTGGCTCACTGTGGTTGGTTTGCCGAGACCGAACCGTTATCGTGGCCCGGTGCCCCTTCCTTCCCTGAGCCGTCGTAGCGGCAGCCGTACGAACTTGAAGCCGGTCAACCCGGGTCGTCACCGCAACTCCGCCACCAAGGAGGCAGACGCGGTCGTCGAAGACACGGAGCTGACCAGCTACCTTCGTGCCCTCGCGCCAGAGAACGACCCGGAGAGCACCGGCACCGGCAAGCGCTTCGGCGAAGCGCAGGTGTTCCAGCTTCGGATGAACCTCATCGCCTGCGAACAGCTCAAGGACGCCGCCGCCGAGCGCAACCTGTCGCCGCAGGCGCTGGCGCAGGAATGGATCCTCGAGCGCCTCTCGTGGGAGTCGCAGGCCAACTCGGCCCAGCAGCGCCGCCACGAGGAAGCCCACACCGACGAATTCCGCTTCGACGCCAACGCTTGGGAACAGCCGGTCCCCCGCTGATCCCGCCGCCCCGGAACGGAACAGCACACCGGAAGTAGCCTTCAAGGCAAGAAAAAGCCCCCGGCGAGATCGCCGGGGGCTTTTTGATCAGTCTGAGCAACGCCTGAAGGGCGGACTCAGATCGCGCGGACCTTCTGGGCCTGCGGGCCCTTCTGGCCCTGACCGACCTCGAACTCCACTCGCTGATTCTCCTCGAGCGTGCGGAAACCGCGACCCTCGATCTCCGAGTAGTGAACGAAGACGTCGCCCTCGCCGCCATCCTGCGCGATGAAGCCGAAGCCCTTCTCCGCGTTGAACCACTTCACAGTGCCTTGCGCCACCGCTTTACTCCTCGTTGCACATCCGCTTCGAGTGCCTCCGAAGCGACACCCAGACCGTCCCGGGCGGTTCCAACGAGTCGAGCGATAAGCGCGTCACCGGCTCATGGCTCGCGTCAGAAGTTCCGCGAGTGTGAAGCCACGAACACGCAAAACGACGGCCTGAGGGAAGAGTACCGGGATCTGGCCATATTTGAAGCCCGTGATCGGACTCTGGGCACCCCCGAGTACCAAGGTCACCGGAACGTCGTATACGGATCCGTCTTCTGTCGGACCCCCTCGCTACCCTGTCGCCGCACGCCGACCTCCGGTCTTCGCCGGATACGGACCGAAGTCGGTCATGCCCCGATCGTGAACGACGATCCACCCGATTGTGACTCGCATCACTCTCGATCGGATCAACTTAACGGGCGGTCCGGACGTCATGGTCGGTGTACAGGGGAGCAAAGGGGAAGCTTTGAGGTTCACGAAAACCGCGCGCCGCCCAGCGGCGTTCGCGGCACTGGGGTTGGTGGCCGTTCTGACGCTGGGGGCGTGCAGCAGCGAGCCGACCGTCTCGGCCAGCGGGCCGGACGGCGGCGGGCCGGTCAGCAGCGACACCGGCGGGAAGGCGCCCGCGCCCGCCAAACTCACGTACGAACCCGCCGCCGGCGCGCAGGACGTCGCGCCGGGTCAGCCCATCAAGGTCAGCGTCGCCGACGGCACCCTCGACCAGGTCGTCCTGACCAACCCCGAGGGCAAGCAGGTCGCGGGCCAGCCGTCCGAGGACAAGAAGAGCTGGTCCACCACCGAACAGCTCGGCTACGGCAAGGCGTACACGTGGTCCGGCAAGGCCACCGGCACCGACGGCAAGCCCGTCGAGATCGGCGGGGCGTTCACCACGGTCAAACCGCGCAAGCAGGTGGGCGCGAACATCAACGTCTTCGACGGGCAGACCTACGGCGTCGCCATGCCGATCACGCTGACGTTCCCGAGCAAGGTCACCGACAAGGCCTCGGTCGAGAAGGCGCTCTCGGTCGAGACCACGCCGAAGACCGAGGGGTCCTGGGCGTGGGTCCACGACGACACCTCGGTGCACTGGCGGCCGAAGGCCTACTGGCAGCCCGGCACCACGGTGAAGTTCAACGCCAAGATCTACGGCGTCAAAATCGGCGAAGGCGTGTACGGCAAGGAAGACCGCTCGGCGAGCTTCACGATCGGCCGCTCGCAGATCGTCAAGGGCAACACCCAGACCCACCGGCTCGTGGTGATCCGTGACGGCCAGCAGATCGCGGACTACGCGGCCAGCTACGGCCTCGACGCCGACCCGGGCCGTGTCACGCCGAGCGGCACGCACGTGGTGATGTCCAAGCACGACACGTACTCGATGACGAACGAGCGCTACAACTACGAGAACATCGTCGTGCCGTCCGCGGTGCGCTTCTCGACCAACGGCGAATTCATCCACGGCTACGCGCCGTCGATCTGGGCGCAGGGCAAGAAGAACATCTCGCACGGCTGCGTGAACCTGGCGCCGGCGAACGCCAAGGCGTACATGGACGGCGCACTGGTCGGGGACCCCGTCGAGATCGAGGGCAGCACGGTGAAGATCAACCGGGCGCGCGACTACAGCGACTGGACCTACGACTGGGCCGAGTGGACGAAGCTGTCCGCTCTCGCGAGCTGAAGTACTTCCGCGAATCCGGGCGGCCGGAGACCTCCACGGTCTCCGGCCGTTCGTGTTTGTTGCCGTGCGCTGACTGGAACCTTTCGAGGGGCGCGACACCGCGATCAGGCTCCCGTCTCCACGAAAGGCGCCCCGCAAAAGGTTCCAGTGGGCCTCCGGCCCAAGAGAGGCGCACGGGTGAAGTCTCCGTCGGGCGCGGGGCGCCCTTGGGGAGACGTCTCGGGAGACTCTCGAAAAGTCACTGCAACCGAATGGTGGGCGGGACGCATGTCTAACGACGTAAGGCGCCGCGGCCAATGAGCGGCGCCCGGATCGAGGAGACTCTCTTGCGTACTCGTATCGCTCTTTCCCTCGGCGCGCTGCTGCCCGCCGAGGGCGCCGCCTTCGCGACCACGTCGCTCGCGTCGGCCGATCAGAGCGCCCCGACGCCGACGATCACCCAGGCGCCCCAGCCGACCAACGCGCCCACCGCGGCACCGGGCGAGCCGACCCGGGCCACCACCGCCCCGGCGCGTCCGGAGGCGGCCCCGCCGAAGACCAGCGCCGGCGTCGTGAAGCCGGGCGAGCACCGCGTCCCCAAGGCCGTTCCCGCCGGACCGACCGGTGACCTGAACCTCCCCGCCGTCACCGAAGGAGCCGGTAACTAGGTGTCGCTGAGCCGCTCGTCGAAGACCGGGACGGGCTCGCCGTGGGACGGCGAGTTCGCCCGGTACTTCGACGAGCGCGCGCACAGCCTGCGTGCCACCGCGTACCTCCTGTGCGGGGACTGGCACCAGGCCGAGGACATCACCCAGGCCGCGCTGCTGAAGCTGTACCTGGCTTGGCCGAGGCTCTCCCGGCACGACGCGCTCGACGGCTACGCGCGCAAGATCGTGCTGCGGACGTTCCTCTCCGAGCATCGGCGGGTCTGGCGCAAACGGGAGAAGCTCACCGACGACCTTCCCGAGGTCGCGGGTGAAGCGGGCGGCACGGAGCAGGAGATGCTGGTCAGGCATGCCCTGTCCGGTATCGCCCCGAAGCAGCGGGCCGTACTCGTACTGCGGTATTTCGAAGATCTCAGCGTCGAAGAGACGGCCGCGGCGCTGGGCTGCAGCACCGGGAACGTGAAGAGTCAGAGCGCGCGGGGTCTGGCGACTCTGCGCAAGCGGCTCGGGCCGCATTTCAGTGAACTTGCCTTGAGCGGAGCGCACGACGATGGGAGGTGAGGAGATGGACGAGGACATCAAGGGCGTGCTTTCGCACGGGTCGAGCGGTCCCCCGCTGGGTATCCGGGCGGCGGACATCATCGAGAAGGGTGGCCGGATCCGGCGACGGCGCAAGCGGCTGGCCGTGGCGGGCAGTTCGCTGGCGACGGTCGCGGTGATCGTGTTCGGCGCGATCGCCGTCGGTGGCCGCGGCGGTGAGGGATCCGCGCCGGTCCAGCCCGCGGGCCCCGGCCTGTCGACCATCGCCCCGGCACCCGTCTCACCGGCGCCTTCCGAAGAGACTCCTCGGCCGACGGTCGCTCCCGGGGAACCGTCGTCCGCTCCGGTGACGCCCCCGAAGCACGATCAGACGCGCACGACACCCAAGACCCCGCAGCCCGGCCGCACGACGGCCGTCCCTCCTCGTGGGCCGACGCCGACGCAGGGACCGAGCGGGCCACCGACCGCGGTCACGACCCACTGATCTCCTGCCCGGAACGTCCGATTTCCGAGTTGTGACCCAAAGTAATCGGAAATTCTCCGACATCGGCTTCACCTGGTGGTTCGTCACCGTTCTGGGGGAACGACCCTCGCACGACCGATCCAAAGCGCTGAATCAGCACGTTTGAACACCTACGGTCGAGGGAACAAACCCTCGACGATGGGTAAGTAAACGGGTGGGTCGGGAGGTCAAACCCATGGCCGAAGAGGCGCTGAGCGCGTCACATCAGGAAAAAGGGGAACCGGCGGAGGCCCCACCTGAACAGATCAGAAAGGCCGTCGCCGGAGCGGCGATGGGTAACTGCATCGAGTGGTACGACTTCGGTGTATTCGGCTTCATGCCCGCCATCCTGGGGCAGGTCTTCTTCAATGCTTCGAGCACTTCCGAAGGCGCGCTGGCGACCTTCGCGGTCCTCGCGATCACCTTCGTCGTGCGGCCGTTCGGCAGCTTCGTGTTCGGTCCGCTGGGGGACAAGATCGGGCGCCAGAAGGTCCTCGCGCTGACGATCATCCTGATGTCCGGGTCGACGTTCATCATCGGCCTGTTGCCGTCCTACGCGACGATCGGCCCGGCCGCGGCGGTACTGCTGATCCTGTTGCGCACCATCCAAGGCTTCTCGGCGGGCGGTGAGTACGGCGGCGCGGCGACGTTCATCGCGGAGTACGCGCCCGCCCGGCGCCGGGGTTTCTGGGGCAGCTGGCTCGAATTCGGCACGCTCGTCGGCTTCGCGATGGGCGCCGGGTTCGTCACGATCTTCACCGTCGTCCTCGGCGACGAGGCCATGCGCGAATGGGGCTGGCGCCTGCCGTTCCTGATTGCCGGCCCGCTCGGCATCGTCGGTCTCTACCTGCGGAACAAGCTGGAGGACACTCCGCTGTTCCAGGAGATCGAGAAGAAGAACCAGGTCGAGAAGTCGCCGCTGAAGGCCCTGCTCAAGAAGCACTGGACGTCGATCCTGCACCTGATCGGCATCGTGGTGATGCTGAACGTCGCCGACTACATCGTGATCACGTATCTGGAGACCTACCTCAAGGACGTGGTCGGGTTCAGCGGGCACACGCCGTTGCTGATCATCCTGGCGACCATCGGGTTGATGCTGGTCCTGATCGTGCCGGTCGGCATGCTGTCCGACCGCATCGGGCGAAAACCGATCCTGATCACGTGTTGCGCGAGCTTCCTGGTGTTGCCGATCCCGGCGTTCTCCTTGATGGGCGCGGCCGCGGACGACCAGAACGCCTGGCAGCTCATGCTCGGCCTGGTGATGATCGCGGTGCCGCTGGTGCTGATCCTCGCCGTGCTCGCGGCGACGCTGCCGGCGATGTTCCCGACACAGGAGCGCTACAGCGGTTTCTCCATCGGCTACAGCGTTTCCACCGCGGCGTTCGGTGGCACGGCGTCGTACATCATCGGCAGCCTGGTGACCAATACGGGCGACAACCTGTGGCCGGCGTACTACTTGATGGGCGCGGCGGCGATCGCGGCCATCCCGATCCTGCTGCTGCCGGAAACGGCCGGGGTCTCGCTGCGCGGCATCGTGAACTCGCGGATCGCGCGGCGCCGGAAGCCGGAAACGGTCACTCCCGGCGATCCCTCCGAGCTACCCGCGAGTTAACGTCTGTCCATGAGCCGTATCTCGCAGCCGTGGCCGCCGGTCGAAGTCGAACCGGCGACCGTCCACCCGGAAGCCCCGAAACAGGGCAGCCACCTCGGCATTCACTACGGTGAATGCTTCGGGTGCGGCGACGAGATCGAGGCCGGGCTCCACCTGCATTCGACGGTGGGCGAAGGGACGACGGTGTACTCGAAGTTCACCGTCACCTCCGCCCACCAGGGTGCGCCCGGCCTCGCCCATGGCGGCCTGCTGGCCTGCGCCTTCGACGAGGCGCTCGGCGCGACCGTCGGCAATCTGCTGCGCCGCCCCGCCGTCACCGGGAAACTGGAGACGGACTTCCTCCGGCCGGTCCCGGTCGGTTCGACCCTGTACATCGCCACGAAACTGGACGGCGTCGCCGGCCGGAAGATCTACGTGAGCGCCGACGGACGGCTCGACGCCGAAGACGGCCCTGTCGCGGTGCGCGCGCGGGCGTTGTTCGTCCGGGTCGAGTTCGAGCACTTCAGCACCCACGGGGATCCCGAGGCGCTGCAAAAGCTCGCCGCCGCGCACGAGAAGGCCCAGCGCGCCCGCGAGTGGGACATCAACCCCTGAGCGTTTAGTCCTCTGGATACGGTGGTTCGGCATGCGAACTACCGCATCCAGAGGACTAAACGCGTGGCTAGGTGAGTGTCCTGGGCCGGATCGCGTTGGCCTTGTCGACGAGTTCGACTCGCTGGTCGACGGTCCCGGCCAGGCGGGCGAGGGTCCGGTAGCAGCGCTCGAGCCCGAACCGCAGGTCTCGTTCGTCCAGTGCGCAGCCCAGCACCTTCGCGCCCGGCGTCGGCTGGTTCTGCGAGTTGAGCCAGCCGTGGGCCGCTTCGAGCACCTCCGCCGACAAACGGGTGCGGCGTTCGGCGTCGAGCTGCAACCGCTCCAGGCGCGTCGAGGCGTCGACGAGATCCCGCTCGGACACCATCACCGGGTCCTTGCCGCCGCCGTTGATCCTGGTCTTGATCTTGATCGCGGCCACCTGCGCCGCGACGTAGTGCGACGAGGACGCCGGGACGGCTTCGAGCACCTCGATCGCGCTGGCCCTGGCGCCCTGCGCGAGGTACACGCGAGCGAGGCCGAAGGCGGCGCTGACGTACGACCGGTCCGTTCGCCACACCAGCTCGTAGTAGCGCGCGGCGCCGAAATAGTCCCCGACCCCTTCCGCGCTGACGGCCAAGGCCAGCTTCGGCGCGATCTCGCCCGGAAGGTCGTCGTACACCGCTTCGAACGCGACGTGCGCGACGCGGGACCGTCCGCCGGCGAGCTCGATCAGGCCGCGGTACCAGTCGATCCGCCAGTCGTGCGGGAAACCGGCCTTGATCGCGAGGTACTGCGCGGCCTGCAACTGCCGCTGCGCCTCGACCAGTTCACCGAGCTCGATGCGGGCCCGGACGATGCGCAACCGGACCTCGATCGACTCACGCGGTGCCCCGGCCAGCGACTCGATGGCGCCCTTGGGATCGAGGGCGACCGTCGACGCGAGCACGCCTGCCGCCGGGTCGTCAGTGTCGACCTGCGGGATCGGCAGGCCCGAGACCACCTCACCCGGATCCGGCAGCGGCACGCTCCCGCCGTGCTCCGGAACGACCATGTCGACACCGAACGTGCGGGTCTCCGGGCCGAAGACGGTCGAAGCACCGGGGCGCGGTTTCCCGGTGCCCAGCGCCATGATCTCGCGGAGCACACCGGTCAGCTGGTCGGCCATCTCCTCGGCCGCGATGAACCGGCGGTCCGGGTCGGAATGCGTGGCACGCTTCAGGAAACGGTAGTACGAAACGAAAAGCGCGAACAACGGGACGACGTCCGGGCCGGGCAAGGTCGTCTTGTACTTGCTGGTGTAGCCCGAGAACTCGAAGCTGAGGACGGCGAGCGTGCGGCCGACCGTGTACAGATCCGATGCCACCGAAGCGCCGTGGGTCGCCAGTTCGGGCGCGCTGTAGCCGGTGGTGAAGAACAGTGGGCTCTCGTAGTCGTCGACACGGCGGACCGCGCCGAGGTCGATCAGCTTGAGCTGCTCGTGCGTCTGGATGACGTTGTCGGGCTTGAGGTCGCAGTACAGCAGGTTCTGGCTGTGCAGGTAACCCATGGCGGGCAGGATCTCCAGCCCGTAGGCGATCACCTGGCCGATCGGCAACGGCTCCGGGCGCTTCGTCTCGCGGTGGTGCGCGAGCGCGAGCTGCCGCAGCGACTGGCCGCCGACGTACTCCATGACGATGTACCCGACCGAATTGCCGGTGTCGCCGTCCGGATGCTGCACGAAGTTGTGGATCTTGACGATGTTGGGATGCTCGACCTCGGCGAGGAACCGCTGCTCGTTCGCGGCGGCCGCCATCGCGGTGGCGTCACCGGTGTCGATCAGGCCCTTGAGCACCACCCAGCGGTCGCTGACGTTGTGGTCCTGCGCGAGGTAGATCCAGCCGAGCCCGCCGTACGCGAGCGCGCCGAGCACCTCGTACTGGCCGCCGACGATCTCGTTCGGCCGCAGCTTCGGGACGAAGGAGAACGGGTTCCCGCACTTCTCGCAGTTGCCCTCTGGTGAACCGGGTTCACCGTCCTTGCCGCGGCCGACCTTGGCACTGCAGTTGCCGCAGAAGCGTTTCTCCTCCGACACCATCGGGTTCTCGAGGACCGCGGACGCCGGGTCGCGATACGGCACCTGCGGGACGTCGACGAGCCCGGCGCCGAGACGGCCGCGACGCGAGGTGCGGGACGACGTCCGGCGCGCGGTGCCGGGGAACGAACCCGTGCCCGTGCCCGTTCCCGTGCCGGTTCCGGTGCCCCGGCTGCCCGATCCGGTGCCGGTGCCGGTCCCCCGGCTTTCGCTGGACCGTTCGGGGAGGACGCTTTCCGTACCCGGATCCGGCAGCGGCCCCGGGCCGTTGTCGACGCGCGGCGTCGGCGGCATGATGCTCTGCGTCTCCGGCGTCGGCGAGGAGAGCACGCTGGTCGGCTGCGGCGCGTCGGCGGGCGCCTGCCACGCCGGGCGGACGACCTGGGTCTGCGGGCTCACCGGGGCCATGTCACCCGGCGGACGCGTCGGATCCTCCGCGCCGGGGATCGGCCGCTGCTGGCCGCGCGGCGGCGTCTGCGGACGCTGGACCGGGGCGTGATAGATCGTGCGCTCGGCGTCCTTCTCCGGCTCGGGCTGCTGCTTCGGCCGCGGAGGCTCGTTGAGATCGAGCCTGCCGGAAATGGACGGTTCGGGCGTTTCCCAGCGGACCGGCGCCGGCGGCGTCCAGGAGGCGGGCTCCGCCTCGCGATCCGGCGTGGCGTCGTCCGGCGCTGCGTGCCGAGGACGGCGCGGCTCTTCCGACACTGGTACCTCCCGAAATCCCCGCGACAGCGTCAGACCTGATCCTAGACGTGAGCAGGCAGGTCGTGCCCGCGCCGGGTCGAACCCGCTACGGTGCGAGAGAGAACCGATTCAGCAGGTGATGAGGGGGAGGGACCGGTGCCTGCGTCATTTTCGATGTCGATGGCCCAGCTCGACGTCATACTCGAAGAACTCGGGCTCGGCAGATTCGTGCTGCCCTACGAAATCCCGACCGTCGGAACCACCTTCACGGAACGCGAGCGGCACTGCGAAGAAATCTGGGCCGAGCTGGCCGATCGAGGCTTCGCCCGCGACCGCGAACTCCTGCGCGACCACGAACAGACACTCCGGCTCTGGGCCACCGGGGACTTCGTCGTCACCATGGAGGCGCACGAAGTCGAGCAGGACGCCGAATACCTCTACCGGGGCGCTTGGAACAGCAGTCTCGGCGTCGTGAGCCAGCAACGCGGATTCGACATCCTCTTCGAGCCGGTCTACCCCGAACAGGTCGTCGCGACCCTGCTCGGTTACCTGCCGTCACTCCAGCCGTTCCCCGGACGGGTGACGACGTCCAGCACCCTCCCGCCGTCCAAACGACCGGACGACCCGTTCGACGAGGACCCGAACAACCTCCGCCTCGGCGCCGCCGGCCGCTTCTTCGAACACCCGCTCGCGCGACTGGGCACGATCAGCCTCACCCTGCGCGACGACCGGGGCAAACCGCAGCAGAAGAGCGTCCAGTGGTTCGACAGCGTCCAGGGCCGCTTCATGCTCACCACCGACCGCTTCCCCGACGGCGAAGTGCGCCGCACGTTCACCCCGACGAGTGGCTCCCACCTGGCACGATGGGTCCACGACCTGGTCGAAGCCGCCCGCGTCGGCAGCGCGTGATCCTCGCCGGAAGGCGGGCTTCGAGGCCGTTCCCGCTGATATCGTGATCTGACGAGCGCTACGAGTAACCGGGACTTGGTACAGGGGAGAGACCATGACTGACGGCACCGGCGGACCGCCGGGCAACTTCTCGGACATCCTGGGCGACTTCTCGGCGCAGGCCGACCGGATGGTGAAGGCCGCGAAGGACGGGGACTTCAAGGTCAGCGAAGAGGCCGGGGAGGCGCTGAAGACCGCCATCAACGATTACATCACCGACTGGGCATACAACCAGATCCGGTTCCAACGTCTTACGGAAACGCCCAAGTTGGGTACTGGCCCGTTCGCGCAGCAAGTCGGCCAGCACGCGATCCTGGTGGCTGACGGCGACGAGTTGTCAGCCAAGACTCAGCTTGACGCGTTGCGCGATGTCCTCAACCGCGCCGAAGAAGCCATCAATCTTGCCAAGTCCAAGTATTTACAGCGAGACACCGCCAACGCCGACCAGCTGAAATCTCTCCAAAAGGACTGACAAAGATCGACATGATCACGAAATCACAGAGCCTGCTCGTCGTCTCTTTGTCGGCCCTGCTCGCTGTCGGACTTTCCGCCTGCTCCACAGAGAACCCCGGCAACGCCACACCTGTGCAGACGCAGCCCGGTGGAACGTCGGTATCGGCGAGCACCGCACCTGAGGACGTCTTCGGAAAGCTGAAAGCCTGCGACCTGCTGGAGCCGACGAGCACAGCCAAGGGCTTCGACCCACCTGCCGAAGAAACCTACGAGAGCGACAACGGCTGCGGCACACGGAAGTACGGGTACGGCTCGGTGACCCTTTACCTCGTTCCCGAGGCCGGGATCGACCAACTGTCTGCCGGCCAAGGAACCAAAATCCCGACGAAGGTCGGTGAACGGGACGCGGTCGAAATCCCTGGAGACGCTGGCAAACAGGCCTGCACGGTGGCGATCGCCGTCACCCCGAACGCCCGGATGACGGCATCGACCGGTCTGAACAAGGGAACCAACGAAGAAGCCTGCGCGCTCTCCCGCGAGATCGCGACGGCCGCTGAACCGAAGCTGCCCAAGGGAAGCTGATGATGTCTCGTGTCCGCCTTGGTTCGCTGATCGCGGTACTCGCGGTTGCGGCGAGTGGCTGCTCGTCGGAGCTTCCAGGCAGCGCCATCGCCTCGGAACCGAGCGTGGCACCGGCGAACTCGGACAGCCGGCCAGCCGAGGTATTCGGTGACCTCAAAGCATGCGACCTTCTCGAGCCGACCACGACTCCCAAAGGTTTCGATGCGCCAGTCGTCGAGACAGCCGAGAGCGATAATGGATGTGCGGCTCAAAGACGCGGCTACGCCTCCGTGAGCATCTACCTCGTCCCCGAAGCCGGGATCGACCAGCTGTCTCCAGGACAAGGAACCAAGATTCCGACGAAGGTCGGCGGCCGTGAGGCCGTGGAAATTCCCGGCGACTCCGGGACTGAAGCCTGCACGGTGGCGATCGCCGTCACTCCCAACGCCAGGATGACCGCATCGACGTCCCTCAACGAGGGCACGAACGAAGAAGCGTGTGTTCTCGCCAGGGAACTGGCCGTCGCCGCTGAGCCCAAGCTCCCCAGGGTGGGCTGATGTCCGTTCGCCCTCGCTCTCTGATCGCGCTGATCGCAGCACTCGCGATCGCGGCGAGTGGCTGCTCGCCTGAGCTTCCAGGCAGTGCCGTCGCCTCGGGACCTAACGCGGCCCCGGCGAAGTCGGACAACCGGTCAGGCGATGTGTTCGGGAACCTGAAGGCTTGCGACCTGCTTGGGGCGACCACGACGCCCAAAGGCTTCGAGCCACCCGTCGTCGAGACAGCCGAGAGCGACAACGGCTGCGCGACGCGCAAGAGACGTTACGGGTCCGCGCGGCTATATCTCGTCTCGGAGGCAGGAATCGATCAACTGTCCGCCGGTCAAGGAACCAAAATCCCGACGAAGGTCGGTGAACGCGACGCGGTCGAAATCCCTGGAGACGCTGGCAAACAGGCCTGCACGGTGGCGATCGCCGTCACCCCGAACGCCCGGATGACGGCATCGACCGGTCTGAACAAGGGAACCAACGAAGAAGCCTGCGCGCTCTCCCGCGAGATCGCGATGGCTGCTGAACCGAAGCTGCCTAGAGGCAACTGACTACGGAACGAGAGGGACCATGGTCAACGTCGGGCAAGACGACTTCGACAGCAAGTTTTCGGCGATGGGCAACACCGGCCGGACGTACGAGGCCAAGCGGTACTCCGAAACGTACGAGGAGGTCAACGCGGGTCCGGGCGGCAACTCCCTGACGGCGAGGCTGACGGCTGAAGCGAAGGCGGGGCAGTACTCGGCCGATCAGGCTGCGGCGCTGGCGCAAGGCCAGCAGTTCCGCGCCGGGCTCAATCCGTCGGAACAGCGCTATGAAGCCGTCCCACACGGCGAGCTGAAGAACATGGTCACGCAGGACCTCGATCCGGGGGACATCGATGAGAAGGGGCAGCTCTGGAACAACCAGGGCAACTCGCTGAACACCTTCAGCAACGCCGTCCGTGACGCGATCGGCAAAGAGGGCGAGCATTGGCAGGGGGACGGTGCCAAGTCGGTCACCGACTTCTTCACCAACGTCAGCAAGTGGGCCGACACCGCGGGTGACGGCGCGTATCTCGCGTCCAACCGGTTCTCCCAGTCGGCGGCCGCGGCCACCACCGCGAAGAACTCCATGCCCGAAGAGGTTCCTTTCGACCGCAACACCGAGTACAAGAACGCCCTCGGTCAGCTCGCGTCGGGGAATTACGCGGGTGCGGTGGACACGGTCAGCAACATCTCGGCCAAGCAGGAGCAGTCGTTCCAGGCGCATCAGCAGGCCGCGCAGGTGATGCACACCTACGACCAGTCGCTCTTCGACGTCAATTCCAAGCAGCCCACGTTCGCTCCGCCGCCGGAGATGGGCGATTCGACGGCGGCGTCCGGGTTTTCCGGGGGTACCGAGGCCAAGGGCTTCAGCAGCGGTGGGCCGGGGCCCAACAGTGGTCCTGGGCCTGGGATGCCGGGGCCGGGTGGCGGGCCGAGCGGGCCGACGCCGGGGCCGGGGATCACCACGGGCGGCGGGCACACCGGGGTTTCCGGGCCGAATCAGCCGTTCGGTGGGTCGCAGGGGTCGTTCCGGCCGGGGCCGACGCCGGGGCTGGCCGCGATGAACGGGCCTGGCCCGACCGGTCTCGGGCGGCTGGGCAGCGAGCAGTATCGCGGGAAGCCCGGCCGGACGCCGAGTGGGCCCGGGGGCAGTGCGGCGAGCCGGTTGACCGGTGGCGGCGGTGGCGGCGGGTTCGGGCGCAACGGCGGGTCGGGCAATGTCGCCGAGCGGCTCGCGGGCGGCAAGGTTTCGGCCGGTGACGCCGAAAAGCTCGCGGGCAAGGGCGGCGGGTCCGGGGCGGGCAAGCTGCCGGAGGAGCGTGTCACGCGGGGAGGTGCGGCCGCCGCGGGCAAGAGCGGCGGGCCGGGCGCCATGGGCGGGGGCGCTCCCGGTGGCAGGGGGCAGAAGGAAGAGGACAAGGAAAAGAAGGCCCCGAACTACCTGCAGGAGGAAGACGCCGACGTCTTGTTCGGCGGTTACGAAGGCGAGATGAAGCCGGTGCCGCCGGTGATCGGCGACAAGTCCCCGTAAGCAGAAGCGGGCCGTTCGGAAGCGAATCCCGAACGGCCCGTTCTCACTTGTACACCGCCGCGGGCGGCGTCCCGCCTTCGAGTTTGTTCCCGATCCATTTCGCGTAGATCGACTGCCACGCGCCGCCGCGCACGTTCTCCAGCACGGCGTTCACGTACCGCACCATGTCCTCGTTCTCCTTCGGGACACCGATACCGTAGTTCTCCTCGGTGAACCGGTTCCCCACGATCTTCAGCGTCGGGTCCTGCGCGAGCATCCCGGCGAGGATGACGTCGTCCGTGGACACGGCCTCGACCTGCTTCTGCTGCAGCATCACCAGGCAGTCGGACCAGTTGTCCACCGAGACCGGCACCGGCTTCGAGGGATCCGACGCGATCTTCGTCAGCGAGGTCGACGTCTTGGTCGCGCACACCCGCCGCCCGCCGAGGTCCGAAAGCTGGGTGACCTTCGAGCCGGATTCGACCAGGATCCGTTGCCCCGCCTGGTAATACGCGGTCGAGAAGTTGACCTTCTTCAGCCGGCTGCAGGTGATGCTGTAGGTCCGCACCACGATGTCGACCTGCTTCTTCTCAAGCACTTCTTCGCGCAGTTTCGACGGGATCGCCCGGAACTGCACGCGGCCTTCCGCGCTGCCGAAGATGGCCTTCGCGATCTCGTTGACCATGTCGATGTCGAAGCCTTCGAGCTGGCCAGACGTCGGATTCCGGAAACCGAACAGGAACGTCGTCTGGTCGACGCCCGCGACGAGTTTGCCGTTCTCCTTGATCTTCGCCATCGTCGAGCCGCTGGTGATCGACGTGCCGTTGGTCGGCCGCAGGCTGGCCAACGGGTTGCAGCTCGTGTCGGTCGTACCGCCACCGCCGGCGTTGTCGGCGCCGCCGACGTTCGCGGGCAACGGCGGCGCGACGTCGCCGACGGGCGCCGGGTCGACCGGCGCCCCCGCGCTGCCGCAAGCCGTCACCAGCACGAGGACCGCGCCGAGCACGGCCCCTCGCAGACCGTTCCGTATCACCGGTACTCCCTCAGCCGTTCACGGATTCCCAACGCGGATCCCGCCGCCGCGAGCAACGCCAGCACCGCGATCCCCGGCGGGAGCAGGGTCAGCGCGCGTTCGGCGCCGCGGGTGTCGTCGAGGAATTCCTGTCGTCCCACGTTGATCGCGGCCACCAGGTTCTCGTCGAGCCGCAGGAACGCCCCGGCCGCGCCGTCCTTCTTGTCGTCGCGGGTGGCCGTGCCGACGGCGTCCTGGTAAAAGCCGTCGTCGTCCTGGCGCCGCACCTCGGCGTGCGCCTTGAACCACGCCGACGCCGCTTGGATCGCCGCGTCCACCTTCTCGGCGGCCGCGCCGCCCGCCGCGAGGCCGCGTGCCTCGCCCAGCAGACCGCCTTGCCCGTCGGTGCCGCCGAGTTGCGCGGCGAGGTCACCGAAGTCCTTTTCGTACGCCGCGCCGTCGCCGCGGGCGACGAGGGTCAGCGTCTCGTCGGCTCGTGCCTGCAGCGCCGCGATACGGGCGCGCACGAGGACGTCCACCTGGTGCGAGCCGTCTTCCTCGCCACTGCCGACGAGGCTGCTCTGCACGATCAGCGCCACCGCGCCCCACAGCAGGGCGACGACCACCGACGCGGTCGCGACGACGAGGCCGACGTTCAGCAGCCGGTTGGTCTTCCGCGTCAGATGCACCTGCGTGACGATCAGGGCGGCGAGCAGTGCGAGCACCAAAGCCGTTGCCAGCCAAGGGAATCCGGTCGCGTCGTCTTGTTCGGCGGCGAGCCGGTCGGTGTCGATGCGGTACAGATCCTGTGCGGCGGGAAGGATTTTCGCCCGCATCAGCTCGGATGCCTCCCGCAGATACGAGGCACCGACGGGATAACCCTGCCGGTTGTAGACACGCGCGGTCTCGATCAGTCCTGTGTAGACAGGGATCTCGCGGCCGAGGGTGTTGATCTGCTCGGCGGCTTCGTCGACGCCGGAGGAGTCCGATGCCGCCTTCGCCAGCGCCGCCCCGGCTTCCGCGATGTCGCGTTCGTACCGCTGGCGCATCGGGAGCGGCTCGGTGCCGATCGAGAGGAACGAACTGGCCGCTGTCGCGTCGGCGTCCGAAAGCGCGCGGTAGACCTGCTGCGCGGCGGCGGCCAGCGGTTCGCGGTGGTCGATCAGGCCGTTGATCGTGTCCTTCTTGTCCTGCGCGGCCAGCGTGCCGAACAGTCCCGCGACCAGCGACAGCAGCACGAGGCCGATCGCGATCACCGACAGCCTGCCCGGCGTGGTCGCCGCGGACCGAATGACCGCGCGGATCCCGTTCCCCGGCAGTTCGAGCAGCCCGGCGATCCCGCTGCGGCCCTCCGGCGCAGGGGGCGGCGCGGGGCTCCCCGGCGGCCCCGGCCGGGTCACAGTGCTCGTCATCGCCGATCCTCCCCATTGGTTCTACCCGCAAAGAAGGTATCCGAGTCGGGATCAGCGCAGCCAGTGACACCGGCGTGTGTCATCTGCACGTGATCTCAGAGGCCCTTTTCCAGTCCGTAGCGCACTGCCTGCGCACGATTGCGCACACCGATCTTGGCGAACGCGTGGTTGATGTGGCTTTTCACGGTGGCCTCGCCGATGTACAGCTCGGTGGCGATTTCCGGATTGGACAACCCGCGCGCGATGAGGCCGAGCACTTCGGCTTCGCGGGCGGTGAGCCCGTCCGGGAGTTCGACCTTGGCCCGCGTGACCGTTCTGGCTTCGAGCGCGGCGACGAGTCTGTCGGAGACTTCGGCGGCGAAGATCGCCTGTCCGTTGGCGGCGGAGCGGATGGCCGCCCCGATATCGGCGCGTCCGGCGTCCTTGGTCAGGTAACCGCGGGCTCCGGCGCGCAGCGCGTCCGCGATCGAGGCGTCGTCCGCGTACGTCGTGAGGACGACGACGGCGACGTCCGGGTGATCGCGTTTGAGCAGTCTGGTGGCGGCCACCCCGTCCAGGACGGGCATGCGCAGGTCCATCAGCACGACGTCGGCCGCGGTGTGGCCGAGCAGGTCGAGCGCTTGCCGTCCGTCGCCCGCCGAGCCGGCGACCTCGACCCCGTCGATCAGCCCGAGCAGGGCGACGAGCCCTTCGCGCATGACCTGCTGGTCATCGACCACGACCACCCGGATCACGTCCGCACCACCGCCTCCACCGTCCAGTGCCCGTCGGCAGGGCCCGCGGTCAGCGTGCCACCGGCGAGTGCGAGCCGCTCCCTCATCCCGGTGAGACCGAATCCGCCGGTGTCCGCCGATCGGCCGGTTTCGCCGAGTTCGTTCCACACCCGCAAGCGAACCTCCGCCGGAGTGAAGTGCAGCCGGAGCGACACCGGCTGCCCGGCGGCGTGCTTGGCCGCGTTGGTCAACGCCTCCCGCGCGACGCCCACCAGCGAGACCACCTCGGCGGACGGCAGTGGCCGCTGCTCCCCCTCGACCTCGAACGACACGCCGTCGTGGTGCGCGTCCGCCAGCCGCCGCAAGGCTTCGGCCAGCGACGGGACGTCGCTGCGCAAGGCGGCGACCGCGTCCCGCGCCTCGGCGAGCCCGTCCGCGGCCAGCCGCCGCGACAACCGGACCCTGCCGAGCGCACCGTCCACATCGGACTTCTCGGCCAGCAGCGCCTCGGCGACCTCCAGGTGGATTCCCAGCGCTCCCAGCGAATGCGCGAGGACGTCGTGGATCTCCCTGGCGATCCGCGTGCGCTCGTCGAGCGCGGCGGCCCGCGCGTGTTCGGTCTGCGCCAGCCTGGTCTGCTCCAGCAGCGCGGCCGCCTGCGCCGCCTGCACCTCGTACTGCCGCCGGTTCAACCCCAGCAGCATAAGCACGAGCAGCACGCCGACGTTGCCGAACACCAGCGGCCCGGACGCGCCCGCGACCAGGCCGGTGACCGCCGCGAGGCCCGCGTCGAGCCCCACCACCCCCACGATGGCGGCCACCGACGGCTCGGTCAGGGTGGCGAACCGGCTGACCGTGACCACCGCCAGCACGATGGCGGAGGAGTCCTCCGCCCAGCCGAGCGCGATCGACGGCGCGACGCTCGCCACCGCGAGCAGGACGGTCGCCACCCGGGGGAACCGCGGGGAGGCCGCGACGAAACCCAGCCAGCACGCCGCGCAGACGCCGTAAGCCGTCCAGATCCACGCGCTGGACTCGCTCGCGGTCAGCAGCACCACCACGACCGCGGCCGTGCCGAGCAGCTGGACGACCAGCCAGCTGGGCGCGATCGTGTCCGGCAGCAGCGGCCGCTCCCGCTTCCTCATCTCCCCCCTCAGTGATCGCTCAGCCGCGTGATCATCTCGACCAGGATCAGCCGGTAGGCCAGGAATCCCAGCAGGACGACGACCCCTGCGACGACCAGCACCAACAGGCCTTTCGCGTTCATCTTTCCCATGACACGGACGTTAGGCACGCCGAGGGGTGGACCGGGACCATCGCCGGGTCGACCCCGGGGTGGAGGTTCAGGCGCGGACGGCGGGCGCGACGGAATACGGGAGGACCTCGCCGTCTGCGGGCCGTTCGACGAGCACCTCGACATCGTCCGCGAAACGGTACGGCCTGCCCAGCAGGATCCCGCCGAAATGCCGCCGCATCCTGGACATCTCGGCGCGGACGGTGACGGTGCGGCCCGCGTCGCCGAACAGGTCGCGCGACAGTTCCGACGCCGACCTCCCCTCGCGATGACGCGCGAGGACGTACAGCATCTCCGCGTGCCGCGGGCTCAGCCGATGCGACCACGTGCCTGCCTCGCCCGAGACGCGCAGCGTGCTCTCGCGCGCCGACCTCAGATCGAGCACGACCCGCGTCGGCGGCACGTCCTCCTCCTCGGTGAGCCGGACGAGCCACCCGCCCGGCAGCGGCTCCAGCAGGCAGTTCCCGTAGGTGGGGAGCCAGGTCCGGCCCGCGGTCGCGTCGTTCGGCAGCGCGATCCGGCCGACCGGGACGAGGCCAGCCGACGCCGCGATCCAGCCGTGCGGGTCGGCGATCACCGCCCTGCCCTTCACCTTGGCGAGCAAGGGTGACGCCAGCCCGCGCAGCTGTTCGAGCTCCGAGAGATGGGTGGTGCGCAGCTGCGCTTCGGCGAGTTTCGCGACCGTGTCGACCAGTGCGAGGGTGGTCGGATGCACGGTGGAGGCCGGGCCGGAGAGGTCGACGACGCCGAGCAGCCTGCCGTCCCTCGGATCGTGCAGCGGCGCGGCGGCGCAGGTCCAGTCGTGCTGGCTACGGACGTAGTGCTCGGCCGAGTAGACCTGCACCGGATGCCGGACCACCAGCGCGGTTCCCATGGCGTTGGTGCCGACGGCGTTCTCACGCCAGTCGACGCCGTCGACCAGGCCGAGCCCGTCGGCGCGGCGGCGGACCGCGGTGCTGCCGTCACGCCAGAGGACGCGGCCGTCCGCGTCGACGACGACCATGATGTGCGCGGCCTGTTCGGCGAGGCTGATCAGGCCGCCACGCAGGGCGGGCAGGACGGCGGCGAGACCGCTCTCGCGACGGCGGGCTTCCAGCTGTTCCATGGCGAGCGCGGGAACCGGCGCGCCGCGGTCCGGGTCCAGGCCGAGCCGGCGCATCCGCTGCCAGGACGCGCCGATGACCGCGCGCGGATGGCTCGGGAGCGCGCGACCGGAGAGGGCGGCCTCGTGCACTTCGGCGAGGGCGCGCGCGTGACGGCGCGGATCCGCGCCGACCGGCAAAGCCGCCTCCAGCCGCACCTGGCCCACTCCTTTGGTCCGTTTCGACCAGTGTGCCCGGCGGCCCCGGCGTGCGGAAGGCTTCTGTGATCTGGGCCGGCTTACCGGCCGAAGGGGGCGTCCACCAGGTGGGTCGCGGGAAAGGACCCGGTCGGCTTGCGGCCGAGGAGCAGGCCGGTCCTGGTGGCCTCGGCCATCACGGCGCGGACGTCGACGCACCATGGGCCGTCGGGCTTCAGCTCGACGAAAGCGCTCTCTCCCGGCTTCAGCACGAAATGCGGTTGGCCGTCGAGCGCGATGGAGCCGCCGTCGACGGCGAGGTCGACGCGGACCCCGGCGTACAGCACGCTCCAGCCCCGGACGCCCACCGCGCGGACCTCGCCGGGCGCGATCGGCGCCTGCACGACGTACGGCGTCTCGTCGACCGGCCCGAGCGAGACCGCGACACCGTCCACAGTGGACTTGGGACTGGGGCACAGCCGCCCGGGGATACTCGACAACCCGACCCCGTCCGGGACGGCGAACGTGCAGTACAGCTCGGTCAGCGACGCGGGATCCCACCGGCTCTCCGAGCACACGCTGACGTCGGTCAGCGCGATCTCGCGGCGGGCCTTCGTCACCACCTCGAGCACGGTCGCGCGGTTCGTGACCAGGTCCGTGTCCACCTGATGGGTGGCCAGCAGCCCGGCGGCGAGCCCGGCGACGGCGGTCTCGTCGGTGCTCCCGGCGGGCAACATGAGCAGCGGCACGTCGCCACAGGCGGCCGCGGCGGCCCGCATCATGCCCTCGTTGCCCAGGCAGATGACCACGCTCGCACCCGCGTCCACCATCCGGCGGACGGTGCCGATGATCTTCCCCGCCTCGGTCCACACCATCACGCGGCCGACCCCGGCCACTCTCAGTGCCGAACGCAGGCTCTGGATATCACGCTCCGAAGCGGGGTTCGCCACGATCCCCGCAACCGCTTCGCCCACATGTCCTCCGCTGCCGCGCCAAGTCCCTACAAGGAAACGACGTCGAGGCCGCGAAAGAAAGAGTTGCACGAGGTTGCATCACAAAGCCACCTCCGCGGAGGAAGGCGACCAGCAGCGCGAGTTCGAGGATCAGCAGGATCCGTTCGGCCACTCCGCTCACCGCACGGGCGTCGACCAGGAACGTCGCCACGAAGACCACCAGAGCGGCCAACGTGGCGTAGGACAGCCGCCGGGCCGCGCCGAGGATCAGTCCTGCCAGCGGCAACGCGGCGAAAGCGGCGAGCGCGACATACCGGTGGATGGCGCCATGCCAGGTCAGCGGCTGGTCCATCGGCTCCTGCGGGAACACCGCGAGCACGCACAGCCCGACGCCGAACAAGGCGACGAGCCTGGCGGCCCACACCGCCCCGGACAGCCGGACGCCGCCCGCGACGGTCAGCGCGCCGAAGCCGGTGGCCAGCATGGCGACCCCGACGAGCCGCGCACCCTGTCCGACGTGGACGTACTCGCTGAAGGTGGTGGCGAGGGGATCGACCGCGCCGGCGTTGACGATCTCCACGTAGACAGCGATGACCAGGCCCGCGGCCAGCCACGCGAACGCGGACAGCCGGATCAGCCCTCTGATGTCGTTCATGAACCGAGCCTGACCGCGCGCCACCGTCCGGCACATCCCGCCCGGGCGAGCAGTCCGCGTCACCCCGCGGGGGACTCCCGGTGTCCCCCACGAGGGGATGTGCCCGGTCCGCGGCGTCGTTAGCGTCGAGCCATGGACACGTACGGCGGCTCCCTGGGCTGGGCGCTCCTCACCGGACGCGACGCCGATCTCGAACCGCCGTCGGCCTGGTGGCGCGTCCCGGTCTGGATCAAGGCCGTCCTCGCCGGATCCGCGCTCGCGGTGCTGATGGGCCTGACCTACGGCACTTGGGCGCGTTACCTCGGCGGCGGCAGTGTGCCGCTGATCTTCTTCCTGCTGATCCTGCAGATCGTCCCGCCGTTGCTGGTCGTCAAGTTCCCGCTGACCGCCGTCCGGGTGGCGGCGGCGGGGATGGTCAGCGCGATCATCGCGGTCCTCTTCCCCGCCGACTACGCGCTGTTCGGCCGGACAGCGTCGGAGTGGCCGTTGCAGGTCCAGGCCCTGCCGTATCTCCCGGTCCTCGCGCTGACGCTCGCCCGCACGAAACCCGGGCAAGGCAGGGGGATCTCGATCATCGCCGTGACGCTGGCCGTCGGGGTCGGCATCGCGCAGCTACCGCGCGCGGGCACGAAGACCCTGGTGTGGTCGTTGATCGTGGTGACCGCGACCATCGTGGCCGGATACGGGATGCAGCAACGCCGCCGGGCGCTGGAGCAAGCCGACGCGGCCGAGCGCACGACGGTCGAGGAGCGCGCGAAACGGGCGACGTTGCAGGAACGCGCGTTGATCGCCAGGGAGCTGCACGACATCATCGGCCATCACCTCTCGCTGATCGCGCTGCGGACCGACAGCGCGCGCTACCGCGTCCCGGACGTGTCCGAGGCCGCGCAGGAGGAGTTCCGCGCCATCGGGGTCGCGGCCAGGGAAGCGCTCGACGAGGCCCGGCGGCTGGTCGGCGTGCTGCGTGACACGGAGGCCGAGCCGGAGCACGAACCGCAGCCGGGGCTCGCGGAGGTGCCGTCGCTGATCGACGGCTGCCGGGCGTCCGGGATCGAGATCCGCGCGGAGATCGCCGGCGGGGACGACGTTCCCGCCCTGGTCGAACTGGCCGCGTACCGGATCCTGCAGGAGGCGCTGAGCAACGCGGCCCGGCACAGCCCGGGGGCGAAAGTGGACGTCGAGGTGCGGCGAGAACCCGACGGGCTCAAGATCCTCGTCGAAAACGGGCCGCCAACACGGCCTGCCGGCCCTGCTTTGAACGACGGCACCGGCCTCGCCGGGATCGCCGAACGCGTTACCCTGATCGGCGGTTCCCACGAGGCCGGGCCGCGGGCCGACGGCGGTTTCCGCGTGGCCGTCAAGCTGGATCTCCCGGGGGTGGGCGAAGCGTGACGACCGTTTTCATCGTCGACGACCAGGCCTTGGTGCGGGAGAGCTTCGCCGGCCTGCTGAACGCGCAACCGGGTCTGGACGTGGTGGGCCAAGCAGGCGACGGAATCGCGGCGCTCGCGGGCCTCTCCGCCTTGGCCACGCCACCGGACGTCGTCCTGATGGACATCCGGATGCCCGTGATGGACGGTCTCGAAGCGACCAGGCGGCTGCTCGACGGCGACGGCGAGAAGCCGAAGGTGCTCGTCCTGACGACGTTCCACCTGGACGACTACGTCTACGAGGCGCTGCGGGCGGGCGCGAGCGGGTTCCTGTTGAAGGACGCGCCGTCGGCCGAACTGATCAACGCCATCGAAGTGGTCGCCGCCGGTGACGCGCTGCTCTCCCCCGCCGTCACGAAGCGGCTCATCGCGAACTTCGTGGCGAGCGCACCGGTTCCGCGGCCGTCCCCGGCGAGGTTCGACGTACTCACCGAACGCGAGCGGGAAGTGCTGCGGTTGATCGCGAAAGGGCGGTCCAATCCGGAGATCGCCGCGGATCTGGTGCTCTCGGCGCAGACCATCAAGACCTATGTGGGCCGGATACTCGCGAAACTCGGGTTACGGGACCGGGCACAGGCGATCGTGCTCGCCTACGAGGCGGGACTCGTCTCCCCCACCTGAGAGCCGCCGGGCCAGGAAAGCGTAGGCGCCCGCGGGTCCTATGTCGTGATTCGGGTTCTGGCGAGCTTCCCCTTGGGTACCTACTGCGTGGCCTGTGGCGCTTCTTGCGTGATGCCAGGTTGAAGTACATGAAGGCCCCGTGCCTACTCTTCAGCGCTTCCAACGGCCCGGCGTCGAACTCCTATGTCGTGAAGGGCACCTTTGAGACCTTCAACGTCTCAAAGGTGCCCTTCACGACATCACCACGACCGCGACCACTCACGCAAGCGCCTGACTGGAGTCCTTCACGCGCCACTGTTGTGACTGCTGGTGCCTGTGGGGCGAACGCGGCGAAGACCGAGTCCGTGAAGGCCTCCTTGAGGGACCCAGAGTCCCTCAAGGAGGCCTTCACGGACCGGGGCCTGGCATCAACCGCAGCCTCAACCACGTCGGCACCTAAGACACCCTTGGCTCTAACCCGAATCGCCACGCACGATCGGGCCGCCCTGGAAAAGCAGCAGGGCCGCCTTCCCGAGGGAAGACGGCCCTGCTTGGAAAACCTGGATCAGATCACGGTGACCGAGGTGGCCTGCGGACCCTTCGCGCCCTGCCCGATCTCGAACTCCACGCGGGCGTTCTCCTCGAGGCTACGGAAGCCGTTGCCCTTGATCTCGCTGTAGTGCACGAAGACGTCGCCGTCGCCGTTGTCGGGAGTGATGAAGCCGAACCCCTTCTCGGAGTTGAACCACTTCACAGTGCCCTGAGTCATAAAATCTCCATATGCAACACAAACAAACAGGAAGCCACGTCGGCAGCCCGGGTCATGACCAGACGGTTTGCTTCCCCGGAAACACGAGGAGACACTACGCCCGCTGAGTTCTGCGAGCGTGAACCAACACGAACACAAAAAACGAGACCTGAATCAGTAAAGCACACGCCATGCAGGCGGACAAGGCTCATCACCCGGGTGTGCCGACCGGCACTCTACCCTCGCGGCCCCGCTCCTCACCGCCCGGCCCTCGCGGCTATTCGCCACTCGCCGCGCGCAGCGGTGCCTCGGCGCCGAACGGTGAACGGCGCAACGCCTCCCGGTTCGTGGGCACGACGGCGATGTCGTGGGTCTCCGCGTCCGCACTGAACTGCACCGGCACCACGCCGGAAACGGACTTGTCCTGTGGCTTCGTCTCGTCAGCCATGTTTTCTCCCAGTGTCAACACAACGCTCGTAGTACGACGTTAAGTACTGCGTGCCAACAACCCCACCGGTGATCGCTTCGGTCCATATCGGACTCTCTCGGTGTTGCGGCGATTGTGCCACGGCCGACCGACAAAATCCGGTCTCCGCGACCGAAAGTCGGCCGAGTCGTCACCGCTTTCCCACCTTTTGGAGCAGGTGAAGGCTGTCCGACAAGGGTTTCTGTGTATCCCCTGAGAAAAGTACCGCCCGGTCGTCGGCGCGGCGGCGCCTACTGGCCGCCCTGCGGTGGCCTCGCGGCGCCCAGCAGGCTCGTCAGCCGGATGTCCGGGGCCACCACGTCCGGATCCGTCCTGATGTCGATGACGCACGGCCGTTGCCGGACCAGCGCGCTCGCGATGATCGGCTCCAGTTCCACCGGGTCGTCCACGGTGTACCCGGCGGCGCCGAGGCCACGTGCCCAGGAGGCGAAGTCGGTGACGGGGACGGTGACCCCGGTGAGCCTTCCGTGTTTGCGTGCCTGATGCACCGCGAGCGGGCCGTGGAGTCCGTTCTGGAACACCAGGACGGTCACCGGCACCCGGTAGCGGACGGCGGTCTCGATCTCCTGCCCGGTCATCAGCGCGCCGCCGTCGCCGACCATCGCGATCACCGTCCGGCGCGGCTCGGCGAGCTTCGCCGCGACCGCCGCGGGAACGGCGTAGCCCATGGCCGCGTTGCTCGGCCCGAGCTGGCTGCGCGGGGCGGTGAAACACCAGTAGCGGTGCATGAACTGGGCGAAGTTGCCCGCGTCGCTGGTCACGATCGCGTCTTCGGGCGCGAGTTTGCGCACCGCGCGGATGACGTCGGCGGGATGGATGCGGGTGGCGCCGCTGGTGTCGGGCGGGGTCATGAAGGTGTGCACGGCGGCGTTCGCGGCCGACGCGCGCCGCTGCCGTGGCGAGGCGACGTTGCGCAGTTCCCGCAGGAACGGCTCGACCTCGGAGTCGACACGGAAGGTCAGGCCGCCGCGGCGGGCGGGCTCGATCCCGGTGCCGACCAGCACCAACGTCTGCGACGGCGTCGGATAGCGGAAGGACTGCGTGGTGACCTCGTCGAGCTGCGTGCCCAGCGCGAGCACGAGGTCGGCGCGCTCCAGCGCGTCGAGCTGCCGCGCGGGGATGCCGATGCCGAGATGGCCCGCGTAGCGCGCGTGGTTCTCGGGGAAGGCGTCCTGACGGCGGAACGCGTTGTACACCGGGAGCGCGAGTTCGTCGGCGACGGCGATCAGCTCGTCGCGGGCCGCACGGGCCCGGCCGCCGACGATCACCACCGGGTCGCGGGCCTCGTCGACCAGCTGCGCGACCGCCTCCGCGGTCCGGCCGAGCGCGCCGGTGGCCGGCGGGCGCACGGAGGCGACCGGTTTGGCCGAATCGAACGGGACACCCCAGAAGTCGGCGGGGACGGCGACGATGGTGGGGCCCGGCCGCCCTTCGCGGCAGCGGTTCAGGGCCTCGACCAGCAGGCCGGGGACCTCGTCCGGGGATTCCGCGCGGCCGGTCCACTTGGCGAGGGGTTCGAGCATCGCGGTCAGGTCGGCGGTGGGCAGCTCGCTCGTCGGCCCGGGTTCCGACGGCGGGTTCTCCAGGAGGACGACCATCGGGCTCTCGTCCTGGTACGCCGTGGACACGCCGATCGCGAGGTTCGCCGCGCTCGGGCCGCGGCCGGCGAGCAGCACCGCCGGATGCTCGGTGAGCTTGCCTTCGGCCTCGGCCATGAACGCCGCGCCGGAGTCGTGCCTCGCCGAAACGAAGGTGATCGACCGCTCGCGTTGCAGCGCGTCGAGCAGATCCAGGAAGGACTCACCCACCACCGCGTACACGCGGTGGATCTGCGCCTCGGTCAGGATCCTCACGGCCGTCTGGGCGACGGACGCTCCCGGTTGGTATCTAATGAGAAGAGCTTAGGCGGGCGGTGATCGGTGCCGTCAAGCGATCTTCCGATTCCGGCAACCCCGGAGCGGGGAGAATGTCCGAAATTCGGAACGTGTTCGAGCAAGGGAGCACGAAAACGTGACCTCAGCCACCGCCGGACGTGAAACTGTTTTCACTTACGGTGCACCGGCCTTGAAATACGGCGCCGGGTCGAGCGATGAGATCGGCTACGACCTCACCCAGTACGGCGCCCGCCGGGTGCTCGTCCTGACCGACGCGGGCGTCGCCGCGACGGGCTGGCCGCAACGGATCGCCGAAGGCATCGAGACCTATGGCATCGAAGCCGTCGTCTTCGACGGCGTGCACGTCGAACCGACCGACGTCAGCATGCGCAAGGCCGTCGACTTCGCCCGCGGACAGGGCGAGTGGGACGCCTTCGTCGCCGTCGGCGGCGGTTCGGCCATCGACACCGCGAAGGCGGTGAACCTGTTGACCAGCAACGACGGCGATCTGATGGACTACGTCAACGCCCCGGTCGGCGGCGGCCGCGCGCCCGCTTCGCCACTGAAACCGCTGGTCGCGGTGCCGACCACCACCGGGACCGGCTCGGAGAGCACCACCGTCTGCGTACTGGACGTGCTGTCACTGCGGGTGAAGAGCGGCATCAGTCATCTCCGGATGCGGCCGAGCCTCGCCGTGGTCGACCCGAGGCTGACGGTCTCGCAGCCGCCCGAGGTCACCGCCGCGAGCGGGATGGACATCCTCTGCCACGCCGCGGAAAGTTACACGGCCAAGCCGTACACCGAGTTCGACCGGAAGCGCCCGGAGGACCGGGTTCCTTACTGTGGCTCGAATCCGCTGGCCGACATGTTCGCCGAGCAGTCGCTGCGGCTGCTGTCGTGGGCGCTGCCCGCGGCCGTGCGGGACGGCTCCGACATGAAGGCACGCGAGGCGATGGCGCTCGCGGCGACGTTCGCCGGCCTCGGCTTCGGCAACGCCGGGGTGCACATCCCGCACGCCAACGCCTACCCGATCGCCGGGCAGGTCCGGGAGTTCCATCCGTCCGGGTATCCGGGTGACGAAGCGATGGTCCCGCACGGGATGGCCGTCTCGCTGACGGCGCCGGCGGCGTTCCGGTTCACCTTCGACGCCGCCCCGGACCGGCACCTGCGGGTGGCGCGGCTGCTCGCGCCGGACTACGAATGGCCGGGCGATCTGCGGGACCACCTGCCCGCGGTGCTGCGGCAGATCATGCGGGAGATCGGGATCCTTAACGGGATCGGCGCCGTCGGCTACACCGAGTCCGATGTGGACTCACTGGTTTCCGGCACGGTGAAACAACAACGCCTGCTGGCGACGGCGCCGCGCGAGGCGTCGGAAGCGGATCTCGCCGTCATCCTGCGGGAGTCGGTGACGCTGTGGTGAACGGCGAGTACCCGCACTGGCAGACGGTTCCGTTGCGGTGGAAGGACAACGACGTCTACGGGCACGTCAACAACGTCGTCCACTATTCGGTGATGGACACCGTGATCAATACCTGGCTGATCGAACGCGGCGGTCTCGACATCGAAACCGGCGGGGTCATCGGGTTGTGCGTGGAATCGCAGTGCAAGTACCACGCTTCGGTGTCGTTCCCGGGAGATCTCGAAGTCGGCCTGCGGGTCGGGCATCTCGGCCGGTCCAGTGTCCGCTACGAGGTCGGGATGTACTCGAAGGAGACGGTGATCGCGGAGGGGCACTTCGTGCACGTCTTCGTCGACCGCGAGTCCCGGCGCCCGGTCCCCGTCGAAGGTCTACTCAGGAGCGCGCTGGAAGAACTGCGCACTGGGCTGGGGTAGCCGCGGCGCCCACGCGTGCATGAGCTGGGCGTAGCGCGTGGACCGGTCCATGAGTTCGAGATGGGTGCCCAGCGCGGTTTCCTTCCCGTCCATCACCAGGACCCGGTCCGCGCGCAACGCCGACGTCAGCCGGTGCGCGATCACCACCAGCACCCCGCCCCGCTCGGCGAACGCCCGCTCCGCGCGGGCTTCGGCGGGCGGGTCGAGGTGCGAGGTCGCCTCGTCGAGGACGACGACGCCCGCGTCGCTCGCGTACACCCGCGCGAGCGCGATCAGCTGTGCCTCCCCGGCGGACAGCATTCCGTGCCCGATCTCGCCGTCGAGTCCGCCCAGGCGTGTCACCAGCGGTTCCGCGCCGACGGCGGCCACCGCCGCGGCCAGTTCGCCGTCCATCGCGGTCTGCGCGAACAGGCCGACGTTGTCCCGCACGGTCCCGGCGAAGACGTAGGCCTCCTGCGGGATCAACGCGACCATCCGATGCCGCAGCGCCGCCGGGATCTCCCGGACCGGCGCCCCGCCGAGCAGCACGCGGCCGGACTGCGGTTCGAGCATCCCGGTCAGGAGCCCGGCCAAGGTCGACTTGCCGATCCCGCTCGGCCCCACCACCGCGAGCCGTTCCCCAGGCAGCAGGTGCAGGTCGAGGCCGCGCACCACCGGTTGCGCCGCCGCTCCCCAGCTGAAGGTCAGGTCACGCACGTAGATCGCGGTCCCGTCGGGTTCGGCCGTGCCGTCGGGTTCCGGTTCGGCCTGCGCGGTCTCCGCGAGCCGCCGCAGCGCGACGATCAGCCGCAGCACCACGGTGCTCGCCGTCGCGGCCAGCCCGCGCAACGCCGGCTGCATCGTCGTCGCCAGGTAGACGAGCGCGCCGAGCGCGGCGCCGGCGGTGAGCGTGCCGTCCTTGACCATGCCCGGCGCCACCAGCAACGCCAGGAGCAGCGGCACGAAACCGCCGGTCGCGATCACCACCGTCCTGGCCGCCCCGGACCGCGCCACCCGCACGGCGGCATCCGCCTGCGTGTCGACGGCGTCGTAGAGTTCCAGCGCTGCCAGGGGTTCCGCGCCGCACGCGACGACATCACGCATACCGGACAGCGACGCGCCCGCGACCTCGGCGGTCCGCTCGTCGGCCAGCGCGAGCGCGCGCTGACGGCGGGCCAGCGACGGGAGCAGGCAGGCGAACACTCCGACCGCGACCACCACCGGGATCGAGACGATCAGCGCGAGCGAACCGGCGACGGTGAACAGCCCCGCCAGCGCCGCCACCGTCGTCACGACCATCCCGCGTGCCTGCACCAGGAGCCCGGCCGTGGCGTCGCGGACCACTTCGACGTGCTGGGTGATGCGGGCAACGCCGCTGGCGTCCGGCTGGTTCCGCGGTGGCGAGGGATCGTGCAGGACCCCGCGGACGACGGCGGTCACCAGCGCGTCGCGCAACGGCTCGACGACCTTGCCGAGCTGATGCCACACCAGCCGTGAACCCAGCGCGCCGATCACGGCGACCAGCCCGAAGACCGCGAGCCAACGCAGTCCGGTGCCCGGCCGATCCGCGGCAAACCCCTCGTCAACCGCGAGTTCGACCAGGCGACCGGACAAGAACGCGGGCGCGCTTTCCAGCACGGAGCACGCCAGCAGGACCAGGCCGCCTTTCCACTGCCCGGCCAGCGCCGAGCGGTAGAGCCCCCAGACGCTCATTGCGCAGCCTCGGTGAAAACGGCTTGATAGGCCGGATTCCGCCACAGCTCGTCATGCGTGCCGATCGCACGGACCCGGCCGTCTTCCAGCCACACCACCGCGTCCGCCCGCGACGCGGTGGCCGCGCGATGCGTCACCACCACCCGCGTCCGGCCGGGCAGGGTACGTTCGATCGCTTCTTCCACGGCGGCTTCGGTGACCGTGTCGAGGCTGGCCGTGGCGTCGTCGAGGATGAGCACCCTCGGCGCGTGCGCGATCGCGCGCGCCAGCCCGATCCGCTGTGCCTCCCCGCCGGAAAGCGGCGTCTCCGAAAGCGGTGTCCGATATCCGTCCGGCAGCCGGACGATCAGGTCATCGACTTGGGCGGACCGGCAGGCGGCGCGCACGGCGGCCTCACCCGCCCACGAGCCGTAGCCGACGGCGTCGCCGATGGTCGCACCGAGCAGTGCCGGCCGTTCGAAGGCGAACCCGACGACCGCGCGGAGTTCTCGCGGCCGCAGCCGCTCCAGCGGGCGGCCGTCGAGCGTCGCCGTCCCCGCGTCCGGGATCAGCAGCCCGCCGAGGACGTTGACCAGCACGGACTTCCCCGAACCGGACCGGCCGACGACCACGGTGAACCGGCCGCCCCGCACGAGCAGGTCGACGTCCCGCAACGCGCCTTCGACCGTGACCCCGCGCAGTTCGAGCGTGCCCTGCCCGACGACGACACCGAGGTCACCCGGTTCGGGGACCGGCGAGTCGAGCACCTCGTTGATCCGCCGCGCGCACGACCGCGCACGGGAAAGTGTGGTGAGCAAAGGAATCTGGGTGATCAGGCCCATGCCGAGCGCGACGTAGCCGAGCGCCGCGAGGACCTGTCCGACGGACAGTCGGCCTTCCATCACGCCGAAACCGGCGGCGGCGAGCACCGCGAGTTCCACCGCGGGCAGCAGCAGACCCGACCGCCACACCATCTTGGCCTGCGTGCGCCACATCCCGCGGCCGGCGAGGCTCAGTTTCGGCAGCGGCCGCAGCACCCGTTCGGCCTCGCGGTCGGCGGTGCCCGACGCGGCGATCGTGCGGAGCCCGGCGACCGCGTCGACCATTCTCGCCGCCAGCTCGCCGGAAACCTCTTGATAGGTGAGGACGTCGTCGGCGGTGTTCCTCAGATGGGTGCGCGCGAGCATCAGGCCGAACGGGATGCTGCCGAGGAAGACGAGCGCGAGCCGCCAGTCCATCAGCGCGAGCAGGACGACGGCCCCGCCGGAGATCAGGGTGGTCGATCCGAGCTGGACGACGACCGAGGCGACCATTCCCGCGCCGGTGCAGTCACCGGTGAGCCTGCTGATCGCGTCGCCGTCGGCGAAGGTCGATCGGGTGCCGAGCGCGAGGTGGCCGTCGGTGAGTTTGCGGCGCAGCCAGGCCGTCGCGGACGAGGTCATCCGCGCGGCGAGGATCCCGCCGATCAGGCCGACGGCGATCTCGGTGACACCGAGGACGATGAGCCAGGAGACTTCGGGAAGGCTGGGACGGCCTGCGATGACGGCGTCGACCGCCGCCGCCGGCGCGCCGGGCAGGAGCAGTCCCGCCGCCGTCCCGGCGAGCGCGCTGAGGATCAGCGCGATCAGGCGGGGGCGATCGAGCAGGGTCACGGTGACCAGCAGGCGATCGGCGGAACCCGCCATCCCACTCCTTCCCTCGTTCCGGCGATGAAGGGCTCACGTCCCACTTCGTGATCCGTGATCCCAACGAGATGAACCGGAAGGCAAAATGAAGGCGCGGGAGCGGCGCACTTGGCCTGTGCCGCTCCCGCACCCTCGGTGATCAGTCTGTGATCAGTGGCAGGTCAGCAGGCTGATCGTGCTGTTGGCGCAGGAGGCCAGCAGGCTGAGGTTGCTCGCGCCGCCGTGGCTGCCACCGCCGCCGCCCTCGAGAACCTCGGGGGTTTCCATGGCCTGCAGGTCGAGAACCAGTTCCATGATCATGTTCCCTTTCGTTGTTTTTCTCTTCCGCCGATCGTCAGCGACCGGCAGTTCGGGGGGACAGGAAAGGCAGTGCGGCCTTCCCGTCCAAGGTGGCGGCGAGGGCGAGCAGAACGCCCGCGCCACCGGTGACGACGTCCATCGACAGCCGCAGCAGCTGGTTACCGGGGAACGCCAGGCCGCCCTTGTACGGCACCGCGTACCAGGCCAGCCGGGAAAGATGCAGGTCGATGGCGTCGCGGACAGGCCGGTCCGGTTCGGCGCCCATGGCCAGCGCGGTCATCAGCCCGCCCCGGCCGAACAGCAGACCGGGATGGATGACGAACTCGCCGCGGCACGCTTCACGCAGGCCGGGAAGGCTCTTCAACGCCTTCGCGTCGGGACGGTGCTTCGCCAGTTCCTCGGCGACCATGAGGATCCCGGCGCTGCCGACACCCGCGTAGGGCAGCGTCCGGGTCTCGCCGTCGCGGACCTGCAGCGAGCCGTCGTCGGACTCGGCGCACTCCTCGATGTCCCGCTCCAGCGCCTGGTCGGCGAAGGACAGCCAGCCCTGTTCGCGAGTGCGCTCGAACAGCCGGACGAACAGCAGCGCCGCACCGGACCAGCCGTTGAGCAGCCCGGCCCTGGCGAAGTCGCCCGGCGGGTCGGCGGTTTCGAGTGCTTCGGCGAGCCGGACGGCGGTGGCGAGTGCCTGCCTGCCGAACTCGTTGTCCTTGCGGGCCACCGCGAAGTGCAGCTGGGTGAGCCCGATCCCGGACAGGCCGCCTTCCAATCCGTGGTCGGTGGTCTGCTCGACCAGCGTCGCCGACGCCGACAACAGCTTGGTGGCCTCGTCCCGGTATCCGAGCTCTTCGAGGACATACGCGATGCCGTAGGAGCCGTCGTAGAACCCCGGTCGTCCCGGCGGATCGCGGCGGATCGAGTCCAGCAGCCAGCGTTCGTGCTCCCGGTGACGCTCGCCGCCGACCGTTTTCAGCGCGTGGAGGACGCCGGCCGCGCCGTAGCCGAAGCACGCTCCGCCGACGCGGAACTGTTCGATGTCGCCGGGGAAGAGCCGGTCGGTGCGTTCGGGGGTCGCGCTGGCGAGGATCGCCTCGATGATCTGCTTGCGGACCAGCGCCCAGTCCGGTTTGTCCTGGTCGAGCTCGGTCTCGCTCGACAGCGAAGGGCCGTTCCGGGGCGCGAGCTCGGCGACGATCGAGTCGGCGTAGCCCTCCGGGACGTCGAAACGCCGCTGGACGAAGTCCGCGAGCCCGCGCAGCTTCGCCGGGGCGAGCTCGAGGAGCGTCGTGAGCGGCAAGAAGATCCAGAGCTTCAGGACGGCGAGCGCGTACTCGTCGACCTCGAACCCGTTCCGGTCCCGCGGAGCGCGGAAACCGGGGGCGCCGAGAGCGGGCCGCGTGCCGGCTTCGACGTCGGACGCCATCTCGAAGTCGATCAGCGAGACGGAGTCGTCCTTCCCGTCCTTCTCGTCGCCGCCGTCGATCAGGATGTTCTGGGAGTGCAGGTCGCCGAAGACGATGCCGCGGCCGTGCACCTCCCCGACTATCGCCTCCACCCGCCGGACCAGCGCCAACGCGCGTTCGGTGTACGCGACGATGTCGGCCTCGGTGGTGTCGCGCCGGGTGAGCGGATAGTTGCGGGCGAGCCAGTTGCCGAGCGAGACGCCCGGCATGTACTCCATCGCCAGGAAGTGGTGCTCCCAGACGGTGAAGCGGTCGAAGGCGGTGGGGATGCCGTCGATGCCCTTCAGCCGGTCCAGCACCTCGTGCTCGCGGCGGAGGCGTTCGACGGCGTCGACCTCGTCGCGGTCCAGGCCGGCGAACGGCCTGGCCTCCTTGAGGACCACCCGCTCGTCGTCGGCCTTCCGGTCGGCGAGGTACACGCCGCCGCCGTTGGAGAAGTGGAGCGAGCTTTTCACCTGATAGGGGAACTGATCCGCGCCGCCACCCTTGCGAGCTGCGAGATGCGGGGCGAGGAACTCCGGAATCGTCACCCAGTCAGGTACGGAGAACGTCGGTTCGCGCTTATCCGGGACCAGCGTGCCGTCCGGTTTACGGACCGCGAGGACCCGCTTGCCGTCGAGTTCGACCCATTGCTCGGCAAATCCGCCGTAGCGGACGTAGAGCGGACCGGCACCATACCGGAGATCACTGAGAATGTATGCCCCCGGTTCCCCGTCGAGCTTCGCGGACAACTCGGCGAGAAGGCGCTCGAGCTCGTTGTTGTCAGCTGGATAAAGAGTGAGCAACTTTCCGCTTCCGTCACGCGGAGCGTATTTCGAATTCCTTGCCAGCAGGGTGCCACGCGAACGCAGATGCTTGTAGGCCACCTCGCGCTCGACACAATGCTCGTGCACCTTCACGAGCACGCGCTCGGCGTTGCCCAAACCTGCGGACACGTGGATTTTCCAGCCCTGCAAGGGAAGGTTTCGAGCATCAGGGTGCAGCAGCCGCCATACTCCGCGCACTCCGGTGCGCCAGCCCGACTCTGGAGCGGGCAACAGGGAGGCGAAATCGTCGGCGGCGTCCCCGTTTTCCCGCTGCTCATCGAAGAACAGAGGATCGGCGAAGCAATACGCTTCGTACCGGACGTCCATCGAGCGCCCCCTCCTTGGCACCAATCGGATGGGCCATGTGCACCATCGCGATGGAGAATATTCCACCCGCCGGATAGCGAACGGCCAATCCGCCATACCGGGGGTTCGTATGGGCTGTTCAGGGTCGTCAATTCGAAACCTACCGAATGGTAGGGGTACCCAGCGTGAGATCAACTCGGATTCCAACCACCCGGTCGGTGTGTAACAGGAACGGACCGACGTCGTAATCCCTGGTCGAAGCGTCGAAAACAATAACCGCCGCCGAATTGGCCGAACGCCAACTCATGGCGCTTCGTGATCTATTCACCCGAGGTCTGGACCACTTCCGCGCCTCGTGGCGCCCGCCACGCGGGCCACCGGTCGCCCGCCGGCGGAGATCGGCACGGAGGTACGTTGTCGCCGGTGGAGCAGTCAAGGAGGCGGACGTGATCACAGGCTTCGCGGTGACCGTCGCGATCTGCGCGACACTGGTCGCGATATGGAGTTTCGTGCAGTCCGCACGCAAGAAGCTGCCGGACAACGCACTGCTCGGCGGCCTCGCCGTGGTCGAACTCCTCCTGGTGGCGCAGCTCGTGATCGGCGTCGTACAGCTGATCGGCGGCGGCCGCCCCGGCAGCATGGCCACCTATCTCGCGTATCTGATCGGCTGCCTGGTCGTGCTCCCGCTCGGGACCTTCTGGGCGCTGGCCGAGCGCACCCGGTCGAGCACCGCGATCCTCGGCATCGCCTGCCTCGCCATCCCGGTGATGGTGCTCCGGCTGCACGAGGTCTGGGCGGGCGCCAGTGCCTGAGGAAATCGAGGAGAAGACGGTGGACACCGCGGCGGACAAAGCCTCCGGCCCGGGACGGATCCTGGTCGCCGTGTACGCGATCTTCGCGCTGGCGGCGACCTCGCGCGCCGCCGTGCAGATCAGCACCAAATTCCACGAGGCCCCGCTGGCCTACGCGCTCTCCGCGTTCGCGGCCGTCGTCTACCTCCTGGCCACCGTGGCACTGGCCCGCCGCGGCGCGGGATGGTGGCGGATCGCGCTGGTCGCCTGCGGCGTCGAACTGCTCGGCGTGCTGACCGTCGGCACGTTCAGCCTCTTCGACCGCGAAGCCTTCCCGCACGCCACCGTGTGGTCGGTGTACGGACAGGGCTACCTCTTCATCCCGCTGGTGCTGCCGGTGATCGGGCTGTTCTGGTTACGGCGGACGAAGCCCTGACGGGTCTGGGGCTCGTGAGCGGTGCCCCGACACCGAACTCGCGTGATCGAACACGTATCTCGCGTGCTTGGAGGCGTATCTCGCGTGATCAGACGCCGAACACGCGAGATACGCCTCCAAGCACGCGTGATACGGCTCCAATCACGCGAGTCGCGCCTCTGATCACGCGAGTCACGACTTAGCCCTCGAACCCTCACTTGTCGAAACAGCCCTTTTCGTTGAGCGGGCCGAAGGTGGGCAGGACGAGCCCGCACAGATAGCCGTCGATCCAGCGCCCGTTGCCCGCGACGTTGGTCAGCACCCGGATCGCCGGCGCGAACGCGGCGATCCCCTTGGCCAGCGAATCCTGGTTGCGCTGCAGCATCGACGTCAGCCGGTCGAGTTGTTCGAGCACCGGCCCGAGTTGCCCGTCGTTGTCGGCGATGATGCCGTCGAGCGCGGTCGCGAGCCGTTTCGAGCCATCGAGCAGGTCCTTGATCGCCTGCTGCCGGGTGGCGATGGCGCGCAGCAGCGCGTTGCCGTCCTGGATCAGCCGCTGGACCTCGGCGTCGCGGTCGACGAGAGTTTGCGAGACCTGCCGCGTGTTCGCGACCAGCGTCCGGAGTTGCCGGTCGCGGGAGGCGATGGTGCCGGAGAGTTTCGAGATCCCGTCGAGCGCGGCGCGGACGTCGGACGGCGTATCGGCGAAGGTCGCCGAAATCGTGTCGAAGCTTTTCGCGAGCTGATCGACGTCGATCGCGTCGACGGTTTTCGACAAATCCCGAAACGCTTCAAGGACGTCGTACGGCGCGGTGGTCCGCCGTAGCGGAATCGGGTCGCCCGGATCAAGGATCACTTCACCGCGCGGATCGAGCGCCAAATACTTCTGTCCCAGGACGTTCTTGATCTGAATGGACGCGCTCGTCGCGTCGCCGACCCAGGCGTCCTTCACCCGGAAGGAGATGAGGACGCGATCGCCTTCGAGGTCGATCTCGGACACCTTGCCGACCTTCACGCCGGCGATCCGGACGTCGTTGTCCACGCGCAGCCCGCCCGCGTCGGAGAACTCGGCGGAATAGGTGACGTCGCCGACGACCACCGGCAGGGCGTCGGCGTTCAGCGCCGCCGCCATCCCGAGGGCCATCGTGGCGAGACCGGCGATCGCCGTCTTGACCGGATCCATCGCGCCGAAGGACCGCATCGCCTCACCTCGCAGGTCACGAGCGGCAAAGCTTAGGGGCCGCTCCCGCCCATCGCCAGGCGAAACGTTGCACCGATCGGGTAAGAACGTCTGTCTATTGTGGACTCCGGCTAAGTGTCGAGCCTGACTTCGTAATGAAGCGTCTTGTACTTCTTCAGCCGGTGCGCGAGCGGGACGAGGAAGCCGTGCAGGAGCCGGTGCTTCCTGGCCAGCAGATCGGCCGCGTGCCGGGCTTCGTCACCGTCGAGCAGGCGAACCCGCCCGTGCACGGCCTCCCCGGTCGGGGTACCGCGGAACGTCGAAGGGGCGATCTCGATCCGCGGATCGTTCCGCAGTCGCTTGGCCTTCCACGCCGCGTCATACGTACGGATGTACGCGTGATCCCCCTCGACGGCGATGTTGACCGGCGTCCCGATGGGCGTCCCGTCCCGTTTGAAGGTCTTCAGCAAGATTGTCTTCTGGTCGGTGAACCTGGTGAGCTGCGTCGTCATATCCCTGGGACGGAGCCACCGCACGAAACGTGACGGCTAACGCCAGAGCTCGTTCGCCGTCCCTCGCGCGACATGCTCCTCGTAGATCTCGACCTTCCGGGTGATCAGTTCCAGGCAGTCGACCAGCTCTGCGATCCGGTCGCGGACGGTGTTCTGGTGGTCCCGGAGCAGCTCCAGCCGCTTGTCCTCGTTTCCCGGCCCCTGCCGGACGAGTTCGGCGAAGGCACGAATGGTGGCGAGCGGCATTCCGGACGCCCGGAATTTCGTGCAGTTCAGCAGCCATTCGACGTCGTGTTCGGTGTACACGCGGCGGCCGTTCGCGTCCCGTTTCACCGGCGAAGCGAGCAGTCCTTCCTTCTCGTAGAAGCGAAGTGCGTGCACGCTGAGGCCTGTCCGGTCGGTGACCTTGCCGATCGCGAGTTCCGTCACCTCGCCGACGATAGCGCTTGTCCTAGAGTGCCCTCTAGCTCCTAGCGTCCGCCCCATGAGCACTTCACAACACAAGATCGGGTCCGGCTTCGGCGCGCGCAGCACCGCCGGGGAAGTACTGAGCGGGATCGACCTTTCGGGCAAGGTCGCCGTCGTCACCGGCGGATATTCGGGGCTGGGGCTGGAAAACACGCGTGCCTTGGCGAACGCGGGCGCGCACGTGGTCGTCCCCGCGCGCCGTCCGGCCGACGCCGAGGCCGCGCTCGCCGGGATCCCCGGCACCGAGGTCGGCGAGCTCGACCTCGCCGATCTGACCAGCGTCGAGGCCTTCGCCCGCGGATTCCTCGGCACCGGACGCCCGATCGATCTGCTGATCGCGAACGCGGGGATCATGGCCGCGCCGGAACGGCGGGTCGGCCACGGCTGGGAGTCGCATTTCGCGATCTGCCACCTCGGCCACCACGCCCTGGTGAACCGGCTCTGGCCCGCGCTGAAGGCGGCGGGCGGGGCGCGCGTCGTCACGGTGTCGTCCGCCGGTCACCATTCCTCGCCGATGCGCTGGGACGACGTCCAGTTCGAGCACGGCTACGACCGGTGGCTCGCCTACGGCCAGGCCAAGACGGCGAACGTGCTGTTCGCGGTGCGGCTGGACACGCTCGGCGCCGAACACGGCATCCGCGCGTTCAGCCTGCATCCGGGTGCCATCCTCACTCCCCTGCAACGGCATCTGCGACAGGAGGAGATGGTCGAGCGCGGCTGGATCGACGAGCACGGCTACCAGGCCGACCCGAGCTTCAAGTCGCCGGAGCAGGGCGCGGCCACGCAGGTCTGGGCGGCGACGTCGCCGCTGCTCGACGGGATGGGCGGGCTCTACTGCGAGGACTGTGACGTCGCCGAAGTCGCCGCCGAAGAGGGCGAGTGGGTGGGCGTGCGCCCGTATGCGATCGACGCCGGTGAGGCCGCGCGGCTCTGGGAGCTCTCCGAAAACCTCACCGGCGTCTCCCTTGCCTAGTTCCAGAACTTGATCTCGGGGTTGCCCGCCACCGGCCCGTCGAGCAGCGGCTGATGCCCGCCACGCAAGTTCTTGTCGAAGAACGCGGAGACGTATGCCCTGGTCAGTTCCATGCCGCGCTCGCCACCGAGCAGACCGGGCTGGCTGAGGCCGAGCTGCTCACCGAGTACGCCGACGTCGGTGAAGGACGCGTGCCCGGCCGCCGCGACGCTGATCCAGCGCTTCCAACCGGTGAGGTTCGGCCAGCTGCCCGCCCACGTCGTGTCCGGACCGGCCGGGGTGTACTCGCTTTCGCGGCCGAGCAGCAGGAACGGCCGGTCGATCCCGGACGCGGGGATCGGCGACCACAGCCTGCCGTCCAGGTCGGCGCCCGCGCGGATCCGCTGGTCGTCGACCATCGCGGTCGGCGTGCTGTACCCGCCGATGGAATGCCCGGCCATGCCGATGCGGGTCCGGTCGATCAAACGTGACCAGGGGGACGAAGGCCTGGTCAGCGTGTCGAGGACGAAGGAGACGTCCGCGGAGCGGATCGGCGGGAGCAGTTTCGAGTCGGAGCCGCACGCGGCGCATTCGGTGACGTGGCCGTCCGGGAAAGCGGTGCCGTGTGACTCGTAGTTGTGGCCGATGAGCGCGACGACGAACCCCTTGCTCGCCAGCTCTTCCGCGAGCCCGGTGAGCGTCGTGCGCGGTTTGCCGAATCCCGGCGACAGGACGACGAGCGCGCGCTTTCCCGGCCTGGCCGGGGCGTCGACCCTCGCGCTGGTCCGGATCCCGGAGACCAGGCCGGGGTCGATGTCCGGCAGACCCGATTCGGTCAGGAACGCCTTGGCCTCGGCGAAGGTGAGGTACGGCCGCTTCGGGCCGATCGGCAGCAGCGCCGGATAGAACATCGACACCATCAGCTCGCGCGGCCCGGACGGCACCCACGGGTCCTTGCGCGAAGTGTCGACGAGGTGCAGGTCGGTGGAACCGAGGGGATGCGAGCCGGTCGGCGGTGGCAACGTCAGTCGCGGGGCCGCCGCGGCCGGGCTCGCCATGGCCGCCATGCCGGCGAGGGCGAGCAGTGCGACGAGAAGCCTTCTCATGAGGGTTCCGTTTCTGTCGAGGATCTTCCTTCACCCAGCCTGGAGCCCGCCGACGTATTCGCGCGTCTGTCGTAAGGTGTATCCCGGGGTCTGCCGTAAGAGGGACGCGCGCCGCCCGATGCGGGATTACGCTCGACTGGTGCTGGCCTTCCTCAGGAATCACCCGAGAGCCGTCGACCGCGGCCTGACCCTCCTCATCGGACTGTCCACTGTGGTCACCGCCGATGACCCGGAGGGCTTCGAGTGGTGGCTGGCCTCCTTGGTGGCCTTGGCTTCTTTGCTCGTCCGGCACCGGAACCCCACGATCACCTTCGCGGCCGGGGGCACGGTCTCACTGCTGCATCTGGCGATGGGCAACGATCTCAAACCCGTCGACGTCGTGGCGTTGATCGGCCTCTTCTCCGTCGCGGCCTGGGGATCGCGCCGGCTTTCGCTAGGGCTGCTGGCAGCGGGGCTGTTCGTCGCCGGAGCGTGGTCTTTCTATGCGTCCGAAGCGAACACGCGGACGCCGGGCCCGACGCCACCGCGACTCATCATCATCGATCGCCTGGCACCGGCCGACACCGACGCCGACGACCATCAAGTGCAGGACTGGGGCGGTTTTCCGGCTATCGGCCTGTCGCTCGGCGTGGCGTGGCTGGCCGGGCTGAACACGCGGCAGCGCCGGATCCGGCTGTCGGTGCTGGAACAGCGGGCCGCCGATCTCGAACGCGAGCGTGACACCCAGGCCGCGCTGGCCGTGGCCGCCGAACGCGGCCGGATCAGCCGCGAACTGCACGACGTCGTCGCGCACGCGCTTTCCGTGGTGGTCCTGCAGGCGCAGGGAGCCCAGGCGGAGCTGGACCGGCGGCCCGAGCGATCGAGGGAGGCGCTGGACGCCATCGTCGACACCGGGCGGACCGCGTTGAGCGAGATCCGGCGGCTGCTCGGCGCGCTCGGCCAGGACGAGCCGGACTGGGAACCCCGGCCCGGTGCGGAACGCCTGCTGCGGCTGGCCGCCGACATCCGGTCCGCGGGCACGCCGGTCGAGTTCAGCGTCGAAGGGGAACCACGGCCACTTTCGTCCACAGTGGACCTGGCCGCCTACCGGATCGTGCAGGAGTCGCTGACGAACGTGCTGAAACACGCCGGTCCGGACGCGGCGGTGACTATCGTGATGCGGTACGAGCCCGGGACACTGGGGATCGAGGTGACCGACGACGGCGTCGCGGCCGAAGCGCCGTCCGGCACCGGGCACGGCCTCGAAGGGATGCGGGAGCGAGTGAACGTACTGGGCGGCACCTTCGAAGCGGGACCGCGGCCGGACCGCGGCTTCGCCGTCCGCGCGTCCCTGCCGTCATGACGATCCGCGTGGTCATCGCCGATGACCAGGCGCTCGTGCGCACCGGCCTGCGGATGATCCTGGACAACGCGGACGACATCGACGTCGTCGGCGAGGCGGGGAACGGCGCGGAGGCCGTCGCGCTGGTCGCGGAGCTCGATCCCGACGTCGTGCTCATGGACATCCGGATGCCCGAAATGGACGGCGTCGAGGCCACCGCCGCGATCGCCGCGGCCTATCGCACCCGCGTCCTGGTGCTGACCACCTTCGACCTGGACGAATACGTCTACGCCGCGCTCCAGGCGGGCGCGAGCGGCTTCCTGCTCAAGGACTCGCTGGCACCGGATCTGCTCGCCGGCGTCCGCGTGGTCGCCGACGGCGAGGCCACCCTGGCTCCCACCGTCACCCGCCGGCTGCTCGACCGCGTCGTCACCGGCCTGCCCACGTCGCCACCGGACGACAGGCTCGCGCTGCTCACCGGACGCGAACACGAGGTGCTCCAGCAGCTGGCGCGCGGCCTGTCCAACGCCGAGATCGCCGGACTGCTGTATCTCTCGCCGGGGACGGTGAAGACGCACGTCGGCCGGATCCTCACCAAACTCGGCCTCCGCGACCGCGTCCAGGCCGTCGTCTTCGCCTACGAATCCGGGATGATCAGCCGCTGACCGCGGCGGGCGTGCGCCAGTGCTTGCCGCGACGGGGCCGCCGGTGCTGGCCGCGCCTGCCGAGCTCACGCAGGTCGTCCGAAGGGCGGGCGGCGAACTCCTCGGCGGTGATGCCCATCCGCACGAGGTACTTGATCTCGCCGCGCACCACCTCGGTGTCGCGCAGCCTGCCTTCCTCGCGGAAGCCGAGCCCGCCGTGCAGCGAAAGCGACGCGAGGTTGCCGCCGTACACGGTGACCTCGCATTTGCGGAAGCCACGCTGGCCGAACATATGCGCCAGGAGGACGGTGATGGCGTCCGTGGCGTAGCCGCAGCGCTGGTGACGAGGGGCGATCCCGATGCCGTAGCCGAACCGGCCGGTCACCGGGTCGGCGCCGATGGTGCAGACCGACCCGACCAGCATCCGGCCGCGCACCGTCTCGATGCCGAAGTGGATGTCGTCACCCGAGGATCCCGAACGGTGCGAGGCCCAGTGCCGGTGTCCGCCGCCGATCAGCGGCGTCGCCTCGCGGGCCATGTCACGGTCGAACCCCATCAGGACCCGGCGGTCGCGGAGACCGACCTCGCGCAACCGCACCTTCCGCCCGACCTGCTCGGGCTCCAGGGCGGTGCGGCTCACCGCGTCCGGCCGCACGACTGCTCACGAACGATCACAAGCATGCTTGGACGATATCGGTACCCGAAACGCCCGAAGGCCCCCACCCGGTACGGATGGAGGCCTTCGGCGTGAAGAAAGTCAGATGGCGACGACGCGCTGGGCCTGCGGGCCCTTCTGACCTTGGCCGATCTCGAACTCGACGCGCTGCCCTTCGTCCAGGGACTTGAAACCGCTGCCCTGGATCTCCGAGTAGTGCACGAAAACGTCCGGTCCGCCGTCGTCCTGAGCGATGAAGCCGAAGCCCTTTTCGCCGTTGAACCACTTAACGCTGCCCTGAGCCATACTTTTCTACCTGCTCTTCATAGCGAGTCTGAGCCCATTCGATGCCCCGATCTCGCCGTCTATTGTCGCAGGTCTTGCCGAGATACACACGTCGCCGTCCCAAATTAATACAGATCGCCTGGTCAACGGCACCCTCGGCGGGTCGCCCGGCGCGTCGGATCGCCGATTTCCGCCGTCTTCGGGCTTGACCTTGACCCTGCGTCAGGGTCGGAGCCTTGCCGCATGACGACCACACCCCCGCTCGGAGAGTTCCAGGAGATCGACGGCCGCCGCCTGTTCGTGCACCGGTCGGGCGACGGCGGGCCCGCCGTCGTGTTCTTGCCGGGGGCGAGCGCGGTCGGCTTGGACTACTTCGGTGTCCACCAGGAGGTCGCGCGGTTCACCACCGCCGTGCTGTACGACCGCGGCGGCACGGGCTACAGCGACGCGCTCCCGCTGCCCCGCAGCGCCACCGCGGTCGCCACGGAACTGCGCGAGCTGCTCCTCGCCCAGGGCGTCGCCGCCCCGTATGTGCTGGCAGCACACTCCCTCGGCGGCCTCTACGCGCATCGGTTCGCGCAGCTCTACCCACGTGAGGTGGCCGGACTGGTCTTCCTGGACGCCCTCCACCCCTGCTGGGACGACTTCATGCCGCCCGCGGCGAGCCTGGCCGAGGCCGAGCGGCCGGGACCCGAGCCGGACCGCCAGGCCCTCCGCGCGATGCACGCCGAGCTGCGCGCGGACTACCCGGACGACGTGGGCCTGCCGCTGATCGAGGCCAAGATGAGCGACGAATGGCTTCGCGCCGGTGCCGCAGAACGCACCGGGCTGGTCGCGCTCGCCGACGAACTGCGGGGCGGGCCGGACCTCCCCGACGTCCCGGCCATCGCGCTCACCGTCGTCGGCACCGACGCCGGGCATCCGCCGCAGGAGATCAACGAGGCCAAGACGAGGATGGACGCCGCGCGGATGAGCGGGTTCTCCCGCGGGGAGCAGCGAGTGATCTTCGACACGCTCCACCACCGGCTCTGCTTCGACCGCCCCGATGCCGTGGTCCAGGCGATCCGCGACGTCGTCGACCGCTCCCGCTGAGGGGAAGCGGGGTGGTCCGGCGCCGGTGCGCTGGGCTTGAATGCTCCCAATGCCACATTGGGGACACTGAGCGTCTCCGATGCGACATTGGGGGCACCGATCGAGCGACCGGCACCGGCACGGCTGGGCTCGGCTCCGGTGCGGTGGGCTTGAGTGTCCCCAACGCGACATTGGGGGCACTGAGCGTCTCCGATGCGACCGGTATTTGCTTACCTACGCTTGACCAGGGCGAAGGTGAAGCGTCAGCGGCGGCTCGGATCACACGACCACCTGGCCTGCATGAGGGTGACGGCTCAGCGTGTGCCGGGTGCTGACGATGTGGGAATCGGGACGTTGAGTGTCCCAATTCCTACATCGTCGAGGGGTTCCCCGCTCACCCACATCAGCATCCAGTGGGTAGGCAAATACGGGTTCCACCAATGCGACATTGGGGGCGCTGGAGCCGGGGTCGTACGGACAGGAGGACGGGTGCTCACGATCGGCAGGCTCGCGGCGACCGCCGGGGTGACCGTGCGTGCCGTTCGCCACTACCACCACATCGGCCTGCTGCCCGAGCCCGAACGCGACGCCTCCGGTTACCGCCGCTACAGCGCCCAGGCGGCGGTGGACCTCATCCGGATCAAGACGCTCGCGGACGCGGGGGTGCCCTTGGCCCGCGTCGACGCGTTGCTGCACGCGGAGCCTGCCGAGTTCGCCGACGCCATCGCCGACCTCGACGCCGAACTGCGGCGCAAGATCGACCGGCTCACCGAGAACCGCCACCGGATCGCCGAACTGACCGGCGGCGAACGGCTCATCCTGCCGCCCGGCGTGGTCGCCCTCCTGGAGCGGATGCGTGGCCTCGGCGTCAGCGAGCAGCGGGTGCTGCTCGAACGTGACGCGTGGATCCTGATGCAAGCGCTGGATCCGCGCGCCATGCCGGAGCGGCTGCGGGACAAGAACGCCGCCTTCGACGATCCCGAGACGCTGCGTGTCTACCTGGCCTGCGATCAGGCAGTCGGCTGGGATCCGCGCGATCCCCGTCTCGACCGGCTCATCGAGGACCTGGACGCCTGGGAGATCGAACACGAACGGGACGGCGGGCGGCCGGGATACCGCGAGCTGGTGGTTTCCCGGATCTCCGAGGCGTCGCCGGCGTGGCAACGCATCGTCGGCGAACTCGCCCACCGCGCCCGGTCGCGTCAGTGCCCTTCGGGTTCGGAGCCGATCCGGTAGGGGACGGGTTTGCCGTCCGCGTCCCGCACCGGGACCGGATTGCCGTCGGCGTCCACGATCTTGCCGTCGACGATCCTGTCGCCGTCCTTGAGCCGCGAGAAGGCCTTGAGATCGGAGTAGTCGATCACCCTGGTCGCCGTCGCGAACACCGACGGGTCGCGGCCCTTGCCCGGCTTCAGGTGGTTGAACAGCAGGTTCAGCACGACGGCCATGAGCGCGGCGGAGCTGATCCCCGAGTGGAAGATGGTGCCGACCCACGCCGGGAAGTGGTGGTAGAACTCCGGCGCCGCGATCGGGACCATGCCCAGCCCGACGGAAGCCGCGACGATCACCAGGTTCATGTTCCCGTTGTAGTCCACTTTGGACAGTGTCCTGATCCCGGACGCCGCGACCGTGCCGAACAGCACGAGACCTGCCCCGCCCAGCACCGGGTACGGGATCGCGGCGACCACCCTGCCGAGTACCGGGAGCATGCCGAGGACCAGCAGGATCACGCCGCCCGCGGTCACCACGAACCGGCTCCTGACGCCGGTGATCGCGACGAGGCCGACGTTCTGGGCGAACGCGCTCTGCATGAACCCGTTGAAGACCGGCGCGATCGCCGAGGACGCCATGTCGGCGCGCAGCCCGTCGCCGATCCGGCGTTTGCCGACCCGGGTGCCGACGATCTCCCCCACCGCGAGCATGTCGGCCGTGGTCTCGGTGAGGGTCACGAGCACGACGATGAACATCGACACGATGGCGGCGACGTCGAAGGTCGGCGCGCCGAAACCGAACGGGGCCGGCACCGCGAAGATCGGGCCGTCCCAGACCTGGGAGAAGTCGGCCTTGCCCAGTACGGCGGCCAGCACGGTGCCCACCACGATCGACAGGAGGATCGAGAGCCGCGAGATGGCCGGGACGGCGACCTTGCTGAGCAGCAGCACGATCGCCAGCGTCATCGCGGCCAGCCCGACGTTGGAGACCGAGCCGAACTCCGGCGACTTGGTGTTGTTGCCCATCGCCCACTGGGCCGCGACCGGCATCAGGCTGAGCCCGATCACGGTGATCACCGTCCCGGTGACGACCGGCGGGAAGTACTTCACCAGCCGGGAGAACACCGGCGTGATGAGCAGGCCGAGCAGCGCGGACGCGATCACGGAGCCGAACACGGCGGGCAGCCCGCCGTCGGCCACGATCGCGGTCATCGTCGCCACGCCCGCGAAGGAAGTGCCCTGGACCAGCGGCAGCCGGGAGCCGAAGAAGGGCACGCCGAACGACTGCAGGATCGTCGCCAAACCGCCGATGAACAGGCACGACGCGACGAGCAGCCCGATTTCGGCCGTCGAAACGCCTGCGGCGCCGCCGATGATCAGGGGCGGCGCGATGATCCCGCCGTACATCGTCAGGACGTGCTGGATGCCGTAAGTGAAACTCTTGCCGATCCCGAGCCGTTCGTCCTCGGGCCTGCCGCCTGCCGCCGGTTCGGCCTGCGTCCTCTTCACCATGGATCCGCCTCTCCGTCGAAGCGAGCGATGCGGGGCAATTTCAATCTGCGGAGGTTAACTTCCACATCGCAGAATTTGCAAGACCCTGCCCGTAGGGGTCGTCCTCCCGGCGCGCGGACAAAGATCCTTTCCAAGCAGGGGCGCCGGAGCGCGGCGGTGGTAGAAATCAGCTGCCCAGTCGGCGAGGGTCCCGAGGCAGAAAGACGGCACAAATGGCGAATCCGCTGGTCGCTGAACGTCAGGACTCCACCCAAGGCCACTCCGGTGTCCCGCTGCTGGAATCGGCGATCGACCTCAAAGAGGGCATCGAGAAGGGCGATTGGGCCGCGGTCGCGATGGGTGCCGTCGGGACCGCTCTCGACGCGCTGTCGATGGCCATGGATCCGTTCGGTTCGATCCTCGCCGCGGGCGTCGGCTGGCTGCTGGAGCACGTCGGCCCGCTGTCCGACGCGCTCGACGCACTGACCGGCGACGCGGATCAGATCAAGGCGCAGGCCGAAACCTGGTCCAACATCGCCAAGGAACTCGGCGCCATCGGCACGGATCTGTCCGACCTGGTCAAGGCCGACCTGCAGACGTGGGCGGGCGATGCCGCCGACCGTTACCGGGAACGGTCCCAGGACACCGTCACCGTGCTCACCGCCGCACAGAAGGGCTGCGAAGGCGCCTCGAGCGGAGTCAAGACCGCGGGCGAGGTCGTCGCCGCCGTCCGCACGCTCGTCCGCGACATCATCGCCGAACTCGTCGGCCACCTCATCAGCTGGGCGCTGCAGGTGCTGTTCACCCTCGGCATCGGCCTGACCTGGGTGGTGCCGCAGGTCGTGACCGCGGTCGCCAAGACCGCGTCGAAGATCGCCGACCTCACCACCAAGCTTGTCAAGGCGCTCAAGGGCCTGATGCCGCTGCTGAAGAAGGCCGACACGCTCTTCGACGACGCCGCCAAAGCCCTGCGCAAACTCCAAGGCGGCAAGGTGGACACTCCGCCGCCGCCCAAGACCAAGGGCGGGAACGACAGCGGGATCGACCCCAAGAAGGACAAGGACGACGAGAGCACCACCAGCTCCAGCGCCGACAGCAACGGCAGTGGCGGCGGCAAGGGCGGCGACGGCAACACCAACGACAAGGGCAACAACACCAAGAACGACAACGACCAGACGAACACCAGCGGCACCGGAAACGGCGGCACCCGCGACCGGGGCGGCAACAACGACTCCACCAAGAAGGACGGCAACGGCGACCGGTCGACGCCGTCGGATTCCAAGAACTACTGCGGTGACCCCGTCGACGTCGCGACCGGCGAGGTCGTCATGACCCAGGTCGACGTGACGCTGCCCGGCGACGCGGCGGATCTGGAGCTCTCCCGCACGCATCTGTCGTCCTACGGCGCCGGCCGGTGGTTCGGTCCTTCTTGGACGTCCACAATGGACCAACGGTTGGTCTTCGCGGGCGACCGGATCCGGTTCTACGCCGAAGACGGGATGGTGCTGGACTACCCCATCCCGGCCCACGAACCCGTTTTGCCGCAGCAGGGTCCGCGTCACCGGCTGCGTCGCGCTCCGGATGGCTACCGGCTGTCGATCGGCGATCGCGAGCTGCTCTTCGCCGGCCACCGCGGCGTCCTGCCGCTCAGGGTCATCGAACAGAACGGAAGCCGCACCGAGTTCGGCTACGCGGCCGACGGCACGCCCGCGAGCATCCGCCGTGACGACGGCGTCGAACTCGCGATCGGCACCGCGAACGGGCGGATCGTCGCGCTCGGGGCTCCGGGGCAGCCGCCGTTGGTGAGTTTCTCGTACAACCGGCTCGGCCAGCTGAGCACGGTCACCGACTACGCCGGTCGCCCCATGGCACTCGACTACGACTTCAGTCACCGCCTCGTCGGCTGGCGTGACCGCACGGGCACTTGGTACCGCTACGTCTATGACGACGCCGGCCGCTGCGTCCGCGCCGTGGGCGCGAACGGCTACTACAACGCGACGTTCGTCTACGAGCCCGGCACGACCCGGCACACCGACGCCCTCGGACACACGTGGACCTATCGCCTCAATGACGCCAAACAGCTGATCGAACGCGTCGACCCGCTGGGCAACTCCCGGCGCTACAGCTGGAACCGGCGCGACGAGCTTCTGTCCCAAGTGGACGAACTCGGCCGCGAGACCGGCTACGAGTACGGCGACGACGGCGAACTGGTGGCCGTCCACCGCCCCGCGGGCTCCACCGTGCGGCTGACGCCCGCCGCCGACGGCGAGGTCCGGCTGTCGGCGGGCGAAGCCCAGCGGGTGGTCCCCGAATTCGATCCGGCCACCACCCTGGCGGGCACCGGGCTGCCGGTGCACATCCCGGACGCGCCGAATCCGCTCGACGACGAACCCGTGACGGATCGCCCCGGCGACCGCGACCTGTTCGGCCGCCCGCGTCTCACGTACACGGCTTCCGGCGGCGAAGCGCGGCTCGGCTGGACGGCCGACGGCCGCCGTGCCTGGCGGCTCGGTCCGCACGGCGGTCGCGAGACGTGGGTGCACGATGCGGAAGGTCACGTCGTCGAGCACCGCGACGCGACGGGTGCCGCGCGGCGCCGCAAGTACGGCCCGTTCGGTCTCGTCATGGAGGAGACCGACGCGGCGGGCGCGCGCACGCTGTACACCTACGACGGCGAGCTGCGGCTCACCTCGGTGACCAACCCGAACGGCCTCACCTGGCGGTACGTCCGCGACGCCGCGGGCAGGCTCGTCGAGGAGGTCGATTACGACGGCCGCCGGATCGGTTACGCCTACGACGCGGCGGGCCGGCTGCTCCGCATGTCCAACGGCACGGGTGACGCGACCGAGTACGACTACGACCTTCAGGGCAACATCGTCACCCGGCGTACCCCGGACGACGTCACGTCGTACGAATACGACGCGCTCGGCAGGATGACCGTCGCCGAGAACACCGAGTCGCGGGTCGAACTGGTCCACGACGGCGATCAGGTGGTCATCGACACGATCAACGGGCTCGGCGTGTGCCTGCGCCACGACGGCGAAACGCTCGTCCGCCGCACATCGTCCGGTGTGGACAGTGAGTGGCGCTTCACCGAAGCGGGATTGCCGAGTTCCCTGCGGATCGCCGGTCATGAGGTCGGCTTCGCCTATGACGCCGCCGGACGCGAGACCACGCGCAGCGTCGACGGCGCCGTGGTGCTCCAGCGGCGATTCGACGCGGAAGACCGGCTCGCCGAAGAGGACATCGCGGGTGTCGGGCGGCGTGTCTACCGCTACCGCCCGGACGGCAGGCTCGCCGCCGTCGACGACGCGATCCGGCCATGGCAGCTCTCCTTCGACCCCGTGGGCCGGGTCAGCGAGGCCCGCGGGCCCGCCGGGGTCGAACGGTTCACCCATGACGCGGCGGGCAACCTCGCCGTCGACGAGACCCACTACAACGATGACGAGCGGGGCAGGGTCACCGCCGACCGGTCGTGCGCCTACGAATGGGACCACCTCGATCGGCTGCGGTCCGCGCGCACACCCGACGGCGCGTTCTGGACCTACCACTACGACCCGCTCGGACGGCGGTTCGCCAAACGCCGCTGGCTGCTCGGTCCGGAAGGGGAAGCCGAGCTCACCTTCGACGTCCGGTTCCTGTGGAGCGGGATGAACGTCGTCGAGCGGATGGATTACGACCCCGCCGACGAGTCCTATCGGCTCTTCACCTGGGAGCGGTATGACGACGACCGTCCCGTCGTCCAGATCGAGCGCACCGGCGCCCTCGAAGACGCCGTGTTCCGTGCCGTGATCACGTCGCCCGCGGGAACGCCGACCGAGTTGCTCGACGAGCACCGCACGCTGGTCTGGCAGGACCGCAGCAGTTTCTGGGGCGTGCCGTTGCCCGACGCGGACACCGCGGCGATGCCGCTGGCGTTCCCCGGCCAGCACCGCGACGAGGAGACCGGGCTGCACTACAACGTATTCCGGTACTACGACCCGCGAACCTCGCGTTATCTCAGCCAGGACCCGCTCGGGCTCGCCGCCGCGGCCAACCCCGTCGGCTACGTCGAGCAGCCGCTGCTCATCGGCGATCCGCTCGGCCTGGCCGGTTCCTGCGGCAAGACCGGGCCGGGCAGTCAGCAGCGGCCCCAGCCGGCCGGCCCCAGTGCGCAGCCGCCGCCGCTGCGAAGGAGCCCGAGGAAACCTCCCATCAACGTCGACAAGATGTCGAAGGAGGAATTCGACAAGTTCAAGCCGAAACTCGACGAGATCCTGAAGGCGGACAAGCACTTCTTCTGGTCCGGCGGCACCAAGAAACGCAAACGCGGCGAAGAGGACGAGTACCTCGGCTCGGTCGAGGAGAAGGCCACCAAGATCGCTAAGCAGAACGGCGGCAACACCCTCGAAGGAACGCTCAAGGACAACAACGTCAAGATGCCCGGGTGGATCAACGATCCCAACGACCCGAGGAAACCGCTCGTCCAGGAGAAATGGGACTACGTCTCCGAAACCTTCGCCAAGAACTCCAACAAGGACACGCACGTGGTCTTCCCCTACTGGCCGGGCAAGGGACACGACGTCTACCCGCATCGCCGCGACGACAACGTGTTCGACGTGACCGAGTACCCGAGGCTCGAAAAGATGGGGATCGACGACATCACCAAGCACAACGCGGAAACCGGGCACACCCGCCCGTACCGGCACACCAAGTGAGTCACCTGACGTTGCTCCAGCTCCCTCGCTTTGGTATACCAAAGGAGTGCGTCGAGAAAGGTGTTCACCGTGTTGATCCGTGACGTCCGCCCGTGGGGTGGACAGCACAGCGACGTCGAAGTGGCCGATGGCCGGATCACCGCGGTACGGCCGCACGATCCCGCCGCCGCGACGGCACCCGGCACGGTCGACGGGCGCGGGCGGCTGCTGTTCCCGTCGTTCAGCGACGTGCACGTCCACCTGGACTCGACCCGGATCGGCCTGCCGTTCCGGCCGCATACGGGCGCGCCGGGCGTGTGGGCGATGATGCTGAACGACCGCGAGAACTGGCGCGAAGCCGAGGTCCCGCTGCCCGAACGCGTCGCCGGGACGCTGGAACGGATGATCGCCAACGGCACCACCCGCGTGCGCACGTACGCGCAGGTGGACGTCGACTGCCGGCTCGAGAAACTCGACGCAGTACTCGCCGCGAAGGAGCGCTTCGCCAAGCACGCGGACGTCGAGATCATGGCGTTCCCGCAGGCAGGCATCCTGCGTGAACCCGGCACCGTGGACGTGCTGGAGGCCTCGCTGCGCTCGGGCGCCACGGTCGTCGGCGGGATCGACCCGTGCTCACTGGACAAGGACCCCAAGGGACATCTCGACGTCGTGTTCGGCCTCGCCGAGAAGTACGGCGTCGAGGTCGACATCCACCTGCACGAACCGGGCCACCTCGGCGTCTTCTCGACCGATCTGGTGATCGAACGGGTCCGCGCGCTGGACATGCGCGGCAAGGTGACGATGTCGCACGCGTACGAACTGGGCTCGATCTCGGAGTCGGTGAGCCGCCGCCTGATCGACACCTTCGCGGAGCTGGACATCGCGATGGCGACCGTCGCGCCGTCCGTCGACGGCCAGCTGTCCCTCGCGGACCTCACGACCGCGGGCGTGCGCGTCGGCCTCGGCGAGGACGGCCAGCGGGACTACTGGAGCCCATACGGCAACTGTGACCTGCTCGACCGCACCTGGCAGCTGGCCTTCACGAACGGTTTCCGCCGCGACGACCTCATCGAGATGGCGCTGGCCGTCGCCACGATGGGCGGCGCGTCGATCATGGGCCACGACGTCCCGCGGCTCGCGGGTATCGCCGACCGGCCCGGCGTGGCCGTCGGCGACCGCGCCGACCTGGTGCTGGTGGACGGCGAGACCCCGACGAGCGCGGTGATGGACCGCGGCAAGGACCGCACGGTCCTGCACGACGGCGTCGTCGTGGCGGACGGGCTTTCGGTGCTCGGTTATTGAGGGGTAAGTCAAAGGTGTCGTGGTCGTGGGGTTGGGGTCTGCGGTGAGGTGAAGGCGTCCTTCGTCGCGTCTGATGCGGTGAAGGGCGCCTTCGCGCTTGGTCGGTGGTGCGAGCCCGTTCGTTCGGCAGGCCGTGCGAGGCCCGATGTCGAATTCCGGATGAGCCGTTCGTGGAGTAAGTGAGCGGCCGCCACGAGGGCGCCGCCACGACCACAGGGGATGAGCATGTCGCACCCGGAACCCGTCGCCCGCCGCATGTACGACCTGGTCGAGCCCATCGGCTTGGTGCCCTACTTCGCCGACGAGCCGGACGAGGCCCTGATGGCGCTGGGCCTGCGCAATCAGTGGGACGCCTATTTCGCCGGGCGGGTCGCGCCGTTCGGCCGGTCGGTTCCGGCCGAGGTGATCCACGCGATCTTCTACAACTTCGCCCCCGGCGAGGTGGCACGCCACCTCCCGCGGATCTGGGAGCTGACCACGCCCGAGGAGGCGCTGGCCGCTCGTGAGCGGGGATGCGTCGCCGGAATCCGGCGGATCCTCGGCGACCTCGCCGACGACCCCGGTGTCGCGCGCGCCGGCGACCTCCTGATGAAAGCGGCGACCAGCGCACCGATCGAGGGACGCGCCCTCTACGCCGCTGTCCGCACGCTTCCGGTCCCGCGGGAGCCGGTGGCCAGGCTGTGGCACGCGGCCAACTTGCTGCGCGAGCATCGCGGCGACGGCCACACCGTCGCGTTGGTGACCGAGGGCATCGGCGGGACCGAGGCCCACGTGCTGCACGCCCTGTCCATCGACATGCCCGCGAAGGAATTCGGCCGGGTCGGCCACCTCCCCGCCGCACAGCTGACCGCGGTCATCGACGGTATGCGCGACCGCGGCCTGGTCGGGGCCGACGGCTGGCTCACCGCCGACGGCCGGGCCGCGAAGGAACGGGTCGAAGCGCTGACCGACAAGCTCGCGGAAGCGCCGTACAACGCCTTGAGCCCCGGCGAACTCGACCGCCTCGTCACCGACCTCGAACCGGTTTCAGCGGTTCTCCGTCCGGCCTTCCCGTGGTAGCCGCCCGACGCGATAGCGCAGGTGGGTAGCGGTCCCGGCGACGGGTTCGCCCTGCGGGACCAGCTCGCCAAGGTGCCCGGCGAACACGGCGGTCCCCTGCCCCAGCACCACTGGGGAGAGGTGGAGGTAGACCTCGTCGAGCAGGCCCGAGGCGAGCAGTTGCCCGGCGACGTCGGCGCCCAGCACGAGCACGTCCTTGTCGCCCGCGGCTTCTTTGGCACGCCGGACCGCGGCCTCCAGCCCGTCGAAGGCGAACGTGCCTCCGTTGTCACCGAGCAGGTCTTCCCTGGTCCGGTGGGTGACCACGAAACTCGGGACGCCGGGCCACGGCGTTCCACCCCACGGCCGCAGACCGAGGTCGAAGGTGTGCCTGCCGATGACGGTCGCCCCGACCATCGCGTTCACTTCGTCGCGAACGCTGGCGTCGGGCCCTTCACCGGCCATCCATTCGTGCAGTCGTTCGCCGCCGTCACCCATGGGCTCGTCGGCCCGCACGTTCGGTCCGGCGGTGAATCCGTCCAGCGACATCGACACGTCCAGCACCACCTTGCTCATCGCAAGGCCTCCTTCGCTCCTGGGGCGCCGCTGTCCGGCGCTTCAGGAGGGGGTCGGAGCCGTGCCGTCCGTCTCGACATCCACGCTCGAACGCCCTCGTCCTGTCCGGACAAGGGCGCTCTCAGCAGGGTTTTCAGTCCTCGGCGCGGAGTTCGGCGTTCGCGCGCCGGGCTTCGTGGAGCTGATCCTCAAGGGTGACGATGCGGCAGGCGGCATCGACGGCGGTGCCCTGATCGACCAGTTCCCGCACTCGCGCGGCCAGGCGAAGCTGATGCCGGGAGTAACGGCGATGGCCGCCGGCGGAACGCTGCGGGGTGATCAGGCCTGCCTCGTCGAGGCTGCGAAGGAAGCCTTGAGTGGCGCCGAGCATGTCGGCGGCACGGCCCATCGTGTAGGCGGGGTAGTGCTCGTCATCGAACCTGTCGGCCCCGCTGGGCGTGGCCGGTCCTTCTTGGTCAGGGATCATTCCACCTCCACATCACAAAGGACCCCGGGTGCCGAAACGGCACCCGGGGTCCTCAGGGTTGGGTTTCACCATCGTCTACCGGCGCGACCGCCGGCTTCCTGCACCCGCGTCCGGTGAACAACCGGAGTGCGCGGGGATCGCTGATTCGTGACCGCGAACCACCTCCGTACTCGATGGAACTACGGCACCCGCGCGGCGATACCTTGCCGCTGCGGGCGATCCAATGATGTCGCCGTTCCCTTCTTTCCTGTGTTTTCACCTTGCTGGGTACTGCTACTTCACCTGCCGCGAGCGACACTGCCGGAACCCTTTCACTGATCGGTCCCAGCACGCTGACGCCGCTGGTCACTGCCCGGAGCCCTGTTCACTGATCGGCTCCGGCCACCTGACCGGTCCTGCAACTGCACTGCTTACTTACTTACTGAACTACTGACTTACTGCAACTACATGTTCTTCACGGGCGCGACTGCTCCGCCCGTGTCCTGCACTTTCCTTCCAGGGCCGGCACTACCTGGTCGAACCTTCTTCACAACCCGGCCCTGAGATCCTGCTCCCGATCACCGTCCGGGACCTGTTCCTAGATCGGCCCCGTGCCGCCTGACCGGCTTGTCTCACCTCGCGGGTAGTTACGTCATCTCCCGCGCCTGCTTGACGTTGTCTTTCTCGGTACGAGTAGAACATTACACACACCCGGCGTTGAATGTCTACCCCGGCCAGCATAGATTTTCTGGAGCGCGTCGGACGGGTGAACGCAGAAGGGGAGACGACCATGAGTGACGACCTCGCCGGGGATTCGCTCGACGAGCGGTACGGCCTGGCTGTGGTGCGTGACCTGGAGGAATACGCCGATGCGCTGTCACGGCTGGTCGAGAAGGGGCTCCAGGACCGGCGCGCGCCACTGCTCTCCGAGGCCGAGGCCTACGCCGCGGCGGAACTACTCGGCCGGTTCGCGCTCGATGAACCTTGGAGCGCCTTGAACCAGCTGGCCGCCACCCTGGCCAGCCGGATCTACAACCGCCTCGGCGCCTGAACAGCGGCTGACGGTGATCTCCCGCTCCACATTCGCCAGCTTCTCCGGATTGCGCACGTGGTACGCACCGGTGACCAAGCCGTTCTCGACCCGCACCGCCAGCACGCCGTCGATCTCCCCGTCGACCCGGATGAGCAGCCCCGGGCCACCGTTGATCTGAACCGGCTCGACCGCCCTTTCCGCGTCCCGTTTCCACCAGCCGACGGCCAGCAGGCGCGCCACGTTGTCCACGCCCACGACCGGCCGCAGCAGGGCGTGTTTGACCCCGCCGCCGTCGCTGAGGGCGACGACGTCCGGCGCGAGGATGTCGAGCAGGCCCTGTAAATCGCCGGTTTCGACCGCCGACCGGAAGGCCTGGAGCGCGGCCCGGTGTTCGGCGGGAGAGCCGGCGCCGCGGGGTCTGCGCGCGGCGACGTGCGCCCGCGCCCGATGCGCGATCTGGCGCACGGTACTTGGAGTTTTGCCGACGGCTTCGGCGATCTCGTCGTAGTCGAGCACGAAGACCTCGCGCAGCACGAACACCGCGCGCTCGGTCGGCGCGAGCGTCTCGAGCACCAGCAACATCGCCATCGAGACACTGTCGGCCAGCTCCACATCCTCGGCGACGTCCGGCGCGGTCAACAGCGGCTCGGGTAGCCACGGGCCGACGTAGGACTCCTTGCGCCTGCCGAGTGTCCGCAGCCGTTTGAGCGCCTGCCGGGTGGTGATCCGGACCAGGAACGCACGCGGGGCCAGCACCGTCGCGAAGTCCACGCCCACCCACCGCATCCAGGTCTCCTGCAGGACGTCCTCGGCGTCGGTTGCGGAACCGAGCATCTCGTAGGCCACGGTGAAAAGCAGGTTGCGATGGGCCACGAACGCCTCGGTGGCGGGCTCCATGGCGGTGTCTCGTTCGATCGTCACCGGTTCCTGCCTTTCTCGAGCGTGCCCATACGACCCCGGCCCTCCTCCTTTTGTGACGGTGGCCTGCGTCACAAGGCCGACCTGTCACGGGAATCGCGTCGCCGGGATCTCTTGGTCGCAACGCCGAAGAGAAAGGAAGTCCGCCATGCCCCCGCGGTCACGCATGCCCAACCCGATCCCCTTCGTACCCGAGATGGCCGAAGTCGCCGGCGGCCTGCACAAGGTCCTCAAGAACGGCGCGATCCCCTCGACGACCGTCAGCCTGCTGCAACTGCGCGCCGGACAGCTGCTCGGCAGCACGTACTTCACCCTTCGCGAGACCGCCAATCTCCGCCAAGCCGGAGAGCCCGAGGAGCGCATCACCGCGGTGGCGACCTGGCAGGACGCCACCTGCTTCACCGACCCCGAACGCGTCGCGCTGGAGCTCGTGGAGGCCGTCCTCACCCCGAATCCGTCCGGCGAACGTGTCCCCGACTCGTTGTACGCCAAGGCATCCGAATGCTACGACGCCAAGGCGCTCTGGACGCTCGTGATGGCGATCGCGCATATCGGCTTCTTCGCCCCCGCCGCGCTCATCGCCAAGCCGATTCCCGGAATGCCGCCCGGCCTCAACTACACCGACTGACTTCCCCACGTTCGAGAGAGGTTCTGAATCATGAGCAAGTTCGCAGTGGCCGGCGCGACCGGACGGCTGGGACAGCACGTCGTCGACGTCCTCACCGAACGAGGACACCACGTCGTGCCGATGTCCCGCGCCACCGGCGTGGACATCATCACCGGTGAAGGGCTCGCCGAGGCACTCGACGGCGTCGAGGTCATCATCGACGTCGCCTCGTGGCACGGCTCCGAGCAGGAAGCGGCGACGGAGTTCTTCCGCACCTCGGCCCGCAACCTGCACGAGACGGGCCGTCAGGCGGGGGTCGCCCGGATCGCCGCGGCGTCCATCATCGGCGCCGACAAGGCCACCGCCGGTTTCATCGCCGCCAAGAAGGTGCACGAGGAACTCCTTCTGGCAGGCCCTCTCCCCGTTCGCCTCCTGCGGGCCGCACAGTTCCACGAGTTCGTCGGCCAGCTCCTGGACTGGCAGCAAAGCGACGTCGTCCACCTGCCCGCCCTGCCCACACAGCTCGTGGCCTGCCGCACCGTCGCGGAGGAACTGGTCGACCTCGCCCTCGACCCGAGCGACCCGGGAACCCCTATCCCCGAAATCGCGGGGCCACGCAAGGAAATCATGGCGGACGCGGCCCGCATCCTCGGCGCCCGCCGGGGCATCGAGGTCGTCAGCGTCGACGGCTCCGGCATGCCCGACGCCGACATCGCGGCCGCCGGCGGCTTCCTGCCCAGCCCGCACGCCAAGCTCGCGGGCCCCACGTTCCCAGAGTGGCTCGACGCCCAGTCCTGAACGAAAGACAGAAAATGACCGAAACCATGCCACTTCACCTGCGAAGGAACGGTCTCGACCCGATCGGAGAATTGGCGCGGGCTCGCGACGGCGAAGGAGTCGTACAAGTCGAGACGCCGTTCGGCGTACCCGCGTATCTGGTCTGCCGTAAGGAAGACGTCCGTCAGGTGCTGGCGGATCCGGCCCGGTTCAGCAGCGCCACGCCGCTGACGGGAGCCGGACAAGACGACGTCACGGCGGGACAGCTGATCAGACTCGACCCGCCCGAACACACGCGCCTGCGGCGTCTGCTCACCCCGGAGTTCACCGTACGGCGGATGAACAGGCTCGAGCCGCGGATCACCGAGATCGTCCAAACGGCCCTGGACAACCTGGAGCGAGCCGGTAACCCGGCCGATCTGGTGGCGCACTTCGCGTTGCCGGTGCCGTCGCTGGTGATCTGCGAACTGCTGGGTGTCCCGTATGCCGACCGCGGCGAATTCCACGAGCGCGCCGCGCGGATTCTCGACACCTCGTTGCCGGTGGACCAGCGGGTCGCGGCGCAACGGGAGGACCACGACTACATGGCCGGTCTCGTGGCCCGCGCCCGGACGGATCCGGGCGACGACATGCTGGGCATGCTCGTGCGCCAACACGGCGACGATCTCACTTCGGACGAGCTGACCGGTATCGGAGGACTTCTGCTGCTCGCCGGGCACGAGACGACCGCGAACATGCTCGGCCTCGGCACCCTGGCCCTGCTGTGGCACCCGGACCAGCTGACCTTGCTCCGCGAGGATCCCGGACTGATCGAGCCCGCCGTCGAGGAACTGCTGCGCTGGCTTTCCGTCGTCCAGTCGCTGCCGCCGAGGACGACCACGACGGACGTGGAGGTCGGCGGGCACCGCATTCCCGCGGGATCGCTCGTGATCTGCTCGATCCCGGCCGCCAACCGCGACCCCGCCCTGATCGACGATCCCGAAACCCTCGACATCACCCGGGGAACGACCGGCCACGTCGCCTTCGGACATGGCGCACACCATTGCCTCGGGGCACCACTCGCGCGGATGGAACTGCGCATCGCTCTCCCGGCGGTGTTGCGGCGTTTCCCCCGGCTCGCTTTGGCCGACCAAGTGGAATTCCGCGAGTTCAGTCTCATCTACGGCGTGCGCGCGTTGCAGGTGACGTGGTGAGCCCCGGTTTCCTCTCGGAGTGGCTTCGCGCGGGGCGAGCAGCGTGCTGATGGCGCAGGTTCGATGAACGCGGGAGGCGGTCGGCTAACTGTTCCGCGCTCGCCCGGCGGCGAAGTAGGCCCGCAGGGGAGCCACGGCGTGCTCGCCGGCGCCCGCGTCGACCGCGGCGGCCAGCGCGTTCAACTGGACCGTGGCGATGCGCACGGATACCGGGTCGGAAAGGGTGGGCACGAACTGACCCTGCTCGTCTTCGACGTCGGCGAGCTTGCCCTCCGCCTCGGTGAGCACCACCCATGGCCCGCTGACCACGTGCGCGTGACAGTCGTGCAATACCCGGCCGAGATCGGTCAGCACGTTGCGGCCGAGGCCACGCCCGGGGGTGGCCACCATGGTCACCACGCATTTGCCGTGCAGCGCGGCGCCCACCATGGGCCGGGACACCCAGTCGACCGCGTTCTTGAGCACGCCCGGAATCGAGCTGTTGTACTCCGGTGTGACGACGAGCAGACCGTCCGCCTCGCGGACGGCCTCACGCCACCGCTCGACCGGAGCAGGGCCGCCCTCCCGGGAATCGAGATCTCCGTTGTACAGCGGCAGATCGCCGAGTCCGTCGAAGACATCGATCGTCATCCCCGCCGGGGCCAGCTGCCGAACGGCCGCCAGTAGCCGGGTGTTGAACGACTCCTTGCGAAGCGATCCGGAAATGCCGAGAATCCGCAACTCACCACACTCGCATTCATTTCGTAACGGTCCATGAGGGAATCCCGCCGTTCGGGGCCGCACCGCTGGGCGCCCGGTTTGGGTGCTTTGCGCAGCTGCGAGACGGGGTCGTGAGTGGTAATGAGGGTTAGAACGCAATGCCACGTAGCTTGAGTTGATCTTGGACGAGGTTTGATCGCAAGTGGCGACGGTTGCCGCAGGTCAAGCGCTCGGTTGCCCCGGCCGACGGAAGCCGGTACGCCCCTAGTGTCCACTGTAGACACGCTTCGATGGCTGAATGTCCGATTGACGACGAAATGGGCGGTGCTGCCAGGGGGTCGTGAGTGGCAAAGGTCGTTCTAACGCTCATTGCCACTCACGACCCCCTCACACAGCTGCTCAAAGCACCCAAATCAGGCACCCTGATCCGGACTGGCGTCCCGTGTGGACAGTCCGGATCAGGTTCCGCTGCCGGCGACTTGTCCGGCTTGATCGAGCAGACCGGCAGCTGCTCAAGCTCAACTTAAGCTACGTGGCATAGGGTTAGAACGACATTTGCCACTCACGACCCCCTCGCGCCTGACCAGGGCCGAAGGCTCCCTTCGCCGCATCAGACGCGGCGAAAGGAGCCTTCACACCCCACCACCAGCCTCACCCGCGAACAGACGCGCGTCGAACCCGTCAAGGTCGGCGAAAAGCACCAGATGATGATGGTGGCGAAGCAGAGAACCCACCCACGTGCCGGCCGTTTCCAGCCGCGCTGCTTCGGCACGGCTCAAGAGCCCGAGAGGATCGTCGGCGGCAAGGGAATTCGGGACGTACGCATGGGGGTTCGGCGCGGGCGTCAGTCCAAGCGGATCCGGGGAGAGGTACGCACCGGTATCGGGATCGTAATAGCGGTGATCGTGGTAGTGCAATCCCGTTTCTTGATCGAAATACTGACCGGCGAATCGCAGCGGGGTCGTCGCGGTATCACGTTGCCAGTGGGATTGCCCCCACAGTGTGCGCCGCTGATTCCCGGCGATGACGCCGTCAGCGGAGACCAGCTCGGTCGCTGCACCACTCAGGTCCGTGACCACGGAGTGGAATTCTTCGTCGACCTGCTCGTCTTCGGATCCTGCACGGACAACGGTTCGCGAGGTCTGCGTGACCGGAATGAACGAGTCGTTCCGGTAATTCCAGGTGGTGATCTTCCGCCGATCGCCTTGAATGTCCTCTTGCTCGGCGAGAACTCCCCCGTCCCACGAGAACCGTGTCTGCTCCAGCAGTTCACCGTCGGCGGAAAGATGACGCTTGCCGATGCGGCGGCCAAGGGGATCGTACTGATAGTGCCACTTGCTCCCGTCGGGAAGAGTGGCAGAGAAAAGCCTGCTGTCCGCGTCCCACGCATAGCGCCAAGTCTCCGGATCGCCGGATATCCGTGTTCGCGTCCGCGTCACGACTCGCCCGGCGGCGTCGTACCCGTAACGGACGTTCCCGGCCCGGGTGGTGAAGGTTCCGTTCACCTCGCGGGGTCCTTGCGATGAGGTCTCCGGAGTTCCGGAAGCGGGGAAAGTGGCCGAAGCGGGCCAGACGGCGTTCACGATGTTGCCGACGGGGTCGTAGTCATAGTGCTCCGACCATTCGTCACCCCGGCCGGTCACGACGGTGACCCGCCCGTCGGAATCGAGCCGGAACGCCCGGCCGCCGGTGAGCAGATCTTCCAACTCCGCGACGAATCCGTCCGGGCCGTAGGTGTACGCGCGCCGTTGGAGCGGTTCGGATCCCGCCGGACCGGAGGAAGCGGCCCGGCCGGTGAGGGTTTGAGTCACGAGACGACCGAGTAGGTCCCATTCCTGGGCGAGCACGGTTCCGCCGGGTAGCTCCCGCCGGATTTCCCGTCCGGCTTCGTCATGGGCGAACCGCAGTTCCCTGCCGTCGGCGGTGAGTGCCGAAGGCAGTCCGGCGGCGTTGTAGACCCAGGCGGTACGGGCCCCGGATGGTGTGATGCGGCTCGTCACCCTTCCGGCGGCGTCGTAGGTCTTGGTGACGGTGCGGCCGTCGCAGGTTTCGGTGATCACCCGGCCGAGCGAGTCCCGGACGAAGACCAAATCCACGTCGTCGTTTTTCGCGCGAAGGAAGCGGCCTTCCGGATCGTGGTCGAACTTCGTCACGGTGCCCTCGGCGGCGTGATGAGTCGCCAGTTTGCCGAGCGGGTCATACGCGAACGAGGCCTCGTGGCCGCTGGCGTTCACACGGTGCACGAGCTGACCCTCGGCGTCGTACCAGTACTGGGTGGTGGCGCCGTTGTAATCGGTCTGCGCACTCATCCGGCCGGCGGAGTCCAACTCGTATTGCCACGTCAGTCCGCCGTGGGTCACCGAGACGAGGCGGCAGTTGCGGTCGAAGCCGAGCTCGCTGCGGGTACCGCCCGGCCAGTCGATCGACACGAGCCGCCCGAATGGGCCGTAAGCGTAGGACGTGACCGATCCCGTGGCGGAGACGCGTCGCAGCAGATTCCCTTCGCCGTCCCAGTCCCAGGACTCGGTCGAACCGTCCGGCAGGGTACGGGAGGCGGGGAGGCCATCCGTCGTCCACGTATAGGCGGTCGTCCCGCCGCCGGAACTCGTGACGCGCACGACTCGTCCCAGTGGGTCGCGCTCGTACCGGGTGGTTTCGCCGGTGGGCGCGGTGACCGTCACGGGCATCCCGGCGGGATCGCATTCCATCGTGGTGACCGCGCCATCCACGCCGATCACCTCGGCGAGGTGCCCGCGGCTGTCATACCCGTTCTTGAGCACCGAGCCGTCGGGCGCGGTCAGTTCGGTGAGATTGCCGCTCTTGTCGAAGGCCTGTAGCCAGACACTTCCGTCCGGCCCGGTGATCCGTACCGGGAGGCAGGCCTCGTCGGCTTCGACTTGGGCGACGCGGCCGTCCGGATTGGTCACCGAGACCAGGTTGCCGCGATCGTCGTAGGCATATCGCGTGACCCTGCCGAGGGCGTCGGTGCGGACCGTGACCCGGCCACGTTCGTCGTAGTCCGTCCGCGCCGTTTTCCCGATCGGGTCGGTGATCGCGGCGACTTGGGCGGACTCGGTGATCGCGTGGATGGTGACATCTCCGTCGATGCCGGTCCAACGGGTGATGCCGTGCTCGTAGGCGAAGGTGCCGGACAGGAAACCTTCAGGGCCTTCCCCGCGTACGCAGCGGCCTTCGGGATCGAAGGTGTAGTGGTAGGAGTAGCCGTTGCGGTCGGTCCAGCTGGTCAGCCTGCCCTCGCCGTCGTAAGTGAAGCGTCGCGGCAGGCCGGAGGAATTGACGACGCCGGACAGGTTGCCGGAGTCGTCGTATTCGAAGCGGCGCAAGGGGATTTCGTCCTGGCCGTCGGGGCGGGCGAGGGTCAGCGCGGTGACGTGCTCGCCGGTGACCGTCACCAGGACGCGGTAGCCGCCGGAGTGGACGATGCTGAGCGGGCGGCCGGCCTCGTCGTGATTGAAGGTGATCTCGTGGCCCGCGCGATCCGTGACCGAGACCAGGGGCAGTTCGCCGCCTTCATATCCGGGCCGTCGCTCGAATCGCCAGATGAGGCCGCGTTGCGGATCGCTGACGGCGTAGGAGCCGTCCGGGTTCTGCAGCAACGGCCAAGCGGGACCGGTCACCGGGATGGAGCGGGGATCGCCGGCGCCGCCCGGGTGTGTCCAGGTCAGGATCTCCCCGCCGGCGAACCTCGCGTCGATCCGGTCTCCGGTCACCCGCAGGCACTGGTCGAGGCTCGACGTCCAGGACCGTCCGAACCATCGGCCGGTGCGAGCGGACGACCGGTGGGCACGCTCGAGCACGAGGGGCAAAACGCCGGGCAGCGTGACATCGGTCTCGGCCAGAATGACGTCGCCGGTCGCCACGTCCACGAGATCGCTGACGTCAGGCATCATAGTCTCCACCCTTGATTTTTAGTCCCATTTACGGCTTCATCGAGCTTTGCTCGCCGGTGGCGGTGGCGCGCTCACCGGCGTCGTACGCGTTTCGTCTTCACCGGACTACGGAATCAGCCCTCGCAGCGGCGCGAGATCGTGCCAAGGATCTTGCAGCGCTTCACGCCATTTCGCTTCGTGCTCCCGATGCCGGAGCCTGAAGTAAACCGTGCGCCGAATGGAGTCGCCGGTGTTGTTGCCACCATTGTGGCCGAGCAGGTAGTGCTTCAACAGCAGGTCGCCTGGACGACCACGCACCATCTCCCGCTCCGGCAGCTTGACATTCGGGTAGGTCGTGAAGGCCTCGGGACCGCGCTCGCGGAACAATTGTGCGTGCGCACGGTGTGTTCCCGGCCAGACGAAGAGGTTTCCCGTGTCATCGCTCGACTGGTCGGTCAGGAAGAACCCGGCGAGCATGGTGAACGTCCATGGGGGGTCATCGGGTTTCCGTCCCTTGCCGCCGTCGATATGCGGCTTTTCCCTGGCGTCCTTGAAGGGCGGGTAAGTCAGTGCGATCTGCACCGACTCCGGCACCTCCAACTCTCCTTCGCCCGTGAGGTTTTCGGCGAGCGAGAAGGCGGCGGTGTCACGCAACAACGCCGCGAGCACCGGTGAATCCTCCAATTCCTGGAACCGGTAGACCACCCCGACATGGCCTTCCGCCGGCGGGCGCGCACGCAGCTGCTCGTCGACCACGGCGTTGGCGGCGGCGATCAGATCCGGCGGCACGACATCCGGAATCACGAGGTAACCGCGCTCGGCGAACTCTTCCAGCTGTTCACGAGTCAGTGCCCGTTTCGCGCTGAATGTCGCCTGCCGGTCACCATTCTTCGGTATGACTTCGGTCGGATCCACCACGAAATCTGCCACCCACCTTCTGTCAAGTCTGCCGTCTCGGGTACCCGGCTGATGCTAGGGCGCTCGCGGAGGGATCCCTATCCCTCGGTATGACAGTTGCCCGCGGTGCGCGTTCAAGTGACCGTCGCCGACTTTCGTTCACCGGCCCTCGCGGCGGCATCGGGAATTTGCTTGACCTTCAACGTCCTCGCGGTCGGCGAGGAAACTCGCGCCGGAACAGATACGGTAAGTTTGCTGGGATTCGGTCGAACGTCGGCCTGTCAAGCCTTTTGGAGGAGCCATGTCCGTCCTTGTCATCGGCGCGTACGGCAGTGTGGGCAGTCACGTGGTGACTGGGCTTCTGTCCGCCGGAGCGTCAGTCCGGGGAGCCAGCAGGAAACCGAAACCGGGCGCATTGCCGGACGCCGTCGAGATGGTCCGCCTCGACCTCGATGAGCCGGAGACGCTTCCGGCCGCGCTCGAGGGCGTCGAAAAGGTCTTTCTCTACGCCAATCCGGGCAGTGCCGTCGACTTCGCCACCGCGGCGCGGGCGGCCGGAGTGGAACACGTCGTGTTGCTGTCGTCGGCTTCCGTGGTGGAACCCACCCTGCAGAACAGTCGCAGCGCGAAAGAGCACTCCGCGGTGGAGAAGGCGCTGCAGGAGTCCGGAATCGCGTGGACCTTCCTCCGCCCGACCACGTTCGCCACCAAGCAGCTCAGCTGGGCTCCGGCGATCCGGGCCGGGGAACTGCTGCGGATTCCCTTCCTGCATGGGCAAGCCGCGTCCATCCACGAACGCGACATCGCCGACGTGGCGGTCCGGACACTGACCGATGCCGGACACGAGGGGCAGGGGTACTGGCTGACCGGGCCGGAGGCCTTGACGCAGCAGGAGCACATCGACACGATCGCCGCGGTGATCGGGAAGTCGATCGACGTCGTCGAGGACACCGAGCCGAAGTGGCCGCCGTTCCTCATCCAGACCATGAAGCAGCTCATGAAGGAACCGTGCGTCGTGACGCCCGCCGTCGAGGAGATCACCGGAGTGCCGGCCCGCTCCTTCCGGCAATGGGCCGAGGACCACGCCAAAGACTTCAGCTGACTGGGCAAGCCTGCCCATGGCGGGCGTGCCGGTCACCGCGTCGTGGCGGTGCCGGCACGCTCATCGTCACTCGGTCTTGCCCCGGCTACCCGGCGGAATTCGTCCTGATATTGAGCGGTAAGGCAAGGGTGCCGCGATCAGGTGAGCTGGCCCCTGGGGTGACGCGGCACCGCACTCGCGTGATCAGACACGTAACTCGCGTGCTTGAAGACGTAACTCGCGTGCTTGGAGACGTAACTCGCGTGATCGGACCCCAACCCACGACAGCGCGTTCTTGCTGCCGGCCCGGTGCTCGCGCACGCGCCGGCACCCCGCCGAGGTGAACCGCTCGGCGGGGTGGCCACGAGTGGTCAGCCGAGGCCGCGCAGTCCGGGGAGGACCTGCTCGGCGAAGTTCTTGAGGAACCGCTCTTGGTCGTGTCCGGGGCCGTGGAAGACCAAGTGGTCGAATCCGGCGTCGACGTACTGCTTGATCTGACCGATCGCCTCGTCCGGGGTGGAGGCGACGATCCAGCGTTTGGCGATCTGCTCGATGGGCAGTTCGTCGGCGGCCTTCTCCATCTCGACCGGGTCCTCGAAGCCGGCTTTCTGCTCGGGAGACAGTGACAACGGCGCCCAGAACCGGCAGTTCTCCAGTGCCTGGTCCGGATCCGGGTCGTAGGAGAGCTTGATCTCGATCATCTTGTCGATCGCGTCGTGGTCACGGCCTTCTTGCCCCGCGCCCGCTTCCACGGCAGGCAGGAGCTTCTCGGTGTACAGCTCCATGCCCTTGCCACTGGTGCAGATGAAGCCGTCACCCTTGCGGCCGACATATTTGGCCATGACCGGACCACCGGCGGCGAGGTAGATGGGGACCGGCACCGCGGGCCGGTCGTAAATGGACACGGCGGTGGTCTGGTAGTACTGCCCCTCGAACGTGACGCGGTCTTCCGTCCACAGCCGGCGGATCAGGTCCACGGCCTCACGCAAGCGGGCGAACCGCTCCTTGAAATCCGGCCAGGTGATGCGCGCGACCGCGACTTCGTTGAGCGCCTCGCCGCTGCCGATGCCCAGCGCGACCCGGCCGGGGTACAGCACCCCGAGGGTGGCGAACGCGTGCGCCACCACGGCCGGGTGGTACCGGAACGTGGCGGTCAGCACGCTGGTGCCGAGCTGGACCCGCTCGGTGCGCTCCCCGACCGCGCTGAGCCAGGACAGGGAGAACGGCGAGTGGCCGCCCTCGTGCCGCCATGGCTGCAGGTGGTCGCTGATCCAAACGCTGTCCAGGCCGTGGCCTTCCGCGCTGACCGCGTACTCGACGAGCTCGCGCGGGGCGAACTGCTCGGCCGACGCCTTGTAACCGATCTTCAGTGCCATGCTTCCAGTAATAGGCCGCGCCGGGAGGGATCCCTATCCCCCGTCCTGACGGTTGGCGGTGCCGGCCCGGGGAAACGGGCCGGACGCCGCCGCGCTCGCCTCAGGCCGGTGAGGTGAGCGCCCGGTCCAGATGCCGGGCGAAGAACCGGACCGCGCTGTCGACCTCGAACCTCGGCACTTCATGGTGTTTGCCCGCGTTGGCGTGCAACGACTTCTCCTTCGAGGCGAAGGCGTCGAACAGCGTCAGGCTGGCCTCTCGCGAGATTTCCTCGTCGTCCCACTGCATGCCGAACTCGATCGGGATGGTGATCTCCTTCGCCTTCTCCGCGAGGACATCGGGCCAGTGCTGGCCGAAGACCGCGGCCGTGATCCTGGGCTCGACCGCCACCAGCGGCACCCCGATCGCGGTGCCCAGGTTGATACCGAAGTACCCCACCGGCCCATCGGCGCCGATCTCCGCGAGCTCCTGAAGGGCATCCAGGGTCGCCCGCCACTCCGGCACGGCCAGCTCCGCCAGATACGCGCTGTAGCGCCGGGCGACCGGGCCTTCCGACTCGCCCGCGGCCTTCGCCGCCAACAGCGCGGCGACCTCCTGCTCGTCGCGCGCCGAGCGCGGCCGGTCGCCGTGACCGGGCGCGTCGACGACGGCGACGTGAAAGCCGCCGTGAGTCACGAAGCGCTGTGCCCGGCCCGCCATCGCCGGATGTTTTTTGTGGTTGCCCCCACCGTGGCCCATCAGCACCAGAGGCGCCCGCTCGCCGTCGGCAGGCGACCAGAGAACGCCGGGGACCTCACCCACGACGAAGTCGCGTTCGACCATGCCGTTCGACGAAGATTCGGCAAGGAACCGCAGAGAATGCACAGGGTGCCGCCTTTCGAGAGGGCCGTGACGCTGGTCCTCCGCAACCGGCGTCCGGGACCACCACGCTCCCGCCGAAAGCGCCGACGCACTGTCGGCGGTCCGGCGGAAGCCGTGGTGGTCCGCGTGATCAGGCGAGAAGTTCGAGCACCGGGGCGAACTGCTCGGCGAACACGGCGTTCAAGGTGAAGCAGTTGATGCCGAGCGTCTCGCGCCGTCGCTGCAGTTCGTCGGCCATCACCTGCGGGCTGCCGCGGAGGATGCCCAGCGAGTCGTGCTCGATGAGCGTCTTCATGTCGGTCTTCAGCAGCCGCGGCACCCAAGGCGGCGCCACTTCGCCGATGACGAAGATCGGGGAGACGAACTCGATCTCGTCGCCCCGGTCCCCGGCCTGTGCACGCATCCCCGCGACCAGCGCCGCGATTTCCTCCCGGGTCGCGATCGGGCTCGCGGCGACGGTGATCCTGTCTGCCTTCGCGGCGGCCAGGGCACGGGCCTTGGGACCGCCGGCGGCGATGAGCACCGGGGTGTGCGCGTCCCCGTCGAGGGCACGCAGTTCGTCGATCGTCTGCTCCACCTGCGCCAGGCGTTCCGCGGGCGACGACGGCGTGATGCCCAGCAGCTTCACCGCGTCATCCAGGACGAACGGCCTGCCCGTCCCGATACCCAAGTCGAATCGCCCGCCACTCAGCAGTGACAGTGTGTGGGAATCCCAGGCCGCCATGCGCGGCGCGCGCAGCGGGCTGGCGGCCACCCACGTTCCCACCCGCAGGGTCGTGGTCGCCCCGGCCGCGATGGCGAGGGCGGGGAACGGAGACGGTGCCGTCAGGACGTCGGCGGAGAGCAGGCTGGTGTATCCCAGGTCTTCGGCCTGCCTGGCTATGCCAAGCCACTGCTTCTCGTCCGTTGGCTCCGCAATCACGGCGAACTTGAACGCCTTGTCGGTCATGGGGGAAACCCTGTCCTTTCGTAGAGCGGACGCCATCGGGCACGGAGGCCGCCCCCGATCGCGGGCGGGGCGGACACCGGTACCGCGGCTCGGATCAGCTCCGGTGCGTGCGCGTGGCGGAGAACCCGGACGAAACTTTTTCGGCCCGCGTTCAGCAGGCTAAAAGCGGCCGCACCCCCTCCGGCATCCCTCAGCCTGATAGCCCGGCCTTCCGGCGTCGGAAGCGCGCCGGAAGGATTGCGTGAGTCAGCGATCCGCTGCTAACGTCGTTTTCGACCGTGAATTCGTTGGAGGAGGTGAGACCCGTGAACGCAAACACCCATGGGTGCTCCCTGAACCCTTCACGGTCCGGCGGCTGAGCTTCGCTGCCGCCAGGAGCGCCTGAGACCGAGGCACTCCTGGAAGGAGTCTCCGATCAACACGAAGCCTTTGACATCCGGCCTGAGCGAGAACGCGGTGGTGATCACGCGCGTCGCGGACAGGCATTGGCACGCACTCGACGACGACAGGGTGGTCGGCCGCGGATATGCGGAGCACCGGCCCGACGGCCGTTTGTTCGTTTGCGTCGACGCCTGGCGCGAGGCCACGTTCGACCGGCTCGCCGAGGCGATGGTGGCCGAACTGCCGGAGCCGCTGTACACGGTGGTCGACGAAGCCGACGTCGAGCTGACGGCCTGCTGGCGACGAGCCGGTTTCACGATCCGGCGCCGCGAGTGGGAATACGCCGTGCCGACCGACCCGCGGACCACGGGACTCGAAGAAACCCTGCCACCTTCCGGGGTGACGATCGTGCCTGCAGGCCAGGCGGACGAGGGTCTGCTGCGGGCGGTGGACCGCGCGATCCGTGACGAAGTCGAGGCGACCGCCGGGTGGCAGTCGATGCCTGCCGAAGTGATCCCCCGCCCCGACGGCGACACCATCATCGACCCGTCGAAGTACGCGGTCGCCGCGACACCGGACCGCTACCTCGGCCTGATCCGCGTAGTGACGGTGAACCGGCCGCGCATCGGACTGCTCGCGGTCCGCACCGTCGAGCAGCGCCGCGGCATCGCGCGTGCGCTGCTGGCCCACGCGCTCGGGACGCTGCACCGCGCCGGATTCGCCGAAGCCTTTGCCGAAGTCCAAGAGCCCAATCACGCGGCCTCTGCCCTGTTCGAAGGCATCGGCGCCCGGCCGATGAACAGCAACCTGGAGCTGGTGCGATGAAGACTAGAAAAGGCATCGAAGTCGAGGGCAAGGTCGTCGAGGCCCTGCGTGCCGGCATGTTCACCGTGGAGCTCGACAACGGCCACCGGGTGCTCGCGCACATCAGCGGCAAGATCCGCCAGAACTTCATCAAGATCTACCTGGAAGACCGGGTGCTGGTGGAGCTCACGCCGTACGACCTGTCGCGCGGCCGGATCGTCTTCCGGTACCGCAACTAGCGGCTGGTCGTGCAGGAAGGCGTGACTCGCGTGCTTGGGGACGTAACTCGCGTGTCTGGATGCCGCACTCGGGTGTGCGGAGTCTGGACACGCGAGTTCCGTCTCACCTGTTCGGCCGGCGCTGCTATTCGGCGATGTCGTCGCGCAGCCACAGACCGTCGATGTCCACCTCGATACACGGAGAGAAAAGGACCCTCTGGTGCAGGTCGACATCCGGGGGAACCGACATGGTGAACAGGTAGAACTCCGCGGGCAAGGCGCAGCTTGCGAATTGTGCCGCCGGATACGGGGAATTCGAGCCGAGCATTGCGGTGATCCTGACCCACCGACGAAGAATGCCTCTGAGACGGAAGCCCATTACTTTCCTTCGTTTTTCGGAGACCAGAAAAGTCTGGCCCCCACCACCGCGACCCTTCAGGTCACCCGGATGGACAATCGAGAGCTCATCGAGAACCGATGCGCGTCCCCGGTCCGGATCGGACAGGCCTCACTCACGCTCCGGAGGAGCGATCACCTTCAGCCCACCGCGGCCACCTCGTCGCCGTCCGGCACCGCGACGATGTCACCGGCTCGTCCCACGACGAACCTCCCGCCCCCGTCCCCGAGAAGTTCCGAGGATCGGTCCACCAGCGGCAACGCGGACATAGGCCACCTCTCGAAGTGCCGATGCGGACAGCGCCGACCTTGACCATCATCGTGCCCATCCCGCCGCACCGACGGCAACTACCCAGCCTGACAGTGTCCGGCTCCTGTCTCGCCGCGGTCCGCTGAGCCAGGTATGCCCGAGCCCTCCGGGGAACCGACAATTCGGACAGAACCAGTCAGTTTTTCCGCATTCTCGGCATTCGACCAGTTGGCGGTTTCGACGACGAAAGGCCAATGACTCGCGGGCGCCCATCGGGCGCACTCCGGCAGCGCTGGCGGAAAATCATAGCCCCCAGGACTACTCCGTGTGACCTTGACATAGCGCAGCGATCAGGTATCGTCGGCCAGGTCTGGGGTGCTCATAGAAACTGGGGTAAGTATAGCAATTTGACACAATCTCTCCGCCGAAGAGAGATTGGGCTTAAATCGTGCTGTCCAAAGTTCGAGTCGCGCTCTTCACCGTAAATGTACTTGGAGACTTCCTTAAATGTGCATGGAAACTTCGGGGGTTCGATTGGGCATTCTGGGACTAAACGCGTCAATTCTCTCCTCTCACGACTGCATCAATCTCGAAATCCTGCACACAGCCGGTTCGGTCTGGCTCGAGGGCGACGTCGTCTCCGCCATCTCCCTGGCCGAGGCCGCGGCGACGGCCAGATGCCGTCGGGGCAGCGAGCACTGCACGGCGCTGGCGAGCCTTCAACTCGCGCTGCTGCTGACCAACCTCCGGTGCATCGACGAAGCCAAGCGCGCGGTCCGCCAAGCAACCGAGGTGGTCGACGACCCTGCCATCGACGCGGTTACGGCGCTGGTCAGAGCCAAGATCGCACTCTGCGAAGGCGACATCGACGGGGCGGGCAAGCTGTGTGACGCCGGCATGGTCGTGGCGAACGACCCGCGTCTCGCGTCGTGGGCCTCGATCGGGAACACGGTCCGCGCGATCGCCGCGATGCGGCGTGGCGAACTCGCCGCGATGATCCATCATGCCAACCAGCTCAAGGATGACGTGCTGTTCGGCAGGGACGTGCTTTTCGGCAGGCGGGACACCTTTCCTTGGGACTCGCCCGCCTGGCTCGTCGTCCAGATCCTCGAGGCGGAGAAGGGCTGGGAAGTCGCCGTACCGCTCGCCCGAGGGCTCTTCGAATCCGAATCGTCGGCCCGTGGTCTCCTGCTGTCCGAGCCCGCGGCGGCGTCGTTCCTCGTCCGGATCCTGCTGCGAGCGGGCGACCGGGAATCCGCCCAGCGCGGCCGTCGTTGCGCGGCGGCGCTCTCCGCGGACAATCCGGACATCCGCGCCATCACGGCCGCCGCCCTGCACCTCGACGCGCTGGTCGAGGAGGACGTCAGCCTGCTTCAACAAGCGGCCACCGCCAGCCGCGACGCGTGGACCCGCGCCTCGATGAACGAGGACATCGGCGATCTCCTGTCCGCGAACTACGGAGACTTCCGGCAGGCATGCACGCATTACGACACGGCCATGCACTCCTACGCGGACGCCGGCTCACCGCGCGACTCGTCCAGGGTCCGCAGCAAGTTGCGGCGCCACGACACGTCCAAGGCCGCGGCGAGATTCTGGCCGAGCAGCCGGATCCCCATGCTGACCGACACCGAGTACGCGGTGGCCGAACTGGTGGCAGGCGGACTCACGAACGCCGAGGTCGCCGGCAAGATGTTCCTGTCTCGCCACACCGTCGCCTTCCATCTCCGCAAGATCTTCCAGAAGGTCGGGGCCAAGTCGCGCATCGAGCTCGCGGTCATGTGGAAGCAGCTGGTCGGGCAGGACATCACCACGTCGATGTGAGTCGTCGGCGCGGGTTCGCCGGCGGTGAGGTGAAGGGGCCCTTCGCCGCGTCCGATGCGGTGAAGGGCGCCTTCGCCCTTGGTCTGTGGTGCGAGCTCGTTCTCCTGGCAGTGAGGGCCTCCCTTCCTACCCTGAAGGTAGGGAAGGAGGCTTTCGCTACCGTCAGATGTGATCCCTGGTGACAGTGGTGACTCACGTGCCTGGATGCCGCACTCGCGAGTGCGGAGTCTGAACACGCGAGTTACGTCTCTAAACACGCGAGTGCGGTGTCGCGTCACCCGGCCCGCCGTCTCGCCCAAGACACGACACGTTTGCCTCACCCCTCAATAACCCGAAACGCCACCCACGACCAACCCGGCCACACCGCGTTCGCTCCTGGTGCGGCGGTCAGCTGAAGTCTTTGATGTGTTCCTCGGCCCACTGCCGGAACGAACGGGCCGGCGCCCCGGTGACCTCCTCGACCGCGGAGGTCACGGCACACGGAGCCTTCATGAGCTCGGTCATGGTACGGACGAAGGATTCCGGCATCTTCGGTTCGGCGTCCTCGGGAGCCAGCTCGGCGACCTCGATCCGCCGCCCCAGCACCGCTCCGATCACCTCGATGCATTCCTGTTGTGTCAAGGCCTCTGGCCCGGTCAGCCAGTACGCCTTCCCCTCGTGCCCGGCGCCGGTCAGTGCCCGGACCGCCACGTCGGCGATGTCGCGCTCGTGAATCGCCGCGGTGCGCAAGCGCGGGAACGGAATCCGCACCACCTCCTCCCCCGACCGGATCATCGGAGCGAAGCGGAGCTGCAGGGCGGCGAACGTGGTCGGGCGGAGGAAGGTCCACGCGATTCCCGACTTCCGCAGCGCCTCCTCCACGACCGAGTGCAGCTGCGCGCTCCGGCTGTGCCGGGCGGCGGGTTGCACCACGGCAGAGGAGGACAGCAACACGACGTGTTCCACCCCCGCCGCCTTCGCCGCGCTGACGAACTCGGTGACGCCGTCCTGGTTGGCGTAGAGGAAGACCTTCTTGACGCCCTCCAGGGCGGCCGGCAAGGTGTCCGGTTCGCTCAGGTCGAGGCGGACCATCTCGACGGCGTCCGATACCTCACCGGTTCGCGGTGTTCGACTGGTTCCCCGGACCGGCATTCCAGCGGACAGAAGTCCGTCCACGACGTGATTGCCCACATTGCCGTACGCACCGATGACAAGAACGGACATAGCTCCTCTAAGGGGGTAACGGATCACCATTCGGGCAAATCGCACCCGGGGTCGGCATCATTCAACGACCTTGCCCTGGTACTGACCATCCCCCGCCTTGGTAAAGCGGCCACGTACGCACCCAATGCCACTACCAACGTCGGGGATAGTGCGCGGCCGCGCGCCAGACCTACTGTCCGGAAAAGGGTTCGGGCAAAGAGTCCGGCGGCCAGCTTGGAGGACCCGGGTGAAGGACAACGAATCGGTCCTGTTGGAGGCCTACCAGCGGTTCCACCAGACGGGACCGGAGTGGGGCGGCCACCATCTCAGCAACCACGGCCCCATGGCCGTGGAGGCCATGATCCGGCACGGACACGCCGGCTCCGTGCACCACTGGATCGACAACTACACGCAACGCCTGGAAGAACCACCACGCGGGATCGACCCCGTCACCGAAAACGACTGGCGAGAGGCACTCGGCGACCTGAAACGGGTAGCGGACTGGACCACCCTGTTCCACCGCGAGGTCACCGAACGTCCCTGGCGGGAAGTACTGGCGACGTGGTGGCCGCGGCTGGTACCCGGCATCGCCGGCGGTACGGCTCACGGCGCGATCCGAGTCGGGCACGTGGTCCACTCGATGCTGACGGCCGAAGCACGGGCAGGATCCGTCGACAGCATCGAAAACCCGTACGTGACCGAGCTCGCCGACGCACTGGGCTACTGGGCCGCGTGCTGGACACCGGTGACGGGCGACCCTTCCCGTCGGCTCGGGTCGCTACGCCCGGCCGACGCCCTTGCCAACGTGCCGACCGTCGCCGACCAGCAGAAAGGCGTCCCCTACCGGCTCAGCCAGCTCCCGACCACCGACGGCTGGCAATCGGCACTGGGCGCGCTGCGGACCGTGGACGATCCCGAGCAGGTACCCGCGTTGCTGTCCCAGCTGATCGACGCCACGGTGTTCCGCTACCTGGACTACGGCCACGGTCACGCGGTCATGCTTGTCCACGCCTCGACGGCACCCACCGCGGTCCTCCGCGTGCTACCCGCCCTGCCGCGCAGGCTGTGGGTTCCCAGCCTGGACGCCGCCTGGCAGGCGACCGCGGCCCTCACCGCCGCGTGCACCCCCCAGCTCGCCGCCGACCGGGCGGATCTCACCGTCCACACCAACGGCGTCGCGACGACCGAGGACGCCATGGCACTGGCGGTCGACCAGGGAGACGAACACGTCATCAAATTCGCCGACACAGCCGTGGAAACCTTCACTCGCACCGGGAACAAGGACGCGCTCGCGGCCGCGAGCCGATGCGCGGAACTCATCACTCTCACGGAGGCCGCAGGACGTGCACGATTCGATGGCCGTGGACCCACCAGCTGACCGCCCCGGCTCCCCGGTGCCCGCGCTTCCGGCCACTGGGGGAAGTGCCACCGATCGGGACGGTCTTTTAGCGGCTTCTTATGCCGCGATGTGGTGTTTCAGGTATTCGGTGTGGACTTCGCGGGTCCCGAAGCCGAGTCCTGAGTGAAGAACCGCTGATCAAAGAAGGCTTCACCGCATTTCGGCACTAGTTCGCGTCAGGGCGAACGCGTTGTCCCGACAGACTCCAGTGCGGCCGACGGACCACTGGGTGCCGAGTGTCCACTGTCCGGAAAGCGCGGGTATCTCAAATGATTTGCGCGAGGCGGTCGCCCACTGCTAGGTTCATGGCGACCGTGAATTCGTGCGAGGAGGTGAGTCCCGTGAACGCAATCACCCATGGGTGCTCCCTCAGCCTCTCACGGTCCGGCGGCTGACTTTCGGTGTCGCCAGGAGCGCCTGAGATCAAGGCCCTCCTGGAAGGAAACTCCGATGAATACAAAGCCTCTCACCACCAGCTTGAACGAGAACGCGGTGACCATCACCCGCGTCGCGGACAATCAATGGCACGCACTGGACGACAACCGGACGGTCGGCCGCACCTATGCGGAACACCGGCCCGACGGACGCTTGTTCGTCAGCATCGACGCCTGGCACGACACCATCTTCGACCGGCTGGCGGAAGCGATGCTGGCCGAACTGCCGGCACCGCTGTACACGGTGGTCGACGAAGCCGACGCCGAACTCACAGCCTGCTGGCAACGCGCCGGTTTCACGATCCGGCGCCGCGAGTTCGAATACACCGTGCCGACCGACCCGCAGGCCACCGGACTCGAGCAGACCCTGCCGCCTTCCGGGGTGACGATCGTGCCCGCCGACCAGGCCGACGAAAGCCTGCTGCGGGCGGCGGACCGCGCGATCCGTGAAGAAGTCGACGCGGCCGGCGGGTGGTGGCAGACCATGCCCGCGGAACTGATCTCCCGCCCCGAAGACGAGGACACCAGCACCGGCCCCTCGACCTACGCGGTCGCCGCGACACCGGACCGCTACCTTGGCCTGATCCGCGTGGAAACAGTGCACCACCCGCGCATCGCGCTGGTCGCGGTCCGGGCAGGCGAGCAACGTCGCGGCATCGCACGGGCACTACTCGCCCACGCACTCGGGACACTTCGCCGCGACGGGCACTCCACCGCCTGGGCCGAAGTCCACGAGACCAACCACGCGGCCTCGGCACTGTTCAAAAGCGTCGGCGCCCAGCCGGTGGGCAGCAACCTGGAGCTGGTCCGATGAAGAAGAACAGGAACGGCATCGAGGTCGAAGGCAAGGTCGTCGAGGCCCTGCGGGCCGGCATGTTCACCGTCGAACTCGAGAACGGCCACCGGGTACTCACCCACATCAGCGGCAAGATCCGCCAGAACTACATCAAGATCTACCTCGAAGACCGGGTGCTGGTCGAATTGACACCCTACGACCTCACCCGCGGCCGGATCACCTTCCGCTACCGCAACTGACAACGACCCAGGCCCCGGTCACGATGTCTTCGTGACCGGGGCCTGGGTCGTCGGTTCGAGCGGTCGCGAACTTCCGCTCAGTACTTGCGGACCTCGATGGGCAGCTTGTTGACGACGCGTGGTTTCACCACGTCACCGAGACCCCACCGGCCGGGACTTTCGCCCGAAATCGCCCAGGGATTGCGCAGGCCGGCAGGAGCGTCGTCGCGCACGCGGATCTCCCGGTAGCGTTCCAGGAGAAGCCGGATCGCGATCCTCGTCTCCAGTCGTGCCAGTGGCGCGCCCACACAGTGATGGATGCCCTTGCCGTACGACAGGTGCGGATTGGGCTTGCGGAGGATGTCGAACCGGTCCGGGTCGGCGAAGACGCGGTCGTCGCGGTTCGCGGTGGTCAGCCACACCAGCACGGTCGAACCGGCCGGGATCTTCTGGCCGCCGAGCTCGGTGTCCCTCGTCGTCCGCCGGGGCGAACGCGGGAACGGCGGCCGGAAGCGCACCGCCTCGTCGATCGCGGCCGGGATCAGCGCCGGGTCGGCCCGCAACTGGTCCCACACAAGAGGATTCTCGTCCAGCGCGAGCAGCGTGTTGCCCATGGCGGCGGTGGTGGTGTGGTGGCCGGCGACCACCACGTTGAGACAACCGAGGGCCTCCTCCTCGTCCAGCCGCGCTCCGTCGGCCTCGACCGTAATGAGCCTGCTGACCAGGTCGTCGCCGGGGTTTTCGCGGCGGGCGCGGAGGATCTCCAGTAAGTGCGAGTTCAACTCGCGCAACGGCTTCAACTCACGCAGCGGCGGCGCGTCGTTGTCGTTCGGCGACTCCTTCGCGGCGGAGCTCCGCACCTCGACGACGGAGTCGGACAGCTTCCGGACGAACGCCAGGTCGTCGGCGGGAATGCCGAGCATCTCGGCCATGACCATGAACGGCAACGGGTGGGCCAGCTGTTCGATGAAGTCCCACTGATGGCCGCCGTCATCGGCGGTATCGAGTAGCCGCGTCGTCAACTCGGCGATCCGCGGCTCCAGGTCGGCCATCATCTTCGGGGTGAGCGCCTTGCTGACCACGCCGCGCAGCCGCCGGTGAGCCGGATTGTCCGCCCGGAGGAAGTTGCCCGTGAAGTCTTCCTCCACCGGCCCCAGCGGGGCGACTTCGGAGGAGAAGGTCACCGAGTCCATCTGCACCTGCTGAGTGACGTCGTAGCCGAGTACGTGCCACGCCTTGATTCTCTCGTCGAAATGCACGTCTCCACGTGCTCGTAACACGTCGAGATAGCCGAGAAGATCGGACAGCGTCGGTTCCGACTGGGTGACACCCATGAAAACTCACTCTCTTCCTACGACCCGGTGGCGCGCGCTAGCAAACTCGGGAAGCCGGGACGCGACTTCCGTGGGGCTTGGCATGGCGGCGATCTCCTCGGCGATGGCTTTGGCCGCCTGTCCGGCATCGGTATCGGCCAGCAGTCCGCCCGCTGCCTCGGCGATGGCCGCCGCGGAGACGACGTCAGTGCGGCGGCGGTCGTCTTCCAGTTCGACTCCCTCTGGCAGCAACTGCCTCCCGGCACCGGTGGCGGACACCGCGCCCGCCATGGCGAAGTTGTCGAACCCGACGGGCAGGAACAGTTGTGGAACCCCGGCGGCGGCAGCGGTGACGGTCGTCCCTGGGCCGCCGTGGTGTACGGCGAGGTCGACAAGTGACAGCAGTTCCCCTTGCGGCACCCAGCGTTCAAGGTGCACGTTTTCGGGAAGCACACCGAACTCGTCCAACGAAAGGTTGGGCCACGCCGCCACCACCACCTCGACGTCCAATGCCGACAACCCATCGACAGCGGCACGCAGGGCGGCGACGGTGCCCAGCACCGTCCCCAATGTCAGATAGACCAACGGGCGTTTCCGCTCGGCCAGTGCGATCTTCGGTAGCTCACCGGGTTCACTGAACGGCACCAGGCGCAGCGGCACCCGTTCCGGACGAGCCAAGAACGACGTTTCCTGCAGCGAGGAAGGGAAGACGTCCAGGTACGGGTCACCCAGGAGGTATCGCCCTTCGGGCACCTCGACCCCGATTTCGGCGGCGACCGCACGGAGGAGCCTCATGTCCACCTGCCGCCATCGGTCTTCTCGGTCGACCGCGTCCGCTCGGGAGTTGGCGTGACATACCGCGGGAATGTCCAGGCGATGCGCCGCGAGCCCGGCTCCCGGGTTGCCCGCTTCGTACACCACCAGGTCTGGCCGCTCCGCCCGCAGCACGGGCATCAGGTCGGCGGCGAACCGGCGGGGTAACAGCTCACTGAACGCCCGGACCGCGGGATCGAGCAAACCACGCCACGGTAGGTCGCCGGCCTCCCTGTCCTTGCCCGCCTGAACGGAACTCAAGGCTTCATGGATCGGCATTCCGACCGGCACGGTACGGAATCCGAGCTCCTGTAGCAACGGATGGAATCTCTCGCCGATCGCATAAAGGACGTCATGGCCGACCTCCCGGGCAGCGAGGGCCAGCGGCAGCAACGGGTAAGCGTGACCGTAGCCGGACAGGCTGGAGAAAACGATCTTCATTTCCCGGCTTTGCCTTCCTGCCTGGAAAGATCGAACAAGACAGAGCAAGGCTAACCAGCAGGTGCCGCCGCCCCCATCCCTCACCTTGACTGCGCCGGACTCGCCCGCGATGAGCGCATACGTTTGTCCATTATGGACAGACGTATGTCGTCCGCCTGATCACGCGAAAAGTGGCGTGATGCCAAGGTGCGTCACTGGGTGGTCGTGAGTGTTTCGGGTCGTTAGAACGACACATATTGCGAGGTAAGGCAAACGTGTCGCGTCTCGGGCGAGACGGTGGGCCGGGTGACGCGACACCGCACTCGCGTGTTCAGGCTCCGCACACCCGAGTGCGACATCCAGACACGCGAGTAACGCCGTACCGAAGTACATGAAGGCCCCCTTCCTTGCGCCTAGCGCAGGGTCCCGGCAAAGTCGCATAACCGCTGGTCGGCTCCGCCGCCATGGCGGGACAAGGCGAACGTGTCGTGGTGGAGCCGGCGGGACCGGGCTCACTCAAGGAGCCTCACCCGGCTCTTGACTGTCCACAAAGGACGCTTGTCAGAGCGCTGATGCCCGGTTTAGGGTATTTGCGTGATTTCGAGCGGGGGGGTCGTGAGTGGTAATGAGCGTTCTAACGCTCATTACCACTCACGACCCCTCGCGTAAACGTACATAGCGGCATCAATCGGACACTCGTGGACACTGAAGCCCCGCCGGCGCCGCGCGACAGTGCAGGAATAGCTGCCTGACCTGCAAGATCTCGACTTTGCCGGGACCCTGCGCCTAGCGCAAGGAAGGGGGCCTTCATGTACTTCACGACCAGCCTCCGAGGTCACAGTCGCCCCACCGTCACCAGGGACCCACATCTGACGGTAGCGAAAGCCCCTTCACTACCGTCAGAGTAGGCAAAGAGGCCCTCACTACCAGGAGAACGCCTACGCAGAAGCGGACACCGGCCCCACGCCACGACACATAACACTCACGACCCCCAACGCACAACGCGGCGAAGGGAGCCTTCACCCCACCGCCGGCGAGCGGGTCAGCCGATGCCGCGGGCGAAGCGGAAGAACTTGTGCGGATCGTAAGCCCGCTTGATCCGCACCAGCCGGGGGTAATTCTCGGCGTAATAGGCGGTCCGCCAGTCCGGCAGCGCCGGGTCCATGTAGTTCTGGTAACTCTCGCGCAGGGAATGCCGGTCGAGCACCGCGAAGCCGTCCGCGAGCCAGCTTTCACACGCCGCCGTGTCCTCGTCGGTGTAGGCGAAGTCGCGCAGTTCCGCGGTGAGACCGGCCAGCATCTTGGTGGTCCGGTGCACATAAGCGGTGTCCGTGCGGGCCCGCGTGTTCGCGGCGCCCCCGAGGGCTTCGAAGTACAGCATGCGGGACTGCCCGGTGCGGAAACGCGCCGGATCGGCGAGGACCGCCAGCAGGTCTTCGACGTCGGCTCGAGGCACCGCTGAGCCGAACATCCGGCACCGGGTGCGGTAGTAGTTCCAGCGAGGTGCCGTCGCCTCGGGAGTGGCGCCGACCCGGTGGCCCTGCGCGGCGGTGGGATCCGCGTAACCATAGAGCCGCGTCATGGCGTGCTGAGCCGGCAACTCCCAGACGGACCGGTTGAGCGGCGTCACGCCGGTCGCCGCGACCAGTTCGTCGATGCGGCGGTTGAGCTCGTCCATGGTGCTGTACCAGGTGCCCGAGACGGTCACCATCGTGCTGGGTGAGGGCGGGCTCGCGGTGCGGGCCATCAGGACCGACGAAAGATCGTCGGGAGCCGTGTTCACCCACTGCTGCCAATTCTCGATCAGCGCGGCCGTGTCGGCTCCTGACCAGATGAGCCGGTAGCCGACCAAACTGTTGCGCGGCACCGGTTCCAGCGTGTACTTGGTGACGACGCCATAGTTGCCGCCGCCATTGCCGCGCAACGCCCAGTAAAGATCGGGATTCTCCTGGGCCGAGGCCCGCACGACGCGCCTGTCCGCCAGCACCACCTCGGCCGAAACCAGCCGGTCGCAGGCCATCCCGTATTTGCGAGTCTGGTGACCGATACCGCCGCCCTGGATGTAACCGCCGGAACCCACCGTCGGGCACAGGCCACTGACGAGTGCCAGCCCATAGGGGGCCAGGGCGGCCAGCGCGCCGGCCTGCTGGGTGCCCGCGCCGATCGTGACGTGCGTTCCGTCGATGGTGACCTGGTTCAGCCGGGAGACGTCCAGGATCATGCCCTTTGTCGTCGAATAGCCCCCGAAACTGTGCCTCCCGCTGCGGGGAACGGTGTGCACCCCGTTGTCCTGGGCGAACGCGATGACGGTCTGGATGTCCTTTGTGCTTTCGCAGTAGGCGACGGCCATCGGATTGGTGTTGTCGAATTGGCTGAGCGCCTGCTCGCGGGCCTGCCCGTAGCCCGGATCCGACGGCAGGACGAGGTCACCGTCGAGGTGACGCCCCAGCGAGTTCCAGTCGACCGTGCCGCCACCGCGCCCGGCGGTGCCGGCGGCGGCGGATCCGGTCGAACCGAGGACGCCGGCCACGGCACCGACCGCGGACGTGGCAGCGAGGCCGAGAACACTACGGCGAGTGAAGTTTCCTGTCACAGTAAGTCCCCCAGACGAGTGATCGTTGCTGCGATTCTTATCCGGTGAGTAACCGATGCGCAAGGACGCCGAGGGGCTGACCGACGGCCGAAGGCGGACAACTACTCACTCGACCGGCTGCCGGACCCGCCACGGCGGGTGTAGGAAAGAGCCATGAAATTCCGCGTACTCGGTCCGTTCGAGAGTCGACGTGGGGCAAGCCGACCGCGCGCCGGCGGCACGGCAGGCGGGGCGGCATCGGCGAAGGAGACGCGGTCATGACCGAGCAGGCGCACCGGCGATACGGCCCGAGCGCGCAGTGGTTGCACATCAACGACGCGCATATCACCGAGGAGGCCGTGGCCGACCTCGCCGGGTTCAAGTCGAACGGCGTCAATTTCAAGCTGGCGCTGTGGAATCCGCGACCCAACGGCGTGCGATACCTGAAAGCGCTCACGTTCGCACTGGGCATGCGACTCAGCCCCGCCAACAGGGAAAGGCTGCGCCGCACGCGCAACCGTGAGGTCGGCGACCCCTATTCAGTGCGTTGCGACGGCGAATCAGTGTGCCTCGACTACTTGCAGGCGGTGCACGAGGTCGAGTTCATGGCGGCGAACCTGCCCCTCGACGGCGCACGGATCGTGGAGATCGGCGCCGGCTACGGCCGGACCTGCCACACCCTGCTGTCCAACCACGAGGTCGCCGGATACACGATCGTCGACCTGCCGAACACCCTGGCGCTGTCGCGCCGGTACCTGCGGACCGTCCTGGAGCCGGAACAGTTCGCGAAGATCCGTTTCGTGGGTATCGACGAGGTGGACGAGCAAGTGCGCGGTGCCCGCTTCGATCTGTGCGTGAACGTCGACTCGTTCGCCGAGATGAATCCCGGCACCGTGCGGGACTATCTCGGGCTCATCGACGCGACCTGCACGCATTTCTACGTCAACAACCCGGTCGGCAAATACCTCGACAAGACGCTGGACGGCCACTCGCAGGGGACCGCGGTGGTGGAGCTGGCGCTGAGCACCGGGTTGCTGCGCGACGTCATCGACATCCACGACAGCGAGGCGGTACTGGAGAAGGTGCCCGCTTTCGTGTCCGCGTACCGGCCAGGCGAACGGTGGCAGTGCGTGGCAAAGGAACGCTCGGTGTCGTGGAGCTATTACTGGCAGGCCCTGTACCGCGCCGCCCCGGTGCCGCGGTGAACGCCGACGGTGACGGCGGGGACCGGCCGCTGATCGCGGTGCTGGGTGGTTCGGGCTTCGTCGGCGCCGCGGTGGTCGAAACCCTTGCCCGGCAACCGATCCGGCTCCGTACGGTCGGCCGTCGGCCGCAGCCGGTGCCGCCCGGCGCCGTGGCTGAAATCGAGGTGCTGACCGCCGACCTCACGGTTCGCGCGGACCTCGAAGCCGCTGTGGCCGGCGCGGACACGGTGGTCCATCTGCTGATGCACACCGCCGACTGGCGTGAGGCCGACGGCAACCTGACCGCCGAACAGGTGAACGTCGGCGTGCTGCGCGAACTCGTCGAGCTGCTCGGGGAGCGCCGCCGGCCGCCGACGATCGTGTTCGCGGGCTCCACTTCGCAGGCCGGTCTGCCGGAGCGGATACCCCTCGACGGCACCGAACCCGACCGGCCCACGACCGCCTACGACCGGCAGAAGCAGGCAGCGGAGCAGGTGCTCAAGGCGGCCACCGCCGCCAAGCTGGTCCGCGGCGTTTCCTTGCGGCTGCCCACCGTGTACGGGGACAGCCCGCGGGGGCGGCTGAACGGCCGCGGCGTGGTCTCCACCATGGTGCGCAAGGCTTTCGCCGGCGAGGAGCTCACGCTGTGGAACGACGGCACCGTCGAACGCGACCTGCTCTATGTGCACGACGCCGCGAACGCCTTCCTCGCCGGGATCGACCACGCGGACGTGCTCGCCGGCGGGCACTGGCTGGTCGGCACCGGGCGCGGGGTGCCACTGGGCGACGTGCTGCGCACGATCGCCGAACTGGTCGGCGCCCGCCTCGGACGGCCGCCGGTACCCGTCGTCTGCGTACCGCCACCCGATCTCGCCACGGCCACCGACATGCACAGCGTCGTGATCGACTCGTCGAGGTTCCGGGCCGCCACCGGCTGGCGCCCCCGGGTGCCGTTGCACACCGCACTGCGGCGTTGCGTCGACGCGTTCGCCGAGAACGCCGGATAGCGCGGGCCTACAGCAGCCCGTTCAGCAAGCCGACGACCGCGAGCAGCGTACGTGCCTGCATGTTGAGGTAATGCCCGTGCCGGGCAAGCGAATTCAGCTGGCCGGGGGTCACCCAGGCGTACCCGGGCGGCGGCTCGGCGCCCACCTCGGTTTCGTCGGCCTCCACGAGCAGGTATCGGCTGACGGCGTTGAAGAAACGGCCACCCTCGTCGGAATGCACCGCGGCGTACCGGATCCGGTCCGCCCCGGCACGGCGCACCAGGTCGAAGAACCGCGGCCGCTCCTCCTCCGGCAGGTGGGCGTAGTTCTCCGGGGTGCACTGCACCGTCGGTCCGAGTTCGACGGTGTCGAGGAGACCACCCTCGGCCCTGGCATGGGCGAGCAGATGCGGCACCCCGCCGAAGCGGCGGACCAGGAACGCGCAGAGACCCAGACCGACCGGCTCGAACAGCGGCTGCATCCACGAGGTCACTTCACGGTTCCCTGCCTCGACGGACACCCCGCCGACCCGGAAATACCGGTTCGCGACATGCTGGATGTCGTCCTCGGTGTGTACCCAGTCGTCGACCTTGGCGAGCGGCACGCGCCGGGCCCGCACGTCGTGCCGGGCCCGCTCGTTGGTGAACCACGACAGCACGTCCGTGTCGGAGCGCACCGCGCCCGGCTCGGCGGGCGCCGTCGGGGCGCAGGCAAGGACACTGCGTGCGTCCATGTTCACCACGTTGTCGCGGTGCAGCAGCTTGCCGATCTGCCCGAGAGTGAGCCAGCAGAAGTCGTCGTGCGGTGGCACGTCGTCGAAGGTCTCGATGATCATGTTGCGGTTGGATTTGCACAGGAACCAGGAGCCGTGCTCCGACTGGAGCACGTCGGCGAGCACCCGGCCCCGGCCCGGCCGGGTGAAGTACTCGAGGTACCTCACGTCGGCGCCCCGGTGCACGCCGGTGTAGTTGCTGTGCGTGGCCTGCACTGTCGGCGAGAGCTGCAACAGGCCAGGATTGCCCGGCTCCATCTTGGCCTGCATCAGGAAATGCAGGACGCCGTCGAACTCCTTGGCCAGGATGCCGAGGATCCCCACTTCGGGTTGCACGATGATCGGCTGCTGCCACTCGCGGCCGTCGATCACGACGTGCAGCCCCTCCACGCTGAAGAACCGCCCGCTGCGGTGCACGATGTTGCCGCTGTCCGAATCGGACGACCAGTCCTTGATCTCTCCGAGCGGCACCCGCTCGACGATGAAGCGGTGCGCCCGGCGGCGCCCAGCGCGACAGGCGTCGAAGTCCTCGGTCCGCATGTCCGTGCCGGTGGCGGCCGCCCGCCGGGAACGCGCGAGCCGTGCGGGCAGCCGGGTGTCATCCCGTGCCGCCAACTGCGTTGCGATCACCATCTTGGATCCCCTTCGAGACGACGCCGGGCACCGGACTGCGCGACGCGTGGTGTCCTGCCCTTCACCGGGCGTCCGGCGACCGGGTGGCCCGCAAGCTCACGTAGTCGTTGTCCCTTTCCAGGCCGAGCACTTGCGCGCTCAGGTAGTCGACGCCGTCGGCGTAGGTGTACGGCTGCATGAACCGGCCGGCGCGCACGTCCCGATACAGCCGGGCCAGCGGGTGCTCCGCCACATACGTGGCCCCGCCCACCACGGTGATGCAGTCGTCGACCACCGCGGCCGCCAGTTCGTTGACCACTTGCTTGGCGCACTGGAACGGGGTCATCAGCCGCCGTCCGCGCTCATCCGGATCCATGTCGTGCCGGGGGGACAGTTCGTCGGCGTTGACGAGCGCGGCCGACGCGGTGGCCCGCAGCGCGTACAGCCGCGCCTCGATCTCGGCGACCAGGGTGCGCGACGCCGCGGGTGGTGCGGCCGACCGCCGGCCGACCGTGTCCACCGCGAGTTCACGGGCGGCCTTCGCGACCCCGGCGTAGATGCCGAGCATCGCGAGGGAACTGATCGCCTGCCCGGCGAGGACCGCGTCGCTGTGCGCACCGACGCTGCCACGCGCCAGCACGTCGTCCGCCGGCACCGGGCAGTCGTCGAACGCCACGTCGAGGGTGCCGGACGCACGCATCCCAAGGCCGTTCCATCCGTCGACGATGGTGAGCCCCGGGGTTTCCCTTGCCACGATAGGGGCGTACAGCCGCGCTGATCCGCCGTCGACCGGCGCCTGAGCGGATACGACGAAATGCGTCCCGATCGGCGCCATCGTCACCAGCGTCTTGCGACCGGACAGCAGCCAGCCACCGGAGCCGTCGGGGCGCAGCCGGGTGACCTCTCGCCCGTGATCCTTCACCGCGCCGCACACCACCGCCTCGCCCCGGGCCATCGCGCGCAGCAGCCGCTCGGCCAGTCGCCGGGTCGGCGGCGGACCGTACTGCCACTCGTAGGTCAGGGTGATCCCCCGGCTGAACTGGGCGTGCAGGGCCAGTGCGGTCGAGGCGTCCGCCTCGGCGACCCGCAGAAGCGCGACCGCCACGTCGTGGAGCCTGCCGACCCCCATCCCGCCCAGCTCCGCGGGCACCGTCGCGCCGAGCACGCCGTCACGGCCGAAACCGCGGAACGTCTCGGCGGGGAACGTGCCGTCCCGGTCGTTCGGCGCCGCCTCGGCCCGTATCCGGGGCAGGTGCCGAGCCAGGACGGTCAGCAACTCCCGGCCCGGCTCGGTGGTCGCGGTGCTCAGGTCGCCGGGTGGCACCGCCTGCCACGGCGAGTCCCGTTCCGTCTCCATCAACGCGGTGTGGTGTTCCAGCATGGCCCTCGATCCCCTCAAAGCACCCGGACGTTCGGCACATAGCTGATCCATCGCCCGCCGGAGCGCCGGAACTCCTGCTCGTTCGCCATGATTTCGTCGGCGTGGTTCCAGGCGAACAGCAGCGCGTAGTCCGGGTACGGATCGCGGAACGCGGCCGGCGGGCGTACCGGGATGTGCTTGCCGGGCGTCATCCGGTGCTGTTTCGCGGGCGTGCTGTCACACACGTAGGACACGAGTTCCGGTCCGATATCACAGAAGTTGGTGACGGTGGCGCTTTTCGCCGTGGCACCGTAGGCGACCACGCGGGATCCGTCGACGCGCAGCCGTCGCAGCAGTTCCACCAGATCGTCACGCACGCGCATCACGCCGTCGGCGAACCGGCGCAGGGTCGCCATGCCGGACAATCCGCGGGCGTCCTCCTCGGCGAGCAGGGCGGCGACCGCGGCGCTGGGCGTGCGCTTCCCGGCCCGGGCGAGGGTGTACCGGATCTCGCCGCCGTGCACCGGCAGCCGTTCCACGTCGACCAGTTCGAATCCGTGATGCTCGGCCATGGCCCGCACGGAGTGTGCGCTGAACAGGAAGAAATGCTCGTCGTAGATCTGGTCGAAGGACGTCTTCTCCACCACGTCACCGAGATACGGGTCCTCGAACACGAACACGCCGTCCGGCGCCAGCAACGCGTCGACGCCGCGGAAGATCGAGTCCGGGTACGGGATGTGGCACATGGTGTTCGCCGCGAAGACGACCTGGGCCGGCCCTTCCGCCGCACGGACCTCCGCCGCCGTCGCGTCCTCGAAGAACGCGGTACGTACCCGGACACCTTCGGCGCGGGCCAGCTCGGCCACCCGCCCGGAAGGCTCGAAGCCCAGATGACGTACGCCTGCCCGGTGGATCGTGCTCAGCATGACGCCGTCGTTGCAGCCCATCTCGACGATGAACGGGTCCGGCACGGCCAGCTCGGTGGCGAGGAACCGTCGTGCGACGCTCGCGAAGTGCTCACGCATCACCGCCGAACCGGACGAGTGGTACGGGTAATCCTCGTGGAACATCTTCTCCCGCGGTACCGGCTCGGTGAGCTGCACCATCGTGCAGGACTCGCATCGGCCGACGGCGAGCCGGAAGAAGAACTCCGTGGCATCGCTGCCGGGCTCCCGGAAAGCGTCGGACAGTGGCTGACGGCCGAGGTCGAGGAACTCGTGGACATCGCCGTCGCACACTCGGCAAGTGGCGGTCGCCAGTTCTCCCGGCATGGTGTTCCCTCCGTACCAGATGGGTTGTCTCAGAAACCGGCCAGCACCTCGCGAAGTGCCCGGATCACCGCCTGCTGCCGGTCGAGTGGCAGCGACGGGTACATCGGCAGCGAGAACACCTCGTCCGCCAGTTTCTCGGTGACCGGCAGCGAACCCTTGGCGTATCCGAGGTCCTCGAATCCCGCCATCGTGTGCACCGGCCAGGGATAGCTGATGTTCAGCGCGATGTCGTACGCGCGCAGCCGCTCGATGATCTCGTCCCGCCTGGGGTGGCGGACCACATACAGGTAGTACACGTGCTCGTTCCCTGACGACACCGCGGGCAGCACGAGCCCTCCGGGCGCGACGAGGTCGCTCAGCGCCTCGTCGTAGCGGCGCGCGATCGCGCGCCGCCCCGAGATGTACGCGTCGAGCCGGCGCAGCTTGCACCGCAGGATCTCGGCCTGTACCTCGTCAAGGCGGCTGTTGTGCCCGGGGGTCCGCTCCACGTAGTAGCGGTCCTCCATGCCGTAGTAGCGCAGGCGCCGGAGGTTCTGGTCGGTGCACTCGTCGCCGGTGATCACGGCGCCGCCGTCGCCGTAGGCGCCGAGAACCTTCGTGGGATAGAACGAAAAGGCGGCGGCATCGCCCATCGCGCCCGCCAGCCGTCCGTGGTGGCGCGCGCCGTGCGCTTGGGCGCAATCTTCCAGGACGACCAGGCCATACCGGGCGGCCAGCCGGCTCAGCGGGGCCATGTCGACGCACTGGCCGTACAGGTGCACGGGCACGAGCGCCCGGGTGCGCGGGCCGATCGCGGCCTCGACCTGGCCGGTGTCCATGAGGAAGTCGTCCTCGCGCACATCGACGAAAACCGGCTTCGCGCCCGTCCCGTCGATGGCCACCACGGTCGGTGCGGCGGTGTTGGCGACCGTGATCACCTCGTCCCCGGCCCCCACACCGAGCGCCTGCAACCCCAGCTTGAGTGCGTTGGTGCCGTTGTCGACACCGGCGCAGTGGGCGACACCGTGGTACGCCGCGAACTCCGTCTCGAACCCGGCCACGCTCGAGCCGAGGATCAACTGGCCGGACTCGAACACCTTCGCCACCGCGGCGAGCACTTCCTCGCGTTCGTCGTGGTACTCCGGCAGGTAGTCCCATACCCGGATCGTCACCGTCGTCCTCCCTCGCGGGCGAATCACCCCAGCCGATCCGATCGAACCGGCGCTGATATCTCTTGCGTATTCGGTAGCCGTACGGCAGGTTTTTCGCCCACAACTCGTGAAAGGCTCGCGCGGAATACCTGGGTGAGGCAGGAAAAGCAGACAAGGTCCGGTCGGACTTCGTCACCCCATGAAGAAAACCCACTTCTGTGGCGCGATGCTCAGCGGACACGGTACGTCCGGACAGCGGGGTCCTGGCATCCCGCACGCTGCTAGTTGTCGCGGGTGAACCGTTGAGCGCGCAGTCGGCCCACGGGATGGCGTGCGGGGTTTTGGCCGGTCACGCTTCCGGCCGGGCCACCACGCGCAAGTGGTGACGGTTTCCGCAGGTCAAGGGCTCGGTTGCGCTGGCCGACGGGAGCCGGCACGCCCCTGGTGTCCACTGTGGACACCTTTCAGAGCAACCGTGTCGTGTCTCGGGCGAGACGGTGGGCTGGGTGACGCGACACCGCACTCGCGTGCTCAGACCCGGAACTCGCGTGTTTGTAGGCGTAACTCGCGTGTTTAGAGACGTAACTCGCGAGTGCGGTATCCAGACACGCGAGTCACGCCCTACCGAAGTACATGAAGGACCCCTTCCTTGCGCTAGACGCAAGGAAGGGGTCCTTCATGTACTTCACGACCGGCCGCCGAGGTCACAGTCGCCCCACGGTCACCAGGGACCACATCCTGAAAGTAGCGAAAGCCTCCTTCCCTACCCTCAGGGTAGGCAAAGAGGCCCTCACTACCAGGAGAACGCGCACGACCACTGGCCACCCCGGCACACAGCTACGCAAAGCACCCGAATCGGGCACCCAGATCCGACCTGGCGTCCCGTGTGGACAGTCGCGCCCCGGGTCCGCTGCCGGCGACCTGCCCGGCTTGATCGAGCTGACCGGCAACCGCTCAAGATCGACTTGAGCTACGTGGCATTGGCTCCTGGTGCTGTCAGACCGAGGGATACGGATCACTCCGGCCCGGCCATAGCATCGGCTGAACGTCCCAGACATCAGATGTGACCGGAAGGGTGGCCAATTCGTGGCTGAAAACGACACGATCACCATTCGCGTTGACGACCGGATCGAGCAGGCGATTGCCGCCCTGACCCGCGGTGGCGCGTCTGCCACGGAGGCGATCGAGCGGGCGATCATGGAATCGGCGAGGCGCGCCGCGCCCGCCCCGCCCACCGAGGCCATGCCGAGCAGCATCGACTCGAAAACGTTGAGCGTGCAGCGGAAGCTGACTCGCGAACAGTTGCTGGAGTTCGCCGAACGCGGCTACCTCGTGATCCCGGATGTCGTCCCTCCGGACATCCTGGCCGCGGCCAACGCGGCGGTGGACGGACAGCTGCGCAAGCATCAGCCCGAGGAAGGGCACGCCGGACCGCACTTCATGTTCCCGAAATGGGATGAGGAGCCGGACCTGGCGGCGCTTTTGCGTGACACCCCCGCGTTCGAGCTCGCCGAAGAACTCACCGGTGACGGTGCCATGGAATATCCGTGGCAGACGCAGATCGCGATGACCTATCCGCCCTACACCGACGACCGGGGAATGCCGCATATCGATGGCGGCATGCGCCGAAAGGCCGATGAACCCCCGCGGACCTTCACCATGCTCGCCGGTTTCTTCCTCACCGACCAGGACGGCGACGATACGGGGAACCTCTACGTCTGGCCGGGAACACACCGCGCTCACGCGAAGTACTTCCGCGAGAAGGGGCCCGACGCGTTCACCTCCTACCCGGACATCGAGCTGCCCGAGCGGGAGCAGGTGCGCGGCAAAGCGGGAGACCTGCTGCTGAAGCACTACATGGTCGGCCACAACGTCGGCAGCAACTTGTCCGACTCCATCCGGCGCACGGTCTACTTCCGGCTCAAGGTCCGCGGGCACGACGCGACGTGGCGTGAGATCATCCAGAATCCCTGGCACGATTTCACCCCGTTGCGGCCGCTGGTGTCTTCATTCGAAGAAAACGGCGAGTCCGGCGCATAGAGCTACCTGGCCGGATGCGAAAGCCGGCAGGTTTTCCGGCCTGCCGGCTTGGTCCCATCGGCCGCGACATCACTTGGTCTGACAGTATCCGCACCACTTACCCTGGCGAGTGGAAAATATGTCGAATGATCTTTCAACATGAAGGCGATCGTATATTCGTCGACCGGCGGAATTGACGTTCTCCGGTTCGTCGACCGGCCGGTACCCGAGCCGGGACCCGGTGAGGTCCGGGTCCGGGTCGCGGTCTCCGGGGTCAACCACTCGGACTGGAAGGGCAGGGAGTTCGGTCACCGCAACGGCACCCTGATGTTCCCCGAGGTGATCCCGCACAATGACGGCAGCGGAGTGATCGACGCCGTCGGAGCGGGCGTCGACCGGGAACGGATCGGCCAGCGGGTGTGGGTCTGGGAGGCGGCGTACAAACGCCCCCACGGCACGGCCGCCGAGTATTCCGTCGTCCCGTCCCGCCAGGCGGTGCCACTGCCGTCGAACGTTTCGTTCGAGGCCGGCGCCTGCCTCGGCCTCCCGGCGGTCGCCGCCCACCGCTGCCTGCTCACCGGGCAGAAGGGCCCCGACCGGCTCGGCCCCGGCACCCTGACCGGACGGACCGTGCTGGTCGCCGGTGGCGCCGGAGCCGTCGGCCATGCCGCGATCCAGCTCGGCGCCTGGTCCGGCGCGACCGTGATCGCGACGGTCAGCAGTGAGGAGAAGGCGAAACTGGCCCGCGTCGCCGGCGCGGCACACACCGTCGACTATCGGTCGGACACGGCGGAGGCCGATATCCGCGCCGTCGCGCCCGACGGGGTGGACCTCATCGTCGAGGTGGCGGCGACCAAGAACATCGACACCGCCGTGGAGGTGCTGGCACCGAACGGCACCATCGCCGCGTACGGCACCGAAGGGGACAGCGTGCTGGCGTTCCCGACCAAGAAGGTGATCGGCCGGAACACGCGCCTTCAATTCGTACTGGTGATGACGCTGCCCGCTGCGGCCAAAGACCTCGCGTCGGCCGACATCACGAGAGCAGCGGCGGCGGGGGCACTCGCCGTCGGCGAGGAGGCCGGGCTGCCGATCCATCGGTTTCCGCACCCGAACACCGGCGAGGCGCAGGACGCCGTGCAGGGCGGCACCCTCGGCAAGGTGGTCGTCGAGATCGGTTCCCTTGCGGGGTAAGGCAAGGCGCGAGGGGGCCGTGAGTGGCGATTCGGGTCATTGAGGGGTAAGGCAAAGGTGTCGTGTTCGTGGGCGGGGCCGACGGTGGGGCGAAGGCTCCCTTCGCTGCGTCTGATGCGGTGATGGACGCCTTCGAGCCTGGTTGGACACGGGTTCGACGGTGACAGCGACTCGTGAGTGATTCCTGACCATTCTTGACTATCCACAAAGGACAATTTCCGGGACGCAGGTGACCGGTTTAGGCTATTTGCGCGTTTTTGAGAGGGGGTCGTGAGTGGCAATGAGGGTTAGAACGCTCATTACCACTCACGACTCCGGCCAAGAACCACCCAGGTAGGCGCTAATCGGGCATTCCGGCTATCAGGGGCGTCCTTTGTGGATAGTCAAAGAGTGACTGGACTCCGCTGGTCAGTCCGTATCCGCGCCGCGAAGGCCTCCCTGTCACCGAGCTCGCGAAGCCGACCTTTCATTACGGGGACTCGATCACGCCACGCTTGCCTTACCCCTCAATAGAACCCGAATCGCCACTCACGACCCCCGAATCGGCAACTGACACCACGGAAGCGTCCCTTGTGGACAGTCGAGAAGATGCCCCAGAGGGGACGGACGATGTACGACCGCGACACGTACCTCCGGCGGTTGGGCTACGACCCGGCCACCGGCCGCCCGGCCGCGGAGCTGGCGACCCTGGTCGCACTCCACAAGCGGCATATGGAGGCCATCCCGTTCAACAGCGCGGGCTCGCTGGCCGTACCGGCGCCGAGCGGACGGCTGGTCGATCTGGTCGACTTCGACGAGGACGCGACGTTCGACTCGGTGGTCGCGGCGGGCAACGGCGGCGGCTGCGTCCAGCTGACCCGGCTGTTCCTGCGGCTGCTGCGCGACCTCGGGTTCGATGCCGACCTGATCGCCGGTACGACGGCGGAGGGTCGCCGGTCCTACGACGTCGAGGTCGAGCACATGCTCATCCTGGCCCGCGTGGACGGCGAATCCTGGCTGGCCGACATCGGGTACGCCGGGCCGTCGTTCGTCGAGCCGCTGAACCTCGACGGCGGTGGCGTCGAGCAACGCCAGTACGGCTGCCGGTACCGGCTCGTCCCTGACGGCGACGGTATGTCGCTGCGGCGCCGTCCCAGGCTCGGCCAGTGGAGCACGGTCTACGAGTTCACCGCGAAAGTCCGCGACCGGTCGGACTGGGCGCCGGCGGAAAAGGCGATCAACGCCGCGCTCGCGGCAGGCGACGACGACGGCGGGCTCTACAGCCGAGCGGTCTCCGACGGCCAGGTCGTGTTGAAGGGCCGTCGATACCTGACGGTCCGGGCCGGCATCGAGAAGGCCCGCACCCTCAGCGACGACAGTGCTTGGCAAGCGCACCGCGACATGATCCTGGCCGGCGAAGTCGGCTGACCACGACAACCGAGGAGGAAGGCATGCGCCGACGGATTGCCCGGTCGGAACGGATGTACGTCAGCGAGATCAGGACGCAGGCGCTGCAGATCTGCGTGGTGCGCGGCGGCGTCGACGCGCAGATCCTGGACGCGGCGTTCACCGCTGTGCTCGCGGAGGCACCGGGTTTGCGCAGCAGGCTGGAGAAGGACGGTGACGACTTCTACCTCAGCCTGCTGGACCCGGGTGAGCTGCCGCGCCTGCACGTCCGGCGCAACGAGCCCGGTGCGCGGATCGAGGAGTACAACAAGCCGTTGCACCTCGGTGGCCCGCTCGCCCGTGCCGTCCTGCTGACCGGCTCCGACGAGGACGTCGTGATGTTCGGCGTCGACCACGCGATCTCCGACGGCCGCAGCGCGACCGCGTTCTGCAGCCGGATCTGGCAGCGGTACATCGACATCCAGTCCGGCAGCTACGCGGGCCCGCCACCGGGGCCGCAGGAGTGGCCGTCGCCGCTCGACGACTGGCTGCCGTCGCGCAGCGATGCCGAATTGGACGCCTATGTCCAGGAGCGGCTCAAGCGTGCCGAAGGCGCACCGGTGGCGTCTCTGCCGTTCCGTGCGGCCGGGTCCGCCTCGGCGGTGCCGCCGGAGAGCCTGATGACGTCGCGCCGGCTCCGGCTGACCGAAGCGGAGACGACCGGCCTGCTGGCCTTCGCCAAGGACGCCGGAGTGTCGATGAACGGGCTGGTCGCCGCGGCACTGCTGGCGGCCGTCCGCGACGGTTTGCCCGAAGAGCTGGCAGGGCACCGGCTGTCCAGTTTCTGCACGGTCGACCTGCGCGACCAGGTCGCGCCGGGCCTCAGCCACGAGGCGATGGTGCCGATGGTCTCCTGGTTCCGCGATCTGCTCGACGTGCCCGACGGCGCCGACCTGGTCAAACTCGGTCACCGGTTCACCACCGAGCTGCGCGCCGCCATGGGGCGGGGTGACGCGGCGCTGGAAATGCAGGCATTGGACAGGCTGCTCCCCCACCCCCAGCTGTGGCCGACCAGCCTGGTGCTCACCAACGTCGGGAAGATCGACGGGCCGCCGTCGCCGAAGGGCCTGGAAATCACCGACATGACGAAGTTCCCGCTGTCCAGCCGGTGGGACCCGGCGCGCGAGGCGGGCCCGCTGCTCGCGTCGCCCGCGACGATCTACGGCCGGTTCAGTCTCGAAATGCCGTACAGCACGCAGTGTTTCACCACCGAGCAGATGGATTCGATCCACGACCACGTCCGCGATTCGCTGCTGGCCTGCGCCGATCGGGCGCCGAGCTCGCGCCGGTAAAGCCGGCAAAACGTTCGCGGGCGGCCGGATGGCATCCGGCCGCCCGCGAACAGTTCGGGATCAATAACGCACGGGCAGTCGCAGGACGCTCAGCACCGGTGTCTTCAGCCGGACCGGAACCTCCTGCAGCGGCACGTCCAGAGCGAGTCCTGGCAGGCCGAGTACCAGCGCGGTCAGCGCCTCGGCCAGCACGAGCCGGGCCAGTCGCTGCCCGACGCAGGCGTGCACGCCGTACCCGAAGGCCAGCTGAGCGGACGCGTCCTGGGTCAGCTCCAACCGGTCGGGACAACCGAACTTGGCCGGATCACGGTTGGCCGACGGCAACGCGACCGTCACCGTCTCCCCCTCGCGGATCAGCTCTCCACCGAGCTCCACATCGGACAGTGCGGTCCGGAAGATCTGGAACTGGTTGACCGAGGTGTACCGCAACAGCTCCTCGACCATTCCCTCGATGCCGCCGGAGCCGCCGGTCCTGGCGGCCGAACGCAGCCTCTCGAGCTGGTCGCCGTGGTACAGCAGTGACAGCAACGACGAAGCGAGTGCGCCTTCGCAGCTGGCGAAGCCCGCCGCGAAGACGATCAGCAGCATGTTGGTGATCTCGCGGTCGGTCAGCTCGGGCTCGGCCGCCAGCCGCCCGATGACGTTTTCGCCCGGCTCGACCCGTGCCTTGCCCACGAGGTCCAGCAGGTGGAAGTACGCCCGCGTCCCGGCCTCCCGTTCCGCCTCGAGGCTGACCTCGTCGTCGGTGGCACTATCGCTCAGTGCGGACAGGACCGAGCTGCCGGCGAACGGGATCCCCAGCACCTCGCACAGCACCCGCAGTGAAAGTGGCCGGATATAGGCCGGCAGGAGGTCGACCGGCGAGCCGTGCTCCCGGACCTCCGCGAGCTGTGCGGTGGCCAGTTCGGCCACCCGCGGGGCATACGCCGCCGTGGCGCGGGCGCTGAACTCGCCGCTGAGCAGATTCCGGTAGCGGGTGTGCTCCGGCGGGTCCATGTGGATGAACCCACCCGGCACGATGGGCACGGACGGGAAGATCTCGCCCTTCTTCGTGACGGGGGCGTGGGTGGTGTGGAACCGGTGGCTGAACGCCTGACTGCTGAGCACCTCGCGGGCCAGTTCGTGGCTGGTGGCCAGCCAGCCGACGTGACCGTCCGGGTACACCATCCGGGTCAGTGGCCGCGTCCGGACCAGCTCACCGAGTACCGACGGCGGGTCGAACGGTTCGGTGCGATCCCAGTGCCGCAGATACGAGATCGGTTCCGAGATTCCCTCAGTCATGCGATGACATCCTCTGTTCTGGACCGGCTTTCACCGGGTCGCGTCGGATCCCTCGTTCGCGGCCAGCACCCGAAGCGCTTGCCGGTCCACCTTTCCCGCGGCGCTCAGCGGCAGGCCGGCCAGCAGCACCAGCCGTTCCGGGAACTTCCGTGGCTCCATCCCGGCCGCGGCGAGGTGCGCGGTGACCTCGGCGAGGCTCAGCTCGGCCGAAGTGGCGACGCAGGCGCAGACGCGCTCGCCGTACAGCGGATCCGCCACCGCCACGCAGGCGACGTCACGGACCGCGGGATGCGTGATCAGCACCGACTCGACCTCCGCCGGGCTGATGTTGAGGCCGCCGCGGATGACGACGTCCTTGCGGCGGCCGACGATCCGTAGCCTGCCGCGCTCGTCGATCAACCCGAGATCTCCGGTACGGGTCCAGCCGTCCGCGGTGCGCAGCGTGCTGTCCAGCTCGGCGGAATTGAGGTAACTCATCGGCGACATCGGGCCGCGGGCGACGACCTCGCCGGTGGCTCCGGCAGCCAGTTCGGCTCCGTCCTGGCCGACGACGCGGATGTCCGCGACGGCGGGGTCGGGGCGGCCGACCGTACCGTCGTAACGGCCGAGACCGCTGTTGCACGAGACTCCGTCGGCCGACCCGTACAGCGAGACGACCGTGCACCCCAAGAGCTCCTCGGCGCGCCGCGCGGTGTCCAGGTCGAGCGCGGACCCACCGAGTACGGCGGCCTGCAGAGAGCCGAGGTCGGCGTCCGGGAGCTCAGGGCAGTCCAGCAGCATCCGCAGCATCGTCGGCACACCCAGCAGGTGGGTGGGCCGGGTGTCGGCGATGGTCCGCAGCGTCGCGGCGGCGTCGAAGGCAGGCCTCAGCACGAGGGTCCCGCCGAGGGTCGCGAGGGTGACCGGCGTCCCGCTGGAGCCGAAAGCCGACGCCAGCGGGACGAGGAAGAGGTTGCGCATCGAGGCCGGAGTTCCCCGGTGCAGACCGGCCATCATCACCCCCCGCCCGCCGGCCAGCGCGTTGTGCGAATACACGACCATCTTCGGTTCCGCCTCGGACCCGGAGGTGACCAGGATCCGCGCCGGCCCGTCGGGATCGATCTCCCTCGGCGCGAACTCGTCCGAAGTGGCGGCGAACAGGGCCTCGATCGGCACACAGCCCGGTGGCCCGGTGACACCGTCCCCGGCGACGACGACGGCACGCAGCATCGGCAGGGCGTCGGCGTGTTTCCGGATGCGCTCGGCGCAGGGATAACCGTGGTGATCGGCGACGGTGATCACCACGACCGCCTCGGAGCGGCGCAACAGGCTCACCGCGTCGCGGTCGCCACGGCCGAGCGGGAACGGCAGCACGATGGCGCCTACCGCGGCGACGGCGAGGTCGACAGCACAGGCGAGACGGGCGTTGGGCAGCTGGACCGCCACTACGTCGCCCGGGCCTACGCCGAGCTGTGCCAGCCCCGCGGCCAGCCGCCTGGCGGTCCGGTCCAGTTCGCCGTAGCTGACCGTCCCCTCGGCGTCCAGCACGGCGGGCGCCTGAGGCGCGCGCCGGACGTGCCCGCGGAACAGGGAATACAGGTCCTGGTCCGGATAGTGGCCCGCGGCGGCCCAGGACCGGCGCAGGTCGGCGGGAACATGGTCGGTGTAACGGATGATGGAGGTGCGGTTCACGAGACCCTCCCTGGTCTGCGCCTGACGGAGATCCATGCGGTCCCTAGACCCGGGAGACGGGCCGGGTCAGCGCCGCGCGGGCATCGGCCCGCAGCTGGACCCGATCGGGTTTGCCCCAGCCGGTCTTCGGCAGTGATCGGCGAATCTCGATCAGGCTGGGGACGTGGTTGTCGGACAGTGCTTCGGCGACCTGGCGGCGCAACTCCTGGACGTCCACGACGGCGCCGGGCTCCGGCACGACGGCGGCGTAGACGCGCTCCACCCGATCGGCGTCTTCGACCCCGCACACCGCAGTCTGGGACACGCCGGGCAGCCGGCCGAGTACCTTCTCCACCGCCTCGGGATGGATGTGGACACCGTTGATCTTCATCAAGTCCGCGAGGCGGCCGCTCAAGTGCAGGTAACCGTCGGCGTCGAGGTGCCCGAGGTCGCCGGTGCGGACCCAGCCGTCACGGATGAGCGCCGCGGTCAGCTCCGGATCGTGCCAATACCCTGCCGACGGCCAGCTCGGAATCGCGCAGACCTCGCCGACCTCGCCGGCGGCCAGCGCCTCGCCGGTCTCCGGATGCCGGACGCTCAGCCCGCCGGGGTTCACCGGTCTGCCGACCGTCCCGCGGGCGTCCAGGTCGCCGTGCTCGTCGGCGGCGAGCATGGTGAGCACGCCGGTCTCGGTCGTGCCGTACACCTGGATCAGCACCGGACCGAAGATCTCCTGGACCTCGCGCAGCCGCTGCGGCTCGGGACGTCCCGAGTAGAACACCTCGGTCAGGCTGGACAGGTCGGTGCCGGGCCGGTCCGGATGCTCGGCGAGCGCGTACATCTGCGGAGTGCCGAGAAAAAGCCGGCTGATCCGGTACTCGGCGACAGCGCGCAGCACGGCCCCCGCGTCGAAGCCCGGCTGCAGCACGACCATGCCACCGCTGACGAGCGTGTCGTCCGCGGCGAGCACGTCGGAATGGATGAGCGGTGTGGTGATCAGAAGGTTCGTCCGGCCGCCGGCGCTCGCGCCTGCCATGGGTGGGAGGCAGGGGGCCGCCGAGACCATGGCGTTCCTGACCCCGAAGGTCCAGCAGACGCCGTTCCGGCCGCTCGGGAGCCTGACTTGGGTGATCACCGCGAGGTCGTCGTCCGCGAGGTCCGCGGCCGAGCCCGCGCCGTCGCCGGAACCGGCGGTCAAATCCACGGTGCCCGGCCGCCCCGCACCCAGCACGGCGAGAATCGGCCGATCGGTCGCGTCCGCCAGCAGGCCACGTGCCCGTTCCTCGTTCGCCGCGTCGACCGCCAGCATCCGTACACCGGCATCCGTGCCGAGGGCGCGCCGCAGCTCCATGCGCAACTCGTCCTCGGGTCCGTCCGGATGCAGCCAGCGCAGATGCGCGGCGGTCGCCCCCGCCAGATTGACCGCCCATTGCAGGATCATCGTGGCGGCGGTGTTCGTCTCGGTCAGGACGCAGACGACGTCACCACGGGTGATGCCCTGCCCGCCCATCACGTCCGCGGCCCGGCGGGTGGCATCGGCCAGCTCACCGGTGGTGAGGAGGGCGTCACCGCTGACCATCGCGGCGCGATCCGGCTCGGCATCGAAATGGTCCAGCAACTGCTGGACGTAATGCACATGCGTCATACTCATTACCCGGTTTCGCCTTCCTGTCCGGGAAAACCGATGACCAGCGATCGAAGGAAGATAAATCGCAGGCTAATCGGCGGATGCCCCGATCCCATCCCTCACCTTGACTGCACCGCCTGGACTGTCCACAAAGGAAACCGAAATGGGCGGTTCTACCAAGGGGTCGTGAGTGGCAAAGTCGTCCTAACCCTCATTGCCACTCACGATCCGGACTAGCGTCCCGTGTGGACAGTCGCGCCCCGGGTCCGCTGCCGGTGGCTTGTCCGGCTTGTCTGTTCGATGGGCCGCCTGGGCGCGAAGACCGCGAACTTGGCTTATGAAAAGTGCTCTAGACCCGGGAGACGGGCCGGACCAGTGCCGCGCGGGCATCGGCCCGCAGCCGGGCACGGTCGGGTTTGCCAGGACCGGTCACCGGCAGTTCCCGGCAGATTTCGATCAGGCTGGGGACGTGGTTGTCGGACAGTGCCTCGGCGACCTGGCGGCGCAGCTCCTCGGCGTCCACCGCCGCACCGGGCTTGGGCACCACGGCGGCGTAGATCTGCTCCACCCGATCGGCGTCTTCCACCCCGCACACCGCGACCTGGGAAACGCCGGGAACCTGGCTGAGCACCTTTTCGACGGCCTCGGGATGGATTCGGAGTCCCTTGACCTTCATCATGTCCGCGAGACGGCCGCTCAGGTGCAGGTAACCGTCGGCGTCGAGGTGCCCGAGGTCGCCGGTGCGGACCCAGCCGTCACGGGAAAGCGCCGCGGTCAGCTTGGGCTCGCGCCAGTAGCCTGCCATCGGCCAGCGCGGAATCGCGCAGATCTCGCCGACCTCACCGGCGGCCAGCGCCTCGCCGGTCTCCGGATGCCGGACGCTCAGCGCCCCGGGATTCACCGGCTTGCCGACGGTGCCGCACTTGCGCAGGTCGTCGTGGTCGTGCGGGAAGAGCATGGTGAGCACGCCGGTCTCGGTCGTGCCGTACACCTGGATCAGCACCGGACCGAAGATCTCGTGCGCCTCGCGCAGTCGTAGCGGTGCCCCGTGGCTGCCGGTGTAGATCAGTTCGGTCAGGCTGGACAGGTCGGTACCGGGCCGGTCCGGATGCTCGGCGAGCGCGTACACCTGCGGAGTGCCGATGATGAGCCTGCCGATCCGGTGTTTCGCGACCGCGCGCAGGACGGCTCCCGCGTCGAAACCGGGATGCAGCACGACCATGCCGCCGGTGATGAGGGCGTCGTCCGCGCCGAATCCGCTGGAATGGGTGAGCGGTGCGGTGATCAGGAGGTTCGTCCTGCCGCTGCGGCCGACGGCCGACGTGGCCATCTCGTTCTTGACCCCGAAGGTCCAGCAAACACCTTTCGGCAGGCCGCTCGACCCGCTGGTCTGGGTGATCACCGCGAGGTCGTCGTCGACGATGTCCGCGGCCGGGCCCGCGCCGTCGCCGGAACCGGCGGTCAAATCCACGGTGTCCGGCCGCCCCGCGCCCAGCACGGCGAGAATCGGCCGATCGGTCGCGTCCGCCAGCAGGCCACGTGCCCGTTCCTCGTTCGCCGCGTCGACCGCCAGCATCTTCGCCCTGACATCCGCGACGACGGCGCGCTGCAGCTCCATGCGCAACTCGTCGTCGGGCACGACCGCGTTCATCCCGCGCACATGCGCCGCGGTCGCCCCCATCAGGTTGGCCGCCCACCGCAGGATCAGCGTGGCGGCGGTGTTCGGCTCGGTCAGGATGCCGACGACGTCGCCGCGCTCGACGCCATGGTGCCGCATCGTGGCCGCGGCCCGCCGGGTGGCATCGGCCAATTCCCCGGCGGTGAGGAGGGCGTCACCGCTGACCATCGCGGCGCGATCCGGCTCGGCATCGAAATGGGTCAGCAACTGCTGAACATAATGCACATGTGTAGTACTCATTACCCGGTTTCGCCTTCCTGTCCGGGAAAACCGATGACCACTGGACGAGCGCGACAAGGCGCACGCTAATCGGCGAGTGCCACGGTCCCCATCCCTCACCTTGACTGCACGGGTGACCGCGTCAGGCCGCGGGACGCAGCCAACGGTCGACCCGGGCACGCAGGTCGGCCGGGAAGATGTCCTTGCGCAGCAAGGCGTGCACCCCCTTGGGCGGCAAGGGAACGTCGACGTGGTGGGGCTCGGTCTGGTCCGCGTACTGGGTGACCCGGAAACTCGCCGCCATGCTGCACAGGGCGTGGGCTTCGGCGCGGGTGACGCCGGACGCCGCGCTGAACCAGCCGATCAGGCCGCGCAGGCAGTCGACCAGTGCGGCCTCCAGGCTGTCGGCCAGCCCGATGCCGACCCAGTACGTGTCGGTCTCGGCGAGCGGCCGGGTCAGGCCAACCTGCTTGTGGAGGTCGTACCGCATCCGCAAGCGCTCGGCCGTGGACTTGAGGGCGGTCTGGTCGACGAGCCCGTCGCCCTGCAGGGCGTGAATGTCGCCCAGCCAGATCCGGGCCCCCGGCTTGGCGACGGGGAGGAACAGCGAGGAACCCACGGTGAGTTCGGGAAGGGAAAGGTTGCCGCCGTGGTCGCCGCCGATGAGCGCGCTCGTCTGCTCGTCGCCCGGCGGTTCGACCGCGATGATGCCGGCGAACGGGTCGAGTGGCAGCGAAATCCCGTGTACGTAGTCGGCCCGGGTGCGGGTCTCGTCGAACCGGAAGTCGTGGAAGTACGGCTCGTCGAAGTCGTACGGCAGCGCGCCTGCCCTGGTGGGGAAGGCGTTGGCGCCCCAGTCGCCCACCCGCAGTTCGGTCAGACGGCACTCGACGACGTCGCCTGGTTCGGCACCGGCCACCTCGACCGGGCCGACGATCTGGAACGGGCAGCCCGGGTACTCCTTGCGCAGCCGCGCACGGTCGGCAGAGGACATGCCGTACCGCAACCGGTTCTGCCAGTTCGTCCAGGTGTCAGGGTAGAGAACCTCGTCACCGGGCTCGATCTTGGCGGCGGGCGCCGCGCCGGGATCGAGTATTCCCGGCCGGACAGTGTCCATTGTGGACTCTACTGTGTGCGTCGTCACGGATGCAACGCTAGGCAGCCGAGGACATGCCGGGCAAGGAAGTCCTGGCGTCGCCGGGAAAGACTGTCAACCTGACTGGTGCCGCGCGACGCGACCGCTGGCCGGCCGACGCGGGCCTGGTCGCCAGGTCTCGTATGTCCGTCCACAAGGGACACTTGGCCTCCGGCGGCCGTGTCGCGAAAACCACTTTCGGGACGTCAGGTGTCGCGAAAGTGGCTTTCGCGACATGCCTTGGCATTACGCCACGTTTGACTTATTGAGGGGTAGGGCAAAGGTGTCGTGGTCGTGGGGTGAGGCCGGCGGTGAGGTGAAGGCGTCCTTCGCCGCGTCCGATGCAGTGAAGGACGCCTTCGCCCCTTGCTCTGCGGTGCGAGCCCGTTCGTCCCGCTGGGGGGCGGGCGGAGCTAAGCCGTAACTCGCGTGCTTGAACACGTAACTCGCGTGCTTGAACACGTAACTCGCGTGCTTGAACACGTAACTCGCGTGCTTGAACACGTAACTCGCGTGTTTGGACACGTAACTCGCGTGTCCGGCGTCCAACACGTGAGTTATTGAGGGGTGGGGCGAAGTTGGGAGGTTGCGGTAGCGAGGAGGGGGCTTTCGCGACATGCCTTGGCATCACGGCGGTAAGTCCGTGCGCACAAAGGCCCCTTCACCGCGCTAGGCGCGATGAAGGGGCCCTTGACGTAGCTCAGGTGGGCGTTACTGCATCCGGTGCCGGAAGGTGATCCGGCCACGGGTCAGGTCATAGGGGCTCAGCTCCACCGTCACCGTGTCCTGCGGCAAGATCTTGATGTAGTGCTTGCGCAGCTTTCCACTGATATGGGCGAGTACCTTGTGCCCGTTCTCGAGCTCCACGGTGAACTTGGCGTCTTTGAGGCACTCGACGATGGTGCCGACGACTTCGATACCCCGGTTTACTTTCGACACATCAACTCCAGGGTGTTACTGGCACGGCGAGCGCCGATACCTTCCAACAACAGGATTGCCGCGGTGTCGTTCTCGTCGACGTCGACCGACGTCAGAGCGAACCCGCGAGCGTGCACAGCGTTCAGCGCCTGAACCAGCAGCGCGCGGCCGATGCCACGGCGCCGCTGCTCGGCACGGACAGTGATGGAGACGATCCGCGCGATCCGCGGTGTCCCGTCGTCCCGCATCAGCGTTACAAAAGAGATCGCGCCGACCTCGGCGCCGTCGACTTCGGCGCGGAACACGCCATCCCCGCCGACGAGGGTCACTCCGGCCGGGGGCTGCGCGGTTGTCTGCGCGTCGCTGGACGACAGCACGTATTCCCGCTCGCGCCGGTGTTCGGCGAACCCGGCCCGCTGCCAGTTCGAGATCGTTTCCGAGTCGCCGGCGTCGACGAGCGTGTACAGCGGTGACGGCAGCTCCGCCAGCATGGCGGCGGCCAGCCGGTCGAAAACCGCGTCATCCCAGGTATCGATGCTGATGTACAGCCGCCGATCCACTTTGCGCGCAGTGTCACCGCGACCGACGACGATGTCGTCTTCGACGGCGTGCCACTGATCTGTTGCGACCCTCGTGATCACGGGGTCCGGGATGCGATGCTTAACGTTAATCGCTGTCGCCTTTCAGGAGTGCCATTGAGGGGCGCTCCTGTGACATCTAAGTCAGTCACCTGCCGTGACAGGGAGAGAGAGCACCCACTTCGTCGTACCAACGTTCACGGGACTCACCTCCTCGACTGTCTGTCACGGCCAAGACAAGACACTACCAGACCGGGTGTCGTGCGCCACCGTCAGGATGCCTTCCGTGGACAGCGGACGCGCGGCGGTGAGGCGTCTACCAGGCTGAGGGATCCCAGGTCAGCACTGCCGCTTTTAGCCTCCGAAGGCGGGCCGAAGGGCTTCGCCCATCCAATGCCCGATGGGTCCGCTCTACGAGAGGACGTGTGATTCCGTGCGCGCCGAACTGATCAGAGCCCTCCCCCTGGTGTTGCGGGGACACGCGGACAGCTTCGGCGAGAAGGTCGCCTTCCAGGACGACAAGCGGGCGGTCACCTACGGCGATCTGGAGGCGCGGACCCGGCGGCTGGCCGGACATCTGGCCTGCCTCGGTGTCCGGCGCGGCGACCGGGTGATGATCTGCCTGCGCAACAGCGTGGAGATGCTCGAGAGCTACCTCGCCATCCTTCGTGCGGGCGCGATCGGGGTACCGGTCAACCCCGCGTCCACCGACCCCGAACTGGACTATCTCCTGCACGACAGCGAGGCGGTCGCCGTCATCACCGACCCCGTGCACGCGGCGGGCTTCCTGCGCTCGCCGTCCCTCGCCCCCGGCGCACGGCTGCTGGTGACCGGGGAGGCACCCGCGCACCCGTCCGTCCACGCCTACCAGGAACTCGCGAAGACCGAGCCCGCGGAACCCGCCCGTGACGATCTCGGCCTGGACGAAGTGGCTTGGCTGTTCTACACCTCCGGGACCACCGGAGAACCGAAGGGAGTGCTGTCCAGCCAACGCAATTGCCTGTACTCGGTGGCGGCGAGCTACGTGCCGATCCCCGGGCTGTCGGCGGACGATCGCGTGCTGTGGCCGCTGCCCTTGTTCCACAGCCTTTCCCATATCGCGTGCGTGCTGGCGGTGACCGTGGTCGGTGCGACCGCCCGGATCATGGACAGCCCCTCCGGGGACGAGTTCCTGGAAGCCGCCTGGGAAACCGAGGCCACCTTCGTGGCGGGGGTGCCGACCACCTATCACTACCTTCTCGAGGCACGGCGGCAGCGCGGGATCACCCTCCCGGCGTTGCGGATCGGGCTGGTCGGGGGCGCGGTCGCCGGTGCCGAACTGTGCCGGTCGTTCCGCGAGGGTTTCGAGGTGCCGCTGGTCGACGCGTACGGCAGTACCGAGACGTGCGGGGCGATCACGATGAACCCGCCGGGAGGAGTGCGCGTCGACGGGTCGTGCGGGCTTCCGGTGCCCGGGGTGGCTGTCCGGATCGTCGACCCGGAGACCGGCCGCGACGTGCCGGACGACGTCGAGGGCGAGGTGTGGGTACGCGGCCCGAACGTGACGTCCGGCTACCACAACAAACCGGAGGTGACCGCGGCCGCGTTCCGAGACGGCTGGTACCGCACGGGTGACCTCGCCAGCCGGGACGCCGCCGGGTACTTCACCATCCGCGGCCGGATCAGCGATCTGATCGTCAGGGGCGGAGAGAACGTCCATCCGGAGGAGATCGAAGCGGTTCTTCGCGGCGCTCCGGGGATCGCCGACGCCGGCGTGGCCGGACGGCCGCACGAGGTGCTCGGCGAGGTGCCCGTCGCCTACGTGGTCGCGGATCCGACGGGTGTCGAGATCGGCGCCGTGCTCGAACGGTGCCGCCGGGAGCTGTCCGCGTTCAAGGTTCCCGAAGAGGTCTACGAGGTGGCCGACGTCCCGCGGACCGCTTCGGGGAAGATCCAGCGCCGCCGGTTGGCCGATCGACCCGCCTCGCTGCGGTACACGGCGAGCGGATCGCACGACGGAGTCCTGCGCCTGGAGTGGGTGCCCGTGCCGGCAACCGGCACCGCCGGCACCGCCGGCCCCGCGCCGTCGACGTGGGCGTTCGTGGGCCCGGCCGCCGCCGGGGGCCCGTTCTCCTCCGGGCACGCCGAGCTGGCCACGGCCGGCGCCGCCGAGATGACGGTGCTGCTCGCGCCCGGCACCGTGGGCACTTGGGATGAGCACCGCGCCGCGACCCGGCGACTGGTCGAAGAGGTGACGGCGTGGGCCGCCAGGGCCGGATCGGGGAAGCTGGTCCTGCTGACGCGGCGGGCGGTGGCGGTGTCGGCGCTGGACGAGCCCGCCGATCCGGCTCAGGCCATGCTGGCGACCGCGATCGACCGAGTGCTGGGGAGCCGGGCGATCCTGGTCGACCTGGACGGCGAAGCGCCGATCGGCGCCGTGCCGTACGCGGCCCTGCGTGACGAACCGCGCTGCGCGCTGCGCTCCGGCGAGCTTCTGGTGGCCCGGCTGACCCGCCAGCCGGTGGCGGACCGTTCGCCGCGGGATGCGTGGCCGGGTTCCGACGGCGTCGTGGTGCTGACGGGTGCCGACACCGTGCGCGGCGCGGCGGTGGCACGGCAGCTGGCCGCTGTGGTCCCGGACGAGCGGCTGCTGCTGCTCTCCGGCGCCACCGAGTGGGAGCCGTCGATCGCGGCAGGCCCGGCCGCCGCGGTGATCCTCGCCGACGGCGACCCGGAGCTGGCCAGGAAGCTGAGCGCCGCCACGGACTCCACCCGGACTTCGTTCCTCGCGATCGTCGACTCGGACGAGGTCACCGAGGCGGCGGACCCCGGCCGGGCGGTCTCGGCGGCCATGGTGACCGCCGTGGTCCACGATCGTCGCCGTCGCGGCCTCGCGGGCTCGGTACTGACCTGGACCGAACCGGCCACGGACACCCCGGGGTCGTCCTGGTTGCGTGACGGGCTGTTCGCGGTCGACACACTCCTTGCCACAACGGACCCGGCGCCGCTGTTCGCCCTGCGTGCGCACCGGCCGGAGCCGGGGACCGCCGTGCCCGCACTCCTGCGTGACCTCTTCCCGGAGCCGCTCGTCCGGGACGGCCTCGGCGACTCGACGGCCGCCATCCGGGAAGAATTGGCCAGCCTGGACCGGCACGCGCAACGCGCGCTGCTCCAGGCCATGGTCCAGGACGAGTCCGCGGCGACGCTCGACCGGTCCGGCGACGTCGGCGTCGGTGTGGACCGGGCGTTCCGGGATCTCGGGTTCAGCTCGGTCGCGCTCGTCGAACTGCGTACGCGGCTGATGGCCCGGACCGGTCTGAAGCTGCCGACCGGAGCGGTGTTCGACCATCCGACGCCGCGGGCGCTGGCCGCGTTCCTGCACGCCGAACTGGTCGGTGACACCGCCGGGGCCCCGGCCGAGACCGCCGTCGACACCTCGCCGGGGACCGGCGAGCCGATCGTGATCGTCGGGATGGCCTGCCGGCTGCCGGGCGGGATCACCGGGCCGGACGAGCTGTGGCGTCTGGTCAGCGAGGGCCGGGAGGCGTCCGGGCCCTTCCCCGCCGACCGAGGCTGGGACCTGGAGCGGCTCTTCGACGCCGACCCCGACCGGCCAGGGACCTCGTATGTCGACCGGGGCGGGTTCCTCGAGGGCGCGGCCGAGTTCGACGCCGGCTTCTTCGGGATCTCCCCACGCGAAGCGGTCGCCATGGACCCACAGCAGCGGGTGCTGCTGGAGACCGCTTGGGAGGCGCTGGAGCACGCCGGCATCGACGCGTCGTCGTTGCGGGACACCGATGCCGGTGTCTTCGCCGGCCTGATGGAGCAGGGCTACGGCACCGGCCCGGTGCCGGAGGAGCTCGAAGCCTTCCAGACGACCGGCACCGCGGGCAGCGTCGCGTCAGGCCGGATCTCCTACCTGCTCGGCTTGCGGGGACCGGCGATCACCGTGGACACGGCCTGCTCGTCCTCACTGGTCGCGCTGCATCTGGCCGCCCACGCGCTGCGTCGCGGCGAGTGCTCGCTGGCCTTGGCCGGTGGGGCCACGGTGATGGCCACCCCGCAGTCCTTCGTCGAGTTCTCCCGGCAGCGTGCACTGGCCGCCGACGGCCGGTGCAAGTCCTATGCCTCGGCCGCCGACGGCACCGCGTGGGCGGAAGGCGCCGGGATGCTGGTGCTGGAACGCCTCGGCGACGCCCGCCGCAACGGGCACCGGATCCTGGCGGTGCTGCGCGGCTCCTCGGTGAACTCCGACGGTGCGTCGAACGGCCTCACCGCACCGAGTGGTGAGGCGCAGCAACGGGTCATCCGGCAGGCACTGGCGTCGGCGGGCCTCGGTCCGGCGGACGTCGACGCGGTGGAGGGGCACGGGACCGGAACCGTGCTGGGCGACCCGATCGAGGCCGAGGCGTTGCTGGCGGGCTACGGCCGGGGCCGGGACGCCGATCAGCCCCTGTGGCTGGGTTCGCTCAAATCGAACGTCGGCCACACCCAGGCCGCGGCGGGCGTCGCCGGTGTCATCAAAATGGTCGAAGCGCTTCGGCACGGTGTACTCCCGGCGACACTCAACGTGGACGAGCCGAGCTCGCGCGTCGACTGGTCGGCCGGTGCGGTCGCGCTGCTGACGGAAAGCAGGCCATGGCCGCGCCGTGATCGTCCGCGCCGGGCGGGCATCTCCAGCTTCGGCCTGAGCGGAACGAACGCCCACGTGATCCTGGAGGAAGCACCCCGGCAGCCTGCCGTCCGGCAGGCCGCGACGGTGCCGTCGCCGTCGATCGTGCCGCTGATCTTGTCGGCCCGCTCGGCGCCGTCGCTCACCCGGCTGGCGGACCGGCTGGTCTCGCTCATCGAGACCGACGGCGAGTCGTCGTGGATCGACGTCGCCGTGGCATTGGCGGCTCGGCGAACGACCATGGACGAACGCGCGGTCGTGCTGGCGGCCTCACGGGAAGAGGCGCTGGCCGGCCTTCGCGCACTGGCCCGTGACGAGGTCAGTCCCCTCGTCGTGCGTGACAGCGCCGCCTCCGGTGCCTCGTCCGGCGTCGTGCTGATCTTTCCCGGCCAGGGCGCGCAGTGGACCGGGATGGGACGCGAGCTGCTCGACACCTCCCCCGCGTTCGCGGAGGTCGTCCAGGACTGCGCCCGGCTGCTGACCGAATGGGCGGACTGGTCGCTGATCGACGTGCTGCGAGGCGAGGCCGACCAGGAACTGAGGGAACGCGTCGACGTCATCCAGGTGGCGAGCTTCGCGACGATGGCCGGGCTGGCCGCGCTGTGGGCGTCGGTGGGAGTCCGGCCCGACGCGGTGGTGGGCCACTCGCAAGGCGAGATCGCCGCGGCCTATGTCGCCGGGGCGCTCTCCCTGCGCGACGCGATGCGGGTCGTCGTGGTCCGGAGCCAGATGATCGCGGAGACCCTGTCCGGCCGGGGAGGCATGGCATCGGTACGTCTCGACGCCGCCGAGGCGACCGCTCGGCTGGCGAAATGGGGCGGCCGGGTACAGGTCGCCGCGGTGAACGGTCCGTCCTCGGTGGTGCTCTCCGGTGCCCCGGAGGCGCTGACCGAGGTGCTGCGCGAGCTGGCCGAGTCCGGTGTCGACGTACGGCGGGTGGCGGTCGACTACGCGTCGCACAGCGACCAGGTCGAGGCCGTCCGGGAGCGGCTGGCGGTGGCGCTGGCCGATTTGTCACCGGCCGAGCCGTCGGTGGCCTTCCACTCGACCGTGACCGGGGCCCGGGCAGACGGCGCGCTGGACGGCGACTACTGGTACCGCAACCTTCGGCAACAGGTCCGTTTCGGGCCGACGATCGATCGCCTGCTGGAGCAGGGTTTCGGCGCTTTCATCGAGGTCAGTCCGCACCCGGTACTCGTTCAGCCGGTCACCGAGGCCGTGCACGAAGCGCGTTCGGAAGCGGTCGTCGCCGGTTCGTTGCGCCGGGACGACGGCGGGCTCGGACGCTTGGCGCGATCGATGGCAGAGCTGTTCGTCCGCGGCCTCCCGGTGGACTGGCGCGGCTTACTCGCCGCCGAAGACGTCCGGGCCGTGTGGATCGACCTGCCGACCTATCCGTTCGAGCGGCAGCGTTTCTGGCGACGGCCGGTGTCGACCGCCGACGCGCCGGGCATGGGTTTGGACGACGCCGGGCATCCGCTGCTCGGCGCGCTCGTCCGGCTGCCCGATTCCGGTGGCCTGATCGCGACCGGGCGATGGTCCGCGTCGACCCTGCCGTGGTCGGCGGGCGACGAGGTACCCGAGGCGGCCCTCGTCGAGCTGGCGCTGTGGGCGGGCGACCTGGCCGGCGCCCCGGTCGTCGAGGAATTGACCGTCGACCGCGCCGTCGTGCTGCCACCCCACGGCGGCCTGAACGTACGGATCGTCGTGGGGCGGCCGGACGCCGCCCACCGGCGGTCGCTGACGGTCCACTCCGGTCCGTCCGGAGCGAGCGCCCCCGAAGAGTGGACTCCGCACGCCACCGCCACCGTGGCACCGGCGGCCCGATCCGCCGCCGAGGCCACCGGTACCCCCGCGGTCGAGGTCGCTCTCGACGACGCCGAGCGGCCGGACGCGCACCGCTACGGAATCCACCCGGCACTGCTCGACGCGGCCGTCCGGACCGTGCTCGCGGCCGGTCAGCGGCCGAAGACCTGGCGAGGCGTCCGGCTGCTGGCCTCCGGGGCCGACACCGTCGGCGTCCGGTCCACGCCCGCCGAGGACGGGACGGCCTTCCGCGTCGAACTGGCCGATCCGGCCGGGCGGCCGGTGCTGGCGGTGGCGGAACTGGTCGCCGGACAGTCCGCGTCCACCGCGGCCCTGTTCCGCCTGGACTGGGTCGACCACCCGACGCCACAGGCCACCTCGGCGCCCGGCCTCGCCGACGCGACGCTGCTGATCCACGAGGCCGACGTCTCGGACGACGATCCGCGCGCCGCGGTCGTCGAGGTGCTCGAACTGATCCAGGCGTTCCTCACCCGGCCGGACGAGGACGACGCCCGGCTGGTGATCGTCACTCCCGACCAGGACGGGATCGCCACCAGCGCCGTCCGGGGACTGGTCCGGTCCGCCCAGTCCGAGCACCCCGGCAAGCTCGTGCTGGTGGCCGCCGGCCACGCGGACCGGGCGACCGACTCGGTCATCGCGGCCGTGCGCAGCGGTGAACCGCAGCTGAGGCTTCGGGACGGCCGGATCCGAGTGCCCCGGCTGGCGCGGCAGGCGGCGGCCGAGCCCTCACCCGCGTCCCGGCCGCTCGATCCCGACGGCACCGTACTGATCACCGGTGGTACCGGAACGCTCGCGGCGGTGACCGCGCGGCACCTCGTCGCCGAGCACGGTGTCCGCCGGCTGATCCTGGCAAGCCGCCGCGGCCCCGCCGCCGACGGCGACGAGGCGCTGCACGACGAACTGGCCGGGCTCGGCGCGACCGTCCGGCTGGTGGCCGCCGATGTGGCGGATCGCGAGCAGGTGGCGGCGCTGCTGGCCACGGTCGGCGAGGAGCATCCGCTGACCGCGGTCGTGCACACCGCCGGAGTGCTGGACGACGCGGTGATCACCGAGCTCGACCCGCGTCGCGTCGACACCGTGTTCGGGGCGAAGGTGGACGCGGCCCGCCACCTGGACGACCTCACCCGCGACCTCGATCTCGCCGCCTTCGTGCTCTACTCCTCGGCCGCGGGTGTGCTCGGCAACCCGGGGCAGGGGAACTACGCCGCCGCCAACGCGGCACTGGACGCCGTGGCGCGGGAACGCCGGAACGCCGGCCTGCCCGCGGTCTCGATCGCCTGGGGTTACTGGGACCGGGCCAGTGGCCTGACCGGCCACCTCGGCGACGCCGACCACCGGCGGAACCGGGACATCGGCATGATCGGCCTGTCCGACCGCGACGGGATGAGGTTGCTCGACCAGTGCCTGCCGGCGGGCGACGGCGGCGCGGCCGTGGTCGCGGCCGGTTTCGACCTGGCCGCGCTCCAGGCGGCCGATGACCCGCGGATGCCGTCCGTGCTGCGCGGCCTGGTACCGGCGGGACGGCCGGTCGACCGGGGCGGTGCGACCGTGCGGCCCGCTCCGGCGGCGCAGGCCTCCCCGGCAGGCCGGATCGGCGAGCTGCCCGCCGCCGAGCAGCTCGACGCACTGGTCGACCTGATCCGCCGTCAGAGCGCCCTCGTCCTCGGCCATCCGAGCACCGACGCGATCCGGCTCGACCGCACGTTCAAGGATTCGGGCTTCGACTCGCTCACCGCGCTCGAACTGCGCAACCGGCTCGCCACCGCGACCGGGCTGGCCCTGTCCCCCGCGATGATCTTCGACTATCCGCGGCCGCGGTCGCTGGCGGCCCATCTGCAGGCCAAGCTCCTCGACAACGCGCAGACCGGACCGGCCACCGCGGAGCCGAGGGCGACGACCGAGGAGCCGATCGCCATCGTCGCGATGGCCTGCCGGTTCCCCGGCGGCGTGCGCAGCCCCGAGGACCTGTGGCGAATCCTCGCCGCGGAGACCGACGCGGTCACCGAATTCCCCACCGACCGCGGCTGGGACACCGACCGGCTTTTCGATCCCGACCCGGACCACCTCGGCACCACCTACGTCCGCCACGGCGCCTTCCTCGACGACCCGGGCGCGTTCGACGCCGGTTTCTTCGGCATCTCGCCGCAAGAGGCGCTGGCGATGGACCCCCAGCAGCGACTGGTCATGGAGACCTCGTGGGAGCTGCTCGAACGCGCGGGTATCGACCCGCACAGCCTGTACGCCCAGGATGTGGGTGTCTTCGTCGGAGTGAACAGTCACGACTGGACCGTGCGCACGCATCACGCGGCCGGCGTCGAGGGTTTCCGGCTGACCGGCGGCTCGGGCAGTGTCCTCTCCGGGCGGGTGGCCTACCACCTCGGCCTGGAAGGCCCGGCGATGACCGTGGACACCGCTTGCTCTTCGTCGCTGGTGACTTTGCACCTTGCCGTGCAGGCCATCCGGAACGGCGAGTGCTCGATGGCGCTGGCCGGCGGCGTGATGGTGATGGGCACCGTGGAGACCTTCGTCGAATTCTCGCGGCAGCGTGGGCTCGCGCCCGACGGCCGCTGCAAGGCGTTCGCCGACGCGGCCGACGGTACCGGGTGGTCGGAGGGAGTCGGATTCCTTCTCGTCGAGCCGCTGTCCCAGGCCCGCGCGCGGGGCCATCGGGTGCTGGCGCTGGTCCGCGGGACGGCGGTGAACTCCGACGGTGCCTCCAACGGCCTCACCGCGCCGAACGGCCCGTCGCAACAGCGCGTGATCCGCAAGGCGCTCGCCGCGGCCGGACTGCGGGGCGACGAGGTCGACTCCGTCGAGGGGCACGGCACCGGGACCACGCTCGGCGACCCGATCGAGGCGCAGGCGCTGCTGGAAACCTACGGCAGGGACCGGCCTGCCGACCGTCCGCTCTGGCTGGGGTCGGTGAAGTCGAACATCGGCCACACCCAGGCCGCGGCCGGCGTCGCGGGCGTGATCAAGATGGTGCTGGCGATGCGGCACGGCGTCCTGCCGAGGACACTGCACGTCGACCGGCCGTCGACCCACGTCGACTGGTCGGCGGGCGAGGTGCGGCTGCTCACCGAACGCCGCGACTGGCCTCGTACCGGACGGCCGCGCCGGGCAGGCGTGTCGTCGTTCGGCATCGGCGGGACCAACGCGCACGTCATCCTGGAGGAGGCGGGCGACGACGACGCCGGTGAGGTGACCGAGGACGTCGCCCACGATCGGCCTTCGGCAGACCTCCGCGTGCCGGTTCCGGTCTCCGGCCGCACCCCCGCCGCGTTGCGGGCACAGGCCGGCGGCCTGGCGGACTTCATGGCGGCGCGGCCGGAGCTGGAGCCCGCCGACCTCGCGCTCGCGCTGGCCACCGGCCGGGCGCAGCTCGACCGCCGGGCCGTCCTGGTGGTCCGGGACCGGGAGGAGCTGGCCGCCGGGCTGCGCGGGCTGGCCGAAGGTTCCGCTCCGGCCATCGGCGGCGCCCCGGCCGACGGCAAGCTGGCCGTCCTGTTCACCGGGCAGGGCAGTCAGTGGCCCGGCATGGGCCGGGACCTCGCGGCCTGCTTCCCGGTCTTCGCCGAGGCGTTCACCGACGCCTGCCTTGCCGTCGAGAAGCATTGGACCGGGCACACCACGGCGCCGCTGTCCGACGTCGTCTTCGACGCCCTCGACGCCGAGGCCGGTCGGCTGATCGATCAGACGATCTACACCCAGGCCGGCCTGTTCGCACTCGAAACCGCGCTGTACCGGCTCTACGAGTCGTGGGGGGTGCGCCCGGACCTGGTGGCGGGCCATTCCATCGGGGAGATCACCGCCGCGCATGTCAGCGGGGTGCTCGAGCTGGCGGACGCGGGACGGCTGGTCGCCGCGCGGGCCCGGTTGATGCAGGCGCTGCCACCGGGCGGAGCGATGGTCGCCGTCCAGGCGACCGAGGCCGAGGTGACCCCGGAACTGCTGGAGGCGCCCGGCGTCATCGACATCGCGGCGGTCAACAGCGCCCAGTCACTGGTGTTGTCCGGTGACGAGGTGGCCGTGCTGTGGGTGGCGAGCGATCTCGCCAAGTTCGGCCACAAGACCCGGCGGCTGCCGGTGAGTCATGCCTTCCATTCGCGGTTGATGCGGCCCATGCTCGCCGAGTTCCGGAAGGTCGCCGAAGCGCTGACCTACCGGGAGAGCCGGCTGCCCGTCGTTTCCACGGTCACCGGCAGGCTGGACGCCGGACAGCGCTTCGCCACGCCCGACTACTGGGTCGAGCAGGTCCGGGCCACGGTCCGGTTCGGGGACGCGGTCACCTCGCTGCGCGATCAGGGCGTGACGACGTTCCTGGAGCTCGGACCCGGGGGCGTGCTCACCACGATGGCGTCCGAGAGCGTCGACACTTCGGCGGTGTCCTGCGTCGCGACGCTGCGCGGGGACGGCGCGGAGGTCGCCGACACGGTCGCGGCCCTCGGCGAACTGCACGTCCGCGGGGTGGCCCTCGACTGGCCCGAGATCGTCGGCCGTCCGGCCGGCTCCGCCACGGTCCTGGCCACCGAGCTGCCGACCTACGCGTTCCAGCGGCGGCGGTACTGGCTCGACGAAGCGCCACTCGGCGACGCGGTCCCCGCGGCCGCGGCCGGGCAGGAGGACGCGCGAGGCAGCGTCGCCGACCGGTTGACGACCCGTGACCAGGGCGAACGCGAGCGGATCGCGCTCGAGGTGATCCGGGAGTCGGTGGCGGTCGTGCTGGGCTACCAGCAGGCCGATCTCGACACGATGGACGACGACCAGTCGTTCAAGAGCCTGGGTTTCGATTCGCTGGGCGGCGTGCGGCTGCGTAACCGGCTGCGGGATCTCACGGGCGTCGACCTGCCCGTGACGGCGGTCTTCGACTTCCCGACCCCGAAGGTCCTCGCGGCGCGTCTCGGCGGTGAGGCGGCGGGTGAGGTCGCCGAGGTGCCCGATCGCGCTCCGGCGCCGGTGGCCGCCTCCGACGAGCCCATCGCGATCATCGGCATGGGCGTGCGGCTGCCAGGCGGTGTGGAGACTCCGGACGACCTGTGGCGGCTGGTCATCGAGCGACGCGACGCGATCTCCGGCTTCCCCGTCGACCGCGGCTGGGACACCGACGGGCTCTACCATCCGGATCCCGCGCACGTCGGGACCACCTACACCCGGTCGGGTGGCTTCCTCGGCGACGCCGCCCAGTTCGACCCCGGGCTGTTCGGGATCTCCCCGCGTGAAGCGCTGGCGATGGACCCGCAGCAACGGCTGCTGCTGGAAGCGTCCTGGGAGGCCTTGGAACGGGCGGGCATCGACCCGCTGTCCGCCCGTGGCGAAGAGGTCGGCGTGTTCACCGGGATCGTGCACCACGACTACGCGACCCGGCTGAACCGGATTCCCGAGGAGGTCCGGGGATACGTCATGACCGGCACGTCGCCGAGCGTCGCCTCGGGCCGCATCTCGTACGTCTTCGGCTTCGAGGGGCCGGCGGTGACCCTGGACACCGCATGCTCGTCCTCGCTGGTCGCGATGCACCAGGCCGCGCAGGCCCTTCGGCGCGGCGAGTGCACGATGGCGCTGGCAGGCGGGGCCACGGTGATGGCCAGCCCGGAGGCGTTCGTCGAGTTCTCCAGCCAGCGCGGCCTCTCGGCCGACGGCCGGTGCAAGTCGTTCTCGTCCACCGCGGACGGCACCGGCTGGTCGGAGGGCGTCGGCGTCGTGCTCCTGGAGCGGCTCTCGGTCGCCCGGCAGCGTGGCCACCGGGTGCTGGCCACGATTCGCGGATCGGCGATCAACTCCGACGGTGTTTCGAACGGACTGACCGCGCCGAACGGGAAGGCGCAGCAACGGGTCATCCGGCGGGCGCTCGCGTCGGCGGGACTGGAGCCCGCCGACATCGACGCGGTGGAGGCCCACGGAACCGGCACGGTATTGGGCGACCCGATCGAGGCGGGGGCCTTGCTCGCCACGTACGGGGAAGCCAGGGACGCGCGGCGGCCGCTGTGGCTCGGGTCCTTGAAATCGAACATCGGGCACACGCAGGCGGCCGCCGGCGTGGCAGGTGTGATCAAGATGGTCGAAGCGCTGCGGCACGGTGTGCTGCCGCCGACCATCAACGTCGAGGAACCGACCGAACAGGTCGACTGGTCTTCCGGCACCCTCGCGTTGCTGACCGAGCAGCGGGAGTGGCCGCGGACCGGCAGGCCCCGGCGGGCCGGCGTCTCCGCGTTCGGCGCCAGCGGGACCAACGCGCACGTGATCCTCGAGCAGGCCCCGGCCGACGAGGCCACGACCGCACCGCCCGAGGATCCGGACCGGGTGAAGGGACTCGTGACGGACGTCGTGCCGCTGGTGGTGTCCGCCAAGAGCGTCCGGTCACTCGGCGCGCAGGCCACCCGTCTGCGGACGGCTTTGGACGATCCCGCCGAGACCGGCGGACCGGTGCTGCCGTCGATGGCCGACGCCTTGGTGCGCGGCCGGGCGACGCTGCCGGAGCGAGCGGTCGTGCTGGCGAGCTCACGAGACGAGGCGCTGACCGGTCTCGCCGCGCTCGCCCGCGGCGAGGCGGCACCCAACCTGACCACGGGCAGCGTGGCAGGCTCCGGCGCACCAGGCAGGCTGGTCCTCGTCTTTCCCGGCCAGGGTTCGCAATGGGCGGGGATGGGCCGGACGCTGCTGGACGGTTCCGCGGTCTTCCGTGCGCGGATCGACGAGTGCGCGCGGGCGTTGGAACCCTGGGTCGACTGGTCGCTGACCGCTGTCCTGCGCGGCGAGGTGGACGAAAAGACCCTCGATCGCGTGGACGTCGTCCAGCCGGCGAGTTTCGCGATGATGGTCGGCCTGGCCGCGCTCTGGGAATCGATGGGCGTACGGCCCGACGCGGTGGTCGGCCATTCCCAGGGGGAGATCGCGGCGGCGTGCGTCGCAGGCGCTCTGTCGCTGGCCGACGCGGCCCGCGTCGTCGCGGTGCGCAGCCAGGCGATCGCGACCACCCTGTCCGGCCGGGGCGGCATGGCGTCGGTGCTGCTCGGCGCGGACGAGGCGAACGAACGGCTGGCCGCCTGGTCCGGGCGGCTCGAGGTGGCCGTGGTGAACAGCCCGTCCTCGGTCGTCATCGCCGGTGACGAGGAGGCGCTGGCCGAGGCTTTGGAGGTCTTGACGCGCGAAGGCGTGCGGACCCGCACGGTGCCGGTGGACTACGCCTCGCACACCCGGCACGTCGAGCGCATCGAGGACGTTCTGGCGACGGCGTTGAGCGGGATCCGCACCCGGCCTCCGCACCTTCCGTTCTACTCGACGGTGACCGGTGGCTGGGTCGGCGACGGCGATTCGCTCGGCGCGGACTACTGGTACCAGAACCTGCGGCGCCCGGTCGGGTTCGGCCCGGCCGTCGCCAGCCTGCTGGCACAGGGCTTCGGAGTGTTCCTGGAAGTCAGCGCGCATCCGGTACTGGCGCAACCGATGACCGACGTCATCGACGATCCGGGAAAGGACGACCGATCCCGCGGCGCCGGACGGCCGATCGTCTCCGGCACGCTGCGCCGGGACGCCGACGGTCCGGCCTCTTTCCTCGCCTCGGCCGCGCGGCTCTTCGTCGGCGGGGTGCCGCTCGACTGGAGCTCGGCACTGCCGGCGCGACGGCTCCCGCACCCGGCCGAGCTACCCACCTACGCCTTCGACCGCAAGCACTTCTGGCTGACCGACGCGGCTCCGGAGAACGACGGACCGGCGGGCCCGGCGGTGGATGCCGGCTTCTGGACCGCGGTCGAGGACGCCGATCCCGCGGCGCTGGCCGCCATGCTCGAGCTGTCCGCCGACCAGAGTGCGGCCATGGACGCGGTGCTGCCCGCCATCGCCGGCTGGCGAAGGGCCCGCGAAACCTGGTCTGTCTCGGAAAGCCTCCGGTACGCGATCGGCTGGGTCCCACCCCAGCGCGAGGCCCTCGGTGTGCCCGCCGGTCGCTGGCTCGTCCTCACCCCCGCGGCCGGGGACGCTTCGCTGCTCGACCAGCTGCGGGCCAACGGCCTCGACGTGCTGCCCCGCGCGGTGGAAACCGGCCTGCCCGGTGCCGAACTCACCCGACGGCTCGGTGAAGTCCTTGCCGGCAACGAGGTAGCCGGGATCCTGTCCCTGCTCGCCCTCCCGGATCCGGCCGAGAGCGACCGGCCGGACCCGATGGCACTCACCACCTCCACCCTGACCCTGATCCAGGCGCTCGCCGCGGCCGGTGCCACGGCACCGCTGTGGTGCCTGACCCAGGGCGCGGTCAGCGTCGACGTCCGCGACGCGGGCGCCGGGGCCGCGCAGGTGGCCCAGGCGGCGGTTTGGGGCCTCGGCCGGGCGGTCGCACTCGAACGCCTGGACCGCTGGGGCGGCTTGATCGATCTTCCCGCCGAACCGGACGGCCGGGCGGTCCGGCATCTGCTCGGTGTGCTGACCGGGGCGTCCGGTGAGGACCAAGTGGCGATTCGACGGTCCGGCGTCCACGTCCGGCGCCTGCGGCGGGCCACCGGTCCGGCCGAGAACGGGAGTGAACGGCGCTTGCGGCCGCGGGGGACGATCCTGGTCACCGGCGGCGCGGAGGGCCTCGGACGGTACGTCTCGTTGTGGCTGGCGCAGGCAGGCGCCGCGCGGTTGGTGGTCACGACCAGCGCGAACGAACCCGGCGAAAGTGTCGGGTCACTTCGCGACGAGCTGGCGAAGCTGGACACCGGTACCGTCGTCGAGTCGTGCGCGGACACCGACCGGGACGCGCTCGCCGAGCTCGTCCACGCGCCGGGCCCGCCGTTGACCGCGGTCGTCCACGCCGCCGACATGTCCTTGACCAGCCCGATCGACGAGACCACCGACGCCGAGGTCGCCGAGGTGTTCCTGGCCAAGGTCGACACCGCGGTCCGGCTGAGCGAACTGACGGCGGAATTCCCGCTCGACGCGTTCGTCGTGTTCTCCTCGATCGCCGGCATCTGGGGCGGTGGCGGTCAAGCGGCCGCCGGCGCCGCGAACGCGGTCCTCGACGCGCTGGTGCGGCGTCTCCGGGCGGACGGCGTTCCGGCGCAGGCGATCGCCTGGGGTGCGCTGACCGCGGCAGGCGGAGGGATGGACGAGGAGACACTGGCCCAGCTCCGGCGGCGCGGCGTCATCCCGATGACACCCGACACGGCGATGGCCGCACTGGACCGGGCGATCCAGGCGGCGACGGAATCGGTGGTCGTCGCCGACATGGACTGGCGCGCCTTCATCGTGCCGTTCACGTCGGCCCGCACCAGCCCGCTCTTCGACGACCTGCCGGAGGCCGCGGCGGCGATCGAGGCGGCGCAGCCCTCCGACGACTCGACGGAAAGCGCGTCGTCGCTGGTGACTTCGCTGCGCGCGGCGGGGGAGGCCGAACAGGATCGGATCCTGCTCCAGTTGGTGCGGAGCCAGGCGTCCACGGTCCTCGGGCACAGTGGTGCCGACGGGGTCGGTCCGGCACAGGCGTTCCAGGAAGCGGGTTTCGACTCGCTGGCGGCCGTCAACTTCCGCAACAGCCTGATCGCCGCCACCGGGCTGAGGTTGCCCGCCACCCTGATCTTCGACTGCCCGACGCCACGGGCGGTGGTCGAATACCTGCGCTCGGAACTGCTCGGAGCCGAGGACGAAGTGGATTCCCGGGAGGAGGACGTACGGCGGATCCTTGCCTCCGTGCCGTTCGAGCGGTTCAAGGAGGCCGGCGTCCTCGATGCGTTGCTCGGCCTTGCCGACACAGCGACGAACGGGGCCGAGGACGTCGAATCGACGGAGGCGGCCGACGACGAGCTGATCGAGGCCATGGACGTCGACAGCTTGATCGAGCGGGCACTCGGCTCCGGCGGCTGATCGCCGAGCGTCGGGTTTCGGTACCGCCGCGAACCCGACTGCGGCGGGCTACTGGACTGACGGTGGGGTGAAGGCTCCCTTCGCCGCGTCTGATGCGACGAAGGGAGCCCTCGCCCCCGGCACCTTTGCCTTACCTCTCACTAACCCGAAGCCAAGTACATGAAGGCCCCCTTCCTTGCGCCTAGCGCAAGGAAGGGGGCCTTCATGTACTTCACGACCGGCCGCCGAGGTCACCGTCGTCCCACGGTCACCAGGGACCACATCCTGAAAGTAGCGAAAGCCTCCTTCCCTACCGTCAGAGTAGGGAAGGAGGCTTTCGCTACCAGGAGAACCGCCCGGAAGTGTCCTTTGTGGACACTCAAGGCGCGGCCTTCACGGGGTCTGCTCGATGGAGGCGAGGCACGCCTGCCGTGTGTCGGGGCCGGCGACCACGCGCCAGCCCTTGGGCACCTCGGCGAAGCCGGGCCAGAGCGAGGACTGGCCCTCGTCGTTACGGAGCACGAAATAGTCGCCGGACTCCACCTCGAACGGGTTGGCCATGAGGATCTCCTTCGCAGTCAAGTGGCGTGCCGGCTCCGGGGCGTCAGAACCGGCGGACCTCGATGGGCAGCCGGTTGACGCCGATCATCGCCCACGGGTTGCGCAGGTTGACCGGGACGTCGTCGCGTACGCGGATGTCCTTGTACCGCTCCATCAGGATGCGCATGGCGATCTTCACCTCGAGCCGTGCCAGCGGCGCGCCGAGGCAGAAGTGGATGCCCTTGCCGAACGTCAGGTGGGGATTGGGGTCCCGGTTGATGTCGAACCGGTCCGGGTCGGCGAAGACGCGGTCGTCGCGGTTCGCGGTGGTCAGCCACACCAGCACGAACGCGTCGGCCGGGATCTTCTGGCCGCCGATCTCGGTGTCCTTCGTGACCTGCCGCCCGAGCCGGGGGAACGGCGGCCGGTAGCGCATCGACTCCTCGATCGCGGCCGGGATCAGCGCCGGGTCGGCCCGCAACTGGTCCCACGCCTCGGGGTTCTCGTGCAGCGCGAGAATCGTGTTGCCGATGGTGGAGGTCGCGGTGACGTGGCCTGCCAGCAGCAGCAGGCCGAGGAAACCGACGGTCTCCTCGTCGTCCAGCCGCGAACCGTCGACTTCGACGGCCAGAAGCTTGCTGGTCAGGTCGTCGCCCGGGTTCTTGCGACGGTCTCGGACGAACTCCAGCAGGTGCAGGTTCAGCTCACGCAGCAGCGGCGCGACGTTGTTGACCGCGCTTTCCCCCAGTTCGTCCAGCGACGCCTCCGGGTCGACGTTGTGCACCTCGAAGAAGGTGTCGGACAGCCGCCGGACGAATGCCCGGTCGGTGACCGGGATGCCGAGCATCTCGGCGATGACGATGAACGGCAACGGGTAGCCCAGCTCTTCGATGAGGTCCCACTGGTCGCCACGGGCGTCCGCGTCGTCGAGCAACTGCGTGGTCACCTCGGCGATCCGCGGCTCCAGATCGGCGATCATCTTCGGGGTGAACGCCTGGCTGACCATGCCGCGCAGCCGCCGGTGCGCCGGATCGTCCGCCCGGACGAAATTGCCCTTCTTGAACAGGTCGAAGTCCTCCTGTTTGGGCGCCAGCGGAGCGACATCGGAGGAGAACGTCACCGGGTCGGTCAGCACCTGATAGGTGTCGTGATACCCGAGCACGTGCCATGCCTGGATCTTCTCGTCGAAATGCACGTCTCCACGCCCGCGCAGCTCGTCGAGATAGGCGAGAAAGTTGGCCAGTGTCCGTTCGGACTGTTTTACGCTCATGAACTCACTTCTCTCGTACGGCCCGATTCCGCGCTACCCGTCAGTCACGGTAGTTCCGAGCCGAACCGGACGGACATCCCTCACATTGCTAGTTGTCACCGCGCGGGAATGCGCGACCCAAGCGCGGGGAACGACGGCGAATTCCCGGAATCGCTGTCAGCTTGAGGGATAGTGGCGCCGTCGCCGGACTTCGTACGGTGAGGCCAATCGACAAAAGGAGCCAGGCGAATATGGGTGGCAGCCAGGTAGAGAGCTACGACACGCACTACACCGGGGTACCGCTCTGGGACATCGGCCGTCCGCAGCTGGCCATGCGCGAGCTCGCCGAGGCAGGTGCCTTCCGCGGCCGGGCACTCGACATCGGCTGCGGCACCGGCGAGGTCGCGCTCATGGCAGCGGCGCTCGGTCTCCCGGCGGTAGGCATCGACTCGGCGCCGACAGCGATCGAGACCGCGCGGCGCAAAGCACGCGAACGCGGCCTGGAAGTGCGTTTCCAGGTCGGGAACGCGCTCGAGATCGGCGACCTCGACGAGCAGTTCGACACCGTGCTCGACAGCGCGCTCTTCCACGCGTTCAGCGGTCCGGAGCGGATCCGGTACGCCGCCGGCCTGGCCACGGTCATGCCGCCGGGCGCACGTTTGTTCCTGCTCTGCCTCAGCGACCGCCACCAAGCCGGTAGCGGACCGCGACGGGAGGCGCAGGGCGGGATCCGCGCTCTGCGGGTGAATCAGGACGACATCCGAGCCACCTTCGCCGACGGCTGGCGGGTCGACTCGATCGAATCCACGACTTTGGAGAACACCAGGGACGCGGCCGGGGCGCCCGCCTGGCTGGCCACGATCACCCGCACCTGAACACTTTTCCGAGGCGAATACTCCCCGAAAGCCGTCCCCTTGACTTCGAGTTCCCGAAATGGGGCGACGGCGAATTCCAGGAATCGCTGTCAGCTTGAGGGATAGTGACAACGGAGGCGGAATTCGTATCGTGAGGCCAATCGACAAAAGGAGCAAGGCAGAAATGAGTCCGCAACCCGGGCCGACCTTTCCGGATTGGCCGCAATTCGATGACACCGAACGACGCGCTCTCGATCGTGCGCTGTCCCAGGGCCAGTGGTGGCGTATGGGTGGCAGCGAGGTGGAGAGCTTCGAGCGGGAGTTCGCCGGATACCACGGTGCCGGTCACGCCCTCGCCGTCACCAACGGCACGCACGCGCTGGAACTCGCCCTGCAGGTGATGGGGGCGGGGCCGGGTACCGAGGTGATCGTGCCCGCGTTCACGTTCATCTCCTCGTCACAGGCCGCTCAGCGGATCGGGGCGGTCGCCGTGCCGGTGGACGTCGACCCGGACACCTACAACATCGACGTGACCGCCGCCGCCGACGCGATCACGCCGCGGACCAAGGTGATCATGCCGGTGCACATGGCGGGTCTCATGGCCGACATGGACGCACTGGACAAGCTCGCCTCGGACGCCGGCGTCCGGATCCTGCAGGACGCGGCCCACGCGCACGGTGCCCGATGGCAGGGCAAGGGTGTCGGCGAGCTGGACTCGGTCGCGACCTTCAGCTTCCAGAACGGCAAGCTGATGACCGCGGGCGAAGGCGGCGCGGTGCTGTTCCCGGACACGGACGAGTACGAGAAGGCGTTCCTGCACCACTCCTGCGGCAGGCCACGCACCGACCGCGGCTATCACCACCAGGTGGCGGGCACGAACATGCGGATGAACGAGTTCTCGGCCGCCGTCCTGCGTGCCCAGCTGGGCAGGCTCGACGGTCAGATCGATCTGCGGGAACAGCGGTGGCGGTTCCTGTCGGCGCTCCTGGCCCGGATCCCCGGTGTCCGGCCGCAGGGTGGCGATTCGCGGGCCGACCGGAATCCGCACTACATGGCGATGTTCCGGCTTCCCGGCTGGTCGGAGGAGCGGCGCAATCTGCTGGTCGACCGTCTGGTCGACGCGGGGATCCCGGCCTTCGCTGGCTTCCGCGCCATCTACCGCACCGCGGCGTTCTGGGAGATCGGCGCCCCCGAGGAGTCCGTCGACGCCCTCGCCAAGCGGTGCCCCAACGCCGACGCGATCAGCCAGGACTGCGTTTGGCTGCACCACCGCACCCTCCTCGCGTCGGAGCAGGCGCTCGGCGACACCGCCGAAATCGTGGCAGGCCTGGTGGCCGCCGGATGAGGATCCGCACCGTACTGGTCGGGTTCGGGTGGTCCGGCCGGGAGATCTGGCTTCCTCGTCTGATGGCGAGCAGCGACTACGAAGTGGTGGCCGCGGTCGACCCCGATCCGGTCAAGCGGGAGGCGTTCACCGCGGCGACCGACCGTCCGTCCTTCGGCGGAGTCGACGCGCTGCGAGCCGAAGACGCCGACCTCGCGTTGGTCGCCTCGCCCAACCACCTGCACGCGGCCATCGCGCGACGGCTTCTCGACCGGGGTCTCGCCACCTTCGTGGAGAAGCCGGTCTGCCTCACGAGCGCGGAGGCGGACACACTGGCCGAAGCCGAGCGGGCGGGTGGCGGCCGGTTGCTGGCGGGAAGTGGCTGCCGGTACCGCGCCGACGTGCGGGAGCTGACCGCTCTGGCAGGCGAGCTCGGCCACCTGCGCCACATCGACCTGGTGTGGGAAAGGGCTCGTGGTGTGCCCCGGTCACAGGGCTGGTTCACCAGCCGGGCGGAAGCGGGCGGCGGCGTGTTGTTCGACCTCGGCTGGCACCTGCTCGACGTCTTGGAGACCATCGCCGGGCCGGTGGCGTTCGACCAGGTCGTCGCGTCCACTTCGCACGACCATGTCAACGACCCGCGCTGGACAGCGGCCTGGCGGCACGATCAGCCGGTGCCGGAACTCGACGCGGACGTCGAGGACACCGTGCGCGGGTTCCTGGTCACCGGATCCGGTCTGTCCGTGGGCCTTCGCGCCAGCTGGGCGGCGCACTCGGCGAGCCATGACGTCACCGAGATCCGGGTCGACGGGAGCGACGGCTCCGCGACCCTCCGGACCACCTTCGGCTTCAGCCCGAATCGGGAGCCCCGGCCGCGGCTCAGCGTCGTACGACGAGGCCGGACGAGCGAAGTCGCGATCCCGGCCGAGCCGATCGGCACCGAGTACACCCGTCAGCTCGACGACCTCAGGGACCGCCTCGCCGATCCATCGGCACGCGGATCCGCGATCGCGGGCGTACGGCGGATCGTCGGCACGATCGAGGCACTGTACGCGGCCTCGGCGACCCCGCTCCTGCCCGCCGGACCGGTCACGACCGCGGCGGCGACCTGATGGAGAACGTAACGATGCGCAGTGTGGTGATCTTCGACCTCGACGGCGTCCTGGTGGACAGTCACGAGGTGATGGGACGGGCCTTCGCCGCGGCATACGCGGAAGTGGTCGGTACCGGACCGGCGCCGTTCGCCGAATACCAGCGTTACCAGGGCCTGTATTTCCCGGAGATCATGCGACGTATGCGCCTGCCGCTGGAGATGGAGGAACCGTTCGTCCGGGAGAGCTACCGGCTCGCGGATCAGGTGCCGGTGGTGAACGGAGTGGCCGATCTGCTCCGGACGCTCCGGACGCGCGGGTTCCGGCTCGCCGTGGCCACCGGGAAGGCCGGGCCGAGGGCTCGCTCCCTGCTGACCACACTCGATCTGATCCAGCACTTCGACCACGTGGTCGGCTCGGACGAGGTCGTCAACGCCAAACCCGCCCCGGATATCGTGCTGCGCGCGCTCGGCCTCCTCGACGCGGAGCCGGACGCGGCCATCATGGTCGGCGATGCCCCGGCCGACATCCGCAGCGCCCAAGGCGCCGGGGTGACCTCCGTGGCGGCGACCTGGGCGACCGTCGACAAGGACGACCTGATTGCGGCCGGGCCGGATCTGGTCATCCACTCCCCCGGTGAACTGCTGCCGATGTGCCCACCCGTCTCGGTGCCGGGCCGGCGGTGACGACCTGGCTCGGCATCGACTTCGGCGGCACCAAGGTGGCGCTGCGAACGGAGACCGACGGCGGAGAAGTTCGCGAGCACGCCTTCCAGTGGCGCGGGCGCGGCCTGGAGTCCGACCTGACCCAGCTGGCGGCCGAGATCGCCCGGTTCCGGCTGCGGATTCCGGGTGACTACGCCGGGATCGGGGTCGCGCTACCGGCCACGGTGGGAACGGACGGGCTGGTCGCGGCCTGGCCGAACCGCCCAGAGTGGATCGGCCTGGATCTGCGGCGGACATTCCGCTCGGTCTTCGGGGACGCCCCCCTGCGCTGGGCCGACGACGGGGATCTGGGCGCGCTGGCCGAGGCGCGGGCGCTCGGTTGCCCCGACCTGCTCTACGTCGGAGTGGGCACGGGAATCGGCGGTGGCCTGGTCGCGGGCGACACGCTCGTGCCGGGGCCGGAGCGCGGCTCCTTCGAACTCGGTCATGTGGTGACCGACCCGGAGGGGCGGCTCTGCGGGTGCGGGCGCCGCGGGTGCCTGCAGGCCGGCGCGTCCGGGCCTGCCACGTTGGCTCGGGCGGCCCGGCTGCGTGGTACCCCGGTCGGGCACGCCGAACTCTCCGCTGGCCTACTGGCCGACGAGGGGTGGGCGGTACAGGCCGTGGACCGTACCTGCCACCGGCTCGCGGTGGCCATCACCGGGGTCCAGGAGCTCCTGCGCCCTGGCACAGTCATCCTGGGTGGCGGTTTCGCGGCCGGATTGCCCGGGTTCGCCGACCGGGTCGCGCGCCACGTGGCGGCCTTGGCCCGGCCGGGTGTGCCTGCCCCCGTGGTGCGGGCGTCACTGATGGGCCCACTGTCCACATTGCACGGCGCGGTCGCGCTGGCTCGCCTGCTCGGGTCGGCTCCGCTCTGGAGTACGGTCCGATAGGCGCGACTATGGGGCCGGACGCGCCGAGAACGGCGGGCCGCCCTTGGCCGCAGGGACGTCATACTACTTCGAGGGCGGGCATCGGGAAGACCAATTTGCCGCCCGCGGCAAGGAAATCCCGCTCGCGTTCGAGGAAACCGTCACGGTAGATCCACGGCAGTACCAGCAATTGATCCGGTCGGCGGGCCTTCGCGTCCTCCTCGGACACGATCGGGATCCCGGTGCCAGGGGTGAAACACCCGGCCTTCTCCGCGCTGACCTCGCCGATGAACGGGAGGTCGGCTGTGCCGAGTCCGCAGTACTGGAGGATGACGTTGCCTTTGGTGGAGGCGCCGTAGCCAAGAGTCATCCGTCCCTGTGCCCGTGACTTCGCCAGGAACTCGACGAGTTGTTCTCGCTGCCGCTCTGCCAGTCGCGCGAAGGATTCGTAGGGGGCACGGTCGGCCAACCCCGCCTCGGCCTCGCCCCTCCGGATTCGGTCCAGCGCCCCCTCGTCGACCGCGTGCCCGGCTCCGTCCCGGCAAAGTACCGCGCGAAGGCTCCCACCGTAGACGCTGGTGATTTCGGCGGTCAGCACGCGCAGACCGGTACGTGCGGCCATCCACTCGATCTGCTCGAGCGCGTAGTACTCGAGGTGCTCGTGGCACACGATGTCGTACGAACCGGTTCGCAGCATTGACGGCAGGTAGCTCTGCTCCATGAGCCAGACGCCGTCGTCGGAGAGGACGTCGTGGACGTCGCGCATGAACCGCATCGGCTGAGGCAAGTCGTAGAACATGGCAACCGAGGTGACGATTTTCGCCCGTCTGTCGCCATAACGGGCGAAAAACTCCTCCGCGGTGAAGAAGTCGCTCACCAGGTCCGCTTCCGCCGGGTAGAGATGCCCGAACTTCTCACCGACGAGGTCGAAGCCGACCAGTTTCGGCGCAGCCGGGAGATAACCGCGTAACAGAGTAGCGTCGTTGCTGCCGATGTCGACCACCAAGTCCGCCGGTCCGATCTCCACCATACGCCGGAGTTTCGCCACGATGTCGCGAAGGTGGTTCACCATGAAGGGACGAATGCCAGAACGGTAGCCGTAGCCGTCGTTGTACATCAGCTGGAAATCCGCACTGTCCCGCAATTGCACCAATCCGCATCCTGGAGGCGTGCACTTCACCAGTTCCAGAGGAAAGGCTGGGACGACTTCATCCCGAGTACGGGGAAAGACGCCAGTGAGACACTGATCGCCCAAATGGAGTACCGATTCGAGCTCGCGATTTCCACAAATACGACAAGCGTCAATGCGCATTTACCAGGTATCCGTTCCGATAGATCTGTCCAGTCGGTCCCTCGGTGATCATCCCAGCCAAGCCTCCGGCGCGGGTCCTCCTGACCACGAAACGGGGAAGATCGACTCCAGTTCGTCCATTTCGTCGTCGGCAAGCTTTCGGTGTGTCGCGCGAACCGCGGAGTCAAGCTGGTCAGGGGTACGAGGGCCGATGACGGCGCCGGTGACGCCGGGCCGGGACAACACCCAGGCCAGCCCCACTTCGGCGGGGTCCGCGCCAACGCTCTGGCAGAACTTCTCGTAGGATTCGACGGCCGACCGAAGCGCGGGAAGCGCTGCTTGCGCCCTGCCCTGCGCGGACTTGACCGCCGTGCCCTCCCTCAACTTTCGCAGTACGCCACCGAGCAGCCCGCCGTGCAACGGCGACCACGCGAACACACCGACCCCGTACGCTTCAGCCGCCGGCATCACTTCCAATTCGGCATGACGCACGGTCAGGTTGTAGAGGCACTGGTGAGCGATGATGCCGAGCCGGTGCCCGCGGGCGGCATTCTCTTGGGCGGCGGCGATGTGCCAGCCGGCGAAATTGGACGATCCGACGTAGCGCACCTTTCCGCTCGTCACCAGGACGTCCATCGCCTCCCAGACCTCGTCCCATGTCGTCGTCCGGTCAACCTGATGCGGCTGGAATATGTCGATATGGTCGACGCCGAGACGGCGTAGAGACCCTTCGCAAGCTGCGATGACATGCCGGGACGAGAGGCCGCCGTCGCCCGGCCGGTCGGTCATCTGGCCGCCGACCTTGGTGGCCAGCACGATGTCCTCCCGCCTGCCACCGCCGCGTGCGAACCAGCGCCCCAGCAGCTCCTCCGTATGTCCTTTGTGGACTCTCCATCCGTAGATGTCCGCGGTGTCAATGCAATCGATCCCGCGTTCGCGTGCATGGTCCAATAGCCGCAGCGCGTCTTCGTCCGGCACGCGGCCACTGAAGTTCACAGTACCGAGCCACAGCCTCTTGGTACGGAGCGCCGACCGGCCGATCGGCACGCGTTCTGCGAGACTCGGGCCTGTTGTCATCGTGGGCACCCCCATCGGTTCCCGAAAGTCGAGCGGGACCAAAGATATTCTGCCGCCCTGGTGTCGCTCAAACAACGTTAAGGTAGGTAGTCGGGTCCGCGGTTTTGGAGCTTGCGAAGCGGTGAAGCGGGCGGGCGGCGACGCTGCCGGTCACGGTCCGCCGCTACCGGTGTGCCGGGTGTGGCCATGGCGGCGGAACCGCGGGAGAAGCTGTCGCGGCGGATAGAACACTGGTATCATTCGAAACGAAGAAAGGCCGGCATCGGAATGCGCGGCCTCGTCATAATCGAAACCCTCCACACCCAATGGTTTCCCGGCTTGGATGATGCGCGGTGTCATCGCGTGTACGCGCGGAAGGTGGGCTGCCCCAGTGCGTGTCCGCGAGTTGAAGGTGGCCGGCGCTTTCGAGTTCACGCCGGATCCCGCGCCGGATCGACGTGGACTGTTCGTCGCACCGCTACAGGACGACGCGTTTGTCGGCGCGGTCGGGCACAGGTTTCCGGTAGCTCAGGTGAACACGGTGGTCTCGAAGCGCGATGTGTTGCGCGGACTGCATTTCACCCGCACGCCCGGACAGCGCAAGTACGTCCATTGCGCCGCCGGGCGCGCGCTGGATGTGATCGTCGACCTCAGGGTCGGCTCACCGACCTACCTGGTGTCGGACGTCGTGGAGATGGACGCCGAGTCCTTCCGAGCCGTCTACTTTCCCATCGGAACGGCGCACGCGTTCCTGGCGCTGGCGGATGACACGGTGATGTCGTACCTCGTGAGCACACCTTATCGGGCAGAGCTGGAACTGGCGATCGATCCGTTCGATCCGGCGCTGAACCTGCCGTGGCCGCCAGACCGTGATGTCGTCCGCTCGTACCGGGATACCGCGGCGCCACTCCTGGCGGATATGCGACGGGACGGCCTGCTGCCCGATTATGCGGACTGCCTCCGTATATCCCGGAAAACAGGCTACGCCGACGAGGGAAATGCGCTTTGACGTCGAGTTGCCCATGCCACTCTTGAGCGGCAGCGGCCCCGGGGCACGACTGTCCACACCGGACGCCAGTCCGGTGTGGATGCCCGATTCGGGTGCTTTGCGCAGCTGCGAGAGGGGGTCGTGAGTGGTAATGAGGGTTAGAACGCTCATTACCACTCACGACCCCCACGCGAGACCGCGCATGCAGGCATCAACCGGACATTTGGCCGGCTCCCGTGGTCAGTCCAGAGCTACGCCACTTTGCCTTACCCCTCAATAGAACGACCTTTGCCACTCACAACCCCCACACGAGACCGCACATGCGGGCATCAACCGGACATCCAGTCGTCGAAAAGTGTCCACAGTGGACACTAGGGGCGGGCCGGCGTCCGTCGCCGCTGGGCCCGCCACAGCGCGCGAAGCCTTATCAAGCCGAGGGATGCCGGCTCGGCGCGGCCGCCGATAGCCTGCTGAATGTCGGACCGCGCCTCGTCATGACCGGCCCGCTCTCGATCGAGACGGAAAGGGCCCACGAAGGCTCATGAGAATCCTGTTCGCCGCCGTTCCCGCGCCGGGCCACGTCCTGCCACTGCTGCCGCTCGCGGACGCGGCGATCGACGCCGGTCACGAAGCCGCCTTCCTGGCCGCCGACTCCGCGGCGCCGTTTCTCGACGGTCGGCGCCTGCTCCCGGCGGGCCCGTCCGTCAAGCAGTTGATCGTGGTGAACCTGGAGCGGGCAGGCCCCGCGCGCACCCTCGGTCCGGGTCTGGTCGAGCTCTTGGCAGGGACCAGAATCGACCTGACCTGGGACGACGCACTCCGTCAGGGACTGCGCTACGAACCCGACCTGATCGTGGGCGATTCGCTCGATTTCGTCGCACCGCTGCTGGCGGCCCGGCTCGACGTGCCTTGGGCCTCTTACGCGATCTCCGGTCCGCTGCCTGCCGAGTTCGCCGACGGGCTCCGGGAGCGAACCAGGGAGCAACACGCTTCTCGTCTCGTGACACCACGAGACCCGTTGGCGCTGCTCGATCCCTTCCCCGAATCCCTTCGCCTGCCAGCCGATCCCGCCCCGGAGTCCGGCCGGATCACGGTCCGTTTCAGCGGAGTGGCCGTCGAGTTCGCCGGGCAGCCGAGCCGTCCTGTCCCGCCGCGCCGGCCGGACGTGCCCAGGGCGCTGGTCACCATGGGCACCAGCGTCGGCGAGGGCAATCCGGCGCTGGTCGCCGGCCTCGCCCAGTCCGTCGCCGGGGCGGGATTCGACGTCCTGGTCACCGCGAGCCCGGAGGATGCGCACCTTGCTCCGCGGGTGCACGCGGTCGGGTTCGCTCCGCTGCCCGAACTGCTGTCCGGCGTCGACGTGGTGATCGGCTCGGCCAGTATCGGAACCCTGCTGGCCACGCTCGCGGCCGGCGTACCCAGCGTGCTGTTGCCGGTGTTCGCCGATCAGCCGACGAACGCGGAGCGCGCGGCGCGCCGCGGGGCGGCCCGGATGATCGACGACCCGAACGATGTAGGCCTCGCCGCACGCGATGTACTCGACGATCCGAGCTTCCAGCAGGCGGCACGAGAGGTGGCAAAGGAGACCGCGGCGATGAACTCGCCACGGCAGGCGCTGACCGAATTGCTGACGTTGTATCCCTGACCGCACGACGGCGGACCACGTCAAAGGAACTCGGGAAACCGGGACACGATCTCAGCGGGACCCGGCATGGTGGCGATCTCCTCGGCGAGGGCCTTGGCCGCTTGCCCGGCTCCGGGATCGGTCAGCAGCTCACCGGCCGCCGCGGCGATCGCCGCGGCGGGGACGACGACGTTGTCTCCGCGACCGTCCTCCATCCGTTCGACCCCCTCGGGCAGCAACCGTCTCCCTGCCCCGACAGCGGACAGCGCGTCAGCGTTGCGGAACCCGTCGAATCCGGAAGGCATCACCAGTTGCGGCACGCCGGCGCCTGCCAGGCCGAGCGTGGTTCCGGCGCCGCCGTGGTGCACGGCGAGATCGACAAGGTGCAGCAGCTCACCTTGCGGCACCCAGCCTTCGAAACAAACGTTCTCCGGCAACGGACCGAGATCGGCCACCGAGATCCCTGGCGCGGCCACCAGCACGTCGACGTCCAAAGCCGAGAGCCCGTCGACGGCGGCGCGCAGCCTGCCGATGTCGCCGATCTTGGTGGTGCCCAGCGTCAGGTAGACCACTCTTCGTCCCCGCCCGGCAGAGATGATCTCCGGTAGCTTGCCGGGTTCGCAGAAGGGCACCGGACGCAGCGGCATCCGTTCGGGGTTGTCCAGGAACGAAGGATCCTGCATCGACGGCGGATAAATGTCCAGATACGGGTCCCCCAGGAGGTGCTGCCCGTCGAGCAGCTCCACTCCGATCTCGGCGGCGACCGCACGGAGAAGTCCCATGCCCTTCCGCCACTGGTCGTCCTGGTCGACCGACCCGACCCCGCCGCAGGAGTGGCATATCGCGGGAACACCCATGCGGCGCGCCGCCAGCCCGGCTCCGGGGTTGCCCGCCTCATAGACCACCAAGTCGGCTTGCTCCGCCCGCAGCACGGACAGCAGATCGGCGGCCATCCGGCGGGGCAACACATCGTGGAACGCCCGGATCCCGCGCTGCAGCCATTCCTGGATGGGAAGTTCTCCGGTCTTCCCCGCGTTTCCCGCAGCCGCGGCTTCGAAGGCCTCCGGAATTGTCATTCCGGCCGGTGCGGGACGAAATCCGAGTCTTCGCAACAGCGGATGGAATCTCTCTCCGGTCGCATAGACGACTTCGTGGCCGACCGCACGTGCCGCAAGGGCCAACGGCAGCAACGGGAAAGTGTGACCGTGTCCGGAAAGGCTGGAAAAAACGATCTTCATGACAGTGAACGATCTCGTGGACGAAGCGACGGCCGGGCGAACGTCGTGAACAGGAATCGCACGTGCGGGTCTCCCATCATTCGGAGGGTGCGAGACATTCGAGGAGATACCGGGTCAGCTCCGCCGGGGTCGGGTTGTTGAACACGGCGGCCGGGGTGAGCGCGACGCCGGCGTGGCTGCTCAGCCGCCGGGTCAGTTCGAGTGCCATCACGGAGTCCAGGCCGACCTCGAAGAAGCCACGATCCGGCTCGACCGGTTCGTCCGGGTTCAGCCCGAGGACGCGAATCAGCTGCGCCCGCACCAGGTCCAGCATGGTCTTCTCCCGGTCCGCACCGGTCCGCGCACTCAGGAGCTCCGTCCACCGGCCGGCCGTCTCCGCGACGGCCGCCGCCCGGTAGGCGGATCGCCGCCGTGGCCGGACCAGCCCGCGCAGCAGGGGCGGGACCGGCTTGCCGGGCGCGGGCGCACCCCAAAGATCGGGCCTCCCGGGAACCGGGAACTGTTCGGCGGTGTCGATCGCCGCCGACAGTGCCGTCACCGCCTGGCCGTCCGCGGACGCCAGCATCGGGACGCGGGCGCCGCGGCGGATGGCGGCCGCCCGGGCGAGCCCGTCGGCGGCCCCCATGGCCGCCTGGTCGGCCGGACCGGTGAGCTCGGCCGTCGTGGTGACCACGGCGAACAGGGCGAGGTGCTGATCCGCGACGAGTTCGGTCAACTGCCGCAGTGACTCTTCCCTGGCTTCGAGGACGGCGCCGAGCCGTTCCGGGTCCAGCTCCGCGAGCGGGGTGCGGTCGGCCATCCCGGCGGCGTGCACCACTCCGGTCAGCGGGTGTTCCGCCGGAATCCCGGACAGCAGCCGTCGTATCGCATCCCGGTCGGTCACGTCGCAGGCCACGACGGTCGCGGACGCGCCGAGCTCGGCGAACTCGGCGACCAGGTCCGCCGCCCCTGGGGCGTCCGGACCACGACGGCCCGCGAGGACGAGGTGCCGGACGCCGTGCTCGGCGATCAGCTGCCGGGCCACCCGGGAGCCTGCCCGGCCCGTGCCGCCCACGATCAGGACCGTGCCCGCCGGGTCGAGCGGGCGGACAGCGGGCCCGGCTTCGGCGACGGGGACCAGCCGCGGGAGGTGGACGCGTCCGGCACGGACCGCCGCCTGCGCGACCCCGCCGGCCAGCACCGGGCCCAGACCGGCGTCCGGATCCTCGTCCGGATCGACGTCGACCAGTACGAACCGATCGGGGTACTCGGCCTGGACGGCGGCGATCATGCCCCGGACCGCCGCGGCGGCCGGATCGAGCATCGCTCCGGGCTCGATCGGGACCGCGTTCCTGGTTCGGACGACCAGCCGGAGACCTGCCAGCGCGGGCTCGTCCAGCCAGGCCTGTGCGACGGCGAGCGCCCGACGGCAAGCCACCACGGGCGGCTCGCCGAGCGGCACGTCGAGGACCGCGACGGCGGCGGTCACGGCGGACGGATCGTCGCCGAGGTCGAGTACTGCCTGGTCGCTGTTCACCGGAACGGTTCGCGGTGGGGCGGCGGCGGTCTCCCGGTCGAGCTCGGTCCACTCGATCCGCAGCGCGCCGCCCGGCGTGGCGAGCCGGGGCCGGGGCGCCGTCCGGGTCGCGATCCGGCCGGCGGTGAGCACCGGCCTGCCGGCCTCGTCGGCCGCGGTCAGCGCGGTTCCCTTCCCGGCCGGGCTCAGCCGGACGCGCAACGACGTGGCGCCGGTCGCGTGCAATTCGACGTCGCGCCACAGTGTCGCGCTCCCAGGCGCCCGGTCCCCGTCCACCGCGCGGCTCGCGGCGTCCAGAAGCAGCGGATGGATGCCGAAGGCCGCGGCGTCCTCGCGGAACTCGTCGGGCAGGACCAGCTCCAGGAAGGTTTCCTCCCCTCGCCGCCAGACGCCACGGACGTCGTCTCGCGGGTCGGCCGGGGTCACCGGTTCGGCACCGGCCGGAGGCCAGACCGTGAGACCGGGCTCCGCCGCATCACCGCCGTCCGAGCTCGAGACGAGGAGACCGGTCGCGTTCAGGGTCCAGCCAGCCCGATCGCCACCCGCCGAGGCGGGCGCGGACCGCACGGTCACCGGCCGCCGGCCGGTGGGATCCGGCCCACCGACGGAGACCTGCACCGACAGGGAAACACCCCGGTCCAGCCACGCGGGCTCGATCACGTCGAGCTCCGCCACCGTGCCGCAATCCAGCTCGTCACCGGCCCGGATGGCCAGCTCGACCCAGGCCGAAGCGGGTACTTCGACCGGGCCCGCGGCGCGGGCGAGCCACGGCTGCCGGTGCGCGGACAACCGCCCGACGGCGAGCACGCCATCGGAATCCGGCAGGCCCGTCACCGTGGTCAGCAGCGGGTGCCCCGGCTCCTCCGCCGACGGAACGGCGCCGGAGCCGCCACGCAGCCAGTACCGGCGACGCTCGAACGGATGGGTCGGCAGCTCACCGCACAACTCACGCCAAGCCGTGCCGTCGACGGGGACGGCCGCCGACCAGTCGACCGGCAACCCGAGCACGAACGCCTCGGCCATCGAGGTCAGCAGCTGGCGTGGGCCACCCTGGTCACGGCGCAGCGTGCCGATCACCCCGGCCGTCCGTCCGGCGTCGGCGACGATATCGAGGATCGACGACACCAGCCCCGGATGCGGGGACACCTCGACGACGGCCCGCATGTCGGTGGTCACCGCACGGACGGCCGCTTCCAGCTCGACCGGCCGGCGCAGGTTCCGGAACCAGTAGCCCGCGTCGAGAACCTCGTCCTGGCCGATCCATCGGCTTTCGACCGTGGAGTAGAACCGGCACGAGCCGGCGAGCCCGCGTGCCGGGCGCTCGCCGACCCCGTCGAGCTGGGCCAGCATCGGGCGCTCCACCTCGTCCACGAGGAAGGAGTGGGACGCGTAGTCCGCCCTCAGTCTGCGGCACCAGAGCCCCTGCTCGGCGGCGAAGGCCTCGAGCCGTTCGATGGCACCGACTTCACCGGAGACGCCGACCATCGCCGGTCCGTTGACCGCGGCCAGCTCGAGCCTGCCCTCGTAGGCGGGCAGCAACTCCTCCGCCCGCGCGCGGCTCACGCCCAGCACGAGCATTCCGCCGGTGGGCGGCAGCGCCGCGGCCAGCCGTGAGCGCACCACGCAGATCCTCAGCGCGTCGTCCACCGAGAGCAGCCCGGCCACGCACGCCGCGGCGAGCTCGCCCTGTGACGACCCGATCACCACCTCTGGCGTGACACCGGCACTGGCCCAGAGCCGCGCCAGCCCGGTCATCAGCACGAACGCGGCGGGCTGGACCACATCGGTCCGGGAAAGGTCGTTGTCACCGCCGAGCGCTTCTTCCAGCGTCCAGTCACAGTCGTACTCGTCCAGCAGCTCCTGGCACCGGCGCACCCACTCCCGGAATTCCGCCGACCCGGCCAGCAGTTCACGACCCATACCGGCCCAGCCGCCACCCTGGCCTGGGAAGACGAACACCGCGCCGGTGCCCGGCCCGGAACGCCCGGTGACCACGCCCGGCTCTGTCTCGCCGTCGGCGAGAGCGCGCAGCTTCGCCACCAGTTCGACGTGGCCGGCCGCGAGCACGGTCGCCCGCTGCCGGTGCTTCGTCCGGACGAACGCGAGCGCGGCGGCCAGCTCGGGCAGCGGCGGCCGCTTGCCCTCGACGGCGTCCGCCAGCCGGGTCGCGACCGCGGCGAGACGTCCGGGATCGCCGGCCGACAGGACGAACGGCAGGAGTCCTCCCGTGCCGTGCGGTGCCGGTTCGGTCGCGGGGATCGGCGCCCGCCGGGGCGGCTCCTCGAGAATGAAGTGCGCGTTGGTGCCGCTGGCCCCGAAAGCGGACACCGCGGCGCGGCGTGGCCGGTCCTGGCGCGACGGCCACGGCCGGGCCTCGGTCAGCAGCCGGATGGTGTCACCGGACCAGTCGACCTCGGGGGTCGGCGTGTCCGCGTGCAAGGTCGCGGGCAACATCTGGTGGCGGAACGCCAGCACCATCTTGATCACGCCGGCCACCCCGGCCGCCGCCTGGGTGTGGCCGACGTTGCTCTTCACCGATCCCAGCCACAGCGGCTCCGCCGTCCCGCGCTTCCCGTAGGTCGCTTGCAGGGCCTGTGCCTCGATCGGGTCGCCCAGCCGGGTGCCGGTGCCGTGCGCCTCGACGACGTCCACATCGGAGGGCGCGAGCCCGGCGGTCGCGAGGGCCCGCTGGATGACCCGTTGCTGCGCGAGCCCGCTCGGGGCGGTCAGACCGTTCGAGGCGCCGTCCTGGTTGACCGCCGAGCCTCGGATCAAGGCGCCCACCGTGCTGCCCTGTGCCTCGGCGTCCGCCAGCCGCTGCAACAGCACCACGCCGGCACCCTCCGACCAGCTGGTCCCGTCCGCCGACGCGGCGAAGGGCTTGCATCGCCCGTCGGCCGCCAGCCCGCCGGCCTTGGCGAACTCGACGAACGCGTTGGGCGTGGCCATGACCGTCACGCCGCCGACCACGGCGAGCGAGCATTCGCCGTCGCGCAGGGCCTGCATGGCCAGATGCATCGCGACCAAGGACGAGGAGCACGCGGTGTCGACGGAGATCGCCGGCCCGGTGAAGCCGTAGGCATAGGACACGCGGCCGGACGCCACCGAGAGCGCACCGCCGGTGACCCGGAGGCCGTCGGTCTGCGGGTCACCGCCGTCCATCCCGTAACCCTCGCCCATCACACCGACGAAGACACCGACCTCGGAACCCCGATACGCGGCGGGGTCGAGCCCCGCGTCCTCGAAGGCCTCCCAAACGACCTCGAGCAGCAGCCGCTGCTGGGGGTCCATCGCCGTCGCCTCGCGCGGGGAGATGCCGAAGAATCCGGCGTCGAACTCGGCCGCGTCGGTCAAGAAGCCGCCCGCCTCCACCGGGATGGTGGACAGGTCCCAGCCACGGTCGGCAGGCACCGCGGAGAGTCCTTCCCCGCCCGCGGCCAGCAGGTCCCAGAACCCGCCAGGCCCACGGACACCGCCCGGCAGCCGGCAACCGAGCCCGACCACCGCGATCGGATCGGTCCGGCTCGCCGCGACCCCGGCCTCGGCCGCCACCGGCGCGTCCCGGCCGGTGAGCCGCTCCCGGAGGAACCGGGCCAGCTCCACCGGCGTCGGGTAGTCGAAGACCAGCGTCGCGGGCATGGCGAAGCCGGCCGCCGTGCTGAGCCGGTTACGCAGTTCGACCGCGCCGAGCGAGTCCATCCCGGCGGACTGGAACGGCGCGTCCGGCGCGATCTCGTCGGCCGAGGCGTACCCCAATATCAGCGCGACCCTGGCCCGGACCAGGGACAGCAGAGTGCGCTCCTGCTCCGCGACCGGCCGGCCTGCCAGCGAGCCCGCGAGGTCACCGCCGGTCGACGGCCTGCCGGCCTGGCGGCGGACGCGCACCAGGTCACGCAGCAACGGCTGGACCGGTCCGCCGCCGGCGGCGTCGGCCCGCGCGGCGGCGAGGTCGAGCTTGATCGGCACGAGATGGGCCTCACCGCTGTCCACGGCCGCGTCGAAGAGCGCGAGTCCTTCGTCGTGGCGCAGCGGCGACACACCGCCGCGGCGCATCCGGGCCCGGTCCGCGTCACCGAGGTCGCCGGTGATGCCGCCGTCCTGAGCCCACAGGCCCCAGGACAGCGACACGCCGTTCCGGCCGTTCGCGCGCCGGATCGCCATCAGGCCGTCCAGGTAGGCGTTGGCGGCGGCGTAGTTGGCCTGCCCGGCCGAGCCGAGCAGCCCGGCGGCGGAAGAAAACGTCACGAACGCGGCGAGGTCGTGGTCGCGGGTCAGCTCCTCCAGATGGCGGGCGGCGTCCGCTTTCGGTCGCAGCACGGCGCCGAGCCGATCCGGCGTCATCGCGTCGACCAGCCCGTCGTCCAGCACGCCGGCGGTGTGCACGACCGCGGTCAGCGGATGCTCCGGCGGGATCGCGGCGAGCACCGCCGCCACCGCGCCCCGGTCCGCGACGTCACAGCTGACCACGGAGGTCTCGGCACCGAGTTCGGACAGCTCGGCCACCAGCGCCTCGGCGCCGTCGGCCGCCATTCCGCGCCTGCTGACCAGCAGCAGCCGCCGGACCCCGCGGGTCCGCACCAGATGGCGCGCGACGAGAGCGCCGAGGGACCCGGTGCCACCGGTGATCAGCACCGTCCCGTCCGGGTTCCACGAAGCGGGCTCGGCGGCCAGTGCCCCGGCCGCCGCGAGGCGGGGCGCCCGGAAACCGCCGTCCCTGGCCGCGAGCTGTGGTTCGCCGACGGCCAGCGCCGTACCGAGGACCGGTCCGGCGTCGAGGCCCGGCTCCACGTCGAGCAGCAGCACACCGGGCATCTCGGCCTGTGCCGCCCGGACAAGGCCCCATACGGCGGCACCGGTCGCGTCGGTGACGCCGCCGGACCCGCCGTCGACGGCACCCTCGGTCCGCACCACGAGCCGGAGGTCCTCGGGGGCAAGGCGTTGCCAGGCCTGGAGCACGGCGAGAACGTCGGCGAGGACGACCGCTGGATCCGACGTGCCCGCCGGCACGTCGTACACGGCGGCCGTCAACCGAGCGGGCTCGGCCACCACCGCGGCCAAACCATCAGCGCCGGTGATCTCGGCGGTCGCGGGAAGATCGGAAGGGACCTCGGGGGTGGCGACGGGCTGCCAGCCCACCCGGTACATGGCGTCCGTCGCGGACCGGGCGCCCACGTCGTCCTGGCTGACCGGCGTCGAGCCGACCGACCGAGCGGACACGACCTGCCCACCGGTCTCGTCGGTCGCCTCGAGACTCCAGTGATGGTGGTCCAGCCGGACGAGACACGCCCGCAGCCTGCGTGTCCCGGTGGCGTGCAGCACCACCGACTCCCATCGCGTCGCCAGCGAACCGGGGTCGAGCACCGCACCGGTCACCGCGTCGAGCAGGGCCGGGTCGAGGCCGAACGGGGCGGACTCCTCCTCGTCGGCGAGTGCGACCTCCACGAAGGTGTCCTCGCCGCGACGCCACAGCCCGAGCAGCTCCGCGCGTCCGACGGTCTCCTGACCGGCCACGACCGGCTCGGCGCCGGACGGCGGCCATTGCCGCACCGGCTCGTTTTCGATGACGGCGCCGGATTCCAGCGTGCCGACGGCGTACCGGACCCAAGTCTCCTCGGCGTCCTGCGCGCCGAAGACGCTGAACGGGCGGCTGCCACCGTCCTCGGCTCCGACCACGATCTCCAGCCGGACGGTCGTCTCCGGCCGGATCGCGAGCGGTGCCTCCAGCACCAGGTTTCCCAGTACGCCGCAACCGAGTTCGTCACCCACCCGCACGGCGAGATCGACGAACGCGGCGGCGGGCAGGATCGCCACCTCGTGCAGCCGGTGCCCGGCGAGCCAGGGATGGGTCGTGAGCGACAGCATGGCCGTGCCGATCAGGCCACCGGTGTCCGGAACGGGCACGATCGCCGACAACAGCGGGTGCTCGACCTCGACCTGCCCCAGATCGGCCGCGTTCACCGCGCCGGGCGCCGAGATCAGCCAGTAGTGCCGCCGGTCGAACGCGTACGTCGGCAAAGGCACGCTGGGAGTGCCTGGGACGTCTTCGGGGACGAGCGGCTGCCAGTCCATCGGCACCCCCCGCACGAACAGCGCGGCCAGCGAACCGATCACGGTGTCCGGCTCGGCCTGTCCGTCCCGGAGCGCGGGCACGCACAGCGGTTCGTACCCGGACCGCGCCGCCGTCTCCAGGATCGGCGAGGACAGGGCGGCCCCCGGCCCGAGTTCGACGAACAGCCGTCCACCCCGGTCCAGCGCGGCGCGGACGCCGTCGGCGAAGCGCACGGTGCGCCGGACGTCGTCGACCCAGTGGCCGGGGTCCGTCAGGTCGGCTCCGTCGTGGGCGACCACCGGGATCCGGGCAGGCCGCCAGACCACGTCCGCGATCGCGGACCGGAACTCGTCGAGCATCGGGTCCATCCGCGCCGAGTGGAACGCGTGGGACACCGAGAGCCGGTGCACCTTGCGGCCCTGGTCCCGCAGCTCCCGCACGGCGGCGTCCACCGCGTCCTCGTCACCGGACAGCACGGCCGACGCGGGATCGTTCACCGCGGCGAGGGAAACCCTCCCGTTGAGGAACGGCCGGAGCTCCTCCTCCGTCGCGGCCACCGCGGCCATCGCCCCACCGGCGGGAAGCGCCTGCATGAGACGGCCACGGGCGGCCACCACGGTCGCCGCGTCGTCGAGCGACAGCATGCCGGCGGCGTGCGCCGCGGTGATCTCGCCGATCGAGTGCCCGAGCAGCAGAGCGGGCCGTACGCCCCAGGACTCGGCGAGCCGGAACAGCGCGGTCTCGACCGCGAACAGCGCCGCCTGCGTGTAGACGGTCTGGTTCAACGCGGCCGCCTCGGTACTGCCGGTCGGCGCGAAGACGACGTCCCGGACGGGCCGGTCCACGGCGCCGGCCAGCCGTTCGTCCAGCTTCGCGCACGCGTCGTCGAAGGCGGTGGCGTAGACCGGGAACCTCTCGTAGAGGGCACGGCCCATCTCCGCCCGCTGCGCCCCCTGTCCAGGGAACACGAACACCACCGACGCCCCGGCACCGGCGGAGACGGCACCCAGTGCGGTGCCCGGACCGGTCTCGCCGACGGCGACCGTGTCCAGACCGGCGAGCAGCGTGTCGCGGTCGGCCGCGGCGACGACCGCCCGATGCGGGAGCAGCGCGCGGCCGGCGATGAGCGTCCTGGCCGCACCCGGAAGCGGCACTCCCCGCTCCACGGCGGTCCGCAGGCGTCCCACCTGGCCTTCGAGGGCCGCCGCGCTCTGCGCGGACAGGACGAACGGCAGCACGACCGGCTCGGCGTCCCCGTCCTCTTCCGGCGCCGCCGGTTCGGGGACCTGTTCCAGGATCAGGTGGGCGTTGGTACCGCTGATCCCGAACGACGAGATCCCGGCGCGCCGCGGCCGGTCGACGTCGGGCCAGTCCCGGCCCTCGGTCAGCAGTGTCACGGCGCCTTCGGACCAGTCGACGTGAGGGGTGGGTTCGTCGACGAAGAGCGTGGGCGGCAACTGCCCGTGCCGGATCGCCTCCACCATCTTGATCACCGCCGCGACCCCGGCCGCCGCCTGGGTGTGGCCGAGGTTGGACTTCACCGAGCCGAGCCACAGCGGCCGCTCGGCCGGACGGCCGTGACCGTAGGTCGCGATGATGGCCTGCGCCTCGCTCGGATCACCGAGCGTGGTGCCGGTGCCGTGTGCCTCCACGGCGTCGACCTCGTCCGGGCCGATACCGGACGCGGCGAGAGCGGCCCGGATGACCCGTTGCTGGGCCAGGCTGTTGGGGGCGGTGAGGCCGTTCGACGCGCCGTCCTGGTTGATCGCGGAACCGCGGACGACGGCGAGCGGCCGATGTCCCTTGCGTCGCGCGGTGGACAGGCGTTCCAGCACGACCACGCCGACCCCTTCGGACAACACGGTGCCGTCGGCCGCCGCCGCGAACGCCTTGAGGCGGCCGTCGGCGGCCAATCCCCGTGCCCGCGAGAACCCGGTCAGGCCGACCGGGGAACCCATGACGGCGACCCCGCCGGCGAGCGCGGTCTCGCATTCGTCCTGGCGTAGTGCCTGTGCCGCCAGGTGGATCGCCACCAAAGAGGACGAGCACGCGGTGTCGACCGTCATGGCCGGACCCTCGAGACCGAACACGTACGACACCCGGCCGGAGGCGACGCTGCCCGCCGTCGCCGTGGTGGTGAAACCCTCGAACTCGGCCGGTACGCGCGCCAGGTCGCCGAGGTAGTCGTGGATGGACATGCCGGTGTAGACGCCGACGGACTCGCCGCGCAGCGACGACGGATCGATACCGGCGGCCTCCAGCGCCTCCCACGTGGTTTCGAGCAGCAGCCGTTGCTGCGGGTCCATCGCGGTCGCCTCGCGCGGCGAGATGCCGAAGAGCGCCGCGTCGAAGTAACCGGCGTCGTGCAGGAAGCCGCCCTGCCGGACGTAGGTGGTACCGGCCTGATCGGGGTCGGTACCGAGGAGGCGGTCCACCTCCCAGCCGCGATCGGACGGCAGCGGGGACATCCCGTCCCTGCCTTCGGCCACGAGGTCCCAGAACTCGGCGGGCGTGGTGATCCCGCCCGGCAGACGGCAAGCCATACCGACGATCACCACGGGATCGTCGGTGGCAGGCAGCGGACGTTCCGCGGCCCGTGGCGCGGGCACCGCGTCGTCGTCGACCGGCCCCCGCACCTTCTCGATCAGGTGGGCGGCCAGCTGCCGAGGGGTCGGGTAGTCGAAGATCAGCGTGGCCGGGAGCTTGACCGCGGCCGACGCGGTCAGCCGGTTGCGCAGCTCGACCGCGGTCAGCGAGTCGAAGCCGATCTCGCCGAAGCGGCTGTCGTCGGAGGAATCGTCGAGGTCGGCGATGCCGAGCACGGTCGCGACCTCGGTGCGTACGAGCGCGAGAACCAGTTCGTCCCGCTCCTCGGCGGTGAGCCCGGTGAGCCGCCTGCCCAGCGCGCCCCCTTGCTCGCCGTCAGCCGCCCGCGCGGTCCGCCGCGGCGGCCGGACCAGCGACCGGAACAGTGCCGGAACGGTGCCGTCGGCACCCGCCTCGGCCGGGACCGCGCCGAGGTCGAGACCGATCGGCACCAGCAGCGGGGCGCCGGCGCGGATGCCGGCGTCGAAAGCGGCGAGTGCCTCGGCGGCGGGCATCGGCCGGACGCCGCCCCGGCTCATCCGGGTCCGGTCGACGTCGGCCAGCTTGCCGGTCATCCCGGTCGCCGGGCTCCACAGTCCCCAGGCCAGCGCCACCGCGGGCAGGCCGCTGGCGGCGCGCGCGGACACGACCGCTTCGGCGTACGCGTTCGCGGCCGCGTAGTTGCCCTGGCCCGCGGAGCCGAAGACGCTCGCGGCCGAGGAGAACACGGTGAAGACCTCGGGCGGATCGTCGCGGGTCAGTTCGTCCAGCAGCCGCAGTGCCGTCGCCTTCGGTGCGAACACCCGCGCCAGGCGGTGCGGGTCGAGGCCGGTGATGACGGCGTCGTCCAGCACCCCTGCCGCGTGGATGACGCCGGTCAACCGGTGCTCGGCCGGGATCGCGGCGAGCAGCGCGGCGAGCGCGTCCCGGTCGGTCACGTCGCACGCGGCCACCTCGGCCGACGCGCCGAGGCCGCCCAGTTCGGCCACCAGTTCGGCCATCCCGTCGGCGGCCATGCCGCGCCGGCCCGCCAGAACCAGCCGTCGCACGCCGTGCTCGCTCACCAGATGCCGGGCAAGCAGCGCGCCGAGCACGCCGGTCCCGCCGGTGATCAGCACGGTGCCGCCGTCGGTGAATCCGTTCCCGAGCTCGCCGGTGAGGACGGCGCGACCCAGCCGCGGGGCCAGTACGACGTCTCCGCGCACCGCGACCTGGGCCTCGCCGGCGGCGAGGCCCGCGGCGATCGAGCCGTCGCGGTCCCCGCCCGGCTCCACGTCGACCAGGAGGAGGCGGCCAGGGTGCTCGGCCTGTGCCGAGCGCACCAGTCCCCAGACCGCGGCACCCGCCGGATCCACGACCGGAGCCGACGCCGGAACCGCGCCGTGGGTCACCACCACCAGCGGCACCGAGGCGAGCACCGGCTCCTCCAGCCAAGCCTGCACCACTTCGAGCACCCGGCCCAGCTCCGGCAGCGGCTCGGCCCCGGGTTCGACGTCCAGGACGGCGACGTCCGGGAAGGGATCACCGAGCTCCTCGGCCATCGCCAGCCGCACCACATCGCCGGAGTCGCCGACGACGACACGGTGCCCCGGCGCCGTGGCGGGCCGGGTCAAGGGCAGCGGCGTCCAGTCGACCTGCCAGAGCGAATCCGGCGTCCGGCCACCCTGCCGCCCGTTCAGGTCCGTGATCGGGAGCGAGACCAGTGATTCCATGGACAGCACCGGCGCACCGGTCCCGTCCGCGGCGTCGAACGACAACGCGTCCGGCCCGCACGGCGCGACCCGCACGCGCAGCGCGACGGCACCACCGGCGTGCAGCCGGACACCGTTCCAGGCGAACGGCAGGACGTTGCGGTCGTCCGCCCGCCGGTGGAAGGCGTTCGCGTGCAAGGCGGCGTCGAAGAGCGCCGGGTGGATGCCGAACCGGTCCACGTCGTCGCGATGGTCGGCGGGCAGCGCCGCCTCGGCGAAGATCTCCTCACCACGCCGCCACACGGCGGTCAGCCCGGCGAAAGCAGACCCGTACTGGTACCCGCGGTCGGCGAGACGCTCGTAGAAGTCGTCGACCGGCTCCGGAACGGCACCCGCGGGTGGCCACTGAGCGAAGTCGAAGCCGCCGCCCGGCGTCTGGTCATCCGCGTCGGACAGCAGACCGGCGGCGTGCCGGGTCCACTCACCGTCGGCGTGGGAGCTGTGCACCTCCACCCGCCGTCGACCGGAGGCGTCCGGCGCCCCGACGGCGACCTGCAGGCTGACGGCCGCGTCCGCCGCGAGCACCAGCGGCGCCTCGATCACCAGCTCGTCGAGCACGCCGTAGCCGAGCTCGTCACCGACCTGGATCGCCAGGTCGACGTAGGCGGTGCCGGGTACCAGCACGTTGTCCTGGATACGGTGCCCGGCCAGCCACGGATGGGTCGCCAGTGACAACCGGGAGGTACAGACCACGCCGTTGGTCTGCGGAAGTTCCACCACCGCACCCAGCAACGGGTGGCCGCTGGTCACCTGACCGAGCGATTCGGCGCCCGCCGCGGTGGTCGGCATGGTGATCCAGTACCGCTGGTGGTCGAAGGGGTAGGTGGGCAGGCCGACCCGTGCCGCTCCGGCGTTCCCGGGCAGCAGGGCCTGCCAGTTCACCGGCACGCCACGGACGAAGACCTCGGCCGCCGAGGTGGCCAGCCGGGCGGGTCCGTCCTCGTCCCGCCGGAGCGACCCGACCGCGAGCACGTCCGCGTCCAGCTCCGCCGCGGTCCCGGTGATCGACGGCAGCAGTACCGGATGGGCGCCGAGCTCGATGAAGACCCGGTGGTCCTCGGCGATCAGCTCGCGGACGGCCGGTTCGAACAGCACCGGTTGACGCAGGTTGCGATACCAGTAGCCGGCGTCGAACGGGCCGTCGTCCCGGCGGCCGGGCTCGACCGTCGAATAGAACGGGACACGCGTCGTCGTGGAGGTGACCGCGGCGAGATCGGCCAGCAGGGCGGATCGCACACTTTCCACATAGTGGCTGTGCGAGGCGTAGTCGACCGGCACCCGGCGGAACCGGACGTCGCTGTCCGCCAGCCGCGCGGCGAGCTCGTCCAGCGCGGCGCCCTCGCCGGCGATCACCACGGACGACGGCCCGTTGAGCGCCGCCACCTGCAGGCGTTCCCCCCACGGCTCGATCAGGGCGCGGACCGCGTCCTCGGCCAGTCCGATCGATGCCATCCCGCCCCCGGCGGGCAGCAGCTCGGCGATCAGCTGGCTGCGCAACGCCACCACCCTGGCGGCGTCGGCCAGCGAGAGCGCGCCCGAGACGCACGCCGCCGCGATCTCACCCTGCGAGTGTCCGACGACCGCGTCCGGGACCACGCCGAGCGATTCCCAGACCGCCGCCATGCCGACCATCATCGCGAAGCACACCGGCTGCACGACGTCGACGCGTTCGAGGTCCTCGGGGGCCTCTCCGCGCAGGACGTCGGCCACGGACCAGTCGACCCAGGGTTCGAGCGCCTTCTGGCACTCGGCGATCCGGGCGGCGAAGACCGGCGAGGTGTCCAGAAGCCGGCGACCCATGCCGAGCCACTGGGTGCCCTGGCCGGGGAAGACGAAGACGACCTTGCCCGGCCCGCTCGTCCCTGCCGACCCGGTGATCACGCTGTGCCCGGTCCGGCCATCGGCCAGCGAAGTGAGCCCCGCGCGCAGCTCCTCCCGGGTCTGGGCGACCACCACCGCCCGGTGGCTTTGGACCGCGCGTCCGGTCGCCAGCGCATGGGCGAGGTCGCCGAGCGCGATGCCCTCGTCGCGCTGGTCCAAGGTGTCCGTGAGCCGTCGGCCGAGGTTGGCCAGCGCGGTCGGGGTCTTGGCCGTGACGACGAACGGAAGTGCCGTCTCCGGCGCGACGCCGCCGGCCTGCTCGCCCGGCTCGGGCTCGGGCGGAACCTCCTCCAGGATCATGTGGACGTTGGTCCCGCTGGCACCGAACGAGGAGATGCCGGAGCGGGCGGGCCGTCCGGTGTCGGGCCACTCGCGACCCTCGGTCAGCAGCTCGACGGTGCCGGGCGACCAGTCGACCTGCGGGGTCGGCGCGTCGACGTGCAGCGTGGCGGGCAGGTACCGGTTACGCAGCGCCAGCACGGTCTTGATCACCGCCGCGACGCCGGAAGCACCCTGAGTGTGGCCGAGGACCGACTTGACCGAGCCGAGCAGCAGGGGCTGCTCCGGGCTACGTCCCCGGCCGTAGGTCGACAGCAGCGCCTGCGCCTCGATCGGGTCGCCGAGCGTGGTCCCCGTTCCGTGCGCCTCGACCGCGTCGACCTCGTCCGCGGACAGCCCGGCGGCGTCCAGCGCGGCGCGGATGACCCGCTGCTGCGCGGGCCCGTTCGGGGCCGTGAGGCCGTTGGAGGCGCCGTCCTGGTTGACCGCGGAGCCGCGGATCACGGCGAGTACCTGATGTCCGTTCCGCCTGGCGTCGGAGAGGCGTTCGAGCAGCACCACCCCGACCCCCTCGGCCCAGCTGCTGCCATCCGCCGCGGCGGCGAAGGACTTGCACCGGCCGTCGCGGGCGAGGCCCCGCTGCCTGGCGAACCCGACGAAGCCGCCAGGCGTCGCCATCACGGTCGAACCCCCGGCGAGCGCCATCGTGCACTCGCCCCGGCGCAGCGCCTGGCTCGCCAGATGGATCGCGACCAGGGACGACGAGCACATCGTGTCGACCGTGACCGCGGCCCCCTCGAGCCCGAGGCAGTACGCGACCCGGCCGGACGCGATGCCACCGGCACTACCCAGCGCGCGCTCGAGGCTGAGGAAACCCTCCGCACCCGCGACGTCGGGCGCGTAGTCCTGATGCACGATCCCCGCGTAGACGCCGGTGGGGGTGCCGCGAAGGCTGTCCGGATCGATCCCCGCCCGCTCGATCGTCTCCCAGCAGACCTCGAGCAGCTGCCGCTGCTGCGGGTCCATCGCGGTCGCCTCTTGCGGTGAGATCCCGAAGAAGCGGGCGTCGAACTCGGCGGCGTCGTGCAGGAACGCGCCCTGGTCGACGTAGGTCGTGCCCGGGGTGTCCGGGTCCGGGTCGTACAGGTTGGCCAGGTCCCAGCCCCGGTCGCCGGGGAACGGCGTGTAGACGTCGACGCCTTCGGACACCACCCGCCAGAAATCCTCCGGCCCGGCGATGCCCCCGGCGAAGCGGCATCCCATCGAGACCACCGCGATCGGCTCGGAGGCCGCGGCGAGCAGCTGGCTGTTCCGCTGCTTCAGCCGGGCCGTTTCCTTGACCGACTCGCGCAGCGCCCGGATGAGATCTTGCTCGGAGGTACTCACATCGGTCCACGCTAGGGGCGAGGCATGGCGGCCGGGATCCCTCAGCCTGACGGGCGATGTGGCCGCAGCCGGTCGAGCAGACCGGTCACCAGCGCGCCGGTCGCGCCCGCGGCGGCGGTGCCGTAGACGTGGTAGTCCGGCCTGATCAGCACGGACGCCGCGCCCCGGTCACGCAGGTAGTCCAGGTACCCGCCGTCCTCCCGGTCGCCGGGTCCGAGATGGACGACGGTGGCGCCGAGCGCCGACAATGCGGCGCGCTGAGTCGCGCTGACGGCGTCCGGCTCCTCGGTGGTGAGCAGCAGGAAACCCGACGCGATCAGGTCGTCGAACCGGCCGGTGACGAGCACGTCGCCGCCGCCCGGCTGGAGGAATCCGGTGGCCAGCGGTGTCGCTTCGGGTGGTGACGTCCGGCGGCCACCGCCATTGGCCCGGATCGCCGCGTCGCGGTCGGCGGCGGCGGCCGGGTCGGTCACGCAGATGACCCTGCCGAGTTTGACCGAGGCGAGGACGGCCGCCTTGGTGTGGCCCCGCCGCTCAAGCGTGTAGGTGTCGAGCAGCCGCTCGTCGGCCCGGCCGCCGAGCACCAGGTCCAGTTTCCACGCCAGGTTGCTGACGTCACGGATGCCGGAGCACATGCCCTGACCGGCGAACGGCGGCATCAGATGGGCAGCGTCCCCGGCGAGAAGAACCCGGCCCTGCCGCCACTGCTGGGCCCATCGGGCATGAGATCGGTACACCCCGCTTCGCAGCAGCTCCGCCGTCCGCGGTGTGACGCCGTGCGGCGCCAGCAGCCGCCACGCCGTCTCGGCGTTGTCCATTTCCGCCGCGGACTCCCCCGGCAGGCACATGAACTCCCAGCGCCTCCGGTCACGTCCGCTGCCCACCAGCGTGGTGGGCCGGGCCGGGTCGCACAGCTGCAGGTTGGTCGGGACGAATTCGCGGGGCTCGTGCAGTCTGACGTCGCACAGCAGCCACTCGAAGGAGAACCCCAGATCGGTCATCGGCACGGCGGCCAGTTCGCGGACGACGCTGTTCGCCCCGTCGCAGCCGACCAGCCAGCCTGCTCGGAAGGTGTGGGTGGCACCGCTTTCGTCCTCGGCGGTCGCGGTGACGCCGTCGTCCGTCTGGCTGATGCCGACGACGGACAGGCCTCGCCGGACTTCGACCCCGGGTTCGGCCGCCAGCGCGGCGCCGAGCAGCCGCTCCAGCGCGGGCTGATGCATCGTGTTCGCGTCCGGCCACCCGTACCGGCCGGCGTCGCTGAAGGAAATGTCCAGCAGAACCTGCCCATCGGCGCCGCGCCACTGGTAGCCGGTCGCGGGCACCGCTATTCCGGGCAGACCGGCGCCGACCCCGGCCGCCGCCAGCAGCCGGGCGGTCTCCCCGTCGAAGCTGGTGGCCCGGGGCAGCCCGAAGACCTCGCGATGCCGCTCGAGCACGATCACCCGGTGGCCCCGGCGGGCCAGCAGGCTCGCCAGCACGGCACCACTCGGACCGCAGCCGACCACCAGGACGTCGGCGCGAGAGGTCAAGAAAGCCATGTCTCGCGACCATACGCAGCCGGGCAGGCGCCACCATCGCTCGCACTGACAGTGCGGGCGGGGAACCGCATCCGGCACCGGCGACCACTGTCAACGCGAGGGATCCGCGGCGGCGGGCCCCGCACCTAGCGTTGCCCTGCACACCGTCACGACGGCCTGGTTTGTGCCGGCGCCCATGATCGCGGCCGCTCCGTCGGCCTCGTTCGTCGAGCTGCATTGGAGATCACCGTTGCGGGGGCATGACCACTACGTCCGCCAGATCCTCGGCAGGCTCGACGCCGACCCTGCCGCCATTCCCGTCTGGCTCGGAGACGAACCCTTCTCGGCCGAGCGGCTCGCCAGAGCGGTCCGCACGACCGCGGCGTCGCTGCGTTCGGCCGGTGTCGGCCCCGGCACCTCGGTCGCCGTCCTGACCAGCCCCAACACGCCGTCCACCCTGGTCTACCGGTACGCGGTGAACCTACTCGGCGCGACGGCGGTCCACATTCGCGGAATCAACGCCGCCGATCCCAGGGACGAGCTGGGTCCTCGCGTCCAGGCCGAGATTCTCGCCGGCCTCCGGCCGAGCGTGCTGGCGGTCGACCAGGACAACCTCGACCGGGCGCGCGGGTTGCGCGCCGCGGCCGGATCGGCGTGCGCCCTCGCCGCCCCTGGTCCGTCCGGACCGGACGTGCTGGACATGACCCGGTCCCCGGAGACACCGTTCGACGACTCGACGGCCGAAGAGGCGGAGACCGCCGTGGTGACCTTCACCAGCGGCTCGTCGGGGCGGCCGAAGGGCATCAGCTGGCCGTTCGCCGTCAAGAACGAAATGGCCGCCGCCGGCTCCCGGCCCGCGGTCTGCCTGATCACCGGGTCGCTGACCCACTCCAGCGGTTTCTCCGCCGATGACGCGATCATCGCCGGGGGCGGCGTCGTGCTGCACCACGGGTTCGACGCCGAGACGGTGCTCCGTGCCGTCGAACGGCACCGCGTCACCCGGCTCGTCCTCGCTTCTCCGCAGGTCTACGCCCTCACCGAGCACCGCGCGTTCGACGACTACGACCTCTCCAGCCTGCGTGAGGTGTTCTACACCGGGAGCCCGGCCGCGCCGGAACGGCTGGCGGCCGCCGCCAAATCACTGGGCCCGGTGCTGTTCCAGGTCTACGGGACGAGCGAGACCGGCATGATCAGCCTGCTCACCCCACAGGATCACCTCGACCCCGACCTGCGCCGCACGGTCGGCAGGCCACCGGCGAACGTCCGGGTCACCGTCCGTGATCCGCAGAACCACGACCGGGTCCTCCCGCCGGGTGTCGCCGGCGAGATCTGCTCGTCCGGGCGCTGGGCGATGAGCCACTACTGGAACGACCCGGCGCAGACCGCGCGGACGGTGCGCGACGGTTGGGTGCGCACCGGCGATATCGGACGGCTCGACGAGTCGGGATACCTGACTCTCGAGGGGCGGCTCGACGGCGTCCTGAAGGGTGAAGGCGTCCGCGTCTACCCGGAGGCGGTCGAGCGCGTGCTCCTCGAACACGCCACCGTGGCACAGGCCGCGGTGTTCGGGATCGAGGACGAGGACCGGCTGGCGCTGGTCCACGCGGTGGTCACCCCGGCCTCCGGCTGCACGCCGCGACCGGCCGATCTGCGGGCGGAGGTGGCGGCCGCGCTCGGTGACCGCCACGCTCCGGTGGATATCGAGGTCAGACCCGAATTGCCCCTGCTGGGTTCGGCGAAGCCGGATCGGAACCTGCTCCGGGAGCAGGCGCTGGGGGCGCGGTTCTGGCAGTCGTCGCTGGCCGGTGTCGACGGTGATTCCCTGCTCCGGGACAGGCTCGGCCGTCGTGGCGACGACACGGCCGGGGGACCGGCGCCCGTCCGGCGGATCCCGGAGTTCCCGGCCGCGGAGAACACGCTGCTCGGAGCCTGGGCGGTACTGCTGCACCTGCTGGGTGCCGGCTCTCCGGTGCTCTTCGGAACCGGGCCCCGGCCGCTGCTGGTGGCCGTCTCGCCGGGCGACGAGATCGGCACCGTCCTGGACCGGGCCGGGGACGCCGTGACCGCTTCGGGCGGGCACGCCGAGCTCGGACCGCGGGGGCACGCCCTGCTCGACGCCGCGGCGGACACGTCGTTCGACACCGCTGTCACCTTCTCCCCTGCCGAGCCGCCCCGGCCCCGCACCGCCGAACTCAGGGTCGGCCGCGACGCGGGCGAACTCGTCCTGACCCTGGTCACCGACCCGCGGCTCATCGGCGCGGAAGCCGCGGAGCGTCTGCTCGACATGGTCGTACGCCTGCTCCGTGAGTTCCGCGAGGCGCCCGGCCGACCGGTCGGCAGGCTGGACCTTCTCGACCCGGACACCCGCCACCAGGTGCTCCGGAAGTGGAACGCGGTCCGGAACCCGCCGCCCGCCGCGACGCTGGGCAGGCTGTGGCAGCGCGCCGTCGACGAGCACGCCGGGCGACCGGCGGTGGACTCCGGCGGCACCGTGACCTCGTACGCCGAACTCGACCGCCGTGCCGGACGGCTCGCGGCCGCCCTCGCCGAGGCGGGGGCGGCACCCGGCCGGATGGTGGCCCTCGTGCTGCCACGATCGCTGGACCTGATCACCGCACTCTTGGCGACGGTCCGGATCGGCGCGGCGTTCGTCCCCGTCGATCCCGGCTATCCGCGGGAGCGGATCGCGGCCATGCTGGAAGACTGCGACCCGCTCGTCGTCTGCACCTCGGCGTCGGCCGACCTCCCGCTGACCCGTCCCTGGCCGCGCGTCCTCGTCGAGGATCCGGGGATCGGCGAACGGACGGACGGATTTCCGCGAGTCACCCCGAGACTGACCGATCCGGCGTACGTCATCTACACCTCCGGCACGACAGGTCGTCCGAAGGGCGTCACGGTCACCCACACCGGGCTGGCGAACCTCGCCGCGACCAAGCGTGAAGGGCTGGGACTGGACAGCTCCTCACGGTTGCTGCAATTCGCCTCGCCGAGCTTCGACGCGTTCGTCGCCGAACTGATGGGCGCGTTCACCGCGGGGGCGACGATCGTGGTGCCGCCGCCGGGGCCGCTCGCCGGGGAACCGCTGGCCGCGGCCCTGCTCGAGCGACGGATCACCCACGCCATTCTCCCGCCGGTGGCACTGTCCAGCATCGACCCCGTTGCCGTGCCCGCGCTCCGCGGCTTGATCAGCGCCGGCGAGGAATGCCCCGCCGAACTGGCCGCGCGGTGGTCCGGGAACCGCCGGATGGTGAACGCCTACGGGCCGACGGAGGTCACCGTCTGCGCCACTCAGAGCGAACCGCTCACGGGTGGCGGCCGCCCCCCGATCGGGCGCCCCGTCGCCGGTGCCCGCGTCTACGTCCTCGGTCCCGGGCTGCGGCCGGTGCCACCCGGATTCCGCGGCGAGCTCTACGTCGCGGGGCACGGTGTCGCCCACGGTTACCTCAACCGGCCCGCGTTGACGGCCGAACGCTTCGTGGCCGACCCGTTCGGCCCGCCCGGCAGCCGGATGTACCGCACCGGCGACATCGCCTCCTGGCACGGCGACGGCGACCTGGACTTCCACGGCCGCGCCGACGACCAGGTCAAACTCCGTGGCTTCCGGATCGAACCCCGCGAGGTCGCGGCGGTACTCGAAGAACTGCCCACGGTCGCCCGCGCGGTGGCGGGCCTGCGCGAGGACGGCGACGGCCGCGTCCGGCTGGTCGCCTGGATCGTGGCCGCGGAGGGGGAAGCGCCCGGCCGCGAGCAACTCCGCGAGCACGCCGCACACCGATTGCCGGACCATATGGTGCCGACCGGGTACGTCGTCGTCGAGGCCCTTCCCGTGACGCCGAACGGCAAGCTCGACCTTGCCGCGCTGCCCGCGGTCGCCGAGCAGGAGAGTTCCGCGACGGCACAGCCCGCCCTGCGGACCCCGGCGGAACACGCGCTGGCCGCCATCTTCGAGGAGCTGCTCGGCGTCACCGACGCCGGTGCCGACTCCGACTTCTTCGCACTCGGTGGCGACAGCATGCTGGCGATCTCGCTGATCCGGCGCGCTCGCGAAGCGGGGCTGGCCGTCTCCCCCAAGGAGATCATCGGGAACCCCACGATCGGTGCCCTCGCCGCGATGGCCACCTCGCTGTCGTCCTCGACCGCCAAGACTCCTCACGTGGAAGGCCGCCGATGATCCGCCCCGTAGTCAACCCCGAGCTCCTCGATTCGCTCGACCTCGCCGACCCGGTGCTGCACGCCGAGAACGAACTCTCCGAGGTTTGGCGCCGTCTCCGCGAAGACCGGCCCCACTACTGGCATCCGGCGAAGGACGACCGCCCCGGCTTCTGGGTCTTCAGCCGCTACTCCGACACGATGGCGATCTACCGCGACAAGGAGCACTTCACCACCGAGGGCGGCAACATGCTGTCGACCCTGCTCACCGGCGGGGACTCCGCGTCCGGCTCGATGCTCGCGATGACCGACGGCGACAAGCACACCCAGCTGCGCAACGTGCTGAACGCGGCCTTCGCCCCCCGCAGGCTCAAGTCGATCCGCGAGGCGATCCGGCGGACGATCGACGACCTCATCAAGGCGGCGATCGACAAGGGCGAATGCGATTTCGTCCACGACATCTCCGCGAACATCCCGCTGGGTGCCATCTGCGGGCTGATGGACGTGCCGGAGGCCGACCGCCGTTATCTGCTCGGACTCACCTCGCAGGCGTTCAGCTCCGACTACGCGGACGCCCCGCCGGAGGAGAGCTGGCAGGCGAAGAGCGAGATTCTGCTCTACTTCGCCGACCTGGCACAGACCCGGCGCGGCAGCGACTCCGACGACGTGGTCAGCCTGCTGGCCAACTGCCACGTCGGCGGTCAGCCGCTGAGCGACGCCGACCTGATGTCCAACTGCTACGGGCTGATCATCGGCGGCGACGAGACCGGCCGCCATGCCATCTCCGGCGGCATCCAGGCGCTGATCGAGCAGCCGGACCAGTGGCGCGCCCTCAAAGAGGGCACCGTCGGCCTAGACACCGCCGCCAACGAGGTCCTGCGCTGGACCGTTCCCGCGTTGCACAGCGGGCGCAAGGTCACCGGCGACACCACGGTCAACGGGCAGCCGGTCAAAAAGGGCGACATCGTCACCGTCTGGATCTCCTCGGCCAACCGCGATCCCGAGGTCTTCGCCGACCCGGACCGCCTCCTGCTCGATCGCAAGCCGAACAAGCACCTCACCTTCGCCTTCGGCTCGCATATCTGCCTGGGGCACACGCTGGCGCGCATCGAGGTGGAGGAGGTGCTCGACGCGCTGCGCACGCTCGTGTCGTCCGCCGAACAGACCGGGCCGGAGCGGTGGATCTACTCCAACGTCCTGAACGGCATGAGCTACCTGCCGGTCAAGCTGACACCCGAGACGACGTGAACCGCGTCGCCATCGTCACCGGATCGGCAAGGGGCATCGGTGCCGCGGTGGCCGGACGGCTGCTCGAGGAGGGCATCGATGTCGCCGTCCTCGACATCGACCCGCCTGCCGCGGAACGCGCGGTCGCCACCCTCGACCGGGCGGGCGGCCGCGCGACGGCCGTCGCGGTCGACGTGAGCGACCCCGACTCGGTCCGCAAGGCGGTCGACGAGGTCGCCGACCGGCTCGGGCCGCCCGGCATCCTGGTCAACAACGCCGGTGTCACCAGGGACAGCCTGGTTTTCTCGCTCTCGCCCGCCGACTGGGACCTGGTCATCAACGTGAACCTGCGCGGCACGTTCCTGATGACGCAAGCGGTCACCGAACATATGGCCAAACTCGGCTGGGGCCGCGTGGTGAACCTGTCGAGCATCGCCGCGGTCGGCAACGCCGGGCAGGCCAACTACTCGGCGGCGAAGGCCGGGATCGAGGGCCTGACCAAGACGCTGGCCATGGAACTCGGTCCGCTGAACGTCACCGTCAACGCCGTGGCGCCCGGCTACGTGGCCACCGAGATGACCGCGGCACTGGCCGCGAAGACCGGCCATACGGCCGAGGAGCACCAGGCGCGGGTCGCCGCGACGATTCCGCTGCGCCGGGTCGGTCATCCGAACGACATCGCCCACCTGGTCGCCTTCCTGGTGAGCGACCACGCGTCGTTCGTGTCCGGCCAGATCATCCACGTCGCCGGTGGGCCGGTCTGCTGACCAGCGTGCCCGCCTCGCATCCGGAAGGAACTCCTCCTGTGAAAACCGTGCTCCTGCTCAACGGGCCCAATCTCGGGATACTCGGAGACCGCGAACCGGAGATCTACGGCTACGACACCCTCGACGACATCGCGAAATTCGTCGCCGACGAAGTGGCCGAGGCCGGCTGGCAGGTCGTCCCGGTTCAGGACGACCACGAAGGCGGCCTGGTCCAGGCGGTGCACGCGCACCGCAAGTCGACCATCGGCGCGATCGTCAACCCCGGCGCGCTCATGATGGCCGGGTGGAGCCTGCGCGACGCGCTCGCCGCCTATCCCGCACCGTGGATCGAGGTGCATCTGAGCAACGTCTGGGCTCGTGAGAGCTTCCGCCACGAATCGATACTGGCCCCACTGGCCAGCGGAGTCGTCGTGGGTCTCGGCGCGTTCGGCTACCGCCTGGCCGCCAGGGCGCTGCTGCAGCTGTGCGGCCCCGAATGAACCACCAGGTCGTCACCAGCGGTCCGGAGCACTCACGACAGGACACCAGGGAGACACCCACGATGCCGGAGACATCGGCGCGATTCCAGACGTGGCTGCGCCGCTTCAGCCCGCCAGGCGAAGCGACGTCCACCCTGGTCTGCCTTCCCCACGCGGGCGGATCGGCCAGTTTCTTCTTCGCGCTCGCTCGAGCGCTGGCCCCGGAGATCGACGTACTGGCGGTTCAGTACCCGGGGCGGCAGGACCGCCGTCACGAGCCGAATATCGACAACCTCCCGGAACTGGCCGACCGGATCGTCGACGCGGTGCGACTCGTGGACGATCGGCCGTTGGCCCTCTTCGGGCACAGTATGGGCACGCTGCTGGCGTACGAGGTCGCCCTGCGGCTCGCCGCCGCCGGGTCGCCGACGCCGACCCACCTGTTCGCCTCGGGGCGCCGGGCGCCGTCCCGGCATCGGAACGACCGGTTGCACCTGTCCTCGGACGACGACCTGCTCGCCCACATCCGGCGACTCGGCGGTCCCGGTTCGGCGATGCTCGACGACCCGGAGATCCGGGCCATGGTCCTTCCCCTCCTCCGCAACGACTACCACGCGGTGGAGACCTACCGGCACGATCCGTCCGCCGTCCTCGACTGCCCGATCACCGTGCTCACCGGCGATCGCGACGCGCTGGTGACCATGGACGAGGCACACGCGTGGGCCCGGCACACGACCGGCCCCACCGAGGTCGTGACGCTGCCCGGCGGTCACTTTTACCTGGCCGACCGGACCGAGGAGGTCGTAGCGCTCCTTCGACGGCGACTCTCGGCCATCACCGTGGACAAGACGCCGTAGCGGTCGAGTCCCGTCCGCTACGTCCTGGCCGCCGCGACCAGCTCCGCGACCGAATAGGCGAGCCCCATCGCCTGCCTGGCGTTCAGGCGTGGATCACAAGCGGTCTCGTACCGGTTCGGCAGATCCTCTTCCGTGACGGCCGGGACACGACTGAGACACTCCGTGACGTCATCGCCCGTCACCTCCACGTGGATGCCGCCGGGATGGGTGCCCAGCTGCCGGTGCACCTCGAAGAACCCGGTGATCTCGTCGACCATCCGATGAAGCCGGCGCGTCTTGTAGCCGTTCGCCGACAGGTAGGTGTTGCCGTGCATGGGGTCGCACTGCCAGATCACCTGGGACCCGGAGGCGGTGACTTTCTCCACGATCGGGGGCAGGACGTCACGGACCCTGCTGTGCCCCATCCGGCTGACCAGGGTGACTCGCCCCGGCTCACCGTGCGGGTCGAGCCGTCGCACGTATTCGACCGCCTGCTCGGGGGTCGTCGACGGACCGATCTTGACGCCGATGGGGTTGGACAACAGTTCCGCGAACGCGAGATGGGCGCCGTCGAGCCCGCGGGTGCGCTCGCCGATCCACAGGAAGTGCCCTAGTCCGCTCGACACCCGAGGCTCCGGCCCGCTGATGTCGGCCCACAGCTGCGACCGTTCGTAGTCCAGCAGGAGTGCCTCATGGCTGACGTAGGTTTCGCCGCCGTCCGTGCCGCCTCGACGGAATTCACGGACAAGACCCATGGTTTCGACGGCGCAGGCGTGGGCTCGCAGCATCCGCTCGGGAGCGGGTGTCCTGGCCACGAGCGTGGATTCGGCCGAGTTGATCATGTCGCCGCGGTAGACGGGCAGCCCCAGGGCGTCGACGGTTTGGGAGCGAGGCTTGGCATACTGCCCGGCCATTCGAGCGATCTTGACGACGGGCAATCCGGCACGGCCGGCGAGCACCGCGGCCATCCGGTCCAGGGTCCGGAGATTGCCGCGCTGATGCGCTTCGGTGTTTCCGGCGAAAGTCTCCGCACAGTCGCCTCCCTGCAGCAAGAACGCCTCGCCCCTGGCAACCGCGGCGAGCCGTCCCGCCAGCCGCGCGGTCTCGTCCGGCAGGACGATCGGCCCCGCCCGGCTCAGCGCGGCCACCGCGTCTCGTGCCCGGCGCGGATCGGGCCACACCGGTTGCTGCGCCGCGGGCTTCCGCAACGCCGCCTCCAGCCGTCCGGCGAGAAAGCCTTCCAGCGGGGGAAAGTGCGTCATCGGCGAGCCCCACCGGACGAACCGACGAGGTCGGCCACGGGAGTTCGCGGCATCCGGGCCAGCTCGCTCGCGACCAGATCCGGGGGGACGTCACTCACCAGCGCCGCACCCTCTGGCCCGTCCAGGACGAAGGTGAATCCCCGGACCGCCTTCTTGTCGTATCGCATCAACCGCATCAGGGTGGCGGTATCGGCCTCGGCCGGCAGCGCGTCGGGGAGTCCGTAATGCCGGACGACGTCGCGATGCTCCGCCACCCGGGTCTGCCCGATCCGGCCGAGAGCACCGGCGAGGCGTCCCGCGAAGACCGTTCCGATGGCCACCGCCTCACCGTGGCGCACGGCGTAGTCCGTGGCTCTCTCCACCGCATGGCCCAGCGTGTGGCCGTAGTTGAGCAGGTGCCGCGGTCCGGTGTCCCGCTCATCCGCCTCCACGATGCGGGCCTTGAGTGTCACGCTGGCGGTGATCTGTTCGACCAGGGTGAGCCCCCGCAGATCCGGTGCGCCGATAAAATGGCAGCGGGCGATTTCGCCGAGGCCGCTCAGCATCTCCCGCCGCGGCAGCGTCGCCAGGTAGTCGGTGTCGCAGAGCACCGCGCTCGGCTGCCAATACGTACCGGCCAGGTTCTTGCCGTCGGGCAGGTTCACCGCCGTCTTCCCGCCGACGCTGGCGTCCACCTGTGCCAGCAGGGACGTCGGCAGATGGATCACCGGTACGCCCCGGTGGTACAGCGCGGCCGCCAGCCCGACCACGTCGGTGGTGGTGCCGCCGCCGCACGAGACGACCACGTCGGACCTGGTCAGGCCGAACCGTGCGAACTCACCGCACAAGGCCTCCACCGTGCCGAGGGTCTTGTCATGCTCACCGTCGCGCGCGGGCAGCACCAGACTGGGTACCCCGGTGTCGGGCAACGACTTCCGTGGTCGAGCGGACACGACGACGGCCCGCTCGGCGCCCAGCCGCCTGATGACCTCGGCGAGCGCCGTCCGCACGCCGGGGCCGATGATCACGTCATACGAATGGTCCCTCAGACGCAGAGAAACCGTGGTCATGTCATCCCCTTAGGCCGCCGCGTAACGGGTTCCGCCCACCGCCTGATCAGTTTTGCCGCAGCCGCTCCGCGCAACCATCACCAACGTGAATAGTTCGGCCGGGCGGTGTCACACAAGCCGGCGGCTACCTCGAAAATGAACCCTCGGAGCACTGATCAGAACCAGAGCGGCCCGGCTGTCCGAAGAAGCTCGACTTCCCCATGGCGGCAACAAAACCTGGGTACTGCCGAACGCGATGCCGGGGGCGGTCGAAGACCGTCGACTGTCCTGCTTTCGCAGGTCGGAAGCATGCTGGTGGTGGGCCGCCTGGGGCTCGAACCCAGAACCTACGGATTAAAAGTCCGCAGCTCTACCAATTGAGCTAACGGCCCGTGCGGCTGAGTCTAGTAGACCGCCGCCGACCACCAGGATGGCGGGGCCGCCGCCGGAGCGCCACGGAATTGTCGGGGGTCTCTGCCAAGGTCGGGGGCATGGACACGATCCCTGACGAGAACTACTCGGCCACGTGGGAGGGCGAGCGTTCGGAGCCTCCGCGGGTGGCGAGTGAGCGCGAGATCTTGACGTCCACGCTCGACTGGCATCGTCGTACGTTCGAGCTGAAGTGCCAGGGTCTGACGCCGGAGCAGCTGGCTCTGCGGGCGATAGAGCCGTCGGGGTTGTCGCTGCACGGGCTGCTCAGGCACCTCACGGGCACCGAGCGCTGGTGGTTCCGCCTGCAGTTCGCGGGTGAGGACGTCCCGATGCTCTATTACTCCGACGAGTGGCCGGAGCAGGACTTCGAGGACACGGGTGGCGACGTCGAGGCCGCGTGGGCGGCTTGGCGTGAGGAGTGTGCGCGGTCGCGGGAGATCGTGGCGGCCGCTTCGCTCGAGGACACGGGCAAGAGCCGCCGTGACGGGGAGCCGTTCTCGCTGCGGTGGCTGCTGACGCATCACATCGCCGAGTACGCGCGCCACGCCGGGCACGCGGACCTGCTGCGCGAGCGCATCGACGGGAGGACGGGCCACTGAGACCTTGAAATGCGATGCTGGGGCGATGAACGCCGATCCCGACTCCGGCCTCTTGTCCCCGGTCCGCGCCGGCACGCCCGCCGAGGCGGCGACGGGTGATCTCGCCTGGGTGCGGGCCCTTCTGGACACGGAGGCGGCGCTCGCCAGGGCGCAGGCCAGCACGGGGCTGATTCCGCAGGCCGCCGCGGAGGCGATCACCAAGGCTGCCGCGTCGGTCGAGATCGACGTGGTCGCGTTGGCGAGGGCGGCTCGTGAGACGGCGAACCCGGTCGTGGGGCTGATCAAGGAGCTGACCGAGGCGGCCGGGACGGAGTACGTGCATCGCGGCTCCACCAGCCAGGACATCTTCGACACCGCGATGATGCTGGTCGCCGCGCGGACCCGGGCGCTCATCACCGCGGATCTCGAGACGACGGCGAACGCGCTGGCGGATCTCGCCCGCGCGCATCGCGACACGATCATGGCCGGGCGCACTCTCACCGCCCACGCGGTCCCGACCACGTTCGGGCTCAAGGCGGCGGGCTGGCGTCAGCTGACCCTCGACGCGCTCGACAGGCTGAACCGCGTCGTCCTGCCGGTCTCGCTCGGGGGCGCGGCGGGCACGAGAGCCGCGTACGCCGAGTACGCGCGGCTCGTCGAGCTGCCCGACGGCTATCCGCAGCGGCTTCAGACGGCGTTCGCCGAGGAGACCGGCCTCGCCGAGACCACGCTTCCCTGGCACACCCTCCGCACCCCGACCGCCGACCTCGCGGCCGCTCTCTCGTTCACCGCCGCCGCGCTCGGGAAGATCGCGATCGACGTCCAGTTCCTGACGCGCACCGAGGTCGGGGAGGTCACCGAACCCGCGGGCGAGGGCCGTGGCGGTTCGTCGGCGATGCCGCACAAACGCAATCCGGTGCTCGCGACGCTGATCCGTTCGGCCGCGTTGCAGGTCCCGGTGCTGGCCACCGGCGTCACCCAGGCCCTGCTCTCCGAGGACGAACGGTCCGCGGGCGCGTGGCACGCCGAGTGGCAGTTGCTGCGCGAGTGCCTGCGCCTGACCGGCGGCGCCGCGCATACGGCGGCCGAGCTCGCCCGCGGGCTGGTCGTCAACGACGAACGCATGCGCGAGAACCTCGGCTTCACGCACGGCCAGATCGTTTCCGAGCGGCTTTCGACCGTGCTCGCCCCGCTGCTCGGCAAGGCGCGGGCCAAGGAGGTCCTCGGTCAAGCGTCCAAGCTCGCGTTGGAGCAGGACCGGGCTCTCGGCGACGTACTTTCCGACCTGCCGGAGATAACCGGAGTGCTCTCCGCGGAATCCCTCGCCGACCTGCTGGATCCCGCGAACTACACCGGTTCGGCCGGGGTGCTCACGGACGCCGCGCTGGAGGCCCGCGAAGAAAATCCGCGAACTCCTTGAACCGGTCCCGCGAGGGCTCCGTGTAGGGGGTACAAGCTCACCGCGCCAAGCCGCGGAACCCCTACGAACAAGGAGAAATCCCATGCTTCGCAAGCGTTTCGTCGTCGCAGCGGCGTCCGCGGCCGTGGGCCTGGTGGCGCTGTCGGCCTGCTCCGACGGCACCGAGACGGCGGCGCCCGCGGTCGCTCCCGCCGCCGCGGTGGCCGGGGCAGGCGGGAACGCCCCGGCGGCCAAGGGCGAGACCAAGGTGGCCGTGGCCGAAGCCGGGAACCTCGGCCAGGTGCTCGTCGACAAGGACGGGTTCACGTTGTACCGCTTCGACAAGGACAGTGCGAAGCCGCCGAAGTCCACTTGCGACGGTGACTGCGCGAAGGCATGGCCACCGGTGCTCGCCGAGGGCGAGGTCCAGATCGAAGGCGTGGATCAGGCTTTGGTCGGCGAGCTGACCCGCGCCGACGGCCGCAAGCAGGTGACCGTCGGTGGCTGGGCGCTTTACCGCTACGCCAAGGACGCCAAGGCGGGCGAGGCCAAGGGGCAGGGCGTCGGAAGCACCTGGTACGCCGCGAACGTCAAGGGCGGCAAGGCGGGCCAGGCGGCGAAGGAGGCCGAGGCGGCTCCGGCCGAGAAGAAGGCGGAGCAGAACGCGGACGGCGCCACGAAGCTGGTCGCGAGCAACGTCGACGGCATCGGACCGGCCATTGTGGACCAGGAGGGTTTCACCCTCTACATGTTCACCAAGGACAAGAAGAACAAGCAGCCGACCTGCAACGGTGACTGCGCGAAGGCCTGGCCGCCGGTGCTCGCCGAGGGCGACGTCCAGCTCGAAGGCATCGACCAGAAGCTGCTCGGCACGGTGAAGCGCGCGGACGGCACCACGCAGGTCACCGTCGGCGGATGGGCCGTCTACCGCTACGCCAAGGACGCGAACGCCGGCGAGGCGAACGGTCACGGCGTCGGCGGCACCTGGTTCGTCATCGAGCCCGCGGGCTGCAAGAGCACCGCGCCGGTGAAGAACAAGGCGGCACAGAGCGGGAACGCCTCCGAGAAGAAGGAAGACGCTCCCGCCCAGTCCGGTTACTGAGACCTAGTGGGCGAGGCCCGGTGGCCGCTCTTCACGAGCGGCGGCCGGGCCTTTCTCATGCTTCGGCCGTCGCGGATCGTCGTGGACGGGCTGGACGACGGTGGCGCTGTCCGCCCGGTCCGTCACCACTGTTTCGTCCTCGTCCTCCGGCAGCAGCACCTTGTGCCGCGCGGGCAGGAACGCGATCACCAGCCCGAGTGCGGCGAGGCCGAGGTGCAGCCAGTTGTCCGGCCCGTTGAGGTTGAACGGGTTCCCCGCCTGTGACACCGGGTTCGTGGAAACGGTCCCGGCGATCATGAGGCCCCAGACGAACAGCGCCCCGAAGGCGACGAACGTCAGGAAACCGAAGGCCCGGGACCGGCCCGAGCCGAAGGTCAGCAGCAGACCGATCGCGCCCAGCAGGACGAACCCGAGGTTGTAGAGCGGGTTCACCGAGAATCCGAGAACGGTCGCGTCGTGACGACCGGCGAAATCGGCGAACCCGGTCCTGGTGAAGCCCACGATCCCGAACACCAGGAATGCCAGGCTCGCCAGGCCGGCGAGGACCTGGGCGGGTTGGAGTCCCGCCGTTCGGATCCGAGCGCGTTGTGCACGTGCCATTGCTCCGCCTCCCAGCGTTGGCGAACTGAATGGAGCCCGGATACCCCGAGGCCCTCCCGGGCAAACCGAGGCGGCCGAATGGCCTAGCCGTGAACACGAATGGGTGATGCGGGCAAGAACTTGTGTGGGCAAAGCAAGCGGGGTCTTCCTCTTGGTGGGGCTGTGCCTGGGTGCGATCGTCGCGATGACGCTGGTTCCGCCGTCGCGTTCCGGCCCGGCGGCGATCGCGGCGTCGAGGGCCGCGGTGCTGACGATCGAGGCCGAACCGGTGCCGGTCGAATCCCCGCCCCCGTCCTCCTCGGCGGCGCCGGGGCCACCGCCGAAGACCGTCGACATTCAGGCCCTGGCGGACCTCGTCCCCGGCGGGCAGGTGAGCGTGGTCGTCTACGACCGCACGGCGAAGAAAACAGCGGTTTCCCTGAAATCCGAGCGTTCCTACACCTCGGCGTCGCTCGTGAAGCTCCTCATCGCGCTGGAAGCGCTTCAAGCGGGCACACCGGCGAGCACCGTGCAGCGGATGCTCTCGGCCAGCGACGACGACATCGCCAGCAGGCTGTGGTCGGCCCACGGCGGGCCGGTCATCGTCACCCGGTGGGCGGCCAAGATCGGCCTCGGCGGCACGCGTCCGCCCGAGGATCCCGGCCGCTGGGGTGACACCAGGATCACCGCCGCGGATGTCGTGAAGATCTACCGCTACCTGCTGGACCAGGCGGGCGCTGGCACGCGGACGACGATCATGCGCGCGTTGAGCGGCGCGACCGAGAGCGGTTCCGACGGGATCCGGCAGTACTTCGGCATCCCCGACGCCGTCGGCACCCTTCCCTGGTCGATCAAACAGGGCTGGGCGTGCTGCCGCGGTTCCCGGATCCTGCACAGCTCCGGCGTCGTCGGCGAAGAAGACCGCTACCTCGTCGCTGTACTGACTTCCCAACCGACGTCCACCACCTATTCCGGCGCCGGAAAGCGGGTGACCGACGTGGTGAAGGCGCTTCTCCCCGCTATTGACGACCTGTAAACAAGGTGGGACAGTGGTCGTACGCCACTCTTCCGGGAGGTCGTCATGAGCACCGAAACCCGTCTGCCCGCCGTGACCCCGCTCGGCCCGGATTCCGTTGCCTGGCAAGTGACCGGCGACCGGAGGCTACTGCTCGGCGCGGGGACGGCGTTGCTGCTGCAGGTCGCGCATCCGGTGGTCGGCGCGGGCGTCCACGACCATTCGAACTACACCGAAGATCCGTGGGGCCGTCTCGACCGGACCATCGATTCCTTGCTGTGCCAGGTTTTCGGCGGCCGGGAGGCGATCGCGGAGGCCGAGCGGCTCCGCGAGATGCACAAGGCGATCAAGGGCGTCGACCACCACGGCGAGCGCTATCACGCGCTGAACCCCGAGGCCTACTGGTGGGTGCACGGATCGACGTTCTGGACGACCGTCCGCATGCACGAGGTCTTCGTCCATCCCTTGTCCCGCACGGAAAAACACCGTTTCTACGCGGAATGGCGACGGCTGGGCCTGATGCTCGGCCTCCGTGAGCACCACATGCCGGAGGACTTCGAAGGATTCGAGGCCTACTTCGACGACGTCGTCGCGAACCGGCTCGAGGACAACCACACGGTCCGAGAGCTGCTCCGCTCGATCACCATGCGAGACACCCCATCGCCGCCTTGGTGGTTCTTGCCGGAGGCCTTGTGGCGGCCCGTCCGGCCGGCGGGCGGGAACGTGCTGACGCTGTGCGCGATCGGCTTGCTACCTCAGGCTCTTCGCGATCGCTTGAGTCTCAAGTGGACAGACCGCGACGAACGCGGGCTCCAGCGGCTGGGCGCGGTCACGAGAGCGGCCGGTAACCGGGTTCCCGACCGGCTTCGCTTGTACCCCAAGGCTTATCGCGCCAAGCGCGGCTAGCTACTCGACGACGTCGACCAGTGCGCCCTTGGCGCCGGTGTTGGGCAGCGGCCACGGGGTGACCCCGCCGTTGGTGATGATCTTCTTGTCCTGCGGCGCGCACGGCGGCACGGTCCGCGCGCCGATCCACGCCAGCACGTCGGGCACCTGCGCCTTGAAGGTGTTCATGTTGTGCCCGGCGTCCGGGATCCGCCAAGACGACAGCGTCGCGGGCGCGCGGACGGCCGCCTGGATCTGGTCGATCGAGAAGCTCTCGAAGCTTTCCTTGTCCCCCGCGATCGCGAGGATGTCGACGGGCGACGGATGCTTCTGCAGGTTCACCGTGACCGTGTTCGCGTCGGCGATGTCTTGCCTGCCCTTGAACAGGTTCTCCGTCTCCGCGTCCACCGAAGCCTTGTAGTAGCCGCTGACGCTCGCCGCCTGGCCGTACCACTGCGGATGCCGGGTCACGAGGTTCATCGCGCAGTACCCGCCCGAGGACCAGCCCGCCATCGTCCACGCCTTCCGCTGCGGGTTGGCGCCGAGTTTCTCGATCGCCCAGTCGCGGATGTCGGCGGTCAGGTAGGTGTCGTTGGCGGTGCCGTTGACCTCGTCGATGCATTCGGTGTCGTGGCCGACCTTCGGTTTCCCGGTCGGGTCCGGGATGATCACCAGTGTCGGCGGGAGCACGTGCTTCGCGATGGCCGCGTCCAGTTTGGCGGGCAGTTCGTAGGGGCCGGTGACCACTTCCGGGCCGGACGGGTAGTTCGGGATCCATTCGATGACCGGGAATTTGAGCGCCCGGTACGCGGGATCGTAGTACTGGGGCGGAAAGTACACCGAAACGTCGCGCGTGAGGCCGGTGCGTTTGCCGGTCACCGTCATGTGCACGACGGATCCCTTGCCCTCCTTGGCCCGCATCGCCCCGGCGTCCCGCAGTTTGTCGAGGTCCGAACCGTTCTGGCCGGCGACGGCGTCGACGCTCTCCCCCGAATACACGCCGGTGCCGATCAGGGCGCCGACCGTCGGGAAGAACCCGCCGATCATGTTCCCGCCCATCGCGGTGCTGACCACGACGAGCACCACCGCGGCGAGGATCGTGGTGCTGCGGCCGAGGACCTTGCGGCGCCAGCGTTCCCAGAGGAACGGCACGGCGATGATCGCGAGCAGCGCCAGCACCACGACGATGACGAGGTTCAGTGTGGAATCGAGCCGGATGGCACTCAGTCCCAGTCCCATGGCGATCGTGTCCCTCTCCGGCGGCGGCACGCCCCCGCACCGCGCTTCCCACATCTGGATCAAGAGACGTGCGGCCACCGGAAAGTGTTGTCCAGGGTGACGCGTGTCACCCTGGACGAACCGATCAGTCTTCGAGTGCCGTGCGCAGCACCCCGATCGCCTGCGTGATCGCGGCTTCCGCGGCGTGTGTTCCCCGCAGCGTGTTGAGCATGACGAAGTCGTGGACGATGCCCTGGTACCGCACGGCCGTCACCGGAACTCCGGCCTGACGCAGCTTCGCGGCGTACGCCTCGCCTTCGTCGCGCAGGACGTCGGCCTCGCCGGTGATCACCAGCGCGGGCGGCAGGCCCGCCAGCTCGTCGAGGCTCGCGCGCAGCGGCGACGCGGTGATTTCCGCGCGCTGCGCCGGGTCGGTCGTGTACTGGTCCCAGAACCACTTCATGCCTTCGAGGGCAAGGAAGTAACCCTCGGCGAACTGCTTGTACGACTCGGTGTCGAAGTTCGCGTCGGTGACCGGATAGAAGAGCACCTGCTGGCGGAAGGTGACGTCGCCGCGCTGCTTCGCCATGAGGGTGAGCGCGGCGGTCATGTTGCCGCCGACGGAGTCACCGGCGATCGCGATCCGCGTGTTGTCGAGGCCGTTCTCGGCGCCGTGCTCGGCGACCCACTTGGCCACGGCGTAGTTCTGCTCGATGGCGACCGGGTAACGCGCCTCCGGCGAGCGGTCGTACTCGGGGAAGACGACGGCCGCGCCCGCGCCGACGGCGAGCTCGCGGACCAGGCGCTCGTGGGTGTGGAAGTTGCCGAAGACCCAGCCTGCGCCGTGGATGTAGACGATCACGGGCAGCGGACCGGTGACGCCCTCGGGGCGGACGATGCGGACCTCGACGCCGTCGACGTGCGTGGTTTCGACGTCCGCGGCGGGCAGCTCGACGTCACCGCCCTGCACCTCGTCGACGGCCTTGCGGCCCTCTTCCGGCGGCAACTGGAAGAGGAAGGGCGGGTTGGCGGTGGCCTCGACGAAGGCCTGCGCGGCGGGTTCGAGGGCCAGGTTGTGCGGGTTGGCGGTCATTTCTGCCTCCTGGGAGCGAAGTCGATGAGTTGAAGGTAGCCCTCAATTCAGTTGTGCACAACTTAAATGTGCCCAAGGAGATTTAGGCCACTCAAGTGGCGGGCTGAGGCATGATCGACGCACCATGGGACGAGGAGGACCGATGCCAACGGACAACACAGGCTCGCTGTGCCTGGACGATCAGCTGTGCTTCGGGCTCTACGCGGCATCGCGCGCCGTGACCGCGCTTTATCGCGTGGTGCTCGAAGACCTTGGCCTGACCTACCCGCAATACCTGGTGATGCTCGCGCTCTGGGAGGAGGACGAGCGGCTGGTCAAGGAACTCGGCATCGTGCTGAACCTGGACTCCGGCACGCTGTCGCCCCTGCTCAAACGGCTGGAGAAGACCGGACTGGTCCGGCGTGACCGGCAGGCCGACGACGAACGGTCCGTTCGCGTCAGCCTGACCGAGGACGGCACCCGGCTCCGGGAGCGCGCGACCGGCATCCCGAAGATCATCGGCGACGCGATGGGCCTCGACGCGGCCGGTCTCGCCCGCACCCGCGCGGAACTCGATCGCTTGACAGAATCCGTGAACGCCTACCGCGAGGCCTACGTCCCGGCCGGTTAGCATGGGATTTCCGGCGCGGACAAAGGGATGACGATGATCGATCACGACGCGGCGCTCAAGGCCGTCGAGAACAGCTTGGACCGGCCGTCCGCGGCCCGCGTCTACGACTACTTCATCGGCGGCGACACGCACTACGCCATCGACCGCAATTTCGCCGAGAAGGTGCGCGAGCGCCTGCCGCTCATGGGCGACTACTGCAAGACCAGCAGGCAGTTCCTCGGCCGGGCCGTGCGGCACTGCGCCGGACTGGGCATCCGTCAGTTCGTCGACATCGGCTCCGGCCTGCCGACGGCCGGCAATGTGCACGAGGTCGCCGACGAGGCGCGGCCGCAGGAGGACACGCACGTCCTCTACATCGACAACGAGCCGATCGCCCTCGCGCATTCGACGCTGCTGCTCGCCGACACCGCCGACCCGGACCGGCACCACGCGATCGCCGCGGACCTGTTCGACCCCGAGGGCCTGTGGGAACGGGTGATGGACTCCGGCATCATCGACGTCCGGGAGCCCGTCGCGCTGGTGATCAACGCGGTCATGCACTTCATCAAGGACGAACAGGATCCGGACGCGCTGCTGGACTTCTACCGCGACCGGCTCGCGCCGGGTTCGCTGCTGGTGCTCTCGCAGATGACCAACGAGAACCCGGCCAACGACGAGGAACGACAGGCGCTGCTCGACATCCTCGAGTACTACGAGACCACCACGAACCCCGGTTTCCTGCGCACCATGGACGAGTTCCGGCGGTTCTTCGGCGGCTGGCCGCTGCTGGAACCGGGACTGGTCTACGCGCCGGCGTGGCACCCGGACGAGAAGACGATCTTCGCCGCGACGCCTTCGGAGTCGCGCGTCATCGGCGGTATCGCCCGCAAGCCGTAGCTTTTTCCGCGTGAAGGCCCCCTTCCCTTTGCTCAGCCGAGGGATGGGGGCCTTCACGCGCTTGTGACCCACGTCGCCTTGCAGTGCAACTAGGTGCATATGAAACTAGGTGCATGGCATTGGAGCACGCGATCCTCGTTTCGCTGTCCGAGCGGTCCGGCTCGGGCTACGAGCTGACGCGTCGCTTCGAGAAGTCCATCGGACTGTGGTGGAACGCCACCCACCAGCAGATCTACCGCGTCCTCAAGCGAATGGAGGAGGCGGGCTGGGTCGCCGTCGACCAGGTCGCGCAGTCCGGGAAACCCGACAAGAAGGTCTACACCGTCGGCGACGCGGGGCGGGCCGAACTGGCCCGCTGGCTCGCCGAACCCGATCCGTCGGCCACCGCCAGGGAACTCGCCGTGAAGATCCGCGGCGCGACACTCGGCGACCCGGTCGCCGTCGCCGCCGAGGTCACCCGGCATCGCGACGCGCACGCGGCACGGCTCGACGCGTACCTGCTGATCGAGAAGCACGACTTCCCCGACCCCAGCGTCCTCAGTGGACAGTCGTTGCACCAGTTCCTCGTGCTGCGCGGAGGAATCCGAACCGAACAGGGCCATGTCGAATGGCTCGAAGAAGTCCTCCGGGCATTCCACCACGATGCGTAAGGACCAGCGATGAGCCAGTACCCGAACCTGCTGTCCCCCCTCGATCTCGGCTTCACCACCCTGCGCAACAGGGTGATCATGGGTTCGATGCACACCGGTCTCGAGGACAAGGAAGCGCATTTCCCGCAACTGGCCGAGTACTACGCCGAACGCGCCCGCGGTGGCGTCGGGCTGATCGTCACCGGCGGGTTCGCGCCGAACCGGACCGGCTGGCTCCTGCCGCTGGCGTCGAAGCTCTCGACGCGCGCGGAAGCCAAGGCGCACAGGCGACTCACCGATCCCGTGCACGAGGCGGGCGGCAAGATCGCGCTGCAGATCCTGCACGCGGGCCGGTATTCCTACCATCCGCTGAGCGTCTCCGCGTCGGGCATCAAGGCGCCGATCAACCCCTTCAAACCGCGGGCCCTTTCCGGCTACGGCGTGCTGCGCCAGATCCGCGCGTTCGCCGATTGTGCCTTCCTGGCCAAGGAAGCGGGCTACGACGGCGTCGAGATCATGGGGTCCGAGGGCTACTTCATCAACCAGTTCCTCGCCGAACGGACCAACAAGCGCACCGACGAATGGGGCGGCAGCGCGGAAAACCGCCGCCGGATCGCCGTCGAGATCGTGCGCCGCACGCGTGAGGCGGTCGGCGAGGACTTCATCATCATCTACCGGCTGTCCATGCTGGACCTCGTCGAAGGCGGCCAAAGCTGGGAAGACGTCGTCGCGCTGGCCAAAGAGGTCGAAGAGGCGGGCGCGACGATCATCAACACCGGCATCGGCTGGCACGAGGCGAGGGTGCCGACGATCGTGACCTCCGTGCCGCGCGCGGCGTTCACCTGGGTGACCGGGAAGCTCAAACCGCATGTCGGGATCCCGGTGGTCACGTCGAACCGGATCAACATGCCCGAGGTCGCCGAGGAGGCGCTGGCGAGCGGTGACGCGGACCTGGTGTCGATGGCGCGGCCGTTCCTCGCCGACCCGGAATGGATCCGCAAGGCGGAGACCGGACGCGAGGACGAGATCAACACCTGCATCGCCTGCAACCAGGCCTGCCTCGACCACGCGTTCAAGCGGAAACTCGTGTCGTGCATGGTGAATCCGCGTGCGGGCCACGAGACCACGCTGACGCTTTCGCCCACGCGGAAGACCAAACGCGTCGCCGTCGTCGGCGCCGGTCCCGCCGGGCTCGCGGCCGCGACCGGCCTCGCCGAGCGCGGGCACGCCGTCGAACTGTTCGAGGCGGACGACGAGATCGGCGGCCAGTTCGGGATCGCGCGGAAGATCCCCGGCAAGGAGGAGTTCGCGGAGACCATCAGGTACTACACGCGACGGCTGGAGGTCACCGGCGTCAAGGTCCACCTCGGCACCCGTGCGACCGTCGCGGACCTCGTCGGGTTCGACGAGGTCGTGCTGGCCACCGGCGTGACCCCGCGGGTGCCGTCGCTCCCGGGTATCGACCATCCCAAGGTCCTGTCCTATGTGGACGTCGTCCGGCACGGGAAACCGGTGGGCGGCAAGGTCGCCGTGATCGGCGCGGGCGGGATCGGCGTGGACGTCAGCGAGTTCCTGACGCACACCACCTCCCCCGCGCTCGATCTGGACGCGTGGATGGCCGAATGGGGTGTCACCGACCCCGAGCACGCCGCGGGCGGGCTGACCGAGCGGAAGGCCGAGCCGTCACCGCGGCAGGTCTTCCTGCTGCAGCGCAAGAAGTCCGGTATCGGCGCGGGGCTGGGCAAGACCACCGGCTGGGTGCACCGGGCCGCGCTGAAGGCCAAGCGCGTCGAGCAGCTCACCGGGGTCACCTACGACCGGATCGACGACGACGGCCTGCACATCACCGTCGGTGACAAACCGCGTCTGCTCGACGTGGACACCGTCGTCGTCTGCGCGGGCCAGGAGCCGGTGCGCGACCTCGCCGACGACCTGCGGGCGGCCGGCTTGCCGGTGCATCTGATCGGCGGCGCCGACGTCGCGGCCGAACTGGACGCCAAACGGGCCATCGATCAGGGAACCCGCCTCGCCGCCGTTCTCTGACGAGTGGCCTCGTAGATGGCAGGATGAACCCTTGTGCGGGACGTATGCGTGATCGGGCTCGGGTTGATCGGTGGTTCGCTGCTGCGCGCGGCGCATTCGATCGGCCGTACCACGTTCGGGGCGACGACCTCCGAAGCTGACGCGGACGCCGCCAGCAGAGCGGGTTTCGACGTGACGACGCAGGTCGAAGCGGCGCTGAGCAAGGCGGCGGAGCGGGACGCGATGATCGTGCTCGCGGTGCCGCTGCCCGCCGTCGAAGAGGTGCTCCGGACCGTTTCGCGGGTCGCCGGGCACTGCGTGCTCACCGACGTGACCAGCGTGAAGGGCCCGGTGCTCGACTCGGTCCGCCGCCGCGCGCCGTACGCGAAGTTCGTCGGCGGGCATCCGATGGCCGGGACGGCGAACTCCGGCTGGAAGGCGAGCGATCCGGCGCTGTTCGATGGTGCCGCGTGGGTGCTGGGCGTCGAGCACGACACCGACCTGACGGCGTGGGCGGAGGTCGCCCGGCTGGTGCTGGACCTCGGCGCGCACGTCGTGCCGCTGCCCGCGGACTCGCACGACGAGACGGTCGCGCGGATCTCGCATCTGCCGCATATCTTCGCGGCCATCCTGGCCACGATCGGCGCGCAGGGCGGTCCGCTGGCGATGGCGCTGGCCGCCGGGTCCTACACGGACGGCACACGCGTGGCCGGTTCGAGTCCGGCGCTGGTGCGGGCGATGACCGAGGGCAACCGGGACGCGCTGCTGCCGATCGTCGACGAGGCGCTCGGACGGCTCGGTGCGGCGCGGGGTTCGCTGGCTTCGACCGGCGGCCTCGCGGTGACGGTCAACGCGGGCAACGAAGGGGCGCAAGCGTTCGCGGCCGCCAAGGACGCGGAGCGCGCGGGGGTGCGCGTCAGCCTGACCGCCCCGGACGCGCGCGACGGCCTGATCGCGCTCGGCGAGCGCGGCGGCCGGATCACCGCGATCGACGGCGACACCGCGATCGGCGACGTCTCCTGACGCGTTTCGTCCTCTGAATGCGGTAGTTGCGCGTGCAAGAACCGCATTCAGAGGACGAAATGCCGGGGGTTACTGGCCCTGCGGCGGCTGCGGCCGGCCCTGCTGGGGCGGGTTGTCCGGGGTGTCGTCGAACTTGTTGATGAAGCCCTTCGCCTTGTCCACACCGGAGTCGATCTGCGAGTCGTGGCCGGAGAACTTCGACTTGGCGAAGTCCGCCGCCTTGTCCAGGCCGCCCTCGATCTTGTCGTTGTGCTCACGGAGAGCGTCGGTGGCCTTGTTCTTCAATTCATCGAAGTTGATGCCCATGGCCTCATCGTCACACAGGTACCGGCGAACCCGCCCCGGCGATCACCCGTCACGGGGACGCTCAGAACGGCCGGTCGCCCACGATGGCGACGCGTTCGACCACCCGCGAGTGCGGGTGGTAGTCGTTGAGGGCGTAATGCTGTGTGGCGCGGTTGTCCCAGAAGGCCACCGAACCGGGCCGCCAGGCGAAGCGCACCTGGAACTCCGGGGTGTGCGCGCGGCTGAACAGGTACCGCAGGAGCCGGTCGCTCTCGTCGCGGTCGATACCGACGATGTGGGTCGTGAAGGCCTGGTTGACGAAGAGGGTGCGCCGCCCGGTCTCCGGATGGGTGCGGACGACCGGATGCTCGACCGGCGGGAAGGCGTCTTGGTGACGTAGCAACACTTCCGGGTCGGAAAAGCGGTCGAAGCCGGGGATGTAGTCGTGCACCGCGGTCAACCCGTCGATGCGTTCACGGATCTCTTCCGGCAGGTTGTCGTAGGCGGCGGCCATGTCGGCCCACATCGTGTCGCCGCCGACCGGCGGGACCTCGATCAGCCGCAGGACCGAACCGAGCGCCGGCGCGGGCCGGAACGTGACGTCCACGTGCCAGATGTTCTCGAACGCGGGCATGCTCGCCGACCGGGCGAACCGGGTGGTGTCCTCGGTCTCGCCCTTCGGGATGAACGGGTTCGTCTCCAGTTCACCCCAGTTGGCGGCGAACGCGCGCTGATGCGCCGAAGTGATGTCCTGATCGCGGAAGAACAGCACCTTCCACTCCAGCAGCGCGCGGTTCAGCTCCGCGTGGAGAGCGGGCGTCAGTGGCCGGGCGAGGTCGACGCCGCCGATCTCGGCACCGATCAGCCGTCCCAGCGGTCGCAGTGCGAAAAGTTCGTACGGGCGTTCTTCGACGCCCTCCGGCAGGCGCCGCAGCAGGCGCGGCCCTTCGAGGATCCCGCCGTCGGGGACGGTCGCGGGGCGGAGACGGACACGGTCGGGCAGTGCGATGGACATACTTGCTCCCTGGATTCACCGTCGGATGACTTGGCGAGTTGAGGAGCTAGGCGGGCGGAGAACCCAACCGTCCACGACGCAGGAGCAATGCGGCAACGCCTTCGCCGGCCGAACGTGTCGGCGCGGACTCCCAGGGGACGGACACGGGGCCATCGTGGGCGCTTTTTGGCGTGCGGTCAACACCGTCCACGAAACGGGAAGATCATCGCCTCCGCTCGGAGGGGTAACTACCCGACCAAGTGTTCCGTTCCTCGCGCGGCCGCAGCGCCTCGGCCAGCACCCATTGCGAATGCGTCGTACCGCCCCGGCCGACCGGACCCAGCTGGAAGGTGACCCAGCCGACCCAGTGCGCCGTCGTCGTCGCCCGCCACATCCCCAGCAGCCCGGGGACCGTGGCGGTCAGGTCCAGGCCGTCGGGCAGGCGGGTCTTCGCCGCGCCGACCGGGTACACCAGCTTGAGATCGACCCAAACGGGCTGGTTGGGCCGGACCATGTGCAGGTGACGCGGCCCCGGCGGCAGCGTGTCACCAGTGTCGAGCATGCGTCGATTATGCGTGAAAACTCGAACATTAGTTCGAGACGATGCTCACCCTCCCCCATCCGGGTGGTTGCGTCGCTAGGGTCGGCGCCATGCTCGTCTGGATCAACGGCCCGTTCGGCGGCGGCAAGACGCAGACCGCGCACGAACTGCACCGGCGCTTGCCCGGCAGTGTCCTGTCCGATCCCGAGATCGCGGGTTTCGGCCTGCATCGGATGATGCCGCCGCGGCTGCGTACCGACTTCCAGGACCTGTCCGCGTGGCGTCAGGGCGTTTTCGAGGTACTCGACCTGGTACTCCGCGAGCAGGAAGGACCGGTGGTCGTGCCGATGACGCTGGTGGAGCCGCGGTACTTCGAGGAGATCATCGGCGGGTTGCGGGAGCGCGGGCACGACGTCCGGCACTTCGCGCTGCTGGCCCGGCGCGAGACCGTGCTGCGACGGCTGAGCGAACGCGGCATCGTGCACTCCGTGCGGCGGAAGGGCGTCCCGCCGAAACGCGAGAGCTTCGCGGTGTCGAAGCTCGACCTCTGCTTGGACCGGCTGAGCGGCGTCGAGTTCGGCGAACACATCCCTACGGACACGCTCACCGTCGCGCAGGTCGCCGATCGGGTCGCCGCGTCGGCCGGGCTGACGCTCGCGCCGAACACGGACACCGCGCTGCGGGGCTTCGTCCGTCGCAAGTGGACGAGTGTCAAGCACATCCGGTTCGGCTGACGCTCAGGCGCGGCGGTGGTACGGCAGGAATCGCCGGACCAGTCGCAGCGGCGCGCGTTCGACGAGGTCGGGGCCGCGCACGGCGTCGAAGGCCGCGCCGATCTGGTCGACGACGCCGGACAACTGCTCGCTTTCGGGCATCGGCATCTCCGCCGGGTCCCGTTCCTCGCGGACGGCGGCCGCGAGTTCGGTGAGGGCGGCCGTCAGGAGGGCGATGTCGGCGTCGGCCGGGGCGGGGGCGCCGCGGCCGAGGGTGACGCCGACCTCGGTGACGGCGTCCGCGACACGTTCGAGTCCGGCGATCACCGGCCACCAGGCGACGGCCTGCCGTCCGGCGGCGGAGGGTTCGACGACGACCTGCTGGAACGCGGTCCGCAGGTCGGCCAGCGCGCGGTAGGCGCGGCGGCGGGCGCGTGAGCGTTCCAATCGCGCTTCGCCCGACGGCGCGAGCACGAGGCCCTTGTCGACGTATTTCACCAGGCAGTCGAGGCTGTCGGCGAGCCGTCCGCCGACCTGCGGCCGTCGGCTGCCCGGCCAGAGCAGGTAGCCGAAGAGCAGGACGATCGCGCAGCCGAGCACGGTGTCGACGAGCCGCGCGAGCACGACGTCCCAGCTTCCGGTGCTGGCGAGGTCCATCTGCAGGATGATCAGCGGCGTCACGAAGGCGCTGAGGATGCCGTAGTTGCGGACCTTGCCGACCGCGACGCCACCCGCGAACACGGCGATCAGCAGGACCAGCAGAAAGCCTTCGCCGCCCGCGGCGAGCACGGCCGCGCCGATGCCGACGCCGATCACCGTGCCGATGCCGCGCAGCACGGCGCGGCCGAAGACCGAGCCGAAGTCCGGTTTGAGGACGATGCCGACGGTGAGCGTGATCCAGTAGGAGCGTTCGAACGGGACGAGCAGCGCGACGACTTCGGCGATCGCGACGCACAACGTGAGGCGCAGCGCGGCGAACCAGGTGAGCGGACCGGAGACGAGCGAACCCGCCCAGCCGCGGAGGCGCTTGTGCCACGGCTGGACCTCGCGCCGTTTCCGGTTGTCGCCCTTGCCTATCCGGGCGAGTCCGGCGTAGAGCGCGGCGAGGACCGGGTCTGTGTCTTCTGGCGCTTCGGGAGGCTCCGGCAGTTCCTGGTTCGCGAGCACGGCGGCCGAGGTCGCGATGAAGTGGTCGATCACGTCTTCCGGGGCGCGGCGGCCGGCGTTGACCATCGCGACCGACGCCTCGACGGCCGGGGTGCTGGCCGAGAGCAGGTTGAGCAGCTGGCGGTAGGTGGCGTCGCGACCGGAGAGCCAGGATCGCGCGGTGAGAAGCCGGTCGTACGCGGTGTTCATCGCGGTCGTGAGCTGGTGGCGCGCGACGCGGGAAGTGGCTTCGTCGGTCGCGGACAGCATCGCGGCGAGTTCGACGTAGACGTGCGCGACGGCGCCGCGTTCGGGGCTGGTGGCGCGGAAGGTCCAGGTGGCGAGCGCGATCAGCAGGCTCCAGGCGGCGCCGGCGCAGAAGTAGCCGAGGAGGATTTCGACGCGCAGGCCGGTGACGTGCTGGCCGGTGCCGAGCACGCAGAAGACGAACATCTGCAATCCGGCGACCGACGCGTTGCTGCCCGCCGCGCTGATCAGCGCGGACACCGCCGCGACCCCGACGACGACCGGGATGGAAGCGGCCGGGATGCCGCCGGTGATCAGCCCGGCGAAGTAGCCGAGTGCGGCGGCCGCGGTGGCGCCGCCGAGCCGACGGGCGCGGTAGCGGTACGGGCCGGCGGATTCGGAGAGGACGGTGGGCAGGGCGCCGGTGGAGATGAGCGCGCCGACGCCGATGTCGCCGAGTGCGTAGCCGACGGCGAGCGGTACGGCGAGGGCGAGGACGGCGCGGGCGACCATGTTCCACGGAATGGGAACCGGCGTGCTGCGGAGCAGCTGCACCAGCCAATGCGGTGCGGCGATCTCGCGGCGCGACGTGCTCACGCCCCTATCTTGACTTATCCGTGGCGGCCGGAGCGGTTATCGTCGCCACATGGGCAAGACGTACTCCTTCGAGATCAACCGGACGAGCAGCGCCTCGCCCGCTTCCCTGTTCGCGCTGGAGGCCGACGGTTCCCGGTGGTCGGAATGGGCGAAGCCGGTGGTGTTCCACTCGCGCTGGGCGCGGGAACCGGATGCGGACGGGGTGGGCGCCGTCCGGGCCGTCGGCCTGTGGCCGGTGTATCTCCACGAAGAGACTCTTGAGTACGAACAGGACCGAAAGCACGTCTACGGCTTCGCGGGCCTCGCGCCGCTGAAGGACTACCGCGCCGAGGTCTCGTTCACGCCGAACGCTTCCGGCGGCACGGATCTGCGGTGGACGGGACGATTCACCGAACCGCTGCCCGGCACCGGCGCCGCCGTCCGCACCGCTCTGCGCACGGTGATCTCGATCCTGGCCACCCGCCTGGTGAAACACGCCGAACGCGCCTGACCCCACCCCCCGCCCTTCCCAAGGGGGGCGACCCCGAGTCCAGTCTACCGGCGATGGGCGCTGGGAAGGGCTGGTCGGCGGAGTTGTCCACAGGTGGCGATGGTTGTGGACAAGTCCTGTGGGGAACTGAAGGACGCCATAGCCGCATCGGACGCGGCGAAGGGAGCTTTCGCCCCTTGGGTCTACGGTGGCGAGCCCAACGCCCGGGGTGGCGGGCGGCGCGAAGGCGTAACTCACGTGTTTGGAGACGTAACTCGCGTTGATCACGCGAGTGCGGTGCCGCGTCACCCCAGGGTCACCTTCCCCTCAATAACCGTCCTTATCACTCACGAGGTCCAGCACCAGGGATGTCACGTGACTGAACGGACGACACGCGTGATCCGGCGGACGACACACGTGACTGGACGAACGACACGCGTGATCCGGCGGACGACACACGTGACTGGACGAACGACACGCGTGATCCGGCGGACGACACGACCGCGGCCGAGGGTTCCGCAGCGAGTCGTCCGCCTGATCACGTGTGTCGTCCGTTCAGGCACGCGAAAGCGCCATCCGTGCACCTGCAAGACACGGTTGGCCTAACCGTCCTTACCCACTTACGACATCTCTAGCCCGCGCCAAGGCAAAGGAAGGGCCGCCGCAGCGGGTCGGCGGCGGTCGCTTCGGCGAGTGCCAGGGCGGGCGCGGTCCCCGAGGCCAGCCGACGGTGCAGATCCGCCATCGCTTCGGCGGCGGCCTTGTCCCCGACCCGCGCGATCGCGCCGATGACCGTCCGCGATCCGCTGGCGAGCAGCGTCCCGGCGAAACCGAGCGCCTCCTCGCCGGGCCGGATGTGACTCATCGCGAGTTCGCACGCGGCCAGCACCACCCGTTCCGGCGGCTTCGCGAGCCGCGCGGTTTCGTGCGCGTACAACGGGCCGTCGACGAGTTCCAGCCGCGAGAACAGCGCGTTCGCCGGTTCGTGCGCGCCGTGCGCGACCAGGTGTGCCATCCCGGAACCGTCCAAAGCGGACAGTACGGCTTCGCTGGTCGCGTCCTTACCGTCGACGAGCCTGGCGTGCGGGTACACCGTCCGCAGGTTCCGCACCTCACCGACCGAACCCGGCACACCGGGCCCGCCGGCGAGCAGGACCGGGCCGGAGTTCCGCCGTCCCGACGCGCTCACCCATGCGGTCGCGGACGGCGCGATCGACACCGGATGTCCGTGCAGTGACGGCAAAGCACCCCACGGCAACGCGTACAGCGAGCCGATCGGCACGATGATCAGCTCGCGGTTCTGCAGCGTTTTCGCCAGCGACGCCGAGATCAGTGTGTCCAGTTTGTCCGCCCGGCGCCGCGCGGAACCGGTGACGACCTCGACGAGCGGCGCGGGCAGGTTGTCCGGGGCCAGCGCGTCGAGGTCCGCGTGCAACTGCCGCGCGGTCTCGACGATCTCCGCGAGCGGCCCCAGCTTCAGCAGCCGGAACCGGCCGTGGTCGACGACCACCGCGTACAAGGTGTCGCGATACCCCATGAGGCTGACCAGCACGCGATCGCCGAGCCGCTCCACCACCTCTTCGGGTGTCGACACCGGCCGCGGACGACCCCATTGGCTGGTGTACCACCCGAGCCGGGTCGCCTCCTGCTGCAACCGGTCGTAGCGTTCCTCGAGCTTCCCGACCGGTTCGCCGGACAACCGCCGCGCCTGGATCGTCCCCTGCACGTGCCGCATTTCGTTGATGTGCCGGGCGAGCGCCGGATCTTCGATGACCGGGAGCGGTTCGTAGCGGTACACCTGCGCGCGCGTGCGTTCCAGCCACGCGAACAGGCTCTTCGCCCCGGCGCCGCTACGCCTCGCCTTCTTGAGCACCAGTGTGAGCGCGAGTTTGCCCAGTTCTTCGCCGTGCGCCGCCGTCCCGCAGACGAGGTCGAGCCCGCCCATGCGGTCGCGGATCTGCCCGAGTTCCGCCAACCCTGCGCGCGCCTGCGCGAGCGCCGAACGCGGCCGATGCGACGCCACCGCGAGTTCGGCCCGGCACAACCGCAGCTGCATCCGGTGGTCGATCGGCGTCGTCTGCCGCGGTTTCGGTACCTGCGCCAGGAGTTCCTGCGCGGCGACCGTCTCTTCGCGACGGATCAGCAACCGCACCGCGAACATCCTGGCCGCGCCCGCTTCGTCGCGCAGACCGAGTCCGGCCAGCCGGATTGCGAGATCGGCCAGCCGCCCCGGCAGTTTCGCGGACGGCTTCTTCTCCCGGTCCGCCAGCACCTTCACCGCGTCCGCGCGGAGCCGGGTCAACGCGGCGATCTCCGCCCAGCGGCCCTTGCCACGCCGCAGGAAACTCCGCCGTGCCGACGCCGCGAGCTTCTTCGCCAGCGGGTAGTCGCGTTCCAGGATGGCGGCACCGGCCCTGGCGACCTCCGCCTCCGCGACGAGGTGCACCGCGCCGTTGTGCCGCAGTTCCGGGATGGCGTCGTCGAGATGCCGCGCGGCCTCTTCGGCGAGGCCCGCGGTCAGCAGCGCCTTCGCCTGGTCGAGCCGGACGAGCGGCAGCGAGCCGGGGCCGTCGGTCACGAAGATCGCGGCCGCCTGCTCGTAGTGCCGGAGCGCTTCCGGGATGTCCCCGAGCAGCTGCGCGTGATCACCGAGGTTGTGCCGGATCTTCCCTTCCAGCAACCGATGGCCGTGCTCGACAGCGAGGTCCGACGCCTCGACGAGGTCGCGGTACGCCGCGTCCGGGTTGCTCATTTCCAGATGCAGCCACGCGCGGTTCACCAGTGACCGGGTGAGCACCGCGCTGTACTTGCCCGCCTCGGCGGCGAGCCCGGGGAGGAAGGCGTTGTTGAGCGCGAGCGACTCCTCCAGCCGTCCGGCTCGCATCAGGACGACGGCACGCTGGAGCCCGACGACGAAGCGCAGCTCGTGGCGGACATCGCCACCCGGCAGCAGGAGCCGGATGCGTTCCGCCTCGTCCAGCCGGGCGAAACCGTCCTCTTGGGACACGAACTCCGCCTCGGCCGCCGCCAGGCTGATCAGGATCCGGACCCGGATCTCCAGCCGGGCGACCAGATCCGCGTCCACCGGACCGAGAAGTGCGAGCGCGCGCCGAAGCAGCCGTATCGGCCTGCTGAGCCCGTGATCCGAGGCGGCGGCCCTCGCCCGGCGATGGAGTTCGGCCGCTTCCTCGGCTACGGGATCGACGACAGGAGGAGACGGCGCGGGCACACGCACTATGGGAGCACACCCACGCCGCATAACGGAACAGCCGTCCGGTTAGAGCACCACTGTGGGGGTCACGACGGTCCTGCGACAGGTCACGTCACCGAGGTGGATCACGATCTGGGTGGTGCCCTGGGGGACGTTGTCCAGCACGAATCGGCCTCCCTCGTCGGCGGTGGTGGAACTCGTGCCGTGCTCGGCCACGCGAACCTCCACTCCGTACTCGCCGGCGGGCACGAGCCAGCCGTCGATCCGGTGTTTCTTGCCGATCTTGGTGAGGTTGATCATCACGGTCAGGTCGCTGACGGTGAAGGTGATCGTGCCGGTGTCGCTGCCACGGACGCCTGCCGTGGCGTCCATCCGTTCCCAGCGGGCGACCTCGACGTCGAGGTTTTCGAGCGCGAGCGCGAACTGAACCCGCTGCACCAGATCTCCCGGCGGCGGGTCCAATTCGTCCATGAAGCGCCCGATATCGGCGAGCAGGTCCTCATCGCCCGGGGAGGTCATCTCCCCCGGCGTCCCGAGGTCGTTCATCGGCTTCCCCCTTCGTGGGCCAGCAGGTCGCGCATCGATTCGAGGCAACGGCCCCTGGTCGGGCCGACACTTCCGCGCGGCATACGGAGTGCTTCGGCGACCAGTTGGTATTCGGCCCGCCCGGCGAGCACGGTCAGCCGAAGGAGCTGCTGACAGCGGTGCGGCAGGCGGAGGAAGGCGCGCCAGACCCGGCGATCCCGGTCGGCGCGGACGGCTTCCTCCTCGGGAGCCGGATGGGTGCTCTCCATGCTTTCGGCCAGCTCGTCGGTCAGCGGGACGGGCTGGGCGCGGCGGCCGAAAGGATGCTGTGCTTCACGTCTGGTGGTGGTGATCAACCAGGCGGCGAGCGCCTTGGGGTCACGAAGTTTGTCGAGCTGACTGAAGAGGGCGAGCCACACCGTCTGGACCACGTCCTCGGCGGTCAGGCGATCGAGCCCGTTCGCACGCGCGACATGCCACACGAGCGGGGTCAGCTCGTGCACAAGTCTGTCCATCGCCTGGCGGTCACCGGCGCGGGCCGCACGCATACAGGCGGCATGCAGGTCGGCACCGGTCAGTCCTTCCCATGGCGGGTCTACCTCGGTCGTTTGCACGTCGGTCACCGTATCTGCCCCACTTCGGACGTGTCTTCGTGTCGGCGCTGGCAGTATCGCGGGCCTTTCGGGGAAAAGGAGCGTGCAAGAGGCTCTGGGATACATCAAGTCACTAACTTTTTTGTCGGGTTTCCGGTCGTCCCCCTCGAGGTGGGCGAGGACAAAGGCACCGGCCGGCGCGAGTAGGTGTGGACTGCGCACCGGCCGGCCCTTTTTCCCTCCCCCCGGGCCCGCTCCCCAACGGGCCCGCGTCCGGGCGTCCCCCTCCCCCGAAGGAGCACCCGGAGGTGATGCCCGGAGGCCCCCTCGGCCTCCGGACATCACCTGTCTGTGTTAATTCAGTTCACCGGCGGTTTGGTGCCGTGCGGGTCCCAGTTGCCGTCCGGGCTCGTACCGGGACGGGGCGGGACCGGCGCCGTGATCGGGCCCGGCTTCGGGGTCTCTTCGAGGTCTTCGGTGGCCGTGGCCTCGTCGTCGACGGGCGCGGTGTTGGTCTCGGTCGTCATCGGGTGTCCCTCATTTCCTCGACTGCTCCATAGGACGCAACGAGGCTGCCACCAGATACACGCAGAGCCAGCTTTTTCGCGGAAATTTCTCGTTCTGTGGCAGGAGAGTGACCTGATCAGCGGTTTTACCGGTGAAATGTGCCGCTGAGTAGCCGGTGGCTCACGTCCGCGAGTTGCCCGGCCCAGCGCCGGTACCCCTCCGGACCGGGGTGGAAGCGGTCCTCGGCGAAGGTCGCCGGGTCCAGCATCGCGGCGGGCATCGGGACGTGGACGACGCCGGGCAGCGACGTCAGCCGCGCGGCCGCGGCGTCGAGGGCGGCCGACCGCGCGCCGAGGACGTCCCGCAGCGGACGCGGCAGCGCGGGGAACCGGCCCATCGGCGGCACGCCTGCCAGCACCACCGGGACCGGCCCGGCGCGGCGCCGCAGGGCGACGACGAGGTCGAGCAGGTCGCGCCGGTAGCGCGCGGCCGAATGCAGTTCGATCGTGTCGTTGACGCCCAGCGCGATCACCACGAGGTCGGCGGGTTCGAGCAGCGGCAGCAGCTCCTCGCGCGCCACCCGGGCGTTGGCCCCGGTCTTGCCGAGTGCCTGCCAGGCGACCGCGCGGCCGTCCCGCGCGAGTTCGTCCGCGAGCCGTCCGGTCAGTCCCTCGGCGTGCGTCGCCGCGCCGACGCCATCCACAGTGGACTCGCCGAGCACGGCGAGCCGCACCGGACGGCCGTCGCCCGGCACGAGGCCGGTGACCGGGCCCGCGGCGCCGGGCAGCCTCGGCGTCGTACGGCGCACCCGGACGGCTTGCGCGAGCAGGATCGGGGCGAGCACCACCGCACGGCTGATCACCCCGCGACTCTACTTCCGCCTCAGCCGTGGGCGATCGAGACGGTCTGTCGGACGAGCGAGTCGTCCGCGGCCGCGCGGAGCAGGTAATCGGCGACGTCGGCGCGGTTGATGCTGTAGCTGCCACGGACGTTGCCGTCGGTGCGCGCGGCGATGGCGCCGGTGTGCGGCCCGTTCAGCAGCCGCGGCGGGCGCACGATCGTCCAATCGAGGTCGCTCGCGCGCACGATCCGTTCGGCGGCGATCATGTCCGCGAAGGCATGCCGGAGGACCCTGCCCAGGATCGGCTTGACGACGTTCCTGGTGAAGAAGGTGTCGCCGTCGACGAACGGACCGCTGGCACTCACCAGGAGCAGCCGCCGGGTCCCCGCCGATCCGAGCGCGGCGACGGCGGCGTGCGCTCCGTCGGTGACGACGGTCGTCGGGGTCCGGTCACGGGCGCCGAGCGCCGAGATCACCACGTCACGTCCGGACACCGCCTCGGTCAACGCGCCGTGCTCGGACAGTCCGGCGACGACGACCTCCAGCAGTTCACCCTCGACGTCGAGCCGGGACGGGTCGCGGACGACGGCCGTGACGTGGTGCCCGGCGGCCAGCGCCTGCTTGACGATTTCCGAACCGACCCCGCCCGTGGCACCGAGAACAGTGAGCTTCATGGTCACGCCTTTCTGGGTTAGTGAACACTCACCCACTATGGTGAGTGTTCACCCACCACTTGTCGAGCGAACGCTGAGAAGCCCTCAGGAGCGAATATGGGAAGCCGCGAGGAGATCGTCGCCGCGGCGGCGAAGGTGATGCGCGAGCAGGGCTACGCGCACGCCACGACCAAGGCCATCGCGCGGGCGGCGGGTTACTCGGAAGCGTTGCTGTACAAGCATTTCAAGGACAAGACCGAGATCTTCATGAGCGTGCTCACCGAGCGGCTTCCCGGGCTCGGGACGACCTTGGACGAGTTGATGAAGACCGCGGCTGACACCCCGCTCGCGGCGAACCTCGCCCGGCTGGCGCGGATCACGCTGTCGTTCTATCTGGAGAGCTTCCCGATCGCGGTGTCGCTGTTCTCCTCGCGGGAGCTGCTGGCGACCCATCGGGAACGGGTCATGAGCAGGGACGGCGGGCCGGACGTGCCGCTCGGACGCGTCATCGAGTACCTGGGCGAAGAGGCCCGGCTCGGCAGGATCCGCGAGGACGCGGATCTGGAGGCGTCGGCGTCCCTGCTGCTCGGCGCCTGTTTCCAGTACGCGTTCCTGTCGTCCTTCGAGGACCGTGAGCCTCCCGCGGAGGAGCTGGACCGGTGGGCGGAGAGGCTGGCGGGCACGCTGGTGGTCGCGTTGGTCGTGAGTGGCGATTCGGGTTAGGGCCAAGGGTGTCTTAGGGACCCACGCGGTTCCGGCTGCGGTTGGTGCCAGGCCCCGGTCCGTGAAGGCCCCCTTCCCTCGGCTCAGCCGAGGAAACTCGACCTTCACACCTGCCCGAAGTACATGAAGGACCCCTTCCTGTACCTAGGCGCAAGGAAGGGGCCCTTCATGTACTCAGCCGAGCAAGCCCTCGTGAGTGGCGATTCGGGTTAGAACCCGAATCGCCACTCACGACCACCTCTACCGAACGGCCACCCGCGCCCGCGCGACCTACTTGCCCTTTTCGGCCCGCATCTCGTGCCACTTCGCGTACATGTCGTTGAGCTCCTTGATCATGAAGCTCAGGAAGTCCCGCATCTCGGCGACCCGCTCGCCGGCAGGCGTGCCCTCGCCCAGCGCCGAAACGCCCTCGTCGGCGGCGTCGCGCCACATGGTGATCATGCGGTCGCGTTTCATGAAGGTGGCGTACCAGAGGTCGTCGAAGAGCCGGTAGTGGTCGCGGCGCGAGCCGGGCTCGCGTTCCTTGGCGACCAGGCCGATCTGTTCCAGGTACCGCACGGCCCCCGAGATCGCGGCGGGGCTCACCGAGAGCTGGTCGGCCAGTTCGGCCGCGGTGAGGCGGCCGGCGTCGGTGGTCATCAACGCGGCGAACACCCTGGCGGGCATCCGCTGCATCCCGATCTGGGAAAGCGTGAGGCCCAGGTGCTCCACGTAACGGCGGACGGCGTCCTCGTCTCTCTGGGTGCTCGAAGCACTCTCAGGCGTCGTCGTCATGGGCACATCCTCTCGTACTACCCCCAGAGTGATCACACCATCCATACGTTTTCTTAACTTCACAACTTCGTGAAATCACTGTACCTTCAGATACATGGAAAACGCCATCTCCATCTCCGGCCTCCACAAATCCTTCGGCCGGACCAAGGCTTTGGACGGCCTTGACCTGCGGGTACCCGTTGGGGAGGTGCACGGTTTCCTCGGCCCGAACGGCGCGGGGAAGTCGACCACCGTCCGGGTCCTGCTCGGTCTGCGCCACGCGGACTCGGGCGACGTCCGCCTGCTCGGCGGCGACCCGTGGAAGGACGCGGCGAGCCTGCACCGGCGCCTCGCCTACGTCCCCGGCGACGTGAACCTCTGGCCCAACCTCTCCGGCGGCGAGGTGATCGATCTGCTGGGGCGGCTGCGGGGCGGGCTCGATCAGCGCCGCCGCAAGGACCTGATCGAACGGTTCGACCTCGACCCCAAGAAGAAGGGGCGCACCTACTCCAAGGGCAACCGGCAGAAGGTCGCGATCGTGGCGGCGCTGGCCTCGCACGTGGACCTGCTGATCCTCGACGAGCCGACCTCCGGCCTCGACCCGCTGATGGAGGCCACCTTCCAGTACGCGATCCAGGAAGAGCGCGAGCAGGGCCGCACGGTGCTGCTGTCGAGCCACATCCTGGCCGAGGTCGAGGCGCTCTGCGACAAGGTCAGCATCATCCGCAACGGGCACACCGTGGAGACCGGCACGCTGGCCGAGCTCCGGCATCTCACCAGGACGTCGATCTCCGCCGAACTCGCCGGCCCGCCGAACGGGCTGACGAAACTGGAGAACATCCACGACCTCAAGGTCGAAGGCAACCGAGTCCGGTTCGACGTCGAAACCCGTTCCCTCGACGACGCGCTGCGCCAGCTCACCCAGGTCGGCGTCCGCAGCCTGACCAGCCAGCCGCCGACGCTGGAAGAGCTCTTCCTCCGCCACTACACCACCGAAGCGAGCGCGAAATGACCGCGACGCTGGACCGCCCGGTGACCGTCTCCGAACCGGCGCACGGACTCGTCGGCACCTGGCAGCTGACCAGGCTGGCGCTGCGGCGGGACCGGATCGTCCTGCCGATCTGGGTCGTCCTGCTCGGGATCATGCCTTCGACGTCGTCGGGGACGTTCGAAACGCTGTACCCGACGGCCGCCGAACGGGCCGGGCTCACCGCGAGCATGGGCGCGAACCCGTCGCTTTCGCTGATCTACGGCCCGGCCTTCGACCTCTCGACCGCGGGCGGGTTCACCGCGTGGCGGCTCGGCGGCTTCCTCGCACTGGTCGTCGCGCTGATGGCGGTCTTCACCGTCACCCGGCACACCAGGGCCGAGGAGGACTCCGGCCGCGCGGAACTGCTGGCCTCCGCGGTGGTCGGCCGGTACGCCCTGCTGACCGCGGGTGTGCTGGTGTCCGCCGGCGCGAGTGTCCTCATCGGACTCGTCGAGACCGGGCTGATGATCGGCGCGAAGCTGCCTGCCGACGGCGCGCTCGCGCTCGGCGCCGCGACCGCGGTGACCGGGCTGGTCTTCACGGCCGTCGCGGCGGTCGCCGTCCAGGTGGCCGAGTACTCGAGGACGGCCAACGGGATCGGCGCCACCGCCGTCGGTGTCGCGTTCCTGTTGCGCGCGGTCGGCGACTCGACCTCGGACGCGACCTGGGTCTCCTGGCTGTCCCCGATCGGGTGGGCGCAGCAGATCCGGCCGTTCGCCGACGAGCGCTGGTGGGTCTTCCTGCTGCCGCTGGCCGCGACCGTGGTCGTCGGCGCCGTCGGCTACGCGCTGCTCCCGCGGCGCGACGTCGGCACCGGCATCATCCCGCCGCGGCCAGGCCCCGCCGAAGCGGCGGCGTCGCTGCGCAGCCCGTTCGCGCTGGCGTGGCGGCTGCACCGGGGCCCGTTGATCGGCTGGCTGATCGGCACGGCGGTGTGCGCCGCGGTGTTCGGCTCGGTCGCGAGCGGCATCGGTGACGTCGTCGGGGAAAGCCGGCAGGCGAAGGAGATCTTCCAGCGTCTCGGCGGTACGGACGGGCTGATCGACGCGTTCATGGCGGCGATGGCGGGCCTGTTCGCCATGGTCATCGCGCTGTACGGGGTGCAGGCCGCGTTGCGGATCCGCGCCGAGGAGACCGCGATCCGGGTCGAGCCGCTGCTCGCGACCGGCGTGGGCAGGCTGCGGGTGCTGGGGAGCCATCTCGTGTTCGCGTTCGGCGGCACGGCGCTGATGATGGTGGTCAGCGGTGTCCTCTTGGGACTGTCGAACGGGATGCGGGCGGGCGCTGTCTCCGGCTCGGTCGGGGACATGGTGGTCGCTTCGCTGGCGCAGCTTCCGGCGGTGTGGGTGATCGTCGGCCTCGCCGTGACGCTCTTCGGCCTGGCGCCGAAGCTGTCGACGGCGGGGTGGGCGATCGCCGGGCTGGCCTTGCTGCTCAGCCTGTTCGGCCCGGTGCTGGACCTGCCGCAGGTGCTGCTGGACGTCTCACCGTTCTCGCACGTTCCGAAACTGCCCGCCGCGGAGTTCACCGCGACACCGCTGGTCTGGCTGACCGGGGTCGCCGTGGTCGCGCTCGTGGCCGGGCTCATGGGCTGGCGGCGTCGCGACGTCGGCTAGCCACAGGGGATGACCGTGGAGGCCGTTCATCGGGGGCGGCCTTCACGGTCCTTGCCGTACTTCACCGCCGGGCGTCACGACCAGTTTCGCGCCCGGCACACCGCCTCCGCAGTCTTCGCCCGCGGGGTAGGCGATCACCGGAGTCACGTCGAGGACGTGGGGTTTCCCGTCGTCGAAGGTCACCGTGGTCCGGACCGGCGTGGTCGGCAAGCCCCTGGTCGGGATGAAAACGTGCTCGCCGCCGGGCGCGGACTCGGTCACACAGTCACCGGCCCAGCACAACTCCAGCGACACACGGGTGACGTCGGCAGCCACTTCCGGCGGGATGGCGAGGGAGATCCCCTCTGACAGGGCGATGGCCGGACAGGCCTTCTCGCCGGATTGGCACGCGGTCGAGGTCGCGAGCAGGAGCAAGAAAACGGGTAGCCGCCGCATACCCGGACAGACGGCGCGAGGGACCGTCCGGGTTGCCTCAGTCTCTCCGGTATCCCGTGCCGGTCGTGCTGGGCGGGAGCACCGTCGACGAAGTGGTGGACGGCGTCACGGTCCTGGTCACCGTGCGCGGCGCCGGCGTGCTGGTGCGGGTGATGACGAGCGGTTCCGGCGCGCTTCCCGGCACGGTCACCGTGACCGGCCCGACCGAACGGGAGGTCGTCGTCGGGGAAGGGGTCGTGCCGACTTCGTGGACGCGGGGTTGTGGCTCGCGGCCTGCCACCAAAAGGGCGGCGACGAGCAGTCCGGTGGCGAGACCCGCGATGGCCGCGACCGTGACGGAACCGGTGGTGGGACCTTGACGGAACATCCGGCACCCCCTCGCCATGCGAAGCGCAGGTACGAGGACTTCTCGCGTCGATCTTACGTTTTGTCACGCAACGTGCGCAAACCGTCGACAACGACCCGCACGAGGTGACGTTCCTCGAGCGAATACCGTTCCGCGGCGAGGCAACCGGCGATCAGGGCGCGCAGGTCGTCGCCATTGATGTCCTCGCGCACCGCGCCCGCGGCCTGTGCCCGCGTCAGCAGCGCCTGCGTCGCCGACCGGAAATCGTTGCCCGCGTTCGCTTTGAAACCCAGCCCGGTCGTCTCGGCGAGCGCGTCGCACACCGCCCGGTTGCGGGACGCCTGCTGGACGACGCGTTTGAAGAAGTCGAAGAACGCTTCACCGGGGTCTTCGGCGGTCAGCAGGTCGCGTGCTTCGCGCGCGAACTGTTCGAGCCGGTCGAGGACGACGGCCTGGAAGAGCGCTTCCTTGCTGGGGAAATGCCGGTACACCGTGCCCGCGCCGACACCGGCGATGCGGGCGATCTCGTCGAGGGGGACGGCGAGGCCGTTGACGGCGAAGGCCTCTTCGGCGGCTGCGAGCACCTTCGCTCGGTTGCGGCGCGCGTCGGCTCTCAGCACTGGCTTGTCCACTGTTCCCCCTCCTCAACCGGGTCCGGCGTTCCGATTCAACGCCGGACCCGGCGAGGGCATTCCTCGGCAACGGCGAAAGGGCCGGGTTGCGAAAGCCACTTTCGCAACCTTCAACGTTGCGAAAGTGGCTTTCGCAACGTCAGCGGAGGGAAGGCGAGCGGTCCGCCGAGGGCACAGCTCAGTGCACCGCGGTCTGCGTGCCTTCCGGCGTGAACAACCCCTGGACCGTGGTGAACAGGTACTCCCAGACGCCCGGGATCAGCAGCACCGCGGCGACCGCGAACACCGGGAAGATCAGCCGGTTCTCCACGTTCTTGCCGGTGCGGAACCGCAGCGGCTTCGGCGGCCGGATCTCGTACCAGGTCTCGCCCGCGATGGGGATGGGGAACAGGAACGGGCAGCCGGACTCGGTCAGCGCGTCGCCGAGGCAGTGCACGAAACACCCGGCCGCGACGGCGATGCCGAGCCAGCCGGAGATCTCCGCGAGTTGCGCCGCCTTGTCCGGCGGGGCGGTCCACACCCACCACGCGACCGCGGCGCCGCTGACCGGCAGCAGCCAGTCGCCGAGCGCGCCTTCCGCGAGCAGCACGCCGAGGACGACGACGCCGAACACCGCCCACGGTCCGCCTTCGGTGGTGCCCCAGGAGGTCAGGAAGCCGAGGCCGACGGCGAACAGCACGGTGTGCGAGAGATGACGGTGTTTACCGGTGACCTTCTCGTCGCGAGGTCCCTTGGTCAGCGCGTAGAGAGCCGCGGAGACCCGGCGAAGCAGCCAGGAGATCGCGCCGGTGAACCAGCCGAGCAGCCTCGACGCGCGAGCGCCCGGGTGGTCGAGGTCGGGCAGGAGGGCGAACCCCGCGGTGGTCGCGGCGAACACGACCGCTTGGTGCACCGTGCCCGCGCCGACCACGGGTGCGAGCGCGAGCCCCGCGCACCAGCCGGTCAGGGCATGCGTCCGCCCCATCATCGTGCAGCCCCCAGGCGTCGTGGATCACGAGCCCACGACCGTAGCGGGGGATCAGGCGGGAGGCTCCTCCGACACGCTGAGGTGCTCGGCGACGCCGGTGAGCTCGATCACTCGGCTCACCTGCGGACTGGGCACCACTTCGAGCTCGACGGCCTTCTCGGCGGCCTGACGCTGTGCCTGGAGCACCACGTTCAACGCCGAGGAATCGAAAAAGGTCACACCGGTCAGGTCGGCGACCACCCGGCCCGACGGTTTGTCCGTGATCAGGGCCCCGAGGGTCTCCTGAAGCTGCGGGCTCGTCAGCAGGTCTAGCTCACCGGTGACCACCACACGCGGTTCAGACGCGTCGGCGTCCAGCGTGATGCTGAAACCGGGCGGCGTGGTGTTCTGGTCCGCTGCGGGCATGCACATTCTCCTCATCAGGTGAGAACCGACGCTCAGCGCCGGAACGCGCCTGTGGTCTCAAGCGACGGCCGCGCCCAGTCCGGACACGGACGCACGCTCTTTTTCGGCGGGTAGGCGTGGCTGTCCCCGCAACGACAGTCCCAACCCTAACCCAGTACGGACGGGGCGCCGCGATCGCCGTCGCGCGCGTCGCCGACCGGTGCCCGGGACGCGCTCAATGCGCGGTCAACGTCTTGCGCCCGGCGCGGCGTTCACGGAGGAACAGCTCGCGGCGCTCGATCTCGCCGAGACCACCCCAGATGCCGTAGGGCTCCTGCACCGCGAGCGCGTGCTTACGGCACTGCGCCAGCACGGGGCAGGTCTGGCAGATGGCCTTGGCCCGCGATTCGCGCCGCTCACGGGCCGAACCACGCTCGTTGTCCGTGTGGAAGAACAAGCTGCTGTCGGCGCCTCGGCACGACCCACGGAGCTGCCAGTCCCACTCTTCCGCCACCACGTTCGGCAGCCGGCTCACGTCAGCCATGTCGGTCCCCGCCTTCCCAGGAGATCGTTTGTCGCCGGTTACATGCCCGCCCCCTGCGCGCGTCAAACGTGGGTTTGGTTTGCTCACACCCAGGGAAGTGATCCAGCACCGGACCGGCAGCGCTGCTCGAGAGAGGAACACACGTGGTGGACAACACCCCGCCCGGCGGGGAGGGCGCTCAACTCATCGAGGTACGCACGGCCGCGGTACCGCATGTGGTGCCGACTCTCCGGACGATCGTCGCGGATATCGCGATGCGCCAGGACTTCGATCTGGACGCTGTCGAAGATCTCAGAATGGCGGTGGACGAAGCCTGCTCCATGCTGCTCCCGTCCGCCACCGACGGCCATCTGACCTGTGTTTTCTCGTGGAAGGACGGGCGGATCGAAGTGACCGTCTCCGTCCTTTCGGACTCTCCGGAACCCGACGACGAGACCGGGCTGTCCTGGCAGTTGCTCACCGCGCTGGCGACGTCCGCGCGGCGGAGTGTCGTCCCGGCCGACGGCGGCTACCTGTCCAGGGTGGAACTCATCCGGGAGAGCGAGGCGGCCCGGCCGTGACGGAACCCGTCGGGCAAGACGGCGCGGACGTTCCGGCCCTGTTCGAGCGTATGTGCGCGTTGCCACTGGACGCGCCAGAGCGTGAAGGGCTCCGAGACGAGCTCGTGCGCGCTCATCTGGAGCTCGCGCGCAATCTGGCGCGCAAGTTCCGCAACCGGGACGAGTCGATGGAGGATCTGGTCCAGATCGCGACGATCGGGCTGATCCACGCCGTCGACCGGTTCGATCCCGGCCAGGGCAGTGATTTCCTGGCGTTCGCGGTCCCGACCATCTCCGGCGAACTCCGGCATCACTTCCGCGACAACAGCTGGTCGGTCCGGGTGCCGCGGCGGCTCAAGGAGCTGAACGCGAACATCTCGGCCGTGCGCGAGGAGCTGACGGTCCGGCTTTCCCGCGCGCCGAAGCCCAGTGAGATCGCCGCCCATCTCGGCGTCCCGATCGACGAGGTCTACGAGGGCCTTCGCGCCGGTCAGGGCCGGTACGGGGCCTCGCTGGACAACCTCTTGGAGAACTCGGCGCACACCCGCTTCGGCGAGGCGGACGCCAATTTGAGCCAGGCGGAGCTGCGCGAGGCGTTGCGGCCGATGCTGGAGCGGCTGCCCGACCGGGAGCGCAAGATCGTCGCGCTGCGGTTCGGGTCCGGGATGAGCCAGTCGGATATCGCGCGCCGAGTCGGGGTTTCCCAGATGCAGGTGTCACGTTTGCTGGCCTCCACGCTGAAGAAACTGCGCGAAGGATTGACCGAGACGGAACTCACTGACGGGACCTGATTCGACCTCGGCTCTTGTGGGTATCAGGGAGGCGAACAGCGGATCTGAAAGTCTCTCGTGAGGGGAGGTGCGGAACCATGACGATGTCCAAAACGCGATCGGAGGGCTCGTTGCCGGTGGCCTCCCTCCCCTTGCCGGTGGATGTGACGGCGCCCGCCGTCGCGCGGCAGGCGGTGCGGGCGACTCTGGTGGGCCTCGGCCTTCACGGCCCGGCTGTCGACGACGTCCTCTTGGCGACGTCCGAATTGGTCACGAACGCTTTCGAGCACGGCGAGAAGCCGGACAGGCTCGAGGTCGAGTACGCCGAGGGAAGGCTCACCCTGCGGGTCTTCGACTCCGGAACGAAGCGGCCGAGGCTGAAGGAACCGTCGCCGATGGCGGCGCGCAGCCGTGGTCTCCAGCTGGTGCACGCGTTGTCCGAGGACTGGGGACACGAGCTCTGCTCCGGCGGCAAGTACGTCTGGGCCGTCTTCAGGCTGGACCGGGTCGACGCCCCAGCCTGAGCGCGGCGTCCGTTTCGGCGATGCGCTCCCGGAGCGATTTCCGCTCCAAGGCCTCGACGGCGGCGACCAGTACTTCCCTGAGCGGATACGGCAGTTCGGCTTCCAACTGCTCGGCCGCGGCGCTGGTCGCGGCCCACTCGGCTTCGAGTGTCGGCATCAGGCGCCGCGTCTTCTCGGTCAGCGAAACGATCCTCTGCCGGGCGTCCGTCCCCGGCCGGAGCGACACGAGGTCCTGGCGCGCCATCTGCGCGATGGTCTGGCTGGCCGCGGAATGCGTCACGCCGACTTCGACGGCGAGATCGCGGATGGGCAGCGGCCCGTGCGTGACGATGGCGCGGACGAACGGCGTGAACCGCGGACGGTAGTCCCCCAGCCCGATGTCTTCGAAGAACGCGGAGACGTCCGCCTCGGTCAATTCGAGGACATGGCGCAACAAGGTCCCCATCCCTCGTTCGCGCGGCGGCCTCCCCACCAGCGGATCATAACGACATAATCTCCGGATGACGCCCGAAGAGCTGCTGACGACCACTCGAACCGTCCGCAAACGACTGGACCTGACCCGGCCGGTCCCCCTCGAACTGGTGAAACACGCCCTGCAGACCGCGTTGCAGGCGCCGAGCGGGTCGAACACCCAGCGCTGGCACTGGCTCGTGATCACCGATCCCGGGCAGCGGGCCGAACTCGGGAAGCTCTATCAGCGGGCGTGCCGCGAGTACCTGGATTCCCCGAACGCGGCCGGGAAACTGTTCGCGGACGATCCCGAACGGTCGAAGGTGCAGAAGCGCGTCGGCTCCAGCGTCGAGTACCTCGCCGACAAGATGGGCGAGGTGCCCGTGCACGTCATCCCGTGCCTGGAGACGAACAGCGCCGAACTGCCCGCCGGCAACCAGGCCCCGCTGTGGGGGAACCTGCTGCCGGCGGTGTGGAGCTACATGCTCGCGGCGCGGGCGGTCACGCTCGGCACGGCGTGGACGACGCTGCACCTCGCGTACGAGAAGGAGGCCGCGGAGATCCTCGGCCTGCCGGAGAACGTGCACCAGGCCGCGCTCATCCCGACGGCGTTCTACACCGGCGCCACCTTCAAGCCCGCCGCGCGTCAGCCGCTCGAAGAGGTCATGCGGCTGGACCGCTGGTGAGATAGGAGTCCAGTCGGTCCGCCAGTTCCTTCGGGTGGCTCAAGGGCACGGAGTGCGAGCCGTCGATCTCGTCCGGCGCGAACCCGAGCCTGTCCTGGACGACCCGGCGTTGGAAGTCGGGCGTGAAGAAGTGGTCTTCGCGCGCGATGAGGACCTTCGTCGGGACGTCCGGCCACTTTTCCAGCGGCCACGGCTGTCCCCATTCGGCGCTGACCTGGTTCCGGCCGTGCGAGCCCGCGTCCGCGACGATGGACGCGGGGACGCCGTTGTAGAACTTCTCCTCGTCGCTGAGGTCCTCGGCGTCCTCGAAACCCGTGTTGCCCCACCAGTCCCCCGGTGTCTCGCCCGGCTTCGGGATCATCGGGGTCAGCATCACGAGCAGCCGCGCCGAAACCTCGCCGGCCACGATCGGCGCGGTGAAACCGCCGTAGGAATGGCCGAGCACCACGAGATCGCGGCGGTCTCCGATCGCCTTCACGACGGCATCGACGTGCTCCGGGAAACCCGCCTTCTCGTCCTCGATCGGCAGGTTCACCGCGACGACGTCGTGGCCGCGGCCCGCCAGTTCCGCCTCGAGGAGGTGGAAGTCCCAGGCGCTGCCGCCACCGCCGTGGATCAGTACGAAGGTCGTCATGCGCCCAGCCAACCCGAAGCCGGGCTGATCAGCAACGACCGAGCATGTCGCCGAGCGCGCTCTTCTCCGCGGTGGTGACCGTGAGGCCGTAGTAGTGCTTCACGGTGATCCAGTCGGTGGCGTAGGTGCACCAGAACGAGACGAGCGGCGGCTTCCACTGGTCCGGCGCCTTGTCGCTCTTCTCCTGGTTGACGTTGTCGGTGACGGCGAACAGCTGCGGCCGCGTCAGGTCGTTCGCGAACTGGCGACGCTTCTCCTCGGTCCACGACTTCGCGCCGCTGACCCAGCTCTGCGCGAGCGGGACCATGTGGTCGATGTCGACGTCGGTCGGCTTGGTCCAGGTCTCGCCGTCGTAGATGCTCGTCCAGCTGCCGGAGGTCGGGGCGCAGTCGGAACCGGCCTTGACGTCCTTGCCGTCACGCTTGAGCACGAACTCGCGCGTGTTGCAGTTGTTGCCCTGGTTGTCCCAATGCGGGTACTTCTTGCGGTCGTAGCCGTCCATCGAACCGCGCGGCGCGACGGTGAGCTCGTCCAGCTGCTTGCGCGCGTCGACGGCGCTCGCGGGGTTGGCGGGCTTCGGCTGCAACGCGTCGCCCTTGCCGCTCACGAACCAGAAGACCGCGAGGACGACGGCGGCGAGGGTGATCAACAGGAGCAGCCGCTGAGCCGTGGTCATCTGGCTGGTACGCGTGGCCACCGCGCGATTCCTCTCGACGGGGATGGGGAGCGCCAAGTATCGCCGCGACGGGTGCGGAAACCGGGTGCGACACGGCGATGACACCCGGTAGTTGTTGTCACATCCGGGCCCTGAGCAGCGACTACCCCAGGGACGCTGCCGGAAGGAGCGGGCTTGTGGGCGCCGAAAAACGTAAATGGAACACCCGGGTCGACGACTATCTGAACCGGAAGGCCGCGGAACGCGGACATGTGATCGCCATGGCACGTATGGGATCCACCGCGTTGGAGCGCGGCGATCTCGACGAGGCCGAGGTGTGGTTCCGGAAGGCCGCCGAGGGCGGGGACAGGGTCGCGATGGGCAACCTGGCGCACCTCCTCGCCGAACGCGGCGTACCGGAGAAGGCCGAACGTTGGTACCGCGAAGCCGCGACCGCCGGTGATTCGCATGCCATGTCGCATCTGGGAAATCTCTGTGCGCAACGAGGTGACGTCGCCGCCGCCGAGGACTGGTGGCGGCGCGCGGCCACCGAGGGCCGGGTCGAGGCGATGGCGGAACTGGCGCGGACGCTGCATCGGCGCGGCGAGCTCGACGAGGCCGCGTACTGGGCGGGCGAGGCCGCGGAGGCGGGCAACGTCGAAGGGATGATCACGCTCGGCGCCGTGCTCTGCGACACCGGCCGGACGGCCGAAGCGGAACCCTGGTGGCGCAAGGCGGGGGAAGAGGCCGACGCTTCCGCGCTGTGCAAGCTCGGCCACCAGGCCCAGCAACGGAACGATCTCGCGCGCGCCGAAAGCTGCTACCACGCGGCCGCGGCCGCCGGCGCCCCCGAAGCCGCTGTCCGGCTGGGCCTGGTGCTGCACCGCCGCGGCGAACTCGACGCCGCCGAACACTGGTATCTCAAGGCCGCCAAACGGGGCGACGCCGCCGCGATGACGAACCTGGGTGTGCTGGCCAACGACCGGAACGACCCCGGCGAGGCCACCGCCTGGTACCGGAAGGCCGCGGAACTCGGCAGCGTCCCCGCGTACACCAACCTCGGCAGGCTGGCCGCCGACCACGGGAACTTCCAAGAGGCCGAGCACTGGTTCCGCGCGGCCGCCGACACCGGCGACCAGGCCGGGCAACGGGATCTGGAGGAGCTGTACCGCAACCGTCAGCGGTTCTAGGCTCGCCAGTTCCGCATCGCCGCGAACCCTTCGCGAAGCCGTTGGAGTTTGCGGCTGCGGTACGGGTCCTCGCCGTCGTCGAGCCGCCACCGCTCCTCGACGCCTGCCCGGAACACCGCGAGCCCCTCGAAACCGAGGCCCGCGGTGAAGTCCGCGATGTTCACGTCGACGCGGCCAGAACCGTCGAGATCCAGCCGTAGCAACCACTCCGCGAGCTCCTTGGGCTCCGGCGGCGAGTCCGCGCAAGCCTCCGCGTACAACGCGAGCGCGCCCGCCACCTCGGAGCCGAGCGCGCCGAAGGAGTCCTCGACGAAGTCCAGCGCCTCCACCACCAACTCGATGACGCGGCACAACAGCGGCCCGTCCATGAGTTCCCTGGCGGTGGCGAGCACCTCGCGCACCTTCTCGGTGTACGCGACCGTGCCCTGGAAACCGACGAAACCGCGCAACCGCAACGTTCCCTCGACATGCCGCCGCAACGCGCCGAGGTCCTCGCGGCCCGCCATGAGCGAAAGCTTGCGGAAGAGAGCGGGGTCCTCGTTCGCGTGCCCGACGAGCAGCTCGACCAGCTCGGCGTGCGCGAGGGTTTCGACGTACCCGCGGATGTCGGCCGCGCCACCGTCCGCCACCCCCTCCAGGACCAGCAACCCGACGGCCACGCAGTGCTTGCAGAAGAAGCCGTCCGCCGCGTGCGGGCAGGAGCACTCGCCGACCAGTTCGCCGTCGACATTGCGCAACCGGACCGTGTACCGGTCGGTGCCGCTGACCACCGCCGCGACCCCGCCCGCGACGTCGTCCAGCGTCTCGACCGACTCCAGGTACTTGGCCCCGCGCGCGAAGGAGACGTCACCGGCCTGCCTGCGGAGCTCGTCCTCGCTGAACCACGTCACCGCCCTATTCTGCGCCTTGGCCCGGCGGCCCGAGGAACAACCCGCCGCTCGCGTCGAGGACCTGCCCCGTCACCCACCGGGCGTCGTCGGAGGCGAGGAACGCGACGACGTCCGCTATGTCCTCCGCGGTGCCGAGCCTCCGGTGCGCGGTGAGGGTTTTGATGGCGGCCTCCAGCTCCGGCGTGAAGATCTCGCCGTTGTCCGCGGTCCTGGTGGCGCCGGGCGCGACGACGTTGACCGTGATCCCGCGGGGTCCGAGCTGGTGGGCGAGGGTGCGGCTCATCGTCTCGAGCGCGCCCTTGGTCATCGCGAACGACGTCTGCGCCGGGTTGGCCATCCTGGTGGCGACCGACGAGACGTTGATGATGCGGCCGCCGTCGTTCAGCGGTGCCCGCTGGATGAGGAAGTACGGCGCCTTCACGTTCACCGCCATCAGGTGATCGAAGCCCTCGGGCGTGTCCGTCTCGATCGGCCCTCGCGGCGCGGCTGCCGCGTTGTTGACCAGGATGTCCAGGCCGTCGATGCCCTCCAAGGCCTTGTCGACACCTTCCATCGTCGACAAGTCGGCCTGACTGCTGTCTTGCTTCAGGACGGTTATGCCGTCCTTCTCGAGCCTTCGCGCGATCGCCGCCCCGATCCCCCGCGATGCTCCCGTCACCAATGCCGTCTTCATACGCACCCCAGATGTTAGTGACTAACACTTTGATAGTGTCTACCACGTGAGCCTCCGAGACCGCCAGCGCGCCGAAACCCGGCTTCTTCTGCAGGAGCACGCGATCCACCTCTTCACCGACGTCGGCTACGACTCCACCACCGTCGCCGACGTCGCCGCGGCAGCCGGCGTCTCGGCGATGACGGTCTACCGGCACTTCCCGACGAAGGAAGACCTGGTCCTCTACGACGAATACGACCCCGTGACCGCTTCGGCCGTCGCCGCGCAGCCCGCCGGCCCTTTGCCTCGGCGGATCGGGCGGGCGCTGGAGTCGACCGCCGCTTTGGGGTCTTCGCAGGAGAAGGCGTTCCTGCTGGCGCGGCTACGGCTGATGATCTCGGTGCCGGCGCTGCGGGCGCGACATCTGGACAGCCAGTACGCGACAGCGGATGCGATCGTTGCCGCCCTCGACTGCTCGTCGCCCGATGCGGAGTTTCGGGCGCGAGCCACGACTATGGCTTGCCTGGGGGCGGCGCATGTGGCGCTTGTGCGCTGGGCGGAGACGGACGGGGAGGCGGATCTCGCGGGGTTGATCCGGCAGGCGTTGACCAGCGTGTTCGACGTCTACTAGTCCACGCCCACGATCAACTGGCGGGCATCCAGCCGCCGTGTCATACCGGGTTTTGTCAGCCTTCACTAGTACTGTCGAACCCGTGTTCGAGGACATCTGTCACCGCGGCTACCGCAGTCTCCAGGGACACGTGTTCCCAAATGCGAACCACACGCCAGCCGGCGCACTCCAGAGCGGACGTAACCAGACGGTCGCGTTCAACGTTGCGGCGAAGCTTCGGCGTCCAGTACCACTCATTCGACGTCGGCTGTCTTCCGTGTTCAGGGCACACGTGCCAAAAGCAACCGTCCACGAACACCGCTACCTTGCGAGCCGTGAAGACAACATCCGGGCGAACCTTCACGCCATCGTCCAACGTCAGGCGAAGATCCTTGCGATACCGATACCCAAGGTGATGCAGAGCCTTACGGAGCGCGACTTCCGGCTTAGTGTCAGCGCGCCGGTTGGCCTGCATGTTCCGAGACCGACCGGCATCCTTCGGCGCCGGGTAGAGCCCCTTCGCATGCGCCCGGGCACGAGCCTCGCTGCGATCACCTTGAACCACGCCTGCCGAACCTCTTCATCCGATCACGGACACATGAGGCAAGATACCTCGCTAGGCCCCTCGCCAGCCGTACCACCTTGGAAGGTTAAGTAACCATGAAGCTCAACGCCGTCGAGATTTGCGCTGGCGCTGGCGGCCAAGCCCTGGGCCTGCACAACGCTGGCTTCCATCACACGCTTGCGGTCGAGCTAGACGAGAACGCCTCCAAGACTCTCCAAACCAACAGCGACCGCAAGAACAGCGGCTTCACCTTGGACAAGATCAAGACGGGTGACGTGGCGGACCCGGAGATCTGGAAGCCCCACGACTACAAGGGGATCGACCTGCTCGCGGGCGGCGTACCCTGCCCTCCGTTTACGATCGCAGGTAAGCAACTTGGAGCCAACGACGAGCGGGACCTCTTCGCCTGGACTATCGAGCAAGTTGCGACAGTGGAACCACGTGCCTTGCTGCTTGAGAACGTCCGAGGCCTGAGCATGCCACGGTTCTCCGGATACCGGCAGCATGTGCTAGATCGCCTAACATCCTTCGGCTACGTCGCCGAGTGGCGCCTTATCCATGCTTCCGACTTCAACGTTCCACAGCTGCGACCGCGATTTGTCCTGGTAGCGCTTCAAGAGGAATACGCCGACTATTTCAAGTGGCCCAAGCCGCTCCTCAACGCCCCGACAGTCGGCGAATCCCTCAAGGACCTCATGGGAACACGAGGCTGGGGTCAAATCGACGAATGGGTGGAACGCGCCAACAAGATCGCTCCCACAATCGTGGGCGGCTCAAAGAAGCACGGCGGCGCCGACCTTGGACCCACACGAGCCAAGCGGGCCTGGCATGAACTCTGGGTCGACGCTCATGGTGTTGCCAACGACGTTCCAGGCCCGAAGGATGAGTACTCTCTCGATGGCCGCGGTCCCAAGTTGACCAATGAAATGGTCGCACGACTTCAAGGGTTCCCCGACGAGGGTAAATGGACTTTCGAGGGACCCAAGACATCCAAGTACAGGCAGATCGGCAACGCCTTCCCGCCGCCGGTCGCAGAAGCCGTCGGAAAGTCCATCAAGAACGCACTCGGCAAAAAAGGGAAGAAAGTCGTGCGCGAGCCAGTCGAACACGATCCAATCTACAAGATGCTTAAAGAGGTGGGAGACTTTGTCAAGGTCGAACATCTTCAAAATTCCGGCGAGAAGCCAGTTGACATTCCAGAAGTTGAGCTCAGCATCGCCAGACTGAAGAAAGATTTCGTCGTAGAAACCATCTCCGATAACGGCACAACAAAGCACAAGATCGGGGACTTCAAAGCTTTTATGGGACAGGACGACCACGACCGGCACGCCGTGTTCCTGAAGAGTCGAGCAAAGATCAGCTAGTCATCTAATCTACGGACGGATTGCGCCAACTCGGCCAATGATGGCCTGTATGTCTGCCGCATCCAGGCCACCCGCGAGCGCAATCTCATCCTCAGGGTCGCCCAGCTTCCGGACTGAGGGATCGTCCAAGATTTGTCCCATGAACTCCAGCTTCTCTTTCAATCGCAGTGCCACGATCTCATCAATACTGCCTTGAGCCTCGAGTATTGTTACTCTAGTTTCAGTGTCGCGTGCAAGACCCAGCCGATGAATACGATCCAGGCTCTGCAAGAATCGACCTGCCTGAAAATCTCGGTCCACATAGATTGCGTCATGACACACTTGATGCAAACTAACCCCCTCGCCCAGGGTAGCCGGATTCGAAACAAGTACCGCGCATGCTGGATCTTCGCGAAATATACGAAGTTGCTCGGCTCTGTCCACAGTGCCCCCGTGCACCACAGCCGGACTGAAGTCTTTAAAGAGCACTTCTAAAGATTTAATGCTCCGCACAAAACTAGCCCAAACCAGCGTCTTTAGACCCTTTCTCGCATTATCTGCGACAATAGCTAAAGCTTCTTGATACTTAGGAGGGATTTCATACTTTGACAAATCTCTAAGCAAGACATAGAGCGGCTCGCCTTCATGCACTTCCAAAGGCGGGATCTGAAAAGAAAGCGGCTCGTACTTTGTCGCTCCCTCCACAAGAAGGGCGGGACTGGTAGCCGCCATCAATAGCCGGAGAACTGCCCTGCCCAATGATTCGAAGTCGTTGCGGTTTCGCTCCGCACGAGCAGTGAACTGGCCAACCATCGCATCGTATATCTCGCGATGCAGAGGTGACATTTCAACCTTCCGAACACGTGTTGAAACAGGAGGCAAGCCCAGCTCTTGTTTTGTCGTTCGCGTGTAGAGCGGCCTCAGTTTGCTACTCGCATAGCCAAGATCTCCCCCACCAACCGCCTGCCGGACGACCCGGCGACCACGGCCTGGCCATACGAATGCCAAGAGGCTTTCAAGATCTTTAGGGCCATTAGGCGCCGGAGTACCACTAAGAATCATCCGGACTCGACTTAATGGGCCAAGCGCCATACAGGCAGACCCATAGACCCCAGCAGCGCCCAATTTCATCCTATGAGCTTCATCTAGGATCATCATTCCGGGAGATTCTTGCAACCACTTAGCAAACCCAGCGAGAGAAGGGTTTAAACGTTCATAATTTACTAGAAGCAGATCTGCTGCACCTGGCAGGCGATTGGTTACGATTTTTACTTCGAGTGGCCGCTTAAAACAGACCCTGGCCTCGTAAAGCCACGCTTCGTAAGCAGCCTTTGGGCCAACCACTAGCAGACGATCGACTTTCCCTTTCTCACGCATCGCCGCGAAGACCGCCAGCGCCACCCGCGTCTTACCTGCGCCAGGAACACTGAAATTCGCACTATGCCCAAGTGATATCAAGCGGGCTACATCCCGACGCTGAAAGTCGGTCAGCTCACCGCACCAGCTTGGCCCGAGAAGTTCATCAACTTCACTAGCATCAATTTCGGTTTGCTCGTCACCGCGAAGTCGCCTATCAGCGTCTTCAGCGTCATCAAGCATCTCCTCGACAGTTGCTTGAAACGTTGCATCCCAGACCACTGTTTCTGGTTCGGGCCAAACAGCTAATGCCTCAAGGCCAATAAGAAATTCATCGACAGGAACGACCGCAGCCGTCTTGTCCGAGAACCGCCCGGCCGGAAAACGCTCGAGCAGCCGCCCCAAAGCGGGAACAAAATCTAACCGTGCACGCAGCAAGGCTTGAGTGCGAGTTACATCAAAGCCAATAAATAGGCTCGCCTCCGAGTCCATAACCATTAAGACCCTGAATAGAAGGCCGCGGTGAGCCAGTCCACTCCATCACCGGGAACGGAAACTGTACGTCGAGTTTCCAACGCAAGCCGCTCCAGACTCTTCCTAAGCTTGAGGACCGCCTCGTCAAAAGATTCTTCATCTAGACTTCTAGAACCCCGAGACATAACCAGGTCAGTGACACATTGATCGATATCTTGGCAAGCATCCAGAAGCCTTGTTGGGGCCGCCTGCTTCCGCTTTCGTATCCGAGCATCCTTGCCCGCCGGCACCAGGGCCTTCTCCATTGCCTTACGAAGTTCCTCTCCAGCCTGCGCTGCTTCGGCTGCGGCAGGATCCCGGAGGACGGGGTCAGATGCTTCGGCAGCCTTTGCCCGCAAAGCTGTATCAGTTAGCTTTCTGACAGAAGCCAAGGCATTTGACGCACCCTTAACCTTCCGATTTAACCCCGGGATAGCAACTGATTCATGACCGGCGTCTTGTTCTTTCAGCATCTCAGGAAGGTGTTTAGACAGATAACGCTGTTGAAAATCATCTTCAATCAACCGCACATCGGTCTTCGAAAAGTCAAGAGTGATAGCGGCCAGACGATACTCCTTTACCAACTCTGCCATTTCCGGGTCAACAGTGATGTCTTTTTGGTATCGCCGATATAGTTCTTTAAGCTTCTCAGCTTTATCTTCGAACGCAAAGATTGGCAGGAGCGCACCCTGCGCCTTGCTGCGTTCGACTAGTGATTCGATACACCTGAGCACCCACAAGTCTTGTTCGCACGCAGCTGCCGTAGTGCGAAAAGTTGTCGCGATCACACTAGTCGGCATTCCCTGTTTGGTAAGTTCATCAATAGCTAGTAGCCGGTTGACATAGGAGTACTCTCGATGATGCGTCTTTCGGAGCTGCAAAGACAGCTCGACGTCGCTTATATCAGCCCAACTACATGACTCAGGAAGAACCGCGACACGCATGCCTTGCCCCGGCCCGCCAATCTGAAGCAGAGCCGCACGCCTCGTATTACCGTTTACAAGCACACCGTCGCGGGTGATTAGCCCCGGGTCAGTTTGTTTATATTCGTTCAGACTCTCTGCCAACCCAGTGAAAACTGGATCAACTTTCGAAAGATCCGATGGCAAGGCTTTGAGCAAGAAGTCCAGGTACTCTTGACTTCCCTGGCTCCAGGGGTCCTGTTCGAGCAAGTCACTTCGCGAGCTGTCGTGACTGCGTTGAGCGCGAATCCTGTGAGTAGCTGGGTTGTAGTACAGGTCACCTACCGACATCTCGATAACATCGAGATGCGTTGGCCGGCCACGCCAGTCAATAGTTACAGTCTCGTGCACCCCTGCGCCGGCAGCAACTTCTGCCAGTCGACTCTCGATCAGCGCGCGGTTCTCTTCAGCTCGTGGCGGCCGACCGTAGTCTTTAGTCACTACTCTCTCCCGATACGAAGTCGCTCTGGTTCAGCAGTGCAGCCTGCCGAAGTGATAGCTTAGTACGGTCTAGCCAAGGCCTAGCGCTTCCTGGACTTTAGACCGTGCTTCAGCCGGCAAGGACCGGTAGTCGCCCCACAGCTCCTCAATCCGGCTGAAGTCTCTGCTATCTGCTTTAACCCAGCTGGTTAGCAGACGGCGTTCGATAGCCCCAAGGGCAGACAGGTCCCGCAGTACGGCATCCAGGCTGGCCTCGATGCCCCGTCCGCCGACCCTGCACCTCTTACACTCGGTGACTAGCTGTACCTCGACACCCGTGGGCGTGACCACGTGCCGGCGAGCGATGTCAAGCTGAGCCATCTCATGTGTGCCGACGTAGGGGTGACCAGGTGTAATGCCGCACGACCGGCACATGTTGCCATCGGCCGCGAGTACCTCTCTGCGCAAGGCGGCGCCTATAGCAGCATTTGCTCGTTGACTAAGCGCAACACCTCGCTCCCAGACGGGGAGGCCAGCTTTGACGAAGCAATGCTCGTGAGGATCAAGGGTTAGGTCTTCACGGTTGGTGTCGATCTGCCATTCATACTTTCGAAGATCCCGCATCCTTCTGTCAATCTGGGACACACCCGGAAAATCTTTTCTTAGCTTCTCCTTTGTAAATTTATTTCCCTCGCCGACTTCCGCGAGCAGCCACAGGGCGACTCGCTTCATCGTTCCAAGCTCATGATCTTGCCACGACGGGAGCACGCATAAAGCCCTTCTGTGCCGACTTCGCTGACAGGTCACACTGCGAACCAGCAGACCATGACAGCTGAACTTCCTTTGTAACACAGAAGGTTCACCGAGCCCACCGCGCAAGCATCCCTACATTTTTTGTAATTACTACACCGATTGTACGGACCAGCAACGCTATCCGACATATTGCGATGTATTGCGATATATCGAATAGCGGACGGGCTGCGGACAGATTTTTGTTGCCGCAAGAAAAATTGAGATTTTTGAGCCAGTCGCTGCCACCTGAATGACGTCGATGCCCTACAGTCGCGTACATGTCCTTCGCGCCTTCACGCGCCGAAGGGCTGTACGCAACTCTTCAAGGAAGGGGTTGAGCGAGGGGGATGCCACCGATAGGACGCGTGGGCGGCAGATACCCGGACGGGACTACGCCCATGGCCGCGGCTTTCGCCGAGGCTCTCACTGACCTGCACAAATGCTTCCACTCAAGCACTATCGCCGCGGTGAGTAAGCGACTTGGAGTCTCAGACGCATCACTCTCGCACTACTACAACGCGCGGCGGCTACCAGCGATCGCAACTTTGATCTTGATGTACGAGGAGGCGGCACAGGACGTTGCAAAGCATGGCGTGCTCACCACAATGCCGTTCACCCTTGAGCACCTTCTCGAACTCCGAGCCGCTGCCAAGGTGGGGTTGTGCCCTAGCTGCCATCGTGCGCTCACGGAAGTGCCGCCCGATTCGGTGGACGCTCACCAAGCAACGGACCGGCGCAACAGCACGCCGCCCCACGTCGACCGGCGCAACGCGACGAGCGCACCCACGCCGCCACCAGGACTCGATGAGGTCTTGGCCTACATCGAGAGCGAACGCCTGCATGACGTTTCCAGTGTTCTCTGGGCGACTGCTTCCGAAGTAACCGCTGAGGAAGTGGCCGGTGCTGTGTCGTTCTTCGTTGAAGCTGGCCACCCTGATGCTGCGGATGTGCTCCTGCGTGGCGCACAGAGCCGCAGCCCACAAGATCGACTGGCCATCATCGGAGAGCTCCTCAGTGCCGGACTGGCCGACAACGCACTCGTACTTTTGGAAAGGTAGGTGACCCTGTCCGGAACGTCGTCCTTGCTACCGGAGGCGGCGGGAGCGAACTGGCTTGACGCCGCTACGTCCCGCTCTGACCTGCCTCCCGTCGCGCGAGGTCCTCCTTCGCGCAATCCATCAGTAACTCGCAGTGTTGTGATCAACAATACGTAGTTGAGGTAGAGCGATATGTATTCACGAAGACCGAGATATCGAAGGAAGACCCGACCGGCAGGCCTAGGAACCAAGGCCGGCCGGGCCCTCCCCCTTCAGAACCCCTGCCAACCTCCGCGGACAAGGAGTCCCTACATGAATAGTAAACGTCGCCGCTCTTCTTCGGGTGGCCGTCCGGCCCGAGTCACACGGTCGGGAAGGCTGGTTCCCGGTAAACCTGCTGGTGGGAACAGGCACCCTGAGCCCACCGGATGGCGCCGGTGGTGGCAGCTTGCCTGCACGCACTTCGTCAAGGGCCTTGCCTACGCCGCCGGATCGGCGCTCGTAGGCTTGATCATCTGGCTGCTGAGTTAGCCGGCCCTGTGTCGTATTACTGCTGATTTCACTCCCGCTGGCCTGGCTAATCGATACAGCTCGGGTAGCCAGGCCAGCGGGAGCCGTTAGCGCCGATCACCTAACACCGCAACCTAGCTACGAGGAACAACCGGGGCCGGGTGCGGAGGATCATCTCGTGTTGCCTTCCGCCAGAGCTGGCCTTGTATCGAGGCCACAGGCATGCCTTCATCGTTTCCCGCGGGAACAACCCGGGTGACTACGAACTGCCCCTTCTGCGGAACCGGGAGTCCTAACGCGGACGCAACTCCAGGATCATTGTCCTGGTGCCCAAGAACAAGCAAGCCTTCGGGACGAAGCGCATCGCGGGCACCGCCATTGCTGCGCATCCGTTTTAACGGATCATCCAGGCCCCAGCCCACTGTTTCAACGGTGGCCCGGGTGATTATCTGATTGTGAACGTCTCGGCACAGTTGAAACAACCGTGCTTGCGCATGTCGATCGCCACGTCTTGCGCAGGCGTTCATGATCCGCTCCCGCTTCAGCGGATCAAGGTGCAACAGGACGTTCGGAGCGAGATCGCCGTGCGACGACCAGAGCCATCTGATCTCGGTGACGCCGCGCTCCGTCAGGCGACGCTTCGCATCTCGATTTGCAGTCAGTCGCAACCGATCTTGCCTGGCCCGGACAAGGCCGGCGCGCCACCTGCTTTCCAGGTCACTTGCCCAGATCACCAAGCACAGCTGGTCGACCATCTCGGGCCCCATCTCCCAGCCTCCGATCCGCTGGGAAAACTTGCAGTCCACATCATGGCCGGCGATCCGATAGTCGGTAGCCACTCCATCTGCGAAATTAAATTCACGGTGCAGGTTGATCTCAACCAACGTGCCCATGTGGGTCTTTTCGGTCTTGTGAAGCTGTACGTAATCCCACCGGCCGCTTCGGCGCCCGTCAAGAAGCTGGTCAATTGTTTCTCTAAGTACCTTGGCGACACGGTCGCCGGACGGATCATGCTCATAAAGCCGGTCGGTTACAGCGTCGAGTTCAGGGTCATCTCCACGTCCAGGCGGACCCTCTAGAACCATGTCGAACAAGCCGGCGTCCCCTCGCTGCACTCAAAGTGCTCAACTTCATACCGATGCCGGCACAGCGGCGGAAGCACGCCTGGCTGGCACTGAACACATGCTGCCCCAGTCGCGCGTGTCCGGTCCAGCAGTTAACGGACAGACAAAAAGGCCCTCCCGCGAACGGGAGGGCCTTAGTGCTGTCTCAACCAGACGTGCGCCCGAAGGGATTCGAACCCCTGACCTTCTGATCCGTAGTCAGATGCTCTATCCAGCTGAGCTACGGGCGCTTGTTCAGTTATCAATCTAGCACCTGCCGGAACAGGCACCAGCGGAGGCTCCGGGATTTGAACCCGGGAGGGGGGGTTACCCCCAACCGCATTAGCAGTGCGGCGCCATAGACCAGACTAGGCGAAGCCTCCCAGGCCCAACGACCACTGCTCAAATAGGTTACACACCCCGCGGACCCCCTTGGAAGGGGGCCCCCTTAGACGCGTTGCAGGGCTCTGAGCAGGCCGGATGGGCGGCCGCCGAGGCCTTCGGCTTCGAAGACGGCGACGCCGACTCGGGGTAGGTCGCGGGCCGCGGGGTAGGCCAGGTAGCGCGGGACCCAGCGCGGCTGGAACTTCGCGTTGAAGCGGTAGAGGGTCTCGATCTGGATCCAGCGTGAGAAGAATCGCAATGTCCGGGCGGACAGGCGGGCGACGGGGCCGGCGCCGATGCGTTGGCCTTGCTCCAGCACCGCGCGGAAGGCGGCGAAGTTCAGGGAGACGTGCCGTGCGGGGGTCGTGAGGAGGAGTTCGGAGATCATCAGTTCGTTGACGCCGTTGTCGGCGGTCCGGTCGCGGCGCATGACGTCCAGCGAGAGGCCCTTTTCGCCCCATGGGACGAACTGGAGGAGGCCGCGCACCCGGCCGTCGTGCTCGGCGGTGACCAGGACCGAGCCCGGGTCGCCCATGCGGCCGAGTGCCATCGAGAAGCCGCGTTCCGTGTCTGTGCCGCGCCAGGTGGCGGCGAGGGTGCGGAGTTCGTTCAATTCGGCGAGAGACAGGTCTTCGGCCTTGCGGACGCGGACGGTGTAGCCGGCGCGCTTCGTGCGTGAGACGGCTTGGCGGACTCCGCGCATGACGCGGCCTTCGAGGGTGAAGGTCTCCGTATCCACGACGGCCTCGTCGCCGATCTCCAGCACCTCCAGCCCGAAGCGCGCCCAGACGGTCGCGCCCAGTTCCGAGCAGCCCATGGCCGCCGGGGTCCAGGCGTACCGGCGGCAGACGTCCAGGTACTCCTCGATCGCGCCGGGCCACGCTTCCGGGTCACCGAGCGGGTCCGCCGAGCACAGCGCGACACCGGCGATCACGCGATAGGTCACCGCGGCCTTCCCCGACTTCGAGAAGACCACGAACTTGTCCCGGCGCAGCGCGAAGTAGCCCAGCGAGTCCCGTTCACCCAGCAGCGCCCTGAGCCGCTCGACCTCGTCGTCGGTCAGCTCCGGCGCGGGTTCGGCCGAGCGGAGCAGGAAGTACGCCGCCAGCAGCACAGCCCCGATGCCGAACAGGAGGCCGACGGCGGCCGACAGGTCCTCCAGCCACAGCGCGGGGAACACCACCGGACCGCTCACGCCGATCAGGGCCAGCATCGACTGCGCCAGGCGGTCGACGGCACTCGCGGCGACGGGCGCGACCGAGAGCAGGACGAAGTTGATCGCGACGCCGGCCGCCGTCAGCTCCAGGAAGACCCGGATCGCGCGCCATCGGCCGGTCACCGGATCGGGGAGCGCGATGAAGTGGCGCCGTGTCGCGATCAGGGCGATCAGCAACGCGAGCGACACGAGACCGGCGCCCGCCGCGTGCCGCAGCCCGAGGTGCGACACGGTCAGCAGCGCGGCGGTGGCGACCGCCAGTTGCCAGGCCCGGCGCTTGCGCCGCTTGAGGCCGGTGGCGAGCAGCATCAGCAGCACCCCGGTCACCAGCGCGACCGTGACGGCGCCGACCGTGGCCTCGTGCGGCAGTTCCAGCCATTCGGCGACGCGTCCGCGCAGGGTGCGCCGTCCGGCCGGGACCAGCACCGAGACCAGGGCCAGCAGTCCGGCCAGCCGCGTCACCCAGGTGATCACCGCCACCGAGGTGGCACCCGCCACCCGCCAAGCGCCCGCCAAATCCCGCTCCCGTCAGGTCGTGTCCTGTGAGCCCGTTCGATGGGCTTCGTGATCCAGGTGGTTCCTGACGGTGCGGGCGGTTCGGCCTCGTACCGGGTTGTACTCGGCTGGACCGCCCGTGCCGTCAGGGGCCGCCTGGGCGCGAAGACCATCGAACGGGCTCACAGGACGCGGCCTAGCTCCTTGCCAGCTCCACGAACGGTACAAGGGCGTCGGGGTTCAGCAGGGCATCCCGGCTGACGGCGCGGTCAGGTGAAACCCCCGAAAGGATCTTCTTGACCGGAACCTCGCATTTCTTGCCGTTGAGCGTCCGGGGTACTTCGCTCACCTGGACGAACCGGTCGGGCACGTGCCGCGGCGAGAGGGCCCCACGCAGCTCCTTGCGCAGTGCGGGCTCCACCTCGTCGAGCGACGCGCCCTCGGCCAGCACGAGGAAGCACAGCAGCTGCCCGTCCTCGTTTCCCGCCGCCGACGTGTCGATCACCAGCGAATCCGCGACCTGGTCGAACGACTCGACGACGCGGTAGAACTCGGCCGTGCCCATCCGGACGCCGCCGCGGTTGAGCGTCGAATCGCTGCGCCCGTAGATGACCGCGGAGCCGCGGCCGGTGATCCGGATCCAGTCGCCGTGCCGCCAGATCCCGGGGTACATCTCGAAGTACGCCTCGCGCAGCCGTGAGCCGTCCGGGTCGTTCCAGAAGTACACCGGCATCGACGGCATCGGCTCGGTGATCACCAGTTCGCCGACCGTCTCCACGACGGGCTTCCCCTGCTCGTCGAACGCGGCGACGGCGGCGCCGAGCGCGCGGACGGAAAGCTCGCCGAGCCAGACCGGGACGTCCGGGGCGCAGGCGACGAACGCCGCGCACAGGTCCGTGCCGCCGGAGACCGAGCAGATCTGGACGCGTTTGCCGACCTCGTCGACGATCCACCGGAAGCCTTCGACGCTCAGCGGCGCGCCGGTGGATCCCAAGGCGCGCAACGCGGTGAGGTCGTACCGTTCGGCCGGTTTGATGCCGGCCTTCAAGCAGCTTTGGATGTACGGCGCCGACGTGCCGAAGTAGGTGACGCGGTGCTGTTCGGCCAAGTGCCACAACACGTTCAGGTCCGGATGTCCCGGGCTGCCGTCGAAGAGCACGATCGTGGTTCCGGTCAGCAGGCCGGAGATGAGGAAGTTCCACATCATCCAGCCGGTGGTGGTGAACCAGAAGAACCGATCGCCCGGGCCGAGATCGCTTTGCAGGGCAAGGGCTTTGAGGTGTTCGAGGGTGATGCCGCCGTGGCCGTGGACGATGCCCTTCGGCAGGCCGGTGGTCCCCGAGGAGTACAGGACCCACAGCGGGTGACCGAATTCGACGGGTTCGAAGGCCAGTTCCGCGCCGGCGTTGTCGGCGAGCAGCGTGTCCCAGTCGAGCGTCCCGTCGAGGCGGCCACCCGCGTAGTCGATGAGCACCGTCGCTTCGAGCGTGGAGATCTCGTCGCGCAGGGCGTTCACCGTCGACCGGCTGTCGAACCACCGTCCATTGTAGACATAGCCGTTGACGGCGAGCAGCACCTTCGGCTCGATCTGCGCGAACCGGTCGGTGATCGCGCGGACGCCGAAGTCCGGCGAGCACGACGACCAGATCGCGCCGAGGCTGGCGGTGGCGAGGAAGGCGATCAGCGTCTGCGGGCAGTTCGGCGCCAGCGCGACGACCCTGTCCCCTTTGGACACTCCCAGCTTCCGCAGCCCTTCCCGCGCGGAGGCGACGGCGGACCGCAGGGCGCCGAAGGTCAGCTGCGACGAGAGGCCGTCTTCGCGATGGAAGATCACGGCGACCTCGTCGTCGGCCTTCGCGGCGCCCGCGACACCGGGCATGAGCGAGTGCTCGGCGTAGTTCAGCGTGCCGCCTTCGAACCATCGCGCGTTCGGCATCTCGCCGGTGAGCACCGCGCCGGGCTCGTCGTGCCAGCGCAGGCCGAGGAAGTCGGCGACGGCGGACCAGAACTCCGGTCCGCGCTGGACGGAGAACTCCCACAGCGCGTTGTAGTCGTCGACTTCCACGCCGCGTTCGGTGCGCAGCCACTGGCGGAACGCGTCGATCTTGGTGTCGGACAGGCGGCTCGGCTCAGGGCGCCAGAGCACTTCTGGGGCGTCGGCGGTGTGCGTCACCCCGCGATGTTAACCCTCGTTAACCGAACTGGCGAGCCCCCGTGAACAGCTCGTACGCCATCGTCTTGAGCCGCGCCGCGTCGAGCGGGGTGATGGTCAGCCAGCCCCGGTCGCGACGAAGCCCATAGCGGCCGTCGGGGGTGTCCACCCAGGTCAACGTGCCCTCGCCGCGCACCCAGCGGCCCTCCCACGACTTCCTGGTCGCGCCGAGCCGCCCGCTGCCGATCCGCTGTGTCGCGATCCGCACCATCACGATGACCTCGGGTTCACGCAGCCCGGCGTCACGAAGGACGTCGGAGAACGCCGGCTGCCCGCCGCGCTCCCCCGCCTCGCACGCGGCCGTGTAGTCGTCGACGCGCAGGTTGACCGAGAGGCCTCGCCCCTGGTCGCACGGCGGCAACGCCTGCAGCAAGGTCGCGGCGACGAGCGGTTCCCGCAGCGCCGACAGCTCGACGTCGGTGCCCGAGACGCCGATCGCGACCGCGCCGCGATCGGATACGCAGCCGACGGCCCGGTACGCCGGATCCCCGTCGAGCCGCAGGTCGAGCGTCAGTTCGCTGTTCGCGACGGTGTGCAGCAGCCCGACCAGCTCGGGCGAAGGCGCCTCCACCGTGCCGAGGCCGCGTTCCGAGAGCGTCCCGTTCGCCGTGGCCACCAGTTCCGCGCGGAACTCCGGGGTCCGCCCGACGTGCGGGACCTCCAGTACCGCGGGCAGTTCGTCGCGTCCGTGCGCCGACCAGAGCAGGAACAGTTCGCCGATGTGCAACCGGATCCAGTCCATCAGCGACCGCTCCTCGGGTCTTCGCCGATGACCGGCGGGGTCACGTGCCCGCTGAGGCCCCAGATGTCGGAATCCTCGACGAGGTAGTCCGGCGCCTTGTGGTCCTCTTCGCCCTGCCGTCCTTGCGAGGGCGCCATCCCCATCGGCATCCCGCCGAAGCCGCCCATACCCCCGGCCGCCGCGGCGCGTGTCCCGGCGGGTTGACCGGGCTGCTGTCCCGACGGCCCGAAGCCGCCGGCACCGGATCGGCCGCCCTGCCCGAGCTGCTCGTGGGTTCCCCCGGAGGTACCGGACGACGGCGGCGGCACGTAGGCCCCGCTGCTCGCGCCGGGCGCGCGCGGCGTCTCGACCGGCTCCCGGACCTGAATCGGGGCGGCGTCGCCGGCGCCGCTGCCGCGCGTGGAGTCGTCCGGCGGCGGCACCGGTTCCGGCGTCGGTTCGGGTTTCGGTTTCGGCTCCGGCTCTTCGGGCGTCTTGAGGATATTCGGCTGCTTGCCGTACGAGGTGAAGGTCGGAACGTTCTCGTAGACCTCGCCGGAGCTCCGCTGCATCCGCGTCATCACGTCGGCCGCCTGCCGATGCAGATCCTGCGAACTCTCGTCGGTGGGTTCGGCGACGATCCGCCCCGCCTCGGCGAAGCCGGATTCCGACGGCGCCGACGTCGACATCGCCTGCGTCGAATCATCGGAGACCGGGATCGGACGGCGTTTCGGCGGCTCCGGCATCTTGGGCCGCGGCGCGTGTCCGGGCGGCTCGGGCATCGTGCGCCGCGCGGTGTCGGCGATGTCCGCCTGGCGGCGCACGCAGTTCGCGACGTTCTCCGCACGCCAGCCCGTGTCGCCCGCCCAGTCGACGAGCTTGATCGCGGCGTCACGGGCCCTGTCCGCGCCCTCGCCCGTCCAGCCATCGGCGGTGGCGACGAGCGCCGCCCTGAGTTCGGAACCCACCCTGTCGAGGAACGCGCTGATCTTCGTCCACTGCGCGGCGACGGCCTCCGCGCTCGCGAGGTCCAGCTCGTTGTGGACCATCTCGTAGAGCTCTCGATGCGAGTAGCTCATCCAGTCGATGTCGGCGTTGAGGTGATCGGGGCCGGGCTGCGGTTCGGGCTCCCGCGGCGGCCACGGCATGGGAAGGATGCGCATCAGTGCTCGTCCTTCCGCTCGTGCTCGACGATGTCCTCCATGTCGAACCGGCGGGCGACCCGTTCGAGCTGCTCCTGGCCTTCTTCGTCCGCGGCGACGTACATCTTCCGCGCCGCCATCACGGTGAGCTGGAAGTCCTTGAGCACCACGGCGAAGTCCTTGAGAACGGGTACGGCCGCTTCGGTCCCCTTGTTCGCGGCGCCCTGGAAGCGTTCGCTCATCGTGTGACCGACGAAGTTGTCGCCCAGCTTCAACGGCGCGTTGAACTCCGTCGAGTCCTTGATCAGCGCGTTGAGCTCATGGCGTGCCTTCAGCAGCGCGTCGACGAGCTTCTTGGCGGCGTCCTCGGAGACCTTGACGGTCCCCTTCTTGGCATCGGTCTTGGCATCCCGGATCTGACCCGCCACCGGAGCCAGCGCCGGAGCCGAAGCTCCGAACGCGGCTTGTGGCGTCGCAGGTACCTTGGGTGACTGTGCCATTCGACCCTCCCCTGTCACATCTCAGGGGAATGCTAGCGCGAATGGCGTCAGCGCAGGTGGGCGTCGAACCAATTCAACGTGCGCTGCCAGGCCTCCGCGGCCGCGTCCGGGTCGGCGTCGAAGCGGTGGTTGGCGCCCGGGTAGTGGACGACGTTCGTCGCGACGTCCGCCGTCGCCGCCGCGTCACGCAGCTGCTCGACCTCGGCGCCTCCGGCCTCGTCCCCCGCGTCGCCGTACATGCCGAGCCACGGGCTGGTGAGCCGTCCCGCGATCTCGACGAGCACCGGCAGCCCGGTGACGCCCTGCCCGCCGACGCTCACCGCCGCGCCCAGCCTGCGGTTCGACGCCACGACCAGCGCGGCGGTCCCGCCGAGGTCGAAACCGACGACGCCGACGAGATCCGCCTGGATACCGCGCTCGCCGAGCCACGAAAGCGTCGCGTCGGTGGCTTCGAGCAGATCCTGCTGCGTGAGGTCGTCCCGGTCGAGATGCGGGGTGACGGTGAGCCAGCCTTCGCCGGCGAGCCCGGCCAGCAGCAGATCCAGACCCTCTTCGGCCTCCCCATGCAGCACCACGAGCCCACCGCGGACGACACCGTCCGGTTCGGCGAAGGTCAGGCGCAGCGTGTGGCCGTCGGCGTGCTGGTGTTCCACGGTGGTCGTGAGGGTCATTCCTCCATCAGACCACTCTTAGGTAAATATTCGGAGCTTGCCTTCGCGCGGGAGGATACGGTGTCGGAGCCGTCCCCCAGACGTAGGAGCGCCGAAGATGTCCCCTGTTTCGCCGCGTGCGGATCTCGAATCGTTGCCGAAGTACGTCCCTGGCCGGACAATCCAGGGCGCGATCAAGCTGGCGAGCAATGAGGTGCCCGGCGGGCCGCTGCCGAGTGTGGCGCAGGCCATAGCCGAGACGGCACAGGGCATCAACCGGTACCCGGACATCACGGCTTCCGGGCTCGTCGAGCGGCTTGCCCGCGAACTGGACGAGCCGGTCGAGCGGATCGCCGTCGGCTGCGGTTCGGTTTCCCTTTGCCAGCAGATGATCCAGGCCCTGTGCGGACCGGGCGACGAGGTCGTCTTCCCGTGGCGTTCGTTCGAGGCGTACCCGATCGTCACGCAGGTGGCGAACGCCGTCAGCGTGAAGGTGCCGCTGACGGCCGGGCACGGGCTGGATCTGGACCGGATGCTCGCCGCGATCACCCCCAAGACGCGGCTGGTCTTCGTGTGCAACCCCAACAACCCGACCGGGACCGTCGTGCGGCGCGCGGAGCTGGAGCGCTTCCTCGACGCCGTGCCGTCGGGCGTCCTCGTGGTGCTCGACGAGGCGTACAAGGAGTTCGTGACCGACGCCGAGGTGCCGGACGGCGTCGAACTGGCGCGTGGCAGGGACAACGTCGCGGTGCTTCGGACGTTCTCGAAGGCATACGGCCTCGCCGGCCTTCGCGTGGGTTACGCGGTGGCGCCGGAAGCGATCACCGTCGCGCTGAAGCAGGTCTACGTCGCGTTCTCGGTCAACATGATCGCCCAGGCGGCGGCCATCGCCTCCCTCGACGCGGCCGGCGAACTGCTCGAACGCTGCAAGGAGATCGTCTCGGAACGCACCCGCGTCCGGGATGCCTTGGTGGCCAAGGGTTACGAAGTCCCGGAGACGCAGGCGAACTTCGTCTGGCTGCCGCTGGGCGAGCGGACGACCGAGTTCGCGGAGCACGCACTCGAGCGCAAGCTGATCGTGCGTCCCTTCGCGGGCGAAGGCGCGCGAGTGACCATCGGGACGCCCGAGGAGAACGACCTCTTCCTCGAAGCGGCCGGGGATTTCCCGCGCTGACAAGGCTTCGCGGCGGCCCGCACTTCGTGGACGGAGTGCGGGCCGTTTCCTATTTGAGGAGCAGCTGCACCATCGCGGCGAGGCCGATCACGACGATCACGCCGCGCAGCACCTTCGGCGAAAGCTTGCGGCCGATCTTCGCGCCGATCTGGCCGCCGATCGTGGACCCGACCGCGAGCAGCGCGACCACGGGCCAGCTGACCGGCGCGATGAAGGCGTAGATCGCGCCGGCGACGATGTTCACGACCGCGGAGAGCGCGTTCTTGACGCCGTTGAGCCGTTGCAGCGACTCCGACATCAGCATCCCCATCACGGCCATCATCATCACGCCCTGCGCGGCCGTGAAGTATCCGCCGTAGATGCCGATCAGGAAGATCAGGAACAGCAGGAGCGGCCCGATCTTGTGGACCGTCCCGTTCTCCTCGCGACGCTTCGCCACCCAGGCGCCCACGCGCGGCTGGACGATCACCAGCACCACCGCGAGCCCGACCAGCGCGGGTACGACGGTCTCGAAAGCGTCCTTCGGCAACGAGAGCAACAGGATCGTCCCGCAGATCGCGCCGAAGAACGACGCCACGGCGAGTTTGGCGACCTGGGGCCAGTAGCCCTTGAGCTCCTCGCGGTAGCCGATCGCCCCGCTGACCGTGCCGGGGGCGAGGCCGATCGCGTTGGACGTCGTCGCCGTCAGCGGCGAGTAGCCGAGCGCGACCAGAACCGGGAAGGTCACCAGCGTGCCCGAGCCGACGACCGTGTTGATGGTGCCCGCCCAGAGCCCCGCGACGAAGATCACGACCGCGTGCCACCACGTCATAAAGCACTCACGTCCGCACCCTAAGCACCGTTACCTCCTTTCGCGCTGTGGATGTGTCTAGTCGAACATTCAACGAGCCCGTTATGTCTCGTTCGGGGTGAAGACGCGGAACTCGTTGCCTAGCGGGCCGTGTCCGGCCGGATCCTCGATCGCGACCGGCCGCTCTCCTCCGGCAGATGAGCCGCGGTGATCTCCGCGGCGACCGTCCAGCCGAGCGCGAGGTACAGCGCCCGTCCTTCTTCCGTCGCGACCAGGACGGCACGCTCCGCCCCGGCCGCGACCGCCACCTCGTCGAGCCGTCGCATGACGAATCTGCCCAGCCCTCGCCGCTGGTGCTCGGGCTCCGTCACGACCTGGTCGATCACCGCCGTGCCACCGGCGATCGCGACCCGGCCGGTGGCCGCGCGCGAGCCGTCGGGCGCGCGCACCACCACGTCGGTGACCACGCCGTCGCCGACCAGTTCCGCCCGGTACGGCTCGGGCGCGGCCATGACCGGCCGCAGCGCGAGCTCGGCGCTCATCAGGTACTCCGGCGGGCCGACCTCCCACTCCGGCGGCACCGTCTTCGCCACCTCGTCCCGCGACCCGCTCACCTTGAGCCACGTGCCCGGCTCCGTCAGCGAACGGGCCCGGCGCCCGGCCGACCCGGCGTCCGCCAGCACATATCTCACGCGATGCCCGGGACGCCCGACGTCGAGCCGGTAGCCGTCCGGTTCGGCCACCGGGATCCCGACGCCGCGGGAGAGCGCCCAGCCGTGCACCCATGCCTTGATCAGCCCTGCCACCCCAGTCATCGTTCGATGATGGCATCGGCCACCGACAGTCCCGGGCGAGCGGGCGAACCTGCGAGGATGACGCCGTGGCCGACGACGAGCGCGAACAGGTGTGGAGTGCGACCGTCGATCATCTGCGCACGATGATCGATTCGGGCAGGCTCCCCGCCGGGTCGAGGCTGCCCGCCGAACGCACGCTCTGCGAACAGCTCGGGATCAGCCGTGGTTCGCTGCGGCAGGCGCTGCGGGTGCTGGATTCCATCGGCTACGTACAGGTGCGGCCGGGTTCTGGCACGTATGTCCGCGAGAAGATCGACGAACAACCGCTGCGCGGCTGGTTCTCCGAGCATGAGCAACTGGTCGAGAAGCTGTTCGACCTGCGCACCACCGTCGAGCCGACGCTGGCCGAGCGGCTCGCGCTCGACCACACGCCGCGGGTGCTCGCCCGGCTGGAAAGCACCGTCGACGAGATGGACCAGGCCGCGGCCGACGGCGACATGCTGCGCGTGATCGCGGCCGACGCCGAATTCCACCGGGTGATCGCGGGCAACGCCGGCAACGACGACGTCACCGATCTACTGCGTTCGGTGCTCTCGCTGGTCGGCGAGGAGCGGCGAGCGGCGCTCCGGCTGCCGGGGCAGATCAGGAAGGCCGTCGACGAGCATCGCGCGATCCTCGAAGCGATCCGCCGGTCGGACGCGGCGGCGGCGCGGGAGATCACCCTGCGGCATCTGCTCGACGCCAAGACCTACGTCCACGACTACACGGCCAGGGATTGACGTTTCCTTGATGGCGCTCGCGGATCCGCACGAGTAGAGTTTTCAGAAGGTTGTGAAACTTCTGACGGGGGTGTGCGGTGGAGAAGGTCCGGTTCACCGAAGAGAAGGCGACGATGCTGGCCACGCTGTACGGCCGGGCGCTCGACGCCCGCGGCGACCGGCCGATCCTCGGCGACAAGGCCGCCGACGAGGCCGTCAAGCAGATCGACTACGACTTCGGCTCGTTGGGCGTCACCGCCGACATGGGCTTGACCGTCGCGATGCGGGCCAAGCCGATGGACGACTGGGCCTCGGAATTCCTCCGGAAACATCCGGACGCGACCGTCGTCCAGCTCGGCTGCGGCATGGACAGCCGCGTGTACCGCGTCGACCCGCCGCCCTCGGTGCGCTGGTTCGACGTCGACTACCCCGAGGTCGTCGACCTGCGCGCCCGCATCTACCCCGAGCGGGACGGGTACCGGACCATCGGCTCGTCCGTGACGGACTTCGCCTGGATCGACGAGATCCCGTCGGACAAACCCGGTCTGGTGATCGCGGAGGGGCTGACGATGTACCTGCGGCCGTCCGAAGGCGAGGAATTGCTGCGGCGGCTGATCGCGCATTTCCCCCAGGGCGGCGAAATGGTCTTCGACACGTTCAGCAGGCTCGGGATCAAACTGCAGAAACTGAATCCCGTGGTCCGCAAGGCCAAGGCGACGCTGTACTGGGGCATCGACGAGATTTCGGAACTGGAGCGGCTCGGTCTGACGCTGGTTTCGGGACTCGACTCGACGGATTACGCGACGCCCGAGGTGAAGAACCGGATTTCGGGGTCGATGCGGGCGCAGTTGTGGATCGCGGGACTGTTCCCGGCGTTCAAGAAGATGGGGCGGATCCTCCGCTTCCGGTTCTGAGGGACGGTGCGGTTCGGATTCCGGGTGTTGCGCGATCGGGCGGGCATGACTCGCGTGATTGAGCACGTAACTCGCGTGCTGGGAGGCGATCCGTCTCTGATCACGCGAGTTACGTCTCTGATCACGCGAGTTACGCCGACACTCGGGAGGCAAACCGGCGGCAACGCGTGTCACGAGGCGTCAGCGTGACTCGAGTACCCGCTCGACGAACCGGTGCAGCTTGTCCTCCAGCCGGGACACCCGCTCCTCCAGCGTCAGGGACTCGAACGGCTGCGGCACGTCCGGCTTCAACTCGCCTCGGATGTACTGGCTGCACGCGAGATTCGCGCACGCGTAGATGCCGAGCGTGTTCCCTTCGCGCCCGAGCTTCCCGGCGCGGCGGCCGGAGAACAGCGCGATGTCGGACAGCGGATGTGTCGTCGTGCACAGGCCGCACATGTTGCTCAGCAGGACACGGCCCTTCGGCCGGGGCGCGGCGCGAAGGGACAGTCCGACGGTTTCCCCGCCGTACGGCAGCACGAGATACGCCCGGGAGACGGCCTTCGGATCACGCCAGCCGAGGAATTCCCTGTTCTCCCAAGGGATTTCCTCGGGCCGGGCGGGCAGCGTGACCCCCTTGGCCTCGCCACGCGTGCAGTTCACGAAGGACGCCCTGATCGCGTCCTGGCCCAGCGGTTCCATACCGGCACGGTAGCCAGCGCACGCGAGAACTGGCGAACCGTTTTCCGCCGGAGGTCATACGATCACCGGGTGCGCGGGAAGACGATGTCGAGCCGGTTCCGGCTGGTGCTCAGGACCAGTCTGGGGTTCGCCGCGCTCGGCGTCGGGTCCAGTGTGTGCGGTGCCGGTGTCGTGGCGTTACTCCTGCTGTTGCAGGGCCTGCCGAGCGAGGTCGGCGACCGTGGCTGGATCCTCGGGGTCACCGCGGCCGGCATCGTGGCGCTGTCGCTGGTGGTCGGTACCGCGTGGACGGCGTGGCTTCAGCGGCGCACGGCGGTCTGGTTCGTCTTCGGCCGCCCGCCGACGAGGGCCGAGGCCGAGCGGGCGCTGCGGCTCCCGGTCGACATGGGGATCGTGAGCGGGACGCTCTGGCTGATCGGCACGATCGTGCTCGGCGCGCTCGCGCGGGTGCTCGGGTCCTGGCTGGACGCGCTCGGGATGGCGCTGGTCATCGGGCTCGGCGGGCTGACCACGGTCGGCCTCACCTATCTCGCCGCGGAATGGGTCGCCCGTCCGGTGATGACGATCGCGCTCAAGGTGACCCCGCCGAAGGGGACGCTCCGGGTCACCGTGCGGACCAGGGTGGTCGTCACCTGGGCGCTGGCGAGCGGCGTGCCGTTCCTCGGTGTGCTGCTGGTGGCCGCCCCGCCGGATCTCGGCCAGGGTGACCACGTCGCGAGCCTGATCATGCTTTCGGCGATCGGGCTCGGCGTCGGCGCGATCGGGACGGTGCTGCTCGCGAAGGCCGTCGCGACGCCGTTGCACCGGCTGCGGGTGGCGCTCGACGAGATCGCGCGCGGCAACAAGGAGATCGTGGTCGACGTCGACGACTCCAGCGAGATCGGCCTGCTGCAGTCCTCGGTCAACGACCTGGCCGCCGGGCTCCGCGAGCAGGAGCGGATGCGGGATCTGTTCGGCAGGCATGTCGGGGACGAGGTCGCGCGGCACGCGCTCGAGTACGGCGCCTCCCTCTCGGGTGACGTGCGCGAGGTGACGGCCTTGTTCGTCGACGTCGTCGATTCGACGGCCTTGGCGAGCCGAACCCCGCCGGAAGACCTGGTCAAGACGCTCAACCGGTTCTTCACCAGCGTGGTGAACGCGGTCGGCGCGCGGGGCGGGCTGGTCAACAAGTTCCAGGGTGACGCCGCGCTCTGCGTCTTCGGCGCCCCGACGCGGCTCGCGGACGCGCCGACGGCGGCGCTTTCGGCCGCGCGGGTGATCCGGGACGCCGTCCAGGAGACCGGCGAGCTGGACCTCGGCATCGGCGTCGCGAGCGGGCGGGTCTTCGCCGGTCAGCTCGGGACCAGCAGCCGGTTCGAGTACACCGTCATCGGCGACGCCGTGAACGAGGCCGCGCGCCTGACCGAGTACGCGAAATCCGCCGACGGCCGGATCCTGGCGAGCGAGGCGGTGCTCAAGGCCGCGTTGGAAAGCGAGCGCTCGCACTGGGAGCCGTACGCGGAACTCGAACTGCGCGGGCGCCAGGAACCGACGCACGCCTGGGAAGCGAGCGCGCTCAGCCCGGAATGACGTCCGGCCAGCGCAGCAGCGTCGAACCCCAGGTGAGCCCGGCGCCGAAGGCCCCCATCACGACGCGGTGCCCCGGCTGGAGCGCGCCTTCCTTGGCGGCGTCGGCCAGCGCGATCGGGATCGACGCGGCGCTCGTGTTGCCCACCTTCTCGATGTTCGAGTACATCACGTCCTCCGCGAGCCCGAGCTGCTTCGCGCAGGTCTGTAGGATGCGGATGTTCGCCTGGTGCCCGATGAACCGGTCGATGTCGCCGACCGCCCAGCCCGCGGACGCCAGCACGGCGCGCGCCGATTCGGCCATCCGGGCGCAGGCGTGCCGGAAGACGGTCTGGCCCCGCATCACCAGATAGTGGTCGGCCGGGTCGTCCGAGCGGCGGTTCTTCGCGCCACCCGCTTCGACCCAGAGCAGCTCCGCGAGCTCGCCTTCGCTGTGCAGGTCGAACGGGCCGAGGGCGCCGAGTTCGTCGGCGTCACCCGCGCGAAGCAGGACGGCGCCCGCGCCGTCGCCGAAGATCGGCACCGTGCCGCGGTCTTCGGGGTCGACGAGCGAGGTGAAGACGTCGGCGCCGATCACCAGCACGCGCCGCGCGATGCCGGCGGCGATCAGGCCGGCGCCGGTGGCGAGCCCGTAGATGAACCCGCTGCACACGGCGTTGACGTCGAAGGCGGCGACGCCGTTCAGCCCGAGCTTGGTCGCGACCTGCGGCGCGCTGGCCGGGCACAGCTGATCGGCCGTGGACGTCGCGAGCACGACCGCGTCCGCGCCGCCCTCGCCCGCCGAGGCCAGCGCCCGGCGCCCCGCCTCGACCGCGAGGTCCACAGTGGACGTTCCGGGGTCGACGACCCGGCGTTCGGCGATGCCGGTCCGCGAGCGGATCCACTCATCGGAGGTGTCCAGCCGCTGGGCGATCTCCTCGTTGCCCACCACGCGCGGAGGCAGCCAAGAGCCGAGACCGGCGAGAACGGCCGCCTGAGATGAGGGCACCAAGGAATCCTTCCGCGGGGGAAATGAGAGGTCTGCCATTCACTTGTAAGCGCTACCATTCAGTAGACCCGTCAGTTGTGTTCCGGGTCACATTTCAAAGAATTCTCAGCTTTTCCCGCCGCGCCGTGCCCGACCTGGCTCGACTGCAACCGAGCAGGCAGGAAGGGTGACCGGACACACGAGCGCCTCGGCACCCGACCGGGCGAATCCGGCGCCGCGAACGCCACGGGCCGTGGCCGCCGAACCCTTGAACGCACCCTCCGGGGGCGTGATCCACACCGCGCGCCGCCACGGCTGGAGATCAGGCGCCCGGAAGAGCCCTCCGGTTAGCCTGACCTGGTGCACACACCCGACCTCGACAGCCTGGACGTCGCCATCCTCGCCTGCTTGCAGTCCGATGCCCGCACGATCGCCGAGACCATCGGCGCGAAGGTGGGCCTGTCGGCGGCCGCCGTGCAGCGGCGGATCAAACGGCTGCGCGAGGCCGGGGTGATCGAACGCGAGGTGGCGGTGCTGTCGCCGCGGGCGCTCGGGCTGTCGATGACGTTCGTGGTGATGGTCGAGATGGAACGGGAGAGCCTCGCGGTGCTCGACGGGTTCCGGCGGCAGGTGCTCTCGGACGACAACGTCCAGCAGTGTTACTACGTCACCGGCAACGCGGACTTCGTGCTCGTGGTGACCTGCCGGGACATGGCGGATTTCGAGGCGTTCACGCGGCGGATGTTCTTCGACAACCCGAACGTCCGGCACTTCACGACGTCGGTGGCGATGGACCGGGTCAAAACGGGACTGTCCTTGCCGCTGGAGCCGTGAGCTCCCTCGTCCAATTAGGACTCCACGGCCTCGTCACCACGGGTATCCGGCCGAACGCAAGGGGTCTGTGCCCGGCGTTACACCACTATGGACAGATGCAGCCGATAGCGTGAACGTCGTCGCAGTGGCGTCATCCGGCGTCCGCCCGGGCATCTCCTCCCCGAGACGCAAAGTTCGCGCCGCGCGAACCACGAGCACCGAGGAGTGGCCGTGCACACCGACGCAATTCACCAGAGCCAGTTCGTTCTGCTGAACAACAGCAGCACGCCCGTTCTCTCCCGCCTGTCCTTCCACGCCGGCGAGCCGTTCGCGGTCACCGTGTCGTTCCGGACCGAGCGCGGCCGGTGGGTCGAGTGGACCTTCGCGCGGGAACTGCTCGTCACCGGCCTGACCGACCCCTCCGGGCTCGGTGACGTCCGCGTCCGCCCCGACCTCTCCGAGGACGAGGCGCTGCTGACGCTCGAAATCGAGTCACCGGACGGCTATGCGTCGTTCGAGCTGGAACGTGAGGACGTCGAGACGTTCCTCGAGTCCACTTACGAGCTGGTCCCGCTCGGCTCCGAGAGCGAGCACTTCGACGTCGAAGCGCTGATCGAGGAGATCAGCAACGTCTAGAACTTTCCCGCGGCACGAAGACGAAGGGCGGCCCGAGTGCGCTGGAGGCACTCGGTCCGCCCTTCGTCCTGTCACGGTCCCCTAGGTCAGCCGAGCACCAGGGAGGTCCCGGTCGCGGACAACGCCGGCCGGACCGGGAAGAAGTACGTCACCGAGCTGTTACCGCCGGACAGCATGCCCTGGGCCTGGTTGCCGGAGATGAACGAGCCGCCGGAGTCGCCTGCCTGCGAGCGCACGTTGGTGGCGGTCATGCCGTAGACCGTGCCCTCGGCGTAGCGGACGGTCTGGTTCTTGGCGCCGATGGTGCCGCAGGTCCAGCCGGTGGTCGAACCCGACTTGCAGGTCGAGGCGCCGGTGGCCGCCACGGTCGAGCCGCTCACGCGGGTGCCGTTGTTGATGATGCCGCGCGGCACCCAGTTGCTGTTGACCCGGACGTGGCCGTAGTCGTTGGTCGGGAAGCTGACGCGGGCGAACGAGCCCATCGCGACCCGATTGGAGCCGGTCACCGTGCCCGGGCCGCAGTGCCCGGCGGTGAGGAAGCCACCGTTGACCGAGAAACCGATCGAGCAGCGCGAAGAACTGTTGATGTAGTAGGCGTCACCGCCGCGGACGTCGTACTTCAGGGTCGGCACCGCCGCGGTCTCGACCACCGCGACGGCGGTCTTGTCCACCTTGGTCTTCTCCAGATACGAGTCGACGACGCCGCTCTTGCCCGGCAGGACGTTCACCGTCACGCGGTTGGTCTTGGTGTCGACGCCCCAGCCGGTGATCGCGCCGTCCGCCGCGCGCTCACCCGCGTTCAGTTTGTCCACAGTGGAATCCAGCTGGGCGGCGGAGAAGCGCACGAGTTCCGCTTCCGCGCCACTGGCGAGGACCTGTCCCAGCTTCGCCGCGTCCGTGACGCCGACGCGGAGTTTGCCGGTGGCCTCGTTGTAGCTGGCGCCGCCGAAGCTGCCGGCGAGCGCCGAGGCGAGCGACTGTTCGAGCGTGCCGGCGGCGGTCTCGCTCTGGATCCTGGCGAGTGCCTGTCCGGCGGTCAGGCCGAGGTCCCGTTGCAGGGCGGGAACCATCTCGGCGTTGAGCAGGGTGTCCGAGGACGCTGCCGCGGGGGTACCCGTGACGAGCGCGCCGGTGGCCAGTGCTGCCGTGGCGGCCACACCGAGGAGCTTTCTGATCTTCATGCTTCTCCCTCGTCATCACGCACGGCTCCGGTTCGCCATGCGATGTCCCTCCCCCGATGGGTGAGAGTTCTGGACTCCGACGAAGGCCGCAATCCGGGTCGGCACGGGATAGGTATACCCATTCTTCGGAACCCGTATCCCCTGCTCCACGAGCGGCCACCTAGAGCGGGCACCCGGACGGACACGTCCGTAAGTAGGGTTTCGAGCGAATACCTTGTGTAGTCGTCGCCACCCCCGGAACGTGGGATGACTCGCCGAATCGGGTTTATCGCCGATGTTTCGGGTGCCTGGTGATTTTCCAACCGACGATCCGTCAGCCAACCGGTGACGGTGTGTCCGCGAACGGCCTCACAGGGTGCCCTTGGTGTCCGTGTTGGGTGGTTTACGACCAGGTAGGCAGTGCTTAGGCTCCGCAGGACAACGCACAAGATCGTGTCGGGCTCAGCGGGAACTCCCCACCGAGGAGCGCATGATGTGGCTTGCCACCCCTCGCCCGACCTCGGTTTCGGTCCGCGCCGGATCGACGGCACTCGTGGGCCGGGACGTCGAGGTCTCGGCGATAGTGAAGATCTTGCTGCGCCGTCCCGCCGCCGTGCTGATCGAAGGCGAACCCGGGATGGGCCGCAGCAGGTTGCTCGAAGAGCTGGCCGGACGCCGCGAGTTCGCGCCCGGCCGGGTGCTTTCGGGCGCCTGCCAGCCGATGCGCGAACCGTTCCCGTTCGGACCGCTGCTGGAAGCACTGCGTTCGGTGGGAGACCGGCCGCTCGGCCCGCTCAGCCCGGTCGCCGGGGTGCTGAGACCCTTGCTGCCCGAACTCGCGGAAAGCCTTCCTCCCCGGCCGGAACCACTCGCCGACCCGTGCGCCGAACGGCACCGCCAGTTCCGCGCGGTCCGGGAACTCCTGATCGCCTGCGGGCCCGCGCTCGTCCTGATCGACGACCTCCAGTGGGCCGATGAGGACACCCGTGACCTCATGCGGTTCCTCACCGCGGCCATGCCCGCCGAACTGGCCGTCGTCGCGGCGTACCGGACCGGCTCGCCGTCCGCGCACGGAAGCGCCGGCATCCCGTTCCGCACGAGGGCGAACGTCCAGACCGCCCGCGTGACGCTGGGCCCGCTCGACGTCGAGGCGGTCGGGAAACTGGCGGAAGAACTGCTGGACCTGCCCAGGGTTTCGGCGCCGTTCACCGCGAAACTCCACGAAAGCACCGCCGGGATCCCGTTCGTGGTCGAGGAGACCCTGCGGGCGCTGCGGGACGCCGCCGGACGGCTGCCGATCGGCGAGGTGCTCTCGGACCGGCTGCTGGAAAGCCTCGAAGTCCCGATTTCTTTGCGCGAAGCCATCACCGAACGGCTCGACGCGCTCCCCGAACCCGCGGTCCGGCTGGCCTGCGCGGCGGCGGTGCTCGCCGTCCCGTCCGAACCGGCGGTGATCGGCGAACTCGCCTGCCTCGACGGCGACGCGCTCCGCTCGGCGCTCTTGTCCACTTTGGACGGCGGTGTCCTCGGTGAACTCGGCGGCGACCGCTACGGCTTCCGGCATCCGTTGGCCCGCAAGGCCGTCTACGACACGATAAGCGGTCCGGAACGGACGCTGCTGCACTCGCGCGCGATCCAGGTGCTCGCCGGTCAACCGGTCCCGCCGCTGACCCTGCTGGCGAACCACTCGCGCGCGGCGGGGCGGACAGAACAATGGCGCCACTACGCCGAAGCCGCCGCCGACGAGGCCATCGCCCACGGCGACACGTCACGCGCGATCGACCTGCTCCAGTCCGTGCTGGCCGAGGCGAGCCTCGGCGAGGACGACATCGCCCGGCTGGCCACGAAACTCAGCCAGGTCGCGCTGCGCGGCTTCCGCCCGGACGTCATCGAGACACTGGAACGGATCCTCGAAGACCTCACCGACCTGCGGCCCAGCGTGCGCGGGACGATCCGGCTCAGCCTCGGGATGCTGCTCGTCCGCACGATCGGACGGCTCGGCCGGGGCCGGGTCGAGGTGGAGAAGGCGATCACCGAACTGGTCGACGAGCCGGAACTGGCCGCCCGCGGGATCAACCTGCTCGCCCAGCCGATCGACGGGCTGACCCCGTTGTCCTGGCACGAGGTCTGGATGAACCGCGCCCGCGAGGTCTTCGACCGGATCGAAGACCCGGAACTGCGGCTCGCGCTCCTCGGCGACCGGATCTCCACCCAGGCGCATATCGGTGACGGATCGGCCTGGACCGAGTTCACCGAACTGCCGGACCAGGGCAGCGGTGTGGCCGAACGAGTCCAGCTGGCGCGGTTGTGGTGCAACCTCGCCGACGCGCAGTCCTGGGCCGGACATCTGGCCAGGGCGGAAAAGCTGGTCACGGAAGGGATCCGGCGCGCGACCGACGCCGGGGCGCTCTACGCCGCCGGGCTCGCGCAGGGCACCCGGGTCCGGCTCGACTGGGTGCGCGGCGACTGGTCCGGGCTCGCGGAGACCACCGAACAGCTCCGCGACACCTATCCCGACCTCGGCCCGATCGTCATGGAGTGCTCGCTGGTCCTCGGCGGACTGGCCGCCGTCCGCGGGGAATTCGCCGCCGCGCAACGACATCTGACCGCGGCGAGCGTGCACGCCCCGGAACACGGGCCGATCCCCGTCGTCCTTTCGGCGGCCGGGGTCCTCATCCGCGTGCTCCTCGCGACGGACGACGTCGACGGCGCCTGCGCGGCGGCCGACAACGCCGTCACGGCGGCCCGGCGCAAGGGGGTCTGGGTGTGGGCGGCGGCGCTGGTGCCCGCCGCGGCCGAGGCCTACACGCGGGCCGGACGCTGGTCCGAGGCGGACGCCGTGGTCGAGGAATTCGCTCGCGGCATCGACGGCAAGGACTCGCCGGTCTCCCGGGTCGCGCTGCTCGCGGGCCAGGCGATCCTGCTCGACGCGCGCGGCAAACATCCCGCCGCGGCAACGGTTTTCGACGAGGCGGCGGCGGGCTACGAGGCGCTGCCGATGCCGTACCAGGCCATCTGCGCCCGGGAACGGGCGGCGCTGTGCCGTCTCAACGCGGGCCGTCTCACCGCAGGTCAGCTCACCTCCGGTCAACCGACCGCGGGCGACCGCAAGGCGATCGAGGAGCTCACCGCGGCCGCGGAGGCCTACGAGCGGCTCGGCGCGACCAGGGACGCCGGCCGCTGCCGCCACCAGCTGCGGGAACACGGCGCGTGGGCGCCCTCGCAGCGCGGACGGCGTGGCTACGGCCAGGAACTGTCGCCCCGCGAACTCGAGGTCGCGCGCATGCTTTCCGACGGGCGCACGAACCGGGAAATAGCGGACGGTTTGTTCCTTTCGCCGCGTACTGTGGAACAGCACGTCGCCAAGGTGCTGCGGAAACTCGGGGCCCGTTCCCGGACGGATGTGGCCCGCCGGATGACGACTTACGCACCCGCGACCGCCGACCGCTGACTTCGGCCGTTATTCCTTTAGGGGCAAGAAAAGTGCCCGATCGGGCACTGTGATCCATTCCATCGGGTCCACCGGTGTTCGTATGGTTCCGTACAGTCATGCGCTGTGCTAGTTTGTTTTCGCCATTAACAAAGTCGGGGCCCGGCGCCCGTGAGGGAGTAGCGCAAAAGCATGGCTGAACGAGCCGATTTCGCGCTGGGGACGGTAGAGGCGACCGTGGTCGGACAGGCGCTCGGCGTCGACGTCCGCTTGTTTCCCTTGCGCGTCCGCAACACTTCGATCGACCCGGAGCGCTACGCCGCCGTCATCCGGAAGGTCTACGCAGACCTCGAACAGCGCCGCCTGTCGATCAACGGCGAGCTGAACCAGGCCATCCGCACCGCGTTCGCGCTGCTCTCGAACCACCGGATCACCATCTCGGTCAACGGGATCGACGGCATCGGCCAGGACATCGCCGTCCTCACCCTCACCGACGGCAGGCAGGCGCTCGGCATCACCCAGGCCCACGGGGAAGACCTCCTGCAGTTCGCGCTGTTCGCGGACGAAGAGCTGGTCGAGGTCCTCGCCGGGGTCCTGCCGCGGATGCGGCCCGCGTCGACCGGCCGCCGGACCCTCGTGCAGCAGGAAGAGCGCGCCGTCTCCGCGATGGCCGCGCGCCGTCAGGCGGAAGCGGAATTCGACGAGGAGGAGACCGACGCGTTCGGCAACCTCCAGTTCACCGGCGTCGTCCGCGCCCGGCCGGAAACCGCTTCCCCGCGCAACGACGAGAGCGACGTCGCCGTCCTGGAGCAGGTGCTGTCCGGCACCCGCCTCGGCGGCGGGCACATCATCGTGAGCGGGATCGGCCGCCGCGGCGAGCGGCTCCGCTCGACGCCGCTGAGCTGGCTCGACACAGAGGACGGCCGGTACCTGGTCTGGACAGAGACCGACGAAGCCTCCGGCGCCGTGATCGGTCACTACGACCCGGCGAGTCAGTCGGGCGTGGCGAACGCGATCCGCGCGGCCATCGCTGACATCTACTGACCCTCCTGAACCCGGCGAGAGGATCCTCCGTTGACCGAGGAAGCACAACAACTGCAGCCGATGATGGCGGTCCGGGGCAAGCTCGCGGGCACGGAGCTGAAGGCCCTGGCGAAGCAGGGCCGTTTCGCCGTCGACGAGAGCACCGGTGAAGAGATGATCCGATCGCTCCAGGGAGTGATCGACAGTCTCGAAGAGCGCTGGAGCGCGCTGACCAAGCTGCGGAACACGCCGCCGATGAGCTCCACCGCGACCGCGCGCTGGGTGTCCGAGCACATGCACGGCACCGCGACGGACGCGCAGGGCCTGCTCACCCAGCTCGAAGCCGCCCGCGCCGAATTCCCGACCTACGTCGAGGCGATCGAACTCGCCAAGCGGAACTACCGGGAACGCGACGACGAGAACCAGCGCACCCTGACGCGGATCGACACCGAGATCTAAGAGGAGAGACCCGTGACCGAAGCCGCGGAGAAGACCACGAAGGTCTCCGACCCCCAGTCCGAGGACTACAACCCGGACGACCCGTTCTACGACATCACGGCCGACTCATCGTCCCCGTACTACGTCGGGCCGCTGGCCGACGAGGCCGCCTCCGGTGACGAGATCCGGGCCGGGGCCGCCGCCGGGACCGACCTGCTGTTCAACATCCTCGGCTGGGGTGACACGGCGCTCAACGGCTTCAAGGACATCTTCACGCAGAAGATGTACGAGGGGCAGCTGGACAAGGCGCGCGAGGGTCTCGACAAGGACCTGGACATCCGCAAGCCCGGCGAGCCGCCGTCCACGGTCTGGGCCAACGCCACCCACGAGCAGATGCAGGCCGCGATCGCGGACAACGCGGATCCGGCCGCGGTGGGCGAGACCTCCGAAGAGTGGATCCGGGCGGGCAACGACCTGGCCACACACCAGCGCAACCTGGCGAAGGCGATCAACGCGAGCACGGCCAACTGGGAGGGCGAAGGCGGCGACGCGGCCCGCGAGCACCTCGCCGGTGTCGGCAAGTGGCTCGGCGCGACCGCGAACGGCGCGACACTGGCCGGGCGGCAGCAGCAGATCCACTCGCAGACCCTCAACGAGACGCAGAAGCTGATGGCGGCGAACCCGCCGGTCGCGTTCAGCGTGCAGGAGGCCAACGCCAACCTGCAGACGATCACCGACCCGCACCTGTACATGGCGCAGCTCGGGAAGGACCTCTCGACCTTCAAGAAGCAGCAGGACGCGCGGGATCAGGCCGCGAAGGTGATGACCGACTTCGACGGCACGGTCGGTTCGGCGATCGCCACCCCGGCGTTCCCCGCCCCGCCGAAGCTGCCGACCATGCAGGCGGCCAAGCAGCTGCAGGGCAGCGCCGCCGGCGGTGGAGCGGGCTCGCCCGCCCAGACGCTTCGCGACCGGATGGCACCCGAAGGCGCCGACGGCACCGTGGGCCCCGACGGGACCATCGCCGCTTCGGTGGACGGGACCACCCAGGGTGGAACCGGCGGGCCCGGCGGCGTGTCGCCGTTCAACGCGCCGAACGGCGGAGCTGGCGGCAGTGGTCCCGGTGGCAGCGGTCCGGGCGGCGGCTTCCCCGGCGGCGGTGGTCCTGGTGGTGGCTTCCCCGGTGGTGGCGGTCCCGGCTCCAACCCGGCGATGCCCACCATCCCGAACGGGCCGACCGGCGGCGAGACCTACAAACCCGCGGCGTCGGCGGGCCCCAACCTCCCGAACCTGCCCAAGATCGACGACAGCACGCGCACCACGGGCTACACACCGCCGTCCGTCACGCCGCCGTCGTTCACCCCGCCGAACATCTCCATCCCCGAAGGCGGCGGCGGACCGCGTCCCGGTGGCGGTCTCCCGTTCACCCCGCCGAACATCCCGATCCCGAACGGGCCCACCGGCGGCGGACCGAGGCCGGTCATGCCGAACATCCCGCCGATCCCGCGGCCAGGTGGCATCGGCGAGCGGCTCGGCGGCCCCACGTTCCCGGACGGCAACTCGTACAAGGGCACGCCGTACAACCCGCCCAAACTCGGCATGCCGAACATCCCGGGCGGCGGCACCAGCGGTCTCGGCGGCAGCACCAGCGGCTTCGGCGGCGGGACCGGCGCGGGCGGCGCGGGTGCCGGCGGCGGTGGCCTCGGCGGTGCCGGAAAGGCGACGGGTTCGCTCGGTATGGGCGGCGCCGTCGGCGCGGGCGCGATGGACGCCGACGGGGCCGCGGCCCGCGCCGCCGGTTCCGGCGGCAAGCCGGGTACGACCGGCGGTATGCCGATGGGCGGCGGTATGGCGCCCGGTGCCGGCAAGGGACAGGGCCAGGACGACACGGAGCACAAGGCCGCCGAGTACCTCGAATCCGACGACCCGTCCTTCTTCGCCGCCGACGAGATCGTGGCCCCGCCGGTGATCGGCGACTGGAAGAACAAGGACTGGAAGTGACGGCTTCGTTCGAGGTCGACCCGGACGACCTGACCGCGCACGCGAGCCATCTCGAAGGGCTCGTGGACCGGCTGAACACCGCGCACGGCGCGACCGGTTCGGCGATGTCGTCGGACGCGTACGGTCTGCTGTGCGCGTTCCTGCCGCCGATCGTCAACCCGGCGGGCGAACGCGCGGCGGACACGATCAAGGCGGCGGCGGAAGGCATCCAGTCGACCGCGGACAACGTACGCACCGCCGCGAAGTCCTATGTAGACGGTGACAAGACCAACGCGGAACCGTTCAAGGCGGACTTCAAGGCCTTGGACATCGGAGGGAAGCAGTGACCGGCGGAAACGAGCTCGGCGAGCTCATGCTGGACCCCGACGAGGCCCAGCGCAAAATGGAGCGATGGGCGGCGGGGCTGGAAGAAAAGGCCCAGCGCTACGCGGCCGCTCAGGAGCGCACGGAGCAGCTGCGGCTGACCGCGGCCAGCTCCGACGGCGCCGTCAAGATCACCGTCGGGGCGGACGGTGGCGTGACGGACATCGAGTTCGGGAACAAGGCGAGGACGTACCCGCTGGAGGAACTGTCGCGGCAGATCCTCCAGACCATGCACCAGGCGCAGGCCGGTATCGCGGGCCAGGTCGCCGAGGTCATGCAGGAATCGCTCGGCGACGAGGACCAGGAGACCAGGGCGCTGATGATCGGCACCCTGCGCAGCCGCTTCCCCGAGATCGAAGAGGAAGAGCCGCCCGCGCCGCCCGCCCCGCCGGCGCCGTCGGCCGCCGACGCTCCGCCTCCGCCGCAGGCGCCTCGCGACAAACGCCACGAAGCACCGGAAGACGAAGAAAACTCACCCTGGTAGAACGGCTGGGTCCTCGTGAGTGGTGGGGACGGTTCTCTTGAGGGGTAGGGCAAACGTGTCGTGGCGTGGGGCCGGTGTCGCTCCTGTGTTCGCGTTCTCCTGGTAGTGAGGGCCTCTTTGCCTACCTTGACGGTAGTGAAGGAGGCTTTCGCTACCGTCGGATGTGATCCCTGGTGACCGTGGGGCGGCTGTGACCTCGACGGCCGGTCGTGAAGTACATGAAGGACCCCCTTCCTTGCGCTAGGCGCCAGGGTCCCGGCAAAGTCGCATAACTGCTGGTCGGCTCCGCCGCTGGAGCGGGACAAGGCGAACGTGTCGAGGTGGACCCGACAGGAGCGGGCTCCCGCAAGGAGCCTCACCCGGCTCTTGACTGTCCACAAGGGACCCTTTACGAGACAAAGGTGCCCGATTTGGGCGACTTGCACGGTTTCGCGAGAGGGTCGTGAGTGATTTTTGTTGTTCTAACCCTCATTGCCACTCACGACCCCCCGCAGAAACGTGCATACCGGCATCAATCGGACACTCAATCGTCCGGCGGTGTCCCTTATGGACGCTGAAGCCCCGCCAGCGCCCGGAATCAGGCCTGCCAACAGTGCAGGAATAGTCGCCTGACCTGCAAGATCTCGACTTTGCCGGGACCCTGCGCCTAGGTACAGGAAGGGGTCCTCCTTCATGTACTTCGGCAAGGCGTGACTCGCCTCCAAGCACGTGAGTTACGCCCTCAATCACGTGAGTTCCGTCTTCAATCACGCGAGTTCGGCGTTGCGTCAGGCGGCGGCCAGCGAGACGACGCGGTTCCGGCCGCTGTTCTTCGCCTGGTAGAGCGCGGAGTCGGCGACGTGCAGCAGCCGCTCCAGCACGGTCCCGCCCGACGGGTAGACCGCGACGCCGATCGACACCGAAAGACCCCGCACGACCCGCGGCCCCGAAGCGGTCACGACCTCGACCTCGATCGCCATCACCGCCTGCCGGACCCGCTCGGCCACGGGGATCACGTCGGTCTCCGTCGCGCCGGGAAGCAGCACGACGAACTCTTCGCCGCCGAAGCGCCCGACGGAGTCGTAGTCGCGCACGTGCTCGGAGATCGTCTCCGCGACGACCTTGAGCACGACGTCGCCCGCGAGGTGCCCGTAGACGTCGTTGACCTGTTTGAAGTGGTCGAGGTCGAGCATCAGCACCCCGAGTTTGCTCTTCGCCCTTGCCGCCGACGAAAGCTCCCGTTCGCTGAGCACATGCCACGCGTGCGCGTTCAGCACGCCGGTCTTGCCGTCGATGTTCGCCGCGATCTCCAGTTGCCGCACCAGCACACTGCGGTGCAGCACCAGCACGGGCAGCAGGACGAACGGGACGAGCGCGGGCGCGTGCACGATGCCCAGCGCGGTCGAGGTCCCGAGCACCAGGGTGGTGACCTCCAGCAGGTTGTCGTCGCCGGAGCCGAACAGCGAACGCGGCGACCGGCCCCCCGTGTGCAGGTACACCGAAAGCGCCACGACGAACGCGTTGGCCACGGTGAACACGGCCGCCGCCTCGACGATCTTCAGCGAACCGGCGAACCCGACGGGCAGACCGTTCCATCCGGAGACGATGGCGCCGGAAGCCAGGCAGGACAGCACGATCGCCGCCGCGCAGTACACGACGCGGTAGGCGGGGCGGTGGCTCATCCCCCGCCACACCCGGAGCCAAAGGTGCAGGTAGATGAGCAGGCCGAGGGCGAGCGCGAGCCCGGACGGCAGGACGAGCACCCCCGCGAACGTCCACACCGAAGTCATGTTGATGTGCGGCCGGTCACAAAGCGTGCGCCGCAACCGTTCCACCGAACGCGAAAGCTCGGCCTGCAGGAAAGCAAGGCCGAGCAGTGATCCAAATCGGACGAATTCCGTAGTCTCGTAGTTCGATCGGAGCAGGGCGACTACGGCGACTGCCGCCGCAAGTCCTTCCACCACAAGAAAAACCGCCGGCACCCCGCGTGGTCCGGACCATAAGTCCCAGTTTCGGACCCAGGTTCTCAGCCGCGTACCGGCCCCTTCTCCGACGAGTTCCGCATCCCCCATAATCATCGTCACCGGTCCCCCTTCCGTACGCAATTCAATGTATCCGAGGTAGTACTGAGGGTGGCTCGAGTCAATTCCGGAACACACAGATGGAGCAGTGGGAGGGAGGACCATCATGAACGGTCGTGAGGACTGATCCCACCGATTCAGCCGGTTCGGCTCCCGGCCGGGAGCCAGACATCCGGCCCGGTGGCGATGGTGCGTTTCCACGCCATCGCCATCGGGCCGGCCGAGGCGACGGCGACCGTCGCGGCCACCCCGACGGCCACGAACGGACCGGTCAGCTGGGCGAGACCGCCCGCGAGCATGATCCCGATTCCTTGTACGGTCACCAAACTCGTCGAGGTCAGGCCCATCACCTGCGCCCGGACGCCGTCCGGCACCGCACGCGCCATCAGCGCCACGGCCTGCAGGTGGTACGGCGCCGCGAACGCGCCGCTGAGCCCGATCAACGCGAGACAGACCGGCAGTGACGGATGAAAGAAGACAAAGACCAAGGGAACGACGGATGCGATGGCGAGAATGCCGACCATTCGCGTTTTCCGTCGCGCCGGAACCCATTTCGTGAAGATCCACGATCCAATTACCGAACCCACCGGATCCGCCGCGAGAATGAGACCGACCGCGAAACTCCCCGCCCCGAGTCCGACGGCGAGCGGCGCCGCGAGCCCTTCCGGTGCGATGGCGAACCCGGCGAGCATCTTCAGCCCGAAGAGCACGCGGATTCCCTTGCCCTGCCACAGTTCCCTGACGCCTTCACCACTGAAAGCCCGCGCCACACGGCTTTTCACCGAAGATTCCGTGGTGGCGGGCCCCCGGCGACGGACCCCTGTGGACACGAGCAGCGCCGAGACCACAAAGGTCGCCGCGTCGATCACCAGTCCCCAGTGGGGCGTCACGAGCCCGATCACCAGTCCGCCACCACCGAATCCGGCCAGCTGTGCCGTTTGGATGGTGATCGTGCGGACCGCGAGCCCGGCGACGTACCGGTCGCCTTCGAGGACGTCCGGGAGCAACGCGAGCTGTGCCGCCCGAAACGGGCCGCCCGCCATCGTCAGGATCACCAGCAGCCCGGCCAGCACCGGCAACGGCGTCCCCGGGACCGCCATCAGCGCCGCGATCGCCGCGCGCAGCAGGTCGCAGACGATCATCACCGTCCGCCGCGAATACCGGTCCGCCAGTCCGGCGAACAGGGTGCCGCCGATCAGCGTCGGCAGATACGTCAGCCCGTAGGTGAGCCCGGTCAGCCCCGCGGACGCCGTTCTTTCCCACACCAGCACCGACAACGCGACCCTGGCCAGCTGGTCACCGGCCTGCGAAAACGCCTCTGCCGCCCATAACGCACGGAACTCGCCGACCACGAAAGCGGCCTTGAACGGTGCGTTCCGAGCGGAATCCCCCTTCTCCATGAGCCCCTCCCCTTGGCTCACGGTAGTCGATCACTTTCGCTGTGTCAGCGGCCATCCGGCGCACGACCGCCGTCAGCGTCCACTATGGACAGACAGATTCGCGTGCTCCACGGCGGCACGAGCGAAGGCCCCGACGAGCGGATGGGGGCGGGTGCCGTCGCCGGCGAGTTCCGGTTGGAACAGTGTCGCCAGGAAGAACGGGTGCTCCGGCAGTTCCGCGATCCGCGCGTCGCCCTCGCCGTCGAATCCACTGAAGACGAGCCCGTTCGCCGCCAACGTGTCCCGATGCCTGGCGTCGAGGCCGTACGAACAGTGGTACCGCTCAACGGAACGCTCCGCGCCGAGGATGCGCGCGGCCAGCGTTCCCGGCGTGACGTGGATGGCACTCTCGTGCCCGACGAGCGAACACGCCAGCGGCACGATCAACTGCTCGGCCGACTCCGGCGCGTTCTCCGCGTGCCCGATTCCGCCGAGACCGCAGACGTTCCGTGCGAATTCCAGCAACGCGTGCTGGAAACCGGCGCAGGTGCCGAGGAACGGGATGCCGTTCTCGCGGGCGGCGCGCACGGTGTCCACCGCGCCGGCTTCGGACCGATAGGGGCTGCCGGGCACCAGCCAGACGGCGTCGAAACCGGTGACGTCGCCGACGGCGCCGGTCGGGATCCAGTAGGCGTCGAGTTCGAGGCCATCACGTTCGGCGAGACGGTCGAAGAGCATCGGGATCCGGACGTGGGAGCGGACGCCGTCCGAACGGTCACCCACCAGGGCGACGCGGGCTGTCTGTGTCATGCGGCCATCCTGACCCGCGGGCCGAGTTCAGCGCCAACGATGATCCTTGCTGAAGTCATAAGCGATACTGATGCACCATGGAGACCCATCTGCTCCGCACCTTCGTGGCGGTGGCCCGCGGCGGCTCGTTCTCCCGGGCCGCGCGCGACCTCGGCTACACGCAGTCCGCGATCTCCCAGCACATCGCCGCGCTCGAACACGACCTCGGCACCGCGTTGCTGACCCGGCGGCCCGTCGCCCCGACGCGGGCCGGGGAACGTCTCCTCGAACACGCCGGTCCGCTGCTGACCCGGCTCGACGCCGCCCGCGCGGACCTCGCCCGGCTCACCGCGGCACCCACCGGCCGGGTCGTGCTCGGACTGACGCCGCTTTCGCTCACCGCCGAAGTCGCCGCCGCCGCGCACCGCGGCACCGAATTACGCGTGCTGCGCCGCGAAGACGTCCTGTCGGCGGTCGCGACGGGCTCACTCGACCTCGGTCTCGTCGACGGGATGACCGCGCCGAGTGATCCGCTCCCGCTGCCGGACTTCGGCCCGCTCACCACCACCGTCGTCGGCGAACGCCCGCTCGCGGTCGCGGTGCCCGCCGGCCATCCGCTGACCGGGCGGACCGCCGGGCTGGCCGAACTCGCCGACGCGCACTGGATCGACGCGCCGGACACCGCGATTCCCTTGGAACGGTTGAGAAAGTCCGCTTCGACCGACGGATTCCGCGGTCGGCTGCGGTACACCGGGACCGACGTCAACGGCCTGCTTCGCCTGGTCTCGGCCGGTCAAGGGCTGGCGCTGCTCCCGGCCGACGTCATCACCGGCGTGAGCGTGCTTTCCCTGTCGTCGCCGCGCGTGGTCCACCGCACCGAACTCGTGCACGGCGACCCTGGAGAGGGCTCCGCGCTGGCCGTCGCGCTGACGGGTCAGCGGCCGTAGCTCATCATTCCCTGCGCCATCTGCACCGCCAGCGAACTCGCCACGGCGGGATCCATCATGCTCCGGAGATCCTCCGCGGCCTTGTCGCGCGCTCCGAGGTCCGAACGCGGCTGCTCCGGCGGCTTGGTCTCGGCGGGCGGCAGGGCCACGACCCGTTCCTTGACGGGCTTCTTCTTCGTCGCGGGCGCCTGCTGTTTCACGGTGACCGGGACGTAGACCGTCACCGGGGCCGCCTGCGGCGCGGGCTGCGCGACGGGTGGCTGCTGGGTCACCACGGCGGGCAGCGGCGGCTCCGGCAAGGCGGTGTCGTCGACCGGCTCGAGGGTGAACGTGCCGGCGAACCAGCCGATCGCGAGCAGCGCCACCCCCGCTCCGCCTGCCAGCCAGGACCGGGCGCGCCGGTGGATGACGACGGCCTTGGGCCGGAGATCCTTGTCCACGACCGGCTCGCAGACCGGGGGCCGCACCGGCATCGGCTTGGGCTCCGGCTCGTTTTCCGGACTGCGCCGCCGCTTCGGCAGGCTCGCCGCGATGATCCCCGTCCGGTCCAGTAGTTCAACGGTTTCGACAGGCGCGGAGAAGGCGTCGGTCGACGGACGGCGCTGGGCGGCGCGCGGCATGGGGACCTCCGGAAGGGGAATCACGAACTTGAGCATTGTGGTGCATTTCCGACGCCGCCGTAAGTAACGCACCCCGATCGAGTTATGCCGAGCCGTCCGGACCACGCAGGGTTACTCCGTTCAGTGGCTTCCCCTTTCTCAGAGATTCCGCATTCCCCAGCGCCCGAGCAGGGCGAGTGGCCGCTGGTAAAATGAACCGAGCACGCGGGGAATCGCGTCGATGGCATACGCGTCCGGCCCGATCAGGATGCGCGCCGTCCCCCGTTCGATACCACGCACGATGGTCTGCGCGGCCTTCTCCGGCGTGGTCCTCGCGATCTTTTCGAATCCCTCGGCGGCTTTGTCGATGTCCCGCTCGACGCCGCCCCGCGCGTCGCGGGCGATATTCGTCTTGATGCCGCCGGGATGCACGCAGCTGACCTTGACCGGATGACGGGCGATCAGCATTTCCTGGCGCAGCGCCTCGGTGAACCCCCGCACCGCGAATTTCGCCGCGTTGTACGCACTCTGCGTGGGCACGCCGATGAAGCCGAACACACTCGAAAGGTTGACGATGTGCCCGTCACCCGAAGCGATCACCTGCGGCAGAAAGGCTTTCGTACCGTTGACCACGCCGCCGAGATTGATCCCCATCAGCCAGTCGTAGTCGTCCCAGGTCATTTCCTCGACCGTGGCGCCGAGCGCGACCCCGGCGTTGTTCACCACGACGTTGGCGCCCCCGAAATCGACGGCGACCTCCTCGGCGTGCGCGAGGACGGCGTCACGGTCGGCGACGTCGAGCGCGTACGCCTTCGCGGTCGCGCCCGCCGTCTCGCACTCCGCGACGGTGCCCGCCGCACGGACGGCGTCGACGTCGGAAAGCGCCAGCCTGGCACCCCGCCCCGCCAGCTCGATCGCGAGTGCCTTGCCGATTCCCGAGCCCGCGCCCGTGATCACCACGACCTTGTCCGTGAACGACCTCATACCCGCTCCCAACCCGCTCGACTGTTACCGGAGGTAACACATACTACGGCTGTGAGCTTGCTGTGCGTTGATCGATTCGGGCTGTGTTCGTGCCCCGCTTATGGTGATCTGTGACCGGACAGCCGTGGAAGAGCGAAAGGAACGCGATGCGCCGCGCCCTGTTGCTCGTGCTCTGTGTCGTTCTGTCCGGTTGCTCCGCCGCTTCGGATCCTGTCGCGACCGACGCCGGCGACAACGCCGCGACGGTGGCCGCCACCCCCGCCGCGCCGCGGACCAACCCGGCGATCGGCGCGCTCTTCATCGACGGGACGCATTTCTGCACGGCCAGCGTCGTCCACAGTGCCCCCGGCGACCTCCTGCTCACGGCGGCGCATTGCCTTCACGACGGCGAAGGCGGCGAGTACGCGACGGGGATTTCGTTCGCGCCCGGCTACCACGACGGCGTCGCGCCGTACGGCTACTGGGACGTCTCCGATCCGCAGGTCCCCGAAGGTTGGGCCGATTCATCCGATCCGGACCTGGATGTCGGTTTCGCGACCGCGCATCAGGCGGGCACCACGAAGACCCTCGAAAGCGTCACCGGCGCCAACACCCTCGTGACCGGCGGCGGGTTCGCCCACTCGATCACCCTGACCGGGTATCCCGACGAACGGGAGGCGCCGGTCGTCTGCCACGGCACCAGCAGCCAGGCCGACACCTACCAGATGCGCGTCGGCTGCCCCGGCTTCACGACCGGCACCAGCGGCGGCCCGTGGGTGGTCGACCCCGATCCGGCGACCGAACTCGGCACCGTCGTCGGCGTGATCGGCGGCTACCTGTACGGCGGGGACGATCCGGACACGTCCTACAGCAGCTACTTCGACACCGACGTCGCCACCCTGTACCGGAAAATGGACGCACGGGGATGATCTCCCCATGAGCATCCAGGACGTCCCGATCACCGGCGAGCCGATCCGCCTCGGCCAGTTCCTCAAACTGGCCAACCTGGCCGAAGACGGCTCGCACGCGAAAGACCTCCTCGACGCCGAAGAGGTCACGGTCAACGGCGAGGTGGAGGTCCGGCGCGGCCGTCAGCTGACGAACGGCGACGTCGTGGAGGTCGGCGGCGAAGGCGGCCGCGTCGTCCTGTCCTAGCGCCCCGTGATTCTGCGGACGACACACGTGATTGGACGGACGACACACGAGCCGTCCGTCCAGACACGCGTGTCGTCCATCTGATCACGCGTGTCGTCCGCAGAATCACATGAACTAGCGCCCCTGCAGCGGCGCCAGGCGCAACGCCCGCGCGAGGTCTTCGAGCTCGCGGTGCACCGGCTCGTTCAGCGGGACACCCAGCGCCTGGCACTGTTCGAGGTACTGCGCCTCACGCCAGCCCGGATACCGGACCGGGGTGCCGCCCTCCCAGCCGAGCAGGCTGCCGAACAACGCGCTCGCGGCCTTGTAGAACCCGTCGGCGCTGCGCAGCGTCGTCGGCGCGATGGCCATCACCATGAGACCGGTGTCGTGATCGTGGTCGCCGACGCCCGACAGGACCCCGGCGAAGATCTCCACCAGCAGGGCGAAGCCGGCGACGGCGGCGCTGTCGACATCGGCCAGGGTGTCCAGATCCAGCACGAACTCCGGGTACGCGCCCGCGGGGGCGGCCATCCCGAGCGGGTTCGCGGCCTTCCCGAGTTCACCGCCCGCCGCCATGACGAGCCCGATCATGGTGTGCGGCAACGCCCTCGCGGCATGGTGCCCGGCGCGGCCGAACGGCCCGACGCCGCGGACCGACATGAGCCCGACGCCGTACCGGCCCGCCCGGGACACCGCGCGGTCCATCGCGTCGCCGACGGCCCACAGCCCCGGCGCGCGGCGGTAATCGATCAGGGCGGCGGCACCGCGGTCGGCGATCATCAGCGGTTCGGCCCTCGGCCGCACCATGCCGTTGACCAGCATCGGCAGATGCAGCCGGGTCAGTTCGGCGACACCGGACTCCGGCGTTCCGGTGAGATCGCCGTGGCACACCGCCTCGGCGGCCATCCTCGCCCGTGACCACGGCAGATCGTGGGCGGTGAAGATCTCGGTGACCAGGTCGATCAGGGCGTCGATCGGGACGCGCTGCCAGACCTGTTCCGGTATCGGGGAAGGCTCGGCCGGTTCGGGGATCGGCTCGACGGGCGCGCGGCGAAGAGAGCGGGGTCTGAGGGGCACTCCGCCGAGAGTGCCCAAACGCGTTTTTCGGCGTCAACGAACCGGGGCAGCTTCTAACCGACTGTGTGATCGAAGCACCCGGAAACGTCGGTGGGCGGACGTACGATCGGGTCATGTGCCGGAACATCACCACGCTTCGAGGCCTCGAGCCGGCGGCGACGCCGGACGAGATCGAGGCCGCCGCCCGTCAATACGTCCGCAAGGTGTCCGGGGTGCAGAGCCTGTCCGACGCCACCCGTGAGCCGTTCGAGGCCGCCGTCGCCGAGATCACCGAGATCACCAGGCGGCTGCTGACCGAACTGCCCGCCCGCCGTCAGCCGCCGGCGACGGTGCCGCCGTTGCGCCGCCCCGAGGTCCAGGCGCGGATCGCGGCGAAGGCCGAGAAGAGTCAAGCGTCCTGAACCGAGCTCCGGCGGTTACGGTGAGCCGGTGACATATCCGCAGGATCCCTACGGTCAGCAGCAGCCGTACGGTCAGCAACCTCCGTACGGTCAGCCGTACCAGCAGCCGGGTTACGGCTACGGCCCGCCGCAACCGCCGCAGGAACAGGGTCTGGCGATCGCGGCGCTGATCGTGTCGATCGCCAGCCTCGTCGCGTGCAGCGGGCTGCCGTCGATCGCGGGCGTCATCATGGGGCATATCGCGCATTCCAAGGCCAAACGCGGGGAAGCGGGCGGCCAGGGCATGGCGCTGGCCGCCCTGATCATCGGCTACGTCGGCGTCGCGATCATCGTGCTCATCCTGGCGTTCTTCCTCTTCATCGGGATATTGACGGACTGGGACTTCGACTAGATCCGAAGCATCCCGGCAAAGCACCGTCGGATATCCTCGACGGCGGTAGCGTGTCCGAGCGGCCGAAGGAACATGTCTTGAAAACATGCGAGGGCTCTGTCCTCCGTGGGTTCGAATCCCACCGCTACCGCCAGTCTTGAAGACCAAGCTCCCCAGGTCGATGGATAACACGGACCTGGGGAGCTTCGCGTTTCACGCGGGCACGAGAGCCCAGACGGTCTCGTCGCTGCGGCCGCCCACGAAGGGCCGCTGCTCGAGGATCGAAGCCGTGCCGTTGTTGACCTGCCGCACCGCCAATTGGCTCGCCCGGTTCACCAGCCCGTAGCGCATGTCGGCGCTACGCAGCAGCTTCCACTGCTGAGTGGTCGACGAGCCGCAGTGCGTCTGTTCGAGGAGCGCGCCGTCCGCGGTACTGCCTGAGACCGGCCGCAGGCACAGGCCGCTCCGCTCGTTGGAGATCCTCCAGTATCCGCCGCCCGCGTCGGTGAGCTTCCACTTCTGGCCGTTGTCGTTCTGCCTGGCCACGTGGGTGATCTTCGCGCCGGAAGACGACGAGCCGTCGACCACGGCCGCACTGTTGCCGTTGGTCGCGACGGTCAGGTAGTACTTCGTGCTCGCCTTCGGGCCGGGGTCGGCGACCGGGTTCAGGGTCCACTGCTGGTTGGCCGCCCCGGTGTAGGGCTGCTGGACGAGAGACGCCGGATACGCGCCGCCCTCGGTGATCGCGTAACCCGTCAGGTAGTTGAAGATCGCCACCTTGCCGTTGCCGAGCGGCTGGAACGCCCATCGCATGCCGTTCTGGCCGTTGCAGTTGTACTGGAGGATGTGCGTGCCGGGCGCCGTCCCGCTCTGGGCGCTGTCGGCGCACAGCTGGCTGTTGGCGTTCACGAGTTGCAGACCGGTGTTGTAGCCCAGGATCCACTTCTGGCTCTGGGAATCCGTGCGGGCCCGGTGACTGAGTTCGACGAGGCCGCCGGTCGACGAACCCACGACGTCGATGGCGTTGCCGCTGGCGCCGGTGATGACGTACGTCTTCCCTCCCCGTGCGTGGCCGTCGTCGTTGTCCGGGGTGTCCTTCTTGATCAGGAAGGCGCTGTTGGCGACGTTCCAATGGGTGGCGAGCCAGCTGCCGGGCGTGGGATTCGTGCTGAAGTAGTCGTCGTTGCCGCAGTCCAGCAGCCGATCGAAATCGCGCTCCGTGCAGTCGAAGGACTGGGTGTCGCCGTAACACATCAGGTCCCATTCCTGGGAGCAGTGCCCGCCGCCCTGGTAGTGCGGGGCACCGGGGAGGACGGCGCCGAGCATGTGGCCGAGTTCGTGGGCCGCGGCGTTGACACCCCAGCAGGGGACGGCGATCTCCGTGTAGTGCCTGCCGTTGTTGAAGGCGTTGGCGGGGCCGGGCTGGTCGTCGCTGTCGCCCCACGTGCCGGCACAGGTGTGGGGGTTGTCGGAGAACAGCATGTAGTCGCGGTCGGCGAGGTGGAAGCCGGCGTTGATGGCGGCGTCGCGGATCGCACCCGAGGTGTACGTGCCGTTGGGCACCACGAGGTTGCCGACGGCGACCTGGCAACCCGCGCCCGCCGTCGTCACGTACCGGAGATGTCTGCTCGCGCCCGTCGCCGCGGCGCTGTCGTTGAACGAGTCGTCGATCCCGGACGCGTAGGCGCGCAGGGAGGGCACGACGTTCGCGTACCGGTCGGGCTGACCGGCTTCACGGACGTAGACCAGCTCGACGCGTTTGCCGGAGACCCCGTCACCCTCGCAGACCACCGGATTGGCGGCGATCTGCGCCTGGGCGACGGAAGCGGCGAGCGGGGCCACCGGGGTCGCGCCGGGCGGCAGCGGCCGGCTGTGGTCCTTGACGGCGGGGGGTGCCGCCGGGATGTCGGAGGCCACGGCCCCCGCGGTCTCACCCACGAACAAGCCGCAGATGAGACCGGCGGTCACCAGAAGGCCGGCGGATCGCCGTTTTGCCTTGGACAAGGGGTTCTTCCTTTCGCGAAGGGAAATCTTCCGCGATAAAGAACGTTAGAGATCAGATGTATGACCCACCAGACGCCATTGCGGGCCGGTTTCTCGCGATTGATCCGTCCTGAGATCGGATGACATCGAGTGTCACCGATATGTTCCCGGCCATCGGGCAGCATTACTGTTCCCGACGATGTCGAGAACCCGTACCCGGCTCCGTCCCTGGCGATGAAAGCGGCCGAACCCGGCCGCGCCACCCTCATCGAGGAGAACAAGTCATGGCGAAGTACCTGCTGCTCAAGCACTACCGCGGCGCTCCGGCGGCGGTCAACAACGTGCCGATGGACCACTGGGCGCCGGACGAGATCACCGCGCACATCGAGTACATGCGGGACTTCGCGCTCCGGCTCCAGGAGACCGGCGAGTTCGTCGACGAGCTGGCCCTCGCCCCCGAAGGCACCTTCGTCCGGTACGACGGCGAGGGCAAGCCGCCGGTCACCGACGGCCCCTTCGCCGAGACCAAGGACCTCATCGCCGGCTTCATGGTGATCGACGTCGACAGCTACGAGCGGGCGCTCGAACTGGCGGGCGAGCTGTCGGCCGCTCCGGGCGCGGGCGGGAAGCCGATCCACGAGTGGCTCGAACTGCGTCCGCTGTGGGGCGAGCCCCTCGTCATCACGGAGTGAACACCGAGATGGACGAGGCTCTCCTTCGCGGCCTCACACCGAACGTCCTCGGAATCCTCGTCCGCCGCGGAGCCGATTTCGCGGCGGCCGAGGACGCCGTGCAGGAAGCGCTGATCGAGGCCGTCCGCGTCTGGCCAGGTGACCGGCCGAAGGATCCGAAGGGCTGGCTCGTCACCGTCGCCTGGCGCAAATTCCTCGACATGGCCCGATCGGATGCCGCCCGTCGCCGTCGCGAGGACGTCGTCGAAGAGGAACCGGAACCCGGGCCCGCCCCCGCGGTGGACGACACGCTGCAGCTCTACTTCCTGTGCGCCCACCCGTCGCTGACGCCGTCGTCGGCGGTCGCGCTCACCCTGCGCGCCGTCGGCGGGCTGACCACCCGGCAGATCGCGCAGGCGTACCTGGTGCCCGAAGCGACCATGGCGCAGCGCATCAGCCGGGCCAAACGCACCGTCTCCGCGGTGCGTTTCGACCAGGCGGGTGACGTCGCCACCGTGCTCCGCGTGCTCTACCTGGTGTTCAACGAGGGCTACTCCGGCGACGTCGACCTCGCCGCCGAAGCCATCCGGCTCACCCGGCGGCTCTCGGCCTCGATCGACCATCCCGAGGTGCGGGGGCTGCTCGCCCTCATGCTGCTCCACCACGCCCGGCGCGCCGCCAGGACGACTCCCGGCGGCGACCTGGTGCCGCTGGCCGAACAGGACCGCGGCGAATGGGACACGCGCCTGATCGCGGAGGGCGTCGAAATCCTGCAAGCGGCGCTGGCGCGCGACAGGCTGGGCGAGTTCCAGGCGCAGGCCGCCATCGCGGCGCTCCACGCCGACGCGCCTGCCGCCGAGGAGACCGACTGGGTGCAGATCGTCGAGTGGTACGACGAACTCGCGCGGCTGACCGGCAGCCCGGTCGTCCGGCTCAACCGCGCGGTGGCCGTCGGCGAGGCGGACGGACCGCGCGCGGGCCTTGCCGCGCTGGCGAAACTGGACGACTCGCTGCCGCGGTACACGGCGGTGGCGGCGTACCTCCACGAGCGCGACGGCGACCTGACGACGGCGGCGCGGCTGTACAGCGAGGCCGCCGAAAAGGCGGCCAACCTGGCCGAGCACGCCCACCTGACGCGTCAGGCCGCGCGGCTCAACGCCCTCAAGAAGTGACCGGTGGCAGCCGCGGGAGACCGTCGATCTCCGACAGGTGCTCCAGCACACGGCCGAAAGCCTGCCCCAGCACCTGTTGCTCTTCGGGGCTCAGCAGGTCGATCAAATGCTCCCGGACGCCCTCGACGTGCGTCGGCGCGGCACCCGCCAGCAGTTCCGCGCCGCGTCCGGTCATCTCCGCGACCACGCCGCGTTTGTCCGCCGGGTCACGGGTGCGGCGGATCAGCCCGTCGGCCTCCAGCCGGACCATCTGGTGCGAAAGCCTGCTCTTGGTCGAGCCGAGCATGCTCGCCAGCTCCGTCATCCGCATCCGGTTGTCGGACTGGAGCGAAAGGCAGACCAGGACCTCGTAGTCGGCGAGCGTGACGTCGTGCCGCTCGGAGAGTTCGCGATGCAGACGCTGCCGCAGCCGCATGGTGGCGACGATGTACGAGCGCCAAGCGACCATCTCCGACTCGGACAGCCAGCGCACTTCCTTCTGCTCCACCGCCATCCACGCAGCGTAGAGCGTTGATCGCGCAAGGCGCATACCCGCCGGTCACTTTTCGGCCGGTGAAAAACCCGGCGGGACATTCGCCCGAAGGAGGGTTACGAAAAGGTTGAGACTCGGCGCGAAAAGGCGCATTCTTCTTGTCAGCGGATGGTCGGGCAAGTATCGGGCGATCTCCACGGACGATCGCCGGGCTCGCTCCCAGCCGGGAAGGGTCAAGGTGGTGGTATGGCGGGTGATTCTCGCGGTTGACCGCCTGCTGTGTCCCGCGACCGGAACGGAATGGACCGGGTCGGTCGCGACTGCGAACAGCGACGAACGCGGGCATCTCAGATGCGCACGACAATTCTCGCGCATTCGGCGTCACTCCGGCCTGTTTCGGGTTCGCGGCCTCTTCGACCGCCTCGGCAGTGCCCGGCGCCGGCCCGATGATCGCGGCCGACCGGCGACAAGTACAAGACAACCTCGGTAGTCCTGGGTGCGGCCGCGCTGCGTGGCCGCACCCAGGCATATCCGGCCTCTTCCGGCTACGCTTTCCCCCGTGCGATTCGACGAAGGCGCGGGCCTGGACACCTCCGAGGTCGAGGACCTGCGCGGCGGTGGTGGCGGTGGCGGTATCGGCGGCCGGGTGGCACTCGGCGGCGGCGGGCTCAGCGTGGTCGGCCTCGTCATCTACTTCCTGATGTCCCAATTCGGCGGCGTGAGCCTGAACCCGTCTTCGAGTGGGCTCGGTGGTCTGGGCTCCGGACAGCAGATGGACAACACGTCGCTGTCGCAGGAATGCAAGACCGGCGCGGACGCGAACCGCAACCACGACTGCGCGATCGTCGCCACCATCAACTCGATCCAGGACTACTGGGGCCAGGAGTTCCAGCGGTCCGGCTCCACGTATCGCAAGGCCGTCACCAACTTCTTCAACGGGGGCGTGAACACGGCCTGCGGCAGCGCGACTTCGGACGTCGGGCCCTTCTACTGCCCCGGCGACTCAGAGGTCTACATCGATCTCGCGTTCTTCAACGAACTCCGCACCCGGTTCGGCGCGCAGGGCGGGCCGTTCGCGGAGGCGTACGTGCTGGCCCACGAATACGGCCACCACGTGCAGAACCTCACCGGAGTGTCCAAAAAGGGCACCGGCAGCGGGCCGACCTCGGGCTCGGTGCGGCTCGAACTCCAGGCCGACTGCTACGCCGGCGTCTGGGCGAACCACGCCACGACCACGCCGACCGAGTCGGGGCGGCCACTGCTCACCGAGCTCACCCAGGAGGACATCAACTCCGCCCTGGACACCGCTTCGCGGATCGGCGACGACTACATCCAGTCCAAACTCGGCAGCGGCCGGGTCGACGAGTCGCAGTTCAGCCACGGCACTTCGGCGCAGCGGAAGAAGTGGTTCACCACCGGCTTCCAGACCGGCCAGCCGGCGCGGTGCGACACCTTCGCGACCAACAGCCTGGGCTGAGTTCCCCTCGTCCGGCGCTGCTGGCTCGCCCGGTGCGCCCAATGTGGCATTGGGGACGCTGAGCGCCACCAATGCCACATTGGGCGCACCGGTCTCCAGCTGTCCGAGTCTCCTGAGTAGCGCACCTACCCCTCCCCAGACGCTAGGAAAGGACCGTTCCTTGCAAATTTTGCAAGGAACGGTCCTTTCATTGCGCTTGAAAGAGCTACTACGCGGCGACGTGGCCGTGGTGGTCGTCAGCGTGGACGGAAGCAGTCATGCTCCGCTGCTGGGACCGCTCCGCGGCGCGAAGGGCCTTCGCCTTCGTGGCCGAGGCACCCGAGACACCGTTGATGTTCGCGGTGCTGGTCGCGTACACGCCCAGCGCCCAGGCGACGGCGTCCGAGTTGCGCTCGAGCGCGACACGGTCGACGTTGCCGAGGTTGTCGCAAGCCTGGTGGTAGCACTTGTCGTAAGGAACGTTGGCGCTACCGCCCCACTTCGCGGCCTGTGCGGCGGTCTTCACGCCTTCGGCGCCGGTGAACAGGCCACCGGCCGGGATGCCGACCGCGATGAACTGGCCGTAGTCGGAACGACCGGTGAAGTCCGTGCCTTCGACCGGGACACCCTTGCCCAGCTGCAGGTAGTCCACGAGCGTCTGCTCGAGCTGCGCGGAACCATACGGGCCCGCACCCGCGCCGACACCGTCGGAGTTGTCACCGTCGTAGGCGAAGTACGCCGCGTTCGGCGAGCCGATCATGTCGTAGTTGTAGTACAGCGCGATGTTGAGCTGCTCTTCGAAGCTCAGCGAGTTGACGTAGTGGGTCGAGCCGACGAGACCGAACTCCTCGGCGCTCCACCAGCCGAAGCGGACGGCGTTGTTGGCCTTGGGCTGGCTGCCCAGCTGCAGCGCGGTCTCCAGCAGCGCGGCGGAACCGGTGCCGTTGTCGTTGATGCCGGGGCCTTCGGTGACGCTGTCGAGGTGGGCGCCGAGCATCACGACGTTGTCCTTGCGACCGGTCTTGGTCTCGGCGAGGACGTTGTAGCTGGTCCGCTCCTCCTGGAAGGCGCGCAGGTCGAGGGTGACCGAGGAGCCTGCCTTGGTGGCGAGCGCCTGGCCGTCGGCCTGGGTGATGCCGCCGGTCGGGATCTTGCCCGCGGCCGGGTCGCCGAGGGTGCCGTTGACCGGGCCCGGGACGTTGTTGTAGACGATCGCGCCGACAGCGCCGGCCGCGGCGGCGGTCGCCTGCTTCTGCGCGAAGGAGCAGCCACCGCGCTGGATCAGGGCGATCTTGCCGGCGACTCCGCCGGCGTAGTCGGTGGCCTCACAGCCGCTCGTGTCGTCGACCGGGACCACGGCGAGCGGGGCGGTGATTCCGCCCGCGGGCGTCGACGGGCTGTAGGACATGATGATGATCGGGACGTCGGCGCCCGCGACCGTCAGCTGCTCCGCGAGGGTCTCCGCGTAGGTGAACGGGAACTCCTGCCGCGTGACCGAGTACCCGGCCTGCTCCAGCTTGGTGGCGATGTATTCCGCGGACTTCTTGTGCCCTTCGGTGCTGGCGGCGCGGCGGCCGCCGTTCGCGTCCGAGATCCGCTGCATGGCGATCAGATGCCGGTTGACGTTGTTCACGTCGACCTTCTTGACGAGCTGTTTGGCCAGGGCGGGGCCCTCGAGCCCGGTCGCGGCGGTCGCAGCGGGAACCACTCCGACCGTGAGCGCGGCGGTGGCCATCACCACGATCGAGGGAACAATGCTTCTTCGCGAATATGACATGAGCGTCACCTTTATGTGGTTTGCGCCACAGGTCAACCGACGTTCGGCGGACTTTACAACACCGGGATAGGGTCGCTTGTATGTACGCGATCACCATCCGTGAGCCTGGCGATCCCGATGTTCTCGAATGGACAGAGGTCCCGGATCCGACCGCGGATTCGGGCGAAGTCGTCATCGAGGTCGCCGCGAGCGCCGTCAACCGCGCTGACCTGCTGCAACGCCAGGGCAACTACCCGCCCCCGCCGGGGGCGAGCGAAATTCTCGGGCTCGAATGTTCGGGCACGATCGCCGAAATCGGCGAAGGCGTCGAGGGATGGCGAATCGGCGACGAAGTTTGTGCTTTGCTCGCCGGTGGCGGCTATGGGGAAAAGGTCGCCGTCCCGGCGGGACAACTGCTTCCGCTTCCCGCCGAAGTCGAATTGCTCGCGGCCGCCGGACTGCCCGAAGTCGCGTGCACGGTCTGGGCGAATGTGGTGATGCACGCCAAGCTGTCCGAAGGCGAGGTCCTGCTCGTCCACGGCGGGGCGGGCGGCATCGGCACGCACGCGATCCAGGTCGCCAAGGCGCTCGGCGCGACGGTCGCGGTGACGGCTGGTTCGGAAGACCGGCTGGAGAGCTGCCGCCAGCTCGGCGCCGACATCGCGATCAACTACAAGGAACAGGATTTCGTCGAAGTCCTGCGCGCCGAGACCGGCGGCGCCAACGTCATCCTCGACAACATGGGCGCCAAGTACCTCGACCGCAACGTCGACGCGCTCACGACGGACGGGCGCCTCGTGATCATCGGCATGCAGGGCGGGGTCAAGGGCGAGCTCAACATCGGCAAGCTGCTCGGCAAACGCGTGAGTGTCTACGCCGCGGGACTGCGGTCGCGGCCGCTGGAGCAGAAGGCGGCGATCGTCGCCGACGTCCGCGAACGGCTGTGGCCGCTGGTGGAGCAGGGTTCGGTGCAGCCGATCGTCGGCCAGGTCGTCCCGATGGCCGAGGCCGCGTCCGCGCACCGCGCTTTGGAGGAAGGCACGGTTTTCGGCAAGGTTCTGCTCGCCGCGAAGTCTTAGCGGATCTCTTCCAGCACCCGGACGAGCTGGTTGACCTCGAAGACGTTCGAGTAGTGCGCGAGGCCGATGCGGACGGCGCCGCCGACTTCGGCGGCGCCGAGCGAACCGAAGACGCCGCTCGTGCCGTCGTCGGCGAAGGCGCAGAGCCCCTGGGACGCCAGGTATTCGGCGACCTCGGGCGCCTTCTTGCCCGCGACGGCGAACGCGAGCGCGGGGATCCGGCGCATGGCGTCGCCGATGACCATGACATGCCGCAGCGACCGCAGTTCGGTGGACAGCTGCGCCAGAAGTCCCGCGTGGTACGACTTCGCCGAGCCCAGCGACGTCACCAGCTTTTCGCGCCGCGAGCCCATCGCCGCGTCGTCCAATCCGGCCAGATAGTCGATCGACGCGATCAAGCCGGCCAGCAACGGATACGCGTGCGGCCCGAGCTCCATCCTCGCCGGACCGCGGGCGGCCGGGTCGAGCGAGACCGACGGCAGGCGTTCGAGCAGTTCGGGGTCGCGGAAGACCAGCGCCCCCACCGAGGGCCCGCCCCAGGCCTGCGCCGAAACGACCATCACGTCGGCGCCGAGCGCGTTGAGGTCCAGCGGTACGAACGGCGCCGCGTACGTCGCGTCGACGACGACCAGTGCGCCGACGCGTTTGGCGAACTCGATCACCGTCGGGACGTCGGGGCGCGTGCCGACCGAACCGGACGCCAGCGTGACCGCGACGGCCTTGGTGCGCGCGGACACGAGGTTCTCGTACTGCCACGCGGGCAGCTCGCAGGTCTCGATGTCGATCTCGCCCCAGCGCACGACCGCGCCGACCCGTTTCGCCGCGCGGCGCCACGGCGCGAGGTTGGCCTCTTCGTCGAGCCGGGACACGACGACCTCGTCGCCGATCGTCCAGCGATCGGCCATCGCGTCGACGAGACGGCGGATGAGGTCGGGCGCGTTGGGCCCGAGCACGACTCCGGCCGGGTCGGCGCCGACCAGGTCGGCGACCGCCCGGCGAGCGGCCGTGACAATGCTTTCCGCGCGCTGGGAGGCCGGAAACGCTCCGCCCGGTCCGGACACCGGAGCGCGCATGGCCGTGGATACGGCCGAAGCGACCTGTTCAGGTACGAGCATTCCGGCGGCGCCGTCGAAGTGAATCCAGCCGTCACCCAGCGCGGGAAACAACCCACGGATACGAGCGACGTCGAACGCCATGGGGACACCGTACGGACGTGCCGTTTGGCGCTTTACCCGGGGTTGGCTGCCCGAACACGGGGTGCGACGATTCCCGCTACGCTCGGAGACGGCGCCGAAAACCACACTGCGCTTTGCGCCCGACGTAGGCCAGGATGGAGCACATGACCGACCCAGTTTCCCGCGAATCGAACACCCCCGGTGACGGCGGCGGAGACTCCTCACCCCACGTGGTGGTCGTCGGACCCGACGGCACTCCGGTCGGCACCGCGCGCCTCGGCGCCCCCGGCTCCGGCGAGGAGGCGGGCCAGGAGGAGTCGCTCGGCGACCTCGTCGAAGAACCCGCCAAGGTGATGCGCATCGGCACGATGATCAAACAGCTGCTCGAGGAGGTCCGCGCCGCACCGCTGGACGACGCGAGCCGCACACGCGTGCGCGAGATCCACCAGACCTCGATCCGCGAGCTGGAACAGGCGCTGGCGCCGGAGCTGCAGGACGAGCTGGAGCGGCTGGTGCGCCCGTTCACCGAGGACTCGACGCCGTCCGATGCCGAGCTGCGGATCGCGCAAGCCCAGCTGGTCGGCTGGCTGGAAGGGCTGTTCAGCGGCATCCAGACCGCGTTGTTCGCGCAGCAGATGGCCGCGCGGGTGCAGCTGGAGCAGATGCGGCGTGGGCTCCCTGCGGGTCCCTCCGCGGGCAGCGCCCTTGGCGGTCACGGAGCCGCAGGCGGCGACGCTCACGGGCCCGGCCAGTACCTCTGACGCGCTATGAACGGTCCGTTACTTGCAAAATTTGCAAGTAACGGACCGTTCATAGCATCCGGCAGGCGGTCAGCGCAGCGGCCGGAAGAACGTCCGCAGGTCTCCGATGAGCAGGTCCGGCACCTCCAGCCCGGGGAAGTGACCCCCGCGGTCCGGAGTGGACCAGTGCACGATGTTGTCGGTGCGCTCGGCGAGGTGCCGGATCGGGAGGCCGGTGTCCTTCGGGAACACTGCCACCCCGGTGGGCACTGTGGACTTCGGCGGTTCCTCGCCCCAAGCCGGTCCCAGCGCGGCGTAGATCCGCGAAGACGAGTTCGCGGTCCCGGTGAGCCAGTAGAGCATCACGCTGGTGAGCAGGTCGTCGCGGTCGATGGCGTCTTCCGGGAAATCACGGGAGTCCGAATAGGACTTGAACTTCTCCACCAGCCACCCGAGCTGTCCGGCGGGTGAGTCGGTGAGCCCGTAGGCAAGCGTTTGCGGTTTGGTCGCCTGGATCATCGCGTACCCCAGCTCGCCGGTCTGGAAGTCCCGCCCGCGCGCCAGCGCCGCCTCGCCCCGCGCTAGTTCGTCGCCGGTGAGGCCCACGAGATCATCCTCGGATTCGGGCACCGCGTGCGGCAGCATCGTCAGATGTGCGCCGATCACCCGCTCCGGGCACCGGACGCCCACGTCGCGAGACACGATCGCGCCCCAGTCGCCGCCGTGCAGCCCGAAGCGCTCGTACCCGAGTCGCGACATCAGCACCTGCCAGGCATCGGCGATCCGGCCGGTGCCCCAGTTCGCGTCGGTCGTCGGCCCCGAGAAGCCGAATCCCGGCAGCGACGGCACGACGACGTGGAACGCGTCCCCGGGATCGCCGCCGTACGCGCGCGGGTCCGAGAGGGGGCCGGCGACGTCGAGGAATTCCACAATGGACCCCGGCCAGCCGTGCGTGAGCATCAGCGGGATCGCGTCCGGCTCCGGTGACCGCGCGTGCAGGAAGTGGACGTTCGCGCCGTCGATGTTCGTCAGGAAACCGGGGAAACCGTTGAGGCGTTCCTCGTGGGCACGCCAGTCGTAGCGCAGGCGCCAGTACTCGGCGAGCTCCCGCAGGTACCCGAGCGGCGTCCCGAGCCCCCAGCCGACGCCGTCGAGCTCGTCCGGCCAGCGCGTGTTCGCCAGGCGGGCGGCGAGGTCGTCGAGGTCACGCTGGGGGACATCGATCCTGAACGGCGAGAGGGTCATGCGGACGACGGTAGGAGCGATCGAGGACAGCCACGGTCCTCAGCCGCCCGGCAGTTGGGCACGCAGGCGATCGAGCCAGCGATCGATGGTGTCCTCGTACCGGCCGGGGTCGTTCCGGCGCTGCGCCTCGTCGACGGACGCGGCCACCGCCGCCCGGATCGACGCCGCGTGTTCGGGCAGCGCCAGGACCTCCTGGTAGTAGCCGTCGCGCATCTGGACGTCCGCCACCAGCTGGTAGTCCCTTGCCACTTCCGGGACGACGAGACCGTACGCCCAGCCGGGCGTCTGTCCCGGGCCGCGGGCGGTGACCACGATGACCGTGGGGCGCACGGCCTTGACGACGTCGTTCGGCGAGGCACCGTGGGCGATGGCCTCGTCGTTCAGTCCGATGTAGTCGATCGACTTCCAGCCGCTGTAGTACGGGATCGCCCCCGCGTCGGAAACCGCGAGACTGCGTGCCGCCTCGGGCACCTCGGCGTTCGCGAGGCCCTTCCCGATGGCGACGTGGGCGCGTTGCAGATCCGGGCCGTAGTTGGCGATCACCGGCAGATCCGCCGATTCCGCGCCGGTCACGGCGACCCAGCCGACCGCGACCGCGCCGGTCACGGCGGCGATCCACCGGCGGCCGAGCTGTGCCATGGCCAGCCCCGCGCCGAGACACAGCACCGGGAACGCGTGGAAGGCGAACCGGTGCAGGTAGTCCATGGTCGGTCCGGACACCGCGTACGTCATCCCGGTCAGGAGGACGACCGAGCACAGCACCAGGCCCGCGCCCCGGCTCGCCTTCCGGAACAGCAGGAAAGCGGTCAGCACGAGTAGCGGGGCGACCAGCCAGGCGGTCGTCTCCAGCCACACCGAACCGGAGTCGAGGTTGCCGAACTTGACGTAGAAGGTGTTCGGGAACGGGTGCCCGAAGTAGCTCCACCGCCAGCCGAAGTACGCGCCGCCGACGACGGCCACCCCGGCCACCAGCGCCCAGGTCCGGCCGCTCTTACGCCCGAGCCACACCCAGATGAGGAAGGCCGGGACGGTCGCGAGGACACCCTCCGGCCGGATCATCCCGGCGAGCAGCAGCAAGAGCGGCGGTTCCCACACCCGCACCGGGCGGCCTTGGACCAGGTTCACGCCGACGATCGCGGCCCGCAGCACGACAGCGGCGAACGCGATGGTCTCCAGGCCCGCGGTGACATGGAAGTAGGACGGCACGAAGAGCACCAGCGCGCCGCCCGCCACGAGCGCGCCGAGCAGGCCCGCGCCGCGGTGCCCCGCCCGGACCAGCATCACGAGGATGCCGATTCCCAGTACGAGCGACGTCACCTTCGCGACGGTCTCCAGCGGCACTCCGATGAGCGCGAAGGGCACGTGCCAGAGCATCCAGAGGAAGTTGGTGAAGCCTTCGATCGGGTCTTCGCCGACGTTCCACACCGGACCGTGGCCGTCGGCCATGTTCGCCGAGTACCGGAAGGTGATGAAGGCGTCGTCGATGGTGAGGAACCACGCCGCCCAGCAGCCGACGAGGAAAAGCGCTCCGAATCCGAGCAGGACGACGAGGAGGCCTCGGCGTCGTTTCGGTTCCGGGACGGCGTCGGCCTCGGTTCGCTCCGCCGTGGTCGTCATCCCGTCACCCTCGTCTTCTCCAGCCGGTCCAGCACCCGGTCCACCCCTCGCCCGTCCACAAGAGCCATCGAAGTCCCGGAGAGACCGTTACGCGCCGACGGGTCCGACATCAGTCCTCTGAGTGTCTCGGTGGCCTGGCCGTCGAGCGCGTCCGCGCCGCCCAGCCCGGCCGCCAGCCCGAGCCCGAGCGCCGCCCGGTAGCCCGCGTCCTGGTTCGGGACCAGGCGGACGACCGCGGTGGGCACGCCGAGACAGCACAGTTCGAGGAGGGTCACCCCGGCCGCGCTGATCGCCAGATCCGTTTCCACCAGCAGGCCGAGCAGCCCGGGCCCGGGCGGCGCGACCCGGAACTCCTGACCGGGCAGCGGTTCGGGCACGGCCGGTTCACCGCGCACGAGCACGTCTGCTTCGAAAGGCAGCCGAGTGTCGCGAAGGGCGCGTAAGAGCGCGCTGACCGTTTCGGCCCATTCCGCGCCGCCGCCGAGCACCACGGTGACTCGCGGCCGTTCGCCACCGGATCGTCGCTCGGAACGCTTTTCCCTCGCCTGCACGACGGCTTCACGCAGCGGCGCGTAGGCCACGCCCCTGAGCAACTCCCCCGATCCGTCGCCCGGCCTCGGCCCAGGCTCGAAGGCACAGTCGACGACGAGATCCGCCGCGCGCCTGCCGAAGACGTCATCCTCGATGGACACCAGCAGCGCGCCTGCGGCGTTGACCTCTTCGCGCACTTCGCCGAGACCGTAGTGATCGACGACCACCGCGTCGAAACCCTCGAAGGGCACGGACGGCACCACCGGAACCGACAGCTCACCGAACCGCGCGGCCAGCCATTCGGCGTTGTCCACCCGGCCCGAGAAAACGACCTCCCAGCCCCTCGCGACGGCGCGTTCGGCATAGGCGACCATGCGCGAGACGTGGCCGGCGCCGATCGACGGCGAGGCGTCGGCCCGGAGCAGCAGCCGGGTCATCGGGCGACCTTCTTCTGCTCGACGTGCGCGTTGAGCTCCACCAGCTCCGGCCGTGCGCGGAGGATGGAGACCACCTCGCGCCAGTCGCCGGCACGGTCGCCCAGTTCGGCCACGATCCCTTCGATGACAGCCCAGTCCTCGGGGGTGTCCAAGGTCACGCGCAGGTCGTCGGCGGGCGGGCTCACGACGATCCCGGCGCAGGAATACCGCTCCGGCTTCGCGTAGATGCCCGAAGTCACATGCTCGCGATCGGCACCGCGAGCGGTTTCGACCTGTTCGACGAGCACCCCGGTGCGCACGAGTTCGGCGTCGAAACCACGCGGCAGGGTGCGCACCAGCACGGTGCTCAGATAGTCCAGCGACGGCTGCGCGCGCCACTGCGCCACGAGCTGCCCGATCAGCCCCGGGTCCAGCAGTGGGCAGTCTGCGGTGAGCCGCACCACGGCGTCGGCCGGGTACGACTCGACAGCGACCGCGAAGCGCGCGAGGACGTCGTCAAGCGGCCCCCTGGCGACCAGAGCGCCGTGCCGGGCGGCCTCCTCGGCCACCGCGTCGTCGTCGGCCTCCGTCGACGTCGCGACCACGACGTTGTCGATCCCCGGCGAAGCCGCCGCCGCGCGGATGACCCAGCCGAGCACGCTCCGGCCCGCCAGCGGACGGAGGACTTTGCCAGGTAGCCGGGTGGACGACGCGCGTGCCTGGATGACGGCGTTGACCACGTGGGCCCCGGGGTCTGCATCCATGGGTGACATGATGTCGTGCGGCAGTAGCACCGAAACGCGGAGGTCAACGATGTCCGAGCTGGATGGCTCCAGCATCCTGCTCACCGGCGGGACCGGTTCGTTCGGCAAGGCGTTCATCACCTACGCCCTGGCCGAGCTGAACCCGCGACGGCTGGTCGTGCTCTCCCGCGATGAGCTCAAGCAGTACGAAGCCCGGCAGCAGTTCGACAACGACCCGAGGCTGCGCTGGTTCATCGGCGACATCCGGGACCGCCGCCGCCTCGAGCGCGCGATGCACGGCGTCGACTACGTGGTGCACGCCGCGGCGCTCAAGCAGGTCGACACGGGTGAGTACAACCCGTTCGAATTCGTGCAGACCAACGTCGTCGGCTCGCAGCACGTCATCGAGGCCGCGATCGACACGGGCGTCAAGAAGGTCGTCGCGCTGTCGACGGACAAGGCGTCCAGCCCGATCAACCTCTACGGCGCCACGAAGCTGTGCGCCGACCGGATGTTCATCAGCGCGAACCACTACGCCGCGACACATCCGACCAGGTTCTCCGTGGTCCGCTACGGCAACGTGATGGGCTCGCGCGGCAGCGTGATCCCGTTCTTCCGCGCGCTCGCGGCCAAGGGCGAATCGCTGCCGATCACGCACAAGGAGATGACCCGCTTCTGGATCACGCTCCCGCAGGCCGTGCAGTTCGTGATCGATTCCTTCGACCAGATGAACGGCGGCGAGCTGTACGTGCCGCGCATCCCGAGCATGCGGCTGGTCGATCTCGCGCAGGCGATCGCGCCCGGTTCGCCGATGCACGAGGTCGGCATCCGGCCCGGCGAGAAGCTGCACGAAGAGATGATCGCCCCCGACGACGCCCGACGGACCGTGCGGCTGAGCGACCGGTACGTCGTGCAGCCGCATATCGCGGGCTGGGGCTACGAGCCGCCGACGGGCGGTGAGGCCGTGCCGGACAACTTCGCCTACCGCTCGGACACCAACGACCTGTGGCTCGACGCGGACGAGCTGCGCGACCTGGTCGAGCAGTATGGGTGACTTCCTTCCCTACGGCCGTCAATCCGTTTCGGACGAGGACATCGCCGCCGTCACCGAGGTGCTGCGCGGCGACTGGCTGACCACCGGCCCCGCCGTCACCCGCTTCGAAGAGGACCTCGCCGAGCACACCGGCGGGATGCCCGCGGTGGCCGTCACCTCGGGCACGGCCGCGCTGCACGTCGCGTACGCGGCGGCCGGGATCGGCCCCGGTGACGAGGTCGTCACGTCGCCGATGACGTTCGTCGCCACCGCCGTGACCGCGGTGCTGCTGGGTGGCAAGGTCGTGTTCGCCGACGTCGAGGCGGACACCGGCAACCTCGACCCGGCGGCGGCTTCGGCGGCCGTCACCTCGCGGACCAAGGTCGTCGCGGCCGTGGACTACGCCGGCCACCCGGCGGAACTGGACGAACTCGGCCGCATCGCCCGCGACAACGGCGCGCTGCTGCTGGAGGACGCCGCGCATTCCGTCGGCGGAAGCTGGCAGGGAAGGCCGGTCGGTTCACTCGCCGACCTCACCACGTTCTCCTTCTTCCCCACCAAGAACCTCACCACGGCCGAGGGCGGCGCGGTCATCGCCGCCTCGGACGAGCTGCTGGCGCGGGCCCGCGGTTTCCGCAATCACGGGCTGGTGCGGGACAAGGCGGCGCAGCGCTATCCGGACGAAGGCGCGTGGCATCAGGAGGTGCACGAGTTCGGCCTCAACTACCGGCTGCCGGATGTGTTGTGCGCCTTGGGAAGCAGCCAGCTGCGCAGGCTCGCCGAATTCAAGAAGCGCCGCGCGGAGATCCACGCGCGCTACACCGCCGCACTGTCCTCTTTGGACGGAGTGCTGACGCCCGCGGTGCGCGAAGGCGCGGACCCGGTGTGGCACCTGTACCCGCTGCGAGTCCTCGAAGGACGCCGCCGCGCGATGTTCGATCACTTGCGCGACAAGGGAATCGGCGTGCAGGTCAACTACATCCCGGTGTACTGGCACCCGGTGTTCGAGGATCTCGGATACCGGCGCGGGATGTGCCCGAACGCGGAGCTGTACTACAGCCAGGAGCTTTCGCTGCCGCTGTTCCCGGCGCTGACCGACGCCGACGTGGACCGCGTCATCGACGAGGTCCACGCCTTCTTTCGTGAGCGGTAATGACGGCTAGGGCCAACCGTGTCTTGCAGGTGCATGGATGGCGCTTTCACGTGACTACTCGGACGACACGCGTGATTGGAGGGACGACACGCGTGATCAGGCGGACGACTCGCGGCGGAACCTTGGCCGCGGTCGTGTCGTCCGTCCAATCACGCGTGTCGTCCGCCGGATCACGCGTGTCGTCCGATCAGTCACGCGTGAGCGCCAGCGCCGGACCTCGTGAGCGCGGGTGGGCGGCTCCTTCAGCGCTTCCGATGGCCCGGCGCCGAACTCGTATGTCGTGAAGGGCACCTGTGAGACCTTCATCGTCTCAAAGGGACCCTTCACACGGCATCGTTGTGTCTGGTGGGGTCGCCGCCCCTAGATCAGGCCCCAGGTGAGTGCGGTGCCCTTCGGGACGTCGGAGGCGAAGGTGCGGCCGAGTACGTTCACGATCTCGGCGGGCGCCAGCCCACCGGCGGGCCGGATCGAGCGCACGTTCTCCCGCGTCACGGTGTCCCCGGCGCGCACGTCCTCGACGACGTAAAGGGAACGCCGCAACCGCAGACCTTCCTTCTCGCTCTCGCGCGGCCCGATCACCGCCGCGCCCAGCGCTTCCCAGGCGCGGTGGGATTCGGTGACCAGCGCGGCCAGTTCGGCGGGCTCCAGGGAGAACTCCGAGTCGACGCCGCCGTCGCTCCTGGCCAGCGTCACGTGCTTTTCGATGGCGACGGCGCCGAGCGCGACGGCCGCCAGCGGGGCGCCGATGCCGGGCGTGTGGTCCGACAGGCCGACGAGTGTCCCGGTCACGCCTGCCAGGACCGGCAGGCCACGCAGGTTGCTCTCGCTGGGCGACGCCGGGTAGCTGGCGGTGCAGCCGAGCACGATCAGCTGGTCGTTGCCCGCCGCACGCGCGGTCCGGACCGCCGCGTCGATCTCGGCGACGCTGGCCATGCCGGTCGAGATGATCAGCGGTTTGCCGGTTTTCGCGCACAGTTCGATCAGCGGCAGGTCGACGATCTCCGACGACGCGATCTTGTACGCGGGCGCGTCCAGCGACTCCAGCAGGTCGACGGCGGTGGGGTCGAAGGGGCTGGAGAAGATTTCGAGGCCATGGGCGCGGGCGCGCTCGAACAGCGGCTCGTGCCACTCCCACGGCGTGTGGGCGCGCTCGTAGAGCTTGTAGAGGTTCTCGCCGCCCCACAGCGAATGCGAGTCGCTGACGCGGAAAGCGGGGGCGTCGACGTCGATGGTGATCGTGTCCGGCCGGTAGGTCTGGAGTTTGACCGCCTGCGCGCCGGTTTCGGCGATCGCGTCGACGATTTCGAGCGCCCGCTCCAGCTCACCGTTGTGGTTACCGGACATTTCGGCGATGACGAACGGCGGATGCCCGGCCCCGATGCGGTGCGCGCCGATCCGGACTTCCTGTGCTGACATGGACGAAACGCCTCCCTGACGACGGTCTGGTCAGGACACAGTCTTACGCAGCTTCCGGAAACCGTCGACGGCAGGCGCGCTCTCGGCGTACCCCGCGCGGTCGAAGAGCGCGGCCGACGCCGCGTTGTCCCGGTGCACCGCGGCCACGACGACCCGCACGGGGTGACTCGCGGTCACGGCTCGTTCGCCTTCCGCCAGCACCGCGCCCGACAGACCGCGGCCGCGGCTTTCCGGCGCGAGGGTGATGCTGACCTCCCAGACACCCTCGTCCTCGCGGTCGAACCGGACGGTGCCGACCGGGATGCCGTCGAATTCGACGACGTACAGCTCCCTGTCCGGTGCCGCCAGCACCCCGCGCAGCCAGGCGGAATGCTCTTCGAGCGTGATCACGCCGGTCGAACGGGACGCCTGCCGGGTCCGAGGGTCGTTCCGCCAGGCGAGCAGCAGCCCCGCGTCGGCTTCCGTGGCCTTTCGGGCCGGCACGGGTTACTGAGCCTGCTCGATGGTGTCGCGCTGACGGTCTTCGATCCGGCGCAGCCGGTCCTCGTACCGGGCGATCCCGGCGAGCCGGACCCGGATCTGGGCGTGCTGGCGCTGGATCTCCTGGATCAGGCTGCGCGCCTCGGCCAGTTCGGGCTTGTCGGCGTGCGCCGGCAGCGACAGCGACTCGCGCAGATCCTCCAGCTGGGCCTCCTGGGCCGCGACGCTCGGGATGAGGCGGTCGAGCTCGGCGCGGGTCCAGCGCAGGTCGCCGCGCGCGTGCTCGACGCCGCGCACGGCGCCGTCGAGCCGGCGCCGGTGGTCCGCGGTGGCGTGTTCGAGCTCGTTGACGCGCCCGTTGAGGTCGCGGAGCCGCTCGTCGATCCGGAAGTCGATGAGCCGGGCGATCCGGCCGATCACGCCGCTGCGGAGTTTCTGCACTGCCATGGGGTGGTTCCTTCTCGGAGTGGGCTGGCTGGGAGTTCAGCGCAGGAGTTCGGTGTCGCCGGTCTTCGTCCAGGAGTCCAGCAGCCTGCCCTCGGCGGCGATCTGGTGTTCGGGGCCGACGATGCAGGAGTCGCCCGCGGCGTGCTCCCAGTGTGTCTGGTCGGGGTCGTCGATGAACGAGAACCCGGACAGGACCAGATTGGCGTGCGGGAACGACGTCCGCGCGATCCAGGCGGCCAGGGTCCCGGTGGTCGACCACAGGCCCTGTTCCCGGCTAGGCAGGCCGAGCGCGTCCGAAAGCGGCAGGACGACCTCGCGGTTCGGCACCGGCACGTAACCGAGGTCCGCGGGCCACCAGCCCGGGATGTCTTCGGGCTCCCAGTGCATCCGGCCCGGCTCGACCAGCAGGTAGAGCCGCTTGCGGTAGTCACGGAAGACGTGCTTGGTGGCGCGGACGGCGCGGTTGAACACGACGACGTGCACCCGGCTGCCGACGGCCTCGGGGCCACCCGGCTCGTCCACGACGAAGCCGTTGACGCGGATCACGAGGTCACAGGCGTCGATGGCCTTCGCCCGCCGGGGGTCCGGCGGCAGCGGCTGATTCCCGACCACGGCCACCGAACGAGGCTCCGGCCGGTCGGCGTACGCGGCGAGCAGATTGACCATCAGGCTCGCCTCGCCGAGTGCAGCAGTCATGAGGGCAGAAAGTACCAGCACACGCACCGCGTTCGGGCCGGAAGCCGACGGTAGCTTTCCGTGGTCGGGCGGGGCGGCCCAGGCTGCACCGGCTCCATCGGTACCCTCGTTCCCGTGCATGCCACCAGCACGGTTCACGCCGCCGACGGTGCTGCGCCGACCTCGGTTCCGCCGATTTCGGACAGCAAGACCTTTTCGCGCGCGTTCGCCGACATCAAGACCGGTTTCGCCGCCAAAGAGCTGTGGGGACACCTCGGCTGGCAGGACATCAAGCAGCGCTATCGCCGCTCGGTGATCGGCCCGTTCTGGATCACCATCAGCCAGGGCATCATCGCGCTGGGCCTCGGACTCCTGTACTCACAGTTGTTCAACCTGCCGACGGCGACGTTCCTGCCCTACATCAGCACCGGTTTCATCATCTGGGGCTTCATCAGCGGCTGCCTTTCCGAGGGCATGGAGACCTTCATCTCCAACGAGGGGCTGATCAAACAGCTGCCGGCACCGCTTTCGGTGTACGTGCTGCGCACGGTCTGGCGCCAGACGCTGATGCTGGCGCACAACCTGATCGTCTACGTGATCGTGGTCGCGATCTTCTTCACCAGCCTGGACCAGCCGTACGCGATGAGCGGCGAATGCGTCGGGCAGGTCCTGTGCCACCCCGGGCTCGGCTGGTACTCGTTCAGCGCGATCCCCGGCATCCTGATGCTCGCGCTGAACGCCGGCTGGGTGACCCTGCTGCTGGGCATCATCTCGACCCGCTACCGCGACATCCCGCAGGTGATCAACTCGCTGATCCAGCTGCTCTTCTACATGACGCCGATCGTCTGGCCGATCGACCAGCTGATGGCGGGCGGCGCCCGTGACGGCATTTCGGCGGCCCTGCCGTTCGTCTACGCCAATCCGCTCTTCCACTTCATCCAGATCGTGCGTGCCCCGATGATCGGGCAGGCCGTCAGCATCAACAGCTGGTACGTGGTGCTCGGCATCACCGTCGTCGGCTGGGGCCTCGCGCTGGTCGCGATGCGCAATTACCGTTCCCGCGTCTCTTATTGGGTGTGACAGATGGTCAGCATTGATGTGCACAACGCCTACGTCGACTTCCCCATTTTCGACGCGAAGACCCGCTCCATGAAGAAAAGGGTGCTGGGCAAGGTCGGCGGCAAGATCGGCACCGCGACCAAGGTGCCGATCATCGAAGCCCTCCACGACGTGACGCTCTCGCTGAAACAAGGCGACCGCGTCGGCCTGGTCGGCCACAACGGCGCCGGGAAGTCGACCCTGCTGCGGCTGCTGTCCGGGATCTACGAGCCCACCCGCGGCTCGGCGAGGATCTCGGGCAAGATCGCGCCGGTCTTCGACCTCGGCATCGGCATGGACCCGGAGATCTCCGGGCTGGAGAACATCATCGTCCGCGGCCTGTTCCTCGGGATGACCGCGAAGCAGATGGAAGCTCGCATCGACGACATCGCGGAGTTCACCGAACTCGGCGACTACCTCCAAATGCCGCTGCGGACCTACTCGACCGGTATGCGGGTGCGCCTGGCGCTGGGTGTGGTCACCTCGATCGACCCGGAGATCCTGATCCTCGACGAGGGCATCGGCGCGGTCGACGCGGCGTTCCTCAACAAGGCGAAGGACCGGCTCAAGGATCTCGTGAAGCGGTCGGGCATCCTGGTGTTCGCCAGCCACTCGGACGAGTTCCTCTTCGAGCTCTGCGACTCCGCCATCTGGATGGACGAGGGGCACGTCAAGCAGCGCGGCTCGCTGCGCGAGGTGCTCACCGGCTACAAGGGGCGCGACCCGTTCGAGAACATGAGCAAGGAGACACTGGAGCGGTTCGGCGTCGAGGCCGACCCGGAGCCCGTGTCGCTGACGAACGGTGGCCAAGGATGACCAGCGAGACCCGGCAGTTGCCCGAAGGCGCCGTCGTCGGCGTCGTCGTCACGCGCCATCGGCGGGAACTGCTCGCGGACTCGCTCAAGGTGATCGCCGCGCAGACGCGGCCGATCGACCACCTCGTCGTGGTCGACAACGGGCCGGACAAGTCGGCGCGGGACATCGTCGAGAACTACCCGCTGCCCTTCACGTACCTGCCTTCGCACCGCAATCTCGGTGGCGCGGGCGGGTTCGCGCTCGGCATGCTGCACGCGCTTTCCCTCGGCGCGGACTGGATCTGGCTCGCCGACGACGACGGCCGCCCCGCCGACGAGAACGTCCTCGCGATCCTGCTGGACGAGGCCGAAAAGCGGGATCTGGCCGAGATCTCCCCCGTGGTGACCAACATCGACGCGCCGGACAAGCTCGCTTTCCCGTTGCGGCGAGGGCTGACCTGGAAGCGTTCGTCGGCGGAACTGGGCACCGACTTCCTGCCCGGTATCGCCTCGCTGATGAACGGCGCGTTGTTCCGCGCGTCCACTTTGGACGTCGTCGGCGTGCCCGATCTGCGGCTGTTCTTCCGCGGCGACGAGGTCGAACTGCACCGGCGCCTGGTGCGCTCGGGGCTGCCGTTCGGCACCTCGCTCAAGACCGCGTACCTGCACCCGGACGGCTCGGACGAGTTCAAGCCGATGCTGGGCGGCCGGTTCCACGCGCAGGACCCGGAGAACGAGGTCAAGCGCTACTACACCTATCGCAACCGCGGGTACCTGCTGTCGCAGCCGGGAATGCGCAAGATCGGCGCGCTCGAAGTGCTGCGGTTCGGGCTGTACTTCATCGGGGTCAAACGGGACCCGCAGGCGTTCCTGCAGTGGCTCAAACTGGTGCGCCAGGGCCGCCAGGAGAAGTTCTACCGCTACTGAGCCGGTCCCCTACTTGAGATGAAAGGCCCCTTCATTGCAAATTTTGCAATGAAGGGGCCTTTCATCTCACTTCCGGTGAGGCGCCGCTCTATTCGCCGATGACCGGCGGTGCGGTGCGCATGTCGGTCCCGAAGACCTCGTCCGGGTCGCCCTCGACGAGGTACGTCGGACGCTGGTGCTCGGTGTCCTCGTCCCCGTCGGCCTGCTGACCGCGGCCACCCATGCCGCCGCCCATCCCCGGCCCGCCACGACCGGCGGCGCCACCGCCGAGGCCGCCCATACCGCGGCCTGCCGCCGCTTCGGCGGCGCCGACACCACCAGGCCGGGCCGCGCCGGACGCGGAACCCGAACCGGGCGTGGACCCCGCGCCGCTACCGGGACCGAACCCGCTTCCGCCGCCACCGCGGCCGGTTCGGCTGTTGTGGTCCGAGTCGCCCATGCCACCGCCCATCATGGGCGGCGCCATCGGCATGGGGCTGATCGGCATCGCGGTGTTGTTGTTGGGGCCGGGCGAGGTGATCGGCGGCGGCCCGCCCTGGAGGCCGGACGGCGTCGTGCTCGACGGGATGCTGCCCGAACCCGTGCTACTGCCGGGTCCCGGGATGGACGAGCCTCCGCCCCCGCCGCCTCCACCACCGCCGCCGTTACCCCCGCCACCACTGCCGGGCGGGATGTAGGTGTTGCCGGGGTTGTTCGAGCCGGGATTGTTGGAACCGGGCGGCACCTGATAGGGCAGCGGCCTCGGCGGGGGCTCTTCGATCCCGCCGCCGCCACCCGCACCGAACTTCGGCGGCTCGGCGAACACCGGCTGCTTCGACGCGGCCTCGTACAAGGACTTGTCGTAGTTGTTCATGGCGGAGGCCGCCTGAGTGTGGGCCTCCTGGCTGTCCTTCTGCTTCTGGATGGACTTGTCGATGTTGTCGCCCAGGTTGAACGGGTTCGACGTCATCCACCCTCCGACCTCTTCCTTCCAGTTGAAGGGGATCGGTTTGGGCATCGTGTTCTTCACGGTGGAAGCCGCGGTGCCCTGGTCGTAGATCGTCTCCGAGGCGAGCTTCGCGTTCTGGGAGTTCGTCTCCGACCACTTGCTGAGGCTCTTGAAATAGCCCTGCGCGTTGCCCGCCGCGTCGCCGTCCCAAGTGCCCTTCGACGCGGTGACGGCCTCGTCCATCGTCCTCGAGAACGTGTCGAAGGCCTTGTGGATCTCGTGGTACGCGGTCGAAACTTCGGAGACCTGCTCGACGTTCAGGTTGCTGTTGACGAACTGTTCGAGCTTCTGGTGGTCGTAGCCGAGGTAGTCGCCGTTCGGCGGCTCGAGCCCCTCGACGTACTTGACGTCCTTGTTCTTGGTCAGTTCGTCGACGGTCTTGTTGCCGACGTCTTCGGAATTCTGCTGGGCTTTGCCCTGGGCGATCAACCGCTGGAAGATCGCGAACGGACCGTCGCCGACCTCCCCGCTCGCCTTGTCCTGGTAGTACTGGTCCCGAGCTTGGGGCGAGAGACCTGCGACGTACTCGTCCTCGGTCACATGATTTCTGTTCGTGGTCATCCTGTCCCCCTAGCCCTTCGGAAGCTTCGGTTCGACGATGTCGGCGATCTTCTCCGCCATCCCGCACGACTTCTCCGGATCCGAGGCGACGACCACGACGTCGGCCCGGGCCGAGGCGCCGATTTCGAGGGCCATCAGGCAGCCAGAGGGAGGTTTCGGGACGAGCACCGCTTTGCGGCCATTGACATTGCCGGTGGTCTTGCCGTTCCCGCCGTCGACGACACTGTCGACACCCTGCTTGTCACGGATGTCGACGCCGAGCGTGACGGCGTCCGCCGCCGTCTCGGCCTCCTTGGTGAAGTCGCAGCCACGGGCACCGCCGGCATCCTTGGGAACCGGCGCCTTGAAAGTGCCGTACGACGCGAGATCGGCCACGCCGAGGAGCGAACACGGATCGATCGACGCGGGGTCGGCACCCCCGGTGGTCGCCGTCGGAGCGGTGGACTCGCCGCCTTGCGCGGGCGACGACGGCGCCGCGGAGGGGATGCCCGGCTTTTCGGTGGAACAGGCCACGAGCACGAACGCGGCCGCGGTCAGCGGTACGAGGAGCAGTTTCTTCATTCCGCCTCAGCTCTTGAGCCGATCGAGCGCCTCGACCGTGTCTTGTTCCTTCTTCTTGTACTGCCCTGAGGCACGCAACAGCGCTTCTTCGGTGTCCGCCACGACCTGCTTGAACTTGCCGAGCACCGCACTCGCCGAATTGGCCGACTGGGCGGCGCCCTTGTGGTCGTGGGCCGCGACGGCCCTGCCGTACGGGTGGTCGCCGAGTTGGGGCTCTTCGGAGAGCCGGATCGTCTGCCGCTCCAGTCTGGTGAGCTCGGTCCCCATGTCGCGCACCGCCTGGAGGAGCGGCTTGACACCTTCCTCGGTGATCTTGAAGCCGCCGCTCTTGGCGGCCGAGACCAGCTTCTGGGTCTCCGCGCTGACCTGGGCGATGGCGGCCTGGTTCAGGCCACCCATCGCGACGTAGTTGGCCGCCGCGCCCATGGCGGAGCCGATCGAGAAGTCCGGTGCCGCCTGTCCGCCGTCCGCTTCGAAAGCCATCGCCCGCCCCACTGCATCGTCTGCTCGCCCGTATCGCCCGGCAGTCTACTAGCCGAGCACCCAGCGCAACGGTGATTCACCGATCACCGAAGATCTCCGGAACTGTGACGAAACGGGCGTCCGCCCGGTTCCCCACGGTTCAGAACTGGCCTTCGAGCTGGGCGTACAGCTGCTGCGCGATCCTCGCGTTGTCGGCGGGAGCGTAAGTCAGCCAGCTTTGCCCGTCGGCCGCCTGGCGCGAGGTCATCATGAACCGGCCGGCTTCGGTGTCGAACCACGCCAGCGGCGGGAACAGCCTGCCGCCGCGGATGAACACGCTGAACTGGCCCACTCGCTTCATCGGCTTCTCGAAGATCCGCTCCACCTGCCGCTGCTGCGGATTCGACCCGTGGGACCGGGGACCGCTGACCTGGGCGAAGGGGTCGTACGCGTCGTCGTTTCGAGCACGCTTTGGCGCGCTGGCGGGCTTCGCGATGGTGACCGACTGGCCGGGGCCCGCCGGGGTGAGCGGCAGCAGGTCGACGATCGACGCGACGATCGCGGTCGGCCTGGTCTCCTCGAATACGAGCAGGTTCTCGTCCTGGCGCACGACGACCGCGAACTGCCCGTTCGTCGTCGCCCGCGCGAACAGCTGCTTGTCGTTGTCCATCTGCGCGACCGTCCAGACGGCCAGCTGCGGGTTGACGAACGTGGCGAGCGCGAGTTCGACGTCGGCGTCGAGCCTGCCGCCGCGCATCAGACCGCGGCCTTCGAGATCGCGGAAGACGGCTTCGCGCACCATCGCGCGCTGATCGGTCGTCGTTCCCATATGCGGGACTTCGAACGGGGCGGGCGCCGTCCCCAGCCTGCCGTATTCGAGCAGGATGTCCACCGCCGCCAGCGACAACGAGAACGAATGCGGCATCGCCATTTCCCCCCGCGGGTGTCTTGTCCGTCGGGGATGAACGTAGTCCACTCACCCGATACGCCCGCAGCGAACCCGCTTGCCCGGTTGTGATCAAGGCTGGTGCGATGGATTCATGGCAGACCAGAAACCCGCGCTCGTCCTCCATCTCGCCACCGGCGGAGAGCCGCTGCTCTTCGCGCTCACGACGGAAGAAACCGAACGGCTGACCAAGGATCTCTCGCATTTCGTCCGCACCGGTTCGGTGCAGACGATCCAGACGAGAGACGACTCCGAGGTGGCGATCAACTTCTCCCACGTCGCCGCCGCCTACATCGACGACCTGAACCGCAAGACCCGTGTGTTCGGTCTCCACTAGTTCCGGGAGAAAAGCTCCAGCAGACCGGTTTTGATCTCCGGACGGCTGGCGGCGACCAGCAGGAAGGTGGCTTCCCGGACGAGCCGCTGGGGGTGTCGTCCGGCGAGTACCGACGTGCTGCCGTTGGCCGCGACCAGCGCGCCCGCGGCCCGGAACGCGAGCTCCGCGCCCGCCGCCCTGGCCGCGGGCAGCGACGGCGGATCGGCGAGCGCCGCGTCGAGCCGCCCGCGGACGGCGTCGATCTCGGCCCGGATCCCGGCGGCGACGTCGGCCTTGCCGAGGTCCTCGATGAGCCTCGCGGGGCGGGCGGCCAAGCCGAGGGGCGCGCAGCCGTTGAGCCGGGACGCGAAGGTGTTGCCCGCGACGAAGTCCGCGTGCGGGGTCTTCCCGTAGACACGTTCGTCGGCGAGGAAGTAGCGGGTGAAGCCGAGGTGCACGGTGGCTGTGCCCTGCGCCGCGACGAGGTCGAGCGGCCGGACCTCCAGCCGCTCCCCCGCGACCGGGTCGATTATCGCGCTGAGGACGGTGTCGCCGTCCCGGGCGCAGAGCTGGAGCAGGTCGATGACGCCCCAACCGCTGACGAACGGGGCCTCGCCGTCGAGCAGGTAGCCGCCCTCGACGCGTTCCGCGCGCAGCCTGGGCGGGGTCGGGATCACCGCGGCGAACGCGGCTCCCGCCTTGAGTTCTCCGCTGATCAGCGCCGGGAGGTAGCGCTCGCGCAGTTCGGCGCTGTCGGGGCTGTCGGCTTGGCTCAGTGCCGCGACGAGGCCGTGGTGCTGGATCCAGGTGAACATCGTGCTGAGGCAGCCGCCCGCCATGACTTCGAGGACCTGGACGATCGTCGGGAGGTCGGCGCCCGGACCGCCTGCTTCCTTCGGCGCCGCGAGGCCGTAGAAGCCTTCAGCGGCGAGGGCGTCGAAGTGGCTTGAAGGGACTTCGCCCTTGGTATCGACTTCGGTGGCTGCCGGGAAGAGGAGATCATCGGCGAGAGCGTGGGCGCGGGCGACCAGATCCGTCATGCCGGTAAGGCTACCCTTACTTGAGCCTTCGTGGGTCTAGCGCCGCTAGGAAAGCTAGCGATACTAAAGGTCCCTTGCTCCCTTTTTCGGGGCCTCGAGTGCTCCCAATGTGGCATTGGGGACGCTCAATGACCCCAATGCCACCTTGGGGGCACTGGAGCGGAACCAGGGCCCGGGATGCAAGGAAAGGCTCTTTCATTGCAAAATTTGCAATGAAAGAGCCTTTCCTAGCACGCCTGTGTGCGAAGCGGGCCTACAGCTCGTAGAGCCGCTTCCAGTTCTCCCGCGAGGTCAGCTCGGGCATGGAGCGCTTGTACTGCTCCTGCACCGCCCCGCCTTCCTTGCGGAGCCGCTGGATCACCTTCGCGCCCCGGCGCGCCAGGTCGAACATCTTCGCGCGGTCGTACGAGCGGACTCGCACGCCTTCCTGCGAAGCGTCGGTGACGACGGCGGTGTCGAAGGTCGCGACGTGCCACCAGTGGGCTTCGTCGATCGGGATCGCGCCGAGCGAGTGGCGGCTGCGGCCGAGCACCCGGTCGAGGATCCGCTTGATCAGCACCAGGCGCTGCATGCTGGGCCGCGGCGCGCTGTTGATGATGCCGATGTCGTTCGACGCGATGCCCGGGACGTCGGTGGCCTTGTGCCGTTTGGTCTCGGGGTACTCGTCGCGGATCCGGCGGATCTCCTTCATCGCGGCGACGCCGCCGTCACGCAGGACCTCCGGCCCCTCGAGGAAGTCCTCGACGGCCTTGATCAGCGTGGCGGACAGGCCGTACTGCATGCCGAGCAGGTACCGGACCAGCTGCGCGATGAGCACGCGCGAGAGCAGGTTCAGGTTGAACGGCGAGTGCAGCGCGGCGGTGATGATCGAGTTCCGCAGGTTGAAGTAGCGGTGCCACTCGTCCCAGTCCTTCCAGTGGAAGTCGGCGTGCCAGACGCCGGCGCCGGGAAGGGTGACGGTGGGGAAGCCGTGCGCGCGGGCGCGGTAGCTGTACTCCGCGTCGTCCCACTGGAAGAAGAACGGCAGCGGGTAGCCCGTGGCCTTGACGACCTCGTACGGGATCAGGCACGACCACCAGCCGTTGTACCCGGCGTCGAGGCGGCGTTCCTGACGGTTCGGCTTGAGGGTCTCCTCGTCGACGCCGAGCAGGTCGGCGGTCGAGAGCGAGTGCTGCACCGGCTGGCCGGGCTCCAGCGTGTTCAGCCGGGCGTATTCGGCGCCGACGTGCAGCTGGTTCGGGTGCAGCAGGTTCAGCATCTGCCCGCCGACGATGACCGGGTTGACCGTGCGGTTGGAGAACGCGGTCATCCGGATCACCAGATCCGGCTCCAGCAGCACGTCGTCGTCCATGAACAGGACGTTCGCGTGCTCGGTCTCGGTGTGCCCGGCGACCTCGTAGAGGCCGCGGGTGAACCCGCCGGCGCCGCCGAGGTTCGGCTGCTTGATGTAGTGCAGTTTGTCGCCGAGGTCCTTGGTGACCTGCTCGAAGCCGTCACGCGACTCGACGAGGTCGGTGCCCTGGTCGGCGACGTAGATCGCGTCGAGCGTCTCCAGCGAGGAGACGTCGGCGGCGAGCGCCTGCAGGTTCGACAGGCAGTCGTCGGCGCGGTTCATCGTGCAGATGGTCACCGCGGTCGGGCGGATCTTCTCCGGCGCTTCGACCGTCCAGCGGACGTTCTCGACGCGCAGCGACTGGCCGCCCTCGGTCTCGAGGTCGAGCCAGAGCGCGCCGCCGTCGTAGAACTTGTCGAGCTTCGCGGTGAGCGTCACCTTCAGCTGCTTCGCGCCCGTGACGATCTGAGCGGCGACCACGCGCGCGTCGCCCTCGATGTCGGAGGCACCGACGGACAGCTGGCCGTCACCGGTGACGACGGCCTCGACCTGGACCTCGGTCACGTCGGTCCAGCGCTGCCAGTAGCTCGCGGGGAAGCGCCCGAAATAGGTGTTGCCGGACACCTTCGACGCGGGCTCGATGGCGATGCCCGCGCGGTCGCGCACGGCGGTGCCCCATTCGAGCTCGGCGTAGAGGTCCTTGCTGACGATGGGGGCCGGGCCGGCGTAGAGCCCGCGCTGCGCGGTGAGACGGCCCTGCGGGGTGCGTTCCGCGAAGCGGGTGTCGTCGATAGTGCTCACCATGGCGCTCGGGGCCTCTCCGGTGACGGCGGCTTTACCGGGCATGAATCCTCAGTTCTCCTCTGTGCTTGACACGACTGGGCGGGGCTCACGGAAGACGACCCACTTGAGCATGACGAAATTGATCACGGTCGCGGTTGCCTGCGATACGACCCAACCGAGAGTGGCCTTCCAGGCCGACTCGGGCAGGACGTGCAGCATCGTGCGGTTGACGCCGACGGCGACGAGGAACGTCACGGCGTACAGGAGTACGAAGCTACCGATCTGACGTGCGCCCTCCTGGCGTCCACCGGCGAAGGTGAACTTGCGGTTCAGGAAGAAGGCGGTCGTGGTGCCCACGATGAAGCTGAGCGCGCGGGCGATGTCGACCCATGGCGTCGCGTCCATGCCGAGGGCACGGAGCCCCTGGTAAACACCGAAATCGACCAGGGCGCAGAAGCCGCCGATGAGGCCGAAGCGGATGAGCTGCCCGAGCAGCCCAGGGGAGGACGGCGCTGCTGCCGTCACGCCGGCTTTCGGGTCGGTCGCCACCACTGCTCTACCTCATAAACTGCTGGGGCTGATGCGCAAAGTGTAGAAGCGAGCACTTCAGGGTCACGTTCCGGGCATTGTTCGGCGTGGTTACCCTGGTCGGCGTGACCCAAGCACCCAAGACACAGCGGCAGACGCTCATGGGCTGGGCAAGGACGTCGCCGAGTATCGCGGACGTCCTGAGCACCCCCGACGTGGAGACCATCGCCCGCGCGGTGACGCAGGCCGGGGAACGCGGGGTCATCGCGCGCGGTCTCGGCCGGTCCTACGGCGACCCGGCGCAGAACGCGGGCGGCCTGGTCATCGACATGACCGCGCTGGACCGCATCCACTCGATCGACCCGGATTCGGGCATCGTCGACCTCGACGCGGGCGTCAGCCTCGACAAGCTGATGCGCGAGGGCCTGCCGTACGGCCTGTGGGTGCCGGTGCTGCCGGGGACGCGCCAGGTGACCATCGGCGGCGCGATCGCGAACGACATCCACGGCAAGAACCACCACTCGGCGGGCAGCTTCGGCAACCACGTCGTTTCGCTGGACCTCGTCACCGCCGACGGCCAGGTGCGCACGCTGACCCCGGAGGGCCCGGACTCCGAGCTGTTCTGGGCGACCGTCGCGGGCATCGGCCTGACGGGCGTCATCGTCCGCGCCAAGATCCGGATGACGAAGACGGAGACGGCCTACTTCAAGGCCGACATCCAGCGCACGGCGAACCTCGACGAGACCCTGGCGCTGGTCACCGACGGCTCCGAGGACAACTACACGTACTCCTCGGGCTGGTTCGACTCGATCTCCCGGGGCGCGAAGCTCGGCCGCGCCGCCTTCCAGCGCGGCTCGCTCGCGAAGCTGGACGAACTGCCGCCCAAGCTGCGGGCGGATCCGCTCAAGTTCAACCCGGGCACCCTGGCGACCCTGCCGGACGTGTTCCCGAACGGACTGGCGAACAAGCTGTCGTTCTCCGCGATCGGCGAGCTGTACTACCGCAAGACCGCGAAGAACGCGCGCGACCAGATCCAGAGCCTGACCGCGTTCTACCACCCGTTGGATCTCTTCGGCGAGTGGAACCGCGCGTACGGCTCCAAGGGTTTCCTGCAGTACCAGTTCAGCACGCCGCTGAACGCGCACGAGCCGCTGCGCCGGATCATCCAGAAGGTCGCGGACTCCGGGCACGTGTCGTTCCTCAACGTGTTCAAGCAGATGGGCGAGGGCAACCCGGCGCCGCTGTCGTTCCCGCACCCCGGCTGGATGGTCTGCCTCGACTTCCCGATCAAGGACGGGCTGAGCCGGTTCTGCCAGGAACTCGACGAGGACGTGCTCGCGATCGGCGGCCGTCTGTACACGGCGAAGGACTCGCGCACCTCGGCGGAGAACTTCGCGAAGATGTACCCGCGGCTCGAGGAATGGCGCAAGGTCCGCGCTTCCGTTGACCCCGAAGGCGTTTTCGCCTCTGACATGTCCCGAAGGTTGGAACTGTGATCGACGCTGTGGGCAACCCCCAGTCCCTGCTGCTGCTCGGCGGCACCTCCGACATCGCGCTCGCGATCGCGGAGAAGTACCTGGCCGAGAAGCCCCTCCGGGTCGTGCTGGCCGGACGTCAGTCGCCGCGGCTCGACGCGGCCGCGCAGCGCCTGAAGGACAAAGGCGCTGAAGTGTCCACTGTGGACTTCGACGCCAAGGCCATGGACACCCACCCCGCAGTACTGGACAAGGCGTTCGAGGGTGGCGACATCGACGTCACCGTCGTGGCGTTCGGCCTGCTCGGCGACCAGGAAGAGCTGTGGCAGGACCACGCGAAGGCCGTCGAGGCGGCGACCGTGAACTACACGGCCGCGGTTTCCGTGGGTGTCGCGCTGGCGGACAAGCTCAAGAAGCAGGGGCACGGCAAGGTCATCGCGCTGTCCTCGGTCGCCGGTGAGCGGGTCCGCCGGTCGAACTTCGTCTACGGCTCCACGAAGGCCGGTTTCGACGGCTTCTACCTGGGCCTCGGCGAGGCCCTGTCCGAGTTCGGCGTGCAGATCACCGTCGTCCGCCCCGGGCACGTGAAGACCAAGATGACCGAGGGTCTCAAGGACGCCCCGCTGGCGCAGACCGCCGAGCAGGTCGCCGAGATCGCCGTCAACGCCTCGCGCGCCGGCAAGGACCTGGTGTGGGCTCCCGCGCCGTTCCGCCTGGTCATGTCGGCCCTGCGGCACGTGCCCCGGCCGATCTTCCGGAAACTGCCGATCTAGGGGACGAGCGCCGCGCGGCGACCGACAGAGGGTTCACGATCGAAGAATGAATCTCGCCTCCCCGCTCGGGGCCGCGTCACAAGCCCTGCCTTCGCTGCGCCAGGGCGAACGGTTGTTGTGGGCCGCGTACGGCCAGACGGTGAACTACGACGTACGCGGCCTCGATCCGTGGGGTGTGCCGAAGAAGAGCGCGCTGGGCAAATTCGGCTCGGGCGCCGCGAACTTCGCCGGCGACGTGGTCAGCGCGGCGCTGGGCGGGGCAGACGAAACGGGGTCGTCCGCCCCACCGTCGCCGCAGGTCGTGGTGCTCGGCGAGCAGGGTGGTCTGGCGCATACGGCGCTGCGAGAGCTGCCCACGAGCGGCTCGCCTTCGCGGCTGTGGGCGCTGACCGGCGCGCGGCTGCTGATGCTGGAGAAGGTCGTTCCGCCGGAAAAGCCCGCAGAGAAGTCGTTTCTCGGGAAGGCGATCGGCTTCGGCAAGGGCGTGGTCAAGACCGGCAAGGAGATCGCCACGATCATCACCACGAAGTCCTACGGCGACAACGCCGCGGGCGTCCCGATCGCGCGGCGCGAGATGGTGCTGTGCGCCGAGATCCCGCGTGACCGGATCGCCGGCTTCACGGTGGCCGAGCACGGCAAGAAGCGGGTCCCTTGCCTTCGTACGTCCTTTGTGGACGGATCGGGTCTGGACTTCCTGTTCTACAGCGACGATCCCCGGCACTTCGCCTGGCTCTCTTCGTTGACGGTGAGCTGATGGACACCAAGGCGGCGAAGTCCGTCGACGAGGTCGTCGAACGGGAACTGCACCAGTTCTGGCTCGCGCCCGGCGAGCGCCTGATCATCGGCTGCCCGCCCGCACACGGCTACGTGGGAATGCTGCTGGACGGCAAGCTCACGCTGCCGTATTCACCGTCGCGGGAAACCCCCGCGGTGACCGGGAACCCGCGGTGGCCGCTGCCCGCGTCCGACGTCCTCGAAGCCGACTGGACCGACGACCCGACGATCGCCTACTGGGTCGTCGCCCAGAGCGCGGAGCAGACCGCCGCACGGCTAGCGGACCACCTCGCCGGTGGCCACGGTGAGGCACGGCTGACGCTGTCCGACCGGCGGCTGGCCGTCGTGTACCCGGCGCGGATGCTGGAGGGCGAGGATCCCGCGCAGCCGTTCCGGACCTTCGACGAGCTGCCGTCGGGGGCGGTGCGGTCGGTGTCCGCGCAGTTCGTGGGGCGGAGTTTCCCGCCGCGGCCGGTGCTCCGGTTCGCTTTCGCCGACGGCTCCGTGGTCTTCCAGCGCGACCTGCTGGCCGTCACCAAGGCCGACCGCGCCCACTCCCGCCGCTGACTTCCCGCATTTCGTCCTCTGAATGCGGTAGTTGGCGACACGAACTACCGCATTCAGAGGACGAAATGCGGGAGTCATCGAGCGGGGAGCAGGTAGAGCTGCTGCGTGCCCATCCAGGGCGAGCTGATCGTCCAGGTCGCCAGCGCGTTCGGTGGCGGCGTCTTCCGGGTGGTGGCCAGCACCAGATCCGGGGTCGCGGGCGGAACGCTGTGGTCGAAGAACCGGAAGTTCGCTGCCAGCAGGGCCTTCCCGAGATCGCTGCTGCGGTTCTTCGTCTCGACGATGGCCGGGTCGACCGAGCCGCGGTCGGAGAACTGGTCGACGATGTCGCAATCGCAGGCGTAGGCGAGCGCGCCGACCTCGCCCGCGCTTTCCACCTTGCGTCCCTTGGTCAGTTCGCCCAGTTGCGCGCCGATCCGGCGGTACTCGTCGGACGCGGCGTGGTTGCTGGTGATGGGCGCGAACCGGCGCGGCAGCTCAGGAGCCGCGTACGCGAAGGCGCTCACGAGCAGGAACGCACCGGCGAGAATCCCCGCACCGAGCCGCGCGCGACCGGGTACGGCGCAGGCAGCGGCGGCGAGGAAGACCGTCGCGCCGGTGATGCTCGGCGCGTAATACCAGTGGTACGGCGGGACGTTCAGCCAGCAGTAGGCCAGATAGTGCGCCGCGCCCGCGATCGCGAGGGTCGCGAACGGCAGCAGCTGCTTCGCCCGCTCCGAACCACGCCGGAAATGGAACGTCCACAGTAGACCGGCGAGCCCGCCGATCACGAGTGGCAGAAAGGAAAGCGTCGCGGCGACCGGGAAGTTGCGCCAGTACAGCAGCGGGCCGTTGGTGAAGCTGAAATGGCCCCATGATCGCTGCATGATCTTGATGACCAGGGTGTCCGGCACCGCCGAACCCAGCACCAGCCAGCTGAACAGGAACCACGGCAGCATCACCGCGAGCGCGGCGAACGTCATCCGCCAGATGCCCACCCAGAACTCGCGGCGCGCGAGGAACAGGACGAAGGCGATCAGCAGCAGATCGATCCGGATCAGCGCGATCAGGCCGATCACCGCGCCCGCGGCGGCGGGATGGCGTTCGTGCAGGAACACCATCAGCCAGACGACCGCGGTCGCCCCGAGGGCGACTTCGAGACCGACCGACGACAGCAGGAGCGGGTTCACCAGCAGCAGGCCCAGCGCCAGCGGGGCGAACCAGCCCGAGAGACCGGTCGCGGCGCCGATGCGGCGCAGACCGAGGACGAGCGCCACCTGACTGGCGACGAAGACGATCCCGGCGGCGAAGACGGCGTCCCGGACGATGAAGGTGACGAGCGCCAGCACGAGGACGTTCAGCGGCGACGTCGCGGTGTTGGCGGTGCCCTCTTCGATCAGGCCCCAGTGGCCGTGGAAGGCGAGGTTCTTCGCATACGACAGCGTGATGTACGTGTCGTCGATCAAATGTCCGCTGACCAGCACGAACACCAGTGCGGAAGCCGCCGCCGCCCCGGCAGGGAGCACCCAGGGGCGGGTAAGGACGGCGGCTCCCGGCAGCGCACCGGGAGCCTGTGGCAGATCAGCGGAGGCGCTTCGCATCACGAACACCGTACACGGTGTCGTGATGATTCCGTTATCTACCCACCGTGGTTCTGGTCACGCCAGCCGCGGTCACCGGGACCATCACGGAAGTCGCGGTGCGCGCCGGGCCCGTCGTGACCGCGATGTTCACGGGAGAACCCGGGCCGGTCGCCGCCACGGGAGGCCACGCCGACGGCGGTGCCGATGATCCCGCCGCCGAGGATGAAGCCGAGGAGGCCGACCGCCACGAGCTGCGTCGCGCGGTGCCCGGCGAAGCGGCGGAAACCGCCCTTCGCGGGCGGAGCCGGCTGTGCGGGCACCCAGCCGGGCGGCGGTCCGGCGGGGGCGGCGGCCGGAGTCTCCGCGGGTTTCTTCGGGCTCTCGTCACCGACGGCGGGCTGCTCGACCGTCTTGTCTTCGTCTTCGGACGGCCGCTGCGGGTCGCTCATCTTTCGCTCCTCAGTCGATGGGGGCGGGCGCAGTGCCCGCCCCCATCACCGAGGATGCGTGCGCATCCTGTGGATGCGCTGTGTCCGAGCTGTCGAATCAGAGATAGAACGACAGGAACAGCGTGACGACCCAGCTCGCGCCGAGCACCTGGAGCACGCGGTCCTTGAGCGCGATCTCCTCCGGCTCGCCCGCGTTGCCGCCGTCGACGTCGACGGCGTAGCGCAGCACGGCCACCACGAACGGGACCATCGAGACGACCGCCCAGACCGAGTCGTGCTCGACCTGGCGGATCTCGAACGCCCACAGGCAGTACGACATGATCAGGATCGCCGCGGACGTCGCCCAGACGAACCGCAGGTAGCTCGCCGAGTACTTCTTGAGGGAAGACCGGATCTTCGCCCCGGTGCGCTCGAAGAGCATGATCTCGGCGTAGCGCTTGCCCGCCACCATGAACAGCGAGCCGAACGCGGTGACCAGCAGGAACCACTGCGAAAGCGCGATCCCCGCGGCCACGCCACCGGCGATCGACCGCATCAGGAAGCCCGAGCCGACGATGGCCAGGTCGACCACCGGCTGGTGCTTGAGGCCGAAGCAGTAGCCGAGCTGGACGGCCTCGTAGACCGCCAGCACGACCGCGAGCTGCCAGCTGGCGAGGAACGAGATGCCGAGGCCCGCGGCGAAGAAGAAGCCGGCCGCGACGAAGGCCACCGGCACCGGCACGATCCCGGCCGCGATGGGCCGGTTCCGCTTGGTCGGGTGGGCCTTGTCCGCCTCGACGTCGATCGCGTCGTTGATGAGGTAGACCGAGGAGGCCACCAGCGAGAACGCCGCGAAGGCGATCAGCGCGGCGATCAGCAGGCCGGTCCGGTCCGTCGACTTCGAAAAGGCGAAGAACGGTGCGGCGAACACCAGCACGTTCTTCACCCACTGGCGCGGGCGTGCCGTCTTGATGATGCCGCCGACGAGACCGCCGGCGACCTTCTTCGGTTCGGCGGCCTCGGCCACGGGTTCTACGTCGTCAGGCTTGGAATCGGCCTTCTCGGTCGTTTCACTCATCGTCGCTTCAGCTTCCTACGTATCAAGCCGCCGACTACGCCCCCTAGGGCCGCTCCGGCCAGAACGTCGGTCGGGTAATGGACGCCGAGCACGAGCCGGGAGGCCAGCATCGGCGGTACCAGGGCCGGGACCAGGTTACGCCCGGTCAATCCGGAGTAGAGCACCGCCGCCGCCGTAGTGGAGGTCGCGTGCGAGGACGGGAAGCTCAGCTTGCTCGGCGTGGAGACCAGGACCTCGACGCTCGGGTGGTCCGGTCGCGGCCGCCTGACCACGCGTTTCACCGCGATGGACGCGGCGTGGGCGCCGACGACGACGGCCGCCGCGACCAGCCAGTCCTTGCGGCGCTTCTTGTCGACCGCGGCCCCGACGAGCCCCAGCGCGAACCATCCCGCGCTGTGCTCGCCGAAGTGCGAAAGACCCCGTGCCGCCTTCACCGTGATGTCGCTCTTCAGGACACCCTGAGCCTTGGCCAGGACGGCGACCTCACCCGTGGGTGCGCCCTTCTCAAGCATCGAGGGACCCGTCGAGAGGCGCGCCATCGGTCAGGTGCGGCGCGATCTTGTTGTCGAACGCGGTCAGCGCCGAACCGATCGCCATGTGCATGTCGAGGTACTTGTAGGTGCCCAGCCGCCCGCCGAACAGGACGTTGCGTTCCTTGGCCTCGGTCTTCGCCAGCTCGCGGTAGTGCTCGAGCTTCTCGCGGTTGTCCGGGGTGTTGATCGGGTAGTACGGCTCGTCGGCCTCGCCGGCGAAGCGGGAGTACTCACGGAACACGACGGTCTTGTCGTTCGGGTAGTGCTTGCGCTCGGGGTGGAAGTGCCGGAACTCGATGATCCGGGTGTAGGGCACTTCTTCGTCGTTGTAGTTGACGACCGAGGTGCCCTGGAAGTCACCGGTCTCGACGACCTCGGATTCGAAGTCCACGGTGCGCCAGGTGAAGCGGCCCGCGGAGTAGTCGAAGTAGCGGTCCAGCGGCCCGGTGTACACCGTCGGCGTGCCGGCGGGGATGTGCTCGCGGACGTCGAAGTAGTCGACGTTCAGCCGCACCTCGATGTTCTCGTGCTCGGCCATCTTCTCGAGCCACGCGGTGTAGCCGTCGACCGGCAGGCCCTCGTAGGTGTCGTTGAAGTACCGGTTGTCGAAGGTGTAGCGGACCGGGAGCCGGGTGATGATGTCGGCGCCGAGGTTCTTCGGGTCGTTCTCCCACTGCTTGGCCGTGTAGCCGCGGATGAACGCCTCGTACAGCGGGCGGCCGACCAGTGAGATCGCCTTCTCTTCGAGGTTCTGCGCGTTCGCGGTCTCGAACTCGGACGCCTGCTTGGCGATCAGCTCGCGGGCCTCGTCGGGCGTGTGCGACTTGCCGAAGAACTGGTTGATCAGGCCAAGGTTCATCGGGAAGGAGTAGACCTGGTCCTTGACCTTGGCGAAGACCCGGTGCTGGTAGTTCGTGAACTCGGTGAAGCGGTTGACGTACTCCCACACCCGCTTGTTCGAGGTGTGGAACAGGTGCGCACCGTAACGGTGCACCTCGATCCCGGTCTCGGGCTCGGCTTCGGAGTAGGCGTTGCCACCGAGGTGGTGGCGCCGCTCCAGCACGAGGACCTTCTTGCCGAGCTCGGCCGCGGCCCGTTCGGCAACGGTCAACCCGAAGAAACCGGACCCGACCACGATGAGGTCGTAGCCGGTGAAATCGGCTTCAGTAATCTTGTCGGGGTTCGTGTGCGCGCTCACGGGCGTCGAGGGTACGCACGTCGCCAGCGCGCCCTGCAGCGAGCACCGGTTTTCACCTTCGACAGATACATTTAGGAAGCAGTGCCTACTCCGGACACCTTCTGGTCGTACTTCGGTGCGACCCTGACCTACCTGGCCGTTCTGGCGATCCCCGGCGGGCTCGTCGGCCGGGCCGCGGGCCTGCGCGGCTGGGCCCTGGCAGGCCTGGCCCCGCTGCTGTCCTACACGGTAACCGGACTGGCCGGTCCGTGGCTGGCACTCGCCGGTGTGTCGTACAACCCGCTGACCGTGGCGGGCGTCACGGCCGTGCTCGCCGGACTGGGCTTCGGCCTGCGGAAGCTCGGCCAGAGCCGCGGCTGGATCAAGCCAGGCGCGGAGGAGCCGCCGACGAAGTGGCACCCCCGCGCGCACTACGCCGTCGCGGCCTGTGTGGCGCTCGCCGTCGGGATCTCGATCCTCGTGGTGCTCTCCGCCCGCGGCGGCACGACGGCGGTGTTCCAGCGCTGGGACACCGTGTTCCACGCGAACGGCATCCGCTACATCGCCGAGACCGGCGACGGCTCGCTGACCGGCATGGGCACCGTCAACTGGTACCCGGACGGCTCGTTCTACCCGAACGCGTATCACCTGGTCGGCTCGCTCGTGTACTCGATTTCGGGTACGACGATCCCGGTCACGCTGAACGCCATCACCATGCCCGTCGCCGGGATCTTCGCGCTGTCGATGGTCGCGCTGATCCGCCAGCTCGGCGGGCGCGCGGTGTTCGCGGGCTGCACCGCGCTGGTGGCCGCCGCGGCCACCACCGGCGCGTACGAATCGGTGTCCAGCGGGCTGCTGCCGTTCGCGCTGGGGATCGTGCTGACGCCGCTGGCCGTGGTCGCGCTGGCCCGCTTCCTCGCGCGGCCAGGCCTCGACACCGGCTACGTGCTCGCGCTGACCGCCGGCGGCCTGCTCGCGGCGCACTCGTCGGCGCTGTTCGGCGCGCTGCTGTTCGCCTTCCCGCTGGTGGTGCAGCGCTGGTACCGCGCGCTGCGGCACAAACGGCTCGACGGCGTGCCGGAAGGCCGCGGCGGCTGGCACGTCATCGGCGGCGACGTCGTCAAGATGGTGCCGGTGATGGCGGGGAGCGCGCTGCTCGCGGCCCCGCACATCCTCGGCGCCCTGAAATTCACTTCGGGTTCATACCCTTATTACGCGTGGGGCTCCGACCTGCCGGTGGTGAAGTCGCTGGGCCTGCTGGTGACCTTCCGGCAGGTGCTGAGCGCGCCACAGGTGTGGCTGACGGTGCTGCTGGTCATCGGCGTCCTCGGCCTGTTCCGGCTCGGGCGGATGCGCTGGATCGGGCTCGCCGCGCTGGGCTTCTCGGGGCTGTTCGTGCTGGTCGCCTCGTTCGGCGCCGAACCGTGGGTGATCTCGCTGTCGCGGCCGTGGTGGAACGACCGCTACCGCCTGATGGCGCTCGCCGCGATCCCGCTCTGCCTGCTCGCCGGGCACGGGATGGCGGAACTGCAGCGCTGGTTCGCGAAATGGGCGAGCGGCCGGTCCTGGGTCAAGAGCAGGCCCGCCCTGCCCGCCCGGCTCGGGCTGGCGACCGCCGTGTTCATCGTCGCCGCGTCGGCCGTGCTGACCAAGGGCTTCTACACCGAGTCGAACGCGCACGCGGTGTCGTTCCTGTACTACAACGGGCCGGAGGGCGAGGTCACGCCGCCGGTCAGCGCCGACGAACTGGCCGCGATGAACGAGCTCACCAAGATGAACATCGGACCGGACGAGAAGGTGCTCAACGAGCGCTTCGACGGGACGGCCTGGCTGTACGCGATCACCGGCATCCACCCGGTCGCCGGGCACTACGACCCGGGCGTGCCGCCGCCGGACGCGAAGTACCTGGCGCTGCACTTCCGCGACTACGACACCGACCCCGAGGTGCGGGCGGCGGTCCGGCGGCTGAACATCAAGCACGTGCTGATCGGGAGCACGCCGATCAAGATCGGCGAGCCGCCGGCGACGGGGCTGCGTGACCTGGACGGGCTGAACTTCCTGCGCAAGGACTTCGGCAACGCGGGCGCGTCGATCTACACCCTGACCCGCTGAGGTCTGTTCGCTCCGGCGCCCTGCCCTCGAGTGTCATGAAAGGGTCGTTCAGGACATTTTTCGTCCTGAACGACCCTTTCATGACATCTGGGCCGCCAAAAAGATAAAGGCTCGCGTGGTCGCGGACTGCCCCTGCCGCGACCACGCGAGCCTCAGTCCCCCATTCACCCCCGGGGTGACCCATGAGGGGCAACCGTCGGCGGTCGCACCCACTCGCTGTACTTGTCTGTCAGACGACCATGGGGCGGAAGTGGTTTACCCGGCCCGCCAACGTCACCCGATCGGCCTAAGAGCCTCCTCCCTGGAGTACCGGGAGTACGTCGCTGACGACCGCTTCGAGCGTCGACTCGTGGCCGACGTAGTAGTCGCCGGACCGCGGCCAGTGCGTGACGATGTCGGTGAACCCGAGTTCCCCGGCCCGGCCGGCCGCGTCGCTGAACGCCTCCACACTGGACAGGGAGAACACCGGCGCCGCGTCGAGGCTCAGGAACCGCTGCACGCTCGCCTTGTCCCTGCCCACGGCCTCGAGCCGCTCGTCGAAGGTCTTCACGAGTTCCGCGACGCCCTTCCACCACTCGTCCTGGGTGTCCGCCTTGATGCCGGTGGTGGCCCAGCCCGCGCCGAACCGCGCGGCGAGCGTCATCGTGCGCGGGCCGTTCGCGGCCACCAGGAACGGCAGCCGCGGCCGCTGCACGCAGCCGGGGAGGTTCCGCGCGCCTTTGGCCCGGTAGTACTCGCCCTCGAAGTCGAAGCCGTCGGTCATCAGCAAGCCGTCGAGCGCTTCGACGAACTCGGTGAAGCGGTCGGTGCGCTCCTTGACCGACAGCTCGGGGCCGTCGAGGACGGTCGCGTCGTAATTGGTGTTCGGGACGCCGGCGCCCACGCCGAGGATGAAGCGGCCGTCGGAGATGTCGTCCAGGGTGGTCAGCTCACGGGTGAACGGCACGGGGTGCCGCGCGACCGGCGAAGCCACGAAGGTGCCCAGTCTGATCCGCGACGTCACCATCGCGGCCGCCGTCAACGTTGGCATCGCACTGAACCACGGGCCGTCGACGAGGTTCCGCCAGCCGAGGTGGTCGTACGTCCAAGCGTGGTCGAAGCCGTATTCCTCGGCGGCCCGCCATTTCGGCTCGGCCGCCCACCAACGATCTTCCGGAAGGATCACGATGCCTACGCGCACACCCGGGAAGGTACTGGTCCAGACCGACACTTCGCCCGATGGGCGGATCATCGGGGACAATGCGCCGGTGGACAAACCCCTCTTGATCGCCTCCGACGTCGACGGCACCCTGCTCGGTCCGCTGGAGACCCTGTCCGAACGCACGATCGACATCGTCCGGCGGGTCACCGAGGACGGAGTGCCGTTCGTGCTGGTCAGCGGCCGCCCGCCGCGGTGGATCGCCCCGATCGCGAACCCGCTGGACCTGACCGGGTACGCGGTATGCGCGAACGGCGCGGTGCTGTACGAGATCGGGACGGACCGGATCGTCGCGGTCCACGGCCTCCTCGAACCCCAGCTGCTGCACGACACCGTCAGTGCTCTTGATCACGCTCTTCCCGGCTGCCGGTACGCCGCGGAACGGGTCGGCGAATCAGCGCAGGATCCGGGCACGCGCAGTTTCGTGATCGAACCGGACTACCACAATCCGTGGGGGAACCACGAGGGCGCGGAGGCGCCGAGGGCCGAGGTGCTCGGGCATCCGGCGATCAAACTCCTGATCAGCAGGCGCGGTATGAGCTCCGATGAGATGGCGCGGGCGGCGCGCGAGGTGCTCGACGGCTCGGTCGACATCACCTACTCGACCGACAGCGGGCTCATCGAGGTCGCCGCGCACGGCATCACGAAGGCGACCGGGCTGGCCGAGGTCGCCCAGCGGCTGGGCGTCCCGGCCGAACGGGTGATCGCGTTCGGTGACATGCCCAACGACGTCGAGATGCTCGGCTGGGCCGGGCACGGCGTCGCGATGGCCAACGGGCACCGCTACGTGCTGGACGTCGCCGACGAGGTGACCGCGCCGAACTCGGAGGACGGCGTCGCGCAGGTGCTCGAGCGCTGGTTCTAGGCCGCGACGTCCGTCTGATCACGCGTGTCGTCCATCTGGACACACGTGTCGTCCGGCCGATCACGCGGACCCGCCACTGAGGAGTGCGGCAAAGATGACGCGACGTCGGCGGAGGCGGGCTCGCGTGACGGGACGGACGACACGCGTGACGGGATGGACGGCACGCGTGACTGGACGGACGGCACGCGTGATCAAGCGGACGGCACAGGCGGTCTAGCGGCCTTCGCGGTCGAGCTTCGCGGCCTCTTCCGGGGTCGGCGCGGTGCCGCCGAGGTGTGCGGGCAGCCACCAGCGCTCGTCGTCGGAGTCCGGCTTGGCCGGGTAGCCGGCCTGGGCGCGGTCCACGAGGGCGGACATCCGCACGCGAAGGTCTTTCGAAAGGACTTCGGCGTCCTCGTCGGCCTTCGGGTGCATGGGCTCGCCGACGAGGATCGAGATCGGCACGTGGCGCTTCGTGAGGTCCTTCGGGCGACCCTTGGTCCACAGCCGCTGCGTGCCCCACAGCGCCATCGGCACGACGGGGACACCGGCCTCGGCGGCCATGCGGACGGCGCCGGACTTGATGTCCTTCACGGTGAACGACCGGCTGATCGTGGCTTCGGGGAACACGCCGACGACCTCTCCGGCCTTCAGGCGCTCGACGGCTTCCCGGTACGACGCGAGACCGGCGCCGCGATCGACGGAGATGTGGTGCATCCCGCGCATGAGCGGTCCGGCGATCCGGTTGGAGAAGATCTCCTTTTTCGCCATGAACCTGACCAGGCGCTTCGCCGGCTGCGCGCCGAGCCCGCAGAAGATGAAATCGAGGTAGCTCACGTGGTTGCAGGCGATGACCGCCCCGCCCGTCGACGGGATGTGCTCGGTCCCCTCCACCCGGATGCGGTTGTCCAGCACCCGGAACATCAGCTTCGCCGCCATGATGACGGGCGGGTAAACGAGCTCAGCCATTGGTCCAGGTTACGCTACCGTAGGGTAACCAACCTACGGTCGCGTAGGTCACATCACTCAGAGCGGTCTCGCCGCGCGAAGGTCACCAGCGCCAGGGCGACGCCGAGCACCGTGCAGAACAACGCGATCACCTGGTGCTTGACGTTCTCCAAGCCGTCGCCCAGCGCGGCCAGCGCGAACTGCCCGACGGCGACCGCGAGCAGGAATCCCAGCGTGACGCCCAGCGCCTCGCGCCGCGTCTTCCAGCCGCGCCACGCGATCAGCGCCCATATCGGTAGCAAGGCGAAGAAACCCAGTGGCGACAGCAGTTTCGTCACGGTCGAAACGACCGGGACGCGATATTCCTGCGTTTCCGGGGCGAAGCCCGCCGACCGGTCGAAGCTGCCGAGGTAGGGCGGCCGCGCGGTGAGCAGGTCGCCCGCCGCGCGATTCAGGATTTCCGTGGTGCGCAAGGGATGTGTCGCGAAGTACTCGACGACGTTGCGCCTGCTGATCTGTTCGCGGTACTTCGGGTACTCGGGATCCAGCGTCGCGGGCTTCGGATGCCACCAGCCGTTGCCCGCGTACTGGCCGAACGAGGCGGGCAGCCCCAGCGCGGCTAGGTCGGCTTGGGTGTCGTGCCGACCGTCCACAATGGTCAGGAAGATCGTGTTGAACATGTTGATCTCACGCGAATCGTCGCCCGGCCTCGCGGCGAGAGAGCCGTCGGGCAGCTTCGCCGGTTCGACGGTCTGCTGCGCGTAGGCCGTGCCTCCGGCGAGCGCGCCGATGACGAACACCACGGGAAGCCAGCGCTTCAGGCCGCGGACACCCGCCGGGCGGACGAGCAGTGCGGCGAGCGCGAGCAACGGCAGGATCATCAGCGTCTGGACCTTGGCGTTGACCGCGATCACGCCGCCGAACAGCAGCACGGCGAGGCCCGCGTAACGCCACCAGCCGGGCCTCGCGGCCACCAGCAAGCCGCCGACGGCGAGCAGAAGACCGAGGAACGCCGCACCTTCGCCGAGCACAGAGGCGAAGTAACCGAAGAACGCGGAGTCCGCGACGACCAGCAGCAGCCCCACGGCCGCGAAACCGCGGACGCGGCGCGAGTACGGCAGCCCGACGACGATCAGCGCGACCGCCGCGGCGGCGAGGACGCTGGTGAGCACGCCGAGAACGACCAGGCTCAGCGTCGATTCGAGGCCGAGCACGCCGCCGATCGACCGCGCGATTCGCGCGAACCAGCTCTGGGTCAGGAGATAGGTGGCGTCACATTCGCCGGCCGGGACCGTGTAGGCGAGGTGGACGAACCCCTCCGGCTTGCCCTTCCACGGGATGCCCGCGCCGCACAGCACGCGGAAGCCGTCGCCGTTGTCGGCCATCCCGACCGGCCGCGGCACGAGGAAACGAACCAGCAGCACGGTGAGCGCGGCGGCGAACACGAAGAGGCCGAACAGACGCGACGATGCTTCGAGCGCTGCTGGTCGGCTAGGGGAAACGCGTTCGTCGACACTCACGAAGGGCACGGTACGTGGCGGAAATCGGGTGACCGGTCGAGGGCCGATCTGACCGACCGCTCGACGTCGGCCCGCAGGAACACGGTCAGCCACGACGAGGTTCCTTCACGCGCGAAGGTCGCGACGCGGTACCTCGCCGCGTACGCCGGGTCGATCACGCACGACTGCTTCGCCGAGTAGCCGCTGTCGGTGATGACGGCGATCGTCGGATGCCGCCGCGAGACGACGGCCTCGCCAGCTTCCTCGGCTTGACCACGGACGCCGACGATCTGCAGTTGCGTCCCGGCGTGGTACGACAGGACACCGGGCGCGGACGTGCTCACCACCGAACCGGGCGGCAGATAGCCGTCGAGCCAGCGGCCGATCTCCTCCATCTGCGCGCCGTGGTCGTGCCAGGCACGCACGCGGGCGAGCATTTCCGGGCTGAACACCGAGACCAGCACCGCGAGCCCGGACAACGCCACCGCGGCGGCGGGCATCAGCCGCTGGACCGGCAGCCGCGGGCGGGGTGTCGGTTTCGCGGCCGCGGTGAGCACGCCGTAGACCGACACCGCCGCCACCGACAGCAGCGGCGGGATCGGCGCCAGCAGCCGCCAGGCCGGCGCGGCGTCGCCGCCGAAGAACACCACGAAAGCGGTGAGCGCGACGGCTGTGACGAGCATGAGCCAGGCCAGCGACCTGGCCTCGGCCTCGTGTGGCGTCTTCCCGGTGCGGCGCAGGAGCAGTGCCACCGCCGCGATCAGGCCGAGCAGCAGGAACCCCTGGTGGGCCACCGAGAAGCCCGACAGGTACTGCCAGCCGTAGTCGATTCGGCCGCCGACATCGATGTCGAAGGGGATGAGGACCGAGGTCGGCAGGACGTGGTCGTAGTAGGTGACCCGCCACGCCGTCCACGGCACGACGAAGACCAGCCCGCCGAGCAGCCAGCCCGCCGGCGACCACCAGGTGTAGCGGCCGCGGAAAGCGGCGATGACCAGCCAGATCCCGACCACGACCGCGAGCAGGAGCCCGGCCGGGCGCGTCATCATCGCGAACGCGACGAGCACCCCCGCGACCACCGGACGCCGGGCCGCGAGCGAGGCGAAAACGCCGAACACGAGCAGTACGAACAACGGCGTCTCGGTGCCGGATCCGCCGTACGCGGCAAGGCCTCCCGCGCCCGCGACGAGCACGGCGGCGGCCACTCCATAGGCGGGCCGCGGCTCGCCGACGGCCCTCGCGACCACCCGGTTCACCGTCACGTACGCGAGCAGGACGGCGCCGAGGGCGGAGAGGCTGCTGAGCACTCTCGCGGAGGTCTCGATATCGGCCCCGAAAGCCGCCTTCGGCAACGCGATGAGGATCATCCAGAGGAAATTCGCGTAACCCTCGATCCGCTCGCCGGTGTTGAACACCGGGCCATTGCCGTCGGCGATGTGCTCGGCGTACCGGAAGGTGATGTAGGCGTCTTCCGCGATGGTCGAGAACACCAGCTGATGCAGCAGCGAGAAAACGAGGGTGAGCGTCAGCGCGGCGGCACGCCAGCCGCGGTCGATGCCGATCTTGGGCCAAGCCACCATGACGACGAGCGCGACCACGAACCAGGCGACGACGAGCGCGATCACCACCTGATCCCCACCCTCCCGGGCCGAGCCACTCCCCTGACAAAAGACTACGGTCAAGTATCGATCACCGCGCCCCTGTGTTTCTTTCGGCGCAGTCAATTGACACGAACGGTCCAGCAAGTGTGCACAAAGTAGGCAACGTTCCGCCGTTTTCCCCGTCGGGATGTGACTCCTTCGGGTAACGGCCCTCGGTCGTTAATCTGACTTCCCATTCCGTTCCGCACCCCGGGGGTTCTGTGCGGATTCCCCACCCCCGAGGAAGCCCGTGCCCACCCACACCGCCCTGTCGGCCGACGTCCTCACAGTGATCGTCGCGCTGCTCGTCATCGGCCTCCCCGGCCTGCTCACCGGCCTCGCCGCCGGCCTGCGCGGCTGGGTGCTCGCGGGAATGACGCCGTTGCTGAGCTACGCGATCGGTGGTCTCGCCGGACCGTGGGCGGCCGCGCTGGGACTCCCGTTCACCCCGGTGACGTACGCGGTGGCGACGGCCTTGTTCGCCGGAGTCGCGTACGGCCTGCGACGACTCACCCTGCGCAAATGGCCGCCCGCGCCGGAGGAACCGCTGTGGGGACGGGCAGGGCACTTCGCCGTCGCGGCGTGCGTGCTGCTCGCGGCCGCCGTCGGGATGTACGCGGTGGTGCGCGGGATGGGCAGACTGGACGCCATCCCGCAGGGGTTCGACGCCGTGTACCACGCGAACGGCGTCCGGCAGATCGCCGAGACCGGGGACGGGAGCCTGTTCGGCACCGGCGAGGTCAACTGGTACGGCGACGCGGCGCCGGTGTTCTACCCCAACGCGTACCACCTGCTCGCGTCCGTCGTGTACCTGCTCAGCCCGGCGACCATCCCGCTGACCCTCGACGCGAACACCGCGCTGCTGCCGGCGTTGCTGGCGTTGTCGCTGGTCACGATGGTGCGCGTGTTCCGGGGGCGCGCGGTGTTCGCGGGCGCCGTCGCCCTCGTCTCCATCGCGCCGGTGATGGGCCTGTACGAATCGATGAGCAGGGGACCTTTGCTCCCGTTCCTGCTCGGCCTCGCGTTGACCCCGCTGGCCGCCGTCGCGGTGAAGCGGTATCTCGACCGGCCTGCACCCGACACCGGCTTCGTGCTGCTGGTGAGCGCCGTCGGACTGCTGTGCGTGCACTCGTCCGCGTTGTTCGGCGCGATCCTGTTCGCCGGTCCGCTGCTGCTGCAACGCTGGCTCGCGCCCGGTGAACGGTGGCGGCGGATCGGCCGGGACCTGCGCGCGCTGGCGATCGTCGGTGCCGTCGCGGTCGTCGTGGCGTGGCTGCAACTGTTCGGCGCGATCGGGCTCGCGAGCGGCGACGTGCCCTACCGCAGCTGGCCGGTCGAATGGCGGGCGACGACGGCGCTCGGCGCTCTGCTGGGGTTCCAGCACTACGAACCCCACCCGCAGATCTGGCTTTCGGTCGCGTTGTTCCTGGGCTTCATCTTCTTCTCGCGCGCGGGCGCGCTGCGCTGGATCGGCGTGACGGCGTTGCTCACCGGGCTCGCCTACATCGCGGTGACGTCTTCGGAACACCCTCTCGTGCTGGCACTGTCGCGGCCGTGGTGGAACGACCCGTACCGGTTCATGTCGATGGCGGCGATCCCGCTGTCGATCATCGCGGCGCACGGCCTCGCCGAGTCGCAGGCATGGCTGCGGGACAACGTGGCACACCGGAAGGTGCCCGCGTTCGTCGTCGCGGTGGTGGTCTTCGGCGGATTCGCCTTCCTGAGCAACGGTTTCTACGCGCCGTCCAACGCGGAAAAGGTCGCGCCCGGCTACGCGAACACGCCCGGAGTCGACCCGCACAAACTGCCGGTGAGCCCGGACGAGGTCGTCGCGATGGAGAAGCTCGCCGAGTTCGCGAAACCCGGCGAGCGCGCGGTGAACGACCGGCTGGACGGGACGGTGTGGACCTACGCGCTCTCCGGCGTCCGCACGACTTCCGGGCATTTCGACGAGACGCTGGCACCGTCGGACGCGCGGCTGCTGGAATGGCACTTCCGCGAGTACCCGTCGAACGCCCAGGTGCGGGCGGCGGTGGCGCGGCTGAACGTGCGCTGGGTGATCCTCGGGCAGTACGGCTACCCGACCGGCGCCCCGCGTCAGGCCGGGCTACGCGATCTGGACGGGCTGAACTTCCTGACCGAGGTGTACCGCAACTCCGACGCCGTCGTCTACCGGCTGAACCCCCGCAAGTAGGTGACTAATCGCGGAGGTCTTGGCGTCTCAGTGCATGCTGTGTCCGTGACGCAGTGGATCCGCTATTTCTGGGCCGACGACGACACTGTGACCTTCCTGGAGATCGACGAAGACGGCTGGGCTCGACGGCAGGTGATCCTTCAAGGCGAGCTTCGCCTCCCGGTGTCGGCCGCGACTCTTGATGAGGTCATGCACCTCCGTGACCACGGCACGCTCGCGGACATGACCGCCTACGAAAATCGCTACGGCGTACTGGCCGAGGGCGACGTCCGAGACTGGGAGGACACCGACCAGGTCGTCGAGATCACGCGAGCGGAATTCGACCGGGCTTGGGTACCGGCGCGGGAAACCCTCGCGCGTTTCGTCCTCTGAATGCGCAGCCCCGCAATCAGTCGACTAATTGCGGGGGGTTACGAGGCGGGCGGAGAGGGCGGCGGCGCCGGCGGTGATCAGGTCGGCGACGGTGAACATGACCCGCGAAGCGATGGCGAAAGCCGTCGCCTGGACGACGGTGAGACCCGACGCGGTGAGCACGGCGACCTGCGCGACCTCGCGGACGCCGACCCCGCTGGGCAGGATGAACGCGAACGTCCCGACGGTCATCGCGACGGCCATCGCGCCGACGCACAGCACGAAACCGCTGAAGCCGGGTGTGCCGACGGAGTTCGCCAGCAGCCACAGGTGCACGCCCTGGAGCGCCCACGCCGCCGTCGACGAGCCGAAGACCTTCCCGACGACCGACCAGCTCAGCCGGTGGTCCAGCGGCGGACGGCGCAGGATCCGCAGCACCAGCGACGTGCCCCAGGTCAACACGCGAGGATGCAGCATCGCCAGGCCGACCGGGATCAGCACGAACAGCCACAGCGCCCGCGGGCTGTTGCTGAACACCGCGGGGGCCGCGAGCAGCGAGACGACCAGCGCCGACACCACGCCGACGCCGAGCTGGATCAGCGAGCCGGTGAAGATCCGCGCCCTGGCGAGCCCGGCCTTGCGGCCCAGTTCCATCTGCAGCAGGTACGCCCACACCGAACCAGGCACGTATTTGCCGAGCGAGCCGACGAGGCAGATCTGCGCGCCGCGGGCGTAGCCGATCGGCTTGCCGAGATCGTCGACCATGACCTGCCAGCCGTAGGTCGACACCATGATCGCGGCGATGAGCGCGAGCAGGCTCAACGTGGAGGATTCCCAGGCGACCTCGGACAGCGTGCGCCAGAATTCACCCCAATTGGTGACCAGGGTCTTCGCCGCGAATCCGACGACCAGCAGGATCGCGACCCAGCGGACGACGTCGAGGATCTTCGCCTTGGTGGATTTCGGCTGCTTTACCGCAACCGAAGACTCCTCTTCGGGCGTTTCGACTGTCGTCACTGAACCTCCTCTGCTGAAACCTCTGTCGCCGCAGGTCAGGCCTGTACGGTCACCAGGCGGCTGAACTCGGTCAGCAGATCGTAGCCGTCCCAAATCGCGGAGAACGTCAGGGCCGATCCGAAAGGAACGACACGGTCGACGCCGCGACCCGCCAATTCCGTCACGAATTCCGTCAATTCTTCTTTGGTGAAGCCGAATTGACCGACGGTTTGATCTTTGCGGAGCACGATCGGGACGAGGTCGGAAAGCGTGTCGACCCGCGCGTTGGCGAAAGTTCCCGCGCCGAGCCATTCGCGCGGGAGGATCGCGGGGTCGGTCAGTTCGAGCGTCGCAAGGCCGTTGCCCTGGAACTCGATGCCGTTGACGAGCCCGTCGACCGCCGCGCCATACGCGGAAACCCGCTTCTGTACGGCCATCGCGGGCTCGGTGACGTGCTGTTTCGTCGCCAGCACCTCGGCGAGCAGCTTCCGGAATTCCTGTCCGGCTTCGCGGGCGCCCGCTTCGTCGCCGACCCAGAACACCGCGCGCGGCGACGAACAGGCGGCCTGGTCGAACCAGTACGAGTCGTTGTAGAAGCCCTCGGCCGCGCCGCGGCGCTCGGCTTCGGAGGCGTTCTGCCAGCCGCGCACCGACGCGACCGCGAACGAAGACCGGTCCGGGAAGGTCAGGTCGCGCGCGTGCGGCGCCAGCGGGTACTTGCGCAGGGCCGCGACCGAGGCGTCGCCTCCCCAGATGACCCGCAGATCCGCGGCGACCGACAGGGCGCCGCTGATCGCGTCACTGCGGTCGTAGGTGACCATCCGCTGCGTCGCGGTGATCGCGGCGGCGGTGTCGGCGTCCACTTCGGACAGTGCGGCGTTCAGCGCTTCCAGCACCGTTTCGGCGGCGCCGGCCGAACGCGACGACACGCGGACGACGTTGTGGTTACCCGCCAGCGCGGAAAGCGCCCACGAGTACACGAAGATCGTGTCGACGTTGGCGGGCGGCACGTGGAAGACGAGCCCGCGCGGGAAGCGCAGCGCGTCACCAGAAGTCTCCAAAGTGGACAGAGCCTTGGCGATCTCTCCCTTGCGCAGGAAGAAACCGAGCGACGCCAGTTCCGGGAACCGGCGCGCGGTCGCGGGCGCGAGCAGCTTGCGCGCGAACTTCGTCAGGAACTCGACGACGCGCGGGTCACCGACGCGAAGCCGCCCGCCGACGGGTTCGGCACGCAGCTCTTCGACCAGCGAGGAGACCTCGATCGGGTCCGAGAGCGGGAAACGCTGATTGAGAGTCATGCCGCCGCTCCCTGGAAGGTGTCCGAGCAGCCGCGGGCCTCGGCCTTGGGCAGCCTGCCCATGACCGAGAAGTGCTTGCCAGGCCAGTCGCCGTCGTCGATTCCGTTGTAGACACCGAGGTCTTCGGTGAGCAGGACGTGGCCAGGGTACGAGTGCGGCAGCGTGCTGACGACCTCGATCACGCCGGGCTCGCCGACCGGCTGCTCTTCCCAGGTCTCCGGGTTCCGGATCACGACGTCCGCGAAATCGGGGCAGTACAACGAGTTCCCGGACGGTCCTTCGAGGAACACGGTGCCGATCTGCTCGATCATCCCGTAGTAGTTGTGGATCCGGGTGAGCCCGGTGTCCTCTTTGAACCGACGGCGGAACTCGGTGTTGTCGACCGCGCGGTCGATCAGCTTCTTCCAGCCGCCGGAGTGGATCAGGATCCCGTTGGACAGATCCAGCTTGTGCTCGCGCGCGACCTCGTACAGGTACTGCCACACCATGAAGGTGAAGCCGAAGATGAGGAACGGCTTGTCGCCGTAGGTCGCGAGGAAGGTCTTGACCGCCTCGACGTCCGGCTGGTCGTTCTCGTCGAGCACGTAGGTGTGCTTGCGGCCGAAGTTGGCCATGCCCAGCACGCCCGCGCCGCGCGCGGAGAACGAGCGGCGGTTCTTGATGATGCCGATGGTGTCGACCATCAGCATCGGCAGCCGCTCGCCACCGAGGACCTCCTGCAGGGTGGCGCCGAGCTGCTTGGTCTGCGCGCCGGCCGCAGCCTTGTCCAGGTAGATCCGGGACGCGCCCGCGCCGGTGGTGCCCGAAGACGTCAGCGTCTTGAAGATCTCGGACTCGGGGATGCTGCGCAGGTCGTGCGTCTTGAACATCCGCACCGGCAGCCACGGCAGGTCCGCGATGGAGGCGAACTCCGCGTCCCGCGCGATGCCGAGTGACGAGAGGATGCGTTCGTACCCTTCGGAGTTCTCGCGGTGGTGCGCGGTCAGCTCGGCGAGCTGCGGAAGCAGATGCTTCTCACGCTCGGCCTGAGACAACGTAAAGACGCTCATACCTGGGCCTCCAGCGACCGGTAGTCGATCTTGCCGCTGGCCAGCAGCGGCACGGTGTCGATGGGGCGGACGTCGAACCCGCTGGTGTGCAGGTGCAGCCGCTCGGACAACGCCTTCGACGCGTCCTTGCAGATGTCCTTGTCGGCGCCCTCGGCGAACAGGACGACCTTGTCCCCGGCCGGGACGGCGGCCACGACGTCGATCCCCACCGAAGCGGAACGCACGGCGTGCTCGAGATCATCCAGGCTGACCCGGTTGCCGAAGACCTTGCCGATCCGCTTGAGGCGTCCGGTGATGTAGAGGAACCCGTCCTCGTCGAGGTAGCCGAGGTCGCCAGTGGCCAGCACTCCGCCGTACTCGTCGCCCGCGGCCAGCCCGGCCTCGTCCTCGGCGTAGCCCATCATCACGTTGGGCCCGCGGTAGACGACCTCGCCGACGATCTTCGGATGCGTGGTCTCGGAACCGTCCTCGCGCCGGATCGCGAACTCACCGCCGGGCAGCGCGGGCCCGGCCGAGCCGAGCTTCTCCGCGAGCCGTTCCGCCGGGACGGTGGTCATCCGCGGCGCGGCCTCGGTCTGCCCGTACATCACGAACATCCGCCCGCCGACCTCGCGGATCTTGTCGTTGAACTGGGCGACGAGCTCGTCGCGGAGCTTGCCGCCCGCCTGGGTCAGGGTGCGCAGCGTCGGGTACTTCGCCGGGTCGAATTTGAGGCGCCGCAACATCTCGTAGTGGTACGGGACCCCGGCGAGCGAGGTGACCTTGTGCTCGTTGACCGCGTCCCAGAACCCGCGTCCGAGCACGCCCGAGGGCTCGATGACCACGGTCGCGCCGCGGACGAGATGCGAGTTCAGCACGGACAGGCCGTAGCTGTAGTGCAGGGGGAGACTGGTCGGCGCGACCTCGTCGCGGTCGATGCCGAGCACCTCGGCGATCGCGTCGGCGTTCGCGAGCATCGCGCCGCGAGAAAGCCGGACCAGCTTCGGGTTGCCGGTGGAACCGCTGGTCGGGAGCAGAACCGCCAAGTGGGGATGCGGCTCGACGCCCTCGGTGGACTTCCGGACCCAGTGCCCGTCGGAAACGTCGTAACCCTCGGGTGCGGGCGCGTCCGGCGCGGACAGCACGGCGGCCGGACGGAACCGCTCGATGAGCTCCGCCAGCACGTCGGCGTCCAGCGCCGGGTCGATCAGCGCGATCGCGCGGCCGGCCTCGAACGCGCCAAGGTAGTTCAGCACGCTTTCGAGGTCCACCGACATCCGCGCGAACAGCGCGCCCGGCGGCAGCTCCGACAACGCGGCCCCCACGCGGGTGACCTCGGCGTCGAGTTCCTCGCCCGCGAGCGTCTTGCCGCTCGTGACGTCGATCAGTCGTGCGCCCACACCCAAAAGGGTCACAGTTCATTCCTCCGACCGATTTCCGACCGCGATCGGTCCGGCAGGGCGGTCACGCGTTCACCCGCCGGATCAACCGACCGGCTGCCCTGCCACCCCGATAGCGGGGCCTTCGGCCAGCCGCAGGCAGCCGCACGTCGCGCCCTCATTACAGAACTAATCCTCCATCGATACCCAGCACCTGCCCGGTGATGAACGAGGCGTCATCACTGACGAGGAACCGGATCGCGTTCGCCACGTCTTCGGGCGTGCCGAGCCGCCCGAGCGGGGTCTTGCCGATGTTCTCGGCCTTGGCGTCTTCGGTGAGACCCGAGGTCAGGTCGGTGTCGATGACGCCGGGCGCCACCGCGTTGACCCGGATCCCGGACCTGCCGAGCTCCTTCGCGGCCGAACGCGCGATGTTCGCCACCGCCGCCTTCGAGGCCGCGTACACCGTCTGACCGGCGCTTCCGTGCTCGCCGACGATCGAAGCCAGCACCACGATCGAGCCGGTCTTCTTGCGCATCATCGCCCTGGCCGCGGCCTGGACGGTGTGCAGCGTGCCGGCGACGTTCGTGCTCAGCGTGGTGTCGACCAGTTCCTCGCGGATCATGCCGAGGAGCGCGTCCTCCATGATCCCGGCGTTGGCGACCACGATGTCGAGCTTGCCGTGCTCCTTGGCCACGCCGCGGACCAGCGTCGACACGGCCTTGGCGTCGGTGACGTCCAGGGCGAGCCCGCTCGCGGCCCCCGCCGCGGCCGCCGCTTCCTTGGCCTTCGACTCGTCGCGGCCGGTCAGGACGACGGTGGCGCCCGCCTCGGCGAGCGCCCGCGCGGTGTGCAGCCCGATGCCCCGGGTTCCGCCGGTGACCAGGGCGACCTTTCCGTCCAGCATCACTTGGACTCTTTTCGAGGTACTTCTTCCCGGCGAGGAATCATTTGCTCAGCTCGGTCACCATGTCCAAGGCGACCTTGAAGCTGGACATGTCGATCACCTGGTCGGTGTCGAACTCCACATCGAACTCGTCCTCGATGGCCGCGACGAGCGCCATGTGACCGACCGAGTCCCAGGCCTCGATGTCGCGGTACTTCAGGTTTTCGACGTCGACGTCGCCATCGAGGTCCAGCGCCTCGACGAAGACCTCACGCAGCTTGCCGGCGGCTTCCGCCATCTTCAGACTCCTAGTGTCACTCGCGCGGACGGGCGTCCCACGCCTTCACCAAGGTAGAGAGGTCGCCGGGCAGCCGGTCGGCCAGCCCGTCCTCAGGGAGACCGGCCTTACCCTTCAGCCACGGTCCCAGCGCCTCGATGGCCGCCTCGTCCAGGCCTCGGCGAGACAGGCCCACGGTGTTGACGCCGGTCACCCGAGCGGGGTTGCCCACGGCGATGGTGAACGCGCCCACCTCCTTGCGGACCGCGGAGCTCATCCCGACCATCGCGCCGGGGCCGACGACGACCCGCTGGTGCAGGATCGCGCCCATGCCCAGGTTCGCCCCGGACCAGATGTGGCAGTGGCCGCCGGTGATGACGTTCGAAGCGACCGTGACGGCGTCTTCGACGATGCAGTCGTGGGCGATGTGGGAGCCGCGGAGGAAGTAGCCGCCGTCGCCGATGGTGGTGGTGCGCCAGGTGCCCTGGTGGACGCTCACGTATTCGCGGATCCGGTTGCGGCTGCCGATGACGACGCCGTGACCGTCGTGATCGGGATCACCGTTCGGCGCGGATTCCCAGGCGGCGGGGTGCTCGCGGCCGCGATCCTCGCCAGGGGTCCCGATGGTCACGTGCGGGCCGATCCAGTTGCCGTCCCCGATGCGTGTGGGGCCCACGATGACCGTGAACGGTCCGATGACGTTGTCTTCACCGAGCTCGACACCCTCGCCGATGACTGCTGTCGGGTGGATGCGGTTCACCACGTGAGTTCCGTTCGTTGTGGCTGGAGGCAGCCTGGGGTATTGGGCGCTTCGGCGGTCCCGGTAACGTGTGGCCCGCGCCAGAGAGGGCGGCCGGGCGCAGAACCGGCGGCTCACTGTACCGGACGCACCAGAACGCCCAGTCGAGAGAGACTTGCAGATGATCCCCATTACCGTGGTCGACGTCCGTGACGCGGAGGACCTCGTCGTCGAGGTGCTGCGATCCGGCGCCATCGCACAGGGACCGATGGTCAAGCGCTTCGAGGACGCGTTCGCGAGCGTTTCCGGCACGAAGCACGCGATCGCCGTCAACAACGGCACCACCGCGCTGGTCGCCGCCATCCAGGCGCTCGACCTTCAGCCGGGCGACGAGGTCGTCACCTCGCCGTTCACCTTCGTGGCGACGCTGAACGCGATCCTGGAAGCCGGCGCGACCGTCCGCTTCGCCGACATCCGGCGCGACGACTTCGCGATCGACCCGGACGCCGTCGCCGCCGCGATCACCGACCGCACCAAGGTCCTGATGCCCGTGCACCTCTACGGGCAGACCGCGGACATGGGCAAGCTCGCGCCGCTGGCCGCCGAGCACGGTCTCAAGGTCATCGAGGACTCCGCGCAGGCCGTCGGCGCGTCGTTCCAGGGCAAGCCGTCCGGCTCCTTCGGGATCGGCTGCTTCTCCTTGTACGCCACCAAGAACGTCACCACCGCCGAGGGCGGCGTGATCACCACGGACGACGACAAGCTGGCCGACGCGTTGCGTGTGCTGCGCAACCAGGGCATGCGCGCCCGCTACCAGTACGAGGTCGCCGGGCACAACTACCGGATGACCGATCTGCACGCCGCCGTCGGCATCCCGCAGCTGGAGAAGCTCGACCAGCTCACCGCCGCGCGCCAGGCCAACGCGAAGCGCCTCACCGACGGCCTCGCCGGCACCCCGGGCCTCGACCTCCCGCAGGTCCTGCCGGGCCGCGAGCACGTGTGGCACCAGTACACCGTGCTGGTCGGCCCGCACGCCTTCCTCTCGCGTGACGAACTCGCCGCCGCCCTCACCGAGCGCGGTATCGGCAACGGGATCTACTACCCGAAGATCGTCTTCGACTACGACTGCTACCGGGGCAACCCGCTGATCCCCGACGCGAAGGTCGAGGACTTCCCGGTGGCCGCTTCCGTCGCCGCGCAGGCGCTTTCCCTGCCGGTGCACCCGCACCTTTCCGAGTCCGACCTGGACACCATCATCGAAACGGTTCGCGAGGTACTCGGCGCATGACCACGCACAAGATCGCCCTCATCGGCACCGGGAACATGGGTTCGCTGCACGCCCGTGTCCTCGCCGCGAACGAGCGCGTGGACCTCGTCCGCGTGATCGACCCGCGCGAAGAGGCGGGCCGCAAGGTCGCCGAACGCTACGAAACCCAGTGGACGCCCGAAATCGGCTCTCTGTCCGATGTGGACGCCGTCGTGCTCGCTTCGGCGACCGAGGCGCATTACGAGCTGGCGCAGGAGATCCTGGGCCAGGGCAAGCCGATGCTGGTCGAGAAGCCGGTGTGCAACAGCTTCGAGTTCTCCCAGGAGATCGTCGGGCTTTCGGCGAAGAAGGACGTCCCGCTGATGTGCGGGCTCCTGGAGCGCTACAACCCGGCCGTGATGACCGCGCGGGCGCTGGTCAACGAGCCGATCCACCTGATGGCCCGCCGCCACGGCCCGTACGCGCCGCGTATCAAGACCGGTGTCGCGTGGGACCTGCTGGTGCACGACGTCGACCTGGCGATCCAATTCTTCGGCGGCGCGACCCCGCAGCGGGTCGCCTCCGGTGCCGGCTACTTCCACCCGAACTCGGTCGAAGGCGCCGAAGACACCATCGAGACGGTGCTGTCGTTCGAGTCCGGGCTCGCCACGGTCTCCGCGTCGCGCCTCGGCCAGCGCAAGGTCCGCTCGCTTTGGGTGTCCGAACTGGACCGCATGATCGAGATCGATCTGCTCCGCCGCGACGTCACCATCTACCGGCACGTCTCGCACGACTCGGTCACCGAGGACGGCCTCGGTTACCGGCAGCAGACGGTCATCGAGATCCCGGAACTGGTCACCGCGCGCGAGCCCCTCGCGACCCAGCTGGACCGGTTCGTCGACCTGCTCGAAGGCAAGATCGACGCCGACACCGAGCGGGACCTGATCCTGCCTTCGCACGCCGTCGTCGACCAGGTGCTGACGCAGGCCGCGGCCTGACCTCTCGCATTTAGTCCTCTGGATGCGGTAGTTGCCCACGCAACGACCGCATCCAGAGGACTAAATGCGTTATTTGGTGAGGCGCTGGCCCTTCGCGTCGTAGGCGACGAGGGGGGTCAGCACTCCCGCCGACTCCACCTGGGCGCCGTCGAACCAGAAGAGGACGATCGACGGGTCCTCGCTCCAGGGGATCGCCTTGGCCTCGACCGGTTTCCCTCGGACGGTGCTGGTGATCCGCGCCGCCGGACCGGCGAAGTAGCCGAACACGGGCACGAACGTCCCCTGGATCACGTCGCCGCCGTCCACCGCGTGGAAGCCGAACGAGCGATCGGATCCCTTGAACTCGTTGCTGGCCAGGAGCGCGTCGTACTCGCCCGTCTGGTTCCGGTACGCGACCTGGAGGCCGAACGCGACGTCCGGCATCTGCGGCTCGTCGATTGCGAAGGCGTAGAGCACCAGCTCACGGCCGCCTTCTCCCTTGACCCCGAGCGGGACTGCCTCGCCGAAAGGCTGAGCCGACGGGGCCTCGGTGATCGTCGGGGCGGGTACCGATGCCGACGGCGACGGCGCGGGCGCGCTCGCAGCGGGCGGAAGCGGCTGCTGGTCGGACGAGGAGCCCTTGAGCGCGACCGCGCCGACGATGACCAGCACCGTCACCAGCGTGGCGGCGACCCCGCCCGCGCCGGTCGCGAGACGGCGGCGACGGCGGATCCGCCTGCCCTTGGTCATGATCGCGCCGAGGTCGGGTTCGGCGAACTCCTCGGCGGGCGGTTCCCGCAGAGCCGAGCGCAGCGTCTCGAGGTCGGTCATCGTCCCAGCCCCCCGATCAGTTCCGTTCCGTCCTCCGCGGTGATCCGCAGCTTGGTCAGGGCGCGGGAATTGGTGCTCTTCACGGTGCCGATCGAGACACCCAGTTCGCCGGCCACATCGGATTCCTTCAAGTCGAAGAAGTGCCTGAGCACCACGACGGCTCTCTCCCGGTCTGTGAGCGTACGCAACGCGTCAAGCAGCCATTTCCGCTGGACAACGGCGCCGGCGACGTCCAGGCCGCTCGGCTGCTCGGGGATGTCCTCCGTGGCGTTCTCGCGGATCGGGCGCCGCCAGCCGTCGATGATGTGATTGACGAGGACCTGCCGCGCGTAGGCGTACGCGTCTTTGCGGCGTACCCGCGACCAGGCGGCGTACGTCTTCGCGAGCGCCGTCTGGGCGGCGTCCTCGGCCTGATGGCGGTCGCTGGTGAGCAGAAAGGCCGCATGCTGAAGACGGGTCGCCGAGTTCCGCACGAACTCGACGAACTCGTCATCGCCGCGAGCCACCCTGGTCCTCATCTCCGTTCGACGGTTGACCACTCGAAAGGTTGCCTCGACCGCTCCCGTTCCGTGAAGGCTCAGTCCTTCCGACGAGTGAACCGGAGCGCCACGACGAGACCGGCGAGCACCACGGCGACCGCGAGGACGATCCACACCCAGGTCGGCACCAGGCCTTCCGGAGTGGTCTCGTCGGCCTGCGGCGCGGGAGTGGCACTGCTCGCGGGGGCTTGGGCTTGGCTGCTCGACGGGGCCTGGCTGCTGCTCGGGGCGGCGGCCGGGGCGCTGAGGTTGAACTTCACCGAGCCGCTCGCGGCGTGCGAGTCGTCGAAGGTCACCTTGTAGCGGAGGGTGTACTCACCCGCGGGCCCGACGGCCTGGACCGGCGCGGTGACGACGGTGTCCGCGACCTCCGCCCGGCCGACCGTCCAGGACGCGTTCTCCGGTCCGGTGATCTGGATCGGGTTGTCGGCGAGGGTGACCGGACCCGAGAAGGTCAGCTTGACCTGCGTCGGCGGCGTCGCCAGCGAAGCGCCCCTCGCCGGATCACTGCTCTTCAGCTCCGAATGGGCCATCGCCGGGGCCGCGGCGCCCAGCAGGGCCAACCCGGTGACCAGCAACGACGCGCCGAACCGCTTGAACCTCATCTGACACCCTTCTCACCGGGGGAACTCCCCGTCGAGCCTAGTAGTCGGACTCGAGGATGCGGTGGTTCCCGTCTCGTGAGTGGGTACCACCGGAACGGTGATGAAGGCGAGAGGGGAGGGTTTGGGACGTTCAACGTCCCAAATCCTCCCCTCTTACCGGCCTGAGCTTGATCAACGGAAGATCGGGGACGTTGACGTTGATCGAGGCCGGAACCGGAGCAGCTTGGCGACGATGTAGGAATTAGGACACTGAACGCCCCAATTCCTACATCGTCAGGCTCCAGACTGGTCCGACGTAGGTTGGCAAATGCCAGCGACGCTGACCGTCCTTACCACTCACGAGGGCGGTCAGGGGCGCTGCGCGTGGCGGGTGGTCAGTGCGTCGAGGTCGAGGGTGAGCGGGGTGCCGTCGAAGTCGAGGCTCACCTTGCCGGTGTGCTCGCCGAAGTTCTCGTACTCGCCGTCGATCAGGCGGTAGGTGGTCATGCTCGCCGGGTCTTCGAGGTCGACGATCCAGTAGTGCTCGATGCCCACTTCGGCGTATTCGGAGAACTTGGTGACCCGGTCGGTGCGGACGGTGCCCTCGGACAGCACCTCGATGACGAGCCGCACATCCGACGGCGAGACCCTGCGGACATTCAGCTGGGTCGAACTGGAGACGAGAACGTCGGGAACACGGATGGTCAACGGTTCCTCGGCGAGCAACAATTCGACCGCGGGAACAGCGGTCAACCCAGTGAGTCGCTCGTCCAGCCAGTACGCGAGCCGCGTGACCGCCAGTTGGTGCCGGGTGTCCAGGAACGGCGCAGCGACCAGGACACCACCGGCCACTTCGGCCCGGTTCAGGGGCATGGCGGCCCAGTCGTCGAGTGTCACCTGAGTCATCGGCACCGAACGTACTGCGGACCGAGCTGGAATTCATCACTCGTCACAGTGGTGGAGGATCGTGTTCTTGCGGATTCGCAGGCGAACGTGACCTACTCCGTGAAGTCGCCTGCCGGGGCGCCCCAGGACCCCGTCGCGTCGCCGCGTTCCTCGGCCAGCGCGCGCCGCCGCGCGTTCTCGCCGCGCACACGCTCCACTTCGGACTGGATGTACTCGTCGTCGTACTTCTGGAACACCCGCGCCGGGTTTCCGGCGACCAGGGTGCGCGGCGGGACGTCCTTGGCGACCACGGAATTCGGCTGCACGGTGGCGAAATCGCCGATCGTGACACCTGCCATGATCACCACGAGGCCACCGATGAAGCAGCCTTTGCCGATCTTCACCGGTTTGCGTTCGATGAGGTCGCTGCCGGAGTGGTTCTGCAGCGTCATGTTCGCGAGCCAGCTGGAATGCGTGAAGATCAGCGTGTTCAGGCCGATGCTGGTGTGTTCGCCGATCTCCAGCCCGCCGCTCGCGTCGAGAGCGGCGCCTTCGCCGATCCAGCAGTGTTCGCCGATCTTCAGGTTCTCCGGGCTGATGATCTTGACGCGTTCGCGGACCCGCGTCGACTCCGGCAGACCGTAGAACCGAGCGCGCTCGGCGTCGTTCATGTACTGCGAGACGAGTTCGGTCAGGATCTGCGGGCGCAGCCGGTTGCTGCGCTCGTCATCGAAGAACATCGGCCTCGGTCACCAGTTTCTCGAAGGTACGCAGGTGTTCTTCGGCGACGACGTCGAGGCCGAAGTTGGCCCGCACCATCGCGCTTTCCCGCTGTGCCACCAAAGCCCGCTTCTCCGGGTCGTCGAGCAGTTCGATGACGGTTTCCGCCACCGCCTCGCTGTCGTCCGGCCGCACCAGCAGGATGTTCTCGCCGTTGCGCAGTTCGATGCCGGGGTAGTTGTCCTCGGTGACCGACGCGATGGTCGCGGTGCCCGAGAGCATCGCCTCCAGCGACGCGGTGCCGCAGCCGCCGTTGAGGTCGTGCGTGACGATGTCGGCGGCGGCGAAGTACGCGGGGACGTCGGCCTTCGGCACGGCGCCGGTGACGATGATGGCGTCCGCGACGCCGAGTTCTTCCGCCCGCTTCAGGAAAACGTCGTGATAGACGCGCCCGACGACGACCACCTTCACGCCGGGGTGCTTGTCCAAAATGGACGGAAGCGCCTCGACGAGCGGGAGCCGGTTGCGCAGCGGGATCACGTGCCCGAGCGAGACGATCAGCGGGCCGTCGCCCAAGTCGTGCTCGGCGCGCACGTCCTTCGTCAAGGGCTTCTCGAAGTTCCCGGTGTCGACGGCGATCGGGAAGTAGTCCGAGTTCGCGTCGCTGGTGCCGTAGCGCTCGACGCAGTAGTCGACCCCGAGCTTGTCGAGGATGACGTAGCGCGGCTTGAGGTAGCGCAGGATCGGGTTCACCAGCACGGTGTCCAGGAACCGGAACACGCCGCCGTACAGCTTGTTGTCGCTGATCAGCAGGGTGTGGATGGTCAGCAGCATCGGCAGCTTGTGCCGCCGCGCGTACCGGCCTGCCAGCCACGACAGGTCGAAGAACTGCCCGTGCAGGTGGATCGCGTCCGGTTCGAACTCGTCCAGAAGCTTCCGCAGCCGCCGCCAGTTCCCCGGCCGCAGCGAGGCGAAGCTCATGTCGAAGTCGATCGACAGGCCCAGCTGCGGCATCTTCACCGCGGGCAGGCGGACGACGCGGTAGCCGTCCTTCGTCTCGTCGGCCGGGGCGTCGGCGTAGGCCGCGGTGATCGCGAGCACCTCGTGCCCGCGCGCCGCGTACTGCTCGGCCAGGGACGCCGCCATGTGCGCGCTTCCGCCCACCCTCGGCGGGAAGAAGTTGTTCACCACTGCGATACGCATGGGGCGGCTTTCCCCTGGCCCGGCACTCACTCCGAAGCCTTCACCAGTTCGTACATGCCCTCTTCCACAGAGATCTTCGGCTCCCAGCCGAGTACCTCGCGGGCACGCGTGATGTCGGCGGCACGCCGCGAAACCAGCACGTCGCGCTCGTTGAACAGCGGCTCGACGTTGACGCCGACGGCGTCGATGAGGATCTTCGCCAGTGTCGCGATGGAGGTGTCGATGCCGGTGCCGATGTTGATCGGCACGTTCGCCTGCTCCGACTCGAGCGCCGCGACGACGGCGCGGGCCAGGTCGGTGACGTGCACGAAGTCCATCGACTGGTCGCCGCGGCCGTCGATGATCGGCGGCTGGCCGGCGCGCAGGCGCTGGATGAAGTGGTTGATCACCGACGTGTAGTAGGCCTCGATCTTCTGGCCCGGGCCGTACACGTTGAAGAACCGCAGCGCGTTCCAGGACAGACCCTTGGTGCGCTCGTAGAAGCCGAGCATGTCCTCGCCCGCGCGCTTCGAGATGCAGTACGGCGTGAGCGGCTTGAGCTCGTCGTCCTCGTGCATCGGCAGCCGCTTCGGGTCGCCGTAGACGGACGCGGTCGAGGCGAACACGACCCGCTCGACACCCTCGTCCGCCGCGGCGGCGAAGACGTTGTGGTTGCCGACCATGTTGATGTCGATGGACTCGTGCGGGTCCGCGACCGACTTGTTGATCGACACGGTGGCGAAGTGGATCACGTGCGTGCAACCGCGCATGGCCTCGCGCACGGCGCCGCCGTAGCGCACGTCCTTCTCGACCAGCTCGACCTTGCCGGTGGCGACGAACTCGTTGATCCGGGCGCGGTCGCCGCGGGTCATGTTGTCGAAGACGCGGACGGTGTAGCCGCCGTCGATCAGCATCGGGATGACGTGTGCGGCGATGAAACCGCCGCCCCCGGTGAAGAGGACCTTCTTGTCGGGCATTTCTCTCCTAGCTCGGCAGTGCGGCGCTGACGGTCCCGATGACCCGGTCGACCTGGGCATCGGTGAGGTTGGCGTGCATCGGGATGGCGAGATGACGGCCGAAGAGGTCCGCCGATACCGGCAAGGTCTGCTGCTTGCCGTAGATGGGCTGGAGGTGCGAGGCGTAGGTGCCGAAGTTGCACTGCACGCCCTGCTCGCGGATCCGGAGCGCTAGCGCGTCGCGGTCGATCTCCGGGGCCACGGTGAGGATGTAGGCCTGCCACGGGTGCTCGCGGTCCGGGAGTTCCACCGGGACGTCGAGACCGGGCAGGTTCTCGAACGCCTCGTGGTAGCGCTTGGCCACCGAACGGCGGGCCGAGAGCAGGTCCGGGAGGCGGTCCAGCTGGACGTTCATGATCGCGGCCTGCACGTCCGAGAGCCGGAAGTTGTAGCCAAGCTCGTGGAACTCCGGGATCGGCAAGGCGCCGGAACCCTCGCGGGTGATGGCGGGCTCGATGCCGTAGGTGTGCAGCTTGCGCGCGTGTGCGATGAGGTCTTCGCGGTCCGAGACCAGCGCGCCGCCCTCGCCGGCGGTGATGCCCTTGCGGCCGTGGAAGGAGAACGCGGCCAGATCGGCGAGGCTGCCCGCCGGACGGGTCTTGTAGGTCGCGCCCGCGGCGCAGGCGGCGTCCTCGAAGAGCCACAGGCCGTGCTTGTCGGCGATCGCGCGGTATTCGTCGAAGTCACCGGGCTGACCGGCGACGTCGACGGCGAGGATGCCGACCGTGCGCGGCGTGATCAGCGCTTCGATCGACGCCGGGTCGGCGCTCCACACGTCGGGGCGGATGTCGGCGAACACCGGAGTCGCGCCCGCCTGGAGCACGGCGTGGCCGGTGGCGGGGAAGGTGTAGTCGCCGACGATGACCTCGTCGCCCGGCTTCACGCCGAGCACACGCAGCCCGAGGAAAAGTGCCGAGCCACAGTTGCTGGTGGTCAGGGCGTGCGCGGTGCCGACGGTCTTCGCGAAGCGTTCTTCGAAGCGGCGGCAAGCGGGGCCGGCACCGGCCAGCCAGCCGGACCGGAAGACCTCCGCCACGGCGGCGAGTTCTTCGTCGCCGACGGTCGGCTGACCGAGGACCACGGGTTCGTGCTCAGACATACCTCTCCCATTGCGTGGGGACCCGGCGAAGTGTATAGACGCCGATCGGCGTAGTTCGGGCGGGCTGGATCCGCCCAGGTCAACGACGCCCTAGTCTTTAGCCCATGCGATTCCGCGTTCTGGGGGCGACGGAGGTGCGCCGCGAGGACGGCACCGCCGTACCGGTCGGCGGGCCCAGGGTCCGGACGTTGTTCGCGTTGCTCGCGCTGGAGGCGGGCCGGGTGGTCCCGGCGGAGCGGCTCATCGACGGTCTGTACGGCGAGAAGCCACCCGAAGGCGTGGCGAACGCGCTGCAATCGCAGGTCTCGCGGCTACGCGGCGCGCTGAAGGAGCTCGCGCCCGTCGAGTTCAGTCCGGCGGGTTACCGGCTGGCCGTGGACCCCGACGACGTCGACGTGCATCGGTTCGAGCGGCTCGCCGCCGAGGGGCGACGCTCTCTCGCGGCTGGAGACGCCACGAAGGCGGCCGAACTGCTTCACGAGGCTCTCCGTCTCTGGCGCGGCCCGGCGTTCGCGGACATCACCGACGCGCCGTTCCGCGATCCGCAGGTCACCAGGCTGAACGAGCTGAAGACGTCGGCGATCGAGGACCGCGTCGAAGCCGAGCTCAAGCTGGGAAGGCACGAAGACGTCCTCGCCGATCTTCGCGAAGTCATCGACGCTCAACCGCTGCGGGAACGGCCACGCGCGCTGCTGATCCGCGCGCTGCACGCCGCGGGACGGCAGGCCGACGCGCTCACCGCGTTCGAGGACGCCCGCCGTGTCCTCGCCGACGAACTCGGCGCCGACCCCGGGCCGGATCTCGCCGCCGCGCATCTGGCCGTGCTGCGCGGGGAGACGCCGCCCGTCAAGACAGCGCCCATCGAGTCCACACCCCTCCCCGCCCAGCTGACCAGCTTCATCGGCCGCGAAGGCGACCTCCGGCACGTGCTCGGCCAGCTGGACCGCTCGCGGCTGGTGACGCTGACCGGTCCCGGCGGGGCGGGCAAGACCCGGCTGGCCATCGAGACCGCGGCCGCGATGGACCTCCCGGCGGTCTTCGTCGAACTCGCGCCGTACACCGAAGACGCCGACGTCGCGCACGCCGTGCTGACCGCGCTCGGCTTGCGAACGGTCCCGCTCGGGACGGTCACCGCCCCGGTGGAGCACGCGCCGCTGGAGCGGCTGATCGACGCGCTGACCGACCGGGCGGTCCTGCTGGTGCTCGACAACTGCGAGCATCTGATCGAGGCCGCCGCGAAACTGGCCGCCCGGCTGCTCGGCGCGGCCCCCGCGCTGCGGGTGCTCGCCACCAGCCGCGAACCGCTGGGCATCACCGGCGAGGTCGTCTCCCCCGTGCCGCGGCTCGCCGTGCCGCCGCCGGGCACTCCTCCCGGCCGGTCGCTGGAGTTCGCCGCCGTCCGGCTGTTCGCCGACCGCGCGCAGGCGGGCGATCCGGGCTTCGCCGTCGACGACGCCACCGCGGGCGACGTCCAGCGGGTCTGCGCCGCGCTCGACGGGCTGCCGCTGGCCATCGAACTCGCCGCCGCGCGCGTGCGGACCCTGACCGTCGGCGAGATCGCCTCCCGGCTGGACGACCGGTTCGGGTTGCTCTCGCGCGGCAGCCGGGTCGCCGAGAGCCGTCATCGCACCCTGCGCGCCGTCGTCGAATGGAGCTGGGATCTCCTGGAAGAGGACGAACGGCTGCTGGGCAGGCGGCTGACCGTCTTCGCGGGCGGCACGACCCTCGCCGACGCCGAAGCGGTCTGTGCCGTGCCGGACATCGCGGAGCTGCTTCCGTCCCTTGTGGACAGATCGCTGGTGGAGCGCACCGGGGACCGGTATCGGATGCTCGAAACGATCCGGGCCTTCTTCGCCGGGAAACTCGCCGAAGCGGGCGAAACCGAGCAGCTGCGGCGCGCGCACGCCGAGTATTTCCTCGCCCTCGCGGAGAAGGCGGATCCGCTCGTGCGCACCGGCGACCAGCTGGTCTGGCTGGATCGGCTCGACGCCGCCTACGAGGATCTCCTCGCCGCGTTGCGCTGGGCCGTCGAGTCCGACTTGAAGATCGCGCTCCGGCTCTCGGCTTCGCTGGTGATGTACTGGTGGATGCGCGGCCGCCGGTTCGAAGGCTCGACGCTGAGTTTGGAAGTGGTCAAACGGCTCGGACAGCGGGTGCCGGACGGTCTCGAAGAGGAGTACCAGCTCTGCGTGCTCACCGCCGCCGCGGGACTGCGGGGCCACGAGGCGCTCGACCGGCACCTGCCGTTGGTGGACGACCTCATGCTGTCCCTCGCCAAGGCTCCCCGGAACCCGGCGCTGCTGCTGTTGCTCGGCGTCGTGACCGGCCCGCCCGGTGATGACGACGCGCTGATCAAACGCAGCCGGATGCTGCTGGCGAACAGCGATGCGTGGAGTCTCGCCCTCGCGCCGACCGGTTACGGCCTCCGCGCGCTGATGCAGGGCGAACTCGAGACGGCGGAAGAATTCCTGCGCCAGGGGGCGCAGGCGTTCCGCTCGATCGGGGAACGCTGGGGCCTCTCGATGGCCCTCGACCATCTGTCACAGATCCTGATCTGGACGAACCGGCAGGCCGAAGCCCTCGAAACGATGAACGAGGCCCTGCGGCTGATGCGCGAACTCGGCGCGTCCGACGACAACGCGGACCTGCTGTGCCGTCGCGGCGGCAGCAAGCTGCTCCACGGCGACGCGGCGGGCGCGCGGGCGGATTTCGAACTCGCCATCGAGATCGCGCGCCGCGCCGGGATGCCCGAAAGCCGGGCGTCCGGGTACATCGGGCTGGCGTTCCTCGCTCGGCACGAGGGCGATCTGGCAGCGGCCCGGGCGCTGACCGAACGCGCGCTCGCGGAGTGTTCCGGTGGCGCGTTCGCCGCCGAAGGGGTCCGTGCCGGCGCGAGGATCTCGCTCGGCTGGGTCCTGGCCGCGGAGGGCGACGCCGACGGGGCCGAGGAACTGCACCGGCTGGCCCTCGTGTCGGCGGACGGCTGGCACGACAGCACCACGGTCGCCCTCGCCGTCGAAGGCCTCGCCGGGGTCGCGCTGCTGCGGGGCGACGCCGAGCGGGCGGCGGTCCTGATCGGCGCCGCGGTGACCATCCGGGGCACCCCGTTCGCGGTCGATCTGGACGCCGCCCTGCTCCGGACGACGGTGCGGGAGCGGCTCGGCGACGACTTCGACGGGGCCTACCGCCGAGGGCTGGGTCTGCGCGGCGCCGCTCAATTGACCGGGAAGCTCTAAGCACGGGTCAGCTGGGTGCCCTGCGGTGCGAAGCGGCCGACGCCTTCGGCGAGGAGACGCTGGTCGAGTTCGGTGTCCTGGACGGCGACGTACAGCGGCGCCGCGTTGACCGGGACCGCGCCGAGCCGGGTCATCCCGGGGCCGACCGGGTCGATGGTGAGCCGGGTGACGTCACGCCATGGCACGACGGTCCGCTCGATCCGGACACCGACCGCGTCCAGTTCGAAGAGCACCCACTGCTGGTCGTGCAGCGACTTCACGTAGCCGATGGCCGCGCAACCGGCGGCGATCGCGATGATCCGCAGCACGCCGGGCCCGTCCAGCGAGCCGACCAGTGCGACGAACCCGAGGACGGCCACGACCATTCCGGACAGCTTCGCGGCGCCGACCAGCCCCGCGTTCGGCTTGTGCACGCGGAACCGCACGGCGCGCATCAGGTGTTTGGTGAGCATCCCGCCACCGATCGCGGCGGCGAGCCCGAACATCGTCACCACCAGTGAAACCGGGGAGAAGTCCACGAGGACGTTGTAACCGGCGACCAGCGCGACGAAGGCGCCCACGACGGTCAGCATCAGCGCCAGTTTGCCCTTGCGCACGTCACGTTCACGGCGTTCGAGCGAGGCCTGGTCGGGCGCGGCGAGGAAGCCGCCGTCGATGTTCCTCATCGGGCATCACGCTGCGCTTCGGCGGCCACGCGGCGCTCACGCTGACGGCGGTCGAGGACGTACAGCAGCGTGCCGGCGCCGGCGCTCACCGCGGCGTAGAGGAGGTCCTGCAGGCCGTCGTCCGGGTAACCGGTGGAGAACTCGACCATCGCGAGCGCGACGAACAGGACGCTGATGACGCCCCCGGCGATGATGTACACCTTGTTGCTGAGCATGGCTTCCCTCGCTTGTCGTTGCCTGGTGAGACCACTTTCGCTCGGGGCACATGACATTCCGATGACAAGCGGTCAGCGCGTGGTGCGCGGACGGTCAGCGGTCGCGGAGACCCTCCGTCCATGACTTACTCAGCGGGATCTCCCGAAGACTTCCTCGCCGTGCGGCATCTGACGTTGCGCGGCACCCAGGCCGAGATCGGCCAGGCGCTCGGCGCCGAAGCGAAGGCGCGCTCGGACTGGTCGCCACCGTCGATCGATCCGATCGTGGCCAGGGCGCGGCGCACCTGGTTCGCGCGGAACTGGCCGCAGTACGCCGAACGGACGGCCGGGTTCGCCGAGGCCTACGGGCTCCCGGCCGACGCGGCGGTCTCCTTCGACAACGCGAGCGCCCTGCCCGCCGGGTCGGGCTGTTCGGCGCTGTGGACGGGGAGCACGCTCGGCCGGAACTACGACTTCTTCACCATGAGCTGGACCCAGCTGGGCGCGGTGATGGCGGGTGAGGAACCCGTCGACGACGGGACGGTGCCGATGGCGTCACGGCCCTACGTGCTGACGACGATCCCCGACGACGGCATCGCGTCGACGGCCCTTTCGATGTCCACAATGGACGGCGCGACGGAAGGGGTCAACGAGGCGGGGCTGGTCGTCGCGCTGCTGATGGCCGAAGTCGAAACGGCCGCGCCGCTGGTGGACGATCCCGGCCCACAGGCCGGCCTGTCGGTCCTGCAGGTGTGCCGGTATCTGCTGGACACCTGCGAAACCGTCGACGAGGCCAAGGAAGCGCTGATGCTCGCCAAGCAGTACACGCACGGCGCGCCCTGCCATTACATCGTCGCCGACGCTTCCGGCCGCGGCTTCGTCCACGAGCGCGGGCAGCACGACATCGAGTACTTCGTCGAGGTCGCCGACGGACCGCTGTGCGTCACGAACCACCTGCTGCACCGTCATCCGGACCTCGACGCGCTGCCCGAGGACACACCGGACACCATGCGCACCTACGAGCGGCTTCGCACCATCACCAAGGAAGCGGACGCCGGGCCGCGCGACGCGCTCGACGCGGTGTCGTTCGCGATCGAGCCCGGCGCGCCGTGGCGGACGTTGTGGCGCAGCGTCCTCGACCCGGCGGCCCGCACCCTGAGCACCCGGTTCTATCTCGGTGACGGCGACAACGGCACCGCGCGGCACTCGCCGGAACTCACCTTCGGCGTGTCGAGGTGAACGACGCGGCGACAATCGGGAAGGGCCGCAAGATCGGCACCGTCGTGGTCTGCGTGCTGGCGCAGCTGCTGATCGCGATCGACCTGACCGTGCTGCACCTGGTGCTGCCGTCGCTTTCGGCGCAGATGCACCCGTCGACCACGGAACTGCTGTGGATCGCGGACGCGTACGGTTTCGCGCTCGCCGGGCTGCTGATCACGATGGGGAACATCGGCGACCGCGTCGGCCGGAAGAAGCTGCTGCTCATCGGGGCGTCGCTGTTCGGTGTCGCTTCGGTGGTCACGGCGTACGCGCCGACGACGGAACTGCTGATCGCCGCCCGCGCGCTGCTCGGGATCGCCGCCGCGACACTGATGCCGTCGACGCTGTCGATCGTGCGGAACGTGTTCACCGGCAAGGAACGCGCGGCCGTGATCGGCATTTCGAGCGGGCTGACGATCCTCGGTTTCGGCATGGGACCGCTCGTCGGCGGGGTGCTGCTCGAACACTTCTGGTGGGGTTCCGTGTTCCTGGTCAACGTGCCGGTGGTGGTGGTCATGGTGATCGCCGGCGCGCTGATCCTGCCCGAATCGAAGAATCCGGTGTCCCATCGGATCGACGTGCCCAGCGTGCTGCTCTCCCTCGTCGGCATGGTCGGGATCGTCTACACGATCAAGGAAGTCGCGTACAAGGGCTGGGGACACTGGGACGTCGCGGTCGCCGCCGTGCTCGGCCTCGGCTGTCTGCTGGCGTTCGTCCTGCGGCAGCCGCGGCTGGCCGAACCGCTGATGGACCTGCGGCTGTTCGCGCAGCGGGCGTTCTCGGCGACCGTCGGCACCACGATCCTGGCGATGTTCGCGCAGCTCGCGGTCTCGCTGATGTTCGCGCAGTACCTGCAGCTGGTGGCGGGCTGGTCACCGCTGCGGGCCGGGCTCGCCGGGTTGCCGGGGATGGGCGGCGCGATCGTCGGCGGGGTGCTCGCGCCACTGGCGATCAAGGCCTTCGGCCGCGCCGCCACGATCGCGGGCGGCTGTGCCCTGTCCGCGGTCGGCTTCGCGTTGTACTCGGGTATCGGCGTGACGATCGTCTACACGGATCTGCTCGCCGCGATGATCGTCTTCGGCGTGGGGCTGGCGCTGATCCTCACCGTCGCGACGGACACGGTGCTCGGCGTCGTGCCGAAGGCCAGGGCGGGCGCGGCGTCGGCGATTTCCGAGACGTCGACCGAACTCGGCGGCGCGCTGGGGATCGCCGTCCTCGGCAGTGTGCTCGGCGCGCTGTACCGGAGCGAACTCGTCGTCCCGGCGGGCGTGCCACCGGAGGCTTCGGCGGCGATCTCGGACACCCTCGGCGGTGCCGTCCAGGTCGCGGCGCAACTGCCGCCCGAGCAGGGAGCCTTGGTCCTGACCACCGCCAAACTGGCGTTCGTCGACGGGTTGCAGGTGACGATGCTGTGCTCGGCGGGGCTGATGGCGTTGCTGGCGGTGAGCGCGTTGTTCAGCCTGCGCGGGGTGCCGAAGATCCTCGAAGACCCAGAAGAGGCTTCGGCTGCTACGCCGGTTCCGGTGGGCTGAAATGTCATGAACGACCCTTTCCTGACGTTTTTCGTCAGGAAAGGGTCGTTCATGACATTCGTCAGCGAGGTCCGGCCAGCGGGACCGCCCGCTTGTCGCCGGACCGCACCATGGCCAGCAAGGGTTTCGCGGCCACCGCCAGTAGCCGGGCCGCGAAGGTGCGGCCGTTGCGGCGCGCGATGTCCGGGCCGAAGGCGTCCATCAGCGCGACGAGCCCGGGCAGCGGCCGCACGAACAGTGTCACTTCGGCGATGAGCCCGTCTTCGCCGAGTTTCAGGACCGCCGCCTCTTCGACGTCCTCGCCGCCGATGCTCGCGGTGTAGACGACGACCCGCGTCTTGCCGTCGCCGGTGTCGGTGTGGAACCGGACGTCACGCAGATGCGAGTAGGCGACTTCGAGCAGCGGCCTGAGTTCCGCGTGCCCGGTGAACCGGACCCGGTCGGTCAGCGGCGAACGCACCACGGCGTCCGGCGCGAAGGCGCTCAGCCCGAGTTCGACGTCCCGGGTCTCGAGTGCCCGGCGGTACCGCTCGGTGGTTTCGGTGCTCATATGTCCTCCTGGATCAGGTTCCCCAGTCCGCGCCACAACAGATCCGTCGTGAGCGCGACGACTTGCTCCCGCGGGATGTCACGGTTGCTCCACCACCAGGTGGCGATGGCGTTCAGCGCGCTTTTCGCCGCTTCGGCGAGCGCTTCGTTCGCGCGGTCGCGCGGCAGGTCCGCGGTCAGCGCCAGGCCGGGCACGCGAGCGAACACCTCGGTCAGCCGCCCGGTGGCTCTGGCCTGCCCGCGCCGGTGCACCTCGGCGACGCCCTCGTCGGACGGCGTCTCGGCGAAGATCATCCGCCAGCCGCGTTCGTTGGTCTCCATCCAGGCGAAGATCGCCGCCACCCGGCCGCGCAGCAGCTCCTCGGCGGTGGCCGCGGGCGGCAACTCCGCCCAGCCCGCCAGCAGACTGTCCACTTCGGACTCCAGGAGTCCGGCGTACAGCGCCGCCTTGGACGGGAAATGGTCGTAGAGCACGGGCGTGCTGATCCCGGCGGCCGTCGCGACCTCGCGCATCCCGGCCAGGTCGTACCCGGACGCGGCGAACACCCGCGCCGCCGCGGCCAGGATGCGTTCCCGGCGTTCGTCCCTGCTCAACCGCTTACCTGACATTGGTCAGGTACGCTACCAGGTAACCTAACGGTTGTCAGGTAGCGGCCCGGGTAACCTGGTCGATCGTGCGTACTGTCGTGGTAATCGGGGGCGGGATCGTCGGGCTCGCCACCGCCTGGGAGCTGACCAAACGCGGTCTGGACGTCACGGTTCTCGAAAAGGAGGACCACTGGGCGGCCCACCAGACCGGGCACAACTCGAACGTCGTGCACGCGGGGCTCTACTACAAGCCGGGTTCCTTCAAGGCCAGGATGTCCACCGCGGGCAACCGGTCCATTGTGGACTTCGCGCGGCAGTACGGGGTGCCGGTCGAGGTGTGCGGCAAACTCGTCGTCGCCACCTCCGAAGCGGAACTTCCGGCGCTGAAGGTGCTCGCCGAACGGGCCGAGGCCAACGGTGTCCCGGCCAAGCTGATCACGCCGAGCGAGGTCCGCGAGTACGAACCTGAGGTCTCCTGCGTCGCCGCGCTGCGCGTCGAATCCACCGGCATCATCGACTTCCCCGCCGTCTGCACGGCACTCGTGCGGCTGCTCGACGAATCCGACGCCGACCTGCGTCTCGGCACCCCCGCGCTGGGAATCCGCCCTGGCCGCACCGGCGGCGTCGAGGTGGCGACCGGCGACGACGTGATCCACGCCGACGGCCTCGTCAACTGCGCGGGCCTGCACGCGGACCGCGTCGCGCGGCTCGCCGGCCTCACCCCGAGCGCGCGGATCGTGCCGTTCCGCGGCGAGTACTACGAACTGAAACCCGAACGCCGCCACCTGGTGCGCGGCCTGATCTACCCGGTCCCGGACGCGTCGCTGCCGTTCCTCGGCGTGCATCTGACCCGCATGCTCGACGGCAGTGTGCACGCCGGCCCCAACGCCGTGCTCGCGCTGCGCCGCGAGGGCTACACCTGGCGCGACTTCTCCGCGAAGGACCTCGCCGAAGTCGCCCGCTTCCCCGGCGTCTGGCGGCTCGCGCGCAAGTACGCGTACCCGACCGGGCTCGACGAGGTCCGCCGCTCGTTCTCCCGCCGCCGCTTCGCCGAAAGCCTCGCGCGGCTCGTGCCCGCCGTCACCGAGGACGACATCGTGCGGCACGGCTCCGGTGTCCGCGCGCAGGCGCTGCGCCCGGACGGCGCGCTCGTCGACGACTTCCTGATCGAGACCGCGCGGAACCAGGTGCACGTCCTCAACGCGCCCTCACCGGCGGCGACCAGCGCGCTGGAGATCGCGAAGCACATCGCCGACGAGGTGACCGACTAGCTTTCGCGTGAGCGGAACCGGGGGTCGTGAGTGGCGAGGATGAGCGGGCGGCTGCTTCAGTGCTTCCGATGGGGCCGCCGTCGAGCTCTTATGTCGTGAAGGGCCCCTTGGTGGACCTGTATTTGCCTGCCCACTGGATGCTGATGCGGGTGAGCGGGGAAGATTCCGGACGTTCAACGTCCGGAATCTTCCCCGCTCGGCGAACTCCCTTCGACGATGTAGGAATTGGGACACTCAACGTCCCGATTCCTGCATCGTCAACACCCGGCACACGCTCAGCCGCCACCCTCGCACAGGCCAGGTGGTCGTGTGATCCGAGCGTGGAGGATTCAGGACGTCCAACGTCCCGAATCCTCCACACCCGAAACGCGCCGCCGCTGACGCTTCACCTTCGCCCTGGTCAAGTGTGGGCAAGCAAATACCAGTCCGCGTTCGAGACCTTCACCGTCTCAAAGGGGCCCTTCACGACATTCCCACGACCGCGACCACTCACGTGAGCGCCTGACTGGAGGCCTTCAGGTACTCGGGGAGGGCCTTCACGCGCAACTGTTGGCCGGTCACCGAGTCTGTGAAGGCCTCCTTGAGGGACTCTGGGTCCCTCAAGGAGGCCTTCACGGACAGGGCTGGGGGTTCAACCGCAGCCGGAAGCCACGTAGATACCTAAGACACCCTTGGCTCTAACCCGAATCGCCACTCACGACCCCCTCGCGCTAGGACGAGGGCGGCAGGTTCGCGTTCAGCATCGGAACGGCGGCCTTGATTACGTCGCACGCCTTCGCGGGATCGTCGAGGTTGCCCGCGATGATCGCCACCGTCGACGTCGGGGTGATCGCGAGACCCGCCGCGCACAGCTTGCTGCCCGACTCGGTGTAGAGCTTCCACTTGCGGTCGCCCGAGTCGAAGTCCTGCGGTTCACCCTGCGTGATCAGCGTCGGAGTCTCATCCATCGCCTTCGTCGTGTAGAACCACAGGTCGAACGCCTTCTCGCCCTTTTCGCCGTCCGTGTCGGCCCACTCGCAGCCGAACTGGTTCGGGTCGGCGCTGGACTTCATCGGCTCACCCGTGGGTCCGAGCCGCAGCTGGGCGGTCTGTTCGGGTTTGAGCATGGCGCACGGGTCGGTGGTCAGGAGCGGTCCGCCCGGCTCGGCGGGCTTCTGCCCCGGCGGGGCGGTGATCTGCGGGTCCTGCTGCCCGCCCGGCAGCTTCGACGCCACGGCCGGGGCCGCCGCCTTGGCGAGGTCGCAGGAGTTGCCCTCGGTGTGGTCGGGGCTCTCGCTGGCGATCTCCACGAAGGAGTCCGGGGTGATTTCCGTGCTCAACGAGCAGTACTTCGGGCCGAGGATGGTGGCGTACCGCGTCCAGGTGAAACCGCCGATCCCGAACTTCTCCCCGGCCTGCGCGCCGCTCATGTAGTCGTTCAAGGACAGGTCCTTGCTCAACGACACCTCGAGGTTCGACGCCTTGCGCACGTCCTCCAGTTTCCGGAACCGGCACACCGCGGGCATCTTCTGCTCGGGCTTCGCGGCGCGTTCCTCACCGGGGTACCTGACACCCAGCGCGTTCGCGTGCTCCTCCGTCAGCAGCTCGCACGGCTCGGCCTTCGTGTTCACCGGTCCCTGTCCGGGCACCGGCGAGGCCGTACCGCCGATCGTCGACGTGCAGCCGCCGACCGCCAGCACCGCCAGCCCGATCGCGAGCGAATTCCGAAACCGCATGCGTCCCCTCCTCATCGGCTCGCACACTACTTGTGCGCGGCCGCCGTTCACGAACCGGCGGGCAGCGCCGCGATCACCGTCGGCAGCGCGGCCCGCAGCAGGTCACAGGCTTTCGTCTCGTCGTCCCAGTGGCCACTGGAGACCTTCACGGTGGACGTCCCGCTGGTCGGCAGCGCGGCCGTGCAGTACCTCGCGGTGGCTTCGAACCGGACCGTCCACTTGCGACCGCCGAGGTCGATCTCCTCGGGGGTGCCTTCGAGACCGGCGACGTCGGCGACGGCCGTCGCGAGGAAGAGCGTCACGGTGAGCGGACGCTGCCCCTTGTCGCCGTCGGAGTCCTTCCACGAACAGCCTTTGTCCTCGGGATTCGCGAGCTCGGCCGGGGCGATGGGGGTTCCCGGGGCGATGGCCAGCTTCGCGGCCTCGTCGGGTTTCAGCAGCGCACACGGATCGACCTGCAGCAACGGCCCGGAAGGTTCGGGCTTCTTCTGTCCGGGCGGCGCGACGATCTTCGGATCCGGCTCGCCACCGGGCAGCCTCGACGCGATCGCGGGGGCCGCGGCGAGCGCGAGATCGCAGGCCGTCGCTTCGGGCGCGCCCGTCTGGGTCTCGCTGCCGAGCTCGACGAACGACGACGGCCCGAGTTCGGTGCTGAGGGAGCACGCGGTCGGGCCGAGCGGGGACGCGTAGCGCGTCCAGGTGAAACCGCCGATGCCGAACTTCTCCCCCGGCCGGGCGCCGGCGTAGAAGTCGTTCAGCGGGATGTCGACGCTGTGTGTGATCGACAGGGACACCCCGCGCGGCGAATCGTCGCGTTCGGACAGCAGACACATCGGCGGGACCAGCTGGGCCTTGTTGCCCTTGGTCTCGACGCCGGGCAGCTTGAGGGCCAGCGCGTCGGCGTGTTCCGTGCTGAGCAACGAGCACGGCGCCGCCTTGGCGGGCACCGGCCGGTGGCCGGGCACCGGCGACGCCGTACCCGAGATCGTCTCGGCACATCCACCGAGCAGGAGGACCGCCGCGAAGAGCGCGGTGAGCGGCTTGCTGCGGCGGCGGTTCATGCCTACTTCGATGCCGGCGTGAGCACCTCGGTTCCGCCGAGGAAGGGACGAAGCGCTTCCGGCACCCGGACCGAGCCGTCTTCGAGCTGGTGGTTCTCCAGGATCGCGACGATCCACCTGGTGGTGGCGAGCGTCCCGTTCAGCGTGGCGACGGTCTGCGGGCGGCCGTCGGCGTCGCGGTAGCGGATGCCGAGACGGCGGGCCTGGAACGTCGTGCAGTTCGACGTCGAGGTCAGCTCGCGGTAGGTCTCCTGCGAAGGCACCCACGCCTCGCAGTCGAACTTCCGGTACGCGGACGTGCCGAGGTCGCCGGTGGCGGTGTCGATCACCCGGTACGGGACCTCGATCTTGGCGAGCATCTGCTCTTCCCAGTCCAGCAGGCGCGCGTGCTCGGCTTCGGCGTCCTCGGGACGCGTGTAGACGAACATCTCGACCTTGTCGAACTGGTGGACGCGGATGATGCCGCGGGTGTCCTTGCCGTACGAGCCTGCCTCGCGGCGGTAGCAGGACGACCAGCCCGCGTAGCGCTTCGGCCCCTTCGCCAGGTCGAGGATCTCGTCGGCGTGGTAGCCGGCGAGCGGGACCTCGGAGGTGCCGACGAGGTACAGGTCGTCGTCGCGCAGCCGGTAGACCTCCGACGAGTGCGCGCCGAGGAAACCGGTGCCCGCCATGATCTCCGGCCGCACCAGGGTCGGCGTGATCATCGGGGTGAAACCGTTCGCGGTCGCCTGCGCGATCGCCATGTTCAGCAGGCCGAGCTGGAGCTGGGCGCCGATGCCGGTGAGGAAGTAGAACCGCGAACCCGAGACCTTCGCGCCGCGCTCCATGTCGAGCGCGCCGAGGCCCTCGCAGAGTTCGAGATGGTCCTTCGGCTTGAAGTCGAACTTCTTCGGCTCGCCGACGTGCTTGAGCACGACGTAGTCGTCCTCGCCGCCTTCGGGCGCGTCGGGGTGGACCAGGTTCGGCACCAGCCGGTGCAGCTGCTCGAACTCCTCCGAAGCCTCGGTCTGCTCGACCTCGGCCGTCTTGACCTGGGCGGCGAGGTCCTTCGCCTTGGCGAGCAGCTCGGCCCGTTCGTCGCCCTGTGCCTTGGGGATGAGCTTGCCCAGCGACTTCTGCTCGGCGCGCAGCTTGTCGGCGGCGGCGATGGACGAGCGGCGGCGGGAGTCGAGGGAGAGCAGCTTGTCGACCACTCCTTCGTCCTCGCCACGGGCGCGCTGCGAAGCGCGCACGACGTCCGGGTCATCGCGCAGAGTCCTGGGGTCAATCACGAGTGCTGAGAGTAGTCCGTGCGAGCCGCACAAAATGTGCGGGTCCGCGCGGATAACCCGACAGTCTGATCGTTGCCGCCCGTTTCGGCCCGTCCCCATACTGAGATCTCCCTGCTGCGGACGGAGAAACCCGATGACCGATGCGGACCTGCTGGCGCGGCACAAGGCGGTACTGCCGTCCTGGCTGGCGCTCTACTACGACGAGCCGATCGAGATCGTGCACGCGCAGGACCGCCGGGTCATCGACTCGTCCGGGCGCACCTACCTCGACTTCTTCGCGGGCATCCTGACGAACTCGATGGGCTACGACGTCTCGGCGATCAGCGACGCCGTGCGCAAGCAACTCGACACCGGCATCCTGCACACGTCGACGCTGTACCTGATCCGCTCGCAGGTCGAGCTGGCCGAACGCATCGCGAAGCTCTCCGGCATCCCCGACGCGAAGGTGTTCTTCACCAACTCCGGGACCGAAGCCAACGACACCGCGCTGATGCTCGCCACCCAGTACCGGCGCAGCAACCAGGTGCTGGCGATGCGGAACTCGTACCACGGCCGGTCGTTCGCGACGGTCGGCATCACCGGCAACCGCGGCTGGTCGGCGTCGTCGCTCAGCCCGGTGAAGGTGAGCTACGTGCACGGCGGCTACCAGTACCGCAGCCCGTTCCGGGCGCTGTCGGACACGGAGTACATCGACGCGTGCGTCGCGGACCTGGTCGACGTCCTGGAGACGGGCACTTCGGGCGACGTCGCCTGCATGATCGCCGAGCCGATCCAGGGCGTCGGCGGATTCAGCTCGCCGCCGGACGGCCTGTTCAAGGCGATGAAGGAGGTCCTCGACCAGTACGGGATCCTGTTCATCTCCGACGAGGTCCAGACCGGCTGGGGACGGACCGGGGAACACTACTGGGGGATCCAGGCGCACGACGTCGTCCCCGACGCGATGACCTTCGCCAAAGGCCTCGGCAACGGGCTCGCGATCGGCGGTCTCGTGGCACGCGGCGACCTCGTCGACTGCCTCACCGCGAACTCGATCTCGACCTTCGGCGGCAACCCGGTCGCGATGGCCGGCGCGGCGGCGGTCCTCGACCACATCGCCGACCACGACCTCCAGGCCAACGCGCTCGCCCGCGGCAACGAACTGCTCGGCGGCCTGCGCGCGGCGGGGAACCCGCTGATCGGGGACGTGCGCGGCAAGGGGCTGATGATCGGCGTCGAACTGGTCGAGCCGGGCGGCATGAAGCCGAACCCGGGGGCCGCGGCGCGGATGATGGAGGAGACCAAGGCGCGCGGACTGCTGATCGGCAAGGGCGGGCTACACGGCAACGTGCTGCGGATCGCGCCGCCGATGACGCTCACGGCGGAAGAGGCGGCGGAGGGCCTCGGGATCATCACCGACGCGTTGGCCGCCATCTCCTGACCGGCGTCAACGGTCAAGTGTCATGAACGACCCTTTCCTGACGTTTTTCGTCAGGAAAGGGTCGTTCATGACATCCGCCCGATGCTAGGAAAGGACCGTTCCTTGCGAAATTTGCAAGGAACGGTCCTTTCCTAGCGTTCGTCAGGAGTTCACGAAGCGGGCGATGACCTCGCCCAGCCGCCCGCCGGCGTCTTCCTGGAGGAAGTGACCGGCGCCGGTGATCGTCGGATGCTCGAGCTCCCGGGCGCCGCGCATCGAGCCCCGCAGTTCGAGGCCCCACGGCGCGGTGATCGGGTCGCCGTCGGAGAACGACACCAGGAACGGCTTGTTCAGTTCGCAGAGCACCTTCGTCGCGGCGCGGTTGGCCGCCGAGGCCGGGTCGTCCGGGGCGATCGGCACCAGCGACGGCATCGCCCGCGGCGCGGCCTTGTACATCTCGTTCGGGAAGGGCGCGTCGTAGGCGGCACGGACGTCGTCCGGGAGCTTGGTCTGGCAACCCGACTGGACGAACCGCCCGACGTCGAGGACTTGGGCGTTCTCGACGGTGTCGCGGAACCTGTGCCAGAGCTCCGGCATGTCCGTGTCGCCGGTGGGGAGGCCGGTGTTGGCCGCGACGACCCTGGCGAACCGGTCGGGGTTCTCGGCGACAAGGCGCAGGCCGATCAGGCCGCCCCAGTCCTGGCCGACCAGGGTGACGTCGGTCAGGTCGAGTACGTCGAAGGCGAACGCGCGCATCCATTCGACGTGCCGCTGGTAGGTGTGGTCGACCATGTCGCCGGGTTTGTCGGAGCGGCCGAAGCCGACCAGGTCGGGCGCGATGGCGCGCAGCCCGGCGTCGGCGAGCACCGGGATGACCTTGCGGTACAGATAGGACCAGGTCGGCTCGCCGTGCAGCAGGAGGACGGGGGGCCCGTCCTCGGGTCCGGCCTCCACGTAACCCACTCTGATCACGCCGCCGTGAAGGTCGACGAGTTCCGCGTAGCGCGGCTCGAAGTCGAAATCGGGCAGGTCCGAGAACCGGTCGTCCGGTGTCCTTAAAAGGCGCACGACTCCCACGTTAGTGGGAATCGTGCGCCGATGCCGTTTTCAGGTGGTCAAAAAGTCACGAAATGCCGACGGCCACGACGAGGCCGAGGGCCAGGTGCGCGGCCGCGACCACGACGCTGACCGGGGCGAACTTGTCGCTCTCGATGGTCGAGCGGACGTCGATGCGGGTCGCCCACTCCAGCAGCCGGACGGCCAGCACCTGCACCACGATGCCGAGCAGGCCGTAGACCAGCGAGGTGATGAGGCCCTCGGTCAGGTCGCTGGCGGAGTTCGCGATCGCCACGACGACGATGAACGCCATCGACAGCAGGCCCGACGCGGTGACGATGACCGCGTTCGGCAGGCCGCGGCTGACCAGCTGGGCCAGCTTGCCGGGCGTGGTCCAGTCGATCGCCCAGAACCCGGCGAACATCAGCAGCAGGCCGACGACGCCGTACAGCAGGATCGCGCCGATCCCTCGCACGAGGTCGGAGCCGAACGTGTCGGACAGCGCAAGGGTGGTGGTCACAGGGGTTCTCCAGAAGTCAGGAATGTCAGGTTTGTGCGGTTGCTTCTATCACGACTCGACGATGCGATGCGGGACGAACGCCGCACCATCGTCTGTGACGAGTCCTGCCGTCTCACGGATGCCGAGGCCGGCGGCCTGGTCCCCGACGATCCACGCACCGAGCGCGGGCCGGTAACCCTGGAACTCCGGGAGCGGGTCGAACGCCTGGTAGACGAACCCTTCCGCCCCGTAGACGCCGTCGGTCTGCGTCTCGTACCCGGTGGCGACGATCTGCACGTTCGCGCCCTCGCGGCCGAGTTTCGGCTTGCGGACGTACTCGGTCAGCAGACCGGGGTCGTCGGCGAAGGCGGGCAGCAGGTTCGGGTGCCCCGGGTAGTTCTCCCACAGGAGCGCGAGCAGCGTCTTGTTGGAGAGGATCATCTTCCACAGCGGCTCGACCCACAGCGTGCGCGGCATGGTCTCGACGGCGAAGCGGCCGAACTCCTCGTCGACCACCCATTCCCACGGGTAGAGCTTCACCACGGTCGCCATCTGCGCTTCTTCGAGGTCGACGAACCGCTTGAGCACCGGGTCCCAGCCGATCTCCTCGATCGACAGGCCGACGGTGTCGAGCCCGGCTTCGGCCGCGGTCTCCTGCAGGTACGCCGTCGTCACGTGGTCCTCACCGGACGGATCGGCGGACGACCAGGTGAAGTGCAGTTCGTTCGAGGGCAGCTTGTCGGCGAGTTCGGCCCAGCGCTCGACCAGCTTTTCGTGGATCGAGTTCCACTGGTCGTCCTCGGGGAAGACCGAGGTCTTCCAGTGCCACTGCAGCACCGCGGCCTCGAGCAGCGAGGTCGGGGTGTCGGCGTTGTACTCGAGCAGCTTCGCCGGGCTCTTGCCGTCGTAGCGCAGGTCGAAGCGGCCGTAGACGTGCGGATCCTGCCGCTTCCACGACTCCGCGATATGCGGCCAGACCCACTCGGGGATGCCGAAGCGGTGGTACTGCTCGGTGGTCACCACGTTGTCGACGGCTTCGAGGCACATCGAGTGCAGCAGCTCCACGTCCGCCTCGACGGACAGGATCTCGTCCATGTCGAAGACGTAGTGGACCGACTCGTCCCAGTACGGCCGGGACTTGCCGGCGCCGTCGCGGGCGGGAGTGCCGAAGACCAGGCCCTGTTCCTCGACGATGTTCTGCCAGTCCCGCCGGGGCGGCTTGGAATCCCGGTACACCTACGAGCCCCCGCTCTTGCCGCTGCTGCCGCTCTTGCCGCTGATGCCGAATCCGCCGCGCTGGACGGACTTGCCCGATTTGGTGCTGACGTTGGCCCCCGGCGGCGCGGTGTACGAACCGCCGGACACCCGCTGCCCGATCTGGCCGGAGCCGCCGTAGTTGTAGCGGTAGCTCTGCATCGGGCCACCGAAACCGCCGATGGGGAGGAAGAAGAACCCACCGCTGACGTAACCGCCCTGCGACCGGACGTAGTTCTCGTCGCAATTCCGGTCGTCCTGGACGATCTCCGTGTCCTTGGCGGCACAGACCGCCGTGACCTCGTCCGGCTTCGCGACCGTGTAGAACGTCGCGACCAGACCCACCAGACCGACCGTCACACCGGTGCCGATCAGGATCTTCTTCTTGGTCGAAGACTTCTTCTCGGCGGCGCGAGCGGCTTCGGCTGCAAGCACCTCTTGGCGTTCCTGCTCCGCCAGCGCCTGCTGCCGTGCCCGCTGCTCGGCCAGCGAAGGCTGGCGCGCCTGCGTGCTGTCGTCCTGGAAGCGCATCGAGCCGCGCCTCGGCGGCTCCTGGGGCGGCTGTGCCCCCTGGTTGTCATCCTGCGTCATCGAAGCTCCGTAAATCGCCCTCGCCACGAACCCGTGTCCAACACTAACCACCCGGTACGCGCACCTTACGTGCGGCGCGGGCATCATGGAGTGGATGTCTCAACAGGCCGAGCGGTTCCGTGACCCGCGAAACGCGCTGAGCACCCTGCGCACCCGGCTCGTCATGGCCGGTGTGTTCGCGGGCGCGATCATCGCGCTTTCGCTGAGTGTGGCGTTCTCGTGGAATGTAGGCCCGGAGGGCGGTGCGGGCGGCGGGCCCCCCAAACTGTCCCCCGCCGCGGTCGAAGCGTTCCAATCTCCCCCGGGCACCTGCCTGACCTGGAACAACCCGGACGCCACCGACGCGCGGCGCGTGCCGTGCGGGGAGGCGCACCTGTTCGAGGTCACCAGCATCGTCGACATCGGCACGCAGTACCCGCCGGGGGTACCGAGCCCGAATCTGGAGCAGTGGCAGGAGATCTCCCGCTCCCGTTGCACCATCGACGTCAAGCCGTATCTCGGCCGCAACCTGGATCCGTACGGCAAGCTGACCATGAACCTGCTCCGGCCGACGCCCGCGCAGTGGGCGGACGGTGACCGGCAGTTGCGCTGCGGTCTGCAATGGGCGGGTCAGGGCGGCAAGCTCCAGCCGACCAAGGGACCGGCGAAGGAGCAGAACCAGTCGGCGGTGTGGGAGCCGGGCACGTGCCTCGCGCTGCTCAACAACAGCTTCGGCGACCCCGTCGACTGCGCCCAGCCGCATTCGTACGAGATGATCGCGACGATCGACCTCAAGACGAAGTTCAAGGACGGCTACCCGTCGCAGGAGCAGCAGAACACCTGGCTGGACACCGAATGCTCGACGGCCGCGCAGGACTACACCGGCAACGCGGATCTGGCGGCGAAGAAGCTCATCCTCAGCTGGGACGTCCGCGAGCAGGAGAGCTGGGACGCCGGGTCGACGCTGGTGAACTGCAAGGTCGCGGCGGTCCTGCCGGACGACAAGGGGCTCGCACCCGTCACCGGGAGCGTGAAGGTCGGCAAGGGCGACGCCCCGCCGTCGGAGAGCGGTCAGACGAGCCCGCCGGCGTCCTCTTCGGCCCCGAAGACCGGAGGGTGAGCCCGTGCCCGTCGAGATGACCCAGCAACGCTTCGAAGAGCTGGTTTCGGAGGCACTGGACGAGCTCCCGCCCGAATTCGCGGACGCCATGGACAACGTCGTGGTACTCGTGGAGGAGTTCAACGAGGAGTCGCCCACGATCCTCGGGCTCTACCACGGCGTCGCCCTGACGGAGCGGACCCACGAATACGGCGGGGTGCTGCCGGACCGGATCTCGATCTACCGGCGCCCGCTGCTGCAGATGTGCGACACCGAGGAGGACGTCGTCGAGGAGGTGCTGATCACGGTGGTCCACGAGGTCGGCCACCATTTCGGCATCGACGATGCGCGGCTGCACGAACTCGGCTGGGGCTGAGCCGGTGGACGGGCGATAGCAAAGGTCCCTTGCTCCCCCGCGGCGGATTCCGCGCCGAAGGTGGCATGGTCGGTGATTTTTGTGCGTCGGGCACCAAAGGTTCTTCGGATTCTTAACTCGGTGTAACAACGCCGCCACTTTGGGCGACAGCCCCGCTAAACTTTTCGACACGTTGTCGTCGGCCGGCGCCGGCGAATGCCTGGGGAGGCGGTGCATGGCCGAGTCGACGGTGCGCAGGAGGGGTGACCGTCGGTTGCGCTGGCTGCTCGCCTCCAGTGCGGCGTCGAACCTCGGCGACGGGATCGGCAAGGTCGCGTTCCCGCTGCTCGCGGTCACCCTGACCCGTGATCCGCTGCTCATCGCCGGTCTCTCGGCGACCCAATTCCTGCCGTGGCTGCTGTTCGCGCTCCCGGCGGGCGCGCTCCTCGACCGGATCGACCGGCGGCGCGCGATGATCCTCGCGAACAGTGCCCGCGCGGTGGTCGTCGGCGGGATGGCCGTCCTGGTCGCGATGGGCGGGGTGACGATCTGGGCGGTCTATGCCGCCGCCCTGCTCATCGGCGTCGCGGAAGTGGTCGCCGACAGCGCCGCGAACGTGCTCATCCCGGCGGTCGTCGGCAAGGAATCCCTCGACAGCGCGAACAGCAAGCTCCAGGCCTGCGAGATCGTCGGCCAGACCTTCCTCGGCGGGCCGGTCGGCAGCGCCACCTTCGCGCTCTTCGCGACCTTCCCGTTCTTGCTCAACTCGGTGGGTTTCGCGATCGCGGCGGCCGTGCTGATCGGCCTCGCCGGAAGCTACCGCCCGAAGGCCGCGGAAGACCGCGCCACCGACCTCCGCACCGAACTGGCGGAAGGTTTCCGCTGGCTGAAGGGCAACCGGCTGGTCCTGCGCCTGGTCGTCATCGCAGGGCTGATCAGCCTGGTCAGCGAACTCGCGCAGGCACAGCTGGTGCTGTACGCGATCGAGTACCTGCGCCTCAGCGAAGCGGCCTTCGGGCTCTTCGCGTTCGGCGGCGGCATCGGCGGTCTGCTCGGCGCGGCCGTCGCCCCGCGGCTGGTGAAGGCGACCGGTCGCCGCACGGTGCTCCTCGGGGGCACGGCCTGCTGCGGCGCGGCGTTCACCGGCATGGGCCTGACGACCTCGCCGGTGGCGGGCGCGGCGCTGTTCGGCCTGTTCGCGGCGGCCGTCGTCGCGGTGAACATCGTGCTCGGGACGGCGCGGCACACGCTCGTCCCCGGCGAACTGCTCGGCCGGGTCCTCGGCGTGTGGCGCACCGTCGTCTGGGGTGCGATCCCGATCGGCGGCCAGCTCGGCGGCGTCCTCACGCACGCCCTCGGTTCCCCTGCCCGGACCTTCCTCACGTCCGGGCTTCTGCTGTTCGGTGTAGCCGGTTTCGCAGTCGTCTCGTTACGCCGAGGAGCCTTCGATGACGAATCGGCCACGGAGGTGCGGGTTCTCCACCAAGACCGGTGAAAACAAAGGACTTTGGTGCTGAAATAGCCCATCACCGCCACTGGTGACGGGAGGTCCGCGATGCAGCAGACACTGGTGCCGGAGGCCGGCGTGGGGACGACAGAACCTTCCAGACGCCCGCAAGTGCTCACCGCGGTCGCCGGTTTCGTGATCGGTGGCGGCGTGATCGGCATGCTGTGGGCGCTCTCGGGCGTCAACGCGGGAGCCCTCGAAGACGCGCAGGACGCGTGCCGGGCACTGGCCAGGGTCGGCACGATCCCGGACACCACCGACTCCGCGCCCGGCGAACGGACCGTCGCCGTACTGGCCCCCGAAGTCCTGCACCGGATGACGGCCGCCCGCGAACTCTCCGCCGCGGCGGCCGCCGCACACGACACCTACCGGCCGCTGGCCGACCACATCGACGGCGTCAGCCGGATGGTGTTCAGCCTGCACTTCAACCAGATCGCCGGTCATCGGCATCTGGCGCAGGCCGAGCAGCTCTGCACGCAGCTCTAGCCCTTGTGGACGGTCCTGACGGTCAGCTGGTTGCCGGGGATCTTCCCCGCGCAGCCGAGGCCCTGCACCGGCACGAAGTTCGACGCCGTCTCCTGCGGCAGGTACACCCGCAGCCCTCGGGTCTCGGTGGGCTTGCAGACCGCCTCGTCGTAGTTGCGGACGTTCACGAAGCCGACGTCCGCGACCGCGCTCTCGCCGTTGCCGAGCTGGACCGGCGCGCCCTTCTCGCCGTCGCGGAACGCGGCCTCACCGACCTGGTGGCCGTCCGCGCCGGTGACGTACGAGACGCCGGGGAAGCCCTGGATGGTGCACGCGTGCCCACTCGCGTTGGTGATGACGAGCTTCCGGTACACCGTGCCCGCGGCGGCGTCACTGTCCTTGACGGACAGTTTGACGTCGCCCGCCTTGCAGAGCCCGTCGTTCTTCGGTGCCTGCGCGGGCGGCTGGACCGGTTGCGGGGACGGCGCCGGGCTCGAAGAATTCGCGCTGGGCGCGGCCGAGGTGTCCGGTGCCGAAGTGGACGGTGACGCGGACGTGTTCTGCGCGACGGGCGCGCTCTCCGAGCCGCAGGCGCTGAACAGCAGGAGTCCAGCGGTACCCGCGACGAGACCGCCGATGGAGATCATCTTCGAACGAACCATGGTCATTCGCCTCCCTGTCGTCGAACACTGCCGGACGCTGCCGAACGTTGCCGGGTGACCCACGTTCAGTAGACGTGTTGTCCGCCGTGCGGGTTGCGCCGCTCCGGTTAATTCCCCACAAGGTGTTAATCGATCTTGTGGGGTGTATTCCCCGGCGGGAGTGGAGGCAAACGTTCCTGGTCAGGCCTCGACGGGGACGTCCGCCCAGGTGAGGCAGGTCCAGCCGGTGGGGGTCGCGACGAGTTCGACGACACCGGTGTTCGGGATGAGGCCCTGGTTGGCGATCTCGGCGGTCACGTTCCCGGCGAGCCATTCGCCGCCGTGCCGGATCGCGCCACCGTGGCTCACCAGCACCACCGTGCCGTCGGGGTCGGCCTGCTCGTGTTTGGCGCGCAACCGGGCGACCGCGTCGAGCATCCGGGCGCGGACCTGCGCGCCGGTCTCGCCGCCGGGGATCGGCGGGTCGAGTTCGCCGAGGGTCCAGCGGCGCACGACGCTCATGTACGTCGTGACCGAGTCCTTGTCCGTCTTGCCTTCGAGGTCACCCGCGGCGACCTCGTGCACCCCGTCGAGCACCTGGACCTCGAAGCCGAGTTCCGCGGCCAGCGGCGCGGCGGTCTGCTGGGCGCGGACCGCCTGCGAGGCGTACACCGCGACGATCGGCTCGCCGTCCAGTCGCGTCACGAGGTCCCGGGCCTGCTCGCGGCCCAGCTCGGTGAGCGGCGGACCGGGCAACGCGGTGTCGAGCGCTCCTCGCACGTTGCCCTCGGTCTGGCCGTGGCGGACAAGGAGAAGTTTCACGCCTGCACTCCCTTCCGTACCGACTCGACCCAGTCGATCGCGCCGGTGAAATCGTCGTTGGCGGCACCCTGCTCGATCTCGGTCGTGCCGTTGTCCGCGCGCGGGTGGGAGCCGAGGAAGCGCACGTTGCTGCACCGGCGGCGCAACGCGGCCAGCGCGTCGCCGATCCGTGGCTCGGCCACATGCCCCTCGAAGTCGATGAAGAAGCGGTACTCGCCGAAGTTGTGCCTGGTCGGGCGGGCGTCCAGCTTGGTCAGGTTGATGCCGCGGACCGCCAGTTCGGTGAGCAGTTCCGCCAGCGCGCCCGTCCGGTTCGTCGCGGCGGCGACGATGGACGTGCGGTCGGCCCCGGTCGGCTCCGGCAGCACGCCGGGCGCGCGGACCAGCAGGAACCGCGTCTTGGCGTCGCGGACGTCGGCGACCTCCGTGGCCAGCACCTCCAGCGGATAGTGCTCGACGGCGACCGGCGCGGTGACGGCGGCGTCGAACTCGCCGGCGTCGACCGCGACCGCGGCCGCGGCGGTGGACGACGTCGCGACCGGATGCGCGCCGGGGAAGTTCGCTTCGACCCAGTGCCGGACCTGCGCGAGCGCGTGCGGATGGCTCGCCACGGTGCGGATCTCGGTCGTCCCCGGCCGGGTCAGCACGCTGAAGTGGACCGGCAACAGCACCTCCGCCACCGCGACGAGCGGCTCGGCCTCGCTCAGGCTGTCGAGGGTGGCCGTGACCACGCCCTCCACGGAGTTCTCGATCGGGACGCAGGCCGCGTCGGCCGCACCCGAGCGCACCGCGGCCAGTGCCGCCGGGATGGTCTCCGCGGGGATCAACTCCTCGCCGGGGGCGAGCCGGCGCGCGGCCTGTTCGGTGAAGGTTCCCTGGGGGCCGAAGTACGCGATCCGTGACACCCCGCCAGATTACGCACGACACGAGTGGCGACTTTCACTCGGACAGCCGGTACGCGCACCGGTTACGCCGGGTGCCTTTTTTTGCCATGCTTAGGGCGTGACCGCCGAACCGGGCACCCACACCGGCCACGACGACGTCGGCTCTTCGTTTTCTCCCCTGCCCGACCGTCCCACTCCGGAACTGGTGCTGTGCGCCGTCGATGACCTGCTCGCGCAAGCCTGGACCACCGTCGCCGACACCGTCGACGGCCGGGTCTTCGTACACCGCGGGTCGGTGCTCGACGTCGTCGCGCAGGCCGTCGTCAGCCCCGCGAACTCCTACGGCTGGATGCGGGGCGGCATCGACGCGGTTTACGCCCGCGCCTATCCCGAGGTCGAGCAGAACGTGCGCAGCGCCGTCCTCGCCTACCACGGCGGCGAGCTCCCGATCGGCCAAGCGGTGATCGTGCCCACCGGCGAGGCGGAGCCCGCCTGGCTGATCAGCGCGCCGACGATGCGGGAACCCGGCGAACGCCTCCCCCGCGACACCGTGCACCCGTACCTCGCCGCCAGGGCGGTGTTCCAGCAGTGGCGCGACGGCAGGCTCGACCAGGGCCGGGTCCGTGATCTCGTGCACACGATCGCGATGCCGGGACTCGGCACCGGCGTCGGCGGGGTCGCGCCCGCCTCCTGCGCCCGGCAGGTCGCCGCGGCCTGGGACGAGGTCTTCGCCCCCGGCCGTCCTCGTCACGGACGGTAACGCCCCGACGCGGGCTACATCACATCGCAGCGCGTTCACGAGCCGTAAGCCCTACCGTTAAAGCGGCTTCATCCGGTTCGAGGCACGTTCACCCGCCGAGAACTCGTCAACACGGTTTTGTACGGCGCCAGCGCTGGCGACGGGCGAGGAGTGTGCGATGCCGCGGGTCCGTGAGCTCAGTCCCTACGTCGAGCTGCACCGTGAGCAGTGGCGCGAGTTGCGCAGGTCGACTCCCCTGCCGCTGACCGCCGCGGAACTGCTGCGGCTGCGCGGTCTCGGCGAACAGGTCGACCTCGCCGAGGTCGCCGAGGTCTACCTGCCGCTCTCCCGGCTGATCAATCTCCAGGTCGCCGCCCGGCAACGGCTGTACGAAGCCACCACCACCTTTCTCGGCGAAGACAGCCGGGGCACCAAGGTGCCGTACGTCATCGGCATCGCCGGCAGCGTCGCCGTCGGCAAATCGACCACCGCGCGCATCCTGCGCACCCTCCTCGCCCGCTGGCCGGATCACCCCAGGGTCGACCTGGTCACCACCGACGGATTCCTCCACCCGCGTGCGGAACTGGTGCGGCGCGGGATCATGCACCGCAAGGGTTTCCCGGAGAGCTACGACCGGCGGGCGCTGCTGCGGTTCGTCACCGACGTGAAGTCCGGCGCGGAACGGGTCAGCGCGCCGGTGTACTCGCACCTCGCCTACGACATCCTTCCCGACGAGGAGCAGGTCGTTCAGCGACCGGACATCCTGATCCTCGAAGGACTGAACGTCCTCCAGCCCGGCCCCCGGCTCACCGTCTCCGATCTGTTCGACTTCTCGATCTACGTGGACGCGCCGACGACCGACATCGAACGCTGGTACATCGAACGCTTCCTCAAGCTGCGGCACACCGCCTTCGCGGACCCGGCGTCACACTTCCACCACTTCGCCGGCCTCCCGGACGACGAGGCCCGTGCCGAGGCACGCCACCTGTGGCGCACGATCAACGAGCCCAACCTGATGGAGAACATCAAGCCGACACGGCCAAGGGCGACCCTCGTCCTCCGCAAGGACGCCGACCACGCGATCAACCGGGTCCGCCTGCGCAAGCTCTGACGGGTCACGGCGGTTCGTGGTGGCGTCCAGGTCATCGTGGGCGGGGTCGGCGGCGGGGTGAAGGCCCCCTTCCTCGCGCCTAGGTCAGGGTCCCGGCAAAGTCGCATAACTGCTGGTCGGCTCCGCCGCTAGAGCGGGACCCGACAGGAGCGGGCTCCCGCAAGGAGCCTCATCCGGCCTCTTGACTGTCCACAAGGGACCCTTACGAGACAAAGGTGCCCGATTTGGGTGACTTGCACGGTTTCGCGATGGGGTCGTGAGTGATTTTTGTTGTTCTAACCCTCATTGCCACTCACGACCCTCCGCAGAACCGCACATAGCGGCATCAATCGGACACGCAATCGCCCGGCGGTGTCCCTTGTGGACACTGAAGCCCCGCCGGCGCCCAGAATCCGGCCTGCCGACAGTGCAGGAAGGGGTCCTTCATGTACTGCTGCGCGAGCAAAGGACGCGGGCCTCGATGGTCGTGATTGTTCTGGGTCGTTAGAGCTCAGGTGCCGGTTTCGCGTGTCTGGATGGACGGCACACGTGTTTCGGCGGACGGCACACGTGTTTGGACGGACGACTCGCGGCGGGACGCGACCGTTCGTGTGTCGTCCATCCAGTCACGCGTGCCGTCCGCCGGATCACGCGTGCCGTCCCCTCAGTCACGCGGGAACAGTCACGACCCTGCGTGACCGGGCACCCTCGGATTCTCTACTCACGGCAAGCGTTCACGACGGCTTCCAAGATCACGTAGCGAGAATCCGATCACCCGGGCGAATTCCGGCTGTTCCCTCACAAGGACCAGCCTTCGCACCACCGGCGAGCCGGTCGCACGCGCCGGTCGCGCACCGCCACCGGGGAGCGGCGTTCCTCGGCCGATCGGCCGATCCACGCTCCGTACGTGTAACCGGTTGGCCGATACCGGCTACAGCCCCCCGAGGCGACCCTTGTGTCAGGGGTTCACGAGGTCTCGAAAAGGACCTTGAGCAGGGAGGAGGGTCACGATGTTCTCGATCATCCTGACCTGGATCGGCTCGATTCTCGGCCTCGCGCTCTTGGTGGCCATGGCCATCGGCGCCTTCTTCGTCGACTTCGACGACGCCCGCGGGGACCGCCGCTGGAAGAAGCCCGAAGTCACGGAGAGCAAGGGCACTTCGGCCGCACCTCTGGGCTGAACACGGGCCGAAGACGGCTCAGTCGAACGGATTGTGCACCTGCGCACCGAGCCCGGCCATGTCGGCGACGTTGCGGGTGACCAAGGTCAGCTCGTGGACCCGGGCGGTCGCGGCGATCAGCCCGTCGATGGACGGCACTTTCCGCGGCGCGTACTGCCTGCCCCATTCGGCCGCGATTTCGGCGGTCACCGGAAGGATCCGTTCCGAGAACTGCGTGGTGAGCCCGGCCAGCCAGTCGGCCAGCGCGTCCGCCCGTTCCCTGTCCTGATCCCCTCGATGCCTGAGTTTGCTGATTCCCCTCTCGATCTCCCCCACCGTCAAAACGCTCAAATAGAGCCTGCTCGACGAAACCCCGCCCCACCACCGGGCGAAACCGGGGTTCTGGCTGCGGCGCCGAGCTTCGGACACGATGTTCGTGTCCAGCAGAAAACTCACCCGCTGACCTCCACGACATCTCTCGGCAGGTCCTCGGCGCGTTCGGCGCCGATCTCCTCCAGCACGTCGGCCAGCGCCTCCCCGTACTCGGGATGGTGCTGCTCACCGGAGAGCACGAGCTTGAAATCGACGGCTTCACCGCCTCCGGCCAGCCTGCGGTAATCCATGATGTCCAGCACCACGGCCACCTCTTCCCCATGTTTGGTGACGAACTGCGGCCCCTCCGCCGCGGCCCGGCGCAGCAGCTCACTCAGCCGCTGCTTGGCGTCCTGCACTTGCCAGGTTGCTGCTTCCATCTAGACAGACTAGACGGAACCGGGAGGGTTGGCAAGGACGTGGCCGGGGAAACGGCTGGTCAGGCGAGTTCGCCGAGCGCCTTCCGGTAGTCGTCGACGTCGTAGTCCATCTCGTGCTCGCCGGCTTCGGTCAGCTGGGCGGACAGCGCGTCGATGAGGCGGTCGAAGATCTCGTCGCGTTCCTGCCCGGTCTCGCTCAGCCGCCGCACGGCCTGCCAGACCTCGGCGGGCTCGTCGGCCCAGAGCTGGTCGACGATCGTGGTCTTCAGCGCCAGCCGCATCCTCGGCTCGCCGTCGAAGGTCTCCTCGGCCAGCGCCTCGTGGTACTCGGGGTGTTCGCCGATCACCAGCAGGCGGCGCTGTTCGGGATCGGCGGGCTCGAGTTCCAGTTCCTCGTCGCCGATCTCCGTGTAGACGGTCGGGACGGCGAACATCCGGCGGGCGAGGGCTTCCGCGAGGTCGGCCGGGTCCTCGATGCCCTCGGAGCCGTCGAAGTAGACGTCGAGCGTGGAGTCCTCGTCCTGCGCGAACTCCTCCAGGAACTCGGTCGCGCCCTCGAGCAGCGCCACGCGTGCGGCCTCGGGGAGGCCCGCGCGGTCGGCGGCCCAGGTGACCCACCCGAGCACGGCGGGCTCCAACGCGTCTTCGTACGCCTCGTCGATCTCCACCTCGCCGTCCAGCAGCGACTCGAGGAACCGGGCGAGCTTCTCGGGCCCGACGCGCAGCGGGCTGCCCGGCTCGGTCGCGCAGCCGTAATCGACGAGCAGGCGCGCGTAGAACCGCGTCGCTTCGGTGTCGTCCACGAGCCCGGATCCGATGAAGTCGGCGACGACCTCTTCGCGGACCTGCTCGGGCCATTCGGTGACCTCGGGCGACGGTTCGGGAGCGGGAAGCGCCCGGATCCAGGCCAGCGCGAGCGCGTGGAACCGCGCGTAGTCCTCGCTGACGTCGGGCTCTTCGACGACATCCGTCGCGGCCAGCCCGTCCGCGAGCAGCTGGTGGGCGCGCTCGGGCAGCACCCGCTCCAACGTGACCAGCTCCGGGTCGTCGGCGGCCTGCTGCCGCATCTCGGCCAGCACCTCCTGCGGCTTGTCGACCACGACGACGTCGCGGATCCGGCCGCTCTCGGTGAAGTCGACCAGCGCGAGCAACCCGTGCTCGACACCGCCGCGGGAGAAAACGCAGAGAAGGGAGGACTCGTCACCGAAGACGTCACCGGTCCGCCAGCAGTCCCCGACGGTCACCGCGGCCAGGTCGCCCGCCCATTCCGGCTCCGGGATCCCGCGCGCCAGCACCGTGTTCAGCGCCGCGCCTGCCGCCTCACGTTCCTCTTCGGTCTCGGCGAAGACCCGCAGCCCGGCCAGCAACGCGGCCGCGGCGGGCGTGATCTTCCGCTCGGCGAACGCGATGAGCTCCATGCCGAGCGGCTGTTCGCCCTCCTCGACCTCGATCTCCCACCACTGGCCGAGCACCTCGGAGGTCAGCAGTTCGACGTCGAGCACCTCGGGTTCGGCACCCAGGGTCGAGAAATCGCGGAGGACGTCCTTGAAAAGGCCCGTCACACTCGGGGTGGAGGGCTGGGCTGCCTTCTTGCGGGCACGGCTGACCGGACTCATGGCGACATGTTTTCACGCGGGTCCGGCCGGGCTCGTCGCGGTGGTCCTGGGCGCGAAACACGGTGTCCCGGACGCGGGCGGACATCGGTTCCGGACCACCGCGACGACAACGGCCCGCCAGAGTGGCTCGACCTGCTTCGCCGGGTTTCCTCGGTTCACTTCGAATAACGAAGGGCGGCGGGCGCGGTTACGCCTTGACCGGTTTCGGAATCGCGATCCTCGCCGCCTTGACCTCGGCGATCAGCCTCGTCTTGCGTTTGTGTATTTCCACCAATGTGCTCAGGTAGGAGCCGAATTCTTCAGCCGTACCCGCCTTTTTGTGCGCCGTGCGCAGTTTGCGCAGTTGCCGGGCCGCCTCACGGTAGGAGTTCGGATCTTTCCTCGTGATCAATTCTTCGACATGGTCCCGATACACGGGAATGGTTTCGGCGGGATGGGCGACGGAACGCGAATCCGCGAGTTCGACGCGCACCGGCAATGAGGCCTCGAAACGCACCGCCGCCCGCCATGCCTCGTCGGCGCGATCCTCGCCGACAAGCGCGCGGACGAGTTCGTCGGCGGCCTCCGTGTTTTCGGCGGCGAGCTCGCGCAACCGGGCCAGCGCGGTCTTCCGTTGCGCGACCCAGCGCCCCGTTTCCAGCGACTCCTCGCGCAGGGCGAGATAGGTCGTAGCCACGGGATTCTCGTCGAATTCCTTGCGCGACAAGGGAACCGGCTCCTCTTCGAGCGGCGGAGCCTCCTCCTTCTTGTCGTGCGTGAGCGCCCGCGCCGCGTGCGCGATGGCCTCGCTGTGCCGCCCCGCCGCACGCAGCACGCGCACGATCTTGAGGCTGACGTCGACCCGCGGCGGCTTGGCGGCGAGGATCGCGACGAGCGCGTCGACGTCGCCGGACACCTCCGCCAGCTCCTCGCGCAACCGTTCGGCCGTCTCGCGTTTCGCACCGGACGGCTGCTCGGCCAGCACACTGTCCACAGTGGACCGGATTCGCGCGAGCCCCTTGTCTCCCAAGGCGGACGCGAAGTCGGCCAGCTCGATGGCAGGCCAGCCCGGACCGTCGAACTCGACTTCGAGGATCCAGGCGGCCAGGCCCTCCGGATCCGGCGGGCGCGCGACGCAGGCCCGCGCGTACAGCTCGACGGCCCTGTCCAGCCTGTCCGCGACCTCGCCTGAAGTGTCGTCGATCTGCTCCAGCATCTCGCTGATGTCGTCCACGGTCCGGCGGGCGAGCGGGGCGAGATCGGCACGGCTGCCGGCGTCGAGAAGTCGCTGCAACGTGTCGAGGACGGAGCCGACCTTCGCGGCGTACTCGACGTTGCCCGCCATCACCGCGGTGTCGAGGAGACGGTGCGCCTCGGCGAGATCACTCCCCTGGGTGGCGAAGCGGTTCTCCAGGGCCTGTCGTAACACAGGGTCACGCTCAGCATGGGCGTGAAGGAGCTCCGCCAGCGTTTCCGCGTCCAAAGTACGCAGGTAGGGGCGCAGATCCGTCGGGGAACTCACCCGGACAAGTCTGCCCGACCGGTTCGCCGACTCGTGTGGGCCAACAGCGTGCTCTTTTCGGCGTAATCGCTCACCAGGTGTGACCAGGCCGGCGGCGTCGCTTCGAGCCGCGAAGGGCAGCGGATGATCGGGACCGGGAGCCGGCAGGCGAGCTGCATGGCGATCGCCATCACCACCCCCGCGAGCAGCGAAATCGCCGAGGCGGCGGCGAGGGCGCCACCCAGCACGCGGCGTCCGCCGTCGATCGCGAGCTGCGCCGAATGCTCGATCTGCCGCGCGGTGAGGTCGCCGAGGGTCCGGCCGACGACGTCGGCGGAGGCACGCCAGGCTTCCTGGCCGACGGGCGGCGGTGTGGCCGCGCTCAACGCGGTTTCGACCGCGCCGAACCGGCCCCAGTCCTCGCTCGCGACGAGATCGCGGTAAGTCCGGCGGCTACTTTCCGTCAGCTTTCCGGCGATCGCGTCGAGCCTGGACCGGTAGGCACCGACGGCCGCGGCGTAGTCGCGCCTCCCCTCGTCGTCGATCCCGGCGACCGCGAGGGAATCGCTGCGGTCCAGTCCTTCGACTGCGGTGAGCAATTCGACGGCGATCGTCTGCTGATAGCCGACCTCGGCGTCGGGGGCGGCCCGCACGATCTCGCGCAGGGAGGAAAGCGAGGTGTCGATGCGATCGGCGTACGCGGTGTAGGTGGCGGAACGGGTGCCCGGCGCCTGCAACGCGACCGCCCGCTCCCGCTGCAGCGAGGCGATCCCCCGGCTCGCCTCGGCCATGATGACCGCTCCGCTTTCGGCGTTGTCGCGGTCCTGAATGGCCTGCTGGACAAGGAATCCGCCGATGAACAACGCGACGAGCACCAAGGCGGCGCTCGGCACGAAGGCGATGGAGAGCATGCGAGACCGAAGGCTTCGCTGATACGTCAAGACTTTCCTTCCGGATCGGTCTCCCGACGCCGAGCGACGTTATGCAAGTTGCACTTTGCACGTCAACGCTCGTCCGCCATACGGCCGTTAGCGCACCGTGACGATCTGGTAGGCACGGCACGTGACTCTCGACGACCTCCACCAGCGCCTCCGCGACTTCGCCGCGGCACGAGCCTGGGAACCTTTCCACACGCCGAAGAACCTGGTCATGGCCCTGTCCGGCGAAGTCGGCGAGCTGACGTCGCTGTTCCAGTGGCTCACCCCGGAGGAATCCGCGGAGTGGCGCGCCGACCCTGAACTGGCACACAACGTCGTCGACGAGATCGCCGACGTCACGCTGTATCTCCTCCAGCTGGCGAACAGCCTCGGGGTGGACCTGATCGAGGCGGCCAACGCCAAGATCGACCGGAACGAAATCCGCTTCCCGGCGCCCGATTAGACGCCTTTCGGAGCTTGTGGGGCGTTCGATCCACGGAAAGACTGGGCCGACGTCCCTGGAGGTGGCCCTTGTCGCGTTCGGCTCGCACCGTGGTCCTTGCCCTGATGCTGTCCCTGAGCGCGGTCGCCGCGCCGTCCTACGCGGCGCCGCCGCCGACGTCGCCGCACCGGGATCCCGGCAACGGGCCGGAACGCAACGACGTCGCGGCGACCGACCCGCCGATGAGTGCCGCGCGGGCCGCGGCGGGCGAGAACGTCGCGGGCGACCGTTCCGGTTATCCGCGCAAGACCAAGCTGCGCGTGTTCCCGGAGAACACGGCCGACAAGTCGATCAAGCTCGGGCTCGCGCCGTATCACGCGATCGCGCCGAAGCTGAACGCGTTGCAGGCGCGCAGCGATCGCATCTCGGTCGAGATCGCCGGGCAGTCCGGCCTCGGCCGCGACCTCTACCTGGTGACGCTCACCGCGCCGGAGCGTCCGGGCGAGACGCGGCGGCAGGACGCGTGGCGCTCGCTGATCGAGAACGCCCCGGCCCGCGCCGCGCGCGACCCGTTCCTGCGCCACGGTTACAAGGCGCCGGTGTGGATCAACAACAACATCCACGGCAACGAATGGGAAGGCACCGACGGCGCGCTCCGCGTCATCGAGAAGCTGGCGACGTCGAACGATCCCAAGACCGTCGAACTGCTGAAGCGGAACCGCTTCTACTTCAACGTCACGGCCAATCCGGACGGCCGTGTCGCCGGCACGCGGCAGACGTCGCAGGGCTTCGACCCCAACCGCGACTTCGTCACCGCGTCGCAGCCCGAGGTGCGGGCCATGCGCGGGATCGCCATCGGCAAGCAGCCGCTGATGATGCTGGACGAACACGGCTACGTCGAGAACACGCTCATCGAGCCGACCACCCCGCCGCACGGCCAGAACTACGACTTCGACCTCTACATCAAGCACGGCTACGCCAACGGCCTCGGTATGGAGAAGGCGGTCAAGGCACTCGGACGGCCGGAGACGGCGAAGCCCGAGATCCCGTTCCGCGACTACGAACCCGGCAGCTGGGACGGCTGGGCACCGATCTACACCGCCCAGTACGCGATGTACCACGGCGCGGTGTCCTTCACGATCGAGGTCCCGATGCGGGTCAACAACGCGGACTACGAGGCGCAGCCGGTGCCGGAACTCCAGCGGCGCGCGGTGATCAACACCGAGGTCGTCGAGGCCACGATCGGCAGCACACTGGACTACGTCGACCGCAATCGCGGTGAGCTGATCGCGAACCAGATCGAGATGTTCCGCCGCGGCGAGGCCGGCGAAGCGCAGCGCGAGATCCCCGACGGGTTCGTGCCCGGTTTCGGGCAGGAAGACCGCTACCGCACGGAGTTCCCGCGCGCGTACGTCATCCCCAACGGTGCGGACCAGCGGTCGGGCGTCGCCGCTTCCCGTCTCGTCGACCACCTGGTGGCCAACGACATCCGCGTGCGGCAGGCGGCTCGCCCGTTCTCGCTGGCCGGACGCCGGTATCCGGCCGGTTCGTACCTGGTCGACATGCACCAGCCGAAACGCGGCCTGGCGAACGTGATGCTGGAGCAGGGCAGCGACATCTCGGCGAAGGTGCCGGTCATGTACGACATCTCCGGCTGGAGCCATCGCCTGCTGTGGGGCGCGTCGGTCGACATCGTGAAGCAGGGCAGGCTCGACGTCCGGGCGCACGACGTCGTCGCGGCGTCGCCGACCGGCGGCATCGACGCCGCGCCCGGCCGTGACCTCTCGCTGAAGCTCGTCGACGGCAAGGACGTCAGCGCCGTCAACGACCTGCTGAACCGGGGCCTCGCCCTCGGCCGCGCCGACGACGGCACGATCGTCGTCCCCGCGTCGGCGCGCCCGGCGGCGGCCGAGGTGGCGGACCGCTACGGCGTCCGGTTCACCGAGGCACGCGGGACGGCGACGCCGTTGACCCGCAAGACGATCGCGGCCGCCGTCGGAGCGGACGAGCTGAAAGCACTGCGCGACATGGGCTTCGACGTGCGGCCGGTGTCGGCGTCGGTGCTCAACACCGGCTTCGATTGGTCCAAGGTGGACCTCCTGTTCGTCTCTTCGGGACTGCGGTACACCGACCTCGACCCGGCCGCGAAGGATGCCTTACGCGCCTTCCTCTCCCGCGGCGGCGTGGTCACCCGCGGCGCGACGGGCGCCCGGTTCAACACCGACGTGGGACTTCTCGAAGCGCGTCCGGTGGCGGGCTGGGAAGACGGGAACGGCGTCGTCTCGGTCGTCAACGGGACCGGCCCGGTCGGCGGCGGCGCACTGCCGGACTCGTTCGTCTACGGGCCGTTCTGGTTCACCGACCTCGGCTCCTCGGTCAGTGTCGAGCAGCGCTACGCGAGCGGGAATCCGCTGGTCGCGGGGCATTGGCGGACCAAGGACGACGGGACGGGCGGGCCGCTGCAGGCGGCGGGACAGGCCGCGGTCGTGTCCGGGACCTCGGGACTCGGCGGGCGCGCGGTGCTGTTCGGCACCGAGCCGCTGTTCCGCGATCACCCGAAGGGCTTGTACTCGCAGGTGGCGCGAGCGATCTACTGGGCGGCCCCGCAGTAACGTGCGGGTATGCCCGTATCCCGTGGCCGGAAGCCGAAGAAGAACAAGACGACCAAGAGGACGGAGAAGCCGCAGGTCGTGGAGCCGGCGGCGCTGCCGGATTGGATGGAGGGGTCGATCGAGAACGTCCTCCATGAGGCGAGCGTTCTCATGAAGGCGCAAAACCCACGCGAACTCGAGGAGGCGACGGCCTCGCTGCTCGGCGCCGAGCTGCACCGGGTGCTCCAGGGCGACAACGTCGGCCTGGACTTCGATCTGTTCTTCGAAGCCGTCGTGCTCGCGGCGGTGAACGCGGAACCGCGCCAGGAGCTTTGGCTGCTGCTGCAGGGGATGTGTGCGATCGCCCCGCCGGGATTCGAGTCGTTCGTGCGCGCGAGCGTGAGCAGGCTGCGGAAGGCGTTGCGGTCGGAAGTCCTGCCCGAATGGCCTCGGCTGGCCGCGAAGATCAAGGCGACCGGCGACGTCTGGGAACTCCAAGATGTCTACGGGACGCGCCTCGGCGTGTTCGCGAGCTTCTCCTACCCGGGTGACGCGGCCACCACGGTCTACGTGTTCGAAATCGACACGTCGTGGATCCCCCGCCTTGTCGGTGGCGGCGTCTGCGACTCTCTCGACCAGGCGGCCGAAGCATGGCGGAACCGTTTCGGCGGAACGGCGGCGCCCGAGCCGATCACGGATCCGAGCCGTCTGGAAGGTCTCGTCAACCGCTCGCTGGACATAATCGGCGACGAATCGCGCGCCATCCTCGACAATTGGTACCGCGCCGAGCGGCGATACCTGGCCCTCGAGACCGCGTTGAAGAACCGCGGCCTGCGGTTGCCGCCGAGCAGCTCCTACGACGCCGGCATCGACCCGACGGTGATGGCCGTCCCCTTCAATGCCTGGCACCTCGAGACCTTCGGCAACGAGCCCGACGATCTGGTGGTCGAAGAGCTGGCCGCCGAATGGATGGAGGGGGTCGTCCCCGCCACCTGGTTCGCCGTGTCGCCGGACCGGCTCGGCCATATCCGCGCCCTGATCGGTGACTGGGCGGACGACCCCGTCCGCCGCGCCGCGCAAGCGTTGCTGCCGACGTGGGCGCGCTGGCTGGGCGAGCGGGCCGGTCTGCCGTCCACGCTGGTGGAAGCGATGGTCGCCGACGCGACGAAGTAACGTGGGGGTATGCCGATCCAGGTGCTGCTCATCGACGACCACGAGGTGGTGAGGCGCGGTCTGCGTGACCTCCTCACCGACGAGCCCGACATCGAGGTCGTCGCCGAAGCGAGCGGCGTCGACGAGGCCCTCGCCGTGGCGATGCACGTCGAACCGGACGTCGCGGTGGTCGACGTGCGGCTCGGCGACGGTGACGGCATCGCGCTCTGCCGTGAGCTGCGCTCGAAGCCGAATCCGCCGCAGTGCCTGATGCTGACCGCGTTCGACGACGACGAGGCCATGGTCGGCGCGATCATGGCGGGCGCAGCCGGGTACCTGCTGAAACAAGTCCGCGGTCAGGACGTCGTCAACGCGGTCCGCGAGGTCGCGGCGGGCCGGTCGCTGCTCGACCCGCTGTCGACGGCGCGGGTGCTCGACAAGCTGCGTCATCCGCCCGAGGACGAACTCGGTTCCCTCACCGAACGCGAGCGCGAGGTGCTGGACCTGATCGGGCAGGGCATGTCGAACCGCGAGATCGCGGAACGCCTGTTCCTCGCCGAGAAGACGGTGAAGAACTACGTGACGTCGGTGCTCGCGAAGCTGGGCATGCAGCGCCGCACGCAAGCCGCGGCGTGGATCGCGCGCCGGGACAGGTAGTGCGCGAAAAAGGTACCCCCCCCCCGTCGTTTTGGGCGAAGGTCCCGGTCGACCCCGAGTTCCGCTCCTGGTTGACCACCACGCCGGAACGACAGCTTCTCGTGGTCGTCCGGACGTTGACGACGCTGAACCGGCTCCAGGACATCTTGACGCTGACGCGTCCCGACCTCCGTATCCAGACGACCTTCACCTTCGACGAGGCCCGGCCGGCGATCCTCTCGGCAGGCGTGGGCGACGCGCTGCGTGATCTGCGTGTCGCCGTCATCCCCTGGGAACAGGCCGCGAAGAACACCTTCGACCTCATCCTCGCGGCGAGCGAGAACGACGCCCTGCACGAATTGAACGGGCCTGTTCTGCTGGTACCACACGGCATCGGCTACCAGAAGTACTACCCGGGAGGACGGGTCACGTCGGGGATGGACCCGAGCAGGCTCGTGATCCACGACCGGGTGGTTCCGGCGGCGATCGCGCTCTCGCACTCGGTGCAACGGGAGCAACTGAGGTCGGCTTGCCCCGAGGCGGTGGACAGGGCGGTCGTCGTCGGCGACCCCTGTCACGACCGGATGATGGCGAGCAGGCACCGGGTGGCCGCCTACCGCGCCGCGCTCGGCACCGGGGACCGGAAGCTCGTCGCGATCGCGTCGACCTGGGGCACGAATTCGCTGTACGCGCGGCATCCGCGGCTACTTCGCGAACTGCTCAACGAGTTGCCGCTGGACGACTACCAGATCGTCCTCACCCTGCATCCCGGCGTGTGGGCGGCGCACAGTCCTTGGCAGCTGGAGTCCTGGCTGCACCCCGAACTCAGCGGCGGGGTCACGCTCATTCCCCCGGATCACGGCTGGCAGGCGGCCCTGCTGGCCGCGGACTGCGTGCTCTCCGACCAGGGTTCCGCCGCGCTGTACGCCGCCGCGGCCGACAAACCGGTGCTGCTCACCTCGTCCGGCGCCACCACCACGGTGGACGACTCACCACTGGCCGTCCTGACCCGGACCGTGGCCGAACTGGCGGACAGCGGACTACGCGGCCAGATCGACGCGGCCATCGAGGGCCACTTGCCAGGCCGCTACCAGTCGATCATCGACCAGGCCGTCGAGGACACCGCGAGCGGTCCGCGGCTGGGCGACGTGCTCTACGACCTCTTGGACCTGAAGCGGCCCGAGCCTCCTCCCGACTTCCCGCCGGTGCCGGATCCGTCTCCGGTGAGCCATCCCGTGGCCGCGCTCGCCGCCGGAATCGACGAAACCGGGAAACTCGTCCGCTTCCCCGCGTCGACACGACCGGAAGGCCTGAGCCACCGGCATGTTCTCGCGCACGCGGATCAAGCGACCCTTCGCGAACTGGACGGCGCGGACATCGTGTTCGCGGAGCATCCGGCCCGCTTCGACGAGCTTCTCGCACACTGGCCGCTCGCTCGCCTTGTCGCCGCTCCCGCGCCCGGCGGCTGTCTCGCCCGCGTCCGGGGTGACGGGGATTTCCTGCTGTCCGCGGAAATCGACCCGACACTGCTGGCGAGCCATCTCTACACGAAACTCGCCGTGCTCACGGATCGCGCGGGGACTCACGAAATCAACGGGCAGCCGGTCACCGTCACCCGGCGTTAGCCAGCACCGCGCGGAACTCCGCCTCCCGTGGGTGTCCGGCGTCGAAGTACGTCTGCCAGGCGCGCTGGAAATGCGTATGCGCCCGGGCGTGGTCACCGCGGGCCGCGCAGAGCCTGCCGAACTCCTCCTCGAACTCGGCCGTGTACTGCGTCGCACCGGACACCAACCGCCACGCCTCGAGCAATTCGCGTTCGGCGTCGTCGTGACGGCCGACCGTCCGGAGGTACTTGGCGCGCACCATGGACACCCGGCCGAGGTTCCGCGAATCCGTGCGGGGGAAGGCTTGCGCGGATTCGGCGAGCAACGCCCAGACCTGGTCGTACGCACCGGCTTTCAGCAGTACGTTCGCCAGCATGCGGCTGTGGATACCGAGCGACCGGCGTCCCGCGTCGGCCATCGCCCGGTCCAGCGTCACGGCTCGCCAGAGGAAATCCGCGGCGGCCGGGAGAAGCCCTTTCTCCTCGTGGAACCGGCCGCAGAACTCCTGCACGGACGATTCCAGTGCCGGGTTGTCCAGCGTCCGCACCGTTTCGAGAGCTTCTTCCAGCAGTGGCTGGGCGCGGTCGAATTCGTGCAGCAGGAAGAAAGTCCGGCCTTGCTGACTGAGGATTCTCGTGGTGAGGGCCGGATCGCCGAGCCGTTTCGCCGCGAGCAGGCCCCAGTGGTTGATGTGGGCGAAGAGCCGATGGTGCCCGCGATTGAGCATGAGCACTTCGAGCGCGCCGCAGATCTGCCCGAGTTCGACATCTCGTTTCCGTTCGAACGCCTGCTGCGCCAGCGCACCGTAGGTCTCCCGGGCGTCGTCGACCCAGTCGAGCGGATGCTTGCCTTCGAAATCCGGGGCAGGCACGGAAATCGGTGCGTAGCAGCGCAAACGGTCCGGACTGGTGCGGTGATCGGCGGCGACGGCCTGGTCCCGGTAGAACTCCAGAGCCCTGATGACCGCGACGTCCTTGGTGCCGCGGCGTAGCGCCCCTTCGCGGATCAGGTTGAACAGTTGCTGCCGGGGTGTCCCCGTGGGAGCGAGGAATCCCGCGTCCGCGAGTTCGTCCAGCGCGTCGCCCGCCGGTTTCCCGAAAACGGCCGTCGCCGAAGCCGTCGTGAAGTCAGGGCCGGGATGGGACGCCAGCAGCCTGCAGAGTTCGGCCGCGTCGGGCGACAGTTCGGCGAACGACTGCTCGAACGCCATCGCGATGACGTCGATCCCGCCCAATGCCCCGGTTTCCCGGAAACCGGCCAGCACCGACGCGACCGCGCCCGGCCCGCGCCGCAACCGCTTGCCGACGCGGATTCCCGCCAGCACCAGGGCGAACGGCATGTGATCGCACAGCCCCGCCAGTTCGACGGCGGCGACACGTTCGGCTTCGATCGCGGCCGGATCGGAGAACCTGCCGAGAAGTTCCAGGGAGAAGTCGCGTTCGAGGCCGCCGATCTCGATCGGCGGGGCCGGATACTCGGCCAGCAGATCGTCGCCAGGGCGGATCGCCGTCACCAGCACCAGGCTCGACGGCGAAGGGGGCACCAGGTCACGGAGGTCCGCGGCCACCTCGGCGTTGTCGAGTGCCAAGAGAAACCGCCGCCTCGCGGTCACCGAGCGATACTGCGCCCACAGGTCGGCCGTGCCGGTGGACACCAGATTCGCCTCGACCCCGAGCCCGCGCAGGACCCGGGCCGCGACATCGGACCGGCGTACCACGGCGCCGTCACGGTAATCCCCCAGATCGACATACAGCTGACCGTCCGGATAGCGGTCACGGAGATCGTCCGCGAGTTTGCAGACCAGCGCGCTTTTCCCCGCTCCCCGCGGCCCGGTGATCAGTCGGACGCCCGACGCCGCGGCGCTCCGCCGTTCGACGTCCCTGTCGACGAAATGCGCCGGTGCCCCTGGCACGTCACGCTCGCCGGCCGCGCCTTGGGCGAGAATCTCCTGAAGCCGCTCCGCGAAGGCGGGGTCGGATTCGAGCAGTTCCCGGACCGCGATCTCCGCGCGGTCGGTATCCGCGAGCAGCGACTCGACGTCATGGGCCGCACGGCGCCGGGCGAGCCGCTTCGTGACCAGATCCTTCAGGCCCCCGGCCGCGCCGGCCGCCAAGGTCTTCGCCACCTCACCCGCAATGACTTCCCACACGACGTGTTCCCCTCGTCACGGCTGGTGCCGAGGCTACCAACCGGAGGGCAGGTCCGTCCCGGCGAGCGTCACGACCTGCCGGTTGTGGAAGTAGTCGTCCTCACGCAGCACCGTGACGCTGCCGGGTGAACCGCGGAAGTCGACGTACCCGGCCGATTCGAGCGGCATCCGGATCCAAGCGGCGATCACGAAGGTGAGCGCGCCGCCGTGGGTGACGACGATCTGGTGCTCGCAGTGGCTCTCGAGGATCGACTCCATGGCCGCGTACACCCTCGCGGCCATCGCGCCTTTCGTTTCGGCGCCGGGGATTCCTTCGTCGTGTCCGAGCCGGTCGCCGACGGCGGGAGGCGGGACGAACCGGCTGTCCAGCCACTCCTGCGGACGGCCACCGGCTTCTCCGTACGACTTCTCGCGCAGCCGCCGATCCAGGATCGGTGTCACGCCGAGCCGTTCCCCGATCATTTCCGCCGTCCGGGCGGTGCGGCGCAGGTCCGAGGAGTAGAGCTCCACCTCGTCCGGCACCCTCGCGCGCAGCGACTCGGCGACCGCGGCGGCCGCACGTTCACCCGCGGGAGTGAGTTCGGAGTCGAACCATCCGCCTACGAGGCGATCGACGTGATGGGTGGCCTCCGGATGCGTGACGACGTAGACGGTGCGCATGCCTCGAATCTAAGCGCGGGTGAGTTTCGCGTAGGCGATGACGTTGTCGAGGTAGTTGCCGGTCGAGGAGTCGAAATCGCCGCCGCAGGTGATCAGGCGCAGTTCGGGCCCGGTCGTGTCGCCGTAGACCTTCTCCGTGGGGAAGGACGCCTTCGAGTGCCGTTCGACCGCGTACACGGTGAACACCGCGGTGCTCCCGTCCACGCGGTGGACGAGGGCCTCGTCGCCAGTCTTCAGTTCCTTGAGCCGGACGAAGACACCGGGGACCTTCTTGTAGTCGACGTGTCCGGCGAGGATGGCGGGCCCGGTCTCGCCGGGTGCCGGGCCGCCGGTGAACCAGCCGGTGGTGATCGCGTCCTGCGGCACCTGCAGGGTGCCGTTACCGGCCAGGCCGAGGTCGACGATCTCGCCGGTGCGGACCCCGATCGCCGGGATCTCGAGCCTCGCCGGTTTCGCGGGCGCGAGCGGCGGCACTTCCGCGACCGAAGACACCGAAGACACCGTCGAGGGCGACGCCGGCGACGCGACCTTGCCCGGCGGCGGGACGGCGCACGCGGTCAGCGCTGCCGCGAGCACCACCCCGAGGAGCATGCCGATGACCAGCGGAAACGGCCAACGGCGCCAGGAAGCCAGTGTCATCGTTCGGCACGCCGCCTGAGCACCAGGGACGCGCCCGCGGCCGTCGCGGTCAACAGCGCCGCGCCTGCCAGTGCGACCACGCCGATCTCCAGGGGACCACCGTTGCCTTCTCCGCCGCCGGTCGCGACCCCGCCGACGGGTTTGACCTTCACCTGGCCGGATTTCGCGGGCTCGCCGAACCGGGATTCGCAGGCGTACCCGTCGCGGTCACCGTCGAGCTTGTGCGGGTCTCGCGGGTTCTTCTTGAGCTCGGCCTGCGCGGCGGCCTGCGAGGGGAAATCGGCGCAATCCTTGTCGGCGGATTGCGCCGGTTTGGTTTCCGTGACGATCGGCGGAACGGTGGGAGTGATCGTTTTGGTCGGCGCCGTTCCGCGTTTGGGCAGCGATTCGCAAGCGATTCCGTCGTTGTCTTCGTCCAGACGGTGCGGATCTGACCGATCTTTTTCGAGTTCGGCCTGTGCCTCTTCCTGGTACCGGAAGTCACCACAGTCGAGATCGGCGATCACGGGCGCTTCCACCAGCGCGAACGCGACGGAAGCGGGGCCGAACAAGGAGAATCCGGCAAGGATGGCGGCCGTGCCGATGGCGCGACGAACCGAGGACATGGGGAGTCCTTTCGCTGGGAATCCGCGCTGCGAGCGCGTTCGATGCACTTAGAATCGCGCACTGGGCCCAGCCGTTACGGATTAATCCGAAAACGCTGACAGTCACTCTAACGAGCGACAAAGGCCGTTAATTTCACACGGTTTGGTCGAGCGGAACGTCGAAAGCGACCAAAGTCCCCAGACTCGGCGACGAATTGATCGAAAAGCGCCCGCCGGATGTCGTCGCGCGTTCGGCGAGATGACGGAGACCGCGTTTGGCGACCCCCTGCGGGACACCGGATCCGTTGTCCCGCACGCGAAGTTTGACGCCTTCCGCGTCGCGGCTCAGTGTCACGCGGGTTTCGCTCGCCCCGGAGTGTCTGACCACATTGGACAGTGCTTCGCGCAGGGCGGCGCGGATGTGGTCCGCCTGTTCGGCCGGGATGTCGGCGAGTTCTCCCGAAAGTTCGAGGGTCGGCGGGTAGCCGAGCAGCTCGCCCGCGATGCGCACCTCGCCCCGCGCGGATTCGGCGAGGTCGGTGGCGATGACCGTCTCGTTCGCGGGTTCCGGGCTGCGCAGGGCACGCACGGTGCCGCGGATCTCTTCGATGGTCTGGTCGAGCTGGTCGATCGCCTCGGACAGCCGCGCGCCGTCGGCCTGCGCGAACCGCTTCCGCATGTTCTTGCGGACGCGGTCGAGCTGCATCCCGGCGCCGTACAGGCGCTGCACGATGACGTCGTGCAGCTCGCGCGCGATACGTTCGCGCTCTTGGTACAGGGTCACGCGGTGCCGCGCGTTGGCGCCTTCGGCCAGCGCGAGCACCACGCCCGCCTGCGCCGCGAAGGCCGTCAGGACCTCGACCGTGCTGGCGGAGAACGGCTCCCCGCCGTGGCGGCGGTACACGGTGAGCGCGCCGAGGACGCGCCCGCCCGCGCCGAACGCCGACGCCGCGAAAGGCCCGAAGCCCTGGAGCTCCGGCGGCACGAACGGCGCCGTGCGGGGATCGACGGTGAAGTCCTCGCTGACCACCGGCTTCCCGCCCCTGGCCACCTGGCCCGCGGCGGAATCGGCGGAAAAGGCCAGCCCCCGAAGGCCTTGGGTGGTGTCCCCGTGCGCGGCCTCGGCGACCACCTGGCCGTCGTCCGCGCGCACCATGACGAGACCGAGGTCGGCCTCGGCCAGTTCGACGGCGCGGGCGACCACGGTCTCCAGGACGTCGCCCGGGTCTTCGCCGGACAGGGCGCTGCCGGTGATCTCGGTGGCGGCGGACAGTGCGCGCGCGGCAAGCGTGGGATCCATGAGCGCTATCGACATTAGACCGCTCCGGCCCTTGTTCGCGCTGTGACCCGGCCCTCCCGCACCTCCAGGATCACGTCCGCGTCGCCGGCTTCGGCGGCGTTGTGCGTGACGTGGACGACGGTCTTCCCGGCGAGCGCCTCGCCGAGCCGTTCGCGGACGGTGCGCGCGGTCGGCTCGTCGAGATGGGCGGTGGGCTCGTCGAGCAGGACGAGATCGGCCCGCGCGGCACCGAGGACGGCACGCGCCAGCGCGACCCGCTGCGCCTGCCCGCCCGACAGTCCGGCGCCCGCGCTGTCGAGCATCGTGGTGAGCTCGACGTCCTCGAGAACGGCCTGGTACAAGGCTTTCCGCAGGTCGGCTTCGGACGCCGCCGGTTTGGCGAGCCGCAGGTTCTCGGCGACCGTGGTCGAGACGAGCATCGGTTCCTGCGGCGCCCAGGCGACGTTCTCGGGCGTGGACACCTCGCCCTTGCTCGGCTTGAGGAAACCGAGCAGGGCCGCGACGAGCGTCGACTTCCCGGCGCCGCTCGGGCCGATGACGGCGACGTGCGTCCCGGGCGCGATGTCGAGGTCGACTCCGGTGAGGACCGGACGTTCGGTGCCGGGCCAGCCGAGGTCGGCGTTCCGGATCCGCACCCCGCCGGTGCTAGGAACGGTCCGTTCCTTGCGAATTTTGCTAGGAACGGTCCGTTCATTGCACGCGGCGAGGCGCAGACGGGCCTGGCGAAGGGTGTCCCAGTGCTGCGCGGCGGGCGGAAGAAGGGAGAGGACCTCCGCCAGCGCGAGCGGCACCAGGGCGACCACGGGCGCGAGAACCGGGTTCAACGCGCCGGCGGCGACGGCGCTCACGGCGAATCCGGTGCTCACGACGGTGGCGGCCCCCGTCGCCAGGATGATCAGGGCGTCGGCCGCGCCGGCACCGAAAGCCTGTCGCCGCGCTTCGGCGGTCAGTTCCGCGTCGGTGGTGGCGATTCGGCGACGTCGCTCTTTGTCGGCCCCGTACGCGATCAGCTCGGCGGCGGCTTCGAACAGGCTCAGCACCTGCGCCGACACCGAACGCCGTCCGGCGGCCAGCGCACTGGTCGCGCGGCGTTCCGCCCAAAGCGCGAGCAGCGGCGCGAGCGCGCTGACCAGCACGGCCGCGGCCAGCGCGAGTCCGGCTTCGGGGAGCACGGCGACCTGGACCGCGACGGCGCCCACAGCCACCAGCGCGACCACGACCAGCGGCGTGATCACGCGCGGGAGCAGGTCGCGCACGGTGTCGGTGTCGCCGACCAGCCGCCGCTGTTCTTCACCGGCCCGAAGCGCGCGTGCCGGCCCGAGCCGCACCAGCGACTCCCACAGCCGGACGCGAAGGCTGCCGGCGATCCGGAACGCGGCGTCGTGCGTGACCAGCCGTTCGAGATAGCGCAGCCCCGCGCGGCCGAGGCCGAACGTGCGCACGCCGACGATCATCACCGTCAGGGTCAGGATCGGCGGCTGCTGCGACGCCTTGGCGATCAGCCAGCCCGAAAGCGCGGTCAGCGCGACCCCGGCGAGCAAGGCGGCGGCGCCGAGCAGCGCCCCGCCGAAGAACCTGGGGTGCAGCAGGTCGCGCCAGGGCAGCGGCTTGGTCGCCCGCGCCTCTTCCACGACTCCGGCTTCCGCCCGCACGTCGGTCGACATGTCGACACCGGACGGGCGTTCGTGTGCGGCGATGATCGCGGCGGCACCGTCGTCGACGGCTTCGCGGACCGCGGTCATGACCAGCCCGGCGTTGACCTCGTCGAGGTGGGCGGTGGGTTCGTCGAGCAGGAGCAGCCACGCGCCCGACCGGATCCGCACCAAGGCCCGCGCCACCGCGACGCGCTGCCGTTGTCCCTGCGACAGCTTCGAAACCGGTCTTCCGGCCAGTCCGGCCAGTCCGAGTTCGCCGAGGATGTCGTCGGCGCCGACCTCCTCGCGAACCGTGCCCCCGCCGAACACCGGCGACTGAGGCACCCAGGCGACGTTCTCGCGCCACTTCTCCAGATCTGCGTCAGCGAGGTCGGTACCGCCGACGGTGATCGTCCCGTCGTGGGCCTGCACGAAGCCGAGCAGCGTGGCGAGCGTCGTCGATTTGCCACCGCCGCTCGGCGCGCGCAGCCAGGTGATCTCACCGGGCCGGACGCTGAACGTTTCGCCGTCGGGCGCGAATCCGCCGCGCCTCGCGACGCGTAGCCCGCCGACATGGACCTCGCCCTTCGTCGGTGTCGCGGAACCGTTGGGCGGCAAGGGCTCCGCGAGCACGTCCGCGACCCGGCGCACGGCCTCGACGCCGTCTTCGCTGGCGTGGAACGCGGCACCGACCGCGCGCAGCGGCTGGTAGCACTCCGGCACGAGGATCAGCACGCCGAGCCCGACGGCCAGCGGCAGTTCGCCGGAGACCAGCCGGACGCCGATGACGACCGCGACCAGCGCGACCGAAAGCGTCGCGATCAGTTCCAGCGCGAACGCCGACGCGAACGCGACCTTCAACGTTTTGAGCGTCGTGCGGCGATGCCGTTCGGAGATCTTCCGCACCGTCTCGGCCTGCGCTTCGGCGCGGCGGAACGCGCTGAGGATCGGCAGCGCGCGGACGAGTTCCAGCAGATGTCCTGACAGCCGTTGTTCGGCGTCCGCGGCTTCGGCGACCCGCTCGGCGGTGTGCTTGCCGATGAGGATCGCGAACAGCGGAACCAGTGGCACGGTGATCACGACGAGCAAGGCCGACGGCCAGTCGGCGAACAGGATCGCGGCGCCGGCGGCGAGCGGCACGATCGCGGCGGTGACCAGCGCCGGGAGATACTGGGTGAAGTAGGCGTCGAGCGCGTCGAGTCCCTTGGTGGTCAACGACGTCAGCTCGCCGTGACCGCGGCGCGCGATCCACTCCGGGCCGAGTTTCAAGGCGTGGTCGAGGGCCTTCGCGCGCAATTCCTCCTTCGCGCGGGCGGCCGCGCGAACGGAAACGATCCGCACCGCCCAGCCGGTCAACGCGCGCCCGGCGACGAGCGCGAGCAGCGCGGCCAGCTGGGCGGTGCGGTCCCCCGGTGTTCCGCGGACGACCGCGGAGAGGACGTCGGCCAGCAGGAACGCCTGCCCCACCAGCAAGATCGCGTTGACGAAGGAGAGAATCCCACTGAGGATCAACGCCCGGCGCGCCGCACTCGAAAGTGGAGCCAGCGCGCCGAGCGGACCCTTCCCCGGTCGCGCTGGGTCCATTGTGGACTCCGTGGCGGAAAGGGTGTCGCGGCCGGGAAGTTCGGTCATGGTGCGTGCACCGGTGGGATGTGCCGGGTGCCGATGCGCTTGCGGAACACCCAGTACGTCCAGCTCTGATAGATCAGGACGGCGGGCGCGCCGAACAGCGCGACCCAGGTCATCACGGTCAACGTGTACGGGCTCGACGCCTCTCCCGCGATCGTCAACGTGTTCGCCGGGTCCACAGTGGACGGAAGGACGTTCGGGTACAGCGCCACGAAGATCGCGACGGCGGAAGCCGCGATGACCCCGCCGAGCGCGGCGAACGCCTGCCCTTCGCGGCCCGCGCGGACCCGGAACCACGCGACGACGGCCGCGAGGACGGCGACGCCGACGAGGAGCAGCGTCCACAGGTCGCCCGAGCGCAGTTGCACGAGGACGAGGAACGCGAGCAACGGCAGCAACGCGACCGGGAGGAGGCGGGTGGCCAGGTTCCGCGCCCTGTGACGGAGGTCGCCTTCGGTCTTGAGCGCGAGGAACGCGGCGCCGTGGACCAGCGAGAACCCGACGACCGCGAGCGCGCCGAGCAGGGTATCGAGGCGGACGGCGGCGAACGCGCCGCCGACCCGATCGCCGTCGGCGTCGAGCGGGAGGCCGAGGACGGTGGTCGCGAGGAGCAGGCCGACGCCGAACGGCGGGATCCACGAGCCGATCCCGATGACGCGGTCCCAGTTGCGGCGCCAGCGATCCGAGTCGACCTTGCCGCGGTATTCGAACGCGACGCCGCGGCCGATGAGGGCGAGCAGGACCACCAGAAGCGGGAGATACGCGGCCGAGAACAGCGACGCGTACCAGCCGGGGAACGCGGCGAACATCGCGCCGCCGGCGACGATCAGCCAGACCTCGTTGCCGTCCCAGACCGGGCCGATCGTGTTCACCATGACGCGGCGCTCGGTGTTGTCCTTCGCGAGGACCGGCATGAGCATGCCGACGCCGAAGTCGAAGCCTTCGAGGAAGAGGTAGCCGAGCCAGAACAGGGCGATGACGCAGAACCAGATCGTTTCGAGGGTCATCGGGTGCTCCCTGCTGCTGGGGGTTGAAGGACGCTTTCGCCGCGTGCGACGCGGCGAAGGTGGCCTTCGGTGCGTGCGACGCGGCGAAGGGCCCCTTCGGCCCGCTGCCCGGCCGCGTGTCCCGCCGGCGGCGTGCAGCGCGTCGCGAAAGCCACTTTCGGGACGCTCAGCGTCGCGAACGTGGCTTTCGCGACCCTCCCCGTTCCGCGCGAGACCCCCCACGCACCCCGGTCGCCCTGAGTTATCCACAACCGGTCGAGTTGTCCACAGATCGGCTGTGGGTAACCCACCCGAGCGATACCCCCGATACGCTGGGTGCGGGGCCGTCCCCCGGGAAGGGCGGGGGGCTGGGTAGGTGAGCTCAAGAGGAGATCAGTAGGCGAAGGCCAGCGCGTCGTCATCGCTGTCACCGCCTTCGGGGTCGCCGTTCTTGCTGGTCGAGGCCGGTTTCTCGGGTGGCATGACGGCGTCGACGCCGCCGCGGACGTACTTGCGCATCAGGAACACTTCGACGACGCCGAGCACCGCGTAGACGGTCGTCAGAGCGATCAGCGACGTCCACACCTCGCCTGTGGACAACTTCGAGACCGCTTGCGCGGTGAACATCCACACGCCGTCGACACCGGTCGGATTCGGCACCACCACGAACGGCTGACGGCCCATCTCGGTGAAGATCCAGCCGGCGCTGTTGCCGATGAACGGGGTCGCGATGCCGCCGAGCACGAGCCACGGGAACCACCGCTGCCCGGGGATCCGCCCGCGCCGGGTCAGCCACAGCGCGAGCAGGCCGATCCCGGCCGACATCGCGCCGAAGCCGATCATCGCGCGGAAGCCCCAGTAGGTCACCGGCAGGTTGGGCACGTAGTCGATCGGCTTGCCCGCGAGCGAACCGAGCTGCGGGTCGTCCGGATAGTTCGTGCCGTACTTCGCCTGGTATTCGGTGATCAGGTTCTCCACGCCCTTGACCTCGGTCGAGAAGTCGTTGTGCGCCAAGAACGAGAGCAGGGCGGGCACGTTGAACGTCTTGACGTCCTCGCAGTTCGCGTTCCGGACGTCCCCGATCGCGATGATCGAGAAGCTCGCCGGTTTCTCCGTGTGGCACAACGCTTCCGCCGAAGCCATCTTCATCGGCTGCTGCTCGAACATCAGCTTGCCCTGCATGTCACCGGTGATCGCGAGTACCGCGAACGCCACCACGCCGGTCCAGCCGCCGAGACGCAACGACGAACGCCACACCGAGCGGTGCTCGTCGTCCTCCGAACGCTTGCGCCACAGCTGCCAGCCCGCCACGCCGACCAGGAACGCCGCCGCCACCGAGAAGGCGCCCGCCAGCGTGTGCGGGATCGCGGCCAGCGCGGTGTTGTTCGTCAGCACCGCCCAGATCGAGTTCATCGTCGGCTTCCCGTCGACGAACTCGACCCCGACCGGATGCTGCATCCACGAGTTCGCCGCGAGGATGAAGTACGCGGAAGCCACGGTCGCCAGCGAGTACGCCCACGCGCACGCCAGGTGGACCTTCTTCGGCAGCTTGTCCCAGCCGAAGATCCACAGCCCCAGGAAGGTCGACTCGACGAAGAACGCGACGAGCCCTTCCATCGCCAGCGGCGCACCGAACACGTCACCGACGAACCGCGAGTACGCGCTCCAGTTCATCCCGAACTGGAACTCCTGCACGATGCCGGTGACCACGCCCATCGCGAAGTTGACCAGCAGGAGTTTCCCCCAGAACTTGGTCATCTTCAGGTAGCGCCGATCACCTGTCCGTACCCAGGCCGTCTGCATCCCGGCGACCAGGACGGAAAGCCCGATGGTCAGCGGGACCATCAGGAAGTGATAGACGGTGGTTATGCCGAACTGCCACCTAGCGAGATCGAGAACCTCCACGCCTCAAGCCTGCTCACCCGGGGGTGCGCCCGCCAGTTCAAGTGGTCCCGTTCTCGCCGGGACGTAGGTCCCGCGCCCTGGTCAGCCGAGTCCGGCGAGTGTGAGTCGTGCCTCGTCGGCGATCTGCCGCCGCACGCCCGAATCCCCCAGTGCCAGCACGTGGGCCAGCGCCAACGCGTACGCGGTGTCGAAAGCGGCCTCGACGCCGACGGCGATGTCGGGCCGGACGCCGACGCCTTCCCAGTTGGTTCCCGTGACCGGGTTCACGGCCCGTCCACCCGGGACGGTGACATCCAGATGGGTGTCCACTTTGTACTGTCGCCGCGGGTTCGCCCCGCCACCGGTGACCGCGCCGACCGTTTTCGCGCGCCCCAGTTGCTGCAACGAGTAGCTCAGATCCTCTGCACCGGAGAACGTGGTCGGCCCGGTCAGCACCCACACCGGCTTGTCCGCGCCGAACTTGCGGCCCGGTACGTACGGCAGCGTCCAGAACTGGTTGGTCACGTCACCGTCGCGCAAATAGATACTGTTGAAATGCGTCGGCTCGTCGACCAGGTAGCTGATCAGCAGCGCGACCGCCATCGGATCCCCGCCCCGGTTCTCCCGGACGTCGAGGATCAGCGCGTCGGTGGTCGCGAGCAGCGTCATCGCGGCGGCCAGCGCCTCACCGGCGATGTCCGGCCCGTAGAACAGCTTGGTCTCCAGGTAGCCGACGTTCCCGGCCAGCCGTCGCGCCGACGCGATGCCGTGGCCGTTCAGTTCCGCCTCGCGCCGGAACTGCTCCGGATCGAACGACTCCCCGTCAATCTCGGGCAGCGGGTCGACGTGATGCCGTAGCCGCAGGTGTTTGTCCCCGTTGACCGATTGCAGGTCCTGGGTGACCGCGACGGCGAACGCCTGATCGTCGAGCCCCGCGTACGCGCCGTCACCCAGCCTCGCCCGCAGGAGCACCGTCAGCTTTTCGGCGACGTCGGGGAACACGTAGTGGTCCTTCAGCCGCTTGCACACGTCTTCGATCCGCGCTCTTCCGTCCATGCTCCCGGACGCTACCAGCGAAGCCTGAAAAAAGAATTCGGTTCACCGAAAACTCAATTCCGCCCCGCCATGAAAAACAATTCGCCCGCACATGCCGTCCGATTCGGAAAAGCCATCAGCTTGCCTTTCTCTGAATCGCCCCTTTATCGTTGCAGTGAAAGGGGTGAAGAACCATCATGTCTAGCTCGATGCTGGCGCTGATCAGCGCGTTCGGCCTGGTACTCGCGGTGGAACTGCCGGACAAGACCCTCGTCGCCACCCTGGTTCTCACCACCCGTTTCCGCGCGTGGCCGGTATTCGCCGGGGTCACCGCCGCATTCGCCGTGCAATGCGCGATCGCCGCCACCTTCGGCAGTGTGCTCACTTTGCTGCCGGAGACGCTGGTGGCCGTGATCGTCGCCGCGATGTTCGGTATCGGCGCTTTCATGCTCCTTCGTGAAGGGTTCAAGCCAGGCAAGGACGGCGGCGAGGACGCGTCGCGTTCCGGGCCGAGCCCCGCGACCTTCTTCCGCTCCGCGCTGACGTCGTTCGGCGTGCTGTTCGCCGCCGAGTGGGGCGACGCTTCCCAGCTCGCGACGGCCAGCCTGACCGCCCGCTTCGGCAACCCGTTCGCGGTCGCGCTCGGCTCCTTCGTCGCGTTGGTCGCCGTCGCCGGGCTCGCCGTCTTCATCGGCGCGAAGGTGCGGAGCCGCATCCGCCCGAAGCTCATCCAGCGCGTCGCGGGCTTCGTCTTCGCCGGGTTCTCCCTGTTCGCGCTGGCCCAGCTCGCGTTCTGAGGCGCACGGGGTTTTCACAGGTTCGCCGGGTAACCTTTCGGAAACGAAAAGGTGAACACCCGCCCCGACGTGCCTGGAGAAACCGGTCGTGACCTCCCCGAAGATCCTCGCGGCCCGTGCCGTCTCCCCCGTGCACGGCAGGCTCGCGATCTTCGGCATGGCCGTCGCCGTCGCCATCTCGATCGACCTGCATCTGCGGCTGTCCGGCCAGGTCAGCCCGATCTGGCAGACGCTGTCCGAGTACGTCTACGGCTATCTCTCGCCCGGTTCGACGGCGGCGCCGCTGTTCGGCGCGATGTGCCTGGCGCTGGGGTTCGGGTCGCTCGCGCTGCTCGGCGGCATCGCGAAGGCGCATCGCAGCGGCTACGCGTCCGTTCTCGTCCTGCTCGGCGTGTGGTGTGCCGGGCTGTTCGTCCTCGCGCTCGTGCCCGTCGACCCCGAGGGACAGGCCCGTTCGCTGGCCGGGCAGATCCACAACTACGCCGCGCTGGCGGCCTTCCTCGCGCTTCCCGCCGCCGCCTGGCTGCTGACCCGTCCCGGCCGGGCGCGCTGCCCCTGGGAGCCGCGCCGCACGACGATCCGGCGGCTTTCGGTGGCCAGCTTCGCCGCGGTGATGATCGTGCTCGGCGGCTTCGTCTGGACGATGCTCACCGGGCCGTCACAGCAGGAGGTGACGCTCGGCCTGTTCGAGCGGCTGCTGTTCGCGGTGGACCTCGCCCTGCTGGCGACCATGGTGCGCCCGCTGCTCAGCCACCGCTGACGCGCTACTCGGGCTGCTTCAGCACCTCGGCCAGCCGGACGGCGGCCGCGACGACCGCCGGGCCCACGACGGAGGCGTCGAGCGGCTCCAGCGACACGACGCCGAGGCTGGCCTTCAAGCCCGGCACCCCGCGCACGGGCGCGGCGACCCCGGACGCGCCGGCCTCCAGTTCACCGGACGAGGTGACCCAGCCTTCGCCGCCGGGGCGCAGGGTGATCGCCTTGCCCGCGGCACCGGCGGACAGTGGATGGCGGGTGCCGACGCGGTAGGCCACGTGGAAGCTCGTCCACGACGGCTCGACGACCGCGACGGCCTGCGCCTGGTCCCCCTGCGCGACCGACAGATGCGCGGTCGCGCCGACCTTCTCCGCCAGTTCGCGCAGGACCGGCCTTGCCGCCTCGCGCAGCTGCGGGAGGACCTGTCCGGCGAGCCGGAGCAGGCCGACACCCAGCCGCACCTTGTTGCCGTCGCGCCACACCAGACCCCGCTCGGACAGCGGGACGAGCAGCCGGTAGACGGCGGCCCGGCTCGCGCCGATGGCGACGGCGAGTTCGGAGATCGTCGCCGCCTCGCCACCCGCGTCCGCCACCGCCTGCAGCAACGCGAGCCCTCTGTCCAGGGTCAGCGACCCCTCCCGAGTCACAGCCGACTCGCCCCAACCCCACGCGCCCCAGCCTCACGCAACCGAGGCTCACGCGACCAAAGGTCCCTTGATCCCTTGAAGTCGCGCCTTTTGGCCGAAGGCCCCGCTATCGCGATGACAGGGCGCCCTCCAAGCACAGGCGACCTTCTACGGCCACCAGCGCCCTGGCAGCGCGAGAGCGGCAGCGCGATAGACAACACCGCGATATTCACAAGAGTCCGAGTTCTCCGAGGTCGGCGACGGGCTCGTCGAACGACGCTGCCGCGTACGAAGCGAAGAGCCCGCGAACGGCCTTCGCGGCAGGCTCCGACATGCCCTTGGCCTCGGCGGCCAGTGCGGCGCCGTCGGTCGATTCGAGCGCGGCACGCACGTCACCGCCCGAGAGGCACCGCGCGGACGCGACGATCAGGTTCAGGAACCCGTGGTGGGTGAAGCCGCTCTTCTCCTCGGTGTGCCGGACGGCGCGATGGAGGCTGTTCGTCGCCTTGAACGACGCCCCGGTCGCGCCGCTGACCACCGCGAGGAAGTCGGCGACCTCGTCGACGCTGGGGAAGTTCTCGCCCGCCTTGCCGCCGCAGCGGATCTTCGGCCAGCTGCCGTGCTCGATCACCTTCCGCACGCCGTCCAGCCAGCCGACGCCGCGGCGCGGCTCGACCACGCGGATGACGTCCTCGGGCACGAATTCGGAGACGCGCTCCAGCCAGACCTCGTCGACGTCCGACGGCGCCGGCATCTCCACCATCCGCAGCGCGAGGATCTCGCTGCGCGATTCGACGATGGAGATCGCCTTCGGGACCCCGCCGAGGCCGGTGTCGATGATCAGCGACAGCGGCAGCGGTTCCTTGGGTTTGATCTTGATGAGTTCGGTGATGAGCTCGGGCAGCCTCGACGCCTGGCACAGGAACACACCGAGGATGCCGGAGTGTTCACCGGCCCTCGACGCGAAGTACGCACGCAGCGCTTCGGGCATGGACGCCTCGCCGGGCGGGAACAACGCCGAGTCGTCGACGAGCCGCGCGAACAGGGGAGGGATTCCTCGGGGGCCGGGTGGCGTGAGTTCCACAGCGCTTGACACGACTGACACGCTAGTAGCGTACGACATCAGGACAAAATCGTTCGCACAACGGACACGTTCCGGGGAGATTCCGATGCCTTACTACCGGCAGGTAGGCGAGATCCCGCACAAGCGCCACACCGCGTTCCGCAAGCCCGACGGGGGCCTGTACGCCGAGGAGCTGATGGGTGTCGAGGGTTTCTCGGCGGACTCGGCGCTGCTCTATCACCGCGGCCTGCCCACCGCGATCGTCGACGCCGTCGCGATCGAGGACGAACGCGGCCCGATCGCCCCGAACCACCCGCTCAAGCCCCGCGCCTTCAAGACCCACGACCTCAAGTTCGGCGACGCGGACGCGGTCACCGACCGGCGGCGGCTGTTCGGCAACGCCGACGTCACCATCGGCTTCGTGCACGCGACGCGCCCTTCGCCGCTGTACCGCAACGCGGCAGGCGACGAACTCTTCTACGTCCAGGGCGGCAGCGCGACCGTCGAGACGATCTACGGCTCGCTGGAGGTCGGTGACGGCGACTACCTCGTCATCCCGACGTCGTGCACCTATCGCGTGCTTCCGCACGAAGAGGTCAAGCTGCTGACCATCGAGGCGCGCGGCCACATCGGCCCGCCGAAGCGGTACCTGTCGGCGAAGGGCCAGTTCCTGGAGCACTCGCCGTACTGCGAACGCGACATCCGCGGCCCGTCCGAGCCGCTGGTCGTCGACGGCACCGACGTCGAGGTCCTCGTGCGGCACCGCGCGGGGCTGACCCGCTACACCTACGCGACCCACCCGTTCGACGTCGTCGGCTGGGACGGCTGCCTGTACCCGTGGGTGTTCAACATCGACGACTTCGAGCCGATCACCGGCCGCGTGCACCAGCCGCCGCCCGTGCACCAGACGTTCGAGGGGCCGAACTTCGTGGTCTGCTCGTTCTGCCCGCGCAAGGTCGACTACCACCCCGAGTCGATCCCGGTGCCGTACAACCACGCGAACGTCGACTCCGACGAGCTGATGTTCTACGTCCGCGGGAACTACGAGGCGCGCAAGGGCTCCGGGATCGAGGTCGGCTCGCTTTCGCTGCACCCGTCGGGTTTCACGCACGGGCCGCAGCCCGGCGCGGCGGAGGCGTCGATCGGCGCCCAGTTCTTCGACGAGACCGCGGTCATGGTGGACACCTTCGCGCCGCTGGAACTCGGCGAAGCGGCCGACGCGTCGGAGGACCCGGGCTACGCGTGGACCTGGTCCGGACGCGGCCCCGGGGCTTAGTAACACCGCATTTAGTCCTCTGAATGCGGTATTCGAAGACAGGCGCGAGCTGGTGCCCACGCATTTAGAGGACTAAATGCGGCAGGTTGGCGGGATAAGTACCGCCACGGCCGCAACGGTTCGGCAACGCGACCCCAGGCGGGGTGAAACCTCCGGATAATCGGTGTCCCCACCGCTGGAGGTCTTCATGGTCGTGAAACCCGGGCAATCCCGAGGCGGCCGGAAGGTCCTGGCGTTCGTGGCCGCGGCGGTGGTCGCCATCGGCCTGATCATCGGCTTGCGCGCGCTCACGAGCGATTCCGGCGAGGAGGCCGCGGAAGCGAAGTGCACGACGGGTGACGCGGTCAAGCTGCAGGTGTCGTCGTCGCCGGAGAAGGCAGGCGTCGTCACCGAGATCGCCAAGGGCTACAGCGGCCGCACGGTGGCCGGACGCTGCGTCGACGTGCTCGTGCAGTCGAAGTCGTCCGGAACCGCGATGCAGGCGCTGTCCCGCGGCTGGAACGAAGCGGTGGACGGCCCGCGGCCGGACGTCTGGACGCCCGCGGCGTCCGGCTGGGTGAACCTGCTTCGCCAGAACCTCACCGGCACCGATCACCCCGCTTTGGTGCCCGAGGGCGATCCGGAATCGGTCGCGAACGCGCCGCTGGTCGTCGCCATGCCGAAACCGATGGCCGAAGCGCTCGGCTGGCCAGGCAAGGGCATCGGCTGGAAGGATCTCGCCGCGCTCGCCACGGATCCGCAGGGCTGGGCGAAGTACGGCCACCCGGAATGGGGGAAGTTCCGGCTGGGGAAGACGAATCCGAACATCTCGACCTCCGGCCTCAACGCCACCATCGGCGCCTACTACGCGGCGACGGGCACGTCTTCGGACCTCACCGCGAACGCGCTCGCGAAGCCGGAGGCGCGGACGTTCGTGCAGAACGTCGAGCAGGCCATCGTCCACTACGGCGACAACACGCTGACGTTCCTGACGAACCTGCAGAAGGCCGACGACCGCGGCGCCGCGATGTCGTACATCTCGGCGGTGACGGTCGAGGAGAACTCGCTCGTCGGCTACAACCAGGGCAATCCCACCAACGACCCGGGGAAACGCGGGCAGCACGCGCCGCCGAAGGTGCCCCTCGTCGGCATCTACCCGAGCGACGGCACGCTCAACTCCGATCACCCGTTCACCGTGCTGAACTGGGCCGACGATCTCCACAAGCAGGTCGCGGCGGACTTCCTCGCACATCTGCGCGGCGCCGAGGCGCAGCAGAAGTTCAGCGACATCGGCTTCCGCACGTTCGACGGGAAGCCCGGCTCGCAGACCACCACGGAGAACGGCGCCCAGCCGGACACGAAGCTCAACCTGATCCGCCCGCCGAGCCCGCCGGTGCTGACCGAGGTGCTGAAATCGTGGAAGGACCTGCGGAAGAAGGCGAACGTACTGCTGGTCGTCGACGTCTCCGGCTCGATGGGCGACAGCGTCGGCGGCACGGGGAAGAACAAGATGGATCTCGCGAAACAGGCGGCCGTGGCGTCGTTGCCGCAGTTCAGCGACGCGGACAAGGTCGGGCTGTGGATGTTCTCGACGAAACTGAGCGGCGACAAGGACTACGTCGAACTCCGGCCGGTGTCGCCGATCGGCGGTGAACCGGGCAGGCGGGAGCTCGCGTCGCGGCTGAACGGGCTGACCCCGCAGAACGGGACCGGGCTCTACGACTCGTCGCTCGCGGCCTACGAATTCATGAAGCAGCGGCTGGATCCGAACGCGATCAACGCCGTCGTCGTGCTCACCGACGGCCGGAACGAGGATCCAGGCGGCATCGATCTGCCGAACCTCGTCGGGCAGCTGCGGGCCGAGGGTGGTGGCGAAGCGGTGCGGATGTTCACCATCGCCTACGGCGCCGACGCCGACTTGGACGTGCTCAAGGAGATCGCCGAGACCACCCAGGGCGTCGGGTACGACTCGTCCAAACCGGACTCGATCGACCAGGTCTTCACCGCCGTCATCTCGAATTTCTGAGATCCTCGGATATGCGCTTCGTCCGTGAGTTGGGTGAGCCGTGGGGACTGCTCCTCGCGGCGACGTCGGCCGGTGCGGCCTGGGCGGTGCAGCTGCCGGTGCTCGCCGCGCTCGGCGTCGGCGTGACCGTGCTCGCCGCCCGCGCCGGGGTCGCCGCCGTCACGCGGCCGAAACCGGAGCCCGAACCCGAAGAGCGGGCTCTGCCCGACGTCGAGCCGGGCTCACCGGAGGCGGGCTGGTTGCGGCGCGCGGAAGCCGCGGCCGAAGGATTCCGGTCGATCTCCGGCTCGCTCGACACCGGCCCGCTCGCCGACCGGGTGGCCGACATGGAACCGGTGGTGCGGGAAACCGTCGACACCCTTCGACGGCTGGCCGGCCGCACGTCCGCCACCGGGAAAGCGTTGGCACGCGTGGATCTCGGTGCGGTGTCGGCCGAGAAAGCCCGGCTGCGCAAGGAATTGAAGACCGCAGACGACGACATCCGCGGCGACCTGACCCAGTCGCTCGAGGCCGTGCAGGCACAGGAAGACGTGCACGCGCGGCTTTCGAGCGCGCAGCGGAAACTGCTGGCACAACTGCGATCAGGTGCGCTCGGACTCGACGGCCTGGTCGCCAGGGCGGCCGAACTTTCGGCCGCCACCGGCGATTCGCTGCTCGACACCACCACCATCGGCGAGTTGAGCGAGCAGCTGGAAGGGATCCGGCGGGGTGTCGTGGAGACCGAAGAGGCGACGCGACGCTCGCTCAGTTGAGACGTCCTGTCAGGTGGTCGGTCCGTGAGGGCCTCCTTCACTACCTTCAGGGTAGGCAAGGAGGCCCTCACGGACCGGTTAGCGTTTCTTCGTCCGACACGACAACTTTTCGTTACACCTCAACGAGAACCCGAAACGCCACTCACGACCCGAACTTGACCTGACCGAAAACCGCGTGACCGGGCACTCCGGCCTTCGCCATCTTCCCGGCCACCGGCACGCCGAGCACCCACAGCCGTCCGGTCGCGGCGATGTTCGCGGCCAGGGACGGATCGGACCCGGCGGCCTGGACGGTGACCTCGCGACCGCCGGGCAGGACCGTCCGGCCCTTCAGCGTCACCATGCCGAAGAGGTTGACCGACGCCGGTCCGGAAATGACGGCGAGTTCGGTCCACCGCGGTTCGGGTGACGGCCTGGCGACCACGAGTGCCGTGATGCCGAGCCCGATCGTCGCGAGACCACAGAGGACGGCGAGAACCCGCGTGTTCGGCACGATGAGGCTGTCACGGTCCGGGAAGTCGAACGAGACCCAGAGCGCGAAAGCACCCGCCACCACCGTGATCCCGGCGCCGAGCAGGTAGTACGAAGCCAGCAGCCGTCGTTGCAGGGTGAGCATCCGTCCCGGCGTGACCGGCTCGGCCACCAGCGGCGCCGAACCCTTCACCGGGGCGTCCCGGAACACGCCGCGCCGGGGGCCGATGACACCCGGCAGCAGGACGAACGGGCCGAGCACCCACAGCCGCCGCTGCGCCGCGAGTTGCGCGCGGAGCGGGGCGGGCAGCCGGACGGCCAGCCACCGGCCGTCGAGCGGGACGCTCACGCGAGAACCGGCGACGACGGCGCCGTCCAGCCCGCTCACCAGGCGGAACGGCTTGGCGCTGAGCTTCCGCATCGGCGAGGATCCGGCGAAGACGTGGTAGCCGAAGTAGAGCGAAACCGGTGTCATGAAGCAGAGCAGGAAGGTGGGCGCGGCGATTCCGTACCGTCCCGACACCGCCATGAGGACGCCCAGCACCACGAGCACCCCGGCCGCGACCGACGTCGTGCCGAGGGTCGTGGTGAGGCGGTCGAGAAGGGGTCGCAGGACCGGCATGTTCGACGCCGGAATCCCTTCGGGTGGTTCGAGCACCCGGATTCTGTGGTCTTCCACCTGGTCAACGTATACGGATGCGGTGAGACGTGATCCAGACTACTTCCACTCCGCCGCCAGATCAGGTTAGGCTCACCTAACTAGGAGGTGAGCCGTGACCACACCGACGTCCATTCGCCGCCCGCCGGCGCCGAACCCCGCGGAACGCGCGAAGACGATCGCCACCCGCAACGGCCCGGCGACATTGATGCCGACCGCCGAACAGCGTGACCGGCCAGGACCGTACGGCCGCGTGATCCCCGAGCTGCATCACGTGCACACGAGCGGCAGCGTCAGCATCCTGCTGCCGGACGAGCATCCCCTGGTCAAACGCGCGCACGAGGCCCAGCGCGGCGAGCTCGCGGTGATGGTCGAACTGACCGATCAGGCACCGGTCGACCTGCGCGAACCCATCCGCGGGCTGTTGTGGATCACGGGCTGGCTCCGCCCGCTCTCCGAGGTCTCGGCCCGCGCCCGCGCCGTCTCCATCGCGGAAACCCGGCCGGATGAGCGGCTGCTCGACGTCGGACACGGTCTGACGCTGCTGCGCCTGACCCCGGCGTCGCTGGTGCTCGCCGACGCCGAGGGCACGCATTCGCTCCGGCCGCATATGTTCAGCGCCGCGCCGCCGGACCCGTTCCACGACTACGAGGCCGCGTGGCTGCGGCATCTCGAGACCGACCACGCCGACGTCGTCCAGCAGCTCGCCAAGCACGTGCCCGCCGAACTGCGCGGCGGCTGGATCCGGCCGCTCGGGCTGGACCGCCACGGGCTGCGGCTGCGTGTCGAGGCCGACTCCGGCGACCACGACGTCCGGCTCGCGTTCTCGCGGCCGGTCGAAGGACCGCAGCAGTTGAGCGGCGAGATCCGCCGTCTCGTCGGCTGCCCGTTCTTTCCGGAAGGCTAGGCCAGTTCCGGCGGGAAACCGCCCTTGGCGATCGGACCCCACGATTCGATGGTGACGCGGATGATGCTCTTGCCCTGCTTCACCATCGCTTCGCGGTATTCGTCCCAGTCCGGGTGTTCGCCGGAGATCGCGCGGAAGTAGTCGACCAGCGGCTCGACCGAGTCGGGGAGGTCGAGCACCTCGGCGGTGCCGTTCAGCTGGACCCACTGGTCGTTCCACTCGTCGGAAAGGACGCAGGCGGACACCTTCGGCTCGCGTCGCACGTTCACGACTTTCGCGCGCTTCGGGTACGTGGAGATGACCAGACGGCCTTCGGCGTCGACACCGCAGGTCACCGGGGAAAGCTGGGGGCCGCCGTCGGCCTTCGTGGTCATCAGGATGGCGCGGTGGCGGGTGGACAGGAAGTCGACGAGCGCGGCGCGGTCGACGGTTTCGTTGGTCGCGATGCTCCTTGGCATGACCCGACGGTAGCTCGCGGACGTGTCTCCGACAGCGCGGCAGCGCGCGGCGATCAACACGGTAACGTGCGGTCGATGAGCTGGCTGCGTCCCGAACGCCCGGCGCTGCCGGAATTCGTGGAAGATCCGGCGCGCCGCCGCGCGATCGTCATCGAACTGGCCGTCGTCTTCGGCATCACCCTCGGCCTGTCCGGGCTGCGCAGCCTGCTGTCCCTTGTGGACTCGCTGCTGCAGCCGGTGCCGCTGGCACAGCAGCAGGCCCAGCTGAACGTCCCCCAGGCGACACTGAGCCTGGTCGACCTGCTCAAGCAGCTCCTGAGCGCCGGTCAGCTGGTCGGCTGGGGTGCGCTCGGGCTGTACCTGCTGTGGCGTGGCGGGATGAAGCTCGCGGAGATCGGACTCGACAGAAAACGTCCCGGGCGCGACATCGTGCACGGGCTGCTGCTCGCCGCGGTGATCGGGATTCCGGGACTGGGGCTGTACTTCCTCTCCTACGGCCTCGGGTTCAGCCTGTCGGTGCAACCGTCCACTTTGGGCGAAACGTGGTGGCGTCCGATCACGCTCACGTTGTCGGCCTTCGGCAACGCGTTCGCCGAAGAGGTGCTCGTCGTCGCCTACTTGCTGACCAGGCTGCGCCAGCTCGGATGGCGTGAGAACACCTCGCTGGTCGCGTCTTCGGTGCTTCGCGGGTCGTATCACCTGTATCAGGGTTTCGGCGGTTTCGTCGGCAACGTCGTGATGGGCCTGGTGTTCGGCAGGCTGTGGCAGAAGACGAACCGGCTGTGGCCGCTGATCGCCGCGCACACCGCGCTGGATTTCGTTTCCTTCGTCGGATACGCGCTGCTCAAAGGGCGAGTTTCCTGGCTTCCCTAGTTAGGGTGAACCAGTGATTGACGAGACGACTCCACCCCGAGTTGACAGCGAAGTCGGCCCCCTGCGTGCGGTGCTCCTGCACAGGCCCGGCAACGAGCTCAAAAGGCTCACGCCTCGCAACAACGACCAGCTCCTGTTCGATTCCATCCCCTGGGTGGACCGCGCGCAGGAGGAGCACGACGCGTTCGCCGAGGTGCTGCGCGGCCGCGGTGTCGAGGTGCTGCTGCTGGCCGACGCGCTGCGCACGGCGCTGGCCGACACCCGCGCCCACGCGGCCGGGGTGCACGCGGCGGTCGACGAGCGGCGGCTCGGGCCCGATCTGGCCGATTCGCTCCGTTCCCATCTGTCGAGCGTCTCGCCGGCGGTGCTGGCCGAGGCCCTGATGGCGGGGATGACCTTCGAGGAACTGCCCGCCGCCGAGGGCGCCTCACTGGTCCGGCTGATGAACCATCCGAACGACTTCGCCGTCGATCCGCTGCCGAACCTGCTGTTCACCCGTGACTCGTCGGCGTGGATCGGCGACCGGGTCGCGGTCTCCTCGCTCACCATGCCCGCCCGTGTCCGCGAGACCGCGGTGCTGGACCTGATCTACGCCTACCACCCGTGGTTCCGTCACGCGTCCCGTGCGTACGGCGCGCATTCGGCGCCGATCGAAGGCGGCGACGTCATGCTGCTCTCGCCCGGTGTCCTGGCCATCGGCGTCGGTGAGCGGACGACGGCCGCGGGCGCGGAGTCGCTGGCGCGGTCGGTGTTCGCCGACGGGATCGCGCACACTGTGCTCGCCGTCCCGATCCAGCAGACCCGCGCGACGATGCATCTGGACACCGTCTGCACGATGGTCGCGGCCGACGCCGTGGTCATGTATCCGCTTTCCCGTGATTCGCTGACCGCGTTCACCATGCGGCCGACCGACGACGGTTCCGTGAAGGTCGAAGGACCTGCCCCATTCCTCACGGCGGCCGCCGAAGCAATGGAAATCGAACGGCTTCGCGTCATCGACACCGGGCTCGATCCGGTCACCGCGGAACGCGAGCAATGGGACGACGGGAACAACACCCTCGCCCTCGCACCCGGTGTCGTCGTCGGGTACGAACGTAATGTGGAAACCAACGCACGCCTGGAGGAAGCCGGGATCGAGGTACTCGCGATCACCGGCTCCGAGCTGGGCTCCGGCCGCGGCGGGCCACGCTGCATGTCGTGCCCGATCCGGCGCGAAAGCATCTGAAACAGAAATAAAGTAAGCCTTCCCTAATTGATTTCGATTAATTAGGGAAGGCTTACTTAATTGAGGTGAACCTAGTGTCGGTAATGGTAACCTAATAGGGGGTACATCACCAGGCATAAGTGGAAATCGAATAGGCGATGACGTATCTTTGTACGCATGGCCCTCATCAAGAAGCAACCGCGCTCGAAGTTCTATGAACTGCTGCAGGCGCAGATCCACAACGAGTTCAACGCCTCCCAGCAGTACATCGCGCTGGCGGTCTGGTTCGACGCCGAGGACCTGCCGCAGCTCGCGAAGCACTTCTACAAGCAGTCCGTCGAGGAGCGGAACCACGCGATGGCGCTGATCCAGTACATGCTGGACACCGACCACCACGTGGAGATCCCCGGCACCGGCGACGTGCGCAACACCTTCTCCGACGTCACCGAGCTCATCGAGCTCGCGCTGCAGCAGGAGAAGGACGTCGCGACCGACATCCAGCAGCTGGCCAAGGCCGCCCGCGCCGAAGAGGACTACATCGGCGAGCAGTTCACGCAGTGGTTCCTCAAGGAGCAGGTCGAAGAGATCTCCCAGATGTCCACGCTGCTCAACATCGTCAAACGCGCGAACGGCAACCTGTTCGAGGTGGAGAACCACCTGCACCGCGAATCCATCGGAGACGGCGGCGCCGACTCGGGGATGCCCCCGGTCGCCGGCGGCGCGCTCTGACGCACTGACGCTCTCCCACCACAAGGAAAACCCGGGCTCTCCCCCTTGGAGCAGCCCGGGTTTTCCCGTTTCGCGGATGCCTCAGCTGAACTGGCACTCCTGGTTGATGCTGGTCAGCAGGATACTGACGGCCGCCCCGTCGTTGGACACGAAGATCCGGTACGCGCTGACCGCGCTGGCCGGGGCCACGTAGGCGCTGCCGTCCTTGGTGGTGCCGGGATACGCGGCGAGGATGTCCGCCTCGGTCGAACCGACGCCGATCCCCTCCGGGGTGTGCACCGTGCCCGCCGGGTTGATGACGGTGATCCCGTCGCCCTCGGTCAGCGACACCGACGTCGGCCCCGGAACGGCCGCTCCCTCCGCGTAGCCGTAGGTGCAGGCGCCCCGGACTTCCCTCGCCCGCAGCGGACCGGCGGTGGCCTCCGCCTCGGACTCGCTCATCCCGAGCCGGAGCTTGCCGAAGCCGACAGCGGTCAGGAGCGCGCCGGAAGTCACCTTGCCCTGCGTCGGCGGCTTCGTGGCGGCAGTGCTCTTCGGCGGCTTGACAGGCCCGTCGGAGGCCGTCGACGTCACAGGCGCGGACGCCTGGCTCGTCGGTGCCGCCGGCGAGGACACCGGCGGCTGTGGACTCGCCGGTCCGGGCTGCGCCGAACTCGACGAGGCCGCCGCCCCCATGGTGAGCTGGTCACCGCCGGGGAAGGCCGCGCCGTTGTCCTTGTCGTGGATCGTGAAGATCGCGAGCCCGCCGCCCAGCATGACCACCGCGGCGGCCATCCCGCTCGTCGTCTGCATCAACTGGCGGCGGCGACGGCGACGACGGGCGCCCGCGACGATCGTCTCGGGATTCAGCGTGGAGCCCACGCCCAACCGGTCATCCGAGAACAGGTCACGCAGCTTCTGCTGCACGTCCTCTTCGGACATGTTCATCCCGCTTCCCTCCCTTCGTCCTTGGGCTCGAACAAGGCGAGCTTCGTACGCAACGAAGCGATCGCCTTGCTCGCCTGGCTTTTGACGGTGCCCTGGCTGACCCCGAGCGAATCCGCGATCTCCGCTTCGGACAGCCCCTCGTAGTAACGCAGGACCATCACCGCGCGTTGCCTCGGCGGCAGCGCCCGTAACGCCTGCCACAGCGGCTCGTGTTCGAACGGGTCGGCCGGGCTGTACGGCTGGGTCTCCGGCAGGTCGGCGACCAGGCTCTCGCGTTTGGTCCGGCGCCAGCGGCTGATGTGCGCGTTGGCCATCGAACGGCGGATGTAGGCCATCGGGTCGCCGGTCTTGTGCTGGACGTACGACCAGCGGGAGCCGATCTTCTCCAGCACCGTCTGGACGAGGTCGGCGGCGTCGTGCGGATTCCCGGTGAGGGCGTGCCCGTACCTCAGCAGACCCGGCAGGCCGGCCCGCACGAAGTCGCCGAAGTCGGTGAGCTCACCCGGCACAGCACTCTCCCGGCTCTCGCCGGTCCACTGGACGTCCGTCTCCGGCATGACCGTCGCGGCTACGGTCACCGTATCGCCTCCTCCCGGGGTCACCTGGCCAGATTCGCCTGGCCCACCTCTCCCGAAACGCATGACCGCCCCCACAGGTTGTCTTCCGCCGCGAACCACTTCGAGAGACGCCCGCTCTCCTGAGGAGTTGCCTGCTTCAACGTCTCGACAGGGACTCGGGAATTCTGAACGAACCATCCTTCTGAACAGGGAATTCGTGTACGGCCACCACAGCGTTACGCGGTATCGGGCCGTAGACGTGCGGAAAGTGGATTCCGGCCGGATGCGGCGGGTCGCCGTCCTCCCAGACGACGGGCGCGCCGACGAGCGCCGGGTCGATCTCCAGCAGCACCAGGTCGGTGCGGCCGGGGAACACGGCGTTGGCCGGGATATGCGCCGTTCCGGGGTCCGAGCAGTGGATGAAGCCGTCGGAATCGAGCGACGCGGCGGTGTAGACGCCGCCCTCGGGCACCGCCGCCCACTCGGCTCGTCCGCAAATATGGAGGATCACGCGCCCATCCTCGCGCATTTCGTCCTCTGGATGCGGTCGTTCGCATCCAGAGGACGAAACGCGGAGAGGGTCAGCGGATGGTGAGCTGGCGGCCGATCAGGCCGTCGCGCGAGCGGCGCTCGGCGGCGTTGAGCGGCTCGGTGTCGAGGGACTTCAGCGCGGCCTCGAGCCGGACGCCGAGCTGGTCCTTCGCGTCGGCCCACTCGCGGGCGTGTGCCTCGGTGTCGAGATCCCACACCGGGACGAGCAGGCCGTGCGCCCGGAAGGAACCGGCGTAACGCGAGCCCTCGCCGAGGCCCACCGCTCCGGCCGCGGACAGCCGCGCAAGCGCTTGCAGCAGCAGGTTCTCCGGTTCGGGGCGGACCCAGCGCAGGTGCGCCCTCTCGCCGGCGAGCACCCAGTACGCACCCGCGCCGAGACGTTCGGTCGGCATGATCGCCGCGTTCGCGCGCTCGAGCGACAACGCGACGTCACCGCTCGCGTCGGCGTCCTCGGGGAGCCACCAGGCGAAGTCGTTGTAGAGCGTGACGTCGAGTTCGGCGTTCACGTCGAGCAGATCCTGGAGCCGGGCCTTCTCGTCGGCGGTGGGCGGCGTCGTGGTGTCCGGCACGGACAGCACGTCACCCTCCTTGGCCTCCAGCACCCACCGCAGCGCGCGGCCGAGGTCGCGGCTGATGTCCGAGGACCGGGTCTGCACCTGCATGCCGATGTAGCGCTCGCCGTCGGACCGGACGAACGCGGCCGCCGCCATCGGCAGCACAGTGCCGAGGGTGACCTTCTCGCCGGAACCCGCCAGCGTGAGCGTCGCCGTCGCCGACGGGACGAACTCGCGCAGCGCGATCAGCTCGGTTTCCGCCGCGAGCCCCTCGAAGGGCTGGCCGACGAAGACGTCGCGCACCTTCGGCTTGCGATCCGAGGTCGTCTTGGGACCCTTCTTGCGCGAACCCTTGCCCACGTCAGCCTCCTCAAAGCTCGGTTCGGAACGCTATCGCGGGAAGGCACCCGCCCGGTAAGGCCCCCGGCGTTGGTGACCAAGACGGCGCGGACGACACCCGGCAGCCCGCCGGATCGACCGGATCGGCTGGCTTCAGCGGCCGTTCGGGTATCACGCAGACGTGACTGAAAACGATTGTCATCATTCGGACGATCTAACCGCGGGTGATCAGCCTGCCGTTTTCCCCTCACCGCAACGAATACTCGATCACGGCGCCATCTCGGCGCCGTAGTGCGGAGAAGGGATCACAGATGAGCACCTCGAAGCGCCGGGCCGCCTTGGCCGCGTTGCCCGTGGCACTCGGGCTGATGCTGGCCGGGCCCGCGGTGGGCACGGCTTCGGCCGCGCCGCAGCCGGACAGAGCCGACCACGCCCGCCATTGCCTGCTGCTGTGCGTGGGCCACCACCACCACGGTCATCACCACCACGGCCTGCACCTGCACCTGGGGCTTTGGCTGCATCTGTAGCTCCCGGCCGCGCCGGGGCGGACTCCCCGGCGCGGCGCCGGCCCGGGTTACAGTCGGCGGGTGTTCGACGTCGCCGACCCGGCCTTCCTCGGGAATCCGTACCCGTATTTCGCCGATCTCCGCGAGCACGGCGAAGTCCACCGGCACCACGGTCTCGGCATCGCCGTGGCGGTGTCGCACGCGGCGTCGGCCGCCGTCCTGCGGCATCGGGCGCTCGGCCGGATCTGGCAGGACGCGCTGCCGGTGGAGCGGTTCGCGTCGTTCAACCTGCTGCACCGCAACTCGCTGCTGGAGAACGAGCCACCCGCCCACACGCGGCTGCGCCGGGTGATCGCGGGCGCGTTCGGACGCGGGCACGTCCAGCGCCTGCGGCCGATGGTCACCGAACTCGCCGACGGCATGGTCGACGGGCTCGCCGCCGAAATCGCCGAGACCGGTTCCGCCGACCTGCTGGCGCATCTCGCGCAGCCGCTGCCGGTCGCGGTCATCGCGGAACTCCTGGGCGTCCCGGTCGAGGACGGGCCGCGCATGGTCACCTGGTCGAACCACATCGTGAAGATGTACGAGTACGGCCTCGCCGAAGAGAAGCGCGACGCCGCAGAAGCCGCTGCCGCGGAGTTCGTCGACTACCTGCGTGACGTCGCGAAGCAGCGTGCGGCCTCCCCTGGCGACGACATCGTCAGCGATCTCCTGCGCGGCGAACTCACCGAGGACGAACTGGTCGCGACCGCGGTCCTGCTGCTGATGGCCGGGCACGAGGCGACCGTGAACGTCATCGGGAACGGCGTCAACGCGCTGCTGACCCACCGCGACCAGTGGGAGCGGCTGGTGGCCTCGCCGGATCTGCTGGACCCGTGCGTCGAGGAGCTGATCCGCTTCGACGCGCCGCTCCAGCTCTTCGAGCGCACGGCGACCGCCGACGTCGAGATCGCCGGCTTCCGGGTTGCCGAGGGCGAGAAGATCGGCGCGCTCCTCGGCGCCGCCGCACGCGACCCGAAGGTGTTCGACCGGCCCGACACCCTCGACATCGGCCGCACCCCGAACGCGCACCTCGGCTTCGGCATGGGCATCCACTACTGCGTCGGCGCCCCGCTCGCGCGAGTGGAGATCGCGGCCGCGCTGTCCGCCCTCGCCTCGAAACTGCCGGGCTTGAAACTCGCCGAGACCCCGGAACGGCGGCCCGAGTTCGTGATCCGGGGGTTGCGCTCGCTGCCGGTCACCACGGGCTAGGGGTACTCGACGACCACCTCGTAGAGCGCGGCGTTGGGGGTCGCGACCTCCGCGGCGCGTTCGGTCGACGCCTTGAACACCTGATTCTTGCCTGCCGCTTCCCAGGCTTCCTTGCTGTCGTAGTGCGTGACGTTGACGAGCTGGAAACGCGAATCCGGCAGCAGCGCCCGGTGGAGCTTGGCGTCACGGAAGCCGGGCGCGTCCCGCATCAGCTTCGCGCGCTCTCGCCACGTTTCGACGAACTCGTCCACCTGGTCGGCGGGGATCTCGAAGACATTGATGAAGGTGACGCCGTCGTCGGTCATGATCGACAGTGTGGAACCTCCAGCGAACTGGAGGTCAACAGTGACCTGGCTCACCTCGCGACGTGTCCGTGAGGATCGTGAGTGGCAATGAGGGTTGGGGCCAAGGGCGGCTTAGATACCTACGTGGTTCCGGCTGCGGTTGGTACCGGCCCGAGTCCGTGAAGGCCTCCTTGAGGGACCCAGAGTCCCTCAAGGAGGCCTTCACGGACTCGGCATCGCACGTTGGCCCCACGTGCACCAGCGGTCACAGCGGCTGCGCGTGAAGGCCCCCTTCCCTCGGCTCAGCCGAGGAAACTCGACCTTCACACCTTGCCCAGTACATGAAGGACCCCTTCACTGCGCCTAGCGCAAGGAAGGAGGCCTTCACGGACACGGGCGGGCAAAAGAACACTGGTACTGAGCTGAGGTTGCGTCAGCGCAGTGAAGAGGCCGGGCGTTCGCGCCGGTCCGGGTCCGGAGCCCCGTCCACCTTCAGCACGCGAAGCAGCCGAAGCCGCTTCTCCGCCACAGGCGCGAGCAGGCCGGACATGCGCTTCACGAGCAGCGCCGTCACCAGCCCCAGCCCGGCGGCGGCCAGATCGGTCAGCGCGACCAGCACGACGCCGTCGGCCAGCGCCTGGACGCCGTCACGGAACCGCCAGACGATGACGAGCCCGAGCAGCAGCCAGTTGAGCATCCAGACGCCCCACCAGATCAGCACGAGCCGCGACGGCTTCGGCCGCGTTTCCCGGGTCCGGCGCAGGACGGCGTGTTCGAGTTCGGCGACGATCGGCAGCACCATGATCAGGTTCACCACCGGCACCAGCGTGAACACCAGCACCTGCCACTGCCGCCTCGGCGGCACCTCGCCGGAGGCGTCCGCGGCGGCGCGCCTCGCCACGAGCAGCCACCACACGGTGAGCCCCGAAGGCAGCAGCGAAAGGATCGTCGTGAGCAGGCCGGTGGTGATCACGAAGCTGTCGGAGACCGAGACGACGGACGTCGACAACGCGGAGTCGCGGCTCTGCACGAGCAGGACGTAGCGCCAGATCTCCGACGCCGAGGCGGCGACGGCGAGGGCGGCGAAGGTCCACAGCACCGGCAGGAGGCTGCGCGTGATCACCCGCAGCCGCTCCCCCGCGGTGACCTCGCCGGACGCCGTCCCGGGGACGGCGGTCGGGCGGCGCCAGACCAGGTTCGGGAAGCCCCACCTCGGCGGGACCGGGTACGACGGCGGGCCGGAGTAGCGCTCGGCCACGGGTTTGCGCCGCTGCGGCCAGGCACCGTGGGGCGGCGAAGCGACCCAGCGGACGCGATGGTGCGCCGGCTGCCGCATCGGCGCCGGGCGAACCGGCGGCACCGGGGTTCTCGGCGGGTAGTGGCCTGGCTGCACGGTTACAGCACTTCGGGTTCGACGCCGGGATGCTCGCCGACCATCGGGCGCCCCTCCTGCCTCCAGGAGCCCATCCCGCCGGCGACGTTCACCGCGTCCCAGCCGCTCGCGTTGAGCCACGCGGCGGCGCGAGCGGACCGGCCGCCGCTGCGGCAGATCACGTAGACCGGCTGGTCGTCGGGCAGCTCGTCGAGTTCGCCGACGCGCGCGGGCAGTTCACCCATCGGGATGTGCTTGGCTCCCGGCGCGTGTCCGGCGGCCCACTCGTCGTCCTCGCGGACGTCGAGCAGCGCGACGCCGTCCTTCGGCAGGTCACGGACGGCGACGGTCGGGATGTCAGCAGGGCTCACCACGCTGCCATCCTCGCATCCCGTCCCGTTGCGCGCGCGTGAAGAGGCACTCAGTGCCGCACGGCCTTTTCGGCGCCGACGCCGGTGAGCGAGCGGACCTCCATCTCGGCGTACTTCTTCTGGTTGTGCTCCTTGGACAGCACGGTGCCGAGCCAGCCGAGGAAGAACGCGACCGGAATGGACACGATGCCGGGGTTGTCGAGCGGGAACCAGTGGAAGTCGACGCCCTGGATCATCGAGGCGCTCTTCCCGGTTTTCGCGTCGACGGGTTTACCCGAGACCGCGGGTGAGAAGACGATCAGGATGACGCACACGCTCAGCCCGCCGTAGATGCTCCACAGCGCGCCCTGGGTGTTGAACCGCTTCCAGAACAGCGAGTACAGGATCGTCGGCAGATTCGCCGACGCCGCCACCGCGAACGCGAGCGCCACCAGGAACGCCACGTTCTGGTTCTTCGCGAGGATCCCGCCGACGATCGCGACCGCCCCGATCACCAGCGCGGTGATGCGCGCGACGCGGACTTCGCTGTCCGGGGCGGTCTTGCCCTTCTTGATCACGTTGGCGTAGACGTCGTGCGCGAACGACGCCGACGCCGTGATCGTCAGGCCCGCGACCACCGCCAGGATCGTCGCGAACGCCACCGCGGCGATGAACCCGAGCAGCACCGGGCCGCCCAGTTCGAGTGCCAGCAGCGGGGCCGCCGAGTTGGTCGTGCCCGGCGCCTTCGCGATCACGTCCGGGCCGACGAGCGCGCCCGCGCCGTAGCCGAGCACCAGTGTGAACAGGTAGAAGATGCCGATCAGCGCGATCGCCCAGACCACCGAACGGCGCGCGTCCTTCGCCGTCGGCACCGTGTAGAAGCGCATGAGCACGTGCGGCAGGCCCGCGGTGCCGAGGACGAGCGCGATGCCCAGCGACAGGAAGTCGAGCTTCGTCGTGCCGGTCTTCCCGTACTGCTTGCCCGGCCCGAGCAGCGCCTCACCGGTCTGGCCACCCTTGTCGACGGCGGCCTGGAACAGGCTGGAGAGGTTGAAGCCGTACTTTCCGAGCACCCACAACGTCATCGCGAACGTGCCCGCGATGAGCAGGACGGCCTTGATGATCTGGACCCAGGTGGTGCCCTTCATCCCGCCGATCAGCACGTACAGGATCATGATCACGCCGACGACGGCGATCACCAGGTCCTGGCCGAGGTTCCCCTCGATGCCGAGCAGCAGGTTCACCAGGCCGCCCGCCCCCGCCATCTGCGCGAGCAGGTAGAAGAACGAGACGGCGAGCGTGGAGATCGCGGCCGCGGCGCGGACCGGGCGCTGTTTCATCCGGAACGCCAGCACGTCGCCCATGGTGAACTTGCCGGTGTTGCGCAGCAGTTCCGCGACCAGCAGCAACGCCACCAGCCAGGCGACGAGGAAACCGATCGAGTAGAGGAATCCGTCGTAGCCGTTGATCGCGATCGCACCGGCGATACCCAGGAACGACGCCGCGGAAAGATAGTCGCCCGAGATCGCGATCCCGTTCTGCGGTCCGGTGAACGCGCGCCCCGCGGCGTAGTAGTCGGAGGCGGTCTTCGTATTCCGGCTCGCCCGGAAAACGATCACGAGTGTGATCGCGACGAAGATCGCGAAAATGGTGATGTTGAGCGCCGGATTGCTCCCCTGTACGCCCGCTGCCAGCGTATTCACCGTTCGGCCCCTTCGACCTCATGCCGGATCTTGTCGGCGAGCGGATCGAGTTTGCGGTTCGCGTAGCGGACGTACAACCCGGTGATCACGAAGGTGGACACGAACTGCAACAGGCCGAAGACCAGGCCGACGTTGATGTTGCCGAAGAGCTTGGTGCTCATGAACCCGGTCGCGTAGTCGGCGAGGAGCACGTAGAGCAGATACCAGAGAAGGAACAGGGCCGAGACCGGGAAAACGAATACCCGGAGCCGTCGTCGCAGCTCGGTGAATTCCGGGCTCGCCTGCACCTTTTCCCAGTCGGAATCCGGATCGGACCCGAAGTCTTGATCGGTATCGCTCACGTCGGACCTCCCACCTGCCGCAACCATTCGGTGATTTCGTTGTCACGAAAGATCATGCCCCTCATGGGGCCCGAGAGGGGCAATCCATTTGAGTGAACGGTACGACTCTGTGTAGAGGTTCGCGACTCGAAAGAGTGACGCTACTTCCGGTGGCGGCCTTTACCGGTCTTCTGTGTCTTCGCTGTGTCCTCCCCGGCCTGGCCGAACCGGGCGACCGCGCGATCGCGCATGAAGCCGAGCGGATCGGGCGCGTGCAGCCGCAGCATCACGCCGTGGACGTCGTCCGGCCGCCCGTATCCGGTCGCGCGGCTCACCACATAGGTCGTCAGGAACGCCGCGGGCACGGTGATCAGCGCGGGCTGGTTCGAGAACCACGGCGCCCAGCCGCCGGTGTACTTGCTGACGATGTTGACCACCAGCGCGGTCAGCACCAGCCCGCCGCCGACGAGCATCCCGGCCAGCGCGCCGGGCCAGCTGAGCTTCCGCCACCAGACCCCGAGCAGCAGCAACGGACTGAACGTCGACGCGGCCAGCGCGAACGACATCCCGACCGAAAGCGACAGGTCCTCCGAGGGCAGCAGCACCGCCAGCGCGAACGGGATCAGCGCCACGATCGCCGTCGCCACCCGGAAATCGCGGACGCGGCCGGGCAGGACGTCGGTGGACACGACCCCCGCCACGCTCACCAGCAGCCCGGACGAACTCGACAGGAACGCCGCGAACGCGCCGGCCGCGGTCACCGCGCCCAGGATCTGTCCCCAGAGTCCGGGTAGGACGGCGGACGGCAGCAGCAGGACGGCGGCGTCGGTCTTCCCGGTCACCAGCAGTTCCGGGACGTACATCCGGGACAGCGCGCCCAGCAGCGTCGGGAACAGGTAGAACAGCCCGAGCAGCAGCAGAACGTGCACCGTCGTGCGGCGCGCGGCCTTCCCGTCGGGGTTGGTGTAGAAGCGGACCAGGACGTGCGGCAGGCCCATGGTGCCGAGGAAGGTCGCGAGGATCAGCGAATAGACCTGCAGCAGATCGGTGAGACTGCCCGAACCCGGCCGCAGCCAGTCGCCGTTCGACGCGGGCGCGTCGCTGACCACCGGGACCGGCGTGCCCGCGGTGAACTTCAGCGTCGTGCCCTTGGCGACCTTGTGTCCGGCCTCCGGCGTCCACACCGCGAAACCGTTGGCACGCGCGCCTTCCACCTCCCCGTACGCCTCGAGCACGGTCACCGAGGTGACCTTCAGCGTGACGTCGGCCTGCACCGAGACCGTGGTGTTCTCGAGGAACGTCGGCGGGGCGGGCTGTCCGAGCGGACGCGCGCTGCCCGGCGCGCCGGCGCCGAGGAACACGATGCACAGGATGAACGTCGGCACCGCGATGGCGAACAGTTTCAGCCAGTACTGGAAGGCCTGGACGACGGTGATGGCGCGCATCCCGCCCGCGATCACATTGAAGCCGACCACGAAGGTGACCAGGAGCGCTCCGGCCCACACCGGCACCGGCAGGATGGTCGTCAACGTCAGCCCGGCGCCCTGCAGCTGCGGGACCATGTAAAGGATCCCGATGAACACCACGAACGCCGTCGAGACCCGGCGCAGCATCGTCGAACCCAGCCGCATCTCGACGAAGTCCGGCAGCGTGTAGGCGCCGGACCGCCGCAGCGGCGCGGCGACGAACAGCATCAGCGCGAGATAGCCCGCGGTGAACCCGATCGGGAACCACAGCGCGTCGGCGCCGTCCTTGAGCACGATGCCGGCGACACCCATGAACGACGCGGCGGACAGGTACTCGCCGGAGATCGCGGCGGCGTTGCGCCGGGACCGCACGGTGCGCCGCGCGACGAGGAAGTCGTGCGTGCTGACGGCCGACCTCGAGGAGCGATGCCCCAGGTAGAAGGTCAGGACCGCGACCAGCACGATGCCGGCCATGGCCCACGGATTCAGCTGCACGGTGTGGATCCTCGCATGTGCAGCTCCGCGGTCAGTTCTCGATCATGTCGACGAAGTCGCGTTCGTGTCGTTCGGCGAGCCGGTTGTACCAGAGGCCGATGCCGAACAGGAACGGGAACGGCGCCACCCCGAGGATCAGCCAGGGCAACGGAATGCCCACGACGACCACTCGCCCGAAGGACGGGATCAGATAGAACAGCACCGGAAGTGAACACAGCGTGACCATCACCAGCAGCGCCAGCAGGGAGGCCGTCCGCAGCTGGATCTTCACCAGATCCTTGATCAGGAGCTTGCCCCAGCTGGTCTGCTCTTCGAGTTCGACCCTGGCCCGCAGGGTGCTGGTGGCCTGTCGCGGATCGGCGAGGATCACCCGCTGCCGCTTGGGTTTCGCGTGATGTTCGGGTTTGGCCTGCTCGTGCTTCGGGCCGGAGGGCGCACCCGGCACGGGCTCGACGGCGGCGCCCTCGGGCGCCACCGGTTTCCTGCTCTTCCCCAGCGTCGGGTCCGGCTCGCGGACGCCGTTGACGCGGCGGTAGAAGTCGTCGGTCACGTCGACCGGTTGGCGCCGACCAGCCTGTCCTTGAGCGCGCGCGTGTGACGGCGGCTCACCGGCAGCACCTTCTCCTCGTTACCGATCACGACCTGGTAGCCGCCCTGGCCCATGCGCAGTTCGGTGATCAGCGGCAGCGAGACCAGGAACGACCGGTGGATCCGGACGAAACCCGCCTTCTCCCAGCGTTCCTCGAGCTGCGCGAGCGGGATGCGGACCAGGTGGCTGCCGTCGTTGGTGAACAATCGGGCGTAGTCACCCTGCGCCTCGACCCAGCGGACCGAAGACCGCGGGATCAGCTTCGTGGTGCCCGCGAGCTCGACGGGGATGACCTCGTCGTCGTTCTTGACCTGCCCCGGCCCGCCTTCGGCGCCGAACTTCGGCGCGGCGTTGGCGGCGAGTTTGTCGATCACGCGGGTGATCGCGCGGTCGAGACGATCCTGCTGGTACGGCTTGAGCACGTAGTCGAGCGCGCCGAGATCGAAGGCGTTGACCGCCTCTTCGGCATGCCCTGTCACGAACACCAGCGCGGGCGACGGGCGCAGCGCGGCGAACACGCGGGACATCTCCATCCCGGACAAGCCGGGCATGTCGATGTCGGCGAACACCGCGTCCACGATCGGCAGGCCCCGCGACTTGCGGTCGGCCAGCCTCGGATCGTCCGCGGACAACAGGCGCAGCGCCTCCGAAGCGTCGATCGCCGGATAGACCAGGGCGACGTGCGGGCTGTTCCGGAGACAGTGGACGAGTTCGTCTAGCCCTTTGGGCTCATCGTCCACCGCCAGGACAATGAGCTTCCGGGTGTCATCGTGAGCACTCACAGTGAGACGCATCCTGCCCATTGCCGCGTTCCTTGTCCAGCCCGCCGGCCGAAAGTCGAACGAAAAGGACGGCACCGGCACCCCCGCGCCCGGGGTGGCCGGTGCCGTCATCTTCTCCGGTGACACGAACCGCCTCGCCGTGCCACACCTATCCCTTCACGGGGTGAAGGTGAACCAGTTGACGCTCACGAAATCGGCTGGCTGGCCGCTGGTGAAGGTCAAATAGACGTCGTGCTTCCCGGTGATGCCGCTGATGTTCGCGGGAACGGTCCGCCAGCTCTGCCAGCCGCCGGTGTTCGCGACGGCGAAGCTCCCGACAGGCGGGTTGGACCTGCTGTCGAGCCGGACTTCGACGAGGCCGCTCACGCCGCCCGCCGCACCGGACGCGACGCGCGCCTGGAACTGCCTGCCGGTCTGCGTCCCGAAGTCGATGCCCGGGTACAGCGCCCAGTCCCCGTTGCCCGCGGGGCCGATGTTCTGGCCACCGCCGGGATCGGACGTGGCCTGTTTGGCGATCCCGGCCGCCTGGCTGTAGGACTCCGCCTGGATCTGGCTGTACGCGCTGCCGCCGCCGGGACTTCCCGTGGTCGTCGTCGGCGTGGTGGTCGTGGGCGTCGTGCCGCCGCCGCGGGTCAGGACGGTGACGTAGTCGACGAGCATCGGATGCCCCGGCACGATCCCCGGCCCCGGCGTGGTGGTGCCGGAGTTGTTGTTCGGGAACGCGCCGCCGATGGCGACGTTCAGCAGCACGAAGTAGCCCGCGTGGTTCGTCATGTTGGCCCACGTCGTGGCGTCGACCTGGTTCTGGCTGACGGAGTGGAACTGCTGGCCGTCCACCAGCCACCGGAACACGTTGGGGCTGACGCTGGTGTCCCATTCGAAGGTGTAGGTGTGGAACGCGCTCTGGCAGCTCGCGCCGGGGCAAGTGCGGCTGCCGACGAGGCCGGTCGTCTCGTTGCACGGGCCACCGGGGTTGACGCCGCAGTGCAGCACGCCCCAGACGGTGTTGATGCCGTTGACGTTCTCCATGATGTCGAACTCGCCGACGGCGGGCCAGTTCCAGTAGTTGCCGCGATACGGCGAACCCAGCGCCCAGAACGCGGGCCAGTAACCGAGCGCGGCGGCGCCGGTGACGTTCGGCATCTGGATACGGCCTTCGATCCGCAGCGCGCCGCCCGCGGGCGGTTTGAAGTTCGTGCGCTGCGTTTCGATCCGCGCCGAGGTCCAGTTGCCCGCGCCGTCACGCTGCGGCGTGATCCGCAGGTTCCCGGAGCCGTCCTGGGCGAGGTTCGCGGGGTTCGCGGTGTAGTTCTGGATCTCGCCGGTGCCCCAGTTGCCGGGGCCACCGGGGTAGCCGTGGCCGGTGTCGATGAGCCAGTTCGCGCTCGACGGGAGCGAACCCGCGGCGCCGGTGAAGTCGTCGGTGAACACCGTGGTCCAGCCGGACGGCGGGGGCGGGACGGCGGCGGAAGCGGGCAGGGTCAGGGGGACCGTGATCAAAGCCGCGCCGGCGGTCGCGGCGAGCGCGATCTTCCAGCGGCTCGTTTGGGGAGAAGTAACGGACATCGGACCTCCTCGTCAACGCTGTCGAGGTTTGTTGCCGTTCACAACAAAGCGGTATGTCCGATATGAGACCTGGTCTGAACCACTTACGCCTACCACCGTTCGGGTGAATCGCTCCCTACCGCAAACGCAATGAAGGGGCCTTTCATTGCAAAATTTGCGATGAAAGGCCCCTTCATTGCACGTGGTCAGAGGCCGAAGCGGCTCCAGGCGGCCTTGGACTGCACTGCGTCCAGCAGCGCGCTCGCCGCGGCGGGAGCGCCGATGCCGAGCCGCGCCAACAGTGGCTTCTTCGGTTCGGCGATCGCGATCTCGGCGTCCGGGTACCGCTCGGTGATCACCTGGCGAAGGCTGCCGACGCCGTCGATCAGACCGAGTTCGACCGCGCGGGCGCCCAGCCAGACGTCACCGGTGAACAGGTCCTCGGAGCCGGACAGCCGGTCGCCACGGCGTTCGGTGACCCAATCGACGAACAGTTCGTGGAGCTGTCCGTGCATCTTCTTCAGCCACTCGACGTCTTCCGGCTTCTCGGGGCTGAACGGGTCGAGCCGGGACTTGTTCGCGCCCGCGGTGTGCAGCCGCCGCTCGATGCCGAACCGTTCCAGCAGGCCGGTGAACCCGAACCCACCGCTGATCACGCCGATGGAGCCCACCATCGACGTCCGGTGCGCGTAGATCTCGTCGGCCGCGCAGGCCAGCCAGTACCCACCCGACGCGGCGACGTCCTCGGCGAAGGCCAGCACCGGCACGTTCTTCTCGTCGGCGAGCTGACGGATCCGCTCGGCGACCAGGCCGGACTGCGTTGGCGCGCCACCCGGCGAGTTGATCTGCAGCGCGACGGCCTTCAACCGCTCGTGCCCGAACGCGCGCGTCAGCGCCGATTCGATGGCGGCGAGGTTGATCGCGCCCCTGGCCAGCGGCGACGGGGTCGGCGTGATCACCCCGTGCAGCTTCACCACGGCGACGATGTCCTTGCGTTCACCCCGATCGCCGATCATGGGGAGACGGGAGGTCAGCTTGTCCGCAACGCTCATACGGCCAGGTTACCGACGTTCACGACGGCAGCACGCCGCTGCGCGAACCGCTCACCCCGCTGGACTCGTTCGGGCCGCCCTGGGGCGGAACGGTGGCGCTGTCGGCGGAGAAGTCCGGCAGATTCGGCCGCACACCGGGCATGAACTTCGGCACCCGCAGGGTCACCTTCATGCCGGCGCCGGGCGCCGTCTCGACCATGAGCGCGTAGTCGCGGCCGAACACCTGCTGCATCCGCTGGTTGATGTTGCCGAGGCCGACGTGCGCGCCCGTGCGGTGCTGGCTGCGGAGATCCGCGAGCTTCGCGGGCTCCATGCCGATGCCGTCGTCCTCGACACTGATCAGTGCCTCGGCGCCGTAGTCTTCGGCGATCACCGTGACGCAGCCGCCGGACGGCTTCGACGCGAGACCGTGTTTGACGGCGTTCTCCACCAGCGGCTGGATGATCAGGAACGGGACGACCACCGAAAGCACCTCGGGCGCGATCTTCATCCGCACTTCGAGCCGTCCGCCGAAACGGGCGTTCTCGATGGTCAGGTACCGGTCGATGTTCCGCAGTTCCTCGGCGAGCGAGGTGAACATGCCCGACGTCCGGAACGAGTAGCGCGTGAAGTCCGCGAAGTCCTGAAGCAGCTCTCGCGCTTCCTCCGGGTCCGTCCGGATCAGCGACGAGATGGTGTTGAGCGCGTTGTAGACGAAGTGCGGCGAGATCTGCGCGCGCAGCGCCTTGATCTCCGCCTGCTGGAGCTGGTTCTTCGATTCGTCGAGGCGGGCCAGCTCGAACTGGGTGCAGACGAACTGCGCGACCGCGTCGGCCATCTGCACCAGCCGCCCGCGGGTGCGCCCGACGACCAGCAACGCGGCCTCGGTCTCGCCCTCGACGATCAGCGGCACGATCACCGCGGTCCGCATCCGGCAGGTGCCGCGGTGGTTGCACGGCATCTTGTCGTGCGCGACGACCTCGCGGCGGTGCTTGCGGATGGCGTTGCCGATGGCGTCGACGAGGTCGACGTAGTGGTCGTTGGCCTCGCCGTCCCAGGACAGCAGCGTGCCTTCGCTGTCGGTGATGCCGACGGCGACGCAGTCGAGCATCTCCAGCAGCTGGCTGGTGATCTTGTCGGCGACCTGCTCGTCGAGCCCCTCGCGGAGGTCCGGTGTCGCCTTCGACATCCGGTGGACGGCCTGCAGGACGGCGTTCTCCACGATGCTCGCGGGACGCCGCAGCTTGATCAACAGGACGACGACGAGGATCCCGAGCAGCAGTGCCACCCCCCAGGGGATGATCTGCGCGATTTCGAGCCCGGACACGGCGTCCATGCTCTGCGCTCGACCAACCGGGTGCAAGGCCTGCTCCCCACTTTCCGTTGAGTTGTGACAACCGAGGGTGGGGCCGACCCTACCCAAGACCCGGGCGCGGTCCCCATGGTCACTCCCCGTCGCGCGGGAAAGACTGTCCGCAGGCAATCGCTTCCGGGGGAGGAACACAATGCGCGGATCGGGGAAGGTCGCGGCGGGGGTGCTGGCGGGGGTCCTGCTGGCGAGCGGGACGGCGACCGCGCCGGGGGATCCGGTGCGCGCGGCCGTCGGCGATCTGGTCGGCGAAGGGGGTTTCCCGGGCGCGATCGTCCAGGTCCGGAACGGTGAGGCGGTCTCGCGCTTCGGCGCCGGGTACGCGAACCCGGCCACGCGCGAAGCCGCGGGGCCGCACCACCGGTTCCGGATCGCCAGCAACACCAAGTCCTTCGTCGCCGCGGTGGTGCTGCGGCTGGCGGGTGAAGGCGCGCTTTCGCTCGACGATCCGGTGGAGCGACGACTGCCCGGTGTCGTACGCGGGCCGGGCTACGAGCCCGAAAAGATCACGCTGCGCATGCTGCTGAACCACACGAGCGGCGTGCACGATCCGCTCGACCCGCACTTCTTCGACCCGTACCTCGTCCAGGGGAACCGGGCCCACATCATCACGCCGTCGGAGGTCATCCGGCGCTCGCTCGCCGACCGGCCCTCGTTCGCGCCGGGCACGGACGTGAAGTACTCGAACACCGGATATCTGTTGCTGGGCAAGGTGATCGAGAAGGTCACCCGCAACGACGTCCGCGAGGAGATCCAGCGGCGGATCCTCGATCCGCTCGGCCTCGGCCACACGTACTTCCCGCTGTGGTCGCCGTTCCTGCGCGGTCCGCATCTGCACGGGTACGACATGAGCGGTGAGGACATGACCGTGTTCAGCCCTTCGTACGACTGGACCGCGGGCGCGATGGTCTCGACCGTCGACGACCTCGCGACGTTCCACCGCGCATTGCTGGCAGGACGGCTTTTGGAACCCGCGCAACAGGCCGAACTCAAGCGGCTCGTGCCGAACGACGAAGGCGGCGCGTACGGCGCGGGCGTCGAGACACTCGACGTAAAATGTCCCGACGGCGAGAAGAAGACGTTCTGGGGGAACACCGGCGCCGGGCCGGGGTTCTTCAGCGTCTCGATGAGCAACGCCGACGGCTCGAAACAGCTCGTGCTCGCGTTGAACGTGTACGACCTCGCCGCCGAACTGAACGGCGGGCAGCGGGTGCCGAAGCCCCCGGCGGACGCGGTCAAGGCCGCCCTCTGCTGAGGTGCAGTACGGGCGATGTCACGTGACTGCACGGACGACACGCGTGACGGTCAGTCACGCGTGTCGTCCGTTCAATCACGCGAAACCGCCGCCCGCGCACCGGCAGTACGTACCTGAGCAACCCTTCGGCCCTAACCGTCCTCACCACTCAAGAGTCACTTGAGCAGGCGCGACATCCGCCGGTCCGCGAGGGGCTTCCCGCCGGTCTGGCAGGTGGGGCAGTACTGGAACGACTTGTCCGCGAACGAGATCTCGCGGATCGTGTCGCCGCAGACCGGACACGGCAACCCGGTCCGCGCGTGCACCCGCAGCCCGGACCGCTTCTCTCCCTTGAGCCGGGCCGCGGACTGGCCGACCGAACGCGTCACCGCGCTGGTCAGCACTTCGCGGATCGCTTCCGAAAGCCCGTCGAGCGCTCCTTCGGACAGCTTTCCGGTTGTCGCGTAAGGCGAAAGCTTCGCCATGTGCATGATCTCGTCGGAGTAGGCGTTGCCGATCCCGGCGATCAGCGACTGATCGGTCAGCGCCGTCTTCAGCCGTTCGGTGCGCCCGGCGAACAACTTCTCCAGTCCCGTGCGGTCCAGTGAAAGCGCGTCCGGCCCGAGCCGCGCGATGCTGGCGACCTCTTTCTCCGGGTCGCGCACGATCCAGACCGCCAATCCCTTCTTCGTCCCGGCCTCGGTGAGGTCGAACCCAGGCCCGGCGGCCGCGTCGAGGTGGACGCGCAGCGAGATCGGCCCCTTGCCGGGTTTGAGCGGCGTCGGCGACAACGCGTCGGACCAGCGCAGCCAGCCCGCCCTCGCCAGATGGACGACCAGATGGAGATCCCCGGCGACGAGATCCAGATGCTTGCCGAAGCGGCCGGCCCCGGTGACCTCCCGGCCGTGCAGCTCCGTCCACGGCGGTGTCGCCGTCTTCAGCACACTGAGGGACGACACGTCGACGCGGAAGACCGTCTTGCCCACCGCGTGTTCACGCAGGTGGTGAGCGAGCGCTTCGACCTCGGGTAACTCGGGCATGGCCCCAGTCTCGCGCGTTCAGGCCGCCGCGACTACTCCACCGGGTGCAGCGGGCCGTCGAAATCCGGCAGCGAATGCTTCTGGATCGTCTTGCTGATCTTCGAAACCTCGCCGCGCACGGTGAACATGCCGCGGATGGTGCCCACCCAGCGCTCGGACGGCCTGTCGCCCGCGAGATCACCCTCGGTCTCGGCGACCACGGTCCACGGGCGGCGCAGGATCCACCGCAACGGGAAGAACAACGCGACCAGCAGGAGCGCCAGCGGAACCCAGGACGGGATTCTCACGTCGGCGGGTGTCCACATGATGAGCACGATCGCGAGCAGCGCCGTCACGACGACCATCGCGATACCCGGGCCGTAGCTGCCGGCCACATCGTGCTCGAAGTCGTCCGCTGTCGCGGGAGCACGCCATTCCATCTGGGCTCGGACCACCCAGTCACGGCCGTCCTCGCCGTGCACCAGCCGGTTCATTCAGTCGCCTCCCGCGCGGCCGCTCGCTCGTCGTGAGCGAGCTCCACCGTACCGTGACGGCGGCCGGATTCGCGAGAGTTCGAAGGCGATATCCCCGCTCGGGCGTTATGGGCAGGTCGGGTAGTCGACGCCCGGTTCCGGATAGTGGGAAGTGGGTTTCACCGGGCTCTGCTCGTCTTCCGAGGGCGTCTCGGTCGTGCTCTCGGGGGTGCCGGTCGTCGGCGAAGAGGACCCTTCCGGGTCGGTCGTCGACTCCGGCGTGTTCGACTCCGAAGGCTGTGAGGGCTCGGTCGTCGAGTCCCGCGACGTCGTCGTGGTCGGGCTCAGCGACTCCTCGGTCGGATTCGATTCACCCGGCGGGATGTCGTCCCGCTTCGAAGTGGTCTGGTTCGAGCCGGTTCCCGGGCCCTCGTTCAGCGGCGTGGTCTCCTCCTGCGACGGAGTCTGCCCGGCCGGAGGCCGTACGACGTCACCGCCGCCGAGTTCCTTCCGCGACGTGCCCACGCCGGGCAGGCTCGGCATGTCGGCCACGCCGAGTTCGGCGTTCCGGTCGTTCGGGCCCAACCCGGTCTTGACCGGCTGGGCGCCCTTGCCGTGCATCTGGTCCTGGGCGACCCGCTGCGGCGGGAGCTCCACCGGTTGACCCTGCGCGGGCGGCGCGATCTGTGCCGGCAGCAGCGCCAGCTCGGGCAAGCCGCCTCCGGACAGGCCGACGGTGTGCGTCACGTCCGTGCCGAACACGGCCGGACCTGCGACGATCCCGACCGCGCCCGCGGCGGCCGTCGACGCCACCGCCAGGCCGACCTTCACCTTCGACCCGAGCAGAAGCCCCTTGATCGACGCGGCGAGCCCGGACAACGCCCCGCTCGCGTGGGCTCCCGCGGCCGCCGGCACCAGCAGGGCCACCACACCGGCGTGCGCCCGCAGCGACGAACAGACGTCACGCAGCTCGTCGTGTGTCGCCCGGCAGGACTGGCACCCGATCAGGTGGGTCTTGATCCGGCGGGCCTCGGCCCCGGTGACGCTGCCCGCGGTGAACCCGCCCAGCTTCTCCACCACCGACCGGCACGAATCCGGCCCGCGGCTCACCGACAGATGCGCCTGCAGGTACGCGGCCCGCAACCCCTGCCGCGCCCGCCTGGCCAACGCCGCCGTCGCGTTCGCGCTCAAGCCGAAATGCGGCGCGACCATGGCAGGCTGCTCACCCTCGACCTCGGTCTGCCACAGCACCGAACGCCACCGCTCGGGCAAACTCGTGAAAGCCGTCGTGATCAGCGAATGCTCGGCCGTACGGGCGTTCGTGTCCGCCCCCGCCCCGGCCCGGAAACTCAGCTCGTCGTCGCTCACCGGCACGTCACGACGCGCGCCATGCCATTCCCACGACACCCGGCGAGCCACCGTCAGCAGATAGGCCCGCACGTAATCCCGCGGCCCGGCACCCCGGCGCAACGCCTGAAGCACCCGGAAGAAGGTCTCGGCCGTGATGTCCTCCGCCTCCGACCGATCGGAGGCAAGACTGCGCGCCAGCCGCCGCACCGCGGCGGCATGACGTTCGAAAAGCTCCCCGAAGGCGGCGTCCTCCCCATCACGGAGACGCTGGAGCAATGCCTGCTCGTCGGATTCCGAGGCCGCCTGAAGCGGCACCGTGCCCTGCTCGGTCATCCGGCCAGGCACCTCCTCCCCGAAGGACTCACCATTCGGTCGAATGGGGACACCATACGGAGGTATGCAGCCGTCGTCACCCCTTGTACGCCAGGTGTGACACCGAAGCACCTCCAGGGGTGGGTCGAAACGGCTACTGACGGTCGGTGTATGGTGTGTCCACACTGCTTCAAACGAGTGTTGAAGCGATGCAGTGACATGCGGATGTAGCGCAGCTGGTAGCGCATCACCTTGCCAAGGTGAGGGTCGCGGGTTCGAATCCCGTCATCCGCTCGCACGCGGGCACCGCGTGCGCAGGGAAAACCTGCGCCGCAGCGTACTCGCCACCATTCCCGGGGCTGAAGCCCCCGGAACCCCATGGTTCGTCCACCTCGCCTTTTCGGGTGAGTATGGGGGTACGTCGATACTTTCTTTAGCCCTTGTCGGGCGATCTTGACGGTTACTAAATGCTACAGGTCCGGTGAGCAGAGTCACACGACCGTAGTAATTCGGATTTGCGCATATACGGGCGAGGGCGCACCGGTGAAAACCGGTGCGCCCTCGTGCTCAGGAGGGCGCGCAGGCCGGCTGCGGCCGATGCCAAAGGGTCACCAGCCGACCGTTCGGCAAGGCGTGCGTCGCGACCGGGCTGAACCCCGTGGCGGCGGCAGCGGCCGCCATCGCGGGTGGATCCACCTTCGGCAGGAACTCGTTGTTCAAGCCGGTCGCGGTGAACAGCAAGCAGGCGGTGCTCGCGTCGCCGGAAATACTGTCTTGATACCTGGTCAGCCAGCGCTCGTAATCCGGCTGCGTGTTCCCCGCCTCGACCGGCCTGATCTGCGGCACGGCCACGCCGTAACCGAGCTTCCGGAGCACGGCCAGCTGAACCGTGTTGGTGTTGAAGATCAGGTCACGGAACCCGAAGGCCGTCACGCCGCGGATCGCGTTCCGGTCGACGATCTGCTGCGCCGCCCAGTCCGCGGCGACGATCCACTGCTTCGCGTCCTCCGCACTCACCGGCTCCGGAACATCGGTCTCGAGCCCGACCCCCGCGAACTTCTGCGAGGCACCTCGGCCGTCGGTGACGATCACCCGCCCGAACAACGGCAGCTCGGCCTCCCACAGCCGCGCGGTCGGCGCTCGCAGATCCAGCTGCGGGACCAGCGCCACCACGCTGATCACCGCGACCACGACCGGCAGCACCTTACGAAGCCGGTCATGCACGCGATAGAGCCCCCACAGCGCGACCAGCGTCATCGACGGGACCAGCGGGAGCGTGAACCCGTTGCCGGTGGTCTTGGACGTCACGAAGGCCATCGCACCCTCCGCCACGAGCACCGCGGGCGGGAACAGTGGCGACGCGACCATCGCTTTGATGGTCTCTTTCGCCTGCCCACCCTTCAGCTTGCGGATCGCGACGAAGATCGCCACGACGAGCCCGGCGCAGATGAAGAGGACGTGCGGCAAATACTGCTCAAGGGTCAGGAGCCGCAGCCGGTATGCCCAGGCCGCCGGGTTGAAGATCCCCGCCTCGGTCCCGTACTCGGCGGACTGCGGCCCATAGCCGAAGCCGGTCAGATAGCGGTAGACCTGCGCACCGTTGGGGATCAGCCAGATCGCGGCGACCGCGGCGGCGACAACCGCGGCGATTCCGAAACGCGTCAGGCTCTTCTTACGATCCGGTCCGAACACGGCCTGGAGGAAGGCAGCGAGTACGAGAGCGGGCACGAAGGCGATGATCATCGTCCTCGTCAGCGGCATCAGCCCGACGAAGGCACCGAAGGCGATCGTCGACTTAGTCTTCGTCAGCCCCTCGGACCTGATGAGGAAGTAAACGGCCGCCAGCGTCACCGCGGCCGCCGGCGCGCCGAAGTGGTACGCCCTCGCGTCGACGATCACGCCGGGCAGCGTGGCGACCAGCGCGGTGGCGAGCCACGCGAACGGCCGGCCCGCCACCCGGTTCGCCACCGCGTGCGTCAGCAAGACGATCGCCAGACCCGCCAGCATCGGCACGATGAAGGCGGCCACCACACTCGTCCCCGTCACGAAGAACTGCAACGACGTCAGCGCGGGAGTGACCGGAGCCTGGATTCCAGGTGCCTCGACGGCCTGGATCCAACCGAGGACTCCGTCGCGTACGGCCGCGTAGTGATCGTTGAGGGCCATGCCGATGTAGCCGGCCTCGTCGATTTCGAGGATCTGCCCCCGGCGATAGACGACGATCCACCGCAAGTTGACGGCGACCCACACGATCGCCACGCCGAGCAGTACCCATGTGTTCACCTGAACGCGGCGAATCCCCCTGGTCAAGACCATGCCCGAGAATCTAGTCGCGCCTCTGGGCAGGCTAGAGCGCGGGCGTTTTGAAGGGGTCGTGCTCGGCGAGGAGTTTGTCGACGCGGGCCTGGTCGACTCTGCTGACGACGGTGTTCTCGTCCTGCCGGTCACGGATGCACTTGGCGAGAGTGAACGCCGAAGTGGTCAGGAAGAGCATGCCGAGGGCGAGGAAGCCGCGGACCCAGCCGTCGACCGGCAGGTACCAGATGCCGATGACGACCGCGAGCAGCGCCAGGCCGAACGAGAGGGCGGCCTGGACGAAGAACGCGACGGTGGTGGGCGGCGCTGCGGAGGGTTTCGTCATGCGTACCACGGTCGCGCCGACGGCCCTCGGTGTCTTGAGTACGGCTACTCAAGAAGTATTGCGATTCAGTAAAACAGCCACCTCTTGTCGATCGGAAAATTCCGCCACACAGTTAGAGATTCTATTTTACGAACGACGCAATGTCGTCAAAAGCATCTTCAACTTGCCCGCCGAGCACGGGATCCTTCAACAGTTCACGCAATTTCGAAACTAGTTCATTCGACACTTCTCCGTGCAGGCGTGCAACATGCCCGACACAGGTGACCGCGAGTGCACGTATCTGAATATCCTTGCTCGAATTCAGGCATTCCAAAAGGAAGGCCTGTAGCCAGACCACGTCCGACTCGTTGAGAGTCAGTTCAAGCAAGGCTCTCGCACTTTCCAAGCCCCTTCCTGCGCGGACATCGGCAACTTTCAATTCCCGCCACTGCGACAAATCAGACCACCAATCACCTACGGGGGTCGATCAAGCCTCGCTTGACCGCCTTACCCAAAGCCACAGCCGCTTTCGCCATCGCCGGAGCTCTGCCGACATCCGTGCGAACGTGACCATGGAAGTACTCATTCGTCCCTCCACCACCACAGTCGCACGGAACTTGACTGCCGTGCCTGTCGAGAATAACGGTCTGCCCGTCGCTCATACCAATACGCCGCGGGGAAGTCCCCTTGATCTGAACTGAATTATCGAGCGCCGCCTGGCCGTTTGACGGCTCAGTACTGACCACACCTTTTGAGCTTCCCCTGGAGGTCGAACCGTGCTTCGGGTTCTGCTCGTAGATACGGAGACCGCAGTTGTGAACCAGCAGCGAAGTGCCGCTACCGCCGACGTAGAAGGCGTGGATACCGTCGATCGTGAGGTCGTGGACGGGAGACACCTGCGTGAACTGCCGAACCGCGGTGACGACCGATGACCGACCATCCGGCGAGTGTAGGTGCTGACCAGGGACAAGGTCACCGATCGCTACCCAGTCATCGGCTTCCTCCACCCAGAAGAGATGCCAGTCCGTCGCCACGATGGTGTCCGAAACACCACCGGACTCGACGGTGATCTCGGTCCGTTCGTCCTCGTCGTCGTGCACGATGGTGCCGACGACGCGGCGCCGTTCCAGGCCGCCGGTCTCCGGGTCTGTCGTCTGTACTTCATCGCCGATCCGCACCTCCTCGATCGGCTTCGTCGTCCCGTCCGCCATCAAAACCTGCGTACCGGGGACAAAGCTGTTGCAGCCCGAATCACTGGCCGCGGCGGCACCACCCATGGCCGCGGCCGCGGCACCGACGACGCCATCACCTTCGCTGACGGCGACCACAACTTGGACCGCGTTCGCCGCCATCGCGGCGTCGGAGAGGATGCGCTCGGTATCGGCGATGACCTTCTGAGCCTTCTCGACCTCACGCCCGAAAGTCGCTAGGGCACGCGCGCCCTTCCAGAAGCTCGCGACGATCTCGCCGACCTTCAGGATCTTGCCCCAGGGGATGAAGTTGAGAAGGGTGCTGATGCACGAGCCGACCGAGCCCTCGATACAGCCCATGATGTCGTCCCAGCCGATGAGACTTTTGATCAACTCACCGGCCGCGTCTATGAAGACGTCCCATTTGGACTTCTTCACGACGGCTTGCGCCTCTTTGTAGGACTTCTCGTTGTAGCCCCGTTTGGCCTTCTCCCGCTGCTCGGCCGCGTACTTCTTGCCCTGCGGTGACGACGGGGAGCTCGCCATGACCGTGCAACTCTTGCTGCTCTTGGCATTGCAGTAGTCGGCTTGTTCGGTGCCTTCGCGGCAGAACAGGCCGTCCTCACCCATGTGGAAGCAGGCCGACATGCCCGACGGATCCGTCATGGTCACCGGCGAGTTGTTCGCGTAGGCGTAGGGGTTCCACAGCTGCGGAACCGCCGGATCCAGGACCGGGTCGGTCTTGGTGAACCGGCCGAGCGCCGGGTCGTACTCGCGTGCGCCCAGGTGGGTCAGGCCGGTCGCGTCCTGGTAGCCGCCGACGAAACCGTGCTTGTCCGGCCAAGTGGACGGCGCCGGACCGCGTGGGTTGCCGAACGGGTCCATGTAGCGCTGAGTGGGTGTGAGCGTCCCCGCGGTGATGGCCAGGCCGTTCGTTCCGTGGAGATCACCGAGCATCCATTTGAGGGCGGAGCCACCGACTCGCACCGCGACCTGGACCCCGCCGTGCTGGTAGAACCGGGTCGCCGAAACACCGGTCGTGCCGGTGGTGACGACCAGCTCGAGATCGCCGATCGACAACGTGGTGCCGGTCGGAGCGCGGGTGACGAGCCGGTTGCCGTCGGCGTCGTAGAGGTACTTGCTCTCCCCTGTCGGCGCCGTGACACCGGCGGTTCTTCCCTCGTGGTCGTAGCTGAACGTCTGGGTGTCGCCGCCGACGTTCCGCGTCAGCATCGAGCCGGCTTCGTCGTAGGTGTAGCCGCTCGTCGACGTGCCGTTCGGACCGCTCGTGTCCACTTTCTGCAGGGCATGTGGCTTGACGGCGGTCGGCCCTGCCGCCGGATAGGTGGAAGTACTCGTGACGTCGCCGGTCGGCTTGTGGTCGACCTCCTTCGTCCGGTTGCCGGTCTTGTCGAAGGAGTACGACTTCCAGTACGGGGCGGCGCCACCGAGCGCCGACGCCGACTTGGCCGTCGCGCAGTCAGCCGAGGCCGGAGTCCATGCCTCGGTCAACCGCCGCTGATAGTCGTATTCGAAACACTGGGTGTCGGCCGGCGCCCCTGACGGGGTGTCCGAAATCTTCGTGACGTTGCCCGCCGGGTCGTAACCGTAGGTCCGGTTGGTCAGCTGCGATCCGACCTGCGTCGCCCGGTTGACGGTGGTCGTCTGCGGGCGCCGGGTGACCTCGTCGTAGGTCTGGGTCACGCCGACGTTCGCGGTGGATTTCTCCCCGTCGAACTGCATACGCGACATCTCGTTGAAAGAGGTGTAATCGGTCTTCGACACCAGGTTCGTGGTCGTGCCCGAAGAGTCGATCGCATACGTCGTCGACGGCAGCCCGAGCTCGTTGTACGTGTGCCGTACGTGTTCGAGCGGCAGGTTGCCCGCCTTCGGACTCACCGTGGACGCGACAGCGCCCGTCGCCGTGTAGGCGGTGCTGAACTCATATGTCCCGGCCAAACCCTTTTCGACGGCTGGGACGTCGACGGCCTTCTTGGTCGGCCTGCCGTACTTGTCATAGGCCGCGACGCGAGTGACATACGCGTCCGCGCCCACCCACCGGGTCGACGAGACGGGCAGGCCGATCCCGTTGGGGACCGTGTCGTAGCTCCAGCTCGCCAGTTTGGTGCCGGTGGGCGAATCCGCGGTGGTCTGGGTCTTCCGTCCCAGCTTGTCATAGCTGTAGAAAGTGGCCTTGCCGCGCGAATCGGTGGTCGACGTCAGCTGTCCGCCGTCGTCGTAGGTGTAGGTCGATCTCCCCGCGTCCGGATCGGACTGCCAGACCTTGCGGCCGCGCAAGTCGTAGCCGGTCGACCAGACGTTGCCCGCCGCGTCGGCCATCGACGTCATGGCACCCGCGGCGTTGTACGTGTAGTTCGTGACGTCGGCCGGATTGGCCGCTCCCGGCGTGTACCCGTCGGTGTAGAGGAGCCGCTGGACGGTCTGCCCGTGCACGTCGGTCACCACGGTCTGCGGCGACGCGCCCCGCGGCGGAATGGTCGTGACCCGGTCGCCGCCATAGATGGTCGACGTCTGCCACTGCTTGACGCCCTTGGACATCAGGATCGACGCCGTCGCACGGGCCCGGCTGTCGTACTCCGTCACGGTCTGGTTCAGCACCGTGTTGTCCGCGACGGTCACCAGGTTCGCGACGGGCCCGGAAGCGTTGTTGAAGTACCCGTTGTTCGACTTGAACGGGAGTCCGCGCGAGTCGTAGACGGTGTCGCTGATGATCCGCCCGCCGCCGGACGCCGCGGACTGCGCCTGCCGCGTCCGCCCGAGACCGTCGTAGATCGCGTACGACGTCGTGTACTCGCCGTTGTCCTGCAAGGCTTTCGTCGCCACCGTGGTGGGGACGGCGGTCGGTGACGTCGCCGCGTCGGTGTAGGCGAAGGTCGCCGTCGCCTTGTCGCCATCGAGCTTGCTGCGCCCTGGATTCCAGACCGCGGTCTTGCGCCCCAGAGCGTCGTAGGTGATGTCCGTGCGGACCTTGTTCACGTCGACCGAGAACACCGGGTTCCCCCGCGCCGGTTCCTTGGTGGTCGTCGAGACCCAGCCGAGGGGGTTCGTCACGGCGATTTCGGTGACCTGTCCTCCGGCGCTGTGCGTGTACGCGGTCTTCGTCACCGCGCCTGACACGTCGGTCGACAACGTCTCACGGCCATAGGCGTCGTACTCGTTCGTCGCGGTCGTCACGAACTTCTTTCCCGCGGCGTCCCAAGCGCTCAGCGTGTCCGTGCGCGTGATGTCGCCCGCCGTCGGCGCGACGCCGGAGGCCTGCTTGTCATAAGAGACCTTGACGTTGGTGATGACCGTGGACGCCGTAGCCGTACCCGAACAAACCCCGGCGAACATCACGACTTCACTCGACTTGTCGAACATCCCCGTAGCGGCGTTCGGGACATAGGTCGTCTTGGTGCACGTGTCGTCCGTGGCGACGCCGGTGTCGCCGAGGTCCTCCTGCTCGATGACGAGACCGTTGTCGTTGAACTTCTTGTTCACCTGGTTGCGGCGATAGGTCTTGCCGTCGGACAGCAGGGTGCGTCCTCGCACGGTCGCGGTGTCCACCGAATGCGCCTTGAGCAGGCCGTCCGCGCTCGTCGCCGTCGGACCACGTACCCAGGGGTCGTTGATGGCGGAGTTGTCCACCGTCGTCGTGCCGGGAAGGTAGGTCCTGGACTCCCGGAGGAACCCTTGCAAGGGATCCTGATCGACGATCGTTCCCTTTTCGGAGTCCTCGACGGAGACCGTGCGTTTGCCGCCGTTCGGCAGGTGGTCGCCGTCCATCCCGCGCAGGTACAACGACTCCGTCACCGTCTGGGTGGCGGACGGCTGGCCGATGGACGTCCGCACCACGCCGTAGCCACGCCATTGGCTCCAGGTCTTCCGCTCCTTTGGCGTGAACTGACCTTCGTCGTAGTGCCAGGCGGCGTCGCCGAGGTAGTCGTAATGCGTTTTGACCGCGACGCCACCGGCCGTCAGGTCTTCTTCGGAAATGTCCGTGACGACGTACTTGTGGAACCAGTCGAGGACCGGGTCCTTCGCCGCCGGCGGACTCCAGAACGACGCGTAGCACCGCATCGTGTCGGTCTCGGGTGACGCGGGCATGCGTGTCCCCGCGACGCAATCAGGGCCGGAGTAGGCGACACCGATCCGCCCGCCGGTCTCGGTCCTGATCTCGTTGACCCGGTAGCGGGTGATCGGGGAGTACTTGTCGGCGACCGTGTCGACCCGGTTCGCGAACATGAATCCGCCGAACGTCGTGGCGGGGCGGGTGATGCTTCCGACGCCGCCCTTCCCGGTGTGGGTGACCGAGGAGAGCCACAGCGCGGACGGCGAGGCGTCTCCGGTGCCGGGGAACGTGTGTGCCAGGTTCCAGACGTCGACATCGGTCTGCGTGCCCGCGTTGTTGTACTGGGTCCGGACCGTGGTCAGCCGTTTGCGGGTGAAGAACGCCGGTGACCCGTAGTCGCAGGGTTTGTCCTTCGCGCAGATCTGTTCGAACGGGACGTCCGGCCAAGAGGCGGCGGTCGTCGCATTCAGCTGCTCGGGAGCACAGGTGACCGCTCCCGACGGGAGGCAGCGCTCCGCGGTTTCGAAGACGACCTGGTTCGTGGGCGCGGAACCGTAGACACTGCCGTCCTTCAGGCGCAGGCCGTACTCGATCCGCAGGGGGTATCCGCCCGCGGTGTACTCGGTTCCGTTCGTCGTGACGTTCTGGTTGAGCCCGTAGTAGTTCGTCTCCGGCTGGTAGTAGTACGTGCTGGCGTTCCCGTGCGGATCCACCACGTAGTCCAGGTTCCAGCGCCAGGGCTGCCGGCAGGACGAGCCTGCGAAGTTGTTCGGCTTGTAGCAGGCTTCGCCGTCGTTGTTGCCGAACACCGGGACCGTCCAGGTGGACTGGGTCTCGGGTTTGCCGGAAGACCAGCCCGGTGGGCGGTTGAGCCCCAGGAAGTACTGGGTTCCGTCGCCGGTGGTGACCTTCCAGTGCTGGCCGTCCTGGGCGTTGTTGGCGGCACCGCCGAGCAGTTCGATCTTGGAACCGTCGTCGTTCTTCGGCCGCCACTGATTCGTCCCGGCGAGTTTGATCAGGTCCGTCGACTTGCCGCCGAGGACGAGGGTCGCGTTGTCGATCCCCCAGCACTGGTCACCGGTCTTGGTCTGCCCGTTGTTGCCGCCGAGGTCCTCGCTGCACGGCAGGTAGTTACGGACCACGTAACCGCCCGGCGTGAAGTCCCATCCGTCGCCGACCCAGGACGCCTGGTTGTTGGTCGCGGAAGTCAGGCCGTCGACACCGCTGGACGAGTACGAAAGCGCGAGGCTCGGCACCGCGCCACTCGGAGCGGACGGGGCCGGGAACGGATAGTTGTAGGAGAAGCTCCCGGAAGACCCGCCGCTGGACCAGGACCCGGCCGCGGACAACGGCTGGGCGGACACGTTCCCGGCGGAGCCGCTCGCGGCCGCCGTCACCGCGAAGACCCGGGGCGCGGCACCGGCGAGAGCGACATCGGCCGAGACTTGCCGCGTCTTGCCGTTGTTCACCGTCCCGGCAACCGGGGTCTTCGTCCGGCACTCGGCCTTCGCCGGTGTCACCAGCGCGCATCCCGGCAGCTCCACCAGTTGCAACCGATCGGCCCAGCCACCGCCATAGGCGCTCCCGAACGCCCGGTAGTCCACCGCGACGTTCACCGGCTCGGCGCCAACGCCCGTGTCGGTCACGGAGAGCACCACACCGTGGAGTCCGAGTGCCTCACTGGCCTTCTGGTCCGCGACACGAACGCGGACCTTCGGCGCCTTTTTGGCGGCGGCGGTGTCCTTCGCCCGCGCCCAGCCGACCTTCACCGGAGTGCCGTTCGCGGCGTTCTGGGCGCCGAGCCCCTGCGGCTGACGGCCGGCGAGCACTTCGACCTCGGATTCCGCCGCTCCCGGCCAGACCGGCGGAGTCACCTTCGCGTCGGCCAACACCGGCGGCGGCGACGGCGGGGCGACAAGCGGTGTCACCGGGACGCTCTGGTCCTTCTGGCCCGGACCGAGCGACCAGCCCGGCGCGTTCGCCTTGTTTTCGAGTGCGATCGCCGCGCCACCGGACGCGAGCATGATCGCGGTCACGGCCAACGCGGTGACGCGGGAAAACCGGCCGATGCGGGTCCAGCGGGTGTCTCTACGCATGACGAAGCCTGCCCAGGGTTCAGATGGAGCGTCTGCCTAGCCGGAGAATCAGGGGTGGTCGAGGATCATGTCCGCGGCGATCCGCTGCGCGTCCAGCACACCGGTGTAGACGCGAACTCCGCGGACATCGCCGTACCAGAAGTCGGATTTGAGGCCAGTCCACACACCCCGGCCGATGAACAAGCTCGCGATATCACTGTTGCCGCTCCAGCCGACGACACCGGTCTGGCACACGGGCTGGAACTGCCTCTCGTCGGTCTCCGCGTAGAGGCACGCGACATCGGAAACCGCATCGTAGGTTCCGGTCAAGTGCGTCCAAGTGTTCTCGTCGATGCTTTCCGACGTGACATCGACCGCCGGAGTCGGCTGCCCGGCGACGGCCGACGGTGAAGTCGTCAACCAACTCCACTTGCCGTGCCAATTGCCGGAGGCGTCTTTGGACGGCCTGTAACCCAAAAGGAAAGGCGAGAACTTCGGGTCGTTCAAGGCAACGGCGGCTCGAGTGGCGTCGTCTCCACCCACGCCGTTCGAAGGACTGCGTAGCTTGGCGTCTTGGACATCCTCCGGAGTCCACTTGTGCCTCACCCAAGCTTCCACCGTGAAACTCCGGTCGGCGCGAAGTGCGGGCGGACGCGGACTCTCGATCTCCCCACTCCAGGACTTGTCGAACTTCGCGACGTTGACGCCGTTGTCGTTGACCATGGCCGCGCCACCCGAGACGACACCGGCCGCGCCGGTGACTCCATCAGTGGTGCCGCCGTCGAGCTGGTAGTTCGCCCGGAGCACAGCGGTGTTGGCGAGACCGGCGGTTTCGGCGGCGGGCAGCGCCCGATCCCAGACCTGGACCTGGTCGATGCTGCCCTTGAAGTAGGGCGACGGCTGGCCTTGCCACCGCACCTGCCCGACGGAGAAGCCATTAGTCGCGGTCCAAGTGGTCCCTGCGGGAATGGCCGTCTGCCCTTCGAGAACACCGTTCACATAGATCAGCACTTTGGCCGTGGAAGAGTCATAGACGCCGGTCAAATGTGTCCAGACACCCACCTGCGGGATGCTGGTGGAGGACGCCCACCGATACCTGTCCCCATCGTCGTCGGCGGCCGAAAGCCCCATGATCCACCGGTTCACGTCCGGGGAGTAGCGCAACTGGAAAGCGCTGGAGCGGATGCCATCTTGTCCGGCCACGACGTAGTAACCGTTGGCATCGGCCAGCTTCACCCACGCCGAAACGGTGAAGTTCTGCGCGGTGTCGATCACCGGTGTTTTCGTCTGCCCGTATCCGGGTCCGTCGCTGACGAAAGCCTGTCCGGACGACTGTCCGACCTTGCTCTCCGTGGCGGATTGCCCGGCGGAGTCGCTGTAGCCGGTCGCGAACCCCGAGCCGGGAGCGAAGGTGAGCGCACCGTCGTTTCCGGTCACGTCCACCGTGCTGCTCTCGAACGCGTACTCACGGATAGCCGACAGACCCGTCGGGACGCCGTTGTTCCCGTGCAACGAAGCGACTTCCGCTGTGGTCAGCGCCCGGTCGAGGATCGCGACCTCGTCGAGCTTCCCGGAATACAGGTAGGTCCGTACGCCCCCGGACTTCCCGCCCCCCACGACCAGCGGTCCCGCTCCACCGGCGCCGGTGGCACCGACAGTGGCCTGTGGTTGTCCATTGACGTAGAGCGTCGCCGTTTTCGCCGTAGCGTCGTAGACGCCCGTCAGGTGTGTCCACACCCCTTCCACCGAAGGGGCCGCGGAAAAGGCGGAACTCTGCGCCGAGTCGGCGATACTGAACGCCCATTTCCCGGATTCGTGATACTGCAAGGCGAAACCGCTGCCTTGCGCGCCGTCCTGCGACAGCACGACCCGCCTGCTGTTCAGCCCGGCCGGGTTTACCCAAGCGGAAACCGAGAAAGACTTCGTCGTGTCCACCACTCGCGCACCGGTCGCGAAGTAGTCGCCCGCCTGGCCCGACAGAACCGCGCCCTCCGCGATCTTCCCCTCGGCGAACGTTCCCTTGCCTTCACCGACATACCGCAGACCGGTCGCTTGAGAAGCGCCGTTTCCTTCGAACTGCCATGAGGCGAGAGGAGCTGTCACGTCCCGGACGCTGAAGTTGTAGTCGACCCTGGTCGACGGTGTCTTCGCCCGGTTGCACGACCAGACACTCAGGACGTGCGTCCCCTTCGTCTGCGGGGCGATCGCGACGGTCGCGGGCCCGCTGTACGCGGCGGGTTTCACGGTTCCGGGCTCGGTCCCGTTGCAGGTGGGCGGCGCGGTGTTGTCCAGCTTCCACACGTAGCTTCCGACCGAGGTCGGAGTGTTGGCCACCGCGAAGGTGAAGTCACCTGCCCGGCCGGGGCCACCTCCGAAGGTGCCACTCGGATACGTCTGGGACGACACCGATGGCGCGGCGGGAGCGGACAACTGCACCTCGACCTCACACTGGGCCGCCCAACTGGTTTCGCGGCCATCGGTGACATGAGCGTCGAAGGAGTAGAGCCCGTCCGCGTTCATCGATGCGGTGGACAGAGTGGCCTGAGCATTGCGATTGGCGACGTTCGAGTCGCTCAAGACATTGTCGACACCTGCCTCACGGCCGTCCCACGCGTAGTTCCCGGTGCTGACCCAGCCCTTGTAGACACGGAACCCGGTGTAAAGCATGCCGCCGTCCGGGTCCTGGACGTTCGCCTTGACCACGTAGCCCGTGCTGGTGCGACCGAGCACCGGACGAGTCCATGGCTTGCCCGGCGCGGGCGGGCCACACGGAAACGTCGAAGTCCCGTTGACGATGGCGAGGTTGGCCGGCGCGTTCGGACGCGAGTTGTAGGTGACCGAGAACCCGACCTGGGTGGAGTACCTCTTCCAGGTTTTCTGGTCGTTCTCGTTGGGCGAGACGATGCCGAAGGTGAAGGTCGGCCCGCCGACGTCCACCAGGCTCCGGATGGTCGGGAGGATGTCGAACCCGACGTTGGTCGGGCAGCCCCTCACCTCTCCGAGCCAGTTGCCCAGTGCCGGGCCGCTCCCGAACTTCAACCCTGGAACAATCGGATTGGTCAGCACCACGTTGTTGGAGGCGCTGCAGTCATTCGGGTTGGTCACCGCCAGGTTGAGTTGCGCGCTGTAGATCAGCTTCCCGGCCAGGCCACCGAGGTTCATTTCCACGAAGGAGCGCGCGGTGACGAGGTTTCCCGCGCAGCTCGAGTTGGAGTCGTAGACGTACCCGGCCTTGAGCTGGTCGCCCGAGTCCCATGCCGCCTCGCCCGGCGTCTTCGAAGCACCGCAGGCGTGCTGGACCAGGTAGTGGTTGCGACCGCAGTTGGCGCAGTAGTTCGTCTGCCAGGTGGGGTCGACGTAAACCGGGTACGCGGCGTTCGCCAGCAGGTCGGCGTCGGGGGTGAGGAGCAGCGCCTTACCCGAGATCTCGGTCGCGACCTTGGCCTGGCGCCCGCCCGCCGCGGGACCGCGGACGAAATCCACCGAGCCGGGTTCGACGCCCGACGAATCCCACATCAAGGGCGCCTTGGCCAGGAAGACGTCGGCCCCCTTGGTGTCCTTGACCCGCAGAGCGCCGTCGGCGTCCTTCGTGACCTGGCCGTTCTTCACCGGGAGGCCGAGCTTGATCTTCGCGATGGCCGGGTTCTTCGCCGCCTCCGGCGTCTTGATCACGACGACCTCGTGGACCTTGTCCACGTCCACCTCGACCTTGAGGTCGATCCCGGGAAGGACCTCGGGGTAGGTGGCCGTGGCACCCGAAACCACCGGTCGAGGAAGCGCGCCCGGCCAATCGAGACCCACCGAAGTGCCGTTGGCGCTCAACTGCACCAGAGGCGAGCCCCCCGCGGTCTGGACATCGCCTCGCCGTCCGGCGGACAGCGAGATGTCGGCCATCGCGGCCTTCGGCGACAGTGCCCCGTTCGGGTCGGGGCTCAGCGTCGAGTCCGCGGGCACCCAGTCACCGTCACGAGGGACCCGGACCGGACGGGTGTTCTGCGTCCGCGTCAGGGAGCCGTCCGGGTTGGCGACGGTCTCCGACCGCTCGGAGGTCAGGTCGTCGATCCGGACCTTCTTCCGGCCCTCCTTGGCGAACTTCGTCGCGGACGCGGTGTCGGGAGCGGAATTCGGTACCGCCGACGGCGCTGGGGAAGCGGCTTCCACCGGAAATGCGAAAGCCGTGGCCGGGAGCACCCCGAAAGCCACGGCCAACACGACGACGACGACACCGAGACGCGATCTCAGGCACGACGATCTCACGGCTGTTCCCCCTCGTTCCGCGGGGATGTGCCGCCCGCGCCCTGATGAACTCTGTCCTATTCGGACGGGCGGGAAAAGCAGCCGAACAGCCTAATTCGATCATCAACGAAAAGCGCAGGCAGACGGCTCAGATCTCGTAGCCGTCCAGCACGGTCGGCGCGACCGGGGACAGGTGCTCGTCGCCGCGTTCGGTGACCAGGCCCCGGGCCATCCGGTACACCTTGAATTCGTTGTCATTCTCGGGATCTTGGTCGTCCCAGACGTGCAGGAGGCCGTAGGAGCCGGGGGCGAGGTCGCCGACGCGGGTGAACAGGTCCACCAGCTCGGGCGCGATCGCCGTGCCGTGCTTGTCCATCCCGCCCAGGTGCAGCACCGGCACCCCGGCGGCCCAGCGCAGGTCGAGCAGATCGGCGTCGCCGAAGTCGCGGACGGCGCGGTGCACCCGCTCGACGATCCGCTCGAGCAGCGCCGCGTCGTCGTCACCGGAAGGGCTCGCTTGGATGGTCACCCACCCGTGGTATTCGAACACCCGCCTGAGTTTAGGCAGGTCCGCCCGCCGGACGGTGGTCAGCCCGCCATCGCGGCCGGTGTCCCGTTGCGCCGGAGCTCGTTCTTGAAGACGCGTTCGCCGTGCTTCTCGAAGGCGGGCACCAGCTTCTCGCCGTAGACGCACAAGGTCCGTTCCCACGGATGCCCGAGCGTGCCGAAGCGGAAGTCGTTCGCCAGGAAGAGGTGGTAGTCGGTGCGCGGGAACACCGGGACCGGCCACGGGTCGAGCGCGGCGTGCCGATGCGGGTAGAAGCGGTACGACTGGTGCTGCCAGTGCAGCACCCATACCCACTCGTCCTCGGCGACGCAGTCCTTCAGCGCCGAGAGGGCGACACGGGCGACGTCGTTCTGCTCGACGGCGTACGGGCCCAGCCGGAATTCGGCCGACGAGCGGTCGAGTCCCCCTGGCGCGAGATCCCACGCGACGGAGGGAGCGGGTTCACGGAAACCGGGCCAGGCGTGCGCGTAGGTGCTCGGCCAGAACGCGAGCTTGTCGTAGACCCAGTACCAGGCGGGCTCATCTGCGACCCTGGAGATGGCTTCCCAAGCGTTGTTCACGAGCGACCCTCGGTGGTTCGGCCGATTAAGACTGGGAAAGCTTCGTGTTCAGGGCCCAAGTTGTCCAGCTCGTGGGCATACTCCGCGAAATTGTCACCTGATCAGGTGTCTTGCGCCGTCGCCGGAACCGTGAGAATGACGGTGCGTGAACGGCGGACCCGCGGAAGGCGGGCCCGCCGTCGTTCGCTCACGCGGCCGCCTCCCAAAGGCTCATGAAGGCCGAGGCCTCACTCCGTACCCACGGCCGCACCTTGTCGCGATCGCGCGGCGACAGCGCGAACTCCTTCGAACGCCGGACGTCGACCACGAGCGGCCGTCCGCCAGGCCGCAGGTCGTCCATGGTCTGTTCGAGCAGCCACAGCACCATCTGCGCGGCATCCCGGCTCAACGGCTCCTCCTTGAAGTAGAGCCAGGTGACGTAGACGGGGCCGTCGCCTTTGCGCAGGCCGAGATGCGGGTTGATGCCCACCTCGAGTGACCCGAGCCGCCATCGTGACCGGCCGACCTCGGCCAGCCGCAGGTCACGCCGCCCGACGTAACGCAGCCAGCCGTTGGCGATGTCGGTGTAGTGCGGCCGCGTGCGCTCGTCCGCGTTCTCGACCAGCGCCCGCAGTACCTCGCGATCCCGCCCGGAGATCCGTCCGGCACGGATCGCGTTCGCGGCGCGGAGGTAGAAGTTGAACCCGCCCCTGGCCGGGTCCTCGTACTGACGGCGCCAGCGCCGGACGAACGAGGAACGCGAAGGACCCGAGCTCGTGCTGTACCCCACGAACGTGGGCAGGGTAATGTAGGCCATCCGTGTCTGCCTTTCGCCGCTGTTCCTGCTGTACAACACCCATTTTAGAACACATGTACGACAGAAAACGGCGCCTTACGGGTGACTTCCGGGGAAGTCGCCCGTAAGGCGCCGATCACAGCTCGCCGCCCCGGCTCCGACTACGCAGGCCGGAGGCGCTACAGCCCCTAGCCGTCTTCAAGCGCCGCGTCGCCGCCGCGCTCGTACTTCACGACCCACTTGCGGACTTCCGACGCAGGGACGCCGACCTCGCGCGCCACCTGCTCCTCGGTCGCCTCCTTGGCGAGCAGCCGTTTAACCTCACGCGACTTGCGCCACCTGGGAATTCCCATATTTGCGATCCGCCCCTTACCTTTTCGTCAACACTTATTCGCATTGAATTTGACGATATAAATTGAAAGGGCGAACAGGTTCAGGTAGACTCCTTTTTGGAGAGTCGTGTGGAACTGCGTTTATGAACCTGCTCGTCCTCCACTGCGCCGGGCGAGGACTGGTACTCCTCGCCCGGCGTCCAGCTTATCCAGAAGCAGGCTTGGGCAGCATCTCACCCTTCCGAAACGCAAGAACTTGTCGCGCCTCTCCGCGCAGCCAGCCGTTATAAGCCTTCAAGTAAATTCCGATCTGCTCCCTGGCATCCATCCGCCTCCGGCCGCCTTGAGCGCGCACATTCATGAAGAAGTTTCGGAAACGAAGCCGCTGGTCAGTCTCGTCCAGGTTTGCGCCCTTGATAATGCCACTGAACCATTCACTCTGGTCCAATTCCGGCGCAGCCCTGCGCGTCACATATATAGCCGTTGCACAGGCCGACGTGATGATCCCGACCGACGCGGATACGGGCCGTGCGCGCCGAATGCACTCAAGCATGGCCGGATGCCGTTGATACAGCTCCATAACTTGATCATTGGTAATCCTGGACCGAGGCCCGCTCCAACCCGCTCCACCAGGAAGAGTGTCGTACAGATGCAGACAACGAAGGGCGGCGGCGAGATTCAGCACGTCGGGTGCGCCGATCGTCCTCAACGTGTCGGCAGCACTGCGACGCTTCCCCGTGTCTACAACGCTGAAGGTGGATCGGTCGACACCCCGCACCACCAGCATCAACACCGACACGCCCGACCTCACGACGGCCGCCAGACGGTGTTGCCCGTCAAGCAGTACACCGTCGATGTCGATCGCGATGCCCTGGTGACTTAGCTGCCACTCCCCTCGTTTCATCGCCTGCGCATACAGCTCCACCGTGTCGCGATCGAGTTTTCTGTTTCCTTCGTTCCAGCGGAGGATCTCGGTCGCGATCTTTGGGTCGATGAGCTGGACCTGGGGAACTACCCCGCTCGAGCTCCGATCCTCTGACAACAGCTCGACCATGTCTCTGACATCAGTCACGTCATTCACACCTCTTGCACTTCTGACAACCACCCTGCGAGCACAAGGCAGCGAAACAGTACAAGAACCGAAATAAGCCCTGGCCGGGAGCAAGCTCAAGGCCATCTCTCAATCACTCCATTGGGTTAAATATCTCTGGCGTGCGGGCCTACTAATGAAATCGGCCTACACGAATAACCTTTACCCGATAAGGCCAGGTCACGAGCCTGAAATAGAGGGATTCGCGAGTGAAATTTCGAGGACCTTGAGGTCCCTACACGACATACCCGGACAGGTGACAAAGACTGGGCATGCCTTCACGTCAGAGGAGTGCCATCACGACGGAGGCCAAGGACCTTCGAGCAGCTCGGCCGATTCCTCGAGGATCGGCACCTCGCAGACGTCCCTCGGGGTGAGGTCGGTCGGGATCCAGTTCTCGAGCATCGCCGACCAGCGCGTGATGCCCCGCAGGGACGGCGGGGAGCCGAGCAGCGCGCCGACCTCGCTGATCAGCGCGCCACCGGCCGCGGGCGAGAGGCGCCCGTCGACCATCGCGGTGAGCCAGCCGTGGATCAGCGCCCAGCGGGCGGCCGTCGGATCGGCGGGCAGTTCGAGGCCCAGTTCGTCGACGACCTGGCCGAACGCCTTGTCGACGGCGGCCTCGGCGTAGGACTCCATCCCGGCGAGCAGGGCGAGGGACGGGGTGTCGAGTCCGGCGACGATCGCGTCCAGACCGGCCTCGACCAGGTGGGAAGTGCGGACGTCACGGCCGGCGAGCCTGCCGATGGCCAGCTCGCGCAGCGCGCCGCGACACTCGTCGATTTCCGTCATCCGGCACTTCCCACATCAGCCACCGTACCGGCGGGACCGGCCATCCGCGCCTGACCAGCCGAAAGAGGGACGAAGGGGCCTTTCCCCTCATCTCTCGCGGCGAAGGGCGCTTTCACCTCGTGCCATACGGGGAAAGGCCCCTTCACGGCGCGCAAGATCAGTGCTGGACCAGGCGGTAAGTGGACGCAAGAATGGGGAAAGACCACATCAACCACCCATAAGGGTGCATGCAACACTGGCTGCCCACACCCGGCGGCAGGGGGCTAAATGAGCTGGCAAGACGAGCTTCGACAGCTGGACGTCGAGCTGGCCGCGGGTCGCGTCGGGCACGCCGAACACCGCCGTAAGCGTGACGAGCTCCTGGCAGAGGCCTCCGGCGGGACGATGCCGTCCCCGGTCCCCTCGCCACTACGACGTCCGGGCGGGGCGTGGCACAGCACCAATCCCGCCGCACGGCCGGTCGAGCCGCCCGCCACCGTCCAGCAGCAGCAGCCGTTCCAACAGCAGCAGCCGTTCCAACAGACCCAGCCGGTGTACACGCCCGTCGAGCAGCCGGAGAAGAAGGCGGGCATCCCGCGGATCGCGGACCACAAGACCACCGCGCCCTCGCCCGCCGACATCAATCCGACGGTCTACCTGCGTGCCACCCCGCCGCCCGCCAGGAACCAGCCGTCGACTCGCGAGCTGAACCGGCCGCTTCCGCCGCTGGCGCCCGAGCCCGGCCCACGCCATCAGGCGCCGGCCGAGGATTACGCGGTGGTCGGCAAACGCAAGCCGACGTGGCTGTTCATCGGCGCCGGGGTGCTGGTGGTGCTGGCGTTGATCATCGGCGGAACGCTGTGGCTGGGCTCGTCCCAGCCCTCGAACGTCGCCGAGCAGCCGCCGGCGCAGAGCGTGGCCCAGCCGCCGAACGGTCTCGCGCCGTCGGGTCAGCCCGACAGTGCCCAGACGCCGTTGGAGGATCGGCTCCCCGCGCTGCCGGGGACACCGTCGAAGGACAACTCGACGATGTCGGTCGCGAAGGGTGTCGAGCTCAGCCTCTATTCGAAGGCCGCGGGCGACTACCTCGCTTCGAAGAACGTCGCTTCCGTCACCTACAAGGGTTCGAACGAGGGCACGAACAGTTACCTCGTCCTGGTGATCCCGGCGAACGACGCGAAGGACGCGGCTTCGATCGTGAAGTACTTCCGGGAGAACTCGATCGACGCGGGACTGCGCGAGCAGCGCGTCGGCGATCGGCTCGCCCTCGTCGGCGCGAACCAGAACGGTCAGCTCAGCGGCATCGGTTACGTCTCCGGGACGATGGCCGTCACGACGTGGGTCTCGCAGCCGCTCGGCGGCGACCCGCAGGCGCTCGACACCCGTCTGGAGCAGACGCTGACCTCGTTGGACACCGTTCTCCCGGCGGGCTGAGAAACGCAGGTCGCGGGGAGATCACGATTCGACCCGCGGGGGCGCGGCCAGTCCGGGCAGTGCAGAATGTGCGAGGTCACCGCAGTGGTGGTATCGCGACGGCCGGGAGCGTTCCTCCCGGCGGGAATCGGATAAGGGGGCCGGTGGTGTCCTGGCAGGAAGAGCTGCGCAATCTGGACGAAGAGCTCGCATCTGGACGGCTCTCCGCCGATGATTACCGGCTCCGCCGTGACCAGGTGCTGTCCTCGGCGGTCGCGTACGGCGACCCCGCGCAGCAGCAGGTCCAGCAGCCCGGCCAACAGCCGCAGCAGCCGTTCCAGCAGCCGCCCGCGCCGCCTCAGCAGCAGGCGCCGCAGCAGACCGGTCAGCCCAGCGCCGACTCGACGCAGATCATCGCGCCGGTGAACCAGCCGCAGCAGAACGGCGGCGAAGGCGAGCGCACCCAGGTCGTCCCGAACTGGCAGCAACAGCAGTCCGATCCGAACCGCACCCAGGTCGTGCCGCCGGTGGCGTCACCGCCGGGCGGTTTCCCCCAGCAGGGCCAGCAGGCGTCCCCGGCCGGTGGCTTCCCGCAGCAGGGTCATGCCTCGCCCGCGGGCGGTTTCCCGCAGCAGCAACAACAGCCGCAGCACGGTTACCAGCAGCCGCAGCAGCAGGGCTGGACCGACAACGACGCCAGCCCGCCGTGGGGTGGTTCGGACTTCCCGCCGATCTCGCCGGTCGGCAGCACGGAGTGGGTCAAGCAGGGCCCGGAGCTGTTCGAAGACAAGCCCAAGGGCAAGGGCGGCAAGATCGCGATCATCGCGATCGTCGCCGTCCTGGTTCTCGCCGGTCTGGGTGTCGGCGGTTACTTCGCCTTCTCCGGTGGCGGTGACACCCCGCCGGATCCGACGGCCGCGCCGCAGTCGTCCCAGCCGCAGCCCGCCCCGCCGTCGTCGACCAAGCCGAAGACGCCCGAAGAGCTGCTGTTCGAGAAGATCCCGGAGCAGTCCGGTGAAGAGGACCCGAAGAGCGGCGCGATCCCCGTTGCCCAGCTCGCCGAGCTCGCCGGCTTGGAGAAGGCCGAGGCGGATCTGGTGATCGCCGCCGGGGTCAAGCAGGTCGCGTACCGGGGCTCGCAGAAGCAGCCGGACGAGACCGGGCCGCAGCCGGCGAAGATCTCGGTCACGGTCATCCCGCTGACCAGCCCCGGTGCCGCCGGTGACCTGGTCAAGCAGCTGCGCCAGTACCAGACGACCAACGGATTCGTGCAGATCACCGAGCCGCTGCCGGGGATGCCGCCGAAGCTGAACTTCCAGAAGAAGATCGACGGCGACAAGGGTTCCTACCGCGGCACCTGGATCAGCGGCAACAACATCGTCCGCGTCGACATCCTGCAGAACCCGCTCGGCGGGGAAGAGGGCGAGAAGGCGTTGAGCGGCACGTACCAGCGTGCGGTGAAGAAGACGCTGGAAAACTACGCCGTCACCAGCTGAGAAATGACCGCCGAGACGGCACGGCTGCTCACCACCCTGCTTTCCCTGGCCGAGGACACCGGTTCGTTGTCCGACGAGCTGCACTTCGCCGGCCGGGACGCCGCCGAGCGTGCTCCGCTCGACCACGGTGCCGCGAACGTCCTCCGGGCGCTCGTGGTGCCGAAGGCGGCGAGGGTGCTGGAGGTCGGTGCCGGTTTCGGTGGTCTGACGCGGTATTTGGGTGAGGTCTCGGAGACGGTGCACGCCGTCGAGGCCGACCCGGTCCGCGCGGCCGCGGTGCGGTTCCGCACCCGTGACCTCACCACCGTGACGGTGCACGATCGGCCGCCCGCCGACGGCTACGACCTCGTCGTCGTCCAGCAGCCGTACGCGACGCGAAGCCTGCTGGACTCGGTTCGCGAACGGCTGTCGCCGCTGGGCGCCGTCGTGGTGCTGACGGCTTCGCGCGGTGTCGCCAAGACGCTGGCGGCGGCAGGCCTCGAAGTCCAGCGTGAGCTGCTCTGTTCCCCCGGTCACGAGGTCGCCCGCGCCGTGCGCGGCACGCAGATCGACACCGAACTACCCCGGCTGTCCGCGGCGATCGCCGGTGGTCCCGCCAACGGACTCGCCCTGCTCTGCGGTCCCGGCGCCGCCGCGCTCTGGCCCCCGTACCGGCTCGCGACCTACTTCAACACCTCCGAACGCGCCGCGTTCGCCTGCACGCGCGCCGACGTCGTGCGCACCGGGGACGGTGCCGAGGTCCGCCGCACGCCGCTGGTCCCGTCGCCGCCGGTGGCCGGGATCTCGGTCGGACCGTGCGCGGACAACGTGTACGACGCCCCGACGATGGTCGAAGTCCTGTTCGACGAGCCGGAACGGGTCGCGGAGCTGCTCACCGGCTGGCGGGATCTCGTCCGCGCGGAGGCCTCGCGCGGGGTCGAGGCGTTGTGGGATCTGGTGCCGCACAACGTCCTTGTCGACGGCGAGACGCTGCGCCCGATCGACCTCGAGTGGCGGAACGAAGGCGCCGGCGTGCCCGAGGTGATCGAACGCGGAGTGCTCGTGCTGGCCGACAAACTCGCCGACGCGGGCTGGCCCGGGGCGGCGGAGGGCGGGTCGATGCGCGACCTGGCGGGCTGGCTCGGTGTGCTGATCGGGCTCCATCCCTCCTTTGTGGACAGTGCGGTGGCGCGTGAGGTCGCCTTCTCGACGATCGCCTCGTGCGGCACCGCGCACGGCACGGACGAGGTGCGGGTGGCGATCGACGGGATTTGGCGAACGCGCCTGGCGAGAACCGTCCACGAGTACCGTTCACCCAAGGTCGGCGCCGGTGTGGCGGCGAACGAAGACGAGGTAGCGAAGCGATGACGAGCCTGCATACCGCCGGCATCCTGACCCCGGCCCTGCCGGTCGGGCACATGTTCGAGCTCCGGGGCTGGACGACCGGCATCAGCCGGATCGGTGAGATGTCCGTGACCATCGCGGACGTCGAGGCGAACCTGTTCCCCGAGCCGTGCCCGGGCGCGCCCGAAGGCACCTTCGGCTGGCGCGCGGTCCCGGGTTCCTGGGTTCCGGCGGGCACGCAGGACATCGTCGTCACCGGTCCGGACGAGCGTGTGCTGAACCAGGCGACCGTCCACGTCGGAACGTTGCCGGGCGAAGAACCGCTGTGGCTGGGCGAACTCGAAGCGCCGAAGCAGGGCAAGGTCAGCGAAGGACACGTCGTCTACGTGACGGGGTGGGCGTTGCTACAGGGCCGCGCGCCGAGCCTGATCGAGGTCATGGTCGAGGGCGGCGGCACGGTCAGCGCGCGCACCCGCCTGCCGCGCAAGGACGTCCCCAAGGAATTCCCCGGATTCGACGACGCCGCGGTGAGCGGCTTCGAGGCCTGGGTGCCTGTCGATCTCCCGTACGGCGAAGAGCGGACGCTGTCGCTTCGCGTCCGGTACCGCACCGAAGGCGTCGGCGAGGTCGTGTCGGCGAAGCGCACTTTCACGCTTCGCAACCCCGTCGCGGACTTGGACGACGCCGAACTCGCCGACGAGCTGGCCGGGGATACCGCCCGCGCGATGGCGCGCGTGAATATCCCGACCGACCCGAAGCATGTGCTGGTGTTCACGCACAGCCTCGGCGTCGGCGGCGGGCAGCTGTGGCTGCAGGAACTGCTGAGCCGGATAGTGACCGATCACGGCTGGCAGGTCAGCCTGGTGAGTGAAACCGACGGCCCGCTGCGCGCGGACTGCCACGAACTCGGCATCCCCGTGCACGTCACGACGCACTACCGGAACCAGACGGTGCCCGCCTACGAAGGCCACGTCGCCGAGCTGGCGCGCTTCGCGAAGTGCTCTGGAGCGGGCGTCGCGCTCGTCAACACTCTCGGCGGCTTCGTCGGTGCGGACGCGGCGAAGCGCGCCGGGATGCCGACAGCGTGGGTCATCCACGAAAGCTTCTCGCTGCCCGCGTTCGCCTACCAGAACTGGGGCCCGGTGAAACCGCCCGCCGCGGTGTGGCGACGCTGGGAAAGCACCCTCGCCGAGGTCGACAGGCTGCTGTTCGTCGCGGACGCGACGCGCGAGATGTTCCTCCCGTACAGCAAGCCGGAGCGGTGCCGGACGGTCCGCTACGGCACGCCGATGCACAAGTTCGGCGGCCGGACACGGTCGGAGACGCGGCGGCAGGCGCGCAACATGCTCGGCTACTCGCCCGACGACATCGTGCTGGTCAACATCGGCATCGCGGAAGCCCGCAAGGGGCAGGCGCCGCTGATCTCGGCGATGGAGCGGATCCACAAGGTCCACCCCGAGGCGAAGCTGTCGATCGTCGGCCTCCACCCCTCGCCGTACGGGCTGGCGATGGAGGAGTCCGTCGAGCGCGCCGGGCTGGAGGAATCGGTCAGCCTCGTGCCGATCCAGCCGGATCCGCTGCGCTGGCTCCAGGCCGCGGACATCTTCGTGAACAGCTCCGACATCGAGTCACTGCCGCGGTCGATCCTCGAAGCCGTCTGCTGTGGCGTCCCCGTCGCGGCGACCGACGTGTTCGGCGCGCGGGAGATGATCGTCGACGGCGAGACCGGCTGGCTGTTCGAGACCAACGACGTCGACGCGCTGACGGCGGCGCTGCTGCGCGCGCTCGGCACGTCGGCCACGCGCCGCCGTGAGATGGCGAAGGCCGCGCACGAGAAACTGCTGCCGTGGCTCGACCCGGCGGGCTACGCGCGCGAGTACTCCGAAATCCTGACCGAACTGAGTGGGGGCGTTCATGTCTGACACCGACATTCCCGGCCGTGTCCAGGCCGAGCTGACCCGGCTCCGTGCCGAGCGGCAGGTCTTCACCGCCGAGCAGGACCGGCTGAAGGCGAAGCTGGCCGACACCGAACACGAGTTGCGTGAGGCCATCGCCGCCTCGCCGGACGAAGGCGAGTCCGCCGAGGTGCACCAGAGGCTGGCCACACAGCAGGAAGAACTCGATGTCGCGAAGGCGCGTTCGCAGGCGCTGGAGGCCGAGGTCCTGCTCGCCCACCAGCAGCGTGACTCGCTGCGCGCGGAGCTGAAGACCTGCCGCGAGGAGCGGGACAAGCTGCGGCTCGCGCTGCTCGACGCCGAACTCGTGGTGTCGGCGGGCGTCGTCGACGCGGACGTCCTGCCCGGTGGCGAGCCGTCGGCCGACCGGCAGCGGCTGCTCAACGCCGAACGTCTCGCCGCCGAGATGGCCAGGGAACTCGACGCCACGCGCCGCACCGTCAGCTGGCGGGTCACCGCGCCGCTGCGGGTCGTGCGGAAGAAGATGGACCGGTCGTGACCGAACTCTGCTTCGTCTCCGCCGAGGGCGGTTCCGCCTTCATGGAGGAACTGCTGGAGGTGGTCGCCGACGCCGTGCGCACCGCGGGCGGCAAGGCCAGCACCGCGATCGGCAAGTTCCCCGACGCCGGGAACGACACGGTGTACGTCGTCGTCCCCCACGAGTATTTCGTGACCGTCCCGGACGCCGAATTCCCGACCGCCGCGCAATGCCGCCGCACCATCGGATTCTGCGTGGAGCACCCAGGCACGGCAACCTTCGAACGCAACGCCGAACTGCTGTCGATCCTGGGCGGCGCCGTCGACATCAACACCGATTCGACCGCCGAACTGCGGCGGCGCGGGATCGCCGTCGAGCATTTCCAGCTCGGCTACAGCCCGCTGTGGGATCTGTGGGGCGGAGACCTCGACAGCCCGCGCGACCTCGACGTCACCTACCTCGGCACGGCCGAGCGGCGGCGTTCGGTGCTGCTCGGCTCATACGCGCGGGACCTCGCCGGGCTGCGGACGCGGCTGCTGACCCCGCCGCACGAGCCGATGACCGCCGCCCGCGTCGACTTCCTGCCGGGCAAGGCGAAGTTCGAGCACCTCGCGCGGTCGCGGTTCCTGCTGAACCTGCACCGCGAGCAGAAGCAGACCCTGGAATGGGTGCGCACGCTCGAAGCCATGACCAACGGCTGCGTGGTGGTCAGCGAGACCTCGGCCGACGTCGAACCGCTGGTCCCCGGCGAGCATCTGGTCCTCGCGCGGCCGGAGGCGCTGGGCTCGGTCGCCGCCGCGCTCGCCGACGAGCCCGAACGGGAACGGCACCTGCGTTCGGCCGCCTACGGTTTCGTGAAGTCGCTGGACATGACGTCGTCCGCGCGGCGCCTGATCGACCTGGCCGCTTCGCTGGGTTCGGCGCCTGCCGCGGACATCGCGCCTGCGCGTGCGCTGGCGACGAGCCTGCGGAATCCGGAGGACGCCCTGGCCGTCGACACCCCGTCTTTCGACGCGCGGTTCGCGGGCGACCGGTCCGCCGCCGGCCCCGCTTCGGCACGCGGGACGGCGTTGTCGGCGCGGATCGCGCAGCGCGCGGCAGGTGCGCGGCGGGTCGCCACGCGACGCTGGGAGCCCGCGGCGGCTTCGATGGCGGGCACCGCCGACGGCGACGTGCTGATCGTGCGCCGCACCGGTGAAGTCGATCCGGACGAACTCGCGAACGACCTGCTCACCGGCAGTGTGGTGCCGCGGAAGGTGCTCGTCGGCGAGGACGGCGTGCACCCGTGGCCACGTCCGCGCCCGTACGACGTCCTGCTGCACGACACCCCGCTCGGCCGCGGACTCACGCGGAACTCGCTGCTGGAGCGTTCGACGGCGTCGCGGCTGCTGGTGCTCGACGGCGGGATGCGTGCTTCGGAGTTCCTGCTGGAGCGCCTGCTGGCCGCTTCGGAAGGGGCGGACGTCGTGCACTGCCCGGTCGCGGACCCGGTCGACGGTCTGGTCGGCGCGCTGCCGCCGGAGGAACGGCGCCTGCGGACGCTGCCGTATCTGGGCAGCGGCTACCTGGTGCGGCGTGCGCTGATCGACGACTTCGGCGGGTGGAACACCGAGGTGCTGTTCGAGGGCCTGGAGGATCACCTGTTCTGGCGGCGGGTGGCCGCGGCGGCCCGGCCGACGACGCTGGTGCAGCAGGTGCTGCTGCGGCGGCTGCGGCCGGATCCGGACTCGCGGCCGATGGACCTCGACCCGCATCGGGTGTGGGCCGCGGTCGGCAGCGCTCTGTAGCTCCCTCAAACGCTAGGAACGGTCCGTTCATTGCAGATTTTGCAATGAACGGACCGTTCCTAGCACTTGCGGTGGGCGTGGCGTTAGTCCGAAAGTGTGAGTCAGGCCGTGTCGGTGAACGTCCTCCCCCGGTGATGCGCCTTATGGGCAGAGCATCGGAGCGTTCGGATGCCGGACGAGGAGGAGCCGCCATGGCCTGGGAAATCGCCCTGGTCGCCGCGCTGGCCGTCGTATTCGTCATACGGCTCGCGCTTCAGCTGAAACGCGGCTGACCTCGTCCAGTCACCCCATCGCCACCCGTCTGCCCAGCCGCATCTGCGGAATCCGCCGCGGCCTGGCAGGAAGCGGGAAAAGCGGCGGGCCGTCCTCTCGCAGGCGCTTTTTCACGTGGATCGTCTTGTATCCCGTGGTCAGATAGCCCTCTTTCTTCAGTTTCGTTATTTCGGCGTTCACCGACGCGGGGGAAGCGCCGATCGCGGACGCGATGTCGGCGTGATTCAGTCCCACATCGATGACGATCCCCTCCGCGTGCGGAATTCCGTAAAGCGCCTGCAACCGGGCCAGGAACGCGGTCAGCCTGCTCCGCACCTTGGCCGTCGCGAAACCCAGCGCGGTGTCCCGCCGCCGCAGCCGGCGGGCCGCATCGGCGGCGATCCACGCCATCGCCTGCTTGTCTTCGCCGAGAAAGCCGTGGAAGGCGTCCTGTGGGATCTCCAGCACGCGAACCGGCTTCGTGGCCACGAACGAAAGGTGACTCGGGCGGCAGGCCAGACAGGCTTCGACGCCGAGAACCTCACCCGCGCCGAGCAGGTCCACGATCATCGGCACCGTGTCGCCCTGCGCCGTCCGCAGCGCTTTCACGAAACCGGAGCGCAGGATCAGCACCGGTGGCGATGGCTCCCCCTGGTTGATCAGGGTGGCGCCCGCCGGGTGATCGACGTGTCTGCCGAGTTCGAGCAGCCGCTGTCGTTGGCGTTCGGTGGCCGCCGCCAGGAAGTCCGCGCCCATCAGCCGATCACCGCCGCGAACGCGTAGAGGATCGCCGGAAGCCCGGCCACGAGAGCCGCGACCGACCCGATGACCTTCGCCGGCTGAGCGACCTTTCCGGCGAGCAAGAGCCGGGTGAGGATCGCGGCGAAAACGATGTAGGCGAGAACGACGACGCCCGCGGTGATCACCAGAAGGGGATCAGGAGTATTTGCCGTCAATGGTGACTCCCAGTGAGAAGTGAAAGCGATCAAGCCCCTGCCCGGCCGGGTGAGAATCACGTCCTGTAGGTGACGTGCCCTGCGGCCGTTCTTCCGAAGAGTACTGCTCAGCGGCATTGCGAGGAAGCAACCCGATGCTCACGGCACTCGTACAGGGTGCCCCTATTCGGCCATTTCACGACGGAAAGTGACAATTGCTTCGACGCTCACCGAAGAAGAAAGTCACGGAACGTGTCCGAAAAGGCCGCCAGTTTTCGCGGATCACCGGTGAAAACACCGGGAAATCCGGATTGGCCGTACGGGCATATCGGTTGGACGCCTCGACCGGATATCGCCCGCCACTTCGCCGAACCCGACATTTCCCCTGGTCGAAGCGAAGGTCTAGCGACCGTGACGATGCACGTGCAGATGCACGACCCCGCCAGGGCTGCCCGCAGCGGGATCGGATCGAGAGCGATTTAACGGAGGGTCAGCAATCCAGCGCGCTCGATCACGACCCGTGATCTGCGACGAACTTCGGCAATCTCAGCTTTTTGGGGGAATCTCACTCACCCCCGGCGAGGGCTGACCAGACCGGATTCGTAGGCGAGCACCACCAGCTGCGCTCGGTCGCGGGCGCCGATCTTGGTCATGATGCGGCTGACGTGCGTCCGCGCGGTGGCCGTCGAAATCACCAGATGCGCGGCGATCTCGTCGTTCGACATGCCACCGGCGACCAGGCCGAGCACCTCGCGTTCGCGGTCGGTGACCTCGGTGACGGCGCTCACGTCGATGCGGCGGTTCTCCGGCCGGTCGACGAACTCCGCGATCAGCCGCCGGGTCACGGTCGGCGCGAGCAGCGCCTCGCCCGCGGCGACCACTTTCAGCGCCCGCAGCAGCTCCACCGGATCGGTGTCCTTCAGCAGGAACCCGCTCGCGCCGGCACGCAACGCCTCGTAGACGTACTCGTCGACGTCGAAAGTGGTGAGGACCAGGACCTTCACCCCGGCCAGCTCCGGATGCGCGGTGATCCGCCGCGTCGCTTCGAGCCCGTCGACGCCGGGCATCCGGACGTCCATCACGACGATGTCCGGCCGGTGTTCGACGGCGGCCGCGACGGCCTGCTCACCGTCGCCCGCCTCGGCACAGACCTCGAACCCGTCTTCGGTCTCCAGCAACACCCGGAAACCGGCGCGCACCAGCACCTGATCGTCGGCGAGGACCACCCGGATCGTCATCGTTCCCCCACTGTTCTCATCAGCCCTTCTGGATGCCGCGATTCTCTCCTGGTATCGGTAAGTCCACGCGAACCTGAAACCCGCCGTCCACCACGGAAGTCGTGAGCGCGCCGCCCAGCGCGGCCGCCCGTTCGGACATCCCGCGCAGCCCGTGGCCGGGCGCGGGTTCGACGGCGTCACGGCCATCGTCGCGGACGAGCAACGTCAGCGCACCGGTTTTCCGCTCGAACCTGACGTCGACCCCGCTCGCCTGGTTCGCGTGGCGGACCACGTTGGTCAGCGATTCCTGGAGGATCCGATACGCGGCGCCGTCGACGGGCGCGGGCAGCTCACCCGGCTCGCCGTCGACGCGGACCTCCAGCCCGGCGGCCCGCGCGTGCTCGAAAAGCTCTTCGGCCTGGGTAAGGCTCGGCGCGGGCGCCTTGTCTTCACCCGAACGCAGCACGGCCAGCGTCGCGCGGAGGTCCTTCAGCGCCGAAGCGCTCGCCTCCTTGATGTTCAGCAGCGCCTCTTTCGCCTGCTCAGGACGCCTGTCGGCGACGTGCGCGGCGACCCCGGCCTGGACGTTGATCATCGCGAGGCTGTGCGCGACGACGTCGTGCACCTCGCGGGCGATGGTGAGCCGCTCCTGCTCGGCCATCCGGTGCCGGTGCTCGTCGGCCTGCTCGCGGCGGGCCCGCGCGGCGGCCATCCCGTTGCGCACCGCCGTCCCGACCCCGACGACCGCGACCACCCAGACCAGGCCCAGCCCGGCTCGCAGATCGAAGCCGTCGAACCCGTGCCGGACGAACAACGCCACCCCGGCGGCCAGGAGCAGCGACCCGCCGGTGATCCCGGCGACGATCGGCCCGCGGATCTTCGTGAGCACGAACAACGCGATCGTCGGCAGCACGATCACCGGCCCGCCGGGGTTGTCCGACGCGTAGTAGCCGAGCGTCAGCGCGGAGGTGAGCAGGAAGACCGTCATCGGGAAGCGGTGCACGATCAGCAGCGGCACCGCGGTGGCGACCAGCCACAACACCCCGGACGTGGTCAGCGGCGGCGCGTCCGGCTGCCAGCGGGAAGCGCTGCTCGTGGCACCGAGGACGAACCCCAGCGGCAGCACCACGCGCAGCACGCGGCCCACCCAAGGGCTCCACGGAAACCGTTCTTTCAGCAGCACAGGACGAAAGCTACCCGTGGTGGGGGTGAGCCGCGTCCGTTGAAAAGCGGCTTCTCGGCTACGCCGCGTGCGGTAGCCGCCGCAGGACCGACATCATCAGCAGCACCCCGCCGATCACCTGAACGGCCAGCACCGGCACCTGACCGCCGGATCCCATGGTGAACGCGCCGAACAGCCCCCACGCTCCCGAGCCGGCCATCGCCCCGGCGCCGGTCCACACCAGCACCAGCCGCGGCCAGAACCGTCCTCGTGCCACGGTCGCCAGCGCGACCGCGGCGAGGACGCTGAGCACCGCGATCACCACGTCCTGGCCACGAGCCGACATGCCGCCGGAGCCGAATGCCCAGATCGAGTGGCCGATCGCGGAAACGAGTGCGGCGGTGATGCCGAGCCTGCCCGCCACGCCGATCGTCCCCGGCCGCACGGTGCCGGTGACGACGAACCACCAGCGGTCGCGGGCGTAGAGCACGAACGCGGTCAGCAGCAGGATGCCCTGCCAGGCGAATCCGCCGTAGACGACGGCCCAGACCCAGTTCTCCAGTGGCAGTTCGGCCAGTTGCGGCTTCATCAGGTCGGCGACGATCACCGGGAGGTTCAGCACGATCGGGGCGAGCAGCCCGGTGCCGATCCAGATCGGGAAGAGCACGAGCGGCGCGGGGATCCGGCGGCCCCAGGAGTAGGTGAACGCCAGCGCGAGGAGCACCGCGACGACGTCCATCCCGCCGGTGAGCAGATTCGCGAAGAGCATCAGCTGGGAGTCCACAAAGGACGGATCGCGGAGGCCGAGGCTGCCGCCGGTGACCCAGGAGGCCTTGAGGGTCAGGTACGGCAGGGTGCCCAGGATCGCGGCGTAGCAGACGATCAAGCGGGAGCTGGAGATCTTGGGGGCGGAGACTGCTGCGGTCATGCTCTCAGCGTCGGCGTTCCCGCCGCGGAAAGACTCCCTCGCGAGCCTGGTCCGCCTCCCCCTTCAGAAGGAGCTGGGCAGTTTCGCCGCCGTTTCCTCGTCGGCCGGGGTGAGCGTCGCCAGCGAGATCTCGGAACGCCGCCCGAGGTAGAGGTACGAGAACTCGAACCGCAGCAGGCCGACGTCCGGGTGCAGGTACCGCTTGAGGACGATCCGCTCGCTGGAGACGTCGTGTTCCTTCCACATCCGCTCGAAGAGCTCCGACTCCTGCCGCAGCCGCTTGACCAGGTTCTTCCACGCCGGTTCGGCGAGGTGCCCGGCCATCGCCGCGCGGAAACCGGCGATCACGCGGGGCAGGTTGAGCTCCCAGTCCGGGAGCCTGCGGCGCCACTCGGGGTTGGTCAGGCATTGGATCAGGGTGTTGCGCTCCTCGAACGGGATCGCGTCGATGCCGCCCATCAGCCAGTCGTAGGCCCGGTTGTAGGCGAGGATGTCGCACCGCGCGTTGCGCACGCAGACCGGGAACGGCTCCAGTTTGTCCATCATCCGGTGGATGTTCTGGCTGAGGAGCTTGCAGTCCTTCTCCAGCGGCGGTTCCGGCGCGCCGGCGAGGGTGAACAGGTGTTTGTGCTCGTGCGGGTCGAGCCGCAGCGTGCGGGAGATCGCGTCCAGCACCTGGTCGGACGCGTTGATGTCGCGTCCTTGTTCGAGCCACGTGTACCAGGTGACCCCGACGCCGGCCAGCTGCGCGACCTCTTCGCGGCGCAGCCCCGGTGTGCGGCGTCTGCCGCTGATCGGCAGGCCGACCTGGTCCGGGGTGATGCGCTCGCGGCGGCTGCGCAGGAACGCGGCCAGTTCGTGCCGCCGCACCTCGGCCACTCGCGAATCGACGGTCATGGTCACCTCATCAGGTTCGCAAAGCTCGAAGCCGGTTACCAGGTAGTGGTGGTACCAGGATAAACACACTCCTGGTACCAGGTTCGCGATCGGCTGATCGTGGTACTCATGACTTCGACGCAAGTTCCGGCGACGCCTGCCCGCGTCGCCGCCGGACCGGCCCTGACTTCGGCGGGCCTGGTCACCGTGCTGCTGGGGGCGGCACTTCCCCTCATCGACTTCTTCATCGTCAACATCGCCCTGCCCGCCATCGGGTCGGATCTCCGCACCTCGTCGGCCACCTTGGAACTGGTGGTCGCGGCCTACGGGATCGCCTACGCCGTCCTGCTCGTCGTCGGCGGCAGGCTCGGCGACGCCTTCGGCCGCCGCAAGCTGTTCCTGATCGGGCTGGCCGCGTTCACCGTCACTTCCCTGCTCTGCGGGATCGCGCCGACGGCGTTGACGCTGGTGCTGGCGCGGGCCGCGCAGGGGGCGGCGGCCGCGCTGATGCTGCCGCAGGTGCTGTCGATCATCCAGGCGACGACGACCGGCGAGCGCCGGTCCAAGGCGCTCGGTCTCTACGGCGCGACAGCGGGACTTTCGATGGTGCTCGGCCAATTCCTCGGCGGGGCGCTGGTGGCCGCCGATCTGTGGGGCACGGGCTGGCGGCCGATCTTCCTGGTCAACGTGCCCGTCGGGATCGTCGGCCTGGTGATCGCGCGGCGGCTGATCCCGGAGAGCCGCTCGCGGAATCCGCTCGGCATCGACCGTCCCGGCACGGTCTTCCTGGCGATCGCCCTGGTGTCCTTGCTGCTGCCGCTGGCGGAAGGGCCCGTGCTGGGCTGGCCACTGTGGACGGTCGCGCTGCTCGTGGTGTTCCCGTTCGCCGCGGCCGCGTTCGTCCACGTCGAACGGCGGATGGAACGCCAGGGCGGTGTGCCGTTGCTGCCGCCGTCGGTGATGCGGATGCCGAGTGTGCGGCAAGGGTTGCTGGTCGGGGTGCCGTTCTTCATCGGGTTCAGCGCGTTCATGTTCGTGTTCGCGGTGACGCTGCAGGACGGTCTGCACCTCGGCCCGCTGGGGGCCGGCCTGGTGACGGCGCCGCTTTCGCTCGCGTTCTTCGCGATGTGCCTGGTCAGCAGTCGCCTGGTGACGCGGTTCGGGCAGCGGGTGGTGACCGTCGGGCTTTCGGTGCAGTTGCTCGGGCTGCTGATACTGATCGGCACCGTGCTGCTGGGATGGCCGGAGCTGGCGGTGCTCGATTTCGTGCCGGGGATGCTGCTGTGCGGTCTCGGTCAGGGGCTCGCGATGACGACGGTGTTCCGGATCGTGTTGTCGAAGGTGCCGCCGGAGATCGCCGGGGTCGGCAGCGGGATGCTGACGACATCGCAGCAGGCCGCGATGGCGCTGGGGGTGGCGACGCTGGGGACTTTGTTCGCTTCCGCCGGCGCGGGCCCGCTCGGTATGAAGGGCGCGTTCGTGCTGGTCATCGGGATTCAGGCGGTGCTGACGGTCGGCGTGATCGCGGTGGCGCGGCGGCTGCCGGATCCGCGGAACTGAGAAAGTTCGATTTCACCCGTCGGAGTTCGAGCTCCCCGAGCGACGATGGAGATGTGACGGAACCACGGGTGCATCGGGACCCGGCCTTCGCGCTGCTGTCGTTGTACGAGACGGCGTTGCCGGAGGTCTACGGGTACCTGCTGTCCCGGTGCGGTGATCGCACCCTCGCCGAGGAGCTGACGTCCGAGACGTTCCTCGGCGCGGTGAGGTCCTGTCGCAAGGAATACGCGCCTGCAGTGAGCACCGGGTGGCTGATCGGCGTCGCCCGGCACAAGCTCGCCGATCACTGGCGGCGCAAGGAACGCGAGGAACGCGGGCTGCGACTCGTCCACGAGGAGGAGTACACCGACCCGTGGGACGAGCGGCTGGACGCGCTCCTGGCGCGCGATGTGCTCGCGTCGCTCGGGGCACATCACCAAGCCGCGTTGACGCTTCGCTACGTCGACGGCCTCCCGGTACCGGAGGTCGCCGGCCATCTGGAGCGCACGGTGCACGCCACGGAGGCGTTGCTCGTGCGGGCCCGTGCCGCGTTCCGGCGTGCTTATCAGGAGAAGGAGGGTCGCGATGACTGATCCGTTCGACGCGCTTCGCACACCTTCGCGTCCTCTCGATCCTGACCCGCTCTTCGCCGCCGAATTGCGCGACAACCTGCGTCGCGCCGTCCTGAACGGAGCCGATATGACTCAGACATTCACCGATACCGCCGAAGTACGTTCGCTGACGCCCTATCTCGTGGTCACCGACGCGCGTGCCGCGCTCGACTTCTATGTCGAGGTGTTCGGGGCGCGGCGGCGGTCCGATCCGATCGTGATGGAGGACGGCCGGGTCGGGCACGCGGAACTGGCCATCGGGAACAGCGTGCTGATGTTCGCGGACGAATTCCCCGAACTGGGCAATGTGGTGGCGCCCGAGGGCGGCACGTTGATCCGGATCGAAGTCCCGGATGCCCACGCGTCCGCGCGGCGGGCCGCGGAACTGGGCGGCGTGCTGGAGCGGCCGGTCGCTGACGAAGGCCATGGGCTGAGCGGGACGCTCAAGGACCCGTACGGCCAGCGGTGGCTGGTGTCGCAAGCCGCTCCGCGTCCCTCGTCCGGCGCGAAGCCGATCCGGCACGGCGAAGCCGGCTACTTCACCTTCCAGGTCCCGGACGACGAACGCGCGAAGGCGTTCTACGGCGCCGTTCTCGGCTGGCAGTTCTCGCCCGGACGCGTCGAAGGCGGTTGGGGCGTCGAAGGTTCCGGCCTGCAAGGCGGCCTCTGGGGCGGCCCGGGGCGCCAAGTGGGCTGGAAGGTCATGTACGCCGTCGACGACCTCGCCGCCGCGCTCGACCGTGTCCGAGCCCAGGGCGGCCAGGTCGGCGAAACCGAACAGCAGCCCTACGGCCTGAGCGCCGACTGCGTGGACGACCAGGGCATCGAATTCTGGCTCTGGGAACAGCCGCGCTCTTGAGTCACTACCCCACCCCCCGCCCGTCCCAGGGGGGGCGACCCCGAAGCCAGTCTATCGCCGATGGGGGCGGGGAAACGGACGTGAGCCGAGTTGTCCACAGCTGGGAGGCATTGTGGACAACCTAGGGCCTGGGTCCACGTAGTGAGGGCCTCCTTCCCTACTTTGAGGGTAGGGAAGGAGGCCTTCACGGCATGGGGAGCGTCAGCGGCCGGCGGCGTAGCCCTGCATTCCGCGCGCGTTCGCGGCGGCACGCAAGAGTCCGCCGGAACGCGAAACGGCCGAAAGCCGTCCGAGCGCCCAAGGTCCGGCATCGACGACGGCGTGTCCACGCGCGGCCAGCGCGTCCATTGTGGACTGACCGAGCCGTGATTCGACCACGAGTTCCCGCGGCGTCCACGAGCGCGGGTAGAACGAACTCGGGAACGCGGTCGTATGCCACGCGGGCGAGTCGATCGACTCCTGCAGGTTCAGCCCGCCGAGCGTGTGCGCCAGCCAGAAACACAGCTGCCATTGGTCTTGCTGGTCGCCACCGGGAGTCCCGAACGCCAGCACCGGCTCGCCGTCACGCAGGCCCATCGACGGCGAAAGCGTGATCCGCGGCCGCTTCCGCGGCGCCAACGAGTTCGGCAGGCCCTGTTCCAGCCAGAACATCTGCCCGCGAGAGTCGAGGCAGAAACCGAGTTCCGGGATCGTCGGGCTCGATTGCAGCCAGCCACCCGACGGCGTCACCGAGATCATGTTCCCGGCCGCGTCGACGACGTCGATGTGCACGGTGTCGCCCCGGGTCTCACCCAGCGGCCCGACCGTCGGCTCCCCCGTCGCGCCGGAGCCGGATTCCAGTCCGCGCAGCTTCTCGAGAATCGCGGGCAGCCTCGGCGAGGGACCACCGGGCCGGAGTTCGGCGGACGCTTCTTCGGTGATCAAGGCCCGGCGGGTTTCCGCGTATTCACGGGAGATCAGCAACTCGATCGGCACGTCGGGGGAATCCCCGTACCAAGCCTCGCGGTCGGCGAACGCCAGCTTCGTCGCCTCGACGGCCAAGTGCACGGTGCGTTCCGTCGGAATTCCGTCCACATAGGACAGTTCGTCACGCAGGCCGTCCAGCAGCCGCGCCTGCTGCAGCAAGGCCGGACCTTGCGTCCAGGCGCCCATCTTCACCAGGCCCCAGTCGCCGAAGTCGACCTGCAACGCGTCCTCGTACGTCGCTTCCCAGCCCGCGATGTCCTCACCGGTGAGCAGACCGGCGTGATCGCGACCGGAGTCGTCGCGGAACGCCTTGCGGCTGAACGAATCGATGGCCTCGGCGACGAAGCCCTGCGACCAGGCACGGCGTCCGGCGTCGATCTGCGCCTCGCGTCCGCTGACCGACTCGGCCTCGGCGACCAGCCGCTCCCACGTGTCCGCGAGCGCCGGATTGCGATGCAGCCCCTCCGCGGGTTTGCCGTCCGGCAGCCAGAGCGCCGCCGACGTCGGCCAATGCTCGGTGAAGAGGTCCTGCACCGCGCGGATCGTGTCACCGACTCGGCTGACCAGCGGAATCCCGTTGCGTGCGTAGGAAATCGCGTAACCGAGGACCTCGCGCAACGACTTCGTGCCGTGATCCCGCAGGAGCAGGAGCCAGCCGTCCCACGCCCCCGGCACGGTCGCGGGGAGCAGACCGCTGCCGGGGATCAGGTCCAGTCCGAGATCCGCGAAGTACTCGGGCGTCGCTGCCGCGGGCGACACGCCCTGACCTGCGAGGACACGCGGCGTTCGATCGGCGGCGGTGACGAAGATGCCGGGGACCTGCCCCGCCGGGCCGCACAGATGCGGCTCGGCGACCTGCAGGACGAACCCGGCCGCTACCGCCGCGTCGAAGGCGTTGCCGCCGTTTTCGAGCACCGCCATGCCGGTGGCCGAAGCCAGCCAGTGCGTCGATGCCACCATGCCGTGGGTGCCGGCCAGTTCCGGCCTGGTCGTGAACACGTGGCTGATACTACGCTTTGCTAACTACTTTTTCAGTCCCAGCAGTTGAAGAGGATCTTGCCAAGACTGTCGGGCCGCCAGTGCTCGGCGACATAGTGGCGCTTCCAGCGCGGTGCCGTGAGGTCGATCGGCGCTTCGAGTTCGGCCCGAGAGTACAACCGGCGCCCAGGAAGAAGCTCTCCCAAAACAGCCAGCAATCCCGGCTCGTCGACGAAGGTGATCGTTCCGAAGGTGATGAACGCGTCGGCGATGCCGAGGATTTCGCGCCTTCCGTCCTCGTCCCAATCCTGCGTCCACACCACCGCGGCGGTTCGATGATCATAAGTGATCTCGCCGGTTTCGAAGTTCCGTCCCACGTCGGACGGTACGAACCGGACGACCTGGCCGCGTGTTCGCCGAGCCGCCTCGTAGCAGGCCCGGCGAAACTCCTTCAGTTCCATCACCCACCGAAGCTATCCCCGTGCGGCGACCGGAGCGTCATAGTTTTCCAGCGTCGCCGCGTTGGCCGCGCGCGAAGTCAGCCACGTGAACACCCCCGTCATCGGCTTCGACCCCAGCACCCGGTACAGGAAGTTCCGGTAGCCGACCATGAACCGGGTCTTCGGCGCGAGGAACGTGCCGATCCCGGCCGCCTGCTTCTGCGAAACCTTGATGGGACCACGCATTTTCTCTTCGTAGCGCGAGAAAGCGGCTTCGTGGTCACCGTGAGCGACGGCGAGTTCGCCCGCCAGGACGTACGCGCCCATCATCGCGAGTCCGGTGCCCGAACCGCCCGGACCCGCGCACCAGGCGGCGTCGCCGAGCAGCACGACCCGGCCCCGCGACCACTTGTCGAGGTGGATCTGGCTGAGCGAATCGAAGTACAGCGCGTCGGCGTCGCCGAGGCTTTTCAGCAGTGCCGGGACTTCCCAGCCGAAGTCGGCGTAGCGCTCGGCGAGGGCCTTCTTCTGCGCTTCGACATCGCGGCGGTCGACCTCCAGCGGCCCGGACGCGAAAACAAAACTGACGTTGAGCGCCGAGCGGTCGCGGCCGCTGGCGACCATCACCGTCCGGCCGGGGACGCTGCAGATCTGGCCGAGGTGGTCGAGGTCGAGGTGGTTGGGCGCGGTGAAGCCCGCGGTGTGGAAGCCGAGGTCAGTGCGGAACCGCTCCTCATCGCCGAAGGCCAGCCGCCGCACTCCGGAGTGCAGGCCGTCCGCGCCGACGACCAGGTCGAATCTGCGCGTTTCACCGTGAGCGAAGGTCACGCTGACACCGTCCGAAAGTTCGTCCAGGCCGGTGATCCAGTCGCCGAAGACGTACTCGACGTCGTCTTTCGTGTGGTCGTAGAGGATGCGCGTCAGGTCTCCGCGCTCGATCTCGACTTCGCCGCTGAAGAACACCGACGGCATCTGCGCGACCTTCTTGCCTCGCGTGTCGACGATGACCTGCGCGCCCATCGCGGTCTCCTTCGCACGGATGTCCTCGAGGATTCCCATGCGCTTGAGCAAGGTCATCTGCTCGCCGCGGAAATCGACCGCACTACCGCCTTCGCGCAGGGCCGGGGCGCGCTCGACGACGGTCGGCGCGAAACCGCGCTTGCGGAGCCAGAAGGCGAGAGCCGGGCCCGCGATGCCGGCGCCGGAGATCAGAACGGTGGTCGTCATGGCTGCTCCCTGGGGTTCGTGGTGATGGGACCGACCGTACGGCAGATTTGCACGATTGGTCAAGCCGCTTGGTTAAACCAGATGGATAAACCGCGTGGTCTAGGATCTCCGGCATGGGTAATCGCGAGGACCTGATGGCGGGCGCCATCCAGTGTTTGAAGGAAAAAGGCTGGTCACGCACGACGGTGCGGGATATCGCGACGGCCGCCGGGGTCAGCCACGCGGCGATCGGCTACCACTTCGGATCGCGCGAAGCCCTGCTGCTGACGGCGTTCTCCCAGGCGATGGACGACTGGGGCAAAGAGATCCAGGTCGAGATGCGGGGCGCCGTCGACCCCGATGCGTCAGCGTCCGAGCAATACGCGGCGTCCTGGCGCGCGATGATCGACTCCTACGGGCGCAACCGGCAGCTGTGGATCGCCTCGATCGAGGCGTTCGTGCAGTCCGAGCATCACCCTGAGCTGCGAAAACAGCTCGCCGCCGCGCAGCGCGAGGGCCGCCGGGGAATGGCGGCGGGCATCCTCGGGATCGACGAGGACACCCTCACCGAGGCGGACGAGCGGCGGATCGGCGCGGTGGCCACGGCCCTGAACTCGGGTGTGATGCTGCAGCACATGCTCGATCCGGAGAACGGCCCGACGGCCGAGGAGGTCGTGGACGGGTTGATGAAGCTCGTCTCCCTGGTGCAATGAAAGGTCCTTTCCTTGCAAATTTCGCAAGGAAAGGACCTTTCATTGCGCCCCGCGGGAGGCAGGTGGGTCAGGAGACGGCGACCTTCCGCCGCAGCGCCGCCCGCGGCCGCCCGACGCCCTGCCACGACAGCCCGGCGTCCAGGATCCGTTGCGGGTCCAGGAGATTGCGCGTGTCGACGACCGCGTCGCCGTCCATCTGCTCGGCCATGTACGTCCAGTCGAGCCGCTTGAACTCGTCCCATTCCGTCAGCACGACGACGGCGGCGGCCGCCTTCGCGACCTGGTACGGGTCGTCGACCACGGTCATGCCGTCGATGTGGCCGCCGACGGCGGGGTCGTAGGCGGTCAGTTCCGCGCCGAGCGCGCCCAGCACGGAAGCGACCGCGAGGGCGGGCGAGTCGCGCAGGTCGTTCGTCCCTGCCTTGAACGCCAGCCCGAGGATTCCGATCCGCGAACCGGCCAGCGTGCCGCCGACGGCGCCGGCGATCTTCGCGACGATCCGGTCCCGCTGCGCGATGTTCTCCTCGATCGCCGAGGTGAGCAGGGTGAAGTCGTACTGCACCGACTCGGCGACCCGGACCAGCGCGCTGGTGTCCTTCGGCAGGCACGAGCCGCCCCAGCCGGGGCCGGGTTTGAGGAACGAGCGGCCGATGCGCCGGTCGTAGCCCATGCCTTCGGTGACCAGGTCGATGTCCGCGCCGAGGCGTTCGCACAGTTCGGCGATCGAGTTCACATAGGACAGTTTCATCGCGAGGAAGCAGTTCGCCGCGTACTTCACCAGTTCCGCGCTGGCCGCGTCCGCCACGACGACCGGGGCGGCGAGGTCGGCGTAGAGATCGCCGACCCAACGGGCGGCCGCGATGTCGTCCGAGCCGACGACGATCCGGTCGGGGCCCAGGAAGTCCTCCACCGCGGTGCCCTCGCGCAGGAATTCCGGATTCGACACGACCGGCACGTCCGTGCGGCCGAGCATCGCCTGGATGCGCTTCGACGTTCCCACCGGGACGGTCGATTTGGTGATCAGCGCACAACCCGAAGGGATGACGTCGCCGATCTCGGTGGTCACGGCCTCGACAGCCCGCAGGTCCGCCGAGCCACCCGCGCCCATCGGCGTCGGTACACAGAGGAAAACGGCCTCCGCGTCGCGAACGGCGTCGCGCGCGCCGACCACGAACTCGAGTCTTCCGCTCGTCAGCCCCCTCGACACCAGCTCGGACAATCCCGGCTCCAGGATGTCCACCCGTCCGGCGGAGAGCCTTGCGACCTTGGCCCGGTCGACATCGACGCAAGTGACTCGATGTCCCAGGCCTGCCAGGCAGGCTCCCGTGGTCAATCCGACGTAACCGGTCCCCACCACCACGATCCGAGCAGTGCTCATGCTGCTGAAGGTGACAGCCGGAGTTGACCTGTAAGCGAACGGAACGCTTCAGGCCCGAATACTCCTCACGACATGCTTCGCCTCGACGTGAGCCAACACACGCGCCCCCGATATGCGAACGAGCGTTAACCTGGACCCGGTTGTCGACGAAAGGGAGAACATGCAGATCACCGATACCGCGGCGCTGGTCACGGGTGGCGCGTCCGGGCTCGGCGGCGCGACCGCGAAGGCGCTCGCCGCGAAGGGCGCGCGGGTCTTCGCGCTGGACCTCGCCGGTGCCATCGCGAACGCCGAGCAGGTCGAGAACATCACCTACGTCGAGGCCGATGTCACCGACCCGGAGCAGGTGCGGACGGCCGTCGCGACCGCCGCCGAGTCGGGGGTGCCGCTGCGGACCGTGGTGAACTGCGCCGGGATCGGGCCGTCCGCGCGGATCCTTTCGAAGAAGGGCCCGCACGACCTCGCCCTGTACGCGAAGGTCGTCCAGATCAACCTGATCGGCTCCTTCAACGTGCTGACGCTGGCCGCCGAGGCCATCGCCAAGACCGAGCCGCTGGCCGACAACGCGCGCGGCGTCATCATCAACACCGCGTCGGTCGCCGCCTTCGACGGCCAGATCGGGCAGGTCGCGTACTCGTCGTCCAAGGGCGGCATCGTCGGGATGACCCTGCCCGCCGCGCGCGACCTCGCGTCGCACGGGATCCGGGTGCTGACCATCGCGCCGGGCATCGTCGACACCCCGATGCTGGCGACGGTGAGCGAGGAGTTCCGCGCTTCGCTGGCCGAAGGCGTCCCGTTCCCGAAGCGGCTCGCGCGGCCGGACGAGTACGCGCAGCTCGCGCTGTCGCTGATCGACCACGACTACCTGAACGGCGAAGTCATCCGGATGGACGGCTCGCTGCGCATGGCCCCTCGCTGAGCCTCCCCCGCGTGCGAGGAACGGTCCGTTCCTTGCGAATTTTGCAAGGAACGGACCGTTCATAGCATTTCAGGGGCGGGTGAGACGGACGTCCAGGCCGATCCCGGCGGTGGTGACCGCACACGTCCGGAACGCGGTTTCCGCGACCAGCCCACTGAAGTCGACAGGCGTGTACGCGCGCCGACGCAGTTGGCCGAGCGTCTGCCGGGTCGTCAGAGCGGCCAGTTTGCCGAGCTTCATGCTCGCGACCTCACGCATGATGTCGCCGTCGGTCGCGTCCCGGTTCATGTCCTGCACCACGGCCGTGCCACCCGGACGCAGCACGCGATACATCTCGTCGAGCGACTTCACCGGCCACACGAAGTTCTTGAACGCGGCCTGGCAGACGACGAAGTCGAACGACTCGTCGTCGAACGGCATCGCCGCGACGTCGCCCTCGCGGAACGAAACCTCGACGCCTTCGGTCCGTGCGTATTCGCTCGCGATCTCGACGAAGGTCGGCGCGACGTCCAGTCCGGTGACGGAGAACCCGAGCCGCGCCAGTTCGACGGCGAAGTAGCCGGGGCCGAAGGCGACCTCGAGGATCTTCGCGCCTTCCGCCAGGCCGGCGGTGAGTTCGCGGGCCTGCTTCCGCCAGAGTTCGATCTGCGGTTCGGTGCCGCGCTGCCGGGCGTAGTTCCGCGCCAGCGCGCCGCCCATCTCCGGGATGAGCTTGAACCGCTTCCTGTCCTTGATGTTCGTCATGGTCACTCCAGGTTGGTTTCCCGGAGCCCGGCTATTCTCGAAGTGCCGTCTCGTGGCCGGGTTCCGGTTGCGGGATCGTCACCCCGGCGGGGTGCTGCAACACCTCGCCGGGGTTCTTTCAACGGCCGGTGCTCCCCCTTTCGGCCAACAGGGCCCGCCATTCGGCGAGACCGGGCATGGAGCCGGAAGTCAGTTCCCCGAGGATCGAGCGGACCCACTCGGCTTCCGCCACTCGGATCGCCAGGTGGTACTCGAGCTCGAGCAGCACCAGCCTCGGGATCTCCTCGATGAGCCGCGCCAGTTCGGCGCGGGTCGAGGCGATGTCTTCGTCCAGCGCCGCCAGCCGGGTACGGAAGAGCGCGATGACCTCGTCCGGCCCGAGCCACCCCAGCACCGACAGCCCGGCGACGAACTTCGGCTCCTCCGGCGCGAGTTCGCCGAGCAGTTCACGCAGCCAGTCGAGCATTTCGTCACGGCCGGCGTCGGTGATCCGGTACACCGTGCGTTCGGGGCGAGCGCCCTCGCGGCCGCTCTCGACGGCCTCGATGAAGCCGTGTTTCCGCAGGTTGCCGACGACCGTGTAGAACGAGCCCCATTTGATCCCCATATCGCGGTCCTTGCCGCGACTCTTCAGGATCGAAGCCATTTCGTACGGATGCATCGGGCGCTCGTTCAGCGTCGACAGGATCGCCAACGCCAGCAAATTCCCGACCTTCCGCCGCTTCACGACGCCTCCTCGTTTACGAGTACTCGTCTACGAGTATCCGCAGAAGCGCACTTGATCGCAAGTCGCATGGCGACCGGGAGATCAGAGGTCGTTCATGTACGGCACCGACGTCTGCGCGTGGTCGGTCATCCAGTTCCGCAGCGCGTGCGTCGCCAGGACGTCGTCCTCGTTGTAGCGCAGCAGACGCTCCCGCTGGACGGCGTCCGGGATTCCGCCGTCCATGCCGACTGCGTCGCGGTACCACCTCATCGACGCCTCGCCGCCCGCTTCCGGATCGCGCCACGCGAATCCGGCGACCGGCGCGATCACCTTGAGCCCCTTGCCCTGCGAGCACAGGAACTGGTCGGTGACGCTGCGGAAGAGGTCGATCCACTCCCCGGAGTCCACAAAGGACGCTATCTCGGCCTTCTTGGGCACGCCGGGGTATTCGCCGAACCGGTCGGCGGAACCGAAGAGCCAGCGGTTCTCGGCGAGCGCGTTGTAGCAGTAGGCGCGGAACGTCAGCCCCGCGGCGAGCGTGCGCTCGCGGACTTCGGTGAACCAGGCCCAGAACTCCGCGAACGAGCGAGCCTCGTCCGCGGTCGGCAGCGGCTCCCACGTCGCGAACGCCCGGTAGCCCTGCTCCATCCCGATGTCGGCGCCGGTCAGCAGCGAACCCCACAGGTACGCGCCGGAATCGCCGAAGCTCTCCATGTCGACGTCGACCTCGACGTCACCGCGCGAGACCTCGACGCGGTCGACCTTGCGCACCATCGTGAGGTCGGCGAGCCAGGCGCGCGCGAGGATGATCGCGTCGGCGAAGGTGCCGCCGGTCCAGTTCATCGGCGGGGGTTCGTCGGCCGGATCGAGCGCGGCCAGTTTGTCCACTGTGGACACGCCGGCGCGGCGGAGTTCCATCGCGTCCTCGCCGCGGACGACGAGGCTGACGTCGCGGGTTTCGGTGAGCACGACCTCACAGGTCGGCCACCAGGGGCAGCGCCGGCATTCGAGGACGCGGGACGGTTCGGCGAGCGGTTCTTCGCCTTCGGCGGCCGCGCTCGCGATGGCGAGCCTGTCGGCGAAGCGGCTCTGATACTCCGTCAGCGCGCTCCGGCCGCCCGGCCAGGTGCCCGCGGCCAGGTCGTGCCAGACGACGACGTCCGCGTCGAGTCCGATGACGCCGCCGATGGCACGGTGTCCTTCGTGCTTCCCGAGCGCTTCGAGCATCCGATAGAGGTGCGCGAGCCGCATCTGGTCCCGCGGCTGCGAGCGGACCTTTCGCGCCGGGTCCGGCAACCGGTTCGCCGGGTCGAGGTCGGTCATCACCGTGGTCGGCGCGCCCGAGCCGCGATCGGTGATGCGGTGGCGCACGACCAGCACCGGCACGTAGCCGGCGCCGGTGTGTACGAGGAGCTCGGAACCGCCACGCCGGTGACCGGCGCGATCCACCGGGAGCAGCGCGCCCCAGATGTAGTGCGCTTCGGCGGCGAAGGCCTCTTCGGTGAGCTGCACGCGCTCGGCGGCCGGGAGGTCGCGAGGGATCTTCACCCAGGTCGCGCCGGGTCCCGTCGCGTCCATGAGCTGCCGCACGATCGCGTCGCGATGCGCCGACGCGTCGGCGATCCGCTGCTGCGCGGCCGGGTCGGGCGGGGCGAGCGGGACCTCGCGCATCGCCGGATCGTGTTCGAGGTGCACGCGACGCCGGCAGCGGCTCACCGCTCCCGCGTCCAGTAGCACCTCGTTACTCACGGACAACACTCTAGAAGGCGACCGGCAAGCCGACATGCCCGCCACTTCGGGGACCAGTAAGTTCGTCAGTGACACAGCGTGGGAGGTGCCATGGCGCGCAAGGCCAAAGCCATCGAGGGCGAAGGCAGGTTCACCCCGAAGAAGGCGAAAAACGCCGTCGCGGTGGCCAAAGTGCTCGGTCCGGCCGTACTGCCGGTGATCGCGCCGTACGCCGTTCGAGCGGCGGGTGCCGCACGGGAGCTGTACGACCGTTATCAAGCGAAGAAGCTCGGCGTCGCCATCGACCAGCTCGGCGAGTACAGCGGACGCGGTGCCGCGCTGCACGCGCGGATCGCGGGGCTGACGCAGGGGCTCGCGGAGCTGAAGAGGTCCGCGAAGGCGACAGACGCCGACGCGGCCTTCGCGAAGGACACTCAGGGGACGCTGGAGCAGCTCTCGGCGACCGTTCGCGCTTCGGAGCGGATGCCCGCCGCACGGCGGAAGGCGGCGCACCGGGCCGTCGCCGGGGAGCTGGACCAGCTGGAGGGAAAGCTGCTGCACCGGCTGGGCATCTGACCGCCCTTCGCAGCTCTCGAACGCTAGGAAAGGTCCTTTCCTCGCAAATTTTGCAAGGAAAGGACCTTTCATGGCACGCGGCGAGGGCCCGAAGCGGGCAGTGACGGCGGGCAAACTCAGCCCAGAGGTCTCCCCAAGGGCGCCCCGCGCCCGACGGAGACTTCACCGTCGAGCGCCCTCTTTCGGGCCGAAGGCCCACGGAAACGTGATGAAGGGGCGCCCTCCGCTCCCACCGTGAGGTGGACACGGCACGGGCGCCCCTTCGGCACGTTTGCGTCAGCGCTCGACAGATTTAGCTGATAAACCCTTTCTTCTTCATCCATTCGTAGGCGACTTCGCCCTGGTCACGGCCGTCGACGTCGACCTGTTTGCACAGTTCGATCATCTGCTCGTTGTCGATGGCCGCGCTGACGGCTTCCAGCGGTCCGCGGATTTCCGGGTGCTTGTCGAGGAACTCGGTCCTCAGCGTCGCCACGGCGTTGTACTGCGGGAACGCCTTCTTGTCGTCTTCGAGGACGCGCAGGTTGAGTCCGGCGATCCGGCCGTCGGTGGTGAAGATCTCGCCGATGGGGCAGGTGCCGCTCGCGACGGCCGAGTAGATCGTGCCGATGCCGAAGTTCTTGATCACCGGGTTCTGGAAGCCGTACGCGCGCACGGCGGCGGGGAAACCGTCCTGGCGGCTGGTGAATTCGGTCTCCAGGCAGAAGACGTTCTGGTCGGGCTTCTGTTTGAGGAACGCCGCCAGGTCCGACGTCGTCTTCAGGTTGTTCGCCGCCCCGTAGGCCTCGGTGACCGCGAAGCCGTACTGGTCGTTCAGCGGCGAATAGTTCAGCCAGGAGATGCCGAACTTCGCTTCGTCGGCCGCCTTCGTGGCTTCGTACTGGGCCTGTTCCCCGCCGGGGACGGGGAGTTCGTTGCCCTGGTAGTTGATCCAGCCGGTGCCGGTGTACTCCCACGCGACGTCGGTCTGGCCGGTGAGCAACGCCTGCCGCGACGAGTTCGAGCCCTTGATGTCGGTCAGGTCGATGACGTCCGCGCCCGCCGCGGAAAGCGCCATCTCGGCCATGTAGCCCAGGATGATGTTCTCGGTGAAGTCCTTGGACCCCACCGTCACCTCGACACCCTTGAGCGACTCGATGGGTTTGATCGAACCGGGTTCGATCTTGTACGGCAGCGCGGTGTTGACCTCGAGTCCGCACGCGGAAAGCGTGCCGCACAACAGGACCGCGCCGAGGATCGCCTTGAGCCGCATGTCAGCGCAGTCCCTTCGGTCCGAGGAGTTGTTCCGCCACCGCGCCGAGCCAGTCGACCAGCAGCGCCAGCGCGACGGCGAGCACCGAGCCGGTGATCAGCACCTTCGTCAGGTTGAGCTTGTAGCCGGTGTCGATGAGCAGGCCGAAACCGCCGGCGTTCACGAACATGCCGAAGGTCGCCGTGCCGACGGCCAGCACCAGCGAGGTCCGCAGACCGGCCAGTACCAGCGGGACGGCCAGCGGGAACTCGACCCGCCACAGCACGCCGGTGGCCGACATGCCGATGCCGCGGCCCGCGTCGATCAGGGCGGGGTCGATCTGTTGCAGGCCGACCATCGTGTTCCGCAGCACCGGAAGCAGCGAGTAGAACGCCAGCGGCAGCGCCGCGACCCACAGCCCGCCGGTCGCGCCGGTGACGATGAACCACAGCACCAGCACGCCGAGCGCGGGAGCGGCCTGGCCGATGTTCGCGACGGCCAGGAAGATCGGCGCCGCCCATTTCGCCCATGGCCGCGTCACGAGCACGCCGAGCGGTACCGCCACGGCGACCACGATCGCGGTGACCACGATGGTCATCGCCAGGTGGTCGCGCAGCGCGGTCAGCAGTCCGGCGGCGTTGAGGGTCGCCTTCTCGGTCGCGGTGAGGTCGCTGGTGAACACCCAGATCAGCACGCCGGCGACGATCAGCAGCACCACGGCCGGCTGGGCGAAGAGCCGGACCCGTTCGGCGCTTCTCGACGAGGACTCGGTGGAGAATCCGGTATCGACGGCCGTCATGCGGTCACACCTTCCGCCGGGCTGTCGTCGGAGTGCTCCTCGCGCAACTGCTGGATCGTCGAGATGACGGTGTCGAGCTCGATCGTCCCGGCGTACTCGCCGCGGGCGCCGGTCACCGGGACGCTGCCGCCCTCGGCGAGCATGGCTTCGAGCGCGTCCTGCAGTGTCGACTGGAGGCTGACGTAGTCGCGCAGCGGTTTGCCCGCGGTGGCCAGCGACGTCGCCGCGGTCAGCTCGCGGACGTGCACCCACCGCATCGGACGGCGGCGCTGGTCGAGCACCAGCACGAAATGCTTGCGCTGCTTGGTCAGCTTCTCGCGGACGTCCGACGGCGATTCGCTCACCGTCGCCGTCAGCGCGTCCTGCTTCAGCTCGACGTCGCGGACCCGCAGCAGCGTCAGCTGCTTCAGCGAGGCACCGGCGCCGACGAAACCGGCGACCGTGTCGTCGGCCGGGTTCGCGAGGATCGCGTCCGGGGTGTCGTACTGGAGGATCTTCGACTGGTCGCCGAGCACCGCGATCTTGTCGCCGAGCTTCACGGCCTCGTCGAAGTCGTGGGTGACGAAGACGATCGTCTTCTTCAGTTCGGTCTGGAGCCGCAGCAGTTCGTCCTGCAGGTTGCCGCGGGTGATCGGGTCGACCGCGCCGAACGGTTCGTCCATCAGCAGCACCGGCGGGTCGGCCGCGAGCGCCCGCGCGACACCGACGCGCTGCTGCTGCCCACCGGACAGCTGACGCGGGAACCGGTCGCGGAAATCGGCCGGATCCAGCCCGACCAGGTCCATCATCTCCTCGACCCGGTCGTTGACCTTCTTCTTGTCCCAGCCGAGCAGCCCCGGCACCACCGCGATGTTCTGCGCGACGGTGAAGTGCGGGAAGAGCCCGGCCTGCTGGATCGCGTAGCCGATACGACGGCGCAGGGTGTCGACGTCGAGCTTCAGCGCGTCGTCGCCGCCGATGGTGATGCGGCCCGACGTCGGCTCGATCAGCCGGTTGATCATCCGCATGGTCGTGGTCTTGCCGCAGCCGGACGGGCCGACGAAGACCACGATCTTGCCGGCGGGCACCACCATCGAGAAGTCGTCGACCGCGGGCTCACGGGTGCCGGGGTAGCGCTTCGACACGTTCTCCAGCTGGATTTCGACGCCGGATACGGTTTCAGGAGACTCAGCCACGGACACCCCTAGAGACGGTCAAACGGTTGATCAGGACGTAAACGGCGTCGAGGACCAGTGCGAGGACGACCACACCGAGCGTCCCGGTCAGTGCCTGGTTGAGGGAGTTCGTGCTCCCCGCGTTGGTGAGGCCGGAGAAGACCTCCGAGCCGAGGCCCGGGCCCTTCGCGTAGGCCGCGATGACCGCGATACCCATGAGCATCTGCGTCGCGACCCGCATCCCGGTGAGGATGGCGGGCCAGGCGAGCCGCAGTTCCACCCTGGTCAGCACGCCGAACCGGCTCATGCCGATACCGCGCGCCGCGTCGCTGACCGCTGGATCGACGCCGCCGAGACCGACGATCGTGTTCCGCACGATCGGCAGCAGCGCGTAGAGCACGAGCGCGATGACGGTGGTGTTCACACCGAGGCCGAACACGGGGATGAGCAGCCCCAGTAGTGCGAACGAGGGGACGGTGAGGATCGTGCTCGCCAGCGCCGTGGCCACGGCCGACCCGATCGGGCTGCGGTAGACGGCGACGCCGATCACCACGCCGAGCACGGCGGCGATGATCGTGCACTGCACGACCGCGCTGACATGGAGGAGCCCTTGGAGGGCGAGTCTGTCCCACCGATCCGAGATGTACTCGAAGAGATTCATCGCGTGCTGGTTCTCCCGCCGCCTCTGGGTGAGACTCCTCACCCATTCGGAGTAGCTGTATCGGGAGCCTGACTACCCAAAACCCGCGCGGTCAAACCCCTGTTTACCGCCATTTATCCCGTAAACCTTCCCCATTCGGCCTAAATGGGCAAACGCACGCGCCGTCCCGGCGGTGTCTTTCCCACTGCTCAACAGCCGGGAGGAGATCGACCACGCGGCAGTACGTCGAATACTCTTCACCCGTGAGTAAGGGCAGCCATCACCGAAGCGCGTTACGCGCCGTGCGTGGTGGTTTGCTCGGTGTGAGCTCCGCGGCGCTGGCCGTGACCGCTCACATGATCGGGGACGGCGATCTACCCGATACGGCGATGACGTTGTTGCTCACCGTGCTGATCGGCTGGAACGCCGCCGCGCTCGCCGCGAAGGCGCGCGGGCCGCTGGCCACCATCGTCGATCTCGGCGCCGGTCAGGTCGTGATGCACCTCGTGCTCAGCTCGCTGAGCACCCACGAACCGCACGGCGAACCCGCACCCGTTTCGGGCGGGCTCGCGATGACCGTCGCGCACGTCGTCGCCACGCTGGTCACCGCGGTGCTGCTGGCCAAGGCCGACGGACTGCTGCTCGGCGTCCTCGCCTGCCTGCGCGCGCTGGTGCCGTTCATCCTCAACGCGCTCCCGGTGCCCGCCGCGGTGGCGTCGCCGGTGCTTGGCCGTCCGGCGGGTCCCGGTCATCTCGTCGGCGTGGACCTCCGCCGGGTCCACGGCAGGCGCGGCCCGCCGCTGTTCTCCTGAACCCAGCTCATCCCCCCGTAATCGGCGAGGCCCCCGAGCCCGCCGTCTCGAACCACGTTCAGGAGTACTTCGTGTCCAAGCACGTCTTCAAGCGAGCCGGTTTCCTGGCCGCCGCCATCGGTGCCGCCGGGCTGCTCTCGGCCGGGGTCGCCTCGGCCCACGTCACCGCCAACGTCTACGGCCCCGAGCCGTCGAAGGGCGGCTTCACGTCGATCTTCTTCCGCGTCCCCAACGAGGAGAAGGACGCCGGCACGGTCAAGGTCGAGATCACCCTCAAGCCCGAGTACGCGCTCAGCTCCGTGCGCACCAAGCCGATCCCCGGCTGGAAGGCCGAGGTCGTCAAGTCCAAACTGCCCGCGCCGGTGACCACCGACTCCGGTACGCAGATCACCGAAGCCGTCACCAAGGTCTCCTGGACCGCGGAGCCCGGCACCAAGATCGCCGCCGGTTCGACGGAGTTCCAGGAGTTCCAGATCAGCGCCGGCCAGCTCCCCTCCAACGTCGACACGGTGGAGTTCCCCGCCACCCAGACGTACGAGAACGGCAAGGTCGTCGAGTGGAACCAGCCGACCCCGGCCTCGGGTGAGGAGCCGGAGCACCCCGCCCCGGCGTTGAAGCTCGCCGAGAAGAAGAAGGACGGGCACGGCGGCGCCCACGGCTCCGACGCGAAGGCCTCCGAGGAATCCCACGCCGCGTCCTCGTCTTCCGACAACACCGCCCGCTGGCTCGGCGGCGCCGGCCTGGTCGTCGGCGCGCTCGGCCTCGGCGTCGGCGCCGGTGCCACCCTGCGCGCCCGCCGCGCCACCGCCGTTTCGAGCAAGAGCAACACCGAGGGAACCGAGTAAATGCGTAAAGCGATCGTCGCGCTGGCGATCACCGGGGTGGCGTGGCTCGCCACCGCCACCCCGGCGCTGGCGCACAACGTCCTGATCTCCTCGGACCCGGCGAAGGGCGCTTCGCTCGCCGCCGGGCCCGCGAAGGTCACGCTCACGTTCGATCAGTACGTCCAGAACGCGAACGTCAACCAGATCGCGGTCATCGGACCGGGCGGCGGCCAGTGGGCCGAAGGCCAGGTCGAGGTCCGCGACAGCGTCGTGACCGTGCCGCTGCGGCCGCTCGGCCCGGCGGGCGAGTACAAGATCGGCTACCGGATCCTGTCCGCGGACGGGCACGCCGTGACCGGTGAGGTGCCGTTCACCCTCACCGCCGCGGGCACCGGGACCCCGGCGAGCGCCGACGCCGCGCGCAGCAACGCCGGCCAAGCCGAGACGACCCCCGCGACGGGTGGCGAAAACTCGTCTGGGGTGCCGATCTGGGTGTGGATCGCGGGTGCCGTCGTGCTGCTCGCCGTCGGACTGACCGTCGCACTGCGCACCGGCGCGGGTGACAAGGAGAAGAGCGGCTCATGACACAGGCCGAGACCACCTCGCGTACTCGCGTCGCCGTCCTGTTCTGCCTGGTGGCGGCGGGCATCGTCGGCGCCCTGATCGGCGTCGCGCTGACGGCCACGGCCCCGGTGCCCGGGGTCGCGCAGGTCAGCGAGGTGGTCTCGGTCTCCATCCCGATCGTGCGGGTGCTGCTGGACATCTCGGCCGTCGCCACGATCGGGCTGGCGCTGCTTTCGGTACTGGTCGGCTACGACCGGCCGAAGCTCTCCGAGCCGATCATGCGGATCGCGCGGCCCGCGAGCGTCGCGGCCGCGCTGGTCTGGGCGACCACCGCGCTCGTCGCGCTGATCCTGCAGACCGCCGAATACCGGCCGGGTTCCAGCACGCTGTCGATGTCGGATGTCGGGAGCTACATCGCCGACGTCGGCGCCGGGAAGGCGCTGCTGATCGTCGCGGTGCTGGCCCTGCTGCACGCGGGGCTCGGCGTCCTCGCGCTGAAACACGGCGAGAAGGTGCCCGCGGAGGTCCGCGTCGGGCTTGGCCTGTTCGCGCTGCTGCCGCTGCCGGTCACCGGGCACGCGTCGAACTGGAACTACCACGACTACACGATGATCTCGATGGAACTGCACGTGATGAGCGCCGTCGCCTGGACCGGCGGGCTCGGCGCGATGACGGTGCTGCTCATCGGGAACCGGACGCTGCTGGCGCACGCGCTGCCGCGGTTCTCCAAACTCGCGACCCTGTGCCTGATCCTCGGCGCGGCGACCGGGCTGTTCAACGGGCTGATCGAGATCTCGCTCAACCCGTCGCTCGGCTTCTGGGAAGGCGTCTTCACCACGCCGTACGGGCAACTGGTGCTGCTGAAACTGTTGTGCACCGGTGTGATCGCGGGCCTCGGCGCCTACACACGCTGGAAGCTGATGCCGCAGATCGTGCGGCACAACCGCACGGCGCTGGCCGCGTGGGCGACGCTGGAACTGACGGTGATGGGGCTCGCGTTCGGCTTCGCCGTCGTCCTCACGCGAGCCCCGGTCGTCCCGACGACATAGCTGTTACGCGCTTTGCTCCATCCGGCCGCATTTGACCGGTTTCCCTGTCCTCTCCGGACCTTCACCGGGATGCTCTACGCGATCGCTGGGATCGACCCGAAGAGGGGAAGTAGATGGGCGGCCCGTTGCCGGGTGAAAGTGAAGTCAGCACGCCACAGGTACCGCGCCAGCGATCGGCGGTCCGGCTCACCAGACAGGTGAGTTCGGGGCCACGGCAGCTTCCGCCCGTACCCGCCCATTTCACCAACCGCACGGCCGAGCTCGCGCTGCTCGAACGACTGCTGACCGAGAACGACACCGCCGGACCGGCGGTGCACCTGATCAGCGGTCAGGGCGGGATCGGGAAGACGGCGCTGGCCACCGCGTGGGGCCGTCACCTCGGTGACCGGTTCCCGGACGGGCACCTGTGGGCGGATCTCGGCGGGTTCAGTACCAACGGCCCGCTCTCCGCGAGCGAAGCACTCGGCCGGTTCCTCCGTGCCTTGGGTGTCCCGCCGGAAGGGCTGCCAGGAGACGTCGAGGAACTCACCGCCCTCTATCGCACGACGACCGCCGAGCGGCCGCTGCTCGTGCTGCTCGACAACGCGGCGTCGACCGAGCAGGTACTGCCCCTGCTGCCCACCGGTGGGGAAAGCCTCGTGATCGTGACCTCCAGACGCCGCTTGGGCAGGCTCCAGGCCGAACATCGCGCGAAGCTGGTCGAGCTGGCGCCCTTCGGTTCCGCGCACAGCGCCGAACTGCTGGGCCGCGCGGTCGGCGCGGAGCGGGTCGGCGCCGAAGCCGCACAGGCCCGGACCATCGCCGAGCTGTGCGGCGGCCTGCCGATCGCGCTCACCACGGTCAGCGCCAAGCTCGCCGGACGACCGAAAATGTCGCTGGAGAAGATCGCCTCCGAACTGGGGAAGGAATATCGTCGACTGGCCACGCTCTCGACGAAAGAGGCGCAATCGGTGGAAGCCAGCTTCAACCTCTCCTATGACGAACTCCCCTCCGACGCGGCCGCGCTGTACGCGGCGCTCGGGCTGCATCCCGGCCCCGACTTCGGCGTCGGCGTGGCGGCCGCGTCGATCGCCGTGCGCGAGGAGGTGGCCGACGACCTGCTGGACCAGCTCGTCGACGTCGGGCTGCTGATCGACCGCGGCGACGACCGGTACACCTTCCACGATCTCGCGCGGTTGCACGCCAAGGAGAAGACGGCGGGCAACGAGTACGACCGCGACATCGCCGTTCGCCGCATGCTGGAGTGGTACCTCTTCACCGCCTCCGCGACGGCGGGCCTGACCACGCCCGATCAGGAGCCGATCCCGTACCGGTACGAGTACCGGCCGTCGGCGCGGGCGTCGTTCGACAGTGACCAAGAGGCACTCGACTGGCTGGAGCTGGAGCGCGAGAACCTCATCGCCGCGGTCGAGACGGCGCATGACTGGGAGCTGCCGGAACTCGGCTGGCAGCTGGCCGCCGCGATGTGGCCGCTGTTCCTGTTCCGCAAGCACTATCCGGACTACCTGCGGGTGAGCGAGATCGGCGCCCGGTGCGCGAAGGCGTGGGGCAACGCCTCCGCGGAGGCGTTGATGCGGAACCGCGCCGGCGCCGCGTGCCGTGCCACCGGACGCTACGACGAAGCCGTCCGGAACTATCTGGCCGGCCGCGAAGCCGCCCGGAACGCGGACGACAGCGTCGTCGAGATCCGTTCGGTGGAAGGGCTCGGCCTGGTCGCGTTGCAGCAGGGCAGGCTCGACGACGCGATCGAGTGGTTCACCGAGGACCTCCTGCTCGGTGAACGGCAGGAACGTCCGCACGACATCGGGCTGGCGCTGATCAACCTCGGCGCGACCCGCGTCCGCGCCGGACGGCCCGAAGCCGCGATCGCCGACCTCACCCGCGCTCGCGACATCCTCGACGGCGACGACTACAACGTGGCCCGCGCCCGGATCGAACTCGCCCGCGCCCTCACGGTCACCGGGGATCTCGCGGCCGCACGGGCCGAACTCGAACCCGCCCGCGCCACCATGGAGGCGCGGGGATCGAGGTTCGAGGTGGCCAGGACGCTGGCCGCGTTCGGCGAGATCGCCGAGGCGGACGGCGATCGGGACCGAGCCAGGGGCCTCTACGACCAGGCGTTGCCGATTTTCGTCGGCCTCGGCCGTCCGGAGGCGGACGCTCTGCGTACGCGTTTGGAACAACTGTGACCCCGAAGGCCCCGATCGGTGCCCAGCAAGCAGGTGAACGCTCCGCGCCGAATAACACAGCGTAGCTGCAAGTTGCACATTTGGGGGAGCATTGGGCCGGGAGAAGTGATTAGCCCGGGCGAATTCGTCACCGATTGATCGGCGAATTCGGGCAAGCGGCGAACGGTCATTCGCCGTCGGCGAATGCACGTGCAGATCCCTTTCCCGGGTGAGTCACCGATAGCGGTTCCAGCGTGCGCCGGTACGCCCGTTCCGGAGATCGTCCAACCGTTTCCGCAGCTCATCCCGTACGCCGGGATGACTGCGGAGAATCGGGAGCACACTCGTGGTGAGCTTGAGCTCACGGATAGCGCGCAGTACCGAGAACCCGGACCACGTGGTCACGTCGAATCCGTACCGCTGCGCGAACACGCGATAGCGGGCCGGTGGATCACCGAACCGTTCACGGCCGACGGCGAGCGGCGTCAGATCCCATTCCGGCGGCCCGACACAGGACGAATCGAAATCGCACAGCACCGGCCCATCGGGCCCGTGGATCACATTCCCGGTGTGCGCGTCCCCGTGGACGAGGCCACGGGGCAGGGGGAAGTCGAGCGTCGCGAGGGCGCCTTCGACCTCGGCGCAGCGTTCCAGCAGGAACCGCCGGTCGCCCTCGTTCAGCTCCTCGGCGTCCGAGACCCTGGCGCGGACCGCGGCGAACGGCGCCCATTCGGCGAGACCCTCGGGTGGTTCGAGATCGTGGACGCGGCGCAGCAGCGCGGCGAGGTCGGCCGACTTCGCCTTCCGGCCGCTCGCCGTCACCTTCCACCACACCGTCACGAGCTGCTCGCCGACCGGCAACGGCTGGTCGAGGCCGGAAACCAGGCGGATGGCGGGCACGTCGTGCCGTTCGAAGTGCCGGGCGACCCGCACGACCGTCCCGACGCGGTGCCGCAGCCGGGTGGAGCCGACGATCCGGACGACGAACGGCGCGCTCGCCAGCTCGTAGACGGCGTTGTTGGTGAACCTCAGCAGCCGGGCGCCTTCGGGGTCCACGCCCAGCAGATCGCACGTCCGCCCGAGGGCGTCGCGCAGGATTTCGGGCGTGAACCGGCCGCCCGGGCCGGTCGGCTCAGGCGGCGTAGAACGAGTTGAGGCGGTCGGCGAGGTCACGGGCGTCGGCGTTGTTCCGGCGGCGTTCCGCCTCGACCTGCAGGGGCCGCATCCGGTCCTTCACCCGCTCCGACTTGATGCCCTCGGCGCAGTCGATGGCCTTCGAACCCACCTTCGAACCGTGGTCGAGATCGCCTTCGAGCAGGTGGTTCGTGGCCAAGGCGCTGAGCATGAACGTCTTGCTGCGGGCCATGTCGTCGGTGTAGGACTCGACGGCCTTCGTCAGGGCCGGGATCGCGTACTTGGTGTGCTCGGCGTTCTTCTCGGCGAGCACTGTGTGCACGGTGCCGATCATCGCGTAGACGTCGGTCTCGGTGAAGAACTTGACCCAGGACTCGGCCTCGGCCAGATCGGCGCGGGCGAACTCGTCCTTGCTCCGGCCGAGCAGCTTCGTGGCCTGCTCCTCGTTGCCCATCATCGCGTAGGCCCACGCCTCGTTGGCGCAGAGCACGGCGACCGCCAGTTCGGAGCCCGATTCCTGGGCGGCGATCTGGCCGAGCTGGAACAGTTTCAACGCGTCGTTGGGGGCGTCGTTGTGCAGGTAGACCCGGCCCATCCGGTACAGCACGTTGGCCACCAGCGGATGACTGTCGCCCTGTTTGGCCAGGTCCAGCGCGTTCGCGAAATGCCCGCGCGCGGAATCCATGAGGCCGGTGTCGAAGGAGGTCCAACCGGCCAGGCTGTGCAGGTCGGCGAGCGCGACGTACAGCCGGTTCTTGACCGGCTCGGTGCCGGTGGATTCGAGCATCTGCTGTCCCCAGGACAGCTGGGCGACCACGGCGTCGCGGCAGAAACCGCCGCCGTACTGGTAATCGAGGGAACGGAGGGCTCTGGTCGCGGCTTCCACCTGGCGGACGTCGGTCATGCCGATCCGCCCGGGGGCGGGCGTCTTCGCCGGTCCGGCCGACCACGTGCCCGATTCGGGACCGAACACCGCCGCACCCATCGTGACCTGGGCGGCGTGCGCGAGGAACCTCCGTCGCTTCACGGACTCGTCCTCCTCCGCCTGCTGGCCGTCGGCAGCACCGACGACCTTTATCGCTGTCGCCTCGTCATAGGCGAGACCCATGTATCCCCTGGGGACACCAAGGCCGTCAGCGATGCGGGTGAGCACGTCGTACGCCATCACCTGGCGACCCTTGAGGATCTCGGACACCTCGGACTGCGACTGGCCGGTCATCGCGGCGATCTGACGCTGCGAAACACCGTGCTTGCGCAACAGCCGGTACACGGAGGAGATCTCCCGTGTGGCCAGTGCGGCTCGCATCTCCGGCTGCTCCCAGGCATCCGGCGGCACGGGGTGGCTCTGCCTGCCCGAAGCACCTGAAGCGCCTACTGCGTCCGAGCCGGCGACAGCGCCGCCACCGATACTGGCGTCCATTGCGCCCCCTCACAGTTCCGTTGGGGTCGAGAAACAGCGTAAGCACACCTATTCAACCGTGTGAAACACCGGATTGCCCGTCGTGATCGGCCCGGCAGAAGTCGTTTGACCGCTTACCGTGAAACCTCGTCCGGTCACCGCTATGACGGCGGTTCGACCTTCTATCGCACTCGGTTTCACATCACTGTAGTTGTCAGATCTCCGTGACCGACTCGCCACCGGCAGCGATCACAGAGAGCTACCAAGTCTCCGAACCCCCGCAGGGTGCGGACACGCGGAACGAAGACGACGTGGAACGAGAGAGCGGAGAAGAGCCAGTGGAGTTCGTGGACTCGATCGCAACAGGCTCCATCACCGCGGGACGGCCCGGTATGGCCACGCGCCACCTGCGTGCGGCCGGCCCCGCCGGTCAGCAGCCGGTCGCGGTCGCCCCCGGCGTCAACCGGCCGGTCTCCCCTTCCGCCCCGGTCGACCCCCGTACCGCGAGTGTGCGCCGTTACGAAGGCGGACAGCTGGTCTGGCGGGTGCAGTGCGGCGATCTCATCAGCCGCGAACGCGCCGTCACCGTGTTCGTCGAAGACAACCAGGTGGTTCTCGTCTCGCCGCCGGGAGAGACCGCGCGCATGACGTCCGGCCAGCTCGGCCAGCTCAGGGCAGCGCTCAACGAAGCCGCCAAAATGGCGGAAAGGTAACGGTGAGTTCTCCGTGGATCAGGTCCTAGGGCAAGTCCTCCGCAACGCGGTTTGGGAACGCCTCGACATGCTCTCCGATCTCGCGAACCGGGCCGACGCACAGTCGCTCGTCTCGGTCGCCCGCTCGGAGCTCCCCCGCCTGACCGAAGGCTGGCGCGCGATGCTTCAGGCGCACGAGCCCGACGAGCGGGGCGACTGCCCCACCTGCTCGACCCGCTGGCACCGGTGCAAGGCCCCCTGCTCGGTATGGCAGGTCGCGCACGAACACCTGGTCGCCGGCGGCCTCGCCCCCCAGCACACCGCGGCCTCCCAGGACCACCGGCGCGAAGCCCGCCGCCGTGTTCCCGGGCAGACCAGGGTGAGCGCCGCCGAAACCACCGGCAGGCACGCGCTGGTCAACCCGCGCCGTCCGGCCATCGGCGGCGTGCACATCTAGAAGGCCGGCGAGTGAACGGCGGTCCGAGCGCCCCCTCGGCAACCACGCCACGATCTCGCCTTCGCCGGCGGCGGTTCGCGCGTACCCCCGAACGCGACGAGCCGCTCTCGGTAATCACTCCGGTCCCCACCGCGATTAATCGAAAAATCTCGGCAGAACACCTAGCGAAGGCAGTAATCGGTCGCTAGGTTGATGATCACAAACGCAGCGCGATACCTGCCCCGGAGCGCGCTGCCATCCCCCGAACCCCGCGGGCCGGTGCCGTTGCACTCCCCTCCCCCGACCGGCACCGGTCCGCGGTCTCCAACGTTCTAGCTGACGCCCTTCACCCGCGTGACCAGCACCGCGGCGAGGACGGTGGACAGCGCCGAAGCCGCGAAGAGGCTCGGATATCCGCCCAGGTAAGCCAAAATCGGCGCGGTCAGCATCGGCGCCACCACCTGCGGCAGCGAGTTCGCGATGTTGATGACGCCGAGATCCTTCGCCCGGTCCTGTGCGGCGGGCAGCACCTGCGTGAGCATCGCGAGCGCGACGGCCATGTACGCGCCGAAACCGACGCCCAGCAACGGTGACGCCGCGAGTGCGGCCGTCCAGTTCTGCCACACGACCAGCAGCAGCGCGGCGGCGGCCATCACCGCGGACGCGGCGAAGACGTAAGGCTTGCGCCGTCCCGACTTGTCGGAGAAGTGCCCGGCGATGAGCGCGCCGACGATGAGGGCGGCACCGTAGAGCCCCATCATGATCAGCAGCCCGGTGTCCGGATCTTCGTAGCGCACCGCGTCTTTCAAGAAGAACAACAGGTACAGCGTCCCGAAGGCGTTGCCGAGGTTGATCATGAAGTGGCAGGCCCACGCCCAGGCGAAGTCGGGATGCTTGCGGGGCGAGATCCACAAGTTCGCCAGTACGTCCTTGGCCCTGGCCGACGGCCGGTACGCGACCGGCAGCCGCGCGTCCGGCGTGCGCAGGACGAAGGCCGCCGCGCCGGCCAGCACGATGGCCGCGCACACCGCGTAACCCAGCGGGAGACCGGCGAGGTCGAGCATCACCACGACCACCACGGCGCCGAGCACGGTCCCGAGCATCTGGGCGATGCCGACCAGCCCGCCGACCTGCGCGCGCTGCGGCACGGGCACCCGGTCCGCGATGGCCGAGACCAGCATCGCGAGCATTCCGTTCAGTCCCGCCTGGACCAGGCACCAGCCGAACACCATGACCGCGACGTTCGGCGCGAACGCGAGGACGAGCAGCCCGATCGCGGCGACCGCCGCCCCGGCCGCCGTCCACGGATGACGGCGGCCGCGGGCGGAACAGGTGCGGTCCGACAGGAGGCCGACGGCCGGGTTGGCGATCAGCGCGACGACGACGCCGATGCCGGTGACCAGGCTGAACACCGCTTCCTTGTTGGCCGCGTCCAGCAGTTCGGCCTGTTTCGGCAGGAGAACTTGGATGGGCGCGTAGACGCCGAGCCAGAGCGCGATGTTCGCGAAGAACAGCAGGCTCATCCAGCCGGCGCGGACCCTGGTGACCGGTTCCGCGAGCGCCTCGGGCAGTTCCCTGACCTCACTCATGGCGGATCAGTTTTCGGTACCAGCCGAAGGAATCCTTCGGTGTCCGCTTCAGCGTCTCGTAGTCGATGTGCACCAGGCCGAACCGCGGCTGGTAGCCCTTCGACCATTCGAAGTTGTCCATCAGCGACCAGACGAAGTACCCGCGGATGTCGACTCCTGCGTCCATCGCTTCGCGCACCGCGACCAGGTGGCTGTCGAGGAAGTCGATGCGCTCCTGATCGTGGACCTGCCCGTCCTCGGCGACGAGGTCGTCGAAACTGCACCCGTTCTCGGTGATGTAAACGGGCGGGAGGTGCTCGCGGTAGCGCTCGTGGAAGCCGATGAGCAGTTCGCGCAGACCGTGCGGGACGATCGGGGAATCGTTGGTGGTCATGGGATAGCCCTCGATCGCGCGAAGCTCGAAGGGCAGCGGATTGCCCTCGCCCGGCGCCGCGACACCCTGCGGCTCGTAGTAGTTCACGCCGTAGAAGTCGAGCGGCTGCGCGATCGTGGGCAGATCGTCGGCGAAGCCCGCCGGGAGATGTTCGACGACTTGTTCGGGATAACGGCCCAGCAGCACCGGATCCGCGTAAGTGCGATTGATGAGAGCGTCGATCCATTCGCCCGCGGCCTTGTCCTCCGTCGAATCGGAGGCTGGCCAGATCGGCGAATGATTGTTGGCCGTGCCGACACTGCGGGCGCCTGCCGCGCGGAGGGCCTGGACGGCGAGACCGTGCGCGAGATTCTGGTAGTGCGCGGTGGGCAAGGCGTCGAGCAGGAGTGTCTTGCCCGGCGCGTATTCGCCGATCGCGTAGCCGAAGATCGACATGACCATCGGCTCGTTGAGCGGGATCCACATTTTCACCCGATCGGAGAACCGCTCGCCCAGGATGGCGGCGTACTCCGCGAAGCGTTCGGCGGTATCACGGGAGAGCCAGCCACCCTTGTCCTCGAGCGCCTGCGGGAGGTCCCAATGGAACAGCGTCCCCGTCGGCGCGATACCGGCGGCACAGACCTCGTCGATGAGTTCGTCATAGAAGGCAAGGCCTTCGGCGTTGGGCTTGCCTTCACCGTCGGGCTGGATCCTGGGCCAGGCGAAGGACATGCGGTAGGCGCCGACGCCGAGTTCGGCCATCAGCGCGATGTCCTCGGAGTAGCGGTGGAAGTGATCGGCCGCTACCTTGGCGTGCTCAGCCCGCGCGATCTTTCCCGCTGTTTCGGTGAAAGTGTCCCAAATGGACTGTCCTCGGCCGCCTTCCCCGGTCGCCCCCTCGATCTGGAAGGCGGAGGTCGAAACACCCCACAGGAATTCGGACGGGAAGGTCGGATTCTCCACCGGCGGCACACCTTTCCTCTTCAGACTCGGCCGAACATGAAAAGTTCTCAGATACTATGCCTTCACTCGACCGGGGGGAACCCTGTCGGCACGATAAAGTCGCAGATCAGCGAAGGAGGAGCCCGAGTGTCCGACATCCAGGCCGCGAAATCACCAGCGGAGACCACTCCGCTCCGGCGGCAGCCCGTCCAGCAGCGCAGCGCCAAGCGGGTGGAGCAGATGCTCGACGCCAGCGCCCAGCTGATCGACGAACTCGGTTACGACGCACTGACGACCACGCTGATCGCGAAGCGCGCCGGGGTGGCCGTCGGTTCGCTGTACCAGTTCTTCCCCGACAAGCGGGCCGTGGTGCAGGCGCTGACGCAACGGAACCTCGAACGCTTCGTCGCCTCGGTGTCGGAAACACTGAACGAGCTCGCGCCCGAACACTGGTGGGACGTCGTGGACTCGATCCTCGACATCTACCTCGCCATGCACCGCGAGGTCCCCGGCTTCTCGAAGGTCCACTTCGGTGACGTCGTCGACCGGCAGCTCTTGGACGAGACCCGCGACAACAACGCCGTCATCGTCGACGCGCTCACCGACGTGCTCTCCGCGCGGATCCAGTCGCCGCCGGACGACATCCGGTTCGCTTTGACGATCGCAAACGAGACGGCCGACGCGTTGCTGAAGCTGGCGTTCCGCCGCGACCCGCGGGGGGACGAGCGGATCGTGGCGGAGGCGAAGTCGGTGGTGAAGGGGTATCTGGCGAGCAAGTTCGGGGAAGCCTGAGGGTTTCTCCGGCTGCGTTCGGCCCCGCTCGCTCGGTAAGTACATGAAGGCCCCCTTCCTTGCGCCTAGGTACAGGAAGGGGGCCTTCATGTACTTGCGATGGTGTGAAGGTCGAGTTCCCTCGGCTGAGCCGAGGGAAGGGGTCCTTCACGCGCCATCGCGATCCGAAACCTCTCGGTTCCGTCACCTGGCGCTGAAGGACGCTTTCCCCGCGTCCTATGCGACGAAAGCGTCCTTCACCCCACGTCCGTCCACTATGGACTCGCGGCCCCACTGCCCGGACGTCACGAAGGTGCCCTTTGAGACGCTCAACGTCCCAAAGGGCACCTTCGCGTCACCGGCGGATCCCCCTTGCTCCATTCGTGTCCACCGACGCCCGGATCCCATGCCCCACTAGTCACACGACCCCCAACAACCACGTCGCCACCCATGCTGACCTGGCCTTACCGACTTGTCCACATAAGTTGTCCACACCCACCCACAGTTGTGGACAACCTCGCCCCTCACCCCGCGGAACCGCCCTCCCCGACACCCCCTCCCGATACGCTGGTGCGGGGCGCGCCCCCCAGGGATGGGTGGGGGGTGGGGTCGCGCGGATCAGCCGAAGTTTTGGGATTCGCCTCGGTAGGTGGGGACGGTTCGGTCGACGCGGTCGCCGACGACGACGTGGTAGTGCGTGAAGCGTTCGGCGAGTTCGCCTGCTTTCGCGTGGCGCAGCCAGACGCGGTCGCCGAGCCGCAGGTGCCGGGCGGCTTCGCCGGAGACGGGGGTTTGGACTTCGCCGGCGCCTTCGAATCCGAGCAGCGAGAGTCCTTCAGGCAGGTAAGGCGTCGGGAGTCGCGAAGACTCCGCAGGGCCTGAAGCGATGTAGCCGCCGGAGAAGAGCGTCGCGACCTTGGGTGCCGGGCGGCGGACGACGGGGAGTGCGAACATCGCGGCCGGGCGCGGCGAGAAGTGCGCGTAGCCGTCGAAGAGCGTCGGCCCGATCAGCCCAGAGCCCGCCGCGATTTCGGTGACGGCCGCCTCGGCACCGGTCGATTCCACGCTGCCGCTGCCGCCGCCGTTGACGAACTCCAGATCCGCCAAGGCACGGACAGCTCGGACCGCGGCCGCGCGGCGTTTCGCGATTTCCACAATGGACTTCCGCTGCATCCAGCCGATGAGCGAGTTCTTGACACCGCTGCCCGCCGCGTCGCCGAGCCCGGCGATCTGGCCTTCGTACGCCATCATCCCGACGAGCCGGAAACCCTTGCGGGACAAGATGGTCCGCGCCAGATCCGCGGCCTGCCGCGGACTGAACACCGGCGAGCGCCGGGTGCCGACGTGCACTCCTGGCAGCGGCCGCCACGAAGCGTCGAGCTCCAGGCAGACGCGGATTTCGGGATGCCTCTGCCCCAGCGCGGCATCGACCAGATCCAGATGCTCCGGCGAATCGACCATGATCGAAATCGCCGCCCGCGCCCGGTCGTTCGCCGCCAGCCGCCGCAGCGCGCCGTGATCGGCGGTCGGGTACGCGACGACGATGTCGTCGGACGTCCCCTGCTCGACATGCCAGACGGCTTCGGCGAGCGAGTAGCACATGAGGCCCTCGAACCCGGGCCGCGCGAGGACCCGTTCGAGCAGATAGCGGCAGCGCACGGACTTGCTGACCACGCGGATCGGTTTGCCGTTCGCCCGCCGCAGCAGGTCGGCTCCGTTCGCGTCGAACGCATCCAAGTCGACAACCGCGAACGGAGGATCCAGGTCCTTCGTCGCCAAGTCGTACACCGTCGCACTGGTCACCCGAACTAAGGTACGACAGAAGGGCTTGAAACGCGAATACTATTCACTTACTGTTTCGGCACTCACAGACGAGAGTTAGGTGGGCGCATGACACGGTGGAGCAACTGGGCCGGCACCGCGACGGCGTCGCCGCTGCGCGTGCACCGGCCGCGCGACACGGCCGCGATCGCCGAGGCGATCGGCCGGTCCGCCGCGGACGGACGGCGCCTGCGCCCGCTGGGCAGCGGTCACTCCTTCACGGCGATCGCCGCGGCGGATTCGGACGCGATGGACCTGACCGGCTGGACCGGCGTCGCGTCGGTGGACGTCGCGAAAGGCCTGGTCACGGTCCGTTCGGGCACCACGCTCAAGCAGCTCAACGCCGAACTCGACGCCCTGGGCCTGGCGATGACCAACCTCGGCGACATCGACGCGCAGACCGTCGCGGGCGCGATCTCCACCGGCACCCACGCCGCCGCGGCCCGGCTCGGCGGCATCGCCACCCAGATCGCCGCGCTCGAACTCGTGCTCGCCGACGGCACCGTGGTCACCTGTTCGGCGGACGAGCGCCCCGATCTCTTCGCCGCCGCGAGGGTCGGCCTCGGCGCGCTCGGCGTCATCAGCACGGTCACGCTGCAGTGTGAACCGTCCTTCCTGCTCTCCGCCCAGGAGCGGCCGGAACCACTCGAACAGGTCCTCGAAGGCTTCGACCAGTTCGCCGACGAGAACGACCATTTCGAGTTCTACTGGTTCCCGTACGGCAAGAACGCCCTGGTCAAGCGCAACAACCGGCTTCCGGCGGGCAGCGAACGCCGTCCATTGACCAAGGTGAAGGAGTTCATCGACTACGAGGTGACGGAGAACGTGGCGTTCGGCGGGCTGTGCCGACTCGGCCGCGCGGTGCCGAAACTCGTCCAGCCGTTGGGCCGGTTCGCCTCGAACATCCTCTCCGCCCGCGAGTACAGCGACACATCGCATCGCGTCTTCGTGACCCATCGCGGTGTGCGGTTCGTCGAGTCGGAGTTCGCGATCCCCCGCGAAGCACTGCACGACGTCTTCGCCGAGCTTCGTGCTTTCGTCCCGAAGCTGGAGAATCCGGTCGCGTTCCCGGTCGAGGTGCGCGTCGCCGCCGCGGACGACATCTGGCTTTCGACGGCGAACGGCCGCGACTCCGCCTACATCGCGATCCACCAGTTCGTCGGCATGCCCTACCGCGAGTACTTCGCCGGATTCGCGTCGATCGCCGGCGAGGTCGGCGGCCGCCCGCACTGGGGCAAGATGCACGACCTCGACGCCGCGACGCTGCGCTCGCGGTACCCGCGGTTCGACGACTTCCTGCGGATCCGCAAGGAGGTGGACCCGGCCGGGGTCTTCACGAACACCTACCTCGACCGGGTCCTCGGCACCGCTTAGGCGGTTTCGAACAACGCGCTGACCGACTCGCCGTTGTGGATCCTCCGCATCGCCTCCGCCAGCGCGGGCGCGATCGAAAGGACCTGCAGCTTCGGGCTCTGCTCCTCCGGCGGGATCGGCACCGTGTTCGTGCAGACGACCTCCAGCACGTCGGGCTGGCTGCCGATCCGTTCGAGCGCGCCGCTGGAGAAGAGGCCGTGCGTGCAGGCGACGCGGATCGAGCGCGGCTTCAGTTCCCGGAGCTTGCCGAGCAGCTCGATCACCGTGCTGCCCTTGGCGATCTCGTCGTCGAGGACGATCACGTCGCGGCCGGTGACCTCGCCGATCACCGAGCTGATCTCGACCCTGTCGTCGGCGAAGCGCTGCTTCGCGCCAGCGGCGACCTGAGCACCGAGCAGCCGGGCGAAATGCGCGGCCTCCTTGGCGTTGCCGAGATCCGGCGAGACCACGGTGGTCGCGGAGAGGTCGTACTGGCGGAAGTGCTTGGCCAGCTCCTGCAACGCGTGCAGGTGATCGACCGGGACGCTGAAGAAGCCGTGCACCTGCGGCGAATGCAGGGTCATCGCGAGGACGCGATCGGCGCCGGCGGTCGCCATCAGGTCGGCGACGAGACGGCCGCCGATCGAGATCCGCGGCGCGTCCTTCTTGTCCGATCGGGCGTACGAATAGTGCGGCATGACGACGGTGATCCGTTTCGCCGACGCGCCCCGCGCGGCGTCCAGCATCAGCAGCAGTTCGACGAGGTGTTCCTGCACCGGCCGCACCAGCGGCTGGATCAGGAAGACGTCGCGCTCACGGCAGTTCGCTTCGAGCTGCACTTCGAGGCAGTCGTTGGCGAACCGCTGCACCTTCACCGGATGCAGCGGGATACCGAGATGAGCGCAGATCTCTTCGGCGAGCTCGGGATGTGCGCTGCCACTGAAGACCGCGATGTCCTCGCGCAAGGACTTACTCCGTTCAGTCAAAAGACGGATTACGTCCACACACTATGGTTTCACAAAGCGGAAAAGGCCTGAGAGATAGCAGTATCACCCGAGATCGCCTCGAGGACGCGTCCTGCCGTCGCCGGATTGTCGAGCAGCGCGACGAGGATCGCGGCGACGTCCTGCCGGGGAATGGGTCCGCGTCCGGTGGATTCGGCGATCAGGACCTTGCCGGTTCCCTCGTCGTTGGTGAGCTGCCCCGGTCGAAGGATCGTCCAGTCGAGATCTCGGGCGCGCAGATCGTCTTCGGCCGCTTTCTTGGCCTTGAGATAGATCCGGAAATCGTCCGGTACGTCCGCGGTCTCCCATTTGTCGGCGCCCATGGAGCCGACCTGGATGTGCCGCCGCACGCCCGCGCGCTCGGAGGACGTCGCGAAGAGTTCCGCGGCGGCTCTGTCCACAGTGTCCTTGCGAGCGGTGCCGCTGCCGGGGCCCGCCCCGGCGGAGAAGATGGCGGCGTCGGCGCCGTCGAGCGCCTTGGCGACGGCGTCCACATCGGACTTTTCCAGGTCGAGGACGACGGCTTCGGCGCCGACCGCTTCCAGGTCGGCGACGTGGCCGGGATTGCGTACGATCCCCACCGCTTGATCACCGCGCTCGGCCAGGAGTTTCTCCAGCTTCAGCGCGATCTGTCCGTGTCCACCCGCAATGACGACTCGCATACGCCCGACGGTAGCGCGTTCAGTCCACTTCGGCAGGGAGCTCGGTGCCGCGCAGCAGCTGGTCGTAGACGATCTCGTTGACCAGGCGTGAGACCGGGTCCTCGTCCAGGATCATGCGCTCGTTGTGCCCCTCGAGGTCGAGGTCGGTCACCGCGTTGGGGTCGGCGGAGACGATGCCGAGCCCGTAGGCGCGGGCACGCGGCAGGCAGTTGCCGACGTAGTCTTCCGTCAGTACGGCTGGCGATGGGAGAACCATCGCGGCCTCGCCGTACCGTGCGAACGGGACCGCGGAGGCCATCGCGGTGCGCCAGTGCCGGGCGACCGCGAGGACGCCGATGATCTCGGCGGCCGGCGCGGGTGCGGTCGCGGCCAGCTCTGGCCAAGTCCAGGTGTCGACGGTGGCGCGATCGACGACGGGACCCATGCCCATCGCGATGCGCTCCGCGTGCACGTCGGTGCGGAGCCGGGCGACCACGCAGATCTTGCGGCCGAGCACGGTGGTCTCCGGCAAGACGATGCCGTTCCAGCCGAGCAGGGCCGCCGCCTTGCGTGAAAGCTCCTCGACGCTCGCGGGCAGTTCGATCGGCGGCACCACCCGGCTCGGCAGTGACCGGCTGCGCTTCGCGCCACCGGCGACCGTCGAGCTCTCCATGTTCGGTGTAGCCGCCACGTTCCGCCTCCTTCGAACCTGGTTTCCCAAGGGCTCTTCATCCCGTGCCACCTCGGTGGAAGCGGCACATGAACTGTCTAACAGGGCAGGAAGGCGGCGGCGCCGGACAACGGGAGTGGCTGCGATCGGCGGCGCCTTGTCATCGGTGACCGGTCGGTAGGCGGTCATCGGACTTCAGTCCGACCGTGCCGCCAACCGAGTGAGGGCGAGGTAAGTGGTGTTACCCGGCGTCTCCGAACGGTCACCGGTATGCGATGACCGCTACCGAACACCGGCGCGGCAAGCGAAGCAGTCGGTTAGGCCATTCAGCCCAATGAATACTCATTCCACTGTGGACTTCGCAGGTCGATCAGGAGATCGTCGCGGTACGGAGGAGTTCTTCGAGGCCCGGCGTCCGCCACTCGTCCATCACCACGATTTGCCTGTCCGCAAGGAACCAGATCCGCTGGGTCACTTGCGCCTCGCCGCTTCCACCGGTCTGTCCACGAGGAACACACTGGATCGTCCACTCCTCGTGGGTGGCCGTCGCCCCGCCCACCGGTGCGGTGGTGGAAACCGTCCGCACGGCGTCACCCTCTTGGCGGAGGTCCTTGCGCCCGGCGGCGTTGCAGGCCCGGCCGCCCGCGCTGCGCCGGTAGAAACCGCCCGGCCGGTACGGCGGCTGTTCGGCGGACTCCTGGGTGTTGTCCGTGAAGAGGACGTATTGGCAGTTGAAGTACTTCTTGGGATCCGGGCAGCCCGGGGCGACGATCACCTTCTCCAGTCCCTGCGAGACGGCGGTCCAGCCGTCGGGCAGGTGCAGGGTCAGCGCGCCGACCGGGACGTCGGTGAGTCCTTGCGCGGGCGGCGCGGACGAGGTCGCCTTCAGGGGTTTTCCGCCGGTCACGCCCGCGACGAGGTCCGGGTTCAGGAGATCGGCCAGTTTGTCGTAGGGCAGCGTGTAGTCCTGGACACCGCAGGCGGTGGCGAAGCCGAGGGTGTTGAGGTCGACGGTGACCTCGACGGCCGCGGGGGTGAACGCGAGCCACACCTTCCGCTCGTCGGTGAGGTCGGTCGTCTTGAGGGGCTGGTACGGAAAGGTGCTGGTGGCCGGACCGCACTGTTCCTTGTCGGGCCAGAGCAATGCGGCGAGGGTCCGCAGTCCGTCGTCGGTGAACTTCCCGGGGGCGAACAGTTCGGCGGGAGTGAGCGCCTTGCCCTCTTTCAGGTCGATCGTCACCGCGTTCCGGCCGTTTCCCCAGGTCGAGTGCGGTTTGTTCTCCAGGTCGTGCGTGTAGCGCACCGAGAGGTACCGCTCGTTCTGCGAGCGCACCTCGGCCTTGGTGAGGAGCTTGTACGGGCCGCGTTCCGGCTCCAGCTTGGCGGCGCCCGGGCCGGTTTTGCGGTTCCACTCGTCGATCGGCGCGGTCAGTGCGTCGTTGACGCGCTTCAGCCAGGCTTGATCGGGCGACCCGGTCACCTCGGGGTGGTCCCCGCTGTACGGGAGATTCGTGCCGGGCACGGTTCCGCTTCGGGTCTTCATGGCGACCTTGAGCGCGACGGCCGGTTGAGTGGTCGGCGACGGGGGCGGGGTGCTCGGGTCGGCGAAGACGACCACCGAGCCGACCACGGCGGCCGCCGCCGCGGCGACCCCGACGGCGATCTTCAGTCCGGCCGCGATCCCGCCGGTCGACGCGGCGACCGCGCCCGTTCCGGCTGCGGCGACCCCGGGCGCGGCCGCGGTGCCGGCGCCGAGCAGGACCAACGGCGTCGCCGCGGCGAGCACGCCTGTCGCCTTCGCCAGCCGTGACCAGCCTTTGCGTTCCCATTCGTCGCCGTAGCCGGCACGGGCGACGCGTTCCAGTTCGCTGACGAACATGAGCGCGTCGACCGGCCGTTTCGTCGGGTCCTTCGCCATCCCCAGCGCGACGAGCTCGTGCACCGGCTCGGGAGCTTCACCGAACGGGATGGGCGCGTGTTCGTGCAGCGTGCGGAGTACTTCGGTCTGTTCGGCCTCATACGGCCGGTGCCCGGCGACGCACTGGAAGAACACGCAGGTCGCGGCGTAGACGTCGGTCGCGGGCGTGGCCTGGCCGCCTGCCCACTGCTCGGGCGCCATGTACGCGGGTGTGCCGACGGACGGACCGCGTTCACCCGCCAGGACGGCGGTGCCGAAGTCGACCAGCTTGCTCTCGCCGGTGTCGGCGACGAGGACGTTGGCCGGTTTGTAGTCCCGGTGGACGACGTTCGCGGAGTGCGCAGCGGCCAGCCCGAGCAGCGAGCCTTTCAGTACCGCGAGGGCTGCTTCGGGTTCGAGAGCGCCTTCGGCCTGGAGCACCGCGCGCAGCGAGACCCCGTTGATCGCCTCCATCACGATCGCCGCGCCCTGCGGCGTCTCGAAGAATTCGTGGAGACGGACGACGTGCGGGCTCGACACCCGGTGCAGCGCCAGCGCTTCCTGCCGGAACGCGGCCAGATGCGCCGGGTCCGCGGCGAAGCGGGAGAAGAGGTACTTGATCGCGACGACGTGGCCGGTGTTGTCCTGGCGCGCGAGCACCACGCGGCCGAAGGTGCCCGTGCCCAGCTGTTCCAGCTCGGTGAAGCCGGGCAGTCTCCACGCGTCGGTCAGTTCCATCGGGCCTCTTCCAGAATCTTGTCGAGACCTGGAGTGTTCCACTCGTCGACGATCACGAGCTGCGTTTTCGGCAGGAACCAGACCCGCTGGGTGACGGTGCCGCCGCCGGTGCACGTGAGCAGCCACTCCTCGTACGCGGCCTTCTTCGTCCCGACCGGGCGAAGCTCCTTCTTCTGCAGGACGGGCGAGCCCTGCGTCTCGCTGGGTGCCCCGAGGGAATGACACGGCCGCGGGCCATAGGACCGGTTGTACGGCTTGCCCGGTTCATACGCCGGAACGGCCGCCTCGACCCGCGAGTTGTCGCTGAACAGGACGCCCGCGCAGTGGAACGGCTGCATGCCGCTGTTCGAGCACTGGTCGGCGGTCACCAGGTAGCGCTCGATGGGAGCGCTGGAGAGCAGCCACCATTTCTCCGGCGTGGTGATGGTGAAGGCGCCGACGTTGTCCTCTTTGGTCCGCTTGCCCTGCGTGCCGCCGCCGGTGAGGCCGAGCAGGTCCAGCACCGCGGGGCTCACGAGGTCGAGCAGGCGGGGGTAGCCGACGGTGACCTCGGTCGGATCGCAGACGCGCGGGTAGCCGAGCGCGGTGCCGTAGACGTAGAAGCGCATGCCGTCGGCGGTCGGCGCCGCCTGCACGATGGAGTCGTAGTCGAAGGTGTAGCGCTCCGACATCGACGTCGCCGGGAGGTGCTCGGTCGAGTTCCGCGTGCCGGTGAGGCAGTCGCCCGGCTTCGCGGACTCGAGGAGCCGGTCTTCGAGCATCCGCATCCGCGCGGCGGTGCCGTCGACGTTGTCGAAGAGATGCGCGGTGGAGATCTGCTCGCCCTTCGTCAGGTCGATGACGATCGGGCGGACGCTGAACCCGCCGTGGTTGCCGAACTGGACGGAGTCGATCGAGCGTTTGTAGACGACCGAGAGCAGCTTGTCGTCCTGGCGCAGCACTTCGGCTTCGGTCTTCATATGCGGGATGTCGCCGTCGGGCTCCAGTTGCGCCTGGTAGCTGTCGGGCCAGAAGTTCTCTAGCCAGCCGTCGATCGGCGCCATCAGCGCCTTGTTGACCCGCTCCTCGGCGGCCTTGTCCTTCAACCCGCTGATCCGGACGTACTTGCCGTTGTAGTCGAAGCCGTCGAACTTCTCGGTGCGGGTGAGGAGGTCGACCTGCATCGCGGCGACGGTGGTCGTCTGGCGAGGCGCATCGTCACTGTTGGCGTTGACCACCACGACCGTGCCGACGGCGGCCGCCGCGGCGACGGCGACCGCGGCGGTCACCTTGAGCCCGAGCGCGATCCCGCCGCCGGTGGTCGCCGCGACCCCGCCCGCCGCGCCGCCCGCGATGACCGGCGCGGCGGCGGTCCCGGCGCCGAGCAGGGCCAGCGGCGACAGGGCGACCAGGACACCGGCGCCCTTGGCGAGCCAGTGCCAGCCGTTGCGCTCCCAGTCTTCGCCGTACGCCTTCCTGGCGGACGACTCCAGTTCGGTGACGAACTCGGCCGCGCCGGACGGCCGCTGGGCGACGTCCTTCGCCATGCCGCGCGCGATGAGGTCGCGAACCGGTTCGGGCACCTCACCGAACGGGATCGGGGCGTACTCGTGCAGCGTGCGCAGCACTTCGGTCTGTTCGGCCTGATAGGGCCGGTGCCCGGCGACGCACTGGAAGAACACGCAGGTCGCGGCGTAGACGTCGGTCGCGGGGGTGGCGATGCCGCCGGACCACTGCTCGGGCGCCATGTACGCGGGCGTGCCCGCGGCGACACCGGTCTGCCCGGCGAGCACGGCGATGCCGAAGTCGACGAGTTTGCTCTGCCCATCTGGGGTGACCAGGACATTCGCCGGTTTGTAGTCGCGGTGAACGGTGCCGGCGGCGTGCGCGCCGGCGAGGCCGAGCAGCGAACCCTTGAGGATGGCCAGCGCGGCTTCGGGTTCGAGCTTCTCCTGGCGGCCGAGGATCTCTTTCAGGGAGATTCCGTGAACGGCTTCCATGATGATGGCGGCCCCTTGCGGGGTCTCCACGAACTGGTGCAGACGGGCGATGTGGGGCCCCGAAACACGGCTCAGGATCTGTGCCTCATGGCGGAACTCGGCCAGCCGCTGAGGGTCGGCCGCGAACCGCGCGTACAGGTATTTGATGGCCACGACCTGGGCGGATTCATCATGACGGGCCAGCACGACCCGGCCGAATCCGCCTTCGCCCAGCGACCCCAGCTCGGTGAAACCCGGCAAGGCCCAGTCGTCCACAGATTCCTCCGCGATTCCCGATCGTGTTCCCTTGGAGGTGAGCTGCGCCGCAGCGGTTCCCTGCCTTCCGGGTTTAGGGTTACCCGTCGGTCACTTAGCCCGTTGCGATGGAGGAACGATGCGTTCGCCGAAGGATTTCTTCGCCCCGCTCGCCGTGGGGGCGCCGGAACCGCTCCGCCAGATCCCCGTGCCTCCTTCGCGGATGATCCACTTCTTCGACCCCAGCAACGAGAAGATGGCCGCCAAGGTCCCGGATCTTGCCAAGAAGGTCGACGTCCTGCTCGGCAACCTCGAGGACGCCGTACGCGCCGACCGCAAGGAGGCCGCGCGGAACGGGCTCGTCTCCATCGCGAAGTCGACCGACTTCGGCAAGACGCAGCTGTGGACCCGCGTCAACAGCCTCGACTCGCCGTGGGTGCTCGACGACCTGATCACGCTGGTCACCGAGATCGGCGACAAACTCGACGTGATCATGGTGCCGAAGGTCGAAGGCGCGCAGGACATCCACTACGTCGACCGGCTGCTCGCGCAGCTCGAAGCGCGGGCCGGGCTCACGAAACCGCTGCTGGTGCACGCGATCCTGGAGACCGCCAGCGGCGTCGCGAACGTCGAAGAGATCGCCGGCGCGAGCCCCCGGATGCAGGGCATCTCACTCGGCCCGGCCGACCTCGCCGCGAGCCGCCGGATGAAGACCACCCGGGTGGGTGGTGGACACCCCGGTTACCTGGTGCGAACGGACCCGACCGGCGAAGACCTGAACGAGGGACGCACGACGTACCAGCAGGATCTTTGGCACTACACCGTCGCGCGGATGGTCGACGCCTGCGCGGCGAACGGGATCCTGCCGTACTACGGGCCGTTCGGCGACATCCGCGACGTCGTGGCCTGTGAAGACCAGTTCCGCAACGCGTTCCTGCTCGGCTGCGTGGGCGCCTGGAGCCTGCACCCGGTGCAGATCGACATAGCGAAGAAGGTGTTCTCACCCTCGCCCGAGGACGTCGCCTGGGCACGGCGCGTGATCGCCGCGATGGGTGACGGCACCGGTGCGGTGATGATCGACGGGAAGATGCAGGACGACGCCTCGGTGAAGCAGTGCCGGGTGGTCGCCGAACTCGCGGACGCCCTCGCCGCCGACGATCCTGAACTCGCCGCCGCCTACGACGCGGCCACCAAGGAGGCTTCCGAATGAATCCCCGGCGTTCCGTCCTCTACATGCCCGGCGCGAACGAAAGAGCGCTCGAGAAGGCCAAGACGCTGGACGCGGACGGGCTCATCCTCGACCTCGAAGACGCCGTCGCACCCGACGCGAAAGAAGCCGCACGTGAACGCGTTTGCGCCGCCGCTTCGTCGAAGGAGTACGGCACGCGCGAGGTGACCATCCGCGTCAACGGCCTCGACACCGAATGGCACGACGCCGACCTCCGCGCCGCCGCGCAGGCGGGCCCGGACGCGATCGTGGTGCCGAAGGTGAACTCCGCCGCCGAAGTGCACAACATCGAGCGCGCGCTGGAACTCGGCGGCGCACCCGACCACACGAAGATCTGGGCGATGGTCGAAACCCCGGTCGCGATGCTGCACGCCGAGGAGATCGCCGCGGCGTCCGACCGGCTGACCGTGCTGGTCATGGGCACGAACGACCTGGCGAAGGAACTGCACGCCGAGTTCGTCCCCGGCCGCGCGCCGCTGCTCGGCGGGCTTTCGCTCGCGCTGCTGGCCGCGCGGGCGACCGGCAAGGCGATCCTCGACGGCGTCTACAACGACGTGAAGGACCTCGAAGGCTTCGAGGCGGAATGCCTGCAAGGGCGGCAGTTCGGCTTCGACGGCAAGACGCTGATCCACCCGGCGCAACTGGAGCCGTGCAACCGGATCTTCGCGCCGTCCGAAGAGGAGATCACGCGGTCACGCAAGATCATCGCGGCGTTCGAGGAGGCCAAGGCGGCCGGTCAGGGCGTCGTGACCGTGGACGGGCGGATGATCGAGAACCTGCACGTGGACAACGCGCGGCGGATCCTGGCGCTGGCCGAGGCGATCAGCAAGTGACGCAATTAGTCCTCTAGTTGCGGTGCTTGCGCGTGCAACTACCGCAACTAGAGGACGAATTGCGGGACGAGGGGTCAGGGCCAGGGGCGCGGAGTGGGGCGAAGGGTTTCGTAGGCGGCAGCGGCGCGGAGGACGTCGAGGTCGGCGAAGCGGCGGCCGCTGATCTGGAGGCCGATGGGCTGGTCGTCGCTGGTGTAGCCGCAGTTGATCGAGACCGCGGGCTGGCCGGACATGTTGTACGGCACGGTGAACGCGATGTGCTCGAACGGGCGGCGCGGGTCGTTGGTCGGCGAGGGCCAGTCGGCGGGTGGGGCCGAGACCGGGCAGGTCGGGGACAGGACGACGTCGAAGCGTTCGGTCGCGCGCAGGGTCGCGACGGCGATGGCGTCGATCTGCGCGAAGCCGCGGTAGGCGTCGACGCCGCTGACGTCGGCGCCGCCGGCGGCCCAGTCGGCGATGTACGGCAGGACCTTCGCGCGGCGGTCTTCGGGCAGGGCCGACATGTCCGACCAGGCTCGGACGCGCCAGAAGGTGTCGAGTCCGTCGAGCATTTCGCGGCGCAGGAACGGCGAAACCGGCTCGACGACGGCGCCCGCGGCCTCGAAGACACGTGCGGCTTCGGTGACGGCGGCGATCGTCTCCGGCAGCACCGGGAGCCCGACACCAGGATCGAGATGCAGCCCGACCCGCAAACCCTTGACCTCGCAAGACAGCGACGCCCAGTCCACAGAGGACGCAGGCAGCGAGAGGTGATCTCGACCGTCCACACCGGACAGAACGCTCATCAGCAACGCGGTGTCGGCCACGGTCCGGGTCATCGGTCCGGCGACGCGGCCGAGGAACGGCGGATCCACCGGCACCCGGCCGAAGCTCGGCTTCAGCCCGACCAGGCCGCACCAGCCGGCGGGCAGCCGGATCGAGCCGCCGATGTCGGTGCCGACGTGCAGCGGGCCGTAGCCCGCGGCGGCCGCCGAACCGGCACCGGCGCTGGAGCCGCCGGGCGTGCGCGTGGTGTCCCACGGATTCCGCGACGCGGTGTGGAAACTCGACAGCCCGGACGTCAGCATCCCGTAGTCCGGCATGGTCGTCTTGCCCAGCAGGACGCCGCCGGACTCGCGCACACGAGCGCCCGCCGGGGCGTCTTCGGGCGCGGGTGCCAGCGCCGTGGCGGCCGTGCCGAGCGGGACCGGTGTGCCGCGGGTCGCGATGTTCTCCTTGAGCGTCAAGGGAACGCCGTCGATCGGGCCGAGCGGTTCCCCGGAGTGCCAGCGGCTTTCGGACGCTTTCGCGTCTTCACGCGCGCCGCTCGGGTCGTACGCGTAGAGCGCGTGCAGCTCGGGTTCGCGCGCCTCGACGCGGCCGAGGACCGCTTCGGTGACTTCGACCGGCGACAACGTCCCGGCACGGTACTGCGCGACCAGTTCGACGGCGGTCAGATCAGGCAACTCCGGCACGGACAGGCTCCTCTACGTCGCGGGCGGTTCGAAGCGACCGTCGACCGCGGTCCAGCCGCCGTCCACCGCCAGCACGGAGCCGGTCACGAACGACGACGCCTCCGAGGCCAGGTAGACGACGGCGCCAGCGAGTTCGCCGGGGCGCGCCCAACGACCGAGCGCGCCTTTGGTCGCGTACGCGTCGTACCAGGCCGGATTCGCTTTGATCTGGGCTGTCAGCGGAGTCTCGACGACGCCGGGCGCGATCGCGTTGACCCGCACCCCGGCCGGGCCGAACTCCGCCGCGGCCGTGCGGAACAGCTGCACCAGCCCGGCTTTCGTCGCCGCGTACGGCCCTTGCCCCGGCTCGACGGTGGTACCGCGGATCGACGAGAACCCGATGATGCTCCCCCGCCCGCGTTCGACCATCCCGGCGCCGAACGCGCGGACGACCTCGAAGGTCGCACCGAGGTTCAGCGCGATCACCCGGTCGAACTCCTCGCGCGAATACTCCAGCAGCCGTTTGCGCACGTTGGTCGCGGCGGTCAGCACGACGACGTCGATCTCGCCGAGTTCCGCCGCCGCCCGCGCGGCGGCACCGTCGGAGAGCAGGTCGATCTCGTACGCCTCGCCAACGCCGGTTTCCTTGGCGGCGGCGACATCGCGGTCGGCGACGATCACCTCGGCACCGTGCGCGGCCAGCGCCTTCGCGGATTCGCGGCCGATGCCGCTGCCGCCACCGAGGACGACGGCTCGCTTTCCGTCGAGCCGGAACAGGTTCTCGTAGCTCACGGGCGCAGCACCGCCATCCTCGTCACGGTCAGTTCTTCGACCGCGAACCGCGGCCCTTCCCGCCCGATGCCGGAGTCCTTCACACCGCCGTACGGCATGGTGTCGGACCGGAAACCGGGCACCTCGTTGACCACCACGCCGCCGACTTCGAGCTCGTCGAGCGCGCGGAACGCCGTCTTCAAGGACGTGCTGAACACCGAGGCGTGCAGGCCGTACCGGGACGCGTTGACCGCGTCGAACGCGTCGTCCACAGAGGACACGGTGCGGACGCAGACCACCGGGCCGAAGATCTCCTCGTCCCAGCATTCGAGGCCGTCGGGCACGTCGAGCAGCACGGCCGGACGCAGCACCGTGCCGTCCACACCGCCCCCGACCAGCCGCGCACCGGCAGAAGTCGCTTTGTCGACCCATTCTTGAACGCGCCTGGTCGACCCCGGGTCGATCAGCGCCGAGACCCGCGTCTTCTCGTCTCGGGGGTCACCGATGACGACCTCGCCGAGCCGCGCGAGCACCCGTTCGGTGAACTCCTGGGCGACGGCTTCGACGACCAGGACGCGTTGCACCGAAATGCACGCCTGCCCCGACGCGTAGAACCCGCCGCGCAGCACGGCGTCCACGGCCGCGTCGAGATCGGCGTCCTCGGCGACCACCAGAGCGGCGTTGGACCCCAGCTCCAGCAACGTCTTCGTGGGTGCGGCGTCACGGGCGATCCGGTGCCCGACCAGCGCGGATCCGGTGAACGACACGGCGCCGATCCGCCGGTCGGCGACCAGCGCCGAGCCGACGGCCGCGTCCCCGGTGACCAGCTGGACCATGGCGGGCAGCTCGGTCAGCGAGCGCACCAGATGCACGAGCCACAACGTCGCCAGCGGGGTCTGCGGCGCGGGTTTCACCACCACCGGGCAGCCCGCGGCGATGGCGGGCGCGATCTTGTGCGACGCCAGGAGCAGCGGATAGTTGAATCCGGCGATGCCGACCACGACACCGATCGGCTTGCGTTTCCAGAACCCGACCAGCCCGTCGCCGGACGGCAGCAGGTCGAGCGGCACGGTCTCGCCGTGCAGCCGCGAGACCTCCTCGGCGGCGGCCTGCCAGGTGACGATCGTGCGCGCGACCTCGACCCGGCAGTCGACCAGCGGCTTGCCGGTCTCCAGCACCAAAAGCTGTTCGAATTCGGAACGCCGGGCTTCCAGGGCGGCGGCGACGTCGTTCAGGAGAGAACGCCGGGTGCGCGACGGCAGGGCCGCGACCTGCTTGAACACCGCGACAGCCTCGTCGATCGCGCGCGTGGCCAGCTCCGGTGTCCCGACCGGCGCCCGGCCGATCTCGCTCCCGTCGTACGGGAACAAGACCGGCTCAGTGTCCACAGTGGACACCCAGCCGCCACCGATCGGCAGTCCCTCGGGATATTCAGCCATCGTCCCCTCCCCTCAACCGCGCCAGTTCGGCCCGCAGATTCGGCGCGGCCGCCAGCAGTTCCCTGGTGTACTCGTGTTCCGGCGCGTCGTAGACCTGGTCGACGTCGCCGATCTCGACGATCTCGCCGCGCCGCATCACCGCGACCCGTTCGCAGACGTGCCGCACCACGCCGAGGTCGTGCGAGACGAAGATCAGCGTCAGCGAGTACAGCTCGACCAGCGACGCGAGCAGGTCGAGGACCTGCTTCCGCACGGAGACGTCGAGCGCGCTCACCGGTTCGTCCGCGATGAGGACGCTCGGGTTCGGCGCGAGTGCCCGCGCGATCGAGATGCGTTGCCGTTGCCCGCCGGAGAACTGGTGCGGATAGCGGCCGGCGGCGTCTTCGGGCAGGCCGACCGCCTTGAGCAGCTCCGACACCCGCGCGGGGTCCCGGCGGCCCAACGGCTCGGAGATGATGTCGCGCACCCGCATCCGCGGATCGAGCGAACCCATCGGATCCTGGAAGACGATCTGCAGTTCCGACCGCAGGAAGCCGAGTTTGCGTTCGGGCAGGGTGTCGATTCGCTTCCCTTGGAACGAGACGCTGCCCGCCGTCGGCTTGTCGAGCGCGGCCAGCAATCTGACCAAAGTGGACTTTCCCGAACCCGACTCGCCGACGATGCCGAAGCGCTGACCAGCTTCGACGTCGAACGAGACGCCGCGCAGGGCATGCACATCGCGCCGTGTGTAGCGGCGTTCCAGATCTCTGACCGAAATCATCATCGGCTCGCCTCCAGGTCCGAAGCGGCCAGAAGTTTCTTCGTGTAGTCGTGCTGGGGCGCGGTCAGCACGTCGCGGGTGGTGCCGGCTTCGACGATCTCGCCGTCCAGCATCACGAGCACCCGCTCGCAGACCGACGCCACGACGGCGAGGTCGTGCGTGATGAACAGCAGCGCGCTCTCCCGCTCCCGGACGCCGTCGAGGATCAGTTCCAGGATCTGCGCCTGCACGGTGACGTCGAGCGCCGTCGTCGGCTCGTCGCAGATCAGCAGCTTCGGATCGTTGGCCAGCGCGATCGCGAGGACGACGCGTTGCCGCTGCCCGCCGGACAGTTGATGCGGATACGCGCGAGCGACACCGGGCAATCCCACGGAATCCAGCAAAGCCTCGGCCGCCGCCCGATGGTTCCCGCGGTCGCGGTGGATCCGCATCGGTTCGGCCACCTGCGTGCCGACCCGCATGGCCGGGTTCAGCGCGGTCATCGGTTCCTGGAACACCATCGACATCTCGTTGCCGCGCAGCCGCGACAGATCCTTCTCCGGCGCGCCCAGCAGTTCGCGGCCGTCGAGCTTCACCGATCCGGACGCGGCGAGCTCTTCGGGCAGTAGCCCCATGATCGACAGCGCTGTCAACGACTTCCCGGAACCCGACTCGCCGATCAGCCCGACCCGCTCACCGCGCGCGATGCCGAATGAGACACCGCGGACCAGGCCGCCGATGCCGAGGCCGTGGACTTCGAGCGTCATAGCCGCGCCGCCAATCGGGGGTCGAGACGATCGCGGAGGCCGTCACCGAGCAGGTTGAAGCCGAGGACGGCGATGGCGATCGCGACGCCGGGCACGAGCGCGAGCCGCGGGTGCAGGGTCAGGAACATCTGCGATTCCTGCAGCATCCGGCCCCACGACGGCGTCGGCGGCCGGGTGCCGAACCCGAGGAACGACAGCGCCGCTTCCGCGAGCACGGCGATCGCGAACGACACCGACGCCTGCACGATCAGCAGCCCGGAGATGTTCGGCAGCACGTGCCGCGCCGCGATGTTCAGCCGAGAACGCCCGGCCGACCGCGCGGCCAGCACGAACTCGCTGCTCATCACCTGCAGCGTCCCCGACCGCGCGATCCGCGCGAACGACGGGATGGTCGCGATGCCGATCGCCACCATCGCGGTCAGCGTGTTCGCCCCGAACACCGCGCCGAACATGATCGCCAGCAGCAGCGCGGGGAACGCGAGCACGAGATCGTTGACCCGCATGACGAACTCGCCGAGCCAGCGCGACGACATCCCGGCGAGGATGCCCAGCGGCGTCCCGATCAGCGCGGCGATCCCGACCGCGACCACGCCGACGTAGAGCGTCGTCCGCGCGCCGACCATGAGCTGGCTGAGCACGTCGCGGCCGAAGCTGTCCGTGCCCAGCGGATTCGAGCCGCTGAAGTCGTGCAGCCGGTTGGCCGCGTCGACCTTCACCGGGTCGAACGGCGTCCACACGAACGAAAGCAGTGCGGCGAGCACGATCAGCGCGACGAGCACGCCGCCGATCACGAGAGTGCGGTTACGCATCAGGAACCCCGCAATCTCGGGTCGAGCACCGTGTAGAGGACGTCGACCACGAAGTTCACCAGCAGCACACCCACCACCAGGACCAGCACGATCCCCTGCACGGACAGCAGATCCCGCGACGCCACCGAGTCGAGCAGCATGCTGCCGAGACCGGGCAGGACGAAGACGCGCTCGACGACGACGGCGCCGATCAGCAGGGTCGCCAGTTGCAGGCCGAGCACCGTCACCACCGGCACGGCCGCGTTGCGCAGACCGTGCCGGAACAGCGCCGGGAACGGCCGGAGTCCCTTGGACCTCGCCGTGCGCAGGTAGTCCTGCCCGAGCGTGTCGAGTACGGCGGATCGGACATATCGCGTGAGCACGGCGCCCTGAACGAGTCCCAGCGACAGGGCGGGAAGGACGAGACCGCGGAGGAATTCGCCGGGATCCTGCGCCGGCGGCGTCCACCCGCCGGACGGCAGCCAGCGCAACTGCACCGCGAAGATCTGCACCAGGATGATGCCGGCGAGGAACGCGGGGATCGCGACGCCGAGCTGCGAGAGGCCGGAAACCGCGGTGCCGTCGGCCTTCCGATGCCGCACCGCGGCGAAGGTCCCGGCTGGGACGGCGATCAGCAGCGCCACCAGCATCCCGGCCCCGACCAGCCACAACGTCACGCCGAGCCGGTCGGCCAGCGCGGGCCCGATCTCCTCGCGCGTGACGTACGAGCGGCCGAAGTCGCCTTGCAGGACACCGCCGATCCAGTCGAAGTACTGCGTCACCAACGGCCGGTCGATACCGAATTCGGCGCGGGTCTTCGCGACCAGTTCGGGCGTCGCGTTGACGCCGAGCGCGACCTGCGCCGGATCACCCGGCAGCACGGCCATGAACAGGAACACCACGATGGACGCGACCAGCACGCTGGCCACCAGGATCCCCAGGCGGCGGAGCACCTTGACCGTCATCGCGGCGCCAATCCCGTGAGATCGAAGGACTCGCTGACCTGGTTGCGGACGAACCCGGTCACCTTGTTCTTCGCCACGATCACGTTGGGGAACAGGAAGAGCCAGTCCGCGGCGGCGTCTTCGGACAGCCGCCGCGCGACCTGCCGCATCGCGTCGGCCTGCTCCTGGGGCGTTCCGGCATCGGCCTTCGCCAGGTTCTGCTGGACAGGCTTGCTGTCGTAACCCCAGTAGTACTTCGGCCTGCCGAAGGTGACGATGTCGCGTGCCTCGACGTGCTGGATGATCGACAGGTCGTAGTCGCGGTCGGTGAACACCTGCTTGAGCCACACCGCCGGGAAGTCCAGCGGCTCGATCGTCACCGTGACCCCGACGTCCGCCAGCTGCGACGCCACCACCTGCGCGGACGAGACGGCGTACGGCAGGTTGGGAATCCTCAACCTCAGTGCCGGATTCGGCTGCCCTGCTTCCGCGAGCAGAGCTTTCGCCTTCGCGGGATCGAACGGGTACACCCTCGACAGGTCCTCGTACCAGGGATCCGTCGGCGGGACCATGCTGCCGATGAGCGTGCCGCGGCCGCCCCAAGCCGTGTCCAGCAAGGCCTTCCGGTCGATCGCGTACGACAGGGCCCGTCGGACCCGGACGTCGTTCAATGGCGGGCGCGAGTTGTTGAACGCGAGCGTGACCTCGCTGTTCGTCGTGCCTTCGACGACGGTGAACCGGTCGTCGCTCTGGAACTGCGGGATCGAATCCGGCACGGTGATCGCGGAGATGACGTCGATCCCGTTGCTGAGCAAGGCGTTGTTGAGCGCCGTCGGATCCTTGATGTACTTGAGGACCACCGTGGAGTACGCCGGTTTCCTGCCCCAGTACGCGGGATTCTCCTTGAGCACGATGGAATCGCCGCGCCGGCGCGAGGACACCGTGTACGGCCCGGTGCCGACCGGTTTGTTCGCCAGATCCGCGACGCCGGTGGGACTGAACATCGCGCCGAGCCTGCTGGTGAGGCTGAACAGCCAGCCGTTGCTGGGTTTCGTGAGCACGACCCGCGCGTGGTCCGGCGCGACGACGTCGACCCGATCGACGACGTCCATTGTGGACTTGATCGACACGGTCCAGTCGGTCTTCACGCGCATCAGCGAGAACTTGACGTCCTCGGCGGTGAACGGGGCACCGTTGCTGAACTTCGCGTTCTTCCGGAGCTTGAAGTCGTAGGTCTTGCGGTCTTCCGAGACCGTCCACGATTCGGCCAGCAGCGGCACGATCTTCGCGTCCGCGTCGAGTTTCACCAGGCCCTCGTAGACGTTGTAGAGCAAGGCCTGCGGGATGGCGGCGCCGTCGGTGCGGGTGAAGTCGAAGTTCGCGGGTTCGGCGGTGTACCCGACGGCGAGCGTCCCGGGATCCTTGGCGACCGTGGCACTCGAACCGGCCGAGCAGCCGGACGCCACCAGCAGCAACGCTGCCACTGCCGCGTGAATCCGGGCTTTCATCCTGCCCCCTAGCCGGTAGACTGGTCTGACCAGTAAACCAGACGAGACGGCAGGGTCAAGATGGAATTCGAGCCGGTCGCCCCTGTCCGCGCGTATCAGCGTGTCGTCGAACAGATCGAGGAAGCCGTGTTCAGCGGCCGGATCAAACCCGGCGACCGGCTGCCGAGCGAACGCGAACTGATGGTGCAGTTCGACGTCGGCCGCTCGACCGTACGGGAAGCGCTGCGTGTGCTGCAGGCGGCGGAAATGATCCGATCGAGGCCCGGCGATCCGCGCGGCCCCGAAGTACTGGCCGCCTCGCCCGCCGCGTTGCACCGGTCGATGCACCGGCTCGCGCGCGCCGACCACATCGGCCTGTCCGAGCTGTTGCAGTTCCGCATGGTCCTCGACGGTTCCGCACATCTGCTCGCCGCGCAGCTCAGGACCGAAGACCATCTCGCCGAACTCGACACGGCGCTCGAGGCGATGCGCGCCGGCATCACGGAGGGTTTCGCCGAGTTCTCCCACGCGGACGTCGCGTTCCACGAGGCCATCGCCCGCGCGACGGGGAATCCGCTGCTGGTGATCAGTGGCGAAGTCGTCCGCGGCGTCGTGCTGGAGCTCATCGAAGACAAGCTGGAGCACGCCGACGACCGGACGGCGTTGATGCGCAACTGGCTGGCGCATCACGAAGAAGTACTGGGAGCGATCAGGGATTCCGACGGCGAGCGCGCGTCAAGGCTGGCGAAGCAGGCGCTGTACGACAACTACGCCGAGTACGTCCCCGAAGAGCAACGTCGCCTCTTGCGGCCGCTGCTCGCTTGACCGCCTCTACACTCGCTCAGGTGGGGGATGTCAAAGAGCCTTCAACAGCCCGCCAGGGTGTCGGTCTCGCGCTGTCCGGCGGCGGCTATCGCGCGATGTTGTTCCACACCGGCGCCCTGTGGCGGCTCAACGAACTCGGCTGGCTGTCGAAGATCTCGACGTTCTCGAGCGTCTCGGGCGGCTCGATCGCCGCGGGCGTGCTCGCGTACGCGTGGTCGGACCTGAAGTTCGAGAACGGTGCCGCGAACAACTTCTACGACGAGGTCGTCGCGCCGGTCCGAAACCTCGCGCGCACCCGGCTCGACATCCCGGTCACCTTGCTGGCCATGGCGATTCCCTGGCGGAGCGCCGGTGAGGAACTCGCGCGGGTGTACGCGAAACACCTGTTCGGCGACTGCTGTCTCAAGGACATCGACCCCGACGGTCCGCAGTTCGTCTTCACCGCGACGAACCTCCAGGACGGCGCGCAGTGGTGGTTCTTCCGGCAGGACGGGCCGCACGGGAACATCCCGCTCGCGACCGCGGTGGCCGCTTCTTCGGCGTTCCCGCCGATGCTTTCGCCCGTCGTGATCCAAGACCCGCATTCGGACGACCGGAAACGCAAGATCGTGCTGAGCGACGCCGGCGTCTACGACAACCTCGGCCTGGACCCGGTCGAAGGGCACGCGACGGTGCTGGTCAGCGACGCGGGCAAGCGGATGAAGGTCAGGCGGAAGGTCCCCCGCGACTGGGGACGGCAACTGCTGCGCGTCCTCGACGTGATCGACAACCAGGTGCGCGAACTGCGACGCGGCGCGCTGCTCAAGTCCTATGTGGAGAAGGATTTCGACGGCGCCTACTGGGGGTCCTACGTCGACCTCGAGAACTTCGAGCTCAAGGATTCGTTGAGGGCGCCTGTGGATCTCACGCACGAGCTGGCGGAGACGCCGACGCGCCTTACGAAACTGCCGGAAGTGCTGCAGGAGCGGTTGATCAACTGGGGTTATGCGGCCTGTGACGCGGGGATGCGGAAGTGGGTCGACACCGAAGCGGCCGCTCCGGCCGGGTTCCCGTTCCCGTCCGCCGGGGTGGGGTGAGCACGTCCTTCCGATGCAATGAAAGGCCCCTTCATTGCAAAATTTGCGATGAAGGGGCCTTTCATTGCAGTCGTCAGGCGACGAGATTCGCGTAGACGATCACGTTGTCCTTGTAGCTGTGCTCTTCCTGGTCGAAGACACCGCCACAGGTGATCAGCCGCAGCTGCGGCTTGTCCGTGTTGCCGTAGACCGCTTCCTCGGGGAACTGGTCCTTGGGGACCTGGTCCTTCTTCTCGACCACGAACTTCAGGCTCTTGCCGTCGCTGCGGTCGACGAGGATCTCGTCACCCGGGTTGACGTCCTTGAGCTTGTAGAAGATGCCCGGCTGCTTGTTGCCGTCGACGTGGCCGAGCAGGATCGCCGGGCCGACGTCACCGGGCACCGGCGAAAGCTGGTACCAGGCAGCCTGCATCGGCTTCTTCGCCGAAGGGACGGCCATCTTGCCGTCCTTGTTGACCGCGACGGCGATCAGGTTCGACTCCGCGCCGATCTTGGGGATCTTCACGTTCGTCGGCCTGGTGCCGCTGAACGGCTTCGTGACCGGGACGGTCGATTCCGCCGGGGCCTGCTGTGCCGCGGGCGCCGGGTCGTCGGAACCGCAACCGGTCAGTGCGAGGGAAAGGATCAGGGTGGCCGCGACCGCGCGGCCACCCTGCCTGAGGAACTTCGTCGACATCGATCAGGCCGCGGTGGCGCCGAAACCGGTCTCGATGCCGCCCTTGGGGGCGTACTTGACCTGCTTCTCCGGCTTGCCCGGAGTGGCCGCGCCGCCGCCGATGGGCGCCTCGAACTCGATGTCGCCCTTGCCCGGCTTGCCGTCACAGGTCCAGGTGAAGGTGCTGGAGTTGCCCTTGAAGGACTTCTTGACCTTCACGATGTAGACCCAGTAGCGGCCGTCGTCCTCGGCCTGGTTGCTGTACAGCGTGTCGAAGTCCGGCGCCGAAACGTTCGACGGCTCGCCCGACTCGCAGGCGATGACCAGCGCGCCGACACCGTTGTCGCCGATGTAGCCCGCGCCGACGTTGTCGACGTAAGGCTCCTCCGGCGGCGTGGTCGGCGTCTCGGAGGTGGAAGTCGGCGACGGCTTGCCGGAAGTCGGCTTGCCACTGCTGGTCGAGGTCGGCGCCTGCGAGGACGACGAGGCCGGGGCGCTCGAGTCCGGCGGGGCCGTCGTCACCTTGCCGCCCGAGTAGGACGGCGCGGCCGGAGTCGAGGACGGAGCCTCGCTCGTCGGCGCGGGAGGCGTGGTCGTCGTTTCGGTCTGCGCCAGCGCGACCGGCGTCACGGCCAGCGAGATGACGGCGCCGGCCAGCACCGCGCCCGCGAGGCGGCCCAACGTCTTCTTCAAAGTGATCTCCCAGTGGAAAACATCGCAACGCACGGTGACCCCCACCCTGCGACCACCCGAGAGGAATCCCACGATCGGGTGACAGCGTGATACTGCCGGAAAAGTGCAGGTGAGCCGTAGCGGACAGGCGGTGACAAGAGCCACTGGGAAAACCGGTAACGCGGGAATGACCCTGCTCGATACAAGGGCCCGAAAGCCGATCGGCAAAGGGAAACCTCGCCGCGACGAAGGAATGTTAACACCCGTAGGGCCGGATCGGTTGCCTTGCGGAAGTATTTTTTCGCCGTCCGCCCCACGGCGCGAAAATGCCGGTTCTTCTGGGAAAACCCACCTCGTACAGTGACCTTGCCACCGACGTGTTCACGCGTTCGGGGTATCCGCCCGTGAATAACTGTCCACTCTGGAATGAATGCCGGTGCCCGGCAACCCGAAGGTCACGATCAGAACACCAGGAACAAGGCCACGGCTAGAGAGACCGCGCCGAGGAGGCCCGCGAAGAACAGCCAGAGCTTCGGCGACGTCCGGTTCCGCACCGCCCGGCCGCCGCCCACCACCGCGATCAGGAGCCCGAGACCGAACCCGATCGCGGGCAGGAAGGTGGCGAAGGTCCGGTTTTCCGCGTCACACGCCCAGATTCCGTCGTTCGGGCAGGGCGAAGCCGCGAATTCGGCCAGCAACCCCGCCGCGACGATCGCGAGGAAGCCGAGCACCAGGAGCCAGAACAGGCCCCACAGCAATTGACCGAGCCGCCTTGGCGGTTTCGTCTCCTCCACGCGCTTCAGGTTAAGGCGCTAACCCAGTGCCGAGGCCAGATCCCTCCAGAGATCTTCCGGATCTTCGAGCCCGACGCTGAACCGGACGAGCCCGGCGGGCACGTGGGCGTCGCCAGCCAGCCAAGCCCGGCGCTCGACCAGGCTCTCCACCCCGCCGAGGCTGGTGGCCGCGCGGATCAGCCGCAGCGACCCGATGACCTTGTCCGCGGTCTCCGCGTCGGGGAGTTCGAACGCGATCATCGTGCCGGTGCCGGGATAACGCACCCGGGTGATCGCGGGGTGGTCGACCAGCCGCGCCGCGAGGAGCGCGGCCGTGCGGGTCTGCTCCGCCAGGCGGACCGGCAGGGTCCGCAGCCCGCGCAGGGCCAGCCACGCTTCGAGCGCGCCCGGCGTCGCGCCCAACCTGGTGCGCGCGTCGCGCAAGTCCTTCGCGACGCCTTCGTCGGCCGCGACGGTCAGGCCGAGCAGCAGGTCGCTGTGGCCGCCGATGAGTTTCGTCGCGCTGTGCACGACGATGTCGGCGCCGAGGTCCAGCGGCCGCTGCCCGAGCGGCGTGGCGAACGTGTTGTCCACGGCGACCAGGCCGTTCGCGGCGGCGGCGATCGTCTCGATGTCGATGACGTCGAGCGTCGGGTTGGTCGGCGATTCGAGCCAGAGCAGGTCGGCGTCCGCGGCCGCGACCCAGGCGGCCGTGTCGTCCGGCGCGATCTCGGTCACCACCAGGCGGCCGGTCCGCTGCGCGTGGGCGAGCAGGCCACGCGATCCCGCGTAGGAGAACGTCGGGACGCAGACCTTCGCGCCGACCGGCAGGGTGTCGACGACGGCGCTGAGCGTCGCGATCCCCGAGGCGAACGCGGTGGCGTGCCCGCCTTCGAGCGCGCCGATCGCGGCTTCGAGGGCTTCCCAGGTCGGGGTGCCGTCCTCCCGCGAATACGCGCGGTCGGCGCCGGCGTCGAAGGTGCTCGCCGCGACGATCGGCACGTTCAGCGGTTCGCCGGGACCCTCCGGTCGTCCGGCGGCGACGGCGAGGGTGCGGGGTGACCAGTCGTTCGTGTCCACCCCGCCACCGTAAACCGTCCGGCGAGCGGGTCGTGAGTGGCGATTCGTGTTCTTGAGGGGTAAGGCAAAACGTGTCGTGTCTCGGGCGAGACGGCAGGCTGGGTGACGCGACACCGCACTCGCGTGCGCAGACCCGGATCTCGCGTGTTTACAGGCGTAACTCGCGTGTTCAGAGACGGAACTCGCGAGTGCGGCATCCAGACACGCGAGTCACGTCCCCAAGCACGCGAGTCACGCCTTGCCGAAGTACATGAAGGCCCCCTTCCTTGCGCTAGGCGCAAGGAAGGGGCCCTTCATGTACTTCCCGACCAGCCGCCGACGTCACAACCGTCCCACTATCACCAGGGACCACATCCGAAAGTAGCGAAAGCCTCCTTCACTACCGTCAGGGTAGGCAAAGAGGCCCTCACTACCAGGAGAACGCCTACGCAGCAGCGACACCGGCCCCACGCCACGACACGTTTGACCTTCTTCTCAATAACCCGAATCGCCACTCACGACCAGCTGGACCGACGATCTAGTGGGCGTACACCTCGAACTCGTACAGGGAGTAGCCGTACTTCGTGCCGCGCTGGACACCGGCCATCCGGACATGCCGGGCGTCCACGGCTTCGAAGGCGACGTTGTCCTGCCCGCCGTTTCCGTCCACTGTGGAAGCCACGTCGCGCCAGTTCGTCCCGTCGGCCGAGACCTGCACCTTGTACGCCTTGCCGTACGCGGATTCCCAGTGCAGAACGACCCGGGAGACGCGCTGCACCGAACCGAGGTCGACGGTGATCGACTGGTTGTCGCTCCAGTCGCTCGCCCAGCGCGTCGAGGGGTTGACGTCGATGGCGTTGGACGGCGGCGAGTTGTACCAGCCCGTTTCGTGGCTGGTCGCGCTCACCGAGCGGCCGGTGGCGAGGTTGGCGATGTTGTCGCCGCGTTTCGCCGGGAACTCCACGACCTGCTGGAACGTCGGCCGGTTCTGGGTGCTCATCTTGTCCTGCGTGATGCCGCCGAGCGCGCGGTGGATGATCGTGTCGGCGCACCACTGGTCGCCCGCGGCGCAGTCGCCGTCGCCGGGATAGACGGTGTTGGCGGGCTGCGCGGCCGCCTGCGTCAGCGAGTCGAGCAGCACCTGACGGCAGGTGTTGACGTCGCCGCCACCGCAGTACTTGACGGCGAGCGGACCGGCCACGTTCTGCCCGAGGACCGAACGGATGTCCTTGTGCACATAGCCCCACCAGCCCGCCTGGTACGACGAACCCGCGTGTCCCTGGCCGACGTGCTTGCCGGGGACCTCGTTCTGCCAACCGGAAGGCGACTCGTTGATCTTCAGCACACCGACCATCGCGGCGTAGGCGGCGTCACCCATCCCGGGTTTGAACTGGGCGTTGACCAGCAGCGGCCACCAGGCGTCCATGATGCGGATCGCGTCGGCGTTCGCGTACGCCTTGCTGCCGGGCGCGGTCTCCGAACGCAGGCCGCCCGCCGCGAGCCAGGTCTTCAGCTTCGCCACCGCGTCCGCGGCCGGACCGGTCACCGGCGCCTTGTCGATCACCTTGAACAGTTCCGGCAGCACCTTCTCCGCGCGGAGGTCGGCCAGCGCCGCCTCCTCCATGGCCTGCGTGAGGTTCACGCGCGTCACCCTGGTGCCGTTGGAGATCATCTTCTTGACGCGCGCGTCGATCAGGTCGCCGCGGTGCACGGAACTCTTGTCCGCGCCGCTGGCCGCGTAACCGTTGGTCTGCGCGTTGTTCCAGCTGATGTAGTAGTCCTGGTTGATCGACTGCGGATGCTGCGACGACGGCGTGTAGTTCGCGAGGTTTCCGTCGGGATTCCAGCCCTGCCAGTCGAATCCGGCGTCGCCCTGCACCGGCATCGCCGGGTCGACGTTCGGATTGCGGACCGGGTTCGAGCCGGAGTTGAAGTACGCGACGTCGCGTGAGTCGGCGTAGAACCAGTTGTAGGTCTGGTTGACGTCGGCCGCCGCGGCCTGGAAGTCCTGCGCGGACTTGATCGCGTCCGGGTCGTTGAACTTCTGGAAGCCGATGATCGTGTCGATCTCGTGCTGGAAGGTCGACCGCAGGGACGCGTACGCGACCGGTTTGCCGCCGACCAGCGCCCGGCTCGTCACCGGCCCGTACTTGGTGCGGAAGCTGCGCAGCGTGTACGAACCTGCCGCCGTCCCGTCGGCGACGGTGGGTTTCCAGGCGTTCTTGCGTTCGACGATCTCGAACGGCAGGCACTGGCCGCGGAACCGGTAGAAGTTGGAGTTCTTCGTCGGCGCGGAACCGTTCTGCTCGCACAGTTCGACGGCGTAGGTGTCGGTGATGTCCTGCGACGCCGAGGTCGCGCTCCACGAGTAGTCCTTGCCGCGGCCGAGCAGCACGTACATGCTGATGCCCGCGAACGAGGCACCGCGGGCGCTGATGCCAGGGCCCTGGAGTTCTTGCAGCATCAGCAATTGCGGCGCGAAGTAGCCGGCCTGCGGGCCGAAGACCGCGACCGGGTGACCGCTCGCGGTCTTGGCACCGGAGACGACCAGCGCGTTGGACATGCCGTGCTTCTCCGACAGCAGGTTGCCGGGCAGGACGCCGTCGTCGAAGATGCCGCGGACGGCCTTCTGGTCCTCGGGCGCGGGAACGTCCACCTTGGCGGGCGTCGCCGTCCCTGCGGACCCGGTCGGGTCGAAGACCAGCTGCTGCCCGGTGACCGAACCCTTGTCCGGCATCGCGGCGCCCTGCGGGTTCGACGGCGCCTTGCCGTAGTCGAAAGTCTGTCCATTGTGGAGGGTCTTCACGGTCTCGGGGTCGTCCTCGGACCGGAGGCTCTTCCAGACCTTGTCACCCTGCTCGAGACCGTACTTCTCCTGCATCGCCATCTTCGCGATGGCGTTCTGCACCTCGCCGCCACCGCCCGCGCCGAACTGCGCCCCGACGACGGCGGCCAGGACGACGAGGTCGGTCAGCTTGAACGGCTCGATGGTCCCGGCGTTCGTGATCGCGTCGACGTGCCCGGTGAGCACGTACTCGCCGGGGAAGTAGCGGCCGCCGTGCGCGTCGGCGATGTACTTGTTGACGCCCTGGACGTAGGCCTCGGCGTCGGCCTTGCCCTGCGCGCCACGCGGGCCACTGGCCGCGGCGTTGTCGATCTGCTTCTGCAGTTCCTGTTCGGTGTACGGCGCCGACGAGAAGAAGCTCTGCTCGAGTTCGCGGTTGCCCTGGGCGCCACCGGCGAACGAGGTCAGCTGGCCGCGGCCGACGCGGCGCATGATGTCCATCAGCCACAGCCGGTCCTGCGCGGCGGCGTACCCGGCGCCGTACATCGTGCCCGGCCGCGTGGTGCCGACGACGCGCGGAACGCCGGTCGCCTTGTCGCGGGTGATCGTCACGTCCGAACGCGGTTTGATCGTGCTCTCGACCTGACCGGACTGGACGCCGAAGGAGGCGTCGTTGAAGAACTGGTTGATCTTGTCCGTGGTCAGCGTCTTGTAGCCGTCGGCGAGCGAGGCGTATTTGCCGAGCTGATCGGCCGAATGCGCGGGGCGGGTGCCGAGCGCCTTGTGCGCCAGGATCTCCGCGAGCGTCGCGTTCCCCTTGGTGCCGGGCGGCAGGATGTCGGCACACTGGCCGCCGCAATAGTCGTCGAGCGCCGCCGCGACCACGGAGTTCTGTGGTGCCTCCGCCGCGCTCGCCTGCAGTGCCGGAACGGTGCCCGCCACCAGCGTCAGCCCCGCCAGCGTCGTCAAGACCCGTATGCCTCGTCGCATGAAAGACCTCCGTCGTCGGAGAGTGACGAGGCGCACACTACCCACGGGTATCCGAATTTGTGAAGAGTTTTCGCGTTCTTGCCACCGTTCGGCGGAACACTCGACCTGCGGACCCCGGACCAGCGGATGTAGCTTGTGGGCATGCCTTTGGAGAAGCCCCAGATCGACCGCCCGGAGGGCCCCGCGCCGTCCGACCTGGAGAAGTCCGACATCACCGTCGGCGAGGGCCAGGAGGCGAAGGCCGGCGACACCGTTTCGGTGCACTACGTCGGTGTCTCGCACTCGACCGGCGACCAGTTCGACGCCTCGTGGGATCGCGGCGAGCCGCTCCGTTTCGGCCTCGGCGCCGGTCAGGTCATCCCCGGCTGGGACCAGGGTGTCGCCGGCATGAAGGTGGGCGGCCGTCGCAAGCTGACCATCCCGCCGCACCTCGCCTACGGTGAACGCGGCGCCGGCGGCGTCATCAAGCCGAACGAGACCCTGATCTTCGTCGTCGACCTAATCGGCGTGAACTGACCCACACCCCCGCCCCACCAAGACCCGGCCCCGCCGGGTCTTTTTCTTTCTTCTTTATCTTCTTCTCCTGAAGAAGCGAAGACCGACCGCACGTCACGCACCGTGGGGGGTCCGGGGGGCTCGGCCCCCCGGGAGCTGACGAGCGACGACCGCACGAAAGAGGCCCCCGTCGCGGAGCAAAGGGGGCCTCGAACAAGAGTGGGCGAGGAGGGAGTTGAACCCTCACGTCCTTTCGGACACACGGACCTGAACCGTGCGCGTCTGCCATTCCGCCACTCGCCCGAGTGCTTCGTTCTCTGACAGCTCGCAAAGCGTAGCAGGCTGATTTCACGGGTTTCACCGGGGGCCGTGTCCGACTGGCCGTACCCGGATAGGATCGACGGGGAAGCACACGTGTGAGGAGGTTGCCCGGTGGGCCGCGTTGAGCGCTTTGATAGGCGGCTCGAGAACCTCGTGGGCAATACCTTCGCGCGCATGTTCGGTGGCAATGTCGTCACGCAGGAAGTGGCGGTGGCGCTTGAGCGCGAGAGCGAGGAGAACGTTCGTGAGCTGGCCGGTGGTCGACAGCTCGCCCCCAATCACTACATCGTGTCGTTGGGGCAGGCTGATCACGAGCGTATGGCCGGAGACGAGCGTCGGGTCACTTCGGTGTTGGCGGAGGCGGTCAAGGAACACCTCGCCGAGCACGGTTGGGACACCTATGGTGACGTCGTAGTTTCGCTCGAGCGCAACGAGGCGCTGCATACTGGACAGTTCAAGACCCGTTCGTCCGTCGATCCCGACGTCAGGCCCCACGGCGCCGAAGGTTCGTCACGGTCGGCACGACCCAGCAACGCAGGAGACCCAGCAATGAGCCAGCCCCCCGGCTACGGCCAATACGACCAGGGTGACCCGTACGGCCAGCAGGGCCAGTACGGCTACGGACAGCAGGCTGGCCAGCAGCAGCCCGGGTACGACCAGGGTTATGGCGGCCAACAGCAGGGCGGCTACGACCAGGGCTACGGCGGTGGTGCCGCGCAGCAGCCGGGTTACGACCAATACGCCGGCCAGCAGCAGCCCGGCTACGACCAGGGCTATGGCGGCGCTCAGCAGCCTGGCTACGACCAGTACGGCGGCCAGCAGCAGCCGGGTTACGACCAGGGCTATGGCGGCGGTGCCGCGCAGCAGCCGGGTTACGACCAGTACGGCGGCCAGCCGCAGCAGCCCGGTTACGACCAGGGCGGCTACGGCGGCGGTGCCGCGCAGCCCGGGTACGACCAGTACGGCGGCCAGCAGCAGCCCGGCTACGACCAGTACGGCGGTGCCCAGCAGCAGTACGGCCAGCCCGCGGCGGATCCGTACGCGCAGGGTGGCGGCTACGGTGGCCAGCCCGCGGCGGGCCGTCAGCTCGCGGCGAGCCTCCAGCTGGACGACGGATCGAACCGCTCGTACTCGCTGAAGCAGGGCGGGAACGTCGTGGGCCGTGGACAGGACGCCGACTTCCGGCTCCCGGACACCGGTGTCTCGCGTCGTCATCTGGAGATCACCTGGGACGGCCAGAGCGCGACGCTCGCGGACATCGGTTCGACCAACGGCACGACCGTCAACGGCACCCCGGTGCAGACCTGGCAGCTGGCCGACGGCGACGTGATCCGCGTGGGCCACTCGTCTCTCGTGTTCCGTACGCAGGGCTGACCGGCGGCGTCCGGAGGGGGTATCGCAGAATTGCGGCGGGCGGACCTGTGGTGGATCGGCACCTCGGGTCGTACGCGGAGAGCAGCGCTGTCCGGAGCCGACCATCCCGGACGGCACGGGCTCTCCGCGGCGTACAGGAGAAACGGGAGCGGACACAACAAGTGCCAGAGCTGGTCGTTCAACTCACCAGGGTGGGCTTTCTCGTGCTGCTCTGGCTCTTCGTGTTCGCCGCGTTGCGTGTCGTCCGTTCGGATCTGTACGCGGCATCGGGGCTGCGAGTCGCCGTCCCGACGTTCGGTCGCAAGAAGAAGGAAAACAAGAAGCCGCGCGGCGGGAAGTCGCCGCAGCAGCTGCTCGTGACCCATGGTGCGCTGGCAGGTACCAGGATCGCCTTGGACGGCAGGCCGATCCTGATCGGCCGTGCCGACGACTCGACCCTGGTGCTGGACGACGACTACGCGTCGACCCGGCACGCCCGGATCGCACTGCGCGGGGAGGATTGGTACGTGGAAGATCTGGGCTCGACGAACGGGACGTACCTCGACCGGGCTAAGGTCACGGCACCCCTCCGGGTCCCGCTCGGAGTCCCCATCCGGATCGGCAAAACGGTGATCGAGCTTCGCCCATGACTCTCGTCCTCCGCTACGCGGCTCGCAGCGACCGGGGCCTGGTGCGTTCCAGCAACCAGGACTCCGTGTACGCCGGTCCCCGCCTGCTCGCCCTCGCCGACGGCATGGGCGGTCACGCCGCGGGTGAGGTGGCCAGCAAGGTCGTCATCGCCTCCCTCGCCCCCCTCGACGACGACGACCCCAGCGACGACCTTCTCGCTCAGCTGCGTGAGGCCGTCCAGAACGGCAACGCCGCCATCGCCGAACTCGTCCAGCAGGACCCGGACCTCGACGGGATGGGCACCACCCTGACCGCCGTGCTGTTCGCCGGTTCGCGGATGGGTGTCGTGCATGTCGGCGACTCGCGGGCGTATCTGATGCGCGGCGGGCAGTTCTCGCAGATCACGCGGGACGACAGCTTCGTCAACGAACTTCTCGAACAGGGCCGGATCACGCCGGAAGAGGCTGCGGTGCACCCGCAGCGGTCGCTGCTGCTGAAGGCGCTCACCGGCCATGAGGTCGAGCCGAGCCTGACCGTGCGCGAAGCCCGCGCCGGTGACCGTTACCTGATCTGTTCGGACGGTCTGTCCGGCATGGTCAGCGACGAGACGCTGTCCGAGGCGATCCAGATCCCGGATCCGCAGGCCTGCGCGGACCGGATGATCGAGCTGGCGCTCAAGGGCGGCGGCACGGACAACGTCACGGTGATCATCGCCGACGTCGTCGACGTCGACTTCGGTGAGGACGCGCCCATCGTGGGCGGCGCCGCCGGTGACGGCAGTGACGAATTCCATCAGGGCGACTCCCCCGCCGCCCGTGCCCGCGCGCTGACCCAGCCCGCGCCGCAGCCGCGGCCGGAGGTCCAGCCCCAGCAGGAGGACCCGAAGGTCAAGCGCCGGAGGCGATTTCGCTGGCTGGCGGGAGCAGTGGTCGTCCTGATCGTGCTGGCCGCGGCGGCGATCGCCACGCGGTACTTCGTGCTGAGCCAGTACTACGTCGGCGAGGGTGCGGGCGAGGAGGTCGTGATCTACCGCGGCGTCCCCGGCAGCATCCTGGGCATCGACCTGCACGCCTACGAGCAGGGTTCGTGCCCGCCGGGCGGGCTGTGCACCGACAAGCTGCTGGTGCCAGCACTGCAGGAGGACGCGCGGATCGCGGTGAAGAACGGCGTCAAGAAGGACAATCTCGACGACGCCCGCAAGTACATCGACGATTTCCTGCGTCCGCACAAGCAGCTGGCCGACTGCAAGCAGGCCACCAGCTCGACTTCCACGCCGCCCACCGCGTCGTCGCCTCCGGTGTCGTCGTCGGCGGCAGCCCCTTCTACCCCCGCCTCGCCGAGTTCGGCGAACCAGCCAGCGGGGAGGGACTGCTCGACGCCGACCACGGCAGCACCAGGGGGCGGTAACTGATGAGCACGCCGCTCGCCGATCCGGCTTCGGCCCAGTTCGCCACGAACCCTCCGCGCGAGCTGCCCAAGCGGCGCGGGACCGAACTCGTCCTCCTGGCGTTCGCGACGTTCATCGTCACCGTCGCGCTCGTGCTGGTGGAGGCGAACCAGGAGCAGGAGCTCACCAGCTCGATCATCTGGCTGGGCCTGTCGTACCTCGGAGTGCTGACGGCGGCGCACTTGGCGGTCCGCCGCTGGGCGCCGTACGCGGATCCGGTGATCCTGCCGTGTGTCGCGCTGCTGAACGGGCTCGGCCTGGTGATGATCCACCGGATCGACCTGGCGCTCGCGGAACGCGCGATCCAGCAGGGCAAGGAGTACACGCCGGACGTCACCAAGCAGGTGCTGTTCACGGCGATCTCGCTGGTGCTGTTCGTGGTGGTGCTGGTCGTGATCAGCGATCACCGCACGCTGACCCGCTACGGCTACACCTGCGGCCTGGTCGGCATCGTGGCGCCCGTGCTGCCCGCGGTGCTGCCGTCGAGCCTGTCCGAGGTCAACGGCGCGAAGGTCTGGATCAAGCTGCCGTTCTTCTCGATCCAGCCCGGCGAGTTCGCGAAGATCCTGCTGATGATCTTCTTCGCCTCGTTCCTGGTGACGAAACGCGACCTGTTCATGGTCGCGGGCAAGCGGATCGTCGGTGTCGAGCTGCCGCGTGCCCGTGACCTCGGCCCGATCCTCATCGCGGCCGCCGCCTGCCTCGGCGTGCTGGTGTTCGAGAAGGACCTCGGCACGTCGCTGCTGTTCTTCGGCGTCACGCTGGTGATGCTGTACGTCGCCACCGAACGGGTCATCTGGGTCGTGCTGGGGGTCGGTTTCTTCGCCGCCGGCGCGATCATCGCCTACAACCTGTTCACGCACGTCCAGCAGCGCGTCCGGAACTGGATCGACCCGCTGGCCACCTACGACGACCCCGGCGGCGGCTACCAGGTCGCGCAGGGGCTGTTCGGGCTCGGCACCGGCGGCGTCGGCGGAACCGGCCTCGGCGCCGGACGGCCGGACATGGTCCCCGAGGCCAAGACGGACTTCATCACCACCGCGATCGGCGAGGAACTCGGCCTGATCGGGCTCACGGCGATGCTGATGCTGTACCTGATCCTGGCGATGCGCGGGATGCGCAGCGCACTCGCCGTGCGCGACACCTTCGGCAAACTCCTCGGCGGCGGTCTGTCGTTCGCACTGGTCATGCAGATCTTCGTCGTCGTCGGCGGCGTCACGAACCTGATCCCGAACACCGGCATCACCGCCCCGTTCCTCTCCCGCGGTGGTTCTTCACTGCTCGCGAACTACATCCTGGTGGCCCTCCTGCTCCGAATCTCCGACGCCGCCCGCAAACCCGCCGTGCGGCCGAAGCCGCAGCAGCCGCAAGCGCCGCTCGCCGAAGCGCACACGGTGATGGTCCAGCGGCCGCCCGCGACCGGTGAGGGGAGCCCCGCGTGAACACCCCGCTCCGCAAGGTGGGTGTCGCCATGCTCGTCATGGTGGTGCTCCTGATGGCCAACGCCACCTACATCCAGGTGGTCAAGGCCGACGACTACCGCACCGACTCGCGCAACGTGCGTGTGCTCTACGACGAGTACTCCCGCCAGCGAGGGCTGATCGTGACGCCCGACGGCGCCGCGCTCGCGAAGGTCGACCCGTCGAACGACAAGTACAAGTTCATCCGGACCTACGCCGACGGTCCGATGTACGCGCCGGTCACCGGCTACTACTCGATCAACTACGGCGCCGGTGGCCTGGAGCGGTCCGAGGACGACGTCCTCAACGGTTCCGACCCGCGGCTGTTCGTGCGGCGCCTTTCGGACATGGTCACCGGCCGCGACCCGCGCGGCGGGAACGTGCGGCTGACGATCAACCCGGCCGTGCAGAAGGCCGCGTACGACCTGATGACGCAGAAGGGCTACACCGGCGCGGTGGTCGCGTTGGAGCCCAAGACCGGGCGCATCCTCGCCATGGTGTCGACGCCGTCGTTCGACCCGAACAAACTGGCCTCGCACACCACCAAGGAACAGGTCGCGGCCTGGTCGCAGTGGCGCGACGACCCGAAGAAGCCGATGCTGAACCGCGCGATCTCGGAGACGTACCCGCCGGGTTCGACGGCCAAGCTGCTGGTGACCGCGGCCGCGCTCGAAGACGGCAAGACCGCGGACATGCCGGTCAGCACCGCGCCCAACGTGAAGCTCCCCGGCACGCAGACCACGCTGGAGAACTACGGCGGCGCGGCCTGCAAGGGCAGCACGCTGAAGGAAGCGCTGCGGTACTCCTGCAACGTTCCCTTCGCCGAAATCGCGGGCGAACTCGGCAAGGACAAGCTGAACGCGATGGCGAAGAACTTCGGTGTCGGCGAGGACCTGGCCGTGCCGATGCGGGTCGCCGGCTCGTCCCTCGGCCCGCTCGAATCGAAGGCGGCCCTGTTCCAGAGCGCCATCGGCCAGCGCGACGTGCGGCTGACGCCCCTGCAGGACGCCCTGCTCTCGGCGACCATCGCGAACAACGGGATGGCGATGAAGCCGCAGCTGGTGCAGTCGCTGCTGGCGCCGAACCTGTCGACCATCGAGGACTACACCCCGGCCGAACTGACCGGTGACGCCGCGATGTCCAGCGCGAACGCCGCGATCCTGCGCGACATGATGCTGGCGTCGGAAGAGAACACGAAGGGCGCCGGCAAACGCGGCGACATCCAGATCGCCTCCAAGACCGGCACCGCCGAGCACGGCAACGACCCGAAGGCCACCCCGCCGCACGCCTGGTACACCGGGTTCGCGCCGGCGATGGACCCGAAGATCGCCGTTTCGGTGATCGTCGAGTCCGGGGGTAACCGAGGGCTCGAAGCGACCGGTGGCACCGTGGCCGCGGAGATCGGCCGCGCCGCCGTCAACGCCATGCTCGGGGGTGGATAGCGGATGCTGTCCTCGGGTCAGCTGCTGGCCGACCGGTACAAGCTGACGAACCGGATCGCCGTCGGCGGGATGGGCGAGGTCTGGCAGGCCAGTGACACGCGGCTGGACCGGACGGTCGCGGTCAAGATCCTCAAGGCGGAGCTGTCCGGCGACGCGGAGTTCCTGCACCGGTTCCGGACCGAGGCGCGGATGACGGCGTCGCTGAACCACCCCGGCATCGCCGCCGTGCACGACTACGGCGAGACCGTCGCGGACGAGCTGTCGATCGCGTATCTGGTGATGGAGCTGGTCGAAGGCGATCCGCTGGCCGCGATCATCACCCGCGAAGGACGGCTGAACGCCGAGCGGACTTTGGACATCCTCGAGCAGGCCGGTAACGCGCTGCAGGCCGCGCACGAAACGGGTCTTGTGCACCGCGACGTCAAACCGGGCAACATCATGGTCACCCCGGCCGGCCAGGTGAAGATCACCGACTTCGGGGTCGCCAAGGCCGCCGACGCCGCGCCGGTGACCAGATCCGGCATGGTGATGGGCACCGCGCACTACATCGCCCCCGAACAGGCGCTCGGGCACAACGCCGAACCGGCGAGCGACGTCTACTCGCTCGCCGTCTGCGGCTACGAATGCCTCACCGGGCACCGGCCGTTCCTTTCGGAGAACGCGGTGACCGTCGCGATGATGCATATCCGCGACCTCCCGCCGCCGCTGCCGCCGGACGTGCCCCCCGGCACCCGCGCGGTCATCGAGGCGACCCTGATCAAGGATCCGAGACAGCGGTACAACAGCGGCGGTGAGTTCGCGGCCGCGGTGGCCGCCGTCCGCGCCGGGCTTCCGCTGCCGACGCCGTCTGGGCTGGTCAACGTGGCCTACTCGGCGGGCCAGCCGGTGCTGCCGCAGCAGGTCCCGCCCGGCCCGCATTCGCCGCCGAACCCGATGGCGGCGGTCGGACCGGCGTCGCATCCCGCGATGCACCCGGTCACCGGCCCGCCGCCGATGGCGGTCCGCCGCCTGCCAGGCAGACGGACGCAGTGGGGTTGGTGGGTGCTGCTCGCGGTGATCCTGATCGCAGTACTGGTGGCAGGAGCCTTCCTCATCGTGAGACTGGTCGGTTCGGGCAACGGACCGCAGTCGGGCGGCGTGGAAACGAGTGAACAAGCACCGGCTCCGGGTAAGGAGTCTGAAGGTCCTTCGCCGACATCCGCGTACCCCGCGGTGCCGACGGAGGGCGGCACCGAGGAGCCGGCCGGACAGGCGAATCCAGGAATGATGAGCAGCAAACCTTGGACGGAATGGAACGGCACGCAGAGATGAGCACACCAAGACTGCTCAGCAACCGCTACGAGCTGGGCGAGACACTCGGCTACGGAGGCATGTCCGAGGTCCACCACGGCCACGACGTGCGCCTGGGCCGGGAGGTGGCGATCAAGATCCTGCGTGCCGACCTGGCGCGGGATCCCCAGTTCCAAGAACGTTTCCGTCGCGAGGCACAGAACGCGGCGGCACTGAACCACCCGGCGATCGTCGCCGTCTACGACACCGGCGAGACGAACACCGAGTTCGGCCCGCTGCCCTACATCGTCATGGAGTTCGTCGAAGGACGGACCCTGCGGGACATCGTGAAGACCGAAGGCCCGATGTCGCAGAAGCGGGCGATGGAGGTCATGGCCGACGTCTGCGCGGCGCTGGACTTCTCGCACCGGCACGGCATCGTGCACCGCGACGTCAAACCGGCGAACGTGATGATCACGAAGAACGGCGCCGTCAAGGTGATGGACTTCGGCATCGCGCGCGCCATGCACGACGGGCAGTCCGCGATGACGCAGACCGCCGCGGTGATCGGCACGGCGCAGTACCTCTCGCCGGAGCAGGCGCGCGGTGAGTCCGTCGACGCGCGTTCCGACGTCTACGCCGCAGGCTGTGTGCTGTACGAACTCATCACCGGCGAGCCGCCCTTCACCGGCGACTCCCCCGTGGCGGTCGCGTACCAGCACGTCCGGGAAGACCCGAACCCGCCGTCGTCGGTGAACCCGGCCGTGGCGCCCGAGCTCGACGCCGTCGTGCTCAAGGCCCTCGCGAAGGGCCCGGCGAACCGCTACCAGTCGTCGGCGGAGATGCGTTCGGACCTGGTCCGCACGCTGTCCGGCCAGCGGCCGTCCGCGCCGATGGTGATGTCGGAGGACGAGCGCACCCAGGTCATGGACTCCGACCGCCGGGTGCCGCAGCGCTACGACCAGTACGAGGACGAAGACGAAGACCCGGCCGCGAAGAAGAAGCGCCGTGCCTGGCTCATCGCCGGTCTGGTGGTCTCGCTGGCGGCGGTGGTGCTGCTGATCATGTGGCTGTCCAACGCGTTCAGCGGATCCGGCGCGGAGAGCAAGGCGATCCCGAAGGTGATCGGCCAGTCCGAGGCTTCGGCGAAGGACACGCTCCGCGGCGTCGGGTTCAACTCGTTCGAGCAGACCAAGAAGATCACGTGCACCGGCGAGTCCGTGAACGGCCAGCCCGCCTGCGACGAGAACCAGATCGACAAGGTCATCGCGATCAGCCCGGCCGAAGGCCAGGTGACGCCCACCTTGGACAAGATCACGCTGACCGTCGGCGCGAAGCCGGGCAAGGTCAAGACGCCGGACCTCAAGGGCAAGAGCGTGGCCGAGGCCACGGCGGCGCTGACCGCGGCCGGTCTGAAGCTCGGTGCGACCAGCGAGGAAGAGACCGAAGACACCAACGAGGCCGGCAAGGTCATCTCGCAGAACCCGGCTTCGCAGGCCGAGGTCGACCAGGGCTCGAAGGTCGACATCACGGTCGGCAAGTCCAAGGAACTGAAGACGGTCCAGAACTACAAGGGCAAGACGCAGGCCGAGGCCGAAGCCGGTTTGAAGGCGGCAGGGTTCACCCCGCAGGTCACCAACGTGAGCTCCGAACAGCCCAAGGGCACGGTCATCGACCAGACCCCGAACGGCGGCAAGCTGGCCGTCGGCAGTGTGGTCAAGCTGTCCGTGTCGGACGGCAGCCAGGAGACCTTCGAGATGCCGATCCTGCAGGGCATGACAGACGACCAGGCAATCCGGCAGTTGCAACAGCTAGGCTGGTCAGGTCAACTGGACACTCAGGCCGACAAGAACGGTGACCGTGACCTGGCGGGCAAAGTCAGCAAGACCAACCCGCAGGCCGGTGCGAAGATCGCCAAGAACGCGCCGATCACGCTGTTTATCGTCGAAGGCGATGAGACACCGACGACGAGTTCCCGGACGGGCATCCCCGGTCTACCGGGTAACGGATAGGCAGAGCTGAAAAGGGCCCCGCACGGTTTCGTGCGGGGCCTTTTCAGCTCAGGGGCTTCTTTTCGAGTGGCGGGGTCTCGTTCGATGCCCCCGATGTGGCATTGGGGACGCTCAGCGTCCCCAATGCCACATTGGGGGCATGGCCAGCTCATGGTGAGGTCGCGGGCGGGCCGTTCAGTGCGATGAGACGCGGCATCAGGCGTTGCGGCGGAGCAGGTATCCGACGGCCGTCGCGCTCAGCAGCAGGGCGGCGACCGCCGCCACCACGGCCACCGTGAACGGAGCGGCCAGTGGTAGTTGCGAGGTCAGGGCACGCAGCAGCGGGTTGGCCAGCGGCAGCCATTTCACCAGGAGCGCGGCCGCGAGCGCGAAGACCGCCGCCAGGACGGACCAGCCGACGCGCGGCACCAGCAGCCGCGAACAGGGCAGGCCGATCGCGATCCCGAACAGCGCGCACAACGCGTGCGCCGCGCCGCCGAGGGCGAGGGTGCCGATCGGGAAGCCGCCGGATCGGAGGCCCGACCACGCCAGCGTCACGACGATCAGCACGGTGGCGCAGCCGAAGACGGCCAGCGTGGCGCCGGCGAGGACCGATCGCCAGCGTCGTGCGTGGCTGAAGGTGACGAGCCGCTGGACCGGGTCTTCGACGTCGAGCATCGCGATGGTCAGCCAGCACGAGACCACCAGGAGCGAACCCGCGCTGATCCCGTACTGCGGCAGCAGCGGCGACTTCGGATCCGTGTAGAGCACGGTGTTGACCGCGAGATAGGCGAGGATCGCGGGGAGATAGCGCTGGGAATGGCCGAGCACCGCGAGGTAGTAGCGGGTCATCGCGAGCACGGCGCCACCTCCCGGACCGAGAAGCCGCGGTTGAGCGCGCGCAGCAGGACGGCGTCCGTGTGCCCCGCTTCGACCGTCAAGACGACCTTCTCGCCCTCGGTCTCGGCCTGGCTGACGCCGGGTTCCGAAGACCAGTCGCCACCGGATCCGTGAAGGACGATCCTTGTCGCGTTTTCGGCTCTCGTTTCGACGCGGGTCAGCAGGCCCGCGTCCATCCGATAGACGTCGTCGGCGTGGGCGTGCACGACGGCCGCGCGGTGGTCGGTGAAGACCACGCTCGCGCCCCGCTCCTTGGTCTCGGCGACGATTTCGCCGAGCACCGCGTGTGCTTCGACGTCGAGGCCGGACCAGGGCTCGTCGAGGATCAGCAGTTCCGGCTCGGACAGGACGGCCTGGGCGAGGCCGACCTTCTGGGCGTTGCCCTTCGACAGGGTCCGCAACGGCGCGTCCGGCCCGCCGACCAGCGCCAGCCTGTCCAGCAAGGGATCGATTGCCGACAAGTCGACAAGACCGTCGATGCGGGCCATATGCCGCAGGTACGCCCTGGCGCTCATCCGCTGTCCCGCCGGGAAACGGTCGGGCAGGTAGCCGACGCGCGGGCCGCCCACGACGGCTCCCGAGGTCTGACGGGAAAGGGCCGCGAGGATCCTGAGCAGCGTCGACTTCCCCGAGCCGTTCGAGCCGAGGACGCCGACGACGTGGCCCGCCGGGACGTCGAGGTCGACGTCGACGAGCACGGGTTCACCGCGACCGTAGCGCTTCCCGACTCGTTCGAGCCGGATCAGCGAGGTCACGCAGCAGCGGCCTTCTGCAGCGCGCGGGTCTCCTGTTCGAGTTCGTCGACCTTGGCTTCGGGCACCGGGTGCCCGGCGGAAGCCATCCAGTTCGCCAGCATCCGGTGCCCGCCCTGGGTGAGCACGGACTCGGGGTGGAACTGGACGCCTTCGAGCGGCAGTTCGCGATGCCGCATGCCCATCACGACCCCGGACTCGGTGCGGCCTGTGATCTCGAACACGGCGTCGTCGATGGTTTCGGGCAAAACGGTCAGCGAGTGGTACCGCGTTGCGGTGAATTCCGCGGGGAGCCCGGCGAGGATCCCTTCGTCCGAATGGTGGACTTGACTGGTCTTGCCGTGCAGCAGTTCCGGGGCGCGGTCGACGGTGGCGCCGAAGACGACACCCAGCGCCTGATGGCCGAGGCAGACACCCAGCATCGGGATCCGTTTTTCGGCGCATTCGCGGACGACGTCCATGCTCTGACCAGCACGTTCCGGGGTTCCGGGGCCGGGAGAGACGAGCACCGCGTCGAACTGGGCGAGCTTGTCGATCTCCACCACGTCGTTACGCCAGACGGTGCAGTCGGCGCCGAGCTGGGCCAGATACTGGACCAGGTTGTAGACAAAACTGTCGTAGTTGTCGACGACGAGCACGCGCATGAAGCCAGCTTAGCGGCTCCCACCAGGTGGACCGTACGCCAGATCACAATGATTGTTAGGGCTGCCTAACTTACCGTGGTAGGAGTGAGCCGTTCTCTTCGTGTAGCCATCGTGGGTGCCGGTCCGGCCGGTATCTACGCAGCCGACCTGCTCGACAAGTCCTCCGACAGTGCTGGATCTGTAACGATCGACCTGTTCGAGCGCATGCCGGCGCCGTTCGGGCTGATCCGGTACGGCGTCGCGCCCGACCATCCCCGGATCAAGGGCATCGTCACCGCCCTGCACAAGGTCCTCGACAAGCCGAACATCCGGCTGCTGGGCAACGTCGACTACGGGACCGACCTCAAACTCGACGACCTGCGCCAGTTCTACGACGCGGTGATCTTCTCGACCGGCGCCATGGCCGACCGCGCGCTGGACATCCCCGGGATCGACCTCGACGGCAGCTACGGCGCCGCGGACTTCGTATCCTGGTACGACGGGCACCCGGACGTGCCGCGCACCTGGCCGCTGAACGCGACATCGGTCGCCGTCCTCGGCGTCGGGAACGTGGCGCTCGACGTGGCGCGGATCCTCGCGAAGACCGCGGACGAGCTGCTCAGCACCGACATCCCGGACAACGTCTACCAGGGCCTGAAGGCCAGCCCGGTCACCGACGTGCACGTGTTCGGCCGCCGTGGCCCGGCACAGGCGAAGTTCACGCCGCTGGAGCTGCGCGAACTGGACCACTCGCCGAACGTCGAGGTCATCGTCTACCCCGAGGACATCGAGTTCGACGAGGGCAGCATCGCCGCGCTGCGGGCGTCGAAGCAGATCGACATGGTCGTGAAGACGCTGCAGGAGTGGGCGATCCGCGACCAGGGTGACCGGCCGAAGCGGCTGCACCTGCACTTCCTGCACTCGCCCTGCGAGATCGTCGGCGAGGACGGCAAGGTCACCGGCCTCCGTACCGAGCGCACCGAACTGACCGGTGACGGCAACGTTCGCGGCACCGGCGAGTTCCACGACTGGGACGTCCAGGCCGTCTACCGCGCGGTGGGTTACCTGTCGTCGCATCTGCCGGAGATCCCGTTCGACCACACCACCGGGACCGTGCCGAACCAGGCGGGCCGGGTGCTGGACATCGATGAGGACCAGGTGCCGGGCGTCTACGTGACCGGCTGGATCAAACGCGGCCCGGTCGGCCTCATCGGTCACACCAAGGGCGACGCGGCCGAAACGATCGCGAGCCTGCTGGCCGATGCCGACGCGCTGGCGGCTCCGGCCATCGAAGACCCCGACGCGATCCTCGGTTTCCTGACCGAACGCGGCGTTCCCTTCACCACCTGGGAAGGCTGGGGCAAGCTCGACGCCCACGAGAAGGCCCTCGGCGTCCCGCATGGCCGGGAACGCGTGAAGGTCGTGGAGCGCGACGAGATGACTCGGATCTCCAGGGACTGAACCGTTCAGCTGTCTGGCATGTCAGGAAAGGGTCGTTCAGGACGAAAACTGTCCTGAACGACCCTTTCCTGACATCCGGCGGAGTTCAGGAGCCCAGGTAGGCCAGGACCGCGAGCACGCGGCGGTTCGTGTCGTCCGAAGCGACGATGCCGAGTTTCGCGAAGATGTTCGCGGTGTGCTTCCCCACCGCCCCTTCGCTGAAGTGCAGCCGTCCGGCGATGGCGGCGTTGGAACAGCCTTCGGCCATCAGGCCGAGCACCTCGCGTTCGCGTGGGGTCAGCGCCGCGAGGGGGTCGGATGCGTTGCCGGCCACCAGTTTCGCGATCACTTCGGGGTCCATCGCGGTCCCGCCGCCCGCCACGCGCCGCACCGCGTCGATGAACTGGTCCGCGTTGAAGACCCGGTCCTTCAACAGGTAGCCGATCGCGCCGGCGCCGTCGGCCAGCAGTTCCCTGGCGTAGAGCTGCTCGACGTGTTGTGACAGCACGAGAATCGGCAGTCCGGGGATGTCGCGCCGCACCGCCAGCGAAACCTGGAGGCCCTCGTCGGTGAGCGTCGGCGGCATCCGGACGTCGACGACGGAAACGTCCGGCCGGTGCGTGCGCAGCGCGTGCTCCAGTTCCGGCCCGGTCCCGACCGCCTCGACGACGTCGAAACCGTGCGCGGTCAGCAAATGCGTCAGGCCGTCTCGGAGGAGGTACTGGTCCTCGGCGACGACGCATCGGGGTCGAGCTGGCACGGGATCTCCATGGTCGCCTTCGTCGGCCCGCCGGGCGGGCTGGTCAGAGCAAAAGTACCGTCGAACGGGCCCAGCCTGCGTTCGATCCCGCGGATCCCGCTTCCCCGGGCCGCGTTCGCGCCGCCCTTGCCGTCGTCGGTCACCTCGATCCGCAGCAGACCGTCTTCGTAGCCCAGTTCGATCGACACTCGCCGCGCCTCGCCGTGTTTCGCGGCGTTGCCCAGCAACTCGCTGACCGCGAAGTACGCGCACGCCTCGGCGGGCTGCTCCAGCCGGGGCAGGACGCCGTTCACCGAAGCCCGCATCGGACTGTCCAGCGCCATTGCCCGCACCGCGTCACCGAGACCCCGCTCGGACAACACCGGCGGGTGAATCCCGCGCACCAGCAGCCGCAACTCGGTCAGCGTCTCGGACGACGTCTGCCGGAGCTCGGCGGCCAGCCGTTTCGCCGCGGCCGGATCGCTGTCGATCAGCGCTTCGACCGCTCCCAGCTTCATCCCCAGCGCGACCAGCCGCGACTGGACCCCGTCGTGCAGGTCCCGCTCGATGCGCCGGAGCTCGGCGGCCTGCGCGACCGACGCGTCGGTCCGCGTCTGCTTCAGCCGTTCGACGCGCTGCGCCAGCCGCGAAGCCTCTGTCGGCCCCAGCAGCAGCTTCGCGAAGCGCGCTCCTTGACGGGCGAGCCACGGCGTCGCGATCAGCCCGGCGACGAAGGCCGCCACCGCGACGGGAGTCAGGGCGAGCGCTTGCCCGTGCGTGGTCGCCTCGGGCAAGCCGACCATCGAAAACCAGTTCGTGGTCGACCACGAGATGCCCGTCCACTGGCCGATCGGCCGCCAGACCCACAGTGCCAGCACGCCCCAGAAGCCGAAGAACACCAGTGCCGCCGTCGGCACCACCATCAGCAGCAGCACCACGGAGTTGGCCACCGCGGCCGCCAGGTCGCGCCAGGTCGCGCGGTCGGAGATCGCCCAGCGGAAGCGCGCCAGCCGCGCCGGCCACCACGGCGTGTCGTACAGCTGCCGTCCGTGCTGGTACATCCCGTCCGCACGGGGGACGGGGAACGGCGGCTCCGGCAGGTATGGGCGGTCGATCCGCACGCCGGTCCAGTTCTTGGCCTCGCGGCGCAGGGTGTCGGTCACCGTACGACCGGCGACGACCATCGTCGGGAACAGCGGCGACGGCCAGACCAGGGCGAACAGCGTCGGGAACACCATCCCGAGTTGTGCGGCCGAAAGCGCGAACAGGCCCAGCTGGAACCCCAGCGCCTTCAACCTGCCCTTGACCCAGCCGTCACGGTCGCGGGCCGGGCGGGGTCCGAGCCACCAGCGCGTCCACTTCCCGTACAGCCGGAGCGCGCGCGGCCCGGCCACCAGGACCGCGGGCACGAGCAGCAAGCCCGCGAGCGGATTCCACAGCTGCCAGCCGAGATCGCGGCCGGTCGCCGGATCGTCGGAAATCCACTCGAACCGTTTGGTCCACCGGATGAACCAGGACCGCTTGAACAGGCTGTTCCCTTCGCGGTACCAGCCGTCGCGCTCGCGTTCCGGCTCCGGCGGCGCCGGCCGATAGGGCGGCTCGACCTCGATCCCGCACCAGCGCCCGGACAGTCGCCGGGTGAGCGCGGCGCGCGGACGCGTCCCTTCGAGCGCCAGCGTGTAGGCGAAGACCAGGCCGACACAGAGCAGGCAGAAACCCACCAGTTCGAGCAGCAGGTCCAGCCAGCTCACCAGCGCCAAGGCCGCGAGCACGAAGCCCCGGCGCACTGAGGTGAGGTGGGTGCGGATCATGCGACGAAGTCTTCCCCACCATCCCGGCAGGCACAGTGACCGCAGGCCCCCGATCAGGGTGGGCCCAGCCCCACCCCAGGTGTGGGTTCAGCGCCATTCTGGCCAAGTCCCTTGCGCCATAACGTTTTTCGCATGCCACTCATCGAAGTCACCAACCTCCGCAAGACGTACGGGGGGCGCGTCGCGGTCGACGACGTTTCGTTCCACGTGGAACAGGGCGAGATCTTCGGGATCCTCGGGACCAACGGCGCGGGCAAGACCACCACCGTCGAATGCCTCCAGGGACTGCGCTCGCCGGACTCCGGCACCATGTCGGTCCTCGGCCTCGACCCAGGCAAGGACCACGGCGCCCTCCGGCAGCGCCTCGGCTCGCAGCTCCAGGAAAGCAGCCTTCCGGACAAGATCAAGGTCCATGAGGCGCTCGACCTCTACGCGTCCTTCTACGCGAACCCCGCCGACACCGGCGACCTGCTCGCGAAACTCGGTCTCACCGAGCAGCGGAACCAGTACTTCGGCAAGCTTTCCGGCGGCCAGAAGCAGCGCGTTTCGATCGCGCTCGCGCTGGTCGGCCGCCCCGAGGTCGCCGTCCTCGACGAGCTGACCACCGGTCTGGATCCGCATGCCCGCCGCGACACCTGGAAGCTCGTCGAGACCGTACGCGACACCGGCGTCACCGTCCTTCTCGTCACGCACTTCATGGACGAGGCCGAGCGCCTTTGCGACCGCCTCGCGATCTTCGACGCCGGGCGCGTGGTCGCCACCGGCACCCCCGGCGAACTCCGTGACCGCGCCGGTAAATCCACTTTGGACGAAGCCTTCGTGTCCCTGACCGGCCGCGACTGATCGAGGAGACGAAAAATGAACACCCTCGCCAAGATCACTCTCACCGAAACGAAACTCGCCCTCCGCACGCCGGGCTTCGTCATCGGCGGCCTCGTGCTGCCGACGGCCATCACGGCCGTGCTCGGGGTGATCCCCGGCATTCGCGCGGAAAGCGGAACAGCGACGGGCATGCGCTTCCTCGACGCCTGGGTCCCGTCGATGATCGTGCTCACCATGGCCATGATGGGCCTGCAATCGATCCCCGGGATCATCGCGTCGTACCGCGAGCAGGGCATCCTCCGCCGCTACGCCACCACGCCGGTGCATCCGGTCCAGCTGCTGGTGGCACAGCTGATCATCAACGTCACCGTGACGATCGGCGGTGTCGGCATCCTCCTGGTGACGGCCGGCGTCGTCTTCGACGTCCCCAGCCCGCGGCACCCGCTCGGCTTCCTGCTGACGTTCGTCCTCGGCACGATCGCGATCTTCGGTCTCGGCCTGATCGCCGCGGCGGTCGCCAAGACCAGCCGGGCGGCGGGAGGGATCGCGATGATCGCCTACATCCCGGTCATGTTCCTCGGCGGCGTCTGGCTGCCGCGTCCGTTGCTTCCGGAGGCCATCCGGGACATCGGCGCGTACATCCCGCCGGGCGTCAAAGCCCTCGAAGACGCCTGGACCGGCGCGGGCGCCCAGCCGCTGCAACTCGCCGTTCTGGCGGCTTTCGCGGTGGGCAGTTGTGTCGTGGCGGCGAAGCTCTTTCGCTGGGAGTGACGACGGCTTCCGCCAAAGTGGTGATGATGATCGTTTTCTCTTGTGGCTTGGCCCGCGGGTGAGTAGTCAGGAAGGAGGCCCACGTTCACTGTGTCTCCCTCGGAGGTTCGATGTCTCTGGATGTATCGCCCGCGCTGCTGGAGAAGGCCGAGCGCGGGGAGGTCTCCGACGCCGAATTCGTCACCTGTGTCCGGGAATCCCTGCCGTACGCCTGGACCGTGATCACCGGTGTCATCGCGGAGGCCGATGGCGCGGCCGACGGGTTCGCCGACAACGAGACGCCGCCGCCGAGCGAGGCCGAACGCGGGCAGCTGCTGCGGGCGCTGGCCTCGGACTCCATCCGCGGCGGGCTGGAACGGCACTTCGGTGTCAAGCTGGCGTTCCAGAACTGCCACCGGGTCGCCGCGTTCAAACCGTCCCAAGTGGACAGTGACCGCTACCGCGCGTTCGTCTCGGTGCGCGGGCAACTGCTGAACCAGAGCCCGGAACTGCGTGACTGCTGACGCTTAACGCAGCGCGGGCAGCACTTCGGCGCCGATCCGCGCGATGTTCTCGAGCGTTCCCTCCGGCGTACCGGACGCTTCCACCATCATGATCACGTGGGAGACCCCGGTACGCCGGATGCTCGTTCCCAGCCGGTCGACGCAGTACTCCACGCCGCCGATCGGGTGCATCTCGCACAGTTTGTCGGTGTAGGACACCGGATCCTTGTCCAGGCCGCGTTTGCCGTCGAGGTACACGTGCCCGGCGAAGCCCTCCTTCAGGGACCCCGGCAACGCGGACCGCACGACGTCCAGCGCGTCGTCCCCGACCTGGCACATCACCGTCGAGACGTGCTCGGCGGCCGAATCCCCGTACGCGGCAAGGGTTTCGATCTTGACGTCGTCGGCGGCGTGCAGGCCGAGCAACATCGGCAGCCCGCGATCGGCGGCGAGCCGGACGGCACGCGATCCGGCGTCCCCGCAGGCCACCACCATGCGCGGCGCCCGCTCGGGCCGCGGCACCATCGGCACCTCACGGAACCTGAAGTGGTCGCCGCCGGCCGCGACGGTCTCCGACGTCATCGCCGCGAGCAACAGGTCGAGGCTCTCTTCGAAGCCCGTTTCGTAGCGGGACGCGCCGGTGCCGAAGACCTCGAGGTCCTGCCACGGCCCGCCCCTGCCGACGCCGATCCGCAGCCGTCCGCCGGAAACCGCGTCGAGCAGCGACCACTGTTCGGCGAGCGCCACCGGATGCGCGATCGACAGCACGCTCACCGCGGTGCCGACCGCGATCCGCTCGGTGCGGCCGAGGACGTGCGCGGCGAGGGTGATCGCGGACGGGCAGACGCCGTACGGCATGAAGTGGTGCTCGGCGAACCACACGTCGTCGAATCCGGCCCGCTCGGCGGCGATGGCGGCGTCGACCGACCGGCGCAGGACATCGGCGTCCTCCTGCCCGGGAAACCGCCCGGAGACAAGAAAAACCCCAAACCGCACTGCCGCCCCCTACCTGAACGCAACTCGAACTCAGCCCAACGGTCTCCCAAAGGGCGCTCTGCGCCCGACGGAGACTTCACCGTCGAGCGCCCTCTCTTGGGCCGAAGGCCCACGGAAATCTTTTGCAGGGCGCCTACACGCCTCCGCGAGTCACCTACGGTCGAGCGCCCTGCGAAATATTTCCGTCAGCGCTCGACAGATATCACTGGACGCTCACTTCGTTGAACCACAGGCGGGGCTCCAGCCAGGGGAAGACGACGAACATCAGCAGCGCCACGACCCCGAGAGCCAGTACGACCGCCGTCGCGAGCTTCACCGCGAAGGGGCCCGGCAGTTTGCGCCAGATCCAGCCGTACATCAGCGCGCCTCCGAGATCTTGGGCAGGAGTTCGGCGTAGGAGCCGACCTGGTTCTTCGGCACCTGCTGGGCCAGCACCGCGTGGATGATGAGCCGTTCCTTCGCCGAGAACTTCGGGTGACAGGTCGTCAGCGTGAGCAGCGAGACCTGCTCGGCCTTCGGCAGGATCTCCGGGGCCTTGTACGGCACCGGGTTCACCGTTTCGCCCTTGCTCGGGAACACGATGCGGCGGCCGTTGGTCTCGCCGTAGGCGCCGCCGTCCGGGGCGTTCGGGTCACGCAGTGTCCCGACGTTCTTGCACTTCGGGTCGGCGCCCTTGCCCGCGGCCCAGCCCTCGACCTCGTCCTTGTAGGGCAGCACCTTGTAGATGTAGAAGTCTGTCTGCGTCTCGATGATGATCTGCTCGCACGAGCTGAGGTTGTCCAGGTCGTTGAACGGCGCGCCCTTGCCGACCCGGTGGCCGGCGATGGCGAAGTTGCCCGGCTCGCCCGGCAGCGCCGTGCCCTTGTAGTGGCCGGGGCCGACTTCGAGCGCGGCCTCGGTGGTGCCTTCCTGGATGGTGAAGTTGAAGTCGGCGCCGAACACCGGGATGTGGATCCTGGCGAACGCCTTCCCGTCGACGAGGTCGGGGTGCAGCTGCCGGTCCTTCGACCAGTCGCCGTCCAGCTCCGAACTCGCCTCGGACTGCTTGCCCGCGGAGAACAGGTCGGTCACGTAGACCTCGTAGACCATGAACAGCAGCACCACGAGACCGGCGGTGATGAGCAGTTCGCCCACGGACCGGATGGCGACGCCGCCCTTGCCCAGCTCACGCGGCGGCGGGCGTTCCTCGGTCGCGGTGCCGCCGCCGACCGGTTCGAACATGACGGTCTCTTCGGTCGATCCCGGCGGCGGCGCGGGACGACGGCGCGGTGGCGGCCCGTCCATCCGGCGGCGCGGCGGCGGACCTTCCGGCGGCCTCCGGCGCGGCGTGGGCGCCTCTCCAGGGGCGCGACCCTCGTCCGGCCTACGCCGGGGGGCCTGGCCGCCTCCGCCGGGGGGTCGTGGGGAGTACCGCCGTCGGTCCCCGCCCGGCTCTTCCCGCTCAGCCACGCAAGCTCCTCAGTCTCGAACCAAGCCGCAGTGTCGAACCAGCACGTGTCGAACCAGGACAGTGTCGAACCGTGTGTGACACCATTGTCACAGTGCGGGAAATCGACCGGTCCCGGACGGTGCCCAGCGGCGCTCGTTTACGTTAACGTGTGCACGTGGCGCTGGTTGCGCACCCGAAAGCGGGTCATCGCCACCAGGGAAGCCGAACAGTACGCGAGGAACACGATGCCGAAGTCCAAGGTCCGTAAGAAGACGGCGTACACCCCGCCGACCGACCGCCGCACGCCGGTGAAGGTCAAGGCCGCGGGCCCGTCGAACCTGTTCTACAAGATCGTGATGTTCGGTCTCATGCTGGTCGGCCTGATGTGGCTGGTCGTCAACTACATCGCGGGCGACAAGATCCCCTTCATGGCGGATCTGGGCAACACGAACTTCGCCATCGGCTTCGTGCTGATGATCGCCGGGCTGCTCATGACGATGCGGTGGCGGTGAGCATTACCCCGGATGGCGGCTTGACGCCGAATTACACCGGTGTGACTCATCCCCAGTGTGGATAACCCCTGTGGATAACTACCCCACCTCGTGGGCTCCACAGCGGAACGTTGTGGTAGTGGCCTGGGCGATCACCCTGTCGTTGCTGGCAGGCGCGCTGTGGCTGGCCATCGGCGGCGACGTCGGCGGCACCGTGCTGACGGGGATGGCCATGCTCTCCACGGGCGCGCTCGCACTCCACGGCACCCTGATCCGTCCCCGGCTGGCGGCCGGTCCCGGCGGAATCCTGGCCAGGACCGTCGGCGGCGCGCACCGCTACTCCTGGACCGAAGCCCGGCTCCGGCTGCGCACGACGCGACGGCTCGGCCGGGACAGCCTGACCCTCGAGGTCGAATCCGGCGAACACCTGCTGGTGTTCGGCCGGATCGACCTCGGCGAGGACCCCAGGGACGTCCTGGACGTCCTCACCGCCCTCAAGGGTCAGGCGTTGTCGTAGTAGTGGACGTCGCCGTTCGGGCCGTGTGACCAGCCCGGAACGGCCGGTCCCACCGCGGGCGGCGCGTACTCCCCGAAGATCTCGTACGGCGAGGCCGGCGAGCAGATCGGGTTGATCTTGACGACGCAAGTCCGCAGCGAACCGCTGAACTTCGCCTTGACGTGCCGCGGCCGCTGGTCTTCCACCACGGCCGGACCGGCGGTGATCTCCCAGCCGCTGGCCGCACCCGGCCCGGTGGTGCCGACGGTCTGCGTCGCCACCGCCGAAGTCACGCCGGGATCTCCGAAGCAAATTTTCAACGCCGAATCGACGTAGGCGACACGCAGCGTGATCGTGCTGCCCGAGCCGAGGAAATAGCGTTTGGTGTAGGTCTGACAGGTTTCAGCGGCCTGATCGGCCTGCGCGACCGACGGTGCGAGTGCTGAAGCCATTACGGCGACGGCGGCGAGAGCCGCGGCTTTCCAGATCTTCATCTCAACCCCCAAGTTGATGTCGATGATCAACTCGAAGGTACCCAACCTCGTTGCTTCTCCACCGGGTAATCGCATAACCCACTCGGTGGAAGCGCGCCTGCTACCGGTAGCAGAGGTACGCGGTCTGGCCCTGGAACGAGGTGAGCTGGCAGTACGCGGCGGACACCGTCTGCACGTCCTTCCAGACGATGAGCCCGGCCATCGCCACCACGACGATCGCCATACCGCCGATCTGCCAGCCGAGCCGGTTCTTTTCCGGGGCGTACAGCAGCGCGAACGTCGCCAGCAGACCGGCGGCGAAACCACCCGCGTGGGCGAGGACCGAGATCCCCGGCACCTGGAAGGTGATGAAGATGTTCAGCCCGAGGATGACCAGCAGCCAGGTCGGGTTGAGCCTGAGCTTGATGACGATGACCGTGTACGCGCCGATGAGCCCGAAGATGGCGCCGGAGGCACCGACCACCGGTACGGCGTCGAGGTCCGTGAAGACCAGGTTCGCGGCCGAACCGCCGAGCATCGACACGAAGTAAAGCGCGGTGAACGGCACACGCCCGAGCGCGGTCTCCAGCGGGCGGCCCACGAACCACAGTGAGAAGGCGTTGCTCGCGATGTGCAGCAGGCCGTACTGCAGGAAGCCCGAGGTGAAGACGCGCCACCACTCGTTGTTCGCGAGCGTCGGCGGGTTCGCCAGCTCACCGAGCTGGAAGAGCGTGGAGAAGTTGTTGTCCGAGATGCTGCCGGACTGGGCGACGGTGATGAAGAAGATGATGACGTTGAGCGCCAGGAGCACCGGCGTGACGACAGCCGTGCGGACCGGCTGGGCGCCGGCGAGGGTGGTCGCGCCGTAGCCCGCGTCGCGGTACTGCTTCTGCTGGACGCGGTCCTGCTGGCGGCCTGCCTGGATGCAGTCGGTGCAGTGGAAGCCGACGGCGGCTTCGCGCAGGCAATCCGGGCAGGCCGGACGCTCGCAGCGTGAACAGCTCAGCCCGGTCGGCCGGTTCGGATGCCACCAGCAGCCGGGCATGGCGGCCTGCTGATACTGGGGATTCGGTGGTTGGCTCACGATGCCACCAACCTACCGAAATCCCCCGTATCAGGCCGTGTGATCAGCGTTGTGTCAGCCTTCGCGGCTGATGCTGACCTTCTCGATGACGATGTCCTGCAGCGGACGGTCGGCGGGACCGGTCGCCGTGCGGCCGATCGCGTCGACGACGTCGCGGGAAGCCTGGTCCGCGACCTCGCCGAAGATGGTGTGCTTGAAGTTCAGGTGCGTCGTCGGCGAGACGGTGATGAAGAACTGCGAACCGTTGGTGCCGGGTCCGGCGTTGGCCATGGCCAGCAGGTACGGCTTGGAGAACTGGAGCTCCGGGTGGAACTCGTCGCCGAACTTGTAGCCGGGGCCGCCGCGGCCGGTGCCGGTCGGGTCGCCGCCCTGGAGCATGAAGCCGTCGATGACGCGGTGGAAGATCGACCCGTCGTAGAACGGGCCCGAGTTCGCGCCCTGCGCGTTGGGCTGGGTGTACTCCTTGCTGCCCTCGGCGAGCCCGACGAAGTTCGCGACCGTTTTCGGCGCGTGGTCGGGGAACAGGTTCAGGTGGATGTCACCCTGGTTGGTGTGCAGAGTGGCCTTCAGCGCGCCACCAATGAGGGATCCCTTGCTTTCAGTCACGAGCTTCATCGTGCCATCTGCGGCAAGATCTGGGGAAAAGGGGCACGATAGGTTACAAGCAACGAAGCAGAATCAAAACGATTGATGAGGTGAAGGCCATGACCCGGGCCGCAGATTCGGTGAGCGAGTCGGCGAAGGCCGGCGCGCTCGGCCTGCGCAAACGTGCCGTCGAGGCGGGTAAGGAAGCCACCGCCCACGCCGTAGAGGTAGCCGAGCAGAAGCTCTCCGAGAGCGCCGGTGAGATCGCTAAGACCAGCCGTCGCGCGCGCAAGAAGCTCGCGAAGAAGACGGAACTGACCCGCAAGGAGCTCAAGCGGAGCTCGAAGGCGGCTCGCAAGGAGGCGCTGGCCAGGATTTCCGAGATGCGGAAGCCGGGCCGCAAGGCACGCAAGGCCGCCATCCAGGCCGCGAAGTCCGCCGGTGAGTCCAAGCGCCGGGGGAAGAAGGACTTCAAGGCGGCGAAGAAGGACTTCAGGGCCGCGCTCGTCGAGGCGAAGTCCGCAGCCAAGGGGACGCGCAAGCGTCGCCGCTGGCCGTGGGTGATCGGTATCGCGGTCGTCGGTGCCGGTGCCGCCTACGCCCTGCGTTCCAAGCAGGAGCCGCCGGTGGCGCCCGCGCCGCCGAAGGCTCCGCCTGCTCCTCCCGCTCCGCCCGCGAAGCCGGCCGCTCCGGCCGCGGCTGCTCCGAAGCCTCCCGCCCCCGCGAAGCCTGCCGCTTCCGGTCCGGCTCCGGTGAAGCCCGCGGCTCCGAAGCCGGGCACCCCTAAGAACGGGCACCAGGCTCCGAGCACCGCCGACAAGAAGAACTGACGCCCAACACCCGTCCGTTTCTGCTTGTCACGAAGGGCCGTCCAGCGACCACCCCGGTCCCTGGACGGCCCTCTCACGTCCCAGTGCCGAAGATCAACGCGCCCAAGCCCGAAGATCAACGCGCCCAACAACAGCACCGGCGGACCTGTCTCGCCGAAAGCGCGCCAGCGCGACGGCGAGACTTCACCAGTCGCGCGCCCTCTTTCGGGCCGAAGGCCCACGTAAACGCGATGAAGGGGCGCCTCCCCGCCCACGTGAGTGAGAAGCGGGTCGACGCCCCTTCGGCGCTTTTACGTCAGCGCGCGATCAAATCGCGCTGCGCGCGATTAAACAAGCGCCGCGTGCTTGTCGATCAGCTGGCCGAGGCGGGGAAGGGCCTCCTCGACGTTCTTCTTGCCGTTCGGGCGCAGCTTGGAGTAGACCTTCTTGATGCTGTCGCGGCTGCTCTTGTCGGCGCGGGAGTCGGTGACCGACAGGAGCGCGTCGGAGGCTTCGTCGCTGCGGCCGACCAGGTAGGCGCCGAAGTCGTTGCCGCCCTTGGCCTTGTAGTCGCCGTAGAAGGGCTCGAGGGCGCCGGTGAAGTCGTCGAGCAGGGTGTCGACGGCGGCGGGGATGATGCCCGGCTTGATCTTCTTGACGGCGGCGAAGCCGGTCTTCACGACGGCACCCGAAACGCCGCCCTTGTCGGAGACCTCGGCGTCGACGAGGTTTTCGAAGTCGCTTACGACAGCCGGGCGACGGCTGGAGTCGAGCAAGATTTCCTTGAGGGTGTCAGCCACGAAACCTGTCCTTTTGTCTTATGGGGAGAAATGATCTTTTGTGCCGCCGAGCCACACCGCAAGGCGGCCTCCGCCGGATCCGGCGTTGCGCTGGTCCCGCGAACCGTCGCGCGTGCGGCACAGGGTAGTACAAGATCAACTTCACTCTGACGTGTGGATACCACTACCTAGAGCTGCAGCTCACCGATAGCCTCCTTCGCCACCGTACGTGCCTTGATGCTCTGCTTCTGGTTGGTGGTCACGACTACCGCGTTCCCGGCCTTCGAAACGGCGTAAACGGCGCCTTCTCCGGTCGGTTGGTAGCCGCCCTTCCAGCCCGCCGGTTCGTCTGCGGGGTTGGAGGTGTCGATGGGTGCCGCCTGGTCCACGAGTGCCTTGGCCACCGCGGGTTCTCCGACGTACACGCGCACCGTGAGCTGCAGTTTCCCGCTGAGCGCGTAGAAGAAACAGGTCGGATGCGGCTGATCCGCCGAGGTTTTGACCTTGGAGACCTTCTGTCCGTTGGCGTCCGAGACGAACTCGGTGCCCAGGTACGGGCAGGGGCCTTTGCCGGTGGGTTCCGGGGCGGGCGGGATGCTGGGCGCCGCGGTGGCCGACGGCGACGGCGAGCTCGCCGCGGACGGCGGCTGTTCCGTCGGCCCGCAGGCCGCCAGGAGCGGCACGGCGAGCGGCAAGATCAGAAGACGTCGCATAGTGGCGTCCAGTGAAGCAGATCGGATCGCCGCGCCGGTGCGACCATCCGCCCTGTTCGTGCGACGATGGCGCCGCGTGAGGAATCTTCGGGAGGCATCGGTGCTCACCAAGGAGCAGTACCTGGGTGCGGTGGCAGAGCGTATCCAGCGCAGCGGGGGCAGGCTGAACACCGTCCAGATCGGTCCGAGCACGGCAGTCGTCGGCCTGTTCACCGAATCCGTGATGATGTCGACGATGAACTACTGCGTGGTCGCCGCGGCGATCCCGGAGGTGACCGCGCCCGCGTTGTACGACTTCACCGGGCTGGCGACGCAGCACGCGCGCGCGAACGTGATGGGCACGGTCGGCTGGACGGCCGCTTCGGTGGTGATCGCCGGGCTGATCGGTGACCGCGTGTATCCGGACGCCGCGCAGGCCGCGTCGGCGAAGTCCGGCAACCAGTTCGGCGGCGAGACGCGCATGGTGGCGGTCGATGTTTCGGCGGCGCAGATGTACGCGTTCGTCGGCGGGAAGCTGTGGGGTGCGGCGGTCCAGGGTTCGGTGAACGCGAAGCTGACGTTCTGTTTCCCGCAGCCCGGCGAGGTCTATCAGCAGGTGCAGTGGGCGCAGTCGCAGGGCCAGCAGCCGCCGATGCCGCCGGGTCCCCCGATGCCGCCGCCCGGTCAGCAGCCGCCGCCCGGCTGGCAGCCCCAGCAGCCTCCGCCGCCGCAGTATCCGGTCGGGCCGCCGCCCGCGCAGGGTCCGCCGCCGGGGCAGCATCCGCCGCACTATCCGCCGCCCGCGCCCGGTTATCCGCCGCAGCGTCCGCCGGGGTACTGATGAATCGCACGTTGCGCGGCTGGCCGTCGTTCCCCGAAGAACTGCCGGAGTTCGACATCGAGGCCACACCGTCGACCCCGCGCGAGCTTTTCCTGGAATGGCTCGACGAAGCGGGAGAGCACGTCCTGGCGCCCCACGCCGTCACTCTGTCCACAGTGGACGACGATGGCGTGCCGGACGCGCGGGTCGTGATCCTCAAGGACGTCGACGGGGACACCTGGGCGGTCGCGACGAGTTCCGAAAGCCCGAAAGGTGTTCAGCTGGCGAAGAATCCGTTCGCCGCACTGACCTTCTTCTGGCCGGGGCGAGGCCGTCAGGTCCGCCTGCGCGGTCCGGTCTCGGTCGCCGATCCCGAGGTGTCCGCGGCCGATTTCACCGCCCGGCCGCCGGCGTCCCGGGTGGAGGCGTTCATCGGCAGGCAGTCACAGGTGCTCGAAGATCCGGCCGATCTCGACCGCGCGGCCGCGGAAGCGGAGCGGTGGGTCGAGGAGAACCCCGGCGTGGCACCGGAAACCTGGACCCGCTATCTGGTGACGCCGTCCGAAGTGGAGTTCTGGCAGGCGAGCCACGACCGGCGGCACCGGCGGCTCCGCTACCGGCGCGAGAACGGGACCTGGCACAAAGACCGCCTCTGGCCGTAAACGGTAACTGGGAACGACGATCGTCGGGTTGTCGTGGATGATTCACTTCGGCGACGGTGAACGGCACCTTGTCCCCAGATCGTTCGGAGGCGAAATGTCCACACGCCGTCGCATCGGGGGCGCCTTGGCCGCCACAGGGCTCGCCCTGCTGGCCGTCACGACGCCCGTCGCGAGCGCCCAGACCGGCGACCCGGCGAGAGGGCTGTACTCGGTGGAGGGCGCGTCCACTCCCGGCAAACGCACCGAGGTCGCCCGCACCGGTGTCGACGTCGCGGGCTCGCGCGGTGGCGCGCTGACCGTCGTCGCCACGCCCGGCCAGGCCGCGAGCCTGCGCGCGAACGGCTTCGGCCTGAAGCCGCTGGGCGACTTCGACAGCATGCTGAAACAACGGAGCGGCCGGGCCGGTACCGCGGCCGTCGCGGGCGACTTCCCGCCGGGCGACGAGGCGTACCACACCTACGCCGAAACGACCGCGGAGCTGCAGAAGGCCGCGAAGGACCACGGAGACATCGCGACGCTGTCCAGCGTCGGCAAGTCCTACGAGGGGCGCGAGCTGAACCTGCTGAAGATCAGCGACAACGCGGGCACGGACGAGAACGAGCCCGAAGTGCTGTTCACCTGCAACCAGCACGCGCGCGAACACCTCACCACCGAGATGTGCCTGCGGATCGTGCAGCGGTTCACCAGCGGCTACGCGTCCGACCCCGCCATCAAGAAGATGGTGGACGAGCACGAGATCTACGTGATCCCGAACGTCAACCCGGACGGCTCCGAATACGACATCACCGGCGGCGAGTACCAGGGCTGGCGCAAGACGCGCAAACCCGTGCCGGGCAGCAGCGCGGTCGGCACCGACCCGAACCGCAACTGGGACTACAAGTGGAACTGCTGCGGCGGGTCGAGCAACAGCCCGTCCGCCGAGGACTACCACGGTCCGTCGGCGTTCTCCGAGCCGGAGACCAAGGCCGTCGCGGAGTTCATGGACTCCCGCGTGGTCGGTGGCGCGCAGCAGATCAAGACGCACATCGACTTCCACACCTTCTCGGAACTGGTGCTCTGGCCGTACGGCTACACCAAGGCCGACACCGACACGGGCCTGACCGAGGAAGAAGCGAAGCGCTTCGCCGACGTCGGCAAGAAGATGGCCGCCACCAACGGTTACACGCCGGAGCAGTCCAGCGATCTGTACGTCACCGACGGCGACGTCAACGACTGGGCGTGGGGCAAGCACAAGATCCTCAGCTACACCTTCGAGATGTACCCGAAGGACGGCGGGATCGACGGCTTCTACCCGCCCGCTTCGGTGATCCCGGAGCAGACGGCCCGCAACGACAAGGCCGTCGACATCCTGATCGCCGAGGCGGGAGCCTGACCCCGCTCAGTTCCTGAGATCGGCCACTCGCGACGCCCGGCTCTTCGGCGAATCCAAGCTGAAGCTCCGGGCGTCGCCCAGTCGGTCGCGGACGAACTCTTCGGTCTCCGCGATCGTCTGCCGCAGCGCGGCGTCCTCGTCGCCGAAGAACCGGTGGACGATCTTGTTCGTCTCGGTGTCGAACTCCCACAAACCGGCGATACGACCCCGGTCGACGATGACGTGACTGGGTGGATCAGCCTGTCCGCCCAGCGTCTCCCCCGCGCGGCCACCGGGCACCGGCCGTCCGGCGTCGGCGTCGTCGAGCAGCCGCGACATCTCACGGTGCAGCAGATGGATGCCGTCGATGCCGGCGAGCAGCGCGTACGACGGCTCGGACGGCACGGTGAACGCGGCGAACTCGTCGGCGATCTCTTTGGGCATCAAGAGATCGGTGCCGTCGAGCGACACGAGTTCCAGCTGTTCCGCGATCTTCTTCGCACTGGCCGCGGTGAAACCGGAGAACCAGCGGAAATGCTTGAGTGACGCCGGAGCCGCCCACGAGAAGTACCGCCTGGCCAGTTCGGTCCGCGCGGTGTCCATATCGGACAGTCCGCCGCGCGGGGACGGCGTCCAGCGGACGTAGCCGTAGCGTTGCTGGTCCAGCCGCCCGTTGACGGGCACCCGTCGGATGTCGCCGCGGGCCTGGAGCAGGCCGAGCGCGAGTGGCAAGGTCGTGGTGGTGCCGCGTTTGCGGCCGGCTTCCCCGAGGTTGCGCACCGCCGATCCGGCGGCTTCCTTGATCGCGGCCGGGTCGAGCGGTTCGGTGGACGCGTCGAGCAGGTCGGCGACGGTGACGCACAACTGCTCGATCTCGGCCTGAGTGACGCCGAGGTACTTCTCCGCGGCCGCGAGCTCACCGGCGGGCGCCCCGGCGCCGACGGTCAGCCCGAGTTCGAAATCCGCCGACGGCAGGACGTAGGCGCAGCCCCGCGCCGACGGCAGTTCGTGGATGGCGAGCCGCGCGACGTCCGCGTCGACCGTCTCGCGATCGAGTCGGGCCCTGGCGAACAGCCCGAGATAGGGCGCCGAACCGCCGACCGAGCGCATCCAGCCGGTCCGCTCCAGCACCTCGGCCGACGACGCCCCGCGCAGCGAGCCGTCGAGACCTTGCCGATGTGCCCACCACGCGCGCAGCTTGTCGGTCGCCATGACTCCACGGTATGGGTATCAGGCCGCAGCCCGCAGCCTGGCACGATTACCGGATGCTGGTCGAACTGGCCATCGGCGACGCGTACGGAGGCTCCTTCGAGCACGCGTACCCGAGCTTCGTCGCCGAACACAACACGCTGGCCGGTTACGTGCCCCATCCCGGCCAACTCGGGGTCCCCGCGGGCCGCTACACCGACGACACGCAGATGACGATCGCGATCGCGGAACTGCTCGTTTCGGGGCGGCGATGGACGCCGCTGCTGCTCGCCGAGCAGTTCGTGCGGGCGTATCACCGCGATCCGCACGACGGCTACGCGCCGCGTTTCCATCAGCTGCTCAGCGAGGTCCGGGACGGCGAAGAGCTACTGCGACGGCTCCGGCCGCAAAGCGACAAGAGCGGGGCGGCCATGCGCGCCGGGCCGATCGGACTCCTGCCGACCGTCGACGACGTCCTCTACCACGCGAAACTGCAGGCCAGGATCACCCACGACACCCCTGCCGGGATCGCCGCGGCGCAGGCCGCCGCACTGGCGGTGCACTACTGCCACCATCGGGTGGGTCCGCTTTCCGAGGTCGCGAGGTGGATCGACGGAATCCTTCCGGAAGACGTCGGGCACGGCGGCTGGGCGCGACCGTGGTCGGGCAAGGTCGGGCCGCAGGGCTGGATGAGCGTCCGTGCCGCGCTGACCGTGCTCGCGACAGACCGGGGCCTGAGCGAAATGCTCCACCGTTCGGTCGCGTTCACCGGCGACGTCGACACCGTCGCGACGATCGCGCTGGCCGCCGCGTCGCGTTCGCCCGAGGTGGCGCGGGATCTGCCGCCGGTGCTGTGGCGCGATCTAGAGAACGGCGAGTACGGCCGCGACTATCTGGCGAGGCTCGACGAACGATTGCTGCACATCTGACGTAGGCGGGATCCACGGAACGCGGACGTGCCTCTGGCCCGATTTCGGCAGACTGGGCCGGTGAAGTGGCTGTTCAGAAGCGGAATCGTCGTCGCTTGGCTCGCGGTGAGCGCGTTGCTCGTCGTCGGCACCGCGAACCTCGAGCCGGATCACGGAGAACGTCCGGTCGACGCGTTCGGGTTCGCCGTCGTCGCGCTCGCTTGTCTCGCACTCGTCGTCGCCTGGCGGCTGCCGGTGGCCGCGGCGGGCACGGAAGCGTTTGCGCTCCTGCTCTACCTGGGGTTCGGCTATCCCGACGGTCCGGTGTTGTTCGCGGGTCTCGTGCCATTGTTCGCGCTCGGAACCCTTCGCTCGCGACGGCTCGCGTACGCCTTCGCGGGCGGTATGGCGGCGGTTGTCGTCGGCGCGAACGTGGCCACCGGCGGGGCGGGCGTCCTCGATCTGGTCTTCGTCGGCTGGGCAGGCGTAGCGGTCTTCGCGGCCGACGCGCTTCGAGGACGTCGTGAGCGGACTGCGGCCGCCGAGCGGGCGGAACGCGATCGCGTCCTCGGCGAGCGGCTGGACATCGCGCGGGATCTGCACGACAGCGTCGGCCACGCGATGGCGGTCATCAACGTCCAGTCGGGCATGGCCGCGCACGTGCTCGACGATCACCCGGAAGTGGCGAAGGAAGCGCTCGAAGTCGTCCGCACGGTCAGCGGCACGATCCTGGACGAACTGAACGCGATGGTGCGGCTGCTGCGTGACGACTCCACCCCGCTCCGGCCGGCACCGGGGGTAGCGGACATTCCCGCATTGGTCGCTTCGACGAACCAGGCGGGCCTGGCCGTCACGCTGGACCTCGACGCTCCCGGGATCGGGCAGCCGGTCGGCGGCGCGGTGTACCGGATCGTCCAGGAATCCCTCACGAACGCCGCGAAACACGGCACGTCGGCCGCCGAGGTGACGGTGCGAACCGACCGGAGCGGCCTGCGGCTCGACGTGGTCAACGACGTCCGCACGCCGGGGCCGGACGTCCACGGTGCCGGAATCAGGGGAATGGGTGAACGGGCCAGGGCGACCGGCGGCACACTGACCACGTGCCGTGAGGAAGGGAGGTTCCGGGTGAGCGCGCGATGGCCGTGATCAGGGTGGTGCTCGCCGACGACCAGCTCTTGGTGCGGTCCGGGTTCGCGGCGCTGCTCCGGGTGGAAGCCGGAATCACCGTGGTGGGTGAAGCGGACGACGGCGAGACGGCGCTGGCCGTCGTCGCGGAAACCGTGCCCGACGTGGTGCTGATGGATATCCGGATGCCGGGGATGGACGGCCTGGAGGCCACCCGCCGGATCATGGCGGACGAACGGCTTTCCGGCGTCCGTGTCCTCATGCTGACGACGTTCGACCTCGACGAATACGTCTTCGACGCGCTACGCGCCGGAGCGAGCGGTTTCCTGCTCAAACACACCAGGCCCGTCGACCTGATCCAGGCGGTCCGCGTCGTGGCGGCGGGAGACGCGCTCCTTTCCCCGAGTGTGACCAAGCGGCTGATCGCGGAATTCACCGCGCGTCCGTCGAGGCCGATGCCCCGTCTCGGCGGCTCCGCGTTCACCGAACGGGAGCACGAGGTGGTCCTTCGCGTCGCGCAAGGAATGTCGAACGACGAGATCGCCGCCGAGTTCGTCATCAGCGCGGCGACCGTGCGGACCCACGTCAGCCGGGCGATGACCAAGGTCCATGCCCGCGACCGGGCGCAGCTCGTGGTGTTCGCGTACCAGACCGGTCTCGTCCGCGCTGAACATCAGGCGTAGCCCGCGATCTCCACACTCGACGGACGACGCGACCCGGCCGCGGCTCCGACGCTGGAGCCATGACCTTCACCGCAAGAGCGGCCGTTCTCGCCGCGCTGCTCACTCTTTTCGGGACGACGACAGCGGTCGCCACCGAACGACCATCGACGGCCAGGTGCCAGGAACACCGCTTCCAAGTCCGGGTCGGCACCGAAGACCACACGATCGCGGGCGAGCTCTGCGTCCGCGGGAAACTCACCTCGCGTACTCCGGTCCAGGTCCTGCTGCACGGAGGGACCTACGACCGCTCCTACTGGGACTGGCCGTACCAGCCGCGTCGATACTCCTATGTGGACAGTGCGACGCGAGCGGGCTTCGCGACGTTCAACATCGACAGGCTCGGGTACGGCCGCAGCAGCCGCCCGAATCCGGAGACCCTCGGCTTCGCCGCCGGCGGAGAGGCCGTCCATCAGGTCGTCCAGCGGTTACGCCGGGGCGCGGCAGGACCTCGCTTCCGGACCATCGTCCTCAACGGACACTCGATGGGCGGCCTCGTCGCCGAACGGGCGGCGGCGCGGGGCGGGATCGCCGCCGTGATCGTCAGCGGGATCCCCCGCGATCGGCCCGGCGAGCGATCCGCATCCTCGGCTTCACCGTTCTACCCGGCGGAACAGGACCCGAAGTTCGCCGGAAAGCCTTGGGCGCCCGGCTACCTCACGACCCGGCCCGGCACACGCGCCGAGACCTTCCACTACGAAGGGGCCTACGACCCGGCGATCATCCCGGTGGAAGAGGCGCTGAAGGACACGCTCGCCTCCGCGGAACTCCGCGCTGTCGGCCCCGGCTCGATGCGCACCCGCTCCGCGAAGACGCCGACGGCGTACGTGCTGGGCGAGCACGACACCCTGATCTGCGGAACAACTGCCTGCACGAGCCAAGACGCCGACCACGTCGTGCGCGGCAGTGGTCATTCCCTCAACACCGGCCTGGCCGCACAGGATTTCTACCGATGGACGTTCGCCTGGCTGGCACGTCAGGGGATTCACGGCCGGTAAAGCACCGGATCACCAGGAAGGCCGGTACCGCAGGCCTTGCTCGTAGTACTGGTCCTCGGATTCCGCCGGTTCGTCCTGTGCGGGGACGGCCGGTTCTTCCGAACGGTCCTTGAGCACCACGTTTTCCGTGACCGCCGGGGGCCGGCGCGAGACCGGGGATTCCGGCGTCACGGTTTCCCCGGTCTGCTGGAACGAAGGGACGAACCCGACCCGCCAGCGGAGCCTGTCCGTGATGTATCCGGCGTTGCCGATCGGCGCCATCAGCTTCGCACTGCGCTTCGCGGATTCTTGCTGCGCTTCTTGATAAGTCCGCATGACGGCGTCCGCGATCTCGGCGGGCGACATCCGCGACACGGCTTCGGTCACCCTGAGCCGTGTCATCACGCCGTCGGTGTTGACCGAAACGGAGACGGCACCGTCCGGTGAGGACACGTCCACCGACAGGGCGGCCAAGGCCTCGAGCATCGCTTGCCGGTCGTTGGCCGGTTTCGTGGGCGCCGGTTTCTCGGCCACGTTCGCTCCTTGAGCGGTGGGGTCTCCCGAGCCGGAGACCCCACCCGTCCGCTATTCGAGTGGGGACAGTTCCCGCGGCGGTTCCTGGATCTGACCGTCGTTCGAGATGTCGACGTTCTGGTCCCGGACCCGCTTTTCCGTTCCCTTGTCGGTGTTCTCCGTTTCGAAGTTGCCGGGATCGAAGGTCTCGCCGGGGCTGACGTCCGGCGGCTCGGGAATGATCGGCAGGTTGTTGATCTCGGTGTGGATCTTCGAGACCAGCGACTCCGCCGCGCGGAACATGCTTTCCCTGATGTTGACCACACCGTCGTGGAAGCTGTTGTAGATCATTTCGGGGCTGTCCCCGACGATGTCGGCCTGCACGGTGGCCGCCGTGGCGAGCCCGGCGCCGGCCGCGGCGCCGGCGACCTGCACCCCGTTCGCGGTGGTGAAGAACGCCGCCGCGGTGAGACCACCGGCCGGTGGCACGGCCGCCACGAGCAGCGCGGTGACAGCGGCGGCGAAGGTCGCGGCCAGCGCCTTCTGCAAGGCGGATTCGTCCTGCCGTTCCTGGTCGTCCCGGTACTTTTCCGCGGCGGTCATGAAGGACGCGGCGAGTGCGCTCAGGTCGGCCCGCGCGGTGGCGATGGCGTCCCGCGCGGCCACGATGTCGGCTTCCAGCACGGTGAGTTTGGTGCCCACGCGGGCATAGGTGTTCACGAGACCCTGGATGTAGCTCTTGGCGGTCTCGGCGCCTTCACCACGCCACTTGAGCAGCAGGACCAAAGCCCGGTCGAGCGGCGCTTTCGTGTCCTGGAAAGCGTTCCAGAGACCCTCGTAGGCCTCGATCATGGTCTGCAGGCTGTTCTCGCCGACGAGCTCCGCCTCGGAGAATTCGAGGAAGAAGTCGCGGACCTGTTCCTTTCGGCCGCCGCTCATGTCCACGTCGCTGCCGAACGTCCAGTCAAAGAAAAGGAGGTCCACCGCCGCGAAGGCCTTTTCGGCGCCCGCTGTGAGGTCGTGGGAGATTCCCTCGAGAAGCTCGGCGTTCTTGTCATCACCTTCGGCGGTGGTCTCCGCGTCCAGTGCGTTGAAGTACCCGTCCACGCCGCTACCCCTGTTCCCCGTACGCCGCGCGGTTCATTCGCTGCTTGTTGTCCTCATCGACGGATTCGTACAGTTCGGCGACCTTCGCCAGTGCCCGGGAAGCGTCCTGCGTGCTGCCGTGCAACCGCGCGAGCATTTTTTCGACGGCCTGACGGTGTTCCTCGTACGCCGCCGAAACCCCGCGCATGCCCAGGGATTTCCCGAACGCGGTGTCCGGCGCGAAAAGGCCGGGGAGAAGGCCACCCGTGACCGGGTCGGGAGCCGGCACGTCCTGCCCGGTCACACCGGTATGGGCGGTACTGACTATGTCGGCGGCCTTCTGCAGTTCCTTGCTCGACAACCTGAGATCGTCGAGGTCGGTTTCGAAACTGACCATGTTCACCTCGCTGTCCGGATTCCACCCCATGTAAGCAGCGTTGACTTGGCTGGGCGCGAGACTTTGTCATCCGCGTACGGTGACGAACGTCACGACTCAGACGGAGACCCAGCAGTAGAGGCGATCGCCCCTGGTCGTGGCGGTGCGGGCGAGTTCCGCGAGGCCGGTCAGCAAATCGGCCAGCTCGGCAGGGTCGGCCTGGCCACCGAACTCGTCGGTTCGGGACCAGGGCTCGGCGACCTCACGCAGGCGCGCCTCGTCGGCGTCGGACAACGCGGCGGTCAGCTCGCCGGTCAGCGCGACGACCAGACGCGTGCCGCCGTCGGCCATGGCGATGGGGCCGAGATCGCGTTCGATGATGGTCTCGTAGCCGACACCGGTGAAGAGGGACTCCAGCGTGCCCAACTGCACGAGCGGATCCACACCTTTGAGCGCGACGGTCGGTAAGGAAGCCTCGGCCGGGCCGCCGACAAGGTCGAGCGTGGTGGCCGCGGTTTCGTTGTCCGGCGCGGCGAAGTAGTCGAAGAGCACACCCATGCGCGCATTCTTACAGGGAGCTACGGCCCGGAAACGAAAAAGCCACCCGCGATGCGGGTGGCTTCGTGGACCGGAGTGGAGCTGAGGGGAATCGAACCCCTGACCCCTGCCTTGCAAAGGCAGTGCTCTACCAATTGAGCTACAGCCCCGGGTCGCAGGCGATCATGATAACCGCCCGCGCCGAAATCAGTTGTTGCGGGACGCGTCCGCGGCCTTGGCCGGGGCGCTTCCGTTCGTGGAAGCGGTGCCCAGCGGACGTTCGGTGGGCGCGGTGGCCTCACGCCAGAGGTCGGCCTCGGCCTTGGCTGCCTTGTTGCGCTTGATCACGAACAGCACGCCGCCCGCGATGACCGCGAGTGCCAACAGCTTCTTCATCAGAAGCCCCCTCTTTCCGCCGAGTTGCTCCGCTTACCCACCGATGCTACTGCACGCGGTTCTCCGGGCGCCTGGTGCCCGACGTTCCACGTGGAACCAGCGAGCCTGCCGGAAACCCGCAGCAAAAAAGCCGACCCGCGATGATCGCGAACCGGCTTTCGGAGTGGGCCCACCAGGACTTGAACCTGGGACCTCTTCGTTATCAGCGAAGCGCTCTAACCGCCTGAGCTATGGGCCCGAACGAGGAGAAGATTACAGGACGCCTTTCGGCGTCCTGCAACCGGGTCACTCTCGTTCGGAAAGGGTCACTTCCAGGCCTCCGGCGAGGTCGGCGGAGACGTTGTAGATGAACGCGCTGACGGTGGCCAGCGCCGAGATCAGCACGATGTTGATGGCACCGAGGATGGCCGCGATCCCGAAAACGCGGCCGGCGCTGATCAACGGGTCGGCCGGCGCGTCGGCCCCTTCGCCGCCGACGAGCGACGAGTAGGTCCCGTTGAGTTTGTCCCAGACACCCATGCCGTCGAGCACGGTGTAGAGGACGCCGACGGCGACGAGCCACACGAAGAACAGCGCGACGCCGAGGACGAGGGACAGTTTCAGCACCGACCAGGGGTCGAAGCGTTTGATCTGCAGGCTGGCGCGACGCGGTCCGCGGCCGGGGCGGCGGAGCGCGGTGGGCGCGGCACGGGTGCGGGAGGCCGACGGGATGGCGGAGGGGGCGGGTTCGCCCTCTCCGCTGTCGCCGAAGAGCCTCTTCGCGGCTGTGCCGCTTACCCCGTGATAGTCGGTCACGGTTGTCGCGTCCCGCTTCGGGTCCGAGTGGGCCACGTCTTCGGTGGCGACCGAAGACACCGAGACCGTCTGCTCACTGGCGCCTTCGGCCTCCCCGGCACCGCTGTCGCGCTGCCAAGGCGGGCTCGACGATCCCGCCTGCGCGCCGCCTGCTTCGGGCTTCTCGGATGGTGTCACGAGGTGTCAGTCCTTACCCAGTACGTGGGGCGTCGTCTACTCCTGCTCCGACGCCGGGATTTCTTCTCCTTCAGTACTACCTGCAGTGGCGACGTCCGAGGGCTCGTCCGCGTTGCGTGCGACCGCGAGAAGAGTGGTTCCTTCGTCGAGATTCATCAGCCGCACTCCCTTCGTCTGCCTGCCTGCCTTGCGCACCTGTCCGGCCGAAGTCCGGATCACCCCGCCGCTGGAGGTGATCGCGTAGAGCTCGTCTTCGGCGTCGACGATGACCGCGCCCACCAGCCTGCCACGTTTCTGGTCGTACTGAATGGTGAGCACACCCTTGCCGCCGCGGCCCTGGACCGGGTAGTCCTCGGTCGGCGTCCGCTTGGCGTAGCCGCCCGCGGTGGCGACGAGGAGGAACCTGTCGGGCTGGACGACGTTGATGCCGAGCAGTTCGTCGCCTTCGTTGAACCGCATGCCCAGCACACCGGACGTCGCGCGGCCCATCGGGCGCAGGGCTTCGTCGGTGGCGTGGAAACGGATCGACTGGCCTTCCGCGGACACGAGGAGCAGATCGTCCTCGGCGGCCGCGAGGACCGCGCCGACCAGTTCGTCGCCTTCGCGCAGGTTGACGGCGATGAGGCCGCCGGCGCGGTTGGAGTCGAAGTCGGTGAGCTTGGTCTTCTTCACCAGGCCGCGACGGGTCGCGAGCACCAGGTACGGGGCGACCTCGTAGTTCGGGATCTCGATGACCTGGGCGATCTTCTCGTCCGGCTGGAACGCGAGCAGGTTCGCGACGTGCTGGCCGCGCGCGTTGCGGTTGGCCTCCGGCAGGTCGTAGGCCTTGGCGCGGTAGACGCGGCCCTTGTTCGTGAAGAACAGGATCCAGTCGTGCGTCGAGCAGACGAAGAAGTGCTGGACGATGTCGTCCTGTTTGAGGGTCGCGCCCTGGACGCCCTTGCCGCCGCGTTTCTGCGATCGGTACAGATCGGTTTTCGTTCGCTTGGCGTAACCCGTGCGGGTGATCGTGACGACGACGTCCTCGACCGCGATGAGGTCTTCGACCGAGACCTCGCCGTCGAACGGGATGATCTTGGTGCGCCGGTCGTCGCCGTACTTGTCGACGATCTCCTGCAGTTCCTCGGCGATGATCGCGCGCTGCCGCTCGGGCTTCTCGAGGATGTCCTTGAGGTCGGCGATCTCGAGTTCGATCTCGGCGAGGGTGTCGATGATCCGCTGCCGCTCCAGTGCGGCGAGGCGGCGGAGCTGCATGTCGAGGATCGCGGTCGCCTGGATCTCGTCGACGTCGAGCAGGCTCATCAGCGCGGGCCTTGCCTCTTCGGCCGAGGGCGACCGCCGGATGAGGGCGATGACCTCGTCGAGCATGTCCAGCGCCTTGACCAGACCGCGCAGGATGTGGGCGCGCTCTTCGGCCTTCCGCAGCCGGAAGCGGGTCCGGCGGACGATGACCTCGATCTGGTGCTTCACGTAGTGCCGGATCATCTGGTCGAGACGCAGCGTGCGGGGCACGCCGTCGACCAGTGCCAGCATGTTGACACCGAAGTTCTGCTGCAGCTGGGTGTGCTTGTACAGGTTGTTCAGCACGACCTTCGCGACCGCGTCGCGTTTGATCGTGACGACGATCCGCATGCCACTGCGGCTGTTGGACTCGTCGGCGATGTCGGAGATGCCGGTGAGCTTGCCGTCGCGGACCAGGTTCGCGATGTTCTCCACCAGGTTGTCCGGGTTGACCTGGTACGGCAGCTCGGACACGACCAGGATCGTGCGGCCCTTGGCGTCCTCTTCGACCTCGACGACCGCGCGCATGCGCACGGAGCCGCGGCCGGTGCGGTACGCGTCCTCGATGCCGGAGTTGCCGAGGATCATCGCCTTGGTCGGGAAGTCCGGGCCCTTGATCCGGACCAGCAGCGCGGCGAGCAGCTCGTCGTCGCTCGCCTCGAAGTTCTCCAGCGCCCACTTGACGCCGTCGGCGACCTCGCGCAGGTTGTGCGGCGGGATGTTCGTCGCCATCCCGACCGCGATCCCGGAACCACCGTTGACCAGCAGGTTCGGGAACCGCGACGGCAGGACGTCGGGCTCCTGGGTGCGGCCGTCGTAGTTGTCGGAGAAGTCGACGGTGTCTTCTTCGATGTCCTGCAGCATGTGCATCGCGAGATGCGCCAGCCGGGACTCGGTGTACCGCATGGCGGCGGCGGGGTCGTTGCCCGGCGAGCCGAAGTTGCCCTGGCCGTCGATCAGCGGATACCGCAGCGCCCACGGCTGGGCGAGCCGCACCAGCGCGTCGTAGATCGCGGAGTCACCGTGCGGGTGGTAGTTGCCCATCACGTCGCCGACGACGCGGGAGCACTTGTTGTACCCGCGGTCGGGGCGGAAGCCCGAGTCGAACATCGAGTACAGCACGCGGCGGTGCACCGGCTTGAGGCCGTCCCGCACGTCCGGCAGCGCCCGCGACACGATGACGCTCATCGCGTAGTCGATGTAGGAGCGCTGCATCTCCTGCTGGATGTCGACCGGTTCGATCCGGTCGTGGTCCGGAGCAGGCGGCAAGGTTTCCGTCATGAGGTCCTTCTCGTGAGAGCAGTCCTAAGGGGACAAAGAGCGGGGACGCCTAAACGTCCAGGAAGCGCACGTCCTTGGCGTTACGCGTGATGAAGGAGCGGCGCGCTTCGACGTCTTCGCCCATCAGTACGGAGAACAGGTCGTCGGCCTGCGCGGCGTCGTCCAGGGTGACCTGGCCGAGCAGCCGGTGCGCCGGGTCCATCGTGGTCTCCCACAGCTCTTCGGCGTTCATCTCGCCGAGACCCTTGTAGCGCTGGATCGCGTCGTCCTTGGGGAGGCGCTTGCCCGCCTCGACACCGGCCTGGATGACGGCGTCGCGTTCCCGGTCGGAGTACGCGTACTCCGGATCGGCCCGCGGCCACTTGATCTTGTACAGCGGCGGCCGCGAGAGGAACACGTGCCCGTGCTCGATCAGCGGGGGCATGAACCGGAACAGGAAGGTGAGCAGCAGCGTGGTGATGTGCTGGCCGTCGACGTCGGCGTCGGCCATCAGCACGACCTTGTGGTAGCGCAGCTTCTCGAGGTCGAACTCTTCGTGGATACCGGTGCCGAGCGCGGTGATCAGCGACTGGACCTCGGTGTTCTTGAGGACGCGGTCGATGCGGGCCTTCTCGACGTTGATGATCTTGCCCCGGATCGGCAGGATCGCCTGGTACATCGAGTCGCGGCCTTCCTTGGCCGAACCGCCGGCCGAGTCACCCTCGACGATGTAGAGCTCGCATTCCGACGGGTTGGTCGACCGGCAGTCCTTGAGCTTGCCGGGCAGCCCGCCGATCTCCAGCGCACCCTTGCGGCGGACCAGGTCGCGCGCCTTGCGGGCGGCCATCCGCGCCTGCGACGACGAGATCGACTTGTTGATGATCGTCTTCGCCTCGGTGGGGTTGCGCTCGAACCAGTCGGCCAGCCACTCGTTCGACGTCTGCTGTACGAACGTCTTCGCCTCGCTGTTGCCCAGCTTGGTCTTGGTCTGGCCCTCGAACTGCGGCTCGGCCAGCTTGATCGAGACGATCGCGGCGAGACCCTCGCGCACGTCGTCACCGGTCAGGTTGGCGTCCTTCTCCTTGAGCAGCTTCTTCTCGCGCGCGTACGCGTTGACGACGCGGGTGAGCGCGGCGCGGAAGCCCTCTTCGTGCGTGCCGCCCTCGTGCGTGTTGATCGTGTTGGCGAACGTGTACACCGACGGCGTGAAGCCGTTGTTCCACTGCATGGCGACCTCGACCTCGAGGCCGACGCCCTTGGCCTCGAAGGAGATCACGCTGGTGTGGATCGGATCCTTGCTGCCGTTGATGTGCTTGACGAAGTCTTCGAGCCCGCCGGGGTAGCAGTAGGTCTTTTCCTTGACCCGTGCCGCTTGGCCGGAGGCGTCCTCTTCGGTCTCTTCGTCGGCGACGCGCTCGTCGCGCAGCGAAAGGGTCAGGCCCTTGTTGAGGAACGCCATCTCCTGAAGACGACGGGAAATCGTCTCGAAGTTGTACGTCGTGGTCTCGAAGATGTCGTCGTCGGCCCAGAAGGTGATCGTCGTTCCGGTCTCATTGGCCGGACCGAGATCCTCCAGCTCACCGGGAAGCTGGTTCGTGTACTCCTGGCGCCAGCTGCGGCCGCCGTACTTGACCTCGGCGAGCAGTGTCTTCGACAGCGCGTTCACCACGGAGACGCCGACGCCGTGCAAACCACCGGAGACCGCGTAGGAGTCGCTGTCGAACTTGCCACCAGCGTGGAGCACGGTGAGCACGACCTCGAGGGTCGGCTTCATCTCCTTGGGGTGCATGTCGACCGGGATACCGCGGCCGTCGTCGACGACCCGCACCCCGCCGTCGGCAAGCAGGGTAACCTCGACCTTGGTCGCGTGACCTGCCATCGCCTCGTCGACGGAGTTGTCGACCACCTCTTGAACGAGGTGGTGGAGGCCGCGTTCACCGGTGGAACCGATGTACATACCGGGACGCTTGCGGACGGCTTCGAGGCCTTCGAGCACCGTGATCGACGACGCGTTGTACTCGCTCTTGTTCTCGGTCACAGGTGTTGATTCTCCTCGTCTCGCCCGAGCGGACGCTCGCTCATCTCCAGTGTACTTGGCCGCGCCCGCTGACATGCGGCAAGGACACCCCTGATTTGCTCACAGGCGCGCTAATTCGTTCGAAACAGAGTCTTGACGTTCGCGAAGCACTCTGAGCGCGTTCTCGGCGCTTTAATGGGCACTGTCGATGGCATAGACGCGGCGAAGCGCAACTCGGATCAGCCGTACGTGTCACGCGGACCACGCCCCGGGACGTGCCGCGGCCCTTTCCGCCAGCTCGGCGCCGTCGGCCCCTGGATCCGCATCCTCTTCACCACGCCGTGCCCGACGCCTTTCGCGATCTTCGCCAGCAGCTGCCCCTGCAGCAGGCGCAGCTGCGTCGCCCACGCCGTCGAACTCGCGCGGACGGTCAGCTCGCCGTCCTTCAAGGCGACCGGCTGGGCGTGTTCGGCGACCTCTTCACCCACAAGCCGTGCCCAGCTGCCGAAGACCTGACCGTTGGCGAGCCGCGTGTTCCAGCCGCGGTCGACCGCGATCCGGGAGGCGAGCCTGCCGAGCGGTTGCGGGTCGCGGGCGTCGGCACCCGGCCCTGACCAGCGACGACGTCGCGAGCTCTGGCCGTACGAACCGGCTCCCCCACCGGTGATACGGCCGCGGCGCACGCCTGGTTCAACTCCGCGGGCCTTCGCTTTGGCCTTCGCGGCGTCCAGGGCGGCCAGCGCGAGGTCACGACCAGTAGTCGGCTCCTTGCCTTCGGTATCGGTTGCGCCGTTCGATACCGTCGGCCGATCACTCTTCGTGTCGAACAAAGCTCCCTCACTCGGGTTACTACCCGAGCGGGGGGTGTCAAGCCGCTTATCAGGCCCCTTGGTCACGCGGGGCGATAACGCGTTCACGGTGTTATCCACACTGTCCACAGGTTTGTCCCCAGATCGGTGGGCAACTGCTGTGGCGCCGATCACCCGGGGTATCCGCTTCGCCGGATCACCCTCGGTTGATCTCACCATCCGCCACGAGGAACCGATGTCCGGCCAGTTCGGCGGGCACGTCCTCGTCCACGGCGGCGGTCACCAGCACCTGCTCGGCGCCTGCCGCCACCTCCGCCAGCCGGGCCCGGCGACGCCGGTCCAGCTCGGCGAACACATCATCCAGGAGAAGCACCGGTTCCCCGGCCTCGCCACGCAGAAGCTCGTAGCTTCCCAGACGCAAGGCGAGGGCGAACGACCAGGACTCCCCATGGCTCGCGTAGCCCTTCGCCGGCGCTTCGCCGAGGATGAGATCGAGCTCGTCCCGATGCGGGCCGACCATGCTCACCCCGCGCTCCAGCTCCAGGTTCCGGGACCGTTTCAACGCCTCGACCAGCACATCCTTGAGGACCGCCTCGTCGGCGCGAGTACCGTCCGGAACTCCGTAGCCCGCTGGCATCGCTTCGCCGAGGCTCGACTTGTACGCGATCGTCGCCGGTCTCGAGTCGGGCGCGACCCCCATGTACGCGGCGGCCGTGTACGGCGCGAGATCCGCGATCAGGTTGAGCCGGGCGGCCAGCAACGCGGCCCCCGCCACCGCCAGGTGGTCGTCCCAGACGTCGAGCGTCGACAACGCGTACGGGTCTTCGCGCCCCGTCCGGCGCTTGCCCGCCGTCTTGAGAAGGGCGTTCCGCTGCTTCAGCACCTTCTCGTAGTCGGCGCGGACCCCGGCGTACCGCGGCGCGCGCAGCACGAGGAGTTCGTCCATGAAACGGCGGCGCTCCCCGGGATCCCCGCGCACGAGCGCCAGATCCTCCGGGGAGAACAGCACCGTGCGCAGGATCCCGAGCACGTCACGGGGCTTGCCGACCGCGCCGCGGTTGACCCGCGCGCGGTTCGCCTTGCCTGGCGTGATCTCCAGCTCGACCGTCAGTTCGCGGTCCTCGTTGACCACCGCGACCCTGATCAGCGCGCGTTCGCAGCCGTGCCGCACCAGCGGCGCGTCGGTCGCGACGCGATGCGAGCCAAGGGTCGCGATGTAGCCGATCGCCTCGAGGAGGTTCGTCTTGCCGCGGCCGTTCTGTCCGACGAGGACGGTCGGGCCGGGTTCGAGCGCGAGATCGGCTTGTGGCCAGGACCGGAAATCGGTGACCTGGAGATGTCTCAAGTACAACCCGGTTGCCTAGTCGCCGGCCTTCTTGACCGAGTGCCCGCCGAACTGGTTGCGCAGCGCGGCGACGGCCCGCATGGCGGCGGAGTCCTCCTGGCGCGAGGCGAACCGGGCGAACAGCGCGGCCGAGATGACCGGTGCCGGGACAGCGTTGTTGATCGCCTCTTCGAGGGTCCACCGGCCTTCGCCGGAGTCCTCGACGTAGCCCTCGAGGTCGTCCAGCTCCGGGTCCTCGTCGAGCGCGCGGACGAGCAGGTCGAGCAGCCACGAGCGGACGACGGTCCCCCGCTGCCAGCCCTTGATCACCGCGGGCACGTTCTCGACGACCTTCGCGGCTTCGAGCAGCTCGAAGCCTTCGGCGAAGGCCTGCATCATGCCGTACTCGATGCCGTTGTGGATCATCTTCGCGTAGTGACCCGAGCCGACGGCGCCGGCGTGCGAGAAGCCCTCGTCACGCGGGCCCTCGGGGCGAAGCGCGTCGAAGATCGGCATGGCCTTCTCGACGTCCGAAGCTTCGCCACCGACCATCAGGCCGTAGCCGTTGTCCTTGCCCCACACGCCACCGGAAACCCCGCAGTCGAGGTAGCCGATCTTCTTCGTCGCGAGCAGGTCCGCGTTGATCCTGTCGTCGGTGTACTTCGAGTTGCCGCCGTCGATCACGAGGTCGCCCTCGGACAGCAGGTTGCCGAGTTCCGCGACGGTCTGCCGGGTGGGTTCACCGGCGGGCACCATGATCCAGACGATCCGGGGACCGTCCAATTTGGACACCATGTCCTCGAGTGAGGTGGAGTCGGTGACGTCGGGGTTGCGGTCGTAGCCGACCACCTCGTGACCGGCCGCGCGCAGCCGCTCACGCATGTTGAACCCCATCTTGCCGAGGCCGATGAGTCCCAGCTGAGCCATGAAGATCCCCTTTGGTGCGAACAGAAATGGCGGCCGGTCAGCCCGGGAGGCGAACCGGCATCAGGAGGTACAGGTAGCCGGGGACGACGTTGCCCTCCTCGTCGGCGGGCTTGATCAGCGCCGGCCGGTTCGGGGTGGTGAACGTCAGTTCCGCCCGGTTCGCGTTCAGCGCGCCGAGCCCGTCGACGAGGTAACCCGGGTTGAACGCGATGGTCACCGGCTCACCCTCGTAGTCGACCTGAAGCTCTTCTTCGGCCGAACCCTCGTCGTCGCCGCCGGCCGAGAGCCGCAGCGAGCCGTCCTTGAACTCCAGCCGCACCTGGGTGCCACGTTCGGCGACCAGCGAAACACGCTTGATCGACTCGGCGAGCGCCGAGACCTCGAGGACCGCGCGCGACGTGTGCTGCGCCGGCAGCAGCTGCCGGTACGGCGGGAACTCCGCGTCGAGGAGGCGGGTCGTGGTGTAGCGGCCGGAGCCGGAGAGGCCGAGGAGACCCTCGCCGCTGGCGAGCGCGAGCCGGATCTTGGCACCGCTGGCGCCGAGCGTCTTCGCGGCCTCGGCGAGCGTGCGCGCCGGGACGAGCACGGCGGCGTCGGACAGGCCCTCGGCGGGCTCCCAGGTGAACTCGCGCATCGCGAGCCGGAAGCGGTCGGTGGCGACCAGGGTCAGCGAGGAGCCCGAGATCTCCAGCCGCATACCGGTCAGCATCGGGAGGGTGTCGTCCTTGCCCGCCGCGACGACGACCTGGGTGACGGCCTGGCCGAAGGCGTCGCCGGTGAGTTCGCCGGCGAAGGCGGGCTGGGACGGGAGCTGCGGGTAGTCCTCGACCGGCATGGTCGGCAGGGAGAAGCGCGCGGAGCCGCAGGTGATGGTCGCGCGGGCGCCGTCGACGGAGATCTCGACCGGCTGCGCGGGCAGCGACTTGGTGATGTCGGCCAGCAGACGGCCGGAGACCAGCAGACGGCCGCCGTCGGCGATGGTGGCCGGGACGCCGACCGTGGCGGAGACCTCGTAGTCGAATCCGGAGACGGTGAGTGCGTCACTCGTCCCGTCGGATCCCGCATCGAGCAGGACACCGCCCAGAACCGGGACCGGAGGCCGCGACGGGAGGCTTCTCGCCACCCACGCGACGGCGTCGGCCAGCCCGTCACGCTCGACGCGGATCTTCATGCGCGCTTCCTTTCGACAGCCGAGCCCCTGACGGCTCGAAAGCTCAACGGGTCACCGCGGCCGGAGAGCGCGATGGCCAGGTGCCTCGCAGGTTCGTTCGGTCCGAGCGAGGACGCGAACGCACGTCGACACGCAGACCAGGTGCAGGGACCCACGTTAGGCCGTCCCCGGGGTCCGCGTCACCTCGGCCTCCCCTTGCTTTTGTCGACAAGACGACACGGCTGACCGGCTGTCCCCAGATTCGTCCTTCGCCTGTTTTTGTTTTGTTCTCTTCTAGAGAAGAAGAAAAGACAGCAGTAGTAATAGGCGTTGTGGATTGTGTGGACAAGCCTTGTTCTCGCAGGTCCGGATGCCTGTGGGGCTGTGGACTCCGGGTGTGTACGAACGGTGGACAGCTCGGGCCGTCGGTGGATGGTTTCGAGCGGCGCTCGATCTGTCCACAGTCATCCACAGTTTTCCCCACAGTTATCCCCAGTTGTGAGCCGGTTTGTACCCAGGCTTGTGGACCTGGTTCGTGACCGGAATCGCTCGGGAGAGTGACTCGAGCAGCACCGTTCACCCTTGTGCACAAGATGTGGGCAACCTGGGGACAGCGTGTGGATCTTGGTGTGGAAATGCTGTGGATTTCCTGTGAGTGCGATGTGGACGGAAACCCGATCGCCGCAGCTCCCGGACCCACCGGAGTTGTGCACAAGCTACCCACACCCTGTGGATTCCCTTTGTACACAAGGAAAACGCGAAGCCCCCTCAGTCCCCCTACGCCCCCTTCGCGCCCTTCACCCAAGTACCCGCCCTCCGCGCCCCTACGCCCCCTTCGGGCCACTTTGGACAGCAAGAAGGGCCCCCGCCCGACCGGCGAAGGCCCTAAAACCCTTATGTACTACGGACTTACGACCAGCTAAGCCCCGGCAACGCCGGCTTGGCGACTCCGGGGTCTCCCCAAGGGCGCCCCGCGCCCGACGGAGACTTCACCCGTCGAGCGCCCTCCCTTGGGCCGAAGGCCCACGTAAACGTGATGAAGGGGCGCCTCCCCGCCCACCCTGAGGTGGAAGCGGAACGGCGCCCCTTCATCACGTTTACGTCAGCGCTCGACAGATATCACTGCCTGGCGCGTTGCTTGATCCTTGAAGTCAGTTCCTGGACCTGGTCGTAGATGCGCCGTCGTTCGGCCATTTCCTTGCGGATCTTCTTGTCCGCGTGCATGACGGTCGTGTGGTCGCGGCCGCCGAAGGTCTGTCCGATCTTCGGCAGGGACATGTCGGTGAGTTCGCGGCAGAGGTACATGGCGATCTGGCGTGCGGTCGCGAGTGCCTTCGTCTTGCCGGGGCCGCAGAGGTCGTCGAGGGTCACGTCGAAGAACTCGGACGTGACGCCCATGATGGTGGGCGCGGTGATCTCGGGCGCGTGTGAATCGGGGATGAGGTCGCGGAGCACGATCTCGGCGAGTGCCACGTCGACGGGCTGCTGGTTCAGTGACGCGAAGGCGGTGACGCGGATGAGCGCGCCTTCGAGTTCCCGGATGTTCGCCTCGACGCGTGAAGCGATGAACTCCAGGACTTCGCCGGGTACGGCGAGCCGGTCCTGTGCCGCCTTCTTGCGGAGGATCGCGATCCGGGTTTCGAGTTCCGGCGGCTGGATGTCGGTGATGAGGCCCCACTCGAACCGCGTGCGCAGCCGGTCTTCCAGCGTTTCGAGGCGCTTCGGCGGGCGGTCGGAGGAGACGACGATCTGCTTGTTCGCGTTGTGGAGGGTGTTGAAGGTGTGGAAGAACTCTTCCTGCGTACCTTCTTTTCCTTCCAGGAACTGGATGTCGTCGACGAGCAGGATGTCTATGTCGCGGTAGCGGCGCTGGAAGGCGACCTTGCGGTCGTCGCGCAGCGAGTTGATGAAGTCGTTGGTGAACTCTTCGGTCGACACGTACCGCACGCGCATGCCGGGGAACAGCCGCTGCGCGTAGTGCCCGACGGCGTGCAGCAGGTGGGTCTTCCCGAGTCCGGATTCTCCCCAGATGAACAGCGGGTTGTACGCGCGGGCCGGTGCTTCGGCGACGGCGACCGCGGCCGCGTGCGCGAAGCGGTTCGAGGCGCCGATGACGAACGTGTCGAATGTGTACTTCTCGTTGAGCTTCGTCTTCGACGTCTGCGGCTGCGCCGGCGCGGTGTAGGGCTGGCCCGCGATCGGCTGTCCGGAGAAGGTCGGCCAGATCTCGGTCACGGCGGCGAGGGCCTCGCCCTCTTCGTCGACTTCTTCATCGCTGTCGTCGCCATCGTTGAGGCTGTTGTCCACGGGCTGCTGCCTCGGGGGCCTCGGTTTCGGCGGCTCGGGCCGCGGCCTGTTCGGCGACAGCATGCCGTCACCGTCGGGCAGCGGAGGAGTGCCGGGCACCGGTCCGGAACCGTTTTCCACCCGGCCGGGTGACGTCGGTTCATAGCGAGGGCCGGGCGAGGGCGGAGGCGGAGGCATCGAGGGTTCGGTGCTGTCGACCTTCACCGCGAGGGAGACCGCGCGGCCGAGCCGGCGCGAAAGGGCTTCGGTGATCGCGCCGCGAAGGGCGCGTTCGATCGCTTCTTTGGCGAAGTCGCTGGGGGCGGCGAGCAAGGCGGTGCCGTCGAGGAGGCCGATCGGCCGGGTCACCCGCATCCAGGCGCGCTGCTGCGGGGAGAGGGTGCCGTCCGACAGCTCGCGTACGACCTGTTCCCAGATGACGCCAAGATTGTGCTGGTGATCGGACACCTGCCTGACTCCCCTCCCCTCATCGGTGCGTGCGGTGAGATCACTCAGCGGCCCGAAACGCCGGGTCGAGCGTCATCATGGCCCGATCGGCTCATGCGCACAGCAAATATCCACATGGTTGTCCACAGCTGTGCACTAATGTACGGCTGCCCGCGGTGACGCCACCTGCGGGATCGCCGTATGCCGACGGGACGCCTCCACATCCCCAAGGACACCCGGGCGCCTGCACCGTTCCACCTCGGCGAAAACCCGGGAGGGGCACGCTAACAAGCCCCGCTCGTTGCCACAAGGCATCCTCGCGCGCAAGCATTTCACGGTGTACGGCGTGTTGCCATTCGATGCCCTCGCGTCGTCGGTGATCACTCTCCACGTACTGTCGCGGTCCGTGGTCGAGGGGGTGGCTGCCGGGCCCGGGCGGGGGGTGCGTACCCTCGTAAGGTCTCCCGTATACAGCGGGGGCGTTTCGCGTGCCCACGTTGTCGTCGCTCGACGTGACGAGGCCACACGTTGGTAGGAGACACCAGAGACTGCCGTGCGTCAGCACGACACGCCAGGAACGGGTCGAACCGTTCCCGGCGGCCGAGAAACAGGAGAAGTTAGTCGTGAGCAAGGGTAAGCGCACCTTCCAGCCGAACAACCGCCGACGCGCCCGGGTCCACGGATTCCGGCTGCGCATGCGGACCCGCGCCGGCCGGGCCATCCTGGCGGCTCGCCGTCGCAAGGGCCGCGGCGCGCTGTCCGCCTGATCCGGCCGCCGTCGAGGGACGTCGTGCTGCCGGCCGCCGCGAGGTTGCGGCGCAGTGAGGATTTCCGTGCCGTGATGCGGCGTGGGGCCAAGGCAGGCAGGCGCCGCCTCGTCGTCCATGCGTTGACCACGGACCCGCCCGATGCCGCCGAAGCGGCGCGGGCGGGTTTTGTGGTGAGCAAGGCCGTCGGGAATTCGGTGGTCCGCCACCGGGTCACCCGCCGATTGAGGCATCTTGTTTCCGCCAGGCTCGGAACACTGCCGCCGGGCAGCTCGTTGGTGATACGGGCACTACCTCCGGCCGCGGACGCGTCCAGCGCGGAACTCGGCTCGGACCTCGACGCTTCGTTGAGGCGCCTCGGGCTCTCCGGCCGTTCCGCCGTCACCGGGAAGTCCCAGCAGGCGCGACCCCCCGACAACGGATCAGCGGTGTAACGGCATGCGAGCCACCGAGAACGAGACCACCGAAGATGCCCGGCCAGGCCCGGTGGCATGGGTGCTGCTCCTGCCCATCAAGCTGTACCGCAAGGCGATCTCCCCCTTCTTTCCTCCGGCGTGCCGGTTCTACCCGAGCTGTAGCGCGTACGCCGTCGAGGCACTGACCCGGCACGGCGCCGGCCGCGGCAGCTATCTCGCGGTCCGGCGTCTGCTGCGCTGTGGCCCGTGGACCATGCCCGGCCGCGACCCGGTACCCGAGACGTTCTCGTGGCGCCACCGCCGACCTGAAACACCGATCGAGGAGTAGCTCAGTGCTCGACTTCATCTACTACCCCGTGTCCTTCATCTTGTGGTGTTGGCACAAGGTCTTCGGGCTCGTGTTCGGTGAGGCGAACGCGATTTCCTGGGTCCTCGCGATCATCTTCCTGACGGTCACCGTCCGCGGCATCATGTTCAAGCCGTTCGTGAACCAGGTCCGGTCGATGAAGAAGATGCAGGACTTCGCGCCGGAAATGAAGAAGATCCAGAAGAAGTACTCCAACGACCGGCAGCGCCAGGCGATGGAGATGCAGAAGCTCCAGAAGGAGCACGGCGTCAACCCGCTGGGCAGCTGCCTGCCGATGCTGCTTCAGATCCCGGTCTTCATCGGTCTGAACCACGTCCTGCGGATGTTCACCATCAACCCGTACGGCGGGCCGAAGACCGAGAACTACTTCTTCGATCAGGCCGGCGTCGAGTCCTACGTCCACGCGAAGCTGTTCGGCGTCAACCTCGGCGACGCCATCTACACCGGCGTCGACATGGTCAGCGGTGGCAACACGGCCGCCGGGTTCCACTGGGGCGTCGCGCCGGTCGCGATCCCGCTGATGATCATCGCGAGTATCGCGACGCACCTCACCGCGCGTCACTCGGTCCAGCGCCAGAACCCCGAGTCGGCCACCCCGCAGACCGCGATGATGAACAAGCTGACGATGTACGTCTTCCCGATCGGTGTCCTCGTCTTCGGTGCGCTGTTCCCGATCGGTCTGCTCATCTACTGGCTCGCCAACAACGGCTGGACCCTGATGCAGCAGCGCCTCGTCTACACGAAGATCGACAAGGAAGAAGAGGCCCGCAAGGAAGCCGAGAAGGAGAAGCGCGCGAACCTCGGCCCCAAGCCCGGCCAGAAGCCGACCGCGCCGCGCCCCGGCCAGAAGCCGGTCCAGCAGAAGAGGAACAAGCAGTCCTCCGGTGGTCAGGTGAAGAAGGCGGGCTCGCCCCACGGCTTCGCCCAGACCGATCCCTCCACTGCGGAGAAGAAGGACGCCAAGAACGCATCAGCCGAGCCGTCCACCAACGGCTCGAAGGAGAACGTCGCGGACGCGACCGAGCTCATCTCTGACTCGACTAAGAAATCGGGCCGGAAGCGTCGCTGACGCCGATCCGGGCCGGAGAGGAGACCAGTAATGGCGGAGACGATCGACACGATCGACGCCGAGGAGAACAGCGCGGCCGAAGTTGAGGACGCCGCTGAAGAGACCGCTCGCAAGGGAGGTGTCGACGACGACGTCCTCGTGAAGGAGGGCGACATCGCCGGCGACTACCTCGAGCGGCTGCTCGATCTTTTGGACTACGACGGCGACATCGACCTCGATGTCGAAGCGGGCCGCGCGATCGTCAGCATCGACGGTGGCGAGGATCTGGAGAAGCTCGTCGGACCGCGCGGCACCGTGCTGGAGTCGCTGCAGGAGCTGACGCGGCTGGCGGTCCAGCAGGAGACCGGTTCGCGGAGCCGACTGATGCTGGACATCGCGGGCTGGCGCGCGGACCGTCGCGAGGAGCTCCGCGAGCTCGGCCGCTCGACCGCCGAGACCGTGGTCTCCTCCGGTGAGCGCGTCCGGTTGCAGCCGATGAGCCCGTTCGAGCGGAAGGTCGTGCGCGGCGCGCTCGCCGCGGTCGACGGGGTCAAGAGCGAGAGTGAAGGAGAGGACCCGAAGCGCCGGGTCGTCATCTTCCCCGCCTGACGGTTACTCGAACGAAGCGGCCCGCCGGTCATCCGGCGGGCCGCTTCTTTGTGTCGGGGGTGAATTGCAGCCGTGGCGTTTCACGTGAAACGCGCGAGACGAGTGGAGTTGTCCACAACTTCGGACTGTCTCCCCGCTTTGCGGTCGGCGTCATGGACAATCAGTGGAGCGCGTTTCACGTGAAACGGCGTCGAGGGTTGAGGAGCAAGAGTGGGCTTGGACGGGGTCGCCGCAGCGGTTCGGAGTGCGGCGTCGGAAGTATTCGGAGACCGCCTCGAGCAAGCCGTCGGCTACGTCGAACTCCTCGAGCGGCATGGCGTGGAGCGCGGACTGATCGGGCCTCGTGAGGTCGACCGGCTGTGGGAGCGCCACGTCCTCAACTCCGCCGTCATCGGCGAACGTATCCCCGACGGCGCCCGCGTGGTCGACGTCGGCTCGGGTGCGGGGCTTCCGGGTGTACCGCTCGCGATCAGCCGACCAGACCTCGATATCGTTCTGCTCGAACCGATGGCCCGCCGGGTCGACTGGCTGGCCGAGGTTGCCGAGAAGCTGGAACTCCCCATCACCGTGGTCCGCGGGCGCGCGGAGGAGCGGCAGGTACGTGAGGAGCTCGGTGACGCCGATGTCGTCACCGCCCGGGCGGTCGCTCCGTTGGCCCGGCTCGCGAACTGGTGCCTCCCGCTCGTGCGTTCCGAAGGTGCTCTGGTCGCCCTCAAAGGAGCGAGCGCTGGAGAAGAAATCGAACGCGATCGCGTCGCCGTCCGAAAGGCAGGCGGAGGCGAGCCGGAAGTCTTCGAGTGCGGTACCAAGGTGCTCGAGGTTCCGAGCACGGTCGTCGTGATCCACCGTCTGCCTCCGAAGCAGTCCCGCTCGCGCGGCAGGCGCAGCTAACCCGGTTCCACGTGAAACAACGCGGAACGACTCCCACGTCTAATACAGAGGAGGCTCGAGACCGGTGACTCCCCCGCCGTCCGACCCTGCGAGCGCCGGCCAGGAACTCGGCTGGACGCCCATCGCCGAAGAAGCCGTCCGCGCCGCCAGCGTGCTGCACCCCAAGGAGGGTGCGCTCCCCCGGCCGACTCGTCGGCGAGTGCTGACGGTCGCCAACCAGAAGGGCGGCGTCGGCAAGACGACCAGCACGGTGAACCTCGCCGCCGCCCTCGCCGTCCACGGGCTCAAGACGCTCGTGATCGACCTCGACCCCCAGGGCAACGCGAGCACCGCGCTCGACATCGACCACCGGTCCGGCACCCCCTCGATCTATGAGGTGCTGATCGGCGAGGTGTCGCTCGCCGAGGCGGCGGCGCAGAGCGAGCAGTCGTCGAATCTCTACTGCGTGCCCGCGACCATCGACCTCGCCGGTGCGGAGATCGAACTCGTCTCCATGGCGTCCCGCGAGATGCGGCTCAAGGAGGCGCTCTCGTCCGAGATCCTCGACGAGATCGGCGTCGACTACGTCTTCATCGACTGCCCGCCGTCGCTCGGCCTGCTGACCGTCAACGCGATGGTCGCCGCGCAGGAGGTGCTGATCCCGATCCAGTGCGAGTACTACGCGCTCGAAGGTCTGGGTCAGCTGCTGAGCAACATCGAGCTCGTCCAGGCGCACCTGAACCGCGAACTCAGCGTCTCCACGATCCTGCTCACCATGTACGACGGCCGGACGAAGCTGGCCGATCAGGTGACGAACGAGGTCCGGAACCACTTCGGGGACACTGTTCTCAAGACGGTCATCCCCCGCAGCGTGAAGGTGTCCGAGGCGCCCGGCTACGGGCAGACCGTCCTCGCGTACGACCCGGGTTCCCGTGGCGCCATGAGCTACGTGGACGCGGCGAAGGAGATCGCACAACGGGGTGCGGAGATGAAGGAAAGGAGCGGTACGGCATGAGCGAGCGCAGAGGAGGGCTCGGGCGCGGGCTCGCCGCCCTGATCCCCACCGGTCCGCCACCGGGCTCTGCGGCCCCCGTCGAGAACGGCTCCGCCACGGTTCCCGTTCCCGCGGTCAAGCCCGCGGGGCCGGATGACAAGGGCTGGTTCGCGGCCAACGGTGAGGCGGGTTCGCACGGCGGAACCGTCGCCGGCGCGGTCTACCGCGAAGTCCCGGTCAGCCAGATCAAGCCGAACCCGAAGCAGCCGCGGCAGGTCTTCGACGAAGAAGCCCTCAACGAGCTGGAGCACTCGATCCGCGCGTTCGGGCTCATGCAGCCCATCGTGGTCCGGGAGCTCGGCCCCGACGAGTACGAACTCGTCATGGGCGAGCGGCGGCTCCGCGCGTCTCAGCTGGCGGAGCTGGAGGCCATCCCGGCGATCGTCCGCCAGACCGCCGACGAGGCGATGCTGCGTGACGCACTGCTCGAGAACATCCACCGCGTCCAGCTCAACCCGCTCGAAGAGGCGGCCGCGTATCAGCAGCTGCTCGACGAGTTCGCGGTCACGCACGAGGAGCTGGCGAGCCGGATCGGGCGCAGCCGCCCGGTCATCACGAACACGATCCGCTTGCTCAAACTCCCCCTCGCGGTCCAGCGACGGGTCGCCGCCGGGGTGCTTTCGGCGGGGCACGCGCGGGCGCTGCTCTCCCTCGAAGACGCCGAGAGTCAGGAAGAGCTGGCCGCGCGGATCATCGCGGAGGGCATGTCGGTCCGTGCGACCGAGGAAGCCGTCACGCTCAAAAAGAGCGAGAAGCCGGCCAAACCGAAGCCCGCTCCCCGCAAGCCGATCCAGGCGCCCGGACTTCAGGAACTGGCGAACCGGCTTTCGGACCGGTTCGACACTCGCGTGAAGGTCGACTTGGGACGCCGAAAGGGGCGGATCACGCTCGAATTCGGCTCGGTTGACGATCTTGAACGCATCGTCGCGCTCATGGATCAAAATCAGGCAAATCAGACATCCGAAACCGATTAGGGATCACACCGGGTCGTTTTGTCACGGTGACGATAGCTGTGTGCTGACCACTCGGTGACGATGAGTGCTTGAACTGGGGGCAAGTGTGAAGGCGCTCTTCGACGGTCGAAATCCTCGCGCGGTGGTCTTCGACTGCGACGGATTGCTCATGGACACCGAGCCGTGTTGGTCGGTCGCCGAGACCGAACTGTTCGCGCGGCGAGGTCTGCCGTTCGGTCCGGACGAGAAGGCGTTGGTGATCGGCAAGTCGCTACCGGCCGCCGCCGACGCGATGGCGAAGGCGTTCGGCGAACCCGGCGGCGGCGCCGTGATCGCGGACGAGTTGCTGAGGTTGGTGACCGAGGTCGTCACCGCGAAGGCGGAGGCGATGCCCGGCGCGCGTGAGTTGGTCGAACTGACCGCAGCCGCCGTTCCGGTCGCCGTCGCGAGCAACTCGCCCCGGGCCCTGTTGGACGCCGCTCTCCTCCGCGGCGGACTTTCGGCGATGTTTCCCGTGAAACTGGCCGCCGATGAGGTGGCCGCGCCGAAGCCCGATCCGGAGATGTACTTGACCGCGTGCGATCTCTTGAACGTCGAGCCCGCCGACGCACTGGCGTTCGAGGACTCGATGACCGGCCTGCGGTCGGCGCGAGCGGCCGGGCTGCCCGTCATCGGGGTGCCCACGTTGCGACAGCAGGACTTCCCCGCCGATTTCGTGATCGGCTCGCTGCGCGACGAAGAACTGCTGGCATGGGTGCGCGGCTGGCCCCGGCGATGACCGGTCTGCCCTTCGTCCGCTTCCAGAGTCCGATTCGCAATGAGCGGGGAACCTTCACCGGGGTCTTCGGTCTCGTCAACGGCCTCGCCCGGGCTGGGCGCCTCACGGTCGAGCAGGAAGCCTTTCGCCGGACGAGCAATGATTGGTTCGACACGAACTTCACCAACCCAGCGCACGTCGACCCGAGCGTCTACGACGTGGACGTGAACCCCGGGGCCGCGGCGTGGTTCAAAGCGACCGCTCGGGTCTTCATCGAGCGGGTCGACGGCTACCTGTCGATCCTGGAGACGCACGAGGTCCCGTGCGAGGCCGTCTGGTCGGCGAACCCGGGCCGGGTCATCTACGAAGATGAGCACCAGGTCGTCGCCGTAGCCCGGAAATGAAAAGGGGACTCGCCCGCACCGGGCAAGTCCCCTTCGTCGATCAGACTCAGCTCTTGCGTGCGATCGCTCGGCCGACGAGGCCGGCGAAGACCGATCCGAGGGTGGCACCGGCCGCCTCGATCGCGACCGGAACGATCGACGTCTCGGTCAGGCCCGGCGACAGGTTCACCGCGAGGAAGTAGACCGTGCCGTCTTCGGCGACTACGGCGTCGGTGCGTGAGATGTCGCGAAGCCCGAGTTGCCGGTGCACGGCGACGGCCAGTTCGCCGACCGCCTTGGCGGCGTCGTCGGGGATCCGCGCGGGAGTGAAGAAGTCGGTCAGCCCGGCGGTATAGCGGGCGGTGTAGTCGTACACGCCGCTCTCCGGGACGATCTCGACCGCGGGCAGTGCCTCGGGGCCCTCTTCGCCTTCGATGACCGTCACGGCCACCTCGACGCCGGATACGAACTTCTCGGCGAGGACCGTGTCGCCGTACGCGAAGCAGCCGACCATCGCACCGGGCATCTCCGCGGCGTCCTTGACGACCTGGGCGCCCAGCGCCGAACCGCCCTGGTCGGGCTTGAGGATCAGGGGCAAGCCCAAGGTTTCGACCATCGCGTCCAGTACGGCTTGCGCACCGAGTTCGCGGAAGGTGCTGTGCGGCAGCACGACCCAGTCCGGCGTGGTGAAGCCCGCGTCGGCGACGAGCGCCTTGGCCGTCGGCTTATCCCACGCCCGGCGGCAGCCCTGCGAGCTGGTGCCGACATAAGGCACGTCGAGCATCTCCAGCACCGTCTGCACCGCGCCGTTCTCCCCTTCACCGCCGTGAAGGGCGACGATGGCCGCGTCGGGGCGCTGGGTGCGAAGGCGTTCGAGCAAGCCCGCGTCGGTGTCCCACTCTTCGACGATGAGACCTTCCGCCCGCAACGCGACCGAAAGCCGGCGCCCGGAGCGGATAGAGACGTCGCGTTCGTGGGAAAGTCCGCCTGCGAGTACGGCAACGGTGCGGTCGACCACCGAGGACTCCTTATATGTCTATGGGACGTCCGGTCGATCAGACCGTGTCCGGAGAGGGGTTCTGCGGCCCCGAGATCGAACGGGGGCTCGCGTTACCGAAGGTACGCGCCAAGTCCATTTCGGACTCGAGCACCGCCGCGAGCCGCCGGACGCCTTCGCGGATCCGCTCGGGTGTCGGGTAGCAGTAGGAAAGACGAAGTTGTCTGCTGCCGAATCCGTCGGCGTAGAAACCGGTTCCGGAGGCGTACGCGACCCGGGCCGTGACGGCTCGCGGCAGCATCGCCTTCGTGTCCACGCCTTCCGGGACGGTCATCCAGACATAGAAACCGCCGTCGGGTTTGGTCCAGCTGCACCCGGCGGGCATGTGCTGATCGAGCGCGGACAGGATCGCGTCCCGGCGCTCCCGGTAGTTCTCGCGGAAGGTCTTGATCTGACCCATCCAGTCATGAGTCGAGAGGTATCGCGACACGATCAACTGGTTAAGCGTGGGCGGACAAAGGGTCGCGGACTCGGCAGCGAGCACGAGTTTCTCCCGGACGGCGTGCGGCGCGAGCACCCAGCCGACCCGCAGCCCGGAGGCGAAAGTCTTCGAGAACGAGCCCAGGTACACGACGTTGTCGGGGTCGATCGAGCGGAGCGCCGGGTACGTCTGCCCGCTGAAGCCGAGCAGACCGTACGGGTTGTCTTCGACGATGAGGATATCGTTTTCGCGGCAGATCTCCACGATTTCCGCACGTCGCTCGACGGCCAGCGTGACGCCGCCGGGGTTGTGGAAGTTGGGGATCGTGTACAGGAACTTGACCCGGCGGCCCGCTTTCCGGGTTTCCGCGAGCGCGGCACGCAGCCCCTCGGGGACCAGGCCGTGGTCGTCCATCGCGACGTGGACGACGTTCGCCTGGTACGCGGCGAAAGAGCCGAGCGCGCCGACGTACGAGGGGCCTTCGGCGATGATGACGTCGCCCGGATCGCAGAACAGCCGGGTGACCATGTCGAGCCCCATCTGGGAGCCGACCGTCACGACGACGTCGTCCGGGTGGGCCTTGATGCCTTCGAGGGCCATGATCTCGCAGATCTGCTCGCGCAGCGACGGGACGCCGTGCGCGGACCCGTACTGGAGCGCGACCAGGCCCTCTTCGGCGATCAGTTCGCCGACCTGCCCGGACAACGTGTCCAACGGGAGCGCGGCGAGGTTCGGCATCCCGCCGGCGAGCGACACCACCTCGGGGCGACTGGCGACCGCGAACAAGGCCCTGATCTCGGAGGCAGTCATCCCGGCCGTACGCGCGGCGTAGCGGTCGAGATGAGGGTCGAGGTTGTGTCGGCCGGGCTCCGGCCGGACAGGGCGATTCTCGGTCATCAGGCGCTTCACCCGTGCTTCGAAGTGGACATAGTCGCTACCGACTGGTAGTTCCATCGAGTGTAACCACCCTCCCTTGAGGGGCCCTGGCCTTCCGGTGTTCATCACATCGGCCTATCCTCGGTCAGGTCCCCTTCAGTGAGTCCTGCTCGGGACAGGGCTGCGTCGGGTGTCGTCGTTCAGGGAGGTTTGTCGGTGTCGCGTCGCGTCGTGGGCGTAACCCTGGACAACCTCGAACATCTGCCCAAGAGCTGCCGCCGCTGCGTGTACTGGGAGCTGGCGCCGCATTTGAAGGCGCAGGCCGAGGAGTACGGCGCGACAGAGGTCGAGAAGGAAGCCTGGGTCTCCAGCGTGCTGCTGGAGTGGGGTTCCTGCGGCCGGATCGTCTACAGCGACACCCTGCCGGTCGGTTTCGTGCTGTACGCGCCGCCGAACGCCGTGCCGCGTTCGCTGGCCTTCCCGACTTCACCGCCCGGTCCGGACGCGGTTCTGCTGACCGCCTTCCAGATCCTCCCCGAATTCCAAGGTGGCGGACTCGGCCGGATGCTGGTGCAAGCCGTCGCGAAGGATCTGACCAAACGCGGGGTCCGCGCGATCGAAGCCTTCGGTGACGCCAAGCCCGACGAGACCGATCCGGACGGCGGGCACAGCTGCGTGCTGCCCGCCGCGTTCCTGCAGAGTGTCGGCTTCAAGACCGTGCGGCCGCATCCGCGGTGGCCGCGGCTGCGACTGGAACTGCGGTCGGCGATCTCGTGGAAGGAAGACGTGGAAGCGGCCCTCGAACGGCTGCTCGGCCAGGTCTCCATCACGACGGCCGAGCCGAGCATGGGCCGCGCCTGACCTTCTTCGCCTTTTCGGACGGCTATCTTCCGCTTGCCATGAACGGTCCTTTCCTTGCAAATTTCGCAAGGAAAGGACCGTTCCTAGCGCTCGCGTGAGCCGCTTTAGCAGAGTTTCCGAGTACGCGCAGCAGCCGTCCCCTGCCTTGGGGACAGCTGTGGGTAACCCGCCGAGTTATCCACAGATCGCTGATAGGAGCGGTGGAAAATCTGTGGATGGGTAGGCTGGACCTGGGGACGCCCCCCGGGAAGGGCGGGGGCTGCGCGCCGGGTGGGGCTAGGGGTGGCGTGGGTCGGCGAGGGGTGACACAACCGGTTGTGCCGAGGGTGTCGGCAGGGGGATGTGCGCTCGCGTGCGGGTGTGGAGGACTGGCTACTCCGCTTTGGCGAGTTCGTGGGCCAGGACGTCCGCGAAGGTGAACGTGCCTGTCGGCTGGTCCCCTTCACCGAGGAGATACAGGCGCTTCACGGCGACCAGGATGCCTTCGGCGACGATGTCGCGGAAAGCCGGGTCCGACAGTTTGCGGCTGTCTTCCGGGTTGGTCAGGTAACCGATCTCGATCCGCACCGCCGGGCAGCGGGTGCGGGTGAAGATCTCCCAGGTCTTGTAGTGCGTGCGGCAGTCGAGCATGCCGGTGCGGGCGGCCAGCTCGCGCTGGATGAAGCCCGCCAGCAGCTCACCGACGGTCGACGTGGCGCCGTTGCCGGTACCGAAGTGGAAGCTCGCGACCCCTTGCGCCTTGGGCGAGGGGTTCTTGTCGTTGTGCAGCGAAAGGAACAGGTCGGCGCCCGCCTCGTTCGCGAACTTCGCCCGTTCCCCCTCGGTCGGGCTTTGGTTCGGGCCGCGCGAGATCAGCGCCTCCATGCCCGTGGCCTGCATCCGGCCTTCGAGCCGCCGCGCGAGGTCCCAGGCGATGTCCGCTTCACGCAGACCGCTGGCGACGACACCGAGGTCGTCGCCACCGTGGCCGGGGTCGATCACGATGCGCTTGCCGCGCAGCCGCGGACCCGCCTGCCGCACCTGCTCCTGCTCGCGCAGGAAGACGGGACGGCCGCCGCGCGCACGCGGCGAGGAGAGCCGGTGCAGTTCGCGGATCGTGGCCGGGCCGCACATGCCGTCGGAAACCAGGCGCATGTCGCGCTGGAAGGTCTTGAGCGCGCGTTCGGTCTGGGGACCGAAGTGCCCGTCCGGGCGGCCGGCGTCGAAACCGAGTTCGGTCAACCGCTCCTGGAGCGCGAAGACGTCGTCGCCCTGCATGGGTGCGGAGAACATGTAGGTGAGCGGGCGGCTGCCCAGGTGGAAGCCTGCGCCGCGAAGCGCCTGGTAGGTCGCAGGACCCACCAGACCGTCGGTGATGAGCCCACGGCGCTGCTGGAACGCCCGCACGGCATGTTCCATCGCCGTGTCGAAGACCTCGTACTCCCCGGATTCGGTCACCGGCGGGAGCAGCTCCATCGCCGCCAGCGTGGACCTGATCTCGGCGACGTCCGGTCCGGCGTCACCGCGGCGGAGTACCCGCATGCACTCCTCGCTCTTCCCTTTGGGGCACCGATCGAGCTCGATGCACGACTCTGAAAACCCTGCGGGGCGAACCCCGGTGCTCTATTGTGCCCTGTGAACTCTCGGTGAGCGCGGAGGCCCGGTCGGTGCGTCAAGCGCCCGTTCGTGGAACTCGTCCAGGCGTTCCCGTAACGGTGAGATTTACCCAGTCTGCCGAACGACGAAACCCGGAGCCTGGGCAGGCCCCGGGTTTCGGCTGGTGAAACGCGAGATCAGAGGACGTCGGCGAGGTCCGACAGCAGCGCGGCCTTCGGCTTGGCGCCGACGATCTGCTTCACCGGCTTGCCGCCCTGGAACAGGATCAGCGTCGGGATCGACATCACCTGGTAGTCACGCGCAGTGTTCGGGTTGGCGTCGATGTCGAGCTTCGCGATGGTCAGCTTGTCGCCGTTTTCCGCCGCGATCTCCTCGAGCACCGGGGCGACCATCTTGCACGGACCGCACCAGGTGGCCCAGAAGTCGACCAGCACGGGCTTCTCGCTCGTGAGCACGTCGTCGACGAACGTCTTGTCGGTCACCGTCACGGTGTTGGCCATGGTGTCTCCTTCTGGGTGGTGAAACTCCGGTGTGGGGAAAGTCAGTTGGTGGTGGCGCCGTAGCCGCCGCCGACCAGCTCAGGGGTTTCCTGAGCGGTCTCGACACCGGCGTGCTCCGCCAGCCATCGTTCCGCGTCGATCGCCGCGGCGCAGCCCGAGCCCGCGGCGGTGATCGCCTGCCGGTACGTGCGGTCGACCAGGTCGCCCGCCGCGAAAACACCCGGAAGGTTCGTGTACGAGGTCCGGCCCTGGGTGAGCACGTAACCGTCCTCGTCGAGGTCCACCTGACCACGCACCAGTTCACTGCGCGGATCGTGACCGATCGCGACGAAGAACCCGGTCACGTCCAGCTTCGACTCTTCGCCGGTCACCGTGTCCTTGAGCTTGAGGCCCTCGACCTTGCCTTCGCCCTCGACCTGGGTGATCTGCTTGTTGAGCGCCCACTTGATCTTCTCGTTCTCGCGGGCACGCTCCAGCATGATCTTGGAGGCGCGGAACTCCTCGCGACGGTGGACGATCGTGACGGACTTGGCGAACTTCGTCAGGAAGGTCGCCTCCTCCATCGCGGAGTCGCCGCCGCCGGCGACCACGATGTCGTGGTCGCGGAAGAAGAAACCATCGCAAGTGGCGCAGGCGGAGACGCCGCGGCCGAGCAGCTCCTGCTCGCCAGGGACGTTCAGGTAGCGCGCGGCGGCGCCCATCGCGAGCACGACCGAACGGGCCGCGTAACGCTTGCCGTTCGCGACGACGTACTTGACGTCACCGGTCAGCTCGACGGACTCGACGTCCTCCTGGCGCAGGTCGGCGCCGAAACGCTTGGCCTGCTCGCGCATCTCTTCCATGAGGTCGGGACCCTGGATGCCTTCGCGGAAGCCGGGGAAGTTCTCGACCTCCGTCGTCGTCATCAGCGCACCACCGAACTGAGTGCCCTCGAACACCAGCGGTTCGAGCTGCGCTCGTGCCGCGTAGACAGCGGCGGTGTAACCCGCAGGACCCGACCCAACAACGATCAGGTTCCTGATCTCCTCGGCAGCCACCCGTGACCTCCGCTCGTAGTGACCTGTTCACCAGGCTCAACACGATCGTAGGGGCCGGTGTTCCCGTGGTGACCGGCGCTACTTTCTCTCGCCTTGCGCCACGGCGTAGATCCGACCTCTAGCGCCGCTAGGAAAGCTAGCGCGATAGCAAAGGTCCCTCGCTCCCCCGAAATGGGGCTGATGGGGAGCGAGGGACCAGTGAGGTTTCGGTCGGCTACTTCTGTCCGATGATTTTGTCGAAGAGGATCGCCGGGTTGCCAGGGCCGCAGTCGGCACCGAAGGCGACGATGCGGAACTGGGCGAGTTTGCCTGTGGTGTAGATGACCATCACGCCGTCCTTGCCCGCGACGTTCACCGGCCGGATGCCCTCCGGTCGCACGCCGGCGTCCATTCCGGCCGCGGCGACACAGGCGTCGAGCCGCTCTTCGGTCTTCAGCGAGCCGAAGTCGCGCACGCCGATCGCCTTGCCGACGAGCGCTTCGGCTCCTCCGCCGTCTCCGCCGACCGAAGGGCCCGAAGGAGCCGATGGCGCGGGCTGGGCGATACCGCCCGAATCCGGCTCCCGAGTGGTGGGCACGACGATCGCGACGGTGGCGATCGCCGCCGCGGCCACGGTCGCTATCCCGGCGCCCCAGCCGATCCGCTTGTTCCGCCGCCGCCGTGCGGCCGCGAGGTCCACCACCGGGGCGGCCTGTTCCTGCTGCCCTTCAGATGCGCCTTGAAACGCAGGCGACACCCGCATCTCGGCGGCCAGCGCGGCGTCGATCCGTGCCGCGAACTCCGCGGGCATCGGAGCGACCGGCTCGTTCGCGAGTTCCGCGAGGTCGGCCGTGGTCGCTTCGAGTGCTTCGATGATCGCCACTGCTTCGGGGTCGGCGTTCACCAGCGGCCACAGTTCGGCCGCCTCTCGCTCGTCCAGCACACCTGCGTGCAGGTCGGCGAGCACATCGACAGACCACGGCGGACCGACGGTCCCACCGATCCCCCTGCTCTCGTCTGTCATCGTCCCTCCCCGTCACCCGGCGTGCCCTGAGGACGCGAAGCCGGCCTGCGCGACTGGCTAGCGCGCTCTCGTTTGCTTTCGTGAGTTGGGACGTTCGCAATCGCATCGGGGTTCCGTAGATGTCCGAGAACCTTCGCGAGCTTTCCGCGACCTCGGGCACATCGGCTCTTGACCGTGCCTTCCGCGATGCCGAGCATCTTCGCCGTCTCGGCGACGGAGTATCCCTCGACGTCGACCAACACGATCGGGGCACGTTGCTCTTCGGGGAGCTGATCGAGGGCTTCCTTGACGACGAGGCTCGTCTCGCGTTCGGACATCGAGTCACGCGGGGAAGCGGGCTCGTTGAACTGCCCGGTCTCGGGCAGCGGGACGGTCGGTCTGGCCTTGCCCCGCCGGATGCGGTCGAGGCAGGCGTTGACGACGATGCGGTGCAACCACGTCGTCACCTGCGATTCCGCTCTGAAATTGCCCGCTGCTCGGAACGCGGAGATGAACGCGTCCTGCAGGGCGTCCGCGGCTTCTTCCGGGTCCCGCAAGGTGCGCAGGGCTACCGCCCACATGCGGTCTCGATGTCGCTGGACCAGTTCACTGAACGCGCGCGGGTCGCCGGCGGCATGCGCCGCGATGAGATCCGCGTCCGTTGGAGCTGCAGCTGTCACCCGGGAGAGCCTACTGACCCCGTGCCTTCGGTCACCCCGCAGGCAGGAAGGTCAGCTCTTTGAGTTCGGTGACGAACTTTCCGCCGTCGTCTTCACCCAGCTGAGTGATCCAGATGATGAAGTACTGACCCTGCTGAGGCTGCTGCAAAGCGATGGTCGACTCGCCGGCCGCGAGGTCCCCCGTCCCGACGACCTTGGTCTCGTCGAGCTTCGGGTTCTTCTTGTCGGCGGAGCGGATCTCGACCTTCGAGCCGGGGCTCGCCGAGTCGATCTTGATCTGGCTGAGGGTGATCGGGTCCTTGAAGGTCACGACCAGTCCGACGCCGTCCTTGAGCACCGGGAACTGCTTGTTGTACTGGTCGGTCTTCCACGAAGTGCCCGCGTCGCCGTCGGTGGTGTTCTTGGCGCGGCCGGGGCTGTCGCCCTTGTTGCCCGGGTTGAACACGGTGACGGCCGACGGCTTCACCGCGGCGCCCACGGCCGGGGACGGCTTCTGCTGAGCGGGCGGCGGCTGCTCGCCCGAGGGCGGCGTGACCTGTGAGGACGAGGGCGCGGCGACGTTGATCTGCGGACCGCTCGACTTCGATTCGCCCTGGAACAGGTTGATCAGCATCATCCCGCCCCAGGCGAGGATGACCACGGTCGCGACGACCAGCACGGTCACGCCGAACGCCAGCTTCTTGCGCCGCGCGACGTCCTTGACCGGCTTCTTCGTCGTCCAGACCGTGCCGTCGGGTTCGGCCACGGCCTCTTCCTCGCCGACGGCCTTGATCAGCTGCGTGCGCTCTTCGGCTTCGGCGACCTGGTCCAGCACGCGCAGGATGGCCGCGCTGGTGCGGATGCCGCCGTGGCCGCCGTCCTCGATGGTGCGGACGGCGAGCGAGGACAGCTCGACCGGCACCGTCGGGACCAGTGACCGCGGCGGGATGACGCGGCCGGTCGGCGCGTGCGGCGCCGCCGGGATCGCGGCGGGACCGCCGGGCAGGGCCCAGCGGCCGGTCAGCAGCAGGTACAGGACCGCGCCGAGTGCTTTGACGTCGTCGCGAAGGGTCGCTTCGGGCAACGGGCCCGGGAAGGCGAGCTTCAGCGCGCCGTCCGGGGTGAGCCGCAGGCGCTGCGGATGGTCGAGGCCGAGGACGAGACCGTTCTGATGGGCGTGGTCGACGGCTTCCGCCAGCGCTTGCACCATCCGGGCCGCCGCGGCGGGCGCCACCGGGCGCTGTGCCACGAGGTCGACCAGGTCGCTGCCCTTGGTCCATTCCGCCACGACGACACCGAGCAATCCTTCGCTCGAGGTGACGCCGCTGCCGAGGCTCAGCACGTCGAGGACGCGCGCGACCCCGCCGTGGCCGAACTTCGAAGCGTGCGCGGCACGCTCCAGCGTCCGGCGCGCGAGCCTCGCGGCCTCCGCGTCCGCCGGATCGCCGACCAGCAGCGTCAGCGCCACATCACGCTTCAGCTGCCCGTCGCGCGCTCGCCAAAGATGCGCGGCGGCTCTTTCGTCCACCCCGAACTGTGCGAGCAGGCGATACCGGCCGTCTCCGACGACCCGGCCAGGGGCCAGCGACCCGCCTTGGGCCCGGATGCCCACCTGGCTCGCCTCCCCTGCCTGTTCGCTCCGTCTCGTATCCACCGCACTCTCCCGCGTAGCTCCCGCCCCGAGGGTACCCAGAATACGACCCGTGAACGCGCGCTATCCGTACGTGAATCGTTACCCGCGCTTGATCAACCGGGTGATCCTGTCCGTGGCGGGCTTCAATTCCTCGACTTTGAGGGCCATGAGCACGCCGAACGACACCGCGATCCCGACCACCGTCTGCAGGAGAAGTTTCACCCAGGCATGGAAAGTAGGCCCGAACGAGTCAGGGACGACCTGCCCGGCGAGCCACGCCGCGCCGACCCCGAGCACACTCGCGGCGACCGTGAAGAGGATCACCCCGAGAACCCGCTTGCTCCGGAGATTTCCGAGGGTCACCCACAGCCAGACCTGACCGAGGATCGCGCCGACGACGAACGTGAGGCCGTTGACCATCATCACGCCGAGCACGATGTTGTCCTTCGACAGCAGGACGGGGCACAGGTAGAGCAGCGGCACCTTCACCACGGTCATCACGATCATGATCAGCACCGGCGTCCGCGCGTCCTTCATCGAGTAGAACACCCGCATCTGGAGCATCACCAGCGCGTACGGCAGCAGCGCGAAGGCGCTGATCGCCAGCGCCTCGCCCATCCGCGACGCGTCCTCGACCCTGCCCTTGCCCAAGGTGAACAGCGCGATGCCGACCGAACCGCCGACGACGGTCATCACCGCGGAGATCGGCAAGAGCGTCACCGTCGAGATACGCGACGCGTAGGAGAGGTCGCCGATCAGCTTCTTGTGGTCGCCGTCGGCCGCCGCGCGGCTCATCCTCGGCATGATCGCGGTCAGCAGCGACACCCCGATGACGCCGTACGGCAGCTGGAAGAGCAGCCACGCGTTGCTGTACGCGGTCACACCGCCCTGCGAACCGCTGGTCAGCACGCGGGTCGTGATCGTGTAGCCGATCTGGCTGACCGCGACGTAGCCGACGGTCCAGAGCGCGAGCCCGCCGAACTCCTTCATGCGCTTGTCGATGCCCCAGCGCCATTTGAACTTGAACCCGGACCGCAGCAGCGGCGGGATCAGCAGCACCGACTGCGCCACGATGCCCGCGGTCACGCCGAGGCCGAGCGTCAGCAGCTTCGGGTCGGTGATCGACACCGGATCGGTCGAGATGTTCCCCGGCATCACCCACACCACGAGGATGGTGAAGATGACGACCAGGTTGTTGATCACCGGCGCCCACGCCGTCGGGCCGAAGATGTGCTTCGCGTTCAGCACCGCCGAGAGCAGTGCGAACACGCCGTAGAAGAAGATCTGCGGCAGCAGCAGATACGCGAACGCGGTGACCAGCGCCGGATTGGCGTCACCGTTGTCGTCGACATAGAGCTTGGTGATCAGCGGCGCGGCGATGACCGCGATCGCCGTTCCGACGATCAGCAGCGTGCCCGCCACCGTGACCAGCCGCTGCGTGTACGCCTCGCCGCCGTCCTTGTCGTCCTGCGACCGCACGAGCAGCGGGACCACGAGGCTGGACAGCACCCCGCCCATCAGCAGCTCGAAGATGATGTTCGGCATCGTGTTGGCGACGTTGAACGAGTCGTTCTCGACCTGGGCGCCGATGGCCGCGACCAGCAGCAGCTTCCACGCGAAGCCCGTGATCCGGCTGATCAGCGAGGCGATCGCCATCCGGCCGCTGGATTTCGCGAGTGACGGCGTCTTCGCCGGTGCGGCGACATCCTGCTCGCCGGTCTGCCCCGGCCGCGGTTTGACCAGCGGCGCGTCCTTGATCGCCGGCATGACCTGCGTGGCGAGCTGGTCGTACGGGCGGAGGACGTCGGGGTCGGCGACCGGCCAGCGCGAGCCCATCGGGACGCCGGGGGTGCGCGGGATGAACCGCGTCGCGTCGGGCTCGTCGCGCCGGTCGACCTGCCACGGGCGGACCGGTGGCGGCTGGCGGCGCCCGCGATGCGGCGGAGGCGGTGTCTGGTTGAGCGCCTGCGGCGCCGTCGTCGGACGGCGCGGCGGCGGCTTCGGTGTCGACGGGGCAGGCTGCGGCAGCGGCGGCCCCTGCGGCGGCGGAACCGGCTGACGCCGGGTCGGCGGAGGCGGTGTTCCCTGCGCGGGGGGCGCCTGCCGCGGCGGCACCTGCGCCGGCGGCGGGTTCTGGGGTGGCCTCAGCCGCCGCGTCTCGTCGTCGGGACGGCCCGCGACCCGCTGACGCCTGCCGTCTGGCGGCGGCTGCTGGGGCGGAGGCGGCGGCTGCTGGGGAGGCGGCGGCACCGCCCGCCGCGGGCGCTCACCGCGTTCGGGCGGGAGCTGCTGCGGGGGCGGTGGACGACGTTCGGGACGTCGTGCCGGACCATCGGTGCGGCGGGGCGGGGGCGGAGTACCTTCGCGCCGGGGACGGCCTGCACGCTCGGGCGGTACACCCGGCTCTCTTTCCAACGCGTGCCCAATCCTCGGTGCTCGACTACCTGATGCCCGGTGGCATCGTTCGACCCAGGGTAATCGGCAACGCCCTGAAACACTTAAACCTGTGCGTCCTCGGTCACACGAGGGGTGGTTTCGCCGGCCGGATCGGCTCGCGAGTCCTTGATCCTCCGGTAGATCCGGCGGGACGAGAGCAGCAGCAACGCGCCGGCCGCGGTGATCGTGATGATGATGGTGATCGCGCCGTACTCGGTGGAGGTCAGCTCGAACCGCGCGTCGGTGCCGAGCCTGGTCCCGTCGGGCGTGGTCAGGGACACGTCGACGCTGAACCGCCCCGCCCGGAGAGCCTCGACCGGGAGCAGCTGGTTGACGGCGCCGTTGGCCGGGACGGTCCGCTCCGGGACGGCTTCGGTGGGGCGCAGGCCGACGTTGTTCTTCAGCACGGTGCGGACGTTGATGCCGACCGGCAGGCCGTTGGTGATGTACGCGGGCAGCGGCGACGCGCCGGAAGCCAGCGCGATCGTCTGCTTCGGCCGCTCCACGGTGACCTGGCCGCGGATCGCGTCGAGGTCACCGCGGGCGTTGCCGGTGACGGTCGCGGCGTCCGCGCCGCGCCACGAGGTCGAGGCGGCCCGGATGAGGGCGAGCCGGACCGGGGCGATCACGTCGGCCGGATTCACTCGTTTGGTGGCATCCATCGTCATCGCCGACGACAGGCCCAGCGTCTCGTTGTCGATCTGCGACATCTTCGCGGTGACGTCGCCGCTGGTCGCGGCCGTCAGATCCTGCGGGTCGTAGTTGACCGACGCCGTCCCGGACGGGCTCTCGCCGAGCAGGTCGGGCAGTGGCGACGACTTGATGAGGCCCGCGGTGTAGAAGTCGCCCATCCGCTCCAGGAACGTGGTGAGTTCGGGGCCGGTCGCGTCCCAGTGCCGCGGCGGCGCGATCAGCAGCTGCGAACGCTCCTGCCCGGTCTGCCCGCCGAGCCCGGCACGGAAGGCGATGGCGCCGAGCCCGTTCTGGGTGGACTCCGAGCCGTTCAGCGCGGACGTGATCAGCGCGTCGATCGGCTGCGCGCGCAGGTCCGTGCCTTCGAGGGCGACCATGCCCGAAAGGGGTGAATCGGACTGGAGCTTGCCCGAATCGGTCAGCACGGTTTTGACGCCGGCCTTGCCGATCGCTTCGACGGTCTGCGCGTCGAGGGCGCCGCCGGGCCAGAGCACGCCGTCCTGCGGCTGGATGCCGAGCAGGTTTTTGATCGTCGCCGCGCCGCCGACCGCGCTGGCCAGAAGCGCGGTGTCGGTGGCGTCGCCGGCCCGGACCTTCGTCAGCGCGGTGAGGTCGGCGTCGGCGAACGGGAGGGTGACCACGCAGCGGCCCGCGACCAGCGCCTTCAGCTGGCCGAGCCAGTTCCTCGCGGTGTCGACGCCCTTGCCGGGGACGGGTCCGCCGCCGGTGGCGACCTGGTAGCCGCGGGTCATCCCGTCCACGGTCGCGACCAGGTCGGGGTCGATGGCCAGGCACAGCGACGACGAGACCTTCGTGTCCGCCTCGGCCGCGCGTGCCGCCGCGACCAGTGCGTCCAGCCGTCCGCCGGGGGCCAGTTCGTCCGCGAGCCGCTCGTCCGCCAACGTCAGCGGACCGCCGAGCGGGGACGAGACGACGTGCACGGTGCTGTTCGCGATCGGCCACAGCAGGCTCGCCGACGGCGCCGACGGCGGCCGCGACGCGGGTGCCCTGCCGGGGATGCCGAGCACCGGCATCAGCAGGGTGACCGCCGCCAGCCGTTCCGGTCCGCCGAAATCCGGGGTGCCGTTGACGTTGACCAGCAGCGGGTACACGCCGGTCTTCGGGAACTGGAGCTTCGAGGACTGGCCGAGCGGGACGGCGAGGTTCAGCGCGGCGCTCTGTCCCGGCTCCAGGGTGTCCGGCACGAGGTCGACGAACTCCGTCGCCGCGAGGTCCTTGAACTTGTCGCCCGCGAGGACGTCGCCGATCTGCTGCTCGGTCTGCAACCGGGTGCCGAGTTGCAGCCGGACGCCCAGCTTGCTGATCTTCCGGTCGCCGACGTTGGTGACGCGGCCGGTGACGGTGAGCGAAGTCGAGGTCGTGGACACCACGCGGGGGTTCAACTCGTCGAGGTCCACCCGCAGCCGGGGCTGTTCCTGGGCCTGCGCGACCGCGACGGGCAACGCGGAGAAGACCAGGAACAGGATCGACAGGACAGTGGCGGCGAGCCGCTTCACTCAGGTGCTCCCTCGGCGGTGTGCTGTTGCTGCGCGAAGAGTTCTTTGGCCTTCCGGACCAGCTTGCGCTCGTCGGAGTAGGCGAGTTTGGTTTCCAGCTCGGCGAGCGGCACCCAGGCGACTTCGGTCACCTCGACATCCTCGTCCGAAAGTTCGCCACCGGTGGATTCCAGGATGAAATGGTGCACTGTCTTGTGCACCCGACGGCGTTCGGCCACGAACCAGTAGTCGATGGAGCCGAGCGGCTGGAGGACCCGCGCCGAGATGCCGGTCTCTTCCTTCACCTCGCGCACCGCTGTCTGCTCCACCGTCTCACCGTCCTCGATGTGGCCCTTCGGCAGCGACCACAGCAGTCTGCCGTGCCGGTCGAGCCGCCCGATCAGCGCGGCGTTCAGCCGTTCGGCGTCGACGACGAGTCCGCCGGCCGAGGTTTCGTCGACCGTCGTCAGCCGCCTTCCCCGCCTGCGCCTCCGCCGGCGGCCCGGCTTCGAAGCGCCGGAGCGGCCGGCTGATCCAGACATGCTGCGATGCTAGAGCAAACGGCGGTACGGGTACGCTGGCTCACCGTGCCCGTGTTGGGCCCGGCCGTAGTAAGTACATCCAAATCGTGGTGGGATTGTCGTGAACAAGGTGGTCGCCGGGCAGGCGATTGCGGGGAAGAGCACTGCGATGAAGAACGCCGTGACCGAGCTGATGCGCATCTCCCCGTTGGCGGACGAGCTCGCGAAGCTCTTCGCGAAGGCGGGGCACAGCCTGTACCTCGTCGGCGGCAGCGTCCGCGACATGATGCTCCGCAGGCTGTCGAACGACCTCGACTTCACCACCGACGCCCGGCCCGACCAGGTGCTCAAGATCGTCAGCGCCTGGGGCGACGCGGTCTGGGACGTCGGTATCGCGTTCGGCACGGTCGGCGTGACCAAACAGGGCATGACGCTGGAGATCACCACGTTCCGCGCCGACAGCTACGACCGCGTCGGCCGCAACCCCGAGGTCACCTTCGGCGACAGCATCGAGGGAGATTTGCTTCGCCGCGACTTCACCGTCAACGCGATGGCGATCGACCTGGCGAACAAGACCTTCGTCGACCCGTACGACGGGCTTCAGGCGCTCCAGGACCAGGTGCTCGACACGCCCGCGACCCCGCAGGAGTCCTTCGCCGACGACCCGCTGCGCATGCTGCGCGCCGCGCGGTTCGCCGCGCAGCTCGGGTTCACCGCGGCGCCGCGGGTGATCGACGCGATGACGTCGATGGCCGAGGAGATCGACCGGATCACCGCCGAGCGTGTCCAGGCCGAGCTGTCGAAGCTGCTGCTGGCGGACGACCCCCGGCCCGGAATCGAGCTGCTGGTCGACACGCGCCTCGCCGACCGGGTGCTGCCCGAGGTGCCCGGCATGCGGCTCGCGATCGACGAGCACCACCAGCACAAGGACGTCTACCAGCACTCGCTGACCGTGCTCGCGCAGGCGATCGACCTGGAGAAGACCCACGAACCGACGTCGGAGCCGGACCTCATCCTGCGGCTCGCGGCGCTCCTGCACGACGTCGGCAAGCCCGCGACGCGCGAGTTCCAGCCCGGCGGCGGGGTGAGCTTCCACCATCACGAGGTCGTCGGCGCGAAGATGGCCCGCAAGCGTTTGCGTGCCCTGAAGTTCTCGAAGGAGATCGTCCAGGACGTCAGCCAGCTCGTGTTCCTGCACCTGCGGTTCCACGGCTACGGCAAGGGCGAATGGACCGATTCGGCGGTGCGGCGCTACGTCACCGACGCCACCGCCCGGCTGCCCCGGCTGCACAAGCTGGTGCGCGCCGACTGCACCACGCGCAACCGCAAGAAGGCGGCCGCGCTGCAGGCGACCTACGACGACCTCGAGCGGCGGATCGAAACGATCCAGGCGCAGGAGGACCTCGACCGGGTCCGGCCGGACCTCAACGGCGAGGAGATCATGCGGATCCTCGACCTCAAGCCGGGGCCGGACGTCGGCAAGGCGTGGAAGCACCTGAAGGAACTGCGGCTCGACCGCGGTCCGCTGGAGCACGACGAAGCGGTCGCCGAGTTGAAGAAATGGGCCGCCGAGAACGGCATCGGCTGAGATGACCCCCGTTGGCCTCTGGATCCGTCCGGCGTAAACGGAGATACTCCTGCCGGTGCTCCGGGCAGGGGGAAAATCCATGGCGAAGCGGCCGCCCAGTTTTCTGGTGACGTTGCTGCGTCGCGGCGCGCCCGCGCTGGCCACGGCGACGAGCGAGCTGTCCGACGAGGTCGGCGACCCGACACCGATGCGCGCGCTCCGGCGGATCCAGCAGATGTCCGGTCCGATCGACACGGCTCATCGCGACAACCTCTTGCTCAGAGCCGCCCGCTACGTCGCCCTCGTCCCGCTGGTCTACCGGCTCTTCGCGGTGCCCGGCGCCTTCGGCGTCTACGTCTCCACGCACGGCATGATCGGGATCGGCCCGGTCGGGCTGGTGGCACTCGGGTCGGCCGCGCTCTCGCTGTACGGGATCCGGTGGATGCTGCGCTCGGCGCCGTTCCGCCCGCAGCACGCCGTCCGCCTGCTGGCGCTCGACCTCGTGTTCACGCTGCTCGCGCCACTCGCGGTGGGGGCGCTGGTGCCGGCTTCGGTCTTCACCGAGGCGATGGCGGTGCCCGGCAAACACCTGCTCGGCGAGGTCGCGTTGCTGGCGCTGGCGCTGGGCATGCCCGCCGCCGCGGCGCTCGCCCTCGTCAGCTTCCCGGTGCGGATGCTCGCGTCCCTGTTCGGCACCGGCCAGGCCGCGCCCGGCGACGCGATGGCCACCTTCCCGTCGATCCTCGGCGTGCTCTTCACCGCGAGCGGCGCCCTCGTCCTGATCGGCCTCGGCACCCGGCTCGCCCTCGCGTACGGCATCCGCAACGGCCGGATCGCCGAACGCGCCCGCCAGCACCGGATGCTGCACGACTCGGTGCTGCAGACCCTCGAAGCGATCGCGCTGGTCGACAAGGGCGACGCGGCCGCGCGGCTCGCGGAGGTGCAGCGGCTGGCGCGGGCGCAGTCGATGGAACTGCGGCGGACGATCGAGAGCGAGGCTTCGCAACGCTCGGAGGCCGGGTCGCGGCCGCTGGGCGAGAAGCTCGCGTCGCTGGCGGCGGAGATGGCGCGCGACGGCCTGCGCGCCCAGCTCGTGATCGCCGAACTCGACGACGACACGCTTTCGGAGGTCCGGCAGATCGCCATCCGCGACGCCGTCCGCGAGTCCCTGCGCAACACCCTCAAACATGCCGGGACGGACAAGGTCGTCGTGCGCGTCGAGGAGCGGGAAGGCGGCGTCACGGTGATCACCCGCGATCACGGTGCCGGGTTCAGCATCGACTCCCGGCCCGCCGGATTCGGGATCAGCGAGTCCATCACCGCCCGGCTGAACGAGGTCGGCGGGACCGCGAGGGTGGAGTCGGCTCCGGGCAATGGCACCAGAGTCACCCTTTGGGTGCCGTTCTGACGGTAAACAGGAGAACATGAAGAAAACGGACGTCCTGGCCGAAGCGCTCACCGCGTACCGCGACGGTGACCAGGCCAAGGCCGCGGACCTCGCCGAGCGCGCCGGATCCACGCTCGGCCGCGAACTGCACCGGTACCTGACCGAGGACGGCGGCGGAGGTGTGTACGACCAGCCCGCCGCGTTCACGGAGTTCATCCGCGGCGGCGGGAACGTCAAGCTGTACCGCGTGCTCAGCGCCATGCTCGCCCGGCGCTACGGCAGCGTCGGCTCCCTGCTCGACCTCGGCTGCGGCGACGGGCTCGCCGTCGTCCCCGCGCTCGAACAGGCGGACCGGCAGCCGGGCCGCATCGACCTCGTCGAGCCGTCGAGCGCGCTGCTCGCGGAAACCCGCAAGCACCTCGGCGGCACCCATGGCCTGCACACCTGGGGCGTCACCGCGCAGGAGTTCCTCGCCCGCCACGACGACAGGCACTGGCAGCTGACGCAGTCGACGTTCGCACTCCAGTCGATCCCGACGGCCGAGCGCACCGAGGTCCTCCGTGCGCTCCGGCCGCGCACCGCCTGCCTGGTGCTCGCCGAATTCGACGTGCCCGAGTACGACGAAGACTCCGCCGAGTACCTGCTCTCCCTGGTCGTCCGCTACGAACGCGGGATCTCGGAGTACGGCAAGGCCGCGTCGCTGGTGGCGCAGGGATTTCTGCTGCCGATCCTGCTCGGCCTGGTCAAACCGGGGGCGGACCGCACGAACTGGGAACAGCCCGCCACCGACTGGGCTTCGCAGCTGAAGGAAGCGGGCTTCACCAGCATCCGGATCGAGCCGCTGGCGGACTACTGGTGGTCGCCCGCGGTGCTCATCACCGCGTCCTGAGTTTGACTACGTTGGGGGCATGGGGATCCCGCTTTCCGCGCTCGAACTCGCCATCGTCGAGGACGGCCGCGCGGCCACCGAAGTACTCGCGTCGACAGTCGCCGTCACCGGAAAACTGGAGGAACTGGGGTATCACCGCGTCTGGATCGCGGAGCATCACGGCTCGCCCGCCATCGCGACGTCCTCGCCGCCGGTGCTGGCCGCGCATCTCGCCGCGGTGACGTCGTCGATCCGGGTCGGCTCCGGCGGGGTGATGGCGCCGAACCACGCCCCGCTCGCCATCGCCGAGCAGTTCGCGACGCTTTCGGCGTTGAACCCCGGCCGGATCGACCTCGGCGTCGGGCGCGGTCCCGGCACGTTCGACGAGAAGATCATCCGCGCGCTGCGACGGGGCGCGGACCCGGCGACGGACGACGAGTACCGCGCCGACGTCGCCGAGTTGCTGGGTCATCTGGCCGGGGAGTCCGGTATCCGGGTGCTGCCCGGCGAGGTGCCGACGCCGCAACCGTGGCTGCTGTGTTCCAGCGCTGCCGGTGCCTCGCTCGCGGCCGAGCTCGGCTTGCCGATCGCGGCCGCGCATCACATCCGCCCGCAGCACACGGCCGAGGTGCTGCAGGCCTACCGCGCGAACTTCAAACCGTCACGGTGGCGCGAAAAGCCGTACGTGATCCTCTGCGTCGAGACGATCTGCGCGGACACCGACGCGGAAGCGGCCCAGCTCGCCGGACCGTGCGCGGTGATCAAGTCGTCCCTGCTCAAGGGGGAAGGCGGCGACCTCGCCTTCCCGACCCCGGAACAGGCGGCCGCGCACGAGATGGCGCCGGAATCGGCCGAGCTGGTCGCCCAGTTCACCGCCGTGCAGGCACACGGCGGGCCGGAGAAGGTGGTGCGGTCGCTGAAGGACCTCGCCGCGGCCACCGGTGCCGACGAGCTGATGCTGACGACACCGGTGTACGACTCGGCGGCGCGGGCCCGGTCCTACGAGCTGGTCGCCGAGTCGATTTAGTGCCCGATTTGGATGCTTTGCGCAGCTGTGAGAGGGGTCGTGAGTGGCGATGAGGGTTAGAGCCAAGGGTGTCTTAGGTACCTACGTGGTTGAGGCTGCGGTTGATGCCAGGTCGCGGTCGTGGGGACATGAGAGTTCGACGCCGGGGCGTTGGAAGCACTGAAGGAGCCGCCCGCTCATCCTCGCGTCTCGTGAGTGGCGATTCGGGTTAGGCCGACCGTGTTCTAGGTGCCTACGGCGGGTGGATCGGGATCGCAGGTCCGTGAAGGACTCCTTCCCTACCCTGAGAGTAGGGAAGGGCCCTTCGCGCGCAAAACCCACTACATGAAGGACCCCTTTATGCACTTCAAACCTGGCATCACGCAAGAAGCGCCACAGGTCACGCAGTAGGTACCTAAGGGGAAGCTCGCCAGAACGACCTTTGCCACTCACGACCCCACTCGCACCTGACCAGAGCCTTCATCCCGCCATCGACTCCGCCCGGGAAACCCGCCACGTTTGACGTTCGGCTCGATTTAGCCTGCGAAAACCCGCATCCAGAGGACTAAACGCGGGAAAGCGCGCCGGTTTCGAGGTGCTGGGCGAGCGGCCGCGGCAGGACGTAGGCCACGGCTCCACCCGGCGTCCCGTTCCACGGCGCGGTGATGCCGGTGACCACGCGCAGCGGCCGCAGGACGCGGTACAGGCGGCGTTCGCGTTCGCGGTCCGCGGCCAGCGACGTCTCGATGAACCGCGCCGCTTCGGCGTGCACGAGGTTGCCGGTCTCGTTCCCGAACCGCTGCACCGTGGTGCCCGCCGGCAGGACGACGATCCGCTTGCGGCGGAAGAAGTTCAGCGGCGGTTCGCCGCGCAGCGGCAGGATCGGCCAGTCGGCAGGGTTGTCGGCCTCCTCGTTCGCGCCGGCCGTCGCCCGTGCCGGGTACAGCAGCAGGGTGCCGAGGAAGAACCGCGCCGCCTCTTCGAGTTTCGCGAACGCCACCGGCTCGTCCGTCGGCGGACGTGAGACCTCCCAGCCGCTCTCGGTGCGGCGCAACGTCCACAGGCCCGGCTCCGGGACCGCGTTCGCGCCGATCCGGTACGACGTCGGCGCGACGCCGTGTTCGGCCAGGCGCTGGTACAGGACGTCCAGCACCTCGACGGCCCGGATGTCGCGGGCGGGTTCGCCGTCGCGTTCGACGCGGGTGCGGATGCTTTCGTCCGGCAGATCCGCGGCGGTCTGCGGCGGCCGCGGCTTGCCGACGATCTCCGCTTCGGCGGTCGCCCGCACCAGCTCGCCGACCAGCGGCGGCCGGAAGCCGGCGGCCCGGATGTGCTCGACCAGCTCCGGCTCGGGCGGCACGCCGTACTTGCGCAGGTAGTGCGGCACGGCCGCGGGCCAGATCCAGACGCCGTCGGTGTGGAAGGCGTTCGGCACGTCCGGCGGGCCGTTCGGGGTGAAGATGTCCGGCTGCGGACCCGGCCGGGTCAGCGCCACCGGCGAGCGGAAGAGGTAGTCCAGTACGCCGCGCATCATTTCCGGCGGCACCGGCGGCCGGTTGACGACCGGCCGTTCGCCCTCGTTGTGCACGTCGACGACCTTCGCGTGCCGGAACACCACGTCCAGCGGCAGGCCCGCCTTGGCCGAGAGCCAGGCCGGGACGTGCTTCTTGTCGCGCGGGAAGATCGCGAGTTCGGTCGCGTACGCGCGCGGCGACGGCTTGCCGCCCTCGTTCGGCGCCAGCCGCCACGTGGGTTCCTGCTCGGCGTCGAAGTCGAAGTCGAAATGCGATTCCGAGTCCAGCGTGAAGGTGCCCTGGAACCAGGTGCCGGTCTCGGGCTGGTTCATCGCCGCGCGCAACCGTGCGAACAGCGAACCGAGCTCCGGCGGGGCCGCGATCGACACCGACACCGGGCCGTTGCCCTCGTCGCCGACCGAGCGGACCTCGAGTTCGGAGTAGTCGCCGACCTGCCGGAACTGGGCGCCGACCCGCTGCCAGCCCGGCGGCAGCACCCGCAGCAGGGTCCGGCCGATGGCGCGCAGCAGTGCGGCCTGGTCACCCGTTCCGGGCTCCGGCCGGGCCTCCGGCGTCTCGACGAAATCGTGCCTGGTCTGCCACAACGCCGTCAGCCGCGACGGCGCGGCCGTGGTCGAGAAGTCCGTCAGCCCCAGTTCGGCGGCGCGGGCCGCGTCCTCGCCAGCCCAGCGCAAGGTCAGGTCGCCGCCGCCGGTGCTCGGCGCGATCTGGAAGTGCTCGTCGTCGAACCGGCCGTACGACTGGAGGCTGAAGGTCGCGCCTGCCTCGCCGTTCAGCACCACGCGGGCGGGCCGCCCGTTCCAGTCGCGATCGAACCCCTCCGGCGCCGCTTCCCCCGGCGGCGCGATGAGCAGCAGTGTGCCGTCTTCGGTCGACCGCTGGGCCGCGAAGACGGTGTCCCCCCAGACGGCGTACAGGCCATCCGGCCGCTCCGCCGCTTGAACCCGGTAACGCACTATGTGTCCCCTCCCCAAGTTCCCCAAACCGGAGGTAAATCTAGTGGGCCGGATAGCGGGCGTACCACCGGTCGTCACCCGGCGCGTTCCCGCCGAACTCCGCGAGCGCGTCGTCCGCCAGCTGTCCGATCACTTCGCTCAGCTCCAGCTCCACGAGCCAGCTCGTCTCCAGCTCTTCCTCGCCGTACATCGCGCCGACGAGGTTCCCGCAGACCGATCCCGTCGAGTCGCTGTCACCGCTGTGGTTCACCGACGCGAGCAGCGCGACGTTCGGGTCCGTGGTGGTCAGCGCGACGTAGACCGACATGGAGAGCGCGGTTTCGCCGACGTTCCCCTGCCCGAGGGTCTCGAGCTTCTCCGGCGTCGGGGCCCCGTCCTTGGAAAGGGCGAGAGCTTGGTCCAGCGCGACGCTCTGCTCCTCGTGCCCCGGGTACTTCTCCAGTTCGGCACGGGCGGTCGCGAGGGCGTCGAGCAGCGGTTTCCCACGCAGCAGTTCGTGCACGATCACCGCGAAAGCACCCGACGAGAGATACCCGCTCGGGTGACCGTGCGTCAGTGCCGCGCTCTCGGCGCCGAGCCGGAACACCTCGGCGAGATCGTCCGACCACAGCGCGACCGGGGCCGCGCGCATGATGCCGCCGCAGCCCTTCGAGTTGTTCACCGGCTTGGCCATGCCGGCGCGCACTCCCGTCTTCCCGTACGCCTCCAGCTCGCCGAAGCAGGTGAGGCCGGGCGCGCGACGGCTGAACAGCTCGCGGTTCGTGATCAGCCAGCCGTCCGGTTCCGGGCTCGTGTTCTCCGGGCCGCGAGCCCGCTCCCACGAGACGCCCTGGGTGTGCAGCCAGCGCTGGTAGGCCAGCTGCAGTGACTGCTCGACCGGTTCGGCGATAGCAAAGGTCCCTTGCTCCCGCCGGGCGGCGGCATGGGCCCTGATCAGGCCTTCCAGGGTGAACAGCGTCATCTGGGTGTCGTCGGTGATCCGCCCGAGGCCGCCGTACGCGGGGATGAGACCGGTGATCCCGGCCGGTCCGGCGATCTCCCGGATACGGTCGATCGAGTCGAACTCGGTCTTCGCGCCGAGCGCGTCGCCGAGCGCCCCCGCGTACAGGCTGCCGCGCAGCCGTGACCTGGTCGCCGGATCTTGAAGCCACTCGCGCATGTCTTTACTGATCTCCTCGTGGGTACCGGTTCGCGTCCCAGCGTCGCCGCTCTTCGGGTTCGCGGGGCAGGCCGAAGCGGTTGAAGTAGTAATAGGCGTCGCCCGCCATGGCGTCGACGACGCCGAGGCCGGGATACGCGGCGAGCCAGGCCTCCGGCAGACCGGGCACGGTGAGCCTGGCGCCCACCATCGCCCCGGTCAGCGCGACCGTCACCGCGCCGCCGCGAGCGGCCAGCGCGAGCGCGGCCTCGGGGTCGTGGCCTCGTTTGGCGGCGGCGAACAACGCCCTGCCGAGTACCGAAAGCGGCGTCCTGCCGTCTCCGATGCTGTCGAATTGCTCGACGTCATCGCCGTCAGTGCCGTCGACGTCGTTCCGGAGGTCGAGCACGGTCTTGACCAGGTCGCCGACCTCGCCGCTGTACTCGTCGAAGCCCTCAAGGAAGTTCGCGACCGCCGGTTGGCCGTCGCGGGCCGCGAGCTGGGCGCGGAACAGGTTCACCAGCAGTTCGGCACCGTGGACGACCTCGTGGCCCGCCGCGGACCCGACCAGCTCACGGACCACCTTCATCGCGTAGAACGCATTGTCGGCGGGACCCTGCACGCCGCCGGTCACCGTCGCGGCGAGCGCGGTCGCCAGCATCGCCGAGAACTCGGCGGGCGGCGGGCCCGCGCCTTCGGTGGCTTTGGCGACCCAGCCGTCCGGCCGTCCGCCCGCGGGCAGCGACGCCGGGATCTCGGGTTTGTCCGGAGTCGGGTCCAGGCCGCGGATCACCGATTCGGTGTGGAACAGCAGCTGCCGGGTCAGCCCGCCGAGTGGCAGGCCGTCGGCGGGGTCCGCGCCCGAGCCGAGCGCGTCTCCGAGCGCGAAGCCGACGTACGCGCCGAGAAGCCGGGGGTACGCGAAGCTGCCGACAGGGAGCGTCGGGTTGTAGAACTTCCCGAACGTCCAGGCAGTCGGGCGAGGTTCGCCGTTGTCGTAAAAGTGCGTCACCAGACCGTTGGCGAACAGGTCTTCGGGCAGCTCCGGCAGCGGACGGCCGTCGTGCTTCGCCCGGGAGCGCTCGAACGACAGCGTCGCGGCCCGCGTGTAGCGAGCGAGTTCTTCGCTGCTCAGGGTGTAGCCGTTGTCGCGAGCCTGGTCGACGAGACTCCGCAGGTTCGCGACGGCGGCGCCGTCGTACTCCCCGCTGAAGTAGGCGGGGCGCCCGACCGACTCGGGGCGCTCGGTTCCCACCGGGAGTTCGAGGTCGGCGACCTGCCGCAGTGTCTCCGGGTAGACGTTGAAGGTCTCCGGCCGTCCCGGGTTGACCAGCAGCCCGACGCCGGGGTTGTCCTTGGCCCGCCGCAGCAGCACGCGGGGCTGGACTCGCTGCCACATCGTGTACTCCGACGGCACCTGCGCCTCGGAGGTGTAGACGACGAACCGCACTCCGGCGTCGCCGAAATCGCGGACCTGCAGGTGGCCGTCCTTCGCCGGGGCGAGGACGTCGAGGTCGAGCATCCAGTGGACGAACTCCTCCGGCGTGATCCACTCGACGCGCAGATAGCCGAGGAGCGTCTCGACGGGGCTTTCCGGTGCCGGGCGGCCGGAGAACCGCGGCCCCGGCCGGTGATCCGGGTTCGCGCGGACCGCGCCGGTCGGCTCGCCGTAGAGCGTGTGCTGCTCCCAGCGCAGGATCGCCGCCTTCGGGACGGGCAGACCGGGGACCGCGTCCGGGTCGAACTCGGGATCGGCGATCTCGGTCCACCGGGTGAAGGCGTCACTGTCGTCGCCGCCCGCCGCCGAAACCGCCATCAGCTCCAGGTCGAGCCGGATCTCACCGCCGTCGTCCGGCACGAACGCGACCGGGCTGGGAAAGAGGCCCATGCCGGGATCGGTCCCGTCGAGCCAGCCGACGGTGTTGTAAGTGACGTTCCAGCCGTCGGTCGCGCGCACGACGTAGTCGCGGCGCACCCGCAACGCGCCGGTGCCCTCACCGCCGCGGCCAGCCAGCCATTCCTCGACCCGGCTGACGGCTTCCTCTTCGTTCATCGTCCCCATTCCGTTCACCAGCGGGGATACCGCTCGGCCCAGCCGTCGACCTCGTTCAGCGCCGAATGGCGGTCGAAATGCCAGAACGCGTCGGTGGCGATGTTCTCCACCAGGTAGCGCAGTTCCAGCTGATCGACCCATTTTTGCGGCAGACCGGGGATGCCGGTGCGGGCGCCGAGCAGCGCACCGGCGATGGCGCCGGTCATCGCGCTGCGGCCCGAGTGGTTGACCGCCCGCAGCAGCGCCTGCTCCGGGTAGTTCTCGAAGCCGGACAGCGCCGCGAACGCGCGTCCCAGCACCGAAAGCGTGCCCTTGCCGTCGCCGATCAGCTCCGGGATCCGCAGATCGGGCAGGCCGTGCTTGCCGAAGAACGGCACCGATTCCGCGACCATCGCCTTCAGATCCGTCCAGACCGGCCCCCGCTGGTGCGGGTTCTGGTCGCTGAAGATCTCGCGGGAGATGTTCCAGACGGGGTAGCTGAACGCCTCCGAGGTCAGCGCGGGTTCGAAAAGCCAGGTCAAATAGGTCGCCGCTTCGACGTCGATCTCACCCGGATGAGTGACCGAAACGAGGTCGCGGACCGCCTGGCGGACACCGCCGCTCATGGCGGTCCCCGGTCCCGCCGCGGTCATCGCCGCCGGCAGCGCCGCGACCAGCGCGTCCGGCCCGCTCATCGGCATCGCCGTCGGGGAAATGGTCGCCAGCGCGTGGTAGGCGTTCAGTTCGGCGTCGTCGGGGGTGCGGCGGACACGCAGTTCCGGCACCTTCACCAGCCAGCCGTCGGCGTTTTCCAGCGGCGCGCCCTGGGTGTGCAGCCAGCGCATCAGCGAATTGCGGGCGACCGTCCCGAGCGCCTGTTCGGCGGAGCGGTTCTCCGGCTGCTCGCGATGCGGGCTGCGGATGACGGCCTCGGTGTAGAACAGCAGCCGCTGGGTGAGCGGCCCGATCCGGCCGGGCAGGTCGAACGCGACCGGCAGATCGGTGACACCGTCCGGGCCGTAGGTGTTGTGGATCTCGTCGAGCCGCATCCGGTCGACAGCCGCTCCGAGCGCCTCGCCGAGCGCGAAACCCACGTACGCGCCCGTGACGCGCTGCCAGCCGTAGCGCGAGCTGGAGCGGTCTCGGTCGAAGTACTTCCCGAAAGTGTCCAGACGCGGCTGGATCTGCCCCTCGTTGTCGTAACCCGGCGCCAGCCCGTTCGCCCGCAGGTCGTTCGGACGGGCGCGCGGCGGTTCCGGCTGCTTGAGCCGCGCCAGCCACGACTGGCCGAGGACGGTCTTCTGGCATTCCTCGGCGCTCAGTTCGAACCCGCGGCGTCTCGCCCGTTCGGCGGCGGCCAGCGGCGGCTTCACCTGTTCGGACAGGCCCATCTTCGCGGCGGTTTCGGCGGCGAAGGTCTCCAGTTCCGGATCCGCTTCCGGGCAGCGCTCGTAGACGTCGACGCCCGGGCCCCGGCGGGGGAACCGCTGGGCGGTTTCGGCGAGTTCGGCGCCGCTGACGTCCTCGAACGTCGCCGGGCCGCCGTTGATCACGAGGTTCGGCGGGCTTTCGTACCCGGCGAGCGTGGCGATGTCGACCTTCCAGTACCCGTGTTCACGGGACGGGAGATTCCTGGTCGAGCTGAACACCCGCAGCTCGGCGCGTTCCTCGTTGAAGTAGAACCGCTCCGTCTTGCCCGACGCCAGGTCCACCGGGACGTAGACCTCGCAGCGCAGCAGCCCGATGAGCAGCTGTTCCCTGGTCAGCCAGCCGACGCTGGCGAACGACAGCAGCGTTTCGAGCCGGTTCTCCGGCTTCGGGTAGCCGCGGCGGATCGGACCGGCCTTGTACTCGGGATTCTCCCGCTCCTGCCCGGTCTGGACGCCGTCCGCGTTGACCTGGACCCAGCCCGCGACCACCGCGGGCGGAACCCCGAGGTCACCGAGTCCGGCCTTGGCGTACTCGGGGTCGACGACCTCGCGCCACGCCTCCTGGCCGGGGAACGCGACCGGGACGCTGAGCCCGCCGGGCTGCGGATGCGCCTGACGCAGTTCGCCGTCCGGTTCGCGGACGATCACCGACGGCGGCGGGAAGATCTCCTTCTCGGCATGGCCCTCGTCGAGGAAGGCGATCGTGTTGTAGGGGACCGACCAGCCCTCGGGGACGCGCAGGACCTTCTCGTGGTTCACGCGCAGGCCGGCGCCGCCCGGTTCGGACACGTCCGGACCGTGGACCGCGCGCAGCCACTCTTCGACCTTGGCTACCGCTTCCGCCGATTCCACCTACTCGATCCTCTCCAGGCTGCCGTCGGACACGTGCTCGGCGATGGTCCTCGGGAGCACGTAGGCCACCGCCCCGCCGGGCATGTTCGCCCAAGGGACGGTGACACCGATGATCACGTGGAGCGGGCGTCGCAGCCGGTAGGTCCCACCGACGCGCTCCCGTTCCAGCGGCAGGGACGTCGTGGCGAACCGTACCCCTCCGTGGTGAACCAGATTGCCGGTTTCCTCGCCGAACCGCAGTACGACCGTACCGGCGACCATCCGGCTGACGCGCTTGTTACGGAGCAAGGTGAGGGGAGGCTCACCCGGCGCTGCCTGCACCGGCCAATCGGCGAGTTCCTTCGCCGTCTCCAGCGGCGTCTCGTGCCCGGCGGTCATCCTCGCCGGATGCAGCAGGAGGGCGCCGAGAAGCTGGTGAGCCGCGTCGTCGAGCTTGTCGAAGTACTTCGGCGACACCGGGTCGCCGCCCGAGTAGGCCGCGACCTCCCAGCCCTTCTCAGTGAAGTTGAGGCACCAGGCGCCGTCCGCGTGGTCGCCGATGCGGTACGCCTCCGGCCAGACGCCGTGCTCGCCGAGCCTGCTGACCAGCACGACCAGGAGCTCTTCGTCGGTCAGGGCCGGATTCGGCGCCGTCTCCAGCTCCGCGGCGATGTCGCCTTCGGTCTTCTTGACGTCGGAGCGGCCCGGTTTCGGCCTCGGTTTGCCGAGCAGATCCGCTTCCGCGGTCCGCCGCACGAGGTGTTCGACGTACGGCGGCTGGAACCGCTGGCCGCGAATGTGCCCGACCAGCTCCGGCTCCGGCGGGATCCCGTATTTCCGCAGGTAGTGCGGCACGGACGCGTGCCAGATCCAGGTGCCGTCGGTGTGGTAGCTCTCGGGGACGTCGCCGTCGGCTTCCGGGTCGAAGATGTCCTTGCCGAGACCGCTGCCGGAGAGGATCGCCGGTTCACGTTCGAGGTACTGCGCGACCAGCGGTGCTTCGGATTCGTCGAGCTCCGGTCTGTCCACCACCGGTGGCTCGCCCTCGGTGTACGCGTCGACGATCCGGGCGTGCCGGAACTCGACGCGCAACGGCAGCTGCGCGCGCAGCCGCCACCAGTCCGGGACGTGCTCGTCCTCGCGCGGGAACGCGGCCAGCTCGTCCGGGTACGCCGAAGCCGGCGGGGTCCTGGTCCACGCCGGTTCGTCGTCGAGGGTGAAATCGAAGTCGAAGGTGCCGTCGGGGTTGAGCGTGAACCGCGACTGGAGCCAGGTCCCGCGGCCGGTGGTGTACATGCCGGTGCGAAGCCTGCCGAAGAGCTCGTTCAGCTCGGGGGCGGGCACGACGTTGTGGCCCTCGAGTTCGGTGTGCTCCCCGGCCTGCCGGAAATCGGCGGCCGCCGGCCGCGCCGCGTCGGTGACACCCGCCCGGATGAGCTTGCCGATCTCGACCAGCAGCCCGCGCTGTTGTTCGGAAGTCAGTTGTTCCACGTGAATCATCGCGCCCGGTTCGGGAAACGTGGTTCCGCCCGGAACGACGGCGCCTCGCCGGCGGCTCGGCGGGCCAGCTCGTCCGCCCACATCTTGAAGGTGCGCTTGCGCAGAGACTGAATCAAGGCCGATTCCGGTGGTTCCACGCGGCGGTTTTCGCGCTTGGCCTGCGCGTACAGGCCGTCGATGGTCTCGTAGAGCGCGAAGATCGGTCCGCTGCCCTTGAGCTCGTAGGCGCGGGCGCGCTCGGTCTCCTGGACGAACTTCTCTTCGGACACCTTGCTGATGTCCGAACTCGCCATCGCCCACATGACCTCACGCACGTGCTCCGGCTTTTCGTCGAACTCGCCGGTGCTCAGGTTGAGGAGAAAGCCGGTCAGGCCTCCGTCGGGGGTCGACTCGACGCGGTAGGTCTTCCCGAAGTACGTGTAGAAGGACGGCGTCTGGATCACGTGTTCTCCTCAGGAGGCAGGCCCTTGCGGAGACCGGCCATGAACTTCTCCCGGACCCGGTCCATCAGCGCCGCTTCCAGCAGGGCCTGTTCCGGGGACAACCTCTTCTTGTTGTTCTCGTCCAGTGTCCGGTTATACGTCGGGAAGTCACGGCGGACCTCGTACAAGGCGTGCTCGTAGGCCGACACGGTGTCGATGTGCTTCAGGTGCAGCCGCAGTTCGGCGACGTGCCCGTTCGGCAGCCGGACGTTCATCTGCAGATCGCGGTACCCGCTGTCCTGCGGATTCGCGAACCGGTCGTCGAAGCTGACGATCCGGAGATCCGGATCGGCCATCACCGCGTTCAGCGCGTTGTAGACGTCGGCCAGTGTGTCGAACTGGATCTTCACGCCCACCAGGTCGGTGAGTTTCGACGCGTCTCCGTCGTAACCCGCGATCTTCGCCTTCGCACGGTCGTCGTCCTTCGGACCGGGCCTGCCCGACGCGTCCCCGTTGTTCTCCTCCGCGATCCGTTCGGCGATCCGGTTGAGGTCGCCCTGGTTCTGCGGCCACGCCTCCCGCTCGGCGTCCAGGAACTCCTGGATCTTCGCGGAATCGCCCTTGTCCGCACGATCGAAGCCGGCGTGGTACTGATCGCCGCGCTCCACGTCGGCGGCGATATCGGCCGCCGCGTTCGCGAGGTCCCGCTGGTCCTGGGTCAGCGGGGTGTCGCCGGGGCCGTCCTGACGGACGTCGTCGATCATCGGGAAACCGCGCTCCTCGACGTCACGCAAGGCGTCTTCGAGGATCGGGATGGCCTCCGGGTGCAGCAGGAGACTGCCGATGGTCATCGGGTTGTTGAGCAGCGAAGCGCGCAGGTACGCGTTGTCCGGATGCTCCATCAGCCGGACGAGTTCCGGATGCGCGGGCAGGTGTTCGCGGATGAAGTCCCGCATCGGCCCGACGTCGTGCTTGACCCCGTTCTCGTCCTCGTGGACGGCCCGCTTCTTGTCCGGGTCGAGTCCGTCCACCGCGGCCGCGACCTCGGGATCGTTCAGGAACCGCTCGCCATCGGCCCGGTTGTGCTGGGCCGGCTCGTCGTGCGCCATGCCGTAGCCCGCGTCCACGATGGGACGGCCGTCCGGCCCGATCCGCGACGGCGGCACGTCGGGGGTGTCGTCCCTGGCGAACGCGATCCGCGGGTCGACGGGCTGTGCGGCCGGACCTTCCGGGACGCCGACGTGCATCAGCTTCATGCTCAGCGGCGGATGCGGCAGGTTCATCAGCGCACCGGACTGCGGGTCGATGAACGCGACGCCGTCACGGGTGTTGGCCACCATGGCGACGTGTCCCCGCTCGACGCCGTTCTCGTCGAGGTACTTCACCGCGACGACCGCGTGGTGATCGGTCGGCATCCCCCGCATCTCACGGATGACGGTGTCGTAGTCGGCGCGGTCGGAGAACTGCCCGCCGAACCGCTCCTCGACGTGTTCCAGCGTGCCGCGGCTGTCCATCTCGTGCACCAGCAGCGGATCGGCGGTCGAATCGATGCCGTTCAGCCGGTCCATGTACGCGCCCGGCGTGCGGGTGCAGTTGGACCGGTAACCGTTCGCCAGCGCGTCGGGGTCGTTGAAATGCGGGTTGACCTCACCCAGTCGCGGGTGCCGGTCCGCGAGGTACGCGGCCTGCTGCGCGGGGCTCGCCGAGCCGGCGTGGATCGCCGGTTCGCTCGGCGGGTTCGTCGCGACCGCCATCGACGAGTAGTCCCGCGCGGGAGTGGGCAGCTCGATCGTGTCGTCGGTGACGGGCTGCTCGCCGTACTCGGGTCCCTTGTCGGCGTCCGCGACCCCGTGCTGCGCCGGGTTTTCCGTGGTGAGGTGCGGAGTCTGCGGCTCGTCGAAGCCGCCGAGGCGCGCCATCGACTGTGCCTGGGCGAGACGCGCGAGTTCGGGGGCCTCCGCGGCGTGCCGGGCCCGCCGCTCGTCCATCTTCTGCTTGGCGGTCTCGGGGTCGAGGTAGCGCGGGTCGCCGGGAGTGACCTCTTCGGCGTGGATGACCCACTTCGGCCGGTCGACCAGCGGCGGAGTCTTGAACTCCTTGCTGTGCACGTAAAGCTGCGTGGCCGGCTTGTTGATGGCCTCGTTCTCGCGCGGGTTCTCGGCGAGTGACGAGACGTCCTTGCCCGTCTTCGAGACGATGTGGATCTCGACGTCTTCGCCGAATTTCGACTTCGTGTCCGGCGACGTCTTGATGGTGGAGCTGGTCATCGTCGGCTCGGGGACGGTCTGGCCTGGCTCGTAGTGCGCCGCCATGATCGCGGCGGCCTGCATGTCGCCCTTGGTGTCGATGCCGCGGATGGCCTCGCCGTGGAAGTCCGGAAGCTCGTTGAGCGCGCCGACGATCGCCCGGGTGCTGCGCTGGGCGTTCTCGAAGTCGGGGTGCGACTCACCCCGGCGGTTCGCGTCGTTGATCGCGTACGCGTGTTCGCGCGAGTACGAGTAGATCGCTTCCGCCGCTTCGGGCGAGACGCGGTCCTTCAGCGGGCTGGCTTCGAGCCGCTTGAGCGCCTTTTCGCGGGCCTGCTCGGCGTGGTCGGCGTTGTCGTAGCGGTCACGGAGGCTCTTGTGATCCTCCGGCGAGCCACGGAAGTTCTCGTCGCCGAGGTAGCTCTCGTCGATTCGCTTGGGTGCTTCTTCCGGGCCCTTGAGCCGGTCGGCGATGTCGACCTCGGTCTTCGGCGCCTGCTCCTGAACCGGCTTTTCGGCCTCAGGGGACTTGTCGGTGTGCGGCGCTTCCGGCGTGTGCGGGGCATCGCCGCCGCCCATCGGCATCGCCTTGATCGACGTCGGATCGTCGGGCAGCTCCGCGAGCCGTCCGGTCATCGGGTCGGCGAAGACGACGCCGTGCGGCGTGTGCACCGCGGCGACGATCCGCGTCTCGATCCGGTCCTTGGACCGCGGCGAACCCTCCGGCGCGTTCGGCTCGGCGGCGGCGTGCTGCTCGAACGCCACCGCGGTCCGCGCGCCGACCGGACGTTCACCCAGTTCACGGGCGACGTCGGCGAAGCCGTTCCGATCCGACCACTGCCCGCCGAGCCGGTCGCTGACGTGCTGCAACGGCGAACCACCGGTCGACGGCCCGGCGACCGAGTCGCCACCGTTCATCCGGTCCTCGAACGCGACCAGCGACTCGGCCGAGTTCGTCTGGTAGCCGTCCTTCCACGATTCGGGCGCGTAGTAGTTGCGGGTGTTGGCCTCGCCGATCGCCGGGATCTCGTCCATGAGCAGCCGCACCTGCTGGTGCGGTGTCTCGGCCGAACCGGCGTGGATGACCGGCGTCCCGCCCTCGTCGAGCGGCTTCGCCAGCTCGGACCAGCCGCCGTCGGGAACATGCTCCCTCGGCTTGGGGATGTCGTGGACCGGGGCGTCGGTGGCGTCGACCCAGCCGCCCTTGCCGTCGGCCAGCTTGGTCTCGAGTCCCGCGAGGCCCTGGCCCTGGAACAGTTCCGGGTGGTCGCGGCGCAGCTGGGCTTCCTGCTCGGCCGCTTCCTGCGCCAGCCGATCCTGCACGGCGTTGTTGTATTCGCGCCGCTCGGCGACCTTCTGGTGGACCTCGTCCGGGCTCAGGTGGCCGTCTTCACCGGCGACGACCTCTTCGCATTCGACGATCCACTTCGGCAGGTCGTTGGGCGAGCCGTCGTCCAGCCGCTTCTTGTAATCGGGGTGGTCGGGATGCCCCGGGCCCATCTTGACGTCGGTGACACGCAGCTGCGTCGCCGACTTCATCAGCACTTCGCGTTCGTCCTTGATGGACGCGAGGTCCTCGATGTGGCGTCCGGTCTTCGACTGGATGCGCATCTCGACTTCGCCGGGGAAGTTGCTCCGCGGATGCTCGGGGGTGACCCGCGACGTGCTCAGCATCTGCGGGTCGACGATGACCTGGCCCCTGGCGTGCGCTTCGAGGAAACTCCGGATCGCGCTTTCGTTGCCGTTGAAGTTCACCCGCCGCGAGACGAGGCCCTCGTAGGCGGGCATCTCGTTGAGGCCGGAGGTGATCGCCTCGATATGCGGCCGGAGCGCGTCCAGCTCCGCGCCGCCGTGGCGCTGGGCGTGCGTGATCCGCTCGGCCATGTCGGTACGCGTGTAGCTGTGGACCGCGTAGGCGCCCTGATCCGACATCTCCTTGACGCGCGGATCTTCGTGGGCGTCGCGTTTGGCGAGACCTTCGCGGCGGACCTGTTCGCTCCGCGCTTCCCCGGTCTCGTTGTCGAAACCGCGCTTGTCGATCTGCGTATCGGCGAGCGCGCGGTAGGCGGCGGGGTCGTCCGTGTGGAAGTCCGGATCCGTCAGGTACGGCTCGTCGACGGTGGTCTTGTCGTCGGGCGTGACGTCCTGGGGCGTCTCGGTGTCCTTCGGTGACTCGGTGTCCTGAGGCGTCTCGGTGTCCTTGGGGACGTCTGTGTCCTTGGGCAGCTCGGTGTCCTGAGGTGCCTGCCGCGGGGCCTCCTCCACCGGCCGCATCGGGGGCTGCTGCTGCGAGGGACGCTGCGGCTGCTGGGTGCGGTCCTGGGGACCCGCGTTCCCGTCGTGGCCGGGACGCGGTGCCGGGACCTGCGGCGGACGTTGCGGACCGCCGAAGCGCGGCGGCTCGGCACCGGGCGGCATCGGCCGGCCGGGCTGCTGTCCTGGACGGCCGGGCTGACCCGGGTGATGGCCGGGCGGAGGCGGCGGCATGGGGCCGCGGTTGCCGGGGAACGGACCGTTGCCCGGATGCTGGGGCCGCGGCGGATGACCGGCCGGACCGCGGTTGCCCGGCGGCGGGCCGGGCGGAGGCGTCTGCGGGCGCGGCGGGACGCCGCCGTTCGGGCCGGGACCCGGCCCCGGCCTGCCCTGATACCCCTGAGGCGGGCGCGGCGGACCCTGCGGACCCGGCGGCTGCGGCGGTTGCTGAGGACGCTGCCGCGGCCCGCGGTCCTGCGGATATCCACCCTGACCGGGATGCTGCCGCGGCGGCTGCGGTCCAGTCGGACGCGGGCCCTGCGGCCCGCGCGGCGGCATGGCGCCGGGAGGAGGCGGCGGAGGTGCGAAACCACCCGGAGGCGGCGGCTGCATCGGCTGCTGGCCCTGGAAGGGCATCGGGGCGGGCGGCTGGTCGAAACGCGGCTGCTGCGGCCCGCCGTTGCCGGTGAAGCCCGCGGCCTGGACGCCGTCGTTCGGCCGGACGGGCCGCGACGGATCGTGGCCGGGAGGCGGGAAACCGCCGGGAGCCGGACCGTTGCCGGGCGGGTTGCCGCCGGGCGCCATGCCGTACCCGCCCGACGGAGCGGGCGAGCTCGAACCCGGGTTCGACGCCATGCCGTACCCGCCCGAACTCGACGGCGCACCCGTGGAAGAGGAAGCGGCGGGCGGCATCGCGCTGGACTGCGAGGGACTCGGCGACGGGCTGTGCGACGGACCGGGTGCCGGGCTGGACGCCGGTCCCTGTGACGGGCTGTGCGACGGACCTTGCGTCGGACTCTGTGCCGGGCTGGATGCCGGTCCTTGCGACGGGCTGTGCGACGGACCTTGTGCCGGGCTGGACGCAGGACTGGAGGCCGGTCCCTGTGCCGGGCCGGACGCGGGGCTCGACGCCGGTGCCGGGCTTCCCGCGGGTGTCTGGGCAGCGCCCGCCGCGGGTGCCTGTGTTTGTGCGGCGGGTGCCTGCTGCTGATTCGCCGCCGCGGCCTGCTGCTGACCGGAACCGTTGTCCGCGGCGTTCTGGTGGGTCTGCGGCGCACGCTGACCGTCACCGGTGTCCGCTGAACGTTCCGGGGCCTGCGTCGACGACTGGCTGACCCGGTCGCTGTCCGCCGTCCGCTGCGGTCCGCTCTCGGAACGTGGCTGCGGATCAGCGGACGAGCTCCGCGGCGAAGAATCGCCGTCCGAACCGCGGCTCGACGTCGCCTCACTGTCCGAAGTGGACCGTTGCGACGAGTCCGGCCGCGAAGAAGAACCGGGATCCGAAGAAGAACCGGAATCCACATCCGGCGTGGAAGGACCGTCTCCCGGGGCGCCGGGCGTGTTCGCGGCCTTGATGTCGCCGATCTGGCTCTTCGCCCCGTCGACACCGCCGCCCACGGCTCCGCCGGAAGCGCCCATCAGGACGTCCTTGGCCGAAAGCTTGTCCAGGTCACCGGTGACGGCGGCCTGCCCGACCGTGCTGGCGACACCTTCGGCCGCACCGCGTACGGCACCGCGCGCCGCGCTGTCGACGATCTGGCCGCCGACGCTGTCGGAAAGTCCCTTGGTCGCGCCCTTGCCGATACTGCTGCTACCCGCGCCGACCACGCCGTCGACGGCACCGCTGATCGCGGAATCCTTGGTCTTGCTGAGATCCCAGCTGTCGCGGTCGCCCTTGGCCATCTGGAGACCCTGGATGCCCGCGTCCATGGCGAGGTTCATCGCCGTGTTCTGCAGGACCTCCTTGCCGATCTTCTTCAGGCCCTCCTTGAGGAGTTTCTCGAGGAGTTCCTTCGCGACCTTCTTGAAGCCTTCCTGCGCGAGCTTCTGCATCAGCTGCCGGAAGATCATCTGGACGGTCATGCGGGTGGCGATCTGCGCCGGCGCGATCCCGGCCGTCGAACCACCGAAGGTCACCGCCGCGGCCGCGATCATCGCGACGATCTGCGCGGCGAGGATCACCAGCGAGATGATGATCATGTACTTCGTGTACTCGACGTCCAGCGCGGTCGCGTTGCACGAGTCGCCGAGCGCTTTCGAAGAGTCGGCGAGCGACTTGAAGTACGCCTCGTCGCCCTCGACGAACTTCTTCCAGGCCTCGGCGAACTTCTCCGCGCCTTCACCGGTCCAGCCGCCGAGGACCTCGGTGGCGCCCTTGGTCGCGGTGTCGGCGATCGGCTGGACGGCCTTCGAGGCGTTGTGCCAGGCGTCGCGCAGTTCGCGGAGTTTGTCCTCGTCGCCTTCGGGCCAGCTTTCCCCGACGACGATCGGCAGGAGCCACTTGACCGCGTCGGGCATCTCCATACCCACGGCGCTAGACCTTCTTGTCCAGCGTCGTCTTGATCTCTTCCTCGGCGTTCGTGAACGCGGTCATCGATCGTTCGACGTTGTGCTGCATGCCCCGCAGCGCCTCGACGATGTTCGCGAACCCTTCGGACGAACCCTGCGCGCCCGGCTCGTAGTCCTTCGCGAACTCCTTGCCGGCGTCGTCGCTGCCCCAGCATTGGCCGAGCGAATTCATCGCGGCCAGCAGTTCCTTGCCCGCGTCGTCCAGCTGATCCGCGGCAAGGCCCAGCTTGGCCGCGGCCGTCTTCACCGCGTCCGGATCCGCGGTGAACCCACCGTTCGGCATCAGACTCCCCTGGTCAACCAGCTCGAAGGCGGTTCTTCCTCATCGTCGTCCTGCCGGCGCACCCGTTTCGGCACCGGTTTGGGTGCCGGCGGCGCGGGCGGGACCGGAGGAGCCGGCGGCGGCGGTGTGTCGTCCTTGATCATCAGCGGGGCGTCGAAGTCTTCGTCGGACTTCGTCGGCGCCTCTTCTTCCTCCACGAGGAAGTCCGGGATCGACGGCATCAGCCCTTGCAGCGAAGGCGCGCCTTCGATGAGGTCCGAGAGGTCCGGCAGTCCTTCGGTGATCGGCGCCATGAGGTCGGCGACCTGCTGCTTGACCTGCAGCGATCCCTGACGCACCAAGGTCAGCACGGTGTTGGCGAGCTGCGCGGGAGTGGTGCGCTCGAAGGCGTTCGGCTGGATTTCCAGTTTGGCGAGCGTGCCGGTCGCGTCGATGGTGGCGCGGACGAGGCCGTCCTGCGAGACCACCGTCGCCGACGTCTGCGAAGCGGCTTCCTGCGCGTCCCGGAGCTGGGCCGTCTGGCGCTCGAACTGCTCGAGCAGCGTGTCGACCTGATCCTTCATGGCGGCATTGCGCGCTTCGAGGCGTGCGCTGTCGTCGCCGGCCGTCGTCACTTGAGCCCCCGCAAGTACTTGATCCCGGGCATACGCCACCCGGTGTCGGTAAGCGTCACCCTAATGCCATGGGCTGAGCCATATCAGTGGTTCTCCCTTTTCGCACCGCGAGCAGGTAGGCGGCGGCGCCCGCCAGGTAGAGGACGGTGGCCGCGATCAGCAGCCCCGGCGAGCGTCCGTCGGCCGGGATCACCGTCGCGGCCAGGGAAACGGCGGCGACCTGGGTGATGTTGAAAAGCGTGTCGTAGAGCGCGAAGACCCGCCCCCGCGCCTCGTCGGCGACGTCGAGCTGAACCGACGAATCGACGCAGAGTTTCAGCACCTGTCCGGCCCCGGTCACCAGGAACGCCGCGACCAACGCGGCGGGCACCACCATCGGCAGGCCGAGCGCGGACTGCGCGACCGCCGCCAGCACCAGCGCGCCCACCACGACGCGGACCCTGCCCAGCAGCCGGATCAGCCGGGCGGTCAGCAGCCCGGCGACCAGGATCCCCGCCCCGGCGAACGCGGCCATCTGCCCCAGCCCCGCCATCCCGGCGCGGAAGATCCCGGCGTCGGTGAAGTGGTTGCGCATCAGCAGCACGGTCACCAGCAGCGAGATCCCGTACGACGCGCGATGGGCGAACAGCGCGACGAAACCGGCCGTGACGCTGGGCGTGCGCCAAGCCGCCTTCGCGCCGTCGGCGTCGCCGAGGGCGACGGCGAGGGCCGGATTCGACGGCTCGTCGACCGTCGACGGCCCGAGCAGCCCGCGCGTGAACCCCGAAGCGAGGACGGCGGCGCCGATGCCACCCAGCGCGGCGACGGCGGTGACCCACGCGGAACCGGCGTCGTCGGCGCCGGTCAGCGCACGGAGGCCGATCGCGCAGCCGCCGCCGACGACGGCGAGCACCGAACCCCACGTCGCCGCGAAGGCGTTCGCGGCGACCACGGATTTCTCTTCGACGACGTGCGGAAGCGACGCGGAAAGACCCGAGCCGATGAATCGGGAGATGCCCTCCGACGCCAGCGCCAGGGAGAACAGCCCGATCCCGGCCGCTCCCGTGCCCACCGCGACGGCCGTCGCGAGGATGGTGAGGGACCGCAGGAGGCTCGCGAAGATCAGGACTTTCCGGCGGTCCCAGCGGTCGAGCAGCGCGCCCGCGAACGGCCCGACGAGCGAATAGGGCAGCAGCAACGCCGCGAAACCGCCCGCCATGGCGAGCGCGTCGGCGGCGCGTTCGGGGTTGAAGAGGACGGCACCGGCCAGCCCGGCCTGGTACATGCCGTTGCCCCAGTGCGCGGAGAACCGAGTGAACAGCAGACGGCGGAAGTCACGGTCGCGAACGAACGCCCTCGAACGGACTCGCTCGGGTGCGCTGATCGTCACGGACCCGCAGCCTAGTGAGAGGCACGGCGACGCCGCGTCCGTGTCGTCCACCCGGACACGCGTGTCGTCCATCGGCTCACGCGTGTCGTCCATCCCGTCACGGGAAACGACCGACATCGGTCCAGGTGGTCGTGAGTGGCCCTTCACGACCTCGTCACTCACGACCGGAGTTGAAGGTGGTCGATGCGCTTTAGGGTCGCCTCTCGGCGGCTATGCGCAGTGTGGCTCCAGCCGGACGGTATTCCACAAAGGCGGTTCTTCAGTGAGCCCGGGGGACACGGAAAGCGCACCGACCGTTGTGTCCAACGGTGCTCGTGATGCTGTTGTTCCCAGTGCCGGACGATTTGTCCTCACTCGAAGTGGGATCATGGCGGACGTGCCAGCGGACGCCGAGGTCGAACCGGGAACGCTCCTGGTCGCCGCCCCCACGATGTTCGATCCTAATTTCCGGCGGACCGTCGTGTTCGTCATCGATCACCGGGACGAGGGAACGCTCGGGGTCGTGCTCAACCGGCCGAGTGACGTCCCGGTGTACGACGTGCTCCCCAACTGGGGCGGGCACGTCGCCGAACCGCAGTCGGTGTTCGTCGGCGGTCCGGTGGAGAAGAAGACGGCGTTGTGCCTTGCCGCGCTGCGGACCGGTGAGACGGCGTCCAGCGTGCCGGGGGTGATCGCCGTCCGCGGTCCGGTCGCGCTGGTGGATCTCGACACCGATCCCGAGATCCTGGTCCCGAAGGTCCGCGGCGTTCGAGTCTTCGCCGGGTACGCGGGCTGGGACTCCGGCCAGCTGGCGAACGAGATCGAACGCGACGACTGGGTGATCGTCCCGGCGTTGCCCAGCGACGTCCTCGCCTCGCCGAACCACGACCTCTGGGGCCAGGTGTTGCGGCGTCAGGGCATCCCGCTGGCGTTGCTGGCCACCCATCCGGGAGACCTCCAGCGCAATTAAGCGGTGGCGGTGTCGGCCTTCTTGAAGACACCGCAGGTCCCGCAGGCGCAGCCACTGCACCCGGCGGGCCGCTCCGGCTCGGGCTCGGGGACCGTCGCGGCGGCACGGTTGCCGAGCACTCCCCCGGCCGCGATCAGCGCGATCAGCCCGATCACGCCCACGACCGAGGCCAGTACGAGGCCGGACGTCGTCGGCATGATCAGCCCGGCGGCCCCGGCGAGCACGGCGATCACGCCACCGGCCAGCGTCGGGAGCCCGGCGACCTTGTTGCCGAGGCGGAAAGCCTCTTCGCTGCGCATCGTGGCGGCGGTGCGCACGCCGGCGCCGCGGTCACGCGGCAGCTTCTCGCGCAGGCCGAGGAAGCCACCCCAGCCGACGAGGACACCCAGCACGATCGGGACCAGCGCTATGACGAACACTCCACGAGGATAAGCGTGACGTTCCGGCAACCTGCCGGATACCCTGATCGACTGTGCTACAGGCCATGTCACGCCGAGTTCTAGCAGCCGCCCTGATCGGGGCCGTTCCCCTCACCCTGATGGCGGCGCCCGCCGCCCACGCCGAACACCGTCCGTTGCGCCTGATCGGCGAACAGACCGTTCCGAATTCGCTGCTCTTCCAGGGCACGGTCGTCGGCGGCCTGTCCAGCATCGACTTCGACCCCCGCACCGGCGAGTACGCGCTGATCTGCGACGACCGGTCCGCGATCAACCCGGCCCGGTTCTACACGGCGAAGTTCTCCCTGGACGCCGACGGACTCGGCCCGGTCACCTTCACCGGCACCAAGCCGCTCCTGCGTCCCGACGGCACGCCGTACCCGCCGCTCGCGAAGAACGACCCCGCGCAGCCGCCGAACATGCGCACGATCGATCCCGAAGAACTCCGCGTCGACCCGTGGACCGGCCGGTACGTCTGGTCGCAGGAGGGCGAGCGGTCGGCGGCGGCGCGGATCGATCCGTCGATCCGCGAGGCGAAGCGTGACGGCGCCTACGTCCGTGACCTGCCGATTCCCGCCAACGAGAAGATGACCGAGACGGCGGGGCCGCGGCAGAACCTCGCCCTCGAAGGCCTCACGTTCGCGGGTTTCGGATCACTGATCGCCAGCTCGGTCGAAGGTCCGTTGCTGCAGGACGGACCGGAAGCGAACACCACGTCAGGCGCCCTTTCGCGGATCACCGTGCAGTCGCGGTCCGGGCCGATCGTGGCGCAGTACGCGTACCCGCAGGAGAAGGTCTTCGCGGCGCCGAATCCGCCCGGCGCTTTCGCGACCACCGGCATCTCGTCGCTGCTGGCCGTCGACCAGGCCGATCCGACGCGCTACCTGGTGATGGAGCGTTCGTTCGTCACCGGCGTCGGCAACAAGGTCCGCATCTACGAGATCGACACCAAGGGCGCCACGAACATCGCGAAGGTCCCGTCGCTCGGCGAGGCGAAAAACGTCAAACCGGTCAAGAAGCGCCTGCTGGCGGACCTCGCTGACTTCAAGTTGTCCACTGTGGACAACGTCGAGGGGATGACCTGGGGCCCGCGCCTGCGCGGTGGCGAGCGCAGTCTGGTGCTCGTCAGCGACAACAACTTCTCGCCGACGCAGGTGACCCAGTTCATCGCTCTGGCGGTCCCCTCGGAACGGCTTTGACCAGCGCGTTAAACTGGCCATATGGACACGGCTCGGCTGCTCCTTAGCCTGCCGCGCTGAACTCGGCCGATCGGCCGGGACCAGCGCGGCGACCCCTCATGCCCTCCGGGCTGAGGGGTCGAGTTGTTTCTGGAGTGGCTTGACGTGGATGAGCACGGAGGATTTCGGCGATGAACCAGGCGAGCGAAGGCGCCGACGCGGCCCCTCAGCACCGCTACACCGCGGAGCTGGCAGGCCAGATCGAGCAGCGTTGGCAGGACTACTGGTCCGACCACGGCACCTACCACGCACCGAACCCGGTCGGCCCGCTCGCGGACGAGAGCGGAGAGGTCCCGTCGGACAAGCTGTTCGTCCAGGACATGTTCCCGTACCCGTCGGGCGCCGGCCTGCACGTCGGGCACCCGCTGGGCTTCATCGCGACCGACGTCTTCGCGCGGTACCACCGCATGATCGGCCGCAACGTGCTGCACACGATGGGCTTCGACGCGTTCGGCCTGCCCGCCGAGCAGTACGCGGTGCAGACGGGGCAGCACCCGCGCAAGACGACCGAAGAGAACATGGAGACCTACCTGCGCCAGATCCGGCGCCTGGGCCTTGGTCACGACGAGCGTCGCCGGATCTCGACGATCGATCCGGACTACTACAAGTGGACCCAGTGGATCTTCCTGCAGATCTACAACTCCTGGTACGACGAGAAGGCGGGCAAGGCCCGGCCGATCGTCGACCTGGAGACCGAGTACGCGCAGGACAAACGCCGTACGCCCGACGGCCGCAACTGGTGCGAGCTGACCCGCGCCGAACAGCTGAAGATCATCGACTCGCATCGCCTGGTCTACCTGTCCGAGGCGCCGGTGAACTGGTGCCCCGGCCTGGGCACGGTGCTGTCGAACGAAGAGGTCACCTCCGACGGCCGCAGCGAACGCGGCAACTTCCCGGTGTTCCGCCGCAACCTGCGTCAGTGGATGATGCGCATCACCTCCTACGCCGACCGCCTGGTCGACGACCTGGACCTGCTGGACTGGCCCGAGAAGGTCAAGTCCATGCAGCGCAACTGGATCGGCCGCTCGCACGGTGCGCGCGTGTCGTTCGAGGCCGGCGAGCAGAAGATCGAGGTCTTCACCACCCGCCCCGACACCCTGTTCGGCGCCACGTATCTGGTGGTCGCGCCCGAGCATCCGCTGGTCGACGAACTGACCGCCGCCACCTGGCCGGAAGGTGTCGACGCCCGCTGGACCGGTGACGCGGCGACGCCCGCCGAAGCGATCGCCGCCTACCGTGCGGCGGCGGCGCGGAAGTCCGAATTGGACCGTCAGGAGAACAAGGAGAAGACCGGCGTCTTCACCGGCTCCTACGCGGTGAACCCGGCCGACGGCAAGGAGATCCCGGTCTTCGTCGCCGACTACGTCCTGATGGGTTACGGCACCGGCGCGATCATGGCCGTCCCCGGCCAGGACACCCGCGACTGGGAGTTCGCCGAGAAGTTCGGCCTGGAGATCATCCGGACCGTCCAGCCGACGGAAGGCTTCGGCGAGCTGGCGTTCACCGGCGACGGGCCCGCGATCAACTCGGGCTTCCTGGACGGCATGGGCGTCGACGAGGCCAAGAAGACGATGATCGGCTGGCTGGAGGAGCACGAGCACGGTCGCGGCACCGTCCAGTACAAGCTGCGCGACTGGCTGTTCTCGCGCCAGCGTTACTGGGGCGAGCCGTTCCCGGTCGTCTACGACGAGGACGGCCAGGCCCACCCGCTGCCGGACAGCATGCTGCCGGTCGAACTGCCCGAGGTCGCCGACTACTCGCCGGTGACCTTCGACCCGGAGGACAGGGACAGCACGCCGTCCTCGCCGCTGGCGCGCGCCACCGAATGGGTCGAGGTCGAGCTCGACCTGGGCGACGGCAAGAAGACCTACCGCCGCGACATCAACACCATGCCGAACTGGGCGGGCTCCTGCTGGTACCAGCTGCGGTACCTGGACCCGACCAACCCGGACGTGTTCGTCGCGCCGGAGAACGAGTCCTACTGGGTCGGCCCGCGTCCCGCCGAACACGGCGTCGACGACCCCGGCGGCACGGACCTGTACGTCGGCGGTGTCGAGCACGCGGTGCTGCACCTGCTGTACTCGCGGTTCTGGCACAAGGTGCTGTTCGACCTGGGCCACGTGTCGTCCCAGGAGCCGTACCGGAAGCTGTTCAACCAGGGCTATGTCCAGGCGTACGCCTACACGGACGCACGCGGCGTCTACGTCCAGGCCGACCAGGTCGAGGAGCGGGACGGCAAGTTCTTCTTCGGCGACGAAGAGGTCAAGCAGGAATACGGCAAGATGGGCAAGAGCCTGAAGAATGTCGTGACGCCTGACCAGATGTCCGCCGACTACGGCGCCGACACCTTCCGCTTCTACGAGATGTCGATGGGCCCGCTGGACGTGTCGAGGCCGTGGGCGACCAAGGACGTCGTTGGCGCGCAACGGTTCCTGCAGCGGCTGTGGCGCCTGGTCGTCAACGAGGAGACCGGCGAACTGCGGGTGTCCAATGTGGACGCGACGGACGAGGATCGCAAGCAGCTGCACAAGACGGTCGCCGGGGTCCGCGAGGACTACGCGGAGATGCGGTTCAACACGGCCGGCGCGAAGCTGATCGAGCTGAACAACCACGTCACCAAGACCTACGGTTCGGCCGAGGCCACGCCGCGGGAACTGGTGGAGCCGCTGGTGCTGATGCTGGCGCCGCTGGCCCCGCATCTGGCCGAGGAGCTGTGGAAGCGGCTGGGCCACGCGGATTCCCTGGTGCACGGGCCGTTCCCGGTCGTCGACGAGAAGTACCTGGTCGAGGACACCGTGGAGTACCCGATCCAGGTCAACGGCAAGGTGCGCTCGCGCGTCACCGTGCCCGCCGACGCGGGCAAGGACGCAGTGCAGGCGGCCGCGCTGGCCGACGAGAAGGTCGCCGCACTGGTCGGCGACGGCACGCCGCGCAAGGTGATCGTCGTCCCGGGACGGCTGGTCAACATCGTGCTGTAGCGCCGTGGCGGAAAGACGCCAGCGTCGAGGGTCGTGAGGCGATTCGATGGAGTTGTTCAAGGACAACGAAATCGAACGGAGAACACCCCATGACCCTCGACGGCAAGGTGGCTTTGGTGACCGGCGGCAGCCGCGGGATCGGTGCCGCCACGGCGATCCGGCTCGCCGAAGACGGCGCCGACGTCGCACTCACCTATCAGCACAACGCCGCGCTCGCGGCCGGTGTCGTGGACGAGATCAAGGCACTCGGCCGCCGTGCGCTGGCGATCCAGGCCGACAGCGCCGACGCCGCGGCTATGGTTTCCGCGGTCGACACGACGGTCGCCGAGTTCGGCAGGCTCGACGTGCTGGTCAACAACGCGGGCGTCGGCTTCGTCGGCCCGCTCGACCAGACGAGCCTGGAGGACATCGACCGCGTGCTCGCGGTCAACGTCCGCGGTGTCTACGTGGCCACGCAGGCCGCGGCCCGGCACCTCGGCGACGGCGGGCGTGTGGTCACCATCGGCAGCTGCGTCTCGGATCGCGTTCCCGGCCCCGGGATGTCGCTGTACGCGGTGAGCAAGACCGCGCTGCTGGGCATGACCAAGGGCCTCGCCAGGGAACTCGGGCCGCGTGGCATCACCGTGAACATCGTCCACCCCGGCCCGACCGACACCGACATGAACCCGGCCGACGGCCCGTACGCCGCCGACCAGCGGAGCCTGACGGCGTTCGACCGCTACGGTTCGCCGTCGGAGGTCGCCGCCACCGTGTCGTTCCTGGCCAGGCCGGAAAGCAAGTACGTGACCGCGGCGACCGTCTCGGTCGACGGCGGGCACGCGGCGTAGCTCACTCGGCGGTGAGGCCGATCTCGCGCGCGAGATCGGCCAGCATCGCGTCGAAGAGGACGTCCGGTTTCGAGAACGGGATCGGATAGTTGCCGAAGACCTCGAGCGTGACGTGCCCGTAGAGCCGGGCCCAGAACTGGATCATCAGGTACGTCACGCCGAGGTCGAGCTTCTCCAGCGGGAACGTCGCACCGGACTCCTTCAGCACGGCGAGCAGTTCCTCTTGGAAGGACGTGAGATCGTCGCGCAGCTCGACGGGAACCACGTCGTTCGACGGCGTCACCAAGTCGTGCATCGCGAGCACCCGGCCCGCCGCCGCGAGGAAGATCCGCCCGAACGGCTCGTCCAGTCTGCTCAACGTGTCATCGCCAGAAGGCGACGCGAAGACCAGCGTGAACTCCTTGGTGTGCGCGAGCGCCCAGCGCCGGAATCCCTTGCAGATGGCGAAAAGCTGCAGCGCGCCCTCGTCCGGCAGCTGCGCGATGTCCTCGGCGAGCCCGGCCGCGAGGTCCGCGACGACGTCCGCACGCAGGTGCTCGACCAGATCGTCCCGGGAGCCGTAGTAGCGGTACAACGCCGGCGCCGTGATGCCGAGCTCGCGTGCGATCGCCCGCAGGGTCACGGCCTCCGGCCCCTGCTCGACCAGGAGCGCCCGCGCCGTCCGGCGGATGTCCTGATCGGTCGCGGCGCGCTCGCGACCCCTGCGGCCGGTGTTGGTCATTCGCGCATTCTAGGTGGTCAGTGCGGGGATGGAGCCGCATGGCCTCACGCTGTCGCGGGCTGGCTTCCGCTTCCGCAACTCGTAGCGTTCCACCTTGATGAGACGCCTACTTCCGCTGATCGTGCCCGCCTTGCTCTGCGCCGCCTGCGTTCCCCGGTCCAGCCCCGCGGATGTCGCCGCGCCTCCGCCGCCACAACGCTTCATCCTGAAGGAGACCCCCAGCACCGAACCGGCGGCCACCTTCCAGGGGACGCCGGTGCACAACGCGTGCGCGATCCTCACGTCCGATGTGCTGGCGGCCGCGGGACTGGCCTTGAAGGACGGCTTCCTCCAGGGCGGCGACCGCCTGAGCACCACCGACGGAGACCGCCCCGACCTCGCCGGAAAGGGCCTGTGGGCGAGTACCTGCGGCGGCAGCGTCACCATGTCCGGCGCGCCGAACCTGACCGATGTCAGCGTGAGCCTGCACGTCCTGCACTCGCGCTTTTCGCAACGGATGGACTGGCGGGACGCCGTACTGGAGGTCGACGTCCGGCAAGTGTCCGAGAGCTCGCCAGAAGACGTCAGTATGAGCATCCAGACCGACTACAACATCCTGGAGCTCGGCATCAGCGGCTTCACCAAGCTCCCCGACCCCGAAGCCACTTTGACCTCGCTGCTCGACGGCGTCCGCCGGAACGTCGCCCAAGGACCGCGGTCCATGCCCGTACACAGCTACCCCGCGCCGTACGACCTCGTCGCCGACCCTTGCGCCGCCTTCCCGGCGGAGGTCTTCACCACGATCACCGCACGGCCGACCGATGGCCTGCAACGGGATCTGTTCAGCCTCAGCGAAACCCCCGGCTCGAAATACAACAGTGTCCAGATGCGCTGCGATCGCTCCGGCCAGGTCGCCCTTTCGGAGGGAATCGCACCGAACGTCACCGTCAGCCAGACCGTGCTGTCCGTGCCGGACCTCGCCGTTGCCGCTGTTCGCGAGCAGTGCGACTTCAGCCGGGGCGAGCCGCTGTCTCGGCCGATCGGAGAGGCCAGTTGCGCTCTTCCCGGCACCGATGGCGGCCAGGTCCTCTTCCGGAGCGGTCGGTCGGAGGTGCGGGTCAGCCTCATCGCCGCCAAAACCGATCCGGCGACGACTCGCGACAACCTGCTCAAGGGCGCCGAGGCCGTCTATGCCCGGCTTACGCCCTCCCCTTGAGGTTCTTCAGGACTTCAGCCGCAACGCTGCGTCCTGCAATGCAGGAGTCCTTTCCCTCGCGGTAGGCATTGTCACCAAGGCCTAGTGAAACCGAATAGGCAAGCTGATCTGATACGCCCACCACGACTACGCAGAACTTCTTGTCGTCCTTTGCGACGCCGACGTTGTTGGCATAGCCGATCGCCGGGTAACCGTCGATCGGGTCAAGTTCGAGCCAACGGGCTGTTTTTGGTTTTACGCTCTGGTAGGGGAGGCTGATTCCTTGGTCGGACTTGGTTTGGTAGCTGACGGAGAATCCTGCGCCGCTGCCGGATGCGGCGTGCCAGTTGCAGGCGGTTCCGAGTGCGTCGGTCTTGGGATTACCAGGGCTTGGTTCGCCGAGGAAGGTTTCGAGTTGCTGGGCGGTAAGGGCGCTGTCGCAGGGGCTTCCGTCGAGCACTTTGGCTGGTAGTGGGTTCTGTACGGCGGGTGCACCGCTGTTCGGGACACCCGCCGCACTTGACGATGCGGCAGGTGTGCCCGGTGTCGGGGTACCAGGAGTAGTGCGGCCGCCATCGCAGGCCGACAGGAGCAGGGTGCCGGTGGCCACCAAGGCGAAGGCGGCCAGTTGGTGTCGTGAGCTCACTCGATTGTCCCGCTTTTCTTGGTCGCGTCGGCTGCTTGCCGGTCGGCTTCCTCGGTCAGTCCCAATGCCTTTTTCAGCCGGAGGATCAGCTCCGTATAATACTTGTCCTGGAATCTTAAATGTCCTTCGTAGAATCGACCGGTTTCGTTGATGCCATTCTTGCCCGCCACCGCCTGCCTGCTTGCCGGCTCATTTCCTGGTGGCACGACCTGAGATAGCTTGGATGAATCGTAAAACTGATCGCGGATGAAGTTGCGCTGGTCCTGGCACTTCTTGAGCAGGGCCCGCATCTCGTCACCGCTCATGCTGAAGCCCTGACCACCGGCCGGCGCCGCTCCACCGCCGACGACGTCGTCACTGTTCTGGAACCAGACATCTCCGAAGAACGAAGTCATCGAGATCTCCCCCTTACTTCAGTCCGTGCAGGGTCGCGTAGAGGACGTCGACCAGGACATCCCTGCTCCCCGGTTCGAAGCTGACCAGCGGTTCGCCGTCCTCGCCCGGCAGCACGTAGGTGAGGACGCGTCCGGCGCGGGCGGTGTCGACGACGGTGAGCGGAGTGCTCCTGGTGCCGTTGTTGACCGCGTAGAGCTGGTGCACCCCGGTGCGTTTCGCCGCCATCAGTTCCCGCGCCGAGGGCAGCGGGTCGTAGGCGGGCTCCTCGGTCGGGTCCTCGAGGTCGTAGGAATCCTCGTAGACCGGCCGGCCGGAGAAGCGCGTTTTCGGGATCTTGACCGGATTGATCCGGGCCGGTGCGACCGGGGGCAACATGTCGACCAAGGATTCGGCGCCGTAGCCGGGGTCGATGACGTCGATGCGGATCTTCTCGTCCTGGCGGATCACCCGGACCGCGTCCGGGCCGGACGCCGACACGAGGATGTTCCCGGTCTCGTCCGACTCGATGTCGCCGAGCCAGGCGGTGAACCGCAGCGGGCCGGTGGCCAGCACCCGGAGGAGGTCGCGGAACTCCCTGGTCAGGGTGCCTCCGGAGGCCAGCTTCAGCTCGGTGAGGGTGTCGAGCACCGCGTCGTCGAGCTTCTTCTTGGTGTCTTCGGCGAGCCACAGGTGGTCCGGGCCGAGCGCCGCGGGCGGAGTGCCGTGGCGCTCCCATTCCCACGCGGTGAGCAGGACGGCCTTCGGCAGGTACAGAGGTGCTTCGAACACGGTCAAAGCCCGATCACCGGCGGGACCGGCTTCGTGTCAGTGCCGCCGAAGACGCTCTCGGGGTCGGCTTCCTGCAGGTACGAGGCACGCTGGTGCTCCTCGTCCTCGCCGCCCTTGCCCTTGCCTGCACCGGCGCCCATCGGACCCATCCCGGGTGCGCCGGGCCTGCCCGCGCCCCCGGCGGGGCCACCGGGCATCCCGGGGCGCGCCACCTGGCCGGGCTGACCGGGAGCCATCGCCCCGCTGCCGCGACCGGCTCCGGGCGTGGCGCCACTGCCCGGACCACCGGACGAACCCGAGCCGGGTCCGAAACCGCCGCTGCCGCTGCCAGGACCGAATCCCGGTCCGAAACCGACTCCGCCGCCACCACCTGGGCCGAAGTTGGTGCCACCACCGGTGCCGGGGCCGAAGGACGGCGGCTGGTAACCCGGATACGACGAAGGCTGCGGAGGCGTGTAGCCGGCCGCGCGCGTGCCGTCGTCGTACTGACCTGGGCGGAAGCCCGGATCGGAAGGCTGGTGAGGCCGGGGAGGTTCATACGGCCGGGGGCTCGGGGTTTCGTGGCCGGGTGGTGGTCCCGTCGGTAGTGGTGGCTGCACCCCGCCCGGCGGCGGCCGGTACCCGCCGTCGCCGGGGTCCGAGCGCCCGTCGAAGCCCCGCACCTTGCCGTCGTCACCAGGGCCGGGACCGGGGCGGCTGTCGTCGATCTTGAAATCGCCGCCGTCGAACGCGCCGAGCTGCCCGTAGTCGATCGTCCGGCCCGCGGTGTTCGAGCTCGACTGGTCGTTATAGGCGTTGTAGCGGTCGAGGTTCGCTTGCGCCTTCTGGTTGTACTGGTTGACCTTGTCTTCGGTGTCGGTGTCCCACGGTGTCGCGTCGTCGTAGGTGCCCGTTGTCGGCGGGTCCGCGGCGACTTCGCGGTCCAGCGAGTTCTTCAGCGACACGAACTGATCCAGCTGCGTCTGCGTCAACCCCGAATTGCGCTCAAGGCTCGATGAGGCGGAAGTGGACGAGTCGGCGAGTGGCTGAAGCTTCGCCCGTGCCGCGTCCGCCGCGCCACCGGTCCAGGCGGATTCCAACGCCGTCATCACGCCGCGGGTCCCGTCATGCAGCTGGGTCTGGTTCCGCGCTTGCTCACCACCGACCCTGCGCGCCTCTTCCAACGAGCCCGTGCCAGGGCCGCTCAGGACGGCTTCGAGCAGTTGCTTGGGCGTCATCCCGCTCTGATTGACCGCTCCGGGGCCGTCGCTCACATTCGACCCGACGATTCCGCCGACGATCGCACCGACCGGCCCGCCCACGACGAAACCGGCCGCCGCACCGGCGCCGGTCTTGCCGAGCAGCCCCGCGGCCGCCTCCCATACGTCCCCGAACAAACCCATCGAAGCCCTCCCCGGCCCAATCGGTCGATGTATTGCGCTCACGCACAATACCGCGCCGATTACACCAGGTGGGCGGATTCAACCCAGAAGGCGAGCTTGCAGCCGGGTGATCGGCCGGAGCGCCAGGAAGATCGGGACGGCCATTCCGAGCGCGACGAAGAAATGCACGATCCAAGCCCCCACCAGCGTCGGCCCGCCCCACGTGCCCTCCGGGTCGCTCCCGGTCCAGAAGAGCCCGTAGGTCGCGATGCGCCCGACAAGATAGAAGAGCAGCAAAGCGAGCAAGAACGCGATCACACTCGGACCGAAGGCCACCAAGAATCGCGGCCGTGCCCCGCTTCCCTGCCCGATCCAGCGCCGCGTGAGTCCACGCTGGACCTTCGCCCCACCGAAGTAGCCCGGAAGAACGAGAAGCGCGTAGACCGCGCGTTTCCAGTCCGAAATCGTCATATCCGGCACGCTATGGGCTCCTGACCTGCGCGGACACCGGGCTGACCGCCGACCCCAGGTAGGGAAAACCGGGGATCCCTGTGGTGATCCACACGACCGGGGCGTGGATGCGCGCGAAACGTTCCCCGCCGTCAGACGGGTATGCAACACTCGGTCGCCGAATGGCTACGACGTGAACAGGGGAGGTTCGCGTGTCGAACCCTGAGCAGCTCTTCGCTGATTTCGAGGCCAAGCTGGCCGACGCCCAGCGCAAGGCGAATCAGATGCGCACCGAGATCGAAGGCGTCTCGGTGTCCGAACGCAGCAAGGACGGCCAGATCTCGGTCAAGGTCAACCACGCGGGAAACCTCGTGGGCCTGGAGATCGGCCCGTCCGTGCGGGACAACCCGGCGCTCGCGCAGGAGATCCTCCGCGTCGTCCAGAGCGCACAGAGCAAACTCGCGAGCGCGATGCAGGCCGGCGTTCCGTCCATCGCGGGCACCGAGACGATGAACGAGCTGGTCAACCAGCTGGAGAGCGAGTACCCGGAACCCGAGCCGACGGGCTACGTCGAGGGCGGTCACCAAACGGCAGACGAGGACGCCCGCTTCGTCGCCGAAGACGAACTCGACGCGCCTCCACCCCCTCCGGCCCCGAAGCCGCCCGCCCCTCCGGCCACACCCGCGCCACCGCGCGCCGCGCGCCGGCCGCAGACGGACCACGAGGACGACTACTTCACCGGCGGCGACTTCCTGCGCTGAGCGGGTTCTTGAGGGAGGGGATCATGGGACAGCCACAGGGTGATCAGGGCTTCAACGTAAACCCGGATCAGATCGACGAACACGCCAAGCAGGTCGCGACGACTCTCGAAACCATCCAAACGGCTTTGGCGGCTGATCAGCAAAGCCGGATCCAGGCCGGTGACTTCGGTTTGATCGGTCAGCTTGTAGCTCTTGACGTCTGGTGCGGCAGCACCGCTGACAAGGCGGCAGAAGCGCTTAAGAGCGCTGTCGAAGCGGGTGAGCACCACGTGGCGACAGTGCGCAAGTGGGCACAGGCGCGTCGGGTGGACGAGGAGTCGGCGACCGAGCTGATCAACCGTTCAGGGCAGGTGCGCCATGGTTGATGGAGGAAATGGCATCCTCAACGCCGCCAAAGAGGAGACCGACTCCGAGAAGAGGCCGGTCGATAGCTTCCTCGAGGGTGCGGGTGCGATTCAGGACGTCTACGGCGGCATTGAGAAGCTGACCCAAGGCGACTGGACCGAAGGCCTGCTGAGCCTGGGTTCTGCCGGATTCGACGCCGCATCGATGGTCGCCGGTGGCGGAAACCCGCTCGAGACTCTCTTGAGCTGGGGGTTCGGATGGGTCATCGAGCACGTCGACTTCCTGAAGGAGCCGCTTGACTGGCTCACGGGTAATCAGGACGCGCTCGATCTCGAGGCCCAGAAATGGACTGCGATCAGCAAAAAGGTCCAGGAGACGGCTGAGCAGCTGACCGCTGAGGTACGGAAGAACACCGTTGGCTGGACCGGTGCGGTGGCCGACCGTTACCTCGAATACGTTCAGGAACAGCTGCATTCGTACCGAGCGCTGTCCGACGCCGCACGCGATGCCGGAGCTGTGGTCGAGGTCTGCAAGATCATCCTCGACGTCGTGCGAACGGTGATCCGCGACCTCATCACGGATGCCTTGGCGAAGATCGTCTTCATTCTTCTGCGATACCCACCGCCTGGGTATCCCGCAGCCTTGGCAGCCGAGGGAGTTCCTTTCGCCATCAAGAAGGCGGGAGAGTCACTGACATGGGTGCAGAAGCTTCAGCGAGCGTTCTCCAATGCCATCGCGCTTCTGAAGAAGTTGGACGTGGTATTCGTCGACCTGGTCAAGAAGTGGGCTAAAGACGGTGGCAAGTACGTGGCCGACGTCGTCAGCCATGTCGGCGGTGTTGCGATGCATGCCGGCCTGGACACTTTGGGCGGAGTCGGCAAGGCCGCTGTCAAAGAAGTGGCCAAGGGCGCGTTGGACTATGGCGCGTCCTCTGAGAACAGTGAAAGTTCGGACGACGAGAAAGAAGACGAGGAGAAGACCACGATCGACCCGAAAAAATCCGGCGTGGTCGGTAGTGGTGCTGCGCCCGTCGCATCCGGAGCACGGCAACAGGCGGAACCCATCTTCGACCACCAAGGTGGACAGAGGATCTCGGGGTCGCTGTAATGGCAACGCTGTTCGGAGTTTTCCGGTGAGGCGGATTTGAGTTCCTTCGCCAAGGGCCTGACCGCCTCCTTCGCCGTACTTGTCTTGGCTTTGGGGTTGGCGGTGCTCCCCGCCCTCACGATCCACCGGCTTGCCGCGGCTCCGGCGAGCTTGACCAGTTGGTCTGACGAGGGCAAGGCGGGCACGGCCACGGTGACCGCATGTGCTACCCGCGGCCCGATCGGCCTCGGCGGTGTCGGTTACTACTGGGTTTGCACGGCAGACGTCGTCACTCAGGCTGGCGCGCGGACCGGCATGGAGTTCGAAGGGGAGTTCACGCCGGACGATCAAGGAAAGCCTGTCGCCGTCATGGAAGACGACGGTGAATGGAAGCGTAACGTCGCTCATCCATATTGGTTCTTGGAATACGTCTTAGGTGCCTACTTATTCATCTTCCTCTTCATCGCCGTGATCGTGGCCGGGACTGTTTATCAGGAGTTCAAGAAAGAAGACCCGGACGAAAGTGTTGCGGAGACGAGCAAGGAATCGGTGGATCTGCCGGTGAGGCATCACGAGGCGCACGAGACCAACCCGAACTGGGGGAAGGTGGGGGCAGGCCTGGGGTCGATCTTGGCGGCGTTGGGAATCTTCACCGGCTGGTTGGTCTTCGAGAGCAGGGTCGGTGGATTCTGGGACCCTGCTTACCTCGTCGCTGGAACTTTTCTCGTGGTAGGCGCAGTGATCGTTTACTGCAGCCTTAGAAGAACAGAATCGCTGAAGGAAGCAACGTTCTTCGTCGAGACCGAGGGGCTGAGGGTGTTGACCGACGACGGCGAGGGGCGTCTGCTGGCCTGGTCGTCACTGGAGCGGATCGTCTTCGACCAGCCTCGCGCAGCACGGTTCCGGGATGTCGTTTCGGTCCTGCTCATCCCGACCCCGTCGAAACGCGATGGGCTCCATGCCTGGATCCGAACGTATTTTCGCGGGGGAGGGACGAATCTCGGGTATGAGCTGTCACCTGGGACGCGTCGAGCTACTGCCAGGAAGTTCTCGAACCTGATCGAGCGGCAACAGCCTGGCCTCACCCGATGGCCTCAGGGCGAGATCCGGCGTTGGGGCTTCGGTCTGTTCGGGCTCGTCGATCGATTCCGCCGGGCCAAACAGCAGTAGACGGATCGGATGAAGGCGGATAAGGATCACGAGCCGACAGCCATAGTCGGTTGAACGCCCCGTCAGGCTGAACCGGGGCGCCGCCGGCGCCGATCACTCGGGGGGCTACGTGATCGACGCCGGCGACCCGATGCCCCACTTCCGGCAAGCCGGAATCGGGGCAACGTCACCGCGTGGACGCGGCAACGCATCTCAAGAGCGGGCGTGATCGCCGAAGTGACGTCCGGGGGAAGGTTATCCCCCGAAAGAGTGACGGCGTTCCGCTGCTCGCCTGATTGTCGCACTACGCGCCGAGAAAGTTACAAAGTTCTTCACATCTTCGCCGGGTGAAGGGTCATGACCGGACAACTGCTGGTCATGACATCGTTTCCTCCATGACTTCTCAGGTGCTGGTCATCGGGTCCGCCAATGCCGATCTCGTCGTCCCGGTCGACCGGCGACCTGGGGGTGGCGAAACCGTACTCGGTGGCGACACGGTCTTGTCGCCGGGTGGCAAGGGCGCCAACACGGCGGTCGCCGCGGCGAGGCTCGGCGCCGACGTCGGGTTGCTCGGGGCGGTCGGTGACGATCCGTACGGTGAGTTGCTCAAGCGGTCGCTGGCCGAGTCCGGGGTGAACACGGGTTCGTTGCGCACGAGTGAGCGTCCGACGGGGATCGCGTACATCACGGTCACACCCGACGGCGAGAACTCGATCCTCGTCTCGCCTGGCGCCAATTCCAGTCTGCGGCCCGAGGACATCGATCTCGACGGTGCCGAGATCGTGGTGTTGTCGTTGGAGATCCCGCTCGAAACCGTCGAGCACGCCGTCGCGAAAGCCGTCGAGAATGGTGTGAAGACGCTGTTGAACCTGTCTCCGGCGGCCGAGCTTTCCGCGGAGACGCTTCAGGGGCTCGACGTCCTGTTGGTCAACGAGCATGAGGCGGCCTTCCTGCTCGGTGGCGAGGCCGACTTCCCCAAGTTGCTCGATCTCGGTCCGAAGGCCGCTGTCGTGACGCTCGGCGCGAAGGGGGCGGCGGTGGTGACCGCGGACGGCGTGACGGAGGTGTCGTCGCCGAAGGTCGAGGCTGTCGACACCACGGGCGCCGGTGACGCTTTCGCGGGCGCGCTCGCCACGTCGCTCGCGAAGGGTGAAGGGCTGGCCGACGCGGCGCGCAGGGCGGTGAAGGTGGCGGCGATCACCGTGACCCGCCAGGGTGCGCAGCCGTCGTATCCGACGGCGTCCGAACTGGAATGATGTGTACTTCTGTGTTGTGCTGTCGGCTATGAGTCAGGTCACGCCGCCTATGAGATATGGTCTAGACCATGCCGTCTGAGTCTTTGACCGGGGTCGCCGTCAGTCCCGGCCGCGCGAGCGGTCCTGTCGTCCGGGTCGCCGAACCGCTCGGCGAACCCGCGAGCACGCCGGCACCGGCCGATCCCGCCGCCGAGGCCGCCCGGATCGCTCCGGCCGCACAGATCGTGGCCGGACGACTCGAGAAGCTCGCCGAGACCGCGACCGGTGAGGCCGCGACGATTCTCATCACCACGGCGGCGATGGCGGCCGACCCGGCGCTCGTCTCGTCGGCCGAGCAGCTGGTCAAGGACCAGGGTCTGCCCGCGCCGCGTGCGGTGCACCAGGCGGCGGGCAAGTTCGCCGACGCGCTCGCGTCCGCCGGCGGCTATATGGCCGAGCGCGCTCGCGACGTCCTCGACGTGCGCGACAGGCTTGTCGCCGAGCTGCTCGGCATCGCGCCCCCTGGCGTTCCCGACCTCGAGTCGCCGAGTGTGCTCGTCGCGCGCGACCTCGCGCCCGCCGACACCGCGGGCCTCGACCCGGAGAAGGTGCTCGCGCTCGTCACCGAAGAGGGCGGCCCCACCAGTCATACCGCGATCCTCGCCCGCGCGCTCGGCATTCCCGCCGTCGTCGCGGTCCGCGGTGTCCTCGCGCTCGACGCGCAAGCGCTTGCGGTGGACGGTGACACCGGGGTCGTCGAGCTCGCGGACCCGGACGCCGACGTCGTCACGGCCGCCAAGACCGGCGCGATCGAGTGGAACGGCACCGGCGCGACCGCCGACGGTCACCGCGTGAAGGTGCTCGGCAACGTCGGTTCCGCCACCGACGCCCAGGCCGCCGCCGAAGCGGGTGCCGAGGGCGTCGGCCTCTTCCGCACCGAGTTCTGCTACCTCGACGCGTCCTCCGAGCCGAGCGTCGAAGAGCAGCGCAAGGCCTACACCGCCGTGCTCACACCGTTCCGCGGGAAGCCGGTCATCGTCCGCACCCTCGACGCGGGCGCCGACAAACCCCTCGCCTTCCTGGAGCCCGAGGTCGAGCCCAACCCGGCGCTCGGCGTACGCGGCCTTCGGGTCGCCTTCGATCGGCCCGAGATCCTCGACCGCCAGCTGGAGGCCATCGCCGGTGCCGCGCAGGACTCCGGCGCCGAGGTTTCGGTGATGGCCCCGATGGTCGCCACCGCCGCCGCGGCCGCCTGGTTCGCCGAGCGCGTCCGCGCCGCCGGAATCGCCCGCGCCGGCGTGATGATCGAGATCCCGGCCGCCGCGCTGACCGCCCGCGAAATCCTCGACGCGGTCGACTTCGTCTCCGTCGGCACCAACGACCTCGCGCAGTACACCTTCGCCGCGGATCGCCAGCTCGGCGCGGTCGCCAAGCTCAACGACCCGTGGCAGCCGGGGCTGCTGCGCCTGCTCAAGGTCATCGGCCAGGCCGCGAAGGACACCGGCAAACCCGCCGGTGTCTGCGGTGAGGCCGCCGCCGACCCGCGGCTCGCGCTGGTACTGGCCGGGCTCGGCCTGACCAGCCTCTCGATGAACGCGCCCGCCGTGCGCGCGCGCGGCGCGAGCTTGGCTGCCACGACGCTGGCCGAATGCGAAGCGCTCGCCGACGCGGTCTTGGCCACGACGGATCCCGTCGAGGCCAGGGCAGCCGCCGCCCGGCGATAGCAAAGGTCCCCTGATCCGGAAAAGATCGGGGGGCATGTCGAAATCCGGTCCACCGCTTCGACGCCTTGGTGAAAGACACCGAAGCGACGAAAGGACCGGACCATGACGACCACCATGACCCCGACGCGGGCGGGACGCCGGGAATGGGTCGGGCTGGCCGTGCTGGCCCTGCCCACCTTCCTGGTCTCCCTCGACGTGTTCGTGTTGATCCTCGCGTTGCCGAAGCTCAGCCAGAGCCTCGGCGCCGACAGTGTCCAGCAGCTGTGGATCATGGACGTCTACGGTTTCATGATCGCCGGGTTCATGGTCACGATGGGCACCCTCGGCGACCGCATCGGCCGCCGGAAACTGCTGCTCATCGGCGCCACGGCGTTCGGACTGGCCTCCGTGCTGGCCGCGTTCTCGACCAGCGCGTTGATGCTCATCGTCGCCCGCGCGCTCCTCGGTATCGCCGGTGCGACGCTGGCGCCGTCGACGCTCGCCCTGATCAGCAACCTGTTCCTCGACAGCCGCCAGCGTTCCCTCGCGATCGGCATCTGGGCAGGCTGCTTCACCGTCGGCGCGATCGTCGGGCCGATGGTCGGCGGTGTGCTGCTGGAGCACTTCTGGTGGGGTTCGGTGTTCCTGCTCGGCGTCCCGGCGATGGTGCTGCTGCTCGTGGTCGGCCCGAAGCTCCTGCCCGAGTACCGCAACGAGAACGCCGGCCGCGTCGACCTGCCGAGTGTCGTGCTCTCGCTGGTCACGATCCTGCCCGCGGTCTACGGCATCAAGGAACTCGCCCGCGACGGCGTCCACGTGGTCCCGGCGGCCTCGCTCCTGATCGGTCTCGGCTTCGGTGTGGTGTTCGTGCGGCGCCAGCGAATCCTCCAGGATCCGCTGATCGACCTGACGTTGTTCCGCGCCCGTGCGTTCACGACGGCGATCGGCGGGATGTGCGCGTTCACCATGCTGGGTGGCACGACCATGCTCTTCGTCGCGCAGTTCTTCCAGATCGTGCTGGAGCTTTCGCCGGTCGGCGCCGCGCTGGCGTTGCTGCCGGGCATGCTCGCCTCGACCGTCAGCTTCCTCGGGGCGCCGATCCTGGCCCGCCGCGTCCGTCCCGCCACGCTGATCGCGACGGGGCTGGCCGGCGCTGTCGGCGGGTTCCTGCTGCTGACGCAGGTCGAGGCCGGTGCGGGTCCGGTGATCCCGTCGATCGCCTTCGCCATCACCTGCCTGTGCGGCGGCCCGCTGGTCACCCTCGGCACGGATCTGGTCGTCGGCTCCGTGCCGCCGGAGAAGGCCGGTTCGGCGGCCTCGCTTTCGCAGACCGGCAACGAATTCGGCTACGCGCTGGGCATCGCGACCGTCGGGACGCTGGGCAACGCCGTCACGCAGTCCCGGCTGGCCGACGCGGTTCCCGCGCACGACGCGTTCGCCAGCGGGATGCACGCGGTGTCCGGGCTGGCCGCGCTGGTGCTGGCCGCGGTCGCGTACTTCGTGCTCCGGCACCTCCGCCACGTCCGCCCGGTCGGCGCCTAACCGAAGAAGCCCCGCCGCGGGTACTTGATGATCAGCGACCCCCCGTGCACGCGCCCGGTGATGACGAACCGGGGCGTGCCGGGGCGGCCGTTCGACCGTGTCCGGTCGTCGAGGTTGCCGAACTTGATGTCGGTGATCGAGTTGGTGTCGACGGCGCCGTCCTCGGGGATGGTGATCTCCACCGGACCCCATTTGGCCTGAAGTTCGATATGCACGACCGGATGCCGGATCTCGGCCTGGGAGAAGTCCAGTTTCGTGGCGCCGTACTTGTTCCGGATCACCATCGACTCGGGGACCAGCCAGTTCCCGTTGCGCTGCAACGCCGAGTACTTGCCGTTGAGCTCCATGACCTGCCCGGACGACTGCGCGTAGGCGTGCTGCGCAGGCGGCGACCACGGGTTCTGCTGCTGCCGCGGCACCATTCCCGCTTCGGGATGCACCAGCCCCGGCAGATCCGTGAGCACCGCGTTCAGCTCGCCGCGGGTCTTGGAGGCGAGGGCGCGGTCGGTCCGTTCGGTGAATTCGTCGAGGTTCAGCATCCCGAGGCCGATCGCCTTCTGCAGGACTTCGATGACGTGTTCGCGTTCCGCGTCGGAGACCCGGATGTCCCGCCCGGTCAACGGCTTGGTTTCGGTCACCGGCTGCTCTTCCTCGCCCATGCCTGGAATGGTAGAACCGGATCTCACGCGCGAGATCGGGGAAATACCCTGAACAGACCCGCATTTCTTCCCTGGGCCGCTCTGCTGGCGGCGTCCCTCCTGCTGACCGGTTGCGATTTCGGCGGCAAGGCGAACCCGCCGGAGGCCATTCCGACGCCGACGGCCCCACCAGCGTCGAAACTCGAAGGCGAACCGGTGGACTACAACGGTCTCCGGCTCGTCATGTCGACTTCGCCGCCTTCGATGCTCGATCCCGCCACCGGCGTCACCACCCCGCTTCCGGGTGCTCCGGCCGGGGACCGGGTCAACGACGTCCTCCGCGTCGGCAAGTTCCCGGTCGTGCTGTCGGCCGCGCGTTGCGGGCCGTCTTGCCTGGAGCCGTCCGAAGTCCTCGTCTACGGCGATCCCAAGAACCAGCCGTGGAAGCTGGGCAAGGCCCGCAGCGTCGCCCCGGCCGCCGACGAGAGCGGCGTCTGGCTGATCCGCGACGACGGCGGCGACCTCTGCCGCCTCCAATACGTCTCCCTGCTCGGCGCGGAGCGGGATCGCGGCCGTCCGGCGAGCTGTACGACAGCCGTTCGCCAAGAGGTACCGAAGGGCCTGCTGATCACGGTGAACAGCGGGACGGCCAGTGCCGAGGACGTGCTGATCGACCCCGCGACGGGCCGAGCCCTGCACCAGTTCCCCCGGGTGCTGGCGGTCACCAAGGAGCGGATGCTGCTGGCCGAGCTGACCAAGTTCTCCGTGCTCGACCTGCGCAACGATCAACGGATGCCGGTCGAGCGGCCGGTGGCCAACGGCATGCCCGGCATGGTGGTGCCGAGTCGCGACGGCCACAAGGTCGCCGTGCTCTTCGGTGACCCCGCCTGGGCCGGGACCGCGACGCAGACCGCGGACGTCTGGGTGCTCGCCCTCGACACCCTGGCCTGGACGCACGCGCCCTCGATGCCGATCGCGACCCCGCTCAAGCAGGTCGCGATCGAATGGACCGAGGACGACAGCCTGGTGATCGCCACCGACGTCGTCGCGAACTGGCGCCTCGATCGGCCGCGGTGGACGGTCGTCAAGACGCCCTTGCCCGCCGAGCGGAACCAGCGGGTCGTGGCCATCGCGCAGAGCTGAGCTATTCCACGTCCAACCCGTGCTCGATGGCGTAGCGAGCCAGTTCGACACGGTTGTGCAGCTGGAGTTTCCGCAGCGTGGACTGGACGTGGTTCTCCACCGTCCGATGCGACAGCACGAGCTTCTCGGCGATCTGCCGCGCCGTCATCCCCTTCGCGACCAGGCGCAGGACGTCGGTCTCGCGTTCGGTCAGCCGCGGCGGCGCGGGCCCGTCGTCCGGGGCGTCGGCCATGCGGCGGTACTCGCCGAGGACGAGACCGGCGAGTCCGGCGGTGAACACCGGGTCGCCCGCCGCGGTCCGCTTGACCGCGTCCACGAGCTCGGTCGCCGAAGCCGATTTGACCAGATACCCGGAGGCCCCGGCCTTCACCGCCTCGAGGACGTCGCTGTGCTCGCCGCTCGCGGACAGCACCAGCACCTTCGTCGACGGCAGTTCCGCGGTGATCTCGCGGGTGGCGTCGACCCCCGACGTCTCGCCGAGGTTGAGGTCCATCAGGACGACGTCCGGCCGGACCGTCCGCGCGATCCGCACCGCGGCGGGCGCGTCCGGCGCGGTGGCCCGCACGTCGAAACCGTGTTCGGCCAGGTCGCGCGCGACCCCGTCCCGCCACATCGGATGATCGTCGACCACCATCACCGAGACCTGAGCCTCACCGGTCATCGCTTTCCCCTCGCCGCGACTGGAACCTTGACTTCCCATTCCGTGCCCTGGCCGGGCGCGGTGTCGAGGGCGGCGCTTCCGCCCAGATCCCGCACCCGTCCCTTGATGGACTCCGCGATACCTAGATGTCCCTCGGCCGCCGCTCGTTCCAGAACGCCGGGCGCGATTCCGGGGCCGTCGTCGCGGACGCTGACGACGACCTCGGTGCCGAGGTCCTCCAGCAGCACCCAGGCGTGCGCGTCTTCGCCCGCGTGTTTTTCGACGTTCGACAGCGCCTCGCGTGCCACGGCCACCAGTTCCGCGGTCACGTGCTCGGGTAATTGGACCTCACCCGCGGGGGTCGACACCTGCACGGACGGCGTCGCGAGCAGTTGCAGCGCGGCCCGGAGGTCGGTCGTCCCGTTCTCGCTCGAACGCGTCGGTTCGGTGGTGACCAAGGCCCGCAGCGCGATCTCCTGCTCGCCTGCCAGTTTCGCCAGCTCGGCGGCCTCCCCGCCGAATTCGGCGCCGCGTTTGCGCACCCGCGCGAGCACCTGCAGGACGCTGTCGTGGATCGAGCGGGCGAGCCGCTCCCGTTCGGCCGTCGCGGCCTCCATGCGCAACGCCCTGGTCAGCGCGTCGGCGGACCGGCGGGCCATGGTCGCGGCGAGACCGATCACGAAGCCGCTCGCGGTCAGCAGGAAGCCGTCCAGCGCGACGTCGACGTCGAACCGCCAGCGCACCAGCCCGGTGACCACCGAGACCACCAGTCCGGCGAGCACGCCGCCGACGGCGCCGAACCGCGTCCCGGCGGCCGCGGGCGGGACGGCCGCCCACACCGTCGTGATGAGCGGGGTGCTGGCGTCGAACTGCGCGGTGGTCAGGATCCACGCAGAGGTGAACATGAGGACGGCGGTCACCACGAGGTCGACGCCGACCAGCCACGGCCAGCGGCTCGACGGCCGCGCGTAGAACACGCTGCTCAGCACCGTCCACACCGTCATCGCGCCGAACGCGGTCCACGCGAGCCACTTATTCGCGTAGCCGTCGTAGTGGACGATGAACGAGCCCAGCGCGAAGAGCAGCGTCGTCACCCGAAGCACGATCACCCCGCGCCACAACGGGGTGACCGGGTCCCGCGTGCCGAGCGCCGAGACGGCGCGCCAGAGCGGGGTCTCGGTCATGACTTGGCTTCGGACTCTTCCCCGGAATCGTTCGGCTGCGCCGCCTGATCCCGCAGGACGTCGATCTCGGCCGGATCGGGATCGTGTTCGTGCAGCAGCGACCGGATCCCCGCGTTGAGCACCGCGAGCAGCGGCACCGAAAGCAGCGCGCCGGCGATCCCGGCGGTGACCAGACCGGCGGTGATCGCGAGCACCACGGCGAGCGGGTGCAGCTTCACCGCGCGGCCGAGCAGGATCGGCTGCAGCACGTGGCTTTCCAGCTGCATGACGCCGATGACGATGGCCAGCACGATCAGCGCGCCGACGACGCCCTTGGTCACCAGCGCGATCAGCACCGCGACCGCGCCCGCGATCACGGCACCGATGATCGGGATGAAGGCGCCGAGGAATACCAGCGTCGCCAGCGGGATCACCAGCGGCACGCCGACGATCGCCAGCCCGATACCGATGCCGACCGCGTCGACCACGGCCACCGCCGCCGTCGCGCGCACGTAGCTGACCAGCGACGCGAACCCGCGGCGCCCGGCGACGTCGACCCGGTTGCGCACGCGCCCCGGAACGCCGCGGACGAGGAACTTCCAGATCTGGTCGCCGCCGGAGAGGAAGAAGATGAGGATGAACAGCGTCAGGATGAAGCCCGTGACGATCTCGCCGACCGTGCCCGCGGTGGTGAGCGCGGTGGTGGTGATCGACGCCTGGTTGTTCTGCAGGAAGCTGATCGCCTGGTTGATGAACTCCTGGATCTGCTCCTGCCGCAGGTGCAGCGGCCCGTCGATGAGCCAGACCTTGATCTGGTTGAGGCTCTCCGTCAGCTGCTTCTGCAGTTCCGGCAGGCCGGAGGAGAACTGCGCGACGACGAACGTCAGCAGCCCGCCGAGTACCGCGAGCCCGGCGATCAGCACTATCCCGGCCGCGAGCCCGCGAGGGAACTTCAGCGTCGTCAGCTTGGAGACCGCCGGCGCGAGCAGCGCGGCGAGCAGCAACGCGATCGACAGCGGGATCACGACGACCGACAGATAGCCGATCAGGAACACGATGACGTAGAGCGCGGCGATCACCACGATGAAGCGCCAGGACAACGCCGCGCCGATCCGCAGGCCGCGGGGCACGAGATTGGTGACGTCCTCGGTGGACTCGGAGAGGAACGGGTTCGCCGGGTCGAATTCCGGTTGTTTGCGCTGGGGCTCGCTCACGGGCACACCGTATCGGTCCGAGGCGACGTTTCCTGAACATTCCAGGCAACGCGCGGGGGGCGAATTCGCCCGATGCGACGCTTGACACACCGCCAAGGGATCAACTCGGGAGTAACCCGGTGCCGCCAGCGCCGATCACGCATCGTGATTTCGGGCTACACCCTGTGTTCTTCACACGATCGTGCCATCAAGGTGGTTCAAAGTCGCGCCGGGCTTCCGCACTTTGCTTATGTCGGTCCCGCAACGACCGAGCCGAGGCGAGAAGGAGACCGAGTGACGAACGCGGCGAAGAACGAGGGGCGGGGCGCGGCGCGCTTCGGCCGTCTCGCTTCGCGTGCGCTGTTCGTCATCGGTGGTGCCGTCGCCGGTTCGGCCGCCGCGTGGGCTGTTTCCGGCGCTTCCGCTTCCGCGGACATCGCCCCGGTGGTCTCCGCTCCCGAGACGAGCGTCACCCCGGTCACCGACGCCACCGCGGCGGGTTTGACCGACGTTTCCCGCGGTACCTCGAAGTTCGCGGGCGACGTCGCCGGTGCGATGTGCGGTGGCCGGCACCAGGAAGCCACCACGTGGTCGATGCCGGACGAGACCGGATCCGCCCCCTCGAAGCACCACTGCGGCGACATCCGTGCCGACGAGCACGAGGTCTCCACCCGCGTCAGCGACGCGGTCACCGACTTCGCGGACAACTCGGTCGTCACCCCGGTCAAGCGCACCCTCGGCGCCGTCGAGCACATCGTGCGCAAGCCGCAGGACACCCGCCAGGTGCTGGACGAGACCTTCGCCCCGTCACCCGACTTCGGCCGCAAGGTCTGGGACCTCCTCGACCCGAACGGACACGGCGTTCCGGAGCTCCCGGTCAGTGGCGGTCCGGTCGACCCGGACTCGCCGCTGGACACCATCGGCGCCGGGGACCAGGTCACCGACTTCGCGCAGCTGGCAACGACGCAGTTCCCCGCTTCCTCCGAGACCGTCCTCCCGATGCCGGCCTTCGTGCAGCAGCACGGTGCCTTCGATCAGGTCGAGGACGTTCCTTCCCGTGACGGTCACCGCGGCGACTTCCCGCGTCCGTTCACCCCGGCGCCGCTTCCTTCCGCGCCGTCCTTCCCGACTGTCCCCGGCGGCTCCGCCCCCGGTGGTCACCTCGACGGCCTGACCCACGGCGTTCCCGCCTGGGTCGCCGCCGCCGTCGAGCGTTCCCTGACCGGCTACTCGCTGGCAGGCACGCGGTACATGCCGCTCACCCCGGGCTCGCAGCCCGGCGTCACTCCCGACTGAACACCTCCCTCCGCGGGGTAGCCGACGCGCCTCACGCCTCCCGATTCCGGGCTTGGCTTCGCGTCCGCTCCTGATCCCCCGCGAAACGGCGGTGCGCTTTGTCGCGCCCGCAATCGCTCCACCCCCTCTGGTGCCGCTTGAAAGGCACCTCTCTGAACCCGAAAGGGAACCCGAAATGAAGGAGAAAAACCCCATGCAATCCTGGGCAAAGCGCGGACTCCAGACCGCGTTGGTCACGGGTGGGTTGTTGATGCTGGGCACCGGCATCGCCTCGGCTGACGAACACGTCAACCCCGACACCCCGGCCTCCCCGCTCGACGCGAACGTCACCGTTCCCATCGAGGTCGACAACAACGCCGTTGGCACGCCCCTCGGCCAGGCCGACCTCCCCGGCTACAAGGGCGAGATCAGCACCAAGGCCGTCACCAAGCCCGTCTCGGACGCGCTGGACTCGGCTTCCTCGCCGGGCAGCAGCACCGATGGCGTCGGCGGCGGGCTTCCGTCCCTCCCGACCACCGGCGCCGTCCCCGCGCCGCTGGCCGCCAAGGACTCGGCCCGTCAGGTCAGCGGTGGGATGACCGAGGGTGGCTTCACCACCACGGACGACATCCTCAAGGGCAACAAGGTCGTCGGTGACGTCGTCGTCCCGATCCAGATCGTCGACAACGCCATCGGCGTGATCGGCGACGCCGAGGTCGAGGGTGGCACCCACGACCAGACCTGGTCGCACAACCAGGACATCGAGACCACCGGTGAGGACTCCAGCCTCGCCGGGAACGTCGTGTCCCTCGACTGGGCGCTGCCCGTGCAGATCGCCGGCAACGCCGGCGGGCTCGCCGGTGGCACCGGCCGCGTGGTCGGCGGTTCCGCCAGCCAGAGCACCACCGAGACCGGCAACATCACCACCGACGGCGAGGGCTCCGCCCTGTCCGGCAACGTGCTGGCCGGCCAGTTCGCCACCCCGGTCCAGGTCACCGGCAACGCCGCTTCCTGGATCATCGGCAACGCCAACAGCTCCGGCTACGAGGCCGAGACCGAGGCCACCTCCGGCGGCTGGGTCGAGACCGACGGTGACGACTCCGCCCTCGGCGGCAACGTCGGCGCGGTGCCGATCGCCCTCCCGGTGAAGGTCAACGACAACGCGGCCGCCGCGTGGGGTTCGCTCGCGAACTCCAACAGCAGCTCGTCGGCGGACGCCACCGCCGGTGACACCACCCCGGGCTGGAGCAACGTCCCCAGCTACGTGCAGACCTCCGGCGAGGACTCGGCCGTCGCGGGTAACGCGATCGTGCCGCAGACGGCGGACGTCGCGAACGTCGGCGGCGTGGCCGCCAGCTGGATCGGGCTCGCGAACACCGGCACCGAGGGCGGGACCAGCCAGTCCAGCACCGTCGACGCCGGTGGCTTCGTCAGCTCCGAGGGCGAAGGCTCCGCCGGTGGCGGCAACATCGTCGACCCGGCCGTGGCCGCTCCCGTCGAGGTGACCTGCATCGCGGGCACCTACATCGGCAGCGCCAACGTCGCCTCGTGCGAGAACACCGTCGACGCGAACGCCGGCAACGGCAGCCACACCACGGGTGACGACTCCACCCTGGCGGGCAACATCGTCAACACCCAGGCCGCGCTGGCCCCCGAGGTGTTCGGCGTCGCCGGCTCGCACATCGGACAGGCGACCGCCGAGGCGTCCGAGACGAAGACCGTGACCGCCGGTGCGTACGACGGCACCACGGGCAACGACTCGTCCGGCTCGGGCAACATCGTCCAGGTCCCGGCCGCCGTCCCGGCCGAGGTCTTCGGCGTCGGTGGCTCGTTCATCGGTCAGAGCACCGCCTCGGCCGAGGAGACCAAGGTCGTCTCCGGTGGCGGCGGCGGGAACACCGCCGACGACAACGGCTTCCTCAGCTCCAACCTGGCGACCACGCCGGTTTCGCTGCCGGTGCAGGCGTTCGGGATCGGTGGCGCGTTCATCGGCCAGGGCCACGGTGGCGCCGACGGCGACACCACGTCCAACGCGGGCGGCGACGTCCACGCGACCGGTGACGGTGGCGCGGGCTCGGGCAACCTGGTCTACGGCCCGGTCTCCCTGCCGGTCCAGGCGCACAACTTCGCCGCTGTGCTCGGCGGAATCGCCTCGGGCGAGGGCACCAACCTCACCGACTCGAACGCGGGCGGCGACGCCACCGCCAATGGTGAAGAAGGCGCGCTGGCGGGCAACATCGTCCAGTCGCCGATCGGTGGCGCGGTCCCGGTGACCGGGCACGGCATCGCCGGTGCGGGCATCGCCGAGGGCGACAGCGTCAGCGACGTCCTGTCGGAGGCCGGCGGCGACGCCACCACCACCGGTGACGAGGGCGCTGTCTCGGGCAACATCATCGGCGCGCAGGCGCTGCCGATCGTGCCCGTCACGCACGACGCGGTCGCGGCGGCCGGTCTCGCCGACGCCGAAGGCTCCAACACCGTCGACGCGCTTTCGGGCGGCGACGTGGAGACCTCGGGTCTCGACGGATCGCTCTCGGGCAACATCCTCGACATCCCGGCCGCGGCCGACCCCGAGGTGTTCGGCAACGCCATCGCGGCGGCCGGCGGCGTGTCCGAGACCGAAGCGGACAGCTTCATCACCGGCCAGGCCGGTGGCGACAGCATCACCGACGGCAGCGGAGAGGCCCTCTCGGGCTTCAACTTCCACCACCCGCTGGTCTTCGTGATCCCGGTGAACGAGCTCGAAATCCCGATCCTCGCGATCGCGGACGAGAACGCGACGGACAACACCGAGATCAACGACGAGGACTACACCCGCGCCTTCACCGACACGGTCGGTTCGGAGATGCCGATCGACGCGCTGCCCACGCTGCCCTTCGGCGCTCCCGCGGTTCCGTCGATGAACGGTGCCGGCGCCCTGCCGACCACCCCGGCGATCGGTGGCGCCCGCGCCGACGGTCCCCAGGTGGCCACCCTGCCCGTGCAGGTGGCAGGCCTGACCGCGCTGAAGCAGCTGACCGCCGTCCCGACGGCGCTGCCGAAGTCGGAACTGCCCGAGCTGCCCGGCACCCCGGCGCTGCCCGGTGTCCCGGCCCTGCCGAAGGCCCCGGGTCTGCCCGGTGACGCCGCTCGTGCGGACGCCCCCAAGCTCGCCCAGCTGCCGGCCCTCCCGGCGCTGAACGGGCTGCCCACCGCGGGTGGCCTGCCGACCGCCGGCAACCTGCCGGTGCAGCTCCCCACGGCCGGCGCCCTGCCGACCGCGGGTGCGCTGCCCACCGCCGGTGCGCTGCCGGTGCAGGTGCCCACCACGGGCACCCTGCCCGCGGTGAACAACACCCCGGCGATGCCGACCGCGCAGGTCCCGGCTCTGGCGGGCGTCGACTCGTCGCCGCTGAGCATGTTCCAGCGTTTCATCGGCTCCCTGACCGGCAAGAAGTTCCACACCATGTGAACCTGCCAGTCGGCTAGCGCCACTGAATGAACCGAAGCGGGCCCGGGAGACACTCCCGGGCCCGCTTTGTGTTGCGGTTTCACGAGCAGCTGGAACCGGTGTCGTACCGATACGGTGATGAAGGCGAGGGGGGAGGATTTGGGACGTTGAACGTCCTGAATCTTCCCCGCAAGGCTGGAGAGTGGAGCAGCTTGGCGACGATGTAGGAATTGGGACGCTGAAGGTCCCAATTCCTACATCGTCAGCCTTTGGTCCGCCCTAACGCGAGTAGACCCAGGGGTGAAGGCGTCCTTCGGTGCTTCGGACGCGGCGAAGGGAGCCCTCACCTCACCACCGGCCCCACTCACGACCAGCTGGACCGACGCCTCACCGCAGCTCACTCGGATCCAGGCGTGAACAGCGCGTCCTGAGCGGCGCCCATCGCGGTGAGCACCGCGCCTTCCAGCACGCCGCTCCCGCCGACGGTCCCCGCCCGCACCTCGGTCCGCAGCGGCGAGATCTCCGCGAGCCGACGGCTCACGCGGGCGGCGAACGCTTCGCCACCGGCGCGGCCGATCTCCCCGCCCAGCACGAGACAACCCGGGTCCAGTACCGCGGTGACCGCGGCGGCGCCGATCGCGATCCGCTCCGCGACGATCCCCAGGAACTCCTCGGACTCGGCGTCGATCGCGTATCCGACAGCCGCTGCGGCCGCTTCGGCGTTGTCGGCCGACGACGCCGGGATGCCGTGCTCGCGGGCGAGTTCGCAGATCGCGGCGCTGCCCGCGAGGGTGTGGAAGCCGCCGTCGCAGTCGGTCGCCGTCGGGAGCCGTCCCGGGCCCAGCATCGGCAGGAACCCGATCTCCCCCGCGCCGCCCGACGCGCCCCGCCGCAGCGAACCGTCGAGGACGACCGCCGCGCCGACGCCGAAACCCAGCCACAGCAGGACGAACGTGTCCCGATCGCGGGCGGCGCCGAGCCGTTGCTCGGCGGCGGCCGCGAGGTTGACCTCGTTCTCCAGCAGCACCGGGACACCCAGCCGTCGCCGGAGTTCGTCGACGAGTTTCCCGTGCCACGCGGGTAATCCCCCGGCGTGCCGCAGGCCGCCGGTCGCCGGGTCGACCAGGCCGGGAGCGCCGACGGCGATCGTGTGCAGCGCTGTCGCACCCGCTTCGGCGGTGGTGGCTTCCAGTAGGTCGATCGCGCGCTCGACGGCCACGTCGGTGTCGATGTCCAGCTCGAACGGCAGCGAGGCTTCCGCGCGGGTCCGGCCAAGGAGGTCCGCGACCGAAACGGCGATGCCGTGCGTGCGGACGTCGAGTCCGGCGAGGTACGCGCGTCCGGCGACGATGCCGTACAGCTTCGCGTTCGGGCCGCGGCGTTCCGCGCCCGCCTCGCCGACGATCTCGATCAGCCCCGCGTCCTGAAGGCGTTCGACGAGGTCGGCCACCGTCGGCCGGGAAAGCCCGGTCAACGTCTTGAGCTGGGCGGCCGTCAGCGAACCCTCGCGTTGGAGCAGGTCGAGCGCGAGACGGTCGTTGATGGCACGCGCGGTACTCGGGGAGGCGGACGGCATCCGGATGACACTCACCGGCAGATCCTCCCAGAATTAATTATCAGGTTCCCTTCCTGATAGTTTACGCTGACGCCCGTCGAGTCGTTTCGTGGACCTTGGGGGCCCAGTGACCAACACAGTGGAAACCGTCGGCGGGCCGACGCGGCGGGTGCGGCAGGCGCGGATCGCCATCGCCGCCGTCTTCGCCGTGCACGGCGCGGTGACCGGCAGTTTCGCCACCCGGATCCCGTGGATCCAGGAACACGCGGGGATCAGCGCGGGCCAGCTCGGGCTCGCGCTCGCCTTCCCCGCCATCGGTGCCTCGCTCACCATGCCGCTCGCCGCGCGGATCGGGCACCGGCTCGGCGGCAGGCTGGGGCTCCGGTTGCTGCTCGCCTACTGGACGCTGGCGCTGATCCTGCCGTCCCTGGCGGGAAACCTCTTCACCCTGTGCCTCGCGCTGTTCGTCATGGGCACCGCGGCGGGCACCTCGGACGTGCTGATGAACGCTCTCGGCGTCGACGTCGAGGAGAAGATGGGCAAGTCGGTGATGTCGGGACTGCACGGCATGTGGACCACGGGCGCGCTCGTCGGTTCCGCCGCGGGCACGCTCGCCGCACACACGGCGCTGGACGCGCGGATCCACTTCGTGATCGTGTCCGCCGTGCTCACCGTCGCCGGCGCGGTCGTCTGCCAAGGCGTGTTCGACGTCCGCAGCGCCCCCGACGAGCATCCGCCGCCGAGGTTCGCGCTGCCGCCGAAGTCGGCCGTGATCATCGGTGCCGTCGCGTTCTGCGCCGTTTTCGCCGAGGGCGCGAGCCTCGACTGGTCCGCCGTCTACCTGCGTGACGTCCTCGGCACCTCGCCGGGCATCGCGGCCGCGTCGACCACCGCGTTCACCTGCACGATGGCGGTGGCCCGTCTCTCGGGTGACGCGCTGGTGCGGCGCTTCGGCTCGGTCAAGACCGTCCGCGCGGGCGGTGTCTTCGCGACCGCGGGCGGTCTGCTGGTCGTCTTCGCCGCCCATCCGGTGATGGCGATGGGCGGCTTCGCGTTGATCGGGCTCGGCGTCTCCGTCGTCGTGCCGCTCGCCTTCGCGGCGGCCGGACGCAGCGGGCCGACGCCGAGCCAGTCGATCGCGGGCGTCGCGACCATCACCTACTCGTCGGGTCTCGTCGCGCCGTCGCTGATCGGCGGGATCGCCGACCTGACGTCGCTGACCGTGTCGTTCGGGGTGGTCACGCTGCTGGCGCTCGGCCTGGTGGCGGGCGCCGGAGTGCTCCGGTCCCGCTAGCCGAACTGGAGGGTCCCGACAAACTCGAGATCTTGCAGGTCAGGCGACTATTCCTGCACTGTTGGCAGGCCTGATTCCGGGCGCCGGCGGGGCTTCAGTGTCCACAAGGGACTCCGCCAGGCGATTGAGTGTCCGATTGATGCCGCTATGTGCGGTTCTGCGAGGGGTCGTGAGTGGCAATGAGGGTTAGAGCAACAAAAATCACTCACGACCCCTCGTGAAACCGTACAAGTCAACCCAAATCGGGCGTGGATAGTCAAGAGCCGGGTGAGGTTCCTTGCGGGAGCCTGCTCTTGTCGGGTCCACCGCGACACGTTCGCCTTGTCCCGCTCTAGCGGCGGAGCCGACCAGCAGTTAGCCGAACTGGAGGGAACGCTTGGCGAGGCCGTGCCAGTAGCCGTCGATGACGGTTTCGCCTTTCCCTTCCGAAGAGCTCGCGCCGAGCGAGACGAACAGGGGCGCGAAGTGTTCGATCCTGGGGTGCGCGATGGCCGCGGCGGGGGCCTTGTGCTGGAAGTCCAGCAACGCGTCGAGGTCGCCCTCGCGCAGCGTTTCCGCACCCCAGTGGTCGAATTCGCTCGACCACGACGGCGGCGCCCCGTCGGTGCCGTCGGTCTGGCTCATCGCGCTCAGGTTGTGGGTGAAGAAGCCGCTGCCGATGATCAGCACGCCCTCGTCGCGCAGCGGCGCGAGCTTCCGGCCGAGGTCGAACAGCTCGCGCGGGTCCAGCGACGGCATGGACACCTGGAGCACGGGGATGTCGGCGTCCGGATACATCTCCACGAGCGGGACGTACGCGCCGTGGTCGAGGCCGCGGTCGGGTGCGTCGTGGACCGGCGTCTGGGACGAACGCAGGAGTTTGCGCACCCTGTCCGCCAGCTCTGGAGCGCCGGGCGCGGCGTATTTCACCTGGTAGTAGCGATCCGGGAAGCCCCAGAAGTCGTAGACCAGTGGCACCGTGGTGGTGGCGCCGAGGGTCAGCGGTGCCTCTTCCCAGTGCGCGGAGACGACGAGGATCGCCTTCGGCTTTTCGAGGTCCGCGGACCAGCCGGCGAGCTGGCTGGTCCAGGTGGCGTCGTCGGCGAGCGGCGGCGCGCCGTGGCTGAGGTAGAGCACCGGCGTCATGTCAGCTCCAGGTGTTTGAACTTTCAACTACCAGGATAGACGACGTCGCCGGGTTCCGCCTTATTCCCGCGCGAGGTTCGCCGCCATGCGTTCGAGCACGCCGACCGTCGTCCGGTAGTCGTCGTCGCCGATGCCTTCGGTCGCGCGTGAGCGGAACTCGCCGACCTTGGCCTTCAGTCGGTGGTGTGCCTCCCTGCCGACTTCGGTCAAGGCGCCTTCGGCGTCGACCCAGCCGCGAGCGTGCAGGTCGGCGACGGTTTCCCGCAGGTCTCCGAACGGCGACAGCGCCTCGTCGACGGAGGCTCCGCTGTCGATCGTGTTCAGGACCTGCCAGTGGCGACGGGTCAGCGCTTCGGTGGCGAGGACCTGCTCCAGGGAAGATTCGAGGGCCTGGTGAAGGTGGGCGAACCAGAATCCGATGGGCTTCATGGATACTCCTCATGTAGACGGCAACTACATGTAAAAGTACATGCATTTGGTGAGGACAGGTAATGACGGACGCCGTGGCCGAAGTGGAACGCGCGATGATCGCCATCCGGCGGAGCCAGGCGAGGCGATCGCTGTCGAAACTCGCGCGCGACCGCGCCGAAACGATGCCGGACCAGGCGATACAAGGACTCCTCGACGCCGTCGAGGCGGCGGAGGAGAGCGGCGAACCGGGCACTGTCACCAGCCTCGCCGCAGCGCTGGCCATCGACCAGCCGCGTGCGAGCCGTCTGGTCGCGCGCGCGGTCGAGGGCGGTTTTCTCCGGCGTGAAGCCGATCAGCGCGACGGCCGCCGTGCCGTCCTCGTGCTCACCGAGGCGGGCCGCGCCGAAGTGACGCGCATGCACGAATTCCGCCGCTCGGTGTTCGCCGAGGCGATGGCGGACTGGCCGGACGAAGACCGCCACGAGTTCGCCCGGCTGCTGACCGCGTTCGTCCGGAACTACGGCGCGCTCGGAGCGAAGTAGTTGACCAGGTTGCCGTCGGGGTCGCGGAACAGCAGCGACCGGTTCCCCCACGGCATCGTGGTCGGCTTCTGCACGATCTCGGCCAGGTCCGCCAGCCGGTCGTACTCCCGGTCGACGTCCTCGACCCGGAACTCGAGGATCGCGGTCCGGTTCGACTCCGGTACCGCGGCGCCCGCGCCGAACAGGGTCATCGTCTCGGCACTGCCGATCGCCAAGGTGCACGACGGGCCGGCGAGTTCGGCGAACTGCTCGGAGCGCCACCGCGCTTCGAGGCCGGTCGCCTTCTCGTAGAACCCGGCGAGGCGGGCGACGTCGTGGGTGATCACGCGGACGGATACGAACTGCATGAAGGGTCCTTTCGAGTGCCGGAAAGCGGACACCGGCCACGCTAGGAGCAATACCGGGCAGAATCCGCCCGGTATCCTCCGGGCTGTGACCAGGCCCATCGCCCGCGTGCTCGCGTTGCTCGAGATCCTCCAGAGCGGTGGGACGCATACGGTCGCCGAGCTCGCCGGACGGCTCGACGTGGACGAACGCACCGTCCGCCGCTACGCCGAACACCTCATCGACCTGGACATCCCGGTCCGCTCGGTGCGTGGACGCTACGGCGGCTACCGCCTGGCCCCCGGCTACCGGATGCCACCGCTGATGCTGACCGACGAAGAGGCGCTGGCGGTCCTGCTCGGCCTGGTCGCGGGACGGCGAGCCGGGTTGATCACCACTTCGGTCGCGGCCGTCGAGAGCGCGGCCGCGAAGGTCCGCCGTGTCCTTCCCGAAGCACTGGGCCGGCGGCTGGACGCGCTGCTGGAGACCGCCGACTTCACCTCGCCCGCCCGGAAAGCCCTCTCGGCCGAGGCGGAAGTGCTGCTCACCGTCGCGGAGGCGGCACGGGATCGGCATCCGGTCGGGCTCGCGTACCTCGCCGGGCACGGCGGAGCCAGCGAACGCGTCGTCCATCCATACGGCGTGGTGGCGCACTCCGGCCGGTGGTATCTGACCGGTTTCGACTCGGCGAGCGGCGAGGTGCGCACCTTCCGCGTCGACCGGATCAAGTCGGCCGAGGCACGGGCCGGGACGTTCGAGGCGCCCGACGGCTTCGACCCGGCCGAGCGAGTGCTGACGGCGCTGGCCGAGACACCGCACCGGCACGACGTTTCCGTGCGGATCCAAGCCACATCTGACCAGATCCGCGTCGTCTTCCCGCCGTCCGTGGCCACCCTGGAGTCCGACGGCGACTGGGTGCGCGCCCGGATCCGGGCACAGCGGCTCGACTGGATCCCGCCGCTGCTCGCCGCGCTAGACCGGCCGTTCGTCATCGAACGGCCGGTCGAGCTCCGAGACCTGGTCAGCGCGCTGGCGGCGCGGCTGGCCGAGCCGGCGCGCTGACCAGGCCGGTCATTTGCCGCAGAACGCCGTCTTGAGGAGTTTGTTCAGCGCCGCCGGGAACGACGGCAGCGGGTCCTTCTCGGAATCGCCCGCGGTGATCGACGCGGTCAGCGTCTTGCTGCCGTCGGGCGTGCTGTACATCAAGGCCGCGTAGCCGTTGAGGCCGCCGTTGTGGTTCAGGATGGGTCCGGCGCAGCCCGGTCCCAAGTCCTGCGTGAACTGTCCGAGACCGTAGAAGCCGTAGAGGCTTTCGCTGCCGGGGTGCGTCTTGCGCATCTCGGCCATCAGCCAGCCCGGGAGAAGCTTTCCGCTCTGCAGCGCGGAAAAGTACGTCTGGAGATCCTTGGTCGTCGAGATCATGTCGCCGGCGCTGGAGATCCAGGACGGGTTCTGGTGCGTGATGTCGATCGTCTTCCACTGGCCCGCGTCTTCGTAGCGGTAGTAGGCGTGGGCGTACGGCTTGGGCATTCCGGCCCACGCTCCCGGCGACAAGGTGTCGCGCAACTTGAGCGGCCGCAGGATCCGCCGGTCCAGCTCCTCGGCGAAGGGGCGGCCGGTGAGTTTCTCGACCAGCAGCCTGGCCACCACGTAGTTGGTGTTGGAGTAGCTCCAGCGCGCGCCCGGCTCGAAGATCGGGGACTTGGCCACCGCCAGCCGGACCAGTTCCTCCGGCTGGTAGGTGTGGAATCGCTTGTCCACCCACTCCTGGCCCGCCCACGGGATTCCCGGCGTGACGGTTCCGTCCGGGTTGACCTGGCCGGTGTGGTTGAACAGCCCGCTGGTGTGCTGCAACAGCATCCGCAAGGTGATCCGCGAGTCCAGCCCGAACTGCGGAAGGAAACCGGCGACCGGGGTGTCGAGCCCGATCCTGCCCTCGGCCACCAGCTGCAGCACCAGGGTCGCGGTGAAGTTCTTCGACGTGCTGCCGACGCGGAAGTGACCGTTGGTCGGCGGTTTCGCGGTTCCGCCCAGTTCGCGCACCCCGGCGCTGCCGGTCCATTCGCCCCGTTCGTCGCGGACGCGCAGCTGCATCCCGCCGAACCCGGCGTCGACGAACTCCTGGACGGCTTGCCGCAGCTCCGGCCGGTCTTGCCCGGCGGAAGCCGTCGGCACGGTCACGCCGGTCAGCAGTGCGGCCGCCAGCGCGGTGAGGCCGATGCGGCGGAAGGTCCTCGATGTCTTGTTCATGGTGACCACGTTGGCTGGCGGCGCTGACACGGGACGGTCACGGCGCTGACATGGGAGTCTCGATCATGGACGAATTCAGGTTCGAGCAGGAGCTGGTGCGGGCCTTGCTGCGGCAACAGCATCCGGATCTCGCGGAGCTCGAACTCCGCGACGTCGACGGCGGCTGGGACAACCAGCAGTGGCGCCTCGGGCCGGACCTCGGCGTCCGGCTGCCGCGCACCGAGCGTGCTCCCGGCCTCCTGCGCCTCGAACAGAAGTGGCTGCCCGTGCTGGCCGATCGCCTGCCGCTGCCGATCCCCGTCCCGGTGCGCGTCGGTGAACCTTCGGCCCTGTTCGAGCACACCTGGACGATCACGCGCTGGGTCGAGGGTGAGCCCGCGGATCACGCGCCGATCAGCCGCCACGACGCGGCCGAGGTCCTCGCGGGTTTCCTCAAGGCGCTGCATCGGGACGCACCGGCGGAAGCCCCGGTCAACCCTGCTCGCGGCATCCCGCTCGCCGCGATGCGCGACGGTTTCGACCAGGGGCTGGAGTTCATCGACGGCGACGCGGACGTCGAGGCCGCCCGGGAAATCTGGGAGAAGGCCGTCGCGGCACCCGTTTGGCACGGAGCACCGGTCTGGCTGCACGGCGATCTCCATCCCGCGAACGTGATCGTGCGGGAGGGGACGCTCTCCGGGGTGATCGACTTCGGCGAGCTGTGCGCGGGTGATCCCGCGACGGACCTGTCGGCGGCCTGGATCCTGCTTCCCCAGGGTGCGGCGAGCCGGTTCTTCGACGCCTACGAGGTCGCGGACGAGGCCACCGTCGCACGGGCTCGTGGCTGGGCGGTCTTGCGCGCACTGCACCTGATCGGCATCGGGCGCAAAGGCAGGCTCGGTCTCCCCGGAGGCAAACCGGCTTGGGAGCCGGCGGGGCGGGCGGCGCTCGAACGTGCTTCAGCTTGAGAGGCGGGCTTCGATGCCGTCCAGCAGGAAATCGAGGCCGATCCGAAAGGTCTCGTCGGCGTCCAGGTGGACGGCGTCGCGCACCACCGTGGCCAGCGCGGGGAGCTCGCCGGTCGCGAGAGTCCGCCGCAGATAGGGCCCGAGCTCGGCCTGCCAGCGCTTCTCGTCCATCCCGGTGGCGCGTTCCGCGCGCCACTCGGCGATCTCCCGGCGCACCGCGCCGATCGTGTACGCGTTGACCGCGGAGACCACCGGCATGACGGCGTCCACCCCGAGCTCACCGAGCTCGGCCATCACGGCCTCCCCGCCTGCCAGCGCGTTCGGCCCGAGCTGGGGGCGGCCACCCAGGAGGTCCGCGAGCCATTCGTGCTCGTGAACGGCGTGCCGCATGGCTTCGGCGAACGACCGCAGCGCTTCCCGCCAGCCGGTTCCGGCGGGCCGGATCCCGGCGTGGGCGGCGTCGACCATCAGGTCGAGCAGCTCCTCCTTGCTCGCGATGTAGCCGTACAGCCGCATCGGGCCGACGTCGAGCGCGGTGGCGATCTTGCGCAGCGACACCGCGTCCAGGCCGTCCGCGTCGGCGAGTTCGATCGCCGCCCGCACGATCCGCTCGCGGCTCAGCGGGGCCAGAGCGGGCCGATCCGGCGGCTCCGGCCGCTCCCACACCACCATGCCGCTGACAATACAACGCATCGTTCGATACAGTGTATTGATCAATACACTGTATCGAAGGAGTACGACCATGACCATCGCCATCGTCGGAGCAGGCCTCGGCGGCCTGGCGCTCGCTCGCGTTCTGCACGTCAACGGCATCGAGGCTGTCGTCTACGAACGCGAACCTTCGCGCGACGCACGCGGCCAGGGCGGCATGCTCGACATCCACGCCGACACTGGTCAGCGGGCGCTGCGCGAAGCCGGGCTGATCGACGGGTTCCACGCGATCGCCCGCGGCGAGGGCCAGGACATGAAGCTTCTGGAGCCCGACGGCACCTTGCTGTTGCAGGAGGACACGCCCGACGACGCGCCGTTCGCGCGGCCCGAGGTCGACCGAGCCGATCTGCGCGACCTGCTGCTGGACTCCCTGCCCGAAGGCACCGTGCGCTGGGGGCACGCGTTCGCGTCCGCCGCCGACGGTGTCGTGACCTTTGCCGACGGGACCACTGCGGCGTATGACCTGCTGGTCGGCGCCGACGGCGCGAACTCCCGGGTCCGCGCGCTGCTCACCGACGCCCGCCCGGTGCATCTCGGCCACAACCTCGTCGAGCTCTGCATCTCCGACATCGATCGCACCCACCCCGATCTCGCGGAGATGGTCGGACGCGGCACCTACTGGGCGCTCGGCGACGGGAAATCCCTGGCCGCGCAGCGCAACGGCGACGGCCGCGTCCGCGTCGGCCTGAGCTTCCACAACACCGCCGAGGACTGGCTGGCCACGAGCGGGATCCCGTTCGACGACCCGGCCGCCGCCCGGACACGGCTGATCGAGGAACTAGACGGCTGGGACGCTCGCTTCACCGCGCTCATCGAGGCCTGCGACGACACGGTCGTGCCCCGGCCCATCGCCGCTCTCCCGGTGGGCCTGACCTGGCAGGCGAATCCCGGTGTCACGCTGCTGGGCGATGCCGCGCACCTGATGCCCGCGGTGGGGGAAGGCGCCAACATGGCCCTGCTGGACGGCGCCCTGCTCGGCCTCGCGCTGGCCGCGCATCCCGGCGACTTCCCGACCGCCGTCAAGGACTACGAACGCGAGATGTTCGAGCGCACGAGCGCCGCCGCCCGGATGTCCGCCCGGGTCCACGAACTCCTGACGGCGCCGGACGCCGCGCGGAAGATGCTCGCGTTCTTCCAGCCGGACTGAAACTCACCCGGTGGCCCGCCGCGCGTACACCTCGATCTCGATCTTCATCCGAGGGTCGGCGAGGCCGCACATGAGCATCGTGGCGGCGGGCCGGACCTCCCCGAACGCCCGGCGCAGAACCGGCCAGCATGGCTCGAAATCCTCCCGGTCCGGCAGCAGGTAGCGCACTCGCACCACATCGGCGAAGGTGCATTCCGCCTCGTCCAGCGCGGCCTCGATGTTGCGCAGGCATTGCTCGGCCTGCGCCACGACGTCGTCGGAGATCGTCATGGTGCGGTAGTCGAACCCCGTCGTCCCGGACACGTGCACCCAGTCGCCGTCGACCACGGCCCGCGCGTACCCGATCTGTTCCTCGAACGTCGAGCCGCTGAGGATCGCGCGTCTTGCTGTCATACGCCGAACCTAAGCGGCCGACAACGATACGTCTAATACAGCTTTGGGCATCATCTGATATCTCTGGGAATATGGATCGCCCCGAGCTTCCCCTCGCCCAGTTGCACGCCTTCGTCGTACTGGCCGAGGAGCTCCACTTCGGTCACGCGGCCACACGCCTCGGCATCGCGCAACCGCCGCTGAGCCAGCAGATCCGCCGTCTGGAGGACAAGGTCGGCCACGCGCTCTTCGATCGCGCGCCCGGACGCGTTGCCCTCACCCCGGCCGGCCGGGAACTGCTGCCCGCCGCTCGGAACGTCCTCGCCGGCCTCGCGGACGGCCTGGCCGCGGCACGCGCCGTGGGCAGTGGCCTCGCCGGCAGCCTGCGAATCGGCTTCGCGGCCTCTCTCGCCCTGACCGTCCTTCCCGGTCTGCTGCGGACTTTCCGGGACCGGTTTTCCGACGTGCACCTGGACATCCACGAGATGACCACGGCACCGCAGATCGCCGCCCTGCACGAGAGGAGTATCGACATCGGTCTGCTGCGCGAACCGCCCGCCGACGAGCCGGAGCTCGGGTTCAAGACCGTGTTGACCGAGCCCTTCGTGGCGGTTCTGCCGTCGGCCCATCCGCTCGCGGCACATCGGACGATCCGGGTCGAGCAGCTGGCGGACTCGCCCTTCGTGCTCCTGCCCCGCGCTGTCGGTCCGCGGCTGCACGACCGGATCATCGACCTGTGCGCCGAGGCGGGCTTCACGCCCCAGGTGGCTCAACGAGCGGTGGAATGGCAGACCGTGTGCGCACTGGTCGGTGCCGGCCTCGGCGTTTCACTGGCCCCGGAAAGCATTCGGCGCATCCGCCTCGAAGAGGTCGCCTTCCGCACGATCACGCCCGCCACCGCGCGCACGCGAGTCGCCGTCGCCTGGCGTGCCGACGACCAGGATCCTCTGGTCGCCCGCTTCCTCGCGACGCTCGCGTAGCAGCCTTCTGCTAGTCGTGCGAAAGGTCCACGAAGCGGCTGTAGTGCAGCTGGTGCGCGACGGTGATCGTCGCCGTCGGCCCGGCACGGTGCTTCGCGATGATCAGGTCCGCCTCGCCGGCACGCGGGTCGTCCCGCTCCCAGGCGTCAGGTCGGTTCACCAGGATGACGAGGTCGGCGTCCTGCTCCAGCGAACCGGACTCACGGAGGTCGGACAGCATCGGGCGTTTGTCGGTCCGCTGCTCGGGACCACGGTTCAGCTGGCTGATCGCGATCACCGGGACCTCGATCTCCTTGGCCAGCAGCTTCATCTGCCGCGAGAACTCCGAGACTTCCTGCTGCCGCGACTCGACGCGTTTACCCGAGGTCATCAGCTGGAGGTAGTCGAGGACGACGAGTTTGAGATCGTTGCGCTGCTTGAGCCGCCGGGCCTTCGCGCGGATCTCCATCATCGTCATGTTCGGCGAATCGTCGACGAACAGCGGCGCCTCGGAGACCTCGCTCATCCGGCGCGCGAGCCGTGTCCAGTCGTCGTCGGACATCTTGCCACCGCGCATATCCGCCAGCCGGATCCGAGCCTCGGCCGAGAGCATGCGCATGACGATCTCGGTCCTGCTCATTTCCAGCGAGAAGATCACGCTGGTCAGACCGTGTTTGATGGACGCCGAACGCGCGAAATCCAGTCCAAGGGTCGATTTCCCTACACCGGGACGCGCGGCGACGATGATCATCTGGCCGGGGTGCAGGCCGTTGGTCAGATCGTCGAAGTCGGCGAACCCGGTCGGGATGCCCTGCGACTGCCCGCCGCGGGACGCGATCGCGTCGATCTCGTCCATGGTCGGCTGGAGCAGTTCTTCCAGCGCGACGTAGTCCTCGCTGGTGCGCCGCTCGGTGACGTCGTAGATCGCGGCCTGCGCGCGGTCGACGACCTCGTCGATGTTCGCGCCGTCGGCCGCGGCCGCGCCGTAGCCGTACTGCACGATCCGCGTGCCCGCCTCGACCAGACGCCGCAGGACCGCCTTCTCGGAGACGATCTCGGCGTAGTACCCGGCGTTCGCCGCCGTGGGCACCGTCGCGATCAGGGTGTGCAGGTACGGGGCGCCGCCGACGCGGCCCAGTTCGCCGCGGCGTTCCAGTTCGGCGGAGACGGTGATCGGGTCGGCGGGTTCGCCGCGTCCGTAGAGGTCGAGGATGACGTCGTAGATGGCCTGGTGCGCGGGCCGGTAGAAGTCGTCGGGCCCGAGGGCTTCGATGACGTCGGCGACGGCGTCCTTCGACAGCAGCATGCCGCCGAGCACGGACTGCTCGGCCGCGATGTCCTGCGGAGGCTGGCGGTCGTATTCGCCGCCACGCGGACCGGGGTCGCCGGGACCCGGGTCGGACTCCGCGTACGTCGGATTGCGGTCGTCGGTCAGCGCCACCGCTGCTGCCACCTCCTCAAGACATCGAACACGCGTTCGATTATGCCAGAATTTCCCCGGTCGGTCCGCCCGTGCCCACCGGCCGCCCTCCCTCGGCTCCCGGTGCTCCCCTGCGCTCTTCCCCTGCCGGACGACCACCACGGTGTGTACCGGCCCGGCGGGGACGGTAGGCCCCCCGAAAGCACCAGCGCAATTTCGCCTGGGGACCGCCCTGTGGATAACCTGGGGATGACTGCGGGCATCCCTTCACAGGTAGCCGAAAGCCTGTGTACAACTTGTGGGCAACGAGGGAGTGGTCTGACAAAAGTGCTGGTCAGCGCCTGTGGAGACACTGTGGAGAACTTTATTCGACTCCGTCCGGCGTGTCGGGCGAAACTCGTCGTTCGGCGTGTCGCACGCGGGCGCACAGGGGTGCCCTGTGGATGAATACCACGGAGAGTAGAGGGGTCCCCGCCCGGCTGACCGGAGTGGAATTCAGGGCGCGAACAACCTGCCCTGTGCGCTCCGTAGTCGTTCCGCGAGAACCTGCTGGTCGGCGGGTGTGAAGGCGATCCTCGGCTCGCCACTCCCCGGTACCTCTTCGGTCAGCCACCGGCCTTCGGTCGTATCGATGTAGTTCACCGGGCGTTCGATCCGCTGCCGCGCGCCGCTCCGGCCGCGAGCCGCGACGTAGAGGCTGCCGCTCCCCAAACGGCGTAACGCGAGGATGCGGCGAAGCTCGTCGGCCTCCTGGCTGCCCGCGCTCTGCCGTCCGCTGCGAAGCACCTCGAAGCCCTCGTCCTGCGCCGTCGACGACGACCGCGGGGCCTCGACCTGACTCTTCGGGACGGCGATCGGGCGGCCGCGTCCCGGCGCGAGCTTCGGGATCTGGTCGAGGAACTCGGTGAGCAGTTCTTCGGGCCGCACCGACGCGAGCGCGATGCCGTCGTGTTCGCTGTGCCGGGCGAGGACGAAACCCTCGCCGCCGGCGCTCCCCGCGAGCAGGCTGAAGCTCAGTGCCTTGCCCTCGAAGCCGCCGTCGACCCAGCCGTAGTACTCGAGTGACGGCCTGGCGATCGCTTCGAGCGTCGCCTTGAAGCCGGGGTGCAGCCCCCGCGCGCCGAAGAGACCCTGGCTCGCCAGTTCCTCGTTGGTCCGCTCGTCCTCGGCCCGCTGCGCGTCCTCGTCGTACCAGGTCGGCGTTTCCGACAGGATCGTGTGCGGCTCGCCGCCCCGTCGGCGGATCAGCGTGATGAGGGTGCCGGTCGTGATCGTGACCTGCTTGTCCAGCACCGGAACTGCCCCCTAGTCGCATCTGTTCGTCCAGCCCGGAACAAGACAAGCCGGGCGCCGCCCCAATCTTGGCACGCGCCCGGCCCGCTCGTGATGACTACTCGCCGATCACCGGCGGCGCGGTGAGTTCGTCGGTCCCGAAGATCTCGTTGGGATCGTCGCCGACGAGGAACTTGGCGCTGCGCTCCTCGTCCTCGCCGCCCTTCCCCTTGGCGCCACCGGCTCCCATACCACCCATGCCGCCCATCATGCCGCCGGCGCCACGGCCCGCTCCGGAGCCGGAACCGGCCGCGCCACCGCCCGTACCGGCGCCGCCCATCGCACCCGCGTTGCCGGGCAGGGCCGCTCCGCTACCGCCACCGGGACCGAATCCGGCGCCGAAGCCACCGTCCGGACCGAAGCCGCCCGCACCGGGGATGTCGGTGCCGCCGAAGCCGCCGCCTCCCCCGCCGCCACCGGGGCCGAAGCGGACGCCGTCGGCGCCGGGGATCTTCGGCGGGGTGTAGCCGGACGCGTTCGTCCCGTCGTCCCAGGACGGCGGCTTGTAGTTGCTGCCGGGGATGTTCGGGTTGTACTGCCCGCCGGGCAGGTTGGACCCCGGCATGTTCGATCCGGGAATGTTCGATCCGGGCATGTTGCTGCCCGGCAGGTTCGACCCTGGCAGGTTCGAACCCGGCGTGCCGATGCCCGGCATGTTCGAACCGGGGACGCTCGGCATCCCGCCGGGCGGCATCGAACCGGGCGGCGTCGAGATGCCCGGCATGCCGTTGTGCCCGTTCCGGTCGCCCTGGCCGTTCCCGTTGCCGTCCTTGTCCTTGCCGCTGCCGCCGCCACCGTTGACGTCGACGTTCGTGTTCTGCCCCTCCATCTTGCTGTAGGTGGGCAGCTTCTTGCCGTTCTCGGAACTGGCCTTGAAGTACTCGTTGAACGCGTCGACGTTCGCTTGACCCTTTTGGTTGTAGTCCCGGATCGCGCGGTCGGTGTCGGTGGTCCACGGGGTGATGGAGTTGAGCAGGTTGTTCTTCGGCGGATCCTTCGGGACCTGCTGCACCTTCGCCTTCACCGTGGTGAACGCGGAGTTCTGCTCGCCGAGGTACTTGTCGGAGTCGACCAGCTTCTTGCCGGAGTCGTCCATCCACGCGCGCAGCGGATGCGCGCCGGACTGCTGCGCGGCTTCGGCGCTCTTACCGGTCCAGGCGGCGTCCATCTCCTTCGACAGGTTGTCGATGGTGGTCAGCCTGTCCTGGTAGCCGGCCTTGAGCCGGGTCGCCGCGGCCTGGCCCTCCTGGATCGAACCGGTACCGGGACCGGTGACGATCTTCTCCCAGATGTTGTAGCAGTCGATCTTGCGATCGCCGCCCGACGCTTCGTAGTCGCCGGATTTCGTGGTCGCCAGGTTGTAGGCCGAATACCCGGCGATGATCGGCAGCAGGAACACGCGTCAGCCCTCCTTCAACGTCTCGATCATCGCTTCCCCCACTTTGAGCGCGACCGGGCACGGCGCGCTCGCGCCGGGCCCGTTGTCGTACTGCACCAGGATGTTGACGGCCAGCTGGTCGGTCACGCCGACGAAGAGGCCGCATTTGCCCTTGTCACGGGCATCGAGCGACGCGGCGTACACCGCCGGGTACCCGCCGACCTCGGTCGGCTCGAAGTACTCGTTGTTGGCCTTCGTGTCGTAGACGTCGCTGAGGCCGTTCTTGTTCGCGAGCACCGGGCTGATCTCGATCTGGTTCAGCCGGTCGTCCGCGGCGAAGATCGAGCAGCCCGGTCCGGCGCTCGTCGTGCGCTGCTCACCTTCGCCGAGGCCGAGCTCGGTGCGCTTCGCGGCGGAAAGCGCGGAGCACGCGTTGCTCTCGATCGAGGCGGTGTTCAACGGGTTCGGCACCTTGGGCGCGGAGCCGGACGAGCCGCTCGACGCGCCGGGGGAACCGGTCGTGTAGGCCGGCTCCGACGAGGCGGTGCCGTTCTTGGTGCCGGAACAGCCGGCGACCAGCGCGCCCGCGGCGAGGAGGAGAACGAGGGAACGTCGCATCACACGGCCTTGTGCTTGTTGAGCGAAGCCTGCGTTTCGGCCTCGTTCGTGGCGATCTTCTGCTTCGCGGCGGTCAGCTGGTCGATGTAGTTCTTGACGTAGTCCTGCATCTTCTGGTTCTGCTCCAGGAACGCCTTGCCCGACGGGTTGGCCAGCTTCTCCCAGTCGCCGCTCGCGAACTCCTTGCCGGGCGCCTTGACGTTCGCCATCAGGTTCGCGTCGTTGTAGTCCCGCTTGAGCTCGGCCTGCAGGTCGGTCCACTTCTTGATGATGCCGTCGATCTTGTCCTTGTCGAAGGTGAACCCGCCACCGCCCCCGCCCGACGACGGCTTGTCAGGATTGGCAGGCGCGGACACCGTGACCTTCTCCTGCCGGTTCTGCTCGGCGTTGCTGTCGTAAGCCATTGGTTCCAGATCCCCTTTTTGAGTCCCCGTGCCTCGACGTCGAGTCAATCCTAAGACGTGACCCGGCCGGGTGGGGTTCCGCGCAAAGCAAAGGGCGGGACTTCTCCGCGATGGAGACGTCCCGCCCTCTGCCGAAGCGGTGTTACTTGGCCTTGACCTCGAGCCGCACGTCGACGCGGACGTCGGGGTGCAGACGGGCGCCGACCGAGTGCTTGCCCACGGTCTTGATGTGGTCCTTCAGCTCGATGACGCGCTTGTCGAGCAGCGGGCCACCCGCGGCCTTGATCGCGTCCACGATCTCGGCGGTGGTGATCGAACCGAAGAGCTTCTTCGAGCCCTCGGCCGCCTTGCCGCTCAGCTGGATGGCGCCGAGGCCCTCCAGGGTCGCCTTGATCTCCTTGGCGTGGTCGAGGTCGCGGATGCGACGGCTCTCCTGCGCCCGCTTGATCGTGCGCACGTTCTTCTCCGCGCCCTTGGTGGCCACGATGGCGTAGCCGCGGGGGAGCAGGTAGTTACGCGCGTAGCCGTCCTTGACCTCGACGATGTCGCCGGGCCCACCGAGGTTGGCGACGTCGGTGGTGAGAATGATCTTCGCCATTGACGTGCCTCCTTAGCGTGCGGTCGAGGTGTAGGGCAGCAGCGCCATTTCGCGGGAGTTCTTGACCGCGATGGCGATGTCACGCTGGTGCTGGCTGCAGTTGCCGGTCACCCGGCGGGCACGGATCTTCCCGCGGTCGGAGATGTACTTCCGAAGCAGGTTGGTGTCCTTGTAGTCGATGTTCTCCGGGCGGCCCTTCTTCTCGGCCTTGCAGAACACGCAGACCTTCTTCTTGGGCTTGCGGATGGGTGGCTTGGCCACGGTATTTCTCCTGGATTTCTACGTAGTGGTTGTCTCAAGGCGTCTCGCGGAGCTTTCGCCCGCGGTGGAGCGCCAGATCAGAAGGGCGGCTCGTCGGAGAAACCGCCGCCACCGCCGCCACCGGCGGGCGGGGCGGAACCCCACGGGTCGTCGGCGGGCGGGCCGGACTGGCCGCCACCGCCGCCACCACCGAAGCCGCCGCCTCCACCGCCACCGGTGCCACGGCTGACCTTGTTCACCTTGGCGGTGGCGTAGCGCAGCGACGGGCCGATCTCATCGACCTCGAGCTCGACGACGGTGCGCTTCTCGCCTTCCTTGGTCTCGAAAGACCGCTGCTTGAGGCGCCCCTGCACGACGACACGCGCGCCACGCGTCAGCGACTCGGCGACGTTCTCGGCCGCCTGACGCCAGATGTTGCAGCGCAGGAACAGGGCCTCGCCGTCCTTCCACTCACCGGACTGCTTGTCCAGTGTGCGCGGGGTGGACGCGACCGTGAAGTTCGCGACCGCCGCACCGGAAGGGGTGAAGCGAAGCTCCGGGTCGGACGTGAGATTGCCGATCACCGTGATGACGGTGTCTCCAGCCATCGGAAAAGTCCTTCGGCTCAGGCCTTGGCGGCGACGGGCTTGGCCGGCTTGATCTCGCGGCGCATGACCTTGGTGCGGAGCACGGTCTCCTGCAGCGAGAGCTGACGGTCCAGCTCCTTGACCGCTTCCGAAGTCGAGTTCAGGTCGAGGAGCGCGTAGATGCCCTCGGCGTGCTTCTTGATCTCGTAGGACAGCCGGCGGCGTCCCCAGACGTCGACCTTCTCCACGCTTCCGCCCGAAGTACGGATCACGTTGAGGAAGTTGTCCAAGGTCGGGGCCACCGTACGCTCGTCGAGCGTGGGGTCCAGGATGACCATTACCTCGTAATGGCGTGACACAACCACTCACCTCCTATGGGCTCACGGCCACGGACTGTCCGTGGCAGGAGGGTTTGTCCAGGTAAGCGTACCTGGCGGCTTCGGCCGGCCCCCGAACGGGCGTCAGGAGACGCGGCGCAGGACCCAGGTGCGGACCAGCGCGGCGGTCACCCCGGCGAGCACGAGCACCGCGAGCAGCATCGGCAGCTGGACGTCGCCGCCGGGCATGCCGTCGGTCGCGAGCGCTTCGGCGTTGCCCGCGTTGCGGACGTCGGGGCCACCCTGCCCGGCCTGGTGCGGGGCACCCTCACCCGGAAGCGGGCTGTTGGCCGGGTAACGCACGCCCGGAGCCACCGCGACACCCGGCTGCGCGACCGGAAGGTTTCCGTAGTCGCGCGGCGGGGCATAACCGGTGCCGTTGCTGCCGCCGGGCAGCAGGCTCGGCGAGGACGGCAGCCCGTTGGTGCCGCCGCCGTTGCCGCCCTGCTGCGGGCCGGTGGTGCCCGGCGTCGGCAGGGTGGGGGCGACGTAGTTCGTCGCGACCGTGGTCAGGCCGCAGCTGCCGGTGACCTTGTGCTCGATGGAGTCGAGGGTCTTCTCGGGGTTGAGCCCGAGGCCCCAGGACTTCGTGTTCTTGACCGCCTGCCGCACGGCCGCGCCGATCGCCTTGCCCTCGACCGCGCCGCCCGCGGCGTTCGGGACCGCGCCGACGTTGATGGTGTTGACCTTGGCGATGTCGTTCGCGGCGACGTCGTAGAGGGCCAGCGTGCCCGCTTCCTTCGCGCCGGCGCGCACCAGTTCCTTGACCGAGGTGCCGGTGATCGCGACGGTGTCGCCCATTCCGCCGTTGACGGTGCCGCTGCACGCGTTCGCCAGCGTGGTGGCCGCCGCCGATGCGGTGCCCGCCGTCAGGAGCGCGCCACCGGTGACCATGGTCGCGAGTGCGGTGACGGTGAGCGCCTTGCGGGTGGTCTGCCAGATGGTGGTCTTCCGCACGAGCGCGATCCTCCGGGTCGGTGGGGGCGTGTGGCAGTGCATGAGGAAGCACCGCAACGGGGATAACGAGGGAGTGACCAGAAAGATACTAGGCGGTAGGACTAACTTGCAGCGGCCATTCGGCGTAGGACCCAAGTGCGCACAAGGCCCGCGCTGACTCCGGAGAGTGCCAAAACGGCGATCAGCAGCGGCAGTTTCCCGTCCTGAGTGAATCCGTCGCTCACGTTCGGTAATGCTTCGGCCTGTCCCGCGGTTTGGACGTCGGGATTTCCGTTCTGGTTTTCGGTCGCGACGCCGAACTGCGGCGCGTAACCCGGGATCTGCCCGCCGTACCGGAGGCCGGGTGACGGGCTGAAGAGACCGGCCGTCGCCATCGGGATGGAGCTGTAGTCACGCATCGGGGCGTAGCCGGTGTTGACGCCCCACGGCAGGCCGCCGAAGTTCGGGGTGAAGGTGCCGGGCAGCAGCGGGCTGTTCGCCGCCGGGATACCGCCTTCCGGCGTGCCGCCCTGCGCCGGAGCACCGGGTCCGCCCGTCTGCGGGCCGCCGCTACCGGGCGTTCCGGGGGCTGGTTTCCCGGGCTGGGGCTGGGTTCCCGGGGCGGGCTTGCCGCCGCCGGTCAACGCGTCGTGGGTGCCGGAGACGGCGCCGTTCAGCGCTTCCGCGGCCGGTTCGCCGACGACCGGGACCGGCGCGACGACGGCGTTCACCACGGTCACCGTCACCTTGCAGACCGTGCCGAGCAGCGCGTTGATCGTGCCCGTGAGCACCCCGGAGACCGGACCGGCCTGGCCGAGGTTCAGGGGAATGCCGAGCAGCGGCGTCTTGCCGAGGATCGTGTCACCGGTCTTCGCGGTCACCGATCCGCCGCAGGTGGCGGTCTTGGTCTCGGCGGCGGCAGCCGTGCCGGGCATGGCGAGGGCGGCCGAGCCCGCGAGAATGAAGGCCGACGCACCCAGGGCGGTCGCCCTCCGTGTCCGTTCGCGCATGCCTTCGACTCCTCCGTCGTCGGGGTCACCTACCGGCACAACGACGCTAATGGAGACGAGTAACGCCCGCTCACTCGAAGAGGTCAGGCATTCGAGTGGAAGCGGGCGTCACTGAGGGTGAAGATCAGGCGGGCTTGCCCCGCAGCCAGGCACGGACCAGAGCCGCGGCGACGACGGCCAGCGCCAGTACCGCGAGCAGCAGCGGCAGCTTGGCCGGGGCGACCGGCGCCTGCACGGCCTGCGCGTTGCCGGTGTCCTTCTCGTCGACGGTGGGCGGCGGCACCTCGCCGGGGACGATCTCGGTGATCACCGGCGCCTGGACGAAGCTGCCGGGGAGCAGCGCCGCGTTGCTGATCACGCCGGCGATCGAGTCGCCGCCGATGCCGGTGGCGGAACCCGGGCCGGTTTCGACCGGGAGTTCGCTGCCAGGACCGCCGGGCTGACCCGGTCCCGGCTTCGGGGGCTCGGGCTTCGGAGGCTGGGGGTCCTCGGGCGGCTTCGGGCCCGGCGGGATCTCGGGGACTCCCGGAACCTCGTCGACGACACCTTGCGTCAGGTTGCCGACCGCGTTCACCGTGCCCTGCGCGGGCTTGCAGACGCCCTGTGCGACGAGGTCTCCGGCCGGATTGTCGGTCAGGCCGGTCGTCTTGACCAGATCGCCGACGGGCAGTGAAAGCAGCGGCTTCCGGCCCTCGGCGGTCTTGGCCTTCGAGTCCAGGCCGACCGTCAGTACCTCGGACGAACCGAGCGGCGCCGCCGCGTCGAGAACGAGGCCGTTACCGGACTTTCCGTTCTGCAGCGTCGAATCGCATTCGCCGGAAAGAGTCGGGCTCGGTTCCTCGGCGGCCGTCGCGGTCATCGGGAACGCTAATCCGGCCGTGACCGAAAGCGCGAATCCCCAAGCCGTGATCCGCCCGGCAGTCTTCCCCATCGAGTTCGTCCTCCGCCCCTCAAGACCCAACGCGGTTTAACGGAACGCGCTCACGCTACCCCACGAGCGTGACCATCCGGTCCGCGACGGCGAAAAACCCGCGAGGGTAAGTTGCCAGCATGAAAATCGGTGCCCATGTCCGCGACGACGATCCGCTGGCCGCGGTCGCCGAGCGCGAAGCCGAAGTACTCCAGTTCTTCCTTTCCGACCCGCAGGGCTGGAAGGCTCCCAAACCCCACCCGCACGGCGAAGCGATCAAAGAATCGCCGGTCGAGGTGTTCATCCACTCGCCGTATCTGATCAATGTGGCGTCGATGAACAACCGCATCCGCATCCCGTCGCGGAAGAACGTCACGCAGCACGCGAACGGCGCCGCCGAAATCGGCGCGAAAGGGCTCGTCGTGCACGGCGGCCACGTCGGTTCCGCGGCGGAAGTCGAAGAAGGCCTCGTCAACTGGCGCAAGCTTTTCGAGCGTGAACAGGAGAAGGGCGGCTTCGCCGTGCCGATCCTGATCGAGAACACCGCGGGCGGCGACAACGCGATGACCCGCGACCTCGACACGATCGCCCGGCTCTGGGACAAGGTCGGCGAATTCGGCGCGGGCTTCTGTTTCGACACCTGCCACGCGTACGCGGCGGGCTGGGACCTGACCGAGGCGGTCAAGAAGGTCAAGGCCATCACCGGCCGGATCGATCTGGTGCACCTCAACAACTCGCGCGACGAGTTCGGCTCCACGCGGGACCGGCACGCGAACGTCGTCGGCGGCGACGGCACGATCGATCCCGAGGTGCTGGCCGCCGTCGCGGCCGAGGCCGGCGCGCCCGTGATCGTCGAGACCCCGGCCGACGGCCAGGCCGCGGACATCGCCTACCTCCGGGAGCGCGTCGCCTCCGCCTGACTCCCCTCTCGCACTTGGTCACCTACTTGCCCGGACGACCGGCGCAAGTAGGTGACCGATTGCGGTTTCGGACCTGGGCGGGAGGTCGTTCCCTCTCGGGAGGGAGGGCCGGGCCCGCCGATCGCGAAAGGCTCGACCTCGACCGGGAAGTACCCGGTTCTGGAGGGAAGCCATGAACATCAAGTCGAAGATCGCCGCGGTCGCCGTACTCGCCGTCGCCGCGGGAACGCTGGGGGCGACGCAGGCGAACGCGGCGTCGGGGCCGGGAGCGACCGTCATCGGGTCGGCGGGCGGACCGCTGACGTTCCCCGGTTTCGAGGGCGATCCCGTCCGGTTCGACTTCGCCGCGTTCGGCGATCCGGGGCAGTCCTCGGGCCGGTTCCACGTGAATCATCTGACCAAGGACGGAAAGCCGTTCGCCGACTTCGACGGCAAGGTCGACTGCGTCTCGCGGGATGGCGACCTCGCCGTCCTGACCGGGGTGATCGAACGCGCCGACATTCCAGGCTTCCCGGCGAACCTGGTCGGCCGCCGGGTCGGTTTCTCGGTACGGGACGTGCCGCGCGGGCACGACCGGATCGGCTGGAGCTGGGCCGTCGGCGGCTTCGACCAGGACGTCTTGCGGTGCACGGCCCCGATTCCGTTCTTCGAAACGAGCACGGGCGGCTACCTCGTGCGCTGAATTCACTTGACCCTCACACCACGGGAGGGTCGAACCTGGGCCGTATGAACAAGCGGACCGGGTACCGGGCGGAGCACGTCGTCCCCGCGCCGGAAACCCGTTGGCACGCACTGACCGTTTTCGGCTACCCGCTCGGCGGGCCCGCCGCTTTCGACGGCTCCGCCGCCCTGGTGGAGGCCGAGGGGCTCGCCGAGCGCCGGTCGGCCGGATCGGGGGCGCCGTCGAGGAAACCGCCGATCGGATCGTCGTCCCCGGCGGCGCGGACCGGATCTCTGCGCGGCTGGTAGATCTCCCGGATCACCAGCGCGCAGAGGCCGGCCACCGCGAGGTCGCGGACGACGACGGCGCCGAGGAACCAGTCTTCGGGCAGGCCTTTGTTGTCGACGCCGAGGTAGTACATCATCCGCGGCGCCCAGACGAACGCGTCGAGGATCATCCAGCCGAGCAGCAGCCGCCAGCGCGGGATCGCGAGCACCGCCAGCGGCACCAGCCACAGCGAGTACTGCGGGCTCCACACCTTGTTGGTCAACAGGAACGCGGCCACCACGAGGAAGGCGAGCTGCCCGAGCCGCGGACGGCGCGGCGCCTTCAACGCGACGTACCCGATGCCGGCGCAGACGGCGAGGAACAGCACCGCGACGACGGTGTTGAGCACGACCGGTGTCTGGCCCGCGGTGAGCTTCCCGTCGAAACCGGCCCAGCCGGAAAGGTGGGAGATCACGTTGTAGAGCGAGTCCGGATCCATCGGGCGCATCGTGTTGAGCCGGAAGAACTCCCACCAGCCGGTCGGCGCCACGAGCGCGAACGGGACGTTGACCACCACGAACGTCGCCGCGGCGAGTCCGGCGGTGAGCGCCCACTGTCTGACCTTGCCCGCGCGCAGGCACAGGAAGAACAGCGGGATCAGCAGGAACAGGGGATACAGCTTCGCCGCCGCGCCGAGACCGAGCAGGAACCCCGCGACCTCGGGCCGCCGCCGGGCCCAGGCGAGCAGCGCGGTCGCGGTGAACGCGGTCGCGATGGCGTCGAAGTTCGTGAAGGCGTGCACCAGCACCAGCGGTGAGATCGCGACCAGCGCGGCGTCCCACGGACGGCGTTTCAGCGATCGGCCGGTCGCCCACACCGTGACGAGCCACGCCAGCGCGAGCCAGAGCGCCGAGATGTTGAAATAGACGGCCACCGGCAGCGCGCCGGGCAGCCAGCCCGCTTCCGCGACCGAAAGCCACGCCTCGGTGAGCTTCGCGTTGATCCACTGGAACAACCCGGTCGCGACCGGGTACTCCATGTACCGCGTGGTCTCCTTCGCCGTCCCCGCGTCTTCGGTCCACGAAGTCACGTACGGGAAGGTGTCCGGATCGTTCAGCCGCTCGGAACTGTAGAGCGGGACGATGTCCGAGTAACACATCGCGACGAACGGGCGGCCCGCGCGCCAGTCGAGCTGATGGGTCCCGGAGTCGTCGGTGTACTGCTGAATGCAGGACGCCTTGCCGAACCACGAGAGCAGCAGCGCGAGGCAGGCCAGCAGCAGCCCGACCCGTTGCGGCGACCAGAACCAGTGCCGTCCCACGGCGGCGTGCTCGCCGAGCGGGCTGCCGATCGGCCTCGTGGCCGCGGCCACGAGCGGTTCGTTCCAGCTCGGGATGACCCGCTCGCCGGGGGTGAGGGAGAGCGGAGCCTCGGGCTGGGTCGTCTGGTCGGACACGTGGCGGATGTTAGCGCCTATCCGGGTGACCACCCGGTGATGTCGCCGCTCGGCCATTCGGGGCTTGCCTGCCCCGAGGCAGGTGACACGCGTGATCGGATGGACGACTCACGTGATCGGATGGACGACACGGGTGACTGGCCGGACGACTCACGTGATTGGACGGACGACAAGCCCGCGGCCGGTTTCTGCCGCGTGTCGTCTGTCTGATCACGTGTGTCGTCCACCTGATCACGTGAAAGCGACGTCGCCGCTGTCGTAGAACCCGGCCAGCACCTCCGCGGCCGCGCCGAACGCGACGACGTCGTCGCCCATCTCGTCGAGATCGACCTGGATCCGTTGCCAGTGCGGCAAAGGCAGGAGTTCCCGCAGTCGAGCGGCGACGGTGTCGCGGTACACCTCGGGTTCCGCGCGGACCGAACGGCCGGTCAGCACGACACGTTCGAGGTCGAGCACCTGGACGAGGTCGGCGAGCCCGATTCCCAGCAGGCCTGCCGCCTCCTCGGTGGTCGCCGCCGCGTTGTGCAGCACCTCGACGCAGCCGCGACGGCCGCATGCGCAACGCGGTCCGTCGAAGGCGAGCGTGGTGTGCCCGAATTCGCCCGCGTTGGTCCGCGGCCCGCGGTACAGCCTGCCGTCGATCAGCAGGCCGACGCCGATCCCGGTGCCGACGAGCACGACGGCGGTCGCGGTCTGGTCGCCGCCGGTCCACTGCTGGGCGAAGGCGGCGGCGTTGGTGTTCTTGTCGAGCCGCACGGGCAGTCCGGTGCGTTTCGCGAGCAGGTCGCGCAGGGGGACGTGGTGCCAGCCCGGCATGTTGGTGGCGTCCCGGACCACCCCTTCACGGTGGTCGAGCGGGCCGACGGAGCCGACGCCGAGGCCGAGGACGCGTTCACGCTCGACACCCTCCAGTAGCTCTTCGGTCGCTTCGCCGAGGGCGGAAACCGCCTGGTCTGGAGTGAAGCCGGGTGACAGCGGCCCGCCGCGCGACGCGATGATCTTCCCGGTCAGGTCGGTCATGAGTACCCGGAACGAGTCCCGGTCGAGCTGGGCGCCGAGCGCGTGCCGGGCGTCCGCGCGGACCCGCAGGAGTGTGCGCGGTTTGCCGACGCCGGACGCGGGCTGGCGTTCTTCGTCCAGCAGGCCGGCTTCGAGCAGTTCGGGGACGATCTTCGAGACGGCCTGCTGCGTGAGCCGGGTGCGTTCGGCGAGTTCGACGCGGCTGAGGCCGCCCGCGCGCAGGATGTGCGTGAGCAGCAGCGCCCGGTTGTGCTGGCGCAGGCCGCGCAGATTGACCCCGGTCTCCGGCATAGCGCGCATCCTGCCATGACTGGCTGATTACGCAACACTGTTGTTTAATGGGCGCATGGCTGACTTGCGAGTGGGGATCTTCGGATACGGCACCGGCGGGCGCGTCTTCCACGCCCCGTTGGTCAACGCGACGCCGGGGCTGACCCCGGCCGCCATCGTCACCTCGAACCCGGACCGGGTGGCGCAGGCAGGCGCCGACCATCCGGACGCCGACGTGCTGCCGGACGCGGACGCGTTGTTCGCGAAGGCCGGCGAGCTGGACCTGGTCGTGATCAGCACGCCGAACCGCACGCACGTCCCGCTCGCGCTTCGGGCGATCGAGGCAGGGCTGCCCGTTGTCGTCGACAAGCCTTTCGCGCCGACAGCGGCCGAGGCGGCGAAGGTCGTCGAAGCGGCGAAGGCCAAGGGCGTCGGTCTGACGGTGTTCCAGAACCGGCGGTTCGACTCGGACTTCCTCACCGTCCGGAAGGTCCTCGACGCGGGCCGCCTCGGCGACGTCTTCCGCTTCGAGTCGCGCTACGACCGCTGGGTGCCGAAGCCGCGGGAAAACTGGCGCGAGTTCGGCGATCCCGCCGAGGCCGGCGGGCTCCTGTACGACCTCGGTGCGCATATCGTCGACCAGGCGCTGCAGCTGTTCGGCCCGGTCACCGAGGTCTACGCGGAGGTCGACAAGCGCCGTGCCGGGGTGTCGGTCGACGACGATGTCTTCGTCGCCCTCCAGCACACGAACGGCGTGCGCTCGCACCTGTGGGCGTCCGCGCTCGCGGGGACCCGGAACCCGCGGTTCCGCGTGCTCGGCGACAAGGCGACCTTCACCAAGTACGGCCTCGACGTGCAGGAACCCCAGATCAAGGACGGACTGCGGCCGGGCGACCCCGGCTGGGGCGTCGAACCGTCGTCGGACGCCGGCGTGCTCGGCGTGAACGACGACGTCGAAACCGTGCCCACCGAAGTCGGCCGCTACGAGGACTTCTACGCGCAGGTGCGTGACGCGCTGCTCGGCAAGGGTGATTTCCCGGTCGATCCCGCCTCCGCCGTCGAGGCGCTCCGGGTCATCGAAGCCGCTCACCTTTCGGGTGCCGAACGGCGCGTGGTCACCCTCTAGCTCGGGGAGCGAAGGGGCCCTTCACCGCATGACATGCGGTGAAGGGCCCCTTCAGCTACTCGTTGTCGCCTCTGCCGCCCCCGCGGCCGGGACCGTTGTTGCCGCCGCCTTCTTCGCCGCCGTTGTTCTCACTGGACGTAGGCGGGTTCCGCGAGCTGGACGGCGGTTCTTCCTCGTTCCGCGAAGAGGAAGGCCCGGTCGACGGTCCGGTCGACGGCGTGCCGGTCTCGGTCGAACCCTCGTCCTCGCCCGGCGGCGGGGTCTGCGTCGACGGGACGGTGTTGTTGTCGTCCCCGCCGATGATCTTGACCTTGTCGAAGCGCTCCCCCGGTTTCCCGTTCAGGTACAGGGAAAGGAACTTCTGCCAGATCGGCCCGGCGATCGTCGAACCGAAGATCGCCTTGCCGTTCTTGCCCTTCAGCGGCTTGTCACCGTCGCCACCGACCCAGACCGCGGCCGAGATCGACGGCGTGTAGCCGACCATCCAGGTCTGCGAGTTGGAGTCCTTCGCCGACGCGGGCTCGCCCGACCGATAGGTGTGCTGCTGGGTTCCCGTCTTGCCCGCGCACTCATGGCCGTTGGGGCACTTGAGCTTCGAGAACGGGATGACACCCTTGAGCGACTCGGTGACGTTGCCGGCGATCTGCTTGCTCTTGTCGGAGTTGTCGGAGAACGCGGGCTTCGCCTCTTCCGGGGCCGAGTAAGCGGCCTCGTCCTGCGAGTTGGTCACCTTGGCGACGAAGTGCCTGGTCCGCCGCTGGCCATCGCCCGCGAAGGTCGCGTACGCGGCGGCCATGTCCTCCGGGCTGACGGCCGTCTTGCCACCGCCGAGCGCGATGTTGTTGTCGGCGAACAGTTCGGAGGCGCCTTCGGGGGCGGGTTTGATCCCGGCGTCCTTGGCGGCCTGCGCCACCGGCCCGGGCTTGGTCACGTTCACGACCATGTCGTAGAACACCGTGTTCGCGGAGCGCTGCATCGCTTCGGACACCGTGCACTGCGCCGAACACGAGCTGCCGGGACCGGCGTTTCGGATCATCTGCTTCCCGAACTGCCGGTTGTTGGAGCCGTCGAACGTCGAGTTGATGCCGCCCTTGCCCATCTGCAGGTACGCGGTGAGGTCGAACGGCTTCATCGACGACCCGGGGTTCTGCGGCGTATTCGCCCAGTCCCGGCCCTTCTGGTCTTTGCCGTCGGGCCCCTTCACGATGGACGGCCCGCCGTAGTACGCCTTCACCCCGCCGGTCTTCGGGTCGATCGCGACGAGCGCGTTGAGCAGGTTCTCGTCGGTCTGGCCCTTCATCCCGTCGGCGACCGCTTGCTCGGCCGCGGCCTGCGCCTTCTGGTCGATGGTCGTGTAGACCTTGTAGCCGCCCCGGTAGTAGACGTCGTCGGTGATGCCGTTCGCGGCGAGCTCTTCCTTGACCTTGTCGCGGATGAACGGGTTGACCACGCCGGCCTGCTCCTTGTCGGCCTGCGGGATCGGCGTCGGGAACTGCAGGTTCGCGCGGTCGGCGGCGGAGAGGAAACCGTTCTGCACCATACGGTTCAGCGCGACGGTCCAGCGTTCGTTCGCGACCTTCGGGTTCTCCGAACGGCCCGGCTGCTGGATGAGGCCCGCGAGCAGCGCCGCCTCGGACGCGTTGAGTTCACCGGCGGGCTTGCCGAAGAACGCCTGCGAGGCTGATTCGATCCCGTACGCGCCGCGCCCGAAGTAGATGATGTTCAGGTACGCCGAGATGATGTCCTTCTTCTCGTACGTCTGGTTCATCTTGAAGGATTTGGCGAGCTCGGTCCATTTACGGGCGAATGTCGATTCGTCGTCCCCGCTGGCGACCTTGATGTACTGCTGGGAGATGGTGGAACCACCGCCCTTGCCCGCGGTGACCTGGTTGTAGACCGCGCGCAGGATGCCGCCGATGTCGAAGCCCGAGTTCGTCTCGAACGAGGCGTCCTCGGTGGCGATGACGGCCTTCTTGACGATGTCCGGGATCTGCTCCGGCGTCAGGATCTGCCGGTTGCCGCCCTTGGGGACGTCCTTGCCCATCTCGGTGTTGTCGGCGTAGTAGTACGTCACCGCCTGGCCCTGCGTGGCCGCGATGGCCTGCGGCGACGGGACGTCGACGGCGAAGTAGGTGATCACGAACGCGATCGCCGGGAGCACGAAGAAGAGACAGAACAGCGCGAGCAGCACTCGCCGGATGCGTCTCCACCGGCGCTTCTTGCGCTGCGCCGGGGTGAGGATCGGCTTCCCGTTCTCGTCGGTCTCCGGGGCGTACTGCTCGTCCTCGTACGGCTCTTCGTATTCACGACCGCCGCGATCGACGGTGCCGTTGTGCTCGTGATGCGTGATGAGGTCCGGCTCGTGCTGCGGCGCGACCGGCGGCCGCTGCGAACGACGCGGTGGCGGTGGGGGCGGCTGCTGCTGAGGCCCGCCCTGCCGTTGCCACGGTGCCTGCCCTTGGCCCTGCTGGCCGGGACCCTGCTGCTGCCCGTAGCCCGGAGGCGGTCCGGCGGGGCGGCGGGGCGGTCCGGCCGGGCGTTGCGGACGACGTGCGGGGTCAGGGTCCTGACCTGGCCATCCGCCGTGGGGATCGTCGTTCACTGGGACGTCCTCCGAACCTTCCGTGGGTGAGCGCGGTCCTGCGGTCGCAGGTCTCCTTCTAGTTAAGACGTATCGGATCGGTTCAGGTTCACCGGCGTGAAGAAAAAAGGTGTGCCGGGCGACCGCCCGGCACACCTTCCTTCATGCGTTTCGCCCGGTCATCACGGGTCTTCGGCGTTCGGGAACAACGGATCCGAAGTCCCCGGTCCAGGCCGTGTCGGTTTGGTGGGCTTTGTCGGCTTTGTCGGCCAGCCGCCGGTTTCCGTCGGCTCCGTCGGCGAGGTCGGCGTCGACGGTGTCGGGGTGGTCGACGGCGTCGAGGGCGGTGTCGACGGCTCCGGCGGCTTCTGTGCCGTCGTGGACGGCACGTACCGCGCGTCCTTGCCGATCGGTTTGACGCTCTCGAACTTCTCCGAAGGCTTGCCGGTCATGTACCGGGACATGAAGTCTTCCCAGATCGGACCGGCGATGGTCCGGCCGTAGATCGGCTTGCCGCTCTTGTCGTGCAGCGGCTTGTTGCCGTCGCCGCCGACCCACACCGACGTCGAGATGCTCGGCGTGTAGCCCACCATCCAGGTCTGCGCGTTGCGGTCGCGGTAGCTCGCCGGGTCGCTGTCCTTGAAGTCGTACTGCTGCGTCCCGGTCTTGCCCGCGCACTCGTGGCCCTTCGGGCACTTGAGCTTCGAGTACGGGATGACCTCTTCGAGCGCGTCGGTGACGTTGCCCGCGATCTGCTTGCTCTTGCCGGCGTCGTCACTGAAGGCGGGGGCTCCCTTGGGAGCCGTCTCGTCGAACTCGACCTCGTCCTGCGAGTTGGTCAGCTTGGCGACGAAGTGCTGCTTCTGGCGGACGCCTTCACCGGCGAACGTGGCGAAACCGGCCGCCATGTCCTCCGCGGTGGTGACCGTGCCACCACCGCCGAGCGCGATGTTGATGTCGGGGCTCAGCTTCGCCTTGCCGCCGTCGGCCTCCACCATCACGCCGGCTTCCTTCGCGGCCTTCGCCACCGGGTCGACCTTCGTCTCGTTGCGCACCATGTCGTAGAACACGGTGTTCGCGGAGACCTTCATCGCCTCGGCGACCGTGCACTGCGTGCCGCAGTTGGAGCTCTCGCCCGCGTTCCGGATCGTGCGACCGTCGAACTTCCGGTTGTTGGAGCCGTCGAAGGTCTCGCCGAGTCCCTTGCCCATCTTGAGGAACGCGGCGAGGTCGAAGGCCTTGAACGCCGAACCGGGGTTGTGCGGCACGTTCGCCCAGTCGATGGCCTGGACGTCCTGGCCCTGCGCGTTCTTCGTCCAGTCCGGACCGCCCCAGTACGCGACCACGCCGCCGGTCTTGGGGTCTATCGCGACCAGCGCGTTCAGGATGTTCTCGTCCGTCTGGCCCTTCATCCCCTCGGCGACGGACTCCTCGGCCATCTTCTGCGCCTTGGGGTCGATCGTCGTGGTGATCTTGAAGCCGCCCTGGTGCAGCCGGTCCTGGTCGTAGCCGCGGGCTTCGAGTTCGTCGATCACCCGGTTGCGGATGTGCAGGCTCAGCGTCCCGGCGTCGTCGGCCTTCGCCTGCGCCTTGGGGATCGGCTTCGGGAACTGCGCGGCGGCGCGCTCACCCGGATCGAGCCACTTGTTCGCCACCATCTGGTCCATCACGAAGTTCCAGCGTCGCTGCGCGTACGCGTCGTTCTCGGACTTGCTCGGGCCCTGGATCAGCCCGGCGAGCAGGGCCGCCTCGGACGCGCCGAGCTCCTTGGCCGGCTTCTTGAAGTAGGCCTGCGCGGCCGCTTCGATGCCGTTCGCGCCGCGGCCGAAGTAGATGGTGTTGAGGTAGGCGGTGATGATCTCCTCTTTGGACATCTGGTTGTTCATCTTGAAGGATTTGGCCAGCTCGGTCCATTTACGGGTGAGCGTCGGCGCCTCGTTGGCCGTGGCCTTCTTGATGTACTGCTGGGAGATCGTCGAACCGCCGCCCTGGCCGCCGGTGACGTTGTTGTAGACCGCGCGCAGGATGCCGCCGACGTCGAATCCGGAGTTCGTCTCGAACGACGAGTCCTCGGCCGCGTACACGGCCTTCTTGACGGTGTCCGGGATGTCGCCGGGCTGTAGCAGGTACCGGCTGCCGCCGCTGGCGGGCGCGATCTTGCCCATCGGGCTGCCGTCGGCGTACATCAGCGTGATCGGCTGGCTCTGCAGGCTCGCGACGCTTTCCTGCGTCGGGACGTCCACGAAGAAATAGGTGATGACGAACGCGATCGCCGGCACCACGACGAACAGGCCGAACATCGCGTAGAGGACGCGGCGGATGATCCGCCAGCGTCGCTTCTTGCGCTGCTTCGGCGTGAGGACCTTCTTCTTGTCGCCGTCCTCGTCTCCGGCGGGCTCGTCCTCGTACGGGTCTTCGCCCTCGGCACCGAGTGCGGCGCTTTCGTGACGATCGTCATAGCGATCGTCGTACGGGTCGTAGCCGTACGGGTCTTCGGTGCCGTTGTGCGCGTGATGCGTGATGAGGTCCGGCTCACGCTCGTACGGCTCCGGTTCGACCGGCCGGACCAGCGCGGTCGCCTGGTCGGCGGGAGCCGGGGGACGGCGGTTGCCGGGCGGAGGCGGCGGCGGACGGTGGCCGGCGGCGCCCTGACGGACACGATGGTCACCGGCGGGGCCCCGGGCGGGCACCGGCGGCGGGGGTCCCTGCCTGCGCGGCGGCATGCCGTTGGGGCGGCGCGGGGCCGCGGGACGGCGCGGTTCGTCGTCTGACGGCCACTCCGGTCCGCCACCGTCACCGCCGGGCCACTGCGGATTCGGCGGGTTCGGTGGAGTCACTGAGCGTGGCGGGGTCGAGCGGGGAGTGCCGTTCGGAGGTGTCCGGCGCTGGGGGCGGCGCGGGGGTTCTTCGCTCGGCCAGCCGGGTTCGTCGGCTTCACCCGGCCACTGGGCACGGCGAGGTGCATCAGGCTCCTGGCCTGGCCAGGAGCGGTTGCGGTCGTCGTTCACGAATGGGCCTCCCAGACCGGCGCTTCGGGGGACGCCGCTCTGTGCTCAACTGCGTTTTCGATACCTGTCACTGACCCGCTGTCCTCTGCGAACGGGTCCGTGGCCGGGTGGTTCCCGGATCTCCTGTTCCGAGGACGTAGGAGCGCACCAGGTGGTTCCAGTGACAGCTCCCGCAGACCTCGACCTCGTAGACGGTGAACTCCGCGAAGAGCCCGTCCATCCGTACCAGTTCTTCCGGTGTCTTGGCCGATCCGGCGGCGTGCTTGAGCTCGTCGCCGTACACCCAGGACACCAGGGTCAGTTCCTCCCGATGGCAGACCGGGCAGTCCTGCTCACCTGGTCGTCCGTGGAATTTCGCGGCCCGCAGGAGGTACGGGCCCGCGTCGCAGACGTCGTACGTGCCGACGCGTCCGGAGTGGACGCCCTTGAGCAGCGAGCGCCGCTGTAAGGCGTAGTCCACGACCTGCCGCTGGTTTCGCACGCCAACAGAGTACGGGCTATTGCTGTGTGGTCCACGCCCCGTTCGCGAGGGGACCGTCCGTGCGCGGTCGGACACGCCGAAGATTCGATAACTGTCCGATGAATTTCGGCCGGATTTCCGGGTACCCGATCGGGGTTAGCTACACCACTTCGATGTATCGGCGCGATATAGTGGGCCGGTAGGTTGACCGAGCCGGTCTCGGTGGCCAACGCGACCGGTCGCGGTTTGTTCCCGGAAGGGGGTGCGGTGTGCTCGAGCTCGCGATCTTGGGGCTGCTGCACGAGACCCCCATGCACGGTTACGTGCTGCGCAAACGTTTGCATGAGACGCTCGGGATGTTCCGGACGTTCTCGTACGGCTCGCTGTACCCGACCTTGCGCCGGCTGCTTCGCGCCGGTTACCTCGTCGAGGAACTCGAAGAGGTGGAAGACCGGGCATGGGCACGCCGGGGCAAGCGCGTGTACAAGCTCACCGCCGAGGGCAAGGAACGGTTCGCCGAACTGCTCGGCGACGCCGGGCCGCAGACGTGGGACGACGAAGGCTTCGGCGTCCACCTGGCGTTCTTTTCGAGGACACCGGCCGACGTCAGGATGCGAATCCTGGAAGGCCGTCGTCGTCGGGTCGAGGAGCGCCGAGAAGGGCTTCGGACGGCAATGGCGCGGGCCGAGGAGAAGATCGACCGCTACACCCGTGAACTGCACCGGCTCGGGCTGGAGTCCAGTGAGCGGGAGGTGCGCTGGCTCAACGAGCTCATCGCGCACGAACAGGCCGAGCAGCGTGGACCGGAGACCTGAGGCGCTCCGGAGTGCTCGCTGCGCACCACCTACAACTGTTGAACTAATGAAGGAGAAACCGGCATGGGCGAGAACCGCCGCGTTCGGGTGGCCATCGTGGGCGTCGGCAACTGTGCGGCCTCGCTGGTCCAGGGCGTTCAGTACTACCGCGACGCAGATGCCGGCACTCGCGTGCCCGGTTTGATGCACGTCGTGTTCGGCGAGTACCACGTCCGCGACATCGAGTTCGTCGCCGCGTTCGACGTGGACGCCAAGAAGGTCAGCCGCGACCTGTCCGAGGCGATCTTCGCCTCCGAGAACAACACCATCAAGATCGCCGACGTGCCGCCGCTGGGCGTCACCGTGCAGCGCGGTCACACCTACGACGGACTCGGCCGCTTCTACCGCGAGACCATCGAGGAGTCCGACGAGACCCCGGTCGACATCGTCGCGGCACTGCGCGAGGCCGAGGTCGACGTGCTCGTCTCGTACTTGCCGGTGGGCTCCGAAGAGGCCGACAAGTTCTACGCGCAGGCGTGCATCGACGCCGGTGTGGCGTTCGTCAACGCGCTGCCGGTGTTCATCGCCTCCGACCCCGAGTGGGCGGAGAAGTTCCGCGCGGCCGGCGTCCCGATCGTCGGTGACGACATCAAGTCCCAGGTCGGCGCCACCATCACGCACCGTGTGCTGGCGAAGCTGTTCGAAGACCGCGGCGTCCAGCTCGACCGGACGATGCAGCTCAACGTGGGCGGGAACATGGACTTCCTGAACATGAAGGAGCTGGAGCGGCTCGAGTCGAAGAAGATCTCGAAGACCCAGTCGGTCACGTCGCAGGTCGACCGCGAGCTCGGCAAGGGCAACGTCCACATCGGGCCGTCCGACTACGTGCAGTGGCTCGACGACCGCAAGTGGGCCTACGTCCGGCTCGAGGGCCGCGCCTTCGGCGACGTGCCGCTGAACCTGGAGTACAAGCTCGAGGTGTGGGACTCGCCGAACTCGGCGGGCATCATCATCGACGCCGTGCGCGCCGCGAAGATCGCGAAGGACCGCGGCATCGGCGGCCCGATCCTCTCGGCTTCCTCGTACTTCATGAAGTCGCCGCCGGAGCAGTACGACGACGGCACCGCGCGTGACGAGGTGGAGAAGTTCATCGCCGGCGAGGCGTGACCCTCCCGTAGCGCGCTATGAACGGTCCGTTCCTTGCAAATTTCGCAAGGAACGGACCGTTCCTTGCATTTGAAGCGAGGTACGCCCGCTTCAGTCCTTCGCGTCCTGAAGCGCCGCCGGCAGGTCCGTGATCTTCCCGACCACAGTCGTCTCCGCCAGCACCGCCGGATCCGGCGGGAAATGCGGATTCGGCACCGCGTACACCTTCATCCCCGCGGCCAGCGCCGCGCGCAGCCCGTTCGTCGTGTCCTCCACGGCCGCGCAGTTCTTGGGCTCCGCGCCCAGCAGCTCGGCCGCCTTCAGGTACACGTCGGGCGCCGGTTTCCCCGCGCCGACCTGCTCCGACGACACCGCCGTCGGCACCGGCAGCCGCGTGATGTCGAGGAACGCCTTGATCAGCAGCGGCGGTGAAGAGCTCGCGATCGCCACCGGCCAGTGCTTCGCGACCTCGCGCACGACCCCCGGCGCGCCCGGGATGATCGGCGGTTTCTCCGCGTATCGCCGCGCCATCCGCTCGATCACCACCTGCGCGACGTCCGACGGCCGGAGCCGTACGCCGAGGTCGTGCGCCAGGTAGGCGGCCCATTCGGGGGTGCTCATCCCCTGCATCGCCCTGGTCGATTCCTCCCGCCAGGTGCCGTGGAACTCGTGGACGACGGATCGCCGGACCTCGTCCCACATCGTTTCCGAATCCACCAGGACACCGTCGAGATCGAAGATCACCGCTTCCACGCCCCCAAGCCTAGGCGGTGGAAACCTGTGCGGCATATTACTTAGCCATGCTCAGTACTTTTAGTTAGCATGGCTAAGTGACCACGAAAGTCGCCGACCTCGCCCACCGGCTCCGCCCGCTGGTGTTCCGGCTGTACTACCTCGTCCGCCGGGAGACGCCGCAGGTGCAGCTCACCCTCACCCAGGGATCGGTGCTGTCGGAGCTGCTGAACGGCGGTCCGCGCCGGATGAGCACGCTCGCCGGCCTGGAACGGGTCCGGATGCCGACGATGACCGACGTCGTCCGCCGTCTCGAACGGCTCGGCCTGGTCAGCCGCCGTCGCGATCCCGCCGACGGCAGGGCGGTGCTCGTCGAGGTCACCGAACAGGGGCAGCGGTTCCATCGGCGGTTGATCGTCGCCAGGGAGGAATTCCTCCGCGAGCGGCTCTTCGAGCTGGACGAGACCGACCGCACCGCGATCGAAGCCGCGCTCCCCGCCCTCACCAGGTTGCTGCAGGACGACAACAAGAAGGAGGAACTGATCCGCGATGAGCGCTGAGCACCACTCGAGCCTGTTGGACGCCGTCAAGGGACAGCCCAAACAGGTATGGATCACCGCGTTCGCCGCGGTCATCGCGTTCATGGGCATCGGGCTGGTCGACCCGATCCTGCTGTCGATCGCCGAAGGCCTGCAAGCGACACCGTCCGAAGTGACGCTGCTGTTCTCCAGCTACCTCGGCGTCCAGGCGGTCGCCATGCTGGTGACCGGCGCGATGAGTGCCCGGTTCGGGGCCAAGCGGACCGTGGTCGCCGGGCTGACACTGGTCGTCGTCGCCACCGCGCTGTGCGCCGCGTCCGGGTCGATCGAGCAGCTCATCGGGCTGCGCGCGGTCTGGGGTCTCGGCAACGCCTTCTTCATCGCGACCGCGCTTTCGGTCATCGTCGGCGCCGCGACCGGCGGCCAGGCGAGCGCGATCCTGCTGTACGAAGCCGCGCTCGGTGTCGGTCTCGCGGTCGGTCCGCTGCTGGGCGCCCTGCTCGGCAGCATCTCGTGGCGTGGCCCGTTCTTCGGCACTTCGCTGCTGATGCTGTGCGGTCTCGTGCTGTGCTCGATCTTCCTGACCGCCGACGCGAAGGAGCAGCGGCCCAAGATCCGCCTGCTCGACCCGTTCCGCGCGCTGAAGCACGGCGGCCTGCTGCGTACCTCGATCGGTTCCGCGCTCTACACCGCCGCGTTCTTCGTGGTGCTGGCCTGGTCGCCGTTCGTGCTGGAGTGGAGCGCCGTCGCCGTCGGCCTGATCTTCTGCGGCTGGGGCCTTTCGGTCGCCGTCGCGGGCGTGGTGCTGGCGCCGAAGCTCGCCGCGAAGCTCGGTGAGCGGCACGCGACCGTGGTCGCCGTCTTCGGCTACGCCGTGCTGCTGCTGGTCATGGCGATCCCGAGCAAGCCGGTGCTGGTGGTCGGCATCATCCTGTCGGGGCTGGTGTCCGGTCTGCTCAACACGCTCTTCACCGGTACGGCCATGTCGATCAGCGGCGCCCCGCGTCCGGTCGCGAGCGCGGGCTACAACTTCTGCCGCTGGCTCGGTGGTGCGGTCGCCGCGACCGTCGTCGGTCACCTGGCCGAGTGGTTCGGCGCGAAGCAGGCGCCGTTCGTCATCGCCGCGATCCTGTGCGTGCTCGCCGGTGCCCTGCTGACGATCCGCGAGAAGACCGCCGACCCGCACACGATCCCGGCCGGAGCGGTCCTCGTGGGCGAAGAGATGTGAATCGGAACAAAAGGTGAACGCCGGACCAACGAGGGGTTTCCTCTCGTTGGTCCGGTGCCTTAGCGTCGACCTCCCGAACTGCCTGACCGGAGGTCCGAGTGAAGTTCCTTCCGTTGCTGGCCGGCCACTCACCAAGCCGGGCCTCAGTGACCTGTACCTACCGCTGTGGCGACGCGTGCTTCCACGACGCGCCGAACACCTCGGACAACCCCACCTTCGCCGACGTGCTCGGCGCGGTGAGCCGCCGTGGCGCGTTGAAGGCAACAGCCGTCGTCGCGCTGGCCGCCGGCACCCCGCTCGCGCTCGCCGCGCCCGCGTCGGCCGCCCCCGAGGGGCGTCCGAAACCGCCACCCGGCACCGACTACAAGCGGGTCCAGCCGAACACGCTCGACGCCGTCGTCGTTCCGGAAGGCTACGAGCAGGGCATCGTGATCCGCTGGGGTGACGCGGTGCTGCCCGGCGCGCCGGAGTTCGACTTCGACCACCAGACCGCCGAAGCGCAGGCGAAGCAGTTCGGCTACAACTGCGACTTCGCCGCGCTGCTGCCCCTTGATCATTTCGGACTCTCCTCGCTCCTGGTCACGAACCACGAGTACACGTCGGAAGAGTTCATGTTCCGCGGTTACGACCGGGACAACCCGACCGAGGAACAGGTCAAGATCGCGTGGGCCGCCCACGGGCTGACCGTCGTCCAGGTGTCGCGCGGACGCGACACCGGGCATCTGCGGCCAAGGATGTCCCGCTACAACCGGCGGATCACGCTGCACACGCCGTTCAAGGTGACGGGTCCGGCGGCGGGCAGCGACCTGCTCAAGACCGCCGCGGACCCCACCGGAACGGTCGTGCTGGGCACGATGAACAACTGCGCGGGCGGGGTCACGCCGTGGGGCACGATCCTGTCCGGCGAGGAGAACATCAACCAGTACTTCGGGAACGCGGACACGGTGGCCGACCCCGTGAAGCGCAAGCGATACGCGCGCTACGGCATCAGGGGCACCGCGACCACCCGCAAGTGGGAGCGGTTCGACGCGCGCTGGGACATCGCCAGGGAACCGAACGAGGCCCACCGCTTCGGCTGGGTGATCGAGCTGGACCCGAACGATCCGGACAGCACCCCGGTCAAGCACACGCATCTGGGCCGGTTCAAGCACGAGACGGCGAACATCCGTATCGCCAAGGACGGCCGCGTGGTCGCCTACTCCGGCGACGACGAGCGCTTCGAGTACATCTACAAGTTCATCTCGAAGGGCCGGATGAAGCCGGGCGACAGCGCGCACGCCCGGCGGCACAACATGACCCTGCTCGACGACGGCACGCTCTACGTCGGCCGGTTCACCGGCGACAGCCCGGCCGCCGAAATCGACGGAACCGGGAAACTGCCCAGTGACGGCGAATTCGACGGCAGTGGCGAGTGGATCCCGCTGGCGTCGGGCAACAAGTCCTTTGTGGACGGAATGACCGCCGAAGAGGTGTACGTCTTCACCCGCGAGGCGGCCGACAAGGTGGGCGCCACCAAGATGGACCGCCCGGAGGACATCCAGGCGCATCCGCGCACCGGCCGCATCTACTGCGCGCTCAGCAACAACGTCGAGCGCGGCAACCCCGGCAAGGAAGGCGCCACCGAGCCCAACCCGCGGCTGAACAACAAGCACGGTCAGGTGCTGGAGTTCGAGGAACGACGCGGCGACGCGCTCGCGCTGACGTTCAGCTGGCGGTTGTTCCTGGTGTGCGGTGATCCCGCGTCGCCGGACACCTACTTCGCCGGTTTCCCCAAGGACCAGGTCTCGCCGATCTCCAGCCCGGACAACGTGGCCTTCGACGATCACGGCAACCTGTGGATCTCCACCGACTCGGCGGGCGCGCTCGGCATCAACGACGGCCTCTACTCGGTGCCGCTGGAAGGCCGCAACCGCGGGGAGCTGAAGCTGTTCCTCACCGTGCCCCGCGGCGCGGAGACCTGCGGGCCGATCGTCGAACGGAAGATCGTCACGGTCTGTGTCCAGCATCCGGGTGAAGTCGACGGTGCGAACGCCGACAAACCGGCCTCCCATTGGCCGGACGGCGGGGAAACCCAGCCCCGGCCCTCGGTGGTGGCGGTCTGGAAACCCGGCAGGCACGGCCTGTCCGACATCGGTTCTTAGTCGGTAAGCAACGATCTAGCAGTACTTTTCGTCGATGGCGCGCGGCCGGGTCCGGCAGCGCGCCATCGCTCGTTCGCGCGCTGTTCATCTGCTGGCCAGAGCTGGATCGTTTTGGTCGCTTACCGTCACGACGTTCCCCCGACTGGACTACGTGTACCCACCGCGACCATGGAGGCCCTGTGTCCTTCGAGCCTCAGCGGCTGCTGCCGTTGATCACCTCCCACCCCGGTGGCCGCTCCGCGGTCACCTGCGAGTACCGCTGCGGCAACGCGTGCGCCCACCCCGAGCCGAACACGTCGGACAACGAATACTTCGGCGACGTCGTCAAGAACATGCTGTCCCGTCGTGGCGCGCTGAAGGCGAGCGCCGTGATGGCCGCGGCCGCCGGTGGTTTCGCCGCGCTGTCCGGTACGGCCGCCGCCGAAACCCCCGCCGATGTCTCGGCCGCGGGCCACGGCAAGCCGGGCCGTCCTGGGCGTCCGGTGCCCGGCACCGACTTCGAAGCGGTGCCGCCGAACACGCTCGACGCGGTCACCATCCCCGAGGGTTACGAGCAGCGCGTCGTCATCCGCTGGGGCGACGCCGTCGAATCCGGCGCGCCGAAGTTCGACTTCACCAAGCAGACCGCCGCCGCGCAGGCGAAGCAGTTCGGCTACAACTGCGACTTCGTCGGCCTGATCCCGCAGGATCCGCTGGGGATTCGCAACCTCATGGTGGTGAACCACGAGTACACCACCGAGGTCCACATGTTCCCGGTCGACCAGTACGACCCGAAGAACCCGACCGAGGAGCAGGTCAAGATCGCGTGGGCCGCGCACGGCCTTTCGGTCGTCCAGGCCTTCCGCGACCCGATCGGTGGCGCGCTGCGCGTGACGCCGAGCCCGTTCAACCGCCGCATCACGCTGAACACCGCCTTCGAGGTGCGCGGCCCGGCCGCCGGTTCGAAGTACCTCAAGACCTCCGCGGACCCGACCGGCCGCAAGGTCTTCGGCACGCAGAACAACTGCGCCGGCGGCGTGACCCCTTGGGGCACCGTGCTTTCCGGTGAGGAGAACGTCAACCAGTACTTCGCCAACGCGGCCAAGGTCACCGACCCGGTCGCGGCGGCACGCCTGAAGCGGTACGGCTTCTCCGGCACCGAAAGCACCCGCAAGTGGGAGCGGTTCGACAAGCGCTGGGACCTCGCGCAGGAGCCCAACGAGGCCAACCGGTTCGGCTGGGTCGTCGAGATCGACCCGAACGACCCGAACTCGACGCCGATCAAGCACACCGCGCTCGGCCGGTTCAAGCACGAGGCCGCGAACATCAAGATCACCAAGGACGGCCGCGTCGCCGTCTACTCGGGTGACGACGAGCGCTTCGAGTACATCTACAAGTTCGTCTCCAAGGGCAAGTACAAGCCCGGCAAGAGCGCGCACGCGCGTCGTCACAACTCGGCGCTGCTCGACGACGGCACGCTGTACGTCGGCCGGTTCACCGGCGACAGCCCGGCAGCCGAGATCGACGGCACCGGGAAGCTCCCGGCGGACGGCGAATTCGACGGTGTCGGCGAGTGGATCCCGCTGGCCGCCGGTGACAAGTCCTTTGTGGACGGTTTCACCGCCGAAGAGGTCTACATCTTCACCCGCGAAGCCGCGGACAAGGTCCAGCCGACCAAGATGGACCGGCCGGAGGACATCGAGCCGAACCCGGTCAACGGCCGGATCTACGCGGCGTTGACCAACAACAGCCAGCGTGGCCCCGCAGGCAAGGCGAACGTCGACGAGGCGAACCCGCGGCCGAACAACCGCAACGGCCACATCCTGGAGTGGGAAGAGAACGGCGGCGACGCCGCGTCGACGAAGTTCTCCTGGCGGCTGCTGCTGGTCTGCGGTGACCCGAAGACGGCGGACACCTACTTCGGCGGCTTCCCGAAGGACCAGGTCAGTCCGATCTCCTGCCCGGACAACGTCGCGTTCGACCGGCACGGCAACCTGTGGATCTCCACCGACGGCAACGCGCTCGGCTCGAACGACGGCCTTTTCTCGGTCCCGGTCACCGGTCCTCAGCGCGGGCAGGTCAAGCAGTTCCTCACCGTGCCGAACGGCGGAGAGGCCTGTGGCCCGGTCGTGACCGATCACCTGGTGCTCGTCGCGGTCCAGCACCCCGGTGAGGACGCGCCGAACTCGGGTAGCCCGGTGTCGCACTGGCCGGACGGCGGCACTTCGCAGCCGCGGCCGTCGATCGTGTCGGTGTGGAAGAAGGGCCGCTGGGGCCAGGTCGGCCGCATCGGCGTCAAGTAGTGCCTCCGGCGCCCCGATCACTCTCGGCGAGACTCTTCTGCCTGATCGGGGCGCCGGACGACACCGTTCGGTGATGACGGGACCCCGTCGCGCTCATTAGCTTCAGCCCTGTGAAAAGGGCACTGGTGTTCATGGCGGCAGGCGCACTCGTGGCGGGTACCGTTCCCGCGTCCGCGCAGGCCGCGACCGTCCCGTCCGGCTGCACCGGCGGCGCCGCGCCGAATCCGAGCGTGGAACAGGGCAGCCCGCCCGCCGGGTACACGTTCAACCCGGCCGCCCCGGTGCCCAACGGAACGCCGAGGAGCAAGCAACCGCGGCTGTCGACGGCCGGCGGCTACCAGTCCGACGGCGGCAAATACGCCCTGATCTCGACGCCGGACAAGATGATCAGCACCGCCTACGCGGCGATGAAGTTCGTGCCCGGCGCCGTCTACACGCTGACCGACTGGACCGGCACGAACGACGGCAACCTCCGGCGCGCGGACGCCGTCCAGGAGACGGGGCTGCGGTTCTACGACGGCTCCGGCAAGGTCGTCCTGGAGAACAAGCTCAAGGTCGTGCACGCCGTCGAGGCCGACGGCAGACTGGCCCGGCAAGACTTCCCGCCGTCGACCGCCCCGCCGTCGGCCGGTTCGGTGAAGTTCTTCGCCGCCACCGACCGCAACTGGGTCATGTGGGACTGCGTCCACCTGCGGGTCGACTCGTTCTCGGCGAAGGCGGAGGTGCGGGATCCGGCGAGCGGCGCCTGGGGCGCCACGGCCACCCTGGAGGCGGGCACCACCGCGAACTACCGGTTCACCGTCACCAACGACGGCACCACGACGCTGACCGACATCAAGGTCGAAGACCCGTATTGCGACGTGAAACCCGCCCCGATCGCGACCCTCGAAGGCGGTAAGTCCGCGACCGTCACCTGCGACCACAAGAACGTCACCGAAGCGGACAACGGCCACGTCAGCACCGTGACCGTCTCCAGCGGCACGGTGCCGAAGAAGACCGCGACCACGACCATCAAGGTCACCCCGCCACCCGCGATCGACGAGATCGGCGAGTTCGTCTGGAACGACCTGGACCGCAACGGGCTGCAGGACTCCGGGGAACCGGGCGTGCAGGGCGTGAAGGTGACGTTGAAGGACGCGTCGGGCACGGCGCTCGGCACCCTCACGACGGACGCCGGCGGAAAGTACCGCTTCACCAAGCTGAAAGACGGCATCTACCAGGTCTGCTTCGACATCAGCGGACTTCCCTTCACGTACACGACGAAGGACGCGGGCGACGACGCGAAGGACTCGGACGCCGACCCGGCGACCGGCTGCACGGCGACCACCACGGTCGGCCCTCGTAAACGCCTCGACCTGACGCTCGCGGCGGGGTTGACCGCGCCGACGAGCAAACTGGGCGACTTCGTGTGGCTGGACAAGGACAAAGACGGCATCCAGAGCCGCGACGAGCTCGGCGTCCCGGACGTGAAGGTGACGCTGAAGGACGCTTCGGGCAAGGAAGCAGGCTCGACCGTGACCGGGCCCGACGGGCGCTACGCCTTCGAAAGCCTGCGTCCGGGCTCGTACCAGGTGTGCTTCGACGTCGGCTCCCGTCAGCTGACCCGGCCAGGCGCGGCGCGGTACAACGGCACCGATTCGGCGGCGGATCCCGCGACCGGCTGCACGCCGGTGGCCGAACCGGGGGCGCCGGAGGACCTGACCAGGGACGCCGGACTGCTCGAACCGTGAATTGTCGGTGGGTGCCGCTAACGTCGCCCATCGTGACCGAACCTTCGTTCCTGACCAGCACCCGCGAGTCCTACGACACCGTCGCCGAGGACTACGTGGCGCGGATCGCGCCGCTCTTCGAACAGGAGCCGATCAGCCGCGCGATGCTCGCCGCGTTCGCCGAGCAGGTGCGCGGCCCGGTCGTCGACGTCGGTTGCGGCCCCGGCCATGTCACCGCCCATCTGGCGTCACTCGGCCTCGAGGTCACCGGTGTCGACTTGTCGCCGAAAATGATCGACATCGCTCGCCGTCAGCACCCTGAGCTGCGGTTCTTCCTCGGCTCGATGACCGCCCTCGATCTCCCGGACGGCGAACTGGGCGGTCTCGTCGCCTGGTGGTCGATCTTCCATCTGCCGCCGGAGGTGCTCCCGGCGGCGTTCGCGGAGTTCCGCCGCGTGCTCGCGCCGGGCGGGCGGCTGCTGCTCGGGTTCCACGTCGGCGACGAGCGCCTGAGCCCGGAGACGGCGTACGGCCACCCGGTCACCTACGACGCGTACCTGCTGGACCCCGGCAAGGTCGCCGACCTGCTGGTGAGGGCAGGCTTCGAGGTCACCGCGCGGCTGGCCATGGAAGGGAGGAAGCTGCCACAGTCCTGTCTCGCCGCCAGGGCGGTTTGACTCTTGGGTCGCGGACCTGATCTCCTGCGCACGCAACCGAGGCGGGCGGGGCCATGACGCAGACGAACACGACGATGGGTGAGAACACGCCCGACTGGCCTTCGCGTACCTGGTTCCGGCGGCCGTCGACCTGGACGTGGTCCGGGTTCGGCCTGGTGCTGATGGTCTACGCCGAGCTGGCCTGGCGCCGCCGCTGGATGAGCGACGACGGGCTGATCGTGCTGCGGACGGTCCGCCAGATCCTGGCGGGCAACGGGCCGGTGTTCAACATCGGCGAGCGGGTCGAGGCCAATACCAGTCCTTTGTGGACAGCGGTGCTGAGCGTGCTCGGACTGATCCCGGGAGTGCCGCTGGAGTGGATCTCCGCGGTCACCGGGCTGCTCTTCTCGGTCGCCGGGCTGTTCTTCGGTCTGGACGGCGCCCGGCGGCTCTATCAGCCGCTGGCGTTCCACGGGCTCGCGCCCGCCGGCGCGCTGGTGGTGTGCGCGTTGCCGCCGTTCCGCGACTTCGCGACGTCCGGGCTCGAGACCGGCCTGATCACGTTGTGGCTGGGCGGTACCTGGTGGCTGCTCGTCCGCCGTATGTCCACAATGGACGAGCTGCGCACTTGGCCGGTCGCGTTGGTCGCCGGGCTGGGGCCGTTGGTACGGCCCGATCTCGCGCTCTTCAGCGCCGTCGCCTTGGCCGCGCTGTTCGTGCTCGCGCGGCCGGGACGTCGTCGCGTGCTGGGTCTGCTGGCGGTGGCGGCCGCGCTCCCGTTGGCCTATCAGGTGTTCCGGATGGGCTACTACGGTCTGCTGACACCGAACACCGCGCTGGTCAAAGAGGCGTCGGAGGCGAACTGGGCTCGCGGCTGGGCGTACCTGACCGACCTCGTCCAGCCGTACTGGCTGTGGCTCCCGTTGCTGGCGCTCGCCGCCGCCGTGGTCACCGTCGCGTCCACTGTGGACAAGACGTTCGCGGTGCTCACCGCGGTCCCGGTGGTCGGCGCGGTGTTGCTCGCGCTGTACGTGATCCGGGTCGGCGGGGATTTCATGCACGGGCGCATGCTGCTCCCGGCGCTGTTCTGCCTGCTGTTGCCCGTGCTCGCCTTGCCGGTGACGAGGGTGACCGTGGTGCTTCTGGCCGTCGTAGGGATCTGGGCGGTCGTGGCAGCCGGGTCGCTTCGCCCGTCGTACTCGGCTTCTCCGCGCGCTGTCGGCGTCACGGATGAGCGCTCGTTCTGGTCGCGAGCGACCGGGCACGAGCACCCGGTCCTGGCGGAGGATTACGCCGATCACCTGTTGATGCCGACGACACTGGAAGCGATCCGCGGCGTGAGCGGCCCCGCGGTGCTGATCCAGGACTACGCGACGAGACGCTGGTACGCGTACTCGACGGATCGGCCATACGTGACCGTCGCCGCGGACAGCATGGGCGCACTCGGCCTGCTGATCCCGCTCGACATGCGACTGCGTGACGGATACGGCCTCGCCAACCCGTTCGCCGCGCATTCGACGTCGCTCGTCAACGGCAGGCCCGGCCACCAGAAATGGCTGCCCCCGGTGTGGGAGCTGGCGAATTCGGCGCGGCTCCCGATCGCCGAGGGCGGTCCGGCCCGCGGCGAGGACGTCGCCGCCGCACGAGCGGCACTCGACTGCCCGGCCATCGTGGAGATCGACGCGTCGGTGCGGGATCCGCTGACGGCCGGACGGTTCGCGGACAACCTCATCGGGTCGTTCACGCGCGGTTCCGTCCGGTTCCCCCGGGTGGCGACGCCGCCCGTCGTGTGCGGCAACTGAACACGCGAGTTCCGCGCTCAATCACGCGAGATCGCTCTCTGGACACGCGCGAGCGGTTCAAACCCGAACCACTAGCGTGGCGGTATGGCTGATCTCCCCTTGGCTCTCGTCACCGGCGCCACCCGCGGTATCGGCGCCGCGGTCGCCCGCGCGCTCGCCCCGACCCACCGGTTGCTGCTCGGCGGTCGCGACGCCGACGCGCTCGGTGCGCTGGCCGGCACACTGCCCGACGCCAGGCCGTGGCCGATCGACCTGACCGACACCGAGACACTGGAAGCGGCGACCGCCGAATTCGGCGAACTGGACGTGCTGGTGCACTCGGCGGGCGTCGCGCGGCTCGGCACGGTCGAGGCCGCGACCGACGCCGACTGGCGGGCGAACTTCGAGGTCAACGTCCTCGGAGTCGTCACGCTGACCAGGCAGTTGCTGCCCGCGCTGCGGGCCGCGAAGGGGCACGTCGTCGTGATCAACTCGGGTGCCGGGCAGAACGCGCGCCCCGGCTGGGGTCCGTACGCGGCCAGCAAGTTCGCCGTCCGCGCCTTCGCCGACGCGCTGCGGGACGAGGAGTCCGCGCTGCGGGTGACGTCGGTCTACCCCGGCCGCACGGACACCGAAATGCAGCAGGCGATCGTCGCCGACGAAGGCCGCGCGTACGAGCCGGAACGCTTCCTGCGCCCCGAATCCGTCGCGGCCGCCGTGCTCGCCGCGGTTTCCGCCACCGGTGACGCGCACCCCACGGACGTCACCCTCCGGCCGCGCGGCCTGGTCTAGCCGCTCGCGCTTGCTTCGCCGCTCGCGTGTTCCGGACTCGGGTTCCACCCCCAGCCGCGTTTGCGCCCAATGTGGCATTAGGGTCGCTCAACGTCCCCAATGCCACATTGGGCGCCCAGGCCCAGCGGCGAGTTGCCCACAGCCTCGCACCGTTGTGGACAACCAGGCCCTGATCAGCGCTTTTCCGCAGGCCCCAGCCCCAACCCCGATAGACTGGCCTCGGGGCCGCCCCCTGGGCCGGGTGGGGGGCTGGGTAGGTGAGTTAAGAGCGCAGCCGCGCCGAGGTCTCCGCGACTTCGGCCTGCACCTTCGCGCGGTCGACGCGCAGGGATTCGCCGTCGCCGACGACCTGCTCGCCCGCCACCCACACGTCGCGGACGCGCCGCGAGCCCGCGGCCCAGACGAGGTTCGAGAGCAGCTGCTCGTCCGGGACGTCGATGCCCGCCGCGAACGCCGGGTCGTCGAGGTCGACGTGCACCATGTCCGCCCATCGGCCGGTTTCCAGCGCGCCGATGTCGGTCCGGCCCAGCGCGTCCGCGCCGCCGCGGGTGCCGAGCAGGAACGCGTCGGCCGCGGTCAGCACGGTCGATTCGCCGGTCGCGAGCCGCGCGAACATCGCCGAGAGCTGCAGTTCCTCCCACAGGTCGATGTCGTCGTTCGACGCCGGGCCGTCCGTGCCGAGCCCGACGGCGACGCCTGCCTTCCGCAGTTCCGTCACGCGCGCGATGCCCGAAGCGAGCTTCGCGTTCGAGCCGGGGCAGTGCGCCATCCCGACGCCGCGTGCGGCGAACAGCGCGATGTCCTCGTCGGACAGGTGGATGGCGTGCGCGGCGAGCGTCCGGCCCCGCAGCATCCCGACCTTCTCCAGCAGCGCGGGCACCGAACCGTGCTCTTCACGCTGTTTGACGTCTTCGAGCGCCGCCTCGGCCACGTGGATCTGCACCAGCGCACCGCGTTCGGCCGCCGATTCCGCGGTCGCGCGCAGCGCTTCGGCGTTCAGCATGTACGCCGAGTGCGGCCCGTAGCCGACCTCGATCCGCTCGCCGGGCCCGAACCGGAGGCCGTCGGTGTCGATCCAGCGTTCGATGCTCTTCAGCATCGCGCGCCAGTCCATCCCCGGCAGTTCCATGATCGGCGGACCCAGCACCACCCGGCCGCCGGTGGTGAGCACCGCGTCCGCGAGCTGCTCGCCTTCGAAGTACATCTCCGCGCTGGTCGTGACGCCGTGCCGCAGCATTTCGACCGAGCCCAGCATCATGCCGGTGCGGATGTCGGCGGGCTTCAGCTTCGCCTCGGTCGGCCAGATGATCTCGGTGAGCCACCTCAGCAGCGGCAGGTCGCCGCCCATCCCGCGCAGCAGCGTCATCGGGCTGTGCGCGTGCGCGTTGACCAGGCCGGGCAGGAGAAGACCGCTCAACCGGGTCACGGGAGCGGACGTCTCGGGAGCCCCGGACGCGGGACCGACATGGGTGATACGCCCCGTTTCGTCCACGTCGACCACGGCGTCACGCAGCAACGAGCAACCGGGGTCGGCGGGGAGTACGACGGGAGCGTGGAAACGGCGTTGCATGTAAAGAGCTTAGGTCAGTCCACGACACCGCTCCGCCACGCCCAGGCCGCGATCTCCACCCGGTTCCGCGCGCCGACCTTGCCCTGCACCGACGCGAGATGTGTCTTCACCGTGGACAGCGAAAGGAACAGCTCGGCGCCGATCTCCGTGTTCGTCAGCCCCTTCGCGGCCGCCTTGACCACATCGAGCTCGCGCGCGGTCAGCGGTTCCGAAGGCGGGCTGACGTCGCGTTTCACCGTCCCGCCGTCGAAATGCTTCAGCAGCCGGACGGTGATCTGCGGCGAGACCAGCGCGTCCCCGCGTGCGGCCGCGCGCACCGCCTCGATCAGCAGCGCGGGCCCGGCGTCCTTCAGCAGGAATCCGCTCGCGCCGTTCCGCAGCGCGGTGTGCACGTATTCGTCGAGATCGAACGTCGTGACCACCACCACCTTCAGCGGATCGACGACGTCCGGCCCCGCCAGCTGTTTGGTGACCTCGAGCCCGTCGATCCCCGGCATGCGGATGTCCAGCAGGCAGACGTCCGGCCGCAGCTCGCGCGCCTTCGCGACCGCCGAGACGCCGTCCGCCACGTCGGCGACCACCTCGATGTCGTCCTGCGCGTCCAGGATCATCCGGAAGCCGATCCGCACCATGTCCTGGTCGTCGGCGATCAATACCCGGATCACTCTTCTCCTTCAAGTGGTAGCCACGCTTCGACGCGCCATCCGCCGCCCGGCGCCCGTCCGGCGGAGAGCCGGCCGTGGAGCAGGGCGACACGTTCGCGCATGCCGATCAGACCGTAGCCGCCCGACCCGCCTGCCGGACGGCGCTCCGGCTCGCGTCCGTCATCGGTCACCTGGAGGTGCAGTTCGTTCCCGGTCACCTCGGCGATGACCAGCGCCTCCGTGGCGCCGGACGCGTGCTTGCCGACGTTCGTCAGCGACTCCTGCACCAGCCGCAACGCCGACCGCCCGACCTCGTGCGGCACGTTCGACGGCAGTTCGAGCTTCATCGACGTCTTCACGCCGTGGTTCGACCGTTCGATCAGCGTCCGCAGGTCGGCGGCGAGATCGGTGGTGGCCTGTTCGCTGAACTCGCTGCTCCCGGCCGGGGCGTCGCCGCGCATACTTCGCACGAGCCGCCGCATCGCCGCGAGCGCCTCCACTCCGGCGTCCTCGATCCGGCCCATCGCCTCGACCGCGACCTGCGGATTCTTCTCGCCCATCATCTTCGCCGCCTGCGCCTGCACGACGATCCCGGTGACGTGGTGGGCGACGACGTCGTGCAGTTCCCGCGCCAGCGCCATCCGCTCCGAGGTCTGCGCGTCGCTGATCGCCGACTGGATGACCTGCGTGCGTTCCGAATCCCGCGACCGCAGCGCCAGGCCGACCGCCACCGAGATGCCGAGCAGCAGCAGCGCGATGACGGCGAAACCGGCGAGGTCGTCCGGGTCGGTCGTCAGGTTGGGGGTCGGCCGCTTGGCGTTGAGGACGCAGGCCAGGGCGACCACCACGGACAGTCCGGCGATCCGGGGCACGGCCTTGCTCAGCCCGACCGCGCGGACCAGGGTGACGACCAGGCCCATCCCCGCGACGACCTGTGTTCCCGGCACTCCGCCAGGTGTCGGGTAGCCGTACTTCAAGCGCAGGAACGGCGTCACCAACGCCGAAAGCAGCATGACCGCGGTGAGCGCGATCATCGCGTCGGCAGGCCGTCGCGGCGCGGCGACCGCGATGACCGCGGCGATGATCGAGCACACCAGGATCGGGAAGCCGTGCGCCCCGCTCTCGTAGGTGAAGCCGAATTCCAGGATCAGCGCGATGCCAAGCAGGCCGATGAGCGGCCATTGGCCCATCACCAGCTTGTTGAGCTTCTGCAGCTTCTCGTAGCGGTTCGGGTGCGCCGTGCGGTCGCGTCCCGGGATCGCGAAGACCAGGGTGCAGCCCAGCAGGATGCCACCGAACAGCATCGCCTGCGCCATGGTGCCGTTCGAGTTGTCGCCGGAGTAGTACCGGCCGGACACCGCGGTCAGCGTGGCCAAGACCAGGCCGGAGATCACGGCGAACGCGACACCCGGCCGCGTCCGGCGGGCGGCGTAGAACAGGATCTCGACCCCGGCCACCACCTCGGTGATGGACAGATGGGCGAGCACGCTCGAGTAGGTCGGGATGTCGAAATACCGGACGACCAGGGTGTACGCCACCAGGACGACCGACGCCGCGACCGCCGCGACGGCTGCCCGTTTCTGCGCCCAGAGCGCGCAGAACACCATTGCGAAGATGCCGGGGAACAGCAGCAGGTCGATACCGCGAGGGCCCGTGTCGTCGAGTGCGGCGTCGGTGATGAAGAACAGGTCGAACGCGAGCGCGGCCAGCAGTACGACGGTGGGCATGCCGAGGCGGCGCGCGAGCGAACCCGCGCGTGCGTAGAACTTGTTCTGGGATGGACCTGCTGTCACACCGTGACGGTAGAGGATCCGCCGCCGTCCGCACCTTGGCCGACCGGCCCGACCCGGGTCGGCCGATCGGCCGATGCGCGCGTGATCAGCACTGGCCGTCTGCCCGAAGTGGACACAGGTGGTTCACCGCGAAGCTCTTCCCCGAAGCCGAACACAAGTGACTGATTAGGGAGACTCGCGGTGGTAGATCCACAGTGGACAGGGCAGCCGGTACTCGCCGGGCGTGGACTGGTGAAGCGGTACGGCACGCAGCACGCGCTGGCCGGGATCGACATCGACATCCAGGCGGGGGACGCGGTCGCCATCGTCGGGCCTTCCGGCTCCGGCAAGACCTCGCTGCTGCACGTGCTCGCCGGGATCCTCCGCGCCGACTCCGGGCAGATCTTCCTTGCCGGGCAGCGGGTCGACCAGCTCAACGAGCGCAAGCGCAGCGAACTGCGGCGCACCGAGTTCGGTTTCGTGTTCCAGTCCGGGATGCTCGTCGCCGAGCTGAGCGCGGAAGAGAACGTCGCGCTGCCGTCGCTGCTGAGCGGCAAGGGACGCAAGGAATCCATCGAGGCCGGCCGCGAATGGCTGGCGAAGCTCGGCCTCGCGGGCAAGGAGAAGCGCCGCCCCGGCGAGCTCTCCGGCGGTGAGGCGCAGCGCGTCGCGATCGCGCGGGCGCTGACGCACCGGCCGAAGGTGATCTTCGCCGACGAGCCGACCGGCGCCCTCGACACCCGCACCGGCCGCGCCACCATGGACGCGCTGCTCGCCGCGGCCGCCGACAGCGGTGCCGCGGTGATCGTGGTGACCCACGACCGCGAGCTCGGCGAAGCCATGCCGCGCACCGTCTCCATCCGCGACGGCCTGATCGCGACGAGGCTGGCCGCGTAATGAACAGTTTCCAGCTGGCCATGCGGGTGCTCCGGGTCGACCGCCGGACCCGCACGTCGGCCATCCTCACCGCGGTCGGGGTCGCCGTCGCGACCAGTCTGGTGATCCTGCTCGCCTCCCTCCCGGGTGCCACGCAGGCCCGCGCCCAGCGCGCGATCTGGCAGGACATCCACAGCTACTACTCCGAGTCCGATCAGCCCCAGCGCGCGGCGCCGCTGCTGATGGCCGCGAACAAGGACTACTCGGGTGACCGCGAGATCACCCGCGTCGACATCGCCCAGACCGGCACGTCGCCGATGCTCAGCCTGCCGCCGGGCATCCCGCGGCTGCCCGCGCCCGGCGAGGCGATCGTCTCCCCGGCGCTCGGGAAGCTGATCCAGTCGACGCCGCAGGCGCAGCTCGGGGACCGGTTCGGCAAACTCGTCGACTCGCTCGGACCCGATTCCCTGCTGTACCCGGAGCAGCTGGTCGCCGTCGTCGGCCACACCCCGGAGTCGATGCCGACGTCGGCGATGGCCGCGGACGGCTTCCCCGTCAAGGAAGCGAAGCCCGACCCGCTGCTCGCGCTGCTCGCCTGGGTCGGTGTCATCGTCCTGCTCGTGCCGAGCCTGGTGCTCGTCGCGTCTTCGGCCCGGCTGACCGCCGCCCGGCGTGAGCTGCGGATGGCCGCGTTGCGGCTGGCGGGGGCGACCCCCGGCCAGGTGACGAAGATCGTCGCCGCCGAGACGGCGTTGTCCGCCAGTGTCGGTGCCCTGCTCGGCATCCTCGTGGCACCCGCGCTGCAAGGTCTCTCGACGTTCGTCCCGTGGGGCGGCGGCACGTGGCTCGCGTCGGACTTCAGCCTTTCGATCGGCTCGACCATCGCGATCGCCGTGGCGATCCCGCTACTGGTGGTCTTCGCCGGGATCCTCGGCATCCGCCGCGTGCTGAAGACGCCGCTGTTCGCCGCTTCGGCGCACGCTCGCAAACCACTGCACTGGTGGCGTCTTCTCGCGGTGCCCGTGGCCGGTGCCTTCTTCCTCTTCGCGGTCAGCCAGGACAACGCCAGCATGATGATGGTGATGCTCGGCCTGTTCCTGCTGGTCGGCTCTGCGGCCATCGTCGGACCGTGGGTCACCTCGGCGGTCGGCGGCACGTTCGTCCGGATCTGGCGCAAACCGGCGTCGCTGCTGGCCGGCCGCAGGCTCCGCGACGACCCGAAGAGCGCCTACCGCGCCACCGCGGGTGTCGTGCTCGCCGTCTTCACCGGTTCGATGGCGCTCACCCTGCTGCCCTCGTTCGAGTCGATGGCGGGCGGCGGCCGGACCTTCAAGGACAACGTCCTCTACGCCGAGTCGGACGCGGCCCACGCGGGGCAGACGGTCGAGCAGACCAACGCCTCCCTCGCCCGAAACGGGATCCCCGACAAGGCCATCGCGGTCGGTCAGGTCTACCTGGCCACCGGTGAGACGGGGACCCGCAGCCAGTCGCTGAACCGGGCGTTCGTGATGACCTGCGAGGACGCCACGAAACTGCTGCGGGTGAACATCGGCGGCTCCTGCGCGCAGGGCCCCGCGATCTACAGCACGCACAAGATCGACCCGGCGGCGTACCGCGTGACGTCGGAGTACGACAAGGCGGGAACGGCGCTGGATCCGAAGGTTCCGGTGCAGCTCTACCCGAACGGCGACGAGGACACGTCCAGCACGATCGTGATCGACCCGGCCCTGCTGCCCGCGGGTGTCGAGCCGAAATACGTCGACGTGGTGGTGCCGACCACCCCGGCGAACGCCGAGGTCGTCCGGACCGCGCTGGTCGGCGCGGCACCCGGCCAGGAGGTCGGCAGCCGCGGCCTGCACCTGATCGGCCAGCAGCAGGAACTCGGCGACCTGCGCCGGGTCACCGTGATCGGCCTGATCGCCGCCGGCGTGCTCGCCGGATGCAGCGCGGCCGTGGCGACCGCGGGTTCGGTGATGGACCGCCGCCGCACCTTCGGGGCACTCATCGCGGCCGGGACACCGGTCCGGGTGCTGTCGAGGGCGCTGCGGATGGAAGCGGCCCTGCCCGCGATGGTGGCCACCATCGGCGCGGGTGTGGTCGGGATCGGCGTCGGCATGGGGCTCTACAGCCTGGTCGAGAAGGAAGCGGTCGTGCTGAGCCCGTGGCTGCTGGCGCCCGTGGTGCTGGGAATCGGGGTGGCGTTGCTCGGGGCATCCGTCTCGACCCCGGCGCTCAAGCGGGTGCAGTCGGAGCCCCTGGCCGACGAATGAGAAAAGTTCGCCCGAATGGCGTCATGGCATCCGGGCGGGCAGGTCTCGTGGGTGGAGTCGGTGATGATCCACCCACGGGCCGGGTGCCCGGTCGTCCCTCTGTCGGGGGAGGGATGAACGGGCGCCGGGGATACGCAGGGGGTATCCCGAGGTGCGGGGTGTGAGAAAGGGCCGGTCAGGGACGTGGGGACGTCCTGACCGGCCCTTTCCGTCGTTCTCGTGAGCAGCGGAGGACGGTTAGAGCCGAGGGTGCGCTCACGTGAGTTTCACGACATAAGAGCTCGGCGCCGGCCAATCTCTTACGGCTCACGACTCGCTAGACCCGCTCGAAGATCAGGTCGTGCGAGACCCGGCCTTCGACGTCGGCACGGTTCTCGAACTTCGTGACCGGCCGCCACTCCGGCCGCGGCGCCCAACCGCCGGGCTCGCCGGCATGACGGTTGCGCAGGAGCGGCTCGGCCGAGCAGACCTCCATCATCTGTTCGGCGTAGTTCTCCCAGTCGGTCGCCATGTGGAAGGTCCCGCCCGGCGCGAGCCGCGAGGCGATCAGCGACACGAACTCCGGCTGCACGATCCGCCGCTTGTGGTGCCGCTTCTTCGGCCACGGGTCCGGGAAGAACAGCCGGACCCCGGACAGCGAGCCCGGCTCGACATGCGAGGTCAGCAGCACGACGGCGTCACCGTGCATCAGCCGCAGGTTCTCCACCCCGAGCTTCTCGGCACGCAACATCAGCTGGCCGAGGCCCGGTTCGTACACCTCGACCGCGACGTAGTTGAGCTCCGGGGCGGCGGCCGCGAGCTGGGACGTGGTCTCGCCCATGCCCGAACCGATCTCCACCATGACCGGGGCCCGCCTGCCGAACCACCCGTCGAAGTCCACTGGGCCCTCGGGCAGTTCGCCGACGGTGCGGCCGAGCGACGGCCAGAGTTCGTCCCAGGCTCGTTGCTGCCCGACGGTCATCCGGCCGCCGCGGTTGACATAGCTGACCACGCTGCGCATCCGTGGCTGGTCCTCGTTTTCCACCCACCCATTAAACGTGGGGTTACCGGACCGCTTCGAACTCCCCCAGCCGCGAGCGCAGGCCCGCGAATCCGGCGACCGGGATCGGGGCCGGCGTCGTACTGGAATGGGCGGGGAGGACGTCGATCCAGCCGTCGTGACGGCTGGTGTTCAGCACGGTGGTCGGGATCGAAAGTCCGGACGCTCCACGTTCGGAAGGCATGAACTCCCAGTAACCGGATTCTCCGTCCGCGGCCCACGGGACGAATTCCCAACCTGGTCGCCTGCCGAGCAGGCCTGCGATGCGATCTTCGATGCGGAAACCGAGTTCCCGCGATTCGAGCCTGCCTTCCACGACGGCGCGAAGCCACCACGGCGCGGGAATTTCACCGTGCATTCCACTGGACGCGCGGTACAGCGCGACAACGAGATCTTCGGGTGCGCGGTGCACCCACGCGCGGCGGATATCGGATGGCCGCGTCGCGGACGCGACCGTGCGGGGCAGTTCGATCGCCTGTGACCATTCCAGGTCGAGCATGGGCTCGAGCCGGGGCTGCATACTTTCCGTGCGGGCTTGCGGGATCTTGCGTTCCACTCCCTGACCGGAATCCACCGTCAAGGATCACCTCCGGGGCCGAAGAGCCGAAATAGGCTCATCCCGAGCATCGCCCGGTCGGGAACAGTATGTCCGCTTCCTGTGAGAGAAGCCACAGCCTCTTAACGTGGACTTAACTCCTTTGGAGGCGGTAAAAGCTCACGCGTCACGGCGATGGGTGATCATCAGCCCGGCCGCATACACAATCACGCAGATGCCGCCGAAATAAGCCAAATAACCCCACGGCCCCAACGGCGGCTCGAGTTTCAACATCGCCACCGTGAGATCCGGTCCCGAAAACTGATTGGCCGCGAAGAACGGCATCCACTGGTAGATGTCGCCGCCCACTTTCGGAATCAGCACGACGAGGCCCTCGATCAGCTGCGTCCAGACCAGCGCGAACCCGAGGGCGAACGCGGGGTTGCGGAACAACAGGCCGAGACCGACGCCGAGCAGCCCGGTCAGGAGGAAGGTCAGGCCCTGGCCCGCCACCGCGCGCCAGTCGGCTCCCGAAGCGATGCCCAGGCCGGCGGCCGGTTCGATCAGATACGCGACCGCCCACGAGCCGAAGCCCACCAGCAGCCCGATCAGCCCCGAGAACACTCCGACGACGGCGCCCTTCGCCAGCAGTGCGGGCACCCGCGAGGGCACCGCCTGGAAGGTGAGCTTCATCGTGCCCCAGTTGAACTCCGTCGCCGCCGCGAGGATGGCGAGGACCAGCACCACGGTGCGGCCGAGCGCGCTGGCGACCTGGGTCGAGTTGACGCCCGTCTGGCCTTCGAGCGGTACGAAGCCGAAGAAGAGCGCGGTGTAGGCGAGCGCGACCACGACCGCGATCCCCGCGCACCACCAGGGCGCGCGGGTGCTCAGCAGTTTGATCCGTTCCGCGCGGAGCATGTTCGCCGCGGTCATCGGACGACCTCCGGAACCGGGCCGGTGCCGTATTCGACGGCTCCGGCGGTGAGCTGCATGTACGCCTGTTCGAGCGAGCCGGTGAGCGGCTTCAGCTCGTGGAGGGTCGCGCCGGCGGCGAACGCGAGTTCGCCGATGTCGTCGCTGTCCATTTCGGACACGATGAGCGCGCCGTCCTCCTCGCGGAATCCGGCGCCCTTCTCGGTCAGCGCCGTCCGCAGTTCGGGCAGCTGGGGGCTGCGGACCCGGACGCCGAGGCCCTTCGCCCGGCCGATGAAGTCCTCCATCGTGCCCTGGTAGATCAGCTTTCCCCGGCCGATCACGACGAGGTCCTGCGCGGTCTGCGCCATCTCCGGCAGCAGATGGCTGGACACGAACACGGTGCGGCCCTCGGCGGCGAGCGCGTGCATCAGCTGCCGGATCCACACGATGCCCTCGGGGTCGAGCCCGTTGACCGGCTCGTCGAACAGCAGCACGCGGGGGTCGCCCAGCAACGCCGTGGCGATCCCGAGCCGCTGCGACATCCCGAGCGAGAACTGCCCGGCCCGTTTGCGGGCGACCGAGTCCAGCCCGACCAGCCGGAGCACCTCGTCGACGCGCTTGTCCGGCAGGCCGTTGGTCGCGGCGATCCACCGGAGGTGCTCGCGCGCGGTGCGGCCGGGATGCCGCCAGGTGGCGTCGATCATGCCGCCGACCGTCCGAAGTGGATCATGCAGTTCGCGGTAGGCCTTGCCGTCGATCGTCACCGTGCCCGACGTCGGGTTGTCGAGCCCGAGCATCATCCGCATGGTGGTGGACTTCCCCGCCCCGTTGGGGCCGAGGAATCCCGTCACCCGCCCGACTTCGGCGGTGAAGGAAAGGTCGTCGACGGCGAGCTTGTCGCCGTAGCGTTTCGTGAGTCCGGTGGCCTCGATCATCAGCCCTCCCTCCGGTGGATTCCGACATTACGCGGGAAAGGACCGGGCTGCCCCCCGATTAGGCGGCCCGGTCCTTGTTCCCCTTTTTCTCCCCGGCCGGACGTCTCACTCCCCCGAGTGAGGCGTCCGGCTTTCCCCTGTGGAAGTCCTTACGCGTCGCGCTTGTTCGCGACGAACAGCGAGATGACCAGCAGCACCAGCGCGAAGCCCGCGAAGTAGGCCAGCGATCCGGCCTGGCTCAACGGTGCTTCCACCCTGGCGGGCCCCGAACCGGTGAGGAACCTGTCGGCGACACGGAACGGCATCCACTCGTAGATGTCCTTGCCGATCTTCGGGATGAGCTGGATCAGGTTCTCCACCGCGAGGGCGTAGATCAGCACGAGCGAAATGGCCCCGGCGCTGTGCCGGATCAGGATGCCGACGGCGATCGCGATCACCGAGGCGAGTGCGAACACCACGCCGACCCCGGCGACGCTGGTCCACTCCGCGGCGGTGTTCAGTGCGAGGTCTTCCGGCCGCATGACCGAGGCGAGGCCCCAGGCGCCGAACACGGCGATCTCGCCGACCACGAGCGACAAGATCGCGACGACGCCGGTCTTGGCCAGCAGCGCCGCGGTGCGGTTCGGCACGGCCTGGAAGGTGGTCCGGATGGTGCTGAAGCGGTATTCGGTGGTCACCGAAAGCGCGGCGAGCACCATGATCACGGCCATGCCGAAGCCGTAACCGAACTGGGTCAGGCTGACGTCGGTGAGTTCCCCTTCGGGTGCGGCACCGGAGACGATGGCGGCGAAACCGATCACGACCGCCAGTGCGGCCAGCGCGCACCACCAGGGTGAGCGTGTGGTGAACAGCTTGATGCGTTCCACGGCGAGCAGAGTCATGGCTTTTCTTTCCTCGGAAGGTGAGCGGCTACTGGGCGGCTGTGACCACTTCGGCGGCTTCGGCTTCGAGACCCGTGTGGTACTCGACCGAATCGCCGGTGATCTGCATGAAGGCCTGCTCCAGGGAGCCGGTCTGCGGGCTGAGCTCGTGCAGCACGATCTGGTTGGCCGCGGCGATCTCGCCGATCTTGTCACTGTCCATACCGGACACGACGAGCGACTTGTCGGCGTCGGTGACCTGTGCGCTCGCCTGCGCCAGCGCGGCGCGCAGCGCGGGCAGTTGCGGCGACCGGACCTTGACCGTGTTCTCGGCGGCCCGCGAGACGAAGTCCTCGGTGGAGGACTGGGAGATCAGCTGCCCCTTGCCGATCACGACCAGGTGGCTCGCGGTCAGCGCCATCTCCGAAAGCAGGTGCGAGGAAACGAATACCGTGCGGCCTTCGTCGGCGAGCCGGTGCATGAACTTCCGGATCCAGAGGATGCCCTCGGGGTCGAGGCCGTTCACGGGCTCGTCGAAGAGGAGGACCTCCGGGTCACCCAGCAACGCCGCCGCGATCCCCAGCCGCTGCGACATGCCGAGGGAGAAACCGCCGGCGCGCTTTCCGGCGACGCTGGTGAGCCCGACGGTCTCGAGTACCTCGTCGACCCGGCTCTCCGCGATCTTGTTGGACTTCGCCATCCACCGCAGATGCGACCGAGCCGACCGGTTGGGGTGCACCCACTTGGCGTCCAGCAGCGCGCCGACCGTCCGCAGCGGTTCCTTCAGCTCGCGGTACAGCTTGCCCCCGATGCGCACCTGGCCCGCGGTCGGATTGTCCAGGCCGAGGATCATCCGCATGGTCGTCGACTTGCCCGCCCCATTGGGGCCGAGGAATCCGGTGACCTCCCCGCCCGCGACGGAAAAGGACAGGTCGTTCACCGCCAGTGTCTTGCCGTACCGCTTGGTGAGGCCCACTGCCTCGATCATGTCTGCTCCCCTCGGCGACTGCGAAAACAATCGTCGTCCATGTGGGTGGTCGAGCGCGTCATCCTGAGGTGCCAACCTGATACCCGACCTGAGACGTAGCTTGCCGTCTCCAGGCGGCGTACGCGATCGGTGATCCCCCTGAGAATGACCCTGATTCGCCAGGGTTAATGAATCGTGGTTCAATAACCACATGGCGAGGCCTCGCACCATCACCGACGAACGACTGCTGACCGCGGCGGAGACCGTGATCGGCATGGTGGGCCCGGGTTTCACGCTCGCCCAGGTGGCGGCGGAAGCCGGGGTCGCGGTCGGCACCGTCGCCCAGCGATTCGGCTCGAAAAACGGCCTCTTGCAGGCATTGAGCCGGTTGAACACGCGGTCGGTCGTAGGGCGGATGCGGGACTGCGGCGAGCTCGCCGATCCCGTCGAGGCGCTGCGGGCGGCGGTCGTCGTGGTCTACGAGGGTCTGGGTACCCCGGAGACGGCGGCGAACCATCTCGGGCAGCTGGGGGTGGACATCGGGGAGCCGGAACTCCGTGCCCTGCTGGGTGAACATTTCACCGCCGTGGAGGCGGAATTGCGGCGGCTGACGCGCGTCGCGGCACGGGACCTGCCGGGCGCGCCCGGCGTCGTCCGTGCGGCGCGCGTGCTGCTGGGGGTGGCGAACGGGGCCGCGCTGGACTGGTCGATCCGGCCGAAGGGCCGAATCGCCGACCGGCTGGGGCAAGACGTGGACGCGGTGCTGACCGCATGGAAAGGAGTGTCCTGAATGGACCGGAAAGTGGCCGTGGTCACGGGGTCGACGCGGGGCTGTGGCCGCGCGATCGCGGTGGAACTGGGCAGGCTCGGCTGGACGGTGTTCGTCACCGGCCGCACGACGCGCGAACAGCGGTCGCCGATGAAGCGGTCGGAGACGATCGAAGACACCGCGGAACTCGTCGACGCGGTGGGCGGCCGGGGCATCCCCGTCCGGACCGACTTCACCGTCGTGTCCGATGTGGACGCCTTGAAGGCGCGTATCGAGTCCGAAGTGGACGGCCGGATCGACGTACTCGTCGACGACGTCTGGGGTGGCGACCCGTTCGCGGACTTCGAAGGGGCGTACTGGGACTCCAGCCTCGACGACGCGCTCACGCTGGTGCACAACGCGATCGACACGCACCTGATCGCGTTGCACCGGCTGCTTCCGCTGGTGGTGAAGCGGAAAGGCGGTCTCGTCATCGAGGTCACCGACGGCGACCACGACGAGTACGTCGGCGCGGGGATCCCGTACTTCCTCGCGAAATGCGGCATCCGCGCGATCGGCAGGGCGCTCGGCGCCGAACTGAAGAAGTACGACTGTGTCGGCATGACCGTCACGCCCGGCTTCCTGCGCTCGGAAGCCATGCTCGACCACTTCGGGGTCACCGAGGAGACGTGGCGTGACGCGGTCGGCAAGACGGCGCCGGTCGACTTCGCCATCTCGGAGACCCCGGCGTTGCTCGGGCGAGGTGTCGCGAAGCTGGCGACCGACGCGGAGGTCTCGCGGTTCGCGGGCAAGACGCTCGCGTCGTGGACGCTGATGAACGAGTACGGCCTGACCGACGTCGACGGCTCACGCCCCGACTTCGGCAAGTGGATGGCCGAAGTCCGGGACGCGGGCAAGGATGCGGAGACGGCGGACCACGCCCTGTACCGCTGAGAGCGTGCTGGCGGGCCCGATTTGGGCGGTTTTGCGAGGGGTCGTGAGTGGTAAAGAGGGTTAGAACGCTACTTGCCACTCACGACCCCCGCCGAAAACCGCACATGTAGTCACAAAGTAGACATTTGCCGCCAGTGGCTCCCGTCGACCGTCCGGAACAATGCCGTGAGGGCCTCCTTCCCTACTCTCAAGGTAGGGAAGGAGGCCCTCACGGCATGGCACGTTGGCCTTGCCTTCACGGCTACTTCGTTCCGGCCAGCACGTCCAGGTAGTGCTGGTTGAACATGACGCCGAGGACGTTGCCGAAGGGGTCGACGACGGCCGCGGTCACGAAGCCCGGCCCGCGCTCGATGATCGGCTCGTACTCCTTCGCGCCCTTCTCGAGCAGCTTCGCGAAGGCGTCCTCGACGTTGTCGACGGCCCAGTTCGCGATGGCTCCGCCAGGACCGGGCTGGGCCAGCGGCGGCCGGTAGTCGCCCCGGACCACGCCGAACTCGTGCTGGTAGTCGCCGATCCGGAACTCGACGTAGGCCGGAGCGCCGTCGGGACCGTTGCGGACGAAGTACGGCTCGATCCCGAAGAGATCGGAGTACCACTCGATCGCGGCGGCCATGTCGTCGGCGTAGAACGTGGTGGTGGTGAGACCTCGCAGCATTTCCTTCTCCTCCATCAAGTGGCTCTGGAGACAAGGATCCACCGCAAAGTGCTCACCGAATGACCACTTTTCCGCAGAGATCGCCTCAGCTGACCCCGGGGCGCGCCAGACCGGTCTCGTAGGCGAGCACCACGGCCTGCACCCGGTCGCGCAGGTCGAGCTTCGACAGGATCCGCCCGACGTGCGTCTTCACCGTCGCCTCGGACAGGAACAGCGTCTCGGCGATCTCCAGGTTCGAGAGGCCCTTCGCGATCAGCACGAGCACCTCACGCTCCCGTTCGGTGAGGACGTCGAGTTCGGCCGCGTCCCGCATCGGCTTCCCGCCGGCGCCGACGAAGCGGTCGAGCAGCCGCCTGGTCACCGAAGGCGAGACCACGGCGTCGCCCGAAGCGACCGCCCGCAGCGCCGACACCAGGTGATCCGGCTGGGTGTCCTTCAGCAGGAACCCGCTCGCGCCGCCCTGCAACGCCGAATAGACGTACTCGTCCAGGTCGAACGTCGTCATCACGAGCACCCGCGCCGTTCCGGCCTCGACGATCCGTTTCGTCGCCTCGACCCCGTCCAGCACCGGCATCCGGACGTCCATCAGCACGACGTCCGGCCGCAGTTCCTCGGCGAGGCGGATGGCCTGCGCCCCGTCGCCGGCCTCGCCGACCACCTCGATGTCGGCCTGCGCGCCCAGGACCATCCGGAACCCGACGCGCATCAATTCCTGGTCGTCGACGACCACCACCCGTATCACGTCGCCAACCTAACCGGGAGCCTCGCGTGCACCTGCCACCCTCCACCGGGAGCGGGTCCGACCTCCAGCGTGCCGCCGAAGACGTTCGCCCGTTCCTTCATTCCGATCAATCCGTTCCCACCGGGGACGGTGAGTCTCCGCGGCCCCGACGGCGCGCCGTGCGACCCCGTCTTCGTCGCGGCGGGTACCAGCTGTTTCGCGCGGCCGGCGCCGTCGTCGGTGATCCGGACGTCGATCATCTCGGCCTCGCGGCGCACCAGCACTTCCGCCTGCGCGCCCTGTCCGGCGTGTTTCAGCGTGTTCGTCAGCGACTCCTGGACGATCCGGTACACGCCGAGCGAGACACCGGCGGGCAGCCCGGCCAGCGCGTCGGAACCGATCGCCAGTGTCACCGGCACACCGGCCTGGCGGATCCGGTCCGCGAGGTCGGTCAGCGCGCTGGCGTCCGGCTGCGGCACCCGCGGCTCGTCGTCGCCGTCACTGCGGAGCACGTCCAGCAGCCGCCGCAGCTCGGCGAGCGCGCCGCGGCCCGTTTCCGAAATCGTCTGCAAGGCCCGTTTCGCCATCTCGGGATTCCCGTCGACCGCGTAGGACGCGCCGTCGGCCTGCACGACCATCACGCTCACCGCGTGCGCGACGACGTCGTGCAGCTCACGGGCGATCCGGCCGCGTTCCTCACCGACGGCGATCCTGGTCGCCTGGTCTCGTTCCGTCTCAAGCAGATGCAACCTGGCTTCCACCTCCTCGTGATAGGCGCGCCTCGCGCCGGCGAACTCGCCGAGCGTCCAGCACAGTGCGCTGGAGAAGATGCCGATGATCGCCAGCACCCACACGTCCTCCGGCGGGTCGGCCCACAGCTGGAGCCCTGAGGTGACCAGCGTCGCCAGCAGATACAGCAGTCCCTGTTTGCGTCCGACGTAGACCAGCACCGAGTAGATGCTGATCATCACCGCGAACGCGCTGGCCGCGCCCAGCTCCAGCGCCCCGTGCGGGATGCCGATCAGCAGCACCAGATACGCCGACCACAGCGTCGCCTTCCGCCGGAAGACCAGCGGCGCGACCATCGCGATGTCCAGCGGCACCGCCACGTACCAGGGCGGCATCGACGGCACTTCCGGCGTCTCGGCGGCGGCGACGTAAAGCAGCAGGTCGGTCAGCAGCAGGATGACGGCGATGGAACTGTCCCCCGCCATGGGGTGGGCACGCATCCAGAGGCTCAACCGTCGCACCTGGTAACACTATGTCGGCCTGTGCCGTCCGCGCGTCGGTCGCCGGTACCACCTTCGGTGCGACCCGAGGATGAGCGGCATGGCACGATTCTCCTCGGCAGGCTCGACGACTGGGAGGGGCAGAGCGCCGTGACGTCACCTTCGGAGCAGGGACGGCTCGCCGGTCCGCTGTCGATGTCGGTGGCCAATCTCTGCCATCGTCTGCAACCGCAGGTGTCCGCGCGGACCGCCGTCGGCTTCGCCGAAGTGCTGCGCAGGCTGGGCGGACCGCTGCAGGTCGCCGTCGCGGGCCGGATCAAATCGGGTAAGTCCACCCTGGTCAACGCCCTGATCGGGCGCCGGGTCGCGCCGACCGACGTCGGCGAGTGCACGCGACTGGTGACCAGGTTCCAGTACGGCACCGTCGACCGCGTCGAGATCGTCTTCAACGACGGCCGCAAACAGGTGCTGCCCTTCTCCGCCGACGGGATGATCCCGGCGGAGCTGGGCATCGACATCGACAAGGTCTCGCATATCGAGGCGTACCTCACCAACGCGGTCCTGCAGGGCATGACCGTCATCGACACGCCCGGCCTCGGCTCGCTCGACGCCGCCTCGGTGTCGCGGACCGAGGAGCTGCTGGGCGCGGCGAAGCACCGCAAGCCCGACGGTGACGAGGACGAGGACGAAGAAGAAGGCTCCGACGAGCTGGACGACACCTCGCGCAACGCCGTCGCCGGTGCCGAAGCCGTGCTTTACGTCGTCACGCAGGGCGTCCGCGCCGACGACCAGCAGGCCTTGGCCGCGTTCACGGCCGCGACCGCGAGCCGCGAGGCGGGTCCGGTCAACGCGATCGCCGTGCTCAACAAGGCGGACACCATCGCGCCGGAGTCGGTCGAAGGCTCGGGCGGCGACGTGTGGAAGGCCGCCACGCTCCTGTCGGAGAAGCAGGCCTCGACGCTGAAACCCCGCGTCGCGGACGTGCTGCCGGTGATCGGGCTGATCGCGGAGTCGGCCGAGTCCGGCGGCTTCACCTCCCCTGACGCCGAAGCACTGCGCCAGCTGGCCGAGATGGACGACGACATCCTCGAGACCATGCTGATCTCGGCGGACATCTTCACCAGCTGGGAATGCGACGTCGCGGCGGGCACCCGGCTGCGGCTGCTGGAGAAACTGGACCTGTTCGGCGTCCGGTACGCGGTCGAGGCGATCCGCAAGGAACCCGAGATCACCGCGGGCTCGCTGCGGCGGAAGCTGCTCGACGCCTCCGGGCTCGAAGCCGTCCGCCAGCGGCTGAGCATCGTCTTCGCCGCCCGCGCCGACGGCATCAAGGCCGCCGCCGCGCTGGCTTCGGTCACCGCGCTGGCCCACGCTTCCGGCGACCCGGCCGAACGGCAGCGCGTCCACGACGCGATCGAGGTCCTGCTCGCCAAGCCCGAGGCACACCAGCTCCGGCTGCTCGAAGCGCTCACGCTGGTCGCTTCCGGCGCGGTCGACATGCCCGAGGACCTGTCCGAGGAGGTCCTGCGGGTCGGCAGCAACGCCGACATCGGCGCGCAGCTCGGCAAGCCGGGTGCTCCGCGCGCCGAGCTGGCGGCTCACGCCCTGGAACGCGCCGGCTGGTGGCGGTCCTTCGCGTCCTTCGGCGCGACGCCCGCCCAGAGCCGCGTCGCGCACGTCGTGCACCGGGCGTACTTCCTCATCTGGCAGCAGATCCGCGACTGACCTCCCGCATTTAGTCCTCTGGATGCGGTCCTTGCACGCGCAACTACCGCATCCAGAGGACTAAACGCGCCCCGAGATTGATAAACCGAGCGCTCGGTCTAATAATGGGCGCATGGAAACGATCGTCGACGAGCCCCAGTGGCTGCGCACGGCCTCCTGGCTCGGCTGTCCGCTGGCAGGCGCCGCGCTCGGCTGGTTCCTCCAGTCGATTTCGGGCTGGGTGGCGTCCTTGAGCTGGGTCCCGTTCAAGGGCCCCTTCCAGCTCGTCTCGGATATGCCGCGGCCATGGGGCATGGTCACCGGGATCGGTGTCGGCCTGGTGCTCGGCCTGTTCTTCGCCGCGGTCTGGGCGCACGAAAGGCTGATCGTCAAGGTGACGCCGACTCGCATCACGCTGACCACCAAGGGCCGCAGCCGCGCCTACGAAGCCCGGCTCGAGGCCGTGTTCCTCGACGGCAAGGAGCTGGTCCTGCTCGCCGCGGACGGCCGTGAACTGGTGCGGCAGAAGGCCGACGTCGACCGCGAAGCCGTCGCCAAGGCCTTCCTCGACCACGGCTACCCGTGGCAAGACGAGCCGCCGGCGGTGAAATGAGGACGGTCGACCCGGCCAAACACGAGGCGAAACGCCGCGCCATCCTCGACGCCGCCGCGGGCTGTTTCGCGATGAAGGGCTTCGAGAAGACCACGACGGCGGAGATCTGCCGCGCGGCGGGGATCAGCACCGGCAGCCTGTTCCACTACTTCCCGAACAAACGCGCGGTCTTCGTCGGCATCTTCGAGCAGGACGGCGACGAGACCGCGGCCCTGCTCGCGGCCGCCGGGGAGATCGAGGATCCGTGGGAGGCCATCCTCCACGTCATCACGTATGTGTCGGAGCAACTCCTGCAGCCTCTCGCGGCCAAACTCGTCCTCGAGGTCGCCGCGCAGTGTTCCCGCGACGCCGATCTGGCCAGGCTCGTCCAGGGCAACGACCGTGCCCTCCGTGACGGGTTGACCGACCTCGTGACGGGGGCGATGGAAGCGGGCCGGATCGATCCCGGACTCGATGCGAAGACGGTGGCGAGCTGGCTGGTCGCGTTGGTCGACGCACCGCTTTCACGCGTGATTCTGGAGCCGGACCTCGATCCGAAAGCGGAACTCGCGGTGATGAAGGAGCTGATCACCAGATTCCTTCGTCCCGTTCTGTCGATTTCGCCCCCGGCCGACGGGCGATTGGTCGACACTGGTGGAATCTCCCCGGGCTGATCAGCAGGCCCGGGACACCAGTTACGGGGGTCGATTCGGGTGGGTGCTTGGCTGCGCAAGAAGGCGGTCGACGAGGTGGACCCGGACGAAGTGCCGACCGGCCAGATTTCGGCGGCGATCATCGCCGAGGCGGATGGCGTGACTTCGCCGCCCGAGGGAACCGTGGCCGTCGAAGCCGCGTCGAAGACCGATGTGGAGTCCACGACCACGGGTCCGGCCGACCTCGAACAGGCTCTCGCCGACCGGCAGGCGCTGATCCAGCTCTGCCTGTACGCCCTCGATCGCGCCCGCAGCGGCGGCGTCGTCGAGCGGCTGGAACACGGTCTCGCCGGGATCGGTGTCCGTGCCCTGCGCCCGGACGGTGAGCGGTTCGACCCCGCCGTGCACGAGGCGGGCGGCGCGGTCGCGACCGAGGATCCGGCGCTCGAAGGGCTCGTCGCGGAGACCGAGGTCGTCGGGTTCGCCGATCACGACCGGGTCTTGCGCGCGCCGATCGTCATCGTCTACGCGAAGAAGGCCCAGTGACCGCTCCGAGCGCGGCGACCAATCTCCCGGCGGTCGTGAAGAGCACGCGCGAGCAGCTGCTCACCGTCGTCCGCGAAGCCGATCCTCAGGCCGCGAAATGGGTCGAGGACATCCGGAAGGCGCGGCCGAAGAAGCCGTCGGTCGTGGTGGTCGGCGAGACCAACCGCGGCAAGAGCTCGCTCGTGAACGCGCTCCTGTCCATGCCGGGACTGTCCCCTGTGGACGCAGACGTCGCCACGGCGACGTATCTGGTCTTCGAGCACGCCGAGCAGTGGTCCGCGCAGGCCTGCTACCCGGGCCAGCTGGCGTCGGTGCCGATCAACCTCAACGACCTGATCCACTGGGTTTCGGCCGCGCACGAACTGCCGGAAGGGCAGATCCCGCCGCGTTACGTCGAGGTCTCCGGTCCGGTCCCGCTGCTCGAACGAGTGTCCATTGTGGATACCCCGGGCGTCGGCGGGCTCGACTCGATGCACGGCGAACTGGCGAAGGAGGCCGCCGCGGGCGCCACCGCGCTGCTGTTCGTCGTCGACGCCTCCTCGCCGTTCACCGCGCAGGAGCTGCACTTCCTGCAGGACATGGGCGAGCGCGTCGAAACCGTGCTGTTCGCGCTGACCAAGACCGACCAGTTCCGCGGCTGGCGCGAGGTTCTCGAAGCCGACCGGCGGCTGCTCGCCGAGCACGCTCCCCGGTTCGCCGACGCGGTGTTCCATCCGGTTTCCGCGCGGATGTTCGAGACGGCGGCCAAGGCCCCGAACGAGCAGATGGCCATGATGCTGCGGGAAAAGGCCGGGATCGGCGCACTGCAGGGCGCGTTGCAGGAGATGCTGGTCGGTCGCTCGGCGATGCTGGGCGAGGCCAACACCCTGCGGGCGCTGTCGAGTGCCCTCGGCGAGCTCAAGGCGAAGTTGCAGGCGGAAAGCCGTGCGCTGTCCGCCGGCGAGGCCGAGGCGGAGCAGCTCCGCCAGCGCCGCGACGACCTGACCACCGAACGGCGCTCGTCGACCCGGGGCTGGCAGCTGAAACTGCGCGCGGAGATCCAGCGGACCCGCGTCGAGGTCGGACACGAGACCAGCAGGCAGATGCGCGACGCGTCGACGCATTTCCGGCAGCAGATCGACGGCGCGAAACGGGACGCCCTCGCCGCGCTGCCCCAGCAGGTCGACATCGCGTTGCAGACGACGTCGCAGCGGATCTCGATGCTGCTCTCCCAGCGGCTCAATCAGGTCACCAACGTCGCGCTTTCGGAGCTTTTCTCGGCCGAAGAGCTCGCCATCATCCGCGGTCAGTTCGCCAGGGCGGGCGGCCCGCCGGTCGTGCTTCGCCCGCCGGACAAGAAACCGCCGACGGCCGAGGACAAACTGCTCATCTTCATGGGCGTTTCCGGTGGTCTCGGTGCCGGGAAGGTCGCCGCGCTGCCGCTGGCCGGCGTCGCGATCCTGAACCCGGTGATCCTGCCCGCCACGATCATCATCGGCCTCGGCGCCGGCTGGTGGATGGCACGCACCCGCAAACACGCCTCGGACAAGCAGCATATGAAGCAGTGGCTGGTCGAGGCGATCGCGGACGCGCGTTCCACGCTGGACCAGCTCGTCGCGGAGCAGCTGATCGAGGCCGAACAGCAGCTGTCGATGGCGCTCGACGAAGCCCTCGGCCGCCGCATCGACGCGATCGAGGCGGAGCTGAAGGAAGTCGACAAGACGATCAAGATGGGCGCGCAGGAACGGGCGAAGAAGATCTCGGTCGTCGCGAAGCGCCTGAAGGACGTCTCGGACGGTCGCGATCGCGCTGAGGCACTGCTCGGTCGCATTCGGTCACTGCGCGACGCCTGACCAGGGTGGTCCTGTTGTGGACCGGAACCGAACCGGCCTACGGTGAGTCCTAAGCTTCGACACACCAGCAGGTCAACGAGGGGGTTATCCCATGTGGGTCGACGAGAGCGGCGGCACGGACACCGAGGCGGGCTCCACGGAGGCGGTCACGGTCCACGTTGACGGCGAGGAGTACCAGGCCGAGCTCAACTACGACCTCGACAAGGACGGCGTCAACGACGCCGCGGTCATCCAGCACGAAGACGGCACCGGCCAGGCGTTCGTCGACACCGACGGCGACGGCGAGGCCGACCAGTACGCGGTGCTGGACGAGAACGGCAAGGTCGTCCAGGAAGCCGTCTACGACGAGGCGTCCGGCGCCTGGGTCGAGGCCGGTGGCGGTAGCGACGACGGCGGTTCCGACGCGGGCACCAGCGGCACCATGCACGCCGACATGCCCAGCGGCGACGTCGAGATCGGCCCGCCGACGATCGACACGAACGGTGACGGGACTCCCGACACCGCCGTCGTCACGACGGAGGACGGCCGCACGATCGCCTTCACCGACAAGGACGGCGACGGCAACGCCGACATCGCGGTGGAGACCGACGCCTCCGGCAACTCCAAGACCTACGAGCACACCGGCCCCGGCCAGTGGACCGAGGTCAGCAGCGGCGTGGTCAACGACGACATCGGCTCGGCCTTCGCGAGCACTCCGGCCGCCGTCGATGGCGACCCCGCGGGTGACGCGGCGTGGGGTGGCGCGGGCACCGAAACACTCGAAGGTGTGGCGAAGATCGATTCTTCGACCGGCCAGTGGATCAGCCTCAACTGATTCCGGAAATGGTTTAAACCACCGCTAGAATGGTCTAGGCCATTTTAATAGCCGAATTCGTGTAATCCTGGTCACAGAGCAGCCCGGTACGAGACCTCGTGCCGGGCTTTCTCATGTCCGATTCGCCCCGTCACCGTGCTGTCGATCACCGGAAGAATTTCTGCGTATGGCCCATTCCGGTGATACTGAATCGATTCCCTTATCGTTCTTGTGAGAGAACCGACAGGTCAGCTCTCGGTTACCTGCCGGTCATCCGGCTACTCTCGGGGAATCCCAAAACCTGCACACCGGCCTTCCCGCCGGTGTGCGAAGCCATTCGGTCGCCGGCATCGAAGCCCGCATCGGAACAGCGTCGTTCCCGGTGTGGGCTTCTGCCGTCGGAAGTCAGGAGTAGAGATGACCGCAGTCGCCATCCCCGGACTGGAAAATGCGCCGACGACGCACAGTGGCGTGCTGTCCTGGGTCCGGGAGGTCGCCGAACTGACCACTCCGGACCGCGTGGTGTGGGTCGACGGGTCCGACGAAGAGGCCGCGCGCATCAACGCCGAGCTGGTCTCCGCCGGCACGTTCGTGCAGCTCGACGCGAAGCCCAACTCGTACTGGGCCGCTTCCGACCCGAATGACGTCGCCCGCGTCGAAGAGCGCACCTTCATCTGTTCGGAGAACGAAGACGACGCCGGTCCCACCAACAACTGGATGGACCCGGCCGAGATGAAGGCCACGATGACGGAGCTGTACCGCGGCTGCATGCGCGGTCGCACGATGTACGTCATCCCCTTCTGCATGGGCCCCCTCGGCGCCGAAGACCCCAAGCTCGGCATCGAGATCACCGACTTCGCCTACGTCGTCGCCTCCATGCGCGTGATGACCCGCGCCGGCAAGGCCGCGCTGGACAAGTTCGTCACCGAGGACGGCACCGAGCGCGCGTTCGTCCCCGCCCTGCACTCCGTCGGCGCGCCGCTGGAGCCGGGTCAGGAGGACGTCTCCTGGCCGTGCAACACCACCAAGTACATCTCGCACTTCCCCGAGACCCGCGAGATCTGGAGCTACGGCTCCGGCTACGGCGGCAACTCGCTGCTGGGCAAGAAGTGCTACTCGCTGCGCATCGGCTCGGTCATCGCCCGCGACGAGGGCTGGCTGGCCGAGCACATGCTGATCCTCAAGCTGATCTCGCCCGAGGACAAGGTCCACTACGTCGCGGCGGCGTTCCCGAGCGCCTGCGGCAAGACCAACCTCGCCATGCTGCAGCCGACCATCCCCGGCTGGCGCGCCGAGACCCTCGGTGACGACATCGCGTGGATGCGGTTCGGCGAGGACGGCCGCCTGTACGCGGTGAACCCCGAGTTCGGCTTCTTCGGCGTCGCGCCGGGCACCGACTGGCACACCAACCCCAACGCGATGCGCACCATCGAAAAGGGCAACACGGTCTACACGAACGTCGCGCTCACCGACGACGGCGACGTCTGGTGGGAGGGCATGGGCGAGAAGCCCGCGCACGCCACCTCCTGGAAGAAGCAGGACTGGACGCCGGAGTCGGAAGAGAAGGCCGCGCACCCGAACTCGCGCTACTGCACGCCGATGTCGCAGTGCCCGATCCTCGCGCCCGAGTGGGACGACCCGCAGGGCGTGCCGATCTCGGCGATCCTGTTCGGCGGCCGCCGCAAGACCACGGTCCCGCTGGTGAACGAGGCCCGCGACTGGCAGCACGGCGTGTTCATGGGCGCCACCATGTCGTCGGAGACCACCGCGGCCGCCGCCGGCGCGGTCGGCAACGTGCGCCGCGACCCGATGGCCATGCTGCCGTTCCTCGGCTACCACGCCGGTGACTACTTCAAGCACTGGCTGGACCTCGGCAAGAACGCCGACGCGGACAAGCTGCCGAAGATCTTCTACGTCAACTGGTTCCGCCGCGGCGACGACGGCCGCTTCCTGTGGCCGGGCTTCGGCGAGAACTCGCGGATCCTGAAGTGGGTCATCGAGCGCGTCGAGGGCAAGGGCAACGCGAACGAGACCCCGGTCGGCTTCGTGCCGAAGGCCGAGGACCTCGACACCGAGGGCCTCAAGGAGCCGCTGGCCGACATCCAGGCCGCGCTGGACGTCTCCGCCGACGAGTGGCGCCAGGAACTGCCGCTCATCGAGGAGTGGTTCGAGAAGATCGGCGACAAGGTCCCGGCTTCGCTGCGTGACGAGCTGGACGCACTGAAGCAGCGTCTCGGCTGATCGACTGAACGACATCGGCGTCACTCGACTGCTCTGTGTGTGCGTGACGGAGGAACGGTGCCGAGGCACACTCGCGACGATGTAGGAATCGGGACACTGAACGTCCCGATTCCTACATCGTCAGCGCCGGGGACAGGTCAGGCGTGGGTAGGCGAATACTGCCTCACCTGCCCCACAGACCATCCGGTTCACGCGGTGCTGGTGCTGTGTCACATCAGGCGTCGCGAAAGTGGCTTTCGCGACACGCCACCGTTGTGAGCCTCATCCTCGGAGTCATTCCCGGGGATGAGGCCTTCTTCTTTCGCGCTCGGTACCGTGGCCGCATGGTCAAATTCGGCGTCAACATGGTCGTCCCGGAGACCCGCGCGGCGTGGGTCGGCAAGTGCCGCAAGGCCGAAGACCTCGGGTTCGACGTGATCGGCGCGGCGGATCACCTCGGCATGGCACCGCCCTTCCCGGCGCTCGTGCTCGCCGCCGAGGTGACGAGCCGCCCCAGGCTCAACACCTTCGTCATCAACACGGCCTTCTACAACCCGGTGCTGCTCGCCCGCGACGTCACCGGCACCGACCAGTTCACCGAGGGCAGGCTGGAGCTCGGCCTGGGGGCCGGGTACGTGAAGGCCGAATTCGAAGCGGCGGGAATGGAGTTCCCCCGCGCCGGACAGCGCGTCGCCCACCTCGAAAAAACGATCAAAGAACTCAACCGGCTCTATGCCGACGAAAAGCACAAACCGGCCACCGTACAGAAACCGGGGCCGCCGCTGATGATCGCCGGCCGCGGCGACAGGCTGCTCACGCTCGCCGCCGAACACGCCGACATCATCGCGTTCACCGGCACGGCCGCCGTTCCCGACGGAGGAGAACTCGCCGTCGACGACGCCGCCGGAATCGCGGAGCGGGTGGACTTCGTCCGCGGAAAACTGAAGGGCCGTGCCGCCGAATTCAATATCCTCGCGCATTTCGTCGCCGTGGTCGAAGACCGGCGAGAGGGTTTGGAGAGCTTGCGAGAGCTGCTCGGGGGCAAGCTCACCGTCGACCAGCTCGCCGAACTTCCGACGGCGCTGGTCGGCACGCACGAGCAGATCGCCGAACAGATCCTGGCGCATCGCGAGCGGTTCGGGTTCACCTACTTCACCGTGCTGGAGCACAACATGGACGCGCTCGCACCGGTGATCGAGTTGTTGCGCGCCACATGATCGACGTACGCGGGCTCGGCGTCCAGGCCGGGGATCTCTGGTTGTTCGACGGCCTCGACTTCGAGGTCGATGCGGGCGAATGCGCGGTCATCGTCGGCCCCAACGGGGTGGGGAAATCGACCCTGTTGCGGTGTCTGTACGGCACGCAGACCCCGCAGCGCGGACGCGTCGTCGTCGCGGGCGGGAAACCCGACGAACGCGAGGTTTCCTTTCGCCGCAAGGTTTCCGTGCTGTTCGACGATTCCGATTTCTTCGCCGAACTGACTCCGCTTCAGCATCTCGAACTGCTGGAGGGCTCGTTCGGGGCCGATCTCGGCGATTTCGACGCGTTGCTGGCGGACGCGGGCCTCTCGGAACGCGCGAAGGTCACCGCGGGCAAGTTCTCCGCCGGGCAACGCCGTCGCCTGCTGCTGCTCGGCGCGACCGCGCGGCCGCACGACGTCCTGCTGCTCGACGAGCCCGAGCGGGCGCTCGACGTCGCGGGGAAGGAATGGCTGACGTGGTTGATCAAGCGCTCGACCGACGCCGGGGCGGCCGTCGTCGTGGCCACGCATCATCCGCCGCTGCTCGAAGCGGCCGACTCCACCCTCGAGTTGTGGTGACCACGAAAGCCCCCACGCATGTCCCGGGACGACAGCGATTCGGCGGGTTGTTCAACGGGGATTACCAGACCTTCCTGGCACTGTTCGGCTTCGGCGCGCTGTTCACCGCATTCCAGAACCTGCCGAAACTCCGCGACTTCCTTTTTGGACAGTCCGTTGTGGACTTCCCGGCGGTGTTCGGCCTGCTGGTGGTGCTGTGCGCGATGTTCTGGCGCAGCCTGCTCCGCCGCGGCTTCGTCTGGGCCGAGCCGGCGGCGCTGACCTGGATGGACTTCGCCCGCGTCGACAGGCGCCGTGTCGTCGTGAAGCGGATGTGGACGCTCTGGTCCGGGCTGGTCGTCGTGGTCGGCTACACCGGGGCGCTGGTCACCGCGATCGGTGGCGGGTCGAAGGACGTGTGGATCGCGATGTCGGCGTTGACCGCCTCCGGCGCGATCCTGGCCGCCGTCACCGCGCGGCGGACGGCGATCCGCGGGGAAACAGCCGGCCCGGTCGTACTCGCGCTGGCCGGTCTGGCGACGGCGTCCGCGGGGCTGGGCCCGATCGCGATCGAGGTGCTGGCAGGCGCGCTGTTCGTGGTGGCGGTGGCGGTGGCCTTCGGCGGCGAGCCGATGTCCGGGGTCGGGCGCCAGGAACTCGTCGACGGCTGGAACGCGCGGCTCCTGCGGGCGATGGCCGCGGTCTTCATGGACCCCATGCTGCTGATCCCGGAATCGAAGCCGGTGCCGTGGCTGACGCTGCGGCGTCCGACCACGCTGCGGCTCGCGTGGGCGGGCGTGCTCGGCCGGATGCGTTACGCGGCGGCCGGCGTGGTGATCGCTTGTCTGGTCGGTCTCGGGCATCTGGCCTTCTCGGCCGTCCCCGTGGTGCCGCTGTTCGCGCTCGGCGCGTACGCGGCGCTCGTGCCGTTCGTCGGCGGGCTCGGCGAACTGTGGCGCAATCCCGGCCGCAGGCGATGGCTTGGCGCGTCCGACTGGGAGTTGCGGCTGGTCAACGGCCTGGTGTTCGCCCTGCTCGGCCTCGGCTGGGGAGTGCTGCTCGGCCTGGTGACGCTGACCCTCGGGGTGACCCCGGCCTGGCCGGTGTGGCTCGCGATCCCGCTCGCCGTGGTCGCGGCGCTGCGGACGGCGACCCGGCCGCCGATGAACTATGACGTCGGCGGCGGCGCGGCCGGATTACAGGCCCTGCGAGGCGTGGACGTCCTGGCCGTCGGCACCGTCTTGCTCAGCGTGATCGCCTGAGGTCACCCGTTCCCGCGTTCGGATCATCCGGATACTCCGAATGCGGGTTACCCTCGATGCGACGAAAGGAGCACGAGTGGGCGGCGGGCACGCACCGGGAAAGGGACGGCGGGCGACCAGCGAGTTCCCCGCGGGCTGGACCGACGAGCAGATCATCGCGGTCATCAAGGACGTCGCGAACGATCCGAGCGAACCCCGCGTCAGACTGCCCAACGGCCGCTGGCGCTGTGCCGGCGAGCGCTACGGCGTGCATCTGATCGTGCTGGTCGAGGACAACGGCCACGTCAAAACGGGCTATCCGGTGGCGGGTCCCGGCGTGGTCCGCAATCCCGACACCGCGGCCGACCCGGCGAACCCGACCGTCGCCGACCTCGCCGCCGGCCGCATCAGCTTCTTCGGCGACAGCCTGCTCGACCAGATCGCCGACCGGATCACGCCGGACGTCCTGGCCTTCTACCGCACGCTGCACTGGTCCGGCGAGTGGGAAGAGCTGGCCGACGTCCTCGTCGCACACGCGATGAAGGAGAACCTGCGGCTCGGCGTGGACGAGTACGCCACCCTGGAAAGCCTGCTGAGCAGCTTCGACCTGCCGATCGACGGCTTCCTCTACCTGAACGACCGGGCACACGCCCTGGCCGCCCTTCGCCCCTAACTCGCCTCAGCGACCTGTTCGGTACTGCCCTCGGCCGCCGCGCGCAGCGAGTCCAGCGGCAGCCCGACGGCGTCCGCGATCGCCATCACCGTGAAGAAGGCGGGCGTCGGGATCCGGCCGGTCTCGATCTTGCGGAGTGTCTCCACCGAGATCCCCGCCTCCGCGGCGACCTCGACCATGCTCCGCGACGCCGACGCGCGCGCGTCCCGGAGCGCCAGCCCCAGCCGCTCGCCGCGTTCGCGTTCCTCGTCCGTCAACGGCACTCGCACCATGACGCCAATACTAATACCGGTCCGGCCAGGCGCACGCGAGTTGTCCCCACCAAGTTACCCCCAGCCTGTGGATAACTCTGTGCACAGGTCGTGGACAACCCCAAAGAAAAGGCCCCGCCGAGCCGAAGCTCGACGGGGCCACAATCCCTAGTGGCTTCAGGCGCCCGCGGGCACCGGAAGTGGGAGTCCGGGGAGGCTCTGGTCGTTCGGCACCTTGCCGTCGACGAGGAAGTCCTCCACGACCTTGTCCACACCCGCGTTGCCGCCGGCGTAGATACCGTGGTCGCCTTCGCCGGTCACCGTGATCATCCGCGAGCCGGCGAACGCGCGGTGCGCACGGGTCGCACCCTCGATCGGGGTCGCGGGGTCGTTCACCGACTGGACGATCAGCACCGGCGGGACGCCGCGGCCGTCGAGCTTCGGCAGGTCGACCGGCTTGTTCTTCCAGAAGATGCACGGCTGGATCAGCCAGCCGGCGCCGAGCAGCGGCAGGTCGCGGTCGATCAGCTTCTGCGACTGGCGGATGACGCTCTGCCGGTTGCCGGTCCACTTGCCCTCGTTGCAGGGGATGGTCCAGAAGCTGGCGTTGTAGGAGTCGCCGTCGGTCGGGACGAACAGCGGCTGCGGGCCGATGACGCCGTCACCGTCCACCGTCTCCGCCTTGACCTTCTGCGCGGCCGCCGACTTCTGCTGCTGCGTCGAGGTGCCTTCGGTCAGCGTCTTCAGGTTGACCAGGTAGTCGGCCAGCGCGGGGAAGTTGCGCTTCGAGTAGAGGTACCCCGCGATGGTCGAGTCGAGGGCGTTGGCCGAAACCGGGACGCCGTCCACCTCGACCGGGTTCTGCGTCAGCGCGAAGCGGACCTTCTCGTACGTCTGGCGCGCGGCTTCACCGGTCTTGCCGAAGCCGTAGACCTTGTCGTACTTGCCGATCCACGGCAGGAAGTCCTGACGCCAGCGGCGCTCGAAGCCGAGCGGCTGCCCGTCGAACGAGTTCTGCCAGGTGGTGGTGAACTCGGTCGAGGAGTCGAGCAGGAACTTGCCGGTCCGGGTCGGGAACTGCTGCGCGTAGTGCGCGCCCATCCAGGTGCCCGCCGAGTAGCCGACCCAGTTGATCTTGTCGCGGCCGAGGAGGACGCGCAGCAGGTCGATGTCGCGGATGGTCTGAGCGGTGTTGATGAGCGGGCCCAGCTCGCCGGACTTCACCTGGCAGGAGTCCGCCGCGTACTTGGTGGCGTCCAGGATCAGGTTGAGGTTCGCCCGGCTGCGGTCGCGCGGGTCGAGGTCGGAGCCGGTGCCGATCGCGTTGCCGCAGGTGATGTTGGTGCTCTTGCCGGTGCCGCGCGGGTCGAGACCGATGATCTCCTGGTTCGCGCGCAGCTTCGTCTGGTTACGCAGCCGGGCCGGGAAGTTACGGCCCGGAGCGCCGGGGCCACCCGGGTTCGTGATCACGCTGGCGGTCGCGTTGCCGCTGGTGGCGGCGAGGCGGCTGACGGCGATCGTCAGGTCGATGGCCTCGTTCGTCTTGTACCAGTTGCGCGGTGCGCGGTAGGTCGCGCACTCGATGTTCTCGGCCCCCGGAGGCGGCGCGGACGGCAGCTCACCGGCGGTGCACTTGTGCCAGTCCAGCTTCTGGTCCGCGTACTTCGCCGGAATGTTGGTGGAGTTCAGCGGCTGCTGCCGAGCAGCCTCCGGTCCTGCGAACGCAGGCGTGAACCCGGCCAGCATGGTGCCGGCGACAGCCGGGATCACCACCGCATAGCGGAGTTTCTTCATCCGATGCCCCTTTGATCTTGCGTGCGAAGTTCCTGTTCGCGACTTGCGGCTATTGATATCCGGCGGGGAGCGGGACGGCAACCGCCCTTCGTCGTATGGGGCGCCGCTGATCAAATCGATATCGGGCACGCGTGACCCGGGTGGGGGAGAGGTTCTAGGGTCATCGGGACCATCCGGGGGTACGGGAAACGTTAGGTGAGGTCCGATGGCGTCAGGTAAGGCAGACGGGAAGGTGAGGGGCTTTCAGTTCAGCCCCTGGAACCTCCTGTTGATCATCCCGTTGCTGGTACTGATCACGTCCTTGTTCAATTCGGACGGGCCGCGCGTGTTCGGGATGCCGTTCTTCTACTGGTTCCAATTCGTGTTCGTGGCCGTCGGCGTCCTGTGCACCTGGATCGTCTTCGTGATGACCAAGGACAAGCCGACCAGTGAGCGTCCCGACCGGCTGTCCGTGGACGAGCTCGACGAGGGGGACGCCAAGTGAGCAACATCCAATGGCCAGAGCTGATCATCTTCACGATCCTCTTCGCGGTGGTTACCGTGCTCGGCTTCGTCGCTTCGCGCTGGAAGGCCGGCAACACCCTCGACCACCTGGACGAATGGGGCCTCGGCGGCCGCAAGTTCGGTTCGTGGATCACCTGGTTCCTGCTCGGCGGTGACCTCTACACGGCGTACACGTTCGTCGCCGTCCCCGCGCTGATGTTCAGCGCCGGCGCGATGGGCATGTTCGCGCTGCCGTACACGATCATCGTCTACCCGATCGTGTTGATGCCGGCGCTGCGCATGTGGTCGGTTTCCCGCGTCCGCGGCTACGTCACCCCCGCCGACTTCGTCCGCGGCCGTTTCGGTTCGCCGACGCTGGCGTTGCTGATCGCGATCACCGGCATCATCGCGACGATGCCGTACATCGCGCTGCAGCTCGTCGGCCTCGAAGCGGTGCTGCGGACCATGGGCATCAACGGCTCCGGCGTCGTCGGCCACCTGCCGCTGCTGGTCGCCTTCATCATCCTGGCGGTCTACACCTACCAGTCCGGCCTTCGCGCGCCCGCGCTGATCGCGTTCGTCAAGGACATCCTGATCTACCTCGTGATCATCGTGGCGATCATCTACCTGCCCTCGAAGCTCGGCGGCTGGTCGGCGATCTTCGACGCGGCCGACGCCAAATTCGACAAGACGCCGTCCCAGGCGGACGGCATCCTGCTCAACGCCAACAACCAGTTGCAGTACGCGACACTGGCGCTCGGTTCGGCGCTCGCGCTGTTCCTGTACCCGCACTCGCTCACCAGCGTGCTCGCTTCGCGCGGCCGCAGCGTGATCAAGCGGAACATGGTCGCGCTCCCGGCGTACTCGCTGGTGCTGGGCCTGCTGGCGCTGCTCGGCTACGTCGCGATCAGCGCGTCGGTCTCGCCGATCACCAACAACGCCACCGGCAAGCCCGATACGAACACCGTCGTCCCGGTGTTGTTCGACTCGCAGTTCTCGTCGTGGTTCGCCGGGATCGCGTTCGCCGCGATCGGCATCGGCGCGCTGGTGCCCGCGGCGATCATGTCGATCGCGGCGGCCAACCTGTGGACCCGCAACATCTACAAGGAGTACATCAAGAAGGACGCGACGCCGCGCCAGGAAGCGAAGCAGGCCAAGCTCGCTTCGCTGATCGTGAAGTTCGGCGCGGTGGCGTTCATCCTGTTCATCGACCCGCAGTTCTCGATCGACCTCCAGCTCATCGGCGGCGTGCTGATCCTGCAGACGCTGCCGGCGGTCGCGATCTCGCTCTACACGCGGTGGTTCCACCGCTGGGGCCTGATCGCCGGCTGGGTGGTCGGCATCGGCTGGGGCTTGGTCATGCTCTACAACATCCCGAACGCGTCGACCGGCAAGGCGCACTTCGGTGGCTCGGCGCTGAAGCTCGGCGACCTGTCGATCTTCGGCTGGCACCCGCTCAGCGGGTCGCAGTTGCAGATCTACGTCGGTTTCGTGGCGCTGGCCGCGAACCTGCTGATCGCCGTGATCTTCACGGTGATCGCGCGGCAGATGAAGGTCTTCAACGGCACGGACGACACCGAAGCCGAGGACTACCACGCCGACGAGCACGACAAGGATCTCCGCGAGATCGGCGTCCACTGAGTCAGCTGTGAGAGGGGGCCGCGTCCTGCCGGGACGCGGCCCTTTTCGTTGAGGCGTCCGCGACGAGATAGAGCACGAGCCCGTTCAGCAGGTGCCACAGGAAGTGGGTGCCGGCGGGGAAGTTCCCGCACACCGTGTGGTCGGCCGTGCGGAACGAAAGGGACACCCCGAAGACGCCCGCGGCGACGGCGAATCTGCGGCGGTGCTCACCCTTGAGGATGACCGCGAAGATCACCAGGCCGATCAACGCCGAGAGGTACAGCCCGCCGCCCAGCGACGCGACAAGGGCGGTGAACGCGAGGAACACGGGGACGCCGATCCAGGACAGCCTGCGGCCGACGCCGAAGAACACGTGCGGGAACACGGCGGCGTAGTACAGGACGAACACCAGGATGAAACCGGTGTCGGCGGCCGCGGACCAGCGGGTGGCGAGCAGGTGGAAGGCCGTGCTGCCGAGGAACACCAGTCCGATGAGGACCGCGAGGACACGGCCGTTCGGTCGTCGCCAGACGGCGATCGCGGCGACCAGGAACGCGAGATTGCTGAGGCTGTTGAGCGGCTCACCCCAGAGGCCGGGGGCCAGGCGTTCGCAGTAGCCGTCGATGTACGCCGTCCAGTTCACCTCTCCAGATAACCGTGCCCACGTGAACTGCGGGTGTCGCCGGTCAGCAGGCCCGAACGCCGACGTGTCGCGAACGCCCACTTTCGCGTGTCTGGATGGACGACACGCGTGATTGGACAGACAGCACCCGTGTCCAGCCGGACGACTCGCGACGGAACTCGTCCGCCTCGCGTGTCGTCCATCCAGTCACGCGTGTCGTCCGTCGGATCACGCGTGTCGTCCACTCAGTCACGCGCACTGCCGTCTGAACCGTTCAGGGTGTCGCCGGTCAGCAGGCCTCCAGGCGTCGGGTCAGGAAGCGGCGTTGCGGCTCCGAGCAGGGCAGCGCGAGCGCTCGCCGATAGTGCTCCGCGGCTCGCACAGGATCGCCTGCCCGCAGCCACAGCGCGCCGAGTACGGCGGGCAGCAGGGTGTAGTCCGGCAGGTCGGCCTCGACGGCTTCGAGTTCGGCGATCCCGGCGACGGCACCGTCCACCATGGACAGAGCGATCGCGCGGTTCAGCCGCGCCACCGGCGACGGGCGCAGCGCCAGCAGGTCGTCGTACAGGCCGACGATCCGGCGCCAGTCGGGCGGCTGGGCCGTGCTGTGGCACAGTGCGATCGCCGCCTCGACGTGGTACGCCGACATCTCCGGCCCGGTGCACGCCCGTTCGAACTGCCGTGTCCCCTCGGCGATCATCGCGTGATCCCAGCGGTCGCGGTCCTGTTCGTCGAGCAGCAGCAGATCACCGTCGCGGTCGACCCGCGCGGGCAGCCTGCTCCCCTGCAACAGCATCAGCGCCACGAGCGCCCGCACCCTCGGCAGATCCGTCTTCGGCTCGGCGAGCAGCAGCCGTCCCAGCCGGATCGCCTCACCGCACAGCTCGCCGCGCACCGCGACCTCGCCGGCCGTCGCGTCGTAGCCTTCATTGAACAGCAGGTACAGCACGGCCAGCACACTGTCCACTCTGGACTCCAGTGCGTCCGGCCCCGGCAGGCTGAGCGGTTTCCCCGACGCGCGCAGCCACTTCTTCGCCCGCACGAGCCGCTGCGCCACCGTCGCCGGTTTCGTCAGCAAGGCCGCCGCGATCTCGTTCACCCCGAGCCCGCCGACGGTCTTCAGGGTCAGCGCCACCTGCGACACCATCGGCAGCGCGGGATGGCAGCACAGCAACATCAACACGAGTTCGTCGTCCGTGCGCCGATCGGCTTCGTAGCCGTCGAGCTCCACGAGCCGCGGCAGCAGCGCGCGCAGGGTCTGCTCGCGCCGGACGACGTCCATCGCCCGGTTCCGCGCGGCCCGGAACAGCCAGCCCCGCGGATTGTCCGGGATCCCGCACCGCGGCCAGGTGCGCAGCGCCTGTTCCAGCGCGTCGGCGACGGCCTCTTCGGCCAGGTCCAGCCGTTCGGGGCCGAGCGCCCTGGCCAGCGTGGCGACGATCCGCCCGGCACTGTGCCGGAACAGATGCTCCACCACGCCGGCCGGGCGGCTCATGACGACTCTGCCTTCGGCATCATTCCTCGCAACCGCGTTCGCCGACCTTGCGTACCTCGATCGGCCCGAACTCCAGATGCGGATGCGTCGCGAAGATCTTCTCCGCCTGGTCGAGGTCCGCGGCCTCGATCACCTGGTAGCCGCCGACGATCTCGGTGGCCTCGGTGTGCGGTCCGTCGGTCGCGCCTCCGGAACCACGCAGCACCCGGCCGCTCTTCGACAGCCCGCCGCCGTCGACGAAGCGGCCTTCCTTCGTGCGCTCCTCCGCCCAGGCCAGGTAGTTCTCGAGCACACGTTGCGCTTCGTCAGGGCCGAGGTGGTCGTGCGAGTCCTTCGTGGCGCGGATGAAACCGATGTAGTGGGGCATGGCGTCCTCCTTGGGATCGATGGTCCCTAGACGAACAAGCGCTCCGCGAATCGACATCATCCGAACAGGTCACAGCTCCAGCCGCCAGGTCTGGCCGGTCAGCTCGTAACCGAAGCCCTCGATCGTCTCTTCGCCGACCAGCCGGAAACCCGCCTTCCGGTAGATCGCCCTCGCCGCGTCCAGCAGTGAGACCGTCCAGAGTTCCATCGCCGGGTAGCCGGACGCCCTCGCGAACTCGACGCACTCGCTGACCAGGCGTTTCCCGACGCCGCGGCCACGCGCGGCCGGTTCGAGGAGCAGCATCCGCAGCTTCGCGGTGATGCCGTCTTCGGCGGGCATGCAGAAGATGCTGCCGACGCGTTCCCCGTCGAGTTCGGCGATCCAGCCCGCTTGGCGAGGGTCGCCGCGCCTGTCGACGTACTCGGCGACGACGCGGGCGACGAGCGCTTCGAAGCGTTCGTCCCAGCCGTATTCGCGGGAGTACAGGGCGCCGTGGCGGTGGACCACCCAGCCGAAGTCGCCGGGCCGGGGCGGGCGGAGGACGAGCGTGGGATTCGGGGCGCGCTCGCCGACCAGCGAGGTGATCGTGTCCATGGCGCCGAGCAGCCGATCTTGCTCGTCTTCGCCGAACTTGCCGAGCAGCGAGCCGATCCTGCCGACCGAGCGTTGGTCGAGGACGGCGAAGGCCTTGCGGCCGTCTTCGGTCAGCCGGACGATCTGACGGCGGGCGTCCTCGTCGCTGCGCTCGCGAGTGAGGAGGCCTCGCCCCTCGAGCCTCGCGAGCAGCCTGCTCGCGTATCCGGCGTCGAGGTCGAGACGTTTGCGCAGGTCGGTGACCTGGGTGGGGTCCTGCTGTGCGAGTTCGAAGAGGACCCTGGCTTCGCTCAGGGAGTACTCGGCGTCGGCCGGTCCTTCGTCGAGGACGCCGATCACGCCGGTGTACAGGCGGTTGAAGGCCCGGACGGTCGCCACCCGGTCCGCGGAACGATTCATTTGACCACCTCAACAGATTCGTTGACTAGGTCAAGTGTTACTCCACCGAGCGGTGAAGGCAAGAAATCTTTCCGGGGGTGGACATATGGAAACCCCGTGATGCTGCCAGGTCGGGGGTCCGCCAGCATCACGGGGTCGTAGTGGGTATCGACGCCACGTTCAGCGGCGTTACACCTCACGCACTATGTGTCGTAGGTCACTCGAATGGGCGACACCTACAACGGTTGTTGTCGGGTCAGCGCATGTGCGTGTGACGCGCCTGGGAGATAGCGATGAGCTCCTGACGAACGGTCGCGGTGGCCGCGGTGTCGATCGCCCGGTTCAGGGCCCGGCGAGTGCGAGCCTCGGCGCGACGGGCACGGAGCTTGGCGGCGATGTTGTTCATCGGTTTTTGTCATCCCCTTGGGAGTAGATCTTGCGTCTTCGTGGCTGTGCTTCTAGTATGCACCCTTTTTCACAAGGAAGCCAACGATTATCCGGTGACTTGGCACACCTGCCGATGAATCATCGGCAACAAGAGCGTAAAACCGGAGAGATTTGGTGGTGCCGGTCACTTCTTGGTAACGCTGGAGGTCTCTAGCGTCTGGCCTATACAGCGGAAGAGGGCGCGATGAAGCGGCGGTAGGACTCTCTACCGCTTTCTAGCGCTGAGGCGATAAAGCCGCAGAGGGGCTTAGTCGCTGTCCTGCCTGTAAGTGATGTTCGCGGTGATGCTGTGGACGGGCCGGGTGGACCGACCCGGAGGCGAGAGCAAAGGTCCCTTGCTCTCTTGCGCGGTGACCGTGTGGATTTCGGGACATCTGACGCCCCAAAATCCACACAGTCAGCGATGGTCCTGACAGTGAGTGAGAGGTGTGTGGATACAGGGACACTCAACGTCCCTATATCCACACACCCCCTCCCGCGAGAGCAAAGGTCCCCCGCTCCCTTTCCGCAGGTCAGCACACCGGCGATAAAGCCTGAGAGAGGCTTAGTCCCGGCCGAGCAGGTAGTGGCCGAAGTGCGGGACGGTGAAGGCGATGTGGCCGCGCTCGGCGGAGTACACGAGGCCCTTCTTCATCAGGCTGTCCCGCGCCGGTGACAGCGACGAAGGCTTGCGTCCCAGGTAGACGGCCACATCGGCGGTGCCGGCGGACTCGTCCTTGCCCTGGGTCAGCTCGGCCATCGCGAGCAGGTACTCACGCTCGGCGGGCGTCGCGCGTTCGTACCGGGAGCCGAAGAAGCCGACCGCGAGCTCCGATTCGGCCTCCGGCGCGGCGACCTGGACGTCCTTCACGGTGATGGGGTCGGCGGGCGCGGCATCCCAGGCGGCTTTGCCGTACGCCTGGATGAAGTACGGGTATCCGCCCGACGCGTCGAACAGGGCGTCCAGCGCCTCCGGTTCGATGCCCGCGTCCTCGCGTTCGATGGGCGCCATCACCGCGAGGTCGGCGTCTTCGCGATCGAGCCTGTCGATGCGCGCGTAGCGGAACAGGCGCTCCGAGTACGACTTCGACGCCGAAAGGACCGCGGGCACGTGCGGCAGCCCCGCGCCGACCACGACCAGCGGCGCCCCGGACTGCGAGAGCTCGTGGCAGGCGGCGCAGAGCGCGGAGACGTCCTCGGGCAGCAAGTCCTGGATCTCGTCGATCAGCAGCGCGACCCCGGTGCCGACGTCGGCCGCCAGCTCCGCGACCTCGGTGAACAGCTCGACCAGGTCGATCTCGATGTCACCCGAATCGGCGCGCCCCTGCGCGGCGGGCACGTCGATGCCGGGTTGCCAGCGGTCGCGGAGCTTCGCGTCCGGTTTGTTGGCGCGCAGCGCGAACGCCTTGAGCACGCCGAGCACCTGCTCGACCCGGTCCGGCGCGCGATGGCGCACGGCGAGGTCGCGGATCGCGCGATGCAACGCGGCCGAAAGCGGCCGCCTGAGCTCGGTGTCCGGGCGGGCTTCGATCTTGCCCGCACCCCAGCCGTGCTTGATGGCCCGCGAGCGCAGCTCGCCCAGCAGCACGGTCTTCCCCACGCCACGCAGGCCGGTCAGCATCAGGCTGCGTTCGGGTCTCCCGCGGGCGACCCGTTCGAGCACGACCTCGAAGGCCTGGAGCTCGCGCACGCGGCCTGCCAGCTCGGGCGGCCGTTGACCGGCGCCCGGGGCGAAGGGGTTGCGGATGGGATCCACTCTCACACGCTATCGGCGTTTCTAGCGTGGAGCCGATATTCCGCCATAGAGGGATAGGCGTGTCGCGCCGGGTTACGCCGACCGGCGTGCAATGAAGGGGCCTTTCATAGCAAATTTTGCCATGAAAGCGTCCTTCATAGCGTCCTGGTGGCTCCGAACGGACGGGTCTGCAGCCCCGCCCCTCGGTCTTAGTCGCGCAGGTTGCGCTCGGCGTAGACAGCCATCGCGTCACGGATGTACTCCGCGGTGCCCGCGCCGTGCTTCTCGTCGTACTGCCCGTAGCGCGGGTCGTCGACGTACAGCTGCCCGAGACCGGCGAAGTAGCCCTTCGACACGGCCCGCACGGCCGGCCGGAGCCACTCGTACAGCCGCTGCGTGATCGCCTGGGCCTCGTCGCCGTCGGCGGGCAGGCCCTTGGCGTGCGCTTCGCCGAAGGCCGCCGCGATGTCCTTCTGTTCCTGCTGGTGCGCCTTCTTGTCCTCGGCGCTCAGCGACTTCCACCACCGGTCCCCCTGCTTGTAGGCGTCGGCGCCCCAGCGTTCGGTGACCTCCTTCTCGTACTTCGTATGGTCGAAGCCGTCGAACACTTCCGTTGCCATCAGTTGTTCACCTCTTTCTGTCTTCTTCAAGGTCGTCCTGACCGATTCGATCTGCCGTCCGAGCCGCTGTCGCTCCTGCTCCAGCCACTTCAGGTGCGTGCGTAGTGCCGCTGTCGTGTCCTGCTCTCCTTCGAGCACTTCGCCGATCGCGGGCAGGCTCAGCCCGAGTTCGCGAAGCAGCAGGATCCGTTGCAGCCGCACCAGCGCGTCCTGGTCGTAGTAGCGGTATCCGTTGCTCCCCACCCGGCTCGGTTCGAGCAGCCCGATGTCGCCGTAGTGGCGCAGCGTGCGGCTCGTGGTCCCGGCCGAGCGGGCGATGTCCTGGATCGACCACTCCGTCTCGTTCGGCATGTCCACGAAGGTAGAGGTTGACGTTGCGTCAAAGTCAATCGAAGTTCACCCGACCGTGGCATGGTTCACGAATGAAGACATTCGCGCTGGTCATGGCCGCTGCGCTGACCTTGACGACGGCCGGGGTCGCCGACGCACACCCGCGTCGCGCCTTCGACATCCAGGCCCACCGCGGCGGGCTCGGCCTCACGGTCGAGAGCACGCTCGCGTCGTTCGGCAAGGCGATGGAGCTGGGGGTGACCACGCTCGAACTCGACCTCCAGATCACCAAGGACGGTCGCGAGGTGATCACCCACGACCGCAAGACGACACCCGCGAAGTGCCGCGACACTGCGCCCGCGACGCCCGGCGACCCGGCGTACCCGTATGTCGGCAAATACGTGAAGGACCTGACGTTCGCGCAGGTCCGCACGCTCGACTGCGGGTCGATCCGCCAGCCCGCGCATCCCGGCCAGACGCTCTCCCCCGGCGCCAAGATGCCGACGCTCGCCGAGCTGTTCCAGCTGGCCAGGGACCACCGGGCCTGGGGAATCAAGTTCAACATCGAGACGAAGGTCGAGGCCGCCGCGCCGCACGAGACCGCGCCGCGTGAGCAGTTCGTCCAGCGGGCGGTGCGCGAGATCGTGCGTGGAGGGTTCGCGCACAACGTCTCGATCCAGAGCTTCGACTGGGGCGCGCTGATGCGTTTTCGCGAGGTCGCGCCCTGGCTCCCGACGGTCGCGCTGACCCAGCCCGAGTTCCTGCAGGTGGGGCAGCCCGGCAAGTCGCCGTGGCTCGGCGGGCTCGACATCGACGACTTCGGTGGCAACCCCGTCCGCGCGGTGAAGTCGTTCGGCGCGAAGGCGCTCTCGCCGGTGCACGGCAACCCGCAGGGCGGCAAGGTCGGCGACCCGGACTACCGGCCGTTCACGACGAAGGCGCTGGTCACCGAGGCGCATCGCGCGGGGATCAAGGTCGTGCCCTGGACCATCAATGACCCGGCCACCATGCACAAACTGATCGACGACGGGGTCGACGGCATCATCACCGACTATCCCGACCGCCTGCGGGAGGTCGCGGCCGACCGCGGCTTCAAGCTGCCGAAGGCGTATCGGGCACGCTAGGGAAATCTAGGCCCGTCTAGTACCAGAGAAATATTCTCGGATACTCCGTTAGCGCGGTTCGGCGATGTGGCGGGCGGGAAGACTGGGGATAGGTTTGTTTCCCGGGTCCGGATCAGAAAGGTTACGACCGTGATTCTCCGTCGCGTCGCACGTCCGCTCCTCGCCGCGATCTTCATCTCCGGTGGGATCGGCGCGCTGAGGGACACCCAGGGGCACGCCAAGGCCGCGGAGCCGTTCCTCACCGAGTCCTTCGACAAGCTGGAAGGCGTGGTGCCGGAGTCGGTGCCGCGCGACCCCGCCACCCTCGTCCGGATCGACGCCGCGGTGAAGGTCGGCGCCGGAGTCGCGCTCGCCGCGGGCAAGGCGCCGCGCCTGGCCTCGCTGCTGCTGCTCGGCAGCCTCGTCCCGACCACGCTGGCCGCGCACCGGTTCTGGGAGATCAAGGAACCGGCCGAACGTCAGCAGCAGCAGATCCAGTTCATCAAAAACGCCGGTCTCGCCGGTGGCCTGTTGCTGGCCGCCGCCGACACCGCCGGTAAACCATCGCTCGGCTGGCGTGCCCGCCGCGCCGCGTCGAAGACGGAGAAGCACGCCGAAAAGCTGGCGAAGAAGGCCGAGAAGGCGATCACCAAGTAGCGACCCGCGTTTAGTCCTCTGGATGCGTCAACGCGCATCCAGAGGACTAAACGCGTGGGGTCATGAGGTGAGGGCGGCGATGTCCTCTTCCTCGACGACCGTCCGCACCTCGACCTCGATCTCGTCGAACAGCGCGGCGTAGGACTCGGCGAACGAGACGGCCTCGGCCAGATCCTTGGCGTTGATCAGCGCGAAGCCACCGATGACCTCCTTGGCCTCGGTGAACGGGCCGTCGGTCGCGGTGATCTTGCCGCCGCGCACCTTGCGGACCTTCGCGCCCTTCTCCGACGGGTGCACACCCTCCGCCGTGATCAGGATGCCCTTCTCGAACGAGTCCTGGATGAAGGCGCCCATCTGCTCGATGAACTCCTTGCTGGGGTTCCAGGCTTCCGGGGCGCTCTCGTCGAGCCGGTGCATCATCAGAAACCGCATCGCTGCTCCTCAGTGTCTTGGCGGGGCTGTTTCTACCCCGCCTTCACCGACGCGTCGAGCGGCTCGACGGCGGTTCGACATTTCGACACAGAAGTTTTTCTAGCGGCTCGCGACCTTCTTGTACTGGGCCGTCGCGAGCGGCGCGAAGATCGCGATGATGGCGACGCAGCACAGGATCGCGTACAGCGAAGCGTTCTCGGCAGGCCAGCCCGTCGGTGCCGCGCCGAAGCGGTTCCCGAACAGGTCACGGGCCGAGTTGATCACCGCGGTGAACGGGTTCCAGTCGGCGATCGCCTTCAGCACCCCCGGCAGCTTGTCCGCCGGGACGAACGCCGTCGAGATGAAGCTCAGCGGGAACATCCACATCAGCCCGGCGCTCTGCGCGACCTCGACACTGCGTGCGACGAGCCCGATCCACGCGCCGACCCAGGACAGCGCCCAGGCGAACATCAGCATCACGAGATAGCCGAGCACCGCGTCGAGGAAGCTGCCGCGGATCCGCCAGCCGACGAGCAGGCCGCACAGCGACATGACGATCAGCGCGACCACGCTGATCACCAGATCCGAGGTCGTCCGGCCGAAGATCACCGCGAGGCGGGAGATCGGCAGCGAACGGAACCTGTCGATGATGCCCTTCTGCAGGTCGTTCGCGAAGCCGATCACGGTGAACGCCGAGTTGAACGCGACCGTCTGCGCGAAGATGCCGGCGATCAGGAACTCCCGGTACGCGAGCCCGCCCGCTTCGCCGCCGATCGCGTCGCCGAAGACGTACGCGAACAGCAGCACGAACATGATCGGCTGCAGGGTCGCCGCCATCAGCCAGTCCGGGTTGCGCTGGACGTTCTTCAGGTTCCGCCAGGTGATCACGCCACCGTCGGAAAAGGCCTTCGCGACCGCGCTCACTTCTTCTCCCCCTCGTCCGTCGCGTGCCCCGTCAGCGAAAGGAACACGTCGTCGAGCGTCGGCCGGTGCAGCGCGACGTCCTGAATGGCGACGCCGTGGCCGTCCAGCCGCCGCAGCGCCTCGATCAACGCCTTCGGCCCGCCCTCGACCAGGACGTCGACCTTGCGGGTGTGCTCGTCGACCGACGGTGTCCCCGAGCCGACCTCGGTCAGCACCTGCGTGGTGACGGCGAGGTCGCTCGCGTTCGCCACGACCAGCTCCAGCCGCTCGCCGCCGATCTCCTGCTTGAGCTCGTCGGCCGTGCCGCGCGCGATGACCTTCCCCTTGTCGATCACCACGATCGAGTCGGCGAGCTGATCGGCCTCCTCCAGGTACTGCGTGGTCAGCAGCACCGTGGTGCCGTCGGCGACGAGTTCCTTGATGACCTCCCAGGTGTCGATCCGGCCGCGCGGGTCGAGCCCGGTGGTCGGTTCGTCGAGGATCACCACGGTCGGCTCGGCGACCAGCGCGCCCGCGAGGTCGAGCCGTCGCCGCATACCGCCGGAGTACGTCTTGGCGGGGCGATCCGCCGCGTCCTCCAGCCGGAACCGGGCGAGCAGTTCACGTGCCCGCGTTTTCGCCGCGGCCTTCTTGCTCCCGTACAGCCTGCCGACCATGTACAGGTTCTCGAACCCGGTGAGGTTCTCGTCCACGGCGGCGTACTGCCCGGACAACCCGATCGACCGCCGGACGGCGTCGGGCTGGGCCAGCACGTCGTGCCCGGCCACCTCCGCCTCGCCCGAATCCGGGCGGAGCAGGGTGGTCAGGATGCGGACGGTCGTCGTTTTGCCGGCACCGTTCGGCCCCAGCAGGCCCAGCACCTTGCCCTTCGGGATCGACAGGTCGACCCCGTCGAGCGCCCGTGTGGACCCATAGGTCTTGACCAGCGCTTTCGCCTGAACTGCGAACATGCGCACACGCTAGACCCGGGCACCGACAAAAGGCACCCGGGTTTTCCCCGATCCGCTGCGGGCGAACGGTTACTTTTCGAGGATCGCGGTGACGCCCTGGCCGCCCGCGGCGCAGATCGAGATGAGTCCGCGGCCGGATCCCTTCTCGCCCAACAGCTTCGCGAGCGTGGCGACGATACGGCCGCCGGTCGCGGCGAACGGGTGCCCGGCCGCCAGAGACGAGCCGTTGACGTTCAGCTTCGCCCGATCGATGGCGCCGAGGGGCTCGTCGAGGCCGAGCTTCTCCTTGGCGAACGCCGGGTCCTCCCACGCCTTGAGGGTCGCGAGCACCTGCGACGCGAAGGCCTCGTGGATCTCGTAGAAGTCGAAGTCCTGCAAGGTGAGCCCGGCGCGCGTGAGCATCTGCGGGACGGCGTACGCGGGCGCCATCAGCAGTCCCTCGTCGCCGTGGACGTAGTCGACGGCCGCGGTCTGCGAGAACGTCAGGTACGCCAGCACCGGCAGCTTCCGGGCCTTGGCCCACTGCTCGGTCGCGAGCAGGACGGTCGACGCGCCGTCGGACAGCGGCGTCGAGTTGCCCGCGGTCATCGTGCCGTCAGGACCACCGAAGGCGGGCTTCAGCTTCGCGAGCTTCTCGACGCTGGAGTCCGGCCGCAGGTTCTGGTCGCGGGCCAGCTTCAGGTACGGCGTCACCAGGTCGTCGAAGAAGCCCTTGTCGTACGCGGCGCCGAGGCGCTGGTGGCTGGTCGCGGCGAGTTCGTCCTGCGCCTCGCGTGTGATCTCCCAGACCTTCGCGGTCAGCGCCGCGTGCTCGCCCATGGACAGGCCGGTGCGCGGCTCGGAGTTGCGCGGGATCTCGGGGACGATGTGGCCGGGGCGCAGCTTCGCGGCGAGCTTCAGCCGGTCGGGGAGCGTCTTCGCGGCGTTGAGCTGCACGAGGATCTGGCGCAGGTCGTCGTTGACCGCCAGCGGCGCGTCGGACGTGGTGTCGACGCCGCCCGCGATGGCCGAGTCGATCTGGCCGAGCGCGATCTTGTTGGCGACGTTGATGATCGCCTGGAGGCCGGTGCCGCACGCCATCTGCACGTCGGAGGCCGGGGTGGCGGGGTTCAGCCTGCTGCCGAGGACGCTTTCGCGGGCGAGGTTGAAGTCGCGGGCGTGCTTGAGCACGGCGCCGGCGGCGACCTCGCCGATCACCTCGTCCTGGAGGGAGAATCGGCTGACCAGGCCGTCGAGGGCGGCCGTGAACATGTCCTGGTTCGACGCTTGCGCGTACGGGCCGTTCGAGCGGGCGAAGGGGATCCGGTTGCCGCCGATGATCGCGACCTTGCGCACGGGTGCCGTCCTTTTCGTGGCCATTTTTTCCACTCCTCCGTAGGCTCTCTCACACTGTAACCTACTAGCGAGTAGGTTAGAATGCGACGTGACGCAAACTGCACGGGAGGCAAGCGATGGCTGACAGGTACCAGCAGTTCACGAAATCCCCGGTGGGGAAGTTCGTGGTGCCGAAGCTCGGCCTGCCGAATCCCGCGACGCTCCGCCGGTACAAGCCCGGTCAGCCCCCTCTCGAGGGTCCCGCACTTCTCGGTGCCGCGCCGGGCGGTCGCCTCGGAAAGGTGATCGAGGCGCAGCTGCACCGCGCGGGTATCGAGGTCCTCTCGACGGCGGCTGACAAGCACGCCGCGCTCGTCTTCGACGCGACAGGCGTGAAGGACCCGAAGCAGCTTCGCGAGGTCTACTCCTTCTTCCACCCGGTGATCCGGAGCGTCGGGCCGTCGGGCCGCGTCGTCGTCCTCGGAACGCCGCCGGAGCTGGCCGAAGGACACGAGAGGATCGCGCAGCGCGCGCTCGAAGGCTTCGTGCGCTCCGTCGGTAAGGAACTGAAGCGCGGCGCGACCGCCCAGCTCGTGTACGTCGCCGAAGGTGCCGAAGAGGCCACTGAGTCCACGCTCCGGTTCCTGCTGTCGTCGAAGTCCGCCTTCGTCGACGCCCAGGTCATCCGCGTCGGCACCGAGACCAAGACCGCCTCCGCCCCGGCCGACTGGACGAAGCCCCTCGAAGGCAAGGTCGCCCTGGTCACCGGCGCTTCCCGCGGTATCGGCGCCGCCATCGCCGAGGTGCTGGGCCGCGACGGCGCCCACGTCGTCGCGCTCGACATCCCCGCGCAGGGCGCGGATCTGTCCAAGGTGGCCAACAAGGTCGGCGGCTCGTCGCTGCAGCTGGACATCACCGCCGCCGACGCGCCGGAGAAGCTCGCCGAGTACCTGACCACACGCCACGGCGGCGTCGACATCGTCGTGCACAACGCGGGCATCACCCGCGACAAGACGCTCGGCAACATGACCGAAGGCGGCTGGGACTCGGTCATCGCGGTCAACCTCGCGTCGCAGCTCGCGGTCAACGAGAAGCTCGTGGCAGACAAGGTGCTGCACGAGAACGGCCGGATCATCGGCGTCTCCTCGATCGCCGGGATCGCGGGCAACGTCGGCCAGACCAACTACGCCACCAGCAAGGCGGGCGTCATCGGCATGGTGAACGACGGCGCGCCGAAGCTCGCCGAATACGGCGGCACGATCAACGCCGTCGCGCCCGGTTTCATCGAGACCAAGATGACCGCCGCCGTCCCGCTGTTCATCCGCGAGGCCGGGCGACGGCTCTCCAGCCTCGGCCAGGGCGGGCTCCCGGTCGACGTCGCCGAGACGATCGCCTGGTACGCGAACCCGGCTTCGGCCGCGGTCAACGGCAACGTGGTCCGCGTCTGCGGCCAGGCACTGCTGGGGGCGTGATCATGGCGGTCAAGGAACTCCGCGAATCGCCGAGCCTGTCTTCGCTGTACCCCAAGGCGTTGCTCGGCTCGCTGCGAAAGAGCGGCGGGAACACGTTGCCGGGCACCGAGTTCGTCCGCGAGGGCGTCGTCGTCGACCCGGCGCACCTCGCCGCGTACAACCAGGTGTGCGGATTCCGGCTGGACGACGTCCTCCCGGCGACGTATCCGCATATCCTCGCGTTCCCGCTGCAGATGGCGTTGATGACCGAGGCCGACTTCCCGTTCCCGTTGCTGGGCATGGTGCATGTCGCCAACCGGATCACCCAGCACCGGCAGCTGCGGCTCGACGAGACGTTCACCCTGCGCGTGCGCGCCGAGGACCTGCGCCCGCACGAAAAGGGCAAGCAGTTCGACGTGATCAGCGAGCTGCTCGTCAGCGACAGTCCGGTGTGGACGGACGTCAGCACGTACCTGCGCCGCGGTGGCGGCAGCGGCGAGAAGACCTCACGCGGTCAGCTCTCGCAGCCGTCGCCCACCGCGATCTGGCAGGTGCCCGGCGACATCGGCCGCCGCTACGCCGAAGTCTCCGGCGACCGCAACCCGATCCATCTGCACTCGATCACCGCGAAGGCGTTCGGCTTCCCGTCCGCGATCGCGCACGGCATGTGGACGAAGGCGCACGCGCTCGCGGCGTTCGAAGGCAGGCTTCCGGAGGCGTTCACCGTCGACGTGAAGTTCAAGCAGCCGGTGTTGTTGCCGGCGAAGGCGGCGTTCACCACGTGGAGTGAAGGCGAGGGCTGGGCCTTCGAGCTCTGGAACGCGCGCAAGCCGAAGCCGCACCTGGAGGGCTCAGTCGTCGCTCTCTGACGGCTTCCAGATCTCGCCCTCGACGAGGTCGTTGAACCCGAGCCACACCAGGTTCATCAGCCACGAGGCGAGTACGCCGTCGGAGACATCGGGGTGGTCGAGGGCCCAGTCGGCCAGCGACTCGGCCGCCCCGACCAACGCGGCGGACAGCCCGGCGCCGGAGAACTCGGCCTGCTCGCCGAGACCCTTGCGGGTGCCCGCGGAGACGACGAGCGCGGCGACCAGTTCGATCGCGCGGGTGCGCATGTCGGTGATCTCCGCGGCAAAGGCACCGCCGACGGTCATGGCCTGCCGATGCAGCACCGTCCAGGACTCGCGGTAGTCGGCGACGAACCGGTAGAACGCGCGGAGCCCGTGCCAAAGCTGCATGTCGGGCGGCAGATCGGGTTTGATCCCGTCCTGCACCGCCTCCAGCAGGCGGGTGGCTTCGCGGCGGATGCACGCGCCGAAGAGGTCTTCCTTCGAGCCGAGATAGGTGTAGATCATCGGCTTGGACACGCCGGCGACCTCGGAGATCTCGTCCATCGACGCGGAGTGATAGCCGTAGCGCGAGAACACCGAGACCGCTGCGTCCAGGATCTGGCGTTCCCGCACCGCTCTCGGCAGCCTTTTGGCGCGTTCGGCGGGACGCGGTACTTCCTCGGACACTCAGGACCTCCCCTTAGTTCGCGTAAGACGCTACCGGGCTACCACCGGCAAGGGTGATTTCGGCACGCTTGCCCGCCTACCTACTCGCGGGTAGCCTTACGCTCGGGTAGGCGGAACTGGAGGGAAGATGACCGAGACCGTGGGGCTGACCGGCCGCGCGCTGGTCGACGCGCTGGAGCGGATCGAGCCGGATTCCGCCGAAGCGCACTCTCTCGACGTCAACGAGGTCGCGGGCGCCATCGACCCGAAGGACCTCGGCAAGGACGACGTCCGGCGGCTGCTGGCCGCGCTCGGGCGGCTCGCCGAGTCCGCGCCCGCGTTCGACCTCCGCAAGGTCGACCCGGCCCGCTTCGCGAACCTCGTCGCGCGCGCCTCGCGTACGCAACTCGAGAGCGTCGTCGCCGAACGGCCGCTCCGGGACCGGGTGCTGCGCGAGATCTTCGACCGTATGGGCGCGCACATCCGGCAGGACCGCGCGAAGACCCTGCACGCGGTGGTGCACTGGCGGCTGTCCGGCGGCACCGGGGACGGCGGGTACGACCGCTACGAGACGGTGATTTCGCACGGCGAGTGCACTGTCAGCCGGGGCATGAGGGAGAAACCGAGGGTGACGATCACGATCGCGCCCGTCGATTTCTTCCGGCTCATCACCCACCAGGCGACGCCCGCTGTGCTATTCGTCACCGGAAAGATCAAAGTAAAAGGTGACCTGGCATTCGCGGCCGGTCTGATCGGTTTCTTCGACCTGCCGAAGCCGTCCTGAACCCGGCCGAGCAGATACACTTCCGTGCCGTGCCCCGAAATTCTCCGATCCGGCGCTGGCGGGACAAGGTACGCCTTTCCCGCCCGTTACGGCTGCACAAGACACGCACCGGTGGCGAGCACGTCGTCAACGCTTTCGCGGAGAAGCTCGAGCTCGCCAAACTGAGCCCCGAGCAGTTCACCCAGGTCCTGGAAACCCTGCACATGCTGGGCGAAACCGGCGCGGGCATCGAGCTGAGCTCGCTGGAGACCGAGGTGCTCGTCGACGTCGTGCAACGGGCGTCACGCGAGCAACTCAAGGCGATCGCCGATCATCCGGAACTGCGTGCGGCGTTCCTCGACGAGATTTTCCGCAGAATGTCGGATCATTTCGCACCGGAACGCGCACGGCACGTCGACTTCGTCGTCGCATGGCGTTTTACCGACGGTCACGGAGAAGACGGTTTCGATCGCTTTCAAACGGTCATCGAAGACGGCGTCTGCGTTTCCAGCACCGATCTCGCGCGCACTCCGGACACCACCATCACACTGTCCGTCGACGACTTCATCCGGATGGCCACCGGCAACGCGGCCGTGGCGGCGATGTTCGTGACCGGCAAGGTGAAGGTCAAGGGCGAGTACGCGCCGGCGGTGCGGTTCAGCGGGTATTTCGACATTCCGAAGCCGAGCGGGTCGTAGCTTCGCCGGTCTAGCGCCTGTTTCATGTTGAGGGGTAAGTCAAACGTGTCGTGGCCGGAGTTGGCGGCTGGGGCGGGACTGGCCGAAGAGACGCTGACTGTCCATTAGGGACATTTCCCGAGGTGTCAGTGTCCGAGTTGGGCGAGTTGTGCGGTTTGAGGAGGGGGTCGTGAGTGGTAAAGAGGGTTAGAACGCTACTTGCCACTCACGACCCCCTTTACTCAAAGGGGCATATGTCTTAAAGTGGACATTTCGTCGCTGGAATGCGTCTCTTGTGGACACTCAGAGCGCGGCTGACTCCTGCCGGCCAGTCCAGAACCACGCTTGGGCGCGAAGACCGCGAACTTGGCTTATGAAACGCGCGCTAGTCGAGGGTTTGCTGCGGCGTCGCCGCCCTAGCTTAGACACAAGCTTAGACACTGGAGTCTAGTGGCGAAGCTAGTGTCTAAGCTGGAGCGGCACTCAGCCCTCGACGATGCGGCCCTCGATCACCGGCGGCTGCTTCTTGGCGGCCTCGGCGGGCGGGGTGTCCGCGACGACCTCGCTGTCCACCACCATCACCGGCCCGCGCGTGCGGTTGGCGAACTTGACCGCCCGGCGCGCCATCCGCTTCTGCCAGACCTTGCGCGCGACACTCCGCGTCGGCGGCAGGATGAACAGCAGGCCGATGACGTCGCTGACGAAGCCGGGCAGCAGGATCAGCAGACCGCCGAGCCCGATCAGCATCCCGTCGGTGAGTTCCTTCTCCGCGTCTGCCGATCGCCCGAGCCGCGCGGACTCGGCGAACGCGCGGAAGGCGCGGCCGCCTTCGCGGCGGGCGAGCCAGGAGCCGACGAACGCACCGGCGAAGAGCAGCGCGATCGTGCCGACCACGCCAACGGCCGAGCCCACCGCCCACACGGCGGCGATCTCGGCGACGACATAGAGCAGGAACGCGACAGCCATACTTGGACAACGTACGGCTTGCCCGTTTTGCTCCCAACCCCCGATACGGTGACCGAGGTCAACCGATCCGGCGTAGGAACTCCTCCGCCTCACGCGGCCTGGTCAGCACGATCCGCCGCGCGTGCGCACCCTGGTCCGCCAGCCGACGCACCGTTCGTTCCCGGTGGTCCTTCGGCCAGCGCCAGACGTAGGAGTAGAACTCCCGGTCGAAGTGCTCGGGGCAGCCGGGTGCCTGTTTGTCCTGCCCGTACTCGCGCAGAGACCGCACCAGCACCCGCCGGAAGCAGACGCGGCGTGGGAAGTCGAGGAAGAAGATCGTGTCGGCCCGCGGCAGTCGCAGGTGCATCGACGCCCCGTAGTTGCCGTCGATCACCCAGGCGTCGGACTCGACGATCTCCTGCTGCGCGGCGTGGAACTCGTCCTCGGGCGCCCGGGCCCACCCCGGCCGCCAGAAGAGCCGGTCGAGGTGGGTGACCGGCAGGCCGAGAGCGGCGCCCAGCCGACGTGAGAACGTCGACTTCCCGGCGCCGCTACAGCCGACGACCATGATCCGCCGCATCGTCATCCGACGGCGTCGTCAAGGTACGCGGCGGCCTGAAGGGTGAACAGCTCGGCGTAGCCCGCCTTCGCCGCCATCAGCTCGTCGTGTGTTCCGTATTCGGCGACCTTTCCGTTCTCCAGCAACAGAATCCGCTCCGCCTGCCGGACCGTGGAGAACCGGTGCGAGATGTACAGCGTCGTGCGTCCCTCCGAAAGCTCCCGCAGCCGCGAGAAGAGGTCGTGCTCAGCCTGGGCGTCCAGCGCGGACGTCGGTTCGTCGAGGATCAGGATCGGCGCTTCCCGCAGGAACGCCCTGGCCAGCGCGATCTTCTGCCATTCGCCGCCGGAGAGGCTGACACCCTGGTCGAACCAGCGGCCGAGTGGAGTGTCGTAGCCGCTGGGCAGGCGCTCGATCCGCTCGTCGGCGCCGGCCCGTTTCGCCGACGTCTCGATCTGTTCGCGGTCGATTAGGTGGGTCAGGTCGCCGAGCCCGATGTTCTCGGCCGCGGTGCCCTGGTAGGTCACGTAGTCCTGGAACATCGCGCTGATCCGCCGCCGCAGTTCCACCGGGTCGTATTCGCGGATGTCGACGTCGTCGAGCAGGATCCGCCCGCCCGTCGGGTCGTACAGCCGGCACAGCAGTTTGAACAGCGTCGACTTCCCGGCTCCGTTGCGGCCGACGACGGCGACCGTCTCGCCCGGCCGGATCTCGAAGCTCACGCCGTCGAGAGCGGCGTCGGGTGCTCCGGGATAGGTGAAGGACACTTCTTCGAAGCGGATGTGTCCCTCCACAGTGGACGGAAGGGGTCTCGGCTCCGGCGGCGCGACGATCTCCGGTTTCGTCCCGAGGAAGCGATACAGCGTGTCGAGGTAGAGATTGTTCTCGTACATCCCGGAAAACGCGGTGAACAGGCCCTGGACGGACGTCTGCACCGACGCCGCCGCGGCCGTGTACAGCGCGAGATCGCCGAGGGTGAGCCTGCCGCCGACGGCCTCCAGCGCGATGTACAGCGCGATCGCGGATCCGGCGGCGGTGCTGAGCAGCCCCCACGACGTCGAGCTGACGCTGCGCTTGCGGGTCAGTGTCCGTTGACGGTCGTAGGAGACCTGGCCGAGCCGCTGGAACCGGTCGACGAAGTACGGCCCGAGCCCGAAGAGCTTGGTCTCCTTGGCATAGGTGTCCGTGGTGACCAAAGAGGACAGATAGTCCATGCGTCGTTTCAGCGGGGACATCATCAACGTCAGCCAGAACGCGCGGGCGCCGTACTTCGACTGCGAGATGAACGCGGGGATCGGCGCCACCAGCGCGACGAGCGCCAGCAGCGGGCTGATCGAGACGAGCAGCGCGATCATGCTGCCGAAGGTGATCAACGTCCGGATCAAGCCCAGCGCCGAGTTCATCATCGACAGCGGCCGCGTCGGCGCCTCCTGCGCGGCTTGGCGCAGCATGTCGTAGGACGCGGAACCCTCGAAGTACGAAAGCTGCAGTTCGCTCGCGTGGCTCATCACCTGGTGGCGGATGGTCAGCGTCATCCGTTCCTGCAGCAGTGTCTGGCCGTAGGTGGTCAGCGCCTGCGAAACCGCGGTGAGCACGAGGACGCCGAACTGGAAGAGGGCGACGCCGACGATCGCGCTCTTCGTCCCGTGTCCCTGGATCGCCGCGACCACCGAATCGATCAGCAGCTTCGCGATGTACGCGGTCGCCGTCGGGAGGAGACCGGAAAGCAGGGTCACCAGGGTGATCACGATGGTCAGCGCCGGGCTTGCCTGCCAGGTCAGCTTCGCGACCTTCGGCAGGCCACGGACCGTGCCCGCGATGTTGACCCACATGCGGTTAAGCCGGGACTTCAGATCTTTCGGGAGGGCTTCGGGTTCGGGCTCCGGGATGTCGACCGGGCCGGTCAGGCCGCTGTCGGGCACCGTCGACGGCGGGCGACGGCGCCTGCCGCCGCGCGCCATGAACAGTTCCAGGCCGCCTCCTCCGCCGGGCGGGCCGATCACGCGGTCCCCAAGGCGCCGTTGAGGAACACGTCGACGAGTTCCATCGTGGTGGGTTCGTCGCCGGTCTCGCTGAACCGGATCCGGCCGCTGAACAGCAACGACAGGAACAGCGCCGCGGACTGCGCCGGCGGCAGGCGGAGACGGTCCTTCTCCGGCTCGAACAGTTCGGCCATGGCGTCGCGCATCGCGCTCATCGACTCTTTCCGCCGGTCGCTGTGGTCACTGTGGTCGCCGCGGCGATGCTCCGGCCGCTTACCGGAGCCGTGCATGACCGCCATCAGCGCGCCCATCCGCTGGAGATGCGCGCTGAGCGCGTCGGCCGCCTCGATGAGCCTGTCGTCGAGGGACTGGTCGAGGTCGATGACCGCGATGGCGTCGAGTACCTGGTCGGGTTTCAGGGCCTCCGCGAAGCAGGTGGCGAACAGTTCGTCCTTGTCCTTGAACACGCGGAAGACGGTGCCCTCGCCGATGCCCGCGGCGCGGGCGATCTGGCTGGACGTGACTCCGGCGCCGTACTCCACCAGCAAGGGCAGCACGGATTGGACGATCATCCGGCGCCGCTCGTCGGCACTCATTCCCGGCGCTCTCCGCCGGGAGGCGGTTTCTGTCATGCCTCCAGTGTGCGGAGTGAGCGCTCACTCCGTCAAGCGATTAAGGCAGCGGTCCGTGAGGGCCTCCTTCCCTACCCTGAGAGTAGGGAAGGAGGCCCTCACGAACTCAGTAGGTGATCGCGACCGCGGGGTCGGCCAGCAGAGCGCCGACGTCGGCCAGGAACTCCGAACCCTGCTGCCCGTCGACCACGCGGTGGTCGAAGCTCAGCGAAAGCTGGAGCACCTTGCGCACCTTGATCTCGCCGTCGACCACCCACGGGGTGTCCTTGATCGCGCCGAGGCACAGGATCGCGGACTCGCCGGGGTTGATGATCGGCGTCCCGGTGTCGACGCCGAAGACGCCGACGTTGGTGATGGTGATCGTGCCGCCGAGCATGGCCGCCGGGGTGGTCTTGCCCTCGCGGGCGACGTCGGTCAGCTCGGTGAGCGCGATCGCGAGTTCCTTGAGGGACATCGAATCCGCGTCACGGACCTTGGGCACGACGAGCCCGCGCGGGGTGGCCGCGGCGATCCCGAGGTGCACGTAGTCCTTGTAGACGATCTCCTGCGCCGCCTCGTCCCACACCGCGTTGACGTCCGGAGTGCGCTTGGCCGCCAGGCAGACGGCCTTCGCCGCGAAGGTCAGCGGGGTGACCTTGACCCCGGCGAACTCACGCGACTTCTTGAGCTTCTCCCGGAATTCCATCATCGGCGTGACGTCGATGGTGAGGAATTCCGTGACGTGCGGGGCGGTGTAGGCGCTCTGCACCATCGCGGCGGCGGTGGCCTTGCGGACGCCCTTGATCGGCACCCGGCGTTCCCGCGTCGCGGGGTCGTAACCACTGTCCACACTGGACACGGCGGCGGCCGGTGCGGCGGAACCGTTGGCGGCCGCCTGCACGTCGTCACGGGTGATGACGCCGCCCTCGGCGGTGCCGGTGAGCGCGTGCAGGTCGACGCCGAGGTCCTTGGCGAGTTTGCGCACCGGCGGCTTCGCCAGCGGCACGTACCCGCCCTTCGGCTTCGAAGACACGGCGGGCGCAGCGGGCTTGGCAGGAGCGGGCGCCACAGCCACCGGTGCGGCGGCAGGAGCGGCCGGAGCAGCGCCCTTCCGCGCACGCCGCTGCGTGACGACGGCCTTGGAGCCGTAGCCGACCAGCGGCTTCATCTCCTCTTCCGCCGGCTCTTCCGCAACGGGGGCGGCAGCGGCGGGCGCGGGGGCCGCCTTGCCGTCCGGGTCGACGTCGATGGTGAGGATCGGCGCGCCGACCTCCACCGTCTGGCCCGGTTCGACGAGCAGTTCGGTGACCACGCCCGCCCACGGGATGGGCAGTTCGACGGCGGCCTTCGCGGTCTCGACCTCGACCACGATCTGGTTCACCGTCACGGTGTCACCCGGTTTGACCTGCCAGGCGATGATGTCGGCCTCGGTCAGCCCCTCCGCCGTGTCGGCGAGGGGAAAGTGTTTGTATTCGGGCATTTCAGGAACTTCCCCCTTACCAGGCGAGTGAGCGGTCGACGGTGTGCAGGACCCGGTCCAGATCGGGGAGGTAGTGCTCCTCGAGTTTGGCCGGCGGGTACGGCGTGTCGAATCCGGTCACCCGCAGCACGGGGGCTTCCAGCGAGTAGAAGCATTCCTGCTGCACACGCGCGGCGATCTCCGAGGTCAGCGACGACTCCGACGGCGCCTCGCTCAGCGCGATGAGCCGTCCGGTCTTGCGCACCGACTCGAACACCGGCTCCAGGTCGAGCGGGGACAGCGTCCGCAGGTCGATGACTTCCAGGGACTTGCCCTCGTCCTCGGCGGCGGCCGCCGCGTCGAGCGCGACCTTCACCGACGGGCCGTACGCGACGACGGTCGCCGTCGTGCCTTCGCGGATGACGCGGGACTTGAACAGCGGGTCCGGCGTGGCGTCGGTGTCGATCTCGGCCTTCAAAGCACCCGAGTGGTACAGCTTCTTCGGTTCGAAGAACAGGATCGGGTCGTCGGACTTGATCGCCTGCTGGATGCCCCAGTAGGCGTCGACGGCGTTCGAAACCGACACGACCTTGAGCCCGGGGATGTGCGCGAACAGCGATTCCGGCGACTCCGAGTGGTGCTCGACCGCGCCGATGCCGCCGCCGAACGGCACCCGGATCACGATGGGCATCTTGATCTTGCCCTGTGTCCGGTAGTGCAGCTTCGCGACCTGGCTGGAGATCTGGTCGAAGCCCGGGAAGATGAAGCCTTCGAACTGGATCTCGCACACCGGGCGGAAACCGCGGACGGCGAGGCCGACCGCGGTGCCGATAATGCCCGATTCGGCCAGCGGCGTGTCCAGGACGCGCTGCTCGCCGAAGTCCTTCTGCAGGCCGTCGGTGATGCGGAAGACGCCGCCGAGCTTGCCGACGTCTTCACCCATGACCAGGACCTTGGGGTCCTCTTCCATGGCACGCCGGAGGCCGAGGTTGATCGCCTTGCCGATGGTGAGTTTCTGGAGGTCGGCCATTTCAGTGCTCACCCGCCCCGACGAAACCGTCCATGTAGGACAGGAACTCTTCGCGCTGCGCGTCCAGCAGCGGCGTGGATTCCGCGTACACGTTGGAGAAGATCCGCTCGGGTGGCGGTTCGGGCATGTTGAAGCAGTACTCGCGCAGCTCGGCCGCGAACGCGTCCGAATCGGCCTGCACCTGGTCGAAGAACGCCTGGTCGGCGCCGCCGCCGCGGGCGAGATACGCCCGGACGCGCTCGATCGGGTCCTTCAGTTTCCACTCCTCCAGCTCGTCGGAGAGCCGGTAACGGGTGGGGTCGTCGGTGGTGGTGTGCGCGTCCATCCGGTAGGTGAACGCCTCGATCAGCACCGGGCCGTTGCCGTGGCGGCATTCGTCGAGCGCCCAGCGGGAGACCGCGAGGCAGGCGAGGACGTCGTTGCCGTCCACGCGGATGCCGGGGAAGCCGTAACCGCGGGCGCGCTGGTACAGCGGCAGCCGCGACTGGCGTTCGGTGGGCTCCGAGATCGCCCACTGGTTGTTCTGGCAGAAGAACACGAGCGGCGCGTCGTAGACGGCGGCCCAGACGAAGCCTTCGTGCACGTCGCCCTGCGAAGTCGCTCCGTCACCGAAGTAACAGATGGTCGCTTCGCCGTCGTCGTCGCCGACCTTGCCTTCGAACTTCTGGCCCATCGCATAACCGGCGGCGTTGAGCACCTGGTTGCCGATCACGATGGTGTACGGGTGGAAGCCGTGTTCCTTGTAGTCCCAGCCGCTGTGGTCGGTGCAGCGGAAGATGCCGAGCACCTCTTTGAGGTCGACGCCGCGGGCGTACGCGACACCGTGTTCGCGGTAGCTGGGGAAGGCCATGTCCCGCTTCTGCAGCGCGCGGCCGGAGCCGATCTGCGCGGCCTCCTGGCCGAGCAGCGGGACCCAGATGCCGAGCTGGCCCTGGCGCTGCATCGCGTTGGCCTCGCGGTCCGCGCGGCGGACCAGGACCATGTCGCGGTAGAGGCCCTTGAGGGCTTCGATGTCGATGTCGTCGACGTAGCGGTCGAATTGCGGCGAGGCGACTCGTTCGCCTTCGGGGGTGAGCAGCTGAGTCAGCTCAGCGCCACCTTCGCTCGTTGCTCGCAAACCGGCGATCACCTGTTCGGGGGAAGGTTGCGCCGCTACGGCGGCGGGACCATCTCCAGGCTCCGGGTGCGTCCAGTGTTCGGACGGCATGCGCTGCTCTCCTTGATGTCTGCGCCTCTGGCGGCCACTTGTGGCGGCCACAGTGACTGCGCCGGCGGGGACCAGCGCGTCGGATCTGAAGCGCTGGGTCACCATCGGCGTTGACGGTTCGTGCGCACATCCTGGCATGCCGGACGCCGTTTTGGTCAGTGGCGGATGCTGATTTGTTGCTGAGAAAGGGTGTCTGATCAGGGAAAATGCTAGGAAGCCCGAGTGTGGGGCCGCCGAAAGTAGGGAATTCACCCGCGGGCCGACCAGCGGACGGTTCGTCCGGACGGGTGTCCTGCCCGGCTTGATCGATGACGATCCGTGCCCGCCGCTGTGACCCATCCCACCCTCCCGGACCCGTGGCAGGATGGCGGACGTGGAGCAGAAATCCGTACGCGAAACCGTGGTTTCGAACTGGACGAACGACGTCCTTCCCAGCCTGTCCGGCCTGGTGGCGATCCCCGCCTTGTCGCCGGCATTCGACTCCGAGTGGGCGAAGACCGGTCATCTGGCCGCCGCCGTCGAGCACGTCCGGTCCTGGATCGCCGCACGGGAGATCCCCGGCGCGACGCTCGAGGTCGTGGAGCTCGAAGGCCGCAGCCCGCTGCTGGTCGTCGACATCCCGGCGACGTCCGCGGCGGCCGACAAGGGCACCGTGCTGATGTACGGGCATCTCGACAAGCAGCCCCCGGTGGGCGGCTGGTCCGAGGGGCTCGACCCGTGGACGCCGGTGATCCGCGACGGGCGGCTGTACGGCCGCGGCGCGGTCGACGACGGCTACTCGGGCTACGCGGCGACGACGGCGATCGAGGCCGTGCGCGCCGCCGGTGGCGAGCACTCCCGCGCGGTCGTGCTGCTGGAGACCGGTGAGGAATCCGGCAGCCCGGACCTGCCCGCCTACGTCGAGCACCTGAAGGAGAAGCTCGGCGCCGTCTCGCTGGTCGTCTGCCTCGACGCCGGCGGCACCGACTACAAGCGCCTCTGGCTGACCACCAGCCTGCGCGGCATGCTGCACGTCAACGTCACCGTGAAGGTGCTCGAGTCCGCGCAGCACTCGGGGATGGCCAGCGGCATCGTCGCGAGCTCGTTCCGTGTCCTGCGTGCCCTGCTCGACCGGATCGAGAACGTCGAGACCGGCGAGATCAAGCTCGCCGAGCTGAGCGTCGACATCCCGGAGAACCGCGTCGAGGAAGCCCGCGGTGTCGCCGAGATCGCGCCCGGCGCGGCGAAGACGCTCTTCCCGGTGGTCGGCCGGACGGTGTCCGACGACGACCTGGAACTGCTGCTCAACAACTCGTGGCGGCCGACGCTTTCGGTGATCGGCGCGGAGGGCTTCCCGCTCCCGGCCGAGGCGGGCAACGTGCTGCGCGGCAGCACCACGCTCACCCTGAGCCTCCGCCTGCCGCCGACCGCCGACGCGCAGGCCGCGATGGAGGCTGTCCGCCGCGTCCTCACCACCGACGTGCCGTACGACGCTTCGGTGGAGCTCGGCGACTTCCAGGCCGAGAACGGCTGGAACGCACCGGCCACCGCGCCGTGGCTCGACGACGTCCTGCACCACGTGAGCGGCGAGGTCTTCGGCGCGCCGCACAAGAGCTACGGCATGGGCGGGTCGATCCCGTTCATGGGGCTGCTCGGCGAGAAGTACCCGGAGGCGCAGTTCGTGGTCACCGGCGCCTGCGGGCCGGACTCGAACATCCACGTGCCGGACGAGTGGCTGAACATCGACTTCGCGCAGCGGGTCACCGAAGCGGTCGCGCACATCCTGGACGCGCACGCACGGAGCTGATCTCCCCGCTCACGCTGCAATGAACGGTCCGTTACTTGCAAAATTTGCAAGTAACGGTCCGTTCATGGCGTGTACGGGAGGATCATGTTCGAGGGTTTCGAGCTCGAAAACGTCGATGTCGGCGAAGTGACCCTGAGGGTCCGCTACGGCGGATCGGGACCGCCTCTCGTGCTCCTGCACGGACATCCCCGCACCCACACCACCTGGTACGACGTCGCACCCCGGCTCGCCGACGCGTTCACCGTCGTCTGCCCTGATCTCCCCGGCTACGGCCAGTCCTCGAAACCCGAGACCACCGAAGACCACTCCGCGCATTCGAAGCGCGCCATGGCGAACGCCATCGTCGCGCTCATGAGCCATCTCGGGCACGAACGGTTCGCCGTCGCCGGTCATGATCGCGGCAGTTACGTCGCGCACCGGCTGGCGATGGACCACCCCGAAAACGTCACGAAGCTGGTCATTCTCGACGGCGTCCCGATCGGCGAAGCGCTCGCCCGCGCCGACGCGGACTTCGCGCGGAAATGGTGGCACTGGTTCTTCTTCGGCCAGCTCGCGAAACCCGCGGAGCGTGTGATCAACGCCGACCCGGACGCCTGGTACGGCGGCGATCCCGAGGCGATGGGCGCCGAGAACCACGCCGACTTCCTGCGCGCGATCCACGATCCCGAGACCGTCCACGCCATGCTCGAGGACTACCGCGCCGGCCTCGGGCCCGACCGCGAAGCCGACGACGCCGACAAGGCGGCCGGGCGGAAACTCAGCTGTCCCTTGCTCATGCTGTGGTCCAGCCGCGACGACATGGCCGACCTGTACGGCGACCCGATCGCGGTGTGGCGCGAATGGGCGGAGGACGTCCGCGGCTTCGCCATCGAGTCCGGGCACCACGTGGCCGAGGAGAACCCGGCCGACCTCGCGGCGGCGCTGCGGGAGTTCCTCGGCTGAGGTGGTCGTGAGTGGTAAGTGTCGTTAGAACGACACTTACCACTCACGACCAACCCGACCCACGCCTCACCGCCGCCCTGCCTCACCGCCTCACCGCCGCCCTGGCCCCTAAGCGAACTTGTTCAGCGCGGCGGCGAGCTCCGTCAGCTGCGGCGTGAAGCGCTGGTACGAGAACGGTGTCTCGTTGTTCCAGGGGATCAGCTTCCCCGCCTTGACCGCGGGCAGCCGGCCCCAGGTCGGCACACCGCCGAGCCCGTCCGGGCCGAGGGAGAGCGAACCGCCGCGGTTGTCGTACATGATCACGTCGGCCGTGTACTTGCCGATGTTCTCCCAGCTGATCTGCTGGTAGTAGCCGCCCTGGCTCTGGTCCGGCGCCTCGGGGAGGACGAAGTTCATGCCCTTGTTCTGGTAGTGCCTCGACGTCGCGAACGACGGCGGGTTCGCGATGTAGACGGTGTCCTTCTGCGCGGAGATCAGGAGGATCTTCAGCCCGGTGGCCTTCTTGATCGCGTCGCCCAGTGCGGCGTCGGCCTTCTCGTACTCGGCCTTCGCGGCCTGGATCGCCGGAGTGTCCGTGTCGGCCCCAAGTGCCTTCGCCAGCGCGATGAACTTCGCGATCCCCTCCGGCATCGCGAGCCCCTGCAGCCGGACGCCGACGCTCGGCGCGGCCTTGTCGATCTTCTCCGTCTGTGTGTCCGGGATGTACCACATCTGGTCCTTCAGGTACATCACGCTGACCAGCAGCTGGGGGTTGAGCGAGACGAACTTGTCGAAGTTGAACTCGTTGTAGACGTTCCCCAGCGAGGTCACCGCGTTCAGGTCGACGCCGCCCGCCTGCGGGTCCGGCTTGCCGTCGGCGAACTTCGACGGGCCGAAGATCCCGACCGACTTCACGCCGAGGTCCCACAGCGCGGCCGCGGCGGTCACCTGCGCGACGATCCGGGTCGGCCGCTCGCCTTCGAGTTTGCGGCCACGGTCGTCAGTGAACGACCAGGTCGCGCCCGCCCCCGGGGCGGGTGCCTCTTCCTGATAGCCGCAGGCGGTCAGGAGGCCGGTGGCGCCGAGCGCCGCGGTGCCGGCGAGGAAGCCGCGTCGAGAGAGGTGCATGGAGATCTTCTTTCACCGAGGGACCGAAGTTCGGCGTTAGGCTAGCCTTCCCTTATCGTGAACGCCATGGTCCAGGTCACGGAGCGCGTCAGAACACCGAGGACCAGTGTTTCCGTGCGAACGCTGGTCCTGACGGGGTCGCTCGTAGCGCTCGCCGCGGTCGTCCTGCTGTCGATCGGCTTCGGCTCGAACCGCCTTTCCCTCGGCGAAGTGCTGCACGCTCTCTTCGCCTACGACGGCGGCTACAACGACGTCGTCGTCCGCGACGATCGCCTGCCCCGCACGTTGCTCGGTGTCCTGGTCGGGATGGCGCTCGGGCTGGCGGGCTCGCTCATGCAGGCGATCACCCGCAACCCGGTGGCGGAGCCCGGTCTGCTCGGCATCAACCACGGCGCCGCCGTCGCGATCGTGCTCGGCTCCGCGGTGTTCTCGGTGACTTCGCCTGGCGAGTACGTCTGGTTCGCCTTCGCCGGTGCGCTCGCGGGAACCGCGCTGGTCTCGGTGATCGGCGGCACGCGGGGCGCCACGAGTCCGCTGCGGCTGGTGCTGGCCGGGGTCGCGGTGCAGGCGGTGTTCGTCGGGATCAACCAGGGCATGCAGATGATCAACACGCACAACCTGGAGGCGATGCGGTTCTGGCTGGTCGGCTCGCTGGTCAACCGGAACGCGGACCAATTGTCCGTGCTGCTGCCGTTCTTCGTCGCGGGGGTGGTGATCGCGATCGTGCTGGCCCGCGCGCTGAACGCGCTGGCGCTCGGGGAGGACACCGCCCGCGGTCTCGGCGCGAATCCGGCGCTCGTCCGCGTCGCCGGGATGGTCGCCGTCGGGTTGCTGTCGGCGGCGGCGACCGCGGTCTGCGGGCCGATCGCCTTCGTCGGCCTGATGATCCCGCACGTCGTCCGGTCGCTGGTCGGCCAGGACGAGCGCTGGGTGATGCTGCTTTCGGCGCTTCTCGGGCCGGTGCTGCTGCTCGGCTGCGACGTCCTCGGCCGCCTGCTCGGCGCGCCGGGTGAGATCCAGGTCGGCGTGATGACCGACGTGGTCGGCGGGATCGCGTTCGTGATCGTGGCCAGGCGACTGAAGGCGGTGCGCCGATGACCGCCCCCGTCCGCCGTGAGTCCAGTTTGGACAGACGATCGCTGGTCGTCATCACCGCGCTGGCACTGGTGGTCCTGGCGCTCGTCGTGCTCTCGGTCGGCACGGGCGACTACGAGATGAGCCCCCGCGGGGTGCTCGCGACCCTGGCAGGCCAAGGAACGAAGGCGCAGTACCTGGTCGTCATGGGACGGCTTCCGCGGGTGCTGGTCGCGATCCTCGCCGGCGCCGCGCTCGCGCTGGCCGGGGCGATCTTCCAGACGATCACCCGAAATCCGCTGGGCAGCCCGGACATCATCGGCTTCACCACGGGTTCCGCGACCGGCGGCATCGTGACGTTCCTGGTCTTCGGCGGCAGCCCCGCGGTCGTCTCGTTCGGCGCGCTGGCGGGCGGGTTGCTGACCGCGCTGGTCGTCATGGCGCTGTGCGCGCCGCACGGCCTGCTGAGTTCGCGGCTGGTGCTGCTCGGGATCGCGGTCAGCGCGGTGCTGGTCGGCGTGAACTCGTACCTGCTGGTGAAGGCGAACCTCGAAGCCGCCGCGCAGGCCGTCGGCTGGCTGGTCGGCGACCTGTCCGGCCGCGACTGGAGCTATTTCGTGCCGCTGGCGGTCGCGATGGCGGTGTTCGCCCCGGTCGTCTTCGCCAACGGCCGCGCGCTGCGCATGCTGGAGATGGGCGACGACACCGCCACCGGCATCGGCGTCGACGTCCACCGCGTGCGGCTGACGCTGGTGCTCGTCGCCGTCGCGCTGGTCGCCGCCGCCACCGCGGCGACCGGCCCGCTCCCGTTCATCGCCCTCGCCGCACCACAGCTGGCGCGCCGGATGACGCGGCTGCCGGGGCCCAATCTGGTGGCGTCGGTGTTCGTCGGGGCGACCCTGGTCGTCGCGGCGGACTTCCTCGGTCAGCGCCTCTTGGCGTCTTCGCTGCTGCCCGCGGGCGTCGTCGCGGCGGCCCTCGGTGGCGCCTACCTGCTCTGGTTGCTGCTGCGGCGCAGAGCTTAGGCGCTGTCCTGCAAGTCATGTTCGCGGTCTTCGCGCCCAGGCGGTCCCTGACGGCACGGGCGGATGCGGCCGAGTACGACCCGGTACGAGGCCGATCCGCCCGCACCGCCAGGAACCACCTGGATCACGAAGCCCATCGAACAGACTTACAGGACAGCGCCTAGGTCAGCCGGGTCAGCTGCACCGAGACGTCCAAAGTGGACTGACCGCCACCGGTGAAGATGCCCTTGAGCGGTGGCACGTCGGCGTAGTCGCGGCCGTAGGCGACCCAGACGTGCCGCGGTCCGACCGGGATCGCGTTCGTCGGGTCGTAGGCCCACCAGCCGCCGGTCCACACGTCGACCCATGCGTGGCTCTCGCCCTCGACCGTCTCGCCGAGCTTCGCCTCCGGTTTCGTGTGCAGGTATCCGGAGACGTACCGCGCCGGGACGCCGATCGCGCGCAGCATCACCAGCGTCACATGCGCGAAGTCCTGGCAAACCCCTTCGCGCGCACGCCAAGCGTCGGTCGCCGTGCTGTGCACGCCGGTCGTCCCCGGCTGGTACTTGAGCTGCTGGTTGACCCATTCGCAGACGGCGAGCACGGCCTCCGCCGGGTCGAGCCCCTTCCGCAGTTCGCGCGCGACCTTCGTCAGTTCCGGATCGCGCGGCGTGTACGGCGTCGGCGTCAGGTACTCGGTGCGATGGTCGACCACCGTGTCGCCGCGCAGGTCCTTCCACGACGCCGAGCGGATCGGCTCGCCCTCGTCGGCGGTCTCGACCACCGACGTCGCGAGCACGGTGAACTCGGTGTGCGGCGCGTGAAGGTCGAACGAGGTCACGACGGTGCCCCAGTAGTCCGTGTACCGGTAGGCGCGGGTCGCGGGCGTCGTCTCGACCCGGTTCACGACCGTGGTCTGCCGCCGATCGGACCGCGGGGTCAGCCGCGCCTCGTTGTACGACTGCGTGGCAGGCGTCGCGTACCGGTATCCCGTGCGATGAGCCACCCGAAGCTGCCAGGTCACAGCGAAACCTCCGCACCGCTCCAGGCCACCCAAGGCGACGAATGGAAGTACTGCACCGAAACCGCGTCGCCGATGTCCTTGATCGACGTCTGGAGCGCGCCGAGCCGTTTCGGCAGGTCCTCCAGCAGATCGGACTGCCGCAGGAACTCCAGCTCACTGCGGGCGCGGCCGAGCTGCCGCAGCGCCTCGGACTTCTCGTTGGCCCGCGAGTTGACGCCGGGATCCAGCCGTTCCAGGCATTCCTCGGCCTGGCGCAGCGCGTGGAACACCGAACGCGGGAACAGCGTGTCGCGCATCAGGAACTGCACGACACGGGCCGCGTCGAGCGCGCCGCGATAGGTCCGCAGGTAGGTGTCCTGCGCGCCGGCCGAACGGAGCACGGTGATCCAGCCGGGGGACGACGCGCTGTCCTGGACCCGCGAAAGCAGCAGCCGCACCACCATGTCCGCCCGTTCGATCGACCGGCCGAGCACCATGAACAGCCAGCCGTCGTCGCGGCTCATCGTCGAATCCGCCAGCCCGGCGAACATCGCCGCGCGTTCCTCCACAAAGGACAGAAAGGCGTGCGGTCCGGCGCGGCGCGCGTACCGTTGCCTGTCCGGCACCGCGTTCCAGGTCGCGTTCAGGCATTCCCACAGCTCGGTCGAGACGACCTCGCGGGCGCCGCGCGTGTTCTCGCGGGCGGAGTTGATCGAACCGACGATCGACGCCGGATTGTCCTTGGCGTAGGCGACCAGTTCGGTCAGCTTCCACACGTCGAGCGAATCCATCCCCTCCGGCGAGATGCCGAGGACGGCGAGCAGCTGGCGGCTCGCGTGGTCCGGGTCGACGCTCGCGTCTTCGAGCAGCTGGTGCACGGAGACGTTGAGGATGCGGGAGGTGTCGTCGGCGCGTTCGACGTAGCGGCCGATCCAGTACAGCGATTCCGCGTTACGGGCTAGCACGTCAACCTCCCTTTAGGCCTGTTGCTGCTGTTGCTGCTGGGTCGTGGTCAGCTCGGGGCCCTGCTCGGCGACCAGTCCGTCCACTTCGGACAGTGCGCCGAGCGCGGGGCGCTCCAGCTCCCGTTCCGCCGTCGAAGACCGCGGCGCCAGCACCCAGGTGTCCTTGGAACCGCCGCCCTGCGACGAGTTGACCACCAGGCTGCCCTCCGGGAGCGCGACCCTGGTCAGCCCGCCCGGCAGCACGAAGATCTCCTTGCCGTCGTTGACCGCGAACGGGCGGAGGTCGACGTGCCGCGGCGCCAGTCGTTCGTCCACTTTGGACGGCACGGTGGACAGCTGGACCACGGGCTGCGCGATCCAGCCGCGTTTGTGCGCCCGGACCTTCCGCTTCAGCGCGGCCAGTTCCGCCTGCGACGCCTCCGGGCCGAACACGATGCCGTATCCGCCCGAGCCTTCGACCGGTTTGATCACCAGCTCGTCCATATGCCGCATGACGTGGTCGAACTCGTCCGGCAGCCAGCACCGGAAGGTGTCCACGTTGGGCAGCAGCGGCTTCTCGTTGAGGTAGTACTTCACCATCTCGGGCACGTAGGTGTAGACGAGCTTGTCGTCACCGACACCGTTGCCGACCGCGTTCGAGATCACGACGTTGCCCGCGCGCGCCGCGTTGAGGATCCCGGCGACCCCCAGCACGGAATCGGGCCGGTAGTGCACCGGGTCGAGGAACTCGTCGTCGATCCGCCGGTAGATGACGTCGACCTGCCGTTCGCCCTCGGTGGTGCGCAGGTAGACGACGTTGTCACGGCAGAACATGTCGCGGCCCTCGACCAGCTCGACCCCCATCAGCCTGGCCAGCAGCGAATGCTCGAAGTACGCGGAGTTGTGCACCCCCGGCGTGAGCACGACGACCATCGGATCGGCGACGTTCGCCGCGGCCGCCGCCCGCAGCGCGCGCAACAGATGCGAGGCGTAGTCGCCGACCGGGCGGACCCGGTGCTGGGCGAACAGATCCGGGAACACGCGCGCCATCGTGCGGCGGTTCTCCATCACGTACGAAACACCCGAGGGATTGCGGAGATTGTCCTCCAGCACCCGGAAGGTGCCCTCCTCGTCACGCACCAGGTCCACCCCGGACACGTGGATGCGGACGCCGTTGGGCGGGTTGATCCCGAACGCCTCGCGCTGGAAATGCTCACACGAGGTGATCAGCCGGCGCGGGAGCACACCGTCACGCAGGATCTGCCGATCGCCGTACACGTCGGCGAGGAAGGCCTCCAGCGCGCGGACCCGTTGCGCCACACCGCGTTCGAGTCTGGTCCATTCGGACGAGGTGATCACGCGCGGCACCAGGTCGAGCGGGAACGGGCGTTCCTGGCCGGACAGCGAGAACGTGATGCCCTGATCCACCATCGCCCGGTCGATCGCCGCCGACCGCGACGAAAGATCCGCCGACGTCAGCGAGGAGATCGACTCGTACAGCGCCCGATACGGCTGGCGGACCGTGCCGTCGGCGGTGAACATCTCGTCGTACGCGCCCGCGTGCGGCCGGGACGGCGAGAGATAGCCGTCGAACTGCGCCCCGGGCTTCGCCGCACGCCGCGCCGACGTCGTCGTCCTCGGGCGGCGGCCCGCAGGTGGGAGACGCGGCGCCGGGTTGTTGTTCATGGTCGCCATACTCGCTCACCCTGCCATGTCGGCGCGATACCCCAGGTAACACCCGTGACGGCCGAAACGGCGCTGTAACGTCTCGGTGCTGTGATTGCCGCCGGATGAGTGGCAATATGCGTGCTCTCGACACATGGGAACTACAAGGAGTGACGACGTGGCCCGATTGAAAGCGCTCGCCCTGATCCCGGCGCTCGCCCTAGCCGCGGGTGCGCTGACCGCGTGTGGCGAAGAAGGTGGGCAGAGCACCGCGGCCGGTGGCGTCCAGCTCGTCGCTTCCGGCAAGCTCACCACCTGCACGCACCTGCCCTACCAGCCGTTCCAGGTCAAGCAGGGCGACAAGATCGTCGGCTTCGACGTCGACCTGGTCGACCTCGTCGCGAAGAAGCTCGGCGTCGAGCAGAGCATCGTCGACATCGCCTTCGAGAACATCGAGTCCGGCGAGGCGATGAACACCGGTCAGTGCGACCTCGCCGCCGCGGGCATGACGATCAACGACAAGCGCAAGGCGAAGTTCGTCTTCTCCGACCCGTACTTCGAGGCGTCGCAGGCGCTGCTGGTCAAGACCGGTTCGCCGATCAAGGACCTGAGCAACGTCGCGGGCAAGAAGATCGGCGTCCAGTCGGCCACCACCGGTGCCGACTACGCCAAGGAGAAGGCCGCCGGCGCGGAGATCGTCACCTTCGACGACCTCGCGCTGCTGGAGCAGGCGGTCAAGAGCGGCCAGGTCGACGCGGGCGTCAACGACAACGGCGTGCTCTACGACTTCGTGAAGACGAACCCGGACACCACCGTCGTCACCGAGTTCAAGACCAACGAGTTCTATGGAATCGGCATGAAGACGGGCAACACCGCCCTCCTCAACCAGGTCAACGAGGTCCTCAAGGCCTCGGCCGCCGACGGCTCGTACGCGCAGATCTACCAGAAGTGGTTCGGCAAGGCGCCGACCTGGCAGCCGGGCAGCCCGGCCGCCGGTTGATAATCCGTCCTCTGTGGCCGGTGCCCAGCGCACCGGCCACAGGCTTGTCACCACCTGTTTGAGGAGAGAAATGGCTCTGAGCCGCCGCCAGCGACGATCGGCGTTCCGGTGGGCGCAGTACGGTCTGCTGCTGGTGATCGTCGTGGTGTTCGCGCTGCTGGCCGACTGGGGACGACTGGGCAAGGCGTTCTTCGACCTCGAAGTCGCCGCGAAGCAGTTCCCGGACGTCATCACCGTCGCACTGAAGAACACCATCATCTTCACCGCGCTGGGCTTCGCGCTCGGCCTCGGGCTCGGTCTCCTGCTCGCGCTGATGAGACTGTCCTCGGTCGCCCCGTACCGCTGGTTCGCGCGCGGGTACATCGAATTCTTCCGCGGCCTGCCCGCGCTGCTGATCTTCCTGGCGGTCGGTGTCGGGGTGCCGATCGCCTTCCCGAACGTGTTCCTGCCGCGGAACATCTCGATCATGCTGGCGCTGGGCATCGTGTCCTCGGCCTACATGGCGGAGACCATCCGCGCCGGTATCCAGGCGGTGCCGCGCGGACAGGTCGAGGCCGCGCGGTCGCTCGGCATGTCGCCCGCGCGCACGATGATCACCGTCGTGATCCCGCAGGCGTTCCGGATCATCCTGCCGCCGCTGGCCAACGAGCTGATCATGCTGACGAAGGACTCTTCGCTGGCGTTCCTGCTCGGCACCACGCCGGCGCAGCAGGAACTCGCGCAGTTCAGCCGTCAGGCGCTGCTGGAGGCCAAGGGACTGACACCGATCGTCGTCGCCGGTCTGTGTTATCTCGTCATCACCATTCCGCTGTCGATCCTGCAGCAGCGGCTAGAGAAGAAATACGGAGCCGGAGTGCCCGGCGGAGGAACGGTATGAGCGCCCAGACGATCGTCGAGGTTTCAGGACTGCACAAGGCGTTCGGCGAACTCGAAGTGCTCAAGGGCATCGACCTGCACGTCGAACGCGGCCAGGTCGTCTGCATCATCGGCCCGTCGGGCTCCGGCAAGTCGACGTTGCTGCGCTGCGTCAACCTCCTCGAGGAACCGCAGCAGGGCAAGATCGTGGTCAACGGCAGCGAGATCACCGATCCGGACGTCGACATCGACGGCGCCCGCACGAAAATCGGCATGGTCTTCCAGTCGTTCAACCTCTTCTCGCACCTGAGCGTGCTCGACAACCTCACCGTCGCGCAGCGCAAGGTGCTGAAGCGCGGCAAGGACGAGGCGGAGCGCATCGCGCGGGAGAACCTCGCGAAGGTCGGGTTGGCGGAGAAGGAAACTTCGCTGCCGACACAGCTTTCCGGCGGGCAGCAGCAGCGCGTCGCGATCGCCAGGGCACTGTCGATGGACCCAGACGTCATGCTGTTCGACGAACCGACGTCGGCGCTCGACCCCGAACTGGTCGGCGACGTCCTCGCGGTCATGCGGCAACTCGCGCAGGAGGGCATGACGATGCTCGTCGTCACGCACGAGATGCAGTTCGCCCGCGAGGTGGCCGACACCGTGCTGTTCATGGACGGCGGTGTCGTCGTCGAGCAGGGTTCGCCTGCCCAGGTGATCGGCGACCCGCAGGAGGAACGCACGAAGGCGTTCCTCTCGCGGGTGTTGAACCCGAACCACCAGGGCTAACGTCCCCGGAGCTGCGCCTGGAGCTGGACCACCTTCGAGACGATTTCGTGCGGCCCGGCGCCCATGAGGCTCACCCAGCCCTTGGCGTCCGGGCCGAACACGACGCGGCCCTGTTCGGTGTCCATCCAGCCCGGTGGCCTTTCGACGCGTTTCCGGTTGCCGCCGCCGTCACGGATGGCGACGTACAGCCTGCCGAAGAAGGTGTGCGGCGACCGGATCCACTGGATGATCTTCTTGGCGTCGCGGATGCTCGGGCCGGTGCCGGTCAGCGTTTCGCCCTTCATCAGGACCTGCAGATCGGCTTCCGCGCAGTTCAACGACGGTGTGCGCGCGGCGGGAGCCTCCGGGAGCAGACCGGTGAAATCTTGCGCGAGCGTGTCCGGCCTGGTCGGCTTCAGGTACACGACCTTGTCGACCAAGACGACCGTGACCGCTTCCCGGCCACTGCCCGCGGCGCGAACGGTCCGCTCACGCCCCTCGGACTTCACCCACGAGTAGTACTCCACCGCGGGCCGCTGCAGAAAACGCAGCGCGTCGAGGAATTCGTCGTCGATCCGGCCACGCCGGAGCAGGCCCTGTCTGTCCAATTCGGACTGTGCGGTCGCGGCGAGCTCGCGACGTTCCTCGGGCAGGTACCACTGCGCGCCACGGACGAGCGTCGGGTGGATGTCACCCAGATTGTGTTGATCCAGCAGGGTTTCGTAAGTCTGGAGCGTCAGTTCGACGGGTTTCCGCAGCACGTTACGCGCCGATCACCGGCGGAACCGGCTTGTCCCCGTCGTAGCCGCCGAAGAGGGAGTCGCCGTCCTCTTCCTGCAGCGTGATCTTGCGCTGGTGCTCCTCGTCCTCGCCACCCTTGCCCTTGGCGCCGCCCATCCCGCCGCCGCCCATCCCCGGCGCGCCGGGACGTCCCGTGGCGGGGCCGCCCGCCGGCGTCCCGGCCGGTCCTCGCATCGCGCCTTCGCCGGGCATCCCGGCGCCCACGCCGCGACCGGGCCCCATGCTCCCCGGCCCGCCCGTCGACCCACCCGGCCCGAATCCGCCACCAGGCCCGAATCCGCCGCTGAACCCACCCGACCCCGGGCCGAATCCGCTGCCACCACCGCCGGGCCCACCGGTTCCTGGCCCGAAGTTCGGCGGCGGGAAGTTGCCTGGACGCCCCTGGACCTTGTCGTCCGCCTTGGAGGACAGGTCGGTCCGATCGTTGGGCTGCGGCGAAGGCCGCGGACTCGGCATCTGCGGCATCCTCGGCGGCTGCGGAATCTGCGGCGGCCTCGGCGCCTGATACCCCTCGGCCCCCGGAGGCGCGCTGTACGAACTCGGCCCGCCGGTGTACCCGCCGGGTCCACCATGCCGCCCCGAGTCACCGGGCCCACCGCTGAACCCGCTGACCTTGGTCTGACCAGGATCGACCGGATCCGGCGTGATCGGCCCGGACGAGACGTTCGGATCGTGCGCGGCCGGATACGCCGGCGCGAGCGACTGCTGCCGAGGCTGCGTGCCCTGGTAGTACGGCTCGTAGATCTCGACGTTGTGCTTGGTGTCCGCGTCGAACTTCGCGGCCGCGATCTCGTCGTCACTCGCACCGATGGACAGAACGTCCTCCGGCCCGCTGTCCCCCGCGCGCTCCTTCTCGACCGGCCGGACATTGCCGCGCGTGTAATGGAAGGAAGCGTTCTGGTCGTACATCGACTGCCGCGCGCGGTCCATGTTCTCGCCCGCGATCTTGGAAGTCGCGATGAGCGGAGCTAGGCCCGCTACGCCGCTGTCGGCGGCTTTGCCCTTCCAGAAGGAACTCAGCGTGGTCTGGCTGTTGGTCATCGCTTTGCTGATGTCCTCATGGATGACCAACAACTTGTGGGAGGCTACCTGTGCCGCGTCGAGTCGCTTAGTGGTGTTGGGATTGGCGTTGAGTTTGTCGAAGATCTCCCAACCGCTGTAGGTCATTGCGCCGCCTTGAGATGCTGAATTGCGAACGTGGCGAGCTTGGTGGCCATTCCACAGGGGTCGGAGCGGTTCGGGTTGCTGGTTCCAGGGGTCGCGACGATCGTGTACATGAGGTCGTTGCGGACTCCGACGGCGAGATTGCAGACATAGCTGCGCTCGCCACCGTTCGCGAAGACCACAGAGGGATATCCGTCGATCGGTTCCGACGGCTTGAAGGTCGTGAGGCCGCTGCCCTGTGCGTTCAACGCGTACAGATGACTGAGACCATCACGTTCACCAGTGTTCATCCCCGCGCTTATCGTGCCCAGTCCGTTGGCGAACACCCACGTGCAGACCTTGCCGGAGGACAGGTCTTCCACCCGGGACCGGTCCACTGTGCCGCCACCGAACGTTTGTACCTGATCGTTCTTCACAACGCTGCAAGGATCGGCTTCGGCGGCAGCGGTGTCGAGAGGCTGATCGATGTTCGGTGCACCGGCCCGCGGTAGCGAACCCGCCTGCCCTGCGGATGACGACGGGGCTGGTGTTGTCGGGTTGCCGTTGCGGGAATCGCTGCACGCGCTGACGAGCAACGCTGCTGTCGCCAAAACCAAAAGGGCCGAACGCGATCCCATTCAAACTGCCTTTCCGACGTCGCGAATGGCGTCCAGGGCGGCCTGGTCCTGCCGTTGGTACGCATCGCGGATTTGCCTCAATGTATCCACATAGGCGGTGGTGTAGTCCACCGCGCTGCGAAGAAACTCCTGGTAGGCGGCGCCGGAAGCGTTGGCTTTGGCCACGTATCCCTCGCTGCCCACCTCCTTGCCCATGGCATCGATTCCGGTGAGGAACGTCGCCTCGACATTGGCGCGGCTGTAGTCGTTGTCCAAACTGTCTTGAAGTGCCTTGATGACCTTGTCCATGGCTGCTGGGTCGAACTCCCAGCCACCGTTCGCCGACGCGGCCGCGAAGTCGGCCTTCGCTTGACCGCTGCCCAACTCGCCGTAGTTCGGCGGCGGAGGTGGCGGCGATGAGGCGGCGGCGCCCTGAATCAACCCCGAGTTCGGCGGCGGCGCCTGTGGTCCTGGCCCGTTGATCTGGTCGTAGACCCCTTGAGGGCCGCGTCCCGGTCCTGTCATTGACGTGCCTCCCCGCACGGGCCGCGATGGGGGTGCGACCTACCCGTAGTTTCCTACTGACTCCAACCGGTGACGATAGCAGCAGGTAAACCGTTGATCAGCCACTTCGAGGAAGATCACCATCGAAAGATGGGGTGGCCGCGTGCTTTGTCCTGATCGACGGTTTCGTGTGGTCAGGACCTCTTGAGGTGCTTGATCGCCGTCGCGGCCACCTTGGTCGCCATACCGCATGGGTCGGCGACCATGGGATTCCCGGATGACAGGTGCGGGATGACTGTATAGACGAGGTCGTCTCGGATGCCGACTGCGAGAGTGCAGGTCCCTCTACCTTCGCTGCCGTTGGCATAGATGACCGCGGGATGTCCGCCGACAGGGTCCACGGGCTTGAACGTGGTAAGGCCACCGGTCGAGTTCTGCGCGTATAGAGCGCTTAGGCCGTCCTTGTTGCCAAGGACCAGCCCAGCACTGACCGTGCTAGGGGCTTCAAGGAAAAGCCAACTGCAATTCAGTCCTTCGGATAGATCGACAGTGCGAAATCGCTCGACCTTGCCGCCGATCGCCTCGATCTCGGCCGTCGGGATGGCGCTGCACGGGTCCCTCTCGACCCTTGCCGTGTCGTTGATCGGGGCTGTCACCGCCGGTGCTCCATCGGACGGAAGCCGCGCCGAGGAAGGTGCGCTCGTCGTCGCGGTGCCGGTCACCTGTGTGCCGCAACCACTGGTCAAGAGTGATGCTGCCGCTGCCAAGAGCAAGAACCGCCTCATCTCGTGCCTCCCCGCACGGGCCGCGAAGGGCGCGACCTACCCGTAGTCCACCACCGACTCCGCTGAGTGACCGTAGCAGCGAACCGTCGCCCCGACGCCGAATCCGGCCAAGATCACCAAAGACCCTGGTCCGGAACCCGGGGTGGCTGTTCTGCCGTCGTAGTCCTGTGGCAGGTTCCGGTCTACTGTCCTGGGCCACTTGCGAATCCCGTGCGTGATCGGCTTCGCTGGTGGCCGGGGAACGATGGGGAGGGAAGCGAGACGATGCCGGGTTTTCGGCGCAACAACGGGCCGCGCGATCCGGGGGAAGGTGATCAGAACGGCGACACGTCCCTGCCGCCGCTCGACCCGTTCGATCCGAACCCCGACAAGCGGTACGAGGTCCCGGCGTCCGAGCTGATGAAGCCGGGGTCGACGGGGCTGCTCCGGTGGCGTCGCCAGGCGACCAACGCGCCGATCGTGCAGGTCGAGGACGCGTACATCACCGGGACGCTCGATCTGCGCGCGGCCGACATCAAGTATCTGTTCCGGTTCGAGCGGTGCCGGTTCGAGCATCCGCCGGACGTCCGCGAGGCGCATCTGCTGGGGCTCGTGTTCCGCAAGTGCTGGCTGCCCGGGCTCAAGGCGCGCAATCTCCGTACCCGCAACGACGTCCGCCTGATCCGCAGTGTCGTGCACGTCGACGCCGAGCACGAGATCGAGGAGACCACGGTCCAGCGCGGCGACGATCGCGAGCGTGGGATGCCGAACGCGGCGGTCAACCTCACCGACGCGGTCATCGAGGGCTCGGTCGTGCTGACCCGCACGGTGATCACGCATCCGCGCGGCAAGGCGATCCAGGCCGACCGGGTCAACATCGTCGGAGCGTTGCTGGCGTATCGGTTGGTGGCCAACGGAGAAGTCCGCATCCCGGGGATGCGGGCCGGCGGTAACGTCAACTTCTCCGGCGCGACGCTGAACAACCGGGACGGCTTCGCGCTCAACGGGAACGGGATCCACATCGGCGGCAGCCTGCTGTGCGAGGTGGACAACTACGGGCCCGCCGCGCAGCGGAAACGCTTCTCCGCCAGCGGGATCATGTTCCTGCCTAGCGCCACTGTGGACAGTGACATCATTTTCCGCGAGGCCAAGCTCTCGGTGAATCAGTCCGGGCCGATCGTCGTCGACGCGTGGAAGTCGAACGATCCGTACATCGATCCGCGACCGGCGCTGGTCGCGGATCGATGTACGGTCAACGGAAACCTCGAGCTGAGCGACGGTATGCAGGTGACCGGGACGCTGCGGATGGTCAACGCCCGGATCGGCGGTTCGCTGCGGCTGGCGGGTGCCGAGGTCCAGGTCGTCCGCGGGCAGAGCATTCCTTACTACGACCGCGCGATCCATCTCGACGGGACCACCATCGGCGGCGATCTCGAGGCGACGAGCCTGCGGGTGCCGTCCGGGCAGTTGCGCATGGCCGACATCACCGTCGGCGGCAACGTGCTGGCGTGGAACTCGATGTTCCTGCATCCGCGCCGTGACGTCTTTTCCGCGCGGCGCGCGAAGATCGCGGGCAACTTCCAGCTCACCGACGCGACCGTCCAGGGCACCTTGCGGTTGCAGGGCGCCGAAGTCGGCGGCAGTGTGAACCTCTTCGGCACGAGCCTGACCGAGCCCGGCGCGCGCACGCGCACCAGTTACTCGCTGGACGTCCGCACCGCGCGGATCGGCCGGGATCTGATCCTCACCGAGAACAAGGAGCGTCCGTTCATCGCGCAGGGCGGGGTCAACCTCGACGGCGCGCAGGTCGCGCGGCGCGTCGACTTCCGCGGCGCGCGGCTCGGTTCCCTTCCGCAGCACGGGGTCGCGCTCGACGGCAGTGACGTTTCGGCCGACGAGTTCCTGCTCACGCCGGGCACTCCGCCGGACGGCCGGATCGTGTTGCGGCGCGCGCATTGCGGGACGCTGGGCGACAACGAGGCGTTCTGGGCGTCGGCGACGGGGATCGAGCTGGAGGATTTCCGGTACGACGCACTGCAAGAGGACATCGCGCTCGACGACGACAGGGCGATCGATCATCGGATCGTGTTGCTGCGCAAGGCGATGGACGGTTACCGCCCGGGACCGTACGACCAGCTGGCGGCGACGCTGCGCGCGTCCGGTAATGAAGAGCACGCGTCCACGGTGCTGCTGAAGAAGCAGCAGTTCCGGTACGAAGCACTCGCGAAGGGCTTCAAGTTCTTCGGCCCCGGCGTGCATGTGTGGAGCTGGTTGCAGCGGTCGATGGTCGGTTACGGCTTCCGTCCGGTGCGCGCGCTCGGCTGGCTGCTGACGCTGCTCGTGCTGGGCAGTCTGTGGTTCGGGCTCGGCGTCGACGACTGCATCACGAATCCGAAGCTCACGGTGAGCGGGCCGCGCTGCCTGGTCAACCAGGACGACACCGGCCTGCAGTGGAATCCGGTGCTCTACACGATCGACCTTCTGGTGCCGATCGTCGACTTCGGCAACAAGTCGCGCTGGTACATGCACGGGATGGACAACTGGGTCGCGGCCGGGTTCACCGCATCGGGCTGGGTGCTGGCGACGACGGTGGCGGCCGGGATAAGCCGCATGCTCCGCCGCGACAACTGAGGGTATTTCACATACCATCAGTACGGAGGTATGTCATGACGGAGCCCAGCGCCACCGGCAAGATCACGATCGCCGCCCCGCCCGAGAAGGTGTACGCCCTGGTCAGCGACCCGGGCGCGCTCGCGGGCATGGCCGAAGAGTACGAAGGGCACCGTTGGGTCGGTGCGGCGAAGGAGCCCGCCGTCGGCGCCAAGTTCCGCGGTCGCAACCGCCACGGGATCCGTCGTTGGAGCACCCTTTCGACGATCACCGACGCCGACGAGGGCAAGCGGTTCGCGTTCGAGGTGACCACCGTCGCCGGACTCCCCGTGGCGCGCTGGCAGTACGACATCGAGCCCACGGGTGACGGTTGCGTGGCCGTCGAAAGCACGTGGGACCGGCGGCCGGGCTGGCTACGCGGACCGACGTCGCTGTTCACCGGGGTCTGGAAGCGGGACGACGCCAACCGGGCGAACATCGCCGCGACGCTGGCCCGGCTGAAGGCCGCTGCCGAGTCCGCTCACTCCACGAATCGCGACCAGAACTCGATCTGACGCGGCCCGCCCGCCGGTGGCGGGCCCAAGGGCTGGTCGCAGAAGTCGTGCCGCAGGTATCCCCGCAGGTCGTAGCCGTAATAGACGATGTCGGTCTGATACACCGACAGCACCGGATACCCCGTGCTCCCGGCGATCCCGGGCAGGTACCGATGCCCGCAGACGGGCACGAGCTGAGGGGCGCGCGCCAGCTGCGAGCGGGCTCGCGAAAGCGCGTCGTCGAGGTCGATCGGGCGCATGCCCCAGTCCGGCAGCCAGAAGCCGTTGTGTTCGACGTCGTAAAGCACCCCGTCGACCGGCCAGTCCAGGCGTTTCCGCAGCTGGTCGGGGTTGCCGCAGCGCCAGTCCGGCCAGCGGTCGCCGATCGGCACCCCGGCGGACAGGAAAGTGCGGTGATCGGCGGCGAACCGGAAGCCGAATCGGGCTTCGACGTCGTCGAGCTCGGCCTCGCTCAACCCGGGACGCACGGGTTCGGCCAAGCTCGCCTGGAGGTCGTGTGCCTCCTCGATGGTGAAGGCGTGCTCAACAGTGGACATGTGTTCGAGCCTAAATTGCGTACCGCGCGGGCGCCTTCTCTTTTAACACCACTCCCTCATCACCCACATGAGGCTCCTCCCCCGGGGTGAGCTCGCCCTCTCAACGCCTGGACCTCGGAACAGAGCGGCCATCGGTGTAGTTCACTCATGTCGTGACTTCCCCACGAACGCAGTCCCGTGTGCGGGCGCCCGAGCTCGCCGGTGACGTGTGGCTCAACACCGGCGGCGAGCGGCTCACGCTCGCCGGGCTGCGCGGCCGTGTCGTCCTGCTGGACTTCTGGACCAGCGGCTGCGTCAACTGCCTGCATGTGCTGGACGAACTGCGCCCGCTGGAGGCCGAGTTCGCCGACGTCCTGGTGACCATCGGCGTGCATTCGCCGAAGTTCCTGCACGAGGGCGAGGCGGCCGCGATCGAGGCCGCCGTGCGGCGCTACGAGGTGCACCACCCGGTGCTCAACGACCCGAAGATGACCACCTGGTCGCAGTACGCGGTCAAGGCGTGGCCGACGCTGGTCGTCGTCGACCCCGAGGGTTACGTCGTCCACGTCGCCGCCGGTGAAGGGCACGCCGAGGCGTTGCGCCGGGTGATCGCCGATCTCGTCGCGACCCACGAGGCCAAGGGCACGCTGCGCCGCGGCGGCAGCCCGTACGTGCCCGCCGAGGAGCAGCGCACCGAGCTGCGCTTCCCGAGCAAGGCCGTCACCACCGCCGAAGGCCGCATCCTGGTCGCCGACACCGGCAACCACTCCATCGTCGAGTTCGCGTCCGACGGCGAGACGATCATCCGCCGCTTCGGCAGCGGTGAGCGCGGCGCGCAGGACGGTCCGTTCGACCTGGCGAGTTTCACCGAGCCTGCCGGAATCACCCTGTTGCCGTACGAGGTCGCCGAGCGCGCGGGTTACCACGCCGTCGTCGCCGACACGGCCGGTCACCGGCTGCGCGGTATCGACCTGATCACCGGCGAGGTCTCCACGGTCGCCGGCACCGGCCGCCAGTGGCGCGACGGCGTCGACACCGGCAAGGCGCTCGACATCGACCTCACCAGCCCGTGGGACGTCGCCTGGTGGGGCCCCGCGGGCGGCGTCGTGGTGGCCATGGCGGGCAACCACACGCTGAGCGTGTTCGAGCCGGTCTCGGGCTCCATTCGCCGCTTCGCCGGTACAACCGTCGAGGGCCTGCGTGACGGCGACGTCCACGAGGCGTTCTTCGCGCAGACGTCCGGTCTCACGCCTCACGGGCAGAAGCTGTGGCTCGCGGACGCGGAGACGTCGGCGCTGCGCTGGATCGAGCCCGAGGGCGAGACGTTCACCGTGCACACAGCGGTCGGCGTCGACCTGTTCTCCTTCGGTCACGTCGACGGGCCCGCGGACAAGGCGCTCCTGCAGCATCCGCTCGGCCTCGCCGTGCTGCCCGGCGACACCATCGCGATCGCCGACACCTACAACGGCGCCGTCCGCCGCTACGACCCGCTCACCCGCCAGGTGACCACGCTCGCGTCCGGTCTCGCGGAGCCGTCCGGTCTGCTGGTGCACGACGGCGAACTGCTGGTCGTCGAGTCGGCGGGCGGCCGGATCGGGCCGGTGCCGCTCGGTGAGCAGGCCGTGGCAGGCGACGCGCACGCGGTCCGCCGCCCGCCGACCGTGCTGGCGCCGGGCCGGCTGGAGTTCTCCGTCGTCTTCACCCCGCCCCCCGGCGAGAAGCTCGACGACCGTTACGGGCCCTCGACACGGCTGGAGATCAGCGCGTCGCCGCCGGAACTGCTCGCCGACGGCGCGGGCGTGGGCACGGACCTGTTCCGCAAGCTCCGCTTCGCCGAAGGTGTCACCGCGGGCGTCCTGCAGGTCGTCGCGCAGGCCGCGAGCTGTGATGACGGTGGCGAGCACCCGGCCTGCCGCATCACCCGGCAGGACTGGGGCGTGCCGGTGCGGTTCGAAACCGGTGGAGAAAGCGTGCTGAGCCTGGTCATGGCGGGCGATCCGGGTAAGTAGAGTCGTACTCGTGTCAGACGGGCCGAAACTCGAGATTCAGATGCTGCAGGACAGGGTGCTCGTGAAGCTGTCCCCCGAGGACGGAGAGCGCCGGAGTTCCGGCGGGATCGTCATCCCCGCCACCGCGCAGGTCGCGCGGCGGCTCGCCTGGGGTGATGTACTGGGCGTTGGCAACAGTGTGCGCAACGTGAAGACCGGCGATCGGGTGCTGTTCAACCCGGACGACCAGCACGAGGTCGAGATCCAGGGCGAGGGGCACCTGGTGATGCGGGAGCGGGACATCCACGCCGTGGCGACCGAACGGACCGAACACGGCACGGGGTTGTACCTGTAGCTCGAGCCGCGGGAGGGGTGGTGAGGGAAGGTGCGCGATGACCACGAGGAGCCGGGCACCGATCTGTTCACCGACGACCTCCTGCCCCCAGCGGACACCGACGAAGACCTGGTCGACGAGCTCTTCGAGGGCGACAGGGTGGTCCAGCCGCCACCGACACCCGCGTCGAAGTTCCGCCGGGGCCTCGGCAAGGCCCTCATGGTCACCGGGGTCCTCATGGGCCTGTTCGTGCTCGCGTACGCGGTCGATCTCATCGTCAGCGCCGGGGACGTCCCGCGTGGCGTCACGGTCGCCGGGATCGACGTCGGCGGCCTGACCCACAAAGAGGCCGAGTCGAAGCTTCGCCGTGAGCTGGAACCGAAGCTGATCGAGCCGGTCCGCGTTCGGGCGGGAGACGTCCGCACGGTGCTGTACCCGACGTCGTCCGGCCTCGGCCTGGATTGGCCGCAGACGCTGGGCCGCGCCGGTCACCAGCCGCTGAGCCCGTACACGCGGGTGATGTCGTTCTTCACCAGTCGCGAGGTCGGCGTCGTCACCTGGACCGACGCGCCGAAACTCGAAAAGACCGTCTCGGATCTCGCCGCCGCGCAGCTGAACCGCCAGCCGATCGAAGGGAACATCACCTTCCGGCCGGTCGAGGGCACCGACGGCGGGGTCGTCCCGGCGGCGGTCGAACCGCGGGCCGGACAGTCGCTCGCCGACGTCAAAGCGGCCGTCGCCGCGGTCATCGATGGCTGGCTGAGCGACGGCGGCGTGGAGTTCAAGGTGAACGTCTCGCCGGTCAAGGCGACTTCGCCGGGGGTGCACGCGGCGCTCGCCAAGATCGTCGTCCCGGCGGTCGCGAAGCCGCTCGTCATCCGCGGCGAAGGCAAGGACGCGACGCTGAAACCGGACACGATCGCGGCGTCCTTCCAGTTCGCCGCGCGCGACGACGGCAACCTCGAAGTCCGCATCGACCAGGGGAAACTGCGGGCCGCGGCGCAGCCGCAGCTCAAGGAGACCGAGACCGACGGGGCCGACGCGCAGATCGTCTTCGTCGGCGACAGGCCGGCCGTCCAGCCGTCGAAGGACGCTCGGAAGGTCAACTGGGGCCTCACGTTCTCCGCGCTGACCTCGACGCTCGCCAAGAGCCAGGACAGGGAACTGAAAGCGGTCTACGACGCCAGCAGCCCGGCCGTCAGCACCGACGCGGCGAACGTCCTCGGGATCAACGAGGTCATCGGCGAGTTCACCACGTCAGGCCTGAGCGGGCCGGCGATGACGAACGTGCAGGCGCTGGCCGCCCGGGTCTCCGGCGCCATCGTGAAGCCGAACGAGACGTTCAGCCTCGGCGCGCGATCCGGGCCGAGGACGGCTGAAGCGGGCTACGTCCCCGCCCCGGTGAACGAGGACGGCACCGGTCCGGTCGTGGTCGGCGGCGGCGTTTCGCAGCTCGCGACGACGCTCTACAACGCCGCGTACCTGGCAGGCATGGCCGACGGCGGACATCTGGAGCACGACCACTACCTCGACCGTTATCCGGTCGCGCGCGACGTGAAGGCGATCGACAACAACGGCTCTCCGGTCGAGATGCAGATCGTCAACGACGCGCCGACCGGGATCGCGATCCAGGTGCTCCCTGCCAACGGCTCGGTGACCGTGCGGATCTGGGGCACGAAACGGTTTTCGGTACAGAGCGTCGGCGGCGACCGGCACTCCTTCGTCCCGCAGCCGGTGCAGGCAGGCTCGGGGCCCGGCTGCGTGCCGGATCCCGGCGCGGCCGGTTTCAGCACCTCGGACACGCGGGTGCTCGTCGACGTCGTCACCGGCACGGAGGTCCGCCGGGAGACCCGCAACGCGACCTACTCGCCGCGTGCCACCGTCATCTGCGCTTGAGCGGTAAGGCGAACGTGGGGTCGTGAGTGGTAAGTGTCGTTCTAACGCTCTTTATCACTCACGACCCCACGCGAAACCAGGCAAATCGGGCCAATTGTGTGACATCACCGCAGCACCATGCAGCCGCGGGCTTCGAAGTCCGCAAGCCACGACGGTTCCCGCAACTCCTTGTTCCACCGCAGATCCAGCTTGTCCAATTTGGACAACTGAGCGATCGACGACGGCAGCGAGGTGAGCTGATTCTCGCGCAGGTCCAGTTGACGCAACTCGCTCAGCTCCCCGATTGAGGGCGGCAACGCCGTCAGCCGGTTGCGCCGCAGGTGCAGCTCGCGTAATGCGGACAGTGTCCCGATCGACTCCGGCAGCTCGGTCAACCCGTTGCCGTACAAGCGAAATTCGCGTAACGAAGCCAGCCCGGAGAGGTCGTCCGGGAGGGTGGAGATGCGATTGTCCGTACACCCCAGGTATTTCAGCCTGCCGAGCGAGCACAACGCGACAGGGAACTCGGTCAGCCGGTTGTCGCTCACATAGAGGTATTCCGTCAGCGCCGAAAGCTCGCCGAGTTCGTCCGGCAGGGTCGAAAGCTCGTTGTGCCCCAGATCGAGCGTGTGCAGATTCCGCAGGGCGCCGATCGACGGCGAGATGGTGGTCAGCCGGTTGGTCGCCAGATTCAGCACGCGTAGCCCGGAAAGGGACCACAGGTCGTCGGGAACCGACGTCAGCCGGTTGTCGTAGAGATCCAGGTATTCGAGCGAGGCCGGGAGGGGAAGTCCGCGCAAGGAGGTCAGCCCCTGGCCACTGAGTTCGAGCCGAGTGGTCACAGGGGCCGACCGTAGGCGATGGACCAGTGGGCTCAGGTCACGGCCCGGTGCCCTCCGCCGCCCTTGACCTTCGCGTAGATCGCCGCCGCGCCGATCACGCCGACGATGGCCGCGCCGACCTGGAAGGCGTGCCGGATCCAGTCGATGCCCGCGGTGTCGCGGACCCCGAACACCCCGGCCAGCCAGTTGCCGATGAACGCGGCGATGATGCCGACGATGATCGTCAGCCACATCGGGATCTTCTGATCGCCCGGCGCGATCATCCGACCGATGACACCGAGGATCAGGCCGACCACGATCGTGGTGATGATGCCCCAAAGGCCACCCAACATGGTTCCTCCTTAGCTGGAAATCGATGAGCCCACGGTGGCACCGATTCGGGCTCGTCGCGCCTCAAGACCCCTTACCGGGTGACACTGCGGCGTCCGTAGAGGTTCGCGGCCAGGGTGACCCCGAGACCGGCGATGACGATCTGGGTGATGAGTTCGAGCCAGTCGAAGCCCTTCGTGTCCGCGTAGCCGAGTCCACGGGCGATCGCCGTACCGATGAAGGCGGCGACGATACCGACGATGATGGTCAGCCAGATCGGGATGGACTGCTTGCCGGGTGCGAAGAACCTGCCGAGCACCCCGAGGATCAAACCGACCACGATCGCCGTGATGATGCCGGTGACTGTCATTGAGACTCCTTTGCCGAGGTCTCCGCCCGGAGGCGGACTCAGCACGGTGATGCCCGCCCGAAACCCCCTCGAAACCAGAAAGGCCCTCTCCACGAGGGAGAGGGCCTTTCGTCACGAAAACGTTTAGAACGCGGCTTCGGAGATCTCCATGAGGCTGTTGTCCGCGGCCTCGACGATCGCGCGGCGCGCGGTCAGCTCCGGCAGCACGCTCTTCGCGAAGAACGACGCCACGGCGAGCTTGCCCTCGTAGAACGGGGTGTCCTTCGCCGACGCGCCCGCGTCGAGCTTGGTGATCGCGACCTCGGCGTGCTTGATGAGCTGCCAGCCGATGAGCAGGTCGCCGACCGACATCAGCAGGCGGACCGTGTGCTGGCCGACCTTGTTGATGTTCTGCGGGTCTTCCTGCGACGAGGTCAGGTAGCCGATCAGCGAGCCGAGCATGCCCTGGGTGTCCTCGAGCGCCTGCTTGAGCAGACCGCGCTCGTTCTTGAGCCGCCCGTTGCCGATCTCCGACTCGATGGTCTTCGTGATCTCCCCGGCGACGTAGGCCAGCGAAGCACCCTTGTCGCGGACGATCTTGCGGAAGAAGAAGTCCAGCGACTGGATGGCCGTGGTGCCTTCGTACAGCGAATCGATCTTCGCGTCACGGATGTACTGCTCGATCGGGTAGTCCTGCAGGAAGCCGGACCCGCCGAGGGTCTGCAGCGACTGCACGAGCTGCTCGGTCGCGCGCTCGGAGCCGACCCCCTTGACGATCGGGAGCAGCAGGTCGTTGACGCCGTGCGCGACCTTCAGCGAAGCCTCGTCGCCCTCGCCGGTCCACACCTGGTCCTGGAAGGTCGCCGTGTAGAGGTACACCGCGCGCAGGCCCTCGGCGTACGCCTTCTGCAGCATCAGCGAACGGCGGACGTCCGGGTGGTTGGTGATCGTGACGCGCGGCGCCGCCTTGTTCAGCATGTTCGGCAGGTCGGCGCCCTGGACGCGCTCCTTGGCGTACTCGAGCGCGTTGAGGTAACCGGTCGACAGCGTCGCGATGGCCTTCGTGCCGACCATCATGCGGGCGTACTCGATGACCTGGAACATCTGCGCGATGCCGTCGTGCACCTCGCCGAGCAGCCAGCCCTTGGCGGGGGTGCCGTGCTGGCCGAAGGTCAGCTCGCAGGTGGTGGAGGCCTTGATGCCCATCTTGTGCTCGACGTTGGTGACGAAGGCGCCGTTGCGCTCGCCCAGCTCACCGGTCTCGCCGTCGAAGTGGAACTTCGGCACGAGGAAGAGCGAAAGGCCCTTGGTGCCGGGCCTGGTCTCGATGCCGGGGCCCTCGGGGCGGGCCAGCACCAGGTGCATGATGTTCTCGACCATGTCGTTCTCGGCCGAGGTGATGAACCGCTTCACGCCGTCGATGTGCCAGGAGCCGTCCTCCTGCTTGACGGCCTTGGCGCGACCGGCGCCGACGTCGGAACCGGCGTCGGGCTCGGTGAGGACCATCGTGGCGCCCCAGCCGCGGTCGATCATGATCTGCGCCCAGCGCTTCTGCTCGGCGGTGCCGTTCTTGTCGACGATGCCGGCGAAGTTCGGGCCCGCCATGTACATGAACAGCGGCGCGTTGGCGCCGAGGATCAGCTCGGCCGCGGCCCACTGCACGGTCGGGGGCAGGCCGAAGCCGCCAAGCTCGTTCGGCAGGCCCAGCCGCCACCATTCGCCGTCCATCAGCGCCTGGTAGCTCTTCTTGAACGACTCGGGGATCTTCACCGAGAAGGTCTTCGGGTCGTACACCGGCGGGTTGCGGTCCGCGTCGGCGTACGAATCGGCGAGGGGACCGGAAGCCAGCTTGTTCAGCTCGGTCAGCACGCCGCGGGCGGTCTCCTCGTCGGACTCCGCGAGGACGCCCTTTCCGAGGCGGTCCTGCACGCCGAGTACCTCGAAGAGGTTGAACTCCAGGTCTCGGACGTTGCTCTTGTAGTGGCCCATGTCGTCACTCCAATGTGTTCGGCTCCCCGGCCGGGCACATGTTCCCTACTCGCCGGTAACATAAGGATATTACCTGTGGGTAACCGGCGGCAAGTGAATGGCCACTGTTGTGATGTGTAAATCAGCAATACGGGGGGTCTCAGCGGGTCGACGGCGCGATCGAAGTGGCCGGCGTCGCATCGGCCGGGGTGTGCGTGTCGTCGGGGGTCGCGATCAGGATGCCGGAGCGGAACGCGATGGTCACCGCGTGCGTCCGGTCTCGGGCCGACAGCTTGCGCAGGATGCTCTTGACGTGGGTCCGCACGGTTTCCACGGACAGGAACAGGATCTTCGCGATCCCGGAGTTCTCCAGTCCCTCGGCGACCAGTTGCAGGACCTGGTACTCGCGGCGGGACAGCGGCATCAGGCCGCGCGCGGTCGCGGGCTTGGGGGCGTCACCCGGCTTGGGGAGCACGGGCTGGCGTTTCGGCCGGGCGGTCAGCGCCGCCAGCGTCGGGTCGATGTACCGGCGGTCGCTGTGCGCGCGCCGGATCGCCTCGGTCAGATGCCGTCCGTCGGTCGCCCTCGGCACGATCGCGTGCACGCCTGCCGCGATCGCCGCGGCGAGGTACTGCTGCGTGCGGTTGGTGTCCCTGACCAGCGTGATGATGACCAGCGCCGGATCGCCGCCGCTGAGCAGCCGGGACAGATGGCAGTTCGGGTCGAGCGCCGAATCCAGCACGATGACGTCCGGTTTGAGCTGCTCGCACAGCTGGAGCGCGGCGTGGTGGCTCGACGCGTGCCCGAGCCACTGCAATCCCGGCGTGCGGTGGACCAGCGAACTCAGTCCCTCGCAGAAGATCGGGATCGGGTCGACGGCGGCCACGCCGAGGCCTCGGCCGCCTGGTGACAGGCCACCAGGCCTGCCGGCCTGCGTTCGGTTCGGCTCGATGCCTCGCATCACGGACCCCTCCGTTTTCCTGCCCGTCATCTCCGGACGAGAGGACTCGAAAGTCCATTCGGTGACCACCGCCCCCCGGCGTGGTCACCCTCGTCAACCGGTCCCCCCTGCGGGACCGGACAGAGATGACACCTCGTAACTATTACGAGTCAGCAGGTCGGTGCACGTGACGCGATATCCCCCTCATAGATGTATCGCCTCGTCGCAGCAAACTCTGCGTATCAGCTGGTCGTGGATCTCTGGCTCGAATGAGCGCGACGAGGGGAGATCTTGGCGTGTTCACTACTCAGAGTGGACTTCGGCCTGCAGACGGCCGAACTCGTCCCCGAGCGCCGCAGGCGTCCAATGCGCGTTCAGTCCACTCGGATTGGGCAGTACCCAGACCCGGGCCCCGCCGATCTCGGCGTCCTGCGGGCCGACCTTCGCCTTCGGCAGGCCGAATGCGGCCCGGAACGCCGTGATCCCTACGACGGCGAGCCAGCGTGGCCGGTATTCGGCGACCCGCGCCGCGAGGAGCCGTCCGCCTTCGCGGAACTCGTCCGGGGTCAGCTCGTCGGCCCGCGCCGTCGTCCGCGCGACGACGTTGGTGATGCCGAGGCCGAGTTCGAGCAGTTCCTCCTGCTCGCTGGGGTCGAGCAGGCGCGGGGTGAAACCGCCGCGGTACAGCGCGGGCCAGAACCGGTTCCCCGGCCTGGCGAAGTGCAGGCCGAGCGCGCCGGAGTAGAGGCCGGGGTTGATCCCGCAGAACAGCACGTCCAGATCCGGCGCGATGACGTCGTCGATGGTCCTGCCGTAGGCGGCGGCCAGCTCTTCCTTGGTCGGTTTCGTCCTCACCCGGCCAGTTTCCGGCACGCCGGCGGGTATGGGCGAAGGGGCGGTCCCGGATGGTGCCTCGATCCTGGAACTCGGCAGCGGCGTCGGGCGGGTCACGCACGCGCTGCTGGACCTGGGGTATCCGGTGGTCGCGGTGGACGATTCGCCGGAGATGCTCGCCGGTGTCCGCGCCGAAAAGGTGTGTTCGAAGATCGAGGAGCTGCGGCTCGACCGGGCCTGATCAACACCGCCGCCGATGCCGGTCGCGCGGACTTCCTGGCCACCGCCCGCGCGCATGTCGCGCCCGGCGCGGGGGGTCGTCCGGTACTCGGCAGGGGCCGCTCGTGGACGCGGGCCTTCACCTGCCGCCGGCTGGAACTCCCGGCACTGGAGGCCGCGCTCGCCGACGCCGGACTGGTCTTCGAGCGCTGGTGCACCGGCGACCGGACCTGGTTCACTGCCGTCCCCGCGTGATCCACGACACCCACTTTCGTCGCAAGGGGTGGCCAAGTCACCACGACGTGCGTACTGTTTGTGATCTCGCACACAAGGTCGTATTCGGGGAGGCGTCTTGCAGTTCTCGCTCGTCCTCGGCGTGGTCGCGTTGATCTTCGTGGTGGCGACCGTGCTGGTGATCGCGGAAGACCGGCGGTCCGCGCGGCGCGCGGACCAGCGACGGCAGGCGAGGCTAGCGGATCTGGGCGAGGTCGACCCGCTCGCGGCGCGGAAACTGAAGCTCGACCGTTGACGGAACGGGCTTCCGCACGAGGCTGAGCAGCAGTGCCCCGGCGATCCAGCCGAGCATCGCGCCGCCGGTGTTGTTGAGCAGATCGTCGACGTCGAAGATCCGGTACACGTAGGGCGCGGTGCCGAAGTTCGCGGTGAATTGCGTGATCTCGATCAGCAGCGAAGCGGCGAGACCGATCAGCGTCGTGCCGATGAGGCCGCGCTTCCAGAGCGTCCTGGCGAAGAACCCGAGCGGCACGAACAGCAGCACGTTCATGGTGGCCTGCTGGAAGGTCTGCGTGGTGAACCAGTCGGCGGCTGGCAGTCCGTGCTTGAGCAGTTCGGTGTGGATGTCGGCGATCCACTGGAACGGGTTCAGCTGCACGGTCTGGCTCAGCCGTTTGACGCCGGGGCCGGGCAGCGGCAGGAAGGTCACCGCCAGCGTCATGCTGCCGTAGAGCAGCACGGCGGCCATGGTCAGAACCGGACGAAGACGCACCCGGCCGTGCCGCGAATGCAGGATGATCAGCTGTGGGATCAGCGCCGTCGCCCAGAGCGCGAAGAAGCCGATCAAGCCGTACTGCAGGGCGATGACCTGTGCGTTCGTCATGCCGTCGACGTTATGGATCCGGCAGGTCCCGCCACTTCGGTCGAAGGGCCGCGACAGCCGGGGCGGGATCGGCCGAGTGGCCGACCCCGATCTTGGCCGATCGGCGATATTCGTTCCGCGCTTCGCCCGCTGACATGGGAGTCTGCCCGGATGCTGCTCGTTCGACGGCTCACTCCCGCGGACCTCGACGTCTTCCGTGAGATCCGCCTGCGCGCCTTGATGGACACCCCCGAGAACTACGGCTCGGTCGCCGCGGCCGAGCGGGCGCAGTCCGACGAGGAATGGCTCGCGAAGCTGGCGGGTGACGCCTGGTTCGCGGCCTTCGACGAAGACCGTCCGGTGGGTCTCGTCGCCGGGCGGGCGCGTGACGACGGCTGGATCCTCTATTCGATGTGGGTCGCGCCCGAAACGCGCGGCCGCGGGCTGGCCACGAAGCTGATGGACGAGGTGCGGTCGGCCGCCGAGGCCGACGGCGCGCGTGAGGTGTGGCTGCACGTCGCGGAGGACAACGACCGGGCGCGGCGGCTGTATTTGAAGCTCGGGTTCATCGCGACGGGTGACCTGGAGCCGATGCCGAACGACGTCACCCGGCGGCGTGAACGTCTCTATTTACCTGTTACCGGAGGTAGCACTAAATAGCTTAATCTCGCGGGATGGACAACGTCGTCTTCGACCGCGCGGGCAAGGGTGAGCCGCTGGTGCTGATCCACGGGGTCGGCCACCGGCGTCAGGCCTGGTCGCCCGTGCTCGGCCTGCTCACCCCGCACCGCGACGTCATCACCGTCGACTTGCCCGGCTTCGGCGAATCCGCACCGCACTCCGGCGGTTACGGCGTCGAGGCCGCTGTCGAGATGTTCGCGAAGTTCTTCGGCGAACTCGGCCTCGGCAAACCGCACGTCGCGGGCAACTCGCTCGGCGGCCTGCTCTCGCTCGCGCTCGGGGAAGCGGGTCTCGTCCGCAGTGTGACGGCGTTGTCCCCGGCCGGGCTGTGGACGCCGCGGCAGCAGCGATACGCGCTGAGCATGCTGCGCACCCACCGGCTGCTGGCCGAGCGTATCCCCGAACGCACCGCCCGGCGCCTCGCCGCGACACCGGCGGGCCGGTCGATGCTGACCGGGATGATCGTCGGCCGTCCGGACCGGCTCACCACGCAGGTCGTGCTGGAGGACATCCGCGCGCTCGCCTGCTGCCCCGGCTTCCGGCCGACGCTGGAGCAGGCCCGCGGCGGTTTCCGGTTCGACGACGTCGTCCGCGACGTCCCGGTGACCATCGCGTGGGCGGAACGCGATCGCATCCTCGCCCGTCCGAAGGCCGCCGAGCTGCGCCGTATCGCGCCGAAGGCCGAGCTGCTGGTGCTGCGCGGCTGCGGGCACGTGCCGATGAACGACGAGCCCGAGCTGGTGGCGCGGGTACTTCTGAACGGTTCGCGCGCCATGTGACGTTTGCTTATCGTCCGGCTATTTCCTCTGGTGATCGTCAAACTCGCCAGGCAGACTCCTCCGCCGTGCGCCCGATGGGGACGTTCGGGCGCGAATCGGAGGAAGAATGAAGCTCTCTACCCGGCTGGCCGTCGTCACCGGTGCCGCGCTGACCGCGCTGGCCGCCGTCGCCGCGCCCGCGTCCGCCGCGTCGGCGACCACCGACGTCCGGATCATCACGTTCAACGACCTGCACGGCAACCTCGAACCGCCGTCCGGTTCGAGCGGCAGGGTCACGCTGCCCGGCGGTGGGACGGTCAACGCGGGCGGTGCCGCCTACCTCGCGACGCACCTGAAGAAGCTCCGCGGTGAAGCGGCCAACTCGGTCGTCCTCTCGGCAGGCGACAGCATCGGCGCGTCGCCGGTGATCTCGGCGTTGTTCCACGACGAACCGACCGTCGAACTGCTGAACCAGCTCGGTGTGCGGGCATCCGTGGTGGGCAACCACGAATTCGACGAGGGGATCGAGGAACTCCGCCGGATGGAGCACGGCGGCTGCCACGAGACCGACGGCTGTCAGTTCCGGAAGTCCTTCAAGGGCGCGAACTTCCCGTTCCTCGGATCCAATGTGTACTACGAGAACGGTGTCCCGGCACTGCTGCCGTTCAGCATCGAGTTCTCCGGCGGCGTCCCGATCGGCGTCATCGGCGCGACGCTGAAGGATCTGCCGCAGGTCGTCACTCCGGAGGCGATCAAGGGCCTGAAGTTCGGTGAAGAGGTCGAGGCGATCGACCGCACCGCGAAGCTGCTCGACCTCTTCGGCGTCAAGGCGCAGGTCGTGCTGCTGCACCAGGGCGACGGCTCCGAGACCGCCGGCCCGGACGAATGCAAGGTCAAGCCGGGTGCGGCGACCGCGATCGCGCAGAAGGTGACGTCCAAAGTGGACGCCATCTTCACCGGGCACAGCCACCAGCAGTACAACTGCGTGCTCGCCGACCCGGCCGGCAAGCCGCGTCCGGTGATCCAGGGCGCGTCGTTCGGCCGCCTGCTTTCGGTCGTCGACCTGAAGATCGACCGCCGGACCCGCGACGTCGTGCGTGACGAGACCAAGGCGCACAACCAGATCGTCACCCGCGACGTCAAGCCCGACCGTGCCGTGCAGGACCTGATCGACGAGGCGAAGACCAAGGCCGCGCCGATCGCGAACAAGGCCGTCGGCACCATCACCGCGGACCTGGACGACGAGGGCGCGGCCTCCGGTGAGTCCCCGCTGGGCGACGTCATCGCCGACGCCCAACTCGAAGCCACACAGTCGAACGGCGCGCAGATCGCCATGACGAACCCCGGCGGCATCCGCACGGACTTCACCTACCTGTCCTCGCCAGCCGGCGAAGGCGACGGCGTCGTGACCTACGGCGAGGCGTTCGCCGTGCAGCCGTTCGCGAACATCATGCAGACGATCACGCTCACCGGCGCGGATCTGAAGAACGTGCTCGAACAGCAGTGGCAGGCCAACGGTGTCGTGCGGATCCTGCAGATCTCGAAGTCGCTGAAGTACTCGTACTCGGCGTCGGCCGCCCAGGGCGCGCGTATCTCGAACCTGACGCTCAACGGCACGCCGATCGACCCGGCGGCGTCGTACCGCGTCTCGGTGAACAACTTCCTCGCCGCCGGCGGGGACGGCTTCACCGAATTCACCAAGGGGACCAACCTGTCGGGTGGTCCGGTGGACCTGGACGCGCTGATCGCGTACTTCGCGGCGCACCCGGGCATCGCGCCGCCTCCCGCGGACCGGATCACCGTGCTGCCGTAGGTCCCGCGAGTGCCATGAACGGTCCGTTACTTGCAAATTTCGCAAGTAACGGACCGTTCATGGCGTCTGCGGGGTGGTTTTGTCAGTGACCCAGGGCACAATGGCCGCCATGACGACCTGGGAAGAAGTCGTGGCTCTGGCGGGCAGGCTGCCGGAGGTCGAGGAGTCCACTTCGTACCGCACGCCGTCGCTCAAGGTCGCGGGCAAGAGCTTCGCCCGCCTGCGCACCGAGGCCGAGGGCGGGCTGATGCTGCTGTGCGAGCACGCGGAGAAGGAGGCACTGCTGGCCTCCGGCGACCCCGCGTACTTCACCACGCCGCATTACGACGGCTACGGCGCGATCCTCGTCGATCTGGAGAAGGTCGAGAAGACGCAGCTGCGTGAGCTCATCGAAGAAGCCTGGCGGATGAAGGCACCCGCCAGGCTCACGAAAGGACTGAACGACTAGCGGAGTTCCCCTTCGAGCAGGCTCATCAGGTACTCGTCGTGCCACTGGCCGTTCTGGCCGCGGAACGACTGCCGATGCCTGCCGTCCACCTGGAACCCGAGCTTCTTGTAGACGTGGATCGCGGCCTCGTTGTCGACCACCACCCACAGCGCGATCAGGTGCAGCCGCATCATGTCGAAGCCGTAGCGGCAGAGCGTGCGCATGGCGTCGGTGCCGTAGCCGCCGCCCCAGTGGTCCTTCTCGCCGAGATAGATGTCGAGCTCGGCGCGGCCCCCTTCCGGCGTGGCGTCGCGCAGCGTGCAGGTGCCGATCAACGTGCCGACGGCGAGGCTCTCGATCGCGAAGTCCACCTGGCTGAAGCTGTTGGGCTTCCGGAGGGCGAAGCGCTCGCGGATCTGGGCGAGGGATTCCGGATGGTCCGCGGGCAGCCAGCGGGTGACCTCCGGGTCGTTGTGCCAGCGCCACAGCGTGTCCGCGTCCTCGGGTTCCAGCGGCCGCAAGCGGATCAGTTCACCGGTCAGCATCGTCCATCCCAAGATCGGTATCCGGACTTTCCAGACTATTAGGCGACACCCGCGAGCAGCCACCGCTTAACGGGGACTTCCAGCAGCACCCTGGCGCCGAACGGCTCGATCTCCTCGCCTGCCGCCCAACCGTCGTACTTCGCCGCCAGCGCCGCGAGAACGTCTTCGCGGAGAGCCCCACGATGGACGCGTGCCACGCCTTCGGCGACAGCGGGGGCGTCGCCGTCTTCCAGCGCGAGGCTGACGCGCGGATCGATGCCGATGTTGCGCACCTTCACGTTCCGCTCGCCGCTGCCGATCCAGAAGACGTCGTCGAGATACACGAACCACACCGGCGTGACGTGCGGCGAACCGTCCGCGCGGAGCGTGCACAACCAGACGTTGCGCTCCCGCGCGAGACGTTCGATAAGCGATTGATCACGTTTCACCTGGTCAGCTTGCCCGAAAGCTAGGGTGCCGGGCGTATGAAGGTCCACCAGTACTGCTACTTCGCCTTGAAGAGCGAAACCGTGTCCGCCGGGGAGATCACCGCGCGGCTCGGCATGGCGCCCGACGAGGTATTGGTGCTGGGTTCGCGGTCCGCCGAACACCGGTTGCCGCGGATGCACGCCTGGAAGGTGACGCATCGCGGTTCCGAACCGGTCGACGACCAGATCGAGAGTGTGATCGGCAGGCTCGCCCCGGTCCGCCCGGGGATCCGGAAGCTGGTGGACGAAGGAGCGAGCGCGGTGCTGCAAGTGGTGCGCTACTTCCACCACCGCGACGGCGGCGAAGAATTCGGCTGGCACCTGTCGCCGGCCGTGCTCGCGTTCCTCACCGAAGCCGCCGCCGCGCTCGACGTCGACGAGTACGACCTCAGCGAATGACCTTCCGGCGGTCATGGTGGGATGGGGCCCCACAGCCGGACAACCCCGTTGGGAGCCCAGCATGTCGAGCGAGAACTGGCCGCTGCGTCAGGTTCCCGAATCGCCGGTGATCATCTCCCGGTCGCTGGTGGACGATCCGTCGAACCTCGCGTTCGTCGTACTGGACGACGATGGTGACTGGTTCATCAGCGACGGCAACGAGTTCTCCGAGGACATGGACCTCAACCGCGACGCGTTCGGCGCGCTGCCGCTGCGGGAAGCGGTGGAGCTCATCCCCGAACTCGTCGCGCTCGCCGGCCTCCCCACCGGCATGGCCGCCGACTGGGACCAGGAACGGCGCACATGGCTGCTGAGCTCCGTCGCCGACTCGGATGACGACGAGGAAGACCTCCTGGTGCGCGCCGCCCGCCTCGCCGCGTGGACGCATCCGGGCTCGCCGCTGGAAGAAGTCCAGGTGAGCACCGAACTCGCCGAGATCTCCGCCGACCCCGCCGCCCCGGCCCGCGCCGTGCGCCAGGTCGTGCGCGAGGCCGACGGCAGCTGGCTGCTCGTCGGCTTCGAGGTGCCGGAGAACGAGGACTTCGAGGTCGAAGCCCTCGAAATGGAGCACGCTGTCACCCTGTACCCGGACGTCGCGCTGGTGCTGAGCGCCGCGCCCGGCCAGGTCTACGACCGGCCGAGCGCCGACGCCCCCTGGGAACTCGTCGAAGGCTGACCTTCAGCCGAAGTCGCAGTACATGACGTGCAACCCGATGCGCCCCAGCGTCGGATGCTCGAACGCGCCTGGCACCGTGCCGACGATCTTGAACCCGAGCCGCTCGTAGACCCGGATCCCGGCGACGTTGGATTCGGCCACCGCGTTGAACTGCATGCCCGCGAAACCCTGTTCCTTGGCCCATTCCAGGACATGCGCGCACAGCGCACTGCCGACACCCTTGCCGCGCAAGTCCTTGTCCACCATGAAACTGGCCGTCGCGATATGCGACCCCGGCCCGCCATGGTTGGGACCGGTCTTGGCCGTGCCGAGCACGCGGCCGTCCTCGACCGCCACCACCGTCCGGCCCGGCGGCGTCTGCACCCAGGTCCCGCGAGCGGCTTCTTCGGTGAGGTTCGGGTCGTAGGTGTACGTGTCCGCCGCCCGCACGACTTCGTGCACGATCGGCCAGATCTGTACCCAGTCGTCTTCGGTGAACTCCCGGATCTCCATGTCCGGCACCGTAGTCAAAAACCGGCCCGGCGGTTCTGGTGCCATCGCCAGGCGAAGCCGGAACCCAAAAGCAGTCCGGCCCCTGCCAAGGCCGCGCCGATCCAAACCTCCGTCGAGCGGGATTCCCGCTCGACCCGCGTTCCCGGCGGCAATCCGGCCGCGATCCCGTCGATCTTGGCCTGGACCGACCGGTGGTCGAAGACGCTCAGATCGCCGTCCTCCGCCAACGTGGTCAGCCAGCGGCGAACCTCGTCGTTCTGCTCAGCGGAGAAACCGGGAAACTCGACCGCGGACGTCCGGAGCAGCCCAGGACCCATGCACCTCAACGGCTCGCCGGTGGACGCGTCGAGATATTGCCCGGTCGGTCCGCATTCCTCACCCGCCCTGGCGAAAACGACGGTGTACGGCCCCGGCCCGCTGCCCGCGTTCAAGCCGATGAGGAGGAAGACCACGCCGACCAGCACCAGCGGGAAGATCAGCGACCCAGCCAGCACGGTCAGTACGACGGCCGCCGTGCTGTCGTGCGCTTTTCTCCCCACGCGCGAGAAGGTAACAGTGGGGCCGGGGGAGGAGTCCCGAACCGATCGGCGCATGCCCTGACTGAGGCAGGATGACGGTATGACGACTGGCGAAAGCCCGGAACCGGTTCTGCCTCGCGAGGAGGCTCGCCGTTTTCGCACCGTCGGCGTGTTCGACGGTGAACCCGATCTCGGACGGGCTTGCAAGCAAGCAGCCCGTCACGAACGCGGAGACGACGGTCTGAGCGGCAAGCCCGAACCGATCGGCTAATGGCACATGAATGGCCCAGCCGGAAGATCGGCCGGACAAAGCGAAAGCACCAGGTCCACAGTGGACATCCACTGACCTGGGGCTTTCGCAGCTGAGCGGATGACGGGAATCGAACCCGCGTATTCAGCTTGGGAAGCTGATGTTCTACCATTGAACTACATCCGCAGTGCTCGGCCAGCATACATGGTCCGGATCTCTCCTTGCCAAGACCCCACCTCGTCTTGACGCCGCCGCCTTCAAGTGACAACACTTGTTGTCTACGTCGGAGGTGAGCCGGATGGACGAGAGGCTGCCCGACCCCGAGCTGTTCCGCCAAGGCGGGTTCCGGGTCGCGTCGAGGTTGTTCATCGAGGGCGACATCAGGGGTGACGAGCGCCAGGTGGCCCGGTTGCGGGGGTTCGCGCAGCGGGAGGATCCGGCGGCCGACGTGCTGGTGCCGTTGCTGCGAAAAGGTGCCCAGGGACAGTTCGAACAGGCGCTGCGGCAAGGCATCGAGAGTGTCGAGAGTCCGCCGGAGGAGCTCGAAGCCTTCTTTCGCGACGTCGAGGCGACGCCGTACTGGGTCGATCAGGACCGGTTGGAGCGCGGAGCGCGGGCGATCACGCGTGCCGGGTTGCTGGGGCTCTTTCCGCTCGGTGACGTTTCGTTGATGGGCGGCTATCTCGCGTCGCGTGCCACGAAGTCGCTCGTCGGCACGGGCGAGATCGAGTACAAGGCGGCGCGGCGCCTCGTCGAGACGGCGACTTGGTGGATCCACGTGACGACGCCGGGTGCGCTGGTGCCCGGCGGGCGCGGGTACGAGGCCGCGTTGCGGGTGCGGATCGTGCACGCGCATGTCCGCGCCGCGATGAACCGCCGCAAGGATTGGGATTACGCCGCTTGGGACAGGCCGGTCAATCAGGTCCAGACCGCGGGCACGCTCCTGCTCTTCTCCCTCGTCTACGTGTTCGGCACACAACTGCTCGGGCTTCGCTACAGCGCCCGCGAGCGTGCCGACATCCTGCACCTTTGGCGTTACGTCGGTTGGCTGATGGGCGTCGACGAGGAGCTCCTGCCCGCCGGCGAGGACGACGCCTGGCGGCTGCTGTGGCTGCTCCGCCACCACCGAGTTCATCCCCGACGACGATTCCAAACGGCTCGCCGCGGCGCTCATGAAGTCCCACGCCTCGATCGGCGAGGGCCGGGGCGCGGTGGGCAAGGTGCTTTCGCATGTGTCGGTCGCGGCGCACGGGTCGATCAGCAGACTCCTTCTCGGCAAGACCAACGCCGACTTCCTGGAGCTGCCGGACGATCCGATCGCGCAGGCGGCCGTGGTCGCGGTGGCGGGTGTCAACTTCGCCGCCGAGACGGTTCGTCGGGTGGTGCCCGGCGCGACGGCGCTCCAGGAGCTGATCGGGGCCGCCGGCCGTCGCCACTACCTCCGGCAGGTCACCAAGGTGTTCGGGCTCGACCCCACCTACGGCAGGCACATGAAGGCCGCTTGACTACGCTGACCGCGTGCTCCTCAGCGACCGTGACCTCCGTAAAGAGCTCGACGCCGGCCGTCTCGGTGTCGACCCGTTCGACCCGACGATGGTCCAGCCGTCGAGCATCGACGTGCGACTCGACCGCTATTTCCGCGTGTTCGACAACAGCAAGTACACGCACATCGACCCGCAGCTCCAGCAGGACGAGCTGACCTCGCTGGTCGAGAAAGAGGGCGAAGATCCCTTCGTCCTGCACCCCGGCGAGTTCGTGCTGGGTTCGACGTACGAGACCGTCACGCTCGCCGACGACCTCGCCGGCCGTCTGGAGGGCAAGTCCTCCCTCGGCCGCCTCGGCCTGCTCACGCACTCCACCGCGGGCTTCATCGACCCGGGCTTCTCGGGTCACATCACGCTGGAGCTGTCGAACGTCGCGAACCTGCCGATCACGCTGTGGCCGGGTATGAAGATCGGTCAGCTCTGCATCTTCCGCCTGTCCAGCGCGGCGGAGTTCCCGTACGGCTCGAACGAGGCCGGTTCGCGCTACCAGGGGCAGCGGGGCCCGACCCCGAGCCGCGCGTACAAGAACTTCCACCGCGTCGACACCTGGCGCTAGCTCACCGGCGCTTCCCACTCGATCCGGTGCCGCCACATGAAGGCGTTCGGATCCTCCTTCGGCGGGTTCTTGAACGCCCGCGTGAGGAAGAAGTCGCGGATCACCCGTCCGACGGGGCCGACCGCCTTCGCGTCGCCGTTGCGCTTGCCGCGCTCGACGACGGCCTCGACGCGCTCGCGTCGCAGTCCTTCGTAGGCGGCGCGCGCTTTCGGGATCGAGGGCACGTCGCGCAGGCATCGCGCCAGCGTGACGGCGTCCTCGACGGCCATCGCCGCGCCTTGTCCCGCGGCCGGTGAGGTCGCGTGGGCGGCGTCGCCGATGATGACCATCCGGTCCGTCCGCCAGGTCGGCACGCTCGGGAAGTCGTACGTCGCCCACGGCCGGTAGATCTCCCGCGTCGCGCGCACGATCTCGACGGCCGGAGTGCGGTCCACCGCGAGTTGCCGGATCAGGTCCTCGCGCCAGGTGCTCATTTCGGGAAGGTCGGCATGCTTCCGGGGCACGTTCGCGAACCACCAGACGCCGCCGTCCGGGTGGACGACGTGCGCGAAGAACAGCCGCTTGCCGAAGGTCATGTGCATGACGCCGGGTTCGTCGTCCAGCCGCAGGCCCTCGGCCAGCCCGCCGGTGTTCAGCAGGGGCACGTAGCGCGGTGACGGCGCCCGCGGGTCGATGATCGTCCTTACCCGCGAGCGGAGCCCGTCCGCGCCGATCAGCAGGTCGCCCTCGGCCGACGAGCCGTCCTCGAACGTCGCGAGTACGCCGGAAGCGGTCTCGCGAGCGTCGGCCAGGCGCTTGCCGTAGCGGACCTCGATGCCGCGTCTGACGGCTTCGTCGCGAAGGCCGATGTAGAGGTCGGAGCGCAGCACGGTCTGGCTCGTGGTGCCGTCTTCCAGCCTGCCGCCGAGCGCGAGGTCCGCCAGTTCACGCCCGTTCCCCAGCCGCATCTTGATCCGCGGCGTGTCGAATCCCAGGTCTTTGACCAGGTCTTTCAGTCCCAGCGGTGCCAGCGCGTCGAGTCCGTTCACCGCGAGTGTCAGAAACGCGCCGACGCCTTCCGCGGTCCGGTCGTACGCCTCGTGGATGACCGGTTCGTGGCCGATCTCGTGTAGCGCGATCGCCGTGACCGTGCCCGCGATACCCCCGCCGGCGATCAGTACCTTCGCCATGTCGTTCACCCCATCGAATATCTTAGAAACTAATTCGTTCTATCGAACTAAAGACTCCGCTAGGCTGGCCGACGTGTCAAGTGAGCGGGCGGAACTGGTCGAACGGGTCCTCGGCGGATCGCGGGCGCTGTCGACGGAGACGGTCATGTTCCATACGGCGATCGCCGAGCAGCGCGGCCTTTCGGCCGTCGAAAGCAAGGTGACCGACTACCTCGCCCGCCTCGGGCCGCAGACGCCGAAGGCGCTCTCGCAGCTCTCGGGGCTCGCCCCGGCGTCGATCACCGCGCTCATCGACAGGCTCGAGGGCAAGGGGATCGTCGCGCGTAAGCCGCATCCCGAGGACCGGCGCAAGGTGCTCATCGAGATCGACGGGGCGGCGATGGCCTCCGCCGCGCCGTTGTGGGACCACCTGGTGAAGTCGGTCCGCGAGACCTGCGAGAACTACACGGACGGTGAGCTCGAGGCGGTGGTCCGGTTCCTCACGGACGCCGCGGCGATCACCCATGAGTCGACCGAGTTGATCACTCAGGGCGACCGCTGAGCGGTATTACTACTTTCGGGGGTATTGCCGTAACCGGTTCGTGATAGTTTTCGGCCTCGTGTCCCCCAATAGAACACGAAGCCGGTTACTGCTGGTCACGCTCAGCGTCCTGCTGGGCGGGGTGATCGCCAGTGCGAGTTACCTGATGGTGACCGATCGGTTCCAGGGTACTGCGCTGAGTAATCTGTCGCTGAGTGTTCCCGACACCAAGGGCAGACCCGGCGACGCCCTCGCGAAGCCTCCCTCTTACTTCGGCCAGACGTCCGCTCCGGCCCCTGGCGGCCCCGCGTCCGACTCCGCGGCCCCGACGTCTTCTTCGGCCGCCCCCACGTCTTCCTCCGCGCCGCCGAGCTCGTCGTCCGCTCCGGCCGAGCCGCCGGCCCAGAGTTCCGAAGCCCCGAAGCCGGCGCCCAGCAAGGCCCCGGAGCCGCCACGTTCGCAGGACAGCTCGCTCGCCGCGCAGGTCGTCGACCTCGTCAACGCCGAGCGTGCCGACGCGGGCTGCTCGCCGGTGAGCAACGAGTCGCGTCTCGCCGCCGCCGCGCAGGGCCACAGCGACGACATGTCCGCCAGGAACTACTTCTCGCACACCACGCCGGAAGGCGTCACGTTCGACCAGCGCATCCGTGCCGCCGGCTACGACAAGCCCGGCGCCGAGAACATCGCCAAGGGCCAGTCGAACGCCGCGAAGGTGATGGACGCCTGGATGAACTCCGAGGGCCACCGCGCGAACATCCTCAACTGCAAGCTGAAGAAGATCGGTGTCGGCGTCAACACCAAGGGCATGTACTGGACGCAGAACTTCGGCTACTGACCCTTGTCCCAGTCGCCGTAGCGGGCCAGCACGGCCGCGCGCAGTTCGGCGTCCGTGCGCGGGACCGGTTCGATGAACACCTCGGTGACGTCGCCGAAGGTCCGCGTCAGTTCGCTCGCAATCCGGACACAGGCGCGTTCGACCTCCGCGGCGGAGAGTGCGTCGTCGAAGTCGACGCGGGCGCAGACGAGCACCTGATCGGTGCCCATCAGCATGGTCTGCAGGTCGACGACGGCCTCGATCTCCGGCGCGCCCATCAAGTGGTCGCGCACCGCGCGCACCAGCCTCGGATCGGCCTGCCTGCCGATCAGCAGGCCGCGGTTGGTGCGCCCGAGCACGTACGCGACGAGCGCCAGCAGCACCCCGATCGCGATCGACGCCGCGCCGTCCCAGACATGCGATCCGGTGAGCTGGTGCAGCCCGATCCCGGCGAACGCGAGCAGCAGGCCGATCAGCGCGGCCGAGTCCTCGAACAGGACGGTCTTCGGGGCCGGGTCGTCGATCATCCGCAGGTACACCGAGACCTTCTGGCCGGACTCCGCGGCGTCGCGCCGCACCTGCCGCACGGCCTGGAACCACGAGACGGACTCGAGGACGAACGCGATCGCGAGGACGACGTAGCCGACGATCGGATCGGACTGCTCGGTCGCTTCGCCGAACACCGTCGAGAAGCCTTCGTAGAGCGCGAACATCGCGCCGGAGGCGAAGATCGACACCGCCGCGAGCAGCGACCAGAAGTAGCGTTCCTTGCCGTAGCCGAAGGGGTGGACGCGGTCGGCGGGGCGGTCCGACCGTTTCAGCGCGGTCAGCAGGAGGACTTCGGTGATCGTGTCGGCCACCGAGTGCGCGGCCTCCGACAGCATCGCGCCGGAGCCGGTGATGATCCCGGCGATCAGTTTCAGCACGGCGATGGCGAGGTTGACCCCACCCGCCAGCACCACGGTCAGCGTGCTTTCGTCACCGGATTCTTCACTCACCTCGCGTAGCGTAGTGCGAGTGAGTCGATCTCACAGGCGACGCAAACCCTGCAGTACACGTTCCATCAAGGCGAGTGCCGGATGACCGTCGAATTCAGCCTGCGTTTCATGAACGGTGACCAAACCGAGTTCGGCCATATCACCCAAAAGGACCTTTGCAACGCCGAGTGGAACGCTTAGTGACGCCGCTACTTCGGCGACGGAAGTCGGACGACGGCACAGTGTTCTCACGGAATGGAATTCGACGCTGAACCCTGGCGCGTTCCACGGTGCGTCGTTCCGGACGGAAATCATCGCTTCGATGGCGAAGTTCCGTTTGGACTGTGTGCGTCCGCCCGTGCGGACGTACGGGCGGACGCGCGTGCGACGGCGTTCCTGCCGCGGTGGTCGCCTGGCTGCCGGGATGCTGGGGATGGTCGCTTCCTGGGCCATTCTGGCGAGTGCCGCGGTCGACGGGACGCGAGCGGGCGGGCGAACGGTCGGCGGCCCCGGCATGGCGAGCCGGTGTTCCTTGACCGAGCGGAGTTCGTGCCGGTTGCCCATCGATTTCCTCGCCCCCGTTTTTCCGAATCCGCTGCAGCCTATCGCCACGGTGTACCGCCGAACGGGTAACGGGACCGAATGGTCCGGACCGGATAAAACAAGAGGGGACATTCTCTCGCATTATGTGCGAGAGAATGTCCCCTCCGGTTGTGACCGCTACTTGTCTTCCTCGGGGAGTGGTGTCCCGGTGGCTGTTTCGTCGGTGGGCACGTCGGCCTTTCCGTCGAGTTCGGCATCCGAGACGCCGTCCAGGGACGGCGCTCCCGCCGGGACCAGTTGCGGCTCCGGCTTCCGCTTGACGGCGGTCAGCAGCAGCTGGGCGACGTCGACGACCTCGACCTTCTCGCTCGCCTGCCCGTCGCTCTGGCGCGCCGTGACGCCGTCGGTCAGCATCACGCGGCAGAACGGGCAGCCGGTCGCGATCTTCGAAGGCGCGGTGCCGAGCGCTTCGTCGACTCGCTCGACGTTGATGCGCTTGCCGATCTTCTCTTCCATCCACATCCGCGCGCCACCGGCACCACAGCACATCGAACGGTCGCCGTGCCGCGGCATCTCGCGCAGCTGCGCGCCCGAAGCGCCGACGAGTTCACGCGGAGCGTCGTAGATCTTGTTGTGGCGGCCCAGGTAGCACGGGTCGTGGTAGGTGACGTCCTCGGCGACCGGGGCGACCGGGGTCAGGTGCTTCTCCCGCACCAGGCGGTTGAGCAACTGCGTGTGGTGCACGACCTCGAACTGGCCGCCCAGTTCCGGGTACTCGTTCGCGAGCGTGTTGAAGCAGTGGGCACAGGTGACGACCACCTTGCGCTCCTTGCGTTCGCGGCCCTCGAACACCGAGTTCAGGATCTCGACGTTCTGCTGCGCCAGCATCTGGAACAGGAACTCGTTGCCCGCGCGGCGGGCCGGGTCACCGGTGCAGGATTCCTCCGAGCCGAGCACGGTGTACTTGACGCCCGCGATGTGCAGCAGTTCCGCGACAGCGCGCGTGGTCTTCTTCGCGCGGTCCTCGAACGCGCCGGCGCAGCCGACCCAGAAGAGGTACTCGGTGTCGCCGAGGTCGCCGTCGAACACCGGCACCTCGAACTCCAGGTCCTCGGTCCAGGCGAGCCGGTCCTTGGCGTTCTGGCCCCACGGGTTGCCCTTGTTCTCCAGGTTCTTGAACATCCCGTTGAGCTCGCTGGGGAACGAGGACTCGATCATCACCTGGTAGCGGCGCATGTCGACGATGTGGTCGACGTGTTCGATGTCCACCGGGCACTGCTCGACGCACGCGCCGCAGGAGGTGCAGGACCACAGCACCTCGGGGTCGATCACGCCGCCGTCGTCGCCGATGAGGGCCTTCTGCGACTCCGCGATCGCGAGGACGTCGATACCCGCGTACATGTCGTCGCCGGACAAGCCGACCTCGTCACCGGCCATGTCACGCTTGCCGCCCGCGAGCAGGTACGGCGCCTTCGCGTAGGCGTGGTCGCGAAGCTGCGTGATGAGCAGCTTCGGCGAAAGCGGCTTGCCGGTGTTCCACGCGGGGCACTGCGACTGGCAGCGGCCGCATTCGGTGCAGGTGGAGAAGTCCAGCCAGCCCTTCCAGGTGAAGTCCTCGATCTTGCCGACGCCGAAGGTGTCCTCGTCCGGGTCGGCCTCTTCGAGGTCGAGCACCTTGCCGTTGCTCATCATCGGCTTGAGCGCGCCCAGCGCGACGCCGCCGTCGGCCTCGCGCTTGAAGTAGATGTTGAAGAAGGCGCTGAACCGGTGCCACGCGATGCCCATGGTCATCGTGCGCGCGATGACGATCAGCCAGATCGTGGCGCTCATCAGCTTGACGAACGCGAACACCGAGACCAGGTTCGGGCTCGCGGGCAGCAGCTCACCGATCGGATGCGAGACGAACGCGGCCCAGACCGGGGTCTCGTGGACGTTCAGCGCGGACTTCGCGGCGCGCACGCCGATGATGCCGATGCCCTCGATGAGCACGACGGCCTCGATGAAGTACGCCCACTTGAAGTTGGAGCCCTGGAAGCGGGACTGCCGGTCGGCGCGGCGCGGGTGGTTCTTCTGGCGGACCCAGATCAGCACCAGGATGCCGACGATGGTGCCGACCCCGAGCAGCTCCATGAGCAGCTGGAACAGCGACCAGTCGTCGAGGATGGGCCAGCCCCACGTGGGAACGAAGACCTCGCCGTACGCCTCGAAGAGGGCGAGCGACCCGATCAGGAAGCCCCACATGACCAGCCAGTGCGCCGGGCCGACGCTCTTGACCTTGTTCATCCGGGTGTGCGCGGCGAATTCCTTGATCAGGGTCTTCATGCGCGGAATGAACGGGCCGTTGCGGGTCGAGTCCGGCTGACCGAGGCGGATCACCCGCACGAAGCGGGCGATGGTCGCGAAGAACATTCCCCAGGCGACGACGCCGAGCAGGACCGAGATCCCGCCGAGCGTCAGCTGTACAGCGCCCATCGTCGGGTGCCTTTCGTCCGAGTGAAGCTGTGGTGGTTCGGGCAGACTAATGCTTCTTACTGATGGGTAACCCACTGGCCGCGCCCAAGTCCCACCGATGTGGTGTACGCCTCTCTTGGTTTTAAGACGATCGTCCAGGTAGTTTTTGTGACATGGGTGCGTACCTTCTTCTCGCTTTGGCCATCGCGGCAGAGGTATCCGCGACGGTGTCGCTGAAACTTTCCGAGGGCTTCAGCAAGCTGGGCCCGTCGATCGTCGTGGTCCTCGGATACGCCGTCGCGTTCGTCGCGCTGGCGTATGTGCTGAAGGCGGGCGTGCCGGTGAGCGTCGCCTACGCGATCTGGGCCGCGGCCGGTGTCGCGCTGGTGGCCGCCGTCGGCATCGTGTTCTTCTCCGAACCCGTCAACTTCTCCGTGATCGCCGGATTGGTACTGGTGATCGGCGGCGTCGTGCTGATCGAGGCAGGGGGCGCGCACTAAGTGAAGATCCAGATCGACGGCCGGAAGGCCAGGGGCGAGAAGCGGCGCGACGAGATCATCGCGGCCGCGTTGCGGGTGATCGAACGGGACGGCGTCGCCGGCGTCACCCATCGGACGGTCGCCGCCGAGGCAGGCGTGCCGACGGCTTCGACGACCTATCACTTCTCCAGCCTCGACGACCTGCTGATCGCCACCCTCATCTCGTGCGCGCGGGATATGGCGACCGAGGTCTACTGGATGATCGACCGTGCCCGTTCGCGCGGCAGCCGCGGCGCCGAAGAGGTCGCCGGACTGCTCGCGGAGGCACTGGGCCCGCGGCGCGGGCGGACGATGGCGGAGTACGAGCTGTACCTGCTGGCAGCGCGCAAACCCGAGCTGCGGCCCGCCGCCCGGCGCTGGCTGGACGTGCTGACCTCGATGGTCCGGCACGACGACGAGGTCGCGTTCCGGGTGTTCCTCGCCGGTATCGACGGTCTCCTGATCCAGGGCCTCATCGACGACGAGCCGCCGTCCGCGGAGGAGCTGCGGCCGGTGGTCGACTACCTGCTGAAACCCCGTTGACCTGCCGGGTAACTTTCGGATCATGAGGACTGTCGGCGCATACGAACTGGACGACGACCCGGCTCGGGTGGACCTCGACATGGTGTGGAAGTACTTGTCCACCAGCGTTTACTGGGGTAAGTGGCGAGACCGCGAGCTGATCGAGAAGGTCTTCAGGAACGCGTGGCGAGTCGTCGGCGCGTACGAGAGCTCGACAGGCCGTCAGGTCGGCTTCGCGCGGGCGTTCTCGGACACCATCGGCAGCGCGTATCTCGCGGACGTCTTCGTCGTCGACGAGGCGCGCGGCTCGGGGCTCGGCAAGGAACTGGTCCGGGAGATGATCGACAACGGGCCGGGCGCTGAGTTCCGGTGGATGCTGCACACCGCCGACGCGCACGGGCTGTACCGGCCGTTCGGCTTCGGCGACCCGCCCGAGGGGCAGTACATGGAGCGGAGCCGGGCCAACGGCCAGGTCTAGGGAGGGCTAAAGGGGCCCTTCCCTGCATCTCAGGGTCAGAGCCTCACCCGGCTCTTGACTGTCCACAAGGGACACTTCTCGAGACGGATGTGCCTGGTTTGGGCGATTTGCACGGTTTCGCGAGGGGGTCGTGAGTGATTTTTGTTGTTCTAACCCTCATTATCACTCACGACCCCCCCGCGGAAACGTACATAGCGACATCAATCGGACACTCAATCGTCCTGCGGTCTCCCTGGTGGACACTGAAGCCCGCCGGTGTCCAGAATCAGGTCTGCCCTACCTCGACTTTGCCGGACCCTGACGCTGAGAGTGGCGAAAGCGTCCTTCAGCCCTTGTTCTCGTGCAGGGCCGTAAGCGTGGCCCGGCCGATGGCGTGGCCGAAGAGGTTGAAGCCGAGGAAAGCCGGCGTAGCGTCTTCGCCGACCTCAAGCTTTTCGACGTCGACAGCGTGCACCGCGAAGATGTACCGGTGCGGTCCGTGTCCGGGCGGCGGGGCGGCGCCGAGGAACTGCTTCACGCCCCCGTCCCCCTTCAGAGTGACAGCGCCCGCCGGCAGCCCGGAGCCCGTCTCGTCGCCCGCGTTCGCGGCCAGCGCCGTCACCGACGCGGGAATGTCGAAGACCGCCCAGTGCCAGAAACCGCTCGCCGTCGGGGCGTCGGGGTCGTAACAGGTCACGGCGAAGCTCTTGGTCCCCTCGGGAAAACCCTCCCAGGACAGTTGCGGGGAACGGTCTTCGCCGCCCGCGCCGAAGATCCCGGAAAGCTGGGCTGTCGGCAGGAAACCGCCTTCTTCGATGTCGGTGCTGCTCAAGGTGAAGGCAGGCAGATCGGGCAGGAAGTCGTACGGATCGGGTGCCTGCGGCATGCGTCCTCCTGATCGTGGAACCGATGACGAAACCAGGCTAGGTGCTGTCCTGCAGGTCTGTTCGATGGGCTTCGTGATCCAGGTGGTTCCTGACGGTGCGGGCGGATCGGCCTCGTACCGGGTCGTACTCGGCCGCATCCGCCCGTGCCGTCCGGGACCGCCTGGGCGCGAAGACCGCGAACATGACCTGCAGGACAGCGCCTCGGACCCCTACGACCCCGGTGCGGGATCAGGGACGATTCCGGGGGTTACCCCTATGTCCATCCCGCCGTGCTGCCCTTAGCGTCGAGCTACACGAAACCTGCTCTGGAGGGACTCAAGACCATGGCGCGCCCACTCCTCGCGATCGGAGGCATCGCGTTGATCGGCGTCGGTGTCCTCACCGGACTCGGCTGGTGGTGGCCGTCCGACGCGGAGGCCACCGCGGAGGTGACCCAGCCGATCCGCAGCGTGCGGATCGAGAACGACGAGGGTGGCATCAAGATCCGCACCGGCGAGGGGCCGGTCCGGGTCCACCAGGAGTTCGAGTACCGCTGGAACAAGCCGGGCGACTCGTTCCGCGTGGACGGCGACACCCTGGTCCTCGCCGGCTGCGGCAGCAACTGCGAGGTCCGTTACGACGTGGTGGTCCCGGCGGGAACACCGGTCACGGGCAATCTGGACTCCGGGTCGCTCGACATCGCTGGAGTGTCCACTGTGGACGTCACGGTCGACTCCGGCCGGGTCGAGGTGCGGGACGTGCCGGGCACGGTGAAGGTGCGGTCCGACTCCGGTCGCGTCGAACTCGCGAACATCGGCCAGGCCGTCACGGTGCAGGCCTCGTCCGGCGCCATCAAAGGGGAACGGCTCGGCGGCAACGCCGAGGTCCGTACCGACAGCGGCCGTATCGAACTCGAACTGATCAAGGGTGCCGACATCACCGCGCAGACCGACAGCGGTTCGGTCGAGGTCACCGTCCCGGCGGGTGACTACAACGTCACCGGCGCCAGCGACAGCGGCCGCCGCGACATCGACGTGAACCAGTCCGGTTCGGCCCAGCACAAGCTCGATCTCAACACCGACAGCGGAAGCGTCAAGGTCAAAGCGGCCTGACGGAATTCATCGGGGGAAGACTTTTTCATGGGAACCACAGAGAAGCGCGTCCTCGGCGCGCTCGCTCTCGGCGCGCTGACCGCCTTCGGGATCGTCGGCTGCACGACCGAAAGCCACGAGAAGCTGAGCGACGGCGCGCCCGTCACCGAGCAGATCACCGCGATCCGGGTGGACGTCCCGGTCGGCGCGGTCACGCTCCGGGTGGAGGACGGCGCACCGGTCTCGCTGCGCCGCGAAGTGACGTACACCGGCAAGAACCCAGGCAAGACGTACAGCGTCGAGAACGGCACGCTGGTCCTCGGCGGCTGCAAGCAGTGTGGCGTGGACTACGACGTCGTGGTGCCGCGCGAGCTGGCGATCTCCGGGTCCATCGGCACCGGCAAGATCACGCTCGCCCGCGCCACTTCGGTCGATCTGAAGGGGGACGTCGGCGACCTGAAGGTGCTGAGCACGTCCGGGCCGGTCAACCTGCGCACCGGCACCGGTGACATCGAGGTCGGCCTCGCGAAACCGGGTGCGGTCACCGCGAACGCCGAGGTCGGCAAGGTCGTCGTCACCGTGCCCGACGGCGCGTACCAGGTCCGCGCGAAGGCGGAGGTCGGCAAGGTCGAGACCGGCGGCGTCCGGCAGGACCAGGCTTCGGCGAACGTCCTCGACCTCCAGTCCGGCACCGGCTCGGTCACGGTGAAGCCCGCATGAAGACACTTGCCGCGATCACCGCGCTGACCCTGCTGCCGCTTTCCGCGGTGCCCGCGTCCGCCGCGCCCGGGATCGACTGGAAGCCGTGCGCGACCGAGTACGCGCCGACGCTGGAATGCGCGAACCTTCCGGTGAGTGGCGGCTTTTCCATCGCACTGGCGAAACTGCCCGCGACCGATCCCGCGCGCCGCGTCGGTTCGCTGCTGACGAACCCGGGCGGGCCGGGCGGTGCCGGCGTCACCGTGCTCAAGTACGGCGGCCGTGGGTTCGCGTTGGACCGGCCGGAAATGGCCGAAGTGCGGCAGCGGTTCGACGTCATCGGGTTCGACCCGCGTGGTGTCGGGGACAGCAGGCCCGCGATCGGTTGCGCGCCGAACCTGCACGATCCGGCGCTCAGCCGGTTCCCGCGGAGCCGCGCGGACTACGAAAAGCTCATCGCGCACAACCGCGCTTCGGGCGACGAATGTCTCAAAAGGACAGGGCCTGCTTTGTCCTCTGTGGACACTTGGCGCGCCGCCGACGATATCGAAGCGATCCGGGCCGCCCTCGGCGAGCCGAAGGTGAACTGGCTCGGTGTCTCCTACGGTTCCGAACTCGGCGCCGTGTATGCGGAGAAGTACCCGAAGCGCGTCAGGACGATGGTGCTCGACGGCGCCATCGACCACTCCCGGCCGACACGGCTGGCGATCCTCGACGAGGCCATCGCGACCGAGGGCGCGCTCAACGACTTCGCGAAGTGGTGCACGACGTCTTCCGACTGCGTGCTGCGCGGCAAGGACGTTCTCGCCACCTACGACAAGCTCATGCGGACGCCCGGCGGCGTGCCGTCGAAGCAACTGGGGCGGAACGTGACCGCCGAGGAGATCGCGGCCGGTGTCTACGGCGGGTTGATCCTGCCGGCGTTCTGGCCGGACGTGGCGAAGGGCATCGAGGCCGCGACAGCGGGGAACGCGGACGGGCTGGTGCCGTACTCCCAGCTGGACCCGTCCTACGGCGCGTACCGCTCGATCGGCTGCCACGACTTCGGCTCGCCGTTCACCTCCTACCCTGACATGAGGGCGATGCAGGGCCTGGTGAAGACCCTGGCGCCGCACAGCTGGCGGTACACGGAGTTTTGGGACATCGCGAGCGGGTGTACGGGCTGGCCGGTGCCCTCGGCGTACCTGCCGCGGCCGCAGAAGGTCTCGGGTGCGGCGCCGATCCTCGTGGTCGGCGGCGAACACGACCCGGCGACGCCGCTCGTGTGGGCGAAGGGGCTCGCGCGGAACATCGAGAACTCGACCTTGCTCGTCGACGCCGGGTACGGGCACACGGGGCTGCTGAACTCCGCCTGCGTGCGCACCGAAGAAGTGAAATACCTGGTGAGCGGGGTCACACCCGCTCCGGGCAAGGTCTGCCGGTAGCCCGGGAACAAGACGCCCGTGCCGCTCGTTGAGCCGGATACAAGGTTGAGTGCGGTCGGCTCAAGTCCAGCTTGACGGAAGCCGCACCGGCCCGATACAACTTGCGTTGAGCCCGCTCAAGGTGGGCGAGAACGTGCAGGTCACGAAACTAGCAGGAGGATCACACCATGGCGCGAGCGGTCGGCATCGACCTCGGCACGACCAACTCGGTCGTCGCTGTCCTTGAGGGCGGCGAGCCGACGGTCATCGCCAACTCGGAAGGTTCACGCACCACCCCGTCCATCGTCGCCTTCGCCAAGAACGGCGAAGTGCTGACCGGCCAGCCGGCGAAGAACCAGGCCGTGACGAACGTCGACCGCACCATCCGGTCGGTCAAGCGGCACGTCGGTACCGACTGGAAGACCGAGATCGACGGCAAGGCGTACACCTCGCAGGAGATCAGCGCCCGCGTGCTGATGAAGCTCAAGCGCGACGCCGAGGCGTACCTCGGCGAGACCATCACCGACGCGGTCATCACCGTCCCCGCCTACTTCGAGGACGCGCAGCGGCAGGCCACCAAGGAGGCCGGGCAGATCGCCGGCCTGAACGTGCTCCGCATCGTCAACGAGCCCACCGCGGCGGCGCTGGCGTACGGCCTGGACAAGGGCGAGAAGGAACAGACCATCCTGGTCTTCGACCTCGGTGGCGGTACGTTCGACGTCTCGCTGCTGGAGATCGGCGAGGGTGTCGTCGAGGTCCGCGCGACCTCGGGTGACAACCACCTCGGCGGTGACGACTGGGACGAGCGGATCGTCACCTGGCTGGTCGACAAGTTCAAGTCGTCCAACGGCATCGACCTCACCAAGGACAAGATGGCGCTCCAGCGCATCCGTGAGGCGGCCGAGAAGGCGAAGATCGAGCTCTCCAGCTCCAACTCGGCGGGCATCAACCTGCCGTACATCACCGTGGACGCGGACAAGAACCCGCTGTTCCTCGACGAGCAGCTCTCCCGCGCCGAGTTCCAGAAGATCACCTCGGACCTGCTCGAGCGCACCCGCAAGCCGTTCAACAACGTCATCCGTGACGCCGGTGTCGCCGTCGGCGACATCGACCACGTCGTGCTCGTGGGTGGTTCCACCCGCATGCCCGCCGTGTCGGACCTGGTCAAGGAGCTGACCGGCGGCCGCGAGCCGAACAAGGGCGTCAACCCGGACGAGGTCGTCGCCGTCGGCGCCGCGCTGCAGGCCGGTGTGCTCAAGGGTGAGGTCAAGGACGTCCTGCTGCTCGACGTGACCCCGCTTTCGCTGGGCATCGAGACCAAGGGCGGCGTGTTCACCAAGCTCATCGAGCGCAACACCACGATCCCGACCAAGCGTTCGGAGATCTTCTCCACCGCGGACGACAACCAGCCGTCGGTGCAGATCCAGGTGTTCCAGGGTGAGCGCGAGATCGCGGCGCACAACAAGAAGCTCGGCATGTTCGAGCTGACCGGTCTCCCGCCCGCCCCGCGTGGCGTGCCGCAGATCGAGGTCACCTTCGACATCGACGCCAACGGCATCGTGCACGTCCTCGCGAAGGACCTCGGCACGAACAAGGAGCAGTCGATGACGATCACCGGTGGCTCCGCGCTGCCGAAGGACGACATCGAGCGCATGGTCAAGGACGCCGAGGCGCACGCCGAGGAGGACAAGCAGCGCCGCGAAGAGGCGGAGACCCGCAACCAGGCGGAGACGCTGGTCTACCAGACCGAGAAGTTCGTCAAGGACAACGAGGACAAGCTGCCCGACGAGCTCAAGGGCAAGGTGAAGTCCGCGATCGACGAGGCCAACGAGGCGCTCAAGGGCACCGACTCGGCGAAGATCCGCGAGTCCATCGAGAAGCTGAACACCGCTTCGCAGGAGCTGGGCACCGCCCTCTACGCCAACGCGGCAGGCAACGCCGCCGACGAGGCCGCCGCCGGTGAAGGCGCGACCGGGACCGCGGGCGCGGGCACCGGTTCGCAGGCCAAGGACGACGACGTCGTCGACGCCGAGATCGTCGAAGAGGACGAGAAGGACAAGAAGGACAAGAAGTGACGGGACGCTACGACGAAACCGAGGGCCGGGGCCCGGACGAACCGGTGGTCGTGCGGGACCGCAGGCGGATCGATCCGCTGACCGGTGAGGTCCGCTCGGCCGAGCCCGAGGCCGAACCCAAGGACGGTCCGAAGCACGCCGCTCCTGCCGAAGAGCCGGCTGTCCCGACGGAGCCGGAGCCCGCGGAACACGCGGGCCCCGGCCTCGGGGAGTCCATTGTGGACGACTCGGTGTCGGTGGCGACCGGGCTGGAGAAGGAGCTGGCGGAACGCACGGCCGATCTCCAGCGCCTCCAGGCGGAGTACGCCAACTACCGCAAGCGCGTCGACCGTGACCGCGAGCAGGTCGTCGCCGGCGCGAAGGCGTCGGTCGTCGGTGACCTGCTCCCGCTGCTCGACGACCTCGAGCGCGCGGAGCAGCACGGCGATCTGACGGGTGCCTTCAAGGCGGTCGGCGAGAAACTCGTCGGGAGCCTGCAGCGGTCGGGGCTCGAGCCGTTCGGCGCGGAGGGCGAGCCCTTCGACCCGAGCGTGCACGAGGCCGTTCAGCACAGCACGTCGCCGGATGTCGCCGGGCCGACGGTAACCACGGTCATGCGCCGCGGTTACCGCTTCGGGGAACGCGTGCTGCGCGCGGCGCTGGTCGGGGTCACCGACCACGAGCCGGGTGCCGCTCCGGCGCCCGCGGCGGCGACGCAGGACGCCCCGGTGGACCCGCCCGTCGGCGGCGAACTGCCGCTCGAGGGCGAACTTTTCGATGAGAACAACCGCTGATCGGCGATACGGCGTGAAAGGAGGAGACGTTCGGTGAGTGCACGGGAATGGATCGGTAAGGACTTCTACCGTGAGCTGGGCGTCTCCTCCGACGCCACCGCGGACGAGATCAAGAAGGCCTATCGCAAGCTGGCCAAGGAGAACCACCCCGACGCCAACGCGGGCAACGCGGAGGCCGAGAAGAAGTTCAAGGCGGTCTCCGAGGCGTACGGCGTGCTGTCCGACACGGCCAAGCGCAAGGAGTACGACGAGGCTCGCCGCCTCTTCGGCTCCGGCGGTCCCGGCGGCTTCGGCTTCCCGGGCGGCGGTGGTGGCAGCGGCGGTTTCGACGTCGGCGACATCTTCGGCCAGGCCGGCCAGCAGCAGGGCGGTTTCGGCGGTCTCGGTGACATCCTCGGCGGTCTCTTCGGCCGCCGTGGTGGTGCCGCCGGTGCCACCGCGAACCGTCCGCAGCGCGGCTCGGACGTGGAGACCGACGTCCGGATCGACTTCACCGAGGCGGTCAAGGGCGCGACCCTTCCGCTGCGGCTGTCGAGCCCGGCGACCTGCTCCACCTGCGGCGGAAACGGCGCGAAGCCGGGAACCTCCCCGAGGACGTGTTCGACCTGCCAGGGCAGCGGGCTGGTCAGCCGGAGCCAGGGCGCGTTCGCGTTCTCCGAGCCGTGCCGCGACTGCCGCGGTCGCGGCACGATCATCGACGACCCCTGCCCGGAATGCGCGGGCGAGGGCATCAGCACCCGCACCCGCACGCTGACCGTGCGGATCCCGCCGGGCGTCGCCGACGACCAGCGGATCCGCCTGGCGGGCCAGGGCGAACCGGGCCGAGGCGGCGCGCAGCCGGGCGATCTGTACGTCCGCGTGCACGTCGCACCGCACACGTTGTTCGGGCGCCAGGGCCTCGACCTGACGATCGCCGTGCCGGTGTCCTTCGCGGAACTGGCCCTCGGCGGCACGATCACCGTGCCGACGCTCGAGGGCAAGGTGTCGCTGAAGGTGCCGCAAGGTACGGCGAGCGGCCGGGTGCTTCGCGTGCGCGGCAAGGGAATCGCGAAGCGTGACGGCTCGCAGGGCGACCTGCTGGTCACCCTGCAGGCTGCCATCCCGGCCAAATTGGACGACAAGGCGCGTGAAGCGCTGGAGGCCTACGCCGAGGCCATGGCCGACCACGATCCACGACCGGAGATCACCGAACTTCTCGAAGGCAGGTGAGCGCGATGTTCGGCGGGTTGCCGCACGGTGCGGACGAGGACACGCCGGTGTTCGTCATTTCGGTGGCGGCGCAGCTGTCCGGCCTGCACGCGCAGACCCTGCGGTCCTACGACCGCCAGGGTCTCGTGTCGCCGGGCCGGACCTCCGGCGGTGGACGGCGTTACTCGATGCGGGACATCGCGTTGCTGCGCGAAGTGCAGCGACTGTCCCAAGAGGACGGTGTCAACCTCGCGGGCATCAAGCGGATCATCGAGCTGGAAAACCAGGTCGACGCCCTCCGGGCGCGCATCGCCGAACTGACCGAAGAGCTCACGGCGGCGTACCTCACCGCCGAACAGACGGCCGCGGCCGTGCACGCCTCCTACCGCAAGGACCTCGTCCCGCTGCGGCAGCAGACGGCCCTGGTCGTCTGGAAGCCCAAACGCCGCACGTAGTCCCGCGTGCTCGAAGCCGTCATTCGCGTGACTGAGCGCGTAACTCACGTGATTGGAGCCGTAACTCACGTGATTGGAGCCGTAACTCACGAGTGACGGCTCCAAGCACGCGAGTTACGGCTTCAAGCACGCGAAACCGGCGGCGGGAAGCTCGCATTCAGAGGACTAAATGCGTTATTGGCCGGGGACGAGGGTCCGGATCTGCTGGACCTCGCCGGTGCGCGAGTCCATGATCCGCTGCGCCAGCGCCTTCGCCTCCGGGTTCTTGCCGTCCTTCAGCTCGGTCCTCGCGAGCGCGACCCCGTTGTGCTGGTGCGCGACGAAGATGTCCGCGAAGTCGAGGGTGAACTCCGAACCATCCTTTTTGGACAGTGCTTCGAGCAGCCCCTTGTCCGTGAGCCCGTCGCCACCGTGATGGTGGTGCGCGTGCGGATCGGCGGAACCCGTCTCGGGTTTGCCCCAGCCCTTCAGCCAGTTCCGCATTTCGGTGCTCTCGGTCTGCTGCGTCGCCTCGATGGCGGCCGCGAGATCCTTGAGCTCCTGCTTCTGCGCCTGCTTGGCCTTCACCAGCTTGACGATCTCCACGCCCTGGTTGTTGTGGGCGATCATCATCTGCAGGAACATCACGTCGGCGTCGTTGTACTCGGCGGACGCCGCGGCGGCGGATTGGGGGACCGGGGAGATCGGGCCGCCGGCGGTGGTCGGTGAGCCATCACCGGTCCCGCAGCCCGCGAGGGCCACGAGACCGGCGACGAGAACGAGGGCCAGCTTCACTGCCGGGTCCAGAGTGCGGGGGTGTTCGGCGGTTCCCAGCCCTGGAGCGCGGTGTGCGCCAGCTGGCAGCGATAGGTCGCGCCGCCGTAGGTCACCGTGCTGCCGACCGCGTAGGCCGTCCCGGCCGCCCAGGTGCCGCCGGCGGGCGGGTTGCTGGTGCTGGTGGGCGGGTTCGACGTCGTGGGCGGGTTGCTGGTGGTCGGCGGGTTGCTCGTGGTGGGCGGGTTGCCGCCGCCGATCTGCAGGTCGATGCAGCTGTAGAAGGCCATCGGCGTGTCCGCGATGTTCCAGATGGCGAGCACCTTCTGGCGGCCGCTGAAGCCGTTCAGGCTCACGGTGTGCGACGTCGGGTCCTTCGGCGCGGAGTTGTTCCCGCTGATGTCGGCGATCTTGGTGCCGCCGATGTAGTACTCGTAGTTCGTGGTCCGGTGGTAGGCGGTGAACTTCCAGTTGAAGGTCACGCTGTTGCCGACCGAGGCGGCGGGCCACGGCTTGGATTCGTCGTTGAGCTCGGCGAATCCGGGAAGGCCGCCGTTGCAGCTGCGGAGCCCCTTGGGGCCTTCGACGCTCTGGGGTTCGTAGACGATGGCGCCGCAGCCGGAAACCTTGCCCTGGGCGCAGTTCGCCTGGCGGCTGGGCGGGGACAGCACGTAGCCGTGGGCGCTGGCCGCCTGGGGGATGGCGACGATGGCGATCGGGGCGAGGATCGCACCGGCGGCGGCTGCCACGAGCTTGCGTTTGACGGTCATGCCGGCTCCTGGGGGATGGAACGACGGTGTTCCCGTGAGGGGGAGCAATGTGGTCTAGACCATAAATCCGCCGGTGACCGCGGTCAATGATTCACTGACCTACTGCTGCGTCGAGCCCAAGTGGTACAGCCGATCGGCCTAATACGAACGGAGTGCCGGCTCAGTCCAGGGTGAAGGGGTCGTATTTGATCCGCGCCAGGTCCGTGCCGGCGGCGAGCAGTTTCGCGATCGTCGCGCGGATCATCGAAGGCGACCCGGCGACGTAGACGTCGCGGTCCTTCCAGCGGCCGCGCTGCGTGACCGCCGTGGCCAGCGTGCCGCGGTCACCGCCGGTGATGGTGCCTTCCTCGGTCACCGGGGTCACCGTCAGCCAAGGGCAGGTGACGGTCAGCCCGCGGAGCTCGTCGAGGGCGTAGAGGTCTTCCGGCTTCCGGCCGCCGAAGAACAGGTGCACCGGCGGGTTGTTCCGCCAGCGCGACATGTCGTCGAGCAGGGCGAGCAGCGGCGCGAGACCGGTGCCGCCGCCGATCATCAGCAGCGGACGGCTTTCCGTGTGGTGCACCGAAAGCGCGCCGAGCGACGGGCCGATCCGCCAGACGTCGCCGGGCCGGGTGTGGTGGACGATCGCGCGCGAGACCCAGCCGCCGCGCACGGCGTGCACGTGGAACTCCATCGTCCCGTCGTCGTGCGGCGCGGTGGCGGGCGAGAAGTAGCGCCACATCCGCGGGCGCTGCGGGACTTCGACGCTGACGTAGCCACCGGCCCGGTACGGGAGCGGCTGGTCCGTGCGCACCTTGATGACGGCGACGTCGCGGGAAGCGAGCCGGTGCTCGACGACGGTCGCCTTCCACCACGCCGGCCCGGCTTCCTTGCCCGCGGCCTCACGCATGCTCTTCGAAATGACGCCGTACGCGGTGATCCAGGCGTCTTCCACCTCGGGCGTCCAGTCGTCCTTCGAGAATCTTTTCAGCGCGGCGATCAGCGCGACTCCGACGGCGTCGTAATGGCGGCCGAGGACGTCGAACTTCCGGTGGTCCCGGCCGAGCTGGCCGAGGAAAGTGGCCAGTTCGTCCGGCCGGTCCACCATCTGCACCACGTAGACGAGCGCGCGCAGCAAACGATTTCGCTGGGTGGCCATGTTGATCGGGAACAACGCCCGCGCGTCCGGTGCGATGGTGAAGAGCGCCCCGTAAAAGTACTGGGACAGCTCCTCTGCCTTCGTTTCGACGGCGGCGAAACTTTCCCGGATGAGCTTGGCCATCCGGACGGTCTTGTCCGCCGCGGGTGTTTCGACCAGGGGCGGAACGGGAATCGGTGAGGATCTCGACGAACTCGGTGGATGCTCGTATTTCACTGTTTCGGCAGTCATGGGTGAACGATTTTCTCCAGTTGGATCGGGCATATTCTCCAGACCCGATGTCATCTTGCTCGTGTTTCCCCCGAGGGTTCCCGACTGTATGCCCGGAAGTCGCAAAAGGATCCGCTAATGGTTGTTTCCCGCTCGAACGGAGCAAACGATATACGCGCGGTCAACACCGTCTGGCACTAAGTAAAGGTGATCAAGCAGGCAGGGTTTCCCTTGCTCACCAGTGGTTTTCGCCAGTTCGGCAGGATGGCGTGATCCGCCGATCGGGTGGCTTTTCTCCGTGATTACCGCGTCACGTAACGACACGAACCCGACGACTGATCCACCATTGTGGAATCGGTTAGTCGATGGTGAAGGGGTCGTACGCGATCTGGTCGAGCGCGCTGCCCGCGACCAGCATCCGGGACACCGTCGCCCGGATCATCGCGGGCGAACCGGCGACGAGGACGCGGTGCCCTGGCCAGGATCCGTTCTGGGTGACGGCTTCCGCGAGCGTGCCCTGGACGCAGCCGGGGGCTTCTTCACCGTGCTCGACCACCGGGGTCACGGTGAGCCAGGGGTTGGTGGACGCGAGGGCACGCAACTCGTCGAGGTCGTAAAGGTCCTCACGCGACGGTCCGCCGTAGAACAACTGGACCTTCGGGTTCTCGCCCCATTGCGCGAGGTCGTCCAGAATGGCGCGCAGCGGCGCGATGCCGGTGCCGCCCGCGATCATCAGGACGCCGCGGCCGTCGGTGCGGTCGACCGAAAGCCTGCCGAGCGGCGGCCCCAGCCGCCAGACGTCGCCCGGCTGCGTGTGGCTCACGATCGCGCGGGACACCCAGCCGCCGTCGACCGCGCGTACGTGGAACTCGATGCCGCCGTCTTCGCGCGGCGCGTTCGCCGGCGACAGATAGCGCCAGAGCCTCGGCCGCTGCGGGACTTCGACGCTCATGTACTGGCCGGGCTGGTACGGCACCGGGAATTCGGGCTGGACGCGGACCAGGGCGAGATCCCAGGTGAGCCGCCGGTGTTCGAGTACGGTCGCGGACCACGACGCCGGGTTGACGTCGGCCGCGGCGGCCTCCTGCATCGCGCGGGCGACGATGGTGAACGCCTCCGCCCAGGCCCGCTCGACCTCCGGTGTCCAGTCCGGACCCAGGTGGTTCTTGAGCGAGGCGAGCAGTGCGGTGCCGACGGCCTCGTAATGCCGGGGGATGACGCCGAACTTGCGGTGGTCGCGGCCGAGCTGGGTCAGGAACGGCACCAGGTCGTCCGGCCGGTCGACCATCTGCACGATGTGGACCAGCGCGCGCACCAGCCTGCCGCGCTGGACCTCCATGTTGATCGGGAAGAAGTCGCGGGTGGCGGGCGCGAGGGTGAACAGCATCCCGTAGAAGAACTGGGAGATCTCCGGGATGAAGGGCTCCGACTTCGCCCAGGTGTCCCGGATGAGCCGCACCATCGCGGTGACCGCGGGCGGGGCTTCCCTCGGTGCCGAGGAACGCGGCACCGGACTGACCGCGTCGGCCGTCACGGGCTGGGAGTCGCTGATCGGGAAGCGCATACCGGAAGACAGTTCCCCAGGTTCACGAACGAGGGTCCACTGGAGAAGAATTCACGGGTCATTCACCTCTCCGGTCAGTGGCTTTCGGGCCGGTCGGCTGGTTCCGGCTCGCTCGCGAGACTAGCCGCCTAGAGACCTTTTGCCTGCATCGTTGCTCCGGACGGGTGTACTCGAAACCGGTCGGCAGTGGGGGATCTCACGAGGTAAACAGTTGTCTTACGCAAGCGTCGCCGAATAAAGTTGTACTGTACAAGTAGCCGGGAGGCACCGATGAGCTCCGCAGACGACGCCAGGGTCGAGTTGATGCGTGAGTTGAAGGCCGCCTCCCAGCTGCAGCACGCCTGGATCATGCAGGCATGGCAGGACGAGCCCGGTCTGCATCCGGCGGCCGCGATGCTGTTGTCGGACCTGGCGAAGCACGGCGAGGCGCGCCCCTCGGAACTGGCCAAACGACGCTTTGTGGACCTTTCGGTCGTAAGCCGTCAAATCTCCCAGCTGTCCGCGGCGGGGATGGTCGACCGCCGTCCCGCGCCCGAGGACGGCCGCGCGTCGATCATCAGCATCTCCGAACGCGGACACGAGGAACTGGGCCGCAGGCGGGCCGGTTATCTGGAGTTCATGGAGCGTGCGCTCGGTGACTGGGACGACGAAAAGGTCCTCGGCCTGACCACTCGCCTCGCCGAGATGAACGCCGACCTTCGCACGGCCTTGTCGACGCAGACTTGCGACGTCTGACGGCCGCCATTACTACCCGCCGGTCTTGACTGAACGGACCTTTCGCCTGGCTGTCACGCCGGTAGCGTCGATGTTGTGCGGAGCAGGGTCGCGTTGCTGGTCGCCTTGGGAATCGACAACTTCGGCTCGGGACTTTTTCTTCCGCTCGGGCTGGTCTTCGTCATCCGTGTGGTGGGTTTGCCCCTCGCCCAGGCGGGGGCGGCGGTCACTCTCGGTGCGTTCGCCGGTCTGCTCGTCCCCGCACTCGCCGGGCGCATCGTCGACCTGATCGGCCCGCGGACGGTGATGATCTGCTCCCACGTTCTCCAGGCCGCCGGAGCGAGCGCTTTTCTGCTGGCCGACGGTTTCGCCGGGGTCGTCGGCGCGTCCGTCATGCTCGCGGCCGGGCAGCAGCTGTTCTACAGCTCCCAGTTCTCGCTCATCGCCGACGTCGCGGGCGAAGGGCCGAAGGACCGGCCGTTCGCCGAAGCCGCGATGGTCCGCTCCGCGGGCTTCGGGCTGGCCGGGGCCGCGGCGGCCGGACTACTGGTGTGGATCGGGCGCGACGGCCTGTACGTCGCCGTGATGGTCGACGTCGCGACCTTCGTCGTCGCCGCGGCCATCCTTTCGACGCTGGTCACGCCGGTCCCGCGGCGCTTGCCGCGCTGCTCGGGGCCCGCGCGGGTCTGGCGGAACCGCCCGTACCTGGCGCTCATCGTGTTCAGCGGACTCTTCGCGCTCACGATGGACTTCTTCCTCATCGGGATGCCGGTGTACGTCTTCAACGCCTTGCAGGGCCCGCGGTGGCTTCCCGGCGCGATCATCGCGCTGCTCACCGTCGTCACCAGTCTGGGTGGAGTCGTCGGATTGCGGCTCACCAGGAACCTGACCCGGATCGCCGCGATGCGCGCGGGCTCGGCGTTGTTCGCGGTGTGGTGCCTGGCGTGCCTCGTGGTGGTGTTCGTGCCGAAGGTCTTCCAGCCGGTTTACCTGCTCGGCGCGACCCTCGTGCTGGCCGCCGGCGATCTCGCGTTCGGTCCGCGATCCGGTGCGCTGGCCGAAGCCGCGGCGCCGCCGGAGGCGCGAGGCCGGTATCTGGCGGCGTTCCAGTACGCGTTCACGCTCGCCGCGGTGATCGCTCCGGCCGTCGTCGCGCTGTTCTCCGTGGCAGTCTGGATCCCGTGGGTGCTCGTGGCCGCGTGTGCCTGCACGGCCGTCGTCGGCCTCGGCCGGGTGGGTCCGCGTCTGCCCGCGGAGGCCGTGTCGCCGACCGGAGGCTGAACTTTTTCAGAGTTGAGCGGAACAGACTCAACTTTGCTGACGTTGTACCGGTCGACGGACTTACGCAGGACCTAGTACGAGGTGAGGGATGGACGCTTTCAACCCGACCACGAAGACCCAGCAGGCGATCTCGTCGGCGGCGCAGGCGGCCACGATGGCTGGCAACCCGCACGTGGCGGCCGCGCATCTGCTCGGCGCCCTGCTGGCGCAGGGTGAGGGGCTCACCGCACCGCTGCTGACCGCGGTCGGGGCCGATCCGGAGCAGGTGCACAAGGAGCTGGAGCCGCTGATCGCGGCGCTGCCGTCGGCGACCGGCGCGACCGTGTCGAGCCCGCAGTTCGACGCGCACGCGGTCAAGGCGCTGACGCACGCGCAGAAGCTCGCGACCGAACTCGGCGACGAGTACGTCTCGACGGAGCACCTCCTCGTCGGCCTCGACATCGAGGGCGGCCCGGTGGCCGACCTGCTCAAACGGCACGGCGCCACCCCGGACGCGTTGCGTGACGCGTTCGCCAAGGTGCGCGGCTCCGCGCGGATCACCAGCCCGGATCCGGAGAGCACCTTCAAAGCGCTGGAGAAGTACGGCGTCGACCTGACCGAGCGCGCCCGCGCCGGCGAGCTGGACCCGGTGATCGGCCGCGACACCGAGATCCGCCGCGTGGTGCAGGTGCTCTCGCGCCGCACCAAGAACAACCCGGTGCTCATCGGCGAACCCGGCGTCGGCAAGACGGCCATCGTCGAAGGGCTCGCCCAGCGCATCGTCGCCGGTGACGTGCCGGAATCGCTGCGCGGCAAGCGAGTGGTGGCGCTGGACCTCGGCTCGATGGTCGCCGGGGCCAAGTTCCGCGGCGAGTTCGAGGAGCGGCTGAAGGCCGTGCTCAAGGAGATCACCGACTCCGCGGGCGAGGTCGTCACCTTCATCGACGAGCTGCACACCATCGTCGGCGCCGGCGCGACCGGCGAGGGCGCGATGGACGCGGGCAACATGATCAAGCCGATGCTCGCCCGCGGTGAGCTGCGGATGGTCGGCGCGACCACACTCGACGAGTACCGGCAGCACATCGAGAAGGACGCCGCGCTGGAGCGGCGCTTCCAGCAGGTGCTGGTCGGCGAACCGTCCACAGAGGACACCATCGGCATCCTGCGCGGGCTCAAGGAGCGGTACGAGGTGCACCACGGGGTGCGCATCACCGACGCCGCACTGGTCGCCGCCGCGACCCTGTCCGACCGCTACATCACCGCCCGGTTCCTGCCGGACAAGGCGATCGACCTTGTCGACGAGGCAGCGTCGAAGCTCCGCATGGAGATCGACTCGCGGCCCGTCGAGATCGACGAGGTCGAGCGCGCCGTGCGGCGGATGGAGATCGAGGAGATGGCACTGTCCAAAGAGGACGACGCCGCCTCCAAGGACCGGCTCGCCGTGCTGCGCTCGGAGCTGGCCGAAAAGCGCGAGACGCTGACCGCGCTGACAGCGCGCTGGCAGAACGAGAAGGGCTCGATCGAACGCGTCCGCGACCTCAAGGGGCAGCTGGAGCAGCTGCGCGGCGAGTCCGAACGCGCCGAACGCGACGGCGACCTCGGCAAGGCCGCCGAACTCCGCTACGGCCGGATTCCCGCGCTGGAGAAGGAGTTCGAGGCCGCGATCGCCGCCAGCGAGGTCAGCCAGCAGAACGTCATGCTCAAGGAAGAGGTCGGCGCGGACGACGTCGCGGACGTGGTCAGCGCGTGGACCGGCATCCCGGCCGGACGGCTGCTGGAGGGCGAGACGGGCAAGCTGCTCCGGATGGAGGAGGAGCTCGGCAGGCGCGTCGTCGGGCAGAAGGAGGCCGTGCAGGTCGTCTCGGACGCGGTGCGCCGCACCCGGGCAGGCGTCGCCGACCCCGACCGGCCGACCGGTTCGTTCCTGTTCCTCGGCCCGACCGGCGTCGGCAAGACCGAGCTGGCGAAGGCGCTGGCCGAGTTCCTGTTCGACGACGAGCGCGCGATGCTGCGGATCGACATGAGCGAGTACGCCGAGAAGCATTCGGTGGCGCGCCTGGTCGGGGCGCCTCCGGGCTACGTCGGCTACGACCAGGGCGGGCAGCTGACCGAGTCGGTGCGCAGGCGGCCGTATTCGGTGGTGCTGCTGGACGAGGTCGAGAAGGCGCACCCGGACGTGTTCGACGTGCTCCTGCAGGTGCTCGACGACGGACGGCTCACCGACGGCCAGGGCCGCACGGTGGACTTCCGCAACACGATCCTGGTGCTGACCTCGAACCTCGGTTCGCAGGCCATCGCCGACCCGGCGCTCGACGAGCGTCAACGCAACGACGCGGTGATGTCGGTGGTGCAGCGGCAGTTCAAGCCGGAGTTCCTGAACCGGCTGGACGACATCGTGGTCTTCCACGCGCTCGGCACCGACGAGCTGACGTCCATTGTGGACATCCAGATCGACCGGCTCGCCACCCGGCTTTCGCGGCGTCGCCTGACGCTGGACGTCACCGCCGGGGCCCGCGAGTGGCTCGCGCTGAACGGCTTCGACCCGATCTACGGCGCGCGGCCGCTGCGGCGGCTGGTGCAGTCGGCGATCGGCGACAAGCTGGCGAAACAGCTGCTGGCCGGTGAGATCCGGGACGGCGACACGGTCCGGGTCGACATCCCGGCCCAGGAGGCGTCGGACGCGCTCACGGTCACCCGGGTGGACTGACGCCGCCGGCCGGTCACCTGCCGGACGCTATGAAAGGTCCTTTCCTTGCAAAATTTGCAAGGAAAGGACCTTTCATAGCATTGGCGACACAGCGATTTGTCGACGTTTCGGCCGGTCTTCGGGGCGCGGCACCGAAAGGGGTGGCGCGACACGACGCCCGGCGATCACGTCCGGTGAGTGCAGGGGGATACCCTGACCGGCGTGGGTATTCCGGCGTGGATCTGGTTCGTCATCGCCGCCGTCGCCTTGGTGGCGGGGCTGGCGCTGCTCGCGGCCGACCGGGCGAAGGAGGGCTCGCGCAATCGCGAGCGAATGCGCTGGGCCGAGTTGCGCGGCTGGCAGTTCGTCGAAGAGGACGAGCGGCTGCCGCGGCAGTGGTCCAAGGGCGCGATCGGATACTTCGGCGCGCAGCTGGCGGTCAACGTCGTGGCCGGGTCCACCTTCACCTCCGACGGGCGGCGCCCGGTCTTCATCTTCGACATCGAGACCGAGGGCCAGATCCCGGCGGTCGTGGTCGCCGTCCGGTGCAACCGTGTGCACGAGGTGCCGCTGGAGATGTGGCTGTCCAGCGTGCCGTTCCAGCGCCAGGACATGCCCGAGATGCTCGGCCCGATCGGCCAGCGCTACGCCTTCGCCGACGACTCCGAGGGCGCCCGCAAGGTGATCACGCAGGACCTCGTCGACGCGGCCGATTCACTCGGCGGCGACGTCGGCGTGGCGTGGCTGGAGAACGAGTGGGTGCTCGCGAGCGTCGCCCCGAACGCCGGGCCGTCGCGGCTCGAGCGGCTGCTGCGCGACCTCGGCGAGATCGCCGACATCGTCGACCCGTTCGACGAGGAGTACGACAACGCCTCGACCCCGGGCCGCCACTGGCAGGCCGAGGCCGCCGACGACATCGAGCCGCAGGGCTAGGAACGCTCGAGTTCCAACGGAAGCGCTCCGGCGGTCGCGCCGGTGTGCCACGACTGACCGAGCACGGTCAGATCCAGCGTCCCGGACTGCGTCACCCGCCCCGCCTGTGCGGGATCGGTGGTCGGCAGGACGCCGCGCAAGGTCGTCGTCGTGGTGCCGCGGGCGGATGCCGCGTCGCCGATGCCGAGGTCTCCGCTGATCCGGTGCGAACCGGCGCCGGTGAGCCCGGCGCCGTGCTGCGCCAGTTCCATGTCCTGCCCGGTGGTCACCAGCCCGGACGACGGGCCGATGGTGCCGCCGAGCGCGTGTTCCTGGCCGAAGCCGGTGCCGGAGCCGACGTCCAGCGGCAGGAGCCCCTTGAACCGGCCGTTGCCGTGCTGCGCCGACGTCGTCCCGACGGCGGCGAGTTCGCCGACATCGACGGCGTGCCCGGAAGACCGGCCCGCCTCCAGCACGCCGCCGAGGTCACCGGAGAAACCGCCGTCGAGCCGCAGGGCCCGGTCGAGGCCGCCGCCGACGTGCTGTTCCGTCTCGTTGATCACGCCGACCCCGGGCAGCGGCCGGACGGCGTGATAAGTCCCCTCGGCCGCGCGGAGACCGCGGCTGTCCTCGGAAACAAGGGTGGGGACGCCGGTGAGCGTGGCCTCGGTCAACCGGGTGCCGGTCCGCTCGAGTTCCGTCTCGTTCCCGGCGACGACACTGCCGTAGCGGTCGAGCTTCACCGCTTCCCGCTGGCCTTGCTTGACGGCTTCGGTGGTCTTCGCAGCGGCGAGCACTCCGACCTTGTCCGGACGGGCCGTGACACCTTCGCGGGTCTCGACGGTCTCGCTCACCGACCGGCGGACGTCCGCGACGGCTTTGACGTCGCCGACGTCCTTGCTGAAGACGTCCCGTTCGGTGTTGGTCAGGAAACCGCGGAAGACGGACGTGTCGCCTTCGCTGGTGAAGCCGACACCGCGATCGAGGGTGCCTTCGCGCTGGTGATCGAGTGGAAGCGGGATCGACGGATCGGTCTGGGCGGCGAGTGCGCCGGCCGGACCGGCGAACAACAAGGCCAGCGGCGCCGCGCCGGCCGCTACTTTGGGCAGGTAGCTCGGCTTGCGCCTGCTGTGCTTCCCCATGGGGCCGGACGATACTTCCCGACTTGAGCGGTTGCACGTCAAATCCCCACGGTGGGTGACCCCCACACTCGCCCCTTCAGGCACTCTCCGCCGAACCCGACCGAGGAGTAGGTTCGGCGACATGACCCAGACCGCACTGATCACCGGCGCCACCGCCGGCATCGGCGCGCAGTTCGCGCGCACGCTCGCCGCCGAGGCGTACGACCTCGTGCTCGTCGCTCGCGACGTCGACCGGCTGGAGAGCTTCGCCGCGGAACTGGTCGATGCGCACGGTGTCGACGTCGTCGTCCTGCCCGCCGATCTGTCCGAAGTGGACGGACGTGCGCTGGTCGAGACCCGGCTGGCCGAAGAGCCGGTGGACCTCCTGGTGAACAACGCGGGCTTCGGGCTCAACGGCGACTTCTGGACCATCCCGCCGGACGCACTGCAACGTCAGCTCGACGTCAACGTCACCGCCGTCCTGCGGCTCACCCGCGCGGCGCTGCCGGGGATGATCGACCGCGGCGAAGGCGCGATCATCAACGTCAGCTCGGTCGCGGGCTTCTTCAGTGGCCGCGGTTCGACGTACACGGCCAGCAAGAACTGGGTCACCTCGTTCACCGAGGGCATCGCCGCCTCGCTGCCCAAGAACATCCGCATGATGGCGCTCTGCCCCGGGTTCACCACCACGGAGTTCCACGAGCGGGCCGGACTGGCCAAACCCGGTCCGAAGGCGTTCTGGCTCGGCGTCGACCAGGTCGTGGACGAGGCGCTCGCGGATCTGCGCCGCGGCAAGGTGATCTCGGTGCCGAGCCTGCAGTACAAGGCACTCGTCGCGGTCGGCGGACTGCTGCCGCGCGCGGTGCTGCGGAAGCTCGGCGGCGGGTTCGGCGGCAAGGGTCGCACTTAGGACACGGCCTAGTCGTCGTCCGCGGTTTCGATCGACCGCACGCCGTCGGCCCCGGCGAGCACGGTGGGGGCGGCGGTGGCGTCGGGGCCGGTGAGGTCGAGCGTCACCGTCACTTCGCCGTCGCGGTCGTCGGCGATCCGCAGGGAAGTGATCGACCATCGATGGCTCGTGCAAAGTGCCAGCAGATCACGCAGAACCCCTTGCCCGTCCACATAACTCACGCGCAGCCTGGTCGTGCGCGTGCCGCCGGGAAGCCGTGCGGTCAGCCGGGTGAAACCGAGCACCACCACGAAATGCATGGCCGTCACCACGACGGCCAGCAGCAGTAATCCGGCGCCCGCCGCCATGCCGATGGCCGCGGTCTCCCAGACGGCGGCGGCCGTGGTGAGTCCCCGGATCGCGCCCTGTCTGGTGATGATCAGCCCGGCGCCGAGGAAACCGACACCGGAGACGATCTGCGCGGCGATCCGGGACGGGTCGAGTACCACCTGCCCGGTCGCGAGGATATCGCCGAAACCGTACTTACTGACCAAAAGGATCAACGCGGACGCGGTGCCCACGATGGTCTGCGTCCGCAGTCCGGCGCTCTTGCCCCTGAGCTGCCGTTCCAGTCCGATCGCCGCCGACAGCGCGAACGCCGTCGTCAGCTCACCGATCTGGAGCCAGCCTTGTCCGTTGGAGAGCATCACCCCACATTGTCATCCCGCGGAAGACGGTTCGAGCCCCTGCCGGACGGGTACGCGTGGATCATGAAGTCATCACTTCTTGTCATCGCGGTGGCGCTGACGCTGGCCGCCTGTTCCACCGAACAGGCACCCGCCCCGGCGGCACCGGGGCCGGTCGAAGCCCAGCCGGTGAAGGCGATCCAAGCGGCGGCGGGCGCTTTGCCCGACGGACGGGTGTTCGACGTGGAGCCCGTGAACGACGGGTGGGAGATCAAGGTCGCGTCGCACGGGCAGGAACACAAGGTGCGCGTGAGCCCGGACGGCGGCCAGGTCCTCGGCAAGCAACAGACGGCCAAGCCGAGCGACGACTTGGCGAAGGTCGAGCAGGCGGGTGTGGACGCGGTCAAGGCACTTCAGGCCGCGCAGCAACGTCAGCCGGGCGACCTCGACGAGATGGAGGTCGACTACGCCGCCGACGGCACCCTTGTCTGGGAGGTGGGGCTCCGCGACGGCAAGGGGATCGAGCACGACGTCAACGTCGACGCCAGGACCGGCGCGGTGAGGTAGGGCCCGCCCCACCAAGGAGACGCACGTTCGCACCAGGGTGTGTCCGGCCGGGAATTCCTAAGGTTTTCCCCATGAACACTGGGTGGAACGGTGACGCGGTCCGGCTCGACGGCGTCCGCAAGGAATACGGCAAGGGCGTCGTCGCCCTGGACGGGGTGACGCTGGCGTTCCCGCGCGGCGGTTTCACCGCGGTGATGGGCCCCTCTGGCTCGGGCAAGAGCACCTTCCTGCACTGCGCGGCCGGGCTGGACCGGCCGACGTCGGGGTCCGTCGTACTCGACGGGCAGGAACTGGCCGGGATGAACGAAACGAAGCTGACGAAGCTGCGCCGCGACCGGGTCGGGTTCATCTTCCAGGCCTTCAACCTGCTCCCGGCGCTGACGGTCGAGCAGAACGTCACGCTCCCGCAGCAGCTGGCCGGCGCCAAGCCGGACCGCCGGGTCGTCGAGGAGATGCTGACCCGCGTCGGACTTTCCGGCCGCCGCAAGCACTTTCCCGGCGAACTGTCCGGCGGGCAGGCGCAGCGCGTCGCGATCGCGCGGGCGCTGGTCACCCGGCCCGCGGTGGTGTTCGCCGACGAGCCGACCGGCGCGCTCGACACCCGCACCGCCGCCGAAGTCCTCGCGCTGCTGCGCGATTCGGTCCGGACGACCGGCCAGACGGTGATCATGGTGACCCACGATCCGATGGCCGCCTCCTACGCCGACCGCGTCATCTTTCTCGCCGACGGCCGGATCGCGGACGAACTGCACGCGCCGACGGCGGACGTCGTCGCCGAACGCATGATCCACCTGGGTGCCTGGGGCAGCCAGGTCAGGGCCGGTGCGTGATGCTGCGACTCGCCTTCCGGACCCTGCGCCTGCGCAAGGGCGGATTCATCGGCACCTTCATCGCCGTCTTCTTCGGCGCGTTGATCGTCGCCTCCTGCGGAGGCCTGATGGAGACCGGGATCCGCAGCAACGCGGAACCCCAGCGCCTCGCCGCCGCGCCGATCGTCGTCACCGGCGGCCAGACCTTCGCACTGCCCAAGGCGGACCCCGCCTCCCTCGAAGCCGGTGACAAGCGCAAATTCGAGGACGCGAGGCTCCCCGAGCGTGTGCGGCTCGACGACGGGCTGGTTTCCCGCCTGCGGTCCGTCCCCGGTGTCTCGGACGTCGTCGGTGAAGTGAGCTTCCCGCTCGCGGCTGGCGGCAAGCCCGCCCTCGGCCACGCTTGGGACTCCGCCGCGCTGACCCCGTACACGCTGGCCGAGGGGCTCGCGCCCGCCGCGGGCGAGGTCGTCGTCGAGTCGACGTCCGGTTTCAAACCCGGCGACCGGATCGACGTCGCCGCCCACGGCGAAAGCGAAGGCTTCCGGGTGTCGGGCGTGGCCGGTGCGCCGCGTTCGATCACACAGGCCGCCATGTTCTTCTCCGCCGCCGACGCCGCCCGGCTCTCCGGTTACCCCGGCAAGGCCGACGTCATCGGCGTCTTCACCGACCCGGGCGCCGACATCGAAGCGGTGCAGGCGAAGGTCGCCGAGGTCGCGACCGGCGCGAACGTCCTGAGCGGAATCGACCGCGGTGTCGCGGAGTTCCCCGAGGCCGATTCGAGCGGGACGAACCTGATCGTCATCGCCGCGGTGTCCGGTGGGCTTTCGGTGATGGTCGCGATGTTCGTCGTCGCCAGCACGCTCAGCCTGTCCACCCAGCAGCGTTCGCGTGAACTCGCGCTGATGCGGGCGATCGGCACGACCCCGCGCCAGCTCCGGCGCATGGTGCTCGGCGAAGCGCTGGCCGTCGGCCTGCTCGCCACCGCACTCGCCGCCGCCCTCGGCCCGTTCCTCGGCGAGTGGCTGTTCGGGCAGCTCATCGAAAACGGTGTGGTGCCCGGGGTTCTGCGGTTCTACCAAGGCTGGCTGCCCGCCGTCGTCGGTGCGGGCGCCGCGATGCTCGCGGTGTTCATCGCCGCCTTCTTCGCGGGCCGCCGCGCCGGGAAGATCCGGCCGACCGAGGCACTCGCCGAGGCCGCGGTGACCCGCCGCTGGCTGACCCCGACGCGGGTCGTGTTCGCCGCCCTCTGCTTCGGCGGCGGCACCGCGCTGGCCATCGTGACCGTCGCGGTGATGACCGGCCCGATCGCGGCCAGCACCGCCGGACCCGCGGTGATCCTCTGGGCGCTCGGCGTCGCGATGATCACCCCCGGCGTCGCCAAGGCGATGACGGCGATCCTGCAGTGGCCGATGCGCCTGTTCGGCGGGATCTCCGGGCACCTCGCCGTGCTCAACACCCGTGCGGGCATCGTCCGGGCGGCGGGCGCGGTCACCCCGATCATGCTCGCCGTCGGGATCGCGACCGCGAACATCTACCTGCAGACCACCCAGGAGGAACTGGCGAACCAGGCGTTCACCGAAGACGTCCGCGCCGACGCCGTGATCGCCTCCGCGGCGGGTGGGCTGTCCCCGGACCTCGTCCAGCGGATCCAGGCCGTGCCCGGGGTCGCCGGAGCGTCCGAGTACGTCACCAGCAGCGTGTTCCTCGAGGAGCCGTACGACTCCTCCGACGAGGGCCGTCCGGCGATCGGTCTCACCGCCTCCGGCGCGGCCGCGACCACCGACACCAAGGTGACCCAGGGCGACCTGAAGGCGTTGACCGGGATGACCGTCGCGCTCCCCGAGGTCTTCGCGAAGGACTTCGGCCGCGGCGTCGGCGACAAGCTGAGCCTGCGGCTCGGCGACGGCACCCCGGACGGCGTCAAGGTCGTCGCGGTGACCAGTCAGCGCCGCGGTTTCGAGAGCCTGCTGCTCCCGGCCGGTCTGCTGGCCCCGCACACCACCGCCGGGCTCGCCCCGCAGATGCTGGTCCGCGCCACCCCGGACGTCGATCCGGCGGCGCTCACCGAACGCCTTCGCGAGGCGACGGCCGGGCAGCCGGTGTCCGTCGGCGACCGGGACGCGCTCGTCGCGGCGCACGCGAAGGACCAGGCCGTCGGCGCGTGGGTGAACTACCTGCTGGTCGGGATGATCATCGCCTACACGGTGATTTCGGTGGCCAACACGCTGGTGATGGCGACGGTGCGGCGGCGCCGCGAGTTCGGCCTCCAGCGGCTCACCGGCTCGACCAGGGCGCAGGTGCTGCGGATGGCCGGCTACGAAGGCGGGCTCGTCGCGCTGCTCGGGATCGTGCTCGGCACCGTCGTCGCGGCGGGCTCGATCGTCCCGTTCTGCCTGGTGGCGACCGATTCCCTGCTGCCGATGGGCTCCCCGCTGATCTACCTGTCCATCATCGGGCTCGCCGCGACGCTCGCGCTGGCGGCGACCCTGGTCCCGGCCTGGCTGGCGACCCGCGGGCAGGCCGTGGACGCCGCGACATCCGGCAGTGACTGAGCGCACTGCGGGAAACACCCCGGTGGTGCGCCGCGAGCCGTGTGTAAGACTCTCGGCCGTGGCGTACCCCGGTGTTGATCAAGCGGCGAAACTCGAACTGGCGAGACTGGTCGGCGAACTCTCCGTCGTGCACGGCAAGGTGACCTTGTCCTCCGGCAAGGAAGCCGACTACTACATCGATCTCCGGCGGGCGACGCTGCATCACGCGGCCGCCCCGCTCATCGGGAAGCTGCTCCGCCAGCTCACGCACGACTGGGACTACGTCGCCGCCGGCGGCCTGACCCTCGGCGCGGACCCGGTGGCGCTGGCCATGCTGCACTCCGCGGCCACCGACGGCGTCGTGCTCGACGCGTTCGTCGTCCGCAAGGGCGCCAAGGCGCACGGCATGCAGCGACGGATCGAAGGCGTCGAGGTGCTCGGGCAGCGCGTGCTGGCCGTCGAGGACACCTCGACCACCGGCGGCAGCGTGCTCACCGCCGACGAGGCGCTGCGCGAGGCCGGAGCGAACGTGGTCGGCGTCGCGACCGTCGTCGACAGGGACACCGGAGCGCGCGAGGCCATCGAGAAGGAAGGCCTCGAATACCGTTACATTCTGAACAAGGACGACCTCGGTCTGTCCTGACGCCTGCGGTGAACCCGCGTCCGCGATCGACGTCGACAGGGCGCTGCTCGGACATTCCCCGTCCCGACGGCGGATCAGGCGCCCTGCCACCGCGATAGCGGGGCCTTCGGCCGGGGCGGGTTCACGCGTTAGGTCGCGTTTCGGGCCCATCTTCAGCTCCGCCCACTGTCGCTGAGTAAAGCGTCCCGAACGGGGCATCCTCCGTGGATGAGGAGGATGCCCCGTTTTTTCGTGAGCGTTTCTCAATACGAGAGGGGTAACGTCCCAGGTAGGGGTGTGAAAGGGGGCTTGAGGTGGCGGGTTTCCTGGCGAACGTGACAGTCGCGGTGCACATTTTCGCGCTGTTGTTCATCGGATTCGGTGGTTTTCTCGCGTGGCGGTGGCCGAAGGTGATCTTCGTGCATGTGTTCTTCGCCGCATGGGGGGTCCTCGTCAACGTCTTCCCGTGGCCTTGCCCGTTGACGGCGGCCGAGAACTACTTCCGGCACCAGCAGGGTCTCGGCGACCTGCCCGGCGGCTTCAACGCCTACTACCTGTACGACACCGTGTTCCCGCGCTCGTCGCTGCCGATCGTCGTCGTGATCGCGATGGCGACGGTGATCATCTCCTACGTCGGCACGGTCCAGCGCTGGCGGCACCGTCACCACGACGGGGAAGCACCGGCGCACCGCGTCAGCATGGGCTGAGTGACAATCACCGAGTGACTGAGGAAGAAGCCGGTCCCACCGAATGGGTGGCGAAGGAAGAGATCGGCGTCGGTCCGTGGGAGGGCGAGTGGCCCTCGGACGAGCGCTATGACCCGGAACTCCTGGCGAACGGCGACCGGCGCAACGTCGTCGACCCGTACCGCTACTGGCGGCGCGAGGCCATCGTGTCCGATGTGGACAGCCGTCGGCACCCGTTCCACGTGGCGATCGAGAACTTCCAGCACGACCACAACATCGGCACCGTGGTCCGGACGGCGAACGCGTTCGCCGCGGCCGCGGTGCACATCGTCGGGCGGCGGCGCTGGAACCGGCGCGGCGCCATGGTGACCGACCGCTACCAGCACCTTCTCCACCATGAGGACGTCAACGGGCTGCTGACCTTCGCCGCGACGGAGGGGCTCGCCGTGGTCGCCGTCGACAACACTCCCGGCTCGCAGCCCGTCGAGACCGCCGAACTGCCGCGTGACTGCGTCCTGCTGTTCGGCCAGGAAGGGCCGGGTCTGTCGGCCGAGGCGCAGAAGACGGCTGCGCTGGTCGTCTCGATCGCGCAGTTCGGCACGACCCGCTCGATCAACGCCGGCGTCGCCGCCGGGATCGTCATGCACGCCTGGGTCCGGCAGCACGCCGACCTCACCCAAGCCTGGTGACCTCCCGCATTTCGTCCTCTGAATGCGATCCTTGCGTGTGCAAGTATCGCATTCAGAGGACGAAATGCGGCTAGACGGGGGCGACCTCGACCGGGATGCCGTTGAGCACGGCGGTTCCGGACGGGACGTCGAGCAGGGTCTCGTCGGCGACCAGGTTCGAATTGACCCCGGCGTGCGCGGCCGCGACCCGCGTGCGCGTGCCGTCGGCGTCGTGACCCCAGCCGTGCGGCATGCTCACCACGCCGGGCCGGACGTCGGCCGTGACCTCCACCGGGACTTCCAGCTTCCCCGCCCGCGACGTCACCGACGCGAGCCCGCCGTCGGTCAGCCCGAGCCGGGAGGCGTCGTCCGGGTGAACCTGGACGGTGCACCGGTTCCCGCCGCGGACCAGCGGTGTCAGGTTGTGCATCCACGAGTTGTTCGAGCTCAGGTGCCGCCGTCCGATCAGCAGCAGACCGCCGTCCGGTGCCTTGTCCAGCTCCGCTCGCAGCCGCGGGACATCCTTCGTGATCGCGTCCGGGGCCAGCTCCACCTTCCCGCTGGCGGTGGTGAGCACCTCCGGCAACCGCGGCTTCAGCGCGCCGAGGTCGATGCCGTGCGGGGCGGCTTCGAGGTCCGCCAGTTTCAGCCCGTACGGTCCGCCGCGCAGCATCAGGTCGACCATCCGCGCCGGTCCCGTGCGGCCTTCGGCGAGCGACAGGTCGACGCCGGTGCGCCGCGCCGTTTCGCCGGCGACCATCGTGTCGAAGGCGACGACGTCGACGTCCGGGCCCTGGCCGGCGGCGATCCCGGCCATCCGCAGCAGGGTCGCCCACTCCTGCGGCAGGTCCGTTTCGAGCGGCTGCGGAGTCCAGTTCGCGACGTTGCGCACGGCGAGCGCGTACAGCGCGACGTCGTAATGCGGCCGCTCCAGCGGTGACGGGCCGGGCAGGATGACGTCGGCGTGCCGCGTGGTCTCGTTGAGGTACACGTCGAGCGACACCATGAAGTCCAGCTGTCGCAACGCTTCCGTGAGCCGCGCGGAGTTGGGCGTGCTCAGCGCCGGGTTGCCGCTGATGGTCACCAGCGCCCGCACCCTGCCCTCGCCGGGGGTCTCGATCTCGTCCGCGAGCGTGGCCACCGGCAGTTCGCCGAGCACCTCGGGATACCCGCGCACCCGGCTCGTCCAGCGGCCGCTGGTGAACGGCGAGGACCGGCGCGGCCGCCAGAGCGCGGGCAGCGGGAACATCACGCCGCCTTCGCGATCGAGGTTGCCGGTGAGCGTGTTGACGACGTCGACCAGCCAGCTCGCGATGGTGCCGAACGACTGCGTCGTGGTCCCCATCCGGCCGTACACCGCGGCGCGCTCGGCGTCCGCGAGTTCGAGTGCGATGCGGCGGATCTCGGCGGCGTCGATCCCGGTCGCGGGCGCGACCGCCTCCGGGGTGAACGGCTCCGCGAGCACGCGAACCTCGTCGACGCCGTTGACGTGCTCTCCCGGATCGACCCGATTCTCCGCGAACAGGACGTTGACCAGCGCGAACAGGAACAACGCGTCGGTGCCGGGCCGGATCGCGTGGTGTTCGTCGGCGAGCTGGGCGGTCCGGGTGCGGCGCGGATCGAGGACGACGATCTTGCCGCCGCGCTTCTGGATCCCGCGCAGCCTGCCCCTGGTGTCGGCTGCGGTCATCAGGCTTCCGTTGGACACCAACGGGTTCGCGCCCAGGATGAGCAGGTGTCCGGTGCGGTCGAGGTCGGCGACGGGAATGGTCTGCGGGTCGCCGAAGAGGTAGCCGGAGGAGAAGTGCTTCGGCATCTGGTCGACCGTGGTCGCGGTGTAGAAGTTCTTGGTGCCCAAGGCTTTGAAGAACACGCGGCCGTAGAGCACCAGCGCCGCGTTGTGCACCGTCGGGTTGCCGGAGTACACCGCGACGGCGTTCTTGCCGTACTCGTCGGTGATCGGCCGGAGCCGCCGGTCGATCTCGGCGAAGGCTTCGTCCCAGGTGACTTCGACGAACTTGCCGTCGCGTTTCACCAGTGGTGCCGTGAGCCTGTCCGGGTCGTGGTGCAGCGCGCCGAGCGAAGCGCCCTTCGGGCAGATGTAGCCCTTCGAGAAGACGTCCTCGCGGTCACCCTGTACACGGGTGACCAGGCTCTTCTCATCGATCGTCACCTCCAGCCCGCAGGTGGCTTCGCAGAGCGGGCAGGTCACGTGCGCCGTGGTCATGAAGCACCTCGCGGGTTCGGGAGTCTCCCCAACATACTGAGCGGTATGTCAGCGGGCAAGGGATGATGGCGCGATGACTGCTCTCGCCGACCGGGCCGCGGCCGCCGAGCGCGCGATCCGCGACCGGCATCTGCACGGTGTCTGGGGACTGCCCGGCACCGTGCTGGGCCGCAGCGGCTGGCCGCCCTCGATGGGCCAGCGCGTCCACTGGCACTGGAACTACTGGTGGCAGGCGCATCTGCTGGACACCCTCGTCGACGCGCAGTTGCGGGACCCTTCACCGGATCGGTTGAAGCTGATCGACCGGTTCGTGCTGTCCATGCGGTTGCGCAACTTCGGCAAGTGGATCAACGACTACTACGACGACATCGCCTGGCTCGGCCTCGCGCTGCAACGCGCCGGGCAGCTCGGGCTGGACGTCCGCGGCGGGCTGGAGGCGATCAGCTCACGGCTGCGCGAAGGCTGGACCGACGACGCGGGCGGCGGAATCTGGTGGCGCGTCGGCGACGATTTCAAGAACGCCCCCGCGAACGGCCCGGCCGCGATCTTCCACGCCCGCGAAGGCGCCACGCAGCACGCTCGTGGTTTGACCGATTGGATGACCGAGCGGCTCGTCGATCCGGAGAGCGGGCTGGTGTGGGACGGCCTGCGCGTCGGCAGCGGCGAGCTGGTCAAGCATATTTTCACGTACTGCCAAGGGGTTTATCTCGGTGCTTGCCTCGAACTGTCCGAACTGGACAGGGTGGAGCGCACGATCCGCGCGGTCGCGGAACACGTCGCGCCGAACGGGGTGATCCGGGGGCAGGAAGGCGGTGACGGCGGCCTGTTCGGCGGGATCCTGGCCCGGTACCTGGCGCTCGCTGCGCCGCTGTCGTCGAGCGGGATCGCCCGCGACCTGGTCATCCGGTCGGCTGAGGCCTGCTGGTCCGGCGCCGCCGAGACGCCGCACGGGCCGCTCTTCAGCGCCGACTGGGCGACTCCGGCGCCTTCGCTGCCCCTCGCGGGTGATGCCCCGGAACGTGACCTGTCCGTTCAGGTGAGCGCGTGGATGCTCCTGGAGGCCGCGGCCACTCTGGATCACCGCGTTTAGTCCTCTGAATGCGGGTCAGAGCGACTACGGCGGGGGTCGTGAGTGGTAAGTAGCGTTCTATTGAGGAGTAAGGCAAAGGTGGCGTGATGGTCTGGGTGACAGGAGCGAGCTTGCCGAAGAGGGTCGGCGCGGTCCTGAGCATCCACAAAGGACACTTCCTCGACCTAAAGTGACCGATTTGGGAACTTTGCGTATCTTCTCGCGGAGGTCGTGAGTGGCAAGTGGGGTTCTAACGACACTTGCCACTCACGACCCCATCGTGAAACCGCGCACATTGCCCAATTCGGGCGCCAGTATCTCGGGGAGTGTCCCTTATGGACGGTCGGAAGCCGCGGTACCGCATTTAGAGGACTAAATGCGGGTTACCAGACGTCGCCCGCACGCCAGTCGCAGGTGATCTCCCCGTCCAGATCGAGGGTGACGCCCACCGGCAGCACGTGGATCGACCCGTCTTCCTCCTTCGTCGGCTCCACGCCCGAAGGCGTCATGGCCGACGAAGTCCCGCGCCACAGCAGCCACCCGCGCGACGCGTAGAACTCCAGAGCCTCCTCGGACGCCGAGAGTGCCCCGAGGTCGTAAGCCTTCCGCAGGACCCGCTCCAGCGCGTCCATCATCGCGGCGCCGTGCCCGCGCCGCCGGTGATCCGACCGGACGGCGACCGCCTCGACATAACCCGTGCGGAGGACCCGCCCGTCGTGCACGAGCCGCCGCTGGACCAGTGACGCGTGCCCGACGAGTTCGCCGCTCTCCCACACCAGCGTGTGCATGCCGCCGAGGGCGTTCTCCCAGTCGTGGTCGCTGAAATCGCCGTCGAAAGCGTCGTCCAGCAGAGCGCGTGCCGCGGTCAGCACATCTGCTCCGAGGTCGGCGGTGTGCACGGTCCACAGGTCGGTCATTCCGCCATCATCACCCGGCGGCGGGCTTCTGACCAGCGGGTTGTGATTCAGCAGCCGCACGAATGACGGTGTATGAAGCGCGGTGCGAGCCGTACGGATTCGGGTCGTCGCTCAGGGTCGGTGATCCGGGCCAGTAGGAGTTCGACGGCCTTGCGCCCGATCTCCTCGATCGGCTGCGCCATCGTGGTGACCGCCGGGGTCACCTGTCCCGCCCACTCCATGTCGCCGTAGCCGACGATCGCGAGGTCGCGCCCGATCCGGATGCCGAGCCGGTGCGCCTCGTACTGGACGCCGATCATCATCGCCTCGCTCGCCACCACGAGCGCGGTCGGCGACGGCCAGCTGTCCAGCAGTTTCGAGGTCGCGGCGGCCGCCCCGCCCGGGGTCGACTGCCCGCACGCGACCAGCTGCGACGTCCACCGGAGGCCGGAGCGGCCGAGGCCGAGCCGGTAGCCAAGCGCCCGCTCCTCGTAGGTGGTCATGTCCTCTTCGCCCGAGATGAAGCCGATCTTGCGGTGCCGCAGCCCGGCGAGGTGCCGCACGAGCGCGCACACGGCCTGGATGTTCTCGGAGCCGACCTGGTCGACGTCGTTGCGGCCGGCCATCCGGTCGACGAGCACGGTCGGCACGCCCATCCGGACCAGTCCGTTGATCACCGCTTCGTCGCCTGCCGCCGGGACGAGCAGCACACCGTCGACGCGGTCCGCCCGCAGCGCACGGATGACCGCGGCTTCTTCGGCGACGCTGTCGCCGGTGTCGGCGAGGGTGATTTCGCAGCCGTGACGGCGTGCGGCGCGGCGGATGGCGCGGACGAGTTCACCCGAATACGGGTTCGCGTGCATCGCCATGGCCACCCCGAACCGGTGGGTGACAGGGGTGTCCTCCCACAGGGGTAACGCCGGGGACAATGCGGTCATCGCTCCACGCCTTCATCCGAGCCTGAATGACGGTAACGGCTGACGGAGCGTCGCTCGGCGGCGAGACCGGAAAGTCTCCCAACAATCATCAATGTGAGTGAACGAGAGCGCATCCGCAGGACGCGCGATGGCGGAGCGTAGGCGGAATACGCATCGTCTGGGCCTTGCGTGCCGGATCGTTGATCCGGGCCAGCAGGAGGCGCACCGCCTGTGTGCCGATCTCCTCGATCGGCTGAGCCATCGTGGTCAGCGGCGGATCCACCAGATCGGCCCATTCGACGTCGTCGTAGACCACGACCGGCAGGTCGACGCCCGCCCGCAGCCCGCGGCGCCGCAACTCGTGCAGCACGCCGACCATCATGGTGTCGTTGGCGACCACCAGCGCGGTCGGCGGCTCGGGCAGCGCGAGCAGCGTGCTCAGCGCGAGGGCCCCGCCTGCCTGCGAGGACTGCCCGCACGCGACCAGGTCCTCCGACCAGGTCAAACCCGAACGGCCGAGCCCCAAGCGATAGCCGAGGATCCGCTCTTCGCTGGTGCTCAGCCCGGCCGTGCCGCTGATCATGCCGATCCGCTGATGCCCGAGCGACGCCAGATGCGCCGTCAGCGCGGACGTCGACTGGATGTTCTCGGCGCCGACCTGGTCGACGTCGGTGCGGGTGGAGAGGCGGTCGATGAGCACGGTCGGGACGTCGAGCGAGACGAGTTCGCCGATCACCGAACCGTCGCCGGGCGACGGCGTGATCAGCAGCCCGTCGACCCGGCGCGAACGCAGGGTCCGCACGGTCTCACGTTCGGTGTCGACGGTGTCGTGCGTGTCCGCGAGCAAGACCGTGTACCCGGCCAGTGCGGCTTCGCGTTCAATCGCCTGGATCAAGACGGCGAAGTACGGGTTCGCGACCAGGGAGATCGCGACGCCGATCGACCTCGTCCCGCCGGTCACCAGCGAGCGGGCGATGGCGTCACCGGTGTAGCCGGTCTGCTCGATCGCGCGGAGGACGGCCAGCTTGGTCTCTTCGGCCACCGCCCTTGTCCCGTTGACCACGTGGGAAACGGTGGTGATCGAGACTCCCGCCAGCTCGGCGATGTCGCGTTGGGTGGGACGGGACGAGCGAGACGGCGGCATTACCAATCCTCGTGAAGTGCTCTGTCGAAAGAGTCTGGGGCAAGCGTTTGCGCAAACGCTTGCGAGTGAGCATAACCCTGTCTACCTTCCGGTCCATCACGGACAGCCTTGAATCGGAGGGCATCCCCCATGAGACAGCGCAGTCTCTTAGCGCTCGCCATGGTCGCCGCACTCGCGGTGACCTCGGCCGGGTGCACCGTCGAACGCCACTGGGGTGGCGGTTCGAACGCGGGCGGCGGTGGCAAGGCCAAGGTCGGCCTGGTCACCAAGACCGACACCAATCCCTACTTCGTGGAACTGAGAGCGTCCGCCAAGGCCGCCGCCGAGGCGAACGGCGCGGAGTTCAGCGCGCTCGCCGGCCAGTTCGACGGTGACAACGACGGCCAGGTACGGGCCATCGAGAACCTCATGCAGCAGGGTGCGAACGCCATCCTGATCACGCCGAGTTCCTCGACCGGTGTCCTCGACGCCATCGACCGCGCCCGCAAGGCCGGGGTACTGGTCATCGCGCTCGACACGGCGACCGAACCGGACACCGCCGTCGACGCCACCTTCGCCACGGACAACTTCGAGGCCGGACGCAGGCAAGGCGCCTACGTCAAGGCCGTGCTGGCGGGCAAGCCGCCGAAGCTGTTCATGGTGGACGGCACCGCCGGGTCCACAGTGGACACTCAGCGGCACACCGGGTTCCTCAAGGGCATCGGGCTGACCGACGCGTCGCCGGAGATCAAGGGCAAGACGCCCGCGAACGGCGACCAGAGCCTCGCGCAGCAGGGGGTCGAGAACCTGCTGCAGCGCACCACCGACATCAACGCCGTCTACACGATGAACGAGCCGATGGGCCGCGGCACCTACGCCGCGCTCCAGGCCCGCGGCCTGGTGAACCAGATCGTGATGGGCTCGATCGACGGCGGCTGCGAAGGCGTCAAGAACGTGCGCGACGGCCAGTACGCCGCCACGGTCATGCAGTTCCCCAAGAAGATGGCCGAGCAGGGCGTCCTCGCCGCCGTCGAATACGCCAAGACCGGCAAGAAGCCGAGCGGGTTCGTCGACACCGGATCCGCGGTGATCACCGACAAGCCGATCCCCGGCGTGGAAAGCCAGGACACCAAGTGGGGCCTCGAGAACTGCTGGGGGACGAAATGACCACGGCAACCCTCAAAGGGAACGAACGGCCGTCGATCGGTGAGTTCTTCCTGCGCGCACCGGCCGTCGGGCCCGCGCTGGCCCTGCTCGTCGCGATCGTGGTGTTCTCCCTCTCGACGGACACCTTCCTCGACCTCGACAACCTTTCCCTTGTGGTGCAACAGTCCCTGGTGGTCGGCACGCTCGCGCTCGGGCAGACGCTGATCATCCTGACCGCGGGCATCGACCTGGCCAACGCGGCCGCGATGGTGCTCGCGACGCTGATCATGGCGAAGCTCGTGGTCGGCGGCGTCTCCGGGATCTGGGCGCTGCTGCTGGGAATCGTGGCGACGGTGGTGATCGGGATGGTCACCGGTTCACTGGTCACCCGGATCAAACTGCCGCCGTTCATCGTCACGCTCGGCCTGCTGACGGTGCTCACCGCGGCCGCGAAACTGTTCGCCGACGGCCAGGCCGTCCCGGTCGCGGACGAACTGCTCAAATGGCTCGGCACCCGCCGGTACCTGTTCGGCGGCATCCCGATCACCTACGGCATGACGCTCGCTTTGCTGATGTACCTTGGCCTTTGGTACGCGCTCACGCGGACGCCGTGGGGCAAGCACGTCTACGCGGTCGGCAACGCGCCGGAATCCGCGCGGCTGTCCGGCATCAAGGTCAACCGCACGATCCTTTCGGTGTACATCGTCGCCGGGGTGATCGTCGGGATCGCCGCCTGGCAGGCGCTCGGCCGCGTGCCGAACGCCGACCCGAACGCCTTCCAGCTCGGCAACCTCGACTCCATCACCGCGGTGGTGCTCGGCGGCGCGAGCCTGTTCGGCGGCCGGGGTTCCGTACTCGGCACGATGATGGGCGCGCTGGTCGTCGCGGTCCTGCGGTCCGGGCTGACCCAGCTCGGGGTGGACGCGCTCTACCAGGACGTCGCCACCGGTGCCCTGCTCATCGGCGCTGTCTGCGTCGACCGTTTCGCGAGGAGGCGGCAGTCATGACGACACCCACGTTGTCGGCGCGGGGCCTGGTCAAACGCTACGGCCGGGTCACCGCCATCGACGGTGCCGACTTCGAACTGTTCCCCGGCGAGGTGCTCGCCGTCGTCGGCGACAACGGCGCCGGGAAGTCGAGCCTCATCAAAGCCCTTTCGGGAGCGGTGATCCCGGATTCCGGTGAGATCAAAGTGGACGGTGAGACCGTCCACTTCAAGTCCCCTTTGGACGCTCGCCACTACGGAATCGAGACGGTGTACCAGGATCTCGCCGTCGCGCCCGCGCTCGACATCGCGTCGAACATGTTCCTCGGCCGCGAAAAACGGCGCAAGGACCTCTTCGGGAGAGTGTTTCGCAAACTGGATAGCGCCGCGATGCGGGCCGACGCGCAGCGGATCCTCGACGAACTCGGCATCAACATCAAGTCCATCACGCAGCCGGTGGAGACGTTGTCCGGCGGACAACGCCAAGGTGTCGCGGTCGCGAGGGCGGCCGCGTTCGGCACCAAGGCGGTGATCATGGACGAGCCGACCGCCGCGCTCGGCGTCGCCGAATCCGGCAAGGTGCTCGACCTGATCAACCGGATCCGCGAACGCGGCCTGCCGGTGGTCCTGATCAGCCACAACATGCCGCATGTGTTCGACATCGCCGACCGCATCCACGTGCACCGCCTCGGCAAACGGGTCGCGGTCGTCTCACCGAAGACGCACACCATGAACCAGGTCGTCGGCCTGCTCACGGGTGCGCTGAAGATCGGCGAGAACGGCGAGGTCGAAGAGGTCGCTTCGGCCGTCCACACGGGTCTGAGCTGATGGCATCTCAGCGGGAAAAAGTACTTCGATGCTAGTGAAGGTACTGCTGGCGGGCCTGTGCACCGTCGACCAGGTTCAGCGCGTCGCCGAGATCCCGGCGCCGGGCGAGAAGGTGCGTTCGCTGTCGATGGACGTCGCCGCCGGGGGGCCGGCGACGAACGCGGCGGTGACCGTGGCCGCGCTCGGCGCCGGGGCGACGCTCCTGACGGTCGCCGGTGCGCATCCGCTGGCGGCACTCGCCCGTGCCGACCTCGAAGCGCACGGTGTCGACCTTGTCGACCTCGATCCCGAACGCCCCGATCCGCCCGCGATCAGCGCCATCGTCGTACGGGATTCCGACGGCGAACGCACCGTCGTCTCGCGCAACGCCCACGCCTCTATGCATTTCGTCCTCTCGATGCGGTCCTTGCACGCGCAACTACCGCATTCAGAGGACGAAATGCCCGGGTGCGTGCTCCTCGACGGGCACCATCCGGAGGTGGCGCTGGAGGTCGCGCGCTGGGCCAGGGAGCGGAAGGTGCCGGTGGTGCTCGACGCCGGGAGCTGGAAGCCGGTCTTCCCCGAACTCCTGCCGCTGGTCGACATCGCCGCCTGCTCCTCGCTGTACCGCGGGGACGATCCGCGCGAACACGGCGTGCCGGTGGTCATCACGACCGCGGGCCCCGATCCGGTGCGCTGGTCGACGGCGGACGGATCCGGTGCGGTCCCCGTCCCGGTCACCCGGGCGCGTGACACGCTGGGTGCGGGCGACGTGTGGCACGGGGCTTTCGCGTACGCGGTCGCCAGGGACCGAGGGGACGTCCCGGGCTGGATCGAGTTCGCCAACGAGGTGGCCGCCGAACGGGTGCGGCATGAAGGACCGAGGTCGTGGACGGCCGCGGTCGCGAAGAAAGGACTGCCATGACAGCCATGCCTCCGGTGTTCGAGGACCTGTTGAGCAGGGCTCAGACGCTGGCGAAGCCGGGACAGCGCAGTGTGCTCGGCATCGTCGGCGCCCCCGCGTCCGGCAAGACGACGCTGGCCTGGGGCCTGGCGAAGGCGCTGGGCACGAGGGCCGCGGTGGTCGGGATGGACGGCTTCCACCTGGCGCAGGTGGAACTGCAACGGCTCGGGCGGGCGGAGCGCAAGGGCGCGCCGGACACCTTCGACGCCGCCGGGTACGTGCACCTGCTGCGCAGGCTCGCCGAAGGCCGCGAGACGGTCTACGCGCCCGAATTCCGCCGGGAGATCGAGGAGCCGATCGCCGGTGCCGTCGCGGTCACGCCGGACGTCCCGCTGGTCATCACCGAGGGGAACTACCTGCTCATGCAGGACGACCCGTGGAGCGGCGTGAAGCCGATCCTCGCCGAGTCGTGGTTCCTCGCGCCCGACGAGCCCGAGCGCATCGAGCGGCTCGTCTCACGGCACCGTCGCTACGGCCGTTCGCTGGTCGACGCGCGTCGCCGCGCGCTCGGTTCGGACCAGCGCAACGCCGATTTGATCGCCTCCACCAGCAGCCGGGCCGACCTGGTCCTCGAGAACCTGCCGCTGGTTAACTTCGCCATATGACAGGCGTTCTCATCGTCACCGGCGGCAGCAAAGGCATCGGCGCGGCGGTCTGTGAACTGGCCGCCGCGCGCGGTTACGACGTCGTCGTCAACTACGCGGGTGACGCCGAAGCGGCCGAAGACGTCGCTTCGCGCGCTCGGAAGCACGGCGTCCGGGCGATCACCCAGCGCGGCGACGTGGCGTCCGAGGATGACGTGGTGGCCCTGTTCGACGCCGCCGTCGAGCTCGGCCCCGTCGCCGGGGTGGTCGCGAACGCGGCCATCACCGGCAACACCCCCGGCCGCTTCGACGAATACGACGTCGACGTCGTCCGTCGCGTCGTCGATGTCAACATCACGGGTGTCTTCCTGTGCGTCCGCGAGGGCATCCGCCGGATGTCCACCCGGTACGGCGGCGAGGGCGGCGCGATCGTGACGCTGTCCTCCACCGCCGCGCGGACCGGTTCGCCAGGGGAATGGGTCCATTACGCGGGCACCAAGGCCGCGGTCGAAACGATGACCTATGGCGTCGCGCAAGAAGTGGCGAAAGAATCCATCCGGGTCAATGCCGTCGCGCCGGGCATGATCCACACCGGACTGCACGCCGCGGCGGGAATGCCCGATCGCATGGAGCGGATCGCGCCGACCATTCCGATGGGACGCGCGGGCGAACCCGGCGAAGTCGCGGAAGCCGTGCTGTGGCTGCTTTCCCCGGCCGCGTCGTACACCACCGGGACGGTGCTGACCGTCGGTGGAGGACGTTGACACGCGGGACCACGGAGCGGTCACGAGGTGATATCGGGTCCGCGTGCGGTTCAGCCACTTTTTAACACTTTTTCCCGGCGGATATCACGATTCATGTGGGAAGTCGGCGGATCACCTCGTCGCCACAGGCGCCTGTGTCACCCTGGTGGCGCCCCCAAGCTCTTGATCAGGACGGTCATCCCCGATGTCCAAGCTCATGTCTGTGCACCACCTGGCACTCACCGTGACCGATGTGGATCGGAGCGTGCCCTGGTACGCCCGTGTGCTCGAACTCGAAGAGTTCACACGTCGCGAAGACCCCGAAACGGGTCTTCGGAAGGTCGTGCTCAGGTCGCCGAGCGAGGGTTTCGCGGTCGTGCTCGTCGAGCACCAGGACACCGAGCGGCCGCGATTCGACGAACGCCGGACAGGTCTGGACCACGTGGCGTTCAAGGTCTCTTCGCGATCGGAACTGGCCGAATGGGAAGCGCGGCTCTCCGAATACGGCGTCTTCTACACGCCTTCGAAGGGATCGCGGACCCTGGAAGGCTCGTCGGTCATCGTGTTCCGTGACCCGGACGGGATCCAGCTGGAGATCTGGGCCGATCCCGAGGTCTAGGCAGTGCTCTCTTCGGTCTCTTCGGCGGGCCGCCGCATCTCCTGGCGGTAGCGGATCACGCCGTAGGCCGTGCCCACCACGAAGAACGCGATGCTGATCCACAGTGCCGCCGTCTTGACCCACGGCAGCTGGTCGAGCAGGCCGGCGCCGTAGTAGCCGAGCAGCACCAGCGTCGGCACCCAGAGCAGCCCGCCCAGCGCCGTCGCGAGCGCGAACCGGCGCGGATCCATCCGCGCGGTCCCCGCGATGAGCGGCGCCAGCGTGCGGATCCACGGGATCCAGCGCGCGGCCACGATGGCGAAGAAACCCCTGCGATCCAGGAACGTTCTGGCGCGGTCGAGATTGTGCCGGTTCAGCACCTTGCCGCCGCGGCGCGCGATCAGTTTCGTGCCTGTCGTACGGCCGATGTAATACCCCACCTGGTTGCCGAGGATCGCGACGAGCAGCGCGGCGGCCGACAGCAGCCATGCGTTCAGGTCCGAGCCGTGCTGCGCGAGGACGACCCCGGCCGCGAACAGCAGGGAGTCTCCTGGCAGGAACAGCCCGATGATCAGCGCGCACTCCACGAAGATGAAGCTCAGCACGATCACCCAGACGAGCACCGGCCCGGCGGTGTCGAGCCAGCTGACGCCGATGCCCGCGGCCTCGGTGTACACCTCAGTCACGACGCGAGCCTACGTGTACTTCGAGAACCGCACGCGGCCGAACCATGGAATGGGGGTGTCAACGGTCCGGTCACCTGCTCGGGATGCGGCATGAACGGTCCGTTCTTCGCGGTCGGCGAGGTGGTGGTTCCGCCGTTGTTGATCTTTGTTGGCCGGGCTGGGGAGGATCGGCTCCACACCGGCGGCCGCCCCGCCCACGCAATGAAAGGTCCTTTCCTTGCAAAATTTGCAAGGAAAGGACCTTTCATGGCACTCCGGACTAGTGCTCGACGAGCTCGTCGAGCGCCTGGTCGTAGCTCAGCCGGACGTCGTGTTCGGCCTGGTCACCGCCCAGCAGTTCCACCCGGCTGGTCGCGGGCGGGTAGCCGCTCGCGATCACCGTGTAGGTCCCGGCGGGCAGGTCGCTGACCGTGTAGTTGCCCTCCGCGTCGGTCCTCGCCACGGCGGCGACGCCGCCCGAGGAGTCGAGCACGGTGATCCGCGCGTCCGGCACCACCCGGTCGCCGTCGGTGCGGGCGACCCCGCTCAGCAGGATCGTGCTGACCAGTTCGAAGTCATGGCGCAGCACCCCGGCCCCGGTTGCGGTCAGCGTCGCCGCGATCGGCCGGAACCAGCGGCCGCTGGCGACGAGCGTGTACCGCCCGCCCACGATGCCGGCGAACGAGTAGACGCCGTTCTCGTTCGTGTGCGTCCTGGCCACCTGATTGCCGTTGTGGTCGATCAGGGTCAGCGCCGCACCCGCGACGTTCGTGGCGTCGTCCCGGCGGACATGCCCGCTGATCTGCGCGGACCCGGCCCGGTATGCCCCGTTCCCGTTGGTCATCGCGTGCTTGCCCGGTTCGACGGGCGCGGTCACGGCCGTCTTCTCGGAGGCCGTTTCGACAGGAGCGTCGTCCTCCTCAAGGAGAGCTTCGCCGCCTTCGAGAGCCGAAGCCGCCGAAGGAGCCGAGCCGCCGAGCAGCGGGATCTCCTTCATGAACATCAGGACCAGCGTCGCCAGCAGCGCGACCGCGCCCGCCACGTAGAACACCGTGGTGATCGACTCGGTGAAGCCGATCAGCACCGGGGTCTTGATGGCCTCGGGCAGGTTCGCGATACCGCTCGTGTTCGTGGTGATGTCACCCAGCGCCGCGGCGCCTTCACCGGTCGGCGCGTTGCCGCCGAACGCCTTGGTGATGTTGCCCGGCAGGACGTTGAACAGGATCGTCAGGAACACCGCGACACCCGCGGTACCACCGATCTGGCGGAAGAACGTCGCCGAAGCGGTCGAGACGCCCATGTCGCTGCGCGGGCCCGCGTTCTGCACCGCGATGATCAGCGTCTGCATGCAGGAGCCGAGGCCGAGACCGATGATCGCGGCCGCGACCAGCGGGTGCCACAGCGCGCTGTTGTACTCGACCTGCGCGAAGAAGAACGCGCCGCCCGCGATCAGCAGCGTGCCGATGACCGGGAACACCTTGTAGCGACCGGTCTTGCTGGTGATCTGGCCCGAGATGATCGAAGCGCTCATGATGCCCGCCATCAGCGGGATCATCAGCAGCCCCGACACGGTCGGCGAGTAACCCTGAACGACCTGCATGTACTGCGGGATCATCATGATCGCGCCGAACATCGCGACACCGACGATGATGCCGCCGACGATCGCGACCGTGAAGGTCGAGTTCTTGAACAGCCGCAACGGGATCAGCGCCGCGTCCTTCATCAGCCTTTCGATGAAGATGAAGGCGACCACGCCGATGGCGCCGATGACGTAGCAGATGATCGCGTTCTGCGAGCCCCAGCCCCACTTGTTGCCCTGCTCGGCGACGATCAGGAACGGCACCACGGCGACGACGAGCGCGAGCCCGCCCCACCAGTCGATCTTGTGGTCGTGGCGCTGGTGCGGCACGTTGAGCACGCGGGCGACGACGAACAGCGCGACGATCGCGATCGGCACGTTGATCAGGAACACCCAGCGCCAGCCGGCGATGTCGTAGCCGAAGACGGTGCCGAGCTTGTCGAAGTCGGCGAAGAACCCGCCGAGCACCGGGCCGAGCACGGTGGAGATACCGAACACGGCGAGGAAGTAACCCTGGTAGCGGGCACGTTCCCGGGGCGGCACGATGTCGCCCATGATCGTCATCGCCAGCGACATCAGACCGCCGGCGCCGAGGCCCTGGATCGCGCGGAACGCGGCCAGTTCGTACATCGACGTCGCGAACGCCGAGGCGATCGAGCCGATGAGGAAGATCGAGATCGCCGCGATGTAGAACGGCTTGCGCCCGTAGATGTCGGACAGCTTGCCGTAGATCGGCGTGACGATCGTCGAGGTGATCAGGTAGGCCGTGGTGATCCAGGCCTGCAGGTCGAACCCGTTGAGGTCATTCGCGATGCGGACGATCGAGGTGCCCACGATCGTCTGGTCGAGCGCCGCCAGGAACATGCCCGACATCAGGCCGATCAGGATCGTGACGATCTGACGGTGACTGAGCCGGGGTCCGTCTTCTTCGACGGCTGGTGGACTTTCTACGGTGGAACTCATTGCTTCAGGCCCCCTTGGCCTTCGACGCCGACGCGGGGTCGGCGAACTGTGGAGATGTTTTTTCGAGGTCGTCGTTCAGCCGGTGGAACAGCGAGTTGAGGGTTTTCCGGTCGTCGTCGGACCAGTCGCCGAGCACCTCGGCGAGCCACTGGTTCCGCTGCTTGCGGTTCTCCTCGAACACCCGATGCCCTTCGGCGGTCGGTGCGAGCAGGCAGGCGCGGCCGTCTTCGGGGTCGGCCAGGCGCTCGACCAGCCCGTGCTGGACGAGAGAGCTCGACTGCCTGCTGATGGTCGAGATCTCGGAGTGCAGGAACTCGGCGAGTTTGCTGGTCCGCTGGGGGCCGACGTGGATGAGGCAGAAGAGGATCGCGTACGCGGCCCGCTCGATGCCGTCCGGTCCCTGCTTGGACACCTGGGACTTGGCCCGGTTGACCAGGCGAACGAGCCGCACGAGCTCGTGCCCGAGGGTGTCGGCCAGGTCGAGGTCGGCCTTCGACCTGGTGCCGGGTGTCGTGGGTGTCATCGCCGTCTCTCTCGCCGGTTGCTTGGTCACTGCAACTAGTTGCCTAGAGCAAGGATGTTCCTCTCAGGAGAGCTTCGCAAGAAGAAAGTGACGTTGTGTGTCGGACAACACTTTAGTTGCCGCATGCAAGCACATTTATTCGTGCATGTTTGTCCGGTTCGCCCGTCTTGGGCCGCTGAGCTGCACTTTTGCTTTGATGGAGGGATGACCGACTCCGCGCTCTACGCGATCCTCGCCGACCGAAACTTCGGCACCCTCGCCACCATCAAGCGCGACGGCAGGCCGCAACTGTCGACCGTCAATTACCTCTACGACGGGGACGCCGGCGCGATCCTGATCTCGATCACCGCACCGCGCGCCAAGACGAAGAACCTGCAGCGCGACCCGCGGGCGACGTTCCACGTCTCGACCGAGAGTGGTGACGGCTACGTCGTCGTCGAGGGGCCTGCGGTGTTGACGCCGACCGCCGCTTCGCGCGACGACGCGACCGTGGACGCGCTGGTGGACCACTACCGGCGGGCCAGGGGCGAGCATCCGGACTGGGCCGAGTTCCGCGACGCCATGGTCGCCGACCAGCGCGTTCTGCTCACCATCCCGATCGAGCGCGTCTACGGCCTGCAGATGTAGGCCCCTCTGCGTTTAGTCCTCTGAATGCGGTAGTTGCACGCGCAAGGACCGCATTCAGAGGACTAAACGCGTCAGCGCTGGATGCGGGCCTTGATCTCGTCGATCCGGTCGAGGAGGGCGCTCGCGTCGTCCCGGCCGAGTGCCGCCCGCAGGTAGAGACCGTCGCCGACCAGGATGATCAGTTCGGCGGACAGCGGGTCGCCGACGTGCTCGCTGATCAGGTCGTGGATCTTCTGGTTGTAGACCTGGACGACCTCGGCGACCCGCGGCTCGTTGAGCATGATCCGGATCGTCGCCATGGTCGTGCGGTGCAGCGGCTTGCGCTGGGTCACGTCGGTGATGGCGGTGCGCAGGTACCAGGAAACGACGCCTTCCGGCGCCGTCCGTGCCTGTTCGAGGTCTGCGTCCGACAGGGTTGCGAGACGTTCCATCAGGCCTTCGACCAGGGCATCCTTCGAGCCGAAGTGGTAGAGCAGACCGCCCTTCGACACCCCGGCGCGGGCGGCGACGGCTTCCAGGGTGACCCCGCCGGGGCCCTGTTCGATGAGTATCTCCTCGTACGAGTCGAGGATGTGTTCCTTCGCCGAGGTCTTCGCCATATCAGTTGACTATACCGTCTGGACGGTTTACCTTCGATCAGGGCGGTAACTGTACCGTCCGGACGGTTTACCTAATTGAGGAGAGTGCGCCATGGCGGGGCGCAAGCAGTGGTCGGCGTTGGCGGTACTGGTGCTTCCGGTGCTGCTGATCAGCGTGGACATGACGGTGCTCGGGTTCGCGCTGCCGTTCCTGTCCGAGGATCTGGCGCCCACCGGTGCGGAGCAGTTGTGGATCGTCGACATCTATTCGTTCATGCTGGCGGGCCTGCTGGTCCTGATGGGCACGCTCGGTGACCGCATCGGCCGTCGCAAGCTGCTGCTCATGGGTGCCGCCGCGTTCGGTGCCGCGTCGGTGCTCGCGGCCTTCTCGACCAGCGCGTTCATGCTGATCATCGCGCGGGCGCTGCTCGGTGTGGGTGGCGCGACGCTGATGCCGTCGACGCTGTCGCTGATCCGCAGCATCTTCGTCGACGTCAAACAGCGCCGGACCGCGATCGCCGTCTGGAGTGCCGGGTTCTCCGGCGGGATGGCGCTCGGGCCGGTGCTCGGCGGCTGGCTGCTGGAGCACTTCTGGTGGGGTTCGGTCTTCCTCATCAACGTCCCGGTGATGGTGATCCTGCTGGTCGTCGGCCCGTTCCTGCTGCCGGAGGCGCGTGACCCGAAGCCGGGCCGCTTCGACCCGTTGTCGGCACTGCTGTCGCTGGCCGCGATGCTGCCGGTGGTCTACGGCATCAAGCTGGTCGCCGAACACGGCTTCACCTGGAAGGCCGCGGTCAGCGTGCTGATCGGGCTCGCGCTCGGTGTCGTGTTCGTCCGCAGGCAGAACAGCCTCGACGAGCCGATGCTCGACCTGAAGCTGTTCTCGAACCGGGCCTTCAGTGGTTCCGTGGTGACGAACATGCTCGGCGTCTTCGCCATGGTCGGACTGCTGTTCCTGGTGCCGCAGTACCTGCAGCTGGTGCTCGGGCTGACCCCGGTCGTCGCCGCGCTGTGGATGCTCCCGGCGACGGTCGCCGGTGTCGCCGGCGCGCTTCTCGCGGCCTGGCTCGCGAAGCGGATCCGGGTATCCGTGCTGGTCAGTGGCGGTCTCCTGGTCGCCGCGGTCGGATTCCTGGCGTTGACCCAGGTGTCGTCCGGCGGCGGGCTCGCGTACGTCGTGGTGTCGTTCACGCTGCTCGGCGGCGGTGTCGCCCTGTCGGAAACGCTGACGAACGACCTGGTCATCTCGGCCGCTCCGGCCGAACGGGCCGGGGCCGCGTCGGCGATCTCCGAAACCGGGTTCGAGCTGGGCGGCGCGCTCGGCACGGCCATCCTCGGCAGTGTCGCGACCGCGGTCTACCGGTCCGGTCTGCCGGAAGGGACGGCCGACGCCGCCCGGGACACCCTCGGTGGCGCCGTCGCCACCGCGCAGCAGCTCGACCCTGTCGCGGGACAGGCGCTCCTGGAATCGGCTCGCGAGGCCTTCACCCAAGGGGTGCACGTGACCGCATGGGCGGGTGTCGCCGTGCTCGTCTATACAGGTGTTCAGGCGTTCATCCTGCTCGATCGGAAAAAAATTTCCGCAGTGCGGACGTAATCGCGCCTACGATGAGGGCATGAACAACCATGCCCTGGTCACCCGGCTCCGCGAGCGTCTCGGCGACGCCGCGGTGCTCACCGACACCGACGTCACGGACGCCTACTCGCGCGACATGATGCCGCTGGCCGCCAGCGGCAAACCCCTCGCGGTGGTACTGCCGTCCGACACGGAGGGTGTGCAGGCCGTGGTGAAGGCGTGCGCGGAGTTCGAGGTGCCGATCGTGCCCCGCGGCGCCGGCAGTGGTCTGTCCGGCGCCGCGAACGCGATCGACGGCTGTGTCGTGCTGGTGCTGACCAAACTCGACCAGATCGTCGAGATCGACGAAGGCAACCGGCTCGCCGTCGTGCAGCCCGGCGTGGTGAACCTCGATTTCCGCAACGCGGTGGAGAAGCACGGCCTGTTCTATCCGCCGGATCCGTCCAGCTACGACTGGTGCACCATCGGCGGGAACCTGTCCACCAACGCCGGTGGGCTGTGCTGCGTGAAGTACGGCGTCACCACGGATTCCGTGCTGGGACTGGAAGTCGTGCTCGCCGACGGCTCACTGCTGAAGACCGGGCGCCGCACGGTGAAGGGTGTCGCGGGCTATGACCTCGCGCGGCTCTTCGTCGGCAGCGAGGGCACGCTCGGCGTGATCACCCAGGCGACCGTCGCGCTGAAACCGTTGCCGCAGTTGCCCGCGACCCTCGTCGCCGCCTTCAACAGCACGGAAGCCGCGGGCGAGGCCGTCGCGCGGGTGGTGCGCGAGGGGCTCGTGCCGTCGCTGCTGGAGATCATGGACGCCACGTCGATCAAGGCCGCCGAGGCGTATCTCAAGACCGACCTCGGCACGAGTTCGGACTGCAAAGCCTTGCTGCTCGCGCAATCCGACTCCGGCGGCGAGGTCGCGCGCCGGGAACTCGCCGCGCTGGAACAGATCTGCGTCGACTGCGGCGCGGATCTGGCCTACGCCACCGAGGACATCGAAGAGGGCAAGATGCTGCTGCAGGCGCGGCGGGTCGTGCTCACCGCGCTGGAGATGTACGGCGTCTGGCTGACCGACGACGTCTGCGTGCCGCGCACGCGCATCGCCGAACTGATCGCCGGCTGCGAGCGGATCAGCGAAGAAGTCGGCTTGCGGATCGCCGTCGTCGGCCACGCGGGTGACGGCAACATGCACCCGACGATCGTTTACGCGCAGGATTCCGAGGAGGAGTTCGCCCGCGCGCGGACGGCCTTCGACGCGATCCTCGACGTCAGCCTGTCGCTGGGCGGCACGGTCACCGGCGAGCACGGCATCGGCCGGATCAAACGCGAGTGGCTCGTCAAGGAGATCGGCGAAGTCGGCCTTCAGGTGCATCGCCAGATCAAGCGGGCTCTCGACCCGGGGAACCTCTTCAACCCCGGCTCGATGTTCTCCCTCTGAACGCCATGAACGGTCCGTTACTTGCAAAATTTGCAAGTAACGGACCGTTCATGGCACGCCGGAAGGGTCAGTCGCGGATGCGCGGGATCTGCTGCGTGATGTCCTCGGCGGCCTCGGCGACGAGGCCGGTCGCGGTGTCCGCGTGCTTCTTCTCGCGGCGGGCCTTGAGGTACTCGATCACGATCGGCACCACGGACACCAGCACGATCAGGATGAAGATCGCGTCGACGTTGTCGCGGATGAACGCGACGCCGCCGAGCAGGTGGCCGAGCGCGGTGATCCCGGCGGCCCACAGGATGCCGCCGATGACGGTGTAGGTGAAGTACTTCTTCGGGTCCATCTTGCCGATGCCGGCGATCCAGGTGATGAACGTCCGCACGAACGGCACGAACCGCGCCAGCACGACGGCCTTCGGCCCGTGCTTCTCGAGGAAGGCGTGGGTCTGGTCCACGTACTTCTGGTTGAAGAACTTCGAATCCGGCTTGCGGAACAGCCAGGGCCCGACCTTCCGGCCGAGGCCGTAGCCGACCGCGTTGCCGACCAGTGCGGCGACGGTGACCAGGACGCACACCAGCCACAGCGGCGCCTCGATCGAGCCGTTCGCGATGAACAGGCCGGCGGTGAACAGCAGTGAGTCACCGGGCAGCACCGGGAAGATGCTGCTCTCGACGAAGATGATCAGGCAGAGCACGGTGATGACCGGAACGGTCAGCCCGCTCAGCAGGTGCTGCGGGTCCAGCCACTCCGGCAGGAGGCCCATCGTCGTCACGTTGTTCTGCGCCAGGATCACACCAAAACGGTACAGGGTGACGCTGAGTGCTTTGACCCGACGGGAGAGGCGGCTCAGATCAGCGTGAGCAGCCCGATCACGGAACCGGCGGCCAGCCCCAGCAGCACGGCGAGCAGCAGCACCCAGTACGCGGGCAGGGGCGGGCTGCTCGGCGAAGGCGCTGAAGGCGCCTGAGTCGTCATCGGACGCTCCGCCAGCCTGGCCGTTTCCGCGTCCTCAAGCGCGACGCGTTCCCGTTCGAGCGAGTCGGCTCCGGCACCGGAAAGCAGTCCGTATTGCGGGGGCAGTTCGTTCTTACCGGAAGGGACACTACTCTCCGTGTCCGTTTCGGCCGGTTTGTCCGTAGTCGATTCGGAGATGCGTTCCGCCGAAGGAGCGAAGACGGCCTGTGCGCGCAAGGCGTCGGCCAGGAGTTTCTCCGGGTCCTTGGGCTCGCTCATCCGGTCTCCCTTCGCCGCTACCCGTCGCTGACCGACACACCGCCTTCGACCGCGCCGCTCAGCGGGGCCGTGGCGCTCAATGTAGCCGCAGCGTCGTCCTTGACCCATTCGCCCTGGCGCAGCACCTTGACCGGCCGGAGGTCGCGATCGAGCACGACGACGTCGGCCGCGAGCCCGGCGCGCAGCGACCCGGTCCGGTCGGCGAGGCCGAGCAGTTCGGCGGGCCGTCCGGAGGTCGCGCGGACGGCGTCGAGCAGGTCGATGCCCGCGCCGCGGACCAGGTTGCGGAAGGCCGCGTCCATGGTCAGCGTGCTGCCAGCCAGCGAACCGTTCCCGGCGAGGGTGGCGACGCCGTCGCGGACGTCGACCTCCAGGCGGCCGAGGATGTAGCTGCCGTCGGCGGCGTCGGTGGCCGACATGGCGTCGGTGATGAGCACCGTCCGGCCCTTGCCCGCGTGGTGCGCGGCGAGCCGCAGCACGGTCGGGTGGACGTGGACGAGGTCGCAGATCAGCTCGACGGTGATCCGCTCGTCGTCGAGGAGGGCGCCGATCGGGCCCGGCTCGCGGTGGTGGAGGGGCCGCATGGCGTTGAAGAGGTGGGTCGCGACGGAGGCGCCCGCGTCGATCGCGGGGATGATCTGGTCCTCGACGCCGTCGGTGTGCCCGATGGCGGCGATGACGCCCGATTCGGCCAGTTGCCGGACCGCCTTGATCCCGCCGTGCAGTTCGGGGGCGAGGGTGACCATCCGGATGTCGCCGCGGCCGGCGCCGAGCAGCGCGTTGACCGTGGCCGTGTCCGGCTCGATCAGCGTCGCCGGGTCGTGCGCTCCGCAACGAGCCTTCGAGATGAAGGGTCCTTCAAGGTGAATTCCGGCAAGTTCACCCTCTTGGACCAGCTCACGCAGGGCGGCGATCTGGTCCCTGAGCACCGGGACGGGGTCCGAGACCAGACTGCCGAGCATGGTCGTGGTCCCGTGCCGCCGGTGCGCGCGGATGGCGCGGAACAGCTCCTCGGGGTTCGCACTGGAGAACGACCCGCCCCCACCGCCGTGGCAGTGGGTGTCGACGAAGCCGGGCACGACCAGGCACCCGTCGACATCGACGCGATCGATGTCCGGGGGTGTCCCGGAACCGACTTGGACGATCCTGCCGCCGGCGATAGCCAGCCAGCCGTCGTCGAGTACACGGTCCGGGGCGACGACCCGGCCGCCCACGATCACGAAATCTCCGGCGCCTCTCACGTCCCCCAGCATATATTGGTCTGGACCAAGCATGGCGGCACAACCCAGCGCTCGAGATTAAAGCCGGGTGTCAGTTCGGCGACTGCATCGCTTTCTGCAGTGCCTCCAGCGCCCGGCTGGCGGTTGACTTAACGGTACCTTTCGAAATCCCGGCGGCCTCGGAGATTTCGGCCTCACTCAGCCCACCGTAGTAACGGAGGACCAAAACCTCGCGCTGGCGAGGGGGCAGTTTGGACAAAGCGCTCACCACGGCCTGATGTTCACTCGACAGCATGGCGAGGCTTTCGGCCGAACGCGCGTTGACGGCGTGCGGCGCGACGTACTCGCGGGCGGTCTTGCGGCGGCGCAGCACACTGCGTGATCCGTTGACCACGGCGGTGCGCAGGTATCCGACGGCCGCGGCGGCGTCGCGCAGGCGCCCCCAGTTGCGGTGCAGCCCGGTGAAGGCCTCCTGGACGACGTCTTCGGCGGTCGCCGGTTCGTCCACGAGCAGGATGGCCAGCCGGACGAGCCGCATCCGGTGCTGGCGATAGAGATCCTCAAGGGTCAGCGGTGCCGCAGGCGGCGGTGGCGTGACCGGTCCGTCCATGGTGCGCAGATGGCCGAGGGTCGCCTCGACACTGCGTTCCGCATTGCCCTCGAGCATGTACCCCTACCTGTTCATTTACCCCTTTGACGCACAACCTGTGCATGGCGCTCGATCAGCGTATCGGGTGGGGCGGGAGTCCTGCCTGATCGGATCCTGAGAAGCTGGGGGGCGTCTGTTGGAGCGACCTTGGAGATGTCGATGGCCTGGTTCCTGGTGGAGATCACGTACGTGCAGGAGAAGCTGGCGGATGTGCGCCCCCGGCACCGGGAATTCCTGTCCGCCCTCGCCGGCCAGGGCGTCGTCGCGCTCGGCGGCCCGCTGGGCGACGGCTCCGGCGGTATCTCGATGTACCAGGCGGCCGACGAAGCGGCGCTGCTCGAAATCATCAATAAGGACCCGTACCACCTCGAAGGTGTTGTCGCGGAGCGGACCGTCCGCGAGTTCAAGCCGGTGATCGGTTCCTGGATCCCCAAGGAAGCCTGACAGCTCAGAGATCGAGGGTGACCGGCTCGCGTTCGACGCAGACCCGGACGCGGTCGCCGGTCACGGTCGGCAGTTCGCACGTCCCGCAGAACCCCTGACGGCACGAATAAGCGATGCCGGGCACGGTTTCGCGCAGGACGTCGAGCGCCGTCCGGTCGGCGGGCACGTCCAAAATCCGGCCGCTGCGGGCCAGTTCGACGCGGAACGGCTCGCCGCCGACGATCGGCGGCGTCGAAAACCGTTCGAAGAACACCGGCCCCGAAGCACGCAGCGCCGCGTCCGTGCGGACACCGACGATCATCGGAACCGGGCCGCAGCAGTAGATCGGCGCGCCTTCCGGTGCCCCTTCGAGGAGTTCCGCGCCGGAAGCGGGGATTCCGTAGTCCGTGTCCGGACGAATCCAGACACGATCCCCGAATTCGGACAATTCCGCCAGGAAGGGCATCGAGGCTTCGTCGCGACCGGTGTAGACCAGTCGCCAGTCCGCGCCCGCCGCGGCGGCTTGCCGCACCATCGGCAGGATCGGCGTGATCCCGATGCCGCCCGCGACGAACAGGTACGCCGGGCTCGCGACGAACGGGAACGCGTTGCGCGGGCCCCGCGCCGTGATGCGAGCGCCCTTCTTCAGCGCGTGCACCGCCGTCGATCCCTCGCCGAGCAACCGGACGCCGACGCGGTAGGCCGAGCGGTCTTCCGGGTCGCCGCACAAGGAGTACTGCCGGACCAGTCCCGGCCGCGGCGCGAGGTCGATGTGCGCGCCGGGCCGCCATCGCGGCAGCGGTTCGCCGCGTTCGTGCACCAGCCGCAGCCCGGCCACGCCGTCGGCTTCGGCACGGACTTCGTCGACGACCAGCGGAAGATCACGGTCGACGACGGCCACCGGTGGACGACGGCGTCCGCTCACCCCGCTGAGCCTGCGGTACAGCGCGACGACACCGGTCAGCGACGCCATCGCGCGGTCGGTCCGCCCGCTGCCGTCGAGCCGCAGTGGGCGCGTCGGCGGCGTCACTGGGGTTCGTCGGCGGCCAAGGCGGCCGGGGAACTCGCGAGGTACGCGACGGCCTGATCGGTGTTGCCGGTCTCGGTGGGGTGATAGGACTTCCGGAAGTACGGCCGGATCTCGCGCCGCAGCTGCCTGCCCGAGGGCAGCAGGCCGAGCTTCGCGACGCGCAGATAGGTCCGGAAACTCGTCTTGCCCGGCCGCGTCGGATCGTTCTTCATGAGGAACCTGGTGCCCCGCAAGAAGACCCACGCGAGCACCGGCGTCACCACGAGCATGCTGCGCACGCGGCGGGTGTAGCGGCCGTCGAGGTGCATGAACAGATCGAAGGCGACAGAGCGGTGCTCGACCTCTTCGGCGCCGTGCCAGCGCAGGAGATCCAGCATCGTCGGGTCGGCGCCCGCCTTGTCGAGCGCTTCGGCGTCGAGGATCCACTGGCCGAGGAAAGCGGTGTAGTGCTCGATCGCGGCGATGATGGCGAGCCGCTCGATCAGCCATTCCTCACGCCGCTTGGCGGAAAGGTCGCGGTCGCCGAGCAGGCGGCGGAACATCCACTCCATCTGCGCGATGTACGGCCGCACGTGGACGCCCGCCGCTTCGAGGTGTTCCGCGGCGCCGTCGTGCGCTTCGGCGTGCATGGCCTCCTGGCCGATGAAGCCGAGGACGTCCTCCTTGAGCCGCTCGTCGCGGATCAGCGGCACGGCCTGCTTGAACACCTCGACGAACCAGCGTTCGCCCTCCGGCAGCGCCAGATGCAGCACGTTGATCGTATGCGTCGCCTGCGGTTCGCCCGGGATCCAGTGCATCGGCAGCGACGCCCAGTCGAACTCGACGTCGCGCGCGTGCAGGACGACCTGCTCGTGGTCGGTCACGACGACCTCCCGCTGAGCTCGTAGTCGCTCGGGTCGACCTTGCGGGTTTCGAGCCAGTAGCGCCAGGTGAACCCGGGCCAGATCGTCCGGTTGACGCCCTTCGCGTCGAGATACCAGCTCTTGCAACCGCCCTGGGTCCACACGCCCTTGACCAGTTTGTCCTGGATCTCGCGCTGGAACTTCTCCTGCACGCCGGCGCGGACGTCGAGCGCGGCGGCACCACGCGAATCGGCGAGTTCGATCGCGTCGACGACGTACCGCGCCTGCGACTCGATCATGAAGACCACGGAGTTGTGGCCCAGCGCGGTGTTCGGGCCGAGGAGGAAGAACAGGTTGGGGAAGCCGGAAACGGTGATGCCCTTGTGCGTGTGCATCCCCTCGGTGGCCCATTCCTTGGCGAGGTCGCGGCCGTCGACGCCGGTGATGTCCAGGTATTCCAAGGCATCCGTGACCTTGAAGCCGGTGCCGTAGATGATCGCGTCGACCTCGTGCTCGACGCCGTTCCCGTCGACGACGCTGTGCGCCTTGACCTCGCGCACGCCTTCGGTGTTGACGTCCACATTGGACCGATTGATCGCCGGGTAGTAGTCGTTGGAGATCAGCACCCGCTTGCAGCCCATGGTGTAGTCCGGGGTGACCTTCTTGCGCAGCTTCGGATCCTTGATGGCCTTGCCGATGTGGCGCTTCGCGATCGCCTCGCCGGCCTTCATGATCGCGGGGTGGCCGTTGAAGCCGACGGCACGCACTTCGAGGAACCAGTAGAGCGCGTTGCGGTAAAGCCGTTGCACGCCGGGGATGCGGCGGAACGCGGTCTTGGCCCAAGCGGGCATGGCGTGGTCGGGCTTCGGCATGATCCACGGCGGCGTGCGCTGGAACAACGTCAGCTCGTCGACCTCGGGGGCGATCTTCGGGACGAACTGGATCGCGCTCGCGCCGGTGCCGACCACGGCGACCTTCTTGCCGCGCAGGTCGTACTCGTGGTTCCACTGCGCGGAATGCCAGGTCTGGCCCTTGAACTTCTCGATCCCGGGCAGCTTGGGCACCTGCGGGATGTGCAGGCCGCCGACGCCCGAGACGACGAACTGAGCCTCGATGTCCTGGCCGGATTTGGTGTGGACGTGCCAGCGGCGCGCGGTGTCGTCCCAGGTGGCGCCGGTGAGCTCGACGCCGAACCGGATCTTGCTGCGCAGCCGATACTTGTCGGTGACATCCTTGAGGTACTGGAAGATCTCCGGGGCCGGCGAGAACGACCGCGACCAGTCCGGGTTCTGCTCGTACGAGAACGAGTACATGTGGGACTGCACGTCGCAGGCGCAGCCGGGGTACGAGTTGTCGCGCCACGTACCGCCGACTTCGTCCGCCTTCTCCAGGATCACGTAGTCGGAGATCCCGGCCTTTTCGAGCTGGATGGCCTGGCCGAGCCCGGAGAAACCGGTGCCCACGATCACGACCTTGACTCGCTCGGTCATCTGGCAATCCTCCACTTCGAGGCGTTCGTGCCCAGATGACGTTACCTCAAGTAACAGTTACTTGCTAGTACTCCCTACCCGTCAGTATGTGCCGCCGAGCTTCGAGTGGTCCCAGCTCACGATCTTCGTCGGCCGGAAAATCAGCCCGATCCGCTTCGGGGCCTGCTTGCCGATGAAGTCCGCGAGCTCGTCCGGAACGGGATCGCCCGGCTTCGCGCCCGCGTACCGCTGCATGAGCTTGATGCCCATCTGGGTGACCGCGGCGGTATCGGTGATGACCTCGACGTCGGCTTCGAGGGAGATCCCGCGGAGCTTGTCGTAGCTTTCGCCGTCCTCGATGAGCACCGTGGCGCGCGGGTCGCGCTCCAGGTTCTTCGCCTTCTGGGACGAGCCATAAGTCCAGGTCGCGATGCCCGGCTCGTGCGGGTAGTACCAGAGCGGCGCGAGATGCGGGCGTCCGTTCGGGCCGATCGTCGCGACGTTGATGACCTTCTGCTCGTCGAGGTACGCGGTGAGCTCGTCGGGCGTCATGCGGATCTGGTCGCGACGGGACATACGTTGTCAGCCCTTCTTGGTTGCCGCCCGGCCTGCTTGACCGGTTATCGAAGATTCGTACGCGCCGCGCTGCTCGATGTCCACGAGTGCGGCCGCGTCCGCCTTCTTGATCCGGCTCTTCGCGCCGAGCTCGATGATCGGCGGCAGGAACGCGCGGATCAGCTTGAGCCCGCCGACCCAGCGCGGCACGTGCACGGTGCGGGCGCGTTTGTTGACCCCGGCCTGGAGGTGGTCGAGCGCGACGGACAGCGGGTAGGTCTTGCCGAGCAGGCCGGGCATGCCGGTGCGGAGCTTGCCGAAGACCGGGTGCTGGTCCGCGCTCTCGACGAGGTCGGTGCGGATCCAGGTCGGGTGCGCGACGCCGACCTTCACGCCGAGGTGCGCGACTTCGGCGCGGAAGCTGTTGCAGAACGCCTCGACGCCCGCCTTCGCGGCGGCGTAGTTGGCCATGCCGGGCGCGTGGGTGATCGCGGCCAGCGAGGAGATCGCGAGCAGGTAGCCCTTGCGGTCGAGGACATGCGGAAGGGTGACGCGGAAGGTGCGCCAGACGCCCAGGAGGTCGACTTCGATGACCTTCTCGAAGGCGGCCGGATCCACCGACCGGACGAAACCGGAAGTCGCGATGCCGGCGTTCGCGATGACGATGTCGATGCCGCCGAAGTGCTCGACGACGCCGGCGGTGGCCCGCTCGAGGTCGTCCCAGCTGGTGACGTCGGCTTCCCAAGCGTGCGCGCTGGGGCCGATCTTGTCGGCGACCGCCTGCTGTTCCTTGGCTTCGATGCCGACCAGTGCGACCTTCGCGCCCTGCGCGGCCAGGCGTTCGGCGAGCCCCGCGCCGATGCCCCTGGCGGCGCCGGTGATCAGGACGACCTTGCCGTTCACGCTGTTCTTGGCCACGTTGCCTCCTCGTCCGAGCCCTAAGGCTTTCGGACGGTACCTCAACCTACCCGGAGTAAGCTACCCACAAGTAAGTACGCATTCAGTCCTCTCGATGCGGTAGTTCGTGGTGCCAACTACCGCATCGAGAGGACTAAATGCGGGGTTGTCAGCGCGAGGCGGTGGTGAGGGCGTCGACCTCGGCAGGGGTGAGGTCCAGGTCGACGGCGGGCAGGAGATCGTTCAGCTGCTCGACCGAGCGGGCGCTCGCGATGGGCGCGGTGACGGTCGGCCGGGCGAACAGCCACGCGAGCGAGACGGCCGCGACCGAGACGCCGCGAGCGGCCGCGATCTCGTCGAGCGCCGAGAGCACTCGCTCACCGCGTTCGTCCAAATAGGACGAAGCGCGGGCGGCACGCGGACTGTCGCCGAGATCGTCCTTCGACCGGTACTTCCCGGCGAGAAAACCCTTGGCCAGCGAGAAATACGGCAGGGCGGCGAGGTTCTCGCGTTCGACCGTCGGCGCCAGGTCCCGCTCGTAGTCCCGCTCGACGAGGTTGTAGTGCGGTTGCAGCGCGACGTACTTCGCCAGCCCCTCACGGTCCGAAATGGACAGTGACTCGCTCAGCCGTTCCGCCGAGTAGTTCGACGCCGCGACGTAGCGGACCTTGCCCGCGCGCACGAGCGCGTCGAAGGCGCGCAGCGTCTCCTCGATCGGGGTCTCCGGATCGTCGATGTGCGCGTAGTAGAGGTCGATGTGGTCGGTACGGAGCCGGCGCAGCGAGTCTTCGGCCGCCGCCGCGATGTTCGCCGCCGACAGTCCCTTCCGCTCGTCCCACATGCCGGTCTTGGTCGCGATGACGACGTCGTCACGGCGGCCGCGGCGGGCCAGCCAGTCGCCGATGATCGTCTCGGAGCCGCCCTTGGAGTACAGGTCGGCGGTGTCGATGAAGTTGCCGCCCGCCGCCGTGTAGGCGTCGAGGACGGCGAAGGACTGCTCCTGGTCCGCGGTCCAGCCGAAAACGTTCCCGCCCAGGTTGATCCCCCGGACGTCGAGGTCGGTGTTGCCGAGTTTCGCCATACCCCGAACTTAAGGGAAGACATCGGCCGTCCGCGGCGTTGGCCCGGTACATGGGAATCGAACTCGGCCGGATCGGCATCTGGCAGCACGAATCCGTTTTCACCCCGGGCCTGGCCCGTGAGCTGGAGAAACTCGGCTACGGCACGATCTGGCTCGGCGGCTCGCCGTCGGGTGACCTCGCGAAGGCGGAGGAAATCCTCGACGCGACGGAGACGATCAAGGTGGCCACCGGCATCGTCAACATCTGGAAGGACGACGCCGCCACGGTCGCCGAGTCGTACCAGCGCATCGCCGCGAAGCACCCGGACCGGTTCTTGCTCGGTGTCGGCGCCGGGCACCGGGAGCACACCGCCGAGTTCAAGAAGCCGTACGCCGCGCTGGTCGAGTACCTCGACGCGCTCGACGCCGCCGGAGTGCCCGTCGAGGGCCGCGCGCTGGCCGCCCTCGGCCCGAAGGTGATCAAACTCGCAGGAGACCGCACAGCGGGAGCCCACCCGTACCTGATGACCCCCGAGCACACCCGCCAGGCGCGCGAGATCCTCGGCGAAGGACCGCTGCTCGCACCCGAACAGAAAGTCGTCCTCGAAACCGACCCGGCGAAGGCCCGCGAGATCGGGCGGGGCACCGTCAAGTTCTACCTCGGCCTCGTCAACTACACGAACTCCCTGCGGAAACTCGGTTTCACCGATGAGGACCTGGCAGGCGAGGGCAGCGACAAGCTGGTCGACGCGCTGGCCGTCCACGGCGACGCCGAGACGGTCGCCCGCGGCGTCACCGCGCATCTCGAAGCCGGGGCGGACCACGTCAACATCCAGGTACTGAACCAGGACCCCCTGCCGGTCTACCGGGCGCTCGCCGGCGTCCTCCTCTGACGCGACGGCTGTAGGCACCTCCCGGCCGACCTCGTACGATGCGGCCGAGAGGTGCACCAGCCTGCTTCGAGGAGGAGTAAACGATGCCCATCGCCACCCCCGAGGTCTACGCGGAGATGCTCGACCGGGCGAAGGCGAACGAATTCGCCTACCCGGCCATCAACGTGACCTCGTCGGAGACCCTGAACGCCGCCATCCGCGGGTTCGCCGAGGCGGAGAGCGACGGGATCATCCAGTTCTCCACCGGCGGCGCTGAGTTCGCGTCCGGCCAGAAGGTCAAGGACATGGTGACCGGTTCGGTCGCGCTCGCCGAGTTCGCCCAGGTCGTCGCCGCCAAGTACGACGTGAACGTCGCGCTGCACACCGACCACTGCCCGAAGGACAAGCTCGACGGCTTCGTCCGCCCGCTGATCGAGATCTCGGCGGAGCGCGTCAAGAACGGTCAGCACCCGCTGTTCCAGAGCCACATGTGGGACGGCTCCGCGATCGACCTCGACGAGAACCTCGAGATCGCGCAGGAACTGCTCGCCAAGGCCGCGGCCGCGAACATCATCCTCGAGGTCGAGATCGGCGTCGTCGGCGGCGAGGAAGACGGCGTCGAAGCCGAGATCAACGAGAAGCTGTACACCGCCGAGGGCGACTTCCTGAAGACGATCGACGCGCTCGGCTCCGGCGAGAACGGCCGCTACCTGCTGGCCGCGACCTTCGGCAACGTGCACGGCGTCTACAAGCCCGGCAACGTGAAGCTGCGCCCGGACGTGCTCAAGGGCGGCCAGGAGGCGGCCTCGAAGAAGCTCGGCCTCCCGGCCGGTTCGAAGCCGTTCGAGCTGGTCTTCCACGGCGGTTCCGGCTCGCTGCCGGAGGAGATCCGCGAGGCGGTGTCGTACGGCGTCGTGAAGATGAACGTCGACACCGACACGCAGTACGCCTTCACCCGGCCCATCGCGGACCACTTCTTCAAGAACTACGACGGCGTCCTGAAGATCGACGGCGAGGTCGGCAACAAGAAGGTCTACGACCCGCGTAGCTACCTGAAGGCCGCCGAGGCCGGTATGGCCGCGCGCATCGTCGAGGCCGCTCAGTCGCTGGGTTCCGCCGGCAAGAAGCTCTGACCAGTACGCATTTAGTCCTCTAAATGCGGAAGTACGTGAAGGCCCCCTTCTGTAATGGCCGGTTTCTGACCTGCGCAAACGCGCCGGGAGGGGCGTTGACCAGCGAAAACCGACCCTGTTAGTACCGGTCGCTACCGGCCCTTATCGATGCTCCTGTGTACCCAGCGTGTACCGGTACGCAAGCCGTTGGCCCCCACCTTTGCCCAGGTGGGGGCCTTCTGCTGTGCAGGTCACGGGGCGCGGGTCTCACGCGGGCTCAGGGCGTCCGAGACGACCCATTGAGACCGAGAGTCACTTTCCATCGCGAAGACGACCCATCCGACCCAATGGCCCGTCGTGGTAGCTCTCCACATGCCCAACAGGCCGGGCACCTTGGCAGTCAGGTCGAGCCCGTCCGACACGACGGAGGCGGTTTCCGCGACCGGATAGACCACGCTGAGATCAACCCAGACGGGCCGCGACGGGCGGACCATGTGCAGGTACGGCGTCCTTGGTGACGCCGTGTCTCCCGTGTCGAGCATGAGCCGATTATGCACCAGGGTCGAACGCCTGTTCGCCCCGAAAGAAGCAAAGCTCTAGAGCGGGCCGTCTTGCTCTGTCCAGTTCACGCCGGAGGGTCGTTGCCCGCCGGAGGTCAGGAAGTCGTGGGCGGCCTTCCGGGCGACGTTTGCGGGGATTTCCGCGTCGTCCGGGTACTCCCGAGGGTTGTTCATGAAGTAGTAGAGAACTTCGCCGTGTTCCGGCAGCGAGAAGGTCCCGCCTTTCGAGTGCGCTCCGTTCGGTGCGTCGTCGCCCACGTACCTCAGACTTGCCCGTTCGCCGTGTAGGCCGATCTCAAGCCACGATTTCTCCGGGTCGCCGTCCGTGTACAGCTCAGCGAGCGTCGGCCCGTTCATGGCCGCCACGGCGTCTAGAACGCGGTCGAGATCGGCCGCAGTGGTGACCGTGGTCGCTCCGGTCGCGTTGCCGTCGTACCAAGCTTCGATCATGGCTTCTTTCTCTGTCCGAGGTAGGTCGTCCCGATCGGGGTTCCGTCCGGTGTGGTCCCGTACACGGTGAGCGCGCTTCCTTGAGGAAGGATCTTAGGGACCAACGTCTCACAGCCGAAGGGGCCTTTGCAGACTTCGTTGTTGACGGCGACGGTTGCGCTGGTGATGCCCTTGTTCTGCATGTGAACGGCTAGTTTCACCTCGACATCGGCCGTTGTGGAAGGCATCCGCCGGGCGCCCTGGTCCTTGAAGAACTGGACGGCTGCGGCTTCCATGTCATCACGGCCGCTCACGATGTGCCCGGCGTCCCCTTCGCCTGAGTCCGTGACCCACTGCCCGTGTGTCTTCTGCCCTTCTCCACGGTCGACACGCGGCGGAAGGTCTCGTTTCAGCTCGTCCACGCGGTCTTGTGAAATCGGGTCAGGCTTCGTTGGCGTGGTTGTGGTGTGCACCCCATGCCGGCCGCGGGGCCGATCTTCACGCCTCGCCCCTGTGACCTCGGTGTTTTCCGGTGCCGCAGACGCGCCGATGCTGTCCCGATACGCCGATATCTTCGCCTTCACAGCCTCAAAGTGGCTGATGGCCTGCTCTGCGGTCTGCTTTAGCTCGTCGTACCGCCCTGGTAGGGCGCCCATCTCCTGGTCGGTGGTGCCGTAGACCGCTTCACCGAGTTGCAAGGCAGACTCTTCGAAGCCTCCGGCGGCCTGCCGCATGGCCTGCCCTGCCTGCTCAAGGGAGGTGACGGCGGCGCCGAGAGCTGCGGCTACCGCCTCAAACTCGCTCACGCTGCATCCCCTGTCTCCCCGTGCCGTGGATCATGACACGGGGTCCGACAAGGAGCGTCTAGTCCGAGGTTGCCAGCAGGCGCCGAAGATCTTGAAGGCTGCTTGTAGCCCGGCCGGAACGTACGTCTGAGAGCGCGGCTGCTGCCTGATTCGCGAGGTCGCGCGCCTGCTCAAGGCGGCCTTCATGGGCATACAGCGTTCCGAGGCTGATCACGATTCCAGCCTTGGCACGGGCTCGATCAGTTCCAAACTGCGGAAGGATGGCTTCGAATCGGCGTATGGCTTCTTTGCGTTCGCCCGCTGCGCTCAGAGACTCGGTGATCAGCTTGTCGACGTGAGCGGGCGTGAGGAAGGTGGCCCATGCCGGAGCGTCGCCCCCACGCGCGGACAGCTGCTCCGCCAGGTGGATGTGTCGGCGAGCCCGTGAGGTCTCTCCGGCGTTCGCGAGGTGCCGCGCACACACCGCGTGCAGGTTGGCCTGTTCAAGCGTGCACACGCTCGTATCCGAGAGCGCGACGCTAACGATCTTCGCAGCTTCGGCGGGCGCTTCCTTACCTATTTGAGATGCCGTGTCGATCAGGACATGAGCGCGCAGGTCTCGATCGTTGCCATCGTCGGCGGTTGCCAGAGCCAGTTTGGCGAGTTGGCGCGCTGAGTACTTCCGCCCGGCGTCGTAGTGCGTCCATGCGGTCCGATCGGCCAGCGCCGCGACGGCCGATGACAGGGCGGTCCTGGTCGTATCCGTCATGGAGGCGTCAAGCAAGCTAACGGCCCACTTCAGGGCGCCCGTGGATACATCGGCGGCTGCTGCGCCACCCAATCGGAGGTCAATCGCGGTGTAGGCGTTGGTAGCTTGAAGGACTGCCTCCACCTCGGACGTTCCCACCTTGGAAGGCACGTCAGGGGACACCAAGCCGTCAAGCAGGCGCGATAACGGTTCAGGAGACACAGCACCAGCGGCCATTGCCGCGACGGCGGCCAAGAGTTCCCTGCGGTTCACATCCTCACCTAGCCCTTGCACACCAAGCGTGCGTTCGTAGGCTGCTACCAGCTCTGGGGCAGCTGTCCGCTTCCCATTCTCCACCAAACTCAGCATGGACTTGCTGTAGCTGGTCCGCTTCGCCATGTAGTCAAGGCCGACCTTGGCGTCCATGCGTGCCGCGCGAAGCACGTTGCCCGTCTCAGACATCTTGAGCGGCCCCCTCGCGCGGTTGTCAACGGCTGTCAACAGTTGATCAGTTCCAAGTACGCCGCGTAGTGCCGACACTACTTGAGGGTGTATGCGGCGCCAACCTCCGCCGATCCGGGGGGAGCGCCCTCCGAGACAGCACTCATTGGTCACGTCGGCGTCAGGGGAGCAGGTAGGGCTATGGAGAGCGCAGCGGTCTGGATTGCTAGCGGACTCTTCCTCCTAGCCGGAGTGCTCGGCGTGATGACCTTCAGGCGTCAGCGGCAAGAGCGGCTCGCACGTGGCTCTAACCGTGCTCCTGTCCCTTGGGCAGTGCTCAACGCACGTATCAAGGAAGAGCGGCAGCCCGAGACCGCCACCGCTGCGGCATTGCGTCGTCAGCGTCAGGGCGTACCGGCCTCTCCGGGGCCTAGGCACAGGGTGCCTCAATACCTTATCGACCACCTGAATAGCCCGGCTGCACGCTCACCAAAAGATGTCGCAGTCATTGTTCCGAAGCAGTCTAGAGCGGAATTAACGGCGCCTATGCCCATCGTTGGCCACTTGAAGGTATGAAATGGATATCGAAGAAGCTCTTGAGGAACTTTCAAACGGTAAGTGGGAAAAATGGGCGTTCGGGGCCGAAGATGATCCGGTCGGGCTTGTCTTCATCTTCTGGTGGGGCGAATGCGCGGATGTCGTCCTGCTCAGAAGCCAAGAGTCCGCCAGTTCTTGGCGCGCACGCCTCACTGAAGAGGCTCACCCGTTCGCACCCAAAATAGTAGATTGGTTCTTCTGCGGAAGAACCGCTGACGCAATAGGGCGGCTTCTGCAACTGCCACCGCCGGGTCATTCGCAAGCGCCCGAACGCTGTTACAGATTCATTGCGTCGGCACGAGTTCCTCTAACTTGGATGCAAGGACCGAAACGGCTCATTTCGACCGCTGCGCAACGCCCGGATCTCTGTTAGTCCATCGCACGGCCCAAATCCACGGCGGGTGCATCTGCCAAGCGCCCCTGAGCGCTCCACGCGATGTACCCGCCGTGCTCCATCTGATCAAAAGGCAAAGCTTGAGTAGCGATGATGTAAGGCGAGGCATTGAAATGTCTCGCCAAGGGATCACGGACGACCTCGACCTTGCTTGTAAGCATGTCGAGGACAAGTGGGCCGAGGCGTTCCTGGTCTTTGAGCAAGCGGTCGAGGGGTATCAGAGCTTACCGAACGTCAGGGCTATCAAATTTGGATTCATCGAGGTAGATGAGCTTCTAACAAATCTGTCCGCGAAGCGCTCGTACATGAGCGCGATGATGCACACGATAAAGAACCAGCTCTAGAAGGTCGACATGAGAAAAACCTCTGATCTAGTTGATCCATACATCGACAAGATAAGTTTCGGTATCGAAATTGGGATCTTGACTGAAGACTTCAGCATGGCGCTGAGCGCAATACAGGAGATGATTGATACAAGCCGCGCAGTCTTACCTGCATCGACATTTCTGATCCAACTGGCGTTCAGCAGGGAATTAGATCGCTGGCCTGCCGCAGACCAGAAGGGGCGCAACTTTCGAAGCATCGATTCACTGCTCAGTCAAAGGATCTGCAACGTCTTTGAAATCGCAGACGCGATGTACGCGAACCTGATTCGACGCGGTAGGAAAAAGGGGTACCTGGAGGGTCAGTTGCATGACCTGCTGCTAGAAACTTCTACGTACTTCCCAGGTTCGAAGTTCACGAGACATGCCCAGAAGATCCGGCGTGGGTCTGACTCAAAGTTCGACTAGTCAAAGGTAAGAGACAGTTGGAATCTGAAGTCGTGCGCCTTGAAAGGGCAGCGTTTGCAGCGGCAGCGTTAGCATCGGTTACCAGACTGCATTTACTGCAACTACTTGGCAACAACCCGTTGCTCCCCAGCCATCATGTCAGCGAAGTGGATGAAGACGGCGGCGTGGGGCTTACGTTGTTGACTCATGCAGTTCGATTGGGTGTTCCGGCAGTGCTGAAACACCTGGATATGTTGCGGCATGCTGGTCTGGTGAGAAAAACCGTTGTGGACCGACGGGCGTACTACCGCCGTGACGAAGACGCGCTTCGTAAGGCCCTAAAGGATATTCGGGAAGCCTTGTGAATGAGAGAGGCCCCCTCCCGGCGCGGGGAGGGGGCCTCTCGTGTCTGTGGCGCTAGTTCTCACACCGCGTCGGCCCACCTTGGTTCTGGTGGGCAAGGGTGCGGTCGTCGGCGCTGCGGACGGCCACACTCTGAAAGTCGACCTTCGTGTCTTTCGCGGCCTTGAGCGCGGCCTCACAGACGGCCGTGGACGTCTTCTTGTCGCTCTTGGTGAGCGACGTCGCGACGATGACTGCGCGGCCGTCCAACGTGATCTGAGAGACCTTGTCGGCCCACGGGGCGGACTTGGCCGCAGCGGTGAAGGTGTCACGGAGAGCTGCGGGTGTGTCGGCGGCCGGAGCGGACGACACCGGAGGGGCGGAGGACACGGGGGTCGTGGTGGTCTCGGCGCCACAAGCGGCCGTCAGGAAGAGCCCGGCGAAGGCCACGGCGGACACGGTGAAACGGCGGACGGACTTCGTCGTAAAGGAGAGGTTCACGCGCTCTCTATCGCCTTTCGCTGGTCGTTAGTTACTTTGTGGTGTGCACTACAAGAATTGAGAAAAAAGAAAGGCCCCCCACCCGGAGGTGAGGGGCCTAACTGTTCGGGTTAGAACCGGCGTATAAGTCCGTCCCGGCCCGAGACGCGCTCAGAGTACCAGCACACCCCAGGGCGCGGGAGCGACCTTCGGCCCTACTTTGCGGCGGCCTTCTTGCGGGTCGGCTTCCGCGCGGGGGCCTCCTTGACGGGCCGCTGTTTCGCCTCCTCATACTCAGCCTTTACGGACTTCGGGATTGCGCCCCGCGTGCCCAGGTTGTAGCCGTTCTCGGCGGCCCAAGCTCGAATGGCGGGTCCCTCCGGGTTAGCAGGCTTCCGGACGTAGGCAGGTCGGTCCGGTTGCGTGGCGCTCAGGACCGGACGGGCGCCCTTGCGGACTTTGTTCCCGCTGACGCGTCGGGCACTCGCGATGTACTTGCTCAGGTACGTCCGCAGGTCGAATGCGTGTTCGCTGGACAGGTCGATTTCGTAATTGACTCCGTCAAGCCCGAACCAGACCTGTTCCGCGTCCGGCTCGCCGGTGACGTCGCACACCAATTCAGTAGTGATCTTCTCGGCCATGGTTGTTCCTTACCTCCAGCTCCCCATCTAACGCGCTCATCGTAACCCGTAGCGCACCAGCGTTTTGCAATACCCCGCAATTGCTTCTTTGCTATCCGGCGCATTGTGGTGCGCATTTCAACCGGCCTGAAAACAGTTGTGGTGCACACACCACAAAAGGCCCCGCGGCCGGCGAAGGGACTCTTGTGGTGCGCACTCCACCTAGCGTCGGACGGTGTCCGGGTACTTGTCCGTCGTGACCAGGTGCGTTCGTGGGAAGCCGTTCTTCGTGCGGCACTCGCGGACGCTGAACTCGGAGCCTGCGAGTAGCTCCCGGATGTGGTGTGTTGTCCCGTGCTCGCAGGGCGAGACGCGATGCAAGGTCACGGGCTCGGCCCTCACGCAGCCTCCGCTGCGGGGTCGGCCGCGACCCACTCCGCAGCTTCGAACAGGTCCACGTCTCCGACCTCGAACACGGTTGCGGTGATCTTCAGGGCAGCGGCCCGGCGGGTCAGTTCGGCGAACGTCTCCGCCGTCGCGGCAGGGTCGGCGCCTTGCCTGCGGTCGTCGGCTTCCGACGCGGTCAGGGTGAGCTTGTCGGCAGCGTCGGCCGCGTCCGTGCGGGAAAGAATGACGCTGCGGCTCGTGCCGCCGTCGACACCAACGCCGATGAGGATGCCGGGGTCATCGGTGGTGCGGCCCAGGAAGACGCCGGAGACTTCGCCCGCCTTGCCCTGTTCGGCGAGAAGCGCGCGGATCTTGTCGGCAACCGCGCGGGCGTCGTCGCCGGTGATCTCCAGTTCGGCCGCGTCGGAAAGCCCGTCCGTGGGTTCGGCCTCGTTGACGGTGATCAGGACAGACGAGCCAAGGGCGGCAAATCCGATGAAGTCCTCCTCATCGGTGACACAACGGAATACGTGCATTCGTGGTTCCTTAAAAGAAGTCGTGGCCTGGAATCAGGCGACGCAGCGCACGCTTTCGGGCGCGCGGGGCTGAACGATTTCGGGGGCCTGTTCGTCGTTGTCGGCGCCGTGCTCGCGCGTGACGCCGATGTCGTCGGCGGCCTGCGTCAGTTTGGCGAGCGCCGATGCCCGCAGCCGCTTCACATGGCGGGTGGACATGCCGAGTAGTTCGGCGGTTTCCTCCGTCGTGGCGGCCAGGCCGTGAAACCCGAAAATCGCTTCGATGACGTCATGTTCGCGCAACGTCAATTCGGCGCGCTCAATGGTGCGTTGAACGTCGTCTCGGTCCTCTACGCGGGCGAGTGCTTCGGCTGCGGCAGGGTCGGCGGTGGTCTCCGCGAAGGAGAGTCCGCCGGAGCTGCTCGCGTCGTTCCACTGCACGGGCGCACCGAATGCGCTTCCGTGCACCGCCCAGAAATGGGCGAGGCTCCATCCGAAGTGATTGCGGGCGTACTGAACCGCCTTCAACGTGTTGTACGACGCGTCCGCGTTCGCGGTGGCGTTGAGGGCTTCCCGCAGACGTCGCCGTTCCCGTCCAGGAATCGGCGGACGGCCGGGGCGCTGCGAGTCGACCAGGTCCACCAGGTGCCGACGGAGGGACCGCCCGATGTACGGGCCGATAGCTCCGCCGAATCGATCCCCGACCAGTCCGGCGCGCACGTCTTCAATCAGTCGAAGCGCTCCTTCCTGGTGGAGGTCTTCCCGGCTCAGTGCAGCGTCTCCCGCCACGCGTGCGGCCGTCCGTTCCAGGTCCGTCGCCACCCGTACGTACAGCGGCAGCTCCGCCGTGCGGTCGCCCTGCGCGATGTCCGCGACGAGATCCGGTGTGCCCCTGGTGTCTTCGTGTGCTTCTTCCGCGAGCCCGCTTGTGGCGAGTCGCGCGATGTGCCCCGGCAGAGCTGCGCCCTGCGCTTGAACCGCTTTGCCTGCGTCCAAGCCGTCACGCAGAGTGTTGACTAGCGCTCTCTGCCGGGTTGTGCCTTGAGCCAATCCCCTCGTCCTCCCCCTACCTCGCGTCGTGTCCCCCGACCGAGCTTTCGCCAGGCCAAGCTAGCGCCATTGAGCAGGACACGCCCTCGTAAAAAAAGTTCGGCAAAACATGTAACGCGCAGGTCAGGCCATGTGGCTACTGCTCAGTTCAGCAAGGTTGAAACTTGAATTACCTGCTCTGCCTGCCACCTGTCTCGAACGCGTGTTCGAGAGCAAAAGGGACGTACTGCCGTGGTTTACGAAACTGGTGTCAATACGGCACCGAACAATGGACAGGGACGTGACGAGCATCACTTTTGAACACTCTCCGACGCTAGGCCGTTCGAGTGAATTTGATCATGAAGCCGTCTGCGCGCGTTCCAATGAACGGGCAGCGTCTCGCGTCCGCCGGGTTGCTGCTTCGGTGTGCAAGACGGCTTGCACGGCGTGACGGCGAGTAGCGTCCAGCGCCCAGTACAGGCCCGTGCTCTCGCGCGCCAGGACTACGTCTTCCACGGGGCGGCTCACCCCGTCGACCGGTCGAGCGGGCAGGCCCTGCGGAGACATCGCGGTCGCGGAGTCGGCAACTCCGGCCACGGCCTCGAACGCGTCGGCGGCCGTCCGTAGCCTCCGCGCGATTGAGACGAAACTGTCGGTTCTCAAGCTCAATTCCTCATTTCCTCTCTTCGTCGGCAATCGCAAGCAGTTCATCCGCGCGGGCCAGATACGCCAGGGCTGCATGCAAGATCTGCGGAGACTCGCGGAAATGACCAAGCCCCGCGTTGCATGAGTGGCACAGCAGGGCGCGCACGGTCCCGGATTGGTGGTCGTGGTCGACCATGAGGCCGAGTGGTAAGCGGTCTTCGTGTCGGCCGCACAGGGCGCACCGGTAGCGCTGCGCGGCCCGCAGCTCGTCCACGTCGGCGGCCGTGATCCCGTACCGGGCGACGTACCGGCGGTTGCGTGCCGCGTCGCGGGTGGCCTGGTGACGGATGGCGGCGGCCCGGCGGGTGCACGTCGCGCAGACTCCCCGGCGGCCGTCCCGGCTCGACGCGCGGCGGTAGTACTCGGACAGGACCTTGGGCGTCCCGCAGCGGGCGCACACCTTTATGTCCGTCATGCGGCCGTCCAGGTGCGCCACAGGCCCCGGACGGCGGTCCGCTGGTCGTCGGTCAGGTCGGTGAGCCTGCCGGGCAGCCACTCGCCCAGCGTCCGCCCGCCCTTGGACAGGTTGCACGGCGAGCAGGCCGGAGCGAGGTTCCACGGCGCGTCATCCCCGGCCAGCACGAGCGGCCACACGTGGTCTAGGTGCTCCGCCTTCCCGCCGCAGTAGGCGCACCGGTCGCGGTAGAGCCTGCGCAGCCACGGCACGTCATAGGCGAGGGCGTACACGGCCCGCTGATCGGCTCGCAAGGCATGGCCGCGTGCTCTCTGCCGATCTCGGTAGGACGGGAAGACCCGATACGCCTGGTCGGCGAACAGCCGGAAGTACCGGACTGACTGTGCGGCGAGCGCGTCCAGGCAGGCCCGGACGTCGTCGGCGACTTGTGGTGTGCACGCCAATCCGGCCCCGCGGCCGGCGAGCGGTGCTCTCGTGGTGCACACACCAAGGTCGGGCCGCTCCGTGTCGGCCCGCAGCGCGACGTGATGAGCCTCCGCCCGGCGGGCGGCCTGGTCCGTGTCGCCGTACTGCGCGAGCAGTCGCGCCGTCTCCTGTCGGCGCCGGGCCTTGAAGTGCTCACCCGCGCACGAGCGGCACAAGAACAGCTTGCGCGGCCACATCGGGTAGACCCGGACCCTCTCGGTTGCTCCGCAGCGACACCGCGCCATGGTTCCCCCTCTTCGCTCAGGCGGCGGCCCCGTAGAGCGATCCCCAGGTGCGTCCGCCGATGTCCAGATCTGTCGTGAGCGGCACGCCGAAGAAATCGGGCACCGCCATTGCCGCTTGAATTTCGAGACCGACCTCTTTCGCGTCGTCGGCCGGGGCGACGAAGACCACTTCGTCATGCACCGGAAGCCGCAGGAAGTCGGTTAGGCCGCGCTCGTCGAGCCGCAACAGCGCTTCGGCCAACACGTCGCGCGAGGTGCTCTGAACCATGTAGTTCGTGGCCGCGTAGAGCCGTCGTCGGTCGAGCGGGAGACGGCGCCCGGACGGGGTGATGACCTCCTTGGCGCCCCACTCGGCCCGGTTCTGAAGCCGCTTCGAGTACCGGCGGACCCCGGCATAGGCGCGGTCATAGGCGCGGATGGCGGCCTTGACCTGGTCCAGCGGCGCCCCGGTCTGACGGGCGAGCGTGTCCGGGCCTCCGCCGTAGACCTTCCCGAACCCAATGCCCTTGCAGACCTTGCGGTGGTAGTCGGTGAAGCCCGGCCCGTAGATCAGCTCCGCCGTGAATCCGTGCAAGTCCTTACCTGCGTGGATTGCCGTCGTCATCTGGACGTCCCCAGACAGCGCGGCGAGTACCCGCAGCTCGACCGCTTGGTAATCGACCGCGCCCACGACACAGCCGGGTTCGGCTTGCATGGCGCGGCGGATCATCCAGTCGCCGGACGGGAGTTGCTGAAGCGGCGGACGTGAGATCGACATCCGCGCCGTGCGAGCCTGAAGACTCGCGATGTCCGGGTGAATCCGGTTCTGCGCGTCCCTGCGAGACAGCATGGCGTCCGCGTAGGACGTCGCCCACTTCGACGCGCGTTTCGCCCGCAGCACAGCGTCCGCAAGCGGATTCGCCTCACGTGCGCCGATGCGCTGCCACTTGCGGTCAAGATCCGCAATCGGCAACAGCACTTCCTTGTCGACCTTCAGCGCACCGGATTCCGTTGTCTCCGTGAGGGTTTCACCCATGCCTTCAAGCGCTGCGGAGATCTGCGCCGGAGCGTTGACCGACGACACCCCAAACCTGCGGGCAACCGCGCTCCACTCGTCCGCTTCGGCGAGCAGCCGCGCGGCAAGGGTTTCGGTGTACTCGACGTCCAGCAGGAAGCCCTTTGCTTCCATTCGCGCGCACACCAGCGCTACCGCGTGCTCAAACTCCGAGAGCCGCTCATACCCGGCGGCCTGCGCGAGCGGACCCAGCACGCGGAAAAGCCGGGCCGTCAGGATGACGTCCAGCCCCGCGTACAGGGTGTACAAGGGATTGCGGATGTCGATTGCGGCCCAACCGGTCTCCTTGGTGTGCCCGATCTTCCGGAACTCGCCGTACAGTCCGGCTTGCGTGTCCGGCGCGTCCGGGTCGACGTGCCGTGCGGACAACGGTTTGAGCCCTTGGCCGATGCCGCCGGGGTCCTGCGGTCCGCGCGGGTCGAGCAGGTGCGCGAGAATCCGCGTGTCTGTGATCCTGCGCCAGAGCCCCGCCAAGTCCACGCCGAGATGAGCCCACACGGTGAGCGCATCGAATTTCGCGTTGTGCGCCAACAGGAAGGGCAACGTTTCGAGCGCTTCACGGACAGCGGCTTGTGGTGCACACACCAGGCCGGCGAGAGGGTCGACCGGAAGGACCCACGCTTCGCGTTCGGTGCCGAACTGGACCAGGCGGACCCGGAAGCCGGGTGCGAAGATGTCGAGCCCTGTCGTCTCCGTGTCGAACGCGACCGGACGGTTTTCGTTGCTGCGACACCAATCCAGGAACGCGCGGACATCCTCTGACGTCTCGACGTTGCGGACGATGACCTGTTCCCCGGCGATCCGGTAGCGCTGTACGCGCATAGCCCCCCTTGCTGAAAGCGCGCAGGACTGACCAGGCCACAAGGAAACGCTGCGGCCCGGCCTGTCTGCTTAGTGGTTGCGGGCTATGCCGCGTGAATCTCGTCCGGCCGCGCGACTCGCACTCCGAGCAGCTTCTTGCCCGCGTTCGCGCGAGCGCTCTTCACCTTGCGGGATTCCAAGTTGCGGGAGAACTCCCTTGGTCCCCAACGAAGGACTTGCATCACCTGCTCTTCGTCCCGCCAGTTCTGGAACATGTCCCACGCCTGTTTTTGCAGGATGCTTCCCTGAGGGTCGCGCACGAGCAGGCCCGGCAAGAAGCCGTCCAACAGGTCGGACTCTTGCCGATAGTCGGCGACGGCCGCGCGGACTGACACGGGCTCGCGTAGGCCCCCGGCGTACCACTCGGCCGCCCCGCGCACGACCCACGCGAGGATGCCCGGCGCTTCGGCGAGCAGGGCACGCGGAAGCATCGGGTCCTTCTCGTCGTCACTGAACGCACGCGTGAAGGGGATTAGCCTTGTCCTGCGCCAGAAACCGTCATCCTGACCGCGCACGTCGGGCCGGTAGTTCGTGGCCATGAGCATTAGCGCGGTGGGCTGGAAAGTGAAGACGCCCTTGTACAGCTCGCGTGCCGTGACGGGGTCGCCTGCGGTCAACTGTTTCAAGAGAGCTTCGTTCAGCCGCAACCCATCCGACAGTTCGGACAGCACCGCGAGCCGGACACCGCGCAGCGCGGCAAGAGCCGGGTTCGCGGCGCCCGGATCGTAGCTTCGCTGATAGGCGATGGCCGCCTGTGACACGTGTCCCGTGATCCCGCGCAGCACGTCCGCCAGGGTGTTGACGAACACGCTCTTTCCATTCGAGCCTTGCCCGTAGAGCAGCGCGAAGGCGTGCTCTCGCATCTCGCCGGTGATGCCGTACCCGATGAGCCGACGCATGTACGCGGGTAGCTCCGGGTCGTCCGGGAAGATCTCCGCGAGGAACTGTGTCCATCGTGGACACTCCGCGTCCGGGTCGAAGTCGGCACGGATGTACTTCGTGAGCCGGTCGTCCCGTGAGTGAGGGCGAAGCTTCCCGCTGCGCAGGTCTACCGTGCCGTTGGCGAACGTGAGCAAGTGCGGGTGTGCGTCGAAGTCCTCCACTTCGTGCCCGGTGATCGTGCGCAGGTGCTCCAGCGCGGCCCGGATTCCGGAATCCATGTGCATCCGGCGTGTCGTCTTCAGCGCGGACTTGTACATGTTGGACTCGTCGCCGAACCGTTCGCGGATCTCGGCAAGCTCCGCCAACATCGCGTCGGCCACCCGGTGCCCGATGGCTCGTTCCCGCGTGGCGCTCATGACCGACCACACGGAGCCCGTCCACGTCAGGAACCCGACTCCGTCCACATAGGCCGTGTCCTTGCCGACGATGTCCAGCGCCCGGCGGGCGTTCGCGATATCCGTTCCCTCCATCGGCACCCGCTCCCTTCGCGGCTTGGTCGGTGTCGGCGGTGTCGCTTGCGGGTCCGTCCAGGCGGGCGCGTCAGACACGGCCGTGTGCAGCGCTGCGGCGAACTCGCCCGGTGCGGTCGCACGCCACGCGGCGAGATCCTTGATCCCTTCCGGTATCGCGAGGACGCACACCTGAACGTCGAGCGTGGCTAGTTGCGCGCCAAGCGCGTCGTTGAACTCGCGGCCTGATCGGTCGTTGTCTCCGGCGAGTACGAACAAGGCCCCGTCCGGTGCCCCGTCGACCAGCTCCCGCGCCGTGCGCTCCGAACGCGCGACCCCGGAGCCCCGGACGGCCACGGCGGTGTACCCGGCGGACACGGCCGTGAGCGCGTCGCCTGGTCCCTCGGTCACTAGGACCGTGTCGAAGGAACCGGAGGTGCGGAAGACCCCGGTAGCGCTCCAGCGCATCCCCTCCGCCGGGCTCGCGAGGTTCACCCAGCGGGCCGGACACTTCCCCGCAATGTCGCGACCTTGAAGCCCGCGCGGGGTGCCGTGCCAATCGAGCATGGGCACGACCAAACGCGGGTGAGCGGTGTACGCCTGTGTGCGGAAGTCCTTGCCCCGTGTCGTCACGGTCCCGTCGTCGTGGCCAAGCTGAAGCTCTCGCCCCATGTCCTCGGTCACCCCGAACCGCTCCAGCGCGTACACGGCGCTTTCAGAGCCGGGAAGGCGGGCCGCTGCGGCGGTCACGTATTGCATGAGCGCGGCGACGGCGCCGGGGTCCAGCTCCACGGGCGGAGTGTCGGAAAGCGTCGGCTCACCGCTCACCCCGAACAGATCGGCCACCCGCAGCCCGGCGGAGGACAGGACGGCATCTGTCGAGCATCCGGCGCGGCAGTGGATCAGCGCCCGGCCGTCAGGCTTGAGCGAGACGAACAGGCTCGGTCGTCCGTCTCCGTGCGCGGGACAGCTCACCAGGACCCCGCCCCGGTCTTCGAGCACGGCCCCGCCACCCAACCGCTGTAGCAGCGCGTCAACGTGCAACGTCTTCCCCCTCATGGTCAGTTGATGTGTGCACCACAAGCCGCCCTCGCCGGCCGCGGTGCCATTCGTGGTGTGCTCACCACAAGAACGTAAGGCCGTTTTCAGCCGGGCTGTCTACAATTTGTAGACGCGAAAAAGGCCCCCGAAGCCGTCCAGGTGGACAGCTCCGGGGGCGGTAGCGCGAGCGCCTACGCGGCGCCCTTGATGGTGATCTCCGGGCGGTGGTACTCGACGTGGCGGCCCGCCTTCGTGTCGTACTCGACGAAGGTCAGTTTCAGGTCAGCCTTGACCGGGCCGTCCGCCGCGCTCAAGGCACGTTCCAGCTCCGGCAGGTCGTTCACGAGCGACCACGAGCCGGACGAGAACAGGAACAGCCCGATCTCCGGGTCGTCGGTCAGGCGGAACCGCAGCGAGATGTCCGGCTTCGGTCCCCGGCCGCTCTTGGCCTGTTCCTTGCGCTTGGTCAGCTCGCGCGGGCAACCGCAGGCTTCGCCGATCTCGTCGTCGGCCGGGTGGCCTTCGATGAAGAACGCGCCGTCACAGATGTGGATCGGCCCGGCCTGCCCGTACAGGGCCATGCGGGTACGCAGCGCGGAAGCGCCCTCGATCGCGACGGACACGCTCTTGGTCTCGGTGAGGACCTGGACGTTGTCGGACTTCTCGGTGTCCCACTCCTCCGGAGTACCGCCGTACAGCTCCGCCATGCGGTCGGCGACGTCCGGGTCATCGGTCGTCACACGCCACTCTGACAGTGCCTGCGGGCGGCGACCGATCAGGATGCCGGAACGGAAACGCCCAACGATGTCGTCGGCGAAGGTGTTCCGCGTCTTCGGCTTGGCGTCCGGATCGGTCTCGAAAATACGCAGCGACAAAAGGAATCCTCGCTGTCGTGTGCGGACCCCGCTGGTCCGCAGTGGTGCAGAAAACTCAGAAACGGAAAGGATTCACGTACTGCGGCGCCCGAAGCTCGCGGTACAGGCGATCCATGTAGGCCGCGTTCCGGCGAGCCGCGAGCCTGTTCGCCTCCGCCTTGCGCGCCGCTTCCGCCTTCTCGCGCTCGACCCGCTCACGGGCGGCGATATCAGCGGCCTTGATCAGGGTTTCGCCGATCTCGCGGGCCTGCGCTTCGGTGAGCGGAAGCCCCTTCGCCTCCCCGCCTTCGGCCGTGATCTTGATGGTTGCGGCGTTCTCGTCACTCGCCACCACCCGATTGACCCGCAGCGTCCGGCGGTGCGCCGTGACCACGGCCGGGAACGGCGAGATCTGTTCGACCTTCGCGCCGGTCGGCAGGGCCTTCGGGTCGGGCTTGTCGGTGGTCTCGTACGTGACCTTGTGCGTTGCCATGAAACGGTTTCCCCTCTTGATTACTTGCTGGACGAGCGACGCTCAGAGCCCGTCGAAGCCACGGACTCGTGAAGCGGTTTGCCGATGACGGTTGACGATTCGGTGGTGACCCAGTCGAAAACCTTGCGCAGGGTCAGGAAGTAGCCGAACACCCCGGCGTCGACACGGGCCGGAACGAGCTTCCAGCCCTCCGGCCGCAGGTGCAGCACCGCGCCCGCGTGGATCTCCGGGACGGGCACCTGTTCGCCGTCCTGCGTCACGATGTGGTCGGCGTAGCTGTAGGCGGAGAGCTGTAGCGCCACCTCTTCGTGCACTCCGGACCGTGTCGACTTCGCGTCGAGCATCACCGTTTCGCCGTCGATGTCACAGATGGCGTCGAAGCTTCCGGCGTACTTGTGGGTGTTCGACCACACCGTGTCTTCGATGTGCCGGTATGTCGGCTGGTACTTGTCGTGGAACTCGCCGATCCAGCGCACGTACGGCTCAAGGTCCGGATGCTGCCTCCCGATCCGGTCACCCCGCGCCGCTTTTTCGTACAGCGCATGGACTTCGGTCCCGATGTCGGCCGCTTCGTTCGTCGTGCGGCGGTGCGCCCGCTTGAGGTAATCGACCGCGCCCGTGGGGTCGTTCATGGCCAGACCGACCACCGGGCCAATGTTCGACACGGCCGACGCCGCCGTGACCTTCGCCGCCCAATAGGTCAGGAAAGGCTTGGGCAGCATGGAAAGTACGGACGTGACCCCAGGCAGCTTCTCGCGGGTCTCAGGATGCACGTAGAAGCGGCTTCCGCCGCGCTTGATGGTTTTTACTGCGCTCACTCAATTTCCCCTCTATCGCGCTCTCAACCCGTTCAGTGGCGGTGGAGCGGCGCGAGGGGACACGATCCGACGAGAAAGTTTCAGAACATGAAAAAGCCCCCTCCCGACAAGGGAAAGGGGCTCAATCTTCGAGCTGCGGCTACGGGCTTTCGGGCGCCAATCGGGCGCGCAGGTGGTTGCACGCGGCGGCCGTGTCGGCGAGGACGGTGCGGACCTTCTCGGCGGTCTCCGTGTCCAAGGTGGACGCTTCCGGCGAGTCGACCAGCGCGGCGGCGAGCGCGTGAAGCTCCGCCACCTGATCGGGCAGGCTTGCCGGGGCGTTGGTGACCTGGTCGGCATCCGGGCCGGACGCGCCCTTGCGGCGCGGGGCGTTGCGGTCCTGCGGGTTCAAGTCGTAGTCGGCGAGTTGCTCCGTGCTCAGCTTCCGCCGCAGCACGATTCCGACCTGATGGCGAACCGACCCTTGCACGCGCTTCGAGTCCTCACGGGACAGCCCCGACGCTTCGTAAAGCGCGGTCACGGCGGACCGGTATGCCTGCGACTTCCCCGCGTAGTCCGGCCTGCCCTTGTCGTCCTGGAACGTCTCCCGCAGCTCGACCAGGACACGGCCTAGGTCTTGCTTGGCGTCGAGCGAGTCGCGCAGTACGGCGGTCTTAGCGAGGTCCGCCCCGGTGCGGACAAGCGCGGCCTGCCTGGTCGTGAGGTCCGGTTGTGCTCCCATGTCTCCCACCCTTTCACGGGGCGAGCCCTCCGCGTGGACTCGCCCCGTGACCATGGTAACGCAGCTCTTGCGTGCTTAGTCTTCGTCCTCGTCGCGCGGCTGGAATGGCGCCATGCAGTCGCCGCAGAGGATCGGGGCACGCTCCAAGCGGCCGGGGGTGATGGGGAACGGGTCGGCCGTTGCGCAGATGCACGTGACGTAGATCCGCTTTCCGCCCCGCGTCCCGCCGCGCGAGCCCTTGCCGCGCTTCTGCGTGCCGCTTCCGCCGTCGCCACCTTCCCCGCCGTCTCCGCCGTCGCCACCAGCGGCGCCGGGGTCGCCGTTCTCGAATCTCCGGCCCTCCGCCAGGTACGCGAGGCGGGCCGCTTCGAGCTTCTCGATGACCTTTTCGTACCGCGCGGCGGTCGCGTCGATGATCTCGACCTGTGAGAAGCCGATGGACTTGTGCGGCGCCTTGCCCTCCGGCCAGATAAGACCCAGCTCGTTCGCCGCCTTCACGAACGTTTTGTTGTGGCGGCCGTTGATGTTGGTTCCATGCTCCCCACGAGCATGGTTGAGCCCGTGCGCGGCTTCGTGAAGAAGGGTCTGCATAATCCGGCGGCCGGGAAGCCCGAGCAGCTCGCCGGACACGAACAGCTCCGGCTTGCCGGTAAGGATCTGCTGAACGATGTTGACCGGGGCGCCCTCCTTGCCCTCTTCGTCCTGCGTCCAGCGTCCCGGCCAGAAGTGCGCCCACTTCGGGCTCTTGCCGTGGAAGCCCGCCCCGGTCACGGCGACGACATCCGGGACATCCTTGTGCTTGCGCTGGATTGCACGCCACGCCATCTCGATGGCCTTGATGATCTCGCTACCGGTCTTCGTCATGTCCGCTTCCCTCCGTCGTGGCCTGCTGAAACAAACCTAAGCTGCGTTACCATGGTAACGCAGCTATTTGTGGTGCACACCACATCGGCACAGCTGTGCCCGGCTTGGCGTGCACACCACAAGGAAGGCCCCGCGGCCGGCTCGAGTGCGCTTGATGTGCACACCACAAGCCGGACGCGGGCAGGCCACGGGCTCAGTCGGCCGGGGAGGTCTCCGGCTCCGGCGCGACGTCTTCGAACTCGTATTCGTGGGCGCGTAGGCCGCGCTGGTCGGCCGGGACGGTGGTCACCCGGCGGTGGATCTCCACGCCCGCGATGAGCGAGACCGCAGCGGCGGCCACGTCGAGCAGGGCGCCGTCCGGCAGGCCGGGCACCAGGTGCACGAGCAGGCCCACCAGGGCGCCCACGAGCGTGAGCACCAGGGCCGGGAACTTGCGGATGTAGGCGATCAAAGTACGTACTCCTTCACGAGCTGGTGGACGCGGTCGGCGAGCGCGTCCGGGGTGGAATCGTTGGTGACGGTCACGTCCGCGCGGATGGCGTCGGACTCGCTTTCGGACACGTGCGGGTCGGCAACGGTCAGGCCGGGCCGATGCACGCGGAGGATCACGAAGCCCCGTGCCCGCAGCTCCGCCGCTTCGTTGATGAACCGGCAGTCAGGGACGACTACGGGACTGTGGACCAGGCGGACGCGGTCGGTGAGAGCCTTGACCCAGACATCCGGCCCGAGGGTCTCCCGTGCGCTCACACCGAGCCGCTGAAGGACACGCCGGGCCTCCGGGTAGTCGTCCTTCGCGCGCTCCCAGCCCAACCGGTCGACCACGTCTGCGAGCCGCTCGCCCTCCCGCAGGATCGGGCTCGTCTCGTATGCCATGGTCTTCAGCGGGTCGGCGAAGCCCATCCGCGTGTACCCGTGGTGACGGGTCAGCACTCCGGCGGCCGTGTCCTTCCCGGACCTCATCCGGCCGACGATGCCGACAGACCGACGTGTCATCTCTTCCCCTCCCTGTAGATGCCTCTCGCTTCGTCTTCAGTGGCGGTAGGAGGGCAAAGGGGGACATAGGCAGATGGGATATTCGGTTGTTAGCCACTGCCACTACTAACCCAAACGGAGCAGCGCTCTCAAACGCGCAACATGGAATACCCAAGTCACTCCGTAGGCCAACGCTTGGGGAACCCGCGACATGTAGTCTCTGGGAGTCGGTCCGACACCTCCCTCTCTAAGGGGGAGTAGCTGGCGCGGCTGTAGGGCCGACAGCAGTACGTGAGTTTGAAACTCGCGTGCGGCTTACCGACGCCCAGAAAATGGTAGAGAAATGAACTATCTGCTAGGTCTCATGATCGTTTCAAGTACCGCGCTCATGACCTTGCGAATATCAGCCAAGTATAAGCGCAGCGTCGAGTTTACGTTCCTCGGCATCAAGCTCAAATCTGCCGCTGACAGGCCGCAGGAAGATGAGAAGGGCAACCTGGCGCCGTGAACATTCGTGGGCCTGCGCCTTAGCTAAGCGTGGCTAGGGCGCAGGCCCACGAACTTGCTTATAGCTTCAGGGCCGCGAGCGTGCGCGGACCCGCGATGCCGTCCGCGACGAGCCCGGCCCGGCGCTGGAACTCGCGCACGACGCTTTCCGTCCCGGCGCCGTAGACACCGTCCGCCGTGAGATGCGAGTACGCCGGGAACCACGCGTTGAGTCGCCGCTGAAGCGCGGTGACCGCCGGACCCTGCGAACCGCGCTTGAGCGTGCTCCCCGGCGGCGCAGGTGCAGGAGTGCCCCCGCCAGTGCCAGGAACAGCGCCACCAAGACCGGAAGTGATTCGTCCCCATGTGGCGGGGCCGACAATCCCGTCAGCGGTGAGGCCCTGTCGGGACTGGTAGCGCTTGACGGCCGATTCCGTGTCAGCTCCGAAAATGCCGTCCGCCTTGAGACCGAGGAATCGTTGGACAAGCGCGACGTCGGCCCCGGAGGAACCGCGCTTGAGGGTGGCGCGCCCACCGGAGCCGGAGTCAGGAGGGGACGTGTTGCCGCCCCCGTTCAGCCGGGCCGCGACCACGGCCACGCGGGAATGCGGAGCGTTGATCTCGAAGTGCATTTCGTCGGCCCTGCCGGAGTAGTCGCCGCCCCAGCGCACAACGTTGTCCACTTCGGACAGAATGCGGTGGATCTCCGCGACCTGCGGGCCGGTGAACGTGCCACGCTTGCCAAGCGGGTGCCGCGTCGCGTTTGCGTCGGCGGCCGTGGCCGACGCGTGGTTGCTGGTCGCGGTGCCGCCCCTGATCGGACGATTCGCGTAACCCCAATCGTCGGCGCCCTGGTCGAGATCCTCAACGCGCTTGTCGAACTGGGACAGCACATACATGAGCACGTCGCCCGCCGGGCCATCGGCCACGACGATACGGACGTTCGTGCCGGGTACCGTGCGAGACGAGCGCGGTGGGTTCACGGGCCAGCCGTTCTGAGAAACAGCCATAGGGAACTCCTTGCAGCAAAAGGAAAAGGGAGAAGGCTTGTGGTGTGCACGCCAAAGGGAAGGCCCCGCGGCCGGCGAAGGGCCGCTTGTGGTGCACACGCCAAGGTCAGTAGCCGAAGCCGCGCGGCTCCAGCGGCCAGGCTCCGTAGGTATCCGGGAACGGCGATGGCTCGCCGGGAGACGGCTTCGGAAGGTCGGGCGTCTCAAGGACAGGCAGCGGTGGAGGCGGTACGCGCTCTGGCAGCTCGACCGGTTGGGGCGCGGACGGAGTCGGCTCGTCTGGCGGTTCGCTGGCGAGCATCTGTCGTTGCTTGGCGAAAGAAGCACTCGGTGTTCCTCGAAGCAACGTCCCTTCGGTTGTCGCCGTCGGGTAAGACGACAAGGGCGCCAAGAACATGTACTCCGGCTCGAAAACGGGAACCGCGTAGGTGTTCTCACGTGGAGTCACCCAGCTTTGGAGGACGTTCGCTTGCGTCACCGAAAATCCGTTGGCCGTTGCGTCGGATTGAAGGCTGCTTGGTCGGGCAAACCACACGTGGTTGGCGGTGGCTTCGGCGAAGTATCGGACCACGCACTTCCGGAGCACCGAAATCGCTTCGGTGTCCTGCCATTCGTCCACGGGCATCCCGTGCAGCCATGCCAGTTCGAACACCTGCACGTTGTAATCATCCGGGTTGGTACGGCCACGCATGGTGAATATGCGCGTAGAGGTCGTCAGTCCGCCTAGCGTCGCCTCAAAGTTGAACCTGAGAGCGGACGTGCCGAACGCCTGGATCATGAAGCGGGAAACCAGAACCGGGTACTTGGGATTGACCATCCCGCTTGCGTAGACGGCTTGGCGGCCGTCCCGCGCAAACATCGCGCGAGCTACCGCCCCGTCGTTCGTCGTCAGACGGTCGCGGTAGGTGACCTTCCGCTCTCCACGCTCAAGGGCACTGATTCTGTCCGCCAGGCCCCGAAATTCAGCCTGTAGCGATGGGGGAAGCGTCGGGTTAGCCAGTGGGTTCACCTCCGAAGACCTCGCGGGACGCAGCGGTCAGCGTGATCTGTTCGGTGCCGGATTCGTCCACGGACACCGAAAGCTCTGTGATCCGCCACATCCCGTCAATGGGGACCAGGCCGTACCCGCCGCGAATGGTCATCGCGTCGCCAAGGTCGAAATCATCGAGTCCGGGCGAGCTGTCCGGATACAGCGCGATCGACGGGAGCACGACCGGAAAGGCGCCGATGCGGGCGCGCTCTTCCGCCTTCGCTTTCAGTGTTGAGTACTCCTTGATGTCCGAGAAGGACTCAACAGCTTCCAGTCGAGGGAAGATCTTCGACGGACTACCAGCCGATGCCCACACCTGATCGGCGCCGTCGCCGGAACCCAGCGCAAAGGCGTGCGTCACCACGGACTTCCCGCCGACACTTGCGGCGACGATGTCACAGTTCCGGCCCTGCTCCAGGGTGACAGCACGCGCACGGCCTACGGTCGGGAAGTGAATGCGGAACGCCGTGCGTAGATCGGCATCGCTCCACTCGGTGTCGAAGCTGAAATCGAATCCGTTAATCACTGCGGCGAGCTGTTCGACGGCTTCGCCGATGCTCTTGTGTTCGGCCTCCTTGTACGTGCGGTCACGCTTGACGCCGGTCTTTTCCAGGCCGTACGTGATCATTCCCAGCCGGGAACCGTCGCCGTATTGCCCGGCGTGCTGAAGCAGGGAACGCGCGATGTCGGCTTGGTCGACTTGAGTAAAGGCAGTCGTCGCGTGGTAGTGCCGAAGTCGGTAGTAGCTCAGCCATCCTTCGCATTGCAGTTCCATCGTTCCCGCTGCGAAGTCGGCTTGCGCGTCCCACATGAGGCCCGACCAGACGAAACGGCCGTTCCGTTCGATGTAGACGGCGGTCGCGCCTCCGGTCACGATTGTCTGTCGGTTGACTCGTACGATTCCCGGATTCAGGGCAATGGTGATGGACGCCGAACCGGGCGCATTCAAAGTGTTGACGTAGGAGAACTTCTCCGCAGGCAATTCACCGTGAATGATTCCGGAGAGCACGTCTTGAAAGAGCACGCGATATGAGGCGGTTTTTGTCACGGGCCGCGCCACACGGCAGAGAATCCGCTGACGTGATCATTGGGCGCTTCTCTGGTGATTGCAGCAGCTACGGCCGAATACGAATAGCACCCGAAGGTGGTTCCTGCGGCGAGCTTCTTCGTGGCGGAGCAGTTCACATTCAGCGCGTAGTCCGCCGTGCTGTCCTTGGCCCACAGTCGATCAGGGGCCGCGCCGATCATGGCGTATTTGTCGAATGTGCCGAAGGTGTAGCGGAGGTTCAGCGCCAGTTGCCACCATCCCGCGCGCTGGATCGTGAAGATCCCCGACGAGTCAACAGAGATACCCTGCGGGGAGGTGATCACGTCGGGGAACGCAATGAGCTTCGCCGTCGCGACCGACGACTGATCACCTGCAATCCGCCATTCGCCGCCGGGTGTCGACCCGCTCATGTCGGCTACAGACAGCCATTCCGTGCCGCTCCAGCGGTACAGCGCACGGTCCGTGCTCCGGATGATGAGTTGATTGATGTACGGCGCGGAGATCTCGGACGGGTTCGCCACGGCTTGGATTCCGGGTCCGAGACGTTGCCACGTCGCACCGTTGTAAACCCATGCTTCGCGGGTCGAGCTGTCCGTCCAGACCTGTCCAGGACGGTTGAACGCCGGACGTTCGACGCCATACAGCGAAGGTCCGGAAATGTATTGCTGCCCGGAGGAATAGCGCCGGTCAGTCCCGGACGGCTGCGTGCCTTTCGACTGCGCCGGAACAAGAAAGTCTTGCACCACATAGGCCGCTGGTGTCGACGGAGGCTGCGGCGACGCGGCTGGGTCACCCTTGCGGATCTCCAGGAACCAGCGCCCCCGCTCTGCGGCCGTGGCGGGAGGGACGACGTAGGCCACAAGGCGATCGATACGATCGCGGGTCGCGTCGGCCGGGTCGAGCGTGAGGACCGTGGACGCGGTCGCTTCCACGAAGTACACGCCCGTTTCCGTTGCCGGGGTGGGGACCGCGACCCTGCCGGGGGACACGGTCACGGTCGAGCCGTCCAGCGACACCGCGAAGTCCGAGACGCCGAACATTCCGACCTGACTGCCGACAAGGCGACTGAAGATGCGGCGGACGAGTCCGGCGGCGTACTCCGTGTTGTCCGCGAAGATCGGCGGTGAATCCATTTCTTTGCTCAGAACCATAGAGCGAAACCAACTCCGATTCAGTTACACCCAGGCGCTAGCCCATTCGCACGTCAAGGACGCCCCGTCACCGGCGGGGCCGGGGTCGAGCCGGAATCCTTGGAAAGCGAATTCGGTTATGCCGGGCGGACAGGTCAACCAGGTGTTACCGGTGCCAGCGGTGGCGAACCGTGGCGCGGTGCCGTTCAAAAGGACTTCATGCGTGTACGTGTCGACGTCGAGCCATTCACCGCGCAGCAAGGTGTATTTGAATGTCAATGCTTCCGCGGTTGCAATGTTCACAATTTGCGGATCGGTTACCGGGCCTCGCACAATGAAACGCGGATACGTGGCGAAGGTGCCATCGTTCGCGACACGGATTACTCCACGTTCCGAAGGGACGCCGAATTTGATGGGGAACCTGAACGGTGTACGTATCCCTCCGCCCAAGGAATCCGGAACCGGAAGACCGGTGGTGCGACTCCGGATTGCCGGGTCGACAATGAGAGGGCTACCGCAATACATTTCGATGGTGACCATGGCGAGCCCGTTGCTGTATTCCACGTTTACCGGGATCGTGCGCTTGCGGACGCGGGCCGCCACGAAGCGGACTCCGCCCCCGGCGATTCCGGGGAAGCGGAACACCAAGGGCGCGTCCGGCCGGGCCGGGGCGAACGCGTCGGCTACCTGATCGAGTGCGGCGGCCAGCTCGTGCCGCTCGCGGCCGTACGCCTCGATGGTGAGTGTGATCGTGCGGGCTCCGAGGTAGTCCGACCCGCTCACGTCGCCGTGACGGCTCAAGGCGGCCCTGTCAGAGGTACGCACACCGGGGATATCCAAGAGGCCGTCGACGGCGACCAGGGACAGCGGGGAGTCGGGGGCGCCGATGACGAGCCCCCGGTATTCCGCCATCCACTCATCGGGGACGTCGAGCGCTCCGCGCTGCGCAGCGGCGAACAGGTCTGGGACCAACTGCATTCGGCTACCTCCCGCCTGTTCGCATGGCCCACGCGACTTCGCGGCCGATGGCGTAGGGATTTGCGTTTGTTTGCGCGTAGACGTTGACGACCGCGCCATTTCCGGACCCCATGCCGGACGCGGAGTGATTGGGGATTACTTGCGCACCTTTCGGCAATAGGACTTGTTCGGGTCCTCGCTCGCCTACGGTGTAGACTCCGGTCGCAGAGATCGGGCCGCCCATCGCACGAAAGGGGTTGATGCTCGCAAGGAAATTTCCGACGTCTGAGATGCGATCCTGAATCCACTGAATCGCACCCTTGACCTTGGACACGACCCAGTCGAAAGCGTCACCGATGGCACGCCGGATGTCGGCTCCGAGATTGAAGAAGAAGCCCGTTACTCCGGACCAGATATCGAGCACCCAGTTATAGGCGGAGCGGACTTTGTCGACCACCCAATTGAAATGATCAGACACGGTCCGGACGATCGCTCGACCGGCGGACACGATGAAATCTACGACCGCGTTCCAAGCGTCGACGGTCCATTGTTTTACAGAATCCCAATTCGCGATGATCAACGCGACCAAACCGACGACGGCGGCGATGATCCAGCCGATCGGCCCCATAGCCATGACCCAGGCTGCGGCCATCTGCGCGCCCCGAATCAGGGACTGCACGCCGAGTGCGACCCATCCGGCAACGAGCACCGCGAAGGCGGGCACCTGCGCGGCAAGAGAAGCGAGGGCTTCCACTTTGGACAGAACCCAGGCGCCCGCGATGGCCGCGCCCTGGATCGCTGCTTGAACGCCCAAACCGGCCCAGGCGATACCCAGTGCGACGAACGCGCCCGCCTGTACAGCGAGCGACGCGGCGCCCTGGACTTTAGAAAGGACCCATGCGGCAGCGACTTTCGCCGACTGGATCATGCTTTGCAGCCCGAGACCGAACCACAGCGCGGACAGCGACACGAGCGCGGCCGACTGTGTGACGAGTGACGCGATCGCCTGGACTTTGGACACAGTCCACGCAGCGACGGTTTGCGCGGCGCTGATCGTTGCCTGCACGCCCATGGCGACGAGCGCGGGCAGGAACACGGCAGTGATGACCCCGGCAACGACGGTCAGCCAATCACTATTCCGCCCGACCCAGTCCACAAGGGACGTCAGAGCCGGAAGTACCGTGCTGGTCAAGATCCCTGCGGCGACACTGAACGCGGGTCCGAGGACGGTCGCGAGTACGCCCGCCACCTTCTCGATGAGCGGCACCACGTGCGCGCCGAGTACGGTCACGAGCCCGCTCGACAGTGTCCGGCCGAACGCTTCGAGTCGCGTCTGCGCGTTGTCGTGCAACGTGTTTCCAGTCGCAGCAGCAGCGCCGGACACTTGGCCCAGGCCCGCGACGGCGGTTGACGGGTCGAGCGCGTAGAGCGCGTCTTGAAGGTCTTCCGCCTGTGTCCCAAAGAGGTTCACAGCGGCCGTCGAGCGTGCTACGGGGTCGGGGATGGCGCGAAGTCGGTCTAAGGTGAGGTCGAGCGCTGCGGCAGCGACCGGTCCGCCTGCGGCGAACTTGGCCGCCATGTCCGACGCGCTCAACCCGATGGCCTTGAAGCCGTCTTCGGTGGTCTTGCTGCCATCCTTCGCGCGGATGGCGAACTCTTTCAACGCGTCGGCAACTTTGTCCGCGTCCCGCGCCCCCGCTTGAAGCCCTTGGGACAGGAGGCCGGTTGCCGTCTGTCCGTCGAGCCCAAGGGCACGGAACATGGTGCCGTACTCGTTGAGTGTTTCGAGGAAGTCGCCGGACTTGTCCACGCCGTGCTGAAATCCGGCGGTGATGATGTCGAAGGCTTCATCCGCGTTCGCGGCAAGCCCGGTTCGGATCATCTGTCCGACGGCGCGAGTGACTCCACCTAGCTCCTGGTCGAAGATCTTGGCCGTATCACTGGCCTTCGCGCCGATCCGTTCAAGATCGGCCTGCGAGGCAGTGCCCATACCGTCGATGTTCTGCACGACACCGCGAATGGCTTCGGTGATGTCGGCCATCGATTCGCCATACCCCTTGGCGTACAACGCCCCTGCGGCAGAACCGTAGGTCTTCGCCTGCGCTCCGGTCGCACCAAGCTGCGCGTTCAGCTTGTCCGTCAACGACTCTTGCGCGAGAGCGTCAGAGATGGCGGTACCGATGCCCGCGACCGCACCGGACACGAGAGCGAACTTCGCGGCCATGCCTGCGACTTTTCCCGCGACGTTGCCGAGTGACACCCCGAAGCCGGACACGGCCTGTTCGCCGTCGTCGAGCTTCTTGGTGAGGTCCGAGACGTCACCCAGGATCGTTACCTTGATCGGCTTAGCCATCGGCGCCCCCTCACGTCATGACCGGGGTACGACGCGTCCCCGGCTCGTGTCCTCCGCCGTGTCGGCGGTTGCGGTCCTTCAGGTCTTTGTCCATTGCGGACACCAACGCGTTGAACTCCACGAGCCGCAGCGTGTGCAGGTCCGCCCACGTGACGCCGAAGTGCGCCACAAGCCGTGCTTTCGTTACTGCGCGGCGGGCACGGTAGGGTCCGGCTTCCCCGCCGGGCGCTCGACGCGGATCTTCAGGCTTCCGGCCTGCTCGATGGTGAAGGCGGGGTCTTCACGGCGCTTCACCACGAACGCCAAGGCTCGAAGGAACTTGCCCTTGCGGGAACCGGGCTTGGCCACCGACTCAATGGACGCGTCGATGATCTCTTCTACGGTCTCGATTTCATCGATGGTCAGTTCATCGATGTCAATGGAAATGAAGTCGGACAACGATTCTCCAGTCTTCTAGGAGCCGAGAGCGCGCCGTACAAGCTGCGTGATCCGGTAGCGGAACACGCGTGTGTACTCATCTTGTTTCTTCCCGGCGGTGTCGAAAAGGAAGGGCTGCGCGCGGATGTGCCGCTTGCGCCACCCGAAATGGATAGGTCCGGCGTACGGGACCGACGAGCCGCGTCCCGCGCGAACGATGGCGCCCTTGACGCTCGCGCTCGGCTTGACCGTGCGTGCCAGTCGGCCGGAGCGATGCGGAGCCGCACGGCTCGCGGGCTGCGCGACGACATCGGCGGTGTCCTTGTGCGCCTGCGCTAGTTCCTTGCGCAGGTCGGCATCCTTGGTGCGGCGGATGGCGCTCCGCAGCTCCCGGAGCCCGTCCACCCGGACTTCGAAGTCACGTGCCATGGGTGAAAGTCCTCCTTGTGGTGTGCACACCAAGCCCCCTTCGCCGGCCGCGGGGCCTTCGGGTTGTGGTGTGCACACCAAGCGGGCCGGGCTCAGCCACCCGCCGGAGGGGTCGGAGTCGGCTCGGTGTAGACGAGCTTCAGCGCGTCGGCATTGCCGGGGTCGAGAATCCGGAACGGCAATTCCATGACGGTGATTTCATCGATGGACGCTTCCGGGGAATCGCCGGTGAACTGGATCGCCGGAGCCTCGATCACGAGTCCGCTAGGCTTCCCGTCACTGGCCTTCGTCGCGCCCGTGTAGGTGATGCGAGCGGACAGCACGGCGCCCGCAATGAATGCCTCATACAGGGCGAGCGTCGAGTCATCGAATTCTGCTTCGAAAGACCCTTCGTATGTCGGCACGGCCGCCCGAACAGGTGCCTTCTTCAGCGGATTAGCGCGGACAAATCGCCGGTCGGTCTTCAGCCCGGACTCAGCCGAGATGGTCCACTTCGTGACGTCGAGCGGCGTATACGCGGACGCGCCGGGCATCTTGACCTCAACCACGCCCGCCGTCCAGTCGTACGGGAAGGCTTCAGCCGGGTAGGCCGGGGCGAGAGGGGCCGCGCCGTGCGTCACGGTCTGAAAGTCGAACGCGACTTTGACCGCGAGCGGTGAGCCGACTTCCTGTGTCAGCTCAACGGTTGTCGCGACGCACCCGACGTGGCGGAAGGAGGTCACGCCTCCGGATGCTTTGGGGCGCACCATTTCGGCGGTGAAGCTCTTGCCGCTTCCGGTGCTCGCGGACGTGAACGTGTGCACCGTGGTCTTGCCTGCGGGCTTGCTCTCGTGCCGGTCGAAGGCGGAGGCGAACAGGGTAGCGGCCCCGGCGTCGAGTACATCGCACTCGATCTCACCTTCGCCGCCCATGTCCACGATGCGGCGGCGGTCCGCGCGGGCGGTCTGAAGACCGGTGCGGAAGCCCACGGATTCCATGAACTCGCGGGTGGTCTTCCAGCTGTCCCCCTTGCCTTCGTAGCCGTCCACAGTGGATGCGGCCGTGCCGTAGGCGGTTTCCGCGCCCAGGGCGATTGTTGCGTCTAGGGCCACGTGGGCGCCCTCCTATGTGTGTATGCGTGCCCGAAGGGCGAGCGTGACGTCTGCGACGGCGGTTGAGCCGTTGCCGCCTTCGCCATTGGTCACGGCGACGCGCACGGGCCGGGCGTCCATGAGCCCGGACACGCGGTGCGGGTGGAAGTCGTCCAGGACGGCCCGCTCGATGTCGGCACGTAGCTCGTAAGCTGCGGTCTCAGCTCGGACCGGGTCGCCGGGCACCGTCGCCCATGCCCTGATGGTCAGTTCGGCGGAGATGTTCGACGGCTTCCGTCGTCCGGCCGCGAGTGCTACGGGCTCTATTTCCGGTTCCACGGTGTCGGTGAACCAGACGGAGCGGCTTCGTGCGTCGGCGGGTTCGGCGTAGGAGACCTGGACCCCGCTACCGGCGAACCGGGCCTTGAGCGCTTCGTACAGGGCGAGCTTGGCGGCAAGGATCACGTACACGGGCGTCACCCCCACGGGGGCCGGGTGCGGTAGCGGTTCAGGACCGCGTTCACCTCCGGCAGGGACGTCGGGCGCCAGTCACCCCCGGCTTGCGCAAGGGACACCTGCCCGAACTCTGAGTTGATGGACAGGGCGCGGTCCGGCATCCGGGAGTGGAGATCCACGGCCCACTGTCGCGCGATGGTCCGCACGGCCCACCTGATGGCCGTAGGCGGGCGCTCCGGCCACGCCTGGCCCGTGTACCCCTCGACCGTCTCCACGGCGTAGGAGAGGGCCTCCGACAGGTCCGCGTCGGTGAACAAGTCGGTATCGGCAAGCCCGTCCAGCCGCCGCAGCTCCGGCAGGGTCGCGTACTGGTCAAGAGCAGCCACACGGCACCTCCGTTCTTGTGGTGTGCACCCCAAGGCACGCCCGCGGCCGGCGAGAGTGCGACGTGTGGTGCGCACTCCAACCGGCCGGGGCATTACCGCAGGTGGGACGGATCAGGCACCCGCGCCCGGAGCGGGCAGGGTGAGCAGCGCGGAGCCGGTCGCGTCGAGCAACGAGCCCCCGGCGCGCTGAACGAACTTGAACGAGACCAGGTCCTCAACGAACTTGGCTTCAGTGCTGCGGGCAACCCGCAGCGGCCCGGCAAACCGGGTCATGAAGCCACTCAGGTCCGACAGGACAACCTTGGTGTTGTCGTTGTCGAAACCGGCGTCCCGCAGGACCGGGCGGCCCATGAGCGTGAGGGCGGTACCGTCCGCGACGCTCTTCAGGAGGTACTGACCGTTGCCGTCCTTGAGCTTGCGCAGACGCGCGATGGACTTACGGCCCATGAGCCACGAAGCGCGGTTCGCGGCTGCGGTCGGCAGCTCATAGAAAAGATCGATGACGAAATCGGCCGCGTCGGCTTCCTTGGTGAGCTTGGCCGGGGTCTCCTTGATCACGATCCCGGCGAGCAGCGCCGCGAGGAAATCCCTGCCCATCTGGTCGGCGAGGTTCGGCCCGGCGTCGGCCGCCAGGAACCCGACCAGGTCCACCACGTCGTCCTGAACCAACTCGGCCGACAGGTGGCTGACATAGCCGTACTTCTCCGGGACGTTGCTCACCGTGTCGGTGGACGGGTAGTTCTCCGGCAGCGCTTCGGCTTCCTTGGTCTTGGTCTCCGGCCGCTTCGGCGTGACGCGGGGGAAGGTCAGCTTCTCGCCCGTACCGGTAGTGACGGAGCGAGCACCACCGACGATGACGTTGGACCGCTCCGCGATGATCTCGATGAGCTGCGTGTACAGCGTGTCCGAAGGCGTGGCCTTGCCCGCCTGCTTGTTCGCCGCGTCCACGCCCACACCCATGACCGCGCGGAACTCGGCCGTCTCGCCGACATTCAGGGCACGAAGCGAAGCACCGTCCTTCGCGCGGAGGTCGGGGGCCTGCGGCTGCGGGGCGCCCTGCGCGAGCAGCCCCACGGCGAGGCTGCGGGCTTCTTCGGTGCGCTGCGCGGCCTGCTCCCGCGCTTCGGCGGTCTTGGCGTTGGTGAACAGGTCGGCGAAACGGGTGTCCAGCCGGTCGAGCAACTCCAGAATGCGGGCGCTCGTGTCGGCGGCGCCGTCCGCGTCGGCTGCGGTGAGGGCGTGCTCTGCGCGGGCGCGCTCTTCGGCGGTGTCCTGAAGCTCAGTGGTCAAGGTGGTGGGGCTCCCCTTCGGTATGGCTGCGGCCGTGACGGGCCGCGCGCCGGATGCCTGTGCGCTGCGGGCCTCATGAAGGGCGCGCAGGGCTGCGGTGGTGTCGGGGTAGGCCGGGTTCAAGACCGGGCCCAGCTCCACGACGTTGATACGGCGAAGCGTCCGGATGACTTCGCCGTCCGGTGTGTCTGTCCATTCCTGATCGGAACGTGCGTCCGGAAGCGAGAACGTGAACGAGGACCCGCGCAGGACACCGCGCCGGATCAGTTCGGCGACGTCGCGGGCGGTGCTGGTGTCCGGTAGGTCGATCTCGTACCAACCTCCGGTGTCGTCCTCACCGACCCGCAGACCCGCGCCCGACCGGGCAAGCGGGGCATCCGCGTTGTGGTTGAACGTGGCCACCAGGTCGTTGTGTGCCAACGATTCGCTGCCCGCGCCGTGCTCGATGCGCTCCCGGAACCCACCAAGGTCATGGGACAGCGCGCCGAAAACGTAGGCGTAGCCTCGAATAGTGGTGTTCTCGCCTTCGGTCCGCAGCTCGACCGTGCGCGCGTAGTCGCGCCGCTCAGTGGTCAACGGGTGCGGTCTCCTTGGGCTTGTCGGCCGACTCGTCGTCGGTCTCGTCCGCGTCGGTCGCGGGGTCCTCCCCGGTCTCGTCGGCGGTGCCGTCCGGCTCGTCGTCCGGTTCGTTCGTGCTCTTCCCGGCGGACAGCGACAATGGGCCGTCCGGGGTGAGCAATGCGAGGTTCAGCGGGAGTTGAAAGTAGTCGCCGTACTCGGTGTCCGGCGGAAGATCTTCGAGCGCTCGCACTTCGTTGCGGGTGTAGATGCCGGACGCGAGACCAACACGGTAGGTGTCCATGCGGTCTTTGATGGCGCCGCGCTGGATGGCGTCGAGACTCAAGCGGACAAACGCTTTCGGGTCGCCCGTGTCGGCGACGAGCAGCGCGGTTAACGCCTCTTCGATCCGCTCGACCCATGGCCGGGTGGAGTACTGCGCAAAGCTCGTGTTCTGCTCCGACAGGCCAGAACCCCATGACGTCGAGTTGGTGGCGTCCGCGATGAGATGCGGCGGAACACCGAAAAGCCTTGCCACGTCGGGAACCTGGAACTGACGTGTTTCCAAGAACTGTGCTTCGTCCGGGCTGATCGTTACTTTCTGGAACGTCGCGCCCTCGGTCAGGATCGCGAGACCGTGCCGGTTTCCCCTGCCACGATGGATATTGCGCCACGTCTGCCGGGCGGCCTTCAGCCCCTCCGGCGACATCGGGCCGGGGACGTTGACCACGGCGCCGGGAAGCGCGCCATCCCTGAAAAAGTCGCCGCTGTATTCCAGTGCCGACAACGCGGAACCGATGGTGAGCGCTGCGGCCTTGAGTGGTGAGACTCCTCGCAGGTCTCCGGCGAGCGGAAGCCCTTGCAAGTGAAGGACGTCCTTCGGGTCGAGTGCTCCGACGACGTCCGCCGGTTCCTCTTCGCCTGCGACAGAGAGTTGGTACACCAGGCGTTTGCGGCCGGAACGGGTCGCGACGTAGCGCGGCTCCACCATGGACGCGGGGATGACGTCGAGTGCGACCACTCGGCCACCCGAACGAGAGACCAGGATGTAGGCGTTGCCTTCAAGGAGAAGGCTCGTCATGATCTGTCCGAAGAACGTGATACGGCCGATGTCCGGATTCGGCTTGATCAGCCAATCCGGTGTAGGTAGTGGACGGCGTCGTTTGGCCACGCGACGGTACGTGTCCACAGGCAGTGTCGCGATGTTGTCCGATAGCAGCCGCACGCACGCGAAGACAGCCGAGACTTTCAGCGCTGTCTCACGCGTCAACGGCTCGTCGTCCGGAGCGTCCACCCCGAACAGTTCGCCGCTGGTCTTGGCCTGCTCGACCGGGACGGGTGCGGAGCGTTTCTCCACAAAGGACATGAAGCCCACTAGGCCGCACCGCCCTTCGACTTCGCGGCGCACACGGCGCCGATCACGGCGAGCACTCCGCCCGTGATCCATCCGGCGGGGCCGTAGATGGCTGCGGCGCCGGTCGTGATTGCCGACGCGCCACCGGTCGCGAGGATCTCCGGCGAGCTTTTCCGCCACAGTGCGGCGGTTCGCCAACGGATTTTCTTCGTGGCATAGGTGATTCGCTGCCACTTGTCAGTGTTGAGAACTGCGGCCTCCTTTCACCACGTGTCGTCATCCTCGAAGTCATCCCAGGGCTTTCCGTCCACCAGGAAACCGTCACTTGTGCTTCGGTCCTCGCGGAAGAGCTGCGCGCGGTGAAGGGCGCCGATCAGGCATACGGCGAGGTCGATCTTTCTTTTGCTGCCCGCGCTTTCCTTGTGGATTCGCGGGCCTCGCGTGTCCTCGCGCACGACCGCGTTGGCAAGGTGGCGCGCTAGGGCCGGGTCGCCGGAGTGCGACATCCGCCCTTCCGTGATCACCTCATACGCGCTTTGCGTCGCGGGAACCATGCGCGCAAGGGAGTTGGTCGGGAACTCGACCACGGGCAAGCCCTCTTCGGCTAGCTCCTGCATGGCGACTTCCCACCGGTATGGGTCGCCGGGAACCTCCGCGACGCGGTAGGTCCGGCATATATCCCGGATTCTCTGCTTGACCTCGCCCAGTGGTGTACGCCAGTGCGGGTCATCCGGCGGGGCCTCCCAGTGCCCGAGTACCTCCGCGTGCAAGTCGGACAGGCGGACACCGACGATGCCGGTTGAATCGCCTTTCCACGCTGCGTCAACGAACGCGACGATTTCGTCGCCGGGTTCAAGCCGCTTGTCCGGTCGCGCGAGCGCTTCCCACGCGCCGTGAGGAAGCCACGTTGAACCGCCCCGTACGAATTGGTTCAGCCGGTACATGCGGAAATTGGCTTCCGGTGTCCGCTTGCAGCTCGCGGCGAAGTCGTCCGTGTTCATGATTTCCCACGACGGATTGCAGCGGCGCCACACGTCGGGGTCGCGGTGATCCACGGTCTCGCCGGGCTGGACCCCGTACCAGCGAGACCAGAAGGAAGGATCGTCTTCTTCGCCGGACGCGACACGGCGGCCGTACTCGACCAGGTCCGCGAACGGCCCATCGGGCAGCGGCCCGGCGGTCGAGATCACCAAGAACAGGGGCTCGTTCCGTTGCGCAGAGCCAAGAGTGAGCGCGTCGAACAGGTCACTGTTCTTCGCCTGCGCGTACTCGTCCATCACGATCATGGACGGGTTCAGCCCTTGCTGTAGTCCGGCGTCGGCGGACACGGCCTTGAACCGGCCGCCCGTGGCGTGACAGATGATCTGATCACGTTGGACAGTGCAGATGTCCGACAGAAGCGGAGACATCCGCACCATGCGGGCGGCTTCGGCGAACAGTAGCCGGGCCTGGTCGCGGGTGTTGGCGGCGCAGATGACTTCCGGCGCCGCGTCGCGGGTGTCCGCGCACAGGTGGTACAGCGCGAGCGCTGCGGCAAGCTGTGTCTTGCCGTTCTTGCGCGCGACACCGAGAACCGCCGTCCGGTAACGGCGTCGGCCGTCCGGGGTGAGCCGGTAAATCTCGTCGATGGCGTCGCGTTGCCATGTGAGCAGACGGAACGGGCGCCCGAGGTACGAGCCGCCTAGCGTTAGGTGCTGGACGAATCGGCGTACGCGTCGTCCCTCTGTTTTGGGGGACAACGGTTTCGCCTCCTAGTCGTCGGGGTCGCCCAAGATGTCGTCAAGAGTCGTCCGGCGCGCAGCGTTCGCGGCGATGCCCAGACGAAGGCGGGCTTCCAGGTTCAGCCCGAGAGTTGTTTCTATGGCGCGTAGTTCCTTCTCCGTGGACTCGACGTACCGCAACGCCGGATGAATCACGGTCTGCCCGGTACTGCCCACCGTGGTGAGCCCGTCGATTTCCACTTCGCGCAGCAGGGCGGCCCGCCGGTCGTGCAGTTCGCAATAGCGCTCGATCACGAACCGGTCGGTTGCCGGAAGGTAGGCGCCTTCGCCCGCAGCCCACACGGCCCGCCAGATCTCGCGGCCGACGTCGCCCAGCTTCGCCGGAACTCGGGGTGCTCGTCCGGAATGGACGGTAGGCGCGGACGAAGAACCGGCTGCACTGCGTGGATTCCCGGAGCGATCCTCCGGTCGCTTCGCGTGCGACATGCCGGTTACCTCCGCTTGATGTTGTGGTGTGCACGCCAACCGGCCCTCTCGCCGGCCGCGGGGCCTTCTTGCGGTGTGCACGCCAACGGCGCGGCCGGATTCCCGTTCGAGTGAACCTGTTCTCATGGCAGTACTTCCGCGTGAGCAACTGAGATCCTCGCGGCATGGAAATCACACCCTTGCCCGAGTACGAACCTCCGACACGCGAGAGGGTCAGCGCTCTGGAACTTGCGGCCTTGCGCGCCGTACGTGACGGCTCAGTCGTTCGTTCGGCGGGAACCTGGTCCGTGGCACACGAAGACATGGACGGGGACCGCGCTACGGCCTTCACAGTCCTTCTAGGCCGTGGCCTGATCTCGTTACAGGCGAAGGACTTCGGACACGGCAACCAGGCGGACGTCACACTGCGCGGGCTTGGCGTCATCGGCGCGAACGACCACCGCGCGGCGGAGATCTAGTAGCCGCTGTACCGGGCGCCCGTGCGTCTGCCGACGACTCCGGGCACGTGGCTTTCGGAGCCGTAGCGGCCACGGGCGTAACGAACTCCCGCAATGATGTTGTCGACCGGGTGGCGGATGTCGCCGTATCCGGGTAGCGCCCACCGGTCGAAGGTCGGCCGGATGGTCTGCACGAGCCCGATAGACGGCGTGCCGCGTCGGGCGTTGATGTCCCAGTTGTTCACGGCGCACGGATCGCCGGAGGACTCCGCCGCGATGATGAGCCGCAGCGCGTCCCGGTCGGTGATCGGGCGTTCGCCGACGTGCTCCAGCGCGGCGGAAGCCTGCGCGATCCATCGGTCAAGCGCGTCACCCTTGGCAGGACCGCACGACGGGTTCGAGTCCTTCGCCGGAGGTTCGGGGTCCGGGCCTGCCCCGGCGGGCTGCGGGCTCGCAGGCACCGACGGCGGAGCGGGCCGGGCCGGTTCGGCGGGCTGCGACCACACCAGGGCCGGGCGCGGCCGGGGTGCCACGGCCTGAACCGTGGAGAGCAGGAGAACGGCGACCAATGCCCCGGCGATAACGCGGTCGGTCGCCGACACGGAGCCGGGCAAGGTGCCTCCGTTCAGAGGTCGGCCGGGGACCGCCTGCGCGGACCGGCGTGTAAGTCCGTCCTGCGGCCGTCGCCCGGCGGGCACGGAAGATGGGGACCACCCCGCACGGGGAGCACCAGGCCGCGAGAGGGGGCGCGGCCGGGCTCGAACCCGTACGGGGTGGTGGTCTAGGCAGGCTGCGCGGAAGCGAGCTGCGGGAGGAGAAGACGGAGAGCGAGGGCCGCTTGCTGCGGCACGACACCGTTACCGAGAAGGCGGAGTTTCTGCGCGCGGGACAGGCCGGGCATGTCCGCCACGTAGCCGGGCGCAAGGCCCATGAGCCACTCAACGAACGGTGCTGTGAGCAGGTGCGTACCCCGGTCGGTCTCGAAGGAAGGAACCGGAGCTACTCGCCCAAGGGCGTGTTCCCATCCTCGGACGGCGTCGGTGTACTTGCCCCAGTCGAGTCCTCCACCAAGCGTGATATCGCCGTCTGAAGGTTGAGCCCTCCCCGGCGGCCCCCCGACCAGGCGCCCGCGTGGCACGTCGCGTGCGGTGTCGGCAGCAACCACGAAGAGCCTCCGCCGAACGTGCGGTGCCCCGACATCACCAGCGGATACAACCGCCCATGCGAATAGATACCCACCTTCGGCAAGGTCGGCGAAGACGTCTCCGGCGCCGCGCTTGAGATGTCCGGCAACGTTCTCCAACACGATGACTCTTGGTCGAAGTACGCGAACGGCGCGAGCGATCCAGGGCCAGAGATGGCGGGGGTCTTCGGTACCACGGCGCCTCCCAGCGTGCGAGAAAGGTTGGCACGGGTACCCGGCGCACAGGACGTCGACAGGCGGGACGTTCTGCCACTCGACCGTGCGGACGTCGCCCAGGTTCGGGGCGTGCGGGTGGTAGGCGGTCATGACCGTGACGGCCGCAGGATCGATGTCGGCCCACCACGCGAGCTGTCCGCCGAAGACGTCGACGGCCGCGAGGTCGAGCCCGCCGAGACCGGAGCACAGAGACCCGATCGTCGTCACTTGCCTGCCTGGCATCGGTCGAGCGCAAGGGCGAGATAGTCCGGGTTCAGGTCGACCCCGATAGCGCGCAGACCTGCGGCGCGGGCTGCGACGAGCGACGTTCCCGACCCGCAGAAGGGGTCAAGGATCGTGGGGTGTGCACCACAAGATTCGGCCCCGCGGCCGGCGAGGGGCGTCTTGTCGTGTGCACCACAAGTAGGCACGGACGCGGCAATGCAGCGTTCGGCGAGCCGCAGCGGCATCGGCGCGAAGTGGGCGCCCTTGAAAGGCTGCGTCGGCAGCGTCCACACGTCGCCGGGATTGTGGCCCCGGTCTTCGTGCCCCGGCGGCGGCCACACGCTCGTGACGCTGTTGGCCTTCTTCGGCCCCGGCTTGCGCGCCCGTCGAGACGGGGAGCGGTCGCCCGTGTACGGCTCACGAACCGCGTCCAGGTTGAACCGGTACCGGTTCGACTTCGTCAGCATGAACACCGACTCGTACCGGTTCGAGAACCGGTCTTGCACGCTCTCCGGCATCGCGTTCGGCTTGGCCCACACGATGGCGTTCCGCAGAAACCAGCCGTCCGCCTGAAGCGCGAAGGCGACCTTCCACGGAAGCCCGATCAGGTTCTTGGGCCGCGTCCCGGTCGACCCGGCCCGCAGCGGCCCGGACTTCGCCGTGTAGGCGTCGCCCAGGTTCAGCCACACAAGGCCATCGTCGGCAAGTACCCGGCGCACTTCGGCGAACACGGACACGAGCCGTTCGACGTACTCCGCCACGGTCGGCTCACGGCCGATCTGCGCGGCGTCACCGTAGTCGCGGAGCCCGAAGTACGGCGGGCTGGTGACGACGGCATTAACGGAGCCGGGCTCTAGCGTGCGGAGCACGTCGGCCGCGTCGCCCTGGTGAAGGGTGAGCGTCTCGTCTCGGTAGTACTCGGCCACGCGCTCACCTCCAATCGATCGGCGCGGGGAAGCCCGTCACAGGGAACTCTCAACGCGGGTCAGACACCCGCCCGCGAAGCGCTCGACCCGTGACGGGCTGGAATGGCTGCCTAAGCCCCTGTTTCCAGGGGTTTTAGGCACGTTTCGGAGGGCTTTCGCCCTGTTTCCGGGCAGCATGAACGGCCCTGCGAGCAGGTAAAACGCAGGCTCACGGACTGTTCACACTGGTCAAAAATCGGACTCGCACTCAGGGCGTGTCCAAAAAGGGGCCGGGGTGTTCTACGGCCCCGGAGTGGCCGAACTTTCGCCCCGCCTTCCCCATGGGCGCGCGGCGCGTTCATCTTCAGAGAAGAGCGTGAAGGATCGCAGGATGAGTAAGGGTGTGCCTGCCTGTCCTAGCTCTGCGGCCTGAAGATCCGGCGCGCGTTCTCGTCTTCGGTCTTGTCTCTGTGGCACGCGGTGCACAGCACTTGAATGTTGCCGGGCTCGTCGCGTCCGCCGTCCCGCAGTGGCCGGACGTGATCCACCTGCACGGCCCGCGCGGGGAAGGTATGTCCGCAGCCACGGCAGCGTGCCCGGCCCGCACGGTTGACCGCTCGTCGGACTGCCTGCCGGACGCGGTCACCAGCCGTACGGCGATGGCCACCCCCGCAGCGCTCACAGTGGGCGGCACCGGGAACAGCCGTCCGGGGGCAGGTCATGCACGCACGTCGCAGCATGAGCACCCCCAGGGCTGTTCGCGGCCTCTACTTACTTCAGTGGCGGCAGGGTGACATCCGACCAGGCAAAACGCGTTCCCTGTGTCGCACGCCACACCAAGAAGTGTCGAAGTGTCGATTCAAGCCCTTTTCTGTATTCCCCCTAGAGAGAAGAGAGCTATATAAGACCTAGAAACACCCCTATTTCGACACTTTGACACTCTGCCTCCGCGTCTGCCGCCGCACGGCACGTGCCCGCGTGTCCCCCTTCCGCCACTGAGCAGTAATGACGGGAACTAAGGCGCACGGCGAAGTCCGGCGAGCGCCTCCCGTGGAGGTAGCCCATGGGGGCACTGCTCACCGCGCGGGAAGTCGCGCAGTACTGCGGGGTGCCACTGAAGACCGTCTACGGCTGGAACACGGCCGGAACGGGACCGACGTACTACAGGGTCGGGAAGCACGTCAGATATCGAGCGTCCGAAGTGGACAAGTGGCTAGAACGGCACGCCGTAACCCCGCGCGAGCCCGGCTAGGCCGGGTTGTCACCGGGCATCACGCGATCGTGGTCCCGCGCCCACTTGCGTACGTCGTCGGTACGCCACACGTTGCCCATGGCTAGCCGTTCGACCGGTTCGGGGAAGTCGTCGCGACTGGTGAGCTGATACACGCGTTGACGGCCTACGCCAAAGAGTCGGCCGATCTCGGCTCCGCCGACAAGCTCACCAATCCCACTCACGCTAGGCACCTTACTAATAGTCGATCGACTACTAGTAAGGTGACTAGTACTAGTCAGGTTGCTAGACCACGGGAGGCAAGACATGAGCGTTGAGGACCGGTGGCACCACAAGGGCACCCGCAAGCGCACGGCGGACTACGGCCGGGGCAAGCGGTGGCGCGTGCGGAACAAGGGCGCCCGAACGATGTCCTTTCAGAAGAAGAGCGACGCGCAGGCCCACGACGTCAAGGTGAACAGTGACCTGCTCAAGGGCCTTGTTCCGTTCGATCCGACGGCCGGGCGTGTCCTGGTCTCGGTGGCGGTCCCGAAGTGGCTGAAAGAGCGCTACTCCGACACCGGAACGCGCCGTTCGGTCGCATCCCGGTTCAAGAACCACATCTTGCCGACGTTCGGTCACCTGCGGGTCTGTGACATCACCACGTCGCGGGTCATGGAGTGGTGGGCGGAGATGTGCGAGAAGACGAAGCCCAACGGGGAGAAGTACTCCACCAGCCTGCTTGAGCTTGTCTACGTCCATCTCGGAAGCTTCCTGAAGACGGCCGTCAGCGGCGCTACCAAGCTCATTCCCGTGCACCCCTTCGACGGGTGGGACATGGAGGTGCCCCGGCGTGACAGGCGTGTCCGGAACATCTGGGAGCAAGAGCGGGTCAACACCGTGCTTGGCGCCATGCCGGAGCGGGAACGGCCCATCGGGCTCGTGTCGGCGACCTGCGGGCATCGGCAGGGCGAAGCGTTCGCCGTCGCGCTCGAAGACGTGAACCGCTTCCGCAAGGAGATCACCATCCGCCACCAAGTGAAGCGCGTCGGCGGGAAGCTCGTCCTAGCCAAGCCCAAGGGCGGCAAAGTCCGCACGGTCCCGCTTGCCGACGTCACCGCGACCGCCATTGCCCAGCACGCTGAGAAGCACGGAACCACCGTGGTCCGCTGCACGTGCTGCAACAAGGACTGGCACGTCGTGTTCACCAACGCCAAGGGCGGCCTGATCGACCGCGCAGCGTGGAACCCGGACGTCTGGCACCCCGCGATCCAGGCGGACAGCATGACCAAGGGTGGCGCCTACGGGATACACAACCTTCGGCACTACTTCGCGTCTCGGCTGATCGAAGGCGGCCCGTCGCACCGTGGGGCGTCCATGGAACAGGTCCGTGACTACATGGGCCACGGGTCGATCACGACCACGTCCGAGACCTACGGCCACCTGTTCGAGCAGGCCCACGAGCGCGCCCGTGCGCTCATGGATGACCTGTTCTCGGCTGCTGTGTACCCGTTGCGTACCGCCGAAGGCCGGTAGCCGTGTTAGCGCAGGTCAGACGGCTACCGGTCTCCGGGGCTACAGAAGGGGGCCTTCACTGCGCTAGACGCAGTGAAGGGGGCCTTCACGTACTCAGAGCCTCAGGCGGCCGGGAGCGCCGTCTTCTCTCGGCGCTTCTCCAGCAGCGAGTTCACCGCTCGCGTCCCCGGTCCGGCGGCGGCCCACAGCGCACCGACCCCGGCCAGGCACACCACGGCCGTCCAGTAGGCCACCGGCGGCGCCGACTCCGTATGCGCGTCGCCGAGGATCCACGGCCGGAACTGCGACTGCACCCACAGCATCCCGTAGCCGAACGCCGTCACCAGCAGCGCGCCGGTGCCCGCCGTCAGCAGCGGATGACCGCGGCCGATGCGGAACGCCAGGTCGACGGCGAGGCCGACGGCCAGCAGGTAGAACGGCACGGTCGAGATCGGGAAGCCCATCCCGAGCAGCAGCGGCCACATCACCAGCCGGTAGCCGAGGTACGCCGCGGCGACCGTCGTCCCCGCCCAGCGGAAGCCGGTGGTGTACCGCGCCAGCGCGAAGATCAGGGCCATCACGCCGATGCCCCACAGCGGATACACCCAGTCGTCGATCGGCATCGTGAAGTACTCGACGGCCACCTGGTCGACCGGATGCCCGATCTGGCCGGCGGCGAAGTTCAGCAGTTCCGGCTCGGCCTCGGGCGTGCCGCGTTCCCAGGCGCGCAGGCCGAGGATGCCGTACTCCTGCTGACCGTTCGGGAAGAACGTGTTCTCCAGGAAGAAAACCCACAGTCCGATGAGGACACCGGTGCGCGTCCGGCCGGGTTTGGCGTACTTCAGCCAGCCCATGATCACGCCGGCCTGCATGATGCCCGTGCCGATGTAGAGCATCATGTGCGACGGGCTCCACGCGGTCAGGTCGAGGCCGTTGACGCGGTGGTTGATGACGTCCAGCGGCGCCGCGATGAGGAACACCACGAGCCCGATCTGCATCAACCGCAGCGAACGCCGGTCGGCACCCATGCCGGTGTAGCTGTGGATCGCCACCAGCACCATGATGATCACCGTGCCGACGGTGTTGATCAGGTGCGGCGGGGCGAGGTCGTCCCGCAACCACATGAAATGCCACGACATGTCCCACGACGAGCCCACCATCTTGAAGGCGAACGCCGCCAGCCACATCGAGTAGCAGAAGTTCAGCACCCAGTCCGGCGTCGCCTGTCCCGGTGCGCCGCGGTGCCAGTGGAGCTTGAAGAACAGCCTCGTCTTGGCGATGGGGCTGCGGGGGATGACACCCGGCGAAAGGTCCCCGGTCACTTCTGTCGCCTTTGTCATGCGGATATCTTCCCTGCTCCAGGTCACGAGACAGGCATTCGGGGTCGAAAATCGGGGTTCACCCGTAGGGGTGGCGGATTTGCGGTCGGCGTGCGAAACAGGGCAAGGTGTGCCGCCATGATGCCGAAACGACTCGTCGCGGCGGTCCTCGTCGCCGCTCTGGTGCTGGCCGGTGGGGGCATTCTCGGGAGCCTGTTCTTCTAGTCACAGCGCTGCTGATCGCGGGCGCGGCCGCCCTTGGGGAGCCGGGTCTGCACAATGGGCCGTATGACGAACCTCCTCGGCCCCCAGCCGACGCATCTCCCCGAGCACACCGCCGCCCAGGCGGCGCTGGACGCCGGGACCGACCCGACCGCCGTCGCCGCCGAGCACCCCGACTACAGCGAAGCATGGGCCGCCCTCGCCGAGAGGGCCCTGGAAGCCGGCGAGACCGTCGCCGCGTACGCGTACGCCCGCACCGGCTACCACCGCGGCCTCGACCAGCTCCGCCGCGCGGGCTGGAAGGGACACGGTCCGGTGCCGTGGTCGCACCGCCCGAACCAGGGCTTCCTGCGTGCCCTCGCCGTCCTCGGCAAGGCCGCCGGCAAGATCGGCGAGACCCAAGAGTACGACCGGTGCCGGACGTTCCTCGCCGACTCGGACCCCGCCGCCGCGGAAGCCACCGGCCTCAAGTAGCGCGCTATGAAAGGTCCTTTCCTTGCAAAATTTGCAAGGAAAGGACCTTTCATGGCACTTGGTGACCCCTAGAACAGCCCGCAGTTCCCCACGGCAGGCAGCCCCGCGAAGCGCCCCTCAAGCCAAGCGAAAGCCTCCGGGAAAGCCCTGATGGCTCCGCCGACGTGCGTAGGAACCAGCGAAGTCGAGAACTGGACCTTCGCGCCCTTCGCACACCACGAGCGCGCCATGGTCCGCCCCTGCGCGTAGGGGACGATGTCGTCGAGAGCGCTGTGGACGACCAGCGTCGGCGCACCTGGCTTCCGCGCCCCGATGAGCTGCTCGCCGACGCGCGTCTTGAACGGCTCTTCGCCGAGGTACGCGGTCAGCGGCCTGCCGTCCTTGGTCAGGTTCTTCGACTGGGTGAACGCGTGCGCGAAGATCGCGTCCACGGTGCACTCCTGCTTGACCTTCTCGAACGCTTCGACGCCCTTCGCGTTCAGCAGGGCGGGAATGTTCAGCTCCGGATAGGCCGCGTCCATGCTGACCAGCGTGAATCCGAGGAAGCCGAAGGCGTAGTGCCCGTCGATGTTCTTGCCGACCTCGGCCAGGTCGGCCGGGACTGCGCCCGCGTACGAGCCCTTCAGTTTGAGTTCGGGTGCGTACGACGGTTGCAATTCGGCGGCCGACGCCGACGCGCCGCCGCCCTGCGAGTAGCCCGCGGTCGCGACGGGGCCGTTGTCCGGCAGGTTCGCTTCGGGCAGGCGCTGCGCCGCGCGGATCGAGTCGAGGACGGCGTTGCCTTCGGCGGCGCGGTTGACGTACGTGTGGACGCCGGGGGTGCCGAGGCCTTCGTAGTCGGTGACGACGACGCCGTAGCCGCGAAGCAGCAGTCCGGCGATGAAGGGGCCTTCGTACTCCGTGCCCGCGGCGAGGGCTTTCGATGGCGCGCACTGGTCGCCGACGCCCTGCGTCCCGGCCGCGTAGCCGATGACCGGCCGCTCGCCCGCGCCGGTCCACGCCTTCTTCGGGGTCAGGACGGTGCCGGTCACGGCGTTGGCTTTGCCGTGCGTGTCGGTGCTGCGGTACATGATCCGCTGGACGTCCGCGTCGGCCTTGATGAGTTTCACGGGATCGACGTAGAAGGTGGACGGTTCGTGCCGGATGATGTCGCCGGGAGCACCCGCGGGCAGTGGCGACGGGGGATCGTAGAAGGACGGGGCGGCGCCGGCCTGCTGAGCCCCGAAGGTCAGCAGGGCCGCGATGGTGGCCGCTGAGACGGCGGCGGACACACCGCGCCGGGATCCTGGACGCATGCTTGCTCCTCGTTGAGCACAAACATTTTCGACAGACGTGTCGAAAAAGAGAGTCAGTGAGGTGGCGCACAATGTCAAGTCCGGCGCCGAGAGGGCGGCCCCGCAAACTCCCGATCGGTGAGCAGCGCACGCGGGTACTGAGTGCGGCTGCCGGGGTCTTCGCGGTGCACGGCGCGCAGGCCGCGACGATCGAGCAGATCGCCAGGCGCGCCGGCGTTTCCCGCCAGGCCGTATACGAGCAGTTCGGCGACCGCACGACACTGTTCGCCCAGGTCGTGGCGGATATCGAGGAGCGGGCCTTCGAGGCGATCGGCGCGCCCGCCATCGATCTCTCGCAGCCCGAGCTCCGCTCCTGGGCGCGCGGTAATTACGCCAACATGTTCGCCTTCGTCGCGGCGAATCCCGAGGCGTTCCCCGTGCTGCGCGAGGCCGAGCGCATGGGCGACCCGGCCCTCACCCGGCTCCGTGAGCGGCTCGCGCGGGTCTACACCGAGGCGAGCAGGCAGCGCTGGGCCAGCCACGGCGTCGATTCCGGCCGCGCGGACAAGGCCCTGGTCACGCTGTTCTTCGCGATGACCGAGGCACTCGTCCAGGCGAGCTGGGACGGTGAGCCGCCCGACGCGGACGCGCTCATCGACCTGCTCACCGAATTCACCGTCGGGGGCGTGGTCCGCCTTCGGACCGCGGCCGCCGACGTGATGGAGCGGTTGCGCTAGGCCGCGACGGCCTCCAGTGTTACTTCGGCGACCGTCGCCAGGTCCGGCGACGAGACGACCCGGTTCCGGCCGTTGCGTTTGGCCGCGTAGACGGAAGCGTCGGCCGAGGCCATGACCTCGTCCATCGTCCGGCCGTCGAGCGGGAAGTTCGCGACGCCGACCGACGCCGTCCGCTGCTCGATGACCACGGGATTGCCCTCGTTGTCCTGGGTTTTGATGACCATTTCGCTGATTCGCTGCCGGATCCGCTCGGCGACCGCGACGGACTCCTGCTTCGACGACGATGTCAGGAGCACGACGAACTCCTCACCGCCGAAGCGGCCGGCCAGGTCCTGCGTCCGCGTTTCGGCCTTGACCAGCGCAGCGACCCCCTTGAGCACGTCGTCGCCCGCCAGGTGGCCGTAGGTGTCGTTGATGCTCTTGAAGTGGTCGAGGTCGATCATCAGCGTGCCGAACTGGCCGTTTTCGCGTTCGGCGCGGGCGACCTCGCGGACGGCACCCTGCTGCCACGTCGTGGCGTTGAGCAGCTGGGTCTTCTGATCGGTGGTGGCGAGTTCTTCCAGCTGCTTGATCAGCACCGAACGCTGCAGCAGGTACAGCGGCAGGAAGACGAGCAGCACCAGCACCGGCTGATGCGGCATGACGGCGAGCACCAGCGCGCCGATGCAGACCGTCGAGGCTTCGAGGATGTTGTCGTCCCAAGAGCCGAGGAGCGCCTGGATGGTCGCCTTGTCAGGCGCCGCGAAGTACAGGCCGGTGCCGGTGAAGACGGCGTTCATCAGGAAGAAGGCGAGGCTCGCGGCACAGATCGACGTCACCGATGCCGCGTCGGCGCCGACGACCTGCACGGCCGCCCAGGCGGCGAACGCGGTCAGCGTCATCGATGTGGCGTTCGCCACAGTTCGATGGGGGTTGACCGTGCGAAGGCCGGCCCAACTGCGGTATCCGAGGTGGAGATAGATGACGGTTACGAGAAGCGCCGTCAAGTGTGGCGGAAGCAGAATCGCACCGGGTAGCACCCAGACCGAGGTCATGTTGATGTGCGGGGTGACGCTCATGCTGCGTCGCTGCCGCTCGATCCGGCGGGTCGCCTCGGTATGCGCGATGGCGAGCCCGGCGAGCAGGAAACACAGCAGGACCTGCGAAGACGTGATGGCGATGGATGCGGCGAAGACCCCCGTCAGTGCCAGCATCGTCGCGACGGACAGCCCGGTGTAGGCGATCCAGTGCCGAGGCCTCTTCCACAGCTCCCACGTCGCTACCGTGAGAGCCGAACGATGTCCAGCGCGTTCCTCCGATGTGATCATCTTTCCCCCTGACTCTTGCGTCATTCTCCGAAACCCCCTACTTACGGACAGCTTCTACCGACTTGCGGGCTGTCGACAAGCTCCCTAGGTGTGTACTTTTCTGTGAGAGGTCGAGGGAAAGGTGCCAGCGATGGCCGGTAGGGATCAGTGAACTGGGGCGCGCGCCAGACGTCCGCGCGATCGGGCCGGCGCGCGGAACACCTCAATGTTCTGCGCGTGCGGCGTCTTTCTCCTGCCATCGTTCGGGGTCGCGGCTGAGGGTCCGCCACCAGCTCAGGGCCAGCGGGACGGTCAGTATCAATCCCGCAAGCCCGAAGACGCCGACGGTCGACTGCGGGCCGACCTGATCGGCCAGGATGCCGCCGATCAGGGGACTCACGCCCATCGTCGTGGTCAGGCCGGTGTTGGACAGGCCCATGACCTGTGCCCGGCTCTCGTCCGGCACGGCCAGCGTCAGTGAGGCGGTCGCCTGCATCAGCGCCACGGTGCCGAAGGCGCCGCAGAACACGAACAACACGATCGACGACAGCGGACCCGGCTGCAGGAAGCACAGCAGCAGCGGGACCGCCGTCAGCGCCGAAAGCGGCCCGATCAGCTTCGGCCGGAGGTGTGCCGGCACCCAGCGCGAGTAGATGAACGCGCCGATCACGCTGCCGATCGGGTCGGCGGCCAGCAACAGGCCGATGATCTCGGGGCCGCCGCCCGACGAGGCGACGTACGGCGCCGCGATGCCCTCGTACACCGGCAGCAGGCCCATCAGCCAGGTGAACAGCAGCAGCGAGCGCAGCCCGGAGCTGGCGAAGACGATCTTGCCGCCCGCGCCGATCGACGCGAAGAACGACTTGCGTTTCTCGCCGGTGGCCGCGGCCGGACGCGACTTCAGCCCGAACCGGACGAACAGCGCCGAGATCAAGAAGGTGACCGCGTCCAGCGCGAGGGCGATGTGGGGTTCGAGCGCGGTCAGCAGGAGGCCGCCGCCCGCGAATCCGGCCAGCTGCGCCGATTGGACGGTCATGCTGCGGATCGCCATGCCGACGACGAAGCGATCGCCTTCGAGGATCTGGGGCAGCAAGGCCAGCTGCGCCGCCTTGAACGGCGGGTTCAGCAGCGAGACGGCGCCGACGAGGACGCACAGGACCCAGAACGGCAGCACCGGGACCGCGACCAGCGCGATCAGCGCCGCCCGTAACAGGTCCACGACCACCATCACGGTCCGCCGGGGGAACCGGTCCGCGAACCCGGTGAGGAAGATTCCGCCGAGCAGCGAAGGGGCGTAGGTCAGCGCGTAGGTGAGACCGGTCAGGGTCGCGGAACGGGTTTCGGTGAAGACGAGGACCGAGAGGGCGACCCTGGCGAGTTGATCACCGAAGATCGAGAACAGCTCGGCGAACCAGAGCGAACGGAACTCGGCTACCCCGAACACTTCTCGGTAAGTGACCCGTCCGGCCGAAGCCATGTTGCCCCCAATAGGGTCCTTATTACGCGACAAACTCGTGACCGAGAGTAACGCGGTCACGAGCTCGTCACGAAGCGTCATTCGTTCACGTAAGTGTCTCCTGACTGTTGGTGATTGGCTAGGTTCTTTCGCCGGGTTTCTGGAGTTGGAGATCTTTTTCGTGGGCGAACGGTCGTTCGCGAAGATGTCCCGATGGCCGGTACCGAGGTCCAGACCTGCGGCTTTCGCCTTTTTCGTGCCTTTGGCCGTCAAAATCCGGATGTGGCCGCCTCGCCAGGGGCCGGAATCCCCGTGCGGTCGGGGCGGGTCGGATGAGCCCGCGCCGCAGGTGTTCGATCGCCACGAAGCGCAGCCGAAACGCTGGGCCGAATGGCTGAGCGGCCCGCGTCCGGAGGAGTGAACGGCGCAGCCCCCTCTTCGAGACGGTTCCGCTCTTTGAGAAGCCGAACGTGCCCCGGAATCCGGGCGTAGCTTCGGCCTCGTGAGTACCGGAGAGCGTCCCTACGTGCTCGCGGTGGTCGGTGCCGGTCCGCGCGGAGTGGGCGTGCTCGAACGGCTCGGAGCGAACGCCGCCGAACTGCTCGGCGGACGGCGTCTGGTGGTGCATCTCATCGACCCCTTCCCCGCCGGGGCGGGGCGGGTCTGGCGGTTCGAGCAGTCGCCGCTGCTGCGGATGAACTCCATGCCCGAAGACGTCACGGTCTTCACCGACGACACCGTGAAGATCGACGGCCCGATCCGCCAGGGGCCCTCGCTGATCGAGTGGGCGCGGCTGGTTCGCGCGGGCATCCTCGACGCCGAGGTCGACGACAGCCTGCGCGCCGAACTCGAGGCGCTGCAAAACGATCACTTCCCGACGCGACGGTTGCAGAGCGCGTACCTCACCTGGTTCCACCGCAAGGTCCTGGCCGAACTCCCGGCCGGGATCGAGGTCGTCGAGCACCGGACCCGCGCGGTGCGGCTCGAAGACGGCGACCCGCAGTCGCTCTGGCTGGAGGATCGCGCGGAACCCCTCGAAGTGGACGCGGTCCTGTTCACCGTCGGGCATCTCGACGCGGAACCGGACGATCGCGAGACCGCGCTCGCGGATTTCGCCGCCCGCCACGACCTCGCGTACTACCCGGCCGGCTACACCGCCGACGTCGACTATTCGGCGATCGGACCGGGGGAAACCGTGCTGGTGCGCGGATTCGGCCTCGCGTTCGTCGATTTGATGCTGTTGCTGACCGAAGGCCGCGGCGGTCGTTTCGAGGAGCAGGCGTGCGGCGGGTTGAAGTACCACCCCAGCGGCGCCGAGCCCGTGCTGCACATCGGTTCGCGTCGCGGAGTGCCGTACCACGCGAAAATCGGCTACCGTCCGCGTGGGAAACCGTTGCGATTGCCGAGGTTCTTCGACGCCTACGCCATCGAAAGGCTGTGCGCCGTACCCGGCCGGATCGACTTCCGCCGCGACGTCTGGCCGCTGATCTCGAAGGAGATCGCCTGGGCGTACTACAGCGAACTGTTCACTGCCCATCCCGAACGGGTGCGCATGGATTTCGCCGTCTTCGCCGATGCTTTCGCGGACGCGGCGCCCGACGAACTCACCGCGCTGGTGGCGCGGGCGGTCCCGGCGCCGGACGACCGGCTCGACCTGGACCGGCTCGACCGGCCGATGGCGGGCGCCGAATTCGGCACCGCCGAGGAGTACGGCAAGGAACTGCGCGAGTACGTCGAAGCGGACCTGAGCCGCCGGTCGGACTCGGAGTACAGCGCGGATCTGGGCGCGTTCATGGCGCTGCTGTCGGTGATGGGCCAGCTTCCCGCGCTGATTCAGACCGGGCGGCTCGACGCGGCGTCACAACTGTCCGATTTGGACGGATGGTTCCTCGGCTTCTTCTCGTACTTCGCCAGCGGGCCGCCGCCGCGACGACTCGAAGAGCTGCTCGCACTCCAGGAAGCGGGCCTTGTTTCCTTCCTGGGCGCCGAAATGCGGATCTCGGCCGACGAGGACCGCCGGTCGTTCGTCGCCACCGGCGCGAGTTTCCCCGGCGAGACCGAGGCGCGGACACTCGTCGAAGCGCGGCTGCCCGAGCCGAGCATCACCCGGGCGTCGGATGTCCTTTTGCGACAGTTGCGCGACAACGGCGCGCTCGGCGAGGAAGCCGTGGCCGACCCGGTCACCGGCGACCGGCTGCTCGCCGGCCGCATCCACACCCGCGTCTCCGACGGCCGGATGCTCGATGGCGAGGGCCGCCCGCATCCGCGCCGGTTCGCGCTCGGGCCGCATACGTCCGCGCGGTCCGCCGGGGCGTTCACCCGGCCGCGGACCAACGCGATTCCCTTCCGGCAGAACGACATCGTGGCGCGGGAAATCCTGCGGCTGGCCGTCTCGTGAGTGTTCGGCGTCCGCGTGGTCCGGTGCTCCCAATGCCGCATTGGGGACACTGAGCGTCTCCAATGTGACATTGGGGGCACCGATGCGCACCTTCTCGAAGGTACTAGCTCTCCCACACCCGCGAGGGCAGCTCTTTCCGCACGATCGGGATGACGTCGGAGGCGAAGAGCTCCAGGACGTCCCGTGCTTCGTCGGATTTCAGGCCGTCCACCGAGACCGCCTGCACCTCATGCCCGAAGGAAGCGTGGTAGTCGCCGATCTTGTCGATCACCTGCTCCGGGCTTCCGACCAGCGCGGAACCGTTGGCGATCTTGTCCTCCAGGGTGGTGAACTCCGACTTGTTGTGCTGATACGCGGGCGTCTGCATCAGCGCCTCGAAGTACGGCCGGTAGCCGTCCAGCGCCTCCTGCGACGTCTTCGCGACGTACAGCCCGCCCGCGCCCGAACCGACGAGCGCGTCCGCCGGATCGTGGCCGTGGTCCGCCCACCGCCGCCGGTAGTGGTCGATCAGGTCCGCGTACTTCTTCTTGGGGTGGAAGCCGTTCGCGGTGAACAGCGGGTCGCCGAACTTCGCCGCCAGCTCGGTCGACTCGGTGCTCGACGCGCTCCCGTGCCAGATCCGCGGCCGCGCGTGGAACGGCCGCGGTTGCGTCGTGACGTCGGTCAGCGGCGCGCGGAATTCGCCCTCCCACGTCACGCCTTCCTCCAGGAACAGCCTGCGCAGCAGGGCGAACTTCTCCGCCTGGTACTCCCATTGCCGTTCCTCTTCGAGGCCGAAAAGCGGGAAGTGCCGGGGATCGTTGCCCTTCCCGATCATGAGGTCCAGCCGCCCGCCGGAAAGCTGGTCGAGCGTCGCGTAGTCCTCGGCGACGCGGACCGGGTCGAGCACGCTGATCACGGTCAAGGTGGTCAGCAGCCGGACGCGCCGGGTCCGTTCGGCCACCGCCGCCAGGATCACCGGCGGCGCCGACGAGAGGAACGGCTCGCCGTGCCGTTCGCCGACGCCGTACGCGTCGAAGCCCAGTTCTTCGGCGAAGATCGCTTCGTCGACGACTCGGCGCAGGCGTTCGTGCTGGGTCGGTGTCTCGCCGGTCGCCGGGTCGGGATGATTCGCGACGAGGGAGAAGAGCCCGAATTTCATCGTGCCTCCAACGGTTTCCGGCCCGGGATGGCGGCGAGCAGCTCGCGGGTGTAGTCCGCGCCCGGCCGTTCGAGGACGTCCTGAGCGGGGCCGAGTTCGACGAGTTCGCCGCCACGCAGCACGCCGACGGTGTCCGCGATCTGCCGGACCACGGCGAGATCGTGCGAGATGAACAAATACGTCAGGCCGAGTTCGTCCTGAAGGTCGGCGAGCAGCCGCAGGATCTGCGCCTGCACCGAGACGTCCAGCGCGGACACGGGTTCGTCGGCGACGATCAGTTCCGGGCGCAGCGCGAGCGCCCGCGCGATGGCCGCCCGCTGCCGTTGCCCGCCGGACAGTTCGGCGGGTTTGCGCTTCAGCACCGAAGACGGCAGCGCCACCTGGTCGACGAGTTCCGCCGCCCGTGCCCGGCGTTCCGCTTTCGTGCCGACGCCGAACGCCCGCAGCGGCTCGGAGATGACGTCCTCGATGCTGAACTTCGGGTTCAGCGACGCGTACGGGTTCTGGTACACCAGCTGAAACCGGCGCCGCAGCCGTCGCAGTTCCTCGCCCCGCAGCGCGGTGATGTCCTCGCCGTCGAACTTGACGACGCCTTCGGTCGGCGTCTCCAGCCGCAGGATCATCCGCGCGGTGGTCGACTTGCCCGAACCGGACTCGCCGACCAGCGCGAGCGTCCGGCCACGGGCGATGTCGAACGAAACGCCGTCCACGGCGCGGACGGTCCCGAAGGTCTTGCCGAGACCGCGGACCGAGACCAGGACGTCGGACGACGGCGGTTTCGGTTCACGCAACGGGGTGTCGGACAGACTCGGCGCCGCGGCGAGCAGATCCCGCGTGTACTTCTGCGTCGGTGCGGCGAGGATCTCGCCGGTCGTTCCCTCCTCGACCACGGTCCCCTGGGACAGCACCACGATCCGCGACGCCCGATCGGACGCGACGCCGAGGTCGTGCGTGATCAGCAGGACGGCGGTGCCCGCTTCGGCGGCGAGTTCTTCGAGGTGGTCCAAGATCTGCCGCTGCACGGTGACGTCGAGCGCGCTCGTCGGCTCGTCGGCGATGATGAGTTTCGGCCGTCCGGCCAGCGCGGCGGCGATCAGCGCACGCTGGCGCAGCCCGCCGGACAGCTCGTGCGGGTACTGTCGCGCCCGCGCCTCCGGATCCGCGATCCCGGCCTTGCGCAGCAGTTTCACCGCCTCCGTGCCGGCGGTTCGCTTGTCCGTCAGACCGTGGATCAGCAGCACTTCCGCGACCTGATCGCCGATCCGGTGCACGGGGTTGAGCGATACCGTCGGATCCTGGGGGACCAGCGCGATCTCGCGGCCGCGCACGGAACGCCAAGCGCGGTCGGAGAGCTTCGTGAGGTCCCTGCCGTCGAAGGTGATCTCGCCGCGTTCGATCCGCCCGCCGCGTGGCAGCAGCCCGATCGCCGCGTGCGCCGTCGTGCTCTTGCCGGAGCCGGACTCGCCGACCACCGCGACAATCTGTCCTTTGTGGATAGAAAGCGAGACGCCATCCACGGCGGGGACGGACTTGTAGGAAACCGCGAGGTCGCGGATGGTCAGCAGATCGCTCATCGCACGTCTCCTTCGATGGCTCTGGACAGCCGGTTCGCGGACAGCACCACGGCCGCGACCGTGAGTCCGGGGAAGGTCGTCATCCACCAGGCGGTGGCGAGGAAGCCGCGCCCGCCCGCCACGAGCGAGCCCCATTCCGGGGTCGGCGGGGTGGCGCCGTAGCCGAGGAAGCTCAGCGCGGACACCTCCAGTACGGCGGTGCCGAAGGTGAGCGTCGCGAGCGCGAGCACCGGGCCGAGCGCGTTGGGCAGCACATGCCGTCCGAGCACTCCGGTCCAGCGGACGCCTCCCGCGCGGGCGGCCTCGACGAACACGCCGCTGCGGACGCGCAGCACCTCGGCGCGCATCAGCCGGGCGAACTGCGCGAGATTCGCGACACCGACGGCGATCGCGACGTTGGTCGTACCGAAGCCGAGCGCGGTGACCAGCGCAAGCGACAGCAGGATCGACGGGATCGCCAGCAGGACGTCGACGCAGCGCATGATCGCCGAATCGAGGGCACCTCCCCGGAACCCGGCGAGCAGGCCGAGCGCGGAACCGGCGACGAGCGCGACGACGACGGCGATCACCGTCGCCTGCAACGAAAGCGCGGCGCCGTGCACCACTCGCGCGAAGATGTCCCGCCCGGTTTCGTCGGTGCCGAAGAGGTGACCGAGCGAAGGGCCCTGCATCTTCTCGGCGGGGACACCGGCGAGCGGGTCCTGTCCGGTGAAGAGGCCCGGGACGAGCGCCGCCAGCAGGGCGAAGGCCAGGACGGCGATCGCGAGGAGCAGGCCCGGTCGCCTGGTGCGCAAGAGAACGTCAGGCATCGGCCGTCTCCCGGTCTCGGATCCGCGGGTCCAGCAGCGGATAAACGAGGTCGACCAGCAGGTTGATGCCGACGAACACCAGCGCGGCGAGCACGATCACCGCCTGCACCACCGGGATGTCCTGCGCGGTGACCGCCGACGACGTCACGCGCCCGAGGCCGTCACGGGAGAACACCGTCTCGGTGATCACCGAACCCGCGATCAGGTTCCCCGCGACCACTCCGGCGATGGTCAGTGTCGGCACCGCCGCGTTACGCAGGAGATGTCCGAAGTGGACTCTCGACCGGCTCGCCCCTTTGGCCAGCGCGATCTCGGCGTAGGGCTCGGCGAGTTGCGTGCGGAGGCTCTTCGCCAGCACCTGCCCGATGATCGCGCCGGTCGGGATGGCGAGGGTGATCGCGGGCAGGATCAGCGATTCGAAGCCGTTCGAGCCCAGCGCGGGCAACAGCTTGAGCTGGAAGGAGAAGAACTGGATGAGCAACAGTCCGACCCAGAACGGCGGCAGTGAGATCCCCAGCGGTGGCAACGCGAGCAGGAGATTGCCCAGCCAGCGCTGCCGGGTGACGGTGCCGGCGATCGCGATCCCGCCGCCGAACAGGATCGCCAGCGCCAGCGCGAATCCGGTCACCGCGAGGGTCGGCGGCAGGGCGGAGACGACCATGTTCGTGGCGTCGTCCCCGGTGGCGATCGAGCGGCCGAAGTCGCCTTGCAGTGCGGCGAGCAGCCGTTTTCCGTACTGGAGTGGCAGTGGGTCGTCGAGTCCGTACTCCGCCTTCGCCGCGGCGAGTTGTTCCGGCGTCACGGAAAGGCCGGCCTCGCCCCCGCCGAGCTTCGCGCTGACCGCGTCACCCGGCAGGAGGTAGAGGATCACGAACGACACGGTGAACGCGGCCCACAGGACGAAGACCGCCTGCAGGATCCGCCGGAGCAGGTACCGCCTCACGAGCCCGACACCCAGGCGTCGAACAGCTGCAACCGTGACGACGCCTCGAAACCGACGCCGTGCGCGTTCGGCCCGTGCGCCAGCACCTGGGTCAGCTCGAACACCGGCGCGGAATAGCCGTGCTCGATGATCGCACGCTGCGCCGCCTCGGCCGCGGGCTTCCGCTTGGCGGGGTCCACAGTGGACGACTGCGCGTCGAGCGGCGCGTCGACCGGGTTGTCCGCAGGCAGCTTACTGCGGTTGTTCGCCTTGGTGGAGAACAGGTTGCGCAGGATGTCCGGATCTGCCCGAGTGGTGTTGTACCAGAGGTACTCGTAGTTCCCGCTCTGTGTGATCTGCACGCTCTCGGCGGTCGTGCGTTGTTCGATCTGAAGGTCGAAGCCGATCCTGCGCAACTGCTGCTGCACGAGTTCGAGCACACTCTTGTTCTGGTTGAACACCAGGGAGAAGACGACCTTGGCGGTCAGCCGCTGCCCGTTCTTCGTCCGGATCCCGTCGGGACCGGGCAGCCAGCCCGCGCTCTCCAGCAACGACGTCGCCCCGGCCGGATCGTAGGCGAGCAGCGGCGACAGGTCGGTGTAGAACGGCGTCGCCGAGCCGAGAATGCTGGTGGCGGGCTTGTAGTTCGGTGTCAGCACGGTGTTCGTGATCTCGGGGCGGTTGATGCCCTTGACCACCGCCTGGCGGACCTTTTCGTCGACGAGCACGCCTTTGGTGACGTTGGCGTGCAGGTTGAACACCACACCGGGATTCGGCCGGGTGGGCTCGGTGAAACCGTTGCCGGTGAACTGCGGCTCGTCGACCGGTTGGACATCGGTGATGGCGTCGAGCTGCGCCGAAGCGAGACTTCCGGTACGCACACCGGGTTCCGGCACGATCTTGTAGGCGATCTTGTCGAGATATGCCTCGCCCTGGTGCTTGAACAGCGACGAACCCCAGCGGTAGCCCTTGCGTTTGGCGAGAACGATTTCCTGGTTCTGCTTGAGGCTTTCGAAGATGAAGGGGCCCGAGCCGATCAGCCCGTCGCCTTGGCAGCGCTGATCGGGGGTCTTCTTGTACGCGGCAGGCGCGAGGATTCCGAGCGACATCGTCGAGCTGGCCTGCAGGAACTGCGCGCTGGGAACGGAGAACTCGATCTTGACCGTCTTCGGGTCGACAACCCTCGTTCCCTTGTAGACGGCCAGATAGCCGGAGCCGAGCTGCGACTTCGGCCCGAGCGCCTTGATCGCGTCGAAGCTCGTCTTGACCGCGGCGGCGTCGACAGGGCTGCCGTCGGAGAAGGTCGCGCCGTCGCGCAGGTGGAAGGTGAACGCGGTCGAATCCGCGTTGCTCTCCCACTTTTCGGCCAGCCACGGCTTGATCTCACCAGTGGCCGGATCCTGGTCGGTCAGCGAATCGACCAGCTGACGGCCGACGTTGAGCGAAGCGTTGGTGCCGACCTGCTGCGGGTCGACGCAGTCCGGACTCGACGAGATCCCGAGGCGCAACGTGCCGCCGGGTTCGGGCGGCCCGGCGTCGGCACCCGTCGAACCGCCCGCGGAAGAGCAGGCCGTGACGAAAAGTGCGGTGAGCGCGAGTAAAGAAGTGGCGGCGGTACGGGACACCGGGTGGCCTCCAGCGGGGAACGGGGGCGCTTTTACTTGCGCCTGCCCGATTCACGCTAATCACGACCTTGAGGCCCGCCCACATACTGAGCCCGGCTCCCAGCCCGCGAAACGTCCCACCTTTCCGCTTGACAGCCCCGAAAGTCCGTGAGGGCCTCCTTCCCTACCCTCAAGGTAGTGAAGGAGGCCCTCACGGACCGGCCAGGTCTAGCAGCGGTTGAGCATGTCCGTCAGCGCGGTCTTCTCCGCCGACTTGACGGAGAGCTTGTACTTGTACTTCACCGTGGTCCACATCTTCGCGTAGGTGCACCAGTAGCCGACGGTCGGCGGCTTCCAGGCGTCCGGCGACTTGTCGCCCTTCTCCTGGTTGACGTTGTCGGTGACGGCGATCAGCTGCGGCGCGCTGAGGTCGTTCGCGAACGCCTGCCGCTGCGAGGTGGTCCACGACGACGCCCCGGTGCGCCACGCGGCGGCCAGCGGCACGACGTGGTCGATGTCCACATCGGACGCCGCGGTCCAGGTGGCGCCGTCGTACGGGCTGGACCAGCTGCCGGAGACGGCGGCGCAGCTGCTGTCCTGCTGGACGTTCGTGCCGTCCCGCTTCAGCACGACCTCACGGGTGTTGCAGCTGTTGCCCTGGTCGGACCAGTGCGGGAACTTGTCGCGGCTGTACCCGGTCGACGAACCGTCCGGTTTGACGGTCAGCGCGGCCAGCTGGGTCTTGGCGGTGTCGGCCGAGGGGATGCCGGGGGGCGTCGCTTCGGCGACACCGACGACGCCCGCCGAGACGATCGCCGAGACGGCGAGAACAGTGAAGGAGCGACGAACAGCAAGCGCGGTTGGCATATTGCCGCCTCCGTGTCAGGTTTGGGGACCTGGTCACCATGCGGGACGGATATGACCCACGCAACACCATCGGATGACACTCTGCTGGCTATTCGTGAACGGAGGGTGTCACGAGCAGGTAGGACCTGGTGTACGCCGCCGAAAAATTTTCGGAAAGTCCAGCTGATGGTTCTGGGCCGAACGGCCTAGCGCCTAGTCGAGCCCGCGTACCAGCCGGAGGTCCTCGGTGTGCCGGTACCAGGTCCAGCGGCTCATCGCGCGAGGATGGACGACGCCGTCGCTGCTCGGCCGGGTCGGGATGCAGCCGAGCTGGAAGGCTCGCGCGTACTGCGTCGAAGGCCGTTTGAACAGCGTCCCCTTGGTCACCCGGACCATCAGCCCCGGTCCGCTCGCGTCCGGCTCGACCTCGATCGAGCGCGCGGGCCCGCGCAGGACGGTGTGCTCGTCGCAGTAGGCCACCCCGCGGATCATCCCGATCACCCCTCGCCCGACCAGCACCCCGCCGTTGTCGTCGCGGATCAGCGGCACCGGATCGACCTCGCCACGGAGGGCGAGCGAGAGGGCACGCAGAGGCTGCGTCGGCAGGCTCCAGATGCGGGCGACGTCGGAGTCCGGCGACGACGGCACGAATCCGAGCGACACGCCCGAGAGCTGTTCTTTTCGTAACAGCCGCAGCGCGACGGCCGCGAGGTCCGCGTCGGTGCCCGCGACCACCAGGTGATCGTGTTCCCCCAGCAAGGGGTCGATATCCGCCTTGCCAGGGCGGCTCGGAACGCGCACCATTTCGACGTCGTCGATCTCCGGGAGTGTGGGCTCGCCCTCGGGACAGACCACCACTATTCCGCGCACCCGAAGGCCCTCCGTTACGCTCATGCACCGGCATTTACCAGCGCCAAACCACTAGTCGCCGAACACCTGGAGTGTCACATGCCGGCCATCGTGCTGATCGGGGCCCAATGGGGGGACGAGGGCAAGGGCAAGGCCACCGACCTGCTCGGCGACCGCGTCCAGTGGATCGTGCGTTACCAAGGCGGTAACAACGCGGGCCACACCGTAGTCCTTCCCGACGGGCAGAACTTCGCCCTCCACCTCATCCCGTCCGGGATCCTCACGCCGGGCGTCACCAACGTCATCGGCAACGGCGTCGTCATCGACCCCGGCGTGCTGCTCGACGAGCTCGCCGGGCTGGAGGAACGCGACGTCGACACCAGCAAACTGCTGATCTCCGCCGACGCGCACTTGATCATGCCGTACCACGTGGAGATCGATAAGGTCACCGAGCGTTACCTCGGCAGCCGCAAGATCGGCACCACCGGCCGCGGCATCGGCCCCTGCTACCAGGACAAGATCGCCCGCGTCGGCGTCCGCGTGCAGGACCTGCTGGACGAGAAGATCTTCCGGCAGAAGGTCGAGTCGGCACTGGAGTTCAAGAACCAGGTGCTGGTCAAGGTCTACAACCGCAAGGCGCTCGACGCGGACCAGGTCGCCGACGAGGTGCTGGCCGCGGGCGAGAAGTTCGCGCACCGCATCGCCGACACGCGCCTTCAGCTCAACCAGGCCCTCGAACGCGGCGAGACCGTGCTGCTCGAAGGCTCGCAGGGCACCCTGCTCGACGTCGACCACGGCACCTACCCGTTCGTGACGTCGTCGAACCCGACCTCCGGCGGAGCGAGCGCGGGTTCGGGCATCGGCCCCGGCAAGATCGGCACCGTGCTGGGCATCCTCAAGGCCTACACCACGCGCGTCGGCTCCGGCCCGTTCCCGACCGAGCTGGACGACGAGTCCGGCGAGTACCTGCGCAAACAGGGCGGCGAGTTCGGCGTCACCACCGGCCGCTCGCGGCGCACCGGCTGGTTCGACGCCGTCATCGCGCGCTACGCGGTGCGGGTCAACGGCATCACCGACTACTTCCTCACCAAACTGGACGTGCTGTCCGGGCTGGAGAAGGTGCCGGTGTGCGTCGGCTACGAGGTCGACGGCTTCCGTACCTACGACATGCCGATGACGCAGACCGACGTGCACCACGCGCTGCCGATCTACGAAGAGCTGCCGGGCTGGTTCGAGGACATCTCGGGCTGCCGCACCTTCGAAGAGCTGCCGTCGAACGCGCGTGCCTACGTCGAGCGGCTCGAAGAGCTCTCGGGCGCGCGGATCTCGGCGATCGGCGTCGGTCCCGGCCGGGAGCAGACGATCGTGCGTCACGAGTTCGTCTGACCCTCTAACACGCGCCATGAACGGTCCGTTACTTGCAAAATTTGCAAGTAACGGACCGTTCATGGCGTCTCAGGCGAGCGAGGTCTTCACCGGCGTCGGGTTCCGGAACAGGTCCAGCACCGGGCAGTGCTCGTCCACCTGCCGCTTCAGGTCCTCGTAAGCCTCCGCCCCCGCGGGCCCGCTCAGCTCCACCGAAACGCGCACATCGCCGAAGCCGGGGCGAGTCTCCGAGAACCCGAAGAACCCGTGCAGGTCGATGTCGCCGTCCACGGTCACCTGCACGCCTTCGAGCGGCACACCGAGCTTCGCCGCCCAGAACTGGTACGTGATCACCTGGCACGAGCCCAGCGCGGCGAGCGCGTATTCGACCGGGTTCGCCGCGGTGTCCGTGCCGCCGAGCGCGGCGGGTTCGTCGACGGCGAACGAGTGGTCCCGCACTCGCACGTCCACCCGCGTCGCGGTTCCGGGGTTCAGCGCGTTGGCGACGCTGAACGAGACGGCGGCGTTGCGCGGGTCGGCGTCGACGGCGGTCTTGGTTCCTTCGATGACATCGGTCAGCGACATCGGGTCTCTCCAGGATCGAGGTGTCGGACGCCGCCCAGGGTGCGGCAACCCGCGCCGAACGCGCGCGTGATCTCAGTCCGTGAACAGCGAAATATCCTTTAGACGGCGCGGTTAGCGTTGAACATGACCATCGGAGTGGCACTCCCGTCCGGGGACACCGCGGACGCCGTCAACATCGTCGACGAACTCGTCACGCAGACCCGGCAGGCCGCGGACGCGGGCCTGACGTCCGTCTGGTTCTCCCAGCAGATGGAGCACGACGCGATCACCGTCGCCGCCCTCGCCGGCCGCGCGGTCCCGGGGATCACCGTCGGGACCGGCGTCGTCCCGATCTATCCGCGGCATCCCTTCCTGATCACCGGTCTCGCGCAGACGGCGCAGGCCGCCACCGGCGGCCGGTTCGTCCTTGGCCTGGGAACGGGCGCGAAGAACTGGCTCGAACCGGCGTACGGCATCGAGTACCCGTCGCCGATCAAGCATCTTCGCGAGTACCTGACGATCCTCCGTCAGGTGCTCGACGGCGGCGAAGTCGACTTCCAAGGCGAGACTGTTCGGGCGCACGCCGAGGGCTTCGCGGCTTCGTTGTCTGTCGCCGGGTCTTCGGACATCCCGGTGATCATCGCCGCGATGGGACAACAGGCGCTGCGCGTCACCGGTGAACTCGCCGACGGCACGATCCCGTTCCTCGCCGGGCCCAAGGCCCTTTCCGAGGTGATCGTCCCGGAGATCACCAAGGCCGCCGCCGGCCGTCCGGCGCCGCGGATCATCGCGATGGCCCCGGTCGTCGTGACCGACGATCCCGGCGCCGTCCGCGCCCAGGTCGACCGGCAGTACGCGTTCTTCCGCGACATCCCGTCCTACCGCGCGATCTTCGACGCCCAGGGCGTGGATTCCGCCGGCGAGCTGGTGATCGCCGGGGACGAGGAGACCGTCGCGGCCGAGATCCGGCGGTACTTCGACGCCGGGGCGACCGAGGTGGTCGCGACGCAGAGCGGCATCCGGAACAGCGAAGAGCGGCTTCGCACCTGGAGCGTCCTCGGAGACCTCGTCAAGCGTTGACCCCCATGTCAGGAAAGGGTCGTTCAGGACATTTTTCGTCCTGAACGACCCTTTCCTGACATCCAGGGTCCCAGTGGCCTTGCTCACAGCGTTCGGATTGTGCATACTCGTGCGCATTGCGAACACAGCTGGAGGTCTCCATGTCCACTGCCGCGGCCCGTTCGTGGGTGGTCCCACTCGCCTGGACGGCGGTATTGCTCGACGGATTCGACCTGGTCGTCCTGGGCACGGTGCTGCCCGCGTTGCTCCGTGACCACGTCTGGGGGCTGACCCCGGGCACGGCGTCGGTGATCTCGACGTTCGGCCTGATCGGCATGATGATCGGCGCGATGGCGATCGGCACGATCACCGACGTCATCGGCCGCCGGAAGGCGTTGATCATCGCGGTCGTCGCCTTCTCGGTGTGCACCGCGCTCTGCGCGATCGCGCCTTCCGCGTTCTTCTTCGGGCTGTTCCGGTTCCTCGCCGGGCTCGGTCTCGGCGGCTGTCTGCCGACGGCGATCGCGCTGGTCACCGAGTACGCCCGCAAGGGGAAGGGCAGCAGCGCGACCACCACGGTGATGACGGGCTATCACGTCGGCGCGGTGCTCACCGCCCTGCTCGGCATCTGGCTGATCCAGCCGCTCGGCTGGCGCGCGATGTTCGTCGCGGGCGCGCTGCCCGCGCTCGTGCTGGTACCGCTGATGATCAAGTACCTGCCCGAATCCGAATCCTTCGAGCGGGCACGGGACACGCAGGAGAAGTCGGCGACACAAGTTGTCGGCGGGTTGTTCCGCGGCGGGCTCCTGCGCGCCACCATCGCGTTCTGGGTGACGTCGTTCATGGGGCTGCTGCTGGTCTACGGGCTCAACACCTGGCTGCCGGAGATCATGCGCCAGGCCGGGTACCCGCTGGGCGCGGCGCTCGGGCTGCTGCTCACGCTGAACCTGGGCGGCGTCCTCGGCCTGCTCGTCGCGGGCCGGGTGGCGGACAAGGTCGGCGTGCGGCCGGCGGTGATCTTCTGGTTCCTCGGCGCGGCGCTGTTCCTGGCCCTGCTGAGCGTGAAGCTGCCCGCGGTCGGCCTGTACGTGGCCGTGTTCCTCACCGGCGGTTTCGTGTTCAGCGCGCAGGTGCTCGTGTACGCCTACATCGGCAAGACGTATCCGGACGCCATGCGTGCCACGGGAATCGGCTGGGCGGCGGGTGTCGGCCGCGTCGGCGCGATCAGCGGCCCGATCCTCGGCGGCGCGCTGCTGACCGCCGGAATCGCGTACCCGTGGGGTTTCTACGCCTTCGCCGCGGTGGGGGCGTTGGGAGCGGCCGCGGTGACCGGAGTCCGCGCCGGCCGCTCCCGGGAGGCCACCGCCGCTACCCCAGCTCCTTGAGTTCCCTTTCCACGGCGGCGAGTTCCGCCTCGGAGCCCTGCACCTTCGGGCCCGTGAACCACTTGCGGGCCGAGACGAACCACCACACCGCCGCACCACCGAGTACGACGAGGAAGGCGATAGGCGTGTAGTTGAAACTGTCGATGGTGATCGGTGATCCCTGCGGGAGCATGAAGAGCACGAAGATGAAGCACACCCAGACGGTCGCGATGGTCCCGATGAGCTTGCCCCAGCGGCCGAGGTTCCACGGTCCGGGTTCGAAGTCGTCGCCCTTGCGCACCCGCAGGAACACCGGGATCACGTAGGCCACGTAAAGGCCGACGACGGCGATCGAGGTCACCGCCGCGTAGGCGGTCGTGCTCCACAGATACGGCAGGGCGAGCAGGAACGCGCCGCCCGCGGCAAGCCACACCGCGTTGGTCGGCGTCTGGGTGCGCTTGTTGATGCGGTGCCAGAACTTCGAACCCGGGATCGCGCCGTCACGGGCGAAGGCGTAGATCATCCGCGAGTTCGCGGTCACCGACGCCATCCCGCAGAACAGCTGCGCGCCGATACAGATCAGCAGGAGGAACTTTCCCGTTGTCGCGCCGGTCGCGTCGATGAAGATCTGCGCGGGCGGCACGCCGGTCGCGGAGCCGACGGCGCCGTCGTAGTCCTGAATGGCGAACGTCAGGCCGATCAGCAGGACCCAGCCGGCGACCAGTGAGACGAGGATCGAGTTGATGATGCCGCGCGGCCCGGCCTTCGCCGCGTTCTTGGTCTCCTCGGTCATATGTGCCGAGGCGTCGTAACCGGTCAACGTGTACTGCGCGACGAGGAGCCCCAGTAAGAAGACGTAGACCGGTGAAGCCCAGCCGGTCTTGTTCACGAACTCGCCGAAGACGAAGGACGCGTCCTGGTGCTTCTCGGGAACGACGATCAGCACTCCGACGATCACCAGCACGCCCACCAGATGCCACCACACGCTGATGCTGTTCAGCAGTGCCACGATCTTGACGCCGAAGGTGTTCAGCAGCCCGTGGATCACGAGGATGATCCCCAGCAGCAGGATCGTGTGGCCCGGCGTCGCCTCGAAGCCGAACTGCAGGTCGAGGAAGGCGTTGAGGAACAGCGCGGCGCCGAAGTCGATCCCCGCGGTGACGGCGATCTGCCCGATGAGGTTGAACCAGCCGGTGAACCACGACCACGCCGCGCCGTTGCTCGGCGCGAGCTTCGCGGCCCAGTAGTAGAGGCCGCCCGCGGTCGGATAGCTGGAGCAGACCTCCGCCATGCCCAGCCCGACCAGGATGACGAACAGGCCGACCAGCGGCCAGCCCCAGATCATCGCGGCGGGCCCGCCGGTCTTCATGCCGAACCCGTAGAGGGTCAGGCAGCCGGACAGGATCGAGATGATCGTGAAGGAGACGGCGAAGTTCGAGAAGGTCGACATCGTGCGCCGGAGTTCCTGCGCGTAGCCGAGCTGGTGGAGCCGGGCACTGTCTTCGTCGGCGGGTTCGGCCTGCTTGTCTGAGACATCCATCGGGCACCCACTTAAAAGGTATGCGGACAGACCATTGAGATCCGCCGAAATTAGGCCCGCCGACCTGCGGATGTCAAGGTCCCGTCAAGAAACCCGTCGCCCAGATGTCAGGAAAGGGTCGTTCAGGACAGATTTCGTCCTGAACGACCCTTTCCTGACATTCGCCGTGCTTGAAGTACATGAAGGCCCCCTTCCTTGCGCCTAACGCAAGGAAGGGGGCCTTCATGTACTTGGGATCACTGCCGCAGGTAGCTCAGCGCCCCCGGAAAGCCTTCACGGCCTCCAGCGCCGTGTCCGGGTGGTCGGCGAAGTAGCCGTCGACGCCCGCCTTGAGGAACGCTTCCTGCTCGGCGAACGCGTTGCCGTACTCGGCGGGGTTCGCCGACGAGCGCAGGTTCTGCGGGAGGAAGTTGTTCTCGTTGCGGAACGTGTAGGGCCCGACCTTCAGCCCGGCCTGGTGCGCGTCGGCGACCAGCTTGGTCGGCTGTCCCAGCGCGCCGTTGACCACCGGGATGACCTGCGCCTTCTCCGGGCCCAGGTAGTCCGCGTACTTCGAGATCTCCTTCAGGCCCGCAGGCGTGACGAGGTCGGCGTACGTCCGCGGGTCGCCCTTCGCGACGAAGTCGGCCGGAGCGCCGGTCGCGGAGGTCAGCTGCAGCAGCGGCACCCGCACCTGGCGCGAAAGCGCGATCAGGTTCGACACCTCGAACGACTGGATGATCACCGGCGCCTTCGGGTGGTCGAGCCCGTTGCGCTTGATCAGCTCGACGAGCTTCGGCTCGGTCGGGTTCTTGATCGACGAGAAGTACGTCGAGTGCTTGATCTCCGGGTACGTCCCCAGCTCACGGCGCAGTTCGCGGCCCAGCCGGCGCGTCAGGTCGAGCACTTCCTGGTAGGTGGCGATCTGGTAGCGGCCGTCGTAGATCTTGTTGTTCGGCCGGAGCTGCGGGATCCGCTCGGTGGCACGCAGGGTCTTCAGCTCGGCGAGGGTGAAGTCCTCGGTGAACCAGCCGGTGAACGACGCGCCGTCGATGACCTTCGTCGTCTTCCGGTTCGCGAACTCGGGGTGCTTCGCGACGTCGGTGGTCCCGCCGATCTCGTTCTCGTGCCGGGCGACCAGCTGGCCGTCCTTGGTGGGCACGAGGTCGACGTCGACCCAGTCGACGCCCTGGCGGTAGGCGAGCTCATACGAGGCGAGCGTGTGCTCCGGGCGGTAGCCGGGGGCGCCGCGGTGTCCGACGATCACCGGCCCATCGTGGCCCTTCGCCAGCGCCGACACATCTTGGGCGCTCGGCTCGGCGGCGCCCGCCAGCCCTGTGACGCTGAGTACGGCGAGTCCGGACAGGGCGAGCACGCCCAGGCGCTTTCGCATGGTGGTTGACCTCTTTCGCTTGAACTCGGGGTACCGCGCAACCCTTGACGCAGGAGGCGTCCGGTCGGCGAAGACGGACCGGCGGAGCGCTGACCGCCGGGTGAACGCCGGATGGAACCACCCGCTCGAGGACGGCGACGTCTTCGTAGCTCACCGGCACGGTTACCCTGTGCGTCGTGCGCGTACTGGTAATCGGGTCCGGCGCCCGTGAGCATGCACTCGTCCTCGCGGTCGCGGAAGACCCTTCCGTCACCGCACTGGCTTGTGCCCCGGGCAACGCCGGCACCTCTTCGGTGGCCGAGCAGCTCGGCGTCGACGCGGCCGATCCCGAATCGGTCGCCGCCCTCGCCAAGCAATGGCAGGCGGATCTGGTGGTGGTCGGCCCCGAGGTCCCGCTGGTGGCGGGTGTCGCCGACGCGGTCCGGAAGGCGGGCATCGCCTGCTTCGGCCCGTCCGCGTCCGCGGCCAGGATCGAGGGCTCGAAGGCGTTCGCGAAGGACGTCATGGCGGCCGCGAAGGTGCCGACGGCGCACTGTGAGGTCGTCGACAACCCGGCCCGCCTCGACGCCGCGCTCGGCCGTTTCGGCCCCACTTGGGTGGTCAAGGACGACGGCCTCGCCGCGGGCAAGGGCGTCGTGGTCACCACGGACGTCGATGTCGCGCGCAAGCACGCCCTGATGCTGCTCGACGGCGGACACCCCGTGCTCCTCGAGTCGTTCCTCGACGGCCCGGAGGCCTCTCTCTTCTGCTTCGTCGACGGCCGCACGGTCGTCCCGATGCTGCCCGCGCAGGACTTCAAGCGCGTCGGCGACGGCGACGCGGGTCCGAACACCGGCGGCATGGGGGCGTACGCGCCGTTGCCGTGGGCGCCGAAGGACCTGGTCGACGACGTCGTCGAGCGGATCGTCCAGCCCGTGGTCGACGAACTCGACAATCGCGGCGCCACCTTCTCCGGCCTGCTCTACGCCGGTCTCGCGCTGACTTCCGAGGGCCCGCAGGTCATCGAATTCAACTGCCGGTTCGGTGACCCGGAGACCCAGGTCGTCCTGGCGCTGCTGCGCAGCCCGCTCGGCAAGGTCCTGCACGCGACGGCGACCGGCAAGCTCGCGAAACTGCCGCCGCTGGACTGGGATTCCGGCGCGGCGGTCACCGTCGTGCTGGCCGCGGACGGTTACCCCGGCAAGCCGAGGACCGGCGACGTCATCACCGGTGGTGAGCTCGAAGGCGTGCTCCACGCCGGCACCCGCCGCCGCGACGACGGCGCCGTGGTCTCCTCCGGCGGCCGTGTGCTGTCGGTCGTCGGCACCGGCAAGAACCTGAAGGCCGCCCGCAAGGACGCCTACGCGACGGTCGAGAAGGTCCACTTGGCGGGCTCGCATCACCGCACCGACATCGCCCTGCTCGCGGCCAAGGGAGAGATCGCCACCCCGGTCTCGTGAATTCCCGGCGGAACCGTCGCGGTTCCGGGTGCGTCTAACCCGGTATTTCCTGCAAAGCTTAGGCAGCCGATACATCCACGTTGGTAGCCTCAGGCGGGACGAACGGTCACCGTGCGCAGTGTCCAAGGGGTGGGGAATGGCAGTATCGGACAAGGTCCAGGACCTCACGTCGGCGGTCCCGACGCCACCGTCGGTGGCCGACATCAGAGTCGACCCGTCGAAGCTGCTCGAAGTGGCGAAGATCGTCGAAGAGCAGATCGACGCGTTGCAGGACAAGCTCATGACGCGGCTCGACCAGCTGCGCATCGACACCCCGGCCAACGACACGGTGAGCACGCAGGCGACCGGTGTCTGGAACGAACTCGTCGCCGACGGCGACCAGTCGTACGCCGCGCAGGTCCGGGCGTACGTGGCCGGTCTGCGGAGCCTGGTCAACCAGCTCCGCACGGCGGCCAAGGAGTACAAGACCAGTGATGCGGACAAGGCCGCCGCGTTCGGGGACCGTGGTGTTCACCGGGCGTAGGCCCCGTGTGCTGGTCTCCGGCGGAGTGCTCACCCTCGCGCTGGCCGGATGCACCACGGACACGGGCGGCCAGGCGTTCCCCGACGAGCCCGCGCTGGCTTCGGTCACGCAGGGCGCCAAGGCGTCCGCGCTGCCTGCCAGGCCCGCCGAGCTGAGCCTGCAGGGCGTCGATCCGTGCGCCCTGCTCACCGATCCCCAGCTCGATCAGCTCAAGATCAACAGCAATCCACGCGCGGCCGCGGAACCGATCGACGGTCCGACGTGTGTCCTCGACGCGGACGCCGCGCAGCCCTTCCACAGCTACTACGTCCGCACGGTCACCGCGGACGTCGAAGAGTGGTTCACCGGCAAGCGCCGCAAGAACAGCATGACCACGGAACCGACGGCGGTCGGCGGGTTCCCCGCCATCGAGAACCACCGTGACGGCGGGACGCCGGGTGACTGCGAAACGCTCGTCGGTGTCGCTCGAGGGCAGACGCTGGCGGTGCGGGCAGTCGCCGTCACCGCCGGCGGGTTCACCATGCCGCAGCTGTGCGAAATGTCCGCACGGGCGGCCGATTCGGCTTTGCAGACCTTGAAGGCACGCAACTAGGGAGGGCGGCGTGAACGTTTCCGACCTCGCGGGCAGGCTCCGCGATCTTCGGTTCGACGGCTACACCGACACCGGGATCGCGACCGAGATCGAACGCTTCCGCAGCGGTGACGGCACCGGCAGCATCGGCATCGCCGTCGACGCGCTGAAGGCCGTGGCGGGCGCGCTCGCCGACACCGACAAGACACTGCGCGACGAGCTGGGCAAGCTCGGCGTGGAATGGCAGAGCGAGGCGGGTGGCGCCGCCGGTCAGGTGTTCACCGAGCAGGCCGGCTTTTCCCAGGACGCGAACTCGAAGGTCTCGCACTCCGCGGAGATGATCTTCGCCCAGGGTGAGGCCTTCAACCGGACGCTGCACAAGCTCCCGGATCCGGAAGTGGTCCGGAAGGGCGCCGGTGGGTTGACCATCGGCGACGTCGTGCTGAGCCTCATCGGGTTCGAGACCGACCACGCCAAGAGCGTCAGCGCCGCGAACAACGCGCGGGCGCAGGCGCAGGAGGCGTTGAACGACTACGCCAAGACGAGCGGTGAGAACCTGCTGTCGACCGACACCTTGGCCGACCCGCAGGCGATGAACCTCACCCAGACCACCGCCGCCGCCGGAGTGGGCGGCGGTTCCGGCGCGCTCGACCTCGCGGGCACGGCCACCGAGCTCACTCCGGACGGCAGTGTGCGCCCCGCGTCGGCCGCCGTCGAGTCGAAGTACGTGCCGCCGGTCGCTCAGCCCGTCGGCAATCCGAAGGCGCCGTCCTACGACGCCCCGACCCCGGCCTACGGCGTCGCGATGGGTGGCGGCGTGGCCCGCAAGACCGGGGCGTCGGCGCCCCACTCCAGTGTCACCGCTCCGGCGGCCGCGGCTCCGACCACGCCGTCCGGCACTTCGAGGCCGGTACCCGCGCCGGGCAGTGGCTGGATGACGCCGAACCGGCCCGCCCCGCAGCCGGAACAGGGCAGGCCGTCGTACCCGGTCACCGGCTCGCCCGTCACGCCGCCGTTCGTCCCGCCGGGTGCGCCGAACACCCCGAGCGTCCCGCCGGGCCCGTCCACCGGCAGCGCGCCGCCGAACAGCACCACGTCGGCGCAGCCCGCCGGCAAGTCGTTCGGCACCGGGCCCGGTATCGACAGCGCTCTCGGCAAGGGCCCCGGCTCCAGCTCCGGCCCCGGTGTCTTCGGCAACGTCGGCGGTGGTGACCAGGCGCTCGGCAAGGGTCGCTCGGTCGGCGCCGGACCGCAGACGCCGTTGGCCCCCGGCAACGAATCCGGCCGCGGCTTCCCCGCCGTCCCGAAGATCACCGGCCCGGCGGCAGGCGACCTCGGTGCGGGCGCCGCCGTGCGCGGCGCCGGTGTCGCGGGTGGCGCGCTGAGCGGCGACAAGGAACGCGACCGCCGTCCCCGGCAGGAAGGCGGCGGGAAACCGACCCGTCAGCTGCCGATCGGTGAGCTTCCCGAAGAAGAGGCCATGAAGCGCTCGGAGAAGATCGGCGCGAAACAGCCGAAGCCGGAGTCGAAGTTCATGGAGCGTGCGGCCACTCAGGACGTCGAAGACGATGCGGAGCACATCAGGCGTTACGGCGTCGACGACAAGGACCTGTTCACCGACGAGCGCATGGTGTCGCCCGACGTGATCGGTGACCACGGCAACCGCGAAGCGCGCTGAACCTGTGCCGAACGACAACGGCAGCCTGGTGCTGTCCGCACTCGAGTTCGAAATGCTCTGGGAAGCCGAACGGCTGCCCCGCCGCCATGTCGCACTCGACGTGCCGAGCCCCGGAACGACCCACACGGAGCGGGCGGCACTGATCGAAGAGGCCTGGGAATCCCTGCGTGCGCGAGGTCTCGCGCGGGGACACCAGGCGTCGGGCGAACTGGTCGACATGCTGAACCTGTTCGCGCACCCGCGGGTCGCGATCGACGTCTGGGTGTGGACCGACCGCGAGATCAAGGGGCAGGCGGTCAGCGTCGGCAACCAGGCGTTGCTCGGCGTGATCGACTCCGGCCAGGTGTGGCTGATCCCCGCCAGGGAGAGCTCCCTCGCCGAGGCCGCCGTCTCGGTCGCGGGCGATCTCGGTCCCGGCGTCGGCCAGTCGATCAGCATCCCGCACGACATCCTCCGCGATGCCGACGCCGCCGCCCGCGGCGACGCGAAAGCAATGGTCACCGCCTTGGAAGACCTGGACGTGCCACTGTGGCAGGCCCAGGAGGTGGCGGGCATGCTGCTCGGCCAGGAGGCGCGTGGCCAGTTCGGCGTCGAACGCGCGGGCCGCGACGGCCGCCCCCGCCGCGCGGAAAACGTGGTCGCCTTCTACGACACGGACGCGGGACGGTACCTGTTCCAGATCGCGCGGAACCGGGACGGCCGGGTTTGGGCGACCATCACCCCGGCGGACAACCAGCTGCTGGCGACGCGGATCCGGGAAGTCGCCGATTTCTGACTTGCCCGATTCGACTGTTTCGTGAACTCGATATCGGCGGGGTGGAAGTTGGCGTGGATACGCACACGGCCCACTGCCGAGGTCTTAAAGTAAGCGCGGGAACCGTTCTGATCGGCAGCGCGTCTGATCGGACGGATACGAGTTTTCCGTGAAGGGGATGACGAACCGTGCCTGTGTACGACCCGGAGTCGATGGGGATCGCCGCCGGTCAGGTGGAAAGGCTCAAGGACGAGTTCGAAAAGTCCAAGAAGCAGGTCACCGGCGTCGACGACGAAAAGGAAAGCCCGTTCGGGGCGATGGGCGGTTCGGGTGACGTCCACGGTGCCGTGGGCTCCTTCAAGGACGGCGTGCACAACGAGTTCGATTCGGCCGGAAAGCTGATGGAGGCCACCGCCTTCGTGCTGCGGAAGGCCGCCGGCTTGATCCAGGAGACCGAAGCCGTGCACGTGGACAATCTGAAGCTGCACGAGCACGGCAAGCAGTGAGCACGCGAAAGCCGGCCCCGGCGGGCCTGATTCCTAGGGGGCGTTGTGGGCGATATTGACTTCCCGCCGAACTGGTCACAGGTCACGGACAAGGCCAAACAAGTCGAGGGCATCAAGCCGGAAGCCATTCAGAAGGCCGCGGATCAGTTCCACACCGCCGCGTCGCAGGCAGGCGACCACAGTGCCTCGCTGAAGTCGTCGACCGACGCGTTGAACGGCGGCGTCTGGAAAGGTCCCGCCGCCGACGCCTTCTTCGATTACGTCAAACAGATCACCTCCGCGGGTGACCGGGTCAAGGGGCACCTAGAGGAGATCAGCAAGGACCTCGGCGAACTCCAGGTCCAGCTGAGCGACATCAAAGGCAAGATCGACGACGCCGCCAAGACGGCGCAGAAGACCATTCAGACGTGCATCGACACGGAGACGCCGAAGGTCGCGGCGGCTCGTAAGCAAGCGGCCGACGCGGCGGATCCGGACAAAAAGATCCAGCCGCCGAACCCGACCGCGGAACAGATCATCACCGCGGCCAATACCGCCAACCAGAAGACCGCCAGTTCGGCCGCCGAAAGCATCACCGGGCTGTTGACCCAGGCGGACGGGTTGATCAGCAAGTCGCAGCAGCTGATGAAGAAGGACATCGAGGGCGGTGGTTACGCCGCGGTCCCGATGCCCGGCAAGGACGGCAGCGTCCCCAAGCGCACCGGCGGGCTCCACACCGGAGGTGGCGGTGGCGGCGGGGGCGGCGGCGGCGGCGGTGGCGGTGGGGGCGGCGGCCTCGGCCCCAGCGGCGGTCCGCCGTCGACGACGCCGCCGGGCAACGTCCAGCAGTGGATCCAGGAGGCCATCAAGATCCTGCAGGCCGCCGGGATCCCGGTGACCGAGGCGGACATCCAGAAGATCTGGACGATCATCGAGAAGGAGTCCGGCGGTAACCCCAACGCCATCAACGACTGGGACTCCAACGCGGCGAAGGGCACGCCGTCGAAGGGTTTGATGCAGTGCATCGACCCGACCTTCAACGCGCACAAGCTTCCCGGGCACGACGACATCTACAACCCGGTGGACAACATCATCGCTGGCGTCCGGTACACGTTCTCGCGGTACGGCGGCTTCGAGGGGCACCCAGGGCTGAAGTCCATGGCCGGTGGCGGCGGTTACCAGGGCTACTGACGCGAGTTACGTCTCTGATCACGCGAGTTACGCCTTCGCGCCCATCGGAACCGTTCCTGTCTCACGAGTAATCCTTGAGTACCAGACCATTCGCGGCGTCGGTCAGTGGTCGCATGGCCGCCTTCATCACCCGGTCCCGGAACGGCAGGTAAGGCAGCAGCCGCATCGACTGGATCTGCTTCCACTGCCGAAACCGCGTCTGCTTCTTCTGGTTCATCGAAGCCAGTGCCTGGTTCTGGAGTATGAACGACCGCATTTCCCTTTCGTAGGAAGCGAAAGCGGCGCGGTGCTCACGAGAAGCCGCCAGTGAACCGGCGAGCACATAGGCTCCGACGAGCGCCAAACTGGTGCCCTGTCCCGAGAGTGGCGATGGGCCGTAGCCCGCGTCGCCGACCAGCGTGACGCGTCCTTCGGTGAACCGGTCCATCCGGATCTGGGTCATGGAATCGAAGTACAGCTCGCTCGACTCCATTTCCCGCAACAGTCGCGGGATTTCCCAGCCCTGGCCCCGGAATCGGTCGGCGATCAGCTTCCGTTGCCGCTCGACGTCATAGCGGTCGAAGTCGAGTTCCGGTGACTGGAAGCCGAGCATCGCCCGCGCTTCGGTGTTCTTGCGCGCGCTGTACAGCCCGGCCAGCTTTCCCGGGGTCAGATGGAACGTCTGCCAGCGGTCCAGATCGAGGAAGTTCGGCACGGTGAACACCGCGAGGTAGGTGTCGAGATAGTGCGAGAACTGTTTCTCCGCCCCGAAAACCAGTGCTCGCACGGCCGAGTGCTGGCCGTCCGCGCCGACGACGAGGTCGAAGTCCCGCGCCTCACCGCGAGCGAAGGTGACCCGGACGCCGTCGGCTCCCTGCGCGATCTCGGTGACCCAGTCCCCGTAGACGTACTCGACGCCTTCCTGAGCGACCGACGCCAGTGTGTCGGTGAGTTCGTCCCGCAGGATCTCCACGTCTTCGCTGTCGGTGAGCCCGCCGGTCAACGTGTGGTCGGTGACCTTCACGAGAGTCTTCCCCGCGCCGTTCACGAACGACATCCCGCGCATGTCGGTGCTCAGCTCCCGGAGGCGCCCGAGCACCCCCATCCGGTCGACGACGCCGAGCGCCGTACCCCGGATATCGACCGCGTGCCCGCCGGCGCGGGGCGCGGGGGCCCGCTCGACGACTGTCGGCGCGAAACCGTGCCGCCGCAGCCAGTACGCCAGCGTCGTACCGGCGATTCCCGCCCCCGAAATCAGGACCTTCCGCATGTCCACTCCCTGTGTACGGTGTTGTGAAGCACTGCGTACAACGTATGAACGGCAGCCCTGAGACCCAGGAAAAAGCGTAGAAAATCTCCGATGCACTAGTGCGGTTAAGCTAGTGCGGCAGGTGGGACGGGACCAGGTGCACTATGGCAAGGGAGCCGACATGACCGATCCGCCCTACCTGCGGATCGCCGCCGAGATCCGCGGCCGGATCACCTCCGGTGAGCTGCGCGAGGGCGACAAGGTCCCGTCGACGCGCCGGATCATCGCTGAGTGGGGCGTCGCGATGGCGACCGCGACGAAGGTGCTCGCCACACTGAAGCGGGACGGCCTGGTCGTCGCCAAACCCGGCGCGGGCACGGTCGTCGCGAGCCGCACCCGGAAACCCGCGCCGAGAACCGAGGCGGAGCTGTCACGCGAGCGGGTGGTGAAGGCCGCGATCCGGATCGCCGACGCCGAGGGTATTCGCGCGCTCTCGATGCGCCGCGTCGCGTCCGGACTCGGCGTCGCGACGATGGCGCTTTATCGCCATGTCGCCGCGAAGGAGGAGCTGATCCTCGAGATGGCGGACATGGCGCTCGGCGAAATCCGCTTCCCGCCCGAACCGCCGCCCGGCTGGCGGGCCCAGCTGGAGCTGATGGCGAGGGCGCAATGGGCGCTGTTCCGGCGGCATCCCTGGCTCGCGCAGGCGCTCTCGATCACCCGCCCGCAGCCACTGCCGAACCTGCTGACCCATGCGGATTGGGCGACCCGCGCTCTCGACGGCCACGGCCTCCCGGCGTCGACGATCATGTACGCGCACATCACGATCTTCAACCATGTACGCGGTATCGCCCTCAGTTTCGAGGCCGAAGCCGACACCGAATCCGGGACGGCGGTCTCGGCCGACGCCTGGCTGGCGGAGCATGAGCCGATCCTCTGGGATCTGGTCTCCGGCGGTCGTTTCCCGAACTTCGCCGGCGTCGTCTCGCGCGCCCCGTTCGACTACGACCTCGACACGCTCTTCGAGTTCGGCCTCCAACGGCTTCTCGACGGGTTCTCGGTTCTCCTCGCGAAGGCGGGTTAGCCTCACCCCATGTCTTTCCCTGGTCCCGCAACACGTTCCGACGTCCCGCCGTTCCACGTCATGGACGTCCTTTCGGCAGCGCAGGCCCGGCAGCGCAGCCACGGCGACCTCGTCCCGCTGCTCGCGGGGCAACCGTCGGCGCCCGCGCCGCGCCCCGTGCTCGAGGCCGCGCAGCGGGCGCTGAAGGACCACACGCTCGGCTACACCGAGCAACTCGGCGTCCCGGAACTGCGTGAGGCCGTCGCGGCGCACTACAACCGCACGTACCCGGTCGACGTGAGTCCGCAGGACGTCATCATCACGACCGGGTCCTCCGGCGGTTTCCTGCTCTCGTTCCTCAGCGCCTTCGAGGCCGGTGACCGGGTCGCGATGGCGCGCCCCGGCTACCCGGCCTACCGCAACCTGCTGAAGGTGCTCGGTTGCGAGGTCGTCGAGTTCGCCACCGGGGCGGGGACGAACTTCCAGCCGACCGTCGCGTTGCTCGACGAACTGGGGCCGATCAAGGGACTGATCGTGGCCAGTCCGAGCAACCCCACCGGCACCGTCCTGCCGCCGGGCGAACTCGCCGCGATCAGCGGCTGGTGCGCGTCACGCGGCGTGCGGTTGATCAGCGACGAGATCTACCACGGGATCTCCTACGGCGCCGGACTCGATTGCGCCTGGCAGTACGGTGACGAAGCGCTCGTCCTGGGTTCGTTCTCCAAGTATTTCGCCATGACGGGCTGGCGGCTCGGCTGGATGCTCGCGCCTCAGCGGCTGCATCGCGCGATCGACGTCCTGACCGGCAACTTCACCATCTGCCCGCCCGCGGTGTCCCAGCACGCCGCGATCGCCGCGTTCACTCCGGAGGGGTACGCGGAAGCCGACGGCCATGTCGAGCGCTACCGGGCCAACCGCGACGTGCTCTTCAGCGGTCTCAAGGGCATCGGTATCGACAAGCTCGCGCCGGCCGAAGGCGCCTTCTACGCCTACGCCGACGTCTCCGCGTACACGAACGACAGTCTCAGTTGGTGCCAGCGTCTCCTCGCCGAGACCGGTGTCGCGATCGCCCCGGGTATCGACTTCGACGTGCGCGACGGCGGCCGGTTCGTGCGGTTTTCCTTCGCGGGCTCGCGCGAAGACATCGACGAGGGCGTCCGCAGGCTGGGCGACTGGCTCACCGCTCAGGGGGAACCCGGAGTTCTCCCTGAACGTTAGCCGGAAAGAAGGCGCTCACGACTCCCGCCTGACAACCTGGACTCACCAGGCCCGCTTGGGCAAGGTGAGGCAATCGGAGGATGCCATGTTCTGGAAGATCGTCGGCGGCCTGATTCTGGCTTGGGTGGCCTTCATGGTGCTCGGTTCCGTGCTCGGTTTCCTCGTGAAGGCCGTCTTTTGGATCGCCGTCATCGGCGGCGCGGTCTTCCTCGGCACGGCCGCGTACGGCGCCATCAAGGGCAAGGGCGCCTCGAAGCAGCTTCGCCGCTAAGGCTTACGCGCCACCCCGCCGAGCGACGTGAAGTTCACGGGCGAAGGCGGGGTGAAGCGCGGGCCGTCCGGCCACCACAGGTGCGGGTACGTCAGCCCGGGCTCCATGAGGTCGACTCCCTCGAAGAACGACTCGATCTCCTCGCGCGTCCGGTACAGCGTGTCCAGCCCGGTGCCGGTGAAGCGTTTTTCGAGTGACGTCGCGATGTCGGCGGCTTCGGTGCCGTCGGCGGGATTGTGCTGGTGCAGCAGCGCGACGAACGAGCCTGGGGCCAGCGCGTCGACGTAGGCGCGGACGATCTTCCGCGCCTCGTCGAGATCCTGGATGTGGTGGACGATCGCGCACAGGATCAGCCCGACCGGCCGGTCGAACTCCAGCCGGTGGGTGCGCGCGAGTTCCTCGATGACCTCGTCCGGTTTGGTGAGGTCGGCGGCAGCCATATGCGCGAAGTCGTTCGCCGCGAGCATCGCGCGGCCGTGCGCCTGGACCACCGGATCGTGGTCGACGTAGACGACCCGCGCCTCGGGGTTGTACCGCTGCGCGACCTGATGCGTGTTGTCCGAGGTCGGGAAGCCGGAGCCGAGGTCGAGGAACTGGTCGATGCCTTCCCGGTCGGTCAGGTAGCGCACCGTCCGGACCAGCCAGTGCCGGACCTCCTTGGCCATGGTCCTGGCATCCGGCGAGAGTTCCAGGATCTGGCGCAGGACCACCCGGTCGGCCTCGTAGTTGTCCTGGCCGCCCATGAGCGCGTCGAAGACCCGCGCGATACTCGGCCGATCGAAATCGACGGGCACGAGCGGCCGCCGGCCGTCTGGACCAGGCATGGGCACCTACCGTGGGAAAACTCGGTTCGGGACGCGAATCAGCTTAGGTCATCCGCTTCACCGCGCGTAAGCGGATGAGCGGCGAGGGTGAATTATTCCTCCGAAGAGCCGAAGGCAGATTGCGCTGTTGTCACGCCGACCCAGCGTTCCGCCTTCATCCCCACCGCCCGCGCACCGTCCACATTGGACTGTCGATCGTCGAAGAACAGGCAGTCGGCCGGTTCGGCGCCGAGTTCGGCGAGCAGGATCCGGTAGATCTTCGCGTCGGGCTTCATGCAGCCCAGGTCACCGGAGAAGAGCTTCACGCGGAACAGGTTCGCCCACTCCTGCTCGCGTACCCAGCGTCCGAAGGTCGACGAAGCGTTCGAGAGCAGCGCGAGCGCCGCGCCGGCTTCGTGCAGTCCTTCCAGCAGATCGAGAACATCCGGTTCGACGTGCGTCCAGCCGGTGACGTCGATGCTGGTCAGCTCGTCGGCGAAGGCCTTGTCGACCGGGTGATCCAGCGCGCGGCCGACGCTCTGCCAGTACTCGAGATCCGTGCCGCCGGAGTCGTACCGGACCCGTTCGGCCCAGTAGTGCGGTTCGAAGTCGGCGACTTCGCGGTCGAAGGCCTTGGCCAGTGTGGGCAGCGCGTCGGTGTGCGCGCTGATGACGTCGCCGTAGTCGAAGACGATCCAGTTCACGGTCAGCCCCCGGTCTTGATGCGTTGAAGGGTTTCTTCGATGTCGGCCGCCGAGAGGTCCCGGTGCGCCACGAAGCGGATCCTGCCCGAACTGGGCAGCGTCCGGATGCCGAGTCCGGCCAGCCACGCCAGCCGTCCTTCGAGGTCGGGCGCGGTGACCTGCACGATGTTGGTGTCGGGAGTGTTGACCTCCCAGCCGTGCTCGGCGAGCCCGGTCGCGAGCCGTGTGGCGTTCTCGTGGGTCTCGGCGAGGTCGCCGACGCGGTCCAGCGCGACCATGCAGGCCGCGGCAAGCACACCGCCTTGGCGGATGCCGCCGCCGAGCATCTGACGCATCCGCCGCGCCTTCTCGACGAACTCCGGGCTGCCCGCCACCACCGAGCCGACGGGTGCGCCGAGCCCCTTGGAGAAGCAGGCGGAAACGGTGTCGACGCCGACCGTGAGCGCCGCGGGCGGGACCTCCAGCGCGACGGCCGCGTGCCAGAGGCGGGCGCCGTCGAGGTGCACGGTCAGCCCGGCCTCCTTCGCCACCGCGACGAGTCGCGCGTGCTCGTCCGGCGGGGTGACGGCGCCGCCCGCGGAGTTGTGCGTGTTCTCCAGGCACAGCAGCGGGGTGTGCAGCGCGTAGTACGGCCCGCGCGGGTTGCCGATCGCGGCCGAAAGCGATTCGGGCGTCGGCCGTCCCGGCCCGCCGTCGTGCTCCAGCGGCTCCGGCATGCCACCCGCGAGCCAGGCGGCGGAACCGAGTTCGTCGGTGATCACGTGTGCGCCGCGCGGCGCGAGGAACCGGTCGCCACGCTGGAGATGGATGCTCAACGCGATCAGGTTCGCCATGGTCCCGCTCGGCGTCCAGAGCGCCGCGGGCATGCCGAGCAGTTTCGCGGCGCGCTGTTCCAGTGCGCCGACGGTCGGATCGCCGTCGAGGACGTTGTCGCCGACCTCGGCATCCGCCATCGCCTGGCGCATGACGTCGTCCGGCCGGGTCACGGTGTCGGAGCGGAAATCGATCAACGGGAGAGAGCGCGAGGTCACGGTACGATCACATCACATCGTCGGGCCCGCCATGAATCTCCTCCCCGGCTGGTCCCCCGCGCCCGCTCATGCAACCGTGGACGCCCCCGGTTCCGTCCTACCCACCGACGAGGCAAGAGCGGAGACAAAACCCGCGTGAACCAGCGCGACGAACAAGAGTTCGCGGAGTACTTCGCCGCGAAGCGGGACTCCGTGCGCAGGACCGCGTACATGCTCTGCGGTGACTGGCATCGCGCGGACGATCTCGCGCAGACGGCGTTCGTCGCGCTGCACCGGAGGTGGAAGAAGATCAGAGAACGGGCGGCGACCGACGCCTACGTGCGAAAGACGCTGGTCAGGGCGGCCATCGACGAGTCGAGGCGGCCGTGGCGGCGGGAGTGGCAGACCGAAGAGCTGCCCGAACCGCCGCAGGACGGCTTCGACCTCGGCGAACAGGTCGTCACCAGGGAAGACCTACTGGCCGCGTTACGCGAAGTGCCCCCGAAGCAGCGGGCCGTGCTGGTGCTGCGGTTCTTCGAGGGGCTCGACGTCGGAGCGGCGGCGAAGGCTCTCGGGTGCAGCGAAGGAAACGTGAAGAGCCAGACCGCGCGAGGGCTGGCGAACCTCAGGCAGGTCATGGAGAAGGAGGAGGTGGCACGGGATGGACGAGAATGATCTGAAGGCGTTGTTCCGTGACGCCCCCGGCGACGCGCCGTCGCCGACCTTCGACACTTCCGACGTCGTCCGCGCCTCCAAACGCGCCACTGCCCGACGCCGAAACGGTATCGCGGTGGCCTGTAGTGCGGTGGTTTTGGTCTTGGCCGGAGCGGGCATGTTCGGCGTGCTCGGCGGAACCGACCTCCAGCTGGGGAGCGGGGCCAAATCCGATCAAGAAGCGGCGACCGCCGGGCAACCCGGGGCCGCGTCCGCACGTCCTCTTGACAGCGGGGACCCCTCGAACTTCTCGAACCCGCCGCCTCAGCAGGGGGGCGACGGGCCAGAGAGGACCGGCCGGATGACGGCCGAAGGCACCTACGGGTGCGACCAGGTGGACCGGGAGCTCGCCACCGCCCTCGCTGGCGAGCTCCCGGTCCCCGTGGATGTCGCCAAGTCGACGCCCGGCGACATCTGTACGACGGGAGCCAGGTCCGCGGGGTTCCAGGTGCCCGGCGGCACCGTCTCCGCCACGGTCTTCCCCGCGGGCGCGGCCATCCCGTCGCTGCCGACCGGCGCGTCCAGCGCGCAGCGGATCACCGGCAAGGGTTCCCTGGTGGTCGTGGTGAGCCTCGGTGACGGCTCGGGCGGGCCCGCCTTCTCCGAGCCCGAGGTCGACAGGCTTGTCGGCGTGCTCGCCGCCCGGTACTGAGTCGGTCCTGGCAAAATAGCCCGCCATGACCGTCGCAGCGACAACGCCGAAGGGTGAGCGACGCCGTGCCGAGCTCATCGAGGCCGCCGCGTCGTTGCTGGCCGAGGGCGGATTCGACGCCGTGCGGCATCGTGCGGTCGCCGAACGCGCCGGGCTGCCGCTGGCCTCGACGACGTACTACTTCGATTCGCTCGACGAGCTCGTCACCGCCGCCGTGGAACACCACGCGAAGGTGGAATTGGAGACCGGACGGCAGCGCCTCGACGAGCTGGCGACCCGCAACCGCGGTGTCGAGGCCACCGTCGATCTGGTGCTGGACATGCTCCTCGGGCCGCTTCGCCCGGATCGCGAGGCCGACGCCGAAGCGGTCCTCCTGCGCTACGAACGCCTCGTCGGGACAGGCCGTCGTCCGTACCTTCGGCCCCTGATGCGGACGCTGTCCGCGCAGCTGTACGAGCTGCTTCACGAGATCTTCGCGCGCTCCGGCACCCCTGTGGACGCTGTCGAACTGGAGCGGCTGGTCGCCTTGGTCGACGGCGCCGTGGTCAACGCGCTGATCGAGGTCGACCCGGAGCCGCGTGCCGCCGCCTCGCGCATGCTCCAGGCGGCCCTCGCCTGAACTCCGCGTTTCGTCCTCTGAATGCGGTGGTTCGCGACGCCAACTACCGCATTCAGAGGACGGAACGCGGGGCGGGTTAGTCTGGCCGCGTGACGGACAAGCCCCGCATCCCCAACGTGCTCGCCGGCCGCTACGCCTCGCCTGAGCTGGTCGAACTGTGGTCCCCGGAACGCAAGGTCGTGCTGGAGCGTGAGCTCTGGCTCGCCGTGCTCCGCGCGCAGGCCGACCTCGGCGTCGAGGTGCCGGACGGTGTCGTCGCCGACTACGAACGCGTGCTGGAGCAGGTCGACCTCGACTCGATCGCCGCGCGCGAGCGGGTCACCCGGCACGACGTGAAGGCCCGCATCGAGGAGTTCAACGCGCTCGCCGGGCACGAGCACGTCCACAAGGGCATGACGTCGCGTGACCTCACCGAGAACGTCGAGCAGCTGCAGGTGCGGCGCTCGCTCGAGCTGGTGCGCTCGCGGGTCGGCGCGGTGCTCGCCCGGGTCACCGCGATCGCGGTCGAACACGCCGACACGGTGATGGCGGGCCGTTCGCACAACGTCGCCGCGCAGGCGACGACCCTTGGCAAGCGGTTCGCCACCGCCGCCGACGAACTGCTCGTCGCGTTCGACCGGCTCGAGAACCTGATCGAGCGGTATCCGCTGCGCGGCATCAAGGGCCCGGTCGGCACCGCGCAGGACATGCTCGACCTGCTCGGTGACGAGTCCACTTTGGACGAACTGGAGTCGCGGGTCGCGGCCCACCTCGGCTTCGAGAACGTGTTCACCAGCGTTGGCCAGGTGTACCCGCGCTCGCTCGACTTCGACGTGCTGTCGACCGTGGTCCAGCTGGCCGCGGCGCCGTCGAGCCTGGCGAAGACGATCCGCCTGATGGCTGGCCACGAACTGGTCACCGAGGGCTTCAAACCGGGCCAGGTCGGCTCGTCGGCCATGCCGCACAAGATGAACACGCGTTCGTGCGAGCGGGTCAACGGGCTCGCCGTGGTGCTGCGCGGCTACCTTTCGATGATCGGCGAGCTCGCCGGCGACCAGTGGAACGAAGGCGACGTGTCCGACTCCGTCGTCCGCCGGGTCGCGCTGCCCGACGCGTTCTTCGCGCTCGACGGTTTGCTGGAGACGTTCCTCACGGTGCTGGCCGAGTTCGGCGCCTTCCCGGCGGTCATCGGGCGTGAGCTCGATCGCTATCTGCCGTTCCTCGCGACCACCAAGGTGCTCATGGCCTCGGTCCGCGCGGGGGTCGGACGTGAAACCGCTCACGAGGCGATCAAGGAGAACGCCGTCGGCGTCGCGCTCGCGATGCGGGAGCAGGGACTCGCGGAGAACGACCTCCTCGACCGGCTCGCCGCCGACGAGCGCATCCCGCTCGACCGCGGTGAGCTGGACAAACTCCTCGCCGACCGGATCTCGTTCACCGGTGTCGCGCCCCGTCAGGTGGCCGCGATCGCGTCGCGCGTCGAGGGCATCCTGGAGCGTTTCCCGGAGGCGGCGAACTACTCGCCGGCCCCGATCCTCTGACCTGTGAGCAGCCCCACCACGGGGCGTTCACAGAGTGAGACGAAGTTACTCGATCGGGCGAAATGCCTAATCTCGATCGCTGAACCCGGAGCGCCAGGCCGCCCATGAGGCGGCCTGGCGTGTTTGTATCGCGCCTTGCGCGCCGAAACCCACGGAAGAAGCGATGAGATCCACGCTGTCGAAATTCGTCGCCGTCGTCACGGCCGGAGCGGCCACCCTCGCCCTCGCCGCCTGCGGCTCCGGTGACGCGGGCGCGACCGCCCAGAAGCTGCGGGTCGGCACCCTGACCGACGCGCCGCCGTCCATCTACCTGGAGAACGGCACCTTCACCGGCTACGACAACGAACTGCTGCGCGACATCGCGAAGCGCGAGGGCTTCGAGGTCGAATTCGTCGGCACCGAGTTCGCCGGCCTGCTGGCCTCCGTCGCCACCAACAAGTTCGACATCGGCAGCTCCACGATCTCCACCACCGAGGCCCGTAAGAAGACCGTCGCGTTCAGCAACGGCTACAGCACCGGGTTCACCACGATCCTCACCAAGAAGGGCGCGTCCCTCAAGGACGTCGGCGCCTTCAACGGCAAGCGGCTCGGCGTCGTGCAGGCGTCGGTGCAGGACGACTTCGCCACCGGCAAGGTGCCCGGCGCCAACGTCGTGCGCTTCCCCGACTACAACGCGGGTTTCGCGCAGCTGAAAGCGGGCAGCCTGGACGGGTGGGTCGTGCCGAAGGACATCGGGCAGAAGTACATCGATCAGAATCCGGGCGTGCCGCTGGAGTTCGGCTACACCGTCGAGACCAAGGACACGCCGTCCGCGTTCGCCGTCCGCAAGGACAACAAGGAACTGCTGAAGAAGCTCAACGACGGCCTCGCGAAGGCCGTGGCGGACGGCACCGTCGCCCGCCTGCACGCTCAGTTCTTCAAGACCGAGCCGCTGCCCAAGGAACTCGAAAAGGGCGGCCCCGGCCTGCCCGTCCAGAACGCGGGGATTTGAAAACGATGAAGAAAACCTTGCTCGCCACGCTGGCCGCTGGGCTCGTCGCCGTCCTCGCCGCTTGCGGTGGCGGCGAGTCCGCCACCGAGAAGACCCTGCGCGTCGGGACGCTGAGCGACGCCCCGCCGAACATCTACGTCGAGAACGGCAACTACACCGGCTTCGACAATGAGCTGCTGAAGGCCATCGCCGCCAAGCAGAACCTGAAGCTCGAGTTCGCCTCGACCGACTTCTCGTCGCTGCTCGGCCAGGTCGCGAACAACCAGTTCGACATCGGCAGCTCGGCCATCGCGCAGACCGACGAGCGCAAGAAGAACGTCGACTTCTCCAGCCCGTACAACTTCGAGGTCATGAGCATCCAGACCAAGGACGGCTCGCCGATCACCGACGAGAAGGCCTTGTCCGGCAAGCGGGTCGCGGTCATCCAGGCGACCGTCGGCGACAAGTGGCTGACCTCGACGGTGCCGGACGCGCAGGCCGTGCGCTTCCCCGGGTACGCCCCGGCGCTGGCCGCGCTCAAGAGCGGTGCCGTCGACGCCTACGTCCTCGACCAGGCGATCGCCGAGACGAACGTCAAGGACAGCGCCGACGTGAAGCTCAAGGTCGTCAAGTCCTTCACCACCGACGTGCCACACGGCTTCGCGGTGAAGAAGGGCAACACCGAACTGCAAACGAAGATCAACGAGGGCCTCAAGCAGGTCATCGCCGACGGCACCTGGGTCAAACTGCACGAGAAGTTCCTGCCGACGGCGCCGGTCCCCGACCAGTTCAAGGCGTGAGGATCACCATGAAGAAGTCACTCGCCGCCGTCGTCGGTGCTGCCCTCGTGGCGGTGCTGGCGGCGTGCGGCGGCGGCGAGAACGCGAGCGGTGACACGCTTCGCGTCGGCACCCTCAGCGACTCGAAACCCAACGCCTATCAGGAAAACGGCGTGTTCACCGGATTCGACAACGAGCTGCTGAAGGCGATCGCCGCGCACCAGAACCTGAAGCTCGAGTTCGTCTCCACGGAGTTCTCGGCCCTGCTGAGCCAGGTCGCGAACGGCAAGTTCGACATCGGCAGTTCCGGTATCTCGCAGACCGACGAACGCCGGAGGACGGTCGACTTCTCGGCGCCGTACAACTACCAGTCACTCGGCATCGAGACCCGCGAGGGCGTCGGCATCACCGACGAGAACTCGTTGGCGGGCAAGCGGATCGGTGTCGTCCAGGGCACGGTGTCGGACAGCTGGCTGGCAGCCAACGCACCCGCCGCGCAGGCCGTGCGGTTCCCGCAGGACGCCGCGACGCTGGCCGCGCTCAAGTCGGGCGCGATCGACGGCGCGATCTTCGACCGGGCGACCGCCGAGGACTACGCGGCGAAGAACCCGGACGCGAAGCTCAAGGTGGTCAAGGCGATCACCACGACCATCCCGCACGGGTTCGCCGTGAAGAAGGGCAACACCGAACTCGCGGGCAAGATCAACGCGGGTCTCAAGGCGGTCATCGCCGACGGGACATGGGAAAGGGTGCACCGTCGGTTCGAACCGAACGCGCCGGTGCCCGTGGAATTCAAGGCCGGGCAGAAGTAAGTGGACGACTTCCTCAACACGTTCCTGAACTGGGAGTACATCTGGGAGGTCTTCCCGGACCTCCTCGGGACCGGCCTGCTGAACACGCTGATCATGTCGGTGTTCTCGGCGCTGATCGGCACCGTGCTCGGCATGGTGCTGGCCACGATGGGCCTGTCCAGCAAGGTGTGGCTGCGCTGGCCCGCCAGGGTGTACACCGACATCTTCCGCGGCCTGCCCGCGATCCTGACCATCCTGGTGATCGGGCAGGGCGGCGGGATCCTCATCCCGTCGATGGCCAGGAACACCTACCCGCTCGGCATTCTGGCGCTCAGCCTGATCGCGGCCGCCTACATCGGCGAGATCTTCCGCGCCGGTATCCAGAGTGTCGAAAAAGGACAGATGGAGGCCAGTCGCGCGCTGGGCATGAGCTACACCAAGGCGATGACGCTCGTCGTCATCCCGCAGGGGGTGCGGCGGGTGCTGCCCGCGCTGGTGAACCAGTTCATCGCGCTGATCAAGGACTCCAGCCTGGTGTACTTCCTCGGCTTCCTCGCCGAGCAGCGTGACCTGTTCCGGATCGGGCAGGACCTCGCGGCCAACACCGGGAACCTGTCGCCGCTGGTCGCGGCCGGGTTCTTCTACCTGGTGATCACCGTGCCGCTGACGCATCTGGTCAACTACATCGACAAGAAGCTGCGCACCGGCCGGAAGATCCGCGTCGATGACGACGGCGGCGATGTGGGCCTCCTGAACAGCGGAAAGGTGCCGATGTCATGACGACCGCCGTACGTTCTTCGAGCGTCGAACTCCGCGACATCCACGTCTCCTTCGGCACCCTCGAAGTGTTGAAGGGCGTGAATCTCAAGGTCGAGAAGGGCCGCACGACCTGCGTCATCGGGCCGTCCGGCTCCGGCAAGTCGACGCTGCTGCGCTGCGTGAACCGGCTACAGGAGCCTGATTCGGGTGACCTGCTGCTGGGCGGCGAGAGCGTCATCCGGTCCGATCCGGACGCGTTGCGTCAGCGGGTCGGGATGGTGTTCCAGCACTTCAACCTGTTCGGGCACCGCAGCGTGCTGGACAACATCACCCTGCCGCTGCGCAGCGTCCGCAAACTCGGCAAGGCGGAGGCCGCGGAGATCGCGCACGCCCGGCTCGCCGAGGTCGGCCTCGCCGACAAGGCGCCGTACCGGCCGAGCGCGCTCTCGGGCGGGCAGCAGCAGCGGGTCGCGATCGCACGTGCGCTCGCCATGGAGCCCGAGGTCATGCTGTTCGACGAGGCGACCAGCGCACTGGACCCGGAGCTGGTCAAGGGTGTCCTCACCCTGATGGCGGGGCTGGCCGAGCGCGGCCTGACGCTGCTCGTGGTCACCCACGAGATGGGTTTCGCGCGCGGCGTCGCCGACGAGGTCGCGTTCATGGACGACGGGAAGATCGTCGAACAGGGAGCTCCGGAGGCGATCTTCGACGCTCCGCGGAGCGAACGGCTTCAGAGGTTCCTGTCGCAGGTGTTGTGAGGGGGCTGCGGTTGATCCCCAGCCCGGACTCGGTGACCGCCACGTTCGCTCCACAAGCACCAGCAGTCACAGCAGTTGCGCGCGGTCGTGGGAATGTCGTGAAGGGCCCCTTTGAGACGGTGAAGGTCTCAAACGCGGACTGGTATTTGCTTGCCCACACTTGACCAGGGCGAAGGTGAAGCGTCAGCGGCGGCGCGTTTCGGGTGTGGAGGATTCGGGACGTTGGACGTCCTGAATCCTCCACGCTCGGATCACACGACCACCTGGCCTGTGCGAGGGTGGCGGCTGAGCGTGTGCCGGGTGTTGACGATGCAGGAATCGGGACGTTGAGTGTCCCAATTCCTACATCGTCGAAGGGAGTTCGCCGAGCGGGGAAGATTCCGGACGTTGAACGTCCGGAATCTTCCCCGCTCACCCGCATCAGCATCCAGTGGGCAGGCAAATACAGGTCCCTCAAGGGGCCCTTCACGACATAAGGGCTCGACGGCGGCCCCATCGGAAGCACTCACGACCACCTGTACCGAAGTGGCGGCGGCCTGACTCGCTAACCTGCGGTTATGGCGAGAGTGGCGAAGCTGGTCTATTACCCCGTCAAGGGCTGCGCGGGGACGTCGGTGGAAACGGCCGACGTCACCCCGGCGGGCCTCAGGTTCGACCGTGCGTGGATGGTCGTCTCCCCGGAGGGCGAGTTCCGTAGCCAGCGGAAGCAACCGGTGATGGCCTCGATCCGGGCCGAGGTGCTGGACGACGGCGCCCGTCTGCGGCTCGCCGCTCCCGGCATCGAAGATCTCCTGGTCGAGACGGTCACCGACGGCCCGCGGCATCCCGCGGCCACGTTCACCTGGCAGGGCAAGGGCGTCCACCAAGGTGACGAGGCCGCCGAGTGGTTCTCCGAAGTCCTCGGCCTGCCGTCGGTGTTCGTCGGGCTCGCGCCGGAGCACGAGCGTGTCACCAACGGCGAGATCCCCGGTACCGCGGCCTTCGCCGACGCGCACGCGATCCTGCTCACCTCCGAGTCCTCTTTGGACGGTCTGAACGAGCGGATCGCGTCCCGTGGCGCCGAAGCCGTGCCGATGGACCGGTTCCGGCCCAACATCGTCGTCTCGGGCTGGCCGGAGGCGCACCGCGAGGACGACGTCCGCTCGCTCACCGCCGGCGGCCTGGAACTGGGGTACGCCAAGGTCTGCATCCGCTGCACGGTGCCGATGGTCGATCAGGACACCGGCAAGAAGGCCGGGCCCGAGCCGATCCGTTCGCTCGCCGACTACCGCCGCGAACCGGAGGGCGGTGTCTCGTTCGGGATCAAGATGGCGGTGACCGGTCCGGGTCAGGTGTCCGTCGGCGACGAGGTGATCGTGCACTCCTGGGCCGGTCCCAGCCCGAGTACGGCCGACGCCGAGCCGCCGTTCACAGCGACCGCGAGCCGTCCCGCGGAATCGGTGTAGAGCACGTTCCGGCCCGGCGGCACCGTGCCGAAGGTGTCGCCGATCAGCGCCTTCACCAGCACGTGTTCGCTGCTGACCGAGACCGTGCCGGACAGTCCGGCCAGTTCGAGGTCGGCGGGGCTCGCGGCCAGCTGGACGTTGCCGAAGTGGTCGACCGTGAGCACCTCGGTCACCAGTTTGCCGGGGAACACCGCGACGAACGGGTCCGGCAGCCGCACGAGGTCGTCGACGCGTGGCCCGAACTCCTCCGGAGCGACCCCGAGCGCGAGATGCGCCGCCGCGGGAGCGAAGACGTCGCGACCGTGGAACGTCGACGAAGTCACCGGAAGGCGGTAGTCCGGTGCCGCGAGTTCGTACGCGGCTATCACCCCGCTGAGTGTTTCGGCGGCGGGAATCAGGAGCCCGTTGTCCGGGCCGACGAGCATTCCGCGTTCGGTGACCACCACGACGCCGCGCCGCGCGGTGCCGACGCCGGGGTCCACGACGGCGAGATGGACGGACTCCGGCAGGTACGGCACGGTCTGGGCGAGTACCTCGGCGCCGGTCCTGACCTGCTGCGGAGGGATCTCGTGGCTCACGTCGATCACCCGGACGGACGGCGCGATCCGCGCGATCACCCCGTGGCACGCGGCCACGAAACCGTCGCACAGTCCGTAGTCGGTCGTGAACGAAACGCAGTGGATCGGCATGATCAGCCATCATCCTTGATCGCTAGGGTGCAGCCGTGACGACGCTCGAATACCCGAAGATCGCCGCCGGCAAGATCCGTGAGCTCTACGCCGTCGATGACGAGCATCTGCTGCTCGTCACTTCGGACCGGATCTCCGCCTACGACGTCGTCTTCGACACGCCCATCCCGGACAAAGGGCGAGTGCTCACCGCGATGAGCGTGTTCTGGTTCTCCCTGCTCTCCGACGTCCTCCCCAACCACCTGATCTCCTACGAAGACGAACGCATCCCCGCCGAGGTCCGCGGCCGCGCGCTGCTGGTGCGGCGGCTGGCGATGCTGCCGTTCGAAGCCGTCGCCCGCGGCTATCTCACCGGTACCGGTCTCGCCGATTATCGCGCGCGCGGCACGGTTTGCGGCGTCGAACTTCCTCCTGGCCTGACCGATTCCTCCCGGCTCCCCGAACCGATCTTCACCCCCGCGACCAAGGCCGACCGCGGCTCGCACGACGAGAACATCGCTTTCTCCGACGTGGTCGGGCAACTCGGCCGCGAGCGGGCCGAAGAAGTCCGTGAGGCGACGTTGGCGGTGTATCGCCGGGGCGCGGAGTTCGCCGCCGAACGCGGCATCCTGCTCGCGGACACGAAGCTCGAATTCGGCATCGACTCCGACGGCAACCTCGTCCTCGCCGACGAGGTCCTGACCCCGGATTCCTCGCGTTACTGGCCGGCCGGCGGTTACGCGCCGGACAGCCCGCAGCCTTCGTTCGACAAGCAGCCGCTGCGGGACTGGCTCACCAGTCCCGCGTCCGGCTGGCACCGCCGGGACAGACCGGGGGCACCACCCTTGCCCGAGGACATCGTCGCCGCCACGCGGGCGAGGTACATCGAGTCGTACGAACGCATCACCGGCCGGTCGCTGCAGGATTGGCCCGCCTGACCGGCCGCGTTCACCCCGTCGTCAGTCCACCGCAAGCCCGGGCTGGCGCAATGGGGACCGTGGACGCACGTTTGCTGGTTTCCCTGTCCGGCGTGACCACCCGGACGTTGCACCGCTGTGCCGACCTCGCGGCCGAGCTCGACAGGCGCAAGGTCCCGATGTCCGTGCTCTACGCCGCCAGGACCGGCGAGGGCCCCGTGACCGAGTGGATCCGGACGCGCCGCAAGAACGGCGACTCCGTCCTCCTGCACGGTTACGACCACCGGATCCCACCCACTCATCGCGCGGTCCACCTGGGCAAACGTGCCGAGTTCGCGGCTCTTCCCGCGCATGAGGCGCGGCTGCGGCTGATCGCGGCGAAGGCGGCGCTCGACGCCAACGGCATGGCCGTCGACGGATTCGCGCCGCCGCGCTGGATCGCGTCGGAGGGCACCCTGCAGGCCCTGCGTGAGCACGGGTTCCGGCTGTGCGCGGATCTGGTCTCGGTGCGGGATCTGGTGTCCGGCGAGGTCCGGCGCGCCAGAGTGCAGGAGTTCGGCGGGCCGTCGCACCGGACGGAGACCGTCCGGTGTTTCGCGCTGGTGCTGGCCGACGCGCTCGCCGCGCGCCGCGGCGGGCTGGTGCGGCTCGGCATCGACGCCGCGGACCTCGCCAGGCCGGGGCTGCGGCAGGCGTTCCTCGACGCCGTCGACGTCTCGCTGGAGAACCGCGCTTTCGGAACCACCTACGGCTCACTCTCGCGAACGCGGGTTAAATTGTCGGGATGACCGACCAGGGTGACGCACCGGCGACGCTGTTGCGGCTCTGGCGGCGAGCGGAGCGCCCGACGCGCGGCAGGCCGTCGGTGCTCGACATCGACGGTGTCGTGGCCGCCGCGGTGGCCCTCGCCGATCGCGAAGGCGTCGCGAACGTGACGCTGGCGAGCGTGGCGAAGGACCTGGGCGTCACGAAGATGTCGTTGTACCGCCACATCGGCTCGAAGGCGGAGCTGCTGGAGCTGATGACCGACTTCGCCATCGGGGATCCGCCGCCGGTGGAGTCCACCGGCGATTGGCGGGCCGAGCTGACCACGTTGGCCGAGGCCAACCGCGATGTCCTGATGAAGCATCCGTGGCTGGTCGAGCTGCCGCTTTCCGGCCCTCCGGCGGGCCCGCACGCGGTCGCCTGGATGGACGCGATCCTGCGCACGCTGCGCGACACCGGTCTCGACTGGGGCACCAAGGGCGGGATCCTGGTGCTGGTCGGCGGCTATGTCCGCCTCGCGTGCGCGCAGGCCATCCAGCTCGCCGAGGGCAGGAAGGGCAGCGGGTTGAGCCAGGATCAGGCCGAGCAGGCCTACGGCAAGGGTCTCGCCGAGCTGATCGACCCCGAGCGTTTCCCGGACGCCGTGGGCTTCTTGACCTCGGGACTCGGTGACTCCGAACAGAACTCCGACTTCGACTTCGGTCTCGACGTCGTCCTCGACGGCATCGCCGCTCTCGTCGACGCCGGCTGACAAGCATCCCTTCCGCCTTTAGTATCCGACGGACATTAATTAGTGTACGTTGGATACTAAAGGGAGATCCATGACATCGATACCGACGAGCGAGCGCGTGCTCGCACCGGACCTGGCCAGGGGTTTCGCGCTCCTGCTCGTCGCGCTGGCGCATACCGCGAGCATCTTCCTCGGCAACACGCCGGGTGTCGACCAGACACCACAGGGCCTGGAACGGCCGTACTTCGTGGTGCTGTTCGTGCTCGTCCACGCGTGCGCGCTGCCGTTATTCGGCATGATGCTCGGCTACGGGATCGTGCAGTTCGCCGATCGCCAGGAGGCGCTGGGGCAGCCGTGGCCGCGGACGCGCGGAGTACTGCTCCGCCGTCACGCGTGGCTGCTGGTCTTCGGCGCCGTCGACGGGGTGCTGTTCTTCTCCGGCGACGTGCTCGGCGCGTACGGCGTGATCGGCATGGTGTTCACCCTGCTGCTTTTGAGGCGCGGCAAGGGTTTCTATCGGCTTCCGGTGCTGTACCTGGGCTTCGGGGTCTGCTACCTCGCCGTGCTCATGTACCTGGTGATCAGCGGGAACTCCGGCGGCGGGGCGCCCGTCCCGTCCGTCGACGACCCGTCCTCCCTCGCGCCGACCTATGGCGACGCCGTGCGCGAGCGGCTCACGGAATGGCCGATGACCACGGCGATCCTGCTGTCGTCGATCCTCTTCGTCTGGGTGGGTGCTTGGGCCGCGAAGAAGCGCGTCTTGGAGGAGCCGAATCGCAAGCTTCTCCTCTTCGGCCTGTTCGGCGGCTTCGGTGTCGCGCTCGCGGGCGCGTTGCCGATGGGGCTCTTCGCCGGCGACTACCTCGGCATGGACGAGGAAACCGCTGGGCTCGCCAAGCTGATGTACGAGGGCGCTGGCCTGTTCGGCGCGATCGGCTACATCAGCCTGTTCGGCCTCATCGGCATGGCCGCCGGCAAGAAACGCCGCGGCGTCGTGGTCACCGCGATCTCCGCCCTCGGCCAGCGCACGCTGAGCGCGTACCTGTTCCAGTCGGTGGCGTGGCTGGTCCTGGCGCCGCCGTTCATGCTGGGGCTCGGCGGTGAGACGTTCGTGGCGGCGGCCTGCGGGCTCGGCGTGTGGCTGCTGACGGTGGTCGTCGCGTACTTGATGCACCGCAGGTCCTATCGAGGACCGGCGGAGATCCTGGTGCGGAAGCTGGCTTACCGCTAAAAGGCTCGTGAGTGGTAATGACGGGTTCTAACCCAATGCCAGGTAGCTTAAGTTGATCTTGGGCGGCTGCCGGTCTGCTCGTCAAGCCGGACAAGTCACCGGCAGTGGACCCGGGGCGCGACTGTCCACACGGGACGCTAGTTCGGATCTGGGTGCCCGATTTGGGTGCTTTGCGCAGCTGTGAAAGGGGGTTGTGAGTGGCAATGAGGGTTAGAGCGACCTTTGCCACTCACGACCCCTTGGCAGAATCGCCTATTTAGTCATCAATCGGACATTCAGTCATCGAAATGTGTCCACAGTGGACGCTGCGGGCGTGTCGGCTCCCGTCGGCCAGGGCGACCGAGCGCTTGACCTGCTACGTGGCTTTGGGTTCTAACCGTCCTTACCACTCACGAGACCCGCGCGGTCCGAAGGCTGACGATGTAGGAATTAGGACCTTCAGTGTCCCAATTCCTACATCGTCGCCAAGCTGCTCCAGGTTTCCGGTCTTGATCAAGCTCGGACCCGTCGAGCGGGGAAGATTCAGGACGTTCAGTGTCCCAAATCCTCCCCCCCCCCTCGCTCTCATCGGAGACCGTCGGGGCGACACCGGTTTCTGTGGCAGGCAAATACAGGCCCGCTAGAACCGTCCTTACCACTCACGAGACCCGCGCGCCGCTTACCGCTAAAGCTTCACCGGCTCCCCGACGTCGAGCACCTTCACCTCGGTGCCTTCCGGGGCGAGGTTGGTGAACAGGCCGTAGTGCATCTGCGGCCGCGCGAGGACGGCTTCGTGGATCGGGACGGCGAGGCGCGGCGACACCGCACGCAGGTAGTCGACGGCCTCGCCTGCCTTGAGCCACGGGGCGCCGGTGGGCAGGCCGAGGACGTCGATCTTCTGTTCCGGCACGAAGAACGAGTCGCCGGGGTGGTAGAACGCGCCGTGGTCGACGATGTAGCCGACGTTCGGGATCACCGGGATCTCCTCGTGGATCACCGCGTGTTCGCCGCCGACTACGTTGATGCCGCTGGACCCGATTTCGAAGGCGTCGCCGGGGTTCGCGATCTGGAACTCGGCGCCGAGCTTTCCCACGGCCTCGGCGGAACCGGGGTCGACGATGAGTCGCACGCCGGGATTCGCCGCCAGCAGCGCGGGCAGCCTGTCCACGTCGAGGTGGTCGAAATGCTGGTGGGTGATCAGGATGGCGTCGAGCTCACGCTCGCCTTCGAAGCCCGCCGAGAAGGTGCCGGGGTCGATCAGGATCCGCGCGCCCTCGGTCTCCAGAAGGGTGCAAGCGTGTCCAAAATGGACAATACGCATCAGGGTTCTCCTTCGCGGTCGGTCATTTCCAGCCTATGCCCGGATCAGGGCGTCGCCAAGTTCGGTGCGCAGGTAACGCACTTCGCGGCCGCGGCGGCGCGTGTCGAGCAGGCCTGCCGCGCGCATCGCGGTCAGATGCCGCGAGACCGTCGGCGCGGAGAAGCCCAGCCTGTGCGCCAGTTCGGTGGTGCTCGCGGGTTCGTTGAGCGTCGTCAGCAAGGCGGCCTTCGTCCGGCCGAGCACTCCCGCGAGCGCGTCGGGCGGGCGTTCGGGATCCGACCAGAGTTCCCCCACCCCGCGCGCCGGGTACAGCAGCGAAGGCTGCCACGGCTCCATCGTGATCACCCCGACCGAAGGCCACGCGAAAACACCAGGGATCAGCAGCAATCCGCGTCTGTCGAGGTGGACGCGGCCGCGTTCCTTCATCTCGATCACCAGGACGTCGTCGACGAGCCGCACACGCGGATGGATGTCCTCGAATACCAGCGCGATCCCGCCGGCGGCCAGTCGTCGCGAGCGCTCCTCGATGTCGGCGACGAGGAAGCGGCGCATCCGCGGCCAGTGCGGTTCGACCAGTTCGGTCCAGGCGATCTCCATCTGGTTCGCCAGCAGATCCCTTGCCTCGACGGGATCTTCCGGTAGCTCGCTCAGGTCCGCGTCTACTTTGGACAGTTCATGGGCGACCTGCTCCGGTGGTGTGCGGCGGATTTCGGCGAGCTGGGCGGACGCGGTGGTCTCCGGCCCGCTCGGCGGCGGGCTGAGGAAGTCGGTGATGTAGTGCCGCGCGCTCATCACCTTGGCGAAGCCGTCGATGGGGAGATCCGGCAGTTTCGCGGCCGCCTCGCGCAGCCACGGCAGATGACTGGGATGGCCGCGCCTTCCGAGCAGGGTCTGCATCGCGCCCATGGTCTCGTCGAGCGGGGAGATGCCGAAGCGGACGCGGTTGGCGCTCTCGGCGGTCAGGACCAGCTCGATCATCGGATTAGGCTATGGCCTAATCAATGGTTCTCGCCAGGTTGGGTTCGGCAGTGTTCGCGGCATGACGTTGCTGCGTAATTCCGGGTATTGGCGCTGGTCGGCGGGGGTCCAGCTGAACCGGCTGCCCGCCATGATGGCGCCGCTGGCCTTCACCGTGCTGACCACCGCGACGACCGGTTCGTACCGGCTCGGCGGGATCATGATGGCCGTTTTCGTCGCCGCCGAGATGGTCGGCGCCGTGCCGACCGGGCGGCTGCTCGACCGCGTCGGACCCGCACGCGGTCTCGTCGTGCTGCTTCCGCTGGTCGCCGCGGGGCTGTTCCTGCTGGCCGCGGTCGCCTCCGCCGGCGCCCCGGACCTGGTGCTGCTCGCGCTGGCGATCCCGCCGGGGCTGGTCGCGGGCGGGTTGAACGGCGGTTTCCGGACGCTGCTCGCCGGGACGGTGACCGAAGAAGAACTGCCGAGGGCCGTTTCGGTCGACGCGATGATCCTCGAAGGCGTCATCGTCGGCGGGCCGCTGCTGGTGGCGCTCCTGGCGACGTCCGGCCCGGCCGTCCCGGTGCTCGCGATGGCCGTCGGCGGGCTGCTCGCGGCCCTGCTCGTGCCCCGGCGCACGGTCACCCGTGATCCACAAAGGACAGTCGAGCGCCAGGCGATCCCGGTCGCCGCTTGCGTGCCATGGCTGGCGGGGTTGTTCACCGTCGGGCTCCTGTTGTCGACCATCGAGGTCGGCCTGCTGCCGCTCGTCCAGCGCCTCGGCGCACCCGATTCGGCGACGGCGATCGTCATCGTGGTGCTCTGCGCCGCCAGCCTGACCGGGAGTGCGCTGTACGCGGCGCGGGGCAAGCTCGGCGATCCGAGGCTGTTCCTTGCCGGTTTCGTGCTCGGCGGGATCGTGGTTTCGGCGGGCTTCGGCTGGGCCGGGCTGCTCGGCGGGGTCGCACTGATCGGGCTCTGCACCGGTCCGCTGATGGCCGTCTCGTCGGTCAACCTGCAGAAACTGCTGCCCGAACGCCGCCGGTCGGAAGGCTTCTCGCTGGCCTTCACCGTGCAGGCGTCGGGGTTCGGGCTGGGCTCGCTGGCGATCGGGGTGCTGCCGGTGTGGCTGGCCCCGCTTCCCGGTGTCCTTGCGGCCCTCGTCTCCTGTGCGATGCTGGTGGCACGCCCCAGGCGAGCTATTGGCACGCCGTCAGTAACGTCGTAGCCTGGGCTTTGAGCCGAGACACGGGAGAAGTCGATGACCGCAGTCCAGCCGAAGCCGACCGCGCACAGCGTGGGGGAGACCTTCGATTCCCTCAGCCCGGCGACCGACGAGGTCGTCGGCACCTATCCGGTGCACAGCAAGGAGGACGTCCGCGCCGCCATCGCCCGCGCGAGGGACGCCGCCGAATGGTGGGCCGGGCTCGGCTTCGACGGTCGCGCCGAGCGGCTGCGCCGCTGGAAGGGCGTCATCACCCGGCGTCTGCCGCAGCTGTGCCAGGTCGTCCGCGACGAGACCGGCAAGCCGATCGCCGACGCGCAGCTGGAGAGCGTCCTCGCCATCGAGCACATCGCGTGGGCGGGCAAGCACGCGCGCAAGATCCTCGGCAAGCAGCGTCGCGCGGCCGGGCTGATGATGTCGAACCAGGCGGCGACGGTCGAGTACCAGCCGCTCGGCGTCGTGGGCGTGATCGGCCCTTGGAACTACCCGGTGTTCACGCCGCTCGGCTCCATCGCGTACGCCCTCGCCGCCGGCAACGCCGTCGTCTTCAAGCCGAGCGAGTACACGCCCGGCGTCGGGAAATGGCTGGTCGACGCCTTCACCGAGGTCGTCCCGGAATGGCCGGTGCTGCAGCTGATCACCGGCTTCGGCGAGACCGGCGCTTCGCTCGTCAGCGGAGGCGTCGACAAGATCGCCTTCACCGGTTCGACCGGCACGGGCAAGAAGATCATGGCCGCGGCCGCCGACACGCTGACCCCGGTGATCATCGAGGCGGGCGGCAAGGACGCGGTCCTGGTCGACGCGGACGCCGACCTCGAGGCCGCCGCCGACGCGACCGTCTGGGGCGCGTTCTCCAACTCGGGTCAGACCTGCATCGGTGTCGAGCGCGTGTACGTCCACGAGCGCGTGCACGACGAGTTCGTCGCGAAGGTCGTCGAGAAGTCGAAGGACGTGCGGGCCGGTTCGGACGCGGCCGCGCAGTACGGCCCGGTGACGATGCCTTCGCAGCTCGCGGTGATCAAACGCCACATCGCGGACGCCATCGAACGCGGCGGCAAGGCGCTGGTCGGCGGCATCGACGCGGTCGGCGACCGTTACGTGCAGCCGACGGTGCTCGTCGACGTGCCGGAGGACTCCTCGGCGGTCAAGGAGGAGACGTTCGGCCCGACCGTCACCATCGCCAAGGTCCGCGACATGGACGAGGCCGTCGAGAAGGCCAACGACACGAAGTACGGCCTCGGTTCGACGGTGTTCTCGAAGTCGCGCGGCCTGGAACTGGCCGCCCGCCTGCGCACCGGCATGACGTCGATCAACGCGCCGCTTTCCTTTGCCGGTATCGCTTCGCTGCCCTTCGGAGGCGTCGGCGACTCGGGCTTCGGCCGGATCCACGGCCCGGAAGGCCTGCGCGAATTCGCCCGGCCGAAGGCCGTCGCACGACAGCGCTTCACCGCGCCGATCGTGCTGACCTCGTTCTCCCGCAAGGAAAAGACCGACGCCCTGGTGGCGAAGCTGATCACCGTGCTGCACGGGAAACGCTGACCTGCCGCCTTGTCAACCCCCGCGTGCTAGGAACGGTCCTTTCCTTGCGAAATTTGCAAGGAAAGGACCGTTCCTAGCATTTACGGAGGCGTGAAAGGGAAGGTCAAGCGCCCCGGATGAGGTCCGCGGCCTTCTCCGCCACCATGATCGTCGGCGCGTTCGTGTTCCCGCGCGGTACCACGGGCATCACCGACGCGTCCACCACTCGCAGCCCGTCCACCCCGCGCACCTTCAGCGACGGGTCGACGACGGCGTTCTCGCCCGTTCCCATCGAGCAGGTCCCGACGGGGTGGTACAGCGTCTGCGTCTTCTCGCGCACGTAGTCGGCCAGTTCGCTGTCGGTCAGGTCGTGGCGTTCCGGCAGGAACGGCTTGTCCAGGTACCGCGCGAGCGGACCGGACTTCCCGATCTCCACCAGTGCCCGCATCCCGGCCAGCATCTTCTCCATGTCCACGGACTCGGCGTAGTAAGCCGGATCGATTTCGGGCTTCCACAGGGGATTCGACGACTTCAACCGCAGCCGTCCCCGGCTCGCGACGTCCACCAGGGTCGCCGCCGACGTGAAGCCGGGCACCGTCGGCTCGCGCATTCCGTTGTCGTAGAACAACGTCGGCGCGACGTGGATCTGCATGTCCGGCGGTGAGACGCCGTCCGCGGCGGGGAAGAACGCGCCCGCCTCGCCGATGTTCGAGGCCAGCGGGCCGCGTTTGGTGAGCTGGTAGCGCACCAGGCCGCCCGGCGTCGCCGCGTCCACCAGGTCGGTGGTGCCGCGGGTCGACCAGATGATCCCGCAGGCGGGGTGGTCGTGCAGGTTTTCGCCGACACCGGGAAGCGCCGCCACGACGTCGATCCCGTGCTCCCGCAGGTGTTCCGCCGGGCCGACCCCGGAGAGCATCAGCAGCTGCGGCGAGTTCACCGCGCCACCGCTCAGCAGGACTTCGGCCGACGCGCGCACCGTCGTCTCGACGCCTTCGTCCAAATAGGACACACCGACGGCGCGGGTCCCTTCGAACACCACGCGCGTTGCTTGGGCGTTGGTCCGCACGGTGAGGTTCGGACGCGACAACGCGGGCCGCAGGTACGCGTCGGCCGTCGACCAGCGGCGGCCCTTCTTGCAGGTCACCTGGTAGACGCCGGCGCCTTCCTGCGACTCGCCGTTGAAGTCGTCGGTGCGCTTGAGGCCCCAGGCGACCGCGGAATCCACCCAGGCGTGGGACAGCTCGTGGGTGAAGCGGCGGTCTTCGACGTTCAGTGGCCCGTCGGTGCCGTGCAGCGGCCCGCCGAGCCGCTGGTTGCCTTCCGCCCGTTTGAAGTACGGCAGGACGTCGTCGAAACCCCAGCCCTCGGCGCCGTGCCCGTCACGCCAGCCGTCGTAGTCCGCGCGGTTGCCGCGGATGTAGATCATCGCGTTGATCGAGGAACAGCCGCCGAGCGTCTTCCCGCGCGGCCAGTACAGCGTCTTGCCGGTGTGCTTCTGCTCGACCGTCTCGTAGTTCCAGTCCCACTTCGTCTTGAACAGACCGGGGAACGCCGCGGGAATGTGGATCTCGTCCGCGTCGTCCTCGCCGCCCGCTTCGAGCAGGAGCACCCGCGCTGACGGATCCTCACTCAGCCGGTTCGCCAGCACGCATCCCGCGCTGCCCGCGCCGACGATGACGTAGTCGAAGGAGTCCTGATCGGCCACGGTGCCTCCTGCTGCTGCTCACCCGGTGTTGGCGTGCTGCCAATGGCCCATCTTGGCCCAGCGACGCGCTCCGAGCATCCCCCAGTCGAAGGACTGATGCGAGCTCAGTCGGAGTCGGGTGAAAAAGAAGCCACGCAGGGCCCGCCTTCGGCACTGTCGTCGGTCTCGATCCGCCCGGGCTGCCGGACCCCGTCGACCTCGCCCGCGAGGTGCAGGATCGTCTGCTCGGCCGTGGTCAGCAGGTCGGCCTTCTCGACGGTGTACCTGGCCTCGCCGTGGATGATCTGCTGCACGCCGTCGCGGGTCGTGTCGGGCACCTTCTCGCACAGCACCGACAACGCCGCCGGGATGTCACGCGTGTTGATCGCGTCGACGAACTTGTTCCCCGCCTCTTCCCCGGTCTTGACGTCGGGCCGCGGCGACGGCTTCGTCTCGATGCCCGGCAGCGGCTCGGGCTCGCCGCCGACCTTGGCGTCACGCACGCACCAGCCGCCCTCGCCGGGGATCATCGCGATCCCGACGGTCTGACCCCCTGCGGTGAACGCGGCCGAGTACTCCTGCGCCGCACGCTGGTGCGCGGGCGTGCTCAACTGTGCGCCGTCGGAGACGGCCATGGTCTGCTCGAAGGTGTAGGACCGCTTCGAGCGGATCGGGCACCAGAGCTGACTGACGCGGTCTTCGGCGACGCCGTTCACGAACGACTGGCTCAGCTGCTCCGGCGTCGCGCGCGAGGTCGTGTCCGCCTTGGCCTTGAAGAACCCCGGCGAGACGAAGCCGGTGAACGCGACACCGCCCGCGATCAGGACGAAGACCAGCACGAGAGTGATCCAGAGCCAGGCCTTCGACTTCTTCGGCGGCGGGTTGTACCCGTACTGCGGTTGCCCGTAGGTCATGCGGCAACCGTAGTGAAGTAGGCTCGGGCGGTACCCACGACCTGCGTGAATAAGGAGCAGCCTGCCGTGGCCCGAGTCGTTGTCGACGTCATGCCCAAGCCCGAAATCCTCGACCCGCAGGGGCAGGCCGCGCTCGGCGCCGCCGGTCGTCTCGGCTTCACCGGGATCACCGAGATCCGTCAGGGCAAGCACTTCGAGATCGAGGTCGACGACTCCGTCGACGACGCGACGCTCGAAAAGATCGCCGAAGGATTCCTCGCGAACCCGGTCATCGAGCAGTGGACCATCAAGCGGGTGGAAGCGTGAGCGCCCGCATCGGGGTCATCACCTTCCCCGGCACGCTCGACGACGGTGACGCGGCCCGCGCCGTCCGCTACGCCGACGCCGAGGCCGTGCCCCTGTGGCACGCGGACGAAGACCTGAAGGGCGTCGACGCCGTCGTCGTCCCCGGTGGCTTCTCCTACGGCGACTACCTGCGCGCCGGCGTCATCGCCCGCTTCGCGCCGGTGATGTCTTCGGTGATCGAGGCCGCCCACAAGGGCATGCCGGTGCTGGGCATCTGCAACGGCTTCCAGATCCTGTGCGAGGCCGGGCTGCTGCCGGGCGCGATGATCCGCAACGCGGGCCTGCACTTCATCTGCCGTGACCAGTGGCTGCGCGTCGAGAACAACGACACCGCGTGGACCACCCGGTACGACAAAGACGCCGAGATCCTCATCCCGATGAAGAACATCGACGGCTGCTTCGTCGCCGAGCAGGCCACCCTCGACGAGCTGGAGGGTGAGGGCCGCGTGGTGTTCCGCTACGTCGGCGGCAACCCGAACGGCTCGCGCAACGACATCGCCGGGATCCGCAGCGAGAACGGCCGCGTCGTCGGGCTCATGCCGCATCCGGAGCACGCCATCGACGCCCTCACCGGGCCTTCCGACGACGGACTCGGCATGTTCTACAGCGCCGTGGACGCTCTATCTGTGTCTTTGGTCGCGCGCTGACGTGAACCCGCCGAAGGGGCGCCGTTTCGTACTCAGCTCACGTTGAGTGCGGAGGCGCCCCTTCATCGTGTTCACGTGGGCCTTCGGCCCGAAAGAGGGCGCGCGACGTGAAGTCTCCGTCGGGCGCGGGGCGCCCTTGGGGAGACGCGTTTCCACCTGACCGCACGCTATGAACGGACCGTTCCTTGCAAAATTTGCAAGGAACGGTCCGTTCATAGCGTTTCAGGAGGCGGCGGCCACCAGGGCGGCGTAGGGCCCACCGGCGGCGAGCAGTTCAGCGTGCGAGCCCAGCTCGGTCACCCGGCCGCCCTCGATGACCGCGACCCGGTCCGCCGCGGCCGCCGTGTGCAGCCGGTGCGCGATCGCGATCACCGTGCGTCCTTCGAGCACCGCGCTCAGCGATCGCTCCAGCTCCCGCGCCGAACCTGTGTCCAGCAGCGATGTCGCCTCGTCCAGCACCAGTGTGTGCGGGTCGGCCAGCACCACCCGCGCCAGCGCCAGCTGCTGCGCCAGCGCCGCCGGGACGGCGACCGCCCCGGCGCCGACCTTCGTGTCCAGTCCGTCCGGCAGGCCCGCCACCCACTCCGAAGCCCCGACCGAGGCCAGCGCGGCCAGCAGCCGGTCGTCGGACCAGTCCCCGGCGGGCAGCGTGAGGTTGTCCCGCAGCGTCCCCGCGAACACGTGCTGCTCCTGGGTCAGCAGCAGGACCTCGCCGCGCAGGACGTCGTCCGGCAGCGTCGACACCTCGGCGCCGCCGACCCGTACGGAACCCGACGTCGGCGCCGACATCCCGGCCAGCAGCCGTCCCAGGGTCGACTTGCCCGCACCGGACGGCCCGACGATCGCCAGCCGTTCACCGGCGGGCACCCGCAGGTCGATCCCGTGCAGCACTTCGCGGTCCGCGTTGTAGCCGAAGCGCACGTCGCGCACCTCGATGTCCTGGCCGCGCGGCGTCTCCGAAGCCGTCTCCGAAGACGGAGCGGGCCGCACGCCCAGCAGCCGCCGCAGCGAGGCCCCGGCGACCTGCATGTCCGCGAGCCAGAACAGCGCCTCGTTCAGCGGACCGGTCATGACCTGCGAGTACAGCAGCATCGCGGTGATCGTGCCGAGCCCTTCCCAGCCGTTCGAATAGGCGAGCAGGCCCAGCCCGAGCATCACCGGCACCGGCAGCACGTAGCTGATCTCCAGCGACGGGATCCACCGCATCTGCAGCGCCCGGATCTTGCGCTCGCCCAGCATCGACGCGTCGAGCCCGTCGTGCCCGGACCGGATCCGGCGGCCGGTCAGGTTCAGCGCCTCGGCCGTCCGCGCGCCCTCCGCGGTCTCGTGCGTGGTGGACTGGAGTTCGGACCACTTGTCCAGCATCCGCCGCATCACGTCCGGGATCCGGCGCTGGTACCAGATGTTCACCGGCACCAGCAGCGGCAACGCCACCAGCAGGCCCAGCGCCAGGAACGGCGACGTGAGCACCATCGCCACCACGGTGAACACCACCGTGACGGCGGCGATCAGGATCTCCGGCGCGCCGAACCGCACCGCGTGGTCGATGCGGCTGACGTCGGTGGTCGCCCGGCTGAGCAGGTCACCGGTGCCCGCGGCCTCGACCGTCCCGAGCGGCAGGTTCAGCGCGTTCCCGACGAACTCCTCGCGGTTCTTCGCCAGGATCCGCTCGCCGAACACCCGCGCGCGGAGCCGGGCCAGACCCTTGAACCACGCCTGTGCGCCCAGCACCACTACGAACGCGACCGCGAGCCAGGTGATCGTGGTGGTCGTCGTGCCTCCGACGACCTCGTCCACCAGCACGCCCAGCAGCCGCGGCCCGGCCAGCCCGATCGCGGTCGCGACGCAGAACAGGCCGAGCATCACGGAGAACTCGCGCTTGTTGTCCCGCGCGGTCTCCTTGATCCATCGTCGAACGTCTTTCTTGTCTGCCAAAGGCAGCTTTTTCATGCCGGTACTTTCGTACTCACGACCACATCGGCCACATGTGTCCACAGTGGACTTTGACTGAACACGACGGTGGTCTTGCCGCGCCGCAGCTTCGCGACGCGTTCGGTTATGCGGGCTTCGGTATGCGCGTCGACGGCCGAGGTCGGCTCGTCGAGCAGCAGGACGTCGGCGTCGGTCGCCAGCGCGCGGGCCAGGTTCAGCCGCTGCCGCTGACCACCGGAAACCTCACGTCCGCGTTCGCCGATCACCTCGTCGACGCCGTTGGGCAGCGCGTCCACGATGTCGTCGGCGTCCGCCGCGTACAGCGCTTCGGTGATCTCGACGTCACCGGGCTCGGTGGGGGCGACCTGTTCGCGCAGCACTCCGGAGAACCAGATGTCCTGGTTGTGCGCGAACACGACCCGCCGCCGCAGCTCGCCGAGGGCGACCCGGTCCACCGGAACCCCGCCGACAAGAGCAGGTTCACTCGGATCGGTGAACCGCGCCATCCGCGAAGCCACCGCTTCGGCATCGGCTCCGACGTCGATGACGGTCAGCTTCCCGGCCTCGGCCTTGATCCCGGTCGTCTCGTCGTACAGGTCCAGCGGGCCTTCCGGCAGCGGGACCGGGTGCTCCGGCTCGGCGAGCGTGCGTTCGGTGGACAGCAGTTTGCACACCTTCCGCGCCGAAACCAGCGCGGCGCTCAGCACACCCGCGAACTCGGTCGCCGTCGTCACCGGGATCACCAGGAACACCGAGACGCCGTAGAACGTGATCAGTTCGCCGACGCCGATGGTGCCGTTGATCGCCAGCTGCGCGCCCAGCCAGGTGATGACCACCGTGACCAGTCCCGGCAGCGCGACCTCGGCGCCCGCGAGCCACGCTTCGCTGCGTCCCACCTGGACACCGGCCGCCCGGACCCGCTGGCTGGAGCGGCGGAAGCGGTCGAGGAATTGCTTCTCGCCGCCGACACCGCGAAGGATTCGCAGGCCGGAGACGATGTCCGCGGCCAGCGCGTTGACGTCGGTCTTCTCCTCGCGCTGCTTCGTCTGGCGCTTCTCCAGCGGCTTCAGCAGCGGACCGATGCCGACCACCGCCAGCGGGACGCCGACCAGTGCGACCACGCCGAGCAGCGGGGACGTCGACAGCAGCGCCGTCGCGCAGACGATGAACGCGATCAGCGAGCCGAAGGCCCGCCCGAGCACCTCGAAGGAGTCACCGATCGGGTTGATGTCGCTGGTGGTGATCGCGACCACGTCACCCGTGGTGGTCGTGTCGCGCAGATTCGCGCCCAGCTTCGCCGCGTGTTCGGTGGCGAGCCGCTGCGTCACCCCGGCGCCGTGGATCCAGCAACCGTAGGAGGCGAAGTGCTGCACCGTGCCCGCGAGCGTTTGCGCGATCCCGAGCCCGGCGGCCGCGAGACCCCACAGCCAGACGGAATCGCCGTCGCCGCGCCCGATCGCGTCGATGCCCCGCCCGATCGCGACCGGCAGCAGGGCGATCGGCAGCGACCACAGCGCACCGCTGATCGCCGAGACGGCGAGCAGTCCCGGGCGCGCGAGCATCATCCTGACGAGGTACCGCCAGGCGGTCGGCTTGGCGGGCAGGCGTAGTCGCGGAAGGGGATATGTGGCGGAAAGCACGATTATCGACGGTAAGCGGATCACCGCCGCGAGCGCGACCGATTTATGCGTGGGCGACCGCGAGCTGCCCTAAACGCTCGCCTACTCTTAAGGCCGTGGCGAACCCTGAGGTTGACACCGTGACCAGCACCGTTGACACCACTCAACGCGCCGAGGCGACCCCCGAAACGACCCAGCCGTACGTAGAGCTCGGCCTCGCCGACGACGAGTACGCCCGGATCCGGGAGATCCTCGGCCGCCGTCCGACCGACGCCGAACTGGCGATGTATTCGGTGATGTGGAGCGAGCACTGCTCGTACAAGTCCTCGAAGAAGCACCTGCGCTACTTCGGTGAGACCGCCACTCCCGAAATGAAGGAGAAGATGCTCGCCGGCATCGCCGAGAACGCGGGCGTCGTCGACATCGGCGAGGGCTGGGCGGTCACCTTCAAGGTCGAGAGCCACAACCACCCGTCCTACGTCGAGCCGTACCAGGGTGCCGCGACCGGCGTCGGCGGCATCGTGCGCGACATCATGGCGATGGGCGCGCGCCCGCTCGCGGTGGCGGACGCGCTGCGCTTCGGCCCGGCGGACGCCCCCGACACCCGCCGGGTGCTCCCCGGTGTGGTCGCCGGCGTCGGCGGCTACGGCAACTGCCTCGGCCTGCCGAACATCGGCGGCGAGCTGGTGTTCGACCAGAGTTACGCGGGAAACCCGCTGGTCAACGCCCTGTGTGTCGGCGCGATGCGGGTCGAGGACCTGCACCTGGCGTTCGCCTCGGGCAAGGGCAACAAGATCATCCTGTTCGGCGCGCGCACCGGCCTCGACGGCATCGGCGGCGTGTCCGTCCTCGCCAGCGACACCTTCTCCGGCGACGAATCCTCGGGTGGCCGCAAGAAGCTGCCCAGTGTTCAGGTCGGCGACCCGTTCACCGAGAAGGTGCTCATCGAGTGCTGTCTCGAACTGTTCGCCCAGAAGCTCGTCGTCGGCATCCAGGACCTCGGCGGCGCCGGGCTCTCCTGCGCGACGTCGGAGCTGGCGGCCGCCGGTGACGGCGGCATGCACATCTACCTCGACCGGGTTCCGTTGCGCGCCACCGGGATGACCCCGGCGGAGGTGCTCTCCAGCGAGTCGCAGGAGCGCATGTGCGCGGTCGTCTCGCCGGAGAACGTCGAGGCGTTCATGAAGGTCTGCGAGAAGTGGGACGTCATCGCCACCGACATCGGCAAGGCCACCGACGGCGAGCACCTGGTCATCACCTGGAACGACGAGGTCGTCGTCGACGTCCCGGCGCACACCGTTGCGCACCAGGGCCCGGTGTACGACCGCCCGATCCAGCGTCCGTCCACACAGGACGCGCTGCAGGCCGACACCTCGGCCAAGCTGCCGCGTCCGTCCACATCGGACGAACTGCGGGCCGACATCCTCAAGCTGATCTCGTCGCCGAACCAGGCGTCGAAGGAATGGGTGACCTCCCAGTACGACCGCTACGTGCGCGGCAACACCGTGTCCGCGCAGCCGTCGGACTCCGGCGTCATCCGGATCGACGAGTCGACCGGCCGCGGGGTCGCCGTCTCCACCGACTGCAACAGCAAGTTCGTCTACCTCGACCCGTACGAGGGCGCGAAGCTCGCGCTGGCCGAGGCGTACCGCAACGTCGCCACCAGTGGCGCGAAGCCGGTCGCGGTGTCGGACTGCCTGAACTTCGGCGCGCCGACCGACCCGGGCGTGATGTGGCAGTTCGAGCAGGCCGTGCACGGTCTCGCCGACGGCTGCGTCGAACTCGGCATCCCGGTCACCGGCGGCAACGTCAGCTTCTTCAACCAGACCGGTGACGTCGCCATCCTGCCGACCCCGGTGGTCGGTGTGCTCGGCGTGATCGACGACGTCACCCGCCGCATCCCCACCGGGATCGGCGCCGAGGCCGGGGAAACCCTGCTGCTGCTCGGCGAAACGCACGACGAGCTGGACGGTTCCGCCTGGGCGCGCGAACTGCACGGCCACCTCGGCGGCCGCCCGCCGAAGGTCGATCTGGCCCGCGAGAAGCTGCTCGCCGACATCCTCATCGCCGGTTCCCGCGACGGCATGATCTCCGCCGCGCACGACGTCTCCGACGGCGGCCTGATCCAGACCCTCGTCGAGACCGTCCTCATCGGACAGTGCGGCGCCCGGGTCTTCCTCGACTCGGAGCAGGACCCGTTCGTGCAGCTGTTCTCCGAATCCGCGGGCCGGGTGCTGGTCGCCGTGCCGCGCACCGAGGAACTGCGGTTCACCGAGATGCTCACCGCGCGCGGCCTGCCGTGGCGCAAGACCGGCGTGGTGGACCCGGAATCGGGCTCGCTCGAACTCCAGGACATCACGGAGTTCACGCTGGACGAGCTTCGGGAGACCTGGGAGCGGACCCTTCCGGCACTTTTCGACTGAAGCGTCGTGAGTGGTAAGTGTCGTTAGAACGACACTTACCACTCACGACATCTTTGAACCCGCCCCGAACTCGGCGCCCTCCAGCGAAGGCGGCTCCGCGAAGGTCGCCACGCTGAAGTCGACCGGGGTCTCGACGACGAGGTTGTCCAGCGACACCTTGCGTTCGAAGCTCGCCCGCGTGAGTACGAACCCGCCGTGGATCGTCGCGTTCTCGAGCAGGAACTTCCCGGACAGCTGGGTGTCGGTGAGGTCCAGGTAGGTCAGCACCTCGCAACGATCCGCGCCGAACCAGCCGACCCGCCTGCCGAGCAGTCCCAGCTTGTCGAGCCGCGCGTCGCTGAGGTTGAGCGAAAGCGTCGGCCCGGTGGTCCCGGCGTGGGGAAGGATGTCGCGGATCAGCCGTTCGGCCGCGCGCCGGACCAGCCGTTCCCGCTCCGCGGCCGCCTTGTCCGCCGGTTCCCACTCGCGGTCTCGGTCGAAACTCGGATGTTCGAACGGCCGCCGCAAATAGGCGCACAGCACGTCGAGCACCGTCTGCCGGTATTCCGGACGTGTCCTGGCCAGTCCCGCGAGCGAATGCATCGCGCCGACCCGGACCTGATCGGCCTCGTTGCCCAGCAGTTCGATCGACTTGGCGAAGCGCTCGTCGGAGATCCGGCTGCGCTCGATCTCGTGCCTGTCCTCTTCGGTCCGCCTTCGCCGGTCGTTGAGCCAGAGCCCGTAGAGCGCGGCGATCGCCCCGCCGGCGAGGGCGCCGGTCTTGAGCGCGTCACCGCGGCTGGTCGCGCGATCCGTGAGCAGCCAAGCGGTGACCCCGACGAGCACCACGACCGAGGACAGCAACGTCCACAGCAGCGGCGACTTGAGCAGGCGCTTCATCGGTCCTTCACCGTGAGCCGGGCACGGCCGTCCGGCAGGGTCTCGACGGTCCAGCCGTCCGGGAGTTCGTGGTCCCTGGCGGGTTCCACCGTCGTGTTGTACAGCGAAACGGTGCCGGGCGGCTCGCGGAAACTCAGATCCGCGAGGCCTTGGAACCGGGCGCGGTGCAGATCCAGCGTCCCCTTGAACCGGGAGCCGGCGAAGACCGCGTCCTTGGCGAAGACACTGTCCTTGAAGGACGTCTCGCCCGCGAACACGGTGCCGCGGAACTCGGCGTCCTCGGAGAAGCGGACCCCGCTGAACCACGCCCGTTGTTCGAATTTGGCGTCATTGCACCGGAAGAAGCCGATCAGCTTCTTCGGGACCGTTCCCGCGCCGGTCAGGTACACCGGCCCGAGGAACACACAGCCGGACAGGTTGGTGCTGCTGTACAGACCGCCGTAGCGGAGCAACAGCTTGCCGATCTTCCGCTCCGAAAGATCGAAGTACTCCAGCACCGCGCCGGTCAGGTCGAGGTCGTATCCGGGCGTGCCCTCGGAATCCGCGGCCGGGAGCAGTTCCCCGATCAGCCGTTGCGCGGTCTGCCGCACCTGGAGTTCTTGGTCCTCCTCCGCGGAGCCCTCCTGCGGTGCGGTGTTCCCGTCCCGTTTCGCCGTGTCCTTGTACCGCGGATGTTCGAACGGCCGCCGCAGGTACGAGCACAGGATGTCCAGCACGGTCTGCGTGTAGATCGCCCGGCCGCGGGCCAGCCCGGCCAGTGCGTGCAGGGCGCCGACCCGCACCTGGTCGGCGTCGTGCCCGAGCAGTTCGACGGCCTTCGCGAACCGTTCGTCCGAGATCCGGTCGCGGTCCTGGTCGGCCCGCCGCTGTTCGAGTTCTTGCCGCTGTCGCTCGACTTCCTGCCGCCGCTCCTCGACGCGGCGCCGCCTGTCGTTGAGCCACAACGCGTACAGCGCGACGATGGCGCCTCCGGCGATGCCGCCGGTCTTCAGTGCCTCGCTGCGGCTGGTCGCCGGATCCGTCAGCAACCAGCCGCCGACCGCGAGCAGCAGGACGAGCGAAACGACGAACGTCCAGAGCAGCGGGGAGCGGAGGAACCGCTTCATCGGACCTTGGAGACCAGCAGGGAAGAGACGCAGTAGGCGCTGCCCGATTGGCTCTGCGCGATCACGGTGCCCTTGGCGTCGGCACCCTCGACCGTTCCGGTGATCTCGGCCATGACGATGCTGCTGGTGCCCTGGGTCTTCTTGACCTCGGCCGTGGAGCCCGGCGGCAGGAAGAGGTCGATCATGCTGCCCATGTTCGCCCGCCGGTTTTCACAGGCCAGGGCGACGGCGCCGGTCTTGTCGCCGCTGGAGATCTTGGCGAGGAAGTCCGTGATGACCTGGACGCCCTGAGGATCGCCGGCACCGCCGCCGTTCTCCGTGCTCCTCGGGGTCCTGGTCGTGCTCGACTTCGGGCTGCTCTTCGGCGCGGAGGTCGGCGCGTTCTCGGACGACGACGCGGGCGGCGCGGCGGTGTTGTTCCCGTCGTCCTTGCTGAGCAGGAAGCCCGGCGCGACGAAACCGGTGACACCGAAGGCGATCAGCACGACCACGCCGATCACGATCCCGATGATCAGCCCGGTCTTGCTCTTCTGCGGCGGCGGGCCGCCCTGGCCCTGCGGGTAACCCTGGTTGTTCGGGTCCCAGCCCTGCTGCTGGTACTGCTGGTTCGGGTCCCAGCCCTGCTGGGGCTGCTGCTGGTACTGCTGCGTCTGGTCCCAGCCCTGCTGCTGCCCGTACTGCTGAGGCTGACCGTACTGCTGGGTCTGGTCCCAGCCACCCGGCTGCGGTTGCTGTCCCTGGGGGTCCTGGCCGTAGGGCTGGCCTGGCTGGGGTGGGTAGGTCATCGGTCTCGCCTTCCGTACTGGGGCCTGAGGCTGGAGATCAGACGACCGGCGGTCAGCGCTGGTTCCGGATCCGCCCATGCCAGGGATTTCTGCTCGGAAGGTACCTGGCGTGAAAAAACGGCTCCCGGCCGAGGCCGGGAGCCGCCTTTTCACGGAATGCGCAGCTCAGCCGTTGGCCAGTGCCTGCAAACGGTCATAGGCGCCGTTGAAGGTGTTCTGGTCGAGCGGGCTGGAGGTGTACTGCCACACGGTGTAGAAGCTCCAGCCGTACGGCAGCGTGCCCACGGTGGACGCGTACCGCGCGATCCACAGCGGGACGGTGCCACCGAAGTTCTGCGACGTGCCGACGCAGGTGCTCCACCAGCTCGTCGAGGTGTAGATGACGGGCCAGCGGCCGGTGCGTGCCTTGTAGCGGTCGTGGAACGCGCGGATCCATGCCCCCATGGAAGCCTGGCTCAAGCCGTAGCAGGTGGCGCCGTACGGGTTGTACTCCATGTCCAGCGCGCCCGGCAGGGTCTTGCCGTCCTTGGACCAGCCGCCGCCGTTGTTGATGAAGAAGTCCGCCTGCGCCGCACCGCTGGAGACGTTCGGCAGGGCGAAGTGGTACGCGCCGCGGATGAAGCCCTGGTTGTAGGAACCGTTGTACTGCTGGGCGAAGTACGGGTTCTTGTAGCTCGTGCCTTCGGTGGCCTTCGTCCACACGAAGCGCTTGCCCTGACCCCACCAGTAGGCCCAGTCGACGTTCTTCTGATAGCTGGCCACGTCCATGCCCGCGACGGTCGCGAGCACCCCGGCCTCCGGCTGCGGCTGCGCGGCCTTGGCCTTCGATTCCGGGGTGGAGGTGTCGCCTTCCACACGCCGGATCTGCGATCCGATCGTGTGGTCGTTCTGCTGGAGATCCTGTTCGATCGACATGATCTCGGGGGACGGGGCGGCCGACGCCTGGACCGTGCTGCCGAGCAGGAGCAGCGCGGAGCCGACGGCGATGGTGATTCTTCGGGAAGTGCGCATTACGACAATCCCTTCACGGATAACCCTCGCTGAGGACGGCGACCTTGCAGGTGGTAGCCGTCCGGGCACGATTGTTGACGATGAGTGCCGGGTTTGTCACTAACTTCCGTGAAATTGGTACTACGCGTGGGTGATTTTCATTTCCAACTAGGTCGGGTTATGTGATCTTGTAACACCCACTCGGGGGACCGCTCAGCCGACGGCCAGCGCGCGCACCCGGTCGACCGTGCCGTTGAACCAGTTCTGGTCGCCGGGCAGGCTGCCCTTGTTCGAGAACTGCCAGATGGTCTGGTGTTTCCAGCTCGCGGGCAGCTCGCCGATCTCCGTGTTGTAACGCGCCAGCCACAACGGGTTCTGCCAGAACACGTTGCTGTTGCCGGTGCAGCGCTTCCACCAGCTCGTCGACGTGTAGATCGCCGGATGCCGCCCGGTCCGCCACAGATAGGTCTCCGCGAACGACGCCATCCACGCCACCATCTGCGCCGGCGTCTTGCCGTAACACGTTTCGCCGTAAGGGTTGTACTCGACGTCGAGCGCGCCCGGCAGCGTCTTGCCGTCACCGGACCAGCCGCCGCCGTGGTCGACGAAGTAGTGCGCCTGCGCGGCGCCGTCCGAGATGTCGGGGCGGGCGAAGTGGTACGCGCCGCGGATCAGGCCGACACCGTAGGAACCGTTGTACTGCTGGGGAAACCGCGGATTGACGAAGCCGGTGCCTTCGGTCGCCTTCACGTAGACGAACTTCGCGCCGGTCCTGGCGGCTCCGGGCCAGTCGACGTCGCCCTGATGTCCGCTGACGTCGTGACCGAGCGTCTGCGCTTCGCCGCCGTACAGCGGCCCCACCGACACATTGACGCCTTCGTGCAGCGCGATCTGCGAACCGGCGTAGTGCTCCTCCGCCCCGTCGTATCGGGGCCCGCTTTCACGTGCGACGGCGGGGGTCTGCGCGAGCAGCAGAACCCCCGCCGCGAGGACGGCCCCCCAGCCTTTTGAACACACTCTGCGACTCATCACGTCGCCACGATCCCCCGCGGAAAGGGAATCAGCGACTCGAACATCACCCGAAAGAGTGGCCTGCAGGCCGAAAAAATTGGGCCGAGTGGGTTAATCGGACCTCAACGACGCTCGTCCAGAAGGGCTTTGTCGAGGTGCTCCGAGGGGATGATCGCGGTGAGCCGGTCGTGGGGATTGATCGTCACGGGGTGCCCGGCGAGCAGCGGGACCATGTCCCGGCCCAGCACCGCGCGGGCATGCGGCCATTCGCGCGGGACCAGCGCCTTCGCCGTGTACGCCGGCACGAGCACCTTGCCGTCGGTGTTGTGGAAGCCGATCACCGTGCGCTGCACCGGGGAAAGCGCGTAGACGAACAGCGTCGAGTCGAGGATGACCCGGGGCAGATCCGCGGCCGGGCGGTGGTTCGTGCGCACCAGCTGAAGCAACTGCTCGAGTTCGTTGCGCGGCTCCGGGAAGCCGAGCGCCTTCGGCGAGGGGCGGTAGCGGTCGTTGGGGTGGAAGTCCTCGACGATCTCGCCCGCGCCGTTCACCGGGTACGCGCCGACGACCGCCCAGGACGGCACCGGGCCGTCGGGATCGAAGGCCTCGTCGATGACATAAAGCCAGCTGTTCGGGTTGGCCCTGGCGTTGGCGCGCATCTCTTCGGTGATCTTCGGCTTGGCCTGTTTCCGCTTGCCCGCCGGGCTCGACGCCAACCGATCCGCCTCGTCCCGCTGCGCCATCGCCATCCCCACGTTCCGGGTGCCTGAAGGTTTGTTCGCGCTCACTCTACTGTTCTCCCATGGCCTCTTCGCGTTCGGTCGACCCCGCTGAGTTACGTGCCGCGATCGCGGCGATTTCCCCTTGGTTGAGCGGATCCGGTCCGGAACCGGCCCGTCCGGAGCTGGCCGCGGCGGTGCGGCTGAGCCTGCGGACGCTGGCCGGGGACGCCCCGGGGAAGAGTGTCGAAGTGCGGGTGCCGCCGTTCGCGGCTGTGCAGTGTGTCGAAGGATTGCGCCATACGCGCGGGACGCCGCCGAACGTCGTCGAAACGGATCCGCGCACGTGGCTGGAACTGGCGACCGGGCTGCTCGGCTGGGCCGACGCCGTCGAATCGGGGCGGGTCACCGCCTCCGGGAGCAGGGCCGATCTGGCCCGCTGGCTGCCGCTGGTGCGCCTCTGAACCCGCTCCGGCATGCGAGGAACGGTCCGTTCCTTGCGAAATTTGCAAGGAACGGACCGTTCATAGCAGCTGGGGGCGGGCTTAAGCCTTCCGGCCGATGCCGCCCGAGATCGTCCGCTGAGCCGTGTTCAGCTCCTTGATCCGCGGGCCGTCCGGCCACCAGTCGGCGCACAGCTGGACGCCCGGCTCGACCATCTCGAGGTCGTGGAACAGCTCCTCGATCTCGGCCTTCGTGCGGAAGGTGCCGGACCCCATCGGGCTGTGGATGAAGAACTCCTCCATCTTGCGCGCGATCTCGGACAGTTCGTCCTGCGGGTCGGAGAAGTGCGAGATCGCCACGTACGAACCCGACGGCAGCGCGTCGATGTACTTCTTCATGATCTTGGCCGGTTCGTCGTGCGGCCCGTTGTAGTGGTGCAGGGTCCCGAGCTGCAGCAACGCGATCGGCCGCGTGAAGTCGATGTGCCGCCGGATGTCCGGGTTGTCGACGATCCGCTCCGGCTCGAAGATGTCGTCCGACACGAAGTGCGTGTTCTCGTTCTCTTCGAGCAGCGCGCGCCCGTGTGCGAGGACGACCGGGTCGTTGTCGACGTAGACGACCTTGATCTCCGGGTTGATCCGCTGCACGACCTGGTGCGTGTTCTCGGCGGTCGGGAGGCCGGATCCGAGGTCGAGGAACTGCGTGATGCCCGTCTGGCTGGCGAGGAACCGGCACGCGCGGATGAGGAAGCCGCGGTTCTCGGTCGCCAGGTCCTGCGCCTCGGGGGCCGCCTGCTGGACCTTGCGCAGCACCTCCCGGTCGATCTCGTAGTTGTCCTTGCCGAGCAGGAAGGCGTCGTACACCCGGGCGATGCTTGCCCGCGTCGGGTCGACACCCACAGGCACTCGTTCCGTCCGGGGCGGGGCGTCGGGCATCTTGAACCTCACAAAACTGTGTCGGAAGTCTCGGGCTCTACGTAGAGTAGAACCACGTACGCGACCGGTAAACCGAGCCGTCCCTGTCGTGTCGAGGTCCAAACGTGTACTTTCAGTAATCGGCTTGTTCCCCTGTGAGTGTCGTCTTACGAAAGGTCCCCGGTCGATGAACGCGGTCACCCCGCCTGGCGGTGAGCAGTCCCTGGGTCCCACCGCGCGGCGGATGATCCTCGGCTCTCAGCTCCGGCGGATGCGTGAGGACGCGGGCATCACGCGCCAGGAGGCCGGCTACAGCATCCGGGGTTCCGAATCGAAGATCAGCCGTCTCGAACTGGGCCGCGTCGGCTTCAAGGAACGCGACGTCGCCGATCTGCTGACCATGTACGGGATGACCGATCCCGGTGAGCGGCAGCAGTTCCTCGACATGGTCAAGGAGTCGAACGAGCCGGGTTGGTGGCGCCGCTACGGCGACCTGATGCCGAGCTGGTTCAACGACCTCGTCGGGCTCGAAGAGGCGGCGGCTCGCATCCAGGTGTGGGAGCCGCTGTACGTCACGGGTCTGCTGCAGACCGAGGACTACGCGCGGGCGATCATGAGTCACGGCCGCAAGGACATGGTCAACGAGCAGATCGACCGCCGGGTCGCGCTGCGGATGCGGCGGCAGAAGATGCTGTCCCGGCCGGACGCGCCGCGGTTGTGGCTGGTGCTCGACGAGTCGGTGCTCTACCGCCCGATCGGCGACCGCGAGGTGCTGAAGGCGCAGATCGACCACCTGCTGGAGATGATCCAGCAGCCGAACATCTCGGTGCAGGTCCTCCCGTACGACCGGAGCGGCTACTCCGCCGACAGCGCGTTCTCGCTGCTCAGGTTCGCCGAAGAGGAATTGCCGAACATCGCCTACACCGAGTACCTGACCGGCGCGCACTACATCGACAAGCGCGACGAGATCGAGCGGTACAGCCGGGCGCTGGACATGCTCGCGGTCGACGCGGAGACGCCGGACCGCAGCCGCCAGATGTTGATGAAGCGCCGCGCCGAAATCTGAGCCACTCACCGTTGTGGTGTTCTCCCGCCGTCGCGGTGACGACCGGGGTTTCCTTGCCTGCACCCGAAAGTTCGACCACAAACGGTAGTTGTTCACCCATCGGGGGCTGCGGTCGTCACGCTTTAGTGGGACGGCCGAGGACTTAAGTCATCACCGCATGCGAATTCTGCAAAAACTTCTGCACGTGCATTTACCGCTGCAGTCACACGTGCTAACTTTGGGATCACAGGCAAATGCACATGCAGATGCATCGCCCGAAGTCTTCTGTCGGGGAAGGTGGGGACAATGGCTGAACAGTTCGACAACGGCATCCCGGCCGATCGTCTTACCGGTGCCCAGTGGCGCAAAGCCAGCTACAGCAACGCCATCGGCAACTGTGTCGAGGTGGCACCGCTCGCGTCCGGCGAGATCGCGATGCGCAATTCGCGCTTCCCGACCGGTCCGGCCCTGATCTACACCCAGGCTGAGATGGCCGCGTTCCTCGCGGGCGCCAAGGACGGCGAATTCGATGACGTTCTCGGGTGACACCATCACCGCGGAAATCACCGACATCGAAAGCGGCCTGCAGGAACTGATCCACCGCGGGTACCAGTTCGTGCACCCGTGCGACGCGAACGGCGAGGTCATGGCCGTGGTCGGCGTGCGAGTCCACGACAACGTGGTCGACGTGGTCCGGCTCAACGCCGAGGACGACGTCGTCGCGACCCGCATGCCCGGTACCGAGGAGGACATCCTCGAGCCCGCGGTCTGGCTGTGGCGGTCCGCCGGCGACGCGGCGACGGTGCTGACGGCACTGCTCGCGCTCCCGGACGAGCGGACTCCCGGCGCGCTGTTCCTTCCGGAGACCGCGGCCAAGGGCTGCTGGGTCCCCGGCCGCGGCGGCACGTCCAAATGGCTCGCCGCGGGCTGAACCAACTCCCTATGCACAGTCGACCGCCTCTGTCGAGGGGGAGCGGTCGGCTGGTCGGGGGTCGTGAGTGCCGGGCCTTGACACCCGCTCGTCACTCACGGTCATCACTCGAAGCGTGTCCAGTGCCACGTCGCGCGGCGCGTTGATCTCCGGCTCACCGTTTAGACTGGTGGTGGCCTGCCCTCTTCTCCCTGGGAGCACCTCGGTGGTTTCCGACCCGTCCGTCGCCGGACAGCCCGTGACCGACCAGCCCGATCCGGAACCCCGCGAGGAATGCGGCGTCTTCGGTGTCTGGGCGCCCGGAGAAGAGGTCGCGAAGCTGACCTACTACGGGCTCTACGCACTTCAGCACCGCGGCCAGGAGGCGGCCGGCATCTCGGTCTCCGACGGTTCGCAGATCGTCGTCTTCAAGGATCTCGGCCTGGTCAGCCAGGTGTTCGACGAGCAGGTCCTGCAGTCGCTGCAAGGACATATCGCCGTCGGCCACTGCCGCTACTCGACCACCGGCGCGACCATCTGGGAGAACGCGCAGCCGATCTTCCGCACCACCGCCACCGGCAGCGGCCTGTCCTTCGCGCACAACGGGAACCTGGTCAACACCGCCGAACTGCGGGATCGCACGGTCGAAGCCGGGCTCAAACCGCACGCGGGCCTGACCGGTTCGTCCAGCGACTCCGACCTGGTGTGCGGGCTGCTCGCGGCCAACGCCGCCGACAAGGGCATCGAAGCCGCCGCGCTGGAACTGCTGCCCACCCTCAAGGGCGCCTTCTGCCTGGTCTTCGCCGACGAGTCCACCTTGTACGCCGCGCGTGACCCGCACGGCGTGCACCCGCTGGTGCTCGGCAGGCTCGAACGCGGCTGGGTGGTCGCGAGCGAGACGGCCGCACTCGACATCTGCGGTGCTTCGTTCGTGCGTGAGGTCGAGCCGGGTGAGCTCATCGCGATCAACGCGGAGGGCCTGCGTTCCTCTCGGTTCGCGAACCCCGAGCCCAAGGGCTGTGTCTTCGAGTACGTCTACCTGGCGCGCCCCGACACCTCGATCGCCGGCCGCAGCGTGCACGCCACCCGCGTCGAGATCGGCCGCAAACTCGCCGTCGAGCATCCGGCCGACGCCGACCTGGTCATGCCGGTGCCCGAATCCGGCACCCCGGCCGCCATCGGCTACGCGCAGGGCTCCGGCATTCCCTACGGCACCGGCCTGGTGAAGAACGCCTACGTCGGCCGCACCTTCATCCAGCCGTCGCAGACCATCCGCCAGCTCGGCATCCGGTTGAAGCTGAACCCGCTGCGCGACGTCATCCGCGGCAAGCGGCTCGTCGTGGTCGACGACTCCATCGTCCGCGGCAACACCCAGCGCGCGCTGGTCCGCATGCTGCGGGAGGCGGGCGCGCTCGAGGTGCACGTCCGCATCGCGTCGCCGCCCGTCCGCTGGCCGTGTTTCTACGGGATCGACTTCGCCTCGCGCGCCGAACTGGTGGCCAACGGCGTCGACCTCGACGGCATCCGCCGCTCCATCGGTGCGGACACCTTGGGTTACATCTCCCTGGACGGGCTGGTCGCGGCTTCGGAGCAGCCGAAGTCGCGGTTGTGCACCGCGTGCTTCTCCGGCGAGTACCCGATCGCGCTCCCCGAAGACGCGCTGATCGGGAAGCACCTGCTGGAGAGCCTGGACTCGGTCAATGGCGCGGCGAAGCCCGTCAGCCCCGCCGGGTACGGTGCTGAAGACGCCATCCGGCGTCCCTAGCCCGATTTCCTTTCTTCCAGAGTTGGAGTCCGCTTCCGTGAGCGAGTCCACGAGCGCCACGTACGCCGCCGCCGGCGTCAGCATCGACGCCGGTGACAAAGCCGTCGAGTTGCTCAAACCGCACGCCGAGAGGGCCACGCGGCCCGAGGTGATGGGCGGGGTCGGCGGTTTCGCCGGACTGTTCTCCCTGAAGCTGGACAAGTGGAAAGAGCCGGTGCTCGCCTCGTCGACAGACGGGGTCGGCACCAAGATCGCCGTCGCGCAGGCGCTCGACAAGCACGACACGGTCGGCATCGACCTGGTCGCGATGGTCGTCGACGATCTGGTCGTCACCGGCGCCGAGCCGCTGTTCATGCAGGACTACATCGCCGTCGGCAAGGTCGTGCCGGAGAAGATCGCGGCACTGGTCGGCGGCATCGCCGAAGGCTGTGTCCAGGCGGGCTGCGCGCTGCTCGGCGGCGAGACCGCGGAGCACCCCGGCCTGATGGGCGAGCACGACTACGACCTTTCGGGCACCGGCATCGGCGTCGTCGAAAAGTCGAACTTGCTCGGCCCGGAGCGGGTCCGCCCCGGTGACGTCGTCCTCGCGCTCGGCTCGTCCGGCCTGCACTCCAACGGCTACTCGCTCGCCCGGCACGTGCTGCTGGAAATCGCGCGCATGCCGCTCGACGGGCACGTCGAGGAGTTCGGCCGCTCGCTGGGCGAGGAAATGCTGGAGCCGACCAGGATCTACGCGAAGGACTGCCTCGCGCTGGCGGCCGAGGCCGACGTCCGCACGTTCGCGCACATCACCGGCGGCGGCCTGGAGCAGAACCTCGCCCGTGTCATGCCGCGCGGCCTGGTCGCGCGGCTCGAACGCGGCACCTGGACCCCGGCGCCGGTGTTCGCGCTGATCGGCCACCGCGGCAAGGTCGAGCGCGCCGAACTGGAGAAGACGTTCAACATGGGCGTCGGCATGGTCGCGATCGCCGGCGCCGACGACGTCGACCGGGCGCTGGCGATGCTGACCGCGCGGCACGTGCCGGCGTGGATCCTCGGCGACGTGCAGCCCGCGGAAGATCCGGACGGCCCCCGCGCCGTGCTTTCCGGTGACCACCCGCGCTTCTGAATATTCTCTTGGCGCTGGTGGAACACTGGGTCCGTGGCTGATGACATGGTGGTCGGCACCCGGTTCGTGATCCCGGGTGCCGAATTGAGCGAACGGTTCTCCCGGTCTTCGGGTCCGGGTGGGCAGGGCGTGAACACCACGGACTCGCGGGTCGAACTGTCCTTCGACGTGGCCGGTTCGGCTTCGATCCCGGACCATCTCCGGGCCCGGATGCTGGACCGGCTTTCGTCGCGCCTTGTCGACGGCGTCGTCACGATCACCGCGTCCGAACACCGCTCCCAGCTGATGAACCGGGAAGCCGCGCGCGCCCGGCTGATGATGCTGCTGCTGGACGCGTCGGCGCCGCCGGCCGCCAAGCGGCGTCCCACCAAACCTTCCCGAGGTTCGAAGGAACGCCGCCTGGCGTCGAAGAAACGCCGCGGCGAGGTCAAGAAGTCACGCCGCGGTGGCTACTCAGACGACTGACAGATGCACGCACTCGGCCGCGGTCTTGAAACCGACCCGGCCGTAGACGCGTTCCGCCTGCCCGGCGCCCGGCGTCAGGAACACCGACCGGCCGCCGCGCGCGTGAGCTTCACGCGTCAGGTACTCCGTCATCGCCGCCGCGATACCGCGGCTCCGGTACTCCTCGAGCACCCCGATCCCGGCGACCTCCGTCGCGCCGTCGAGGATCTCGGTCGCGACCCCGCCGCCGACGACCTCGCCGGACTCGGTCACGGCCATCACCGAGAGGGTGTCGCCGCTCAGCTGATCCGGCGTCGGCTCGACGTGCTCGCCGGGGTCGGGCTCGCCGAACGCCACGTTCTGTACCCGGATCATCCGCCGGAGTTCGGCCGGTGTCTTCGGGGTGACTAGCGTGATCCCGGTGGGAACCGGCTGTTCGACGACCTGCCCCGGAGTGCAGATCATCAGCGGAACCCGCCGCTCCAGCGTGTAACCGCACTCGAGGAGCACGGCCTCGGCAGCCGGAACCGCTTCGGTGAGGAACTCCAGACGCGGCACGAGCCCGCGCTCGCGGAACGCCTCGGTGAGCGCGGCGACGTCGTCCGCGGTGGGGACGTCGCCGTCGTCAGGGATCGCGTAGTTGAGGAACATGTGGTCGTTCCCGGCCGTGAAGGTCGCCAGGAACGGCCCGATCCGCTCGGTCTCCCGGAACTTCGCCGCGGTGAGGCGAATGTAGGACTGCAAAGCACGAATCGTCTCGGAAAGCACTGGTGGAAAGCCTTTCGGGCAGAAGAAAGAGACGCACGGGAGGACCCGCGTGCGTGGTGGAGCTGGCGTATGCGCCGGCTAGCTCGTGCCGACGCCACCGAAGGCGTCAGGCATGAGGCATCCCTCTTTCTTGAAAAGACACTGCTCGGTACGTAGGGCTTTCGTGATCACTCTCGCACGACGGTCAAACCGTTTATCTCCGCTGCGGATGCGCGATGCTCGAATACCGCTCGTCCCACACCGATCTCGGGACCCGCAGCCGGACGGGGGCGTCACAGACCCGCCGCACCTGCACCGGGATCTTCACCGGCGGCCGGACGTCCAGGCGGTGCCACAGCCGTCTGCTCACCGCGGCACCCGCCACCGCGCCCAGCGTGTTCAGCAGGATGTCGTCGATGGAGGTCACCCGGCCGGCCTGGATCAGATACTGCGTGCCCTCCACCAGCACCGACACGGCCAGCGCGCCCAGCGCGATCCGGAACAGTGAACGCAAGCGGCGGGAGCGCACCGGAAGCAGCGCGCCGAGCGGGCTCAGCATGAGGACGTTGCCCAGCGCCTGCCAGAGGTTGGCGCTGTCACTCAGGACGAGACGCAGGTCGGTGCCGGGTTCGAGGCTGAGCCTGCTGGCCTGCGCGCCGGCCACCGGCATCGTGACCAGGCACAACACCAGGAAACAGCCCAGCGCGAGCGTCATGTCGACGGCGGCCGTCGCCGACGCGCAGAAGCGGTCGGCTTGTCTTCGCCGTCGTCGATGCGCCGCGAGCAGCGGCCAGCCGAGTAACGCGTACGGGATCGCGGTGATCGTCAACGGGATCATCGCGCCGAAAGCACGGAGCAGCTCTCCCATGGCCTTCCTTTCCGGAGCGCCCAAGATCACCTTCGCATCACAAGATCAACTCGGCATGGCGGAGTGACCGCACTAAGAGGTGATCTTTTTCGCGCTGGACCGTCCACAAAGGAGGCCTGTGGACAACCTGTGGACAGATCTGGAAGTAACCGGAAGAAGGTGTTATCGCACAAGGAAAAGCCTTGTGAGTGACCTGTGTACTACTTGCCGTGTCCGGCGAGCCGCCGCGCGTGTTCGAGCAGTTTCTGGAGGTGCAGACCACGACGCACGTCACACGGGTGCGAGGTCGTCCCGCTCGCGGCCATGGCGGCGAAATCGTCCAGGAGCGCGGTGTACGACTCGCCTGCGGCGCCCGGCTTGCGGCCCAAAGTGCGGTAACCGTGCTCGCCGTAAACGGCCACTTCGACGACCGTCGGCTGGATCGGCAACCGCAGCGACAAGGTCGCCGTACTGGTCGCGCCACCCTCGTGGGCTAACAGCAATTGCCACAGATCGTCATCGGTCCGATGCGCGGCGAGCACGTCGGTGATCTCACCGAGCGCCGCGTCCAGTAGATCGAGGGCGTGCGGACCGATGTCGGCGAGCGCGCCGGAGTCATGCCGCCACGCGGACGACTGATACTGACCGCCGAGCAGTGCACCCGAAAGCCATCGCGCGCCACCGCCCCGCCAGCCGCCGGCTTCCTTGATGCCGTCGAGCCACTCGCGGGTCATCGGCGAAAAACGCAAAATCAAGACCACGAGGGCGGCCACACCCGCGGCCTCCACCGCGTCCGCGAGCCGTCGCGCGCCGTCGAGATCCGCGGCGATCGGCTTCTCCAGGATCAGATGCTTTCCGGCCTCGGCCGCCTTGACCGCCAGCTCCGCCTGCACGGCGGGCGGAACCGCGAAGGCGACCGCGTCCACCTGGTCGAGCAGCTCGTCGAAACTGTCGACAGCCTGCGCGCCGTGTGCTTCGGCCAGCTCCTTCGCGGCTTCAGGACGCCTGGCCCAGACCGCGCGCAACGTCACCCCGGGGTGATCGGCGAGGCCCGGCGCGTGCACCGTCTTCGCCCACGGACCGGCACCGACCAGACCCACGCGCAGCTGTCCCTGTCCCACGCCTCCGAGTCTAGGGCCCTGGCGTTTAGTCCTCTGAATGCGGTAGTTGCGCGTGCAAGAACCGCATCCAGAGGACTAAACGCGTAGGAAGACGGGTCGATCAGGAGTAGCTGTAGAAGCCGCGGCCGGTCTTCTTGCCGAGCAGGCCGGCGTCGACCATGCGCAGCAGCAGCGGCGGCGACGAGTACAGCGGCTCCTTGAACTCGGCGTACATCGAGTCCGCGATCGCCTTGATGGTGTCCAGGCCGATCAGGTCCGAAAGCCGCAGCGGGCCCATCGGGTGCGCGGTGCCCAGCTCCATACCGCGGTCGATGTCCTCCGCCGACGCGAAGCCCGACTCGATCATCCGGATCGCCGAAAGCAGATACGGCACGAGCAGCGAGTTCACGATGAACCCGGCGCGGTCCTGCGACCGGATCACCGTCTTGCTCAACGCCGTGGTCGCGTGCTCCTCCGCGCGGCGGGCGGTGTCGTCGCTGGTCAGCAGCGAGGGCACCAGCTCGACGAGCGGCAGCACCGGGACCGGGTTGAAGAAGTGGATGCCGACCACCTGCTGCGGGCGGCCGGTGGCCATCCCGAGCTTCATGATCGGGATCGACGAGGTGTTGGACGCGAACACCGCGTCCTCACGCTCGACGATCTTGTCCAGCGACCGGAACACCTCGACCTTGGCCTGCTCCTGTTCCAGGATGGCCTCGATGACGAGGTCGCGGTCGGCGAACTCGCCGATCTCGGTGGTGAAGCGGAGCCGTCCGAGCGCCGCGTCGGCGTCTTCCTGCGAGAGCTTCCCGTTCTTGACCCCGCGTTGCAGCGACTTCTCGATCCGCGCTCGCCCGGAGTCCAGCGCCGGCTGGTTCACCTCGGTGACGATCACGTCCAGACCGGCCCGTGCGTGCACCTCGGCGATGCCGGAGCCCATGAGCCCGGCTCCGATGACACCTACTCGTTCTACGTCGGACATGGCACCTCCTCGTTTTTGGGCAGCACGCGACACGCGAGGGCGGTTACCCGGGCAAACCCGGATCCACCCTCGCGTGTCACGCGTTGCTCAGCGGCGGTAGTCGTCGTACCCGTCGTACGGGTCGTCGTCAAACCGCTTGTCGTCCTCGTGCCTGTCTTCCGAGGAACTACTGGACAGCTCGCGCTGCAAAGCATCGAAGTCGGTTTCGTGCGAGCTGTACTTGAGCTCGCGCGCCACCTTCGTCTGCTTGGCCTTAGCCCGGCCGCGCCCCATGGCTCGACCCCCTCGCACAGGGGCGGGGCGGCCGGGGGAATCGGCGGCCCCGCATCGTCTCGACAATTATTTCCTGCTGACACCGTACCGTGTCCGGGGGGTTGGATGCGACGTGGCACGGTGTGCCGGTGGCGACAGTGTTCACCGGACGCCGGTTACCGGCCGGTCGGTGGCGATAGTCGCAGGTCGGCGTGCCACGATGCTCGTGTGCCCCGTCCGTTCGCGGCTTACCTCCGCGTCTATGAGCCCCTGCTCGCGCTGGGGGATCCACCGGACGAACGCCTGCTCGAGGCCGTCGAAGCGGCCCGGCTCGATCGTTCGGCCGCGGGCGAGCGCGAGCAGACACTGTGGCTCAAGTCACAACACGTCGGACGGTTGCTGCCCGCCGAACTCGCGGACGGCAGGCCCGCGCCCAGTCTCATCACCGATGTCCTCGTCATGGACCCCGAAGACGTACCCGAGGGTGAGCACGGCGACGCGGGTCCGGGCCCGCTGATCTGCCCGATGGAGATCCGCGCCCGCTCGGCCGCGGCGTTGGTGACCTTCCTCGGCGACGCGCATCCGGCGCTGAAGAACGCGGTGCTCGACGCGGGCGGCGCGTCGCTCGACACGATCCGCTCGCGGGCGAAGTCCGCCATCGGCGACTTGTCCGCTTCGGCCTCGCACACGCTCTCGACGACGTGGACCGTCCCGCTTCCGTGGTTCGTGCTGTTCGATCCCGGGATGCGCCGGGTCAAACTGGGCAAGGGCCGCGACGACCCCGAGCGCGAAGTGTCGTGGCGGGTGTCCATGGCCGACGCGCGGCATCGTGCTCGCGAGGTCGGAGACCTGCTCGAAGCGACCTTCGGTGACTCAGGACCCGGCCGGGTGCTGCTCGAAACGCGACGCTGGCTCGACAGCTTCCACCCCGGTTCCGCGGTCGAACTCGACTACGGCGGTCTCGTGCAGCTCTTCGGAGACGCGATCCTGCAGGCAGACACGACCGCCGAAGAAGTGCACGACATCCTCGACGCGCTTCGCACCGGCAACGTCGACGAGCTGGCGGAACTGTTCGCCGACCTGCGGGACTTCTGGGGTGACCTGGCCGCGCGGGAACGCGCGAACTAGCCGAAGAGGCCGGTGACGACCCTCAGTTCGCCGACCGGTTTCCCGCCACCCAGGACCGCGTTGCGCGCGAGGTCGCCGGCTTCGTCGCCCGGGTCGATGCCGAGGTGACGCAGGGTCGCGAGCAGCAGCGGGATCCGGGCGCGGGCGGCGCCGTCGTCGATCTTCAGCGCCAGCGCCGTGCCGTCCGGGAGAGCGAACGCGTGCACTCCCTCGGCGCCGCCCTTCGAAAGCAGGCCCTCGACGCTCCGCATGAGCACGGTGTCTTCGCGGCCGGTGCCCGCGACGTGCCACGGATGCGCGCGGACTGCGTCGGCGACGCGGCGGTCCGGCCCGCCCATCGCGGTGACCAGCCTGCCGAAGGACCGGGCGAGGCCGGTGAGGGAGAACGCGAACAGCGGGGCGCCGCAGCCGTCGACGCCGACCGTTTCGATCGTCTCGCTGGTGAGGTCGGCGACCGTGGCTTGGACGACCTTCTGCAGCGGATGGGTCGCGGCCGCGTAATCCTTGGTCGGCCAGCCGAGCTGCGCGCAGGTCATGAGCATCGCGGCGTGTTTGCCGGAGCAGTTCATGGCGGCGCGGCGTTTCCCGGCCGGGGCCGCGGCCAGCATGCTCGGCTCGTGCAGCGGGAAGGCGGGCGGGCAGGCCAGCGCGTCCTCGGTCAGCCCCGCGAGGGAGAGCATCGACAAGGCGCCCTCGACGTGGCCGGGCTCGCCGTTGTGCGATCCGCAGCCCAGCGCGAGCTCTTCGTCGCCGATCGTGAGGCCGGCGCGGAGCATCCCGACGGCTTGCAGGGGTTTGTTGGACGAGCGCGGGTACACCGGCCGCTCGATGTCGCCCGCGGCGAACCGCACCGACCCGTCCGGGGCGGTGATCACGAGCGCGCCGCGGTGCGTGCTCTCCACGAACCCGGACCGGACGACCTCGACCAGGACGGGATTCGTCACTCGGGCCCGCCGCGTTCGGTGTCGAGCAGGTCGTCGACCGATGCCGTGCCCTTGCGGTAACGGGTCGCGATCTCGGCGTTGATCGTGTCCATCACGCCCTGCACCTCGCGGCGGTACGAAGAGACCGAGACCTCTTCGTCGGCGTACCGGTTGAGGGCGTTGATCAGCTTCTCGTCCGACAGCGTGCTGACGTCGGAAAGATCCGTGTCGCCGATGAGCGCCTCGGCGAACCGCCGATGCTCGCCGGCACGCGACGGCTCCAGCCGCTGATGCCTGCCCGAGCCCGTGGCCGGGCCGATCGCGTTGTCCGCCAGGATCGCGGCAAGCCGCTCGACGACACTGCTCTCGTCACCGCCCGAAGTCCGGCGCTTCTGCTCGGCCCGCACGATGTCGATCCGCGCGTGCAGCAGACGCCGCAGGTACGACAGGTCGGTCTCCTCCTGCGCGGCCTCGTCACGGCGCTCGCGCAGCACGGAAAGGGTCAGCTCGCCGAGGTCGCTGAGATACCCAGGGCCGAGCACGCGGTCGATACGACGGCGACCACCGGGCCGGACTTCGATCACCCGCGTAGCTTATCGCGCTCCAGCGGAAATGTTCCGCAGGGAGCGATACCACAAGGATCTCTGTCCCTCACGACACCCTCCGGCGCCACGCTGCTCTTTCGGTTCCTTCCAGAGCGCGCCCCCCACCCGTCCCGGGGGCGGCCCCTGGTCCAGTCTACCGGGGGTGGGGGCGGAAAAGTGCTGGTCGGCGAGGTTGTCCACAGGTGGATGGGGTTGTGGACAACTTGTGGATGACTGTGGTGGGCGGGAGTACATGAAGGCCCCCTTTGTTGCGTCTAGCGCAATGAAGGGGGCCTTCATGTACTTGGACGCGAGCGAAGGGCGAGTTTCCAGCGCTCAGCCGAGGGAAGGGGTCCTTCACGCGCAGCCCATGTGACGGATGGGGCTGCTGTGACTAGTGAGGCGAGAGTGACGCACCGCAGGTCCGTGAAGGCCTCCTTGAGGGACCCAGAGTCCCTCAAGGAGGCCTTCACGGACCACGCCGCGAGAGTCGCAAGGTAGTGAACGGCCCCTTCCCTACCCTCAAGGTAGGGAAGGAGGCCTTCACGGAACGGAACGGGAACGCGACCGGCAAGCCCGCGTAGCAACGTAAGCCCGCAGAAGCCCCTCAGCTCAACCCCGCAGTCGCTGAGCCGCTTCCCGTCCGGGAGCCGGCGCTTCGCCAGGCACGGAGTCCGGGTCGATGGCCGCCTGCACGACGCGGTCCTCGGCGCCGACCAGCAGTTCCGCGCCCGGCTTCGTCGAGCGTTTGACCAGCGCCAGCGCGATCGGGCCCAGTTCGTGGTGCTGCACCACGCTGCCGACGCGGCCGACCGTCCGCTCGCCCAGCAGCACCGGGTCGCCGGTTTCCGGCGTGATCTCCGGCGAACCGTCCAGGTGCAGCAGCGCCATGTACCGCGGCGGCCGCCCGACGTTGTGGACCTTCGCGACGGTCTCCTGTCCGCGGTAGCAGCCCTTCGCCACGTGCGCGGCGGAGTCGACCCAGTTCACCTCGTGCGGGATCGTGCGGTCGTCGGTGTCGAGGCCCAGCCGCGGCCGCAGCGATTCGACCCGCAGCGCGTCGAACGCCCAGCTGCCCGCGGGGCGCGCGCCCGCGTCGGTCAGGCGGCGCCACCAGTCGGCGAGTTCGGCGCGGGGCACGGCGAGGTCGACGCTGTGCCGTCCGGGCCACGGCATCCGTCGCGCGAAACCGCCGGGGATCGGCACGACCGAGTACGGGTCCGAGCTCAGGGAAACATCCACGGCGGCCAGCACACGGTCCGCCTCGGGCCCGAGGACGGTCAGCAGCGCCAGCTCGTCCGAGACATCGCGGATGTCCACTTTGGACCAGAACTTCATCGCTTCGAGGTAGTCACGCAGGGTCTGCTTGCCGCCGGACGGCAGCGCGCTGGTGGCCACCGCGCCCCGGTCGCTGTCCAGCCACACCGTTCCGTCCGCGTGCGCGACGACCATGTGGGTGTCGACGCGGCCATGGGTGTCCAGGACGAGCGCCTCGGTGCCGGTGCCTTCGGCGAGTCCGGTGACGTGCTGCGAGATCACCAAATGCAGCCAGGACAACCGTTCTTCCCCGGTCACGGCCAGGATCTCGCGATGCGAACGGTCGATCACGACCGCGCCGCGCGCGGCCGTCCGCTGCTCGGCGAAGGGGTCTCCCCAATGCCACGGGACACCCTCTTCAGGATGCCCGTCGGGAGCCGCGATCGGTCCGGGAAGGTCGAGCAGGGGGGAGCGGTAGGGCATGAAACCCATGCTAGTGAGTACCGTGTCCCCATGCGCGTGCTTGCCTTTCTCGACGGGACCCTGGCCGACCCCGAAGCCGCTCACCTGCGGGTAGACGACCTCGGGCTGCTTCGCGGTGACGGCGTGTTCGAGACGATCCTCGTCGTCGACGGGCGCCCTCGTGAGCTCCGCCCGCATCTCGAGCGGCTGGCCCGTTCCGCGGCCATGCTCGACCTGCCGGAGCCGGACCTCGCGGACTGGGAGCGCGCCGCGCAGACCGTCATCGACAACTGGTCCGGCCCCGCCGAAATCGCGCTGAAACTGGTGTACACCAGGGGAATCGACGGTGATCCGGAGGCGAAGCCGTTCGGGTTCGCGCTCGGTGTCGAGATCGACGAGAAGGTCCAGCGGGCCCGTGTCGAAGGCGTCGCGGCGATCACTCTCGAGCGCGGTATCGAGCCCGATCTCGCCGAGCGCGCGCCGTGGCTGCTGCTGGGCGCGAAGTCGATTTCGTACGGCGTCAACATGGCCGCGCTGCGGGAGGCGGGCCGCCGCGGCGCGAGCGATGTGATTTTCACCGCCGCCGACGGTTCGGTCTTCGAGGGGCCGACGTCGACGGTCGTCCTCGCGAAGGAGAGGACGATCTACACGCCGCCGGCGACCATCGGCATCCTGCCCGGCACGACGCAGGCGGCGCTGTTCCGCGGTGCCGAGCGGGCGGGCTGGTCGGTCAAGGTCGAGCCGCTCAAGGTCTCGGACCTCATCGAGGGCGAGGGGCTGTTCCTCGCCTCGTCGGTCCGCAAGCTGACCAGGGTGCACACGCTCGACGGCGTCGCGCTCACCGACTCCAGCGCGATCCACGCCGAACTGGCCGCCGCGTACGAGAGCGAGTACGCGATCAGCTGAGCGTCGTCCGAAGCTTGGCGATGGTGTGAAGGACCTCGGCCCGGTGCTTCGCCATCGTCATCCACGAGGGCAGTCGCGCGACCAAGGTCAGGCCGGGGCGATCCCCGAGTCCGCGTTCTCGCAGCGTCGCCGCGACGAACCGTTCGATCAGGTCCAGGTGGCTGACGTGGAACGCCCAGAGGGTGTGCCCGCCACAGCAGTCGGCTCGCAGCCACAGAGGTTCGCGAAAGAACGGGTCGATCGGACGGTTCCACACCCGGTGGTCCGGGCGGGGAGGAACACGCACCAGAGCGCAGCCGGCGCAGGTCAGCCGGTCGGGTGTGACCGAGGCACGGTGCGAGCAGCGCGGGCAGACGACCAGGATCGGCTCGTCCGCGAGATCGTCGAGCCGGGTCTGGGGATCGCGGAACCGTGGGGTGTCCATCAACCCAGCGGGCTGATGATCAGCAGGTGCGGCAGGATCGCTTCTTCGCGGTAGGCCGCGATCTTGTGGTGCCCGTCGAGGATCACCGCCGCGTCGGCGGTCTCCAGTACGACCGCGACCGGCCGGTGCCCGCTCTTGATCGCCGTCCGGTAGTAGCCGACCCGGGACACGTCGGCGGGCGGCCAGTCGGCGCTCGGGGTCAGGTAGCGGTCCTCGGCGAGCCGTTCGGGGCCGGTGACCTGATATTCGCCGTCGGCGAAGAGATCGAGAAGCGGGCGGAGTGTGTCGCCGAGCGGGCGTCGCATCTGGCCGGTGGCCAGCGCGATCCGCAGCGACTGCGGGAGTTCGGGTTGGACGGGGACCGAAGTTGTGGCGATGACACCTGTGCCACCGTCGACCTTTACCTGTTCCACACCTTCGTGGACGAGTGAAAGCGGAGAAGGGTTCCGGGTCGGGCCTGCGCGAGTGCCGGGAGTGACGCCTGTCTCACCACGGCCGCCACCGGGTAACCACCGGTAGTTGGATGATCCGCCAAGAACACGACCGGCAACCCGTTCGGCGGCACCTGGACAGCGCCGGTCAACAGGCCTTCGCTCGGCAGTTCCCGCTCCGCGTATTCGTCCCCGCGAGCCAAGGCGGGCCCGTCGAGCCGGAGCCCGACGCGGTTGGATTCCGCCGTCACCGTCCAGGTCTTCGCGAGCCCGGCCGCCAGGTTTTCGAACCAATGCGCCCGCGGCCCCGGGTCGACCAGTACGGCGACCTCCGCCGGAGCTATCGTGGGCAAGACGACGTCGGCGCCTCCGGTCACGGACGGTGCGCCGAGAGGGAGGACGTCGCCCGCCTTCAGCGGCGCGGGCCCGATCTCCGAAAGGACGTCCCGCGAGCGGCTGCCGAGTTCCGCCTCGACCGTGATTCCGCCGGAAACCGCCAGGTAGCACCGCAAACCGGTGGCGGGTGCGCCGATCGCCATGACCTGGCCCGCGGCCAGCCACACCGGTGCGTGCGAGCCGACGTCGCGTCCGTCGACCTCGACGGTGACGGCGGGGCCCGTCACCGCGATGGTGCAGGACGCCGACGCGCGCAGTCGCAGGCCGCCGAACAGGCACTCGACGCCCGCGGCGTCCTCGGCGTTGCCGACGAGCCGGTTGGCCAGTTTCAGCGCGGAGACGTCCAGCGCGCCGGACGGCGGGACACCGAGATGCGCGTAACCGGGCCTGCCGAGGTCCTGGATCAGCGCGAGCGGGCCGGTCTCGACCACTTCGAGCGCCCTCATCCCGCACTCCGGAACCGCACCCGGTCGCCGGGGGCCAGCAGCGCGGGCGGGTCGGCGCGCGGATCGAACAGGACGGTCCGGGTGTGGCCGATCAGCCGCCAGCCACCGGGCGAGACGCGCGGGTAGACGCCGGTGAACTCGCCCGCGATCCCGACCGAACCCGGCGGCACGCGAGTGCGCGGAGTCGACAGCCGGGGCTGCCGGAGCGGCTCGGGAAGTCCTGTCAGGTAACCGAATCCGGGCGCGAACCCGGTGAAGGCCACGGTGTAGACGGCGCCGGTGTGCAGCCGGACGACGTCCTCAGTGGACACTCCGGCGTCCCGTGCGACGAGTTCGAGATCCTCGCCGTCGTAGGTGACGTCGAGAGTGATCTCCCCGGCTTCGCCTTCGGGCGGATGTTCGAGATCGGCGTCCGCCAGCAGGTCACGAGCGGCCAAGAGGGCGCCGGAGCCCGGGGTTTCCACCACGAGCAGGCTGCGGGCGCCGGGGACGAGTTCGGCGATCCCCGGCGGGCGCGCGGCCGAAATCGCGGCGTGTGCCGCGATCGTCTGGGCAAGGGAATCGCAGTCGAGAAGGGCGGCGTGCTCGCCGTAGGCACGCCACCGCATGGAAAGAGGGTCAGCCCACCACGCGACGCAGCAGCGCCGACGTGTGCGGCTGGAGTTCCTGGCCCATCATGGCGCGCTCCTCGACATAGCCGAGTTCGCCGTTGACGATGCCGTAGAGCCGCTGCGACGCCGTGACGTCCTTGGCGCTCGACGAGCGGACGACCGCGTCGGTGCCCAGCTCCCAGGCCGGGACCGAAGCCTTGCCACGCGGCTTGCCGTAGAAGAGTTCCACGATGCCGGTGTTGTGGGTCAGCAGCAGTTCGATCGTGTCGTCCGCCTGCGGCCGCCAGAACCCGGATTCCCGCGCGGCCGGACGGATGACCTTGCCGTCCTCGTCGAGCAGCCAGGCACGCGCCTCGTGGATGAGGAACGGGCGGCCGTCGTGCGCGATGGTCAGCTGCATGCCGAACCGGTACGGGCCTTCGATGGTCGGGTAGTCGACCTCGCCCTCACCGCGCCAGACGCCGACGAGCGGCAGCAGCGCCAGGCAGGCGTCGTTGAGGTTCGCTCCTTCGCGCAGGTTCGCCGTGTCGCCCGGGATGGGCATGTCGTCGAACTGCGGAAGGTTCCGGTCGCGCGTGTTTTCCGCGCGCTTCTCCGCGGCCTGGATGGCCTCGTCGCCCTTGGCCGTCATCGGTCAGCGCTGGTCCGCGTAAAGCCGGTAGACGACGTACACGGCGAACCAGGTGATCGCGACGCCGGCGAGCACCAGCAGGGTCGTAAACAGGATCTCCACGCCACGCACTTTAGTCGCTACCTGCCCGGACAGGCCTGCCGAGGTCGCGTGGCCGTGCCCACACGCGCGTGAAGGCCCCCTTCCCTCGGCTCAGCCGAGGGAAGGGGGCCTTCACGCGCGAAACGTCAGGCGACAGAGATGGCGAGTTGGTGCACGCCCGGTCCCTGTGCGGTGACAGAGGCTTCGCCGTTGCCGGAGCGGTGCAGCGCGCGCACCGTCCAGTCGCCGGGGGCCGCGTAGAAGCGGAAGTCGCCGTCGGCCGACGAGACCACCTCGCCGGTGAAGTCGCCGCCGCCGTCCAGCAACCGCACGAAGGCGCCGCCGACGGGGCCCTCCGAACCGGTCACCTTGCCTGCCAGCACGACCTGGCCGCGGGTGTCGTAATCGGCGGGCGTGGCCTCCTGGACCGGTGCGCCGCAGCTGTCGTCTGCCGCCATCACTTAGCTCCCAACTCGACCGGCACGCCGACGAGCGAGCCGTATTCCGTCCATGAACCGTCGTAGTTCTTCACGGCGTCGTAGCCGAGGAGCTCGTGCAGCGCGAACCACGCGATGGACGAACGCTCACCGATCCGGCAGTACGCGATCGTGGACTTCGACTCGTCGAGGCCCTCGTCGGAGTACAGCTCCTTGATCTCTTCCTCGGTCTTGAAGGTGCCGTCCTCGTTGGCGACCTTCGCCCACGGGACGTTCAGCGCGCCCGGGATGTGGCCGGGGACCTGCGACTGCTCCTGCGGCAGGTGCGCCGGGGCGAGCAGCTTGCCGGAGAACTCGTCGGGCGAACGCACATCGACGAAGTTGCTGGCACCGATGGCCTGGACGACCTCGTCGCGGAACGCGCGGATCGAGAGGTCCTGCTCCTTGGCCTTGTACTCGGCCGGCTCGCGCTTGACGTCCTCGGAGTTCAGCTCGCGGCCGTCGAGCTCCCACTTCTTGCGGCCGCCGTCGAGCAGCTGCACGTTCTCGTGGCCGTAGAGCTTGAAGTACCAGTACGCGTACGCGGCGAACCAGTTGTTGTTGCCGCCGTAGAGGATCACGCGGTCGTCGTTCGAGATGCCCTTCTCGGACAGCAGCTTCTCGAAGCCCTCCTTGTCGACGAAGTCGCGGCGGACCCCGTCCTGCAGGTCCTTGCGCCAGTCGAACTTCACCGCACCGCGGATGTGTCCGTTGTCGTACGCGGTCGTGTCCTCGTCGACCTCGATGAACACGACACCCGGGGTGTCCAGGTTCTCTTCGGCCCACTGGGTGGTGACCAGGACGTCTTCACGGCTCATGGAGCTGACTCTCTTTCTGGGTTAGGACGCGCGAGGGCTGGGGCTGAAACGTTTGATGAGCAGGTACATCTCGCAACCGAGACAGAAGTCGAACGCCGCGTTGAGGAAGGCCGCGAGCAGCGCGAACGCCGTCGCGACGAAGCCGAGCGCGGTCAACCCGGTCGCGAAGCCGACGGTGCCGACGACGGCGAACACGAACCCGACGGCCTGCGCGAACCGCAGCGGGGCGGCGTCCTCGCGTTCGGCCGTCGGGCCGAGCCGCGGCGCGACCAGGTAGCGGTAGAGGACGGAGTACGGCGAGGGCTTGAGCCCGATGAAGGCCCCGATCGCGAACACCACCGCCTGCGCCGCGAGCAGTGGCCACCACTGGGTGATGAGCACGACCGCGAGCACGATCGTCGTCAGGATGGCGGCGAAACGCGGACCACGGGGGTCGACGGCCGGTCCTGCGGACATGGTTCCTCCTGCGAACGAGAGGGAAAGGTGCGTGCCGGAAGGGCACGCGCAGGCATCAGGGCGCGTTCAGCGAGCCGGACACAGGCTGCTGCGAACGCGGCACAGATCCACTGCGCGGCGCTGGGTCAGCAAGGTTCGGGGCAGCCTGTTCACGGGCACGAGGGTACGCAGAGCTCCCTCAGGTTGGGAACCGTGTTCACACCTTGGGACGCTTCCCAAAATTCGGGATCAGACGTTCGCCAGGTGGGGTTTCAGGGCTTCGAGAAGCTCCTGACCTCGGGGAACGCCGCCGACGCGAAAAACCTCCCGGCCGTCCGGCGTCAAGGCCAGCGTCGTCGGAGTCCGCAATATCGAAAGTGCTTGGGCGACTTCGGGGGTCTCGGTGACGTCCAGATCGACGTGCGTGAGGCCGTCGGTCTTGTCCGCGAGCGCCGACAGGATCACGCGGGTGTGGCGGCACGGCGCGCAGAACGTCGTCGAGATCTGGACCAGGGTGACGCCTTCGGGCGCGAGGGCGTCCGAGACGCGGCCGGGCAGTGCGGGCTCGCCTGTCTTCGCCGCGCGGACGCGGCCGTTGCGCGCCTGCAGCAGCGCGCCCGCCACGCCGCCGAGCACCAGTACGCCCAGCAGCACCCACACCCCGGTCATCCGCAAGTCACCCCTGAGGCTTCGCTCCGCTGAAGGCGACGTTCTTGCCTTCACCCTTGATGGTCACCGAGCCGCTGTTCACGCGTACCGACGTCGGGGTCACCGAGAACGGCATCGCGCCGGTGTCGATGGTCGCGTTGAAGTTCGGCAGCAGCGCGTCCTGTACCGCTTGGGGAACGACGGTGGTCTCCTTGTCATTCCCGAACTGCAGCCGCTTCGGCTCGATGCTGATCTTCTGGCCCTTGAGTTCGATCATCGCGAAGCAGAAGATCTCCACCTTCTGCCCGGCGATCTGCACGTTGCCCGACAGCCGGATGCCCGCGCTGGAGCTGTCGATCGGTTCGCCCTGCGCGTTGGTGGTCGGCGGCGTCGTCTCGCCCTGGCCGTTCTCGCCGTTGCGGACGTAGTCCTCGGTGACCGGCTCGATCTTGAGGTTCTCGATCTTGTCGAGCGGGGCCTGCTTCGCGATGTCGGAAGCCTTGACGGTCACTTCGCCCTTGAGCGTGCCGATGACGATCGACTTCGTGTTGCCGGAGGTCAGATCCGACAGCGGCGCCGTGACGTCACTCATGTCCGCGTTGAAATCCACGTCCCGCAGCTTCGGCGGGACGGCGACGCCCTGGGCGTTGATGGTGATGTGACTGTAGTCACCGGAAAGGGCCTGGGTCAGGAACGGGAAACCGTGCACCGTGACGGCCGGATCGTTGGCCAGCGCCAGCTGTTCGCGGGTCTTCTGGGAGATCGTGTGCTCGGCGAACGCCGCCGCCCCGAAATCGGCCCCGACCAGCAGCACCACCAGTACCGCGAGGGCGATGAGCCAGCCCCGTCCACGGCGCTTTCCTCGCTTGGCGGACCGGCCGGGGGACGGTCGGTCGTCATGCGCCACGGGCCTGCTCACCATTGCGTCGAATCTCCTTTGTAAAGCTCTTTGGCCAGGTGTGATCGATCCAGCACGGGGTAGGTCCTCGGCTGTTCACCCGCTATTCTCACTAAGCACCGGCTGTAGCCACGTTCGAGGCGACCACGACTGAAGGCGGTGCGGCGATGAGCCTGGACCTTCTGGTACTGACCCCGGAAGCAGATGCCACCACGGTGCTCCCCGCCCTGGATCTGCTGCCCCACACCGTACGCGTCCGTGCTCCGGAAGTGACCGCGCTGCTCGACGCGGGCCACCGCGACGTCATCGTCCTCGACGCCCGCAGCGATCTCGCCTCCGCGAAGAGCCTCTGCCGCCTGCTCAAGGGCGCCGGTGAGGACGAGACCTCCACGCCGGTCATCGCCGTCGTCGGCGAAGGCGGATTGGTCGCGGTCAGCGCGGAATGGCGCACCGACGACATCCTCCTTCCGACCGCTGGCCCCGCCGAGGTCGACGCGCGGCTGCGGCTGGTCACCACCCGCGACGGCGCTTCCGCGCAGGTCGACGCCGAGCTCCGGGTGGGCGAACTGGTCATCGACGAGGCGACGTACACCGCGAAGCTGCGCAAGCGCACCCTCGAGCTCACCTACAAGGAGTTCGAACTCCTCAAATACCTCGCGCAGCACGCCGGCCGGGTGTTCACCCGCGCCCAGCTGCTGCAGGAGGTCTGGGGCTACGACTTCTTCGGCGGCACGCGCACGGTCGACGTCCACGTCCGGCGCCTGCGCGCGAAGCTCGGGCCTGAGCACGAGCAGATGATCGGGACCGTGCGCAACGTCGGCTACAAGTTCGAGCGGCCCGCCAAGGGCACTGCTGCCGCGGCCAAGCAGGCCGTAGCCCCGGACGCGAGCGTCTACGAGCCGAGCGAGCTTTCCTCGCACTGAGTCCCCTCTCCTCCTGCCTGACAAGACGCCCGGGCGCCCCGCGGGTTCCCCGGTAGGGTCGGTTTCATGCTCGAACTGCTGTGGACCGGTGAACCGGAAACGGAAGAGATCCGCCGTTTCCTGCTCGCCGTGCGTGAAGCCGACGGCCGCCCCGAGGACACCGGTTTCGCCGGTGGACAGCATCTTTTGGGACAGATCGACGGCGAGCTGGTCGCGTACGCGCACCTGGACACCGAAGGCGATTCGCACGGAAACCAGGTCGCCGAGCTTTTCGTTCATCCCGGGCACCGCCGCTCCGGGCACGGCAGGGCGCTCACCAAGGCGCTCGTCGACCACGTCGAAGGGAAGCCGCTGCGCGTCTGGGCGCACGGCGATCACCCCGCCGCCGTCCACCTCGCCGGTACCGAAGGCTTCGAGCGCGCGCGGGAACTGCTGATCCTGCATGCCGACGTCGAAACAGCCGATTGGCCGGAACCCGTGACGCGCGAAGGCGTCACACTGCGCACCTTCGTACCCGGCCAGGATGAGGAAGCGATGGTCCGCGTCAACGCGCGTGCCTTCGACTGGCATCCCGAGCAAGGCGCCCTGACCGCCGACGACGTCCGCGCGACCGAAACCGAGGCCTGGTTCGACCCCGACGGCTTCTTCCTCGCCGAGGAGAACGGTGAGGTCGTCGGCTTCCACTGGACGAAGGTCCACGAGGCCGTTCCCGGCCGATTCGGCGGCGAGCCCGCCGGCGAGGTCTACGTCGTCGGCATCGATCCGGACGCGCAGGGCGGCGGCCTCGGCAAGGCGCTCACGCTCGCCGGGCTGCGGTATCTCCGCGATCGCGGACTCGGCCAAGTGATCTTGTACGTCGAAGGCGACAACGCCCCCGCACTCGCCGTTTATTCGAAGCTCGGCTTCACCCGATACGAGGTCGACGTTCAATACGCTCGGTAACCGTGTTCACACGTGCGGCACTTGACCGGTCACGGAGAGCAGACGCGCAGGTCACGGCCGGGACACGGTCCACTTTCGGAGTAGTCGCGCTGCTCACATCGGCCGCCTTGTTCACTTGCCGTTCACCCTCTGACGGCCACCTGTCCACTGTCGGTGCTTAGTGTCCGGGTCCGGAAGGAACGCTCCCGTTCCACCGATCCGGCGAAAGTCTCCCAGTGGAGGAAATGCAGTGAAGATCATGCGGCCCGCGGGCGCGATCGGCATCGTGGCCACCGCCGCCCTCGTGCTCGGCGCCTGTGGATCCGACCCGGCGGCGACCAAGCCCGGCAGCACCGGTGCCGCCGCCGCGCCCAGCGGCACGGCCGACGTCGATTGCGGCGGCAAGAACCCGCTTTCGGCCGAGGGCTCGTCCGCCCAGAAGACGGCGATCGACATCTTCGTGCAGGCCTACGCCGCCAAGTGCTCCGGCCAGAAGGTGAACTACAACCCCAGCGGTTCGGGCGCCGGCGTCAAGCAGTTCAACGGCAACCAGGTCGACTTCGCCGGATCCGACTCGCCGCTCAAGTCCGGTGAGGAAGCCGACAAGGCCAAGGCCCGGTGCGCCTCCGACGCCTGGAACCTCCCGCTCGTCATCGGCCCGGTCGCGGTCGCCTACAAGGTTTCCGGGGTCGACAAGCTGACCCTGACCCCCGAGGTCACCGCCAAGATCTTCAACGGCGGCATCACCAAGTGGAACGACCCGGCCATCAAGGCGGTCAAGGGCAACGAGGGCGTCAACCTGCCGGACAAGCCGATCCAGGTCATCTCCCGCACCGACGAGTCGGGCACCACCGACAACTTCCAGAAGTACCTGAAGATCGCCTCGAAGGGCGCTTGGACCCAGGGCGACGGCAAGAAGTTCAACGGTGGCGTCGGTAACGGTGCCGAAAAGTCCAACGGTGTGGCCAGCGCGGTCAAGGCCACCGACGGCGCCATCACCTACGTCGAGTCCGCCTTCGCGAAGGACGGCCTCAACGCCGCCCTGATCGACAGCGGCTCCGGCGGTGTCGAGCTCAACGCGGCGAACGTCGCCAAGTCCCTCGACGCGGCGAAGTTCAAGAAGGAGGGCTCCAACGACCTCGCCCTCGACCTCGACGCGATCTACGGCAGCAACGTCGCCGGCGCGTACCCGGTCATCCTCGCCACCTACGAGATCGTCTGCTCGAAGTACGCCGACGCCGAGGTCGCCAAGGCCGTCAAGGCCTTCCTGACCGTCGCCGCCACGGACGGCCAGAAGCCGCTCGCGGACAAGGGTTACGTGCCGATCCCGCAGAGCCTGCAGGACAAGGTCCTGACCGCCGTCAAGGCCATCGCCTGACCTTCAGGTTGATCGGTAGAAGACAGGCTGGACAGAAGTAGTCGATGAGCGATTCATCTTCGCCCAGAACGCCCACCGGCGACCCCGGTGGGCGTTCTGGCGTCCGCGAGACCTTCACGGAGGACCCGATTTCGGAGCAACCTGCCGCGTCACCGCCCGAGAAGTCCTCGGTGCCGCTCGCGAGCCCCAATTCCAGGACGGTGCGACCCGGTGACCGCATCTTCCAGTTCCTGACCACCGGTGCCGGCGTCTTCGTCGTCGCACTGATCGGCCTGATCGGACTGTTCCTGCTGGTGCAGGCCATTCCGGCGCTCCAGGCCGACGAAGCGAGCTTCCTGACGAGCCAGGTCTGGCAGACCGATCCGGGCGACATGCGCTTCGGCATCATGGGCCTGCTGCTGGTCACGGTCTACTCGTCGCTGCTGGCGCTGATCATCGCGATGCCGATCTCGCTCGGCATCGCCCTCTTCCTGACCCAGTACGCGCCGAAGCGGCTGGCGCGGCCGTTCGCCTACGTCATCGACCTGCTCGCCACGGTCCCCTCGATCATCTACGGCCTGTGGGGCCTGATGGTCTTCGCGCCGACGATCGAGCCCTTCTCCCGGTGGGTCAACGACACCTTCTCGTGGATCCCGATCTTCGCGGCGGGCAACGTCTCGCCGGACATGCGCGGCACGATCTTCACCGCGGGCATCGTGCTCGCCGTGATGATCCTGCCGATCATCACCTCGCTGTCCCGCGAGGTGTTCGAGCGGACCCCGACCCCGCACATCGAAGGCGCGCTGGCGCTGGGCGCCACCCGCTGGGAGGTCATCCGCACCACGGTGCTGCCGTTCGGCAAGGCGGGCTACATCGGCGCCTCCATGCTCGGCCTCGGCCGAGCGCTCGGCGAGACGATCGCGCTCGCGATCATCCTGACCGGCGCGGTGGGCCGCGAGTTCACCTGGAGCCTCTTCGACGGCGGCGCCACCTTCGCCTCGAAGATCGCGGCGGACTACGCGGAACTCAACAACGAGATCTCGGCGGGCGCGTACATCGCGGCCGGCCTCGTGCTGTTCCTGCTGACGTTCGTCGTCAACTTCGCCGCGCGATCCATCATCGCCAAGAAGGGGGACTGAGCATGTCCACCACGCTCGAGAAAACCCCCGCCACCACCCCCGCCTTCCAGCAGGTCAGCCTCGCGCGGAAGGCCAAAAACGGCCTCGCCACGGCCCTGATCTGGCTGTCGTTCCTCATCGCCGTCGTGCCGCTGGTGTGGCTGCTCGCCACGGTGGTCATCAACGGCGTCAAGCGGATCCCCTACAGCAACTGGTGGACCGAGGACTTCGGCTCGGTGCTGTCGGACGTGGTCGGCGGCGGCGTGGCACACGCCGTCATCGGCTCGGTGCTGCAGGGTGTGGTCTGCGCGATCATCGCGGTCCCGATCGGCATGCTGGTCGCGATCTACCTGGTCGAGTACGGCCGCGGCAAACTGGCGAAGACCACGACGTTCATGGTGGACATCCTCTCCGGTGTCCCCTCGATCGTCGCGGCGCTGTTCATCTACGCGCTGTGGATCACCACGTTCGGCCTCCCGCGCAGCGGTTTCGCCGTGTCGCTCGCCCTGGTGCTGCTGATGATCCCGGTGGTCGTGCGGTCCTCGGAGGAGATGCTGCGGATCGTCCCCGACGACCTGCGCGAAGCCTCCTACGCGCTCGGCGTGCCGAAGTGGAAGACGATCATGAAGATCGTCCTGCCGACCGCGCTGTCCGGCATCATCGGCGGCATCATGATGGCGCTCGCCCGGGTCATGGGCGAGACCGCGCCGCTGCTGGTCCTCGTGGGCTACTCCGCCTACGTGAACTGGGACATCTTCGGTGGCGAGCAGGCCGCTCTGCCGCTTCTGATGAACAACGAACGGGTCAGCAACCCGTTCGACGAAGGTACCGTCGCTTTCGACAGGATCTGGGGTGCCGCCCTCACCCTGGTGCTGATCATCGCGATCGTGAACCTCCTCGCCATGCTCTTTGCCCGTCTTGTCGCCCCGAAGAAGAAGTGAGCTGTTTGAGATGGCCAAACGAATCGACGTCAAAGACGTGGACATCTACTACGGCAAATTCCACGCCGTGGACGGCGTCACCCTCTCGGTGCCGCCGCGGAACGTCACCGCGTTCATCGGCCCTTCGGGCTGCGGCAAGTCGACGGTGCTGCGCACGCTGAACCGCATGCACGAAGTCATCCCCGGCGCCCGCGTCGAGGGCGAGGTGCTGCTCGACGGCGAGGACATCTACGGCGCCGGCGTCGACCCGGTGCAGGTCCGCCGCACCATCGGCATGGTGTTCCAGCGGCCCAACCCGTTCCCGACGATGTCGATCCTCGACAACGTCGTGGCGGGCCTCCGCCTCGGCGGCGCCAAGGGCAAGAAGGAACTCGACGAGGTCGCCGAGCGCGCGCTGCGCGGCGCGAACCTGTGGAACGAGGTCAAGGACCGGCTCAACAAACCGGGCGGCGGCCTCTCCGGCGGTCAGCAGCAGCGGCTCTGCATCGCGCGGGCGATCGCCGTGCGGCCCGACGTGCTGCTGATGGACGAACCGTGCTCCGCGCTCGACCCGATCTCGACGCTCGCCATCGAGGACCTGATCGGCGAGCTCAAGAAGGAATACACGATCGTCATCGTGACCCACAACATGCAGCAGGCGGCGCGGGTCTCGGACCAGACCGCGTTCTTCAACCTGGCGGGTGTCGGCCAGCCGGGCCGCCTGGTGGAGCTGAACGACACCGAGAAGATCTTCTCGAACCCGGACGAGAAGGCGACCGAGGACTACATCTCGGGCCGGTTCGGCTGAGTCTTTTTTGCGCGTGAAGGCCCCCTTCCCTCGGCTCAGCCGAGGGAAGGGGGCCTTCACGCGCTTTGGGGGGCTGGACTGGCGAGGCGACGTTGCGAAAGCCACTTTCGCAACGTTGAAGGTTGCGAAAGTGGCTTTCGCAACCCCTTTCCGGGCGACCAGATCGAGTCGATTTCGCGTAACTGAGTGGACGGCACGTGTGCTCCGACGGACGACACGCGTGACTGGATGGACGACACGCGGACGCGACCGGTCCCGCCGCGAGTCGTTCGGCTGGACACGCGTGTCGGCCAACCAATCACGCGTGTCGTCCATCTGAGCACACGTGCCCGCCCGACAGGGTTTGTAAGACAGGATGCGGGTTCTAACCCGAATCGCCACTCACGACCTGGGCGAGCGTGGCGGGGCGCTGACGTGACGAAGAAGGGGCCCTTCACCGCATCACATGCGGTGAAGGGCCCCTTCGTCAGCGCTCGACAGAAGTTACAGCTCGTCGGGTCCGTAGCCGGGCATCTTGCCGGTCACCACGAAGATCATCCGGCGCGCGACCGAGACGGCGTGGTCGGCGAAGCGCTCGTAGAAGCGGCCCAGCAGGGTGACGTCCACGGCCGCGGCGACGCCGTGGTCCCAGTTCCGGTCCATGATGACGGTGAACAGGTGCTTGTGGATCTCGTCGACCTCGTCGTCGTCCGACTCGATCGTGCGGGCGGCCTCGACGTCCTTGGACTTGATGACCTGTTCGACCTGGCGGGCCAGGCTCACTCCGACCTCGCCCATCTTGGCGAAGTCGGCCTTCACCTCGTCGGGCAGCACCGGGTCCGGGTGACGGCGGCGCGCGGCCTTGGCCACGTGCAGCGCCAGATCGCCCATCCGTTCCAGGCTTTCCGCCGCGTGGATCGCGGCGAGGACGGTCCGCAGGTCGGTCGCGACGGGTGCCTGCAGTGCCAGCAGCGCGTACGCCTGCTCCTCGCATTCGGCGCGCGCGTCGTCGACCTTCGCGTCGTCGCTGATCACCTGCTCGGCGAGTCCGAGATCGACCTCGAGCAACGCCCGGGTCGCCCGCTCCATCGCGTCGGCGACCTGGAGGGACATGCTCGCTAGGTTCTCGGCGAGCTGTTCGAGTTCGACATGGTAAGCCTCACGCATGGCCCAACCCTACGGGGAACGGGCACCAAAAGCCGCATCCCAGAGTGAACCCGACGTGAACCCGGACTAACGAATGATCCTCAGCCTGAGCTGGTGCTCTTCTTGGCGCCACCGGACTTGGCGGAGCTGGTCGGAGCGGCCGCCGTGTCGCTCGCGGGAGGCGCCGGCGCCTTCTCTTCCAGCGGGGTGTTGTTGATCAGCGCGTCGAAGACGGCCTTCGCCCGGCTCTGCACCAGGACCTCGTTGCCGCGCTTGTTCGCCTCTTCGGTGGTGGGCACGGTGAGGAATTTGACCTTGTCCGAACCCATCCCGCGCATCGACTTCGCCAGCGTCATCATCTGGTTGATGCCGAGGTTCTCGCCGAAGGTGGCCTTGGCGAACGCGTCGATGAAACCGCTGAGCTTGCCGGTGTCCAGGATGACGTCCTTCGACATCACCGTCTTCAGCAACGCGCCGAGGAAGGCCTGCTGCCGTTTGATCCGGCCGTAGTCCGACGTCGGGTCGCCCTTGACGTGCCGGGCGCGGACGTAGTTCAGCGCCTGGTCGCCGGAGATCCGGACCTCGCCCGCCTGCGGGATGATCATGCCGAGCGTGGTGTCGTCGACCGGCTTCTCGTTGTACACGGTGACGCCCTGCACGGCGTCGACCATGGATTTGAAGCCGTTGAAGTCGATCCCGACGAAGTGGTTCATCTTCATGCCGGTGATCTGCTGGATGACCTTCGTGACGCACTGCGGGCCGCCGACCGCGTAGGCCGTGTTCAGCTTCGCGATCTTCTGCGCCGGCGAGGTCTCTTCCTTGTACGACGACGTCGCCGGGTCCCAGCGCTTGCATTCGGGACGGTTGATCTCGAGGTCGCGGGGGAAGGACACCATGACGACGCGCTGCCGGTCGGCGGGGACGTGCGCGATCATCACCGTGTCCGAACGGGCACCCGGGGTGCCGTCGGCGTCGCCGACGCCGTCTTCGGCGGCCGCGCCGTCACGGGTGTCGGAGCCGACCATCAGGAAGTTCTCGTCGCCGGTCTGACCGGCGGCGTCCTGGATGTCGGCGGAGTCTTCGTCGAGCGAGGCGACGTTGTTGAACTTCGCGTCGAACCAGGTCTGGGCACCCCAGGCCGAACCGATGGAGAGGAACACGAGCGCGGCGACGACGGCGGCCGCGATCCGGCCGGCCTTGGCCGTCTGCCTGGTCTTGCGTTCCTTCTTCTCCTGCAGGCGGGTCTGCGGCGACGATTCCCCGGAGGCCTCCGCAGGCTCGGAATCGGTGGTCGTGACCACGCGCTGCAAGGCAGTGCGGGTCTGCTCCAGCAGTGCTGCGGGACGGGAAGCGAGCCGTTCGCGGCGCTCGCGTTTCTTGGCCTCTTCGGCCTCGAGTTCGTCGTGCGCGGCGGAGAACCGGGCGAGCGTGTGGTCGATCTTGCGTTTGATGATCGTCGCGTCGTCGATCGCTTCGAGCTCGTCGGTCATCGTGAGCGGGTCCATCTCGGACCGCGGCGGGACACCGGGCGAGAGGGACGGCTGCGGGACCGGGGCGACCGGGGGTTGCTGCACCGGCCGCTGCGGCGGGCGGCGGGGACGACGTGGGGGCGCCGGGGCGACGGGCTGCTGCTGCGCGCCGGGATTCACCACCGGCGGACGGCGCTGCGTCGGCGCTTCGGGGGTGGGCGCGACCTGCGGAGTGCGGCGCGGCTGGCGTGCGCGAGGCGGGCGCGGGGTCTCCGCGGGCGGCGTCTGAACAGGCGGTGCGGCGGGGCCGGCCGCACGAGGCGCGGGCGCCGGGCTTTCGACGGGGGCGGCCGAACGAGGCCGACGTGGTGCGGGCGGCTCCACCCTGGCGGCACGCGCACCGGGTCTCGGAGGCTCGGGAGACGGCTCGTCCTGCCGGAGACGGCGCGGAGCGGGTGCCTCGGCGGCGGGGTCGAAGGTCGGGCGCTCACCGGTGTGACGTGCGACGACGTCGGAAACGCTGATCCCGCCGTGGGTGTCCATCGAGCGGCGTCGAGCCCTGCGGCCGCGCTCACCGGGACTTCTCTCCGTCTGGCTGTGGCGACCGGTCCCCGGGTTGTGGTGCTCGTCGGGCACTCGGTCTCCTTTCACGAATCGGTCGAAGCTCTTTCGTTATCGTACGGACACCTTGGGTTCGTGACGACAACCATCCCGGAATTTTCTTCACCCAAGGTACCGAGAAGCGCCGAGCGGTCCATGCGATCGGGTGAGCGGTCGTGGTTAAAGCTGCGTTAAAAGGTGCGAAACCACTACGCAGAGTGCGAGTGTTGGCCGAGTGAGTGGCCTAGCCGCCGGCCGAGTCCGCCGCGTTCATCGGATGCGGAATCGTCCGTGAAGATTCCTCATCGTGATAGGCGACTTTGTTCCGTCCTGCCCGTTTCGCCATATACAACAAAGCGTCGGCACTACGCAACTGTCGTTCCGGTTCCACCGCGGGATTCGCTTCCGCGCGGCTCTCGTGCGAGAGTCCCACGCTGATCGTCACCGACAGGCCGGGCCGGATCCGGCGCCACGGATGGCGGGCGACCCGGATACGGGCGGTGTCCGCGATGCGCACGGCGCGGGCGGCGTCGACGTCCGGGATGACGAGCGCGAACTCCTCGCCGCCGTAGCGGGCGCAGAACGCCTCGGGCGGCAGCCCCTGTTGCAGCAGATCGGCAACTTCACGCAGCACCCGATCGCCGACGAGATGCCCGAAAGTGTCGTTGACGCCCTTGAACAGGTCGAGGTCGACCAGCGCGATCGCGATCCCTGGCGGGCCGCGGTGGCCGACCGCCGGGCCGTGCAGCCACTGGTCGAGGTAGCGGCGGTTGTAGCTGGACGTCAGCGTGTCCCGCAGGCTGCCGGCCCTGGCGAGGTCGAAGGCGGATTTGAGGTGGTGATAGGCGCGGCGCCAGTCACCCTGGGTGGCGAGCACCCCGGCGATCGACTCGTGGAGGCTGAGCAGATCGGTGGCCGGCGCGCCCGATGGGAGCGCGGCCTCGTCGTCGGCTGCCACGCTCACCTCCGCCACGAATTGGTTTTCGTCGTATAGGAGGGATCTCTTGAGGTATGAGTACGGTCCAAAGTGAATATCGCTCAAGTGGACGACGGTCGAGCACCATTGTCACGCACCGAAGTGCCGTTCTGTAAGGCCGAAAACGGCTCGGCGTCTTTGAGCTGCGAAAACTGATCTTTCGCCCAGTAACTCACGTCAGTCACATCGTCATTCAGCAACAGTGCGTAATCATTCCAGCTCACCCAGCGCCAGTCGCCGACCTCGTCCGGATGCGGTTCCGGATCTTCGTCGACCCAGGCGACGAAGACCGGGCAGAACTCGTTCTCGACCACTCCATCGAATGGTGGCGTGGAGTAGCGGTACGCCGGAAGGACGCAGCGGAGCCCGTTCAGCCGGGGCAAGCCGAGCTCGAAGTCGGCACGGCGCCGGACGGCCTCCTCGATCGGCTCACCGGGTGCGGGATGCCCGCAGACACTGTTGGTCCAGACCCGGGGCCACACCTTCTTGGTGGCCGCGCGGCTGGTGATCAGCAGGGCCTGGTCGCTGCTGCGCAGCAGGTAACAGGAGAACGCCAGGTGCAGCCTGGTGTGCTCGTGGTGCGCGGCCAGCTTGGGCGCGGTTTCGCCGGTCGGCTCGCCGTCCTCGGTGACGTAGACGATGCGTTCGGTGTCCACTTCGGTCGTTTCGTTCACCGGACCCACTGAACCAGCAGGCTCGCTGTAACCGGTACCGCGACCAGAGTTACCCCTGTTAGTGGGATGAGAGGTGCTCCACGAGCAAAGAAGTGACGGCCTCGGGCGCCTCTTCCACCACCCAGTGGGAGGCGTCCTCGATCATCTCGAAGCGGTACGGGCCGGTGACCCGGTTCGCGGTGTCGAGCGCGGCCGTCGACCCGAAGGCGGCGTCCTCGGTGCTCCAGATGTAGAGCGTCGGAACCTCGATCGGCCCGATCTTCCCGCCGGGACGGCCGGCGCGGTACCAATTGAGCGCGGCGGTCAGCGCGCCCGGTTCGGACAGCCGCCGGACGTACTCGTCGACCTTGCTCGGTGGTAGCTTCCAGTCGAACATGCGGCGCAGCGCGTCGGCGTTGTTCTCGAGCATCCGCCGTTCGGTGACGCGGGTCTGCCGCCATTCGGTCATGTACCCCGAACGGAGGTGCTGGTCCTCGTCGGTCTTCATGGCCTCCGCCAGCGCCGCCGGATGCGGCGTCGAAATGACGGCGAGACTGCGGAGCCTGCCGGGATGCGCGTCGGCCGTCCACCACGCGACGGCGCCGCCCCAATCGTGCCCGACGAGATCGAATTCGTTCCACCCCAAGCGATCCGCGATCGCGATGACGTCAGCGACGAGGTAGTCCATGTTGTACTCGGACGCCTGTTCCGGCCGGACGTCCGGCGAGTAACCGCGCTGATCCGGTGCCACCGCGCGATAGCCCAGCACGCCGAGCGTGGCGACCTGGTGCTCCCATTCCACCGCTGCCTCGGGAAACCCGTGCAGCAACAGGACGGGGCGGCCGTCTTCGGGGCCCGCCGCGATGGCGTCGAAGGAACCGGCGTCGGTGGGAATGGTCAGCTGCTCGATCACGGCACCGACTTTACGGGGACGGTCAGCCGCCCGAGTGCATGTCCTCGGCTTCGGGGACGCAGTCGTCGTCCGGGTCGTCGAGCCAGCCGTGCGGCAGCGTGACCTTGCCCGGCGAACCCTGCCGCCCGCGCGGCCCGGTGGCGGCGCTGGGGAACGGGGCGTCGTGGTCGAGCTTGGCGATGAGATCGTCGAGTTCGTCCATACCGGACAACATCGCGAAGCCGCGGCGAAGTTCGGAGCCGACCGGGAAACCCATGAAGTACCAAGCCATGTGCTTGCGGATGTCCCGCATCGCCTTGTCGTGGCCGTCGTGTTCGACGAGCAATTCCGTGTGGCGGCGCAAGACTTTCGCGACTTCGCCGAGATTCGGCGGCGTCGGCTGCGGACGCCCGGCGAAGGCGGCTTCCAGTTCGCCGAACAGCCAAGGCCTGCCCAAGCAACCGCGTCCGACCACGACACCGTCGCAGCCGGTCTCGTCGACCATGCGCAACGCGTCTTCGGCGGAGAAGATGTCGCCGTTGCCGAGCACCGGGATACTGGTGACGGCTTCCTTGAGCGCCGCGATCTTCGTCCAGTCGGCCTGGCCGGAGTAGCGCTGCGCGGCGGTGCGCGCGTGCAGGCTGACCGCCGCCGCGCCCTCCGCCTCGGCGATCCGCCCGGCGTCGAGATAGGTGAGATGGTCGTCGTCGATGCCCACCCGGAACTTGACCGTGAACGGCACACCCGCCTCGGCCGCGGCCTTCGCCGACTCGCGCACGATGTCCGCGAACAGCTTGCGTTTGAACGGCAAGGCCGCTCCGCCGCCCTTGCGCGTCACCTTCGCCACCGGGCAGCCGAAGTTGCTGTCGATGTGGTCGGCGAGCCCTTCGCCGGTGATGATGCGGACGGCCTCGGCCATGGTCTTGGGGTCGACCCCGTAAAGCTGCATGGACCTGGGCTTTTCGTTCTCGCCGAAGGTCATCATGTGCATGGTGCCGGGGTGGCGCTCGACCACCGCGCGGGCGGTGATCATCTCGCAGACGTAGATACCCGCGCCGTACTCCTGGCACAGCTGCCGGAACGCGACGTTGGTGATGCCCGCCATGGGAGCGAGCACGACCGGCGGATCGACCTCGTAGGGGCCGATCTTCAGGACGGGCTTGCTCAGGGTGGCTGTCACGTCCTCCATTGTCGCCTGTGGTGTCTGTCACTCGCAGGTGGGCCGGTCTCCGCCGCCGATCGCCTCGCCGCGAGGGGCGGTCACCCACCATTTGGTCGTGCCGTCGGGGTAGGTCCCGTCGATGTAGGTCATGCAGTCGGCGGTGATCACGCCGGTGTGCTTCGGGGACCTCAATTCGATCCGCAGGTTGTGGAAGCGGTACTTCTCGTTCTCGAGAACCTCGTCTTCGTCTCTCCACACGGTCAGTTCGGGAAAGTGGAGGCTGTCGAAGTGCATGGATCGGACGCCTTCGAAGTGGAGTTCGGCGGGGTCCTCGTCCGGCCTGAAGACGGATCGGAGGAACAACTGCGAGTGTCCGGCGCCGTATCGCCACAGTTCGAAGGTGCGCGACGTGCTGAGGAGCGTTTCACCGGGGTTCATCAGGCCAGTATGGAGAAATTCCGATACCCGGTTCGGAAGTGATGCGCAGTTCGGACATGCGTAAGGCCAGGGTCCCGGTATTCCCCGGGTGCACATGGCCTTGCGACTCGTGCGATGCCCACGGCGCCACACTCCGCGTCGTCCTGACCTGCTCGGGCGACATCACAAGCGTAGCTCGTGTGCGCGCAGAGTACTGAAACCTCCATTGCCGCGTGTGCTGCCTGTCGCTCGCAGGTGGAACGCGCCCGACGGAGAACCACGCGACCGCTCGGCTGCCGGTTCGGCTCACTTGTTCCAGACGGTGACCTTGGTACGAATGGTGTTACCGGCACCGACCACGTCAAGGACGAAGATCCGTCCCTCGGCAGTGCGCCCGCATACCTGATTTCCGGTAGTGACCTGGACCTGGTTGGAGCCGTCCGTGTCCACGGCCGAAGCGCACTCGCCTTTGCCTGGCCGTCCGCTCTTCTTCCAGGACGTCACGATCGTATTTCCTTTGACATACAAGGAGTCGCTCGAAATTCTGGCGAGGTACTCACCGTCGGTGTAATTCGGTGGGTTGTGGTCGAGGTTGAACTTGCCCCACGTGAGCTCGCCGGTCCAGTAGACCGCTCCGTCGGTCTTGGGTTGCGGTGCTGTTGTCGGGGCTTCACCGACGGGCCGAACTTCTGGCGTCGCGGTGACGGTGACCGTCTCAGTCGAGGAGACGGTCGTTGCCTTCGACTGTTCCGCGTCCGGAGCGCTCGTGCGGCCGAGGAAGAAACCGGCCCCGGCCAACGCGGTCACCAATGCGGCGATCGCGGTGATCCATTGATGGCCGAGTTGACCCCAGCCGCTCTTCTTTGTGGATTCCTGATCATCACTCATGATGCCCCCCTGACCCTCCGTGATCGGGGTAACACCTTAGTGGCGGAGCATCGAACTCATGAGCCCGGCCCCGTGAGCTGATCGTGCCGTACAAGCGGACTCGTCAGGACGACTTCGCCAATTGGCTGACTCGCTGGAACGACATGCCGGAGGACGCCTTCGCATTCCTTGAAAATGTCGACGGCGAAGACCTCGCCCAGTTCCAGGATCCACGCCGCGCGTTGCCGCCTGGCGGCGACAGTGAACCTGTCTAGGGGCGGGAGACGCAGTCATCAAGGCCGGGCTGGGCATCTCCCGAGATGGGATGAGCACGGTCCGCTCGTCGCCGCCGCGCATCACCGGATTTCGGCGGCTTCGCCTTCATGAGCGTCCAGACAAGGCGCGACTCCGCCGTCGATGGCGAGGCGGGTCGACAGGGGCTGCCTGGCCGGAATCGCGGTCATTCCAGACTCAAGATCCGGTGCCGGACGGTCGATGAGTCTGTCCGGGGCACCCACGAGCGGTCTTGAGTCGGCAGATGCGCGGGCTATAGATCGGCAGATCAGCGACAACATCTTCGGCAGACCAGCGACACGTGTATCGGCAGATCCACGGACGCTGGTAGGGTCGAGCCGTGCACAGAGCTGACGGCTACCTTCCGCGCAGAGCCGCTGACATGGTCGTGGAGGCGCTCGGCGACACGCGTGTCGTCATCCTCAACGGAGCACGTCAAACGGGTAAAAGCACCCTTGCCGAACTGTGTTTGCGTGACCACCCTGCTGGCGTGCGGCGATACCTGGATGATCCGCGGACCAGGGCTTCGGCCGCTGCGGATCCAGTGGCATTTCTGGACGCGCCGGGGGCCATGCTCATCGATGAGGTCCAGCGGGTTCCGGAACTGTGGCTGACCATCAAGCACATAGTGGACCGAGACCCGCGTCCGGGGCGGTTCCTGTTGACCGGCTCGGCACGGCTGCTCGGCTTGAGTCAACTTCCTGATTCCCTGCCGGGACGCTCGGAGACGATCGAACTGTTCCCCTTGTCGCAGGGGGAAATCACTGGCAAGCCCGATGGTTTCGTCGACGCCGCGTTCGAGCACGGCAGTCGGCTGCGAGCAGTATCCTCGACCTTGCGCCGCCGCGACTATCTGGCTCTTGCCGCTCGTGGTGGATACCCCGAAGCCGTTCGTCGTGAAACGCCCCGGCGGCGTGCTCAGTTTTTCAGGTCGTATCTCGACGACATCATGAGCCGGGACGTGCACCAAGTCGCGGACATCCAACGCATCTCCGATATGCGGCGATTGATCGGAACGCTCGCGGCCCAGTCCGGCGGCTTGCTCAACTACAGCCGGCTTTCATCGGATCTGGCTCTCCCCGCGTCGACTGTCCGTGATTACGTCGGACTCCTCGAGCTGATCTACCTCATCCGATTGATTCCGGCGTGGTCGGCGAACGCGACGACACGGGCGGTCGCCACGCCGAAGCTGGTGTTCAACGACGTGGGGCTGGCAGGGCACCTCGTCTCCGGCGTCAACAACGACGCCACGACCGGCGGACTGGTCGAAACCTTCGTCATCGGCGAACTTGCCCGCCAGATCACGTGGAGCCAGACGATGCCTCGTCTGCATCACTATCGTGACCGCGACGGCTACGAGGTCGACGCGGTGCTGGAGGACAACGCCGGTCTGGTGGTGGCTATCGAAGTGAAGGCCGCGGAAACCGTCCGGACCGACGATTTTCGCTCGATCCGGGTTCTGCAACGCCGGCTGGGCGACCGGTTTCGTGCCGGTTTCGTCCTCTATTGCGGCGACCAGCAGCTTCCCTTCGGAGAGAACCTCGCTTGTCTCCCGATCAGCGCGCTGTGGACCACTCGGCCGGAGTGAAGAACGTTCTCTTTCGGTAGCTTCGCCTCCATGAGCGTCCGGACCAGACTCGACGACCTCTACGCGCGACGGCTCCGCGCACGTCTTCGCCGAGGCCCGCTACCGCGGCATGTCGGCGTGATCATCGACGGCAACCGTCGCTGGGCTCGCCGGATGGGGTTCGAGGACGTCCGCGAGGGGCATCGGCACGGCGCCCGGCACATCGCGCGGTTGATGACGTGGTGCGAAGGCCTCGGCATCGGGCACGTGACGGTGTACCTCGCTTCGGTCGACAATCTGACGAAGCGTGCGTCGCCGGAGATGGCCTTCCTGATGCAGGTGATCGAGGACGTCGTCCGTGACCGGCTCACCGCGCCGGGTGCGAACTGGCGTGTCGTGCCTGTGGGGCGTCTCGACATGCTGCCGTCGTCCACGGCCGAAGTGCTGAAGCAGGCCGAAGAGGACACTCGCGGCGCGACGGGGCCTGAGCTGACTCTCGCCATCGGGTACGGAAGCCGCGAGGAGATCGTCGACGCCGTGCGCGATCTGGTGCTCGAAGGGGCGGCGGACGGCAAGTCCCTTGTGGAGATCGCGGAAACCGTTTCCGTGGACGCCCTTTCCGCGCATCTGTACACGGTGGGCAGTCCCGATCCGGACCTGATCATCCGGACGAGCGGCGAGGTCCGGCTGTCCGGATTCCTGCTTTGGCAGGCGAAGGATTCCCAGCTGTACTTCTGCGACGCCAACTGGCCGGGCTTCCGGTACATCGACCTTCTGCGGGCGCTTCGGGTGTGGGCTCGATCTCGATGATCTTGCAGGTCGCGACCACATCGTCATCACGATTGAGTAGTGCTACGGATCCATCGGCGGGTCTCAGGCCGCATGCTGGTCGCCATGACCACCGATGGGGATGTGCTCCTCAGGCTCGCCGGGGAGATCGACGACCTTGGGGCCCGCCTCGCGCGGGTCGGTACGGAGCTGCGGACCGTCCGATCAGGAGCGGAGCCGACGCGCGAAGAGGCGCCTGAGCAGGCTGCCCAAGAGCAGCCCGCGCAGCCCGAGCAGCAGGCACCGCAAGCAGAGCAGCAGGCACCGCAGGCCCAGCCCCAAGCCGAGCAGGCCCAGCAGCCGCCAGCCGAGCAGCCCCAGCCGCAAGCCCAGCAGGCACCGCAGCCCCAGGTGCCGCAGCAGCCGTACCCCCACCCCCAGTACCAGCACCCGCAGTACGCCCACTACCAGCAGCAATACCAGCAGGCCCAGTACGCGCAGTGGCAGCAACAGCAGTACCGGCAGCAGCACGCGCCGCAGCAGCCCTACCGCCCGTATCAGCCTGCCCCGAAGGTCACGCTCGGCGAGAAGCTGAGCAAGGAAGGCGCCGGCAGCAGGCTGCTGGCCTGGATCGGTGGCGCGGTCACGCTGCTGGGTGTCGTGCTGTTCCTCGTGCTCGCGATCCAGCGTGGCTGGTTCGGCCCGTTGCCGCGGGTGCTCGGGGGCGCCGTGCTCGGTGCGGCGCTGGTCGGGATCGGGCTTCGCCTGCACCGCACGCCGGCGGGCCGCACGGGCGCGTTCGCGGTCGCCGCGACCGGGATCGGGGCGTTGTACCTCGACGCCATCGCCGCGACGACGATGTACGAGTACCTCCCTGCCTACGCCGGTCTCGCGATCGGGCTCCTGATCGCGGTCGGCGGGTTGCTGCTGGCCGTGCGGTGGAAGTCTTCGCTGCTCGCGACGGCCGTCGTGCTCGGCTGTGTGGTCTGCGCGCCGATCATCACGCAGGGTTTCACCCCGCAGCTGGTCGCGTTCCTGCTGGTGGTCCAGGTCGCTTCGACGCCGGTGCAGTTGCGCCAGTCGTGGCCGTCGGTGGCGGTCGCGGCCGGGATCCCGCCGCTGGTCGCGTCGGTCTTCAGCACGGCGTTCACCGGTTTCGGTGGCAGCACCGCCAACACTGCCGCCGCGCTGGCCGCGGGAGGCGTCGCACTCGCGCTGGCGCTGATCGTCACGGCCAAGCGGCCTGGGGACGCCGCCGCGCTCGCCCTGCTGGCCGTCGCGCCGGCGCCGTCGTTGCTCGCCGCGTTGTTCCTGCCGAAGACCCCGGCCGTGCTCGTCACCGCGTCGGTGGCGCTGGTGCTGCTCGGGGTGTGGGCGGCCGGGCAGTGGCTCGACGGCTGGACGGGTGACCTCGCTGGCGCCGCCGGGCTCCTGGCGGCCCTGCAGACGACGATGACGCTGTTCGACGGCAGTGCCCGTTCGGCGATCCTCATCGGCGAAGGCGTTCTGCTGGCACTGGTCGCGCTGTGGACGAAGAAGCACGTCGCGCTCTTCGGCGGGCTGGGCTTCGCCGTCATCGGCGGCATGATCGCGCTGGCCTTCGACGTCCCGCCGACGCTGTTCTTCCTGATCAGGAACCGGCCGGACGCCGACCTCGCCGCCTCCTTGCTGGTGGCCGTCGCGATCCTGGCGGTCTCGATCACGCTTCCGTGGGTCGCGCATCGGCTCGGGCTGTTCAAGGCCGCGTCGGAGAACGTGGTGCCGTGGCTCTTCGCCGGGGTCTGCGGGCTCTACGGCGCGGGCGCGATGGTGCTGTGCGGCGCGCTGCTGGCCGTCCCCGGCCGCTCGGGTTTCCTGGTCGGCCACGTGGTGATCACGGTGTCCTGGACGGTCGCCGCGCTGGTGCTGCTCATCCGCGGCATCTCCGCGGTCAGCCTGCGGGTGATCGGGTTCGTGCTGGTCGGGGCGGCGGTGCTGAAGCTGGTGCTGTTCGACCTCTCCGCGCTCGACGGTCTCGCCAGGGTCGCCGCTTTCCTCCTCGCCGGTCTGGTGTTGCTCGGCGCCGGGACGCGCTACGCGAAACTCGTCGCGTCTCGCTGAGCGGACGAGGAAGAAATGTCGGTGGGCCGTGGTTGGGTCGGGCATGAGCTACCGACCCGACCCGCGGCTCGCCGAGCGGGCGAAGGAGAACGTCGCCTGGCTGACCACGATCAGCCCGAAGGGACGCCCTTCGCCCCGCCCGGTGTGGTTCGTACTCGACGGCGACGACATCATCGTCTTCAGTCAGCGGGACACGGCGAAGACCCGGCACATCGAGGCCAACCCCGAGGTCAGCCTCCACTTCAACAGCGACGAGCACGGCGGCTCGATCCTGGTGATCGGTGGCCGGGCCGAGATCCTGCCGGACGGCCTCCCCTCGGAACAGCCGGGCTATCTCGAAAAGTACGAGAAGCACTACCCGGCGATCGACTACGACATCGCGAAGTTCGACAAGGAGTACGGCGCCCGGATCAGGATCCGGCCCGAACGCACCTGGGGGTTTTAGGAAACGCCGCTAGAAGCCGACGGTCACACAGGCCAGCCTGGCGCCCGCGGTCCCGGCGTGCCCGGGGTCGGTGTGCGTATGCGTTTCGTGGATCACGATGGAGTTCGCGCGCCGATCGGTGAACGTCCAGTCCACTTTGGACACGGCGGCGCCGCGGCCGGTGGCGTCGGTGGTGAGGTCGAGCCAGATCTCGTTGCGGGGGTTGGCGTAGGCCGGATCCACCGACGGCTTCACCGGGTCTTCGACGTTCTGGTAGTGCGGGCCGGCGAGGTCGCCGGTGGCACCGCACGGCTTCGTGTGCGCGTGGGCGCCGTATTCGCGGTTGGGCAGCAGGCCGGTCACGAGGACCGCGGTCGAGGTTCCGTAGGCCTTGGACGTCAACCCGAAGACGTGCGCGCGGGCGCCGGGCGGCACCAGTTCGGGTTTGTAGATCGTGAGGCCGCTCTTGGCGGTGATCACGTGGACGCGGGAGCCGGGGACGGCGGTGGCCGGCCCGGCGCCGGCGGTCAGGGCCAATGCGGCCGCGGACAGGATGAGGGCGAGTGTGGGGATGGGGCGCATGCCCCCTGCCTAGTCCGCCCGAATCGGACACGCCAGAGCGGTCACTCCGTCGGGCGATCATTCTCAAACTATGGGCAGGATACGTGAGTACTAACCCTCCGGATCGTACTTGGCTGGTCGCGGTCGCCGCCGCTCTTTGGGGCACCGACGGGCTTCTGAGGCTTCCGCTCGCCGAGGCGCTCCCGGCGGCCACGGTCGTCTTCTGGGAGCACCTGCTCGTGGTGCTCGTGCTGAGCCCGTTGATCCCCGGCGCCTTCCGGGCGTTGCGCCGATGCGGTCCGCGGGAATGGCTGGCCGTGCTCGCGATCGGCGGCGGCTCTTCCGCGCTGGCGACGGCGATGTTCACCGCGGCCTTCAAACTGGGCGATCCCGTGACGCCGTTGGTGCTGCAGAAGCTCCAGCCGGTGTTCGCCGTTCTGGCGGCATATTTCGTACTTCGTGAGCGGGTCCGCCCGGGGTACGCCTTCTTCGCGGTCCCGGCGCTGTTGGGCGCTTGGCTGCTGGCGTTCAAGGATCCGCTGAACATCCAGCTCGCCGCGGCGAAGGCGGCGCTGCTGGCGATCGGCGCGGCCGCGTTGTGGGCGGCGGGCACGGTGCTCGGACGGCTGCTCTCCACCGAACTGGCGCCGAAGGAGGTCACCACCCTGCGGTTCACCGTCGGGCTCCCGGTGGCGGCGGGCATCGTGGCCGTTCAGGGCGGCGAGTTCGCGGTCGGCTGGGACAACGCGCTCGGGCTCGCACTGCTCGCGCTGGTCCCCGGCCTGCTGGCGCTGAGCCTGTACTACGTCGGCCTGCGGTCGACGCCCGCGGCCAGGGCGACGTTGGCCGAGCTGGCGTTCCCCGTCACGGCCGCCATCATCGGCGTATTGTGCTTGAACGCCGATTTGTCGGGTACTCAGTGGCTGGGCCTCGCCGTAGTGGTCGTGTCAGTGACATCGCTCGGCTGGCACGAGAAGGTCAGGCGTCAACCGATGGTCCTGGAGCCACCACATGGTCGAGCACACCGGCGAGACGAAGAACGAACGCCTGACCCGCAACGTCAGTGAGCTCCTGCAGGAGCTGCGGGTCGCGCAGGCCGGCGTTCAGATCCTCTTCGGTTTCCTGCTCACGGTGGTGTTCACCGACGAGTTCCACGCGGCGAGCGGGTTCGAGAAAGCCGTCCACCTGACGGCGGTCCTGCTCACGGTCTGTTCGACGGTGCTGCTGACGGCGCCCGCCGCCTGGCACCGGCTGTTGTTCCGCACCGGCAATCGTGAGCGGATCCTCACCGTCGGCAACCGTTCCGTCCTCGTCGGGCTCGGCTGCCTCGCGGCCGCCATCACCACGACCGTCGCGCTCATCGCCAAGGTCGTCTACGGCCCGATCTCGATGACGATCTTCGGTGTGGTGTCGGCGGTGCTGTTCGTCGTCATGTGGTTCGTGGTGCCGAAGAAGATCGACCGCAACGGCGACTGATCACCGACCGGCGCGCACCGGGGTTCCTGCCGGAAGGCCGAACGCGGCGGCCGACACCGACTTCGGTTCGTCCGGGCTCGCGCCGTCGAGCACCCGGCGGGCGCCGACCCACGAGAACATCTCCTTGACCGAGGGCGAATAGCCGGCACCGTCCTTCGCGAGCTCCCGGTCGAGCACGCGGTACCCGTCGGGAGTGCGTTCGACGCGGTAGACCATCGCCCGGCGGCGGAATCCGCTGCGCGTGACGAGCTCGCCGCCCTCTTTAGCGACCTCGTCGCAGCTCGCGACCAGGCCGATCTTGACCCGCTCGCCGTCCGGGCGGGTCTCGATCACCTTCTGCGTGCACACCCAGCGGATTTCCGGGCCGCCGGAACCGGCGAGCGCGCGCACATGCCGGTCGATCGGCGGCAGCGCCTCTCGCGCGACGGCGTCGTCCACCGTCGGCATCTCGTCCACGATCCACCAGGCCGCCGCGGTCACCACCACACCGACCCCGGCGAGCACGGGCCAGCGTTTGACGTTCCCCATGTGACGAAGCTACCGAGCGGGGCAAGTGTTCACCCGCGGTTCGGGACGCGTTGCCTCCGCGACCGTAGGTTGCGGCCGTGAACGACTCCTCCAGACGGACCTTCCTGCGCGGTGCGGGCCTGCTCGGCGCCGGTGCGGCGGTGTCCGCGTTGCCGGCACTCGGTGCCCCAGCGGCTTCGGCGACCTTCGGCCACCACGGCCCGGACGCCGAAGACGGCCGCTTCACCCTCGCGGTCCTGCCCGACACCCAGTACCTCTTCGACGCCGACCGCGGCGATCCCGCGCCGTTGGACGCCACGCTGCGGTACGTCACCGGCGGCGACGAGAACATCGTCTTCCTGGCGCATCTCGGCGACCTCACCGAGAACGGGCAGCCGGGCGAGTTCGACCAGATCAGCCGGTCGTTCCAGCACCTGGACCGGCGACGGTTCCCGTACAGCACGCTGGCGGGCAACCACGACATCAAGTCCTCGACCGACGACCAGCGCGGTCGCACGCCGTATCTGGACGCGTTCGGCCCGCAGCGGCAACGGGGTTCGCGGACTTTCCGCGGCGCGAGCCCGGACGGCTACAACAGCCACCACGTCTTCCGTGCGGGCGGACGTGAGTGGCTGCTGCTCGCGCTCGACTGGCGGCCGTCGGCGGGCGGGCTGGAGTGGGCGCGGTCGGTGCTCGCGCGGAACCCGCGGCTTCCGGCCATTCTGACCATCCATGAATTGGTATGGGCCGACGAGGCCGGACAGGCTCAGTTCTCGGAGTTCGGGCAGCGGGTCTGGGACGAGCTGATCGCCGGGAACGACCAGATCTTCCTCACCCTCAACGGGCACTTCTGGCCGCCGGGCCGCGCGGTGAAGCGGAACAACGCGGGCAACGACGTCCATCTGCACATCACCAACTACCAGGACCGCTACTACGGCGGCAGCGCGATGATCCGGCTCTACCGGTTCGACCTGGCGCGGAACGTGATCGACGTCCGCACGTTCTCGCCGTGGCTGGCGGACCAGGCGCCGCGGCTGAACGAGCTGCAACGGCGGGAGATCGAACGCACCGGTCCGGCGGACTACTTCAGCCTGGAGGTCGACTTCGAGTCGAGGTTCGCCGGTTTCGCGCCGGTCCCGGTCCCGCCCGCGCGGCCTGCCGATCGGCAGCTGATCCGCGGGACCGTGGCCTATTGGCGGTTCGAAGGCCGTGACGGCGCGCCTGTCGGTGGCGTGCGCGACCTTTCGGGCCGTGGCAACGATCTGGTCCGGGTGACCCTGCCCGGCAGCGCACCCGAGGCGCTGCGGTTCTCCGGCGAGTTCTCCGGGCGGCAGCCGTCGAGGTCGAGCCTTCGCTTCGACGGCGGCAAGAAACCGGCTCGCGGCGGGTATCTGCGCACGGCGGACTCCGCGCCGATGAACGCGGAGACGTTCGCCCGCGGCTACACCGTCGAGGCGTTCGTGAAGCTGCCCGCGGATTTCAAGGACGGCAAGCATTCCTGGGCGGCGATCTTCGGCAGGCAGGGTTCCGGCGGCAAGGCGGGCAAAACCGGTGACGACCCCGGCGAGCCGTCGGCCACACTGTCCCTTTCGGACGGTGCGGCGTTCCAATGGGCGGTGTTCCCGGTGAACCAGAACGGGATTTCGACCTGCTGGAGCCACGAACTGGCGTTGCAGGAGTGGATCCACGTCGCGGCCGTCAACGACGGCAGGCGGACGACGCTCTACGTCGACGGCTGCCCGGTGCTGCGGAATCCGAAGACGCCTGCCACGGGGATCGCGAACCCCGGCGGCTCCTGGCTGATCGGCGCCTACGCCTACGACTCGATCGTCGAGCAGGCGTTCCACGGCTGGCTCGGCGACGTCCGTGTGGTGGGGAGGGCGCTGGACCCGCGCGAGTTCATGCTCGGCTGAGTGCTTCAGGCGGTGCGCGGTAATGGTGGATCTTCGTCCCCATTATCGCGCACTGTCGTTTCCGGTGGAATACCGGGTCCCTCTTGACAAGCGGTGGACAATAGAAAATCGGCGCCCAATCAGAAATGCTGATCGGTACGCCGAATGTGTTGTCAGTCTAACCGCTGTGAGGGGAACTTGTCAAATCAGGGGTACGACGAGGAATTGCGGTCCGAACGGCAGTATGTCGCGTCGCTCTACGGACGGCTGGACACCGAACGCGCGCGGGTGAAGGAGGCGTATGCCGTTGCGCTGCGGGGAGAAGGCTTCGCGCTTTCCGACCGTGAGGTGTCCGCCGACGCCAAGGCGAGCGAGATGGCCAGGCTGAAGATCGCCGACGAGGGCCTTTGTTTCGGCCGTTTGGACGCCCTTTCGGGAGAACGGAGGTATGTCGGCCGGATCGGCCTTTTCGACGAGGAGAACGACTACGAACCGTTGGTGCTGGACTGGCGGGCGCCGGCGTCGCGCGCGTTTTACTGCGCGACGGGCGCGTCCCCGGAAGGAACGTCCCGGCGCCGTCAATTCCGCACCCTCGGACGTGACGTCCTCGACTTCACCGACGAGGTCTTCGGCCGTCCGGAATCGGCGGGCGAACGGGGTGACGTCGCGTTGCTGGCCGCGGTCAACGCGCCGCGCGGCGAGGGGATGCGGGACATCGTCGCGACGATCCAGGCCGAGCAGGACGAGATCATCCGGCTGGACCACGCGGGCGTCGTCGTCGTGGAGGGCGGCCCCGGCACCGGGAAGACGGCGGTGGCGCTGCACCGGGTGGCGTACCTGCTGTACACGAAACGTGAGCGCATGGAACGCCGCGGCGTGCTCGTGGTCGGGCCAAGCAGCGGCTTCCTGGACCACATCGGCCGGGTCCTGCCGTCGCTCGGCGAGACCAGCGTCGTCTTCGCGACGCCTGGTGACCTCGTCGCCGGTTTGCATGCCGAACGCGAGGATCCGCCGCCGGTGCAGCGGCTGAAGGGCTCGCTGGCGATCCTGGACGTGCTTTCGGCGGCGGTGGCGGACCGGCAGGAACTCCCGGCCGAGGCCGAGCCGATCGAACTCGACGACGTCACCGTGCTGGTGGACGCCGAGATCGCGGCCGCCGCGCGTGCGGTGGCCAGGGAAAGCGGCCTGCTGCACAACGAGGCGCGGCCCGTCTTCGACCGGGAGGTGATCGCCGCGCTGGCCACCCGCGCGGTCGACCGGCTCGGCGCGGGCTGGCTGCCGCGGGACGACGAGCACACGCGTCCGGAGCTGCTGAAGAACGCCCGGCGCGACCTGGAAGCCAGCGAGGAGCTCCGCGCGGTGCTCGACCGCCTCTGGCCGGTGCTGACGCCACAGCGGCTGCTCGCCGACCTCTACGCCTCGCCGGAGCGGTTGCGGGCGGCAGGGGCCGATCCGGCGCTGTTCCGCGAGGACGCCGACGCGTGGACGGTGTCCGACGTGCCGCTGCTGGACGAAGCCGTCGAACTGCTCGGCAGGGACCGCACCGCCGAACGCCTGGCGGCGGAACGGGAGCGGCTGGCGCGGAAGGAATACGCCGAGCGGGTGCTGGAGATCGTGGAGGTCGAGGACGACCACGACGACTACGAATTCGCGCTCCGGCCGACGGACGTGCTGATGGCGGAGGAGCTGGCGGACCGGTTCGCCGAACGCGACGAACGGGATCTGGCCGAACCCGCCGCCGCCGACCGGGAATGGACCTATGGCCACGTCGTGGTCGACGAGGCGCAGGAACTGTCCGAAATGGACTGGCGGGTGCTGATGCGGCGCTGCCCCAGCCGGTCGTTCACCGTCGTCGGGGATCTCGCGCAGCGGCGGTCGCCGTCCGGCGCGCGATCGTGGGACGCGATGCTCTCCCGGTACGTCGCCGACCGATGGTTGTATCGGAAACTGACCGTCAACTACCGGACGCCGTCGGAGATCATGGCGGTGGCTGCCTCGCTGCTGGCGAGGTTCGCGCCGGACGCCGTTCCGCCGGACTCGGTGCGTTCGTGCGGCGTGCGGCCGTGGGCCCGTCGAGTGTCCGAAATGGACATCGAAGAGGCAGTCGCCGAGTTCACCCGCGAGGAAGCGGGGCGTGAGGGGACTTCGGTCGTGATCGGGCCGCCGGGGGTGCCGGGCGCGATCCCGCCGTCCGCCACCAAGGGGCTGGAGTACGACGCGGTACTGGTGGTGGAGCCGGAGCGGATCCTCGCGGACGGCCCGAGCGGCGAGGCGGAACTGTACGTCGCCCTGACGCGGGCGACGCAGCGGCTCGGGGTCTTGTACAGCGGGGCGCTGCCCGCCGTGCTGCGCGGGCTGGACACGCGGCGGCGGACGCCGGACGCGTACTTGCGCTGTGTCTAGCCCCTCCGCGAGTGCAATGAAAGGTCCCTTCCTTGCAAATTTTGCAAGGAAGGGACCTTTCATTGCACCTTCGGACCTTGATTCGGGTGCCCGCGAGCCCGTGGTCTTGGGGTCGTGAGTCCCCTTCAGGCCGCCGCCGGTCCGATGCGCGGCGGCCCTGGCCTACTTGGTCAGGTTTCCCCAGGCGTATGTCTGTTTTGCCAGTTTCAGGTAGACCAGTGTTTCGGTGCTGACGACACCCGGTATGGGCCGGATGTCGTCGTTCAGCACACTCAAGAGGTGTTCGTCGTCCCGGCAGGCGACCTCGGCGAGCAGGTCGTAGCCTCCCGCGGTCAGCACGACGTAATGGACGTCCGGCAATCCGGAGAGCTGGTCGGAGACCGCTCGCGGATCGCCATGGACCTTGATCCCGACCATCGCCTGACGGCCGAGCCCGACGTTCGCCGGATCCGTGACCGCGACGATCTGCATCGTCTCGTCCCGCAGCAGTCGCTGGACGCGCTGCCGCACGGCACCCTCCGACAGTCCGACGGCCTTGGCCAAGGCCGTGAACGAGGCCCGCCCGTCGACTTGCAGTAGAGCGATCAGAGTGCGATCGGTATTGTCCAAACCTCTAGGCGTGCGCTGCTCCATCTGCGCGCGTGGTTCGTCACCCATGCCGTCCCTCCCTTTGTTTCGGCATGCGATTCTTGTCGCGCAGCGTATCGATCAATGTCCAGAATGCTACCGCCGTTAAGTTGTTTGTCGCGATTCTCTTTCCCGGCACCTTCGACCCGAGGATTCTGTCGCGCGACAGGCCGGGTGCCGAGGTTTTCGGACGGCGTGTCAGCCCAGGTCGCGTTTCAGCAGGTCTTCCTCGGTTTCGCGGCGTACGAGCAGGGTCGCCGTACCTCGCGAGACACCGACCACAGGGGGCCTGCCGACGAGGTTGTAATTCGACGCGAGCGAGTGGTGATAGGCCCCGGTGCACGGAACGGCGAGCAGATCGCCGGGATGGACGTCGTCGGGGAGCGAGAGCCCGTCGGCGAGGACGTCACCCGATTCGCAGTGCCGTCCGACCACCGTCATCGGCCGCCGTGCGGCCCGGCTGCGCCTGCCGATCAGGCGCGCGGTGTACGCCGCCCCGTAGAGCGCGGGCCGCGCGTTGTCGCTCATCCCGCCGTCGACGGCGACGAAGGTGCGCGAACCGCGTTTCACCGCGCAGACCCGGTACACGGTGATCCCCGCCGGGCCGACGATCGCGCGGCCCGGTTCGATCGTCAGTTTCGGCAGCGGGAAACCGTGCGAAGCGCATTCGTAAGCGAGCGCGACACGCAGACGCCGCACATAACCGTCGATGTCGAAACCCGTGTCGCCGGGCAGATAACGCACGGCGTGCCCGCCGCCGAGATCCAGTTCGCGCAGGGTGATGCCGTGGGTTTCGCGGAGCGCGACCAGCACCGCGATCATCTTGCGGGCGGCCAGTTCGTAGAAATCGACCCGGGACACCTGCGAACCGATGTGGCAGTGCAGACCGGCCAGGCGGAGCCCGGGTTGGGCGAGCACCGCGGAGACCGCGCGGCCGAGGTTGTCGCGGACCTCCTCGCGCAGCGAGAAGCCGAACTTCTGGCCTTCGGTGCCGGTGGTGATCGCCGCGTGCGTCCCCGCCGCGACGTCGGGTGTCACGCGGACCAGCACCTGCTGGGCGCCGGTGGCCAGCGCGCCGAGCTGCTCGATCTCGTCGAGCGAGTCCACCACGATCCGGCGGACGCCGTAGGACAGCGCCGCCTTGAGGTCTTCGGGGGTCTTCGCGTTGCCGTGCAGCAGGATCCGCTCGGCGGGGAAGCCGGCCGACCGCGCCACCGCGATCTCGCCCGCCGAGCAGGTGTCGAGGGAAAGTCCTTCTTCGGCGACCCAGCGCAGGACGGCGCGGATGCACAGCGCCTTGCTCGCGTACGCCACCTCGGCGTCCGGCAGCGCCCGGCGGTACGCGCGGGCGTTCTGGCGGACCTCGTCCTCGTCGAGCAGGTACGCCGGTGTCCCGAACCTCGCAGCGAGGTGGGACACCGGCGCGCCGGCGAACAGCAGTTCCCCGCCGTCCCCGAGCCGGGTGCTCCGCGGCCAGACCCCGGGTTCGAGGTGGTCGGCGGCTTCGCAGCCGAGGCTGGGCAGGAGCTCGCTGAGCGTCACGGTTACCTCCGCGTCGATCGGTCAGTGCTCTCTCAGCACAACTCCGATCGACCCGGCACGGCCGCTTCGGCAACGTCTCCCTGACGCGTTCCGGGGGCTCGCTGACGCGATGTTTACGCGCGAGTAACCCGGGCCACAGCGATCTAGCGGACGGCTTCCGGAACGGTGTCCAGCGCCCGAACCATGTGCACGGCCAAGGCGAACGCGGCCTCGTTGCCGAGGTCGGTGTGTTCGTTGACGATCTTCTTCACGGTGTCGACCCGCATCTCGTAGCGGGAGACGGGGACGGTATCGGCGTTCATGGTGATCCTCTATTCGGTTGTTTCGGGTTTCGTGGCACAGGTGCAGCCGCGGCTGAACCCGCCGGCCGCGGTCGCGGTGCAGAAGCGGCGGGCGATCGCGTCGTGCGCGGACAGGGGATGCGGGCAGCTCGGGCAGCGGTCGTCGGCGGCGGGTTCGGCCACATCGCCGAGGGAACGGATCGAGGAGGTCATCGCGCGGCCACCGGTTGAGCGCGCAACGGCGCCCCCACTTCGTGCAGATGCCTGAGTACGTAGCCGTACGAGGCCGCCCAGCCGCACTGGGCGTAGTCGATGCCGTGCTTCGCGCAGAACTCCCGCACGATCACCTGCGCGTGCTTGAGGTTCGGCCGCGCCATGCTCGGGAAGAGGTGGTGCTCGATCTGGTAGTTGAGCCCGCCGAGCGCGAAGTCGACGACCGGGCCGCCGCGCACGTTGCGCGAGGTCAGCACCTGCTTGCGCAGGAAGTCGAGGGTGTGCCCGGCCGACAGCGTCGGCATTCCCTTGTGGTTCGGGGCGAACGAGCAGCCCATGTACACCCCCCAAAGGCACTGGTGCACGGCGATGAAGGCGAAACCGACACCGGGCGAGAGGACCACGAACACCGCTGTCAGGTACGCGGCGACGTGGGCCAGCATCAGCGCCGATTCGAGCTTCCGCCGTTTGAAGCCGCGCTGGAAGATCGCCGTGATGCTCGAGACGTGCAGGTTCAGGCCTTCCAGCAGCAGCAGCGGGAAGAACAGGAACGCCTGGTATTTCGCCATCCAGCGCAGGAAACCACGTCGTCCGGTGCCCTGGCCCTTGGTGAAGATGAGCGCGGCGAGGTTGACGTCCGGGTCTTCGTCCTCGTGGTTGGGATTGGCGTGGTGGCGGGTGTGCGTGCCGATCCACCAGCCGTAGCTCAGCCCGGTCAGTCCGCCGTGGACGAAACCGGTGACGTCGTTCGCCTTGCGGCCGCGGAAGATCTGTTTGTGTCCCGCGTCGTGGCCGATGAAGGACAGCTGCGTGAACATCATCGCGAAGAACGCGGCAAGGAACAGCTGCCACCAGGAGTCCCCGAGATGTGCGAACGCGACCCAGCCGCCCGCGAAAGCGAGCAGGTTCAAGGCGATCTTCACCGCGTAGTACTTGCGCCGTCGGTCGAGGAGCCCGGCGTCTTTGACCAATTTGGACAGTTCAGCGAAGTCGCTGCCCTGCCTTGTCTGTGTGGAGGTCATAGAAGAGTCACACCGTTCTGGTTCGTGAAAGTGGACAATCCAGCAACGGGTTTCAGAACACCGAAGGGGTCTGGTTCGGCCGAGAAAAGGCACTGGTACCACAACACGCCACGGTCGCTCCGTGGCCTGCCCCCAGTGTCCCACGGCGGCGGAGCGGAAGCAATTCACCAAAACCGCAAGATCCGGCGTACAGTCGAAGACATCGAGGGAAATTTCCCCCGGTTCCATCCGGTCGTGAGACTCGATCGGAGACAGGAGCACCGGCCAGACACATCGTTCTTCGCGCTCATGGTCCCGCCGGCATTGTCCGGTGAGCAGCCGCCCGCCGCGCTACAGCGCGCCCCGAGGCGCCCATCAGGGCCACGCCGCGATCGTCGATGGCCACGACCTCTGACCTGTCGCCGTGTCCGCACCCGCCCCTGGTCGGTGCGGGCACGGTCCGAAAATTCGCTAGCGAAGACCCCACTTCTCAAGCAGCCCGGCGACTTTCCCGCGTTCGCCGTCGGTCAGCGCGCGGCTCGGCGGCCGGACATCGGAGCGGCACAAACCCAGCTGTGCCAACGCTTCCTTGACCACGCTCACGTTGTTGGCGTTGCCGTCCGCGGCTCGTAGTTCCTCGAACGGCCGGACGCGTTCCCAGCAGGCCATCGCGCCGCGGAAGTCACTGTCCCGCAGTGCGCGGAACATCTCCAGCGAGATCGACGGCGCGACGTTCACCAGTCCCGACGTGAACCCGGTCGCGCCGACGGCGAAGTAGCCCGGCGCCGAGAGCTCCGCCAGTCCGGCGATCCACACGAAGCGATCGATCCCCGCGTCCCGTGCCACCGAAGCGAAACGAACCGGATCCGGCACGGCGTACTTCACCCCGATCACGTTCTCCGCCGCGTCGGCGAGGCTGGCGAGCTGCCGGCCGTCGATCTTCGGATCACGCACGTACGGCACGACACCCAGTTCCGGGACCGCGGCCGCGATGGCGCGGTGGTACTCGACCCAGCCCTCCGCCGAGACGTACGGATGCACCGGCTGATGGATCATGATCAGCTCCGCGCCCGTCTCGCGCGCGTGCCGTGCCGCCCCGATCGCCGTCCGGACGTCGTGCCCGACACCGGCGACCACACTCGCCCGTCCCGCCGCGGCCCGGACCGCCAATTCGAGGCAGCGCCGCGCCTCGGCCTCGTCCAACGCGTAGAACTCGCCGGTGTTCCCGTTCGGAGTCACGACGTCGACACCGCCGGTGATCAGCCGGTCCACCAAGTTCACGTAGGACTCCGGAGCCACGGCGCCGTCGGCGTCGAACGGGGTCACCGGGATGGCCACGACCCCGGACAGCCGCCGTTTCCGCTCGTCGAACCGCGAGGAGGCCACTGGCATGTCCTATCTGATATATGATGTGACACTTCACTCTAACAGATTCGAAGTCGTCCACAGGTGGACAACCTGTGGACAACTCAGTGGAGAGTCTACTTAGGACAGTGTGGCGAGGAAGGTTTCCAGCTGCTCGACGACGAACGCGTGATCGTCGGCCTGGGGCAGTCCCGAGACGCCGACTGTGCCGACCGGCCCCACGCCCTCGACGATCACCGGGAACACGCCGCCGTGCGCCGCGTACAGGTCCGTGTCGAGGCGGGAAGCGGCTTCGAACGTCGTGCCCTTCGCGCGGAACTGTTCGCCGACGAGGAACGAGCTGTGCCCGTACCGGTCGACGACACGGCTCTTGCGGTCGATCCACGCGTCGTTGTCGGCCGAGGTCCCCGGCAAGGCCGCGTGGAACAGCCGCTGGCCGCCGCGGCGCACGGACACCGTCACCGGGAGGGCGCGGTCCCGTGCCGCCGCGAGGAGGTGGGCGCCCAGCTTCAGCGCGGTCTCGTTGTCGAACCGGCGGAAGACCAGGCGCTCCTCCTGCGCGGCCAGCACGGCCAGGATGTCATCGCTCATGGCATCCATTAAATCAACACTGTTGTGTAAAGGCTACCGAAGCGCGTCCAGCGCGAAGGCGGCGTACATCGCGACGCCGTTGGCCATCGCGTCCTCGTCGAAGACCACGCGGTTCGAGTGGTTCGCCTCCGCCTCGTCCGGGTCGACGCCCGCCGGCCGGGCGCCGAGGAACGCGAACGCGCCCGGAACCCGCTGCAGGACGTAGGAAAAGTCCTCCGCGCCCATCACCGGGTTCTCCATCACCTCGGTGTTGTCGGCCCCGAGCACCTCGGCCGCCAGCTCCAGCACGCGCTCCGCGACCTGCGGATCGTTCACCGTGACCGGGTAGCCGGCGACGACTTCGGCGCTCACCCGGACGCCGTGCGCGGCGCCGACCGCTTCACAGACCTTCGGCAGTTCCTCGCGCACGTACGCCTGCGTCCGGTCGGACAGCGTGCGGATCGTGCCCTCCAGGAACGCCGTCTCCGGGATGATGTTCGTCGTCGTCCCGGCCTCGATACGGGTGACCGAGACCACCGCGGGCTCGAACACGCTCACCTTGCGGGTCACCATCGTCTGCAGCGCGCTCACCATCGCGGCCGCGGCGGGCACCGGGTCGATCGCCTGATGCGGTGCCGAGCCGTGCCCGCCCCTGCCGGTGACCTTCACGTGGAAGCTGTTCGCCGACGCCATGATCGGGCCGGGCCGCGTCTGCACGACCCCGGACGCGGCCGAGGTGAAGATGTGCAGGCCGAACGCCTTCTCGACGCGCTCGCCGGCGGCTTCGAGCACGCCTTCGTGGATCATGTGGCGCGCGCCGTGCTCGCCTTCCTCTCCGGGCTGGAACATGAACACCACCGACCCGGCCAGTTCGTCGACGTGCTCGCTGAGCAGCCGCGCGGCCGACGCCAGCATCGCGACATGGGTGTCGTGCCCGCAGGCGTGCATCGCGCCGTCTTCCTCGGAGGTGAAGTCGACGCCGGTGTCCTCCTGCAGCGGCAACGCGTCCATGTCGCCGCGGAGCAGGATCGCCGGACCCGGCTGCTCGGCGAGGAGGACGGCGGTCAGCGAGGTGGTGGATTTGCCCTCGGTGATCTCCAGCGGGAGGCCTTCGAGGGCGGCCTTGATCGAGGCCTGGGTTTTCGGCAAGTGGAGGCCGATCTCCGGATTCCGGTGGATCTCCCGGCGGAGCTCTACGGTTTTCGTCTGGAGCGCGCGGGCTTCCTCCAGCAATCCGGCGAAGCGCGCATCGGGGAGGGTGGGCAGGTCGGTCGGTCCGGTCATGTCTCGATAGTGGCGCATGCGGCGCTTCGGGCGCACCGTGCGTGCGTTCCGAAAGCGGGCGGAATACGGTGTGCGCATGGCGGTGCAAGAGCCGATCACGGGGTTCGCGGTGGCCGTGGTGCGGGAGGACGGTCGATGGCGGTGCAGCTCCCTTGATCCCGGGGCCCTGGCCGAACTCGACGCTGCGATCACTGAGCTCGGAAAACTGCGCTCGACAGGGGCCGCCTTCGGGCTGCTCGCGGTCGACGACGAGTTCTTCGTGATCGTCCGGCCGAGTCCGAGAGGGCCGTCGCTGCTGCTGTCCGACGCCGCCGCGGCGCTCGACTACGACATCGCCGCCGACGTCCTCGACGTGCTGAGAGTCGACCCGCCGGACGAGGACGACGACGCGGTCTGGCCGGAAGGCGATCTGGAGATCCTGGCCGATCTCGGACTGCCGGGGGCCGAACTCCAGGTGATCGTCGGCGAGGTCGACCTCTATCCGGACGAACAACTCCAGATGGTCGCGCAGCGGTGCGGATTCGCCCCCGAGTTCACCAAGATCCTGGACGAGATCTGAGCCCCGCCGCCTCCGCCGCCGACATCGCCGCCGTCCGGGCGGCGATCGGCGCGGCGCGAGGTGCGGGCGACGACGTGCCGATCGGCGCCGTCGTCCTCGCCCCGGACGGGACACCGCTCGCCTCGGCGCGCAACGCCCGCGAGGAACTCGGCGACCCGACGGCGCACGCGGAGATCCTCGCGCTGCGGGCCGCGTCCAAGCTCTACGGCGACGGCTGGCGGCTCGAAGGCTGCACGCTCGCCGTGACACTGGAGCCGTGCACGATGTGCGCCGGCGCCCTCGTGATGGCCCGGGTCGCGAAGGTCGTCTTCGGCGCATGGGAGCCCAAAACCGGGGCCGTGGGGTCGTTGTGGGACGTCGTCCGCGACCGCCGGCTCAGCCACCGCGCGGAAGTCGTCGGCGGCGTCCTGGAGGCCGAATGCGCGGCCCTGCTCGAAGACTTCTTCCACGGGCAACGGGGTAACCGCACCGGGTGACGGATGTGTCGGATCCGGCGACCCGGGTAACCCTGGGGCAGGCGGCCGCAAACGGCGGCCGCAGTCGAAGGAGGAACACCCGCCATGAGCGTTTTCGACAAGGCGAAGGACAAGGCCGAGCAGGCCATCGGCGCCGCCAAGGAGAAGCTCGGCGAGAAGACCGGCAACCAGGACCTCGCGAACTCGGGCCGGGCCGACCAGACCGAAGGCCAGGTCAAGGAGACCGGACACGACCTGCGCGACCGCGCCGAGGGTGGCGTGCAGGACCTCAAGGACAAGTTCAACAAGTAGTCCGGACGCAGAAGAGCCGGTCTCCGTGGAGACCGGCTCTTCGCTGCGGTGGCGGTGGGATTTGAACCCACGGACGGGTATTAACCGTCACACGATTTCGAGTCGTGCTCCTTCGGCCGCTCGGACACGCCACCGCCGAGAACAATACCGGAGGGGCTTCCGGGGCCTTCAGGGGGTCAAGAAAGCTGCGCGGTGATCTCGTCGATCGCCGCCGTCTGGTTCTCGACGATCTCCTTGGCGAGCGCCTTGGTCTCGGCGTGCTGTCCCGACGACAGCACGGTTTTGGCCATCTCGACGCCGTTGCGCAGGTGTTCGGCCATCAGCGGGAGCCACGTCTTGTCGAACTCGGCGCCGGTCAGGTTCTGGAGCGAGGCGACCTGCCCGGCGGTGATCATCCCCGGCATCGTGTGCCCGGCGTGACCCGCCGCGGGCAGCACGGCCGCGTTCCACGATTGCAGCCAGCCGGTCATCGTCTGGACCTCGGCCGACTCGGCCTTGACGATCTTGGTCGCGGTGGCCTTCACGTACTCGGACGCGGACCGTTCCGCGGCCAGGTTCGCGACCTGGATCGACTGCTGGTGATGCGGCACCATCTGCTGGGAGAAGGTGATGTCGGCCTGGTTCGCGCCCGGCGTCGCCGGTGCCGCGCCCGTGGCCGTCGAGCAGCCCGCGAGCACCCACACGACCAGCCCGAACAGTGCCATCGGCAGTCGCCGTCGCATCGATACCTCCGTAGTCAGGGGAAACCGGCCCCTCCGTTCTGTGATACGGCTGTGACCTTCCGGCGGTTCAAAATCGGATTAGCCTTGGCAGGCATGACGGATCCGAAGACCGTGGTGACCGGTTTCCTTCAAGCCCTCGAAGAGCTCGACATCGACCGCGCGCTGGGCTTCGTCGCGATCGACATCGTCTATCAGAACGTCCCGCTGCCGCCTGCCCGTGGCCTTTCGGCGGTGGAGAAGCAGTTGCGCACCATGGCCCGCTACGGCAGCGGGTTCGAGGCGCGCACCCACCACATCGCCGCCGACGGCCCGATCGTGCTCACCGAGCGCACCGACGTCCTGCGTCGCGGTTCGTGGGCGGCCGAGTTCTGGGTGTGCGGCACGTTCGAGGTGCGCGATGGCCGGATCGTGCTGTGGCGCGACTACTTCGACTGGACGACTTTCCTGGCCGCCAGCGCGAAGGGCGCGGGCAAGGCGGCGGTCGCCGGGGCGAAGTCGCTCATCGGGAAGTACAAAAGCAGGCAGGAACTCGCGAGCGGCAAGGACGGCTAGAGCCGACACGCGGGTGTCGTCCATCCAGTCATGCGTGTCGTCCGTCGGATCACGCGCGTCGTCCGATCAGCCACGCGAAACCGCAGGCCGGCCTTTCGCCGCGTCTGATGCGGCGAAGGGAGCCTGCACCACCAGTCACAGCGGGCGCTCGCGTGAGTTGTCGCGGTCGTGGGACATGAGAGTTCGGCGTCGGAAGCGCTGAAGGCGAGGCCCGAAATGACACACCGCCGGTGTACGGGCTCCGTCCTCCCCCGACGGGTCCCGTGCACCGGCGGTGCGCCCCCAGTTCCCCCTGCTCACCCTCCCCGGTGAGCGTTCCGGCGGAATTCACGCGAGCCGCCGCGCTTCCGGTCGCGAAGATCGACGACCAGGGCGAAGGCCAGCAGCGATCCGACGACCATGCCTGCGATGAGCAATCCCATCCGACACCCCCTCGGGTCCCGTGAGCGGGAGAATGTGTCCTCGCTCACGTGATCCAAGGTAGCGCCGGAAATGGCCGGATGTACCCGGACTTGAGGTTCATTTAAGGCAGGGAAACCCCAATGGGCTATTTGTGCGGGGTTCCCGCGACATAAACGTCACCGTCGGCCACGGAGACGTCACGCGCACTCGACGCGCCGGTCGCCAGAATGCGCGCGGGGTCGCGGAAACCGGTGATCATTTCCACGCGCTGGACCGGTTTCGGTGTGGTGATCACGGTTTCCGGCTTCCAGACGCGGCCGTTCTCCAGCAGGAACGTTTCGATGTCCGGTTGTCCGTCGCGGGTAGCGTAAACGCGCCAAGTGCCGCCATTGAGCTGTTCGATCTCGCGCAAACGGAGTCCGTTCGCGACTTCGCGCACTTCCCAGTTCCGGCCGTTCCACGCACCCGCGAAATCGCGCGGCGAACCCGCGGCGTCGAACTGGAACCACGTGACGAACGGTTTGCCGTCGCGTTGGGTGCCGGCCTGCAGGATGTAATCCGGCGACTTGAGCCCGCCGGGGAGTTCGAGCGGGGTTTCGGTGACCTTGAGGTACCGCTCCTGCTCGGCGTCGTCGACCTGCGTGCCGAGGTCGCGGCCCGCCGCGGAGAAGAAGCGCAGGGTGCGGACGTCGAACGAGAGGTAGTAGACGTTGCGGTGGTAGACGTCGTGTTTGTGCTGTGCCGGCCCGCCGCCCGCGAGGGTGTAGACGAACTGGATCCGCCCGGAAGACGGCAGGTACCGCAGCTGCCCGACGTAGATCTCGTCCATGTGGTCTGCCCTGCCCAGCGAGCCGAACGCCCACTGCTTCCCGGTCAGCTGAACGGAGTTCTTCCACGTCCGCCCGTTGTCGCGGGAGACGAGGTACTTCATCGGCCGGAAGTCCGTGTTCGCGCCCGGCGTGACCTGATCGGCCGTCTCGCGATAGAACAGGAACAGCGTGCCGTCGGTGGTCTTGACCGGCATCGGGTAGCTCGCCGCGTCACCCTCGGGGACCTCGGTGTCCGTCCAGGTGCCCTCGAGGGAATGGGCGCGCGGCGCGCGGCTGATCACCGTCCGCGTGTTGTGCATGCCGCGGAAGATCAGCAGGTGCCCGTCGCCCGCCAGCAGCATCGTCGGATAGTTGTGCGGATCGGATTCGCCGTCGGCGATCTTCTTCGGCGCGGTCCAGGCGCCGGTCCGGTGATCGTAGGCCTGGACGTAGGTGTCCGCGGCCTTGCCGGACCACGAGATGAACGTCTTGCGCGCGACCGGGTCGAAGATCCCGCCCGCGTTCGGCCGCCGGTCGGTGCGGGACGCGACCGTACTCGCCGGGGTCATCACCTCGAACGAGGTCTTCTCCGGTGGCTTGGCGGCCGCCTGGGGGATCGGGGTCACGAGACCTGCCGCGATGAGCACGCAAAGCAGTCTGCGCATGAGGACGCCTCCTGGTGTGACAGGCGGCGGAAGCCGATCATCTCACGCGAAACCGGCACTGGGAACTACGAAAGTGTGGGTCCGAACGGACCAACGGTGACGAATCGTTGTCTTGCCGTCTTCCTCATTTCACTTGTCCGGGGGAGTATTCCTCGACCGATCTTGCGAAATGGGGACTCAGAGTGACCATATCCCGACGTGCCGCCCGGCGAAGGGCCCTGACCGTGGCCGTCGCCTCCGGGCTGGTCGTGAGCGGTGTATCCGCTCCGGCCGCGCTCGCCACGCCCAGCGCCGACGCCGTGATCGCCGAGGTCTACGGCGGTGGCGGTAACTCGGGCGCCACGCTGACCAACGACTTCGTCGAACTCGCCAACCGCGGCGCGGCCGCCGTGAGCCTCGACGGCTTCAGCGTCCAGTACGCGCCCGCGTCGGGGAGCAGCTGGCAGGTCACGCCGCTGACCGGCGGTGTCGCGCCGGGCGCGCGGTACCTCGTGGCGCAGGCGAAGGGCGCGGGCGGCACCGTCGCGCTGCCGACGCCGGACGCCACCGGTTCGCTGGCCCTGTCCGCGAGCGCCGGCACCATCGCGCTCGTCCAGGGCACCACGGCGCTGACCTGCAAGACGGCCGCCGACTGCGCGGCCGACACCAGGATCAAGGACCTCGTCGGTTTCGGCTCGACAGCCACCATCCGGGAGGGCGCCGTGGCGCCCGCGCCGTCCAACACCGCGTCCGTCGCCAGGGGGACGGCGCTCGCGGACACCGACGACAACGCCGCGGACTTCACCTCCGGGGCGCCCACCCCGACCAACGGCAAGGGTGAGACGCCGGGCGACACCGGCCCGCCGCCGGTGACCGCCAAGATCCACGAGATCCAGGGCACCACCCGGATCTCGCCGTTCAAGGACCGCAAGGTCGCCGGGGTCACCGGTGTGGTGACCGCGATCCGGAGCTTCGGTTCGGCCCGCGGGTTCTGGCTCACCGACACCGCTCCCGACGTCGACCCGCGCACCAGCGAGGGCCTGTTCGTCTTCACCGGCTCGACCACCCCCGCCGTGGCCGTCGGCGACGCGGTGACCGCCACCGGCACCGTCCGCGAGTTCTACCCGGACGCGCCCGCGACCTCGCCGTACCAGTCGCTCACCGAACTGACGAGTGCACAGTGGACGGTCGATTCGAGCGGGAACGCTTTGCACGCGGCGACCGTCGTCACGCCGGACACGGTCCCGGACACCGTCGCCCCCGCGCCCGGCGGAAGCATCGAGCCGTTGCCGCTGGAGCCGGCGAAGTACTCGCTGGACTTCTGGGAGACGCACGAGAGCGAGATCGTCAGCGTCTCCGACGCGCGCGTCGTCGGCCCGACGTCGTCGTTCAACGAGCTTTACGTGACCACCAAACCGAAGCAGAACCCGAGCGTCCGCGGCGGCGCGGTGTACCTGGACTACGACCGGCTCAACACCGGCGTGCTCAAGGTCGCTTCGCTGATCCCGTTCGCCGAGCAGCCGTTCCCGAAGGTCAACACCGGCGACGTGCTCACCGGTGAGACCTCCGGCCCGGTCGAGTACAGCAACTTCGGCGGTTACACGCTGTTCGCGACGAAGCTCGGTGCCGCCAAGGACAACGGTTTGCAGCGCGAGAGCACCCGCGCGCAGCGTGGCGGTGAGCTGTCGGTGGCCACCTACAACGTCGAGAACCTGTCCGCTTTGGACGGTGCGGAGAAGTTCGGCGAGCTGGCCAAGGCGATCGCCACCAACCTGGCGAAGCCGGACATCCTGAACCTGGAAGAGATCCAGGACAACAACGGGCCGGCGAACGATGGCACCGTCGCCGCCGATCAGACGTTGCAGAAGTTCGTCGACGCGATCGTCGCCGCCGGCGGGCCGCGCTACGAATGGCGCCAGATCGACCCGGTGAACGGCAAGGACGGCGGCCAGCCGGGTGGCAACATCCGCGTCGGCTTCCTGTTCAACCCGGCCCGCGTGTCCTTTGTGGACCGCAAGGGTGGCGACGCGACCACCCCGGTCGACGTGGTCAAGGAACGCGGCAAGACCCACCTGACCGTCTCACCCGGCCGCGTCGACCCCGCCAACGAAGCGTGGGAGACCAGCCGCAAGCCCCTTGTCGGCGAGTTCGTCTTCCAGGGCCGCACCGTGTTCGTCATCGCGAACCACTTCAACTCCAAGGGCGGCGACCAGCCGACGCACGGCCGCAACCAGCCGCCGGTCCGGAGTTCCGAGGTGCAGCGCGTCAAGCAGGCGACCGTGCTCCGCGGTTTCGTCGACAAGCTGCTCGCGTCGGACAAGAACGCGAACATCGTGGTCGCCGGTGACATCAACGACTACCCGTTCTCGCCCGCGGTGCAGACGCTGACCGCCGGTGGCGCGCTGAAGGACCTCATCGCTTCGCTGCCCGAGAACGAGCGGTACAGCTACGTTTTCGAGGGTCAGTCGCAGGTGCTGGACCACATCCTGGCGTCGAAGGCGCCGCGCGGGCTCGACTACGACGTCGTCCACCTGAACGCGGAGTTCGCGAAGCAGGCCAGCGACCACGACCCGCAGGTGCTGCGATTCCGGCCGAGCGCGGGCAACCCGGTCCTGGACGCCTTCCACGACCTGGCGGACTACCTGGAGCGCGTCTTCGGCCCTTACCTGCCGAAGCCCTGATCCGCCGCAATCAGTCACCTACTTGCGTAGGACGAATCTCGCAAGTAGGTGACTGATTGCGTGGTCAGGAGCGTTTCGCGCGCCAGCCCAGGGAAAGTACGGCCTGCACGAGTTCCTGGTAGCTCGGCTTGACCTCTTCCAGATACTTCTCCAGGTAGCTGGGCCGCGCGTTCGGGACCGGCCTCGGGTCCTCGTCGTCGGGCAGCCACGAGAGGCCTTCGACGTTGTGCTGCGCCATCTTCCACCAGCGGGTGCACCGGTCGACGGCGCGCTGCTCGCGTTCGGCGGCGTCCGCGACGGCCTGGTGCGCCTCGGCGAGCCGGGCCTCCAGTTCGTCCGCGCGGCCGATCTCCCAGTTGCGGAGGTTCTCCGCCGAGGTGCGCGCGCGGCCGACGATCTCCTTGTACCGCATGGCCGCGGTGATGCCGTCATCCATCGAGAAGCCCTTCCGGACGCTGGAACGGGATGATCACCTCAGGGGCGCCGTGGGTGGTGCGGTCGAAGAACAGTGCCCGGCCCGCCCGCGGCGACCAGTGCACGACCTGGCCCGCGGCGAACGGCGACAGTTCGTTGCCTTGGACGTCCAGTGCCGCCCAGGTGCCGATGTCGTCGGTGCCCGCGAAACCGAGGGTGTCCTTCAGCCGGGCGATGCTGCGCCACCAGCCGATGGTGTGGACGCCGTGTGTCGGACCCTGTTTCAGCAGCACGCGCAGCTGATCCAAACCGCTCTTGAGCTGACCGGGCGCCTTCGCCTCCAGCGCGGGGATCGAGGCGTCGACGCCGTACAGCAGCAACACCTGTGCTTTGTCCAAAGAGGACAGGTTCTCCGCGATATCGATTACCCGGGCGGGTAAATCGTCGACCAGGGTCGCCTCGTGTCCCTCCGCGCGCAGTCGCTCGGCCAGCTCGGCCACGGCGGGGACGGAGGCTTCGATGGGGCACGAGAGCACGAACTCCACCGACTCGTAACGGTACTGGCGGGCCAGCGATCGAGCGGCGGAGTCCATGATGGACAGTGCCTCCGCGGTGGCCGCGCCGAGGACGGCGACGTTCCGGCCCGGTGCTTTCGGCAGGTCCACCCCGCAGGCGGCCTCGTCGACGTCGATGGACTGGCCGAGCAGCGCACGCGGTTTGTCCGTCGGCTTCAGCTCGGTGAACGCCGGGAACTGTTCCAGCACCGGGGAATGCGCGCCGTCGAACAGCCGGGGCCGCTTGAACGACTCCGAGTACTGTTCCCAAAGCCGTTGCTGCAGCTTGTTGAAGACGTCCTTGCTGCTCGCGTCCGGCACGTGGGCGAGCTGATTCCCGTGCGCCACACCGGAATCGTGGTTGATCACCGCATGCCACTTCGGCGCCGAGACCGCCGCGTTGTTGGTCTCGGACAGCACGCGCCGTGCCTTCGGCATCGCGATCCGCAGCGTGCACTGCTCGAACACCGCCGGTTTGCCCCAGAAGGCCTCGATCCCGGCGACGTCCTGGCTCGCCAGCACCAGGTGGATGCCCTGGGACCGGCCTCGCCGCGCGATGTCCTCCAGCAGCTGGGTCGCGGTCGCGGTCACGCCGTCGCGGCCGGCGAACAGGTACTGGAATTCGTCGATGACGGCGACGATCCGCGGCCAGTGCCCGCCGGGATCCTGTTCGCGCAGGTCCGCGAGGTTGGTGACCTCGTGCAGTTTCGCCGCGGCGGACCGGCGGCGCAGCTCGTCGGCGAGGAACCGCAGCAGCGCAAGGCCGAACTCGCGGTCGGTGTTGACGTTGACCCCGATGAGTTTGGCGTGCGGCAGCCAGCTGGCGTCCCGCCGCCCCGGCGCGAGCCCGGCGAACGACACGCCTTCCTTGAAGTCCAGCAGATACAGCGCGAGTTCGTCCGGCGAGTACCGCGCCGCGAGGCTGCCGAGCAGCGAGTACAGGAAATTCGTCTTCCCCGAACCGCTCGGCCCGCCGATGAGCACGTGCGGGCTGGCGTCACCGATGACGACTTCCACCGGCTCGCCCTCGAAGAACCCGACGGGCGCACGGAGTTCCCGCGCCGAACTCTCCTTGCCCAGTTCGGTGGGCAGCAGGTCGGCGAACGCGCGGGGCCCGCCCTGTTTGGCGATCAGCGCCTCGGCGATCCGCCCGGCGGCCCGGATGACCTGCCCGGACGGCATCGGCGGGTCGAGGTCGACGATCAGGTCGGGGCCGGTCATGCTGCTCGTCGCGTGCCGGTCGTCGTGCAGGCTCAGCGATTCGACCGACGTCGACAGCATGGTCGGCACGTCGATCAGGATCAGGCAGATCCCGGCCGCGAGCGCCCCGGTGGCGACGCGTTTCAGTTCGCGGGCACGCTCCGGTTCGAGGGTCTCGCCGTTGCCGTACAGCACCGCGACGCGGAACGGTTCGACGCGCTGGCCGCTCGCCCGCCGGATCTCCCGCAGCGACGTGTGCCCCGCCTGCATCCCGGTCGCGTGGATGCGGCGGATGTGCCCGGCCAGCTCGTCGAGGAGGTCTTCGAGCCGCCCGGGGTCGTACAGGGTGAGCGCGCTCGTGCGGCTCAGCGGGTACAGGTCGGGCAGGATCGCGGTCAGCTGGCCGACGTCCCACAGGTGGACGCGCACCGCGCCGGGTTCGAACGTGCTCAGGATCCGCATCAGCAGGTTCTGCACGATGCCGTCCACCGCGGCCCGGGTCTTCGGTGCCGACGTGATGGACAGATGCGACTCGTCGAGCAGCGGCAGCGCGACGTCGAACGTGCGCGGGACGTCCCTGCCCGGCACGGTGGCCGAACCGATGCGCCACAGCCCCGGCGCGGTGATGCCGGGATTCCCGCCGACGCGGCCGAGCCAGTTGCCCGGCTCCCGGCTCGCGGGGCCCGGCGCGTTGTTCGCGACGAGTTCGCGCAGCTCGTTCGGGCCCGCTTCCCAGTCCGCGTAGAACTGGCCTCGCACAGTGCCGAGCAGGCCGAACACCTCGTTCGCGGCGGGGTGCCGCGACCATTCGGTGTACTGCTCCGAGGTGGAGTTGTTCATCCCCACCCGGACTATGTGCTGTTCCAGTTGCAGTTTGGCCAGTTCCGCTTCGGCGGACTGGCGGGCGCCGGCGGCGGCGCCGAGGACGAGCCCGATCCGGTGCCGGACCCGCTCCAGCGCCGTAACGACGCGATTGCGCTGTTCACTCGCTTTGCTGCCCATACCGGCTCGCCGATCTCAGAGGCGTGATTGGTAACCGCTGACCAGGTCGTCAGCGGCGGAAAGGCGCGTCAGGAGGTTTTCGATCCCCTCGTCGGCCTGCGCCAGCTGCGACGGCACCCATGGAACGGCTTGGGCCTGTGGTTCCACAAGAGCGCGCCTGGATTCCTCGAGCAGGCTTCTGGCCCGCTCGGCATGGGCACGTCCGTCGGCGAGGCCGGTTTGGACGGCCGTCAGCAGCTGGTGCAGTTCTTCGAGGTACATGCGCTAGAGGCGGGTCGAGTAGGACTCGGCCGACGAAATGCCCGCCTGGATCGTGCTCTGCATACCGGTGATGCCCTGCAGGGCCTCGGCGAGAAGCCCGTGCGCCTGGCTCACCTCGTGCTGGGTGCTGCCCTGGGTGGCCTGGGAAAGCGAAAGCTGTGCTTCTTCGAGAGACTGCGCTGCCTGCTGAAGTGCGGCGATGCTCGCGGATGCCTTCTCGTTCGCGAGCGCGATACCAGCGCGGATCTCTTCGACTCCGGCCATTTTGGCGGACTCCTTGGGACGTCGGGGGCTGGAACGACCACTATTAAACTTAGCGTGATCAACTGACTCTGTTAAGTGAAGGTCCTGCTAACTAATCAACAAGGCCCCGGACGTCGGAACGTCCGGGGCCTTGCTGACGGCGGAGGATACAGGATTCGAACCTGCGAGGGCGTGAACCCAACACGCTTTCCAAGCGTGCGCCTTAGGCCGCTCGGCCAATCCTCCGTGGGGAACTTTACCGGATGCCCTTTCGGCCCCGCGAAGGCGGGTCTGACCTGCGTTCGCGGCTTCCCGGGCTCAGGCGGGCGCGGGGGCGAGAACGTCGGCGACGACGCAGGTGATGTTGTCCGGTCCGCCGCCTTCGTTGGCCAGGTCGATCAGCCTCGGGACGGTCTCGGCGGGATCTTGGAAGGCGCCGAGGACGTCCTTGATAACGGTTTCGACAACCGTTGCCGTTAACCCGTCCGAGCACAGCAGGAGACGGTCTCCGGGGGCGGCGTCGAAGGCCCAAATGTCCGCTTCGCCGCTCCCGGTGCTCAGGAGCGCCTTCATCAGCAGTGAGCCGCGAGGGTGACCCTCGACCTCCGACGGGTCGATGCGGCCGTCGTCCGCGAGCGCTTGCGCGAGGGTGTGGTCGCGAGTGAAGCGCTGAAGCGTTCCTCCGCGGAGGAGGTATCCCTTGGAGTCGCCGATGTGGGCGGCCGTGAAGTGCGAGCCGTCGAACAGCAACGCCGTCAGGGTGGTGCCCATGCCCCGCGTCTCGGGCTCCTGCTCGGCCGTCGCGGCGAGCCGGTCGTCGATGGTGCGCAGGCCGCCCGAGATCACCTCGGCCAGGTCGACTTCCGCGAGGTCGAAACCGTGGAGGTCCGCGTCGAGCCGGGACAGGACGCCGACCGCCTCGGCGCTGGCCACCTCGCCGTGCGGCTGGCCGCCGATGCCGTCGGCGACGGCCAGCATCCTGGCGCTGGCGTAGACCGAGTCCTGGTTGACCTGGCGGCGCCGCCCGACGTCCGAGCCGGCCGCGTACCGAAGGGTGTACCTCATGGACCCCAGTAAAGCAGCTGTGTACTGAGTTCACAAACAAAGGGCTGGAATGCTCAGCTGTCGGTTACGATGCGCCGATGGAGGAGCAAGCCACCGTCAGCGCGGCGGACATCGCGCGGATCGCCGGCGTCGGCCGCGCCGCGGTGAGCAACTGGCGTCGACGTTACGGAGATTTTCCGCCGCCCGTCGGCGGGACGGCGTCGAGCCCCCTCTTTTCCCTTGTCCACGTCGAACACTGGCTGCGTGAGCGCGGCAAACCGGTCGAGATCTCGCTCGGTGACCGGATCTGGCAGCGGCTGCGGAACCTCGGCGACGACCTGGCGCTCGGCGACCGGGTCGGCAGGGTGGGCGCCTACCTGTCGCGACGAGGTGTCCGGGAATGGACCTTTTCGCCCCGCTACGACGATGTCGAGCTGTTCGAACTGGTGGACCGCTTCGCCGACGAGCAGGGCGCGCGGGACGCCTTCGAGTTCCTGTGCGAGCGCTACGTCGAGGCGCACTCCCGACGGCTGCCCGTCACTCCCGGGCCGGTGGCCGCGCTGGTGGCCCGCCTCATCGGTCCCGAACCCGGCGTCGTGCTCGACCCCGCGTGCGGGCTCGGGACCCTGCTGCTCGCCTCCGGCGGGACCCGGCTGCTCGGCCAGGTCGACGATCCGGCGACCTCGTGCATCGCCGCGCATCGGCTGCTGCTCGCGGGGGCCGACATGGAGATGTATGGCGCGGACGCGCTGTCGATGGACTCCTACGAAGGGGTTCTCGCGGACGCCGTCGTCTGCGATCCGCCGTTCAACGAACGCGAATGGGGCTACGACGACCTCGTCGGCGACCCGCGGTGGAAGTACGGCCAGCCGCCGCGAGGCGAACCGGAACTGGCGTGGGTCCAGCACTGTCTCGCGCATGTGAAGCCCGGCGGGCTGGTCGCGATCCGCATGCCGCCCGCCGCCGCCGGACGCCGCACCGGACGGCGGATCCGCGGGAACCTGTTGCGGGCCGGGGCTTTGCGCGCGGTGGTGACCGTCGCCGGAGCGGATCTCTGGCTGTTGCGCCGACCGGAACCCGGGGAGCGGCCGCCGTCCCGGCTTCTCCTGTCGGCCGATCCGTCCACTGTGGAGGAACAGTGGCGAGCGCATCTGCGCGGCGCCGAGGTGCCGGGCGCGGTCCGGATCATCGACCTGCTCGACGAGGAGATCGACCTTTCCCCGGCACGGCATCAGGCGCGGGACGAACACGCGGGTGAGGCGTTCCTGGAAGTCCGGAAGCGGTTCGACGGGATCCGGCCGGAACTGCCGTCGCTGGCGGTTTCCGACGAGAAGCCGGCGTTCACCACGATCGGCGAGCTGCTGAAGTCCGGCGTGCTCATCGTGCCGGAATCGGTGGAAGAGGGCGATGTCGTCGCGTCGCCCGCCGTACCCGCGTATGTCCACAGTGGAGAGATGGTCCCGGCGGAGCCGACGATGTCCAAGTACCGCACCGATCCCGAACGGCTGGACGCCGCGTTCCTCGCCGGCTGCCTGCGCGCGGCCGGGCAGGTCGCGCCGACCTCCTCGACCAGGATCGACCTCAAGCGCACCCGGATCCCGCGCCTGCCCATCGAGACACAGCGGTCCTACGGGGCGGCCTTCACCCGGCTCGCCACCTTCGAGGCCGCCCTGCGCGAGGCGGCGGAATCGGGCCTGGAGCTGGTGCGGCTAGGCTTGGCGGGGCTCACCGAAGGACAGCTCGAGCCGGAGAACTAGGTTGCTGATCGCCGATCGCTACGAACTCGACGAGCTGCCGCTCGGCCGGGGTGGGATGGGCGCGGTCTACGCGGGCCACGACCGGCATCTCGGCCGCCGCGTGGCGGTGAAGTTCCTCGGGCTCCCCGGCGGTCCGGACGCCGAACTCGAGCAGCGGTTCATCCGCGAGGCGCGGATCCTCGCGACCCTGGAACACGCGGGCGCGCCGACGCTGTACGACTTCGGCACCTACGACGAGCGGCTGTACCAGGTCATGCAGTTCATCGAGGGCGTGACCGTCGCCGATCTCGCCGCCGAACACGGGCCGCTGCCGGTGCCGACGGCGGCCGCGATCGCGGCGCAGGCCTGCGCCGTGCTGTCCGCCGCGCACGCGCTTTCGATCTGCCACCGCGATCTCAAGCCCACCAACCTGATGTTGTGTCCCGACGGCAGCGTGAAGGTGCTCGACTTCGGGCTCGCGATGCTGCGCGAGACCGACGTCGCCCAGTTCACCCGTGCCGGGCAGATCCTGGGCACCCCCGCGTACATGGCGCCCGAGCAGATCCAGCGCGGGATCGCCGGGCCGCGCAGCGATCTGTACGCGCTGGGCTGCGTCCTGCACGAAATGCTGACCGGCAGGCAGCTCTTCACCGGCCCGACGGCGTACGCGGTCTTCGAGAAGCAGGTCAAGGAGAGCCCGGCCGAAGTGGACGGTGTCCCGGATGGACTGCGGGTGCTGCTCGCGGATCTCCTGGAGAAGGACCCGGAACGGCGTCCGTCCGACGCGGACGAACTGTTCGGGCGGCTGGCCGTGTTCGCGCGGGACCTGCCGCCGCTGCCCGGATATCTGGACGAAGGCGCCAATCCGGGCCGGATGTACGCGCGGGTCGTCGGCCGCGTGCCCTGAGACGCGATCGTGACCTTCCGATCAACAACCCCGGACGGGTGACCTCCGTCTTTACCCATGTCAGCAGGACTACGGGCAAACGGGGGTACGGGTCGTGAAGAAGTTCCTGGTGGGGGTGAGCGCACTGGCCACGGCGCTGGTGCTGACCGCGTGTTCCGGCAACGCCGGCGGCAGCGCGCCCGGTGGCGGCGCCGTCGCGCAGGGCGGCCCGGTGGGCGGGACCACGACCACGTCGGCGCCTGCCACGTCTTCGCCGACGCCTACGCCGACGCCCAGTAGCTCCAGCTCCAAGCCGAAGCCGACATCTTCGAAGCCCAAGCCGACGCCGAAGCCCACGCCGAAACCGGCGGCCAAGCCCGCCGCCAACGCCGCCGCCGTCCCCTGCAAGGCCGCACTGGCCTCGCCGGGCGTGAGCGCCTGTGTGGACCTCTCCGCGCTGAAGACGTGGCTGCTGCAGGACGGCAAGGTCATCTACGGCCCCGTCAAGCAGCTGCCCGGCAAGAAGGGGCACGCCACGCCGACCGGGGTCTTCCACGTTTCGGCCAAGGTCAAGAACTACCACTCGAAGCAGTTCGACGCGCCGATGCCGAACTCGGTGTTCTTCCTGCCGGGCATCGCGTTCCACACCGGCAGCCTCTCGGTGTACTCGCACGGCTGCATCCACCTGTCCGCGGCGGCTTCGCAGAAGTACTTCACGACGCTGCAGAACGGCGACATGGTGCAGGTCGTGGCCTGAGGGTCGTGATTCGGGTTCTACCAAGTGGCGACGGTTGCCGCAGGTCACGCGCTCGGTTGCCCTGGCCGACGGGAGCCGGCACGCTCCTGGTGTCCACTGTGGACATATTTCGATGCCTGCGTGTCCGATTGATGACGAAATGGGCGGTTCTGTCAAGGGGTCGTGAGTGGCAAAGGTCGTTCTAGCCCTCATTGCCACTCACGACCCCCTCTCGTAGCTGCGCAAAGCACCCAAATCGGGCACCCAGAGCCGGACTAGTGTCCGGTGTGGACAGTCGCGTCTCGGGTCCGCAGCCGCTCAAGATCGACTTAAAGCTACGCGGCGAGTCGGGTTCTGACCCGAATCGCCACTCACGACTACCTGTACCGGCCATGTCACGTGATCGACCGGACGACACGCGTGATCCGGCGGACGACACGCGTGACTGGATGGACGACTCGACCGCGGCGGGGGCCCGCCACGAGTCGTCCGGTCAGTCACGTGAACCCGCCACCCGCAGTAGATACCTAAGGCACTTTCGGCCCAGTAACCCGAATCGCCACTCACGACCACGGTGAGGCAGCGTTCTCGTGTGGATCATTGCGGTTCGGTTGCTTCGGCACGGATTCCGCAATGACCCGGCCTTCCCCGGCGACCTGCCATGACACGCCGGAAATGGGGAAGCGCCGATGAAGCCGAGCCGGGCACTCACTCGCATACTCGTGGCCTTGTCGGTTGCCATCCTGCTTCTCCCGGGATGGGTTGCCGCTCCGGAAGCGAGCGCGGCGCCCACCCTGCCGTCCGGCTTCGTGTTGCGTGATCAGCCGAGCGGTCAGGCCGCGTTCGACCTGACCGATTTCGCTTATCTGCCGGACGGTTCGGTGCTCAGTATCGGCAAGAGCGGCAAGGTCGCCTGGGTGCCCGTGACCGGTCCGGCACGGACGGTCGCGACCCTTCCCGTCCACGACAACGGGGATCTCGGCCTCGTCGGTCTCGCCGTCGCCCCGGATTTCGCCATCTCGCGCCGGATCTACCTCGCATGGTCGTTCGACACGGGCGGCGGCGCGTTCACCATGCGGGTGGCGCGCTGGACGGTGACCGGAACGGACATCCCCACCGGACTCGCGAACGAACGAGTGCTCGTCGACCTTCCCGGGTTCCACAACGTCCACGGAGTCTCCGGGCTCGTCGCAGCATCGGACGGGACGTTGTGGATCTCCATCGGTGACGCCGCCGACTTCACCAGGATGGATCCGGGCGCGTTGCGCGCACTCGACCTCGATCAGCTGTACGGCAAGATCCTGCACGTCACGCCGGATGGCGTCGGCTTGCCCGGCAACCCTTATTACTCCGCCGCGGCGCCGAATTCGAATCGCTCCAAGGTTTTCTCCAGCGGTTACCGCAGCCCGTTCCGGTTCTCCCTCGACCCGCGGCTCGGCCTGCCGGTCGTGGGCGACGTCGGCTGGAACACCTGGGAAGAGGTCGACGTCGTGCGGCCGGGCGCGAACCACGGTTGGCCTTGTTGGGAAGGGAATTCTCCGACGCCCGGATACGCCGGCCTCGCCGGTTGCGCGGGTGTGGTGAACACGCCGCCGATCACCGCGTACCACCACGGTTCCGGGGTCGACGAAGGGAACAGTGTCACCGCCGGAATCGTCTACAGTGGATCGTCCTATCCGGACGAATACCGCGGCGCCTTCTTCTTCGGCGACTACGTCACGCAGAAGATCTGGACGATGACGTACGACAGCCAGGGCAGGCTCGTCCAGGCACCGCAACGGCCGCCGAAGTTCACCGGCGTCGGCGGCCCGGTCAAGTTCGCGGCCGCGGCCAACGGCGACATCGTGTACGCCGACATCCACACCGGGAACCTGCGGCGGCTCAGCTATCCGGGGACGAACGCGGAACCGGTCGCGGTGGCGGCGTCGAGCACCGAGCCGTCGACGAGGACGGTGACCTTCGACGGCGCCGGGTCCTACGACTTCGACGGCGATCCGCTGACCTACCACTGGGATTTCGGCGACGGTACGAGCCAGACCGGGGTCCGGGTGACCCACGCCTACGGTGCCGGAATGACGAGTGCGAGCGCGCGGCTCACCGTCACCGACCGGCTCGGTGCCTCCGGCGGCACCGATGTGGTCGTGGTTCCGGGAAACCATTCGCCGGATCCGGTGATGACGGATCCCGGCGCGCGGACCTTCGCGGTCGGGGAACCGGTCGTCGTCGGGGTGACGGCGACCGATGCCGAGGACGGCGCGCTGCCGGTCGCCTGGACCACGCTGATCCGGCACTGCCCGGAGGAGGCGACCTGTCACGCGCATCCCGGTTCGCCGGGCGGCGGACCGGATTTCACCGTGCCCTTCACCGATCATCAGGACTCCCGCGTCGAGATCACCGCGACGGTGACCGACAGTGCCGGGGTGGCGGCGAGCAGGACCTACGTCGCCCTGCCGCGTGAGCACCGGCTGACGCTGGCCGGCAGCGTCCCCGCGGCGTTGAGCATCCCGGCCGAGGGCGGGGTGAGCACGGCGATGGTGACCGAGGGTGCGACGTTCGAGGTGGTGGCGGAGGAGGTCGCCGCGGACGGCGTTTCGACGTTCGTGAACTGGTCCGACGGGAGGACGTCGCGCACGGTGACCGTCACCGTCCCGGCGCACGACCTGACCATGACCGCGAACTACCTCACCCCGATCGACAAGCGCTATCAGGCGGAACCCGCGCTGCGGCAACGGCTCGGCGCGCCGGCCGGGCCCGAGATCACCGACGGGACCGTGCGCTACCGGGCGTACGCGGGCGGCAGGCTCTACTGGAGCGCCGAGACCGGCGTGAAGCAGATCGAAGGCGAGATCCTCAAGAAGTACCTCGCGCTCGGCGGGCACCGGAAGTTCGGTCCGCCCGCGACGGACGAGGCCGCCACTCCGGACGGCGTCGGGCGGTACAACCACTTCCCGAACTGGCCGGGCACGGCGCAGTCCTCGATCTACTGGACGCCGTCGACCGGCGCGCATCCGGTGTACGGGCGGATCCGGGTCAAATGGGCGGCACTGGGCTGGGAGAGGGGGCCGCTCGGCTACCCGGCGACGGACGAGCTCCCGACCCCCGACGGCGCCGGCCGGTACAACCACTTCACGAAGGCGGGCTCGGTCTACTGGACGATGGCCACCGACGCGCACGCGATCTACGGGGCGATCCGGCAGCGCTGGGCCGCGCTCGGCTGGGAGCGGTCGTACCTGCGCTACCCGGCGACGGACGAGTTCGGCATCCCCATCGGACGGCAGAACAGCTTCCAAGGCGGCTACGTCACGTGGAACCGGAGCACGGGGCAGGTGATCGACCGAAGGTGGTGATCACAATTCGATAAAGGCACTCGAAAGTGTGAAATGCGCACCTGGGCCCCGTCGATGAGACGTTCGACTGGGGAAGGGGCCCTTGCATGCCTTCGAAATTCCGCGCGCTCTGTCACGCCGTCGTGACGTTGCTGATAGTGACCTTGCTGGTGCCGCTGACGTCGACTTCCGCGTCCGCCGCACCCGTTATGCCGCCCGGCTTCGTCCTGCGTGACCAGCAGAGCGGGCAGGCTCCATACGACCTGACCGACTTCGCCTACCTGCCCGACGGCTCGATGCTGACCACCGGAAAGCAGGGCAACGTCGCCTGGGTGTCCACCACCGGACAGACGCAGAGCATCGCGACCCTGTCCGTTCGCAGCACCGGCGACCTCGGGCTGGTCGGTATCGCGATCGCACCCGACTACGCCACCTCCCGCGCGATCTACACAGCCCGCGCGGTCGACGTCGCCGGCGGCGGGATCGCCCTGCGCGCCTCGCGCTGGACCGTCTCCGGCACCGACCGGCCGACCGGGCTGACCGGCGAAAAGGTGCTCATCGAGGGCGCCGCCAACACCGACATCCACGGCATCACCGGTGTCGTGGCCGCCCCCGACGGCACGGTGTGGGTCTCGACCGGCGACAGCTCCCGCTTCCAGGGCGCGGCCGACCCGTTCGCGCTCAACGTGTACGACCTCGACAAGATCTTCGGCAAGATCTTCCACATCACCGCGGACGGCGCAGGCGTGCCGGACAACCCCTACTACACCGCGGCGAACCCGACCTCGCTGCGCTCCAAGGTGTTCGCGAGCGGTTTCCGCAGCCCGTTCCGGTTCAGCCTCGACGCCAGCACCGGCCTGCCGGTGGTCGGCGACGTCGGCTGGGGCACCTGGGAAGAGATCAACTTCGTCCAGAAGGGCGCGAACCACGGCTGGCCGTGTTTCGAGGGCAACCAGCCCTCCGACGGTTTCTCCGCGATGCCGCAGTGCGCGTCGGCCGTGAACACCCCGCCGATGCTGGCGATCCGCCACGGGCAGGGCGTCGACAACGGCAACAGCATCACCGCCGGAATTGTCTACAATGGAGAGTCGTACCCGGAGGAATACCGCGGCGCGTACTTCTTCGGTGACTACGCCACCCAGAAGCTCTGGACGGCCAAGTACGACACGCAGGGCCGCGTCGTCCGCCCGCAGGAGACGCCGCCGAAGTTCACCGGCATCGGTGGTCCGGTCAAATTCCTCGCCGCGGCCAACGGCGACATCGTGTACGCCGACATCTACACCGGCCTGCTGCGACGGCTCAGCTACACCACCGGGAACAAGGCTCCCGTCGCGGTGGCGACTTCGGAGACGAACCCCGAAACCCGCACGGTCTCCTTCGACGGCAGCGGTTCCTACGACTTCGACGACGACCCGCTGACCTACCAGTGGGACTTCGGTGACGGCACCACCGGCACCGGCGCGAAGGTCAGCCACACCTACGCGGCCGGGACCGAGAAGTTCACCGCGAAACTGACGGTGAAGGACGGCCTGCAGGCCTCCGGGAGCACGGACATCGCCGTGGCGCCCGGAAACCACTCGCCGAAGCTCGTCATGACCGACCCCGGTGACCGCCTGTTCGCGGTCGGCGAGGAGGTCAAGGTCGGCGCGACCATCACCGACACCGAGGACGGCGCCCTCCCGGTCACCTGGACCACGCTGGTCCGGCACTGCCCGGAGAACGCGGTCTGCCACGCGCATCCCGACCGCGGCGGCACCGGCCCCGAGTTCACCATGCCGTTCACCGATCACACGGACTCCAACCTGGAGTTCACCGCGACGGCGACCGACAGCGCCGGCGTCACGGTCTCGAAGACCTACGTCGCGAAGCCGCGCGAGCACCGGCTGACCCTGACCAGCAACATCGCCGCGGCGCTCGGCATCACGCCGGAAGGCGGCGCCACTTCGGCGATGGTGGTCGAAGGCGCGACCGTCGAGATCCAGGCGGCCGAGGTCGCTTCCGACGGTTCGTCGACCTTCACCGGCTGGTCCAACGGGGCCACCGGGCGGCTGACGAACATCACCATGGGCACCGTCGACCAGACGATCACGGCGAACTACATCACGCCGATCGACAAGCGCTACCGCGACGAACCCGCGCTGGCGCAACGACTCGGCGCGCCGACCGCACCCGAAGCCGTCGACGGCACGGTCCGCTTCCGCACCTACGAGCGCGGGCGGCTGTACTGGTCGAAGGAGACGGGCGTCAAGCAGATCGAAGGCGAGATCCTCAAGAAGTACCTCGCCGCCGGTGGGCATGTGAAGTTCGGCCCGCCCGCCACCGACGAACAGGCCACTCCGGACGGTGTCGCCCGGTACAACCACTTCCCGGTCTGGCCCGGCGTTCTGCAGTCGTCGATCTACTACACCGTGAACACCGGAGCCCACCCGATCTACGGCAGGATCCGGCAGAAGTGGGCGTCGCTCGACTGGGAGCGGGGACCGCTGGGTTACCCGAGCACCGACGAGGCGGGCACTCCGGACGGGCTCGGCCGCTACAACCACTTCAGCAAGGCCGGTTCGATCTACTACACCGTCCAGACGGACGCGAGGGCGATCCACGGCCGGATCCGCGTCCGCTGGGCGGCGCTCGGCTGGGAAGCCGGGCCCATGGGATACCCGGCCACGGACGAGGCGGCGACCCCGGACGGCGTCGGCCGGTACACCCACTTCACCAAGGCCGGTTCCATCTACTGGTCGATGGCGACCGACGCGCACGGCGTGTGGGGCGAGATCCGCAAGCGCTGGGCGGCGCTCGGCTGGGAACGTTCTTACCTGCGTTACCCGACCAGCGACGAACTCGTCGTCACCGGCGGAAGGCAGAACAACTTCCAGGGCGGCTACGTGTTCTGGAACGCCTCCAACGGTTCGGTGACCGACCGCCCCTGGTAGGCACTGATCGCGCGTGAAGGCCCCCTTCCCTCGGCTCAGCCGAGGGAAGGGGGCCTTCACGCGCTTGGGGGCCTCAGCGCAGGAGGTCGGCGGGGACGGTGCCCGTCGAGGTGAGCGGCAGGCCGAGCGCGACGCGTTCGGTCAGCCAGGGGCTCGGCCGGTAGCGCTGATCGCCGGTGCTCGCGACGAGTCCGCGCAGGACCCGCAGCAGGAGGTCCGCGCCCGCTTCGTCGCCCCAGGTCAGCGGGCCGCGAGGGTAGCCGAGGCCGAGCCGGACGGCGGTGTCGATGTCCTCCGGTGTGGCGAGCCGCTGTCCGGCGATGAAGCAGGCGGTGTTGACGATCGACGCCAGCAGCCGCTGCGCGATCGGCGCGGGGCCGTCGCGGACCACCGTCACCGGCAGCCCGGTCGCGGCGAGCGCGCCCCAGGCGGTGCGGCCCGCGGCCGGGTCGAGCGCGGGGTGGACCGAAAGCGTCAGGCGTTTCCCGTAGCCGCCGAGCGGGTCGACGCCGACGACCCGTTCCGCCGGGAGGCCAGCGGCCAGTGCGGTGTCCACAGTGGACGAACCGATCGGGCTGACGATCAGGACCGTGTCCGGGTAGGCGGAGTGCACGACCTGGATCCCCGCCGCGGAAAGCAGCGTGCCGAGCCGTTCGTCGTCGACCCACACGGGAGTGGTGGGGGCCTCCGGCGCGGTCGGCTCCGGCTCCACCTGCTGTTGCCCGTCGACGTAGCTGTAGAAGCCCTCGCCGTTCTTGCGTCCGAACAGCCCGGCGGCGACGCGGGGACGCGTCAGCCACGACGGCCGCAGCCGCGGTTCGCCGTGGAAGCCGCTCCAGATGCTTTCGAGCACGGCGTGCGAGACGTCGAGGCCGGTGAGGTCCAGCAGTTCGAACGGGCCGAGTTTCAAGCCGAGCACGTCACGCGCGACGCGGTCCACCTCGGCCGGGGTCGCGATCCCCTCGGCGAGGATTTGCAGTGCCTCGGTGCCCAGCCCGCGTCCGGCGTGGTTGACCAGGAAACCCGGCGCGTCGCGCGCGAGGACGGGTTCGTGTCCCCAGCCGCGGACGAGTTCGGTCACGGCGGGCGGCAGCCACGCGGCCGTCCGCGCGCCGGGCACGACCTCGACCAGCCGCATCAGCGGGACCGGGTTGAAGAAGTGCAGGCCGAGCAAACGGCCCGGATCGGTCAGCGCGGCACCGATCTCGGTGACCGAAAGCGAGCTGGTGTTGGTGGCGAACACGGTGTCCGGGCCGCAGATCCGTTCCAGTTCGGCGAACAGCGCGCGTTTGATCTCGAGGTCCTCGCGGACCGCTTCGATGACGAGGTCGACACCGTCGGCGGGGGCCAGCGGGTCTTCGGCCGCGATCAGCCTGCCTTTCGCGGCCGTGGCGGCTTCTTCGGTGATCTTGCCCTTCGAAGCGAGCTTGCCGAGCATCGCGCCGACGTGATCGATGGCCTCGCCGACGGCGTCGGGCCGGGCGTCGGCGAGCTCGACCTCGAGCCCCGCCGTCACGGCCCGCTGGACGATGCCCCGGCCCATCACCCCGGTTCCGATGACCCGGATCCTGCCGACCTGCTCCGCCCACTTCTCCACCGCGAGCCGCCTTTCCCTCGATGTCGTCCCGTCGTGACGCTAGCCGCCACGCCGGTATCTCGCCCGGAAGGGTGATCCGTGCCCACTCGGCGTAAGGCCACCGACCCGGCGCGGTCCCCTCCGCGAAGACCAAGTGTTTCGCGCCCCACCCCGAAGGGAAAGCTCCCATGGTGACCGTCCCCGCCGCCACAGCCGTCCGGACCACGCCGTTGCTCCTCGTCGCCGTTCTCTTCGGCGCGGTCGCCGCGTTCTTGGCGAGCCAGGCCTTGTGGTCGCTCACCGCGGTGGCCGTCGTGGTCGCCGCCGCCGTCCTCGCGGGCGGGGTGTGGCTGACCGGCCGGAAGAGCGGAAGTTCTCCCGCCGAGAGCTGATTCGGCACAGCTCTAAGATCGCCGTGTGACGGCGAAACGCTTGACGCGCGAAGAAAGCCGCGAGCAGACCAGGCAGCGCCTGCTCGCGGCGGCCGCCGAGCTGTTCTCCGAACGCGGGGTCAACGGCACGTCCGTCGAGCAGATCGCCGAACGGGCCGGATTCACCCGAGGGGCCTTCTACGGCAACTTCGACGGCAAGCACGAGCTGGTCGTCGAACTGCTGCGCCGCCGGACCCAGCGCGAGGCCGAAGAGGTCTCCGCGCTGCGTGAGGGCGTCGGCTCCTTCGCGGAGATGATGGACCGCCTGCGCGCGTGGAACGTCGAACGCGCCGAACACCTCGCCGGCTGGCTCACCCTGCGCACCGAGCTGGCCCTTTACGCGCTGCGGAATCCCGACGCGCGCCCGCTCGTCGGCGAAGGCGAGAAGTCGACAAGGGCACTGCTGGAGACCTCGATCCGGACCGAGCTCGCCGCGCGGGGCGCGGAACCGCCAGCGGACCCGGCCTTCCTCGCGTTGATCCTGCACGCGCTCGAGGACGGTCTCCTGTTGCAGCGTTTCCTCAGCCCGGAGGGGACGGGCGACGAGGACGTGGTGGACGCCGTCCAGCTGCTGATGCGGTCTTGGACCGCGCTCAGCCGGTCATCTTGATCCCGGTGAACTCGGCCATCTGACGGATCCCGTGCGCGAAGAAGGCGTCCGACGGGTCGACGGAGCCGACATACTGGCCGAACAGCTCGAAGTTGATCATCCCGAACAGCTGGGTCCAGGCCATGATCAGCCGGGAGGCTGTCTCGGGCGCCAAGTTGATCTTGAGGATCTCGGTGACGGCGTCGAGCTGGTGCAGTAACTCGACGGGCATCTCGCCGACCTCGGTCTCGACCCGGAGGTTCGCGTCGCGCAGGACCGCGACCAGCGCGAACGCCACCCGGCCCGCGGGTGCGACGGTGTCCTGCGGGGCCTGGTAGCCGGGGATCGGCGAGCCGTAGATCAGCGCGTACTCGTGCGGGTGCGCCTTCGCCCAGGCGCGGACCGCGTGCCAGATCGACTCCCACCGCGCCAGCGAGGACTTCTTGGGGTCGTCTGCCGCCTCCGCGGCTTCGCCGACGGCGTTGTAGGCGTCGACGATCAGTGCGGTCAGCAGCTGTTCCCGGCTGGAGAAGTACCGGTAGAGCGCCGACGAGACCATGCCCAGCTCCCGCGCGACCGCGCGGAGCGAGAGACCGAGCGCGCCGACTTCGGCGAGCTGGCGGCGGGCTTCGTCCTTGATCTCGCGGGTGAGCTCGGCTCGGGCGCGTTCGCGCGCGGTCTGGGTGGCAGCCATGCTCTCACCATAGAGCATCGCACCAAAACAAGAGCACTGCTCTTGACATGACGCACTGCTCTGGTGTTCACTGCTCTTAACAGAGAGCACTGCTCTCGAAAACTTCGAGGAGCCGAGATGACCGCCACTTCCCCCGCCGCCGCCACCCGCTACGTCAAGCCGGCCAAGGCCACCAACGCGTTCAACGAGTTCGTGCTCAAGCTGACGAAACTCGGCGTCTCGGTCATGGGCAGCCGGGTGCTCTCGGTCCGGGGCCGGAAAAGCGGCGAACTGCGCTCGGTCCCGGTCAACCTGCTGAAGCTGGACGGCGAGCGCTACCTGGTCGCGCCGCGCGGTGTCACGCAGTGGGTGCGTAACCTGCGCGTCGCGGGTGAAGGACAGCTCAGCGTCGGGCGCCGGACCGAGACGTTCACCTACACCGAACTCGCCGACGACGAGAAGCCGGCGATCCTGCGCGCGTACCTCAAGCGCTGGAAGTTCGAGGTCGGCGTGTTCTTCGACGGTGTCGACGCGAAGGCCTCCGACGAAGAACTGCTGGCGATCGCGCCCGGCTACCCGATCTTCAAGATCGCCTGAAACCGCGAGTTACGCCTCCAATCACGCGTGCCGTCCCTCTGGACACGCGTGTCGTCTCTCCGATCACGCGAGTTCGCCGTCCAATCACGTGAGTTACGCCCCTAGTCACGCGAGTTACGCCTCTGATCACGCGAGTTCGCCCTCCTGAGGCGGACCTCGCGTGTAGCTGGGCGGATGTCACGTGCGCGGAGACGGATCTCGCGTGTGCGGAAGCGGATCTCGCGTGCTGGGCTGGATACGTCGGCCGTGTCGTCCGGCTGGACACGCGTGTCGTCTCTCTGATCACGCGTGTCGGCGGCCGGTGGAAGTCCGAAAGCGAAAAGGCGCGGCTAATCCTCGGTAGGTGCCCGACGCGGGCGGCGGGCGGTGGCCGCCACCAGCACCACCCCGACCAGGAACGCGACGAGCCCGATCAGGAACCACAGTTTCTGCCCGGTCATGAAGCTGCCGGTCAGCACGCCCGCGCCCTGGAGCACCCAGACGCCGCCCACCAGCAGGAAGACCAGTCCGATCGTGAGCGTCACCCAGCGTTTCATCCACGGCTCCCCGCCTCGACGTGCCCTGCGGTGATTCTGGCACCGGGAGCCCCGTCCGGCGAACCGATCATCGTCTGCCGACGAGGCCGTTCCGGAACGCGTAGACGACGGCGTGCACCCGGTCGCGCAACCCCAGTTTGGCGAGGATGCGGGAAACGTGGGTCTTCACCGTCTCTTCGCCCACGTGCAGATGCGCGGCGATTTCCGCGTTGCTGGAGGCGTCGGCGACGAGCATGAGGACTTCGCGTTCGCGTGAGGTGAGCCGTTCCAGTTCCGCCGGTTGGGCGGCCGCGGGTTCGATGCTGGTGGCGAAGGTCGACACGAGCCGCCGGGTCACCGTCGGGTCGATCAGCGCGTCTCCGCGTGCGGCGACGCGCATGGCCGAGACGAGTTCCTCGGGCGCGAGGCTTTTCAACAGGAACCCGCTCGCGCCGGCCCGCAGTGCGCGATACACGTACTCGTCGGAGTCGTAGGTCGTCAGCACGAGGACGCGGGTGTCGTTACCGGGCGCGGACATGATCGCCTCGGTCGCGGCCAGACCGTCCAATTTGGGCATTCGGACGTCGAGCACGGCGACGTCCGGGCGCAGTGCGGCCGCCTGCGCGACGGCTTCGCGTCCGTCCGCGGCCTCGCCGACGCATTCGAAGTCCGCCTGGGTGTCCAGCACCGCGCGCATCCCGGACCGGAACATCGCGTGGTCGTCCGCCAGCAGAACCCGGATCACTGTGCCTCCAAAGGAAAACCGACTCGAATCCGCCAGTGCCGCCCGTCGTCGAGCGGTCCGCATTCCGCCTGGCCGCCGAACAGCGCGACCCGTTGCCGGATTCCGGCGAGGCCGCGTTTCGTCGACTCGGCCGGCGTGTTCGGGCGGCCCATCTCGTTCGTGATCGTGAGGACGACCTCCGTCTGCCGGTAGGCGAGGTCGATCTCGACGATCCCGCCGCGACCGTGCCGGAGCGCGTTCGTCAGCGCCTCCTGCGCGATGCGGTACAACGCGACGTCCACCGAGCCCGGGAGTTCCCGCGACCCGCCGTGGGTGGTCAGCCGCGCGGGCAGCCCGGCGGTGCGGAGGTTGTCGAGCAGTTCGTCGAGGTTGTCCAACCCCGGCTGCCGCTGTGCGTCGGCGTTCTCCTTGCCGTGCAAGAGATCCAGCAGACGCCGCAGGTCGGCCATCGCGGCCCGGCTCGACGATTCGACGGCCGAGAGCGAACGCCGCACGGCGGGTTCTCCTTCTGGCAGCCCGAGCCGCGCGGCGCCGGCGTGCACACCGATCGCGCTGACGTGGTGGGAGATCACGTCGTGCAGGTCGCGGGCGATCGTCGTGCGTTCTTCGGCGACGGCCCGGCCGACGGCCTCCGCTTCGTGCTGCTGCCGTTGTTCCTCCGCGCGCTGGAGATCGGCGATGTACGCGCGCCGCGCGGTCGTGTAGCGGCCGACCATCCACGGCAGCAGCCCGCTCACGCCGACGTCGATGACCAGCACCCGCCAGTCCCGATCGCCCCGGTCGACCGGGATGAGGTTGCAGGCGACGAGACCGGCGAGCATCGCGGCGAGTGCGGCCAGCGCGGGTTTGGTCGCGAGCCAGGCGCCCGCGCGGTAGCCCGCGATCAGCACGCCCGCGTTCGTGGCCTGCAGGTAGTGGTCGTACGGGTACAGCATCAGCGGCGCGGCGACGAGCAGGACGGCGTGCGCGCCGGAAACCCAGCCGGAGTACCGCGAAGGCCCGGCGAGCGCGGCGTTGGCGAGGATTCCGCCCACCAGCGGCACCCACACCTGCCAGCCGAGCGAGAGCGGCGGTCCGCCGATGAGATACAGCCCGGCGTCGGCGACCAGACAGACGGCCGCGACCGCGTACGCCTGTCTCGCCAGCGAACCACTGATGTCCCGCACGCGCCCAACTCTGCCCTATTTCGCTGGACAGGGGTTCCTAAGATCGAAAGCCATGGGGACCACGAAGACGCCCGTGCTCTGGACGACCGGGGCGCCGGCAGCCGGGAAATCCACCACCGCCTGGGGTTTGTACACGCGCATCGTGGAAGCGGGCGGCAACGTCGCGTACGTCGACATCGACCAGTTCGGGCTGATCGGCCCGCCTCCGGGCGGTGGCGAAGCCGCACATGCGATCAAGGCGGCCAATCTGCTGCGGGTGCTGGAGATCCTGCGCTCCCGGGGTGCCAGGCAGCTCGTCGTGTCCGGGATCGTGGACCCCGAAAACGGTGTCGAGCCGCATTTCGAGGGCGGCGGCTTCGACCTCACCCTCATTCGGCTGACGTGTGATCGCGACGAACTCCGGAGCCGGTTCCTCGGCCGTGGTTCACCCGCCGCCGCGCTGCCCGACCTTTACGCGGTGGCGGACGCCTACGACCGCACCGGTTTCGGCGAGGCGATGGACACGACCGGGCAGCGGCACGAGGAGACCGTGGAGGCGCTGTTCCCGCGATGCGTCGTGGGCGACGGACCGGTCCGGGCGCCGGATGTCGTGGAGCCACTGCCCGGTCCGGTGACCGTGGTGACCGGCCCGACGGCGGTCGGCAAATCGACGGCCGCCTTCTGCGCGCTTCGGGACCTCTGGGCGCGCGAAATTCCTGTCGCCTACGTCGATCTAGCGCAACTCGGGTTCGCGAACCCCGGGCCGGATCCGGCACTGGAGGCGGCGAATCTCGCGGCCGTCTGGCGCGGCTACCGCGAAGCCGGAGCGAAGCGGCTGATCGTCGTCGCCAGGGAATTCCTTCCGGAGCACCGGCGGGTCTTCGAGGAAGTCGCCGTCGTCCACCTCGACGCGGACGCCCCGACGCTCACCGAACGCGTCGGGCGCCGCGCCGAGGGCGAAAGCGCACTACTGGCGGGTGACGAACTACGCGGCGTGCCGCCAGTTGTACGGGACCGGGTGGCCGCCCGCGCGATCACCGAGGCGGCCCGGATGCGGCAGGCCCGCACCGACCGCGTCGTCCTGGACACCACCGGGCAGGAGCCCGCCGAGACGGCCGCCGCGCTGCTCGCCGTCGTGGCTCAGTAGCGACCCTGTTGGCCCGGACCCTGTTGACCCTGACCGGGCGGCCCGCCGCGCTGGTTCTGCCCCGGTTTGCCGATGGTCGTCGCCGTCGCGGTGTCGCCGGTGACCCTGGCGTTCACCATCACCGTCTCGCCGGTCTTGGGATCGCCCGTCTTCCGCGTCGACGCGTCGATCGTGTAGACCTGCTTGTAGCCGTCCTTGCTGGTCAGGCTGATGGACGTCGCGCTGATCTCGGTGATCTCGCCGGTCTGCGTTCGTTCGGTGCGGTAGCCGCCCTTGCCGTCGGAGACGACGAAGTCGCCGTGCAGCGTGTCGCGCGGCATACCCCCGCCAGGGCCGACGAGCACCCGGCCGCCGCCGGGGCCGCCCATCATCCCGCTCTGTTCGGCGCCGTTCGCGGCGGTTCCGGCCCAGATCGCGGCCCCGCCGCCGGCGGCGATCACCACCGCGACCCCGGCCGCGATCGCGGTCTTGCGGCCCGACCAGGTCTTCTTCGGTTCACCCGCCGGGGCAGGCGCACCCCAGGTGGCGGTCTCGTCCGCCGGGGGTTCGGCGGGTTTGGTCGGTTCGGTCATCTGGTCGCCTCCGTGTGGTCGGTTGCGGCCATGGTCGGCGCCGTCGCTGTGCGGAAGCTGTGCCGTCGGTGGGCACGCGCTGTGTTTCGCTCCCCGGCAGGGTGATCGTTCACAGGAAACGCACAGGCGGGACACAGAGAAGCCTCATCGGGGCCGCCCAGGATGGCAGCATGACCAGTGTGAACGTCCCTTCGCCCGGTTCCGGCAAGGCGGGCCTGCGCCGTGCCGACGGCAGCCCCGTGCGGGTGCTGGTCGTCGACGACGAGGCGACCCTGTCCGAGCTCGTGTCGATGGCGCTGCGCATGGAGGGCTGGGACATCCGCACCGCCGCCGACGGTATCGAGGCGGTCCGCGTCGCCAGGGAATTCCGGCCGGACGCGGTGGTGCTGGACGTCATGCTGCCGGATATGAGCGGCCTGGACGTGTTGCGGCGCCTGCGTTCCGAGGTGCCGAACCTGCCGGTGCTGTTCCTGACCGCGAAGGACGCGGTGGAGGACCGGATCGCCGGGCTCACCGCGGGCGGCGACGACTACGTCACCAAACCGTTCAGCCTGGAGGAGGTCGCGTTGCGGCTGCGCGCGCTGTTGCGGCGTGCGGGCGGGGTGGCCGGGCCGAGCGGTTCGACGCTGGTCGTCGGAGACCTGACGCTGGACGAGGACAGCCGCGAAGTGCACCGCGGCGGTGACTTGGTGCCGCTGACCGCGACCGAGTTCGAGCTGCTGCGTTACCTCATGCGGAATCCGAAGCGGGTGCTGTCGAAGGCGCAGATCCTCGACCGGGTGTGGAGCTACGACTTCGGCGGCCAGGCCAACATCGTCGAGCTGTACATTTCCTACCTCCGCAAGAAGATCGACGCCGACAGGGAACCGATGATCCACACGATGCGCGGCGCCGGGTATGTCCTCAAACCCGCGGGGTAGGCGGCCGTGGTCGCTGCGACGGCGGTTGATCGCGCAGGTCGCGGGGCTGCTCGCGCTCGTCTGCCTGGTGGTCGGCGTGGTGACCGAACTGGCGTTGCGCGACTTCCTGTTCGACCAGCTCGACGCCCGGCTCGCCGAGACGAGTGAACGCGCGAGCCGTCCGCCGCCACCGGGCCGTCCCGGCGGGGAAAGGGTTCCCGAGGGCCTGCGCGCGTACGGGCAGAGCACCGGTTCGTTGTTCGTGACCATCCTCCCGGACGGGCGCGTGATCGCGGCGGTGCTGCGGTCCAGCTACGACGCGAAGATCGCCGATCCGTTCCCCCACGACCCGATCGGCCAGGTCCAGCTGTCCGCCCTGCTGCGGTCGACGCCGACCGACAAGCCCACCGACGTGGACCTCGGGGCACTCGGGGAATACCGCGTGGTGGCCAAACCGGCGGCCAACGGCAGCGTCGCGATCACCGGACTGCCCACAAAGGACGTCACGGATACGTTGTGGAACCTCGGTTTCATCTTCGGCGGCGTGGCCATCGGCGGCATCCTCCTCGCGGGCGCGCTCGGTGCGGTGACCGTGCGGCGCACCATGAAACCCCTCGACCGGCTGGCCGCCACCGCGACCAGGGTCGCCGAACTCCCGTTGGACCGCGGCGAGGTCGCGCTGTTCGAGCGAGTGTCCGAAGTGGACACGGATCCGCGCACCGAGGTCGGCAAGGTCGGCTTCGCGCTCAACCGCATGCTCGGCCACATCGCGAGCGCCTTGTCCGCCCGTCAGGCCAGTGAGAGCCGGGTGCGCCGGTTCGTCGCGGACGCCAGCCACGAACTGCGGACCCCGCTCGCGGCCATCCGCGGCTACGCGGAACTCACCCGGCGGTCCGGCTCCGAGGTGCCGCCGGACATCGCGTTCGCGATGGGCAGGGTCGAGTCGGAATCGACACGGATGACCGGCCTTGTCGAGGATCTGCTGCTGCTCGCGCGGCTCGACTCCGGCCGTCCGGTGGTGCACCAGCCGGTCGATCTGTCCCGGCTGGTCGCGGACGCCGTCGCCGACGCGCACGTCGCCGGGCCGGAGCACAAGTGGCTGCTGGAGGTGCCGCCGGAGCCGATCACCGTCCTCGGCGACGCGGATCAGCTGCACCAGGTGGTGATCAACCTGCTGGGCAACGCGCGCACGCACACCCCGGCGGGCACCGAGGTCACCACTTCGCTGTCCATAATGGACTCGACGGTGACACTGTCCATTGTCGACAGTGGTCCGGGTATCCCGCCGGCGATCCTCCCGGACGTCTTCGAACGCTTCGCCCGCGGCGACGATTCGAGGTCACGGGCGGCGGGCAGCACCGGACTCGGGCTGGCCATCGTCGCGGCCGTCGTCGCCGCGCACGGCGGGCAGGTCGGGGTCGCCAGTCATCCGGGGCGGACGGAGTTCCGGGTCAGGCTCCGGGCGTCCAGTCACTGTTAGCGCCGCACAGGATGACGCAGGGCAGCTCGCCCTCGGTCCGTCCGGCCAGCCACCCGGCGAACGGGACGGCCGCGGCCGGTTCGACGGCGAGGCGGAACTCCTCCCAGAGCCGGTCCCGCGCGGCGAGCAGTTCCGCGTCGCTGACCAGTGCGGAGGTCACCCGCTCGCGGAGCACGGCGAACGGGACGCTGCCGATCCTGGTCGCGCCCAGCGCCGACGCCGCCACCGAGTCGATCTCCACGTCCACCGGCTCGCCCGCCGCCAGCGCGGCGTCGAGCGCACGGCACCGCTCCGGCTCGACGGCGTACGTCGGCAACCCGGCCAGCGACGTCCCCGCGACCAGCCCGCCACCGCCGACCGCGACCAAGAACGCGTCGACGTCCGGCGCGTCCTGGACCACTTCGGCCGCCACAGTGCCCTGACCAGCGACGACGGTGGGATCGTCGTACGCGTGCAGATACCGCGTACCCGGCTCAGAGGCGGCTTCGAGCGCCTTCGCGGCGGCCTCGGCGTACGTCGCTCCGTGACGGATGAGCTTCGCGCCCGCGGCCTCGATCCTGGCCGTCTTCGCCTGCGGAGCCGACTCCGGCACGTACACCGTCGCGGGCACATTCAGCAGCGAAGCCGCCGTCGCCACGCCCAGCCCGTGGTTGCCGCCGGACGCCGTCAGCACCCGCTCCGGCAACGGCCCGCTCAGCAGCGCGTTCACCGCGCCCCGCAGTTTGAACGACCCGCTCCGCTGCAGATGCTCCAGCTTGAGCACCAGCGGCCGCCCGTCGACCTCGGCGCGCAGCAGCGGCGTGTGTCGCACGAACGGGTGGACGGCTTCGGCGGCCTCGAGGACATCTACCCAGGTCGGAGTACTCATACCCCCCACTGTCCTCCATGCCTGGACGGGAGTGACTACACTGGTCCTCGGATCCCGCGCGGCGTCCATCTTGTGAACCTCCCCAGGGCCGGAAGGCAGCAAGGATAAGCAAGCTCTGACGGGTGCGCGGGATCCCCTTTCATTTCCGGGGTCCAGTCCCCGCCCCGAGGGTCAGGGCCTCGGCAAAGTCGCCTAACCGCTGTTCGGTTCTCGGTGGGGGTCGTGAGTGGTAATGAGCGTTAGAACGCTCATTACCACTCACGACCTGACCTCAGGGGCAGGGAAGGAGTCCTTCACGGACCTGCGATCCCGACCCAAGACACCCGTGGCTCTGACCCGAATCACTCACGAGCCCTAGAAGATCCCGAAGACGTCCTTCGGCGGTACAGGCGACGGCAGGGCTTCCGCGTCGGTGACGGGTTTCGCTTTGCCTTGCAGGTCGCGGAGGTCTTCGCCCGCGACGCAGCGAGCCGGATAGGCGGACGACGCGGCCCGCCGGGTCATCTCGGTCACCGGCAGTTCGACGCGGGAAGCGGCGACGACGATGTTCCCGAACCGGCGGCCCCGCAGGACACCCGGCTCCGCGAGCAGCGCGAGGTGCGGGAACGACGTCGCCAGTGTCGCCAGGAACCGGCGAAGGAACGGCAGGTTCGGACCGTCGGAGATGTTGGCCAGGTAGGTCCCGGCCGGCCGGAGGACGCGCGCGACCTCGTTCGTGAACTCGACGGTCGCGAGCCCGCCGGCCAGGATTCCGCGTTCGAAAGCGTCCACGATGACCAGGTCGGCCGAAGCGTCGTACCTGCCGGAGACGCCTTCGCGGCCGTCGCCGACACGGACCTTCAGCCCCTTCAGGCCCAGTTGCTCGCGGATGAGCGCGACGAGCTCGCCGTCGGCGTCGAAGACCAGCTGCCGCGAGCGCGGCCGCGCGGCGGTGATGTAGCGGGGGAGCGTGCAGGCCGCCCCGCCGACATGCAGCACGTCGAGCGGTCCTTCGCCGAGGCAGTCGACGACGTCGGCGATCCGGCGGATGTAGTCGAACTCGAGATCCGTGGGGTCGTCGAGGTTGACGTGCGACTGGGCGACCCCGTCGACCGTGATCATCCAGGCGTTGGCGCGGTCGGCGTCTTGGAGCAGCTCGGCCGTGCCGAAGCGGACCGGATACTTGCCGGGGGTCGGTGCCGGTCCCACCTGTCGTGCCCTCCCGGTAGTCTCGCCGCGTGGCTCTAGCTCTATACCGAAAGTACCGTCCGGCTACCTTCGCCGAGGTCGTCGGGCAGGAGCATGTGACCGATCCGCTGCGTACGGCGCTGGCCGCCGGGCGCATCAACCACGCCTACCTCTTCTCCGGCCCGCGCGGCTGCGGCAAGACGTCGAGCGCCCGCATCATGGCGCGTTCGCTGAACTGCGCGAAGGGTCCGACGCCGGATCCGTGTGGCGAGTGCAACTCGTGCCGCAACCTCGCGCCCGAAGGCCCCGGCAGCGTCGACGTCACCGAACTCGACGCCGCCAGCCACGGTGGCGTCGACGACGCCCGCGAGTTGCGGGACAGGGCCTTCTACGCCCCGGCGGACTCGCGCTACCGCGTCTTCATCATCGACGAGGCGCACATGGTCACCACGCAGGGCTTCAACGCCCTGCTGAAGATCGTGGAAGAGCCGCCGGAGCACCTGATCTTCATCTTCGCGACCACCGAACCGGACAAGGTGCTGCCCACCATCCGGTCGCGGACGCACCACTACCCCTTCCGGCTGATCCCGCCCAGCTCCATGCGTGAGCTGCTGGAACGCAACGTCGCCGCCGAGGGCGCGCAGGTCGAGCCCGCGGTGTATCCGCTGGTCATCCGCGCGGGCGGCGGTTCGGCGCGGGACACGCAATCGGTGCTGGACCAGCTGCTGGCAGGGGCGGGGCCGGACGGCGTCGACTACTCGCGCGCGGTGTCGCTGCTGGGTGTCACCGACGTCGCGCTCATCGACGGCATGGTCGACGCGTTGGCCGCGGACGACGCGGCCGGCGTGTTCGGCACCGTCGAGAGCCTCGCCGAGGCCGGGCACGACCCGCGCCGGTTCGCCACCGACCTGCTCGACCGCCTGCGCGATCTGGTGATGCTGCGTTCGGTGCCGGACGCCGGTGAGCGCGGGCTGGTCGCCGCGCCGGACGACGAACTCAAGAAGATGAAGGAGCAGGCGGGCAAACTGGAGCCCGCCACGCTCTCGCGCTACGCCGACATCGTCCACAATGGACTCTTGGAGATGCGGGGCGCGACCTCGCCGCGGCTGGTGCTGGAACTGCTGACGGCGCGGATGCTGCTGCCTTCGGTCGCCGAGGGCACCGACGCGTTGCTCGCCCGTCTCGAACGGCTCGAGCGGCGTGCCGCCTCGGCTCCGGCGCCCGTCGCCAGTGGTCCGGCTCCGGCCGCGCAAGCTGCTCCGGCTGCTCCGGCCGCTCCGGTGGCGCAGTCCGCCCCGGCCGTGCCTTCGGGTGAACCCGTCCGAGAGTTCCAGCGGCCGTCGCGACGTCCCGCCGCACCCGCTCAGGAGTCCGCGCCGTCCCCGCAGGCCGCCGCACCGGCACCCCAGCCCGTCGCGCGGCCGGAACCGGTCGCCGAACGGCCCGCCCCGCAACGCCCGTCCGCGCCCACCCCGCCGCCGGCCGCGCCCGCGGCGGCGGCAGCGCCTTCGGATGGCTCGACGGACGTGGACGGGATCCGCGCCCGCTGGCCGCAGGTGCAGGCCGCGATCCGCAAGATCCCGGGCGGCACCGTCACCGGCGCGATGCTCACGCAGGCCAGTGTGGTGAGTGTCGAAGGCAACGCCGTCACGCTCACGCACAACGCGGAACCGGTGGTCCGCAGGCTTTCCGAACCGCTGCACACGGAGCGCATCGCGGCCGCGTTCAAGGCGGTCTTCGAAGACGACTGGCAGATCCGGTGCGTCCACGGCGGCGCGCAGCCCCGGCAGGCCGCCGCTCCCAAGGCCGCGCCGACGTCGTCCGCGCCTGAGCGTTCCTTCACCCGCCGGTCCGCCGAAGCGCCCTCCGCGGCTCCGGCGCCTCCCGCGCCGAAGCCGGAGCCCCAGCGGCCGAAGGTGGTCACGACCGAGCCCGACATCCCGCTCCCGCCCGAGCCGGTCGAGGAGGACGAGGACCTCTACAACGAGGACGCGAGCCCCGCGCCGCCGCCTCCGCCGCTCCCGCCCGAGAAGGATCCGGAAGAGATCGCCCGGAAACTGCTCGCCGACCACCTCAACGCCCGCCCCCTCGACGAACGCAAGTAGTCACCTGGATGCGGGGGTCACCGGGTCAGGGTGACTCGCCAGGCCGGGTGATCGGTGCCGGGGATCGACGTCTTCCCGGAGCTGCCGAAGTCGAAGGCGCTCCCGGCGATGATGTGCTGCACGCTGCCGTCGCCCTTCCGGAACGACCCAGCGGGAACGCACGCCTGCGCGCTCGGATCACCCGGGTAGCGCAGGTTCAGGTCGCCGCCGAACACGGTGCCGGTGCCGTACTTCGCCAGCAGTCCCTTCAGGTCCTGGCACTGCTGTTCGACCGCGGGCCGCTTCGTCGACAGGTGCGTGGTGCACGCGTTGACCGTGCCGAACTTCGCGCACAGGTACGCGCGCTGTTCCGCCCCGCCGTCCTGAGGCCCGAAGTAGCCGCCTTCGCGTGCCTTCACCGCGCCGAGGTCCTGCCTGGCCAGCACGGCGATGCCGTACTCGCCACGCCCTGACGTGCACGGATACGGCGTCGTCCGGCCGTTCTCCTTCTTGCCGACGGGCTGCCACACGACCGTGTAGACCCGGCCCGACTGCGCCTTGACGTCGGCGGCCAGCTTCGTCGTTTCCGACGCGCAGGCCTCGTTCAACGTCACGACGGCCGGGTTCACCGCGACGATCGTGCTCGCCGCCTTCGCCATCGGATTCGTCCCGCCCTGGTCGAAGCATTTCGCGACACCGCTGCGGCACAGGTTCATCTGCAACACCGGGAAGTCCGCCGCCGCCGCGGCGGCGGGGGCGGCCGTGCCGAGGAGCAGGGCGACGGCGGCGAGTACCGATTTCATGGAGAGGTCCCTTCGTGGAGTTCCCCGGTGAGCAGTGCCGTGCCGAGGCGGGTGAGGTGGTGCAGGATGGCGCCGCCCTGCCGGGCGCTGGAGACGAGCCCGGCCTCGCGCAGCACGGCGGCCTGTTTGCTGGCCGTGCCGATCGAGGTGCCGAGGCATGTGGCCAGCTTGCTGGTCGTACGCGGTACGCGCAGCGCCCCGAGGCTCTCGGCGCGGGTCCGGCCGAGAAGCGCCACCAGTTCGGGGGACGTGTCCGCCGGACGGGCGCTCGTCACGCGGGCGGGGTAGAGCAGCACCGGCGGCAGCGCCGGATCGATGAAGGTGACCGGCGTGTTCGCGCAGAACCGGCTCGGGATCAGGGTCAATCCCCGGCCGCCGAGGTGGACGGTCCGCTCCCGGGGGTACGCGACCTCCAGCACCTCGCCGTCCCAGCCGCGCACGCCGGGGATGCCGCGCATCATCGCTCCCGCCCCCTCGGTGGCCAACGTGCGGACGCGGCGGGCGCGATCGGCGGCGACGGTCTCGCGCATGCTGTGCCAGAACGGCGCGATCACCAGTTCGTAGGAGTCGCGCAGGGCGCCGACGACCCCGTGCACCTCCTCGCGATCGCCGTCGGCGAGCCGTTTCACCCAGTGCGGCGCGGCGCCGGTGAACACGGTCCGTAGATCGGCGCACAACCGGCGGCGGGGTGTGCACGCCACCGCTTCGAGCCCGCTTTCGAACGATCCCGCCGAGCCGGGTGGGGTCAGGAAGTCGGGAAAGTTCCCCTTCGGCGGAACCAGCGTGAACAGCGTCTTCAGTGATCGTGCCGCTTCTTCGTTCTGCCGCGCGTTCAGCTGGACTCGCTGACGCCAGGCCGACGGATGGTTCTCCCGCAGTTGATGTGAACCGAGGACCAGTTCCCACAACGGGTCGGGTGCTTCGGCGATCCGGATCCCTTGGAGATCCTCACGATCGAAGATCATGCGCAGAGTCATGCCATGTCCCCCTCAAGACGGCATTTCATTCGCTGGCGGTAACTCAAACGTGCCTGACGCGGCCCGGCAAGCAGTTCGGCCAGATCCGGGAGGGTGAGACGAAAACCCGGCGCTGACCTGCGGGAACGTAGGCGCCTGAGACGTCTCTGGGACGGCAGGCGGCGGCAGGGTTTTCGCTGGAGCGAAAAGGTGTGTCCCCGCGCGCGGCCATCGGTGACGCTTCGTGGGCACCATTCGGGGAGGGCCCATGACAGGTGGAGAGCACGGCCGCGCCTTGGCGGAACTGCTCGTGGAGCTGAAACGGCGTAGTGGCCACAGCTACGAACGGATCGGCGCCAAGGCGCAGCTGAGCCGGTCGACGGTCCATCGCTACTGCAGCGGGGTCACCGTTCCGGTCACTTTCGGTCCGCTGGAACGGATCGCGACGGTCTGCCGGGCCGGACGCGACGAGCGGGCGAAGCTCTTCCGGTTGTGGGAACGCGCGGACGCGGCAAGGGGGAGGGACGCCGCGTCCGCGCCTCCCGTTCCGGCGCCAGGGAAACGGAACCGGATGGGCTGGTGGCCTCGGCGCCTGCGGTGGAAGCGGTCTTGCCGAGCCCCTAGCCCGTTAGGTAGTCCTCGATGGCCTTCGCGATGACTGCCGCGTACTGCTGACGTCCTTCTTCACTCGCCATCGCCGCGGCCTCGGCGGCGTTGCGCATGTTCCCGCATTCGACGAGCGCGGCCGGCCGGGTCGAGAGGTTGAGACCACCGAGGTCGCCGCGCGGGGCGAGCCCGTTCGAACCGAGGTACGTCGACGTCGGGAAACCGCCCGCGCGGATGCCGTCCCGCAACGCCGTCGCGAGTTTCACCGAGGGCTCGCCCTGCTGGGGGTTCAGCGGCGGGGCGGAATAGGCGACGTGGAAACCGTGCGCTCCGGCGGAATTCGAGCCGTCCGCGTGGATCGACACGACGGCGTCCGCCTCGGCGTCGTTCCCGATCGCGGCGCGTTCGTTGACGCACGGCCCGACCCCGGTGTCGTTCTGCCGGGTGAGGACGACGCGGATTCCCTTGGCCACCAAGGCCTGCGAGATCCGCTGCGACACATCCCAGGTGAACGCGTGCTCGGAATAGCCGGAATTCGTCGAGGTTCCGGTGGTGTTGCACGGTTTCGTGTTGCCGCGCCCCGCCGGGACCTGCTTGTTGATCTCGCCGGGCTTGCCGGAGTTCCCGCCGTTGTGGCCGGGATCGAGCACGACGACCTTGCCCGTCTTCGGCTGCCGTGTGCCCGGAGGCGGCTGAGGCGCGCTCGAAGGCGGCGCGCTCGTCGTGGGACTCGGCTGCGGAAGCGTGGTGAAGACCGTGGTGGTCCCCGGAGCGGACGGACTCGACGGCAACGACGCGGGGGTGTCCACCCCGCACGCCGTGAACAGCGTCAAGCCGATCGCCACCATGAGGCCCATCCGTCGTCGCACGGCGCCCACGGTGCCACACGGGTGACGGCTAGGCTGGTAGGCGGCACGGGATTTTCCAGGAGAGGACCGATCGGATCATGGTGCAACCCGGTGGCGGCTTCGACCTGTCGCAGATCATGCAGCAGGCACAGCAGATGCAGCAGAAGCTGGTCGAGGCCCAGGAAGAGCTGGCCAACACGGAGGTGACCGGCACTTCCGGCGGCGGCCTGGTCACCGCGACCGTGTCCGGCGACAGTCAGCTCAAAGCGCTGGCCATCGACCCCAAGGTGGTCGACCCCGACGACGTCGAGACCCTGTCCGACCTGGTCATCGCGGCCGTGCGGGACGCCTCGGCCAACGCGCAGAAGCTCACCGAACAGAAACTCGGCCCGCTCGCCGGCGGTCTCGGCGGCGGGATGCCGGACCTCGGCGGCTTCCCCGGGCTCGGCGGCTAGCTTGTACGAGGGTGTCGTCCAGGATCTGATCGACGAGCTCGGGCGGCTGCCCGGCGTCGGTCCCAAGAGCGCGCAACGGATCGCCTTCCACCTGCTGGCGGCCGATCCCGCGGATATCTCGCGCTTGCAGGAAGTGCTCGGCAAGGTCAAGGAAGGCGTGCAGTTCTGCGAGGTCTGCGGCAACGTCTCGGAACAGGAGACCTGCCGGATCTGCCGCGACACCCGCCGCGACCTCACGGTCATCTGCGTGGTCGAGGAGCCGAAGGACGTCCTCGCCGTCGAGCGGACGCGCGAGTTCAAGGGCCGCTACCACGTGCTCGGCGGCGCACTGGACCCGTTGTCCGGCATCGGGCCGGAGCAGCTGCGCATGCGTGAGCTGCTCGCGCGGATCGGCGGCGCGGAGATCAGCGAGATCATCATCGCGACCGACCCGAACACCGAAGGCGAGGCGACCGCGACGTACCTCGTGCGGATGCTTCGCGACTTCCCCGGCTTGTCCGTGACGCGGCTGGCGTCGGGGCTGCCGATGGGCGGCGACCTGGAGTTCGCGGACGAGCTGACGCTGGGGCGGGCACTTTCGGGCCGGCGGGCTCTGTAGCTCCTCGCGCACTGTGACGGCCGCGAGGAGCTCCTGCGGACCCTGAAGTCACTCACGAAACGCCATGAACGGTCCGTTACTTGCAAATTTCGCAAGTAACGGACCGTTCATGGCGCGTGAAGGGGCTTTCGGGCGCGTCAGGTCCGAGACCGCGCCCCAAGTGTCATGAAAGGGTCATTCAGGACAAAAAACGTCCTGAACGACCCTTTCATGACATCCGCGAGGGGCCGAGCGAAGCGTCAGCAGTAGCCCAGGCGAGCCAGCGTGTCGACGATGATCTCCGACGGGTGGAACTTGTCGACCCAGGACTCACCGCGGCGGTTCTGGTAGGTGTCGAGGAAGTTCTGCAGCTTGTCCCCGCGCATCTCGGTCAGCACGACGGTCTCGCCCAGGTGCTGCGGCGTCTCGGTGCGCTCGCGGTGCACGGCGCACGGCAGGCCGAGGTAGTAGCACTCGGCCGACAGGCCGCCCGAGTCGGTGACGACGTATTCGGCGCGCGCGACCAGCGGCAGGAACTTCAGGTACCGCATCTTCGGCTGGATGATGAAGTTCTTCTCGTCGAAGAGGTTCGCCAGGCCGAGCGAGCGGATCTTCTCGCGCTCGGGCGCGCCCGCCATGTAGAGGATCGGCATCTGCTTGCTCTGCTCGCGCAGGATCTCCAGCGCCTCGCGGTACTTGTCCGCGCGCGAGACCAGCTCGAAGCGGTGCAGGGTGGCGAGGCCGAACTTCTCCGGCAGGCCCTCGACGTCGAGCGGGCCGTTGATGGCCATCCGCATCGCGTCGATCGCGGTGTTCGCCTCGGTGTCGACGACGACGCCGCGTGCGTTGCGGAGGTTGTTCACCTCGCGCGCGCTCGGCGCGAAGTGCATGTCGACGATCTTCGCGGCGATCTTCCGGTTCAGCTCCTCCGGCAGCGGCGACATGATGCTGCCCGACCGCGCGCCGGCCTCGACGTGCCCGACCCGCGACTTGAGAATCCGCTTCCCGATGAGCGAGCCGTACGGCGTGGTGAACGTGTCACCGTGCACCAGCACCAGCGGCGGACGGCCGTCCTCGACCAGCGCGGCCTTCAGTTCGGCGCGGCGGCTCCACGCGGTGCGCAGCACCTGCGCGGCCCAGCCCGGCACCTGCGCGGGCGACTCCAGGTTGTGCGCCTTCTCCTTCGGCACCAGCCAGACGTCGGGCTCGGGGAGGTTCAGATCGGCGAGAACGTCCGAGACCTCGTCGACGTGCTGGGCGGTGAACCAGATCTTCGGCCGGACCCCGCGTTCGAGGATGCCGTGGTAGACCGGCGCGATTTTGATCAGTTCCGCCGTGGTGCCGAGAATGAAGGAAATCACCGGAACAGCCATTCTGTCGGGGTCTGCGGTGCCCGAAGGATACTGGTGGGCCGCGCAAGGTAACCTCGCCGGGGTGAGTGCGAATTCGCTCCTCCCGGCCCTGTCCGTGGTGATCCCGGTCTACAACGAGCAGAACTGGATCGACCGCAGTGTGGGGGCGCTGATCGCGTCGGCACAGGCGGCGAGCTGGCCGGTCGAGGTCGTCGTGGTCGACGACGGCAGCACCGACGGCACCGGCGGCAAGCTCGCCAAGCTGCAGGAGCTGTACGGCATCACCGTGCTCACCCAGCCGAACAGCGGCCGGTTCGAGGCACGCCGGGCGGGCATCGCGAAGGCGTCCGGGCGGCAGATCCTGCTGCTCGACAGCCGCGTGATCGTGGACTCCGGCTCGCTCACCTTCCTCCGCGACCAGCTCGCGGACCATCCGGAACGCACGGTGTGGAACGGTCACGTCAACGTCGCGTCCGAACACAATCCGTATGCGGGATTCATGGCCGGGCTGGTCAAGATCCCGTGGCGCCGTTATTGCGCGAACCCGCGGTTGATGTCCTTCGGTATCGAAGAGTTCGACGTCTTCCCTAAAGGCACGGGATTCTTTTCCGCGCCGAAGGACGTTCTCGAGGATTCGTCCAACGCGTTCGAGTCGCTCTTCGAAGACGTCCGTTTCGCCAGTGACGACACGGGTGTTCTGCGCTGGATCGCCGAACGGCACCGCATCTTCCTCGCGCCCGGCTTCTCCGCGACCTACCACGGCCGGGATTCGTTCAAGAAGTTCATCGGCCAGTCGTATTTCCGCGGCACCACGTTCGTCGATTCGTATCTCGCGTCGCCGGGGCCCGCGCGCAACGGACTGTTCGCCGCCATGGCCGTCGGAGTGCTCGGGCTCGGTGTCGCCGCGAAGCGTCCGAAGACCGCTGTCGCGCTGGCCGCCGCGGGTTCGACGGCCGCCGGCTTCGCGGTGACGAAGTTCGGCGCGACCAAGGCCGAGGCCAAGGCGGTCGCCCAGCTCACCCCGGTGTTCGCCGCCGGCTTCGGCGCCGGAGCGCTCCGAGGCCTCTTCATGGCACTGCGGGCCCGGCTGCGGCGATGAGCAGCACGGTGAGCAGCGAAAAACTGGCGAAGGACATCGGGAAATCCGCCGGGCGGATCGGCGTCTACCTGCTGATCGCGATCGCCCTCGGCTACGTCCTCACCGTCGTCTGGGGCCGGACGCTCTCGCAGGCCGACAACGCCGTCCTGCTCTCCTTCTGGGGCATGTTGATGGGGCTGGGCGCCGCCCTGTCCCCGCTCGAGCAGGAGATCTCGCGTCAGTCCGCGCACGCCGCGCTCGACGGCCGCAAGGCGGGCCGCCCGGCGGTGATCGCCTTCGCCACCAGCGCGATCGCCGTGGTGCTCGTCGGACTGGTCACGCTGCTGCCGCCGATCACCGACAAGGTCTACGGCGGCCAGTTCGCGCTCGCCGTGATCGTGCTCGCGGGCGGGCTTTCGTTCGCCTTCCAGTTCGCCGCGCGCGGTCTGCTGATCGGCCAGGACCACGTCCGGTCCTACTCGTGGCTGATCCTGGTCGAGGCCGCCGTGCGGATCCTGGTGGTCGCCGCGCTGGTGGTCGCCGGGCTCACCCAGGTCTACTGGTTCGCCATCGCCGCCGCGACCGGTTCGTTCGCCTGGCTGCTCTTCGCTCGTGGTGCCGCCAAGCTGGTCGATCCCAAGCTCGAAGCCGACGCGCCCGCGAGGCCGATCGTCAAGAACATGCTGATGCTCCTCGCGGGCGCCGGGCTCACCGCGAGCGTCATCACCGGGTACCCGGCGCTGGTCAGCCTGCTCGCTCCCGGTGGCGACAAGGACAAGCTCGGCGTGCTCTTCCTCGCCCTGTTCGTGGCCAGGACGCCGCTCACGCTGATGGCGCCGGTCCAGGCCCTCGCGGTGCCGACCGTGGTGCGCCTGTCGAGCACCGAGGAGGGCAAGCACCGGCTGCGGAAGCTGCTCGCGCTCGGCTCGATGGGCGCGCTGGCGCTCGGGGCGCTCGGCGCGCTGATCGGCTGGCTGATCGGCCCTTGGGCGGTGCGCCTGGTCTACGGCGCCAAGAACGACCCCGAGGCCTGGTGGATGGCCGGACTGGTCTGGTCCTCGGTGCTGCTGGCCGCGATGCAGCTGCTCGCCGCCGTCCTCGTCGCGCAGGCCAAGGCCACGAAAGTGCTGATCACCTGGGCGGCCGTCGTCGTCGCGACCGCGCTGGTCCTGCTGTTCTTCCCGGGCGACACCGTCGTGCGCGCCGTCGTCGGCCTCGCCGCCGGACCGACCGTCGGCCTGCTGGTCGTCATGGCGTTCGTGGTGCGCGGCACGCCCGGGCCGGGCAACGCGCGGCCTTCCGAAACGTCTCGATAGTGTGGCGGCGCCATCGCGCGCCGCGAACTTCGGTGGCGTTCCTGACGCCGAATAGGGTTGGACAGCGAATTCGATGAACGTTCTTTTGGTCTTGCTGGCGTTCTGGCTGCCGGGGCTCGTCTTCGGCGGCGCGATCAGGCTGCGCGGCTGGACCCTCGCCGCCGCGGCCCCGCTGCTGACCTTCGGCCTCGTCGCCATCGGCATCCCGATCCTCGGCCGCTTCGGCATCCGCTGGACGATGCTGAACGTCGGCCTGTGGGTGCTGCTGCTGTCCCTCGTCGGCTTCGGCCTTTCGTTCCTCGTGCTCCGCTTCACCGCGAAGCGGCACCCCGAGTGGGCTGAGGACGAAGACGACGACGAGACCAAGCGCTCCCTGCGTGACCACCTGCTGATCGGCGCCGGTGTGGTGGTCGGCCTCGGCGTCGGCCTGGTCACCTTCCTGCGTGGTTCGCACAGCCTGGAGAACGTCCAGCAGGGGTGGGACGCCCCGTTCCACGGCAACCTGGTGCGCTGGATCGCCGAGCACGGCGACGCGCGCGCGTCGACCGTCGGCACCATCGCGAACCTGCCTAACCAGCACGACTACTTCTACCCGGACACCTACCACGCGCTGCTCGCCCTGATCTTCGGCAAGGGCGGCCTGACGATGATGCCGACGCTGAACCTGGCGGCGCTCATGGTCGTGCTGACCGTCCCGGTCGGCGTCGCGGCGATGTGCCGCGCCTGGCGCATGCCGGTCCTCGCGACCGCCGCCGCCGCGGCCGTGTCCACCTGGTTCACCGCGTTCCCGTACGACTCGCTGTGGCGCGGCCCGCTGTGGCCGTACGTCGCCGGGGTGGCGCTCGTCCCCGCGATGCTCGCGCTCGCCCGCCTGCTGCTCAAGCCGAACGGCATCGCCGGACCGGTCGCGATCGGCGTCGGCGTCGCCGGGCTGGCCGGCCTGCACACCAGCCTGATCTTCGTGATCATGGTCTACTTCCTGCTGATCCTGCTCGCGGTGCTGTTCCGCTTCGAGAAGATCGACTGGCGCCGGAGCGCGGCCTCCCTGGTGGCCACGATCGGGGTCGCGGTCGTCCTCGGCGTGCCACAGGTGCTGCCCGCGCTCTACAACGCGGGCGGCGTGACGAGCGCGTTCTGGGCATCGGAGACCAGCGTGTCCGGCGCGCTCGGGCAGACCATCACGTTCTCGCCGATGGCGTCGTTCCCGCAGTGGTGGATCGGCATCCCGGCGATCATCGGTGTGTTCTTCCTGGTCCGGCACCGGCGGATGCTCTGGATGGTCGGCGCGTACGTCGTACTCGGCGGCCTGTTCGCCGCGACGATCTCGCTGGAGACCCCGCTCATCCACACCCTGACCGGCGTGTTCTACAACGACCACTGGCGGATCGGCGCGCTCGTCCCGCTGGCGGGCGCCGTCGCGTTCGGCGAGTTCGTGCACACCACGTCGGGCAAGATCGCGGAGAAGCTCGGCGAGCGCAGGCCCGGCCTGAACCCGGTCACCGCGGCCATCGCGGGCGCGGTGGTGGTCGGCCTGGTCGTCACGGTGCTGAGCAAGGGCGGCTACATCGGCCGTAACTCCGCGCGGCTCGCGATGAACTACGGCGAGGGCCCCTCGGTCAGCAAGGGCGAGGAAGCGGCCTACGCCTGGCTCGGGAAGCACGTCGTGCCGGGCGAGCGCGTGATGAACGACAAGGCCGACGGCTCGGTGTGGATGTACGCCCTTTCGGGGGTTCAGCCGGTCGAGTGGACCAACTACGGCGCCGAGTTCACCACCAAGGCGGGCTGGCTCAGCGTCTTCCTGAACGACATCAACCGCGAGCCGCGCGTGCGCGAGGCGCTCACCGACCTCAAGGTGCGTTACGTGCTCGTCGGCAAGGGCAAGGTGGCCCCCAACGCGCAGTCCGCGGTGGGTCTCCAGCGCCTCGACATCACTCCGGGTTTCAAACGCGTCTTCCACAACCTCGACGCGTCGGTTTACGAAATCGAAGGTCAGCAAGGTGTGGTCGCCGATGGCGCGCCCGCCGGGTCCGACACCGCTCACGGCCAGTAAGAAGATAGAGTGATCCAGTGTCCAGTACGTCCGTGACCACCCGCCGCGTACTCATCGTGATGCCCGCGTTGAACGAGCAGGCCAGTGTCGGTGCGGTCATTTCCCAGGTCAAGCAGTCCTTGCCGGGCATGGACGTGCTGGTCGTCGACGACGGCTCGTCCGACGACACGGCCAACCTCGCCCGCGCGGCGGGCGCGGAGGTGGCCCGCCTGGCGGTGAACCTCGGCGTCGGCGGGGCGATGCGCACCGGCTTCCGGTACGCGGCCGCCCGCGGCTACGACGTCGTCGTGCAGGTGGACGCGGACGGTCAGCACGACCCCGACGAGGTCGCCGCCCTGCTGGACGCGCTCGACGACGCCGACATCGCGATCGGCTCGCGGTTCGCGGGCAAGGGTTCGTACAAGGCGAGCGGCCCGCGGAAATACGCGATGGTCGCGCTCTCGCTCGTTTTCTCCCGGCTCGGGAAGACCAAGCTCACCGACGTGACCTCCGGGTTCAAGGCGATGGGCCCGCGCGCGATCAAACTGTTCGCCGCGTACTACCCGGCCGAATACCTCGGCGACACGGTCGAATCGCTCGTGATGGCGATCCGCGCCGAACTGAAGATCAAGGAAATCCCGGTGATCATGCGCGAACGGGCGGCCGGAACGCCGAGCCATTCGCCGGTGAAATCGGCCGTCTACCTCGGCCGCGCCGGACTCGCCCTGCTGCTGGCGCTGGTGCGCCGCCGCCCCGCCGTCGACTCGTCGGATTCGGCGTAAAAGGAGCTGATTATGGCTGGCTGGCGCATTCTCAGCATCGTCGTCGCCTGTCTCGTGCTGTTCGTCGTCCTCGAGATGATGCGACGGCGGAAACTGCGGGAAAAGTACGCGGGTGTTTGGCTCGTCCTCGCCGTCGGTGTGGTCGTGCTCGCCCTCGTTCCGCAGGCCGCCGACTTCCTGGCCCGGGTAACCGGCGTTCAGACGCCGTCGAACTTCGTATTCCTCTTGGCCGGTGTGGTGCTCGCACTGGTCGCCCTGCATCTGTCGACCGAGGTCGGGCATCTCGAAGAAGAGGTCCGGACCTCCGTCGAGGAGATCGCGCTGCTCCGCTGCGAACTCGCCGACGCCCAGCGTGACCTGGAAGAACGCGTCGCCGCGCTCGAAGCGAGGACGGCCGCGCCCGACAACGTCAAAGGGCTCCCCGAAGTGAGCCCCGCACGCGCACGCTGATCGACGCCCTTTTCGCGGCCCCGCCGAGGTTGGGCGCCGTCCGCGTGCTCACCGTCGACGGCCCGTCCGGCTCCGGGAAGTCCACGCTGGCCGGGAAGATCGTCGCCGAACTCGCCGGCCGCGGCATCCACGTCGCGCTGGTGAGTACCGACGAGTTCGCCACCTGGGACGAGCCCGTTTCATGGTGGCCGCGCCTGGAAACCGGGGTACTGGAACCGTTGCGCGCGGGCAGGCCCGGCCGCTACCGGCGGGTGGACTGGACCAGCGGCACCCCTCGACCGGGTGAAGAAGCCGAGATCCCGGTCCCCGATGTCCTGGTGCTGGAAGGCGTTTCCAGTGGCCGCGCACGGATCCGGCCGTCGTTGTCGCTGCTGACCTGGCTCGACGGCGGGAACGAGGCCGAACGCCTCGACCGCGCGACGGGCCGCGACGGCGAGGAATCCCGTGTGGACCTGCGGCGCTGGCAACTGTTCGAACGCGGGTGGTTCGCCGTGGACGGGACCCGTGCCGCGGCGGACCGGGTGATCACCTCGCGCGAGTGGTGAGCCGGTGCCGGATGGCGGTCTCGCGTGACTGGACGGACTCGGTGATCGCCACGTTCTTCCCACAGGCACCAGTGGTCACGGCGGCTGCGCGTGAAGGACCCCTTCCCTCGGCTCAGCCGAGGAAACTCGACCTTCACACCTTGCCGAGGTACGTGAAGGGCTCCTTCCCTACCTTGAGGGTAGGGAAGGAGCCCTTCACGTCATGCCGGGCCCAGCTCAGCCGAGCCGAGGCAGGAACGCCACCTTGAGCCTCAGCACTACAGCGCCTTCACGCGCAAACCCCAGTACATGAAGGACCCCATCCTTGCGCCTAGGTACAGCAAGGAGGCCTTCACGGACTTCAGGACCCCGGCGCGGCACCTTTGTGCGGGTAGGCCTTACCACTTGCGAGAGGGACCCGATACCCACGGATGTCCTGTTTTGTCAGTGACCCATTGGTAGTAGCGGTAAGCACCCATTTGAGTCAGTGACCCGGCACTCTGCGCGTTAGTGGTCCGAAATTGATTACACTCCGTCCAGAATTGCGGACACTTTGCGGTCGTATTGGCCGTCGTGTAGCGCGATCGTAACCTCGCGTGCTTAAGTGCGGGCTGAGTTCCCGCTAGTGTCGGCGAGCACACCGATCGTCCGCGGAGTTCGAGTTTCGATCGATCGACGCCGACGGTGCCTAAACACCGAATATCTCCTCAAGGGGTGCCAGATGCAGCAACTGCGGGTGACCCGAGCACGCCGTGTGGCCCTGATCGGGCTTGCCGGCGCACTCGCGGTCTCCATTTCCGCCTGTGCCGAATCGAAGCGTGAAGAAGGCGCAGGGGGTGGCTCGGGAGGCACCATGGTCTTCGGGGCCGCCGGTAACCCGAAGACGTTCGACCCGCTCTTCAACGACGACGGTGAAACCTTCCGCATCATCCGCCAGATGATGGACACGCTGATCATGAACAAGCCGGGGACCGCGGACCTCGAGCCGGGTCTGGCGGAGAAGTGGGAAGGCAGCAACGAAGGCAAGACCTGGACCTTCACCCTGAAGAAGGGTGTGAAGTTCCACGACGGCACCCCGTTCAACGCCGAAGCGGTCTGCTTCAACTTCAACCGCATGTTCAACATGAAGGGCGCCGCCGCCCAGAGCCAGATGATCTACTACGGCGACGTCTTCGAGGGCTTCGCGAAGAACGAGGGCGACGCTTCCGGCGACCCGGTGTTCAAGGACTGCCAGGCCAAGGACGAGTCCACCGCCGTCCTGAACCTGAACAAGGCCAAGGGCGCCTTCCCGGCGGCCTTCACCCTTCCGTCGCTGTCCATCCAGAGCCCGGACGCGCTGAAGAAGTACAACGCCGACGCCGTCACCCAGAGCGGTGACTCGTTCTCCTACCCGGAGTACGCGCTGAAGCACCCGACCGGCACCGGCCCGTTCAAGTTCGAGAGCTGGGACCAGGCCAAGGGTGAGATCACGCTGGTCAAGGCCACCGACTCGCCGACCCAGACGGCCAAGCTCGACAAGCTGGTCTTCAAGGTCATCCCGGATGAGAACGCCCGCAAGCAGGCGCTCAAGGCCGGCGACATCCAGGGCTACGACTACCCGTCGCCCGCGGACTACGGCCTGCTGCGCAACGACGGTGAGCAGGTGCTCATCCGCCCGTCGTTCAACATCCTGTACCTGGGCATCAACCAGAAGAACAACCCGAAGCTGAAGGACCCCAACGTCCGCAAGGCGCTGGCGTACGGCCTCAACCGTGAGCAGTTCGTGAAGTCGAAGCTCCCCGAGGGCGCCGAGACCGCGACGCAGTTCGTGCCGAAGGCGATCGACGGCTACAACGAGAACGTCACCAAGTACGACTACAACCTTCAGAAGGCGAAAGACCTGCTGAAGGCGGCCGGCGCCGAGGGCATGACCCTCAAGTTCTACTACCCGACCGAGGTCACCCGGCCGTACATGCCGAACCCGGCCGACATCTTCACCTCGCTGTCCGAGGACATGAAGGCCATGGGCATCAAGGTCGAGCCGATCGCCAAGCCGTGGAACGGTGGCTACAAGGACGACGTCCAGAAGGCGGGCAAGCACGACGTGCACCTGCTCGGCTGGACCGGTGACTACAACGACGCCGGTAACTTCGTCGGCACCTTCTTCGGCCGCGAGAAGGCGGAGTTCGGTTTCAGCAACCCCGAGCTCTTCACCGCCCTCTCCGCCGCGGAAGACGCGCCCGCCGGTGCCGCGCACACCAAGGCGTACCAGGAAGTCAACAAGCAGATCATGGAATACCTGCCCGCCATCCCGATCTCCTACGGCCCCCCGGCGATCGTCGTCGGCCCGAAGGTGAAGGGTCTGGTCGCCAGCCCGCTGACCGACGAGCGCTTCTACACCGTCACGGTCAACTGATCCACCACCACTAAGCCACCAGGGGGTGGGCGCTACCGCGCCCGCCCCCTGTGGCCCATTCCCGGGCTGGCAACAAAGGAACGCACGTGCTCCGTTTTCTCGTGCGTCGGCTGCTACAAGCGATACCGACGCTCTTGATCCTGTCCATTTTGATCTTCGCCTGGCTCCGGTCCCTTCCCGGCGGCCCCGCCGGCGCCCTGCTGGGTGACAAGGCGACCCCGGAGAAGATCGCCGACCTGAACAAGCTCCTCGGCCTCGACGACCCGATCTTCGTCCAGTACTTCAAGTTCCTCGGCCGGGCGATCACCGGCGACTTCGGCAACTCGCTGGTCTCCGCCCAGCCGGTCATGTCGGAGATCGGGAACTTCCTTCCCGCCACCCTCGAGCTCGGCTTCTGCGCGATGCTCATCGCGGTGGGCTTCGGCATCCCGTTCGGCTACCTGTCCGCCCGCTTCCGCGGCGGGACCGTCGACAACGTCATCATCGTGCTGAGCCTGGTCGGCGTCGCCGTGCCGGTGTTCTTCCTCGGCTACATGATGCAGGACCTGCTGGCCGCCCCGCTGGGACTTCCCTCGCAGGGCCGTCAGATGGCGGGCCTCGACGCCACCACCGTCACCGGATTCGCCGTCCTCGACGGCATCATCACCCAGGAATGGGACGCCGCCTGGGACGCGATCGCCCACCTGATCCTCCCGGCGTTCGCGCTGGCCACGATTCCGCTCGCGGTCATCGTGCGGATCACCCGGGCGTCGGTGCTGGACGTGCTGAACGAGGACTTCATCCGCACGGCCAACTCGAAGGGCCTGACCCAGCCGGTCGTCCGGCGCCGTCACGTGCTCCGCAACGGCCTGCTGCCGGTGGTCACCGTCATCGGTCTCCAGACCGGCGCGCTGCTCGGTGGCGCCGTGCTGACCGAGCGGGTGTTCAACTTCCGCGGCCTCGGCTTCCTGCTCGCCGAAGGCATCGAACGGCGTGACTACCCGCGTCTGCAGGCGCTGCTGCTGTTCGGCGCGCTGGTCTACGTGCTGGTGAACATGCTGGTCGACGTCTCGTACGGGCTCATCGACCCGAGGGTGCGTGTCCGATGAACACTTTGCTGAACAAGAAGAAGGAGCCGATCGACAAGCTCGCGGCTTCGTCGGCGAAGGGGCACAGCCTCGGTGGCGAGGCGCTGCGCCGGATGATGCGGAGCCCGGTGGCCATCACCGGCGCCGTGATCACCGGACTGTTCCTGCTCGTGGCGATCTTCGCGCCGCTTCTGGCGCCGAAGGATCCCTACGAGCGGTATCTGCAGGGCCAGGTCATCCTCGGCCAGGGCATCATTCCGGGCGCTCAGCCCGGTTTCCCGCTCGGTGTCGACGACTTCGGCCGCGACTACCTTTCGCGGCTGCTGGTCGGCGCGCAGAACACGCTGCTGGTCGGTGTGCTCGCGACGATCATCGGCGTCGTGGTCGGCATGATCATCGGTGGCCTCGCCGGTGCCTTCGGCGGCTGGGTCGACACCGTGCTGATGCGGCTCGTCGACGTCATGCTGTCCGTGCCGTCGCTGCTGCTGGCGATCTCGGTCGCCGCGCTGTTCCAGAAGCCGAGCCAGTGGACGGTGATCGTCGCGGTGTCGATGGTCAGCGTGCCGATCTTCGCGCGGTTGCTGCGTGGGTCGATGCTCGCGCAACGGAACAGCGACCATGTGCTCGCGGCGACGTCGCTCGGCGTCAAACGCAGGGCGGTCGTGTTGCGGCACATGCTGCCCAACTCGCTCGGCCCGGTCATCGTGCAGGCCACGCTGACCCTGGCGACCGCCATCCTCGAAGCGGCGGCGCTGTCGTTCCTCGGTCTCGGCGACCCGGACCCGAACCGGGCGGAATGGGGCATCATGCTGAGCCGCAGCGCTCGGCAGTTCCTCGACATCCGCCCCGAGCTGGCGTACTACCCGGCCATCGCGATCATCATCGTCGCGCTCGGGTTCACGCTGCTCGGCGAGTCCTTGCGGGAAGCCCTCGATCCGAAGAACAGGCGGTGATTTCTGATGGCACTCCTCGAAGTACGCGATCTCAAAGTCGTTTTCCAGCGGCGCGGTGAGAAGCCGTTCACCGCGGTGGACGAGGTCAGTTTCGACGTCGAACCCGGCCAGACGGTCGGCCTCGTCGGCGAATCCGGTTGCGGCAAATCCGTGACCTCGCTGGCGATCATGCGGCTGCTCGCGAAACGCGGCAACCACGTCAGCGGTTCGGTGTCGTTCGAAGGCACGGATCTGCTCAGCCTGCCGGACAAGGAAATGCGGGACCGCCGCGGCCGCGACCTCGGCATGGTGTTCCAGGATCCGCTGTCCTCGCTGAACCCGGTCATCCCGATCGGCCTTCAGATCACCGAGGTGCTGGAGCGGCATCGCGGGATGTCGCGCAAGGCGGCGTCGGTGGAGGCGGCGGAACTGCTGGACAAGGTCGGCATCCCCGACCCGGCACGGCGGCTTTCCGAGTACCCGCACCAGCTTTCCGGCGGGATGCGGCAGCGCGCGCTGATCGCGATCGCGCTCGCCTGCCGTCCCCGGCTGCTCATCGCCGACGAGCCGACCACCGCGCTCGACGTGACGATCCAGGCGCAGATCCTCGCGCTGCTGCGGGAACTGGTGCAGGACACCGGGACCGCGCTGATCATGATCACGCACGACCTCGGTGTCGTCGCCGGGCTCTGTGACGAGGTCAACGTGCTCTACGGCGGCAAGATCGTCGAGCGGGCGGAGCGGCACTCGCTGTTCGCCGAGCCTCGGCACCCGTACACGCACGGCCTGCTCGCCTCGATCCCGCGGCTCGACGCGGGCCGCGGCGAGAAACTGATCCCCATCAAGGGATCCGTCTCCGACAACATCCCGTGGGACGGCGGTTGCGCCTTCGCGCCCCGCTGCCCGAACGCTCTCGGCGTGTGCCGGGAGGTTTCACCGCAGCTGACCCCCGATCGCGGTGGACTGCTGCGCTGCCACAACCCGGTGATCCCGGCCGTGGCCGCACGAGGAGGGGCCCGATGACGCACGCGGTACCGGAGCAGGAAGTACTGCTCGAGGTCAACGACCTCAAGGTGCACTTCCCGATCAAACGCGGCATCGTCTTCGACCGCACGGTCGGGTACGTGTACGCCGTGGACGGCGTCGACCTGGCCATCCGCAAGGGTGAAACCTACGGTCTGGTCGGGGAATCCGGCTGCGGGAAGTCCACTTTGGGCAGGGCGATCCTCCGGCTGACCGAGCTGACGAACGGCAACGTCGTCTTCGACGGCACCGACGTCGCGGGCCTCAAGGGCGAGGACCTGCGCAAGGCTCGCCGCCGGATGCAGATGGTGTTCCAGGACCCGATGTCCTCTTTGGACCCTCGGCAGTCGGTGGAATCCATTCTGACCGAAGGAATGAAGGCGCACGGCCTCGCCGACGACAAGGAGACGACCGCCAAGCGGCTGCGCGAACTCCTCTCCGCCGTGGGTCTTCCGGAGTCCTCGCTGCGGAAGTACCCGCACGAGTTCTCGGGCGGCCAGCGTCAGCGCATCGGCATCGCGCGGGCGCTCGCGGTCGAGCCGGACCTGATCGTCGCCGACGAACCGGTGTCCGCGCTGGACGTCTCGGTGCAGGCGCAGGTGGTCAACCTCCTGGAAGATCTGCAGACGAAACTCGGGCTCACCTACCTGGTGATCGCGCACGACCTCGCGGTGGTGCGGCACATCTCCGACCGCATCGGCGTGATGTACCTCGGCTCGCTGGTCGAAGAGGCCGACGCCGACGCGCTGTACGAGAACCCGCTGCACCCGTACACGCGGGCGCTGCTCTCGGCGATCCCCGTGCCGGACCCGGTGGTGGAAGACAGCCGGGAGCAGATCCTGCTCGCCGGTGACCTGCCCTCGCCGGCGCGGCCGCCGTCCGGCTGCCGGTTCCACACGCGGTGCCCGTGGAAGCAGCAGAGCCTGTGCGACACCGACCGCCCGCAGCTGCGGGAGATCGGCGCCGGGCACCGGGTCGCCTGTCACTACGCGGAGGACATCCGCGACGGCCGGATCAAGCCGCACGAGGTCAAGGCGGAACTCGTCGGCGCCGGAGACCTGAACCCCGACGTCGGCGGACTGCCGGACGTCGGCTCGGCGGCGGAGATCCTCTAGCTCCAGCGAAGTGAAGCGCGTGAAGGCCCCCTTCCCTCGGCTCAGCCGAGGGAAGGGGGCCTTCACGCGCACCCGCAAGCAGGTGACGAATTGCGGCACGCGCGACCAGGCAAAAGCGGCCGCCTTCGGGCAGACTCGTGTCATGCGGGTCACAGTGCTGGGTGCGTCGGGGCGGACGGGGATCCACGTGGTCCGGCTCCTGCGGGGGCGGGGCCATCAGGTGCGTGCGGGGTTGCGCAGCCGTCGCCGCGCGGAGGAGGTCGCCGGTCTCGGCGCCGAAACCGTGGTCGCGGACGTCACCGCCGATGCGGACGACCTCGTCGAGGCGCTCGCCGGTTCCGAGGTGGTGATCAGCGCGATCGGCGCGCCCGATCCGGATCAGGCCTCGGTCGATCTCGTCGACCGCGACGGCGTGATCACCGCGATCCGCGCGGCGGAGAAGGCGGGTGTCTCGCGGTTCGTGCAGCTTTCCGCGCAGTTCGCGGACGCGCCGGATCAGGGCGATCGGCTGGTGCGGTCGATCCTGATGGCGAAGCAGATCTCCGACAGTGTCCTGCGCCGTTCGAGCCTGAACTGGACGATCGTCCGGCCCGGCACGCTCACCGACGACCATCCCACCGGCCACGTCAAGGTCGCCGGTCACCTCGAACCGGGCCGCGTCTCCCGCGCGGACGTCGCCGCCGTCCTGGTCGGCACGCTGGAAGAGCCGCTCACCCAGAACCAGGGTTTCGACGTCATCGGCGGCGAGATCCCGATCCCGTCGGCGCTGGCCTCGTGGTCGTGAGTGGCAAGTGTCGTTCTAACCCTCTTTACCACTCACGACCCCTCGCGAACTACGCAAATCGGGCACCTTGACCTTCTCCTCCGCAAAACCGTTCGCGGGAGCACTCAGGCCCGAGGTAGGTTCGCCGCCATGTGTGCTTCCGCGTTCACCAGGACCCGCCGCGCCTAGCGGCGGATCCCCAGCGTCCAGCAAGGAACCGCCGCCCGAGCGAGTCATCGCCGGGCCCGCCTCGTGCTGCCCGGCTCACCTCGAAGCCGCGGAGATCCCTTGCGCACACAACGTCCTGGCCGTCATGAACTCGGCCAGAACTTCCTCATCGACCGGAACACCATCGAAACCGTGGTGCGGCTCGTCGCAGTCACCGAAGGGCCGATCATCGAGATCGGACCTGGCGACGGCGCGCTGACCCTGCCCCTGCAACGGCTGGGCAGGCGGCTGACCGGCGTCGAAATCGACGACCGCCGCGCCGCGAGGCTGGCGGGCCGCGTCGAGCCGCCGACGGAGATCGTCACCGCGGACTTCCTGCGGTTCACCCTGCCGTCGTCGCCGTACGTGCTGGTCGGCAATCTGCCGTTCCACCTGACCACCGCGCTGCTGCGGCGCGTCCTCACCACTCCGATGTGGACGGACGCCGTGCTGCTCACGCAGTGGGAGGTGGCGCGCCGCCGCGCGGGTGTCGGCGGCGCGACCATGATGACCGCGCAGTGGTGGCCGTGGTTCGAGTTCCGGCTGGTCAGCAGGGTCCCGGCGACGGCTTTCCGGCCTCGGCCCGGCGTCGACGGCGGGCTGGTGACCATGACCCGCCGGGAGTGTCCGCTCGTCGAAGACCGCGAGCGCTATCAGGATTTCGTGCGGCGCGTGTTCACCGGCCGGGGCCGGGGGATCGCGGAGATGCTGGGCGCGTCCCGCGCGACCCGGCGCTGGCTTCAGGAGGAGCGGGTCCCGCCGACGGCCCTGCCCAAGACCCTCACCGCACGCCAGTGGGCTGAGGTGTTTCGGCTTCAGGGAGGAAGTCCGGCTCGCGCACGCGGCGTTTCGCCGAACCGAACAGGACCCCGCCGATGACCACGGCCGCCGCGACGATCTCCAGCGGCGACGGCCGCTCGTCCAGCACCAGGAACGCCATCGACAGCCCGACCACGGGCACCAGCAGGGAGAACGGCGCGACCACGCCCGCCGGATTGCGGCGCATCAGCGACGTCCAGATCCCGGAGCCGACGATCGTGCCGAACAGCACCACGTAGGCGAGCCCGCCGAGGCCGATCAGGCCGGTCGGGGTACCCAGCGTGCTCAGCGAGTGCCCGATTTCGGCGGGGCCCTCCATGACCAGCGACAGCGCGAACATCGGCAGCGGCGGCACCACCGACATCCAGAGGACGAAGTTCAGCGGATTGTCCGGTGCCGCCTGCCGGGTGCTCAGGTTGCCGAACGCCCAGCTCAGCGCGCCGAGCAGGGTCAGGATCACCGGCAGCAGGGCGGCGTTCCCCGCCTGCTGCCAGGCGATCGTCGCCATCCCGGCGACGGCGAGGAGTATCCCGGCGAGCTGCCGCCTCGACACCCGTTCCCGCAGGAAGACGGCGCCGAGCAGGACGGTGAACGGGGCCGAAGCCTGCAGCACCAGCGACGCGAGACCGGTCGGCATGCCGGTGTCCATCGCGATGAAGAGGAACACGAACTGCCCGGTGCCGAACCCGAGCCCGTAGCCGAGCAGGTGGCGGATCTTCACCTTCGGCCACGGCACGAACAGGATCGTCGGGATGGCGATGACCGCGAAGCGCAGCCCGCCGGCGAAGACGGGCGGGAACTGGCCGAGGGTGGCGTGGATGGCGAGGAAGTTGCAGCCCCAGAGGACGGCGACGAGCAGGGCGAGCAGACGATCGCGGGCGGGCATGTCTTCACTCTTACGGGTAACGACCATTTAGGACCAGCGAGAATATTTGCAGCGACTGTTCAGTTCGGCTTCACATATGCTGGCGGTATGGACATCGGCCGGTTGCGGACCCTGCGGGAGTTCGCCGACCGCGGCAGCGTGACGGCGGCCGCGAAGGCGTTGCACTGCACCCCGTCCGCGGTTTCCCAGCAGCTGCGCGCCTTGCAGAGTGACGTCGGTCTCGCGCTCACGGAACCCGCCGGGAGGGGGCTTCGGCTGACCGACGCGGGCCGCGCGCTGGTCGCCCGCGCGGACGACGTGCTCGCCGCCCTCGAACGCGCGGAGTCCGAATTGGACACTTACCGCAGCGCTCCGCGCGGCCGCGTGCGGATGGCGATCTTCCAGTCGGCCGGGCTGATGCTGCTGCCCGGCCTGCTGCACCGGACCGCGGAGTTCGACGGACTGGACGTCATCGTGCGCGACGTCGACATGACCCCGCCGGAGGTCCCCGGGCTCGTCGCGGATTACGACATCGTGGTGGCGCACCGGGACGAGCACGCGCCGTCGCTCGGCTCGGACCGGCTGGAGACGCGGCATCTGCTGCGCGAACCGCTCGACGTCGCGCTCCCCGCGGGGCATCGGCTCGCGAAACGGCGCCGCATCGAGCTCGCCGAACTGGCCGACGAACGCTGGATCAGCGTCAACGCCGGCTTCCCGGTCGACGACATCCTCCAGTCGCTGATCATCCGCACCGGCGTGCGCCCTCAGATCGTCCAGCGCATCAACGATTTCCGCATCACCGAACGGCTCGTCGCGGCCGGGCACGGGATCGCGTTGCTGCCTCGGTACACAATGGACACTCGTCGCGGCAGCGGTCTCGTCTGCCGTCCGCTCGCCGGGATCAAGGCGGCGCGGCACGTCGAGGCGGTCTACCGGCTCGGCGCGTCTTCGCGGCCGGCAGTGGCGAAGGTGCTCGACGCGCTCGCCGACGAGGTCGCGGCGCTCACGGGCGAGCGTGACTCTTCAGATGGTCCAGCGCGATCCGGAGCGCGTCGGCGATCGGCGTGATGTCGTGCCGCACGTGGGCCATCAGCAGACCGCCCTGGACGCAGGCCATCGCGGCCTGCGCGAGCCTGGCCGGGTCGGCGTCGTCGACGAGCTTTCCCTTTGCTTGCAAGGACTTCAGTCCGCGTTCGAGATGTGACTCCCATTCGCGGTAGGCCTTGTCGAGCAGCGGCGCCATCTTGGGGTCGTCGCCGAGTTCGCCGGTGAGGTTGCCGAGCGGGCAGGCGATCGGTCCCTTGGGGGTGGTCTGGATGGCCAGGATCTCCTGGGCCCACTGGTCGAAGTCGGCCCAGTCGTGCAGCTCGAAGATGGTCGGCTGGTTGCCGAGGATCTTCTCCAGGAAGCGGGCGATGACCGCTTCGACGAGCTCGTCCTTGTTCTTGAAGTAGTGGTACATCTGCGATTTCCCGGCGCCGCTGGCCGCGAGCACCTTGTCGACACTCGTCCCGGCCACGCCGTTGACGTACATCAGCTCGGCGGCCGCGTCGACGATCGCGTCCCGAGTCATCCGCCCTCGCGGGGTCTTCGCCGGTTGACCGCTCATGTACCGGATAGTACAGTCGACCACACTGTACCGATCAGTACAATCAAAGGAGCCGACCATGGGGGATCTCGACACCGACCTCGCCGAGCTGCGGAACTCGGTCGCGAGCCACGTTCCGGCGGAGATCGCCGAGGTACTCGAGGCCGACCGCGAAACGTTCGTCGGGGTGGTCGCCGAGGCGGCCGCGAAGCCGGGGACGGCGATGCCGGAGCTCACGCTGCCGGACGCCGGCGGCGATCGGATCCGGGTCGCGGACGGGCCCGCGGTCGTCGTGTTCTATCGCGGCGCGTGGTGTCCGTACTGCAATCTGGCCTTGCGCACGTACCAGCAGGAACTGTTGCCGGAGCTGGAAAACCTGGGCGTCAAACTGGTCGCGGTCAGCCCGCAGCTGCCGGACGACTCGCTGTCCACAAAGGATCTTGAGTTCGCCGTGCTGTCCGATGTGGACAACGCGCTCGGGCGTGCACTCGGCATCACGTTCCGGTTGGCGCCGGAGACGAAGCCGGCCTTCGACACGCTCATCGGCGACGTCGAGAAGATCAACGGGGCGGCGGACTGGGAGCTGCCGTACCCGACCGTCCTGGTCGTGGACGGCGAAGGCGTCATCCGCTACATCGACGTGCACCCGGACTACACCACCCGCACCGACCCGGCCGACATCCTGGCCGCCGTGAAGGCCCTCTGACCGGCGCAAGTAGTCCTCTGGTTGCGGGTTGTGCGGGCGTCGCACGTGAGATGAAGGGGCCTTTCATAGCAAAATTTGCTATGAAAGGCCCCTTCATCTCAATCGGGAGACCTACCGGTGAGCCCGGTTCACGGCCGAGACGACGGCCCGCAGCGAAGCGGTCACGATCGACGGGTCGATCCCGATGCCCCAGTACACCCGGTCGGAGATCGCGCACTCGATGTACGACGCGGCGCGCGCGTCGTCGCCCGGCGAGAGCGTGTGCTCGCTGTAGTCCAGCAGCCGCAGGTCGAACCCGACGGTCGACAGCGCGTCGAAGAACGCCGCGATCGGGCCGTTCCCGCGGCCGGTGACCTCGTGTTCGTCGCCTTCGACCCGGACGGTGGCGGTGATGTCGTACTCGCCGTCGCCGTTGTCCCTGACGTGCTGGCGGACCAGCTCCAGCGGCGTCTTCAGCTCCAGGTACTCGGCCGAGAACGCGTTCCACATCGTGGCCGGGTCGACCTCGCCGCCCTCGGTGTCGGTGTGGCGCTGGACGACCTTCGAGAACTCGATCTGCAGGCGCCGCGGCAGGTCGAGCTGGTGCTCGGCCTTCATGATGTAGGCGACGCCGCCCTTGCCGGACTGCGAGTTCACCCGGATGACGGCCTCGTAGTTGCGGCCGATGTCCTTCGGGTCGATCGGCAGGTACGGGACCTCCCACGGGTGCTCGTCGACCGGCGTCCCCGCCTTGTCGGCGGCGGCCTTCATCGCGTCGAGGCCCTTGTTGATCGCGTCCTGGTGGCTGCCGGAGAACGCGGTGAACACCAGGTCACCCGCCCACGGGCTGCGTTCGTGCACCGGCAGCTGGTTGCAGTATTCGACGGTCCGCTTGATCTCGTCCATGTCGGAGAAGTCGATCTGCGGGTCGACGCCCTGGCTGTACAGGTTCATGCCCAGCGCGACCAGGTCGACGTTGCCGGTGCGCTCGCCGTTGCCGAACAGGCAGCCTTCGATCCGGTCCGCGCCCGCCTGGAAGCCCAGTTCGGCGGCGGCGATGCCGGTGCCGCGGTCGTTGTGCGGGTGCAGCGACAGAATCACCGCATCGCGGCGCTCCAGGTTGCGGTGCATCCACTCGATCGAGTCGGCGTAGACGTTCGGCGACGCCATCTCGACGGTGGCGGGCAGGTTCAGGATGGCAGGCTTAGCGCGCGTCGGCTGCCAGATCTCGGTGATCGTGTTGCAGACCTCGAGCGCGTACGACAGCTCGGTGCCCGTGTAGGACTCCGGCGAGTACTGGAAGCGGAAGTCGGTGTCCGGCTGCTTCGCGGCGTAGTCGACGACCAGCTCAGCGGCCTGCGAAGCGATCTTCGTGATGCCGATGCGCTCCTCGCGGAACACGACGCGACGCTGCAGGATCGAGGTCGAGTTGTAGATGTGGACGATCGCGCGCGGCGCGCCTTCGAGCGCCTTGAAGGTGCGCTCGATCAGTTCCGGGCGGCACTGGGTCAGCACCTGGATGCTGACGTCGTCCGGGATGGCGCCCTCGTCGATGATCTCGCGGACGAAGTCGAAGTCCGTCTGCGACGCCGCCGGGAAGCCGACCTCGATCTCCTTGTAGCCCATGCGGACCAGCAGGTCGAAGAACTTGCGCTTGCGCGCGGGCGACATCGGGTCGATCAGGGCCTGGTTGCCGTCGCGCAGGTCGACCGCGCACCACAGCGGCGCGGTGTCGATGCGCTTGTCCGGCCAGGTGCGGTCGGGCAGCGAGATGTCCTCGACCAGGTCGTACCAGGGGCGATAGCGGTGTACGGGCATCGAAGTGCCGCGCTGGGTGTTCCACGAAGCCTGCTCTGAAGGGGCCGGGCGCGTGGGCTTACGGATGCTCATGAGGGGAAGGTTCTCCTGAAGAATCGGGTGCGACGACCGGCACCACGAAGCCCCGCGACGGGGAGCCGGTCCGATCAGGCCCCGTCGCGGCAGCGAAGCAGGAGAACTCGAGCCACGACGTCACCTTAACCACGAGATCTCCCGAAAGGAAACCCGGGCCGCGATCGAACCGTGACCACGGTGGCGCCCATTCGGGTTACTCGCGGGTAGCAATCGGACCAGACGGCGTGCCACACTGCCCGGCATGGGCGAGCACGCTGAAGAGAAGGAAACCGCTGATCAGGAGACCAGACGCAAGGTCGACTGGCGGGCAGGGGGCGGGCGCGCGGCCGGGATACTGGCGAGCGTGGTCCGCTGGGCCGGCTTGGTCTTCGCCGCCATCCTGGTGCTGCACGTCGTCTTCGTGATCGGCGAGGCGAACCCCGACAACGGCATCGTGTCGTTCGTCCGCGGCTGGGCCGACGGGCTCCTGCTGGGCTTCAAGGACCTCTTCATGCCCGAAGACGCCAAGCTCCGCGTACTGATCAACTACGGCATCGCCGCTATCTTCTGGATGGTCGTCACGGGCATCCTCGCGAAGATCATCCGTCGCGTGGGCGGTTCGGCCTAGCAAGGCGCTTTGCGGGCCCGAGAGCACTACGCTCGGAATATGCCCGGGCCCGGCCGCCACGAGGCGGCTTACGAGATCGTCGCCATCGCCTCCTCGGCGGGTGGGGTCAAGGCGCTGATCGAAGTGTTCGGCGCCCTGCCCGCCGACTTTCCCGTGCCCGTGGTCGTCGTCCAGCATCTCGACCCCCGCCGCGAAACGCTCCTCGCCGACATCCTCGACCGCCGGTCTTCGCTCAGCGTCAAGCTGGCCGAGGCCGGTGACGTCCTGCGGCCCGGTGTCGTCTATGTCGCGCCGCCGGACCACCACCTGCTGGTGGAAGCCGGCGACGTGGCCGGGCTGACGGTGACCGAGCAGGTGAAGTTCGTGCGGCCGTCGGCCGATCTGCTCTTCGAGTCCGTCGCCGCCGTGCACGGTCCGGCGGCACTCGCCTGCGTCCTGACCGGGACGGGTTCCGACGGCGCGGCGGGCGCCGCGGCCATCAAGGCCGTCGGCGGTACCGTTGTCTCCCAAGATCCGGAGACCGCCGAATTCAAGGGAATGCCGGACGCGGTGGCGAAGGCCGTGCCGGTCGACCTGGTGCTGCCACTGGACGAAGTCGCCGGTGCGCTCGTCGGCCTGGTCAACGGAACGAGGACGGTATGAACGCGCCGGACGGCGAAATCGAAGACGGCCGGGAACTCGAAACGCTGCTCGCGTTCATCAGGGATTCCCGAGGTTTCGATTTCACCGGTTACAAACGCACTTCGCTGGCCCGCCGGATCCAGAAGCGGATGCAGACGGTGAAGATCGCCGGATACGCCGAGTACCGCGATTTCCTGGAGACCAACGCCGACGAGTTCCTGGGACTTTTCAACACCATCCTGATCAACGTCACCAGTTTCCTCCGTGACACCGAGGCCTGGAGCTATCTGCGGAAGACCGTCGTACCCGAACTCGTCGCGAAGGCCGGGGCCGACGAGGAGATCCGGATCTGGAGCGCCGGCTGTTCGAGCGGGGAAGAGGCGTATTCCCTCGCGATCGTCTTCGCGGAAGAACTCGGCATCGAGGAAAGCACCAAACGGGTCAAGATCTACGGCACCGACGTCGATGAAGAGGCCTTACGAGAGGCGAGGACGGGGCTGTACTCGGCGAAGTCCTTGGAGCACCTTCCCGGCGAGCTGAAGAAGAAGTACTTCGAGCCGAGCGGCAACCTGTTCGCCTTCCGGCGCGACCTCCGCCGCCGGGTGATCTTCGGCAGGCACGATATCACGCGCGACGCCCCCATTTCCCGGGTCGATCTGCTCGCCTGCCGCAACACCCTGATGTATTTCAACGTCGAGGCGCAGGCGAAGATCATCGAACGGTTCCATTTCGCGCTCAACGAAGGCGGCCACCTGTTCCTTGGGAAGGCCGAAATGCTGCTTTCCGACGGCGTCCGTTTCGACGTCGCCAACATCCGGAACCGGGTGTTCAAGCTGCGATCGGGCGGTCCGGTGGTGAAGTCCGCGCGGTTCGACGCCCGGGCGGGCGCGGGGACGCGGGACGCCGCCCGGCGACGGCAGGTGTGCGAACTCGCCTTGGCGTCCTCACCCGATTCCGTGCTGGGGCTCGACCGCGACGGCACGGTCGCGCTGATCAACGGCACGGCGAGGCTCCAGTTCGGGCTCTCCCCGCACGACGTGGGCAGGCCCTTCCACGACCTGGAGGTGTCCTACCGGCCGATCGAACTCCGGGCGGTGATCGACCAGGCCCACAGTGAACGCCGCAGCGTCCGTCTCGAATCCGTGCGGCGGCGGAGGGGCGCGGAAGAAACGCAGTACTTCGACGTCATCGTCCGGCCGCTGATCACCGTCGACGGCGAGGACATCGGCGCGGCGACCACGTTCGTCGACACCACCGAGGCCACCAGGCTGCAGCACGAGGTGAAACGCGTGCAGGAGGATCTGGCGACCGCCTACACCGAACTCCAGTCCACCAACGCGGAACTCGAGACGGTCAACGAGGAACTCCAGTCGAGCATCGAGGAACTCGAGACGACGAACGAGGAACTCCAGTCCACGAACGAAGAGTTGGAGACCACCAACGAAGAGCTCCAGTCGGGCAACGAAGAACTCGAAACGATGAACGAGGAGATGCGCATCCGTACCGCGGAGCTCGACGAGACGCGCATGTTCTTCGAAGGGGTGCTGGCCAGCGTCGAGGCGGGCGTGGTCGTACTCGACGGCGAACTCCAGGTGCGCAGCTGGAACCGCGGCGCGGAGGAGCTGTGGGGCCTCCGGACCGGCGAGGTCTACCGGCAGGACTTCTTCGACCTGGACTTCGGCCTGCCCACGACCACCCTCCGGGACGTCGTCGAGGTCTGCAACGAGACCGGGCACCGGGCGGACCCGGTCGAGATCGACGCGGTGGACAGGAAGGGCAGGTCACTCGTCGCCTCGGTCAGCTGTTCGCCGCTGCGGGGGCCGGGCGGCGGCGTCGTGCTGATGATCGAGAAGCGGCAGACCGACTGAGTCAGGCGCGGCGGTTCGCCTTCATCACGTGCTCGTTGAGCGCCACCACCAGGTCGGCCGCGGTCGTGCGGCGGCCGACGAGGCTCTCGCAAACCTCGCCGATCCGCAGGTTGTGGCTGCGCGCGTAGCGGCGGATCAGGAGGAACGCGTCGTCCGTGCCGATCTCCAGCCGGGCGGACACGAGCCCCTTGGCCTGCTCGATGATCACCCGGCTGCTGAGCGCCCCTTGCAGTTGTTCCGAGGTCGCGGTGAGTCCGGTGATCGCCCGGTGGTTGAGCATGCCGATCGTCGCGGCGTCGGCGAGCGCGATCGCGATGCGCACGTCGGCTTCCGGCAGCCGGGTGGTCTCCGTGGTCAGGATCGTCACCGCGCCGAGGACCTCCTCGTGACGGCTGAACGGAAACGCGTGCACGGTGCGGAAACCGAGGGAAAGGGCGGCGGGCGCCAGCCGTTCCCAGCGTTCGGTCGCCTCGTCGAGCCGGACGTCGACGACCGGTCCCCGGCTTTCGCAGCAGTCGATTCCGGGGCCCTCTTCGGCGAGGAATTCGCCGATCGCGGGTTCGCCGAGCCGCTCGTCCGTGTTCACCACGACGGGCAGAGCGTCGTGGACCCCGAAGACGGCCAGCCGGATCGACGACGACGGAATCAAGTGGGCGTACCGATCCGCCACACAGAGCCAATAATTCACCGGGTCGAGGGCTGGAGCCAGCGTGTCGGCCAGTTCCAGCAAGGTATCGGCGACCCATCTTTCGCGATTTCGCATCAGAAGCGGCCTTCCTGCGGATTGCAGTTCTCAGAGGCGCTGGGCAATCAACGTTAGTCCTCCGCCGGAAGACCGAAAACCCCTGGGGCTCAGCCATTCGGGTCACTTCGACGAGGATGGTGCGGGCGTACGCTCAGCCCATGTGGGACGGCACTGGTGGCCGGTACGACCCGTCGGCGATGCGCGGACTGATCGAAACCGAGGGCGGGCGCGCGGATCGCGCGGCCGCCGTCGCCCGGCGGCACGAAGGCCTGCTGGGCACGGCCACCGAGGCCATGCGGCCGTTCCACCGCCGGATGGCGGAACTCCACCGCGCGACCGAGAACAAGCATCGCGCCGCGGCGGCGCTGCACGCCGGCTACCTCGACGCCGTCGGGCGCTGGGCGGACCGGCCGGCGGAACCGGCCGTCGTCCCCCCGGCGTTCATGGAGGCGGTGGCCGACGTGTCCGGCGTCGAGAGCCTGGTGGTGACCCTGTTCGGCCTCGCCGGGCGGGATTCGGCGGTCGTGGTGTCCGATCCCGTCGCCGCCCGCGTGCACGACCTCGAAGAAGTCCTCGGCGAAGGGCCGTCACGGGACAGGCCGCTGAGGCCCGGTGTCTGCACCGAACCGGAGCTCTCCGGGCGGTGGCCCCGGTTCGGCCCCGCCGCGCGGGAATTCGGGATCCGCGCGGTGGTTTCGGCGCCGCTGGGCCTGCCGGAGGCCTTGATGGGGACCCTCACCGCATATCGGTCCGAGGCCGAACCGGACATCGCGGTGGCCCTGTCCGTGGGAGTGTTCGCCGAAGCGCTGACCGAAACCGCGTTGAACCCGGCCGTGCGGCTCGACGGCGCCGACGGTCTTCCCGTGCACCCGTTGTTCGGCGACCTGGACCGCCGGGTCGTGGTGCATCAGGCCACGGGGATGGTGATGGCCGCCCACGACTGTTCGGTCTCGGACGCGCAGGCCATGCTCCGGGCGCACGCCTTCGCCCGGAACGGCAGCGTCACCGAACTCGCTCAGGCCATCGTGGCCGGGATCTATCGGCTCACCTGATCGCGAGCCGTTCGTAGGCCTCGATGGCGGCTTTCGGGTCGTCCGCCTGGAACTTCACGACGCGGACGGACTCGGTCTTGCCGAGCGGCCGGGTCACGGTGATCGGCTCACGCAGTTCGGCGACCAGGTTCGTCTCGTAGAAATTGTCGTGGCTGAGCCAGGTTTCGTCGCGGAACGCCTTCGCCTTGGCCGGTTCGTGACTATCCTTCAGGTGCCGCAGGCTGACGACGTTCTCCCTCGGGATCCGCACGTCGTAGAACGAGCTGTAGCGCACCCGGACCTCGCGCGACGAGATCACATGCGGCCGGACGACGGTGCCGGCGTAGACCCCGAACACCAGCAGCGCCGAGTACACGCCCAGGACGAGCAGTAACAGGTCGACGATCAGGCCGAAGTCGATCAACCAGAACAGACCCGCCTCGACGGCGCTCACCACGGCCATGACGATGAAGATCGGCTTGCCGCTTCCGCCGTACGGCACCGCGACGGCGTCCCCGTCGATTCCGTCCTTGCGGCCTCTCAGGTAGAGCCAGAGACCCGCCATCGTGCGCGATTCGTTGCGGACGAGACTGTGTAAAGCCCCCATGACCCCAGGTTACCGGGCAAAGTGCGTCAAGATCCCAATGCCACGTAGCCCTCAGCGTCCACTGTGGACGCATTTCGATGACTGAATGTCCGATTGATGACGAATGGGCGGTTCTGTCAAGGGGTCGTGAGTGGCAAAGGTCGTTCTAACCCTCATTGCCACTCACGACCCCCTCCTGTAGCTGCGCAAAGCACCCAAATCGGGCACCCAGATCCTGACTGGCGTCCCGTGTGGACAGGCGCGCCTCGGGTCCACTGCCGGTGACTTGACCGGCTTGATCGAGCAGACCGGCAGCCGCCCAAGCTCAACTTGAGCTACGTGGCATTGGATTAGAGCCATGGGCGGCTTAGGTACGTGCTGCCGGTGCGCGGGTGGCGGTTTCGTGTGATTGAACGGACGGCACACGTGTTGGGAGGGACGACACGCGTGATTGGACGGACGGCTCGTGGGGGAACCCGGCCGCGGTCGTGTCCTCCATCCAGTCACGTGTGTCGTCCGCCGGATCACGGGTGTCGTCCGGTCAATCACGGGACATCGCCGGTCAAGCCTCGTGAGTGGTAAGGACGGTTAGGGCCAAAGGTGGCTTCACGACATAGGAGTTCGACGCCCCGCTTTCGCGACAAGCCACTCACGACTCCCGGCCAAAGTGCGTCAAGATCTTCAGCGCGTCGGCCGAACCCGGGTCCTTCGGCGTGTAGATCTCCAACCGGTGGTCGGGACTGTCCGGCTGGAGCCACACCTGGTAATCGACGCTCACCGTGCCGACCGTCGGATGCTGGAGATGCATGGCGCCGACGGTGCAGTCGGCGACGTCGCCGGTCGCCCAAAGGGTCGCGAATTCGTCGCTGCGCATCGACAGTTCGCCGATGAGCGCGGCCAGCCGGGCGTCGGTGGGGTGGCGGCCCGCGGTCAACCGCAGATAGGCGACGTGGACGCGGGCGAGTTCGGCCCGGTTCCGGTGCAGGTCGCGGGTGAGCGGGTCGAGGAAGAACATGCGCGGCAGCGAAGGCCGTCGCTCCGGATCCGACGGAGCGTCGAAATCGAGGTGTTCGGCCATGAGCGCGTGCCCGGCGTGGTTCCACGCGAGCACGTCGCCGCGACGGCCGAAGACGAGCGCGGGTACGGCCTCGCCGAGGTTCTCCAGCAGCGCGAGGACGCGGGGATGCGGATCCTCCTGGCCGGGGTCGGACAGCTTCGGGAGCGGAGACTGCCGGGCGAGGTTGTGCAGGTGGACGGTCTCGACGTCGTCGAGCCGGAGTGCGCGGGCGAGCGCGTCGAGCACCTGTCGTGAAGCGGTTTCGGCCAGGCCCTGTTCCAGTCGCGTGTAGTACCCGGCGCTCACCCCGGCGAGCTGGGCGAGCTCCTCGCGGCGCAGGCCGGGCACGCGTCGTGAGGTGCCGTAGGTGCGCAGGCCGAGTTCGGCGGGAGTCACCCGGTCACGACGGCTCTTGAGGTACACACCGAGGCTTTCCATACCCCGAGCCTAGGTTTCCGGGCGGCGCCGTGGGTGTACCTGCCGGGTGTACCCACGCCACGGGGATGGTTGCCGCGGCGGCGCCCGCGCACCGTCGACGGCATGACACGACAGCATTCCCGGGCCTGGTTCGGCCTGCTGGTGATCCTTTGCCCGGTCTTCCTGGTCTCCATGGACGGTTCGATCCTGTTCCTCGCGATGCCCAGGATCAGCCAGGCGCTCACCCCGACGGCCGATCAGGCGTTGTGGATCCTGGACGTCTACGGGTTCGCGGTCGGCTCGCTGCTGGTCGCCTTCGGCACCATCGGCGACCGGTACGGCCGCCTGAAGCTGCTGATGATCGGCGCGGCCGTGTTCGGCGTCGGTTCGGCGGGGGCGGCGTTCGCCCCGAGCCCGGAGCTGCTGATCGCGTTCCGGGCTTTGATGGGGCTCGCGGGCGCGACGCTGCTGCCGTCCGCGCTGGCCGTGCTGAGCGAACTCTTCACCGACCCTCGCCGACGGGCGCAGGCCATCGGCGTCTTCGCGGCCGCGTTCGCCGCCGGTTTCGCGATCGGCCCGGTCGTCGGCGGGATCCTGCTGGAGCGGTTCCCGTGGGGTTCGGTCTTCCTGGTCAACCTGCCGGTGATCGCGGTGTTCCTGGCGCTCGCGCCGGTGCTGCTGCGGGAGGTGCGGGCCACCGGACGGGGACGTGTCGACGTGCACAGCGTGGTGCTCTCCGCCGCCGGCCTCCTGCTCGCGATCTACGGGATCAAGCACGCGGCCGCCGACGGCCTGTCCTTGGTCGCGGTCTCCGCGGGGATCACCGGAGCGGTGCTACTGGTGTGGTTCGCCCGGCGTCAGCGGGGCCTCGATCACCCGCTGGTCGACTTCTCCCTGTTCCGCGACCGCGTCTTCACCATCGCGATCGTCACCGGGCTGCTGCCGCTGGCGGCATGGTCGGCGGCCGCGTACCTGTCGGGGATCCATCTTCAGTCCGTGCTCGGGCTACCCGTTCTGCACGCGGCGCTGCTCGCGCTGCCAGGGGCGGCCGTGCTCACGATCATGTGCGTCACCACACCCGCGCTGGTCGACCGCATCGGCAAACGCGCGGCGCTGGCCGTCTGCCACTTCTCCATCGCCGCCGGGCTCGCCCTGCTGCTCATGACCGGTGTCACGGGCGGAGCGGGCTGGTACGTCGCCTCGACGGTGGTCGCCGGTGTCGGCTACGGCATCTCGTTCAGCGTGGTGGCCGACACGGCCGTCGCCGCGGTGCCGGCGGAGGGGGCGGGAGCGGCGGGCGCGATCGCCGAAACGAGCAACGAGATCGGCAACGCGCTGGGCATCGCGCTCATGGGTTCGCTCGCCGCGCTGGTGTTCCGCCTGGCGGGCCCGGACGTCGCGCCGACACTCGGCGAAACCCTCGAGATCGCGCCCACGGCCGCTCTCGACGCGAAGGAGGCGTTCGTCGCGGGCCTGCACATAGCCGCCGCCGTGCTGAGCCTGCTGCACGCCGGGCTGGGGGCTCTCGCTCTGCGATGGCTCCCTCACTCGGAGAAAGCGCTTGTGCCCCAGGCGTCGGCGTAGGCGAAATCGGCCAGCGGGACTCGCTCACGCGGCGCCTTCTCGCGCTCGATCCGCCAGTCCTCTTCGAGCACAGAGGCGTCCGCGGGCGAGCCGACGGCGATGGCGACCTTCGGAACGACGTCGTCGGGGAGCCCGAAGAAGTCCTTCGCAGCTTCAGCGGAGAAGCCCGCCATCTGATGCGCGATCAGGCCGAGGTCGACGGCCTGGAGCACGAGATTCTCGCTCGCCAGCCCCAGCCCGTACTCGGCGTACGGGACGTCGCCCTTCTCGTTCGTGGTCACCATCACGCCGATCAGCAGCAGCCCGGCGCGATGGGCCCACGCGCGGTTGCCCGAGTTGAGTGTCGAGAGGATGCGGTCGAACGACGGCGTGCCGCGCAACCCGACCAGGTAGCGGGCGGGCTGGGTGTTGCCGAACGACGGCGCCCAGCGGGCCGCTTCGAGCAGCGCGCGGAGCTGGTCTTCGGTGACGATCGCTGACTCGTCGTAGGCGCGCGGGCTCCAGCGGTGGGCCAGGATCGACGCGATCGGGATACTCGTGTCGGCGGGTTTGTGCACCACTGGACCGTAACAAGGGGTGCTCTCCGTCACTAAAGTGAAAGCCCTCCGACTATTTCGTTGGTGTTAAGGAAGATTTACTTCCTGGAGTCCTCGAAGCGGTGGTCAGGACCACTTACGAGGGTGGCGAGCGTGCGTGACCCCGGTAGGCTTTCGCCCAAATAAGGGACGCGGGGGCTCCTCGGTGCCCACCAGGAGCACGCCCGGCCCGTCGAGGAGGTTCGGGCGTGGCCCTCGTGGTCCAGAAGTACGGCGGTTCGTCGCTGGAAAGTGCCGACCGGATCAAACGCGTCGCGGAACGCATCGTCGCCACCAAGAAGGCGGGCAACGACGTGGTCGTCGTCTGCTCCGCCATGGGTGACACGACGGACGAGCTGCTCGACCTGGCTCAGCAGGTCAACCCGGCGCCCCCGGAACGCGAGATGGACATGCTGCTCACAGCGGGTGAGCGCATCTCCAACTCGCTGGTGGCGATGGCGATTTCGGCGCAGGGCGCGGAGGCGTGGTCGTTCACCGGCTCGCAGGCCGGCGTGGTGACGACGTCCGTGCACGGCAACGCGCGGATCATCGACGTCAGCCCCAGCCGTGTGACGGAAGCCCTCGACCAGGGCTACATCGCGCTGGTGGCGGGTTTCCAGGGCGTGTCGCAGGACACCAAGGACATCACCACCCTCGGCCGCGGCGGCTCGGACACCACCGCCGTCGCGCTGGCCGCGGCGCTGAACGCCGACGTCTGCGAGATCTATTCCGATGTGGACGGTGTGTACACCGCCGATCCCCGGGTCGTGCCCGACGCCCGCAGGCTGGACACCATCGCCTATGAGGAGATGCTGGAGCTGGCCGCGAGCGGGTCGAAGATCCTGCACCTGCGCTCGGTGGAGTACGCGCGCCGCTACGGCGTCCCGATCCGAGTCCGTTCTTCCTACAGTGACAAGCCGGGCACCACGGTGACCGGTTCTATCGAGGAGATCCCCGTGGAACAAGCGTTGATCACCGGTGTGGCGCACGACCGCTCCGAAGCCAAGATCACGGTGACCGGAGTGCCGGACCACGCCGGTGCCGCCGCCAGGATCTTCCGGGTGATCGCCGACGACGAGATCGACATCGACATGGTGCTGCAGAACGTGTCCAGCACCGTCTCGGGCCGCACCGACATCACCTTCACGCTGTCGAAGGCCAACGGCGCCAAGGCCGTGCGGTCGCTGGAGAAGATCAAGGAGGGGATCGGCTTCGAGTCGGTCCTCTACGACGACCACGTCGGCAAGGTCTCGCTCGTCGGCGCGGGGATGCGTTCGCACCCCGGTGTCACGGCGACGTTCTGCGAGGCGCTCGCGCAGTCGGGCGTCAACATCGAAATCATCAACACCTCGGAGATCCGGATCTCGGTGCTGATCCGGGACGCGCAGCTCGACGACGCGGTGCGCGCGATCCACGAGGCATTCGAACTCGGCGGCGACGAAGAAGCCGTCGTCTACGCGGGGAGTGGTCGCTGATGTCGGAAGGTCTGCGGGTAGGGGTCGTCGGGGCGACCGGTCAGGTCGGCGGTGTCATGCGCCGTCTGCTGGCCGAACGGGGTTTCCCGGTCGCCCAAATGCGATACTTCGCTTCGGCGCGGTCCGCCGGTTCGAAGCTTCCTTGGCAGGACGAGGAAATCGTCATCGAGGACGCGACGACCGCGGATCCGTCCGGTTTGGACATCGCGCTGTTCTCCGCCGGTGGCTCGACCTCCAAGGCGCAGGCGGAGCGGTTCGCCGCGGCCGGTGCCACGGTGATCGACAACTCGTCGGCGTGGCGCATGGACCCGGACGTCCCGCTGATCGTCAGCGAGGTCAACCCGGAGGCGATCAAGGAAGCGCGCAAGGGGATCATCGCGAACCCCAACTGCACCACCATGGCCGCGATGCCGGTGCTCAAGCCGCTGCACGCCGAAGCGGGCCTCGTGCGGCTGGTCGCGAGCACCTACCAGGCGGTGTCCGGCAGCGGGCTCGCCGGTGTCGAGGAACTCGAAGGCCAGCTCGCCGCGGCGGCGTCGAACGCGGGCGCGCTGACCCACGACGGCGCGGCGGTGACCTTCCCCGAGCCGAAGAAGTACGCGCGGCCCATCGCGCACAACGTCCTCCCGCTGGCCGGGTCCATTGTGGACGACGGTGAGTTCGAGACGGACGAGGAGAAGAAGTTCCGCAACGAGAGCCGCAAGATCCTGAGCATCCCGGAGCTGCGGGTCTCCTGCACCTGCGTGCGGGTGCCGGTGTTCTCGGGACACTCGATCTCGATCAACGCGGAGTTCTCGCAGCCGCTTTCGGTCGCCCGCGCGACCGAGCTGCTCACCGGCGCTCCCGGCGTTGAGCTGTCGGACATCCCGACGCCGCTGCAGGCCGCAGGCCAGGACCCGTCGTACGTCGGTCGCCTGCGGACGGACCCGGGTGTCAACGACGGCCGCGGCCTGGTGCTGTTCCTGTCGAACGACAACCTGCGGAAGGGCGCGGCGCTCAACGCCGTCCAGATCGCGGAACTGGTCGCCGCGAACTCCTGACGCCTGCTGGCTCGACAGCAACTAGAGGACTAATTGCGCCGCGGCCTCACGCCGTGATGATGGCAAGGTCTCGTGAAGGCCTCCTTCCCTACCCTCAAGGTAGTGAAGGAGGCCTTCACGACATCGCGACCCGGCGCGGGTGGGATCGCTTCATCTCACGAGCCAGGAACTCGCCTCGCGCGTCGCCGGGAACCCCGCTGGCAGGACGACAGCGAGCAGCCCGCGAAACGGACCTTCCCCAGAGTCGGTGTGCATCGGCCCACCGAAACGCTCGTGACTGTCCATTGTGGAGACTGGTAATTGCCTTGTCCGGTTCGCCCGGTCCGGGCATCCTCAAGGACGACAAACGTTTCCACGAAGGGAAAATCATGTACACGGCGGTCGAAGGCTCGCGGGTGCCGATCCGGATGTGGGCCGACCCCACATCGGTCGAGGACCAGGCCATGCGGCAGCTGCACAACGTCGCCAACCTGCCGTGGGTGCACGGCGTCGCGGTCATGCCCGACGTCCACTACGGCAAGGGCGCGACCGTCGGCAGCGTGATCGCGATGCGCGACGCGGTGTCCCCGGCCGCCGTCGGCGTGGACATCGGCTGTGGGATGAGCGCGGTACGGACCTCGCTCACCGCCGCCGATCTGCCCGACGACCTGCTGAAGCTCCGCCGCCGGATCGAATCGGCCGTCCCGGTCGGCTTCGGCCTGCACAAGACCCCGGTGAACCCGGCGAAGGTGCACGGTGTCGGTGGCTGGGACGCGTTCTGGAAGTCCTTCGGCGACCTGCATCCCGGCGTCCAGGACCTGCACGACCGCGCGTCGCGCCAGATCGGGAGCCTCGGCGGCGGCAACCACTTCATCGAGGTCTGCCTCGAACAGGGCGGCGACGACGAAGGCCGCGTGTGGCTGATGCTGCACTCGGGTTCGCGCAACATCGGCAAGGAACTCGCGGAACGGCATATGGCCGTCGCGCGGAAGCTGCCGCACAACGCGGACCTGCCGGATCCGGACCTCGCCGTGTTCGTCGCGGGCACCCCGGAGATGCAGGCGTACCGGCGGGACCTGTTCTGGGCGCAGGACTACGCGGCGCGCAACCGCGCCACCATGGTCGCGCTCGTGAAGCAGGCGCTGAAGGACGTCGTCCCGCAGACGACGTTCGACGACGCGATCAGCTGCCATCACAATTACGTCGCTGAAGAGACCTACGACGGCGTCGATCTGCTGGTGACCCGCAAGGGCGCGATCCGCGCGGGTTCGGGTGACCTCGGGATCATCCCGGGCAGCATGGGCACCGGTTCGTACATCGTGCGCGGCCTCGGGAACGCGTCGTCCTTCCAGTCCGCGTCGCACGGCGCGGGCCGCCGGATGTCGCGGAACAAGGCCAAGAAGCTGTTCACCGCCGAAGACCTCGCCGCGCAGACCGCCGGCGTCGAATGCCGCAAGGACTCCGGCGTGGTGGACGAGATCCCGGCCGCGTACAAGGACATCGAAACGGTGATCAAGGCGCAGACCGACCTCGTCGAGGTGGTCGCGCATCTGAAGCAGGTCGTCTGCGTCAAGGGGTGAAGCGGGGTGGTGTGCCGGGGGAACCCGACATACCACCCACGTTTCTCGCTACTGTGGTTCCTATGAAGAGGTTGGGAATCGCGGCGCTACTGGCGGCCGCCGGACTTGCGCTGGCGGGCTGCAGCGAGGTCACGAACGCCGTCGATCAGACGAACAAGGCCGCGACGAAGGTCGGCGCGTGCGCCGAGGCACTCAGCCTCGTCGACCTCAACCCGGACCCGGCGACCATCAAGGAGCGGGCCGCGGACAAGGAAAAACGCCTGCGTGAGCTGGCGAACAGCGTCGGCGAGCAGAACGTGGCGGGCGCGCTCACCGGCATGGCCGACTCGTATCTGCAGGTCCAGAAGGAGAACATCCAGGACGCGGGCAAGATCGCGGACTGGACCAAGCGCAACATCGAGCGGGTCGACGCCCTCCGGAAGGTCTGCGCCTAGCCCCATCTCGCGTTTAGTCCTCTGAATGCGGTAGTTGCCCGCGCAACTACCGCATTCAGAGGACTAAACGCATCAGGAGGAAGTGAGCGCGGGCACCTGGGCGGGGGTACGGGAGCGACGCCAGAACAAGCCGACCGCGGCGATCATCAGCGCGCCCAGCGCCGAGGCCGCGAATCCCCAGCCCGGGCTGGAATGGTCGATCACGAACCCGATGATCGGGCTCCCGATCGCCAGCCCGATCCTGCTGGCCGCGTCGAGCAGGCCCATCGCCTCGCCGCGCACCCGCGGCGGTGCCGCCGCGCTGACCGTCTCCGTGCTCGCCGCGAGCGTCGGCGCGCACAGCACGTTGCTCGGGAACAGCACGATCGCCAGTAGCCACCACGGCCCGGCGATCAGCCCGACCGGCAGGGTGAGCACCGCGAGCAGCAGCATCAGCGTGCCCTGCGAGAGCGACCGCCGGACCGCGCCGTCGACCTTGCCGCCGAGCACGGACGCGACGCACATCACCGTGATCAACAGTCCGGACCAGGCGATGTCGCCGCTCGCGCGCAGCGTCGCCAAGGCGGCGAGTTCCATGCCGACCAGGCAGAACAGCGCGCCGGCGGCGATGAACATCGCCATCACGAGTCGTCCGGTGAGCCAGCTTCGGACGGTCGGCCGTTCCCCGGTGAACACGCCGGCGTCGGCTTCGGCGCGGATCGGCGGGTTCTGCCGGTAGATCAGCGTCGCCGAAAGCGCGAAGCAGACTCCGATACCGGTGAGCGCGTAAACCGCGGGCAGTTGCGTGATCGCCATGATCCCGGCCGACGGCCCGATCATGAACGACGCTTCCACCAGGATCGTGTCCAGCGAGTAGGCCGCCCGCCGCTGCTCCAGCGGCACGAGCGCGGTGAGCACCAGCCGCGCGAGCGTTCCGGCGGGCACCGACAGCACACCCGCGGGGAGCGCGACCACCAGCAGCACCTGATACGGCAGATGCGGCGCGCTGATCCAGAACGTCGTCGAGGCCAGCCCGCAGATCGCGACCACCGGCCGCAGCCCGTAGCGGTCGACGTACCGGCCGACGAGTGGTGCCCCGATCGCGCTGCCGAGGGTGGTGGCGGCGCCGACCAGCCCGGCCGCGCCGTAGCCGCGGCCGAGATCGTTGACCACGTACAGCGTCATCGTCACGCCCATGGCCGTCATCGGGAGCCGCGCCAGGAACATCAGCAGCATCGAGCTGGGAACTCCGGGCACGGCTAACACGCGACGGTACGGAGCGAGGGCCATACGTCCGATGAGAACGTAACTTGGTACGCGCGTGCAACTTTATTTCGCGGTGTCCGTCACCCGACCCGGGATGTTTTCTTGACTGATTCCAGATTGCGCGAGAGGGTGGAGGGAGCTGACCGCTCCACCACCACGAACCAGGAGGCACCTGCGTGAGCTTGCCGACCACGAACAACGTGGGCATCCCCGTCGCGAGCGACAACGACTCGCTGACGGTGGGCGCCAACGGCCCGATCCTGCTCCAGGACCACTACCTGATCGAGAAGAACGCCCAGTTCAACCGGGAGCGCGTGCCGGAACGCGTCGTCCACGCCAAGGGCGGCGGCGCGCACGGGTTCCTCGAGGTCACCGAAGACGTCAGCCAGTTCACGAAGGCCGCGCTCTTCCAGCCGGGTGTGCGCACGGAGAGCCTGGCCCGCTTCTCGTCGGTCGCCGGCGAGAACGGCTCGCCCGACACGTGGCGCGACCCGCGCGGCTTCGCGGTGAAGTTCTACACCTCCGAGGGCAACTACGACCTCGTCGGCAACAACACCCCGGTGTTCTTCATCCGCGACCCGATCAAGTTCCCCGACTTCATCCACTCGCAGAAGCGCCGCGCCGACAACCACCTGCGCGACCACGACATCCAGTGGGACTTCTGGACGCTGCGGCCCGAGTCCGCGCACCAGGTCACCTGGCTGATGGGCGACCGCGGCATCCCGTCGAACTGGCGCGAGATGGACGGCTTCGGCTCGCACACCTATCTGTGGGAGAACGCCGGCGGCGAGAAGTTCTGGGTCAAGTACCACTTCAAGACCGACCAGGGCATCGGCTACCTGCCGCAGGCCGACGCCGACCGCATCGCGGGCGAGGACTCGGACTACTACATCCGCGACCTGTTCAAGAACATCAAGCAGGGCAACCACCCCAGCTGGACGTTGTACGTCCAGGTGATGCCGTACGCCGAAGCCGCGGACTACCGCTTCAACCCGTTCGACCTGACCAAGGTGTGGCCGAAGAGCGACTACCCGCTGATCAAGGTCGGTCGCTGGGTGCTCGACCGCAATCCGGCGAACTACTTCGCGGAGATCGAGCAGGCCGCGTTCGAGCCGTCCAACCTGGTGCCGGGCATCGGCCCGTCGCCGGACAAGATGCTGCAGGGCCGCCTGTTCGCGTACCCGGACGCCCACCGCTACCGGATCGGCGCGAACTACACGCAGCTGCCGGTCAACGCGCCGAAGTCCCCGGTCAACAGCTACTCGCGCGACGGCGCGATGCGCTACAACAACCCGGGCGACCCGGTGTACGCGCCGAACTCCTACGGCGGCCCGCACGCCAGCGCGGAGATCGCTTCCGAGACCGCGTCGGGCTACGGCGTCGAGGACGAGGTCATCCGGTCGGCGTACAAGCTCCACGCCGAGGACGACGACTTCGGCCAGCCGGGCACGCTCGTCCGCGAGGTGATGGACGACGAGCAGCGTGAGCGGCTCGCGAACAACATCATCGGCCACGCCTCGAACGACGTCTCGCGGCCGGTGCTCGAGCGCGTCTTCGAGTACTGGCGGAACGTCGACAAGGACCTCGGCGACAAGGTCGCGGACGCCTTCCGCGAGTGAAGAACCTCTCCTGGAGAGGCTGCTCCCACCACTGAACGCCCCCGGTGCAGGCACCGGGGGCGTTCCCATGTCCCCACTCGCATGTGAAACCAGAAGGTGGCGTGGCGTGCGTGGGGGACAACCCGAGTGGAGCAGTGCGACACGCCTGTCCGACGGAGTGATGAAGCGAAACGATCACCGTTTACACCGCTGTGGGTGAACGAACCGCACTACCGTGTCGATCGGTCACAGGTGGTCATAAAACCGCGGGAAAATGATGATCTTCAGGGGGAAGCACAAGATTTCGACGTTAATCAATTGCGGGGGTCTTCCCCTGGAATGAATCCGGCACGTAAGGGTTGGAAAACTGTCCTAACCGGTGATCGGGTGGTGTTCGGCCGATACGGCGGGTATCGATTTACCTCGTCAGGTCCCAGAGGCCAGGAGGTAAGGGAATGAAAGGCAACATTGCCCGGACGATTGCCGCGGTCGCCGCAGGCAGTCTGTTGGCGGTGGCCTCAGCCGGCGCCGCTACGGCTAGCACCGATGGTGGAAAGGGCTCGTCGAACACACAGGCGCTCGCCGCGCAGGTGCTGCAGATGCGAGACGGCCTCACCAAGGTGGCCTACGCCGGAGACGTCGCCAAGACGCGGGCGGACTTGGACAAGCTCAGCCCCGTCCTCGGCGACATCGCCGCGGGCAAGCGCTACCAGATCCAGACCGAGACCCAGAAGCTCGGCGACCTGGCACAGGGCCGTTCCGTCGAGACCGGCAGGCTGCTGGCCGACCCGACGGCCAAGGCCCGTCAGCTGCCGCCGTTGCCGGTGCCGATCCCGTCGCTTCCGGACCTGCCCGGACCGCTGAAGATCGTCAGTGACCTGGTGAAAGCCCTGCTCACGGCCGTGACCGGCATTCTTGCCGGGCTGCTCGGCGGACTCCCTGTCCCGCCGCTGCCGGTCCCACCCGTCCCGCTTCCCACGCCGTAGAGGAGACCGAAAATCGTCAGGGTTCGCCGTGCAGGGCGGCGGGCCACGATATGGGGGCCGGAGCCCGAGTGGGGACATTTCTCCTCACTCGGGCTCTGGCTTTCACTTCGGAGCGAGGCCCAGCCGCAGGGCTCCCGCCGCTTCGGCCGTCGCCTCGCGGAACCGCCGCCCGACGCCGAGGAAGTTGATGTACCCGTGGATCAGGTCCGGCTGGCGGCTGAGCGCCACCGGCACCCCGGCCTTCCGCAATTTCTCCGCGTAAGCCTCACCCTCGTCGCGCAGCGGGTCGAAACCGGCCGTCGCGATATACGCGGGCGGCAATCCGGAAACGTCGCCGTGCAGCGGTGACAGTTTCGGGTTGTACAGATCGGTGCCTTTCGGCACGTAATGGCCTTCGAACCAGGTCATATCCGTATCGGTGAGGAACAGGTCCTCCGCGAACAATTCCCGGGAGCGGCGGCGCACGGTGAAATCGGTCGCCGGATAGAACAGCAGCTGGAACGCCGGGACTCCGCCGCCGCGTTTCACCGCCTGCTGTGCCGTGACCGCCGCCAGGTTCCCGCCCGCGCTGTCGCCGCCGACGGCGATGCGCGCCGGGTCGGCGCCCAGGTCGCGTGCCTTCGCGAAGGCGTACTCGAACGCCGCGATCGCGTCTTCGGTGGCGCCGGGGAACCGCGTCTCCGGCGCGAGCCGGTACTCCACCGAAAGAACCCGCACTCCCGCCTGTTTCGCCAGGTAGCGGACGGTGTTGTCGTGCGAGGCGCGGCTGCCGACCACCCAGCCGCCGCCGTGGAAGAACACCAGCAGCCCGGACGGATCCGGCAGCCCGGCCGGTGTGTAGAGCGTGGCGGGCACGTCGCCGTCACCCGTCGGGATGAGCAGCTCCCGGGTGGCGACCGGTTCGATCGTCGGCCCGCTGACCAGATGCCTGCTGGCCAGGAGCATGCTGCGCGACTCTTCGACGCTTCCCCGCACCAGCGACGCCTTCGCCAGCTTCTGCAGGCGGAGCAGAAGCTGGGCGTCCAGCGCGAGTTCCTGTCCGTCGAGGCGGAGCGGCGGCCCGGCGATAGCCCTTCTGACCGGCTTCGGGAGCCAGAACGCCAGCTGCGAAAACGCGGCCTCGGCACGGATCTGGAGCGGTATCGCCATGCTTCCTCCTGGGGGCTTCCGGTCAGGTTACTTTCGAGTAGGTATGCCGTCCAGCGGGAACCGGCGCCATTGCGGCGAACGGGTGTGACGCAGACCTCCGTTCCAGATCCTGGTCCTCCACTTAAGTAGAGGGGTTAGCCTCGAAAGCGTGACTTCGACGAACGCGGTGCATGTCCTCGGTATCGGCGGCTCCCTGCGGGAGGGCTCGCAATCCGAGCGCGCGCTGCGCATCGCGCTCGGTAGCGCGGCCGAAGCGGGAGTCACCACCGAGCTGATCTCCGGTCCCGAGCTGGTGCTGCCGTTCTACGACACCGCGTTGGACGAACGACACGAGCGGGCCGTGCGCCTGGTCGAGGCGATCCGCCGCGCCGACGGGATCATCGTGGTCTCACCCGGCTACCACGGCGCGTTGTCCGGCCTGGTCAAGAACGCCCTGGATTACGTCGAAGACCTCCGTGACGACGCCCGGCCGTACCTCGACGGCCGCGCGGTCGGCCTCGCCGCCGTCGCGTTCGGCTGGCAGGCGGCGGTCACCACGCTGGAGCAGCTGCGCACGATCACGCACGCGCTGCGCGGCTGGGCCACCCCATTGGGTGGTTCCATCAACACCGCGGAGACCAAGTTCGACGAAGCGGGCGGCGCCTCGGACGAGAAGAGCGTCCGCACGCTTCGCCTGATCGGAACCCAGGTCGCCGAGTTCGCCCTGAGTCGCGCCGGTCACTAGCCGGTTTGCCTCCGTCATCGTCCGGGTAATTCCCGGACGTGATGCCTGCCATGGGGTGGCAAGGTTTCGCGGTTGCGGGACGTTGACACCGAAGAGACGCTCAACGGGGCGTGTCTTGAGACCAGGAGGTAGGCGAAGAATGGCTGAGGCTCTGTACACCGCTGTGGCCACCGCTCGCGGCGACGGCCGCAACGGTGAGGTCACGTCCTCTGACGGCGTCATCGACGAGTCGTTGGCGATCCCGAAGGAGATGGGCGGGCCGGGCGGGGACAAGACGAACCCCGAGCAGCTCTTCGCCGCCGGCTATTCCGCCTGCTTCCACTCCGCGTTGCAGCTCGTCGCGCGCCAGGCGAAGGTGACGCTGGACGGCTCCACCGTGACCGCCGAGGTCAGCGTGCTCAAGCAGGGCGAAGGCTTCGGTCTCGGTGTGGCGCTCAACGTTTCGCTGCCCGGCCTGGAGCAGGCGCAGGCCGATCAGCTCGTCGAGCAGGCGCACCAGGTGTGCCCCTACTCGAACGCGACCCGCGGCAACATCGAGGTCGCGCTGTCCGCGACGGTCTGATCCCGGCCGCGGCAGGTCCATTCCCGAACCGGCTAGTTTCTGAAAGGAAGACCGAATATGAGCAAGTCTCCGATCAAGAGTCCGCTGAGCGAAGCCGACAAGGAGATCACCGGTAACGCCTTGCAGGCCACGCTGGTCGATCTGGTGGATCTGTCGCTGATCGCGAAGCAGGCCCACTGGAACGTCGTCGGCGCGAACTTCCGCAGCGCGCACCTCCAGCTCGACGAGCTGGTCGCCACCGCGCGCCAGTACGTCGACGAGGTCGCCGAACGCGCCAACGCCATCGGCATCTCGCCGAACGGCCAGGCGAAGGTCGTCGTGGAGAGCTCCGGCCTGCCGGACTACCCCGACAACTGGCAGTCCGTCGAGGCCACGGTCGCCGCGATCGTCGACATCCTCGCCACGCTGATCGAGCGGCTGCGCAAGCGCATCGACGAGACCGACAAGAGCGACCTGGTCACCCAGGACCTGCTCATCGAGATCACCCAGGAGCTCGAGAAGGCGCACTGGATGTGGCAGGCGCAGCAGGCCTGACCCGCCGGTCCCGAATGCTATGAACGGACCGTTCCTTGCCAAATTTGCAAGGAACGGTCCGTTCATTGCACGTCGGGGGCGATCGAGGTGCCCCCGTCGGCGTCCCGGGCTACGTTCGGTCCATGGTGCTGCACAAGGGGAAAGCGACCGATCCGGATCGCCAGGGCGGAGCCAACCCGCTGCACGCCGGCGCGTACCCCGCGCTCGCCGCGAGCATCCGCCTCCCGCACGACAGCCTCGCCGAAGACTCCCTGCCGCCCGACACCGCGCTCCAGCTCGTGCGCGACGAGCTGATGCTCGACGGCAACGCCCGCCTCAACCTCGCCACGTTCGTCACCACCTGGATGGAGCCGCAGGCCCGCGAGCTGATGGCCGAATGCGTCGACAAGAACATGATCGACAAGGACGAGTACCCGCAGACCGCGGAACTCGAGCGGCGCTGCGTGAACATCCTCGCCGACCTGTGGCACGCGCCCGATCCCACCGCGATCATGGGCTGTTCCACGACCGGTTCGTCGGAAGCCTGCATGCTCGCCGGGATGGCGTTGAAACGCCGGTGGTCGAAACTGGGGCGTACCGGCAAACCGAATCTGGTGATGGGCGCGAACGTCCAGGTCTGCTGGGAGAAGTTCTGCGAATACTGGGAGGTCGAGCCGCGGCTGGTGCCGATGGACGGCGACCGCTTCCATCTCACCGCGGACGAGGCGATCACCCGGTGCGACGAGAACACCATCGGCGTCGTCGCGATCCTCGGGTCCACCTTCGACGGCAGTTACGAGCCTGTCGCCGAGATCGCGGCCGCGCTCGACGGCTTGGCGGAACGCTCCGGCTGGGACATCCCGGTGCACGTCGACGGCGCTTCCGGCGCGATGATCGCGCCGTTCCTCGACCTCGAGCTGACCTGGGACTTCCGCCTGCCGAGGGTGGCGTCGATCAACACTTCCGGGCACAAGTACGGGCTGGTCTACCCCGGCGTCGGCTGGGTGGTGTGGCGCGACAAGGCCGCGCTGCCGGAGGAGCTCGTCTTCAACGTCAACTACCTCGGTGGCGACATGCCGACTTTCGCGCTGAACTTCTCGCGCCCCGGCGCCGAGGTGGCCGCGCAGTACTACACGTTCGTCCGGCTCGGCCGTGAAGGTTTCCGTGCCGTGCAACAGGCTTCACGCGACGTGGCGACCCAGCTCGCGGACGGGATCGCCGAGCTCGGACCGTTCGAACTGTTGACGCGAGGTGATCAGCTGCCCGTGTTCGCCTTCACGACGAAGGCGGACGTCGAGAGCTTCGACGTCTTCGACGTGTCGCGGCGGCTTCGCGAGCGTGGCTGGCTCGTCCCGGCGTACACGTTCCCGGCGCACCGGACCGATCTCGCGGTGCTGAGGATCGTGGTGCGCAACGGTTTCACGCACGACCTCGCCGATCTGCTGCTCGCCGACCTCCGGCGTCTGCTACCCGAGCTCGATCACGGCCCGCGACCGCGGACCGCGTTCCATCACTGAGCCGGGTGCCCTGCGTCACGCCGGATTTCCCCTGGCTCTACCGGCGCGTAACGTCGGGGGCTATGGGAGTCGCCGGAGACGAACGTCGTGCGTTGAGCGAGCTTTTCGAAGAGGTCGGCCCGGACGCGCCGACCCTGTGCACGGGCTGGAAGACGCGGGATCTCGCGGCGCATCTGCTGGTCCGCGAGCGGCGGCCCGACGCGGGGCCCGGCATCCTGGTCCCGGCGCTGGCGTCGTACACGCAGCGGGTGCAGGACTCCTACGCCGCGCAGCCCTGGTCCGAGGTCGTCGGCAAGGTCCGGTCCGGCCCAGCCTGGTTCTGGCCGACGTCGATCGGCGCGCTCGACGAACTGGTGAACGGCCCGGAATTCCTGGTGCACCACGAGGACGTCCGCCGAGGGCAGCCCGGCTGGGAGCCGCGTCCGGCCGAACCCGCGCGGGACGCGGCGGCGTGGAAATCGGCGAAGCAGGCCTCGAAGCTGAACCTGCGGAAATCACCGGTCGGCGTGATCCTGAAGACCCCCGAAGGCCGCGAAGCGCCGGTGAAGGAAGGTCCGGACACGGTGACCGTGATCGGCGCACCGATCGAGCTGCTGCTGTTCGTCTTCGGCCGCGACGCCGTCCGCCTCACCTTCGAGGGTGACGCCTACGCGGTGGACAGGCTCCGGAAGCACGACCGCGGCCTTTAGAGTTCCGCCCATGCCGATGATCAGCGTCTCCATGTTCCCCGGCCGCACGGCCGAGCAGAAGCAGGCCCTCGTACGCGAGGTGACCGATGCCTTCGTCCGCACCTGCGGTGGCAAGCCCGAAGGCGTCTGGGTGACGCTCAACGAGATCCCCGCCGAACACTGGGCGGCAGGCGGGACGCTCTTGTCCGAACGCTGACCCGCTCGCCGAGTGCTATGAACGGACCGTTCCTTGCAAAATTTGCAAGGAACGGTCCGTTCATAGCACGTCAGCGAAGCCCGACCGCCCGCAGCGCGAAGAACACCTCGATCGCGGTCTGCTTGACCGTCTCGGCGATCACCAGCGACCCGTGGCCCGCGTCGAACCGGTAGAACTCGAACGGGATCTCCCGCTTCGCGAGCCTGTCGAGGTAGTTCTCGACCTGCCGGATCGGGCACCGCGGGTCGTTGTCCCCGGCGAGCACCAGCACCGGCGCCGTCACGGCCTCGACGTAGGTGATCGGCGAGCATTCCCGGTACACCGCCGGCACCGTCTCCGGCGAACCGCCGAACAGCGCCCGGTCGAAGGAGCGGAGCTGCTCCATCTCGTCCTCGTACGCGGCGACGTAGTCCGCGACGGGCACCCCGGCGATCCCCGCCGCCCAGCGCGCCGGCTGGGTGCCCAGTGCCAGAAGGCTCAGGTAACCGCCCCACGAAGCGCCGTTCACCACGCATTTGGCCGGATCGGCGAGTCCACTTTGGACAGCCCAGTCGTGGACGGCGGCGACGTCTTCGAGCTCGGTCAGGCCTGGACGTCCTTCGATGGCGTCACGCCAGGCCGAGCCGTAGCCGGTCGAACCACGGTAGTTGACTTCGACGACGGCGAATCCCGCGTCGAGCCAGACGGCGCGGTACGCGGAAAACCGGTCCTCGTCGGCCGAATGCGGCCCGCCGTGCAAGGAGAAGACCGTCGGAAGCGGACCTTCGGGCGCGTCGGCCGGACGTGAGACCAGTGCGTGGATCTGCCCGCCGATCCCTTCGACGAACGCGTCGGTGACCGGGGCCGATTCCGGAGCCCGATCGCCCGGCGGTTCGAGGAGTACCGAGTCCGCGCCGTCCGACGTCCGCGCGCGCACCGCCGTCGGCTGCGCGGCACTGGACCACGAGTACTCGACGGTGCCGTCCGGTCGCACGCCCGCGCCGCCGATCCTGCCCGGCGGTGTGTCCAAAGAGGACAATTCGCCGCTCGCGAGGTCGTACCGGTGAAGGGAACTGCGGCCTTGGTGGAAGTGGACGACCAGCAGCGCTCGCGCGTCCGGATACCAGCCCGCGACCACTTCGCCGGGCAGATCGAGCTCGATCTCCCGTTCGGTGTCCGCGGCGGTGTCCCAGATCAGGAGTTCTTCGCGGCCGCGCCGTTCGTGCAGCACCAGCAACCGCTGATCGCCCGCGACCGGCGAGAACTCGAGCGCGCCGAGGCCCTTGCCCTCGCCGTCCCACTTGTCGGCGACCGCGGTGAAGCCGTCGGTCGACAGGACGCGCAGCGCGGGGTGTCGTGAATCACCGTGCTCGGAATGGGAGATCGCGAGCAGCGACTCGTCGCGGGACAGCGAGGCGATGCCCGCGTCGTCCTCGTGCTTGTAGAAACTGGTGGTCTTGCCGTCGATATGGGCGAAAAGTTCGCTCCCGTCGTCGGTCGAGACGCCGACGGCGACCACGTTGGTGCCGATCTCGAGACCGGCGGGGTAGCCGTCGTGGACGTCCGGCACCGCTCGCTCGGCGGCGGCACCCGGCGCGAACGGTTCGCGGACCCAGGAACCGAATTCGTCACCGTCGGTGTCGTCGAACCACCAGATCCAGCGGCCGTCGGGGGACGGGGTGGCGTGCATGGTGCCGTTGGGTCGGTCGGTGACTCGGCGGTGCTCGCCGGTCGATCGGTCCCAGGAATAGACCTCCCAAACGCCGCTGGCGTTGGAGACGTAGATGTTCGCGTCGGGGGCGTCGATGGCCCACTCGGGGACCGAAATGCGCGGCGCTCGGAAGCGGGCCCGCCACCTGGCCTCGGCTTCGGCGTCGTCGAACAGGCGGTCCGGGACCGCCGCGGACGGATATTCAGTGCCTGGCTGCGTGCTCACCCCTCGATCCTGCCACTCCGGAGCCGTACTGTGTGCGGGGTGCTGGAGGGAAACCCGCCGCGCGCCGCGGTGTCCGCGCGGTTCGCGCGCCAGGCGGTCGAACGGGCCGTGTTCGCGCAACCGCTGTTCGGGCCGGGGATGGGATGCGTCGACGTCGGCTGCGGGCCGGGATCGATCACCCTCGGTATCGGCAACGGGCACAGAAAGTCCACAGTGGACTTTCTGGTTGGCGACGCGTGCGCGTTGCCGTTCGCCGACGCTTCGGTGGATGTGGCCTTCGCGCACGCCGTCTTCGAGCATCTGCGAGAGCCGGGTGCCGCGCTGGCGGAGATCCGGCGGGTCCTCAAACCCGGCGGAGCCCTCGCACTGTCCACATCGGACTGGAGTCGCGCGCGGCTGCGGCCGAAGACGGCGAACGTCGACGCCGCCCTTCGCGGGCACTATCTGTTGTGCCGCCGCGCCGGCGGTGACCCGTTCGCCGGACGCTCGTTGCCCGCCGCGGTCACGGCCGCCGGTTTCACCGACGTGCGAACGAAAACCCGTTACCGCACGGACACGACGTACCGGGCGCTGGCGACGTACGTGGAGGGGCGTCTGGTGACGGCGCTGGAAACCGCGACGACCCCGGATCGCGACCAACTCGCTTCGGCCGCCCGCTCGGCCTGGTCCTGGGCGCGCTCCGGCGATGGGGACTTCGCGCAATGCTGGACCGAACTCCTCGCCACCCGCTGAGGTCATTCGGTGTCCCCAATGCCGCATTGGGGACACTCAGCGTCTCAAATGAGGCATTGGGAACCCTTGTGCTTCGGCGGCTCTCGGTTGTCCACACCCGACCACCGTTGTGGACAACCAGCCCCGCCACCCCCTCTTTCGCCCGGTCCCGACGGCCCCCGGCGATACGCTGGACCCGGGGTCGCCCCCCTGGGAGTGGCGGGGGCTGCGCGGGGTTGTTTTCTCGGGGTGGGTAGGGCGGGGGTGTGTCCTGAAGGGGGCCTTTGGGACGTTGAGCGTCTTGAAGGGGACCTTCGGGGCATGCGCGGTCTCCGCGGAGGACTTCGTGCTGCCCCCAATGTGGCATTGGGGGCCCTCGGTGTCCCCAATGCCACATTGGGGGCATCGAACTCCTGCCGCGCGGCAAAAGCGGGGCCTGTAACGCGAAAGAGCCCTGCTCGCCGAAGCGAGCAAGGCTCTTCCGATCCAACGTCGGGGTGGCGGGATTCGAACCCACGACCTCCTCGACCCGAACGAGGCACGCTACCAAGCTGCGCCACACCCCGGATACTTCTTAGCGGGTCGAGGAGAAGTTTAGCGGACGGTGTTTCGGGCCTTGCGGGGGGCTGCGTTCCGGTGATTACCGCTGGTCGTGCCCCGTGGCACGAGGGTCAGCAGGCTCGCCTCGGGCGGGCAGGCGAAGCGGGCGGGGGCGTACGGGGAGGTGCCCAGTCCGGCGGAGACGTGGAGCCACATCTGGGCGCCCCAGCGGGACGCGCCGCGGGCGCGGGTGCGGTCGAGTTCGCAGTTGGTGACGAGCGCGCCGTAGCCCGGGATCCGGAGCTGGCCGCCGTGTGTGTGCCCGGCGAGGACGAGGTCGTAGCCGTCGCCCGCGAAATCGTCGAGCACGCGGGGTTCCGGCGAGTGCGTGACGCCGATGCGGACGGCCGCCGCGGTGTCCACCGGGCCGGCGATGTCGGCGTAGCGGTCGCGGCGGAGGTGCGCGTCGTCGACGCCGGCGGTGAACACGTACTGGTCGGCGACCTCGATGGTGCGGCGGACGTGGGTGAGGTCGTGCCAGCCGTGTTCGACGAAGGCCGCGCGGAGGTCGCGCCACGGCAGGTGCTCGCCGTGGATCCGCTTCTTCTTGCCCTTCGGCATGAGGTAGCGCGCGGGGTTCTTCGGCTTCGGCGCGTAGTAGTCGTTGCTGCCGAAGATGAACACGCCGGGCCGCTCGAGCAGGGGGCCGAGTGCGCGCAGCACGGACGGCACGGCCTGCTGATGTGACAGGTTGTCACCGGTGTTGACGACGAGGTCCGGTTCGAGTTCGTCGAGCGCCGCTACCCAGCGTTGCTTGCTCACATGGCCGGGAAGCATGTGCAGGTCCGAGATGTGGAGGATCGTGAAGGGCTTCGCCCCTGCCGCGAGGACCGGGAGCTCCGCGGTGCGAAGCGTCCACCGGCGCCTTTCGATTCCGACCGCGTAACCGAGGGTCGCGGCTCCCAGGGCGACGGTTCCCACGGCCAAGCGCCGTACCGTCGCCCCCGAAGTGCTTTCGTTACTGAGCGTGCTCACAATGTCCAGTTTACGTGCTCGTCGGTGGTGATCGTCCGCCCCCATTCCGGCGATCTCGGTAAATCGCTGGAATGGCCTCTTTTCTTCACCTTCCGTGGTCGGCACGGGGTCTGGCGATCAGTCGACATGATCCCGTCGGCCGTTGTTCCCCGTTAAGCCGCCAGCCGCTCACTCAAAGTTAGATTCACGTGACTCATCGTGATTTGCGCTGGTGAACGCGGTCAGCGTCCGCCGCCCATGTACTTCGGATCCGGCTGCGGCAGCGGCAGCGCTTCCTGGCCTTCGAGGATCTTCGACATCGCCCCGAACCAGGTCTGCGCCGGCGTCTTCCCGCCGAACATGTTTTCGCAGCCGCGAGTGGTCACGTTACCCGGGCCGAGGTAGCACAGGCCGCCGTTTCCACCCTTCGGACGGAACACCATCGCCGCGCCCGCGAGCTGCGGAGTGGCCCCGAGGTACGTTCCCGAGCCGTTGCTCTGGGTGGTCCCGGTCTTGCCCATCACCGGCCGGTTCCACCGGGCGCCGCTCGCGGCGCCTGCCGACGTCCCGCCGGGCTGGCTGTCCCTGCTCATGCCGACCGCGAGGGTGTTGGCGAGCCCTTCGGGCACCACCTGCTCGCAAGCGGCTTCCTTGACGGGCACCGGCTTTCCGTCCCGGTCGGTGACACCGGCCAGCGGGGTCGGCGGGCACCAGACGCCACCGCTCATGATCGTGGCGCCGACGTTCGCCAGTTCCAGACCGCTCAGCGGGGCCGGGCCGAGGGTGAACGAGGCGTTCCCTGGCCAGCCGGGCCGCGGGCCGAAGGCCTGAAGCTGGCTGGTGTTGGCGCCGGGATTGTCGGACTTGGGGTCGACGGCGCCACCGCCGAGGTTGCTGGCCATGGTGTCGCGCATGCCGAGCTTGCGAGCCATTTCCACGATCGGCCCCGTGCTCCCGACCTTCTCTTCGAGGGCCACGAACGCCGTGTTCGGCGAAGTCGCCAGCGCCTGCTGCATCGACATCGTGCCGCCCGCCGGGTTGTAGTCACCCGCGTTGCCGAGGCAGTACCAGCGGGACCGCATCGGAGGTCCGGTCGGGCCGCATTTGGGGCCACCACCGGCGAACACGTGGGAGGTGTAGAAGTCGGGCACGGGAAGGGGACTGTTGATCCCGGCCACACCCGCTTCCAGCGCCGCGGCGGCGGTGAAGACCTTGTACGCGGAGCCCGCGCCGCCTGTGTTGTAGACACCAGAAGGCAACGCGAAGGTCGTCTGTCCCTGGTCTTCGTGAAGTCCGTAGTCACGGTTCGCCGCCAGCGCCACGACTTCGTGTCGTTGCTTGCCCGGCTTCACCAGCGAGAGCGTGTTCGCGACGTTGTCCTGCGTCTTCTTGACCTGGGCTTCGGCCGACATCTTGGCTTCGTGGTTCGCCCGTTCGTCCAAAGTGGTCTTGATCTGGTAGCCGCCGGTGTAGAGATCGTCCTTCGTCATACCGTTCTTGAGGAGATAGTCCTCGACGTACTGGCAGAAGAAACCGTTCTCCGGACCGGCGCCGGTGCAGTTCGACGCGGGCTTCTGCGGTCCGCCTTCGACGACGCCGAGCGGCTCGGCCTTGAAGCGTTCCGCGTCCGCCTTCGCGAGCTTCTGGTTGTCGACCATGCGGTCCAGCACCAGGTTGCGGCGCTCGGTCGCCTTCGCCGGGCTCTTCCACGGGTCGTTGACGACCGGGTTGTTCACCAGACCGGCCAGCAACGCCGCCTGCGGCACCGTGAGCTTCTCGACGGGCGTGTTGAAGTACGCGTTCGCGGCCGCGCCGACGCCGTAGATCTCGCGCGAGAATTCGACGACGTTCAGGTAGCCGGTCAGGATCTGCATCTTGTTCAGCTTGGTTTCCAGCTGGATCGCGATCCGGGCTTCCTTCAGTTTCCGGGCGACCGACTGTTCCTGTGCGCGCTTCTGTCCCGGCTTGTCGTCCCGGTAGACGACGTTGATCAGGTAGTTCTTGACGTACTGCTGGGTCAGCGTCGAGGCGCCCTGCGTGTCCCCGCCGGTGCTGTTGCTGACCGCGGCGCGCAGCGTGCCCTTCCAGTCCACCCCGTTGTGCTCGTAGAAGCGCTTGTCCTCGACCGAGATCAGCGCCCACTTCATGGCGTCGTTGATCTGGGTCTCGGTCGTCGGGATGCGGAACTGCTTGTACAGCGTCGCGATCTGCTTGCCGGTGTTGTCGGTGATCGTCGTCACCAGTGGCGGCGGAATGTCCGCAAGGTCCGAAGACGTCTTGTCGACGGTCTCGCTCGCCTGGTTCGACAGCACCCCCGCGGCACCCGCCACCGGGAACAACATCCCCGCGACCAGCACCCCCGCGAGCACACAAAGGCCAATGAGCTTCAGCAGACCGTCCGTTTTGCGCACGCGGACCAGGGTACGCGGAACCCGTTAGCCCACCGTGACGTCACCTCGCTGTGGGTGGGGTTTTGATTACGAAATCGACCCCATGCGGTGACGGCTGGTAACGGGAGGCATTCTAGGGCTTGGCGGGGGGAACCGAGGGCCCCTACAGTCCGTCAACGTCTCACGTATGAAAAAGCCGACAGACGGGTGAGTGCGAGCGGCAGTCGCATTCGACCGAACGGAGGCACCGGCACCGGGGAGGTGTCGGCTCAACCGACGTGAGCACACAGGGAGACACGCTCATGGGGGCAGGAGCGCAGGCTTTTCGTCCTCCCGTGGTGTGTCGAACACCAGGGTAGGGAGCTGGGGGTATGGAAACCAACCAGTCGAGCTGGCGAGTCAATGCGTCGTGCCGCGACACCGATCCGGACGGCTTGTTCGTCCGGGGGGCGGAACAGAACCGGGCCAAGGCGGTCTGCCTCGGTTGCCCGGTCAGGACGGAATGCCTCGCCGAGGCGCTCGATGGCCGGATCAACTTCGGCATCTGGGGAGGTATGACCGAACGGGAACGGCGGGCGCTGCTGCGGCGGCGGCCGGACGTGACCAGCTGGGCAGACCTGCTTGAAGCGGCAAAGCGCAGTTTCACCGGGATCGACGAAGAGGAAGACGTACGCGTCCGAGTCTCGTGATCATGATTCCGTGAAGGACCTCTTCCCTGAGTCCAAGGTAGGGAAGGGGTCCTTCACGGAAACTCAGGACTGGGTGGCGAGGCGAACGCCGATGTCGCGCAGGCCTTCGAGATCGTGCACGTCACTGGGGAGCGCGGGCACCCGCACCAGCGGGACCTCGGGATGCGCCCGCGTGAACCTGGCGAGCAGCCGCGTCTCTCGATCGGCCAGCGCGACACGGTCCGCGTGCAGGCGAAGGACGGCTTCGGCCAGCGGCGCGCCGGCCTCGCCTTTCGCCAGTTGCTCGGCGGCGGCGACGGCCTCGGGGCCGGACAACGGCGCGAGCACCGGATGCGTCCGGTTCGCGACCAGCCCGGCCAGCGGCATGCTCTCTTCCGAGAGCCGCTCCACGAAGTAGGACGCCTCGCGCAGCGCGTCCGGCTCCGGCGCGGCCACCACCAGGAACGACGTCCCGCCGGACCGCAGCAGTTCGGAGGTCTTGCGCGCGCGTTCGCGGAAGCCGCCGAACATGCTGTCGAAGGCCTGCATGAACGCCGAAGCGTCGGTCAGGAGCTGGCCGCCGATGATCGTCGAGACGGCCTTCGCGAACATCGAGAACCCGGCGTTGACGACCTTGCGCAGGCCCCAGCCGCCGGCCTTCGCCGGCCCGGTGAGCAGCCGGATCATCCGGCCGTCGAGCGCGCTGGAAAGCCGGGTCGGCGCGTCGAGGAAGTCCAGCGCGGACCGGCTCGGCGGCGTGTCGACGATGATCAGATCCCATTCGTCGGTGGCCGCGAGCTGCCCCAGTTTCTCCATCGCCATGTACTCCTGCGTACCGGAGAAAGACGTGGAAATGGTCTGGTAGAAGGGGTTCTGCAGCAGCTGCTCGGCGCGTTCCGGGCCGGCGTGCACGCGCACCATGTCGTCGAAGGTGCGGCGCATGTCGAGCATCATCGCCCAGAGTTCGCCCTTGGGCTCGAAGCCCTCGACCTGCACCTGCTTCGGGTGATTGCCCAGTTCGCGCAGGCCGAGCGCCTGCGCCAGCCGCCGGGCCGGGTCGATGGTGAGCACCACCGTCTGCCGCCCGCGTTCGGCCGCGCGCAACGCCAGCGCCGCCGCGGTCGTCGTCTTGCCGACCCCGCCGGATCCGCAGCACACGATGACCCGGCTCTCCGGATCGTCGATGAGCTTGTCGATCTCCAGGACGTCCGACATCAGCGCACCCCCTGCTCGGTCAGCGCCTCGGCGAGGTCGTAGAGCGCGGCGACGTCGACCCCGTCGGTCAGGTCCGGCAGTTCGAGGCCCGGCAGATCGGCTTCGGCCAGTTGCTCGCGGGCGCGTTGTTCGGCCGCGACCCGCACGGCGTGCTCGACGGTCTCCTCGACCAGCGCGTCGAGGGTGCTGTCGGGCAGGTTCAACCCGGCCGACGCGAGCCCGGCGCGGACGCGCGAGGCGTCGACGCGGCCGTCCGCGGCGGCGGTCACCGAACGGGCGGGCAGCCGCGGCGGGCGGACCCGGTTCACCAGCACCGCGCCGGGGCGCAGATCCGCGCCGTCGAGTTCGGCGACCGCTTCGACGGTCTCTCGAACGGGCATCTCTTCCAGCAGCGTCACCAGGTGGATGGCCGTCTCGCCGGAATGCAGCAGCCGGACGACGCCGTCGGCCTGGCCGCGGATCGGGCCGGTCTTGGCGAGGTCGGTCAGCGCCTTGGTGACGTCGAGGAACTTCACGACCCGGCCGGTGGGCGGCGAGTCGACGACGACGGCGTCGTAGGTGTGGCGGCCGTCCGATTCGGTGCGGCCGACGCATTCCTTGATCTTCCCGGTGAGCAGGACGTCACGCAGACCCGGCGCGAGCGTGGTCGCGAACTCGATCGCGCCCATCCGCCGCAGCGTCCGCCCGGCGAAGCCGAGGTTGTAGAACATCTCGAAGTACTCGAGGAGCGCGGCCTCGACGTCGATGTGCAGGGCGCGCAGCTCCCCGCCGCCGGGGACGGCCGCGATGCGCTGCTCGGCGTACGGCAGCGGCTCGGTGTCGAAGAGCTGGGCGATGCCCTGGCGGCCTTCGACCTCGATCAGCAGCACGCGGCGCCCGCCCTTGGCGAGGGCGAGGCCCAGCGAGGCGGCGAGCGTCGTCTTGCCCGTCCCGCCCTTACCGGTGACGAAATGCAGCCTGGCTCTCGCGAGTTCGTCGGTCCAGCCGGCAAGGGATGTGCTCACCGGTCCCACCCTAATTGAGCGATCAGCTCGCCAGCATCATGACGCCGAGCGCAGCCGCGACCAGTCCGACGATGGCCCAGGTCAGGACCGCGGGCAGCACCGTGAGCATCACCACACCGAGCAGCAGGAGGACCACGAAGGCCACCGCGCCGGTGATCGCGACCGTCGCCGAGCTGTCCGTGCGGTCCCGTGCCTTCGCCATCAGGACCAGCACCAGCGGCAGCCCGGCCGCGGCGAGCAGGACGGTCGCGACCACGCGCCAGGTCTCCACGGGCCCACCGTAGCGCCGTCATACGCGTGATTGAGCGCGTAACTCGCGTGATCGAGGGCGTAACTCGCGTGATTGGGCGGGTCAGCTCCCGATGGGGGTGGCGGGAACGCAGGGGACCGGTTTCGCGTGCGCCGGGTCCAGCGCGTTGAGGACGTGCCCGGCGGCGTTGCGGTCGGCGGCGACGCCGGCGTGCTCGGCCAGGTCCAGCAGGCAGCCGTCCTGCAGGACGATGTTCTTCACGTTCGGGCCCTTGCCCATGCCGCTCGTGTACGGGACGACGGCCTCGTCGTAGCGGGTCATGATGTTCGTGTAGGTCACACCCGGCTGGAAGACGCCGTTGCCCGACCGCAGGTTCGTGAGGAACTCCGAGCCGCGCAGGAACTGGCGGCAAGAGCCGCACAACGGGTCGAGGATGCCGTTGAAGCCGGTCGCGAGTCCCAGCGCGCCGGCGAGCGCGTACAGATGCGAGGCGCCGAACAGGGTCGTGCCCTCCCAAAGCGGCGTCAGGCTGACGTACTTGTCCACTTTGGACGCTCCGCCGAGGAACTTCACGTAATAGGAAGGCATCAGCGTTCCCTCGGAATGCCCGAGGAGGTCCACCTTGGACGCCCCGGTCGCGCCGAGCACCTTGTCGACGAACGCCGAAAGTTCCTTCGCGCTCTGCTCCATCGGCAGGAGTCCGCCGGGCTGGTAGATCGGCAGCGGTTTCCCGGGAACGCCGTAGGTCAAGGAGAAGACGCAGTACCCCTTGTTCTTGAGCAGCGGGCTGAACGTCTGCCAGTTCACCGTCTGGTTGGCGCTGAGACCGTGGGTGAGCACCACCGGATTCGGATGGGCCTCGCTGGGACGGCAGTCGAAGTCGTTCGCGCCGGGTGGTGGGCCGCCAGGATTCGCCGCCTGCGCGGGCAGTGCCGCGGCGAGTGTCCACGGGACGGGGAGTTCCTCCTCCGCGATCGCCGGTGAAGCGCAGATCAGGGCAAGGGCCGCGGCCAGGAAAGTGGCGGCGAGGGACTTCGTCGTCCGCATGTCGGCGTCCTATCTACTCCCGAGTAGGTGTGAAGTGAACCACATCGACGGGAAATCGGCGAACCGGTCGCGAGAGGGTTTTCCGCATGTGTGTCGGGCGCCCTTGCCGGTTTGGCTACGCTCCCGGGCATGAGCGCCACCAAGTGGGAGTACGCGACCGTCCCCCTGTTGATCCACGCCACCAAGCAGATCCTCGACCAGTGGGGCGAGGACGGCTGGGAGCTCGTCACCGTGCTCCCGAACCCGACCGGCGAACAGCACGTCGCCTACCTCAAACGAGCCAAGAACTGAGGGATTGAAGCCATGACCTGGAGCGATCGACTCGCCGAGCTCGGTATCGAACTGCCGGCCGTCGCCGCGCCGCTGGCGGCCTACGTGCCCGCCGTCCGCACCGGTTCGCACGTCTACACGGCCGGGCAGCTGCCCTTCGTCAAGGGCGAGCTCGAAGCGACCGGCAAGGTCGGCGCCGAGGTCAGTCCCGAAGAGGCGAAGCAGTACGCGCGGACGTCGATCCTGAACGCCCTCGCCGCGGTCGACTCGGTCGCCGGGATCGACAACGTGGTCCGGGTGGTCAAGGTCGTCGGGTTCGTGGCGTCCGCGGAGGGCTTCACCGGCCAGCCCGCGGTGATCAACGGGGCGTCCGAGCTGCTCGGCGAGGTCTTCGGCGAGGCGGGCATCCACGCCCGGTCGGCCGTCGGCGTCGCCGAGCTGCCGATCGGGGCGCCGGTCGAGATCGAACTGATCGTGGAGGTGAAGTGATGGACCCGGACATCGAGAAGTCCTCGCACGAGCTCCTGCTCCGGCTGGCCGGACGGCTGCCGGACCAGCTCCTGTGGCGGTTCCGTGACTGGCTGGGCGAAGGCGCGATGGGGACGCTCGCGCGAACCCTGCCGAGGTCTTTGCTTAAGCACAGGATCGACCTCGATCAAACCGAATATCGCCTGCTAGTCGCCGGGCTCATTCCTCACGGGGCCGACTGGCATCAGGTGAGTTCCACCCTGGGGGTAGACGACGTCACCGAGACCAGGTACACATTCACGCAGAGTGCGCCCGAATGGGTGAACTCCGTCGACTCTGTGTCCGTATTGATCCACGCGACGTTGCGGGGACGGCCGGATGTGGGTGAAGTGCGGCAAAGCTGGCGACACCTCGGTGTGGTCGGCGAGGGTGGGGCGAAACGAGTCCTCCTGGTCACGGCGCTGAACGGGCTGCCGAGGCTGACCGGTGAACTGCAGCGCGTCCTGCGCGTGCTGGGTGACGAGGAGCCCGGCGTCGAGGTTCTGCCGCCGAGCATCGACCTCACCGGCTATCACCGCACCGCGCTCGCCAACTCCGAGCTCGTCTGTGTGGGTGCGGTGGACACCGGAAGTCGGCTGGTCGCCGCTTAACGCTCGCTCCACCAGGCGAGCCGGGAGGGAGCAGAGCAATGGTGGAGGTCCACGACGGCCCGCCCATGGACGGGTTCTCGGTGCCCCTGCGCCTGCACAACCTGTTACTGGCCTTGGCGGGTCGTATCGACGACAGTGCTTTGACCGAAGCGCGTGAGCTGATCGCGCGTGCGCACATCGACGAAGCGGTGGAGCTCACCACCGGCACCCTGATCGCGGGGAAGATCCCGGTGAGCTCGTCCGAACAACGCGAACTCGCCCTCGTCCTCGAGATGAGCCGGTCCGACGCCACCTTGGCGAACGACCTGCTGGTCGTCGAGGAGGACGAGCCGGTGCTCACCCACCGGTTCACCGGCGAGAACCAGCCCGAATTCGGCCTCGCCGAGGCGCTCGACCGCACCCTCCAGGTGCTGCCGGACGTCCGGTCGGTGCACGCGGTGTGGCGGAACACGCCCGCCGGCAGCGTGCCCGGTGCGTTGCCGCAGCGGGTCGTCCTGGTCGAGATCGGCCCGGATGGCAACCCGCCCGCGGTCGCGTTCCGCGTGGACACCGCGCTTCGCCGCGCGGGCATCCGTTCGGTCGTCGAGGTCGCGGGACCCGGCGTCGCACGGTCCGCGTACCACCAGGCCGCTTCGTCGGCCGCGAGTCCTGTCTGGGTCACCGGGAGTACCCATTCCAGTGACTTTCGGTCCGAGCCGGTGACTCCGCCGCCCGCTCCCGCCCCGGCTCCCGAGCCGGTCAAGGAGCAGCCGAGCAGGCACGGGCTGCGGCCGGTCAGCAGCAGCACGCACGAACCGGTCGAGCCGATCGCGCCGGTGGTGCCGATCGTGCAGGCGCCCGCACCGGCGACGCCTGCTCCGGAGACGGCGCCGCCGCGCAAATCGCGGGCGGAGACCCGCGCCGAGCGCACGGCCGACCTGACCCCGGCCGAAGTGGCGCAGCTGCGCCAGGCGCTCAAGGAGGACCCGGAAAAGGGCCGCGAGATCGCCACGGGCAAGCCGAGCATGCACGAGGTCGTCGAGCTGCCCGCTCTCGACCTCGACGACCCCAGCCTGAGCGAGCGCGACCGCGCTCTCCTGCGCGAGCTGCACGCCGAGCTCGCCGAACGGGAGCGCGCCGAAGCGGCGAAGATCCGGCTGAACGGCGCTTCGCGCAGCAGCGGCTCTAGCTGGTCCTGACGAGCTCTGAGCATTTCGTCCTCTGGATGCGGTGGTTGCACGCGCAACTACCGCATCCAGAGGACGAATTGCGATGTTAGGTTGCTGGTGTGGCTGAAGAACTGACATTCGACATCCCGGTGGGGGCCGGGGTGGGCACCCGGGCCAACGCCGACGGCGAGCCGGTGACGCCCAAGGACGCGGCGACCGTGATCCTCCTCCGCGACGGCGCCGACGGCGTCGAGGTCTTCCTGCAGCATCGGGTGAAGGGCATGCCGTTCGCGGGCGGGATGACCGTCTTCCCCGGCGGTGGCGTGGATTCCCGCGATGTCGACACCTCGGTGAGCTGGGCGGGCCCGGAGCCCGCTTGGTGGGCGGGACGCTTCGGTTGCGACGAATCGCTGGCCCGCGCCCTCGTGTGCGCGGCCGTGCGGGAGACGTTCGAGGAGTCGGGCGTACTGCTCGCGAGCACCGGGGACACCGTCGTCACCGACACGACGCCCTACCACGACGCCCGCGAAAAGCTGGTCTCCCGAGAGCTCTCGCTCGCCGCGTTCCTCGAGGCGAACGGCCTGACGCTGCGCGCGGATCTCCTTCGCCCGTGGGCGAACTGGGTCACCCCGCCGCAGGAACCGCGCCGCTACGACACCTGCTTCTTCGTCGCCGTGCTGCCCGAGGGGCAAGACGCGGACAGCGCCACCTCCGAAGCCGTCAGCTCCGGCTGGCAGCGGCCCGAAGAGGCCATCGCCGACGCCAAGGAAGGGCGCCGCATGCTCATGCCTCCGACCTGGATCACCCTCGCGGAACTGGCCGAATTCGACTCGGCGGCCGCGGCTCAGGCCGTCGAACGCGAGATCTCGAAGATCATGCCGACGCTGGTGCGCGACGGCGACAAGGTCCGCGTCATCCTGGACCCGGCGTGAGCGCCCCCGCGTACGGCGTGCTGCGCCAGGTCACGCCGACGGCTTCCGTGCTGCTGGAGCACAACCCGTCCTCGATGACGTTGGAGGGCACCAATTCCTGGGTGCTGCGCGGCTCCGGCGCGTCCGGTTCCGTGGTCGTCGACCCCGGCCACGAGGACGTCGAGCACCTGACGCTGCTGGCGGAGACCGGCGCCGTCGAGCTGATCGTCCTGACCCACCACCACCCCGACCACGCCGAGGGTGCGCCCTGGTTCGCCGACCGCGTCGGCGCACCGGTGCGGGCCTTCGACGAGTCGCTCTGCGTCGGCGGGAAGTCCCTTGTGGACGGTGAAGTGATCGAGGCGGGCGGCGTCCGGCTGTCGGTGCTGCACACGCCAGGACACACCGGCGACTCGATCTGCCTGGTGTCCGACGGGCAGATCCTCACCGGTGACACCATCCTCGGCCGCGGCACCACCGTGCTGCACGACCTCGGCGACTACCTGCGCTCGCTGCGGAAACTCATCGAGCTGCCCGGCGGCACCATCGGCCTGCCGGGCCACGGCCCGGAACTGCCCGATCTGGCCGCGACCGCGCGCGAATACCTGGCGCACCGGGAAGAACGGCTCGACCAGGTACGTTCGGCCTTGGAGACGCTCGGCGCCGACGCCACACCGCGCCAAGTCGTCGAGGTCGTCTACGCCGATGTCGACAAGGCTCTGTGGGCGCCCGCGGAGTGGAGTGTGCAGGCACAGTTGGACTACCTGAGGTCGGAGGACGGCGAATGAGTGACGTCGAGGTCGAGTTCTACTGGCGGCCCGGATGCGGGTTCTGCGCCGCGTTGGAGCGGCCGCTGTCGAAGAGCGGCTTCACCGTGAAGCGGGTCAACATCTGGGAGGACCCGGACGCCGCCGCGCGGGTGCGTTCGGTGGCGAACGGGAACGAGGTCGTGCCGACGGTCTTCGTGGGCTCGAAGGCGATGGTGAACCCTTCATTCGGTGAGATCGAGGCCGCTGTGAAGGCTGCTTCCGCCTGAGTCGCCAAATGCTATGAACGGTCCGTTACTTGCAAATTTTGCAAGTAACGGACCGTTCATAGCGTTCGGCAGGGGATGAGCCGGTGTCAACGCGGCAGCATGGGCATCACGTAATACGTCAGCTCCACATCGCCCGGCTCCACCGCGCGGATGACGCAGGCCCGCATACCGGGCTGGATGTCGAGCCGCACCCGCTCCCCGGCGAAACCCTGCAGCGCGTCCAGCAGGTAGCGCGCCTGGAACGAGGGTGACGTCCGGCCGCCCGAAACCTCGGCCTTCAAGGTCTCCTCGGCCTCGCCGGTGTCCTGCTTCGAACTGGCGAGCCGCAGCTGCGAGTCGCCGACCTCCAGCGTCAGTACCCGGCGCTCGTCCGCGTAGACGCCCACCCTGCGCACGGCGGCGGCCAGCGCGTCGGCGGCGACCTCGACCGTCGTGTCCACAGTGGACGACTCGATCAGCTTCTCCGACAGGAATCCCGCGTCGAGGACGGCGGTGGTGACGGTGACTCCTGCCCAGCTCAGGCCGAATCGGGTCCTGTCGCCGTGCAGGCCGACGATGCCGCGAGCCTGCTTCGCCGTCTCGGCCAGCAGGCCCGCCGGGACGAGCGCGTCGATCGGCTCGCCTTCGGAACGCAGCGGCAGGGTGGCGACGGCCATCCGGTACCGGTCGGACGCCGTCAGCCGCAGCTCACGGCTGAAGCTCTGCACGCGGACGCCGGTGAACATCGGCAGCGCGTCGTCCTTGGCGGCCGTGCCCGCGACCGTGCGCAAAGCGGTCACCAGCGCGTGACCGTCCACTTCGGACACCTTCGGCGGCATGTCCGGGAGGTTCAGTTCGCGGCTCAGCAACGGAAGCGCGAACCGGCCGCCTTCCACGCGCACGGCCAGCCGTGATCCCTCGACGACCAGGCGCACCAAATCGCCGTCGAGCATCCGCAGCGTTTCCGCGAGCGGCCCGGCCGGGACGAGGACCTCGCCATCGGTGTGGACCATGGCGTCGCTGGTCAGGCGGACCGCTCGTTCGCTGTCGCTGCCGCCGACGGTCAGGCCTTCCCGCCCGGCACGCAGGAGCAGACCGGAGCGGGCCGACAGCAACCGTGCGGCGGCGGAAACGGCGGACGAGAGGGAGCGGGTGTCGGCAGTCAGGTCCATGCCCGCAAGTTAGCGGGCGGCACCGACAAGTTCGGGGGCTTCGGCGACGGGCCCGGAAGGCCGCGGGCGGAAGCTTCCGCGCATCAGCCACACGACCGCGGCGAGCGCGAACCCGACGGCGCCGGCGGCGAGGAACGCCGCTTCGTGCCCGGCGTGCTCGACGAGGTAACCGCTGATCGACTGCCCGAACGCCAGACCGAGGGTCACCGCGGTGAGCACCCAGCCGAACGCCTCGGCCGCCGTGCCCTTCGGCGCGGCGATCTCGATGGCCGCCGAGTGTGTCGTCGACTGTGGCGTGATGAGCGCGCCCGCGGCGAGCATGGCGAGCGCGAGGCCCCAGAGCGAACCGGGCAGCGCGAGCAGCGCCACCAAAGCGCCGAAGCCCGCCAGCAGCACCGGCAGCCGCAGGCCCATCTGACGCGGCCACGGGCGCAGGCTGTACGCGACGCCGAACGCGACCGAGCTGACCGACCAGGCCGAGAGCAGCAGCCCGCCGATGGAGGTGTTCCCCGCTTCGGCGGCGGCCGCCGGGACGGCGACCTCGACGAAGCCGATCACGGCGCCGAAGCCCAGCGCGGCGATCGCGAGCGTGCGCATGCCGGGGCTGGCCAGCGCGCCGAGCAGTTTGCCGCCCGAGGAAGGCGATGGTCCCCATGCCCGCACGGTCGGGCTCAGCGCGAACAGCACCGCACCCGCGATCATCGTCAGCGAGCCGGTCACGATGCCGGTGCCCGCCCACGGCGCGGCGATCAGCAGCCCGGCGAACCCTGGGCCGAGGATGAAGAAGACCTCCATGCTGATCGCCTCGTACGAGAACGCGGCGTTCCGCGTCGGCCCGGCGGGCAGCAGCCGTGTCCACAGCGCCCGGGAGGCCGAGCCGACCATCGGTTCCGTGATCCCGGTGCCGAAGGCGAGCGGGACCAGCACGAGGGTCGGCGCGTGCGCCTCGATGGCGAACACCAGCCCGGTCATCGCCAGCGCGAAGAACACCGTGGTGGTCAGCAGCGGCCGTGTCGGCCCGAAGCGGTCGATGAGCCGTCCCTGCACGACCGCGCCGACCGAGACACCCACCAGCGACCCGGCCGAAACCAGCCCGGCCGAGGCGAAGGAGCCCGTCTCGCGCTGGACGTAGAGCAGCGCGGAGATGCCGATCATCGCGATCGGCAGGCGGGCGAGCAGCGACGCGATCACCGCCGCGCGGGATCCGGGCGCGGTCAGCGCGGCTCGATAGTCGGCGAGGGAGGTGCGGTGGCTCTCGGCGGAGGCGGACACAGACTGGGACACGCGTACCAGTATGAACTACTCTGGTACGCGAGTACCAGTTCTGTGCCGGTAAGTTTGGTCACCACCGGATTCGGGTACGTCGGGCAATGAACCGGCCCGGTTCGTCACGATCGGGTAACAGTCAGGCGATTCTGAGTCATTCGGGGCAACAAATCGACGCAGATGGCGTCCTTGAGAGTGAAAGAACTTGAGTTCACGGCCGATGGCCGTGGATGGTTGTACGACAACCACACAGTCTCCAGCTCCCTCCGGCGTACGGGTCGGGGCCTTGTTCCGGAGGGCGGGGAGCGCGGATCGTCGGGGGATGGTCCGCGCACAGCGAAGAGCCGGTGCGCCACGTCGGGGGTGGCGCCCGGCTCTTCGTTGTTTCTCCCGCGCTGGGTCACGCGAATGCAATGAAGGGGCCTTTCATCGCAAAATTTGCGATGAAAGGCCCCTTCATTGCGCTTGAAGCAAGGGACTAGCGGGCGCGGCGTGCCAAACGCTCCGGGTCCAGGATCAGGACGCTCTTGCCTTCGAGCCGCAGCCAGCCACGGTGCGCGAAGTCGGCGAGAGCCTTGTTGACGGTCTCGCGCGAAGCGCCGACGTACTGGGCGATCTCTTCCTGCGTCAGGTCGTGGGTGACCCGCAGCAGACCGGCTTCCTGGCTGCCGAACCGCTGCGCGAGCTGCAGCAGCGCGCGCGCCACGCGTCCGGGGACGTCGGTGAAGATCAGCTCGGCGACCATGTTGTTCGTCCGGCGCAGCCTGCGGGCGACCACGCGCAGTAACTGCTCGGCGATCTCCGGGCGGGTGGAGATCCACTGCCGCAGCGCCGGTCGGTCCATCGTCACCGCGCGGACCTCGGTCACGGTCGTCGCGCTGGACGTCCGCGGGCCGGGGTCGAAAATGGACAGCTCGCCGAACATGTCGGACGGGCCGAAGATGCCCAGCAGGTTCTCGCGGCCGTCCGGTGACTTGCGGCCGATCTTCACCTTGCCGGACTGGATGATGTAAAGCTTGTCGCCGGGTTCACCCTCGTTGAAGATGACATGCCCGCGAGGGAACTCCACGGATTCCAAGGTCTGTGCCAGCGCCTCGGCGGCTGCCGGCTCAACACCCTGGAAAATGCCCGCTCGGGCCAGGGTTTCGTCCACCTCGGGTGCCTCCTCATCGAGATACGACGTCGATCCTCATCTGCCGAGGACCGTGTCGTCGATCACTTTTCGCGTCAGTCTAGGTCGTGCGCGCGAGATCGCTCGTCGGCACGCCGAACGTGCGCGCGTGCCTGGAACGATCTCGCTCGAACGTGGAGCCTAACTCCGCACGCGTCGCGCGCGAAGCCTGGCCGCCTTCCCGCCGAGCCTGCGCAGCCGGAAGAGCTCGAGCGCGCGCCCGATGCCGTGCCCGTAAAGGGCCCTGACCTCGTTGGGCTGTGCCTGCTCGAGGAACTCCTCGACTTCGTTCTCCTGCACCGCGACGTGCTTGAGCCGGGTCTCCACGCGTTCCATGAACAGCGCGAAGAACATGATCACCAAGGGAACGAGGATGACGAACCAGACGGTCATGCGCCCTGCCCCGGGAATTCCGAAAAGTTGTGCATTACTCCAGATCCTCGCTCATGGCGTCCTCGATCGAAGCGCCGAGGTGGTGTTCTGGCGTGTCGGCCGTCGACCGGCGGGTGCTCCCCACTGGCTCGTCCGATGGCGCCCGTAGGCTATCGGGGTGCCTCCTGCCCCCACCAATGCCCCCCGTGCGGGGGGTGCGGGTGAAAGCCGGCTCGCCTTGGTGAGACGCGCCAGGCGGATGAAGCGTTGCCTCGACGACGAGTTCCCCGGCGCGCACTGTGAGCTTGACTTCACCAACCCGCTCGAACTGCTGGTCGCGGTCGTGCTGTCGGCACAGACCACCGACGTCCGCGTGAATCAGGTCACGCCCGCGCTCTTCGCGCGCTATCGGACCGCCGCCGACTACGCCGGCGCCGATCGCGCCGAACTCGAGGAGTACCTCCGGCCGACGGGATTCTTCCGCGCCAAGGCGAACTCGGTGATGGGGCTGGGCGCCGCCCTGGTGGAGCGCTACGACGGCGAAGTGCCCGGCAAGCTGAAGGACCTCGTCACGTTGCCCGGTGTCGGCCGCAAGACGGCCAACGTCGTGCTCGGCGACGCCTTCGGGGTCCCCGGGATCACCGTCGACACCCATTTCGGCCGCCTGGTCCGCCGCTGGGGCTGGACCGAGGAGGAGGACCCGGTCAAGGTCGAGCACGCCGTCGGCGAGCTGATCCCGCGCAAGGAGTGGACGCTCCTGTCGCACCGGACGATCTTCCACGGCCGTCGCGTCTGCCACGCCCGCAAACCCGCCTGTGGCGCCTGCCCGCTGGCCAAGATGTGCCCTTCGTTCGGAACCGGCCCGACTGAGTTCGAAGAGGCCGCGAAGCTGGTCAAGGGCGAAGAGCGCGAACACATCCTCGACTTGGCGGCGCGCCGGTGACCAGGGTCACCAAACTGGCTCTCGGCGCCGCCGTGCTGGTGGTGGCCCTGATCGTCGCGTTGCTCACCACCCGTGACGGCCAGGAGCCCGCCAAGACGTCGGGGGATCTCACGGCCGCCCGTGCGAAGGCCGCGCTCGCTCCCTGCCCGCCGCCCGGGCCGGGCGAGGTGGCGAAGCTGCGCGGCGTCGACGTCGAATGTCTCGGCGACGGCTCCCGGGTCGACCTCGCCAAGGTGCTCTCGGGCGGTCCCGTGCTGGTCAACCTGTGGGCGTCGTGGTGCGAGCCGTGCCGCGCCGAACTGCCGTTGCTGCAGGAGTACGCCGCGCTGCCCGGCGCCGCCCGCGTGCTCCTCGTCCAGGTCGCGAGCTCCGGGGCCGACGGGTTGGCCATGCTGAGCGACCTTGGTGTCCGGTTGCCGTCGGTGTTCGACGGTGACGGACAGTCGGGCCCCGTGCGGACGGCACTAAAGGTCCCTTCCTCCCTTCCCGCGACGTACCTGGTCACGGCGGGTGGCGACGTCAGGCTCATCGAGAACCCACGCGTCTTCCTGAACACTGACCAGATGCGCGCCGCTGTGGAAGGGAAACCATGACCGGCCCCCTCGTGGACACCGACGCCGTGCCCGCCTGGTTGCAGCCGCTGGTCAAGATCAGCGGGGACCTCGACACGGCCACCTTCAGCCGGTTCAGCGTGCCGCCGGACGCGAGCTACCGGTCCGCGTCCGTCCTGATGCTCTTCGGCGAGGGCCCGCAGGGGCCGGACGTACTGCTCCAGCGCCGCGCCGACACCCTCGGCTCGCACGCGGGCCAGGTCTCCTTCCCCGGCGGGGGAGCCGAGCCGGACGACGACGGGCCGGTCGGCACCGCGTTGCGCGAGGCCGAGGAGGAGACCGGCGTCGAACCCTCGGGCGTGCTGCCGGTGGCGATCTTCCCGGAACTGTTCGTGCCGGTGTCCGCCTTCGCCGTGACGCCGGTGCTCGCCTACTGGCGGACACCGTCGCCCGTGCACGCCGTCGATCCCGGCGAGACGGCGGCGGTGGCCAGGGTGCCGGTCGCGGAACTCACCGACCCGGCCAACCGGTTCCAGGTGACGCGCAAGGGCTACGACTGGAAGGGGCCCGCGTTCGACGTCGGCGGGCTCTTCGTCTGGGGTTTCACGGGCGGCCTGCTGGCGAGGACGTTGTCGCTCGGTGGCTGGGAACGGGACTGGGACCACGGCGACGTCCGGGACCTTGACGTAGCGTTGGCCGAACATCAGGCGCGGGTCGACGGGCGGCAAGTGCCGGAGAAGGAGTAGGCGCCGGTGAACTGGGTCGACGTACTGGTGATCCTCCTCGCGCTGCTGGCGGGCGTGTCCGGCGCGTTCCAGGGGGTGATCATCGCCCTTCCCTCGCTGGTCGGAGTGGTGCTCGGCGCGCTGGCGGGGATCAAGATCGCGCCGCTGATCGTCGAACTCTTCGAACATCCGGCGGCGAAGGTCGCCTTCGCGGTGGCGACCGTGGTGTTCCTGGTCGCGCTTGGCGAGACCCTCGGGGTCTGGGCCGGCCGGAGACTGCGGCAGAAGATCAACCCGGACAAGCTTTCCGGGGTCGACAAGACACTCGGCGCGGTGGTCCAGGCCGCCGTGGTGTTCGTGGTCGCTTGGCTGATCGCGACGCCGCTCACGGCCGTCTCGGGAGTGCCAGGGCTGGCGAAGTCGATCAACAGCTCGGTCGTGCTCGGCGAGGTCAACAACGTCATGCCGGACGCGGCGCAGGGCTTCCCGAGCGAACTGCGCAAACTGCTCGACGCGTCGGGCTTCCCGTCCATTGTGGACCCGTTCCAGAAGCCGAACGTCCAGGACACCAGCCCGCCGGACACCGCCCTGCAGGCGAGCGCGATCGTCAAACAGGTGCACCGCAGCGTCGTGAAGATCCGCGGGAACGCGACTTCGTGCTCGCGGGCGCTGGAAGGCAGCGGTTTCGTCGTCGCGCCGCAGCGCGTGATGACGAACGCGCACGTCGTCGCGGGGACCGACGAGGTCGCCATCGAGTCGACTTCGGGCAAGTTCCCGGCCAGGGTCGTCTACTTCGACCCCGAGGCCGACGTCGCCGTGCTCGCGGTGCCGAGGCTTCAAGCACCGGTGCTGCCGTTCACGCCGCGGGTCGCGCGGGCCGGCGACAACGCGATCGTGCTCGGCTATCCGCTCGACGGCCCGTACACCGCGACCCCGGCCAGAGTGCGCGGCCGGATCAACCTGCGCGGACCGGACATCTACGAGTCCAACACCGTGCAGCGTGACGTGTTCACCGTGCGCGGGCAGGTCCGCAGCGGCAACTCGGGCGGGCCGATGATCAACCCCGAGGGCGAGGTCATCGGGGTCGTCTTCGGCGCGGCCGTCGAAGACCCGGAGACCGGCTTCACGCTGACTTCGGAGCAGGTGCGGCCCGTGGTGGACACGGCACCGGCGTTGAGCGCGAACGCGTCGACCGGTCCCTGCGCGAACTGAGCTGATCCCTTCGCCGATGCTAGGAACGGTCCGTTCATTGCAAAATTTGCAATGAACGGACCGTTCCTAGCACGCGCGGAGGGTGAATCAGGAGCCTGACGACAGTCCCTCGCGCCAAGAAGCGACGGTCTCCTCCACGTCCAGCGGCCGTGCCCGCAGCACCGGGCCGCCCGCCGGACGCCGGTGCTCGGCGCGGATCCGTTCGTTCAGGTCCTCGACGATCTCCCGCACCCGTGCCTCACGGCGCACCCGCGCCAGCGTGTCCGGCAGGTCGTCGAGTTCCTTCGCGATGGCCAGCGACGGCGGCAGCAGCGCCGATACGTCGTGCCCTTCGCTACGGACCTTGTTCACCACCCAGGCCAGAGCCGTGTCGTTGCCGTCGGTTTTCGGCAGCGGTTTCCCCGCGCCGGGAAGGTCGTCGAACTCGCCCTTCGCCTCCGCGGCGCTGACCTGCCGGTCCACCCAGGACTCGAACGACATGCCCGTCGGTTTGCGCTCGGTCATGCTTCCAAGATACGGAGGAAGTCCAGCAGCGCCACAGATGTGCGCTCCGGGGCCTCCAGATGCGGGAAGTGCCCGATGCCTGGCCAGCGCTCGAGACGGGCGTCCGGGGCCCAGCGCCGCGACGCCGCCGCCGTCTCGGGCAGGACGCATCGGTCTTCCTCGCCGTGCAGTTGCAGTACGCGGGGAGCGAAGCGGCCTTGCAGCGCTTCGCTGAACCGGCGGCCTTCGCCGCGGAACTGCGCGCGGAACGCCCATCGGTAGTACTCGAGCGCGCTGTGGGGCACTCCCTGCACGAGCATCGCCTGCCGGAACGTCCGCACGGTCTCGGTGAAGTCGGAAGTGTCCGTCCACTGTGGACCGGACCAGGCGCGGAACAGCTCTTCGACGGCAAGTGCTTCGTCCTTGACCAGCCATTTTTCCGGCGCCATCGGTACCTGGAAACGGAACAGATGTCCCGACGCGCGCAGTTGTCCCGGCCGCCGGACGGCCCGGCGCAACGCCAGCGGATGCGCGCCGCCCAGCACGCTGACCGAAGACACCAGCCGGGGATGCAGCGCGCCGACCGTCCACGCGAGCATGCCGCCCCAGGCATGTCCGACGAGATGGGCCTTGCGCGCGCCGAGGGACTTGATCAGCCCGCCGACGTCGCCGGCCAGGGTCCACGCGTCGTAGCCGCGCGGGGGCTTGTCCGAGTCGCCGTAACCGCGCAGATCGACCGCGATCGCGCGGAAACCGGCGTCGGCGAGCGCCGTCAGCTGGTGGTGCCAGGTCCACCAGAACTCGGCGAACCCGTGCAGCAGCAGGACCACCGGCCCGTCGCCGAGTTCGGCGACGTGCAGCCGGATGCCGTTCGCCGAGACGTCACGATGGGTCCACGGGCCGTCGATCCGGACGATCGACGGATCCGGTGTCGCCTGCACCGCTCGAAGACTCAGTCTTGGTCTTCGGCGCCGTGACGCGGCTTGAAGGCGGCGGCGGTGTCCTTGAAGCTGTTGATCGTGCGCTCCGGCGCCTTGATCTTCTTCACCTTGCGGTAGCCGAGGAAGCCCGCGGCCGCCGTCGAGACGAGCATCAGCCCGAACACGATCAGGAACGCCGCCCAGCGCTGCAGGAACTCCGACAGCAGTTCGCCGAGGAAGAAAAAGAAGAAGAACGAGCTGTACAGGCCGATGACCAGCGCGACAAGGAAGAAGATGGCGCCCTTGAGGCCCTTCTTCGCCTCCGCGACGACCTCGGACTTGGCCAGCTCGACCTCGGCGCGGATCAGCGTCGAAACGTGCTGTGTGGCATCGCCGACGAGTTTCCCGAGGGACTGCTCGCTCGCTACCACGTCGTCATCGCTCGACAGGGGGAGGTAGGGCACGGCCCCCACGCCGTCGGGGCCGGTACGTTCGTGCTTGGGGCTGCTCACACCGGTCATCGTGCCACGTGCCCCGATCACGGGCGCGGCGGACCGGCGAGTGTCGCCTACTCAATGTCCATTGGTGAACCCGCGACCACGATCGCGGGGCCGGGTTCTCAGTCGTCCTTCGCGTGCACGCGGCTGCGGTGCACGAGCATCGCGGCGGCCGAAAGCGAGGCGATGGCCGAAGCGATCAGCACCGCCGCCTTCGCCAGTTCGACGGACTCCCCGTCGAGCGCGAGATCGGCGATCAGCAGGCTCACCGTGAACCCGACGCCGCCGAGCATCGACAGCGCGCCGATGTCCCGCCAGCCCATCCCCCTGGGTTTCTCCGCGAGTTTGAACTTCACCGCGAGCAGGCTGGCGCCGAAGATCCCGATCAGCTTCCCGCCGACCAGCCCGACCAGGATGGCCAGCGGCAACGCCGTGGTGAACACGTCGCCGAGCGATTCGGCGTCCACCTTGATCCCGGCCGCGAACAGCGCGAACAGCGGCACCGCGACCGCGGCCGACCACGGCTGCAACCGGTGTTCGAGCCGGATCGCGGGCGCGTGCTCCTCGCCCTCGTCGGCGCGGACGCGGGTGAGCAGGCCGAGCGCGACGCCGGCGATGGTGGCGTGGACGCCCGCCGAGTGCACCGCGATCCAGGTGATCAAGGCCAGCGGCACGTAGATCCAGGCGCTGCGGACACGGCGCTTCTGCAGGTACGCGTACAACGCGAGCGCGACGACGGCGACGCCCGCGGCGACGAGGTCGAACTTCGCGGTGAACAGGATCGCGATGACGAGGATCGCGCCGAGGTCGTCGACCACCGCGAGCGAGAGCAGGAAGACCCTGGCACTGCTCGGCAGGTTCGACGCGGTCAGCGCGAGGACGCCCAGCGCGAACGCGATGTCCGTGGCGACCGGGATGGCCCACGCGCGTTCGATGCCCGGCGTTCCCCAGCCGACGGCGAGCGCGACCAGCGCCGGGACGATCATGCCGCCGATCGCGGCGACCACCGGCAGGATCGCCTGTTTGAACCGGGAAAGCTCGCCGACCACGAGTTCGCGTTTGAGTTCGAGCCCCGCGACGAAGAAGAACAGCGCGAGCAGGCCGTCTTTCGCCCAGTCGCCGATCGTCAGGTTCAGGTGGAGGAATTCGGGGCCGAGCCGGAAATCACGGATCGCGCGATAAAGGTCGTCGATGGGCGAATTGGCCCAAAGCAGGGCGATCGCGGTGGCGCCGAGCAGGATCAACCCGCCGGTCGTCTCCGTGCGCAGGTAGCGGGCGAACTCGGCGACGGCTTTGGCGGGGCGGTTGGGGCCGGACAAGGCATCCTCCGGGTTTCGGCGTCGACGAACACTGTTGCCGACCAGACTTCCCGGCGCACCTTGACGCAATTTTAATGCCTCAAGCTGCGGAAATCTCGCTTTCATGACAGCTGCCACAGAGATCATGCGGACGTCGGTGTCCCGTCCACATGGTGGGCTTCTAGCATGTCAACCGGAAACCGACAACGATGTCTTCACTAAGGACGGCATGGTGAGTACCTCTACCGAGGTCCAGCAAGACACGAGGTTCTTCGGGCACCCACGAGGGCTCGCGAACCTCTTCGGCGTCGAGATGTGGGAGCGTTTCTCGTTCTACGGGATGCTCGGCATCCTCCCGATCTACCTCTACTACGAAGTCAGCCAGGGCGGCCTGGCGCTGCCGAAGGCCTCCGCGCTCGGCATCGTCGGCGCGTACGGCGGCATGGTCTACCTGTCGGCCGTGATCGGCGCCTGGGTCGCGGACCGCGTGCTCGGCTCCGAACGGACGCTGTTCTACAGCGCGATCCTCATCATGATCGGGCACGTCAGCCTCGCCGTGCTGCCCGGTCTCGCGGGCATCGGTGTCGGCCTCGTCTGCGTGGCCGTCGGCAGCGGCGGGCTGAAGTCCAACGCCACCGCCATCGTCGGCACGCTGTACGCGCCAGGTGACGAGCGCCGTGACGGCGGTTTCACGATCTTCTACATGGGCGTGAACGTCGGTGGCTTCGTCGGGCCGCTGCTGACCGGGCTCGCGCAGAGCGAGATCGGTTTCCACGTCGGCTTCGGGCTCGCCGCGGTCGGCATGGCGCTCGGCCTGATCCAGTACACGATCGGCCGCAAGAACCTCGGCGAGAAGGCGAGCGAGATCCCCAACCCGCTGCCCGCGTCGCAGCGCCCGGTGGTCTACGCCGGCACCGCGGTCGGTGTCGCGGCGATCGTCCTGCTGGTGGTGTTCGGTGTGATCAACCCGGCGAACCTGGTCGACATCGTCGTCGGGGCCGTCGCGGTCATCTCGGTCATCTACTTCGTGGTGATCATCAGCAGCAAGAAGATCACCTCCGACGAACGCACCAGGGTGTACTCGTTCATCCCGATGTTCATCGCGAGCGCGGCGTTCTTCTCGCTGTACCAGCAGCAGTTCACCGTCGTCGCCGCCTACACCGACGAGCGGCTGAACCGCACCGTCTTCGGCTGGGAGATGCCGGTGGCGTGGGTCAACTCGATCAACCCGGTGTTCATCATCCTGTTCGCGCCGGTGATCGCGGCGATCTGGACGAAACTCGGCCCCAAGCAGCCGTCCTCGCCGATCAAATTCGTGCTCGGCACCGTCACCATGGGCTTGGCGTTCCTGCTGTTCCTCCCGATGGTCGGCAGCGGCAAGAACGCGAGCCCGCTGCTCGCGCTGGCGGGCATCCTGTTCGTGTTCACCATGGCGGAACTGATGCTTTCGCCGGTCGGCCTCTCGCTGTCGACCAAACTCGCGCCGGAGGCGTTCCGGACGCAGATGGTGGCGCTGAACTTCCTGTCCATTTCGCTCGGTACGGCGATGTCCGGAAAGCTCGCCGAGTTCTACTCGGTGGAGAACGAAGCGCCGTATTTCAGCATCGTCGGCGGAGTGGCCATCGTGGTCGGTGTGGCGCTCCTGGTGGCGACGCCGATGATCCGCAAGCTGATGAAGGGCGTTCACTAGACGCTCCGAATCACCTGATGAAGGCCCTCTTCCGGCGCACAACGCGGGAAGGGGGCCTTCGTCCATTCCGGACTGGGAACCCCACGGCGTCGAACTGCGTCAAAGCCGGCGAACTGAGACGATCGCCATGGACGACGCAAAACGGACCACCAGGGTTGACGAAATGACCAGTCCCGAAAACGCACAGCCGGAAAGCAAGCCGATCCCGCGGGAATTCCCGCCGGTCGTGTACCTGCCCTGTATGGAAGCGGTGGCCGACGCCAATGAAGCCCGCGTCGCCATGCGCACGACGAGAGACGGCAGGGTCGCGCTCCTCGCCTATTCCGCGCTCGATCGCCTGCACGATTGCTGTGGTCCGCATCAGCCGTGGATCGTCATGCCGACACCCGGGCTCGACGCGTTGCAGAAGGCGCAGCCCTTTCAGCTTCTGCTGCTCGACGTCGTGATTCCCGAGGACAAACGGCAGGAGGGGGCGGCGTGACCGGGCCGAAGGTCGATCACGACGTCCTCGACGGCATCGCCAGCACGCTTCGCAACGCCAGCTCCGACGTCGACAAGCTGGGCAACTCGGTCCCCGGCGCTCCCGACGCGGGAGTCGGTACGACGGCGGTCGTCGGCATCCTCGCCCATTTCGTCGAGAACGCGAGCGCGCTGGTGCTCGGCGCGGCCGGTGCCGGCGACGACGTCGCTTCGGCGAACAAGGGCTACCGCGAGCAGGACCACGCCGCGGGAGAAGACGTCCGTAAAGCGGCCGGGGGGCGCTGACCATGGGGATCGACACGAAGATCGAGGGAAATCCGGAAAGCGTCCGCGGCGCGGGGCATTGGCTGCGCGACTCGCTGGCGAAAAGCGTTTCGGACGCGGCGACGCAGATCTATCACGCCAGGAACAGCGCGGATGCCGGATGGGGCGGCGATGGCGGCCAGGCCTTCCGCGCCAAGATGACCACCGGCGCCGAGAAGACCGACCAGTTGTCCGCCGCCGCCAAGACGGCCGCGCAGAACTTCGACACCTACGCCGCAGACCTCCACCGCGCCCAGGAAGACATGCGCGGGGTCCGGAAACGCGCCGCAGCCGCCGGGCTCACGGTGAACGGCGACGTCATCGAGGATCCGGGCAAGGGCCCGTCCGCGCCCGGCGCGGCACCCACCGGCGAGGCCGCCACGCCGGAGGCGATGACGGCGCACAACGACGCCGTCACCGCTTCGAACGCGCACGCGGCCAAGGTCAAGGCGTACAACACAGCCAAGACCGAGTCCGACGCCGCGAGCCACATCGCGAAACTCGCGGGCGACACGCTGAAGAACGTCTGGCAGGACGTCACGCAGAAGTGGTTCCTCGTGGTCGGTGACCTCACCAGCGGTGCCGCCGGGACACTCGCCGCCAAACATTCGTCGATCCTCGGCAAACAGGCGAAGTTCCTTTCCGAGGAATCCGCGAAGTTCCTGGAGCGGGCGCGAACCGCGCCGGCGGGGACGCCCGCGTCGCAGATCTATCGCGATGTCGACCTCGGACGGACCGCCGCCCAGCAGGCGGACGATGTCGCCGCGGCGGCGAAGAACACCGATGCCAACGCGGCCAAATGGGGCCTTCGAGCGGGTGGCGCGCTCGCCGTCGCCGGGGTCGCCTACGACATCGCCAACGGCAAACCGGCCGCGCAGGCGATCGTTTCCGGTGGTGTCGGTTTCGGTGCCTCGGTGGCCGCCGGCGCGGCGATCGGCACGCTGATCCCGGTGCCCGTCGTCGGAACGGCGGTCGGTGCCATCGGCGGTGCTGTGGTAGGTGTATTCGCGTCGGGCATGGTCGATTCCCTGTGGACGAACGGGATCGGCGACGTGGGCGGAGCGATCGAGGACGGGGCCGAAGCTGTGGGCGATGCGGGCAAGGCCATCGGCGGACTCGCCAAGGACGCGTGGGATGCCATCTTCTGACTTCGGCGAGCGACCCGCGGAATGGCCGCCCGGTGACGGCGCGAAGTACAAGGCGGCGCTGGTCTTCGTCGTGCTCCTCGGGGTCGCCTGTGTGCCCGTCGGGTTCGGGTTCGTCGCGATCGGCAAGGCCGGTGCGCTGAAGTATGCCCTCCTGCTCGCGGCGTTGTTCCTGCTCACAGCGGTGTACGGGCTGGTGACGAGGATCCGTCCGGGGCACCGCCATGCCGACATCGCGATCACCACCTACGAGGGGCGCCCCGCCACCGAAATCCGCTACTCGCAAGTGGCCTTCACGGTCCTGACGCTGCTGATGGTCTGCCTGACGGCCATCTGCGCGCTGGGCGCCTGGGACTTCCTGTCCGCGGGCGAAGAGGTGCCGGCGGCACCGGTCGGAGCGGCGTTGATGGGGCTCGCCGCCTTGTTCTTCTTGAGTTTCCTCGTGTTCGTGGTGGCGGGCCGGTTGCGGCGCGGCCGGGTCGTCCTGGCGCAGCAGGGGATCTTCCAGCGCGGGAGGGCCTTCTCGTCGTTCCTGCCGTGGGAGGCGTTCGCCGGGGCGAAGGCCGCGTACAACGGGACGCCCGAAGTGCTGGTGATCGCCTACACCAACGCGCCATGGGACAAGCGGCGGCTCGGCGGGATCTGGAAGCTCGACAAGCTGCCGCCCGCGCCGATGATCGAGATCGACACGACGTCGTTCGCGCTCGACCCGACCGTGGTCTATCACCTGGTGCGGTTCTACGTGGAGAACCCGGCCGCCCGCGTGGAACTGGGCACGGACGCCTCCCTGCGCCGGTTCAGCCCACGCTGACGCCGAACAGCACGCCGACGTAGTAGGTCACCAGCATCGTCAGCGCGCCGACGCCGACGTTCCGCGCGATCGCGCGGCCGACGCGGGCGTCGCCGAGTTTCGCGCTGACGAACCCGGTCAGTGCCAGGCCTGCCACCACCGCCGACGCGCACGCCCAGACCCGCGCCGAGGTCGGCGTCCACACGATCGACAGCAGCGGTAGCAGCGCGCCGACGGTGAACGCGACCAGCGAGGCCCACGCCGCCTGCCACGGGCTGGTCAGATTGTCCGGATCGATGCCGAGTTCGGCTTCCGCGTGTGCCTGCAGGGCGTCCTTTTCGGTCAGTTCGCGGGCGACCTCGGCGGCGAGTTCCGGGGACAGCCCTTTCGACTCGTAGATCTCCGCGAGTTCCCGTTCTTCGGCCTCTGGCATCTCTTTGAGTTCACGCTTTTCCAGGCGCAACTGGGCGCGTTCGGTGTCGCGCTGGGTGCTCACCGACACGTATTCGCCGCCCGCCATCGAAAGGGCGCCCGCGACCAGTCCGGCGATTCCCGCGGTCGCGATCACGGTGGAGTCGGTGGTCGCGCCCGCGACGCCGACCACGATGCCCGCCACCGAGACGATCCCGTCGTTCGCACCGAGAACCCCGGCGCGAAGCCAGTTCAGCTTGCCGCTCAGATCCGCGTGCGGCTCGTGCGGATGTGAAGTCGATACGGTATCGGTCACCTTTTCAGTGAAACACAAAGAACGGGGATCGGCGAGGGAAGGCCGTTTCGGTAAATAGAGGCAATCCTTATTGACTATTGCCTTACCTAACCCGTCGGCTAGGTTGAGTCCGTGGCAGAGGTGGTGATCCTGATCGGGCTCCAGGCGTCCGGGAAGACGACGTTCTTCCGCCGGGAGTTCGCGAGCACTCACGTCCATGTCAGCAAGGACACCTTCCCCAACGCCCGGCGTCCCCAGGTCCGGCAACTGCGGATGCTGGCCGAAGCGCTCGAGGACGGCCGTTCGGTGGTCGTGGACAACACCAACCCCTCGCCGGAGGAATGGGCGCCGCTCATCGAGGTCGCCAGGCGGTACGGCGCGCGGGTGCGCGGCTACTGGTTCCCGCCCGACCTCGCCGGGTCCCACGGGCGCAACGCGCTCAGGAAAGGGAAAACCCGGGTGCCCGACGTCGGTCTGTATGCGACGCTGAAACGCCTCAGGCGACCTGGCGCCGAGGACGGTTTCGACGAGCTGTACACCGTCGGTTTCGACGGTGAGGGCGGTTTCGTCGTGGAACGGGGGTGACCGTGGAATCCGGTGGTTTCGAGGCGCGGCAACGCGAACGCGAGTGGTTCCACGGCCTGACCGTCCCGCCGGGATCGTGGACGGTGCTCCGCGTGGACGGCCGTGGGTTCTCCAAGTTCACCGAAGCGCGGTTCGAGAAGCCCTTCGATCCCCGGTTCAGCGAGTGCATGGTCGAGGCGGCCAAGGCTTTGATGACGGACTTCGCCGCGCCGTACGTCTACACCGAGAGCGACGAGATCTCGATCCTGCTCGATCCCGCCGCCGACCTGTTCGGCAGGGGAGTCGAGAAGCTCGTGTCGATCTCCGCCGGGATCGCGTCGGCGGCGTTCACGCACGCGGCCGGAGTGCCCGCGCACTTCGACGGCCGGGTTTGGCTCGGCACGACGGCGGACGATGTCGTCGACTATTTCTCCTGGCGTCAAGCGGACGCGACACGCTGCGCGCTCAACGGCTGGTGCTACTGGACCTTGCGCAAGGCGGGGAAGTCGGCGCGGGAAGCGGGAGACGTCTTGGAGGGCGCGGGTATTCCGGAGAAGAACGAGCTGCTTTACGCGCACGGCGTCAACTTCACCGAAGTACCCGCCTGGCAGCGACGCGGCGTCGGGCTGTACTGGGAATCCTACGAACGCACCGGATTCGATCCGGTGCGCGAGATCGAGGTCCCCGCGGCCCGCCGCCGCGTCCGCGTGGAGCGCGAGCTGCCGATGAAGGACGGATACCGAGCCTTCCTCGGTGAACTGCTTCAGCCGATCGGTTCGGGCAGCCGCCGCACGGTGTAGGCGAGTTCGATCGTCTCGCCGGTCGCCGGATCACCCAGTTCCACGCGCCAGGAGTCGGCGAACTGGTCGACGCCGTGCACCATCGGGATGGTCCCCGAGATCAGCACGGTGCCCGGAGCGTGGAGGCCGCGTTCGCGCAGCACGTCCAGCCAGTACGACGGCGGCAGGAGCTCCGCGAGTTTCCCTTGCTGAATCAGGGTTTCCCCGGCCCAAGCCGAGAGCGTGAGGTCGTCGAGCCGGTCCTGGACGTCGACGAGACGCCAGGCCTTGGCGGCGAGGACGTCGGGGCCGGCGTTCTTGCTCCACGCGACGCCGTGCGCTTCGAGCGCGCGGTCGGTGTGGTCGCAGGCGGCGGTCAGGAGGACGTCCTCCGGCTCGGGGCCGGTGATGACGAGGGCCCATTCGGCCTCGCCGGAGGTTCGCTCGTGCTGCACGGGGACCTCGTCGGTCTGGCTGGCCAGGTACGGCGCGACCGGGTAGAGCGCCGGGATCACCGAAGGCGCGGGGACGCCGAGTTCGGCCAGTTCGGCCACGTGGGCGGCGACGTCCTCCTGGCTGCGACCGGCGTATCCGGCGTTCAGGAGCGTGTGGACCTCGGTCCGCCGCTCCTCGCCGCCGGGAAGGGTGAAACGCAGCTCAGGCATCTGTCCTCCGAGATTGGGGGTTGCGCATACGCCTTGTATACAAGGAGTATATCCGCAATTCAACCCCTCCCGGCGGGGTTGCGGATCTCCTACGGACGGGATGTGGACATGACCTCACCAGCCGGTGACCGGCGTTCGCTGCACAAGGCCTTCGCGGCCAGCCTCTCGGGGACAGCGCTCGAGTGGTACGACTTCGCGGCCTACTCGGTGGCGGCCGCGACGATCTTCGGGCATCTCTTCTTCCCCTCGGAAGACCAGCTCGCGAGCACGATGGCGGCGTTCTCCACCTACGCCGTCGGCTACCTCGCCCGGCCGCTCGGCGGATTCCTCTTCGGCCGCCTCGGCGACGTGCTCGGCCGCAAGCGGATCCTGGTCATGACGCTCGTGCTCACCGGGGTGGCGACGTTCCTCATCGGTGTCCTGCCCACCTACGAGAGCATCGGCGGCTTCGCGGCCGTGCTGCTCGTCGCGCTGCGGTTCGCGCAGGGTGTCGGCATCGGCGGCGAATGGGGTGGCGCCGTCCTGCTCTCCAGTGAGTTCGGCGATCCGGCCAAACGCGGGTTCTGGGCGTCGGCCGCCCAGATCGGCCCGCCCGCGGGCAACCTGCTCGCCAACGGTGTCCTCGCCGTACTGGCCGCGTTGCTCACCGAGGCCCAGTTCAACAGCTGGGGTTGGCGGATCGCGTTCCTGCTTTCCGGCGCGCTGGTCGGTTTCGGCCTGTGGATCCGGCTCAAGCTGGAGGAGACGCCGGTCTTCAAGCAGATCCAGGAGCGCGGCGAGCGTTCGTCGGCACCGATCTCCGAGGTCTTCCGCACCGAACGCCGCGCGCTGGTCGCGGCCGTGCTGATCCGCGTCTGCCCGGACGTGCTGTACGCGCTGTTCACCGTCTTCGTGCTCACCTACGTCACCACGCACACCGACCTCTCGCGTGGCGCCGGACTGGCCGCGGTGATGATCGGTTCGGCGTTCCAGCTGGTGCTGATGCCGTTGTTCGGCGCGCTCTCGGACCGCGTCTCGCGGCGCAAGATGTACCTGGTCGCGACCATCGCGGCCGGGATCTGGCCGTTCGTGTTCTTTCCGATGGTCAGCGGCGGCTCGTTCCTCATGCTGGCGCTCGGCATCGTGCTCGCGCTGGTCATCCACGCCGCGCTCTACGGCCCGCAGGCCGCGCTCGTCACCGAGCAGTTCTCGCCGCGTCTGCGCTACACCGGCAGCTCGCTGGCGTACACGCTCGCCGGCGTGATCGGCGGGGCGCCCGCGCCGCTGCTGTTCACGGCGCTGCTGGCAGGCTTCGACACCTGGGTCGCGATCGGCGTCTACCTGCTCGCGACCGCGGTGGTGAGCATCATCGGTGTCGTGCTCGCCCGTGACCCGGACCGCGAGGAGGAGGCGGCGGCCATGGAGCCCGCGCGATGACCTGGTCCCCGATGTCCACAGTGGAGGGTCTGCCGCTGGTCGGCGGGCAGGGCCGGTTCCGGACGCTCGCCACGGCGGAAGGCGGGCTGGCGTACGAGATCCACTATCCGGCGGGCGTCGCTTCCCCCGTGCACAGCCACGATCACGACAGCATCGTGTACCTGCTGTCCGGCTCGCTGCGCGGCACTCTCGACGGCAGGGAAGTGACTCTCGAAGCGGGCGGCACGATCGTCCATCCGCGCGGGGTTCCGCACAGCGTCGAGGCCATTGTGGACAGTCAGTGGATCGAGTTCAAGACTCCGCTGCCCTCGCGGCCACCGATCGCGGAATGAAAAAACCGGGGCGGACACTGATATCCAGCGTCCGCCCCGGTCGGGAGAAAAGTCTTACGCGTCCAGCTCGGCCAGCGCCAGCTTCGCCTTCTCCAGCTCGGCTTCGAGCTGAGCGACCTTCGCGGCCTGAAGCTCGCGGGCGGCGTTGATGACCTCGTCGATCGGGCCCGACAGGTCCGCGTGCAGTTCCTTGGCGGCGCGGGACACGGCCGCGGCCGGGATCTCCAGGCCCTTCGCGACCCACTTGGCGCCGTTCTTGAGCTCGGCCTGCCACTCGCCGTCGGCGGTGCCGGTGACCGTGAGGGTCAGCTCGACGGTGCGGGTCTTCTTCGCCGTCGTGGCGACCTTCGGGCGGCCACGCTTGGGCTTGGGGGACTCCACCGCGCTGTCGGTGGCGTCTTCGGTGGGGGTCTCCGGGGTTTCCGGAGTCTCGGTCTTGGCCTCGGCAGGGGCTTCGGCCGTCTCCGCCTGCGGCGTCGAGTCGACGGGCGCTTCGGTAGCCGCTTCTTCGGACACGGCGTCAGTGCGTGTCAAGGCATCCACGGTCATCGTCGGTGTCGTCTCCTTGCCCGGGTATGGGGTGGTACCCGGCACATCCTAGAACAGGCGTTCGAGTGATGCGAACCGGGGTGTGGTAGGCGTGTCGGATGCGAGGAACGGTCCGTTCCTTGCGAAATTTGCAAGGAACGGACCGTTCATAGCGCGCGAGGTGGGGTTACTCCTCCGACTTGCCGGTCTTCAGGCCCGAAGAGATCAGGTCCATCACCGACGAGTCGGCCAGCGTGGTCACGTCGCCGACCTGGCGGTTCTCGGCGACGTCGCGCAGCAGGCGGCGCATGATCTTGCCGGACCGCGTCTTCGGCAGCTCCTGCACGACCAGGATCTGCCGCGGCTTCGCGATCGGCCCGATCTCCTTGGCGACGTGGTTGCGCAGCTCCTGCACGGCCTTGTCGCCACCGTCCACCGCGTTGCCACGGAGAATGACGAACGCGACGATGCCCTGCCCGGTGGTCGGGTCGGTCGCGCCGACGACGGCGGCCTCGGCGACCGTCGGATGCGAGACCAGCGCGGACTCGACCTCGGTGGTCGAGATGCGGTGCCCGGACACGTTCATCACGTCGTCGACCCGGCCCAGCAGCCAGACGTCGCCGTCGGTGTCGTACTTCGCGCCGTCGCCGGCGAAGTAGTAGCCCTGGTCGGCGAAGCGGGACCAGTAGGTCTCGCGGAAACGCTCCTCGTCGCCCCAGATGCCGCGCAGCATGCCCGGCCACGGCTTGTCGAGCACGAGGTACCCGCCGCCGCCGTTGCCGACCTCGACGCCCTGGTCGTCGACGACCTTCGCCGAGATGCCCGGCAGTGCCCTCTGCGCCGAGCCCGGCTTCGTGGCGGTGACGCCCGGCAGCGGCGAGATCATGATCCCGCCGGTCTCGGTCTGCCACCAGGTGTCGACGATCGGCGCCGAGTTCGCGCCGACGTTCTCGCGGTACCAGATCCACGCTTCGGGGTTGATCGGCTCGCCGACGCTGCCGAGCACGCGCAGCGACGAGAGGTCGTACTTCTGCGGGATCTCGTTGCCCCACTTCATGAACGTGCGGATCAGCGTGGGCGCGGTGTAGTAGATGGAGACTTTGTGCTGCTGGACGATCTCCCAGTGGCGGCCCTCGTGCGGGGTGTTCGGCGTGCCTTCGTAGACGACCTGCGTCGTCCGGTTCGCCAAGGGCCCGTACACGATGTACGTGTGCCCGGTGATCCAGCCGATGTCGGCGGTGCACCAGTAGACGTCTTCGCCGGCCTTGTGGTCGAAGACGTTGTGGTGCGTGTATGCGGCCTGGGTCAGGTATCCGCCGGAGGTGTGCAGGATGCCCTTCGGCTTCCCGGTGGTGCCGGAGGTGTAGAGGATGAAGAGCGGGTGCTCGGAGTCGAACGCCTGCGGCGCGTGCTCCGCGGACTGGCCGTCGACCAGTTCGTGCCACCAGAGGTCGCGGCCTTCGGTGATCGGCACCTCTTCGCCGGTGCGGCGGACGACGATGACCTTCTCGACCGATTCGGCGCCTTCGAGCGCTTCGTCGACATTGACCTTCATCGGGGCGGCCTTGCCGCGGCGGTACTGGCCGTCGGTCGTGATGACGATCCGCGCCGCCTGGTCGTCCACCCGGGATCGCAGTGCTGTCGGGGAAAAACCACCGAACACGACACTGTGCAAGACACCGATGCGGGCGCACGCGAGCATCGCGACGATCGCTTCGGGCACCATCGGCATCTGGATGGCGACCCGGTCGCCCGCCGTGAGGCCGAGGGATTCGAAGGCGTTCGCGGCCTTGGAAACCTCGTCCTTCAGCTGCGCGTAGGTGATGTCACGGTTGTCGCCGGGCTCGCCGACCCAGTGGATGGCGACCTGGTCGCCGTGCCCGGAATCGACATGGCGGTCGACGCAGTTGTACGCGACGTTGAGCTTCCCGCCCACGAACCACTTCGCCACCGGCGCATTGGTCCAGTCCAGTACCTGGGACCACTTCGTTTCCCAGTGGAGGCGCTCGGCCTGCTTGGCCCAGAACGCTTCGCGGTCGGCGTCGGCTTCGGCGTAGAAGTCGGCGGTGGCATTCGCTTGCGCGCTGAAAGCCTCACTCGGGGGGAAGGTCCTGCTCTCCGTGAGCAAATTGTCCAGCGCCGGCGACTGCTCGGTCATGGTGCGATGCCTCCTGTGATTCGCGTGTCTTCACGCCCGTTGGCACGCTATCGACGTTACGACGCGAAGTAAAAGGTTGCATCGTGGTTGCGCGCGGCATTCACACGCTTGAGGACAAAGCGGTACGGACCGCCGGCCATTCTGGTCCGGTGACGGAGTAGACGACGGTGTCACGGATGGTCCCGTCGGGCCGGACGCGATGCGCGCGCAGCACGCCTTCCCGTTGCGCGCCGAGACGTTCGATCGCCTTCTGGGACTGGAGGTTGCGGATATCGGTCTCCCACGAGACGCGGTTCGCGCCGAGGTCGTCGAAAGCGTGGCGCAGCAACAGGAGTTTCGACTCGCGGTTGAGTCCGGTCCGCTGCCATTCGGAACCGATCCAGGTGTAGCCGAGGGAAACGATCTTGTGGCGCGCGTTCATCGCGTAGAACGACGTCGTGCCCGCGACCTCGCCGGTGCGGGCGTCGATCTGGGCCCAGGCGCGGCGGTCCGGGTCGGCGAGGATGCCGTCGACCATGGTTTCGGCGGCAGCGAGGTCCCGCGGCTGCCGGAGGCTGAGCCACGTCCAGATCGCCGGGTCGGAGCCCGCCGCGAACAGGCCCTTCGCGTGGTCGCTGGTGAGCGGTTCGAGATGGACGCGTTCGCCGCGCAGCGTGGCGTGGGTGTTCCAGTCGGTCACGGGCTCGACGCTACGGACGGCAATGGCCTTACTGGAGAGCCAGTTTCGAAGCATTCGAGAAGGCCACTGGGGCGTTGCCTATGCTCGCGGGAACGATCGAGAAGGCGAGGCAGCATGGCCGAGGAGCGGGAAGAGCTCACCTGGGAGTTGTTCGGGGCGGCCAGCAGGGAGCTGGCGCAGGCCGTCGCCGACGACGGCTTCGAGCCGGACCTCATCCTGTCGATCGCGCGAGGCGGGCTGTTCGTCGCGGGCGCGCTCGGCTACGCGCTCGACGTGAAGAACCTGCACGTGATGAACGTCGAGTTCTACACCGGCGTCGATCAGCGTCTCGACCTGCCGGTGATGCTGCCGCCGGTGCCGAACGTCGTCGACCTGACGAAGAAGAAGGTGCTCGTCGCCGACGACGTCGCGGACACGGGTGCGACGTTGAAGCTGGTCCGCGACTTCTGCGCCGACCACGTCGCCGAGGTGCGCTGCGCGGTCGTCTACGAGAAGCCGCGCTCCGAGGTCAAATGCGAGTACGTCTGGAAACACACGGACCGCTGGATCAACTTCCCGTGGTCGGTGCAGGCACCGGTCGTACGCCGTGAAGGCCAGGTGCTGGACGCGTGACGGATCCGCTGAAGCCGCTGCTGGACCTCGAAGGGGTCGCCGCGGCCGCGAAATCGGCACAGGACGCGGTGTTCGCCGTCCACCGCCTGCCCGCCAACCTGCGCGGCGGCGCGGAGACGGCCGCCGAAGCGTCCGTGCGATCGGCGCGGGCGTCGGCGGGGATCGAAGGCGCCGCGCCCGAACTGCCCGAATCCGGTGAAGTGACCGATCCGGTGCTGGCGGGCGCGCTGCGGGTCGCGGAAGCACTGGAAAGTCTGCTGCCGACGTGGCGTCGTGCGCCGTTGCAGGCGTTGGCGCGCTTGCACCTTCTCGCCGCGTCGGATCTGGTGACGGATCCCGACGCGCTCGGGCGGCCGCGGTCGTCCGGCGACGTCGGCCCGCGGCTGGAGATGCTGGCGCAACTGATCACCGGCGCGACGTCGGTGCCGGGGCCGGTGCTGACCGCCGTCGTGCACGGGGAACTGTTGGCGCTCAAGGCTTTCGGCTCCGCGGACGGTGTCGTCGCGAGGGCGGCGGCGCGGCTTTCGGCGGTGGCGACCGGGCTGGACCCGAAGGCACTGACGGTGCCCGAGGTGGCGTACTTCCGACGCGTGCCGAAGTACCTCGAAGCCGCTTCGGCCTTCAGCTCCGGGACCCCGGAGGGCGTCCGGGCTTGGCTGCTCTTTTCGTGTGAAGCCTTCGAGACGGGTGCCCGCGAGGCGAAGTCGATCTCCGACGCCGCCGGCTGACTTACCGCATTTAGTCCTCTGGATGCGGTCCTTGCGCGTGCAACTACCGCATCCAGAGGACTAAATGCGGGAGTGTGGTGGGCTCACACGGGATCTAGCGCAGGTGTAGGGCGTAACCACATGGTCTAAGTGCCGAGAGCGACCTAACGTCGTCCGGCATGAGTGGTGCGTATCACAGCGATCTGGCCGGTAAGTCCGCGCTGGTCACGGGTGCGGCGAGCGGGATCGGCCTGGCCTGCGCCGAAGCGCTCGCCGAGGCGGGGGCCAAGGTCCACCTCGCCGACATCGACGACGCCGTCGAGAAGGCGGCCGCCGGCATCAACGGCATCGCGCACGTCGTCGACCTCACCGACGCCCAGGCCGTCGAGACCCTCCCGGCCGAGATCGACATCCTCGTCAACAACGCCGGTTTCCAGCACATCGCGCCGATCCACGAATTCCCGCCGGAGACGTTCACCGGCATCCAGGCGCTCATGGTCACCGCGCCGTTCCTGCTCATCCGCCGCGTGCTGCCGAACATGTACGAACGCGGCTGGGGGCGCGTGGTCAACATGTCCAGCGTCCACGGCCTCCGCGCGAGCCCGTTCAAATCCGCGTACGTCACCGCGAAACACGCGCTCGAAGGGCTCTCCAAGGTCACCGCGCTCGAAGGCGCGGAACACGGCGTGACCAGCAACTGCGTCAACCCCGGCTACGTCCGCACGCCGCTGGTCACCGGCCAGCTCCAGGCGCAGGCCGAAGAACACGGGCTCGAACGCGACGCCGTCATCGAACAGGTCCTGCTCCGCCGGTCGGCGATCAAGCGGCTCATCGAACCCGCCGACGTCGCCGCCTGCGTGCTCTGGCTGTCCGGCGACCACGCCGCCCACGTCACCGGCACCTCCATCCCCCTCGACGGCGGCTGGACCGCCGCGTGAACCCTGTGTCTCCGGTGAACCCGCGACCGCGATCGACGTCGGCAGGGCGCTGCCCGGCCGTCCATCTCACGACGGCGAAAGGGCGCCCCGCCACCGCGATAGCGGGGCCTTCGGCCGGCGCGGGTTCGTGCGTTCGGCCGCTTTCGGAATCCACTTCCAGCTCCGCCAACAGGTACTAAAGAAAGGAAGCCCTCGGTGACCACCCAGAACCGCGGCTCGATCGCGAAGGTCGTCAGCGCCAGCCTGATCGGCACGACGATCGAGTGGTACGACTTCTTCCTCTACACCTCCGCCGCGGCGCTGGTGTTCGGCAAACTGTTCTTTCCCAGCAACGATCCGCTGACCGGCACGCTGCTCGCGTTCTTGACCTACGCGGTCGGTTTCCTCGCGCGGCCGGTCGGCGGGCTGGTGTTCGGGCACTTCGGCGACCGGGTCGGCCGCAAGAAACTGCTGGTGCTGAGCCTGCTGCTGATGGGCGGTTCGACCTGCGCGATGGGCATCCTCCCGACGTACGCCTCCGTCGGTGTCCTGGCGCCGATCCTGCTGACACTGCTGCGGCTGGTGCAGGGTTTCGCGCTCGGCGGCGAATGGGGCGGCGCGGTGCTGATCGTCTCCGAACACGGCGACGACAAACGGCGCGGGTTCTGGGCGTCTTGGCCGCAGTGCGGTGCTCCCGGCGGGAACCTGCTCGCGACGGCGGTCTTGGCGATCCTCGCCGGGACGCAGTCCGATGAAGCGTTCCTCAGCTGGGGCTGGCGGATCCCGTTCCTGCTTTCCGGTGTCCTCGTGGTGATCGGGCTGTGGATCCGGCTCGCGGTCAGCGAATCGCCGGTCTTCCTTGCCGCGCAGGAGAAAAGCAAGCCCACACACGCGCCGGTGGTCGAGGTGTTCCGGAACAACTGGCGCGCGGTGCTGATCACGATCGGCTCGCGGATGGCGGAGAACGTTTCGTACTACGTGATCACGGCGTTCATTCTCGTTTACGTCACCACCGGACTGGGTTTGCCGAAATCGGCCGGATTGAACGCGGTACTCATCGGTTCCGCCGTGCATTTCGTGACGATTCCCTTGTGGGGAATTCTTTCCGACCGGATCGGCCGCCGACCGGTCTATCTGTTCGGCGCGATCGGTATGGCGGCGTGGAGCTTCGCGTTCTTCGCGATGCTCGACACGAAGAATTCCGGTGTCATCATTCTCGCGGCGACCGTCGGGCTGGTGCTGCACGGCGCGATGTACGGCCCGCAGGCCGCGTTCTTCTCCGAGCAGTTCCCGACGCGGGTCCGCTACACCGGCCTTTCGGTCGGCGGGCAGCTGTCGTCGATCGCGGCGGGGGCGGTGGCGCCGCTCATCGCGGTCGCGCTGTTCAAGGAGTTCGGCAGCACGATCCCGGTGTCGCTCTACGTGGTCGCGATGTGCGTGCTGACCGTGATCGCACTGCTCGCCGCCTGCGAGACCAAGGGCGAGTCCCTGCACTCCGAAGTTCTCACGGAGCGCGGTCACGTGCCAGCATGACCGTTGTGGACGGTGCTGAGACGGCGACGCGGTTGCGCCGGCTGCTCGAACTGCTCGCCTCCGGGGCGGGCAGCGAGCAGCTGGCGCAGGTCCCTGTCGATCCGAAGGCCACCGAGCTGGCGCTGCGGATCCGGGACACCGTCGCCGAGCACCGGCGGCGCGAGGCGGAGCTGGCCGCGCTGTTCGACACGGCCAGCGACCTCGCCAGGCTGGACGATCCGGACGCCGTCCTCCGGTCGATCGTGCGGCGGGCGCGGGCGTTGCTCGGCGTGGACGTCTCGTATCTCAGCCTCAACGACGAAACCGAAGGCAAGACCTATGTCCGCGTGACCGACGGCTCGGTTTCCGCGCTGTTCCAAGACATCGTGCTGGGGATGGGCGAGGGGCTCGGCGGGCTGGTCGCGCAGACCGCGCGGCCGTACGCGACGGCGGATTACTTCGACGACAAGCGGTTCCGCCATACGTCGTCGATCGACACCGGGGTGCTCGACGAAGGACTGACCGCGATCCTCGGGGTGCCGCTGGCGATCGGCAGCAAGGTCATCGGGGTGCTGTTCGCCTCCGACCGCACCACGCGGGAGTTCTCGCCCGACGAGGTCGCGCTGCTGTCGTCGCTGGCCGACCACGCGGCGATCGCGCTGGACAACGCGCATCTGCTCGACGAGACGCGCCGCGCGGTCGCCGAACTGAACGCCGCCAACGCGACGATCAGCGCGCACAACGACGCGATGCGCCGCGCGGAAGACGCGCACGACCGGCTGATGGATCTCGTGCTGCGCGGCGGCGATCTGGCCGAGGTCGCCGCCGCGGTCGCGGACGTGCTCGGCGGCGCCATCGCCGTCTACGACGCGGAAGGCGTTGTCCTGGCCCGCACCGGTGCGGAGCTGAGCCTCTCGCGTGCTGCGGTCTCGGCGTCCCGGGCGAGCGGCCGGGCGGTGTCCACAGAGGACGGTTGGTTGTGCGCCGTCCAGGCGGGGCAGGAATTCCTCGGCAGCCTGGTACTCGGTGGCGGTCCGTCGCTCGGTGAGGCCGATCGGCGGCTGTTCGAGCGGGCGGGCGTGGTCACCGCGGTGCTGCTGATGCAACGGCGTTCCGTCGCGCGCGCCGAGGACGAAGTGCGCGGGGAGCTGCTGTCGGACCTGCTCACCGCGCCTGGCCGCAACCCCTCCGCGCTACTGGCTCGCGGTCGCCGCTTGGGAGTCGATTTGTCGACACCGCACGCGGTGCTGATCGCGCATTCCGGCGACGTCTCCCGGCGACGGCTGGCCGCGGCGGCCGCGCGGCACGCGGATCTGGTCGGTGTCCACGCCGACGAGGTCGTCCTGCTGGTCCGCGGCGCGGATCCCGGGGCACTGGCCAGATCCGTCGCCGCCGAACTCTCGTCCACAATGGACTGTCCGGTGACGGTGGGTGCGGCCGGTCCGGCTGCCTCGCCGCGGGAACTGGCCGTGGCGCACGCCGAAGCCGCGCGGTGCGTCGCGTCGTTGCTGGCGCTCGGACGGGCGGGGGAAGGCGCGAGCATGGCCGATCTCGGCTTCGTCGGGCTGCTCCTCGGCGAGCACGCGGATCTGGGCGCGTACGTGACCGCCACGATCGGCCCGGTGCTCGACTACGACGAACGCCGCGGCACGGATCTGATCGGTACTCTTCGCGCGTATTTCGCCTGCGGCGGCAACTTGACGCGGGCGAAGGAACTGCTCCACGTGCACGTCAACACCGTCGTGCAGCGGCTGGACCGCATCGCGTCACTGCTGGGCGAGCAGTGGCAGGCGCCCGAGCGCGCGCTGGAACTCCAGCTCGCGCTCAGGCTGCACCGCCTCACCAGTGACCGAAACGGATGACCTCGTCGAAGCCGCGGCGAGCGACTTTGGTCGCCGAAGAGCCTGGCGAAGGTCCTGGTTCGGCACCGTGTCCGAGCGCCACGACGCCGATCGGGTCGTGATCCGCGGGCACCCCGAACTCGCTGTGAAGCCGCTCCACGCTTTCCGGCGCGAGCCCGAAGAACACCGCGCCGAGGCCCTCGTCGACGGCCGTCTGAAGGATCAGCATCGTCGCCATCCCGGTGTCGACATCCCAGTACGGCACGCGCCACCACGAGTCGTCGCCCTCGGCGAAACCCTTGTCCGGCTTGGCATACCGGTCCAGGTAGGCGTTCTTGACCGAGAGCGGGACGATCGCGACCGGTGCAGTGGTCACGGTTTCCGGCGCCCAGCTCGCCCCGAACTCCCAGAACTTCGCCAGTTCCTCGCCGGTGAGGACGAGAAATCCTTGTCCCTGCGAGAAACCGGCAGAGGGACCTTTCAGCGCGTTGCGCAGGATGCGCCGCAGACTCTCTTCCGCGACGGGTTCATCGGTGAACTTCCGGACCATGCGACGGCGTCGTACGACGTCCTGGAATTCCATCCGATCAGCTTAGTGCGCAAGTGGCCGCGAGGTCACCGCTCGCGCGCGGGATCGTCGCCGAAGCAGGTGGCCGTATGCCGTCGAGCCAGCCTTCGAGCGCGGTGAACGCCGTGCGGAAACACGGGCCGATGGGCCGCAGCTTGTCCGGGTACGCGTCGTAGAGCCCGTCGACGTGGTTGCCGTCGACGATCCGGTAGTAGCGCTGTAGCCCGGCGCGGCCCTGCTCGGCGATCATGCGCTGGTAGACGTCGGAATCGCGGGTGATCGGCAGGAGGGTGTCGAGGGTGCCGTGCAGGGTGATCAGCGGTTTGCCGATCCGGCCGGTCAGCGAAATCCGTTCGACCGCACGGTGCACCGACCGTGGGCGAGTGGCGTAGTCGTAGTCGGTTCCGGCGAACGCCGGGTCGAACTCGGCCTGGTAGATACGTTGCGTCAGGCCCCAGTAGACGTCGTTGTGGTACTGCCAAAGGAATTCCGAGCCCGGCGCGAAACCGGCGTCGAGGATCTGCTGGTGGGCTTGCGCCGAGCCGGCGACGTACGCGGGGTAAGCCTTGATCGCGGGCGGCAGGAAGGTGAACAGGTTCGGGCCGTCTTCGTGCCAAAGCGTGCCCTCCCAATCGATGCCGCCGTCGTAGAGCCACGGCCGGTTCTCGAGTTGCCAGCGGACGAGGTAGCCGCCGTTCGACATCCCGGCCGCGAGCGTGCGGCTCGGCAGGCGTCCGTAGCGGTGCGTCACGGCGGCCTTCGCGGCGATGGTCAGCTGGGTGACCCGCGAGTTCCACTCGGCGAGCGCGTCGCCGGGACGACGTCCGTCGGTGTGGAAGCCGGCTCCGGTGTTGCCCTTGTCGGTGGCGGCGAACGCGTAGCCGGCGGCGAGGACCTGGTCGCCGATCGCGCGATCGTTCGCGTACTGCCGCCGCACGCCGGGTGACCCCGAGACGACGAGGCCGCCGTTCCAGCGATCGGGCAGCCGTAACACGAATTGCGCGTCGTGGTTCCAGCCGTGTGTGGTGTTCGCCGTCGAGGTGTCCGGGAAGTAGCCGTCGATCTGGACGCCGGGAACCCCCTTGGGCGCGGGGAAACCGGCCGAGGTCAGCCCGGCCCAGTCGGCCTGGACCGTATGCCCGGTGGCGAGGGTCCCGGCGGTGGTCAGATCGTCCAAACAGGACAGTTGCTGCTTCGCGGCCCCGGGAACGCGCACGTTCCCGCAACCGCTTGCCGCCTGGGCGGGGGTGGCCAGGGCCAGCATTATCGCGAGGACCAGAATGAACCGCATCGGCCGACGATAAGCGCGGTCTTCGGAGGCCGGTACCCGGCGCGACCACACAAAACGGGCCGCGGCTGTGGTGGTCCGCCACGTGGAAATCCCGCGGGTGGCGGTTTTAGCCTCGGGTGATGCGAAAACTCCTCATCGGCGCGGTGGTTTCGGCATTGACCCTTCTCTTTTCGGCTCCGGCACAGGCGGCGGCGATCCACCCGGTGACCGGGTTCGGGAGCAATCCCGGTGCGTTGCGGATGTTCGAATACGTTCCCGACGGGCTGCCGTCCGGACGTCCGGCGGTGGTCGTGCTGCACGGCTGCACCCAGGACGCGGCAGGCTACGCGCGCGGCTCCGGCTGGGTCGGGCTCGCGGACAAGCTGCGCTTCAAACTCGTTCTGCCACAACAGGTTTCGGCGAACAACTTCAGCAAGTGCTTCAACTGGTTCCAGGCGGGCGACAGCAAACGCGGGTCCGGGGAGGCCGAATCGATCGCGCAGATGACGCGATACGCGGCCGGAAGCCGGACGTACGTGACCGGCCTGTCGGCGGGTGGCGCGATGACTTCGGTGCTGCTGGCGACGTATCCGGAACTGTTCGCGGGCGGCGGTGTCGTGGCGGGACTGCCTTACGGCTGCGCGACTTCGATGATCGACGCCTACTCCTGCATGAACCCCGGCAAGGATCTGACCCCGGAACAGTGGGGTGACAAGGTGCGGGCCGCGGGCACGGGGCCGCGGTCGCCGGTCAGCGTCTGGCACGGGACGGCGGACTACACGGTCGCCCCGATGAACATGCGCGAGCTCGCCGAGCAGTGGACCGACGTCGGCGCCGCCGTCGACACGCACGCCGTCACCGGGATGGGGCACGGTCAGCCGATCGCGCCGGGATCCGGTTGCGGTCAGGCCGGGCCGTATCTGCTCGACGTCGGCGTGTGCGCCGCGGGAGAACTCGCGGCGAAGTGGCGGCTAGGCGAGGACGGCGTCCAGTAACCCGGGGAACCGCGCGTGGACGTCCTCGGTCCGTAACTCGACCCAGCGGGTCCGGCCCTCGACGAACGTCGTCGTGAGGCCGGCCTCGCGTAAGACCTTCCAGTGATGGGAAAGCGTCGGCGCGCTGATCTCGACGGCGTACTCGGTGACGGCGCAGCTTCGCGGCGAAGGGTTGCTTCGCAGGGCGCGGATCAGCTCCAGGCGTACGGGATCCGCGAGCGCCTGGAGGACCGGCACGATCTCGATCTCCTCGGTCGCCGGCTGCGGCAGCGTGGTGCTCACTTCGCTCCAACTGTTTGACAGTCATCGAATAGTCCGGCCACTATACCTCTCATGACGATTCGACGATCATCTAATGATCGGCTCGCTCTGGGGGCTCTGCTGGTACTCGCCGTCGGGACGTTCACCGTCGGCACCGACGGGTTCGTCCTGAACGGGCTGCTGCCCACCATCGCCGCCGACCTGCGCGTTTCCGAAGCCGTCGCGGGCCAGCTGACCACGGTCTTCGCGGTGACCTACGCGGTTTCCTCGCCGCTCATCGCGGCGTTCACCGGCAAGCTCGATCGGCGGTGGGTGCTCGGCGCGGGGATGGTGCTGTTCACGATCGGCATGGCCGGTCAGGCGCTCGGCGAGTCCTTCGCCGTGGTCGCCGTCGCACGCGTGCTGGCCGCACTCGGCGCCGCCGCGTTCCAATCCAACGCCTACGTCCTCGCCGGGGCACTGGCCTCGGACGAGCGCCGCGGCCGCGCTCTGGCCACCGTCTCCGCCGGGATGAGCGTCTCGATGGTGCTCGGCGTGCCGATCGGGGTGCTCGCCGGGAACTGGTTCGGCTGGCGCGCGGTCATGTGGGGGATCGGCGCGGTGGCGGTGGTGGTGACGCTGCTCGTGCCGCTGCTGCCCGGCGTCCGGATGCCGACGGTGACCCTGCGCGCCAGGCTCGCCGTCGTCGCGCGGCCGCCGATCGCGCGCGTGCTCGGCATAAGCGTTCTCGGTACCGCTGCGGGCTTCGCGGCCTTCGTGTACCTGCCGGTGCTGGTGGCGCCCGTGGCGGCGGGCGCGATGATCTCGTGGCTGCTCGTCGGTTTCGGGATCGGGCAGATCGTGGGCAACGCCTTCGCGGGCCGGGCGACCGACTCACTCGGCTCCGCGCGCGTCCGCGCGATCTCGCTCGTCGGCACGGTCGCGACGCTGGCGCTGCTGGACGTCGCCGTGCTGAGCCTGCCCGGCGCCCTGGTCTTCGCGCTGGCTTCGGGGGTGTTCGGCGGGATGCTGATGGTGCCGCAGCAGCACCGGCTGTTCTCACTGGCGCCCGACGCGCCGACGGTCGCCATGGGACTCAACGGTTCCGCGATCTACGCCGGCGGTGCCCTCGGTGCCGCGCTGGGTGGCGTCGTCCTGTCGTCGGCGGGCGTCTGGTGGGTCGGCCCTGTTGCCGCCTTCGTCGCTCTGCTCGCCTTCGCGCTTTCGGTCCCTTCGCGGAGGCCGGTGGCCCAGCCCGCCTGACCGAAAGTGATAGCAAGGGACCCTTGCTATCGTTAGCGTGGGTACGCTAAATATCGCGTGGCCGCTCGACTTTCCCGTGCTGTGGTGTCCCCAATGTGGCATTGGGGACACTCAGCGTCTCCAATGCCACATTGGGGACACCAGGGTCACCGCAGGGTCTTACGAGCACGAAGGCATCCCGGCGACGGACACCCGTTCGCGTCGCGTGAGCGCGAAGCGTCGGGATGAACGGGTCTGTCCGCCGGTGGTTCAGCTCGCGCGCACCCGCAGGGAGTCGAGAGCCTTGCGTACGTGGCCATCGTTGGCCGCCAGCGCCTTCGCCGCGTTCGCGACGTCCTCGCCGGACAGCAGATGGACCAGCGCGACCTTGAGGTCGCCGTCGGCCTCGGTGAGCGCGTCGGAGCAGTCCGCCATGCTCATCCCGGTGGCCTCGCGCAGGATCCGGATGGTCCGTCCGCGCAGCTTCGCGTTGGTCGCCCGCATGCTGACCATCAGGTTCGAGTAGGTGCGGCCGAGCTTGATCATCGTCGCGGTGGAGAACGCCGTGAGGATGATCTTCTGCGCCGTGCCCGCCTTCATCCGCGTCGACCCGGCGATCGCCTCGGGGCCGGTGTCCACCGCGATGAGGACATCGACCCCCGGCGGCGTCACCGCGGCCGGATTGCCCGAGACCAAAGCGGTCCTGGCGCCGCGACGGCTGGCCGCGGCCAGCGCGCCGAGGACGTAGGGAGTCCGGCCGGAAGCCGTCAGCCCGAGCACGAAGTCGCCGGGGGCGACCGACTCGGTCACCTCGGCGGCTCCGGCCTTCGCGTTGTCCTCGGCGTCTTCGACGGCTTGGCGCAGCGCGCGTGCGCCGCCCGCGTGATGCGCGATGAACCAATCGGAGGGCACGTTGAACGTCGGCACGAGCTCCGCCGCGTCCAACGTCGCCAGCCTGCCGGAGGTGCCGGCCCCGAAGTAGTGCACGCGGTTTCCCGACCGCAGCGCTTCCACGGCGAAGTCGACCGCCCGTGCCACCTGCGGCAGCACCGCGGCGACGGCTTCGGGGACCCGGCGATCCTCGGCGTTGATGGCGCCGAGGATCCCCATGGTCGACATCAGGTCGATGTCGGTCGTCCGTGGATTGCGCTGTTCGGTTGGCGAATCGACGTGCACCACCTGGCGTGGGACGGTCATCATGCGCCTCACTTTTTCGCTCATTTGCCGGTTTCCCGCGGCCGCCGCCTGCCGTCGGGCCGGACGCCCAGACGGTGCGAGCCAACCGCGTCCCTGGTCGCGTCGAGCGCGTTGACCGACGCGTCCATGTGCCGCTGCGCGACACCGATGAACAGGCAGTCGATGACGGTCAGCTGCGCGATGCGACTGGCGGTCGCACCCGAGCGGAACGTCGTCTCCCGCGCGGCCGTGGTCAGTACGTGGTCGGAGACCTCGGTGATCGGCGAACGCGGGAAGTTCGTCACGGCGACGGTGATCGCGCCGTGCTCGCGGGCCACGCGCAGCGCCTCGACGGTGTCCGTGGTCGCGCCCGTGTGGGAGATGCCGATCGCGACGTCTCCCGTGCTCAGCACGGCGGCCGAGGTGAGCATGATGTGCGTGTCCGACCAGGCGAAACTGACCCGCCCGATGCGGTGCAGCTTCTGCTGCAGGTCCGCGGCCACGAACGCGCTCGCGCCCACGCCGTAGACGTCGACCCGGCCGGCGCCCGCCAAAACGTCGATCACCCGCTGTAGCGACGGGACGTCGAGCTGGTCGGCGGTCTCCTCCACGGCACGGGCGTCCGCGAAGCTCACCTTGCCGATCACCGCGGCCAGGTCGTCCTCCGGACCGATCTCGCCGCCGAGGTTCCGGCTCGACCGGGCCTCCGTGCGGGCGGTGTCGGCCGCCAAGGCGATCCTGAGCTGCGGATACCCGCCGACCCCGACGGCCTTGCAGAACCGCGTGACGGTGGTTTCGCTCGTGTTGGCCGCGAGTGCGACCTCGGTGATGCTGCGTCGTGCGACCGTCGCGGGGTCCTCGAGGACGACCTTCGCGACACGCTGTTCAGCCCGGGCGAGCCCGGGCAGGAGGGAGCGAATCCGGACAAGCGGGCTCGCGTCAGCGTCCCGTGCCGTCTGCGCCGGCACGGCCTCGGACGGTGCGGCCGCGATTACGGAATCGGTATCGCCCACCGTGGGAAAGTTACTAACCGTTGGCATCTGCGACAAGGCTACCCACACCCTTCGGGAAGATCGCAACCTATCCGTGTCTGCGGATTCGATTTGCGATTAATCGTTGACCAGAAAGTCGCTAACCAGGTCGAGGCCGTTAACGAGGTCGAGCTAACGACTTGGCAACTTAGTGTCGCGACGCAAGGGGCTGTGTCCCGGTCAACGGAGCAGTCAGGTCACCGCATCGGAATCGGCTGGTTACCTAGGGCTCAATTTCCAGCCGGTAGCGACGAAAGTAGGCGGATTATGCTCACTGTCCAGCAGTGTGCGGCCGCGTTCAGTGACTTTCACACCGTCCAAAGAAATTCCCCGTCCGGTGTAACGGGCATCGGTCGTGTAACGCCAGCGGAGGGTGATTTGTGAGCTTTGCGACACCTCGGCGGCGACCCGCCACCAAGCCCGATGGCCGTGTCCGCCGAGTCCGGGCTGATCCCCGGCGGGAGCGCCTGGTCCGTTTGCACGCAGAGTAATCGTTTTCCAGGTGGCTCCGCCGTCGGTACTCGCTTCCAAGAAGAGCGAGTCCGAGGGGCCTTCGGTGTCCACGAAGGTGGCGAAGGAGACCTTCAGCGGCCCGCCACGCGTCTGTAGCGGCGGAGTCGTGAGCGTGGCCGTGGAGACGTCCCCGGCGCCGCTGAACCACGCCTCACGGCCGTGCGCCGGGCGGACGGCCATCGCCTTCGCGAGCGAACTCGCCCACGCCTCCCTGGCGAGGTTGATCGAGCCCCAGCTCCGCGTCGGATGTACGCGGTTGGTGAGCAGGATCGCGAACGACCTCGACAGCGGGTCGATCACCAGCGAGGTCCCGGTGAACCCGGTGTGGCCCGCCGTCGAGGGCGCCGACAGCGCGCCCATGTACCAGGGCTGGTCGAGTTCGAAACCGAGCCCGTGGGAGTTGTCGGGGAACTTGTGGTTGTAGTTCGTCAGCATCGACTGGACGGTCTCCGGACGCAGGATCCGCTGACCGCGGTACGCGCCGCCGTTGAGGATCGTCTGCGCCAGCACGGCCATGTCCGGCGCGGTGGAGAAGACGCCCGCGTGCCCGGCGACGCCGCCCAGCGACCAGGCGTTCTCGTCGTGGACTTCGCCGCGTACGAGCCCCCGAGGCGGCTTCGCGGCGTACTCGGTCGCCGCGACCCTTGCGAGTTTCGACACCGGCGGGTTGTATCCGGTGTCGGCCAGGCCCAGCGGGCCGGCGATGCGGTCCTGGACCACCTTGTCCAGCGGCGCCCCGGCCAGCTTTTCGACCAGGAAGCCGAGCGTCAGCAGGTTGATGTCGGAGTACAGGTACGTGCTGCCTGGCGCGTTCTTCAGCGGGCTGTCGAGGACGGCCTTCCGGCGCGACGGGATGTCCGGGTAGCCCTCCCACAGCGACGGGAGCGGTGTCGCGGCGAAGCCCGAGACGTGCGTGAGCAGCTGCTGGACGGTGACGGCCTCTTTGCCGTTCACCCCGAACTCCGGCAGGTACCGCACCACCGGCGCCGAGATGTCCAGCTTGCCCGCCTCGGCCAGCTGCATCACCGCGATGGAGGTGAACAGCTTCGAGATCGAGGCCATGTCGAAGATGGTGTCCGCGCGCATCGGCACCTGCTGCTCCGGTGGCAGCTCTGTGCCCTTCGCGTCGGCGTAGCGGACAGCGCCGCCGACGGCCTGGCGCTCGACGACCACGCCGTCGTGCGCGAGCAGGCCGACCGCTCCGGAGAAGTGGGGATGCCCGGTGGCGTCCGGCTTCGTCCAGCTCTCGATGAACTGCTCGGCCGCCTTGATCGGCGCCGGATCGAGGCCGGCCTCGGAGGGCGCGCCGTCGCGCAGGACGGTGGACGCGGGCGCGAAGCCCCCACGCGGCTTGTCGAACCGGCCCGCCGCGCGGTCTCCCTGTTCTCCGGTACCCGGAATCGCCTGCGCTCCCGCCGTCGACAGCGTGGTCGCCGCGACCAGGACGGAAACAGCCGCGATCAGGATCTTCCTAACACGCAAGGTCGTTCCCCTCAGCGCTGGTCGTCGCCACGGCGCGGCCCTGGTCTTTCAGGTCAAGGTGGCGGACACGGCGCCGTGGCACCGCGATAGCGGGGCCTTCGGCCGGGGCGGGTTCACACGTTCGGTCACTTTTCGGATGCATCTTCAGCTCCGCCGTCCCTTCAGCGATAGATGAGATGGCGACGGCGTTTCCGGTCGAACTCGGCCAGTTCGGCCTGCCAGGACCCGACGATCTCGTCCGGCCCGGCGCCCTTGTCGATCATCGTGCGCAGCCTGTCGGAACCCGAGAGCTTGTCGAGGAAGTTGTCGGGCCGCCACTTGAACTTGTCCGGGTGCACCTGTTTCGCGGTGACGAACATGGTGACCGCGGTGCGGATGGCGTCGAAAGCGCGCGGGTCCGTGATGGTCACCTGCACGCCGCCGCAGGGCTCGTTGACGAACTTGCCGAACGTCGGCACGAAGTACGCCTCACGGAACTTCACACCGGGAAGCCGCAGTTCGCCGAGCTTTTCGCGCCAGCGCCAGTCGAGGCCGGGCGCGCCGATGATCTCGAACGGCCTGGTGGTGCCGCGGCCTTCGGAGAATACGGTGCCTTCGAACATCCCGGTGCCGGGATAGACGAGCGCGGTGTCCGGCGTCGGCATGTTCGGGCTCGGCGGGACCCAGGTCAGCCCGGTGCGGTCGAAGAGCTGATCACGCCGCCAGTCACGCACTTCGACGATTTCGAGCCTGCCCGGCGTGACACCCTCGGCAGGCAGGAACTCGGCCGCGAAGAACCGCGCGAGTTCGCCGACGGTCATGCCGTGCTGCTGCACGATCGGCTTCCGGCCGACACCCGAGGCGAACGCCGGGTTCAGCATCGGCCCGGCGGCCCTGCCGCCCAGCGGGTTCGGCCGGTCCAGCACGACGATCGCCGCGCCGACCTTCGCCGCCGCGACCATCGCCGTGTACAGGGACCAGATGTAGGTGTAGAACCGCGCGCCGACATCGGCGATGTCGAAGACGACGGTGTCCACACCCGCCTTCGTGAACATCCCGGCGAGCTTCGTCGCGTCGGCGCCGTACGCGTCGTACACCGGCACGCCGGTGCGCGGGTCGGTGTAGTCGCCTTCGGAACCGCCTGCCTGCGCGCTGCCGCGGAAACCGTGCTCCGGCCCGAACGCGGCGCGGGGCCGGACGCCGGCGGCGACCATCGAGTCGACGATGTGGTCGCCGCTCGCCAGCACACCCGTCGGATTCGACAGCACTCCGAGCTTCCGGCCGGACAGCGGTGCCCAGCCCTTGGCGGCCAGCACGTCCGCTCCGGTGCGGGTGAGCGGGGGACCTTTGCTCTCGCTTTCCGGCTGCGCCCGCGCGACCGAGGACCCGGCCGTCAGCGCCGGGACCGCGAGCGCACCGGTGGCGAGGAAGTGGCGGCGGTTGAGGTTCACCAGGTCAGCCCATGGCCGAAGGGGTATTTCACCGTGCCGACGTCCTTGCCCGCGGGGACGTCCACCGGCAGCTTGCCCTGCGGTTTCACCTTCCCGAGGATCACCTTCGCCAGCGCTTCGAGCGAAGGCGAGATGTAGCCGTACGTGGCGAGCCACGTCTTGATCGGGTTCTCGTAACCGGCGTCGTAGGGGATCTGGGCGGCGACCGCGACGACGGGCTTCCCGGTGTCGGCCAGCGCCTGCAACAGCTTGCCCTGCAACGGATATGTGCCGACGTTGTTGGTCAGCACGACGACGAGGTCGACGTTCTTCGCCGCCGCGACGGCCTGCGCGATCTGCGCGTCGGTCGGTGTCTGGCCGGTCTGCAACGCCGTCGCCTGCGTGCCGTGCGCGGTGAGCTTCGCGGCCAGTGACGTCGTCGTGCTCACGCCCCAGCCGGTCACGAGCGTCTTCGCGGGCTGCTGCTTGAGCGGCAGGACGCCGCCGTCGTTGCGGATCGCGGTGACCGACCGGTCGGCGATGCCCTGCGCGGTCGCGAGGTTGGCCGGGGTGCCGACCTTCGACATCACCTTGGCCGGGTCGACGAACGGCGACGTCAGGATGCCCCGGTTCAGCTTGAGCTTGAGCACCCGGAGGACGCTCTCGTCGATGCGCCGCTCGGTCAGCTCACCCTTGCGGACGGCGTCGAGCACCGAGTTGATCGCGAGTTCGAGGTTCACCGGCATGAGCAGCTGGTCGATGCCCGCCTTCAGCGCCAGCACCGGGATCTCCGCGTCGCTGTGCATCTCGCGCACGGCGTCCATCGAGAGCGAGTCGGTGACGACGACACCGCGGTAACCGAGCTCCTCGCGCAGCTTGCCGGTGAGGATCGGCTTCGACAGCGTCGCGGGCTCGCCCGACGGGTCGAGGCTGGGGAACTGGATGTGCGCGCTCATGATCGAGTCGATGCCGGCCTTGATCGCGGCCTTGAACGGCGGCACGTCGGTCTCGCGCCAGCTGGCCTCGCTCCGGTCGATCCTGGGCAGCTCGTGGTGACTGTCGGTGGCGGCGTCGCCGTGGCCGGGGAAGTGCTTCGCGGCGGCGGACACCGTCTCGGAGCGCCGCCCGGAGTTCTGGAAGCCCTTGACCTGGGCCGCGACGAACTCGCTCGCCAGATCCGGGCGGCCGGAGAAGGAACGGACACCGATCACCGGGTTCGCCGGGTTGGAGTTCACGTCGGCGTCGGGGGCGAAGTCCTGGTTGATGCCGACGGCGCGCAGTTCGTGCCCGAGGATCCGGGCGGCCTCCTGCGCGGCCTTGGTGTCACGGCCCGCCGAGATCGCCATCGCGTTCGGCAGTTCGGTGGCGGGGGCACCCATCCGGGTGACCGTGCCGCCTTCCTGGTCGGTCGCGATCTGCAATGGGATGCGGGCGCCGCTGCGGAGCGCGGCCCGCTGGAGCCCGTTCGAGAGCTTGGCGACCTGGACCGGGTCGTCGAAGTTGTCGCGGCTGTCGTTGTTGAAGTAGATGACACCGCCAAGGTGGAACTTCTCGACCACCTGCGCGGGGGTGTCCACACCGAAGTCGGCCTTGTTCTTGGCGTTGACCTCGTCGGCGGACTTCCCGTTCACCCAGGTGACGAACAGCTGCCCGACCTTCTGCTCCAGGGTCAATCCGCGCAACGTCCGCTGCGCCTCCACGTCCGCCGTCACCGGCTGCGCGGTCGCCGGAACGGCCGTGACGGCGAGGGTGAGCAGACCCGCGAGGGGCACGGCGAGCGCATGGATCCTCCGATGACGGGCGTGCGCGGTTCGGGTCGTCACCTCAAAGCCTCCCAGATTCGTGCCTGACTCTCAGGTGGAAAGAAGTCCACCTGGAAGCACTGATATCCGGAAGCTACCCACGAGCACTTTGCTTGTCCATCGGCCACCCCCGCGATAGGTCCGTTCATACACAAAGGGACGCGAACGGGCCTGTCACGCTTGAAAACAGGGGTAAAACACTGGCGGCGCCCGTCGGCCGAAGCCGGCGGGCGCCGCCAGTCAGTGCGGGCAACTCGGGCGACCAAGCGTGCAACTCTGGTCGTACCTTCATGGACTCGGCGTCCGGCGTCCCGGTACGCAGTCCCTAGACGACGAGCCTCCCGCGGCGCGCTGCGCGTGGGTACCCGGTGTCCGCACACGGAGATTCGCCGGGGTGGAACAGGCTTCTCTTCTACCTGTTCCCTGGCCGACCGAACGTCCGCACCTACTTTCTACGCCGTGAGCCGGGTCACTTCAAGTGCGCAGACGGGTGCACCGGTACAGAGGCTCGATCTAGTGACACGGGCACCCTCCGCGACGGACAATTCGCGGCCCTGGCTGCGAAAACCGGTTCGGTACCGCCGTGTGGGTGTGCGCTCAGCGGGTGCGTTTGCGCCGGTTGTAGCCGTACCAGGTGGCCCCCGCTGCGAAGGCGCCGAGCGCCACCAGCCCCGCCGACCGCGCCGGGATCCGGGTCCGCAGCGACATCGGGTGCTCGAAGGCCAGGATCTCCCAGCCCTGTTCCGTCGCGTGCTTGCGCAGGACGCGGTCGGGGTTGACGGCGTGCGGCCGTCCGACGACTTCGAGTAGCGGGATGTCTGTGCTGGAGTCGGTGTACGCGTGGCACTGGGTGAGGTCGTAGCCGTACGTCGTCGCGAGTTGCTTCGCGGCGACGGCCTTGTTCTCGCCGTAGCAGTAGAAATCGACTTCGCCCGAGTAGCGACCGTCCACGATCTGCATCCGCGTGGCCACGCTGCGCGTCGCGCCGAGCATTTCGGCGACCGGGGCGACGACTTCCTCGCCGGTCGCCGACAACACGACGACGTCGTGCCCGTCCGCGCGATGCGAAGAGATCAGTTCCGCGGCTTCCGCGTAGACGAGCGGATCGACGACGTCGTGCAGCGTCTCGCGGACGATCGCGGACACCTGGGCGACGTCCCATCCGGCGCACAGCGCGGAAACCTCGGCCCGCATCCGCTCGGTCTTCGCCGCGTCCGCACCCGCGAGGGAGAAGACGAGCTGGGCGTACGCGCTGCGAAGCGCGGCTCGGCGGTTGATCAGGCCTTCGCGCAGAAGAGGCTTGCTGAAGGCCAGCGCGCTCGAGGAGGCGATGATCGTCTTGTCGAGATCGAAGAACGCCGCGACCGTGCTGGGCGTCGTGCTGGGTCGGTCCACCCGCCAAGGATAGGAGAGCCGGACACCGGCCCGCCCGTTGGTCGACCACGGCCGGGATATCGCGGTGGAAAATTCACGACCGCGCACCGGATCCGGCGCGTCGTGCCGTTATCGAATTGTGGGTACCGGCGTCGCCCGCAACGGGCCGGTATCGGAGTTACAGTGAGATTGTCCGGTATAGCACCGGGCCCTGGTTCAGTCCGACCCCCCGGGGCTGAACCCCAGGCGGCCCTCGTCCCTCCCCCCTGGCGAGGGCCGCCCTCTAACTTCCCACCCTGCCAATGGTTCAGACCTTGGCGGTCGCAGAAATCCCTTCAGGACAAGGCTGAATCGGCCGGAGTTCGTTAACTTTCTTTTCTCTCAAGGGTTTTCGCGCGCGGCTTCGTCGAGGAACACGACGGACGGAAAGCCGGGAAGTGTGCCGGACGGGACCGACAAAACCGCCGGGAAACCGATCTCCCGCCGCGGAGTTGTCCACAACACCCCGGTTGTCCACAGGCGGGACGGAACGGCGTTGTGCGCGGCCGGAAGCGGCGCGACCGTGGAGTCACAACCCGAGTCCGACCGATCACTGGGGGAGCCATGACCGAAGAACATCCACTCGTCGTCGCCGGAGACGACATCCTGCTCGACGAGATCCTGCGCGTGGCGGCTGCCGCGGGCTGCGAGGTCGAACGAGCGCCGGATCTGGACGCCGCACGCGGGAGATGGGCCCGCGCGCCGCTCGTGGTGCTCGACGAGGAGGCCGCGAGCACACCGAATCGCCTGCTGCGACGGAACAAGGTCCTGCTCGTCTGCAAGGGCGCGCCGACCCCGGTGACGTGGGAGCGTGCCTTCAACACCGGTTCGGAGAAGGTCCTTTCGCTGCCGGACGAGGAAAGCGACCTCATCGGCGAGTTCGCCGACGTCGTCGACGGGCCCGCGCGGGACGACGGCGTCGTCATCGGGGTCATCGGCGGGCGGGGCGGAGCCGGTGCTTCCGTACTGGCGGCCGCCGTCGCGTACCGGGCGGAGAAGTCCGGGAGCGGCGGCCTGCTCGTCGACTGCGACCCGCTCGGCGGCGGGGTCGACGTCCTCCTCGCCGCCGAACGCGATCGCGGGCCGCGCTGGCCGGAGCTCGACCTCGGCGGCAGGGTGTCGATGACCGCGTTGAGCGAAGCCTTGCCGCGAAAGAAATACGCGACCGGCTCACTGTCCTTTGTGTCCTACGGCAGGGAAGGACGCGGCCCCGGGCCGGACGCGATCGAGGGCGTGTTGTGCGCCGGGCGGCGGGCCGGTCGGACGGTCGTCTGCGATCTGCCGAGGTATTTCGGCACCGAAACGTCCGCCGTGATCGGGCTGGCCGATCTGGTCGTGGTCGTCGTCCCCGCGGAACTCCGTGCCTGCGCGGCGGCGAAACAGGTCATCGCCAGGCTCGAACCCCACGCGACACGGATCGGTGTCGCGGTCCGGGGCCCGTCGCCCGCCGGGCTGATCCCGCAAGAGATCGCCGACGCCGTCGGCGTCCCGCTCATCACGTCGATGGGTCGCGAGCGGTCCCTTTCGGCGACCCTCGATCGCGGCGAGTTCCTTCTGAAGCCTCGCGGACACCTGGCGACGGCCGCCACCGAAGTCCTCGCGGCCGCACGCGGAAACCTGGCCGGTGCCTCGCGATGACCGACGATCTGGTCGAGCGGGTCCGGCGGCGGCTGGCCGGATCGGCCGTCCCGGCGGATCCGGTGAGCGTCGCGCGGGCCGTCCGCGCCGAAGCAGGCGGGGCGCTTGGTCAGGACGCCGTCCTCGGCGCGGTCCGGCTGGCGCGTGACGAGTTCGTCGGCGTCGGCCCGCTCGCGCCGCTTCTCGAAAAGCCCGGCGTCACCGACATCCTCGTCACCGCCCCCGATGAGGTCTGGGCCGACATCGGTGAAGGTCCCAAAGAGACAGAAGTTCGCTTCACCGACGAGGAAGCGGTCCGCAGGCTGGCCCAGCGGCTCGCCCTCGCCGGTGGACGGCGGCTGGACGACGCGCAACCGTTCGCCGACTGCTGGCTGCCTGGAGCGGGACCGCGACGCCGGATCAGGATGCACGCGGTCCTCCCGCCGATCGCACCGGCCGGGACTTCCCTTTCGCTCCGCATTCTCCGGCCCGCCAGTCATGATCTCGCCGAACTCCGGTTGCGCGGGGTGTTCGGCACCAGCGGCGCGGATCTGCTCGATTCGGTCATCCAGCGTCGGCTCGCGTTCCTGGTGTCCGGCGGGACAGGGGCCGGCAAGACGACCCTGCTCTCCGCGCTGCTCGGCGCGGTGCCTCCGGGCGAACGCATCGTCTGCGTCGAGGACGCCGGCGAACTGCAACCGGATCATCCGCAGTTCGTCAGCCTGATCGCCCGCCCGGCCAACGTCGAGGGCGCGGGAGAGATCAGTCTTGGTGAGCTGGTGCGGCAGGCGTTGCGCATGCGCCCGGACCGCCTGGTCGTCGGCGAGGTGCGTGGCGCGGAGGTTTGCGCGCTGCTCAACGCGATGAACACCGGGCACGAGGGCGGAGGCTGCACCGTGCACGCCAATTCACCGATGGAGGTCCCGGCCCGGATGGAGGCGCTGGCTTCGCTCGGCGGGCTCAAACGGGACGCCCTGCACAGCCAGCTGGCGGCCGCGGTGCGGGTGGTGCTGCACATGCGCCGCCTGCCGGGCGGGATCCGGCGGCTGGACGAGGTCGGCGTCCTCCGGTCGTTCCGAGGCGAGGCCAAGGTCGTCCCGATCTGGAGCAAGGGCAACTGGATCGGCGACGAGACCCCGTTCGAGGAGATGGCGGCATGAACCCCTGGTTCCTCCTGTCCTGCGGCGCGGGAGTGGCCTGCTGGCCGAGACCCGTGGCGGGCACGCCGTTCGCCTGGCGGCCACCCCGAGCCGTCCGCGCGGCCTGGTGGCCGCTGCCCGCGTTGCTCGTCCTGCCGCTGCTCGGGATCGGCTGGGCGGTGGCGACGCTAGTGGTGACCTTGACCGTCCGTCAGGAGCACCGATGGCGGGCACGGGCGAAGGCGGCGCTGGCCGAAGCAGAACTCACCGCCTCCGTGCTGCGGACGATGATCGGCGAACTCCGGGCGGGTGCCCATCCGGTGGCGGCGATCGAAGCCACCGCGGAGGCGATGCCCGCGGCGTCCGAACGGCTGCGCGGACTCGGCGCGGCCGCCCGGCTCGGTGGTGAAACCGTCGATCCGGACGCGCCACCGGCGCTGGCGAACGCCTGGACCCTCGCGAACCGGTTCGGGCTTCCGATGGCCGACGTGCTCGACGCCGCGCGACGGGATGCCGAGGCGGAGATCGGCTTCCGGCGCCGTCTCAAAGCCAAGATGGCCGGTCCCCGGGCGAGTGCCGCCGTACTCGCCGTCCTCCCGCTGGTGTGCCTGCCGCTCGGCGAGGCGATGGGGGCGAGCCCGGTCGGCGTCCTCACCGGGACGGGTGCCGGTCAGTTCCTGCTCGTCGTCGGCAGCGGGCTGCTCTGGACGGGCACGGCCTGGTGCCGGGCACTCACCGGGCGGGTGGCGCCGTGCTGACCGGAGCGGCGTTGGTCCTGCTGGGCGGTGCCGTCTTCTCGTGGCCGTACGTCGCTGCCCGGACCGTCGCGCGGCCAGGACGTCTCCTCGCCTGGCTCCGGGAACGGTCGTCCCGGGACAAAGGCGTCTCCGAACTCCTCCGGTCCGCCGCCACGCTCGACCTGCTGGCCGCCTGCCTGGCGGGCGGGCTGCCGGTGCCCGTCGCGCTCGAGGCCGTCGTACCGGCCGCTTCACCGAAGACCGCGGCGGCGCTGCGTTCGGTGGCGGCGCACCTCGCCGTGGGTATCGGACCGGCGGAAGCCTGGGCACCGATCCGCGATCGGCCCGGCCTGACCGAACTGTCCGTCGCCGCCGTCCGCACGGCGAGAGCGGGCACCGCGCTCGCGACCCACGCGAAGGACCTCGCGCGAAGACTGCGCGAGTCGCTCTCCGCCGAGGCCGAGGAACGCGCCGAACGGGCCGGAGTGCTGCTCGCGGCACCGATCGGCCTCTGCTTCCTCCCCGCGTTTCTCTGCCTCGGCGTCCTGCCCGTCGTGCTCGGCCTCGCCGGTCGTCTCGGCGGCCCCCTCTAAGAGCCGGACGGCGGAGCTGAAGAGGAAGCACGAACAAGCGACCAAAGCCGTGAACCCGCCCCGGCCGAAGGCCCCGCTATCGCGGTGGCAGGACGCCCTGTCGATCAACGTGACGCCGGAAGACCAGGCAGCGTCCTGCCGACGTCGATCGCGGTCGCGGGTTCACCGACACACAGAACCGAAAGGCGATTCCCCATGTACAAGCTCCCCACCTTCCGCGACGACGACGGCATGGTGACGATCGAATACGCCATCGCCACCTTGGCCGCCGCCGCGCTGGCCGCCGTCCTCTACCTGGTCGTCAGCAGCGAGGCCGTCGTCTCCGGGCTCACCGGGCTCATCGAGCGGGCCTTGTCGGTGAAGTTCTGATGCCCGACCGCGGATCCGTCACGGTGGAGGCCGCGCTCGGTATCGGCGCGCTGACCTTCGTCTCGGCGCTGCTGTTCGCCGGGATCGGGGCCGCTTCCGACCAGCTTCGCTGCACTGACGCGGCTCGTGAGGCGGCCCGGCTCCTCGCCCGCGGCCAGCCCGCCCGCGCCGAACAGGCGGTGCGGGAGATCGCGCCGCCCGGCGCGCGGCTGGACGTCGTCCGCGAAGGCGACACCATCTCCGCCGGCGTCGAGGCCGAACCGGTGGCCGGACTCCTGCCGGGAATCCGGCTGAACTCCCGTGCCTTCGCCATCGCCGAGCCGGGGAGCGGGCCGTGACCGCGGACGATCGCGGCGTCGCGACCGCGTGGACCGCCTCGATCGTCGCCGTCCTGATCGGCGCGGTGGCGTTCGTCTTCTGGCTCGGCGCCGCCGTCACGACCCGGCACCGCGCCGAGGCCGCCGCCGATCTGGCGGCGCTCGCGGCGGCCTCGCACGCGACGGACGGTCCCGGCGTGGCTTGCGAACGGGCACGGCAGGTCGCCGTCCGGATGGCGGTCACGCTGCTGACCTGCCGGTGGGAGCGCGGCGATGCCCTGGTAGAGGTGCGATCGGAGCCGTCAGGACACCTGGCCACCATCGGACAGGCCGAGGCACGCGCCAGGGCCGGTCCGGTCGACCGGCCACCGTGACAGGCGTCGCACGATGAACGGTCGCCGGGCGGTGACCGGCCGGTAGTACGCGTGAGTAACCGCTGGGCGCGGGCAGCGGTCGTTGACGCACGGCGAGCGGTCGAAACCATGATCAGCGCTCCGCCGAACGGTCGTCCGCTGCTCACCGTGAGCGCCGTCACGAGGGCCGGAAGCCCAGGTCGGCTGCGACGAACGGCCCAGGCCCGGTCGGAGACGCCGGTTAACCGGACGTCCGGCGTTCGGTCCGTCCGGTCGCACTACCGCGCGTTCATCGCTGCGTAACCGCCGGTTGTCGCGTGAGGTCTTCTCCCGATGTGCAACTTGCCGTTTATTGAGATGTGCACCACTTCGAAAAGTTCGCCGAGGCCGGTGCGACAGAGACAGACACAGGACAGAGTTGACCTGAGGCAGGGACAGTAATGTTGGACGCGAATTGGCCGGACAGCTGGCGGGGCGCCTTCCGCATCGAAATGCGTGCGGAGGCGATCGGTCTCGCCTGGCGTGGCTGGCCGGTGCTCCCGGGTGCCGAGCCCGCGGCGCTCACCGCCGAAGGTGACGACCTCACCTGGCGGCGTCCCGTCCCGGCCCAGGACAACTGGCGCGAACTGACCGAGACCCACCCGCACGAGGTCGCCACCTGGTTCGGCGACGAAACGCACAGCCTGCTCGTAGCCACCGGCACCGTGCTGGACGCCATCGAGGTCGACGACGAGCTGGGCAAGGCCGCGGCCCGTCTGCTGCGCGCCACCGGTCACCCGGCGCCGATCGTCGCGATGCCGAACGGCCGCTGGCTGTTCCTCACCACCGTCGCCACGAGCATCCCGCGGGAACTGGCCGACGAGGCTTCGATCCAGTGGCACGGCGCGAACGACTACATCCCGCTGCCCCCGTCGCCGTTCCAGCACGGTGTCGTGCACTGGCGGGTCAAGCCCGAGGTCTGGGGCTGGCAGCTGCCCGAGGCCACCGAGGTGCACGACGTGCTCGTCCGTGCGCTGGCCGGTGACAAGGCCGCCACCCCCGTGGCGACCCTGAGCACCGCCGCCTGATCAACCCACAATTTCAAGCCAACAGGTGGCCGGACCGGGACCCGTGCTGACGCAACGCCCCGAGCACGGTGTCCAGAACAGCCACCGCCCCCGCCTTGTCCAGCGGATCGTTGCCGTTCCCGCACTTCGGCGACTGGACGCAGGACGGGCAGCCGGCCGGGCACTCGCAGGAAACGATCGCCTCCCGCGTTGCGGCCAGCCAAGGGACAATTGCGGCAAACCCGCGATCGGCGAATCCCGCACCCCCGGGATGGCCATCGTGCACGAACACCGTCGCCTCCCCGGTGTCTTCGTGCCACGCGGTCGACACCCCGCCGATGTCCCAGCGGTCGCACGTAGCGAACAGCGGTAGCAGGCCGATCGCCGCGTGCTCGGCGGCATGCAGGGCACCGGGGACGCGCGCCGGATCCAATCCGGCGCCCGTCCCCGGTGCTCCGCCAAGTTCCCCGGTCCCCACCCTGGAGCCTCCGGTCCCCACCGGCTCCAGAACCCCGGCCCCCGGCCGATGGCCCCCGGTCCCCGCCACGCCATCGGACAGGCCGAGCAGCTCCGCCGAGATCGTGTACCAGACGGCGCGGGTGTGCAGGCTCTGCTCCGGCAGGTCGAGCGGGGTCTGATCCAGCACCTCACCCGACGGGCGTCTCCGCAAGTAGCCGACCACTTGCGAACTCACCGACACCTCGCCGAGGTTCACCGTGATCCCGCCGTGCGTCCTGGTCTCCTCGGTGCGCAGCACGCTGATGTCGACGATCTCGCGCGGTGACGTGCTCCAGTCCGGATCCTCCGCGTGTACCAGGGCGAGCCCGGTCTCCAGATCCAGTTCGTCGACCACATAGGACGAACCCTGGTGCAGGTACACCGCGCCGGGATGCACCGCGTAGCAGGCGGAACCCGGGTCGACCGTGCCCAGCATCCGGCCGGAATCGGCTTCCACCACGGCGATCTGCTCGCCGCCGGAACCGCGGATGCCGACCTCGGAATGCGGCCGGTCGCGCGAAGTCCAGTACCAGCCGCTCGTGCGGCGCCGGATGATCTTCTCCTTGACCAGATCGGCGAGTACGGCACGCGCCGAGTCACCGCCGAAGGCCGCGACCTCCGGTTCGGTCAACGGGAGTTCGGCGATGGCGCAGGCCAGTTGCGGCCCCAGCACATACGGATTCGACGGGTCGAGGACGGCGGCCTCCACCGGCCGGTCCAGGATCGCGGCCGGATGGTGCACGAGATAGGTGTCCAGCGGATCGTCACGGGCCACGAACACGACAAGTGCCGCGTCACCCGCTCGCCCGGCCCGGCCTGCCTGCTGCCAGAACGACGCGAGCGTCCCCGGGTAACCGGCCAGCACCACCGCGTCCAGCCCGGCGATGTCGACGCCGAGTTCGAGCGCGTTCGTCGTCGCGACGCCGAGCAGCCGCCCGGAGAGCAACGCCGCTTCGAGGGCACGCCGCTCCTCCGGCAGGTACCCGGAGCGATACGCGGCGACGGAATCCGCCAAGGAACTGTCCACTTCGGACAGAATCCGCCTGGCGCCGAGCGCGGTCAGCTCCGCTCCTCGCCGCGACCGGACGAACGCCAGCGAGCGGGCGCCCTCGATGACCAGTTCGGCGAGGATCCGGGAAGCCTCGGCGCCTGCCGAGCGCCGCACCGGTGCCCCGTTCTCGCCCGAAAGTTCCGACAGCAGCGGGGGTTCCCACAACGCGACCGTGCGGGCGCCGCGCGGCGAGCCGTCCTCGGTGACCGGGACACAGTCCTGTCCGGAGAGCTTCGCGGCGAACGCCGCCGGATCCGCCGTGGTCGCGGACGCGAGGACGAAGACCGGCGAGGCGCCGTAGTACGCCGCGACCCTTCGCAGCCTGCGCATCAGCAGCGCCACATGGGAACCGAAGACACCGCGGTAGCTGTGGCATTCGTCGACGACGACGAACGAGAGCCGCCGGAAGAACCGTGACCAGCGCGCGTGCGACGAGAGGATCCCCCGGTGCAGCATGTCCGGGTTCGTGAACACCCAGTTCGCGTGCGCGCGGACCCAGTCCCGCTCTTCCAGCGGGGTGTCGCCGTCGAACGACGCCGCCCGTGCCTTCTTGATGTCCAAAGAAGACACGGCGCGCAACTGATCGGCGCCGAGTGCCTTGGTCGGGGACAGGTACAGCGCCGTGGCCCGCTCGTCTTCGACCAGTGCCGAGAGCACCGGCAACTGGTACGCGAGCGACTTGCCCGACGCGGTGCCGGTGGAGATCACGACGTGCTTGCCGTCGCGGGCCAGCGACGCGGCTTCCGCCTGATGCCGCCACGGCGCCTTGACGCCGTTCGCCCTCAGCGCCTCGACGACCGGAGCCGCCGCCCACTCCGGCCAATCCACCGAATCCGCCGGGCGTGACGGCAGTTCGGCCACATGGGTGACCGGGTACAGCGAAGCCGGGATTCCCGCCGTCGCGCGGTCGAGAAGCCGCCGACCCTTACCGGATTCCGCCGTGCCGTCCACCCTCGGAAGCTTTGCACAGCGCACCGACAGAAACGGACCGCCGCCGGACGGAACGAGCACTGGAACGGGCCGCCGATGATCGATACAGTGACCAGTCTCACAAGATTACGGAACGTGCGGTGGCGGGGACGCCTTGCCGCCCTCCATCCCACTACCAATACACTCCCGCAATCCACACCGTCTGTGGCGAGCGTCATGTGAGACGTGCCTTGCAGTGCGACTAGCGTGACGTTCGGCTCAGATCCCATGTCAACGCACGAGCCGCCGGATCCATCGGCGGATCGTCGTTGGCCAACGGCGACGTCTCCAGGAGGACGAATGTCCCGGCAGTTCCTCGCGGAGGGCGAACTCACGCTCTCCGGAGGTGGTTACACCATCGTCGGTGTGATCGCCGTGGTCGCCCTTGCCGCACTGGTCATCGGCTACGTTCTGATGAAGGAGGTCTTGGCCGCGGGCCAGGGCACCTCCAAGATGCAGGACATCGCGAAGGCAGTGCAGGAAGGCGCGGCTGCCTATCTCAAACGGCAGCGCAACACTCTCGCGATCTTCGGTGCGATCGTTTTCGTGCTGCTGTTCGCTTTGCCGGCCGAAGACTGGAACGAGAAGATCGGCAGGTCCCTCTTCTTCCTGGTCGGCGCGGGGTTCTCCTTCGCGATCGGCTACCTCGGCATGTGGCTGGCGACGCAGGCGAACCTGCGTGTCGCGGCCGCTTCGCGTGAGCCCGGCGGTCGCGAAAAGGCGATGCGACTGGCGTTCCGCACCGGTGGCGTCGTCGGCATGATCACCGTCGGTCTCGGCCTCTTCGGCGCCGCGGTGGTCGTCCTGGTCTACACCGGACAGGCCCCGAAGGTGTTGGAGGGCTTCGGTTTCGGTGCCGCGCTGATCGCGATGTTCATGCGTGTCGGCGGCGGTATCTTCACGAAGGCCGCCGACGTCGGCGCCGACCTGGTCGGCAAGGTCGAGCAGGGCATCCCCGAAGACGACCCGCGTAACGCGGCCACCATCGCCGACAACGTCGGTGACAACGTGGGCGACTGCGCCGGGATGGCGGCGGACCTCTTCGAGTCGTACGCGGTCATGCTCGTCGCGGCGCTGATCCTGGGTAGCACCGCCTTCGGCGTGCACGGCCTGATCTTCCCGCTCATCGTTCCCGCCATCGGCGTGATCACCGCGGTCATCGGTGTCTACATCACCAAGGCCAAGGCGGGCGAAGGCGGTCTGGTCACGATCAACCGCTCGTTCTACATCTCCGCGGGGATTTCCGCGGTGCTCTCGACGATCGCGGCGTTCGTCTACCTGCCCGGTTCGTTCTCCGAGTTCGGACAGGCCTTCGCCGGCAAGTCCGGCAACCCGGCGCTGATCGCGACCCTCTCGGTGATCATCGGCATCGTGCTCGCCGCGATCATCCTCAAGCTCACCGGCTACTACACCGGCACCGAGTACAAGCCGGTCAAGGAGGTCGGCAAGTCCTCGGAAACCGGTGCGGCGACGGTGATCCTGGCCGGTATCTCGGTCGGTTTCGAATCCGCCGTGTACACCGCGCTGGTCATCGGCGCGGCCGTTTTCGGCGCCTTCCTGGTCGGTGGCGGCGTCGCGCTGTTCGCCGTGGCGCTGGCCGGTACCGGTCTGCTGACCACCGTCGGTGTCATCGTCGCGATGGACACCTTCGGCCCGATTTCGGACAACGCGCAGGGCATCGCCGAGATGTCGGGTGACGTCGACGAGGACGCCGCGCAGATCCTCACCGAGCTCGACGCGGTCGGCAACACCACCAAGGCCATCACCAAGGGCATCGCGATCGCCACGGCGGTCCTCGCGGCGACGGCGCTGTTCGGGTCCTATCAGGACGCGATCACCAAGGCGATCGGCGACGGCAAGGAATTCGTCGCGAACATCGTCGGCCCGGAGACGCTCGTCGGTGTGATCATCGGCGCGGCGGTCGTGTTCCTGTTCTCCGGTCTCGCGGTCAACGCGGTGTCCCGTGCCGCCGGCGCGGTCGTCTACGAAGTGCGCCGCCAGTTCCGCGACATCCCGGGGATCATGGAGGGCACCACGCGGCCCGAGTACGGCCGTGTCGTCGACATCGTCACGCGCGACTCGCTGCGTGAGCTGACCACTCCCGGTCTGCTCGCGGTCTTCGCCCCGATCGCGGTCGGTTTCGGTCTCGGCACCGGCGCGCTCGCCGGTTACCTTGGCGGTGCGATCGCGACCGGCACCCTGATGGCGATCTTCCTCGCCAACTCCGGTGGTGCCTGGGACAACGCGAAGAAGCTCGTGGAGGACGGAAGCCACGGCGGCAAGGGTTCGGACGCGCACGAGGCAACCATCATCGGTGACACCGTGGGTGACCCGTTCAAGGACACCGCCGGTCCGGCGATCAACCCGCTGATCAAGGTGATGAACCTGGTGTCGGTGCTGATCGCCCCGGCGGTCGTGCAGTTCTCGATCGGCCCGGACGCCAACGTCGGCATCCGGATCGGGATCTCGCTGGTCGCCGTCGCGATCATCGTCGCCGCGATCGTCGTCTCGAAGCGCCGCGAGTCGGTCCTTTCCGACACGCCCGCGCAAGCGAAGGCGTAACGCCGAAAGTCCAGTTCCGCCGGGCCCGCCACGATTTCCGTGGCGGGCCCGGCGGCTTTCCGGCGCAGGCTAATCTCTGCGCGTCACGCCGATCCGATCCGGGGGAGTCCCTGCCATGAGGCGTTCGATCGTCCTGTTCGCCGCCGTTCTCCTGCTGGCGGGCTGCGGTGGCGCCGAGCAGGCGGCCACCCCTTCTCCTTCTTCTCCCGCTCCCGCCGCCGGGGGTTCGTGGATGGACGGTTTCTGCGGTTCGCTGATCGACTTCGCCAAGATCGGTGACTTCACGATGCCCGACTTCGAGCAGGACGACGTCGCCGGCGCGCGGCGGGTGATGGACGAGGCGTTCGGGGTGTTCGCGCCCGGTTTCGACAACGCGGTCACGGGCCTGAGGAAGCTCGGCCAGGCACCGAGCGCGGAAGCGGACGCGGCACGCAAGAGCATCGTCGACGCGCTGACGCCGATCCGGGACGAGGTGCTCGCCGCGAAGGCCGCGCTGGACGCCGCGCCGAAGGACGACAAGAGGGCCGTGGCGGCCGCCGCGGCCGCTTTCCGGCAGATCGGCTCCGACATCAACGACATGTCCGACCCGTTCCAGCAGCTGGAAACGAACGCGTCGTTGAAAGCGCTGGCCGCACAGGCGCCGAACTGCAAGAAGCTGCCTTCCTGACCTTCTTGCCGCCACGTTGATTTGCATTGCCCACCGGTATCGGTACCGTCGGGGGCCAATCGGGAAGTCGTCAGGTCGGGAGGTGTTTTCGTGCGGCCGCGGTTCACCGTCCTTGCCGCGCTAGCAACAGGTATCGGGCTCGGCCTCGCCGGGTGCGGGCAGCAGCCCGCGGTGACTTCCCACGCCAGACAAGAAGGTCTCGCGACGGTCAGCGCGTCGGAGGCCGACCCCGCCTCCGCTTGGGCGGAGGGATACTGCGGCGCGGCGGGCGGACTCGTCCGGACGCTGGCGACGTTGCCCAGCGTCGATCCGAGCTCGCCGCAGCAGGCTTCGCGTACGTCCAGCGAGCTGATGGCCTCGGTGGTCCGAGGGCTGGACCGCACCACCGCCGCCCTCGAGGACCTCGGCCCGGCCCCGGTCGCCGGCGGCGACACCTCGCGAACGGCCGCCGTCGTCCAGCTAGAGGGCATCCGCGCCCGTGCCGACGACGTCCGCCACCGTCTCGACTCCTCAACGGACCCCGAAGCCACGAAAACCGCGCTTCGCGACGCGAGGACGTCGCTCGACGAACTAGACCGCCTCGACCTTCTCAGGGGCCTTAACGACGTCCCTCAGCTCGCCGCGGCGAGCAGCCGGCTCGCGATTTGCCAGGAATTGGTCAAACAACCTCGCTGAGTCACCGCCTCATCACTGGCCATGACTCGAACTTGTGTTCTATTCTGTGCGGGTGGACGGGACGATCTCGCTCTTCTCGGCGGAGGCGAGCGGGCCAGGGCTCGCCGACCTCGCCGGGGTGCTGTGCGGGCCCGGGTGGATGACGGGTTTCGGGCGAACGGCCGCGCGGCTGTCCGCCGTGGTCGACGAGCCGTGGCGGGCGGGTGCCCTCGCCAGGGAATGCCGTCGGCGCGGCGCCGAGGCACAGGTCTCGGCCGCCGAATGCGGGCGGCCGCTGGTGAGAACGCCGTTCCGGGTCGACCTGCTGCCGCTGGAGCGGGGCTGGAGCCGTGGTGAAGAAAAGAAGGTCCTGCCGGACGGGTTCCGGCTCGACGGTGCGATGTTGAGGATGTGGGCGCTGGCGGCGGGCAGTCCCCAAGGCAACGGCTACCTGCTCGCGCTCGACCCGGAAGCGCCGGAGACGCACGAGCGGCTGATCGCTGCGCTGGCCCAGCTGGGCGTGCCGGCGAAGGCGCAGCGTGGCGAGGAGGCGTTGTTGCGGGTCACCGGGCGGAGGCGGCTCGCGCATGTGCTGGAGCTGATCGGAGACGCGCCCGCCGGGGCGGAGCCCGCTTGGCCGAGTCTGGTGCCCGTGGTCCGCGCCGGTTGATCCTCACGTGAACGCTATGAACGGTCCGTTCCTTGCAAAATTTGCAAGGAACGGACCGTTCATAGCACTAGGTCAGGGTTTCGGAGCCCGGCAGTTCGGGTTCGACAGGTCCAGTTCACTGCGCGAAAGACAGGAGGTCAGCTGATAGGTCTGCTCCCCGTAGTTGATGCCCTTCCGCACGGTCACGTTCCCGGCGGCGTCGACCTCGCACGGGTTGTTCATCGTGCACCGCTGGCCGCTTTCGTTGCCGGTGTTGTTGACGCCGACGACCTTCCCGGTAGAGGTCTCGATGATCGGCGACCCCGAGGTCCCGCCGATCGTCTTGCACGCCGGGGTGTACCTGATCGCGTCCTTCCAAACCCAGTCCGCCTCGTGCAGCTCGTGGACGAAGCCGTCGATGTTGCAGGAGTAGATCTTCTTCCAATATCCCGACACCACGTCCATCGCGACGCCCGCCGCCGGACGAGTCGGCGAAAGTGTCAGCGGGGCGATACCGTAAGTCGCCTTGATCTTGGCGTAGCTGGTGTTGAGCTGGTAGAGCGAGACGTCGGTGTCGGTCATCGTCGCGTAGAGCAGCTTCTTCGCCTTGAGGGTGCCCAGCGACGAACGGCCGTCCTTGGACAGCAGGCTGAAGGTCCTCGACGACGGCTGATTGACGATTACTTCTCCGGGGTCCGGGAAACCTTCTTGCAGGCAATGCCCGTTGGAAAGGACGAGGGCGGGGTCGTCGAGGCTCGCCTCGGGCGGTTTGACCACCGACCCGGAGCAGTTCGACAACGCCACGGTTCCGGCGAAAGTGGTCGTGGCCGCTTCGGCCTGTGCGGTCCCGACCAGCGCGGACGCGGTCAGCATGGCGAACAGTGTGCCGAGGAGTCGTCGGGTCACGTGAAGTCCTTTCGGGTCGGCGTGGACATCAAGTGAAGCGTTGGCGGGAGTGAGCCACCACCGTCGAACGGAGGGTGTTCACCCCATCACGCGGGCCCCCGGGCCGACGTGTCGGACATCACGTGCTAGGTGTTGAAAGGAAACATCGACGAGGTCAGCGGCGATGCGCTGGACACACGATCGGCGGCGTGTTGCACCACCTAGCCGTGGTCCGGGCGGTGCGAGCGTGCACACTGACGGGTCGAGAGGCGGCGCGAAGGCGCCGAAGATGAGCGGAGAGCAGGACAGCGTGGCAGGAGCACGGACGAAGAAGACCTCGGCGTCGGACGACGGCGCGGGCCGTCGTCGGCTGGTGATCGTCGAGTCGCCGACCAAGGCCCGCAAGATCGCCCCGTACCTCGGCGCGAACTATGTCGTGGAGTCCTCCGTCGGACACATCCGTGACCTTCCCCGCGGCGCGGCCGACGTGCCCGCCCAGTACAAGGGCGAGTCGTGGGCACGGCTGGGTGTCGACGTCGACAACGACTTCAAGGCGCTGTACGTCGTCACGCCGGACAAGAAGTCCAAGGTCACCGAGCTGAAGAGCCTGCTGAAGGACGTCGACGAGCTCTATCTCGCCACGGACCCCGACCGCGAGGGCGAGGCCATCGCGTGGCATCTGCTGGAGACCCTCAAGCCGAAGGTCCCGGTCCGCCGGATGGTCTTCCACGAGGTCACCGAGCAGGCGATCCGCGCCGCGGCCGACAGCACCCGTGAGCTCGACGCCGACCTCGTCGACGCGCAGGAGACCCGCCGCATCCTGGACCGGCTCTACGGCTACGAGGTCTCGCCCGTGCTGTGGAAGAAGGTCATGCCGAAGCTTTCGGCGGGCCGTGTGCAGTCCGTGGCGACCAGGATCGTGGTCGAGCGGGAACGTGAGCGCATGCGCTTCACGTCGGCGTCGTACTGGGACATCTCGGCGACGATGGACGCCGGAGCCGACGCCTCCCCGCGCAACTTCCCGGCCAGGATGATCGCCGTCGACGGCGCGCGTCTTGCCACCGGCCGCGACTTCGGCTCGGACGGGCAGCTCAAGGCTTCGAACAACGAGATCCGCGTGCTGGCCGAGGCCGACGCGGTCCGGCTGGCCGAGGCGCTGAAGAACCGTGACTTCAAGGTCGCGAGCGTCGAGGAGAAGCCGTACACGCGGAAGCCGTACGCGCCCTTCATGACCTCGACCCTGCAGCAGGAGGCGGGCCGCAAGCTGCGGTTCACCTCCGAGCGCACCATGCGGATCGCGCAGAAGCTGTACGAGAACGGTTACATCACTTATATGCGTACCGACTCCACGACGCTGTCGGAGTCGGCGATCTCGGCGGCGCGCAGCCAGGCGACGCAGCTGTACGGCAAGGAATACGTCTCGCCGTCGCCGCGCCAGTACACCCGCAAGGTGAAGAACGCGCAGGAAGCCCACGAGGCGATCCGTCCCTCTGGCGAGGTCTTCCGCACGCCGGGCCAGGTCGCGAAGGATCTGGACACCGACGAGTACCGCCTGTACGAGATGATTTGGCAGCGCACGATCGCGTCGCAGATGGCGGACGCGAAGGGCACCACGATGTCGGTGCGCATCGTCGGCACCGCCACCAGCGGCGAAGAGGTCACGTTCGCCTCGTCGGGCCGCACGATCACCTTCGCCGGGTTCCTCAAGGCGTACGTCGAGGCCGTCGACACCGAGAGCGGTGGCGAGGCGGACGACAAGCAGAGCCGTCTCCCGCAGCTCGCCAAGGACCAGGCGCTGACCGCGACCGACCTGAGCCCGGACGGGCACACCACGTCGCCGCCGGCGCGCTACTCGGAGCCGAGCCTGGTCAGCAAGCTCGAAGAGCTGGGCATCGGCCGCCCGTCGACGTACGCGTCGATCATCAAGACCATCCAGGACCGCGGCTACGTGTGGAAGAAGGGTTCCGCGCTGGTGCCCTCCTGGGTCGCGTTCGCCGTGATCGGCCTGATGGAGCGGCATTTCGAGCGGCTGGTCGACTACGACTTCACCGCCGGCATGGAGGACGAACTCGACCGCATCGCCGCCGGTGACGAGCACCGCACGCAGTGGCTGTCGAAGTTCTACTTCGGCGGCGACATGGGCGTCGACGGGTCCGTCGGCCGCCTCGGCGGGCTGAAGAAGCTGGTCGGCTCCGGCGTCGAGGACATCGACGCCCGCGAGATCAACTCGATCCCGCTGTTCAGCGACCCCGACGGTCACACCGTCGTCGTGCGCGTCGGCCGCTACGGCCCGTACCTCGAGCGCGAGGTCGACGGCACGTCGCAGCGGGCGAACCTGCCCGAGGACCTGCCGCCGGACGAGCTGACCCTGGAACTCGCCGAGAAGCTGTTCGCGACGCCGCAGGAAGGCCGCGTACTCGGCACGGACCCGGTCAGCGGACACGAGATCGTGGCGAAGGAAGGCCGCTTCGGCCCGTACGTCACCGAGCTCCTGCCCGAGCCGGAGCCGCTGCCCGAAGGCGCGACAGCCGCGCAGAAGAAGGCCGCGAAGGCGAAGCAGCCGAAGCCGCGGACGGGCTCGCTGTTCAAGTCGATGTCGATCGAGACGATGACCCTCGAAGACGCGCTGAAGCTGCTCTCGCTGCCGCGCGTGGTCGGCAAGGACCCGGAATCCGGTGACGAGATCACCGCGCAGAACGGGCGCTACGGGCCGTACCTGAAGAAGGGCACGGACTCGCGTTCGCTCACGACCGAGGACCAGCTGTTCTCGATCACGCTCGAAGAGGCGCTGAAGATCTACTCGGAGCCGAAGCAGCGTGGCCGGTCTGCGACCGCGAAGCCGCCGCTCAAGGAACTGGGCGACGACCCGGTGTCGGGTAAGCCGATGGTGGTCAAGGACGGCCGCTTCGGTCCGTACGTGACCGACGGCGAGTACAACGCGACCCTGCGGAAGTCGGACAGCATCGAGGAGCTGACCGCCGAGCGCGGCGCCGAACTGCTGGCGGAGAAGCGCGCGAAGGGCCCCGCGCCCAAGCGCAAGGCTCCGGCGCGGAAGCCGGCGGCGTCGAAGACGGCGGCCTCCAAGACGACCACGGCCAAGAAGACCACCGCGACCAAGTCGACGGCGGCGAAGTCGACTACGGCGAAGAAGCCTTCGGCGCGCTCGACGGCCACGAAGACGAAGTAGCTCCCTTTAGCGCGCTATGAACGGTCCGTTACTTGCAAAATTTGCAAGTAACGGACCGTTCATTGCACGCGGGGACGGGTGGTCAGGAGCGAAGGCCCGCCCAGAAGCCGCACCGGTGATCGGCGTCGTGCGCGACCGGACGGATCGCGTCCGGCGCGAGCGAAAGCACCAGCCCGGAGGGGTCCCACCGGGGTGATCCGGCCGCGTTCGGATCACCCGTGCGCATGAAGGTGGTCCAGTACGCGATCATCTGCTCCGAAAGGCGTTTCTGCGCCGGATCCAGCGACTGTTCGACCCCGCTGAGCTCGAAGAGATAGACCAGGTCGAGGGCGTGGGCCGCGCCGTGCGGCACGGTGGGCACGTCGTTGCCGTTGACGTTGGGCGCGTTCTTGTCGTCGAACTCGTAGGCGTGCACGGACGTCCGCCGGGACAGCAGCCGGTTCCCCTCCGCCGTCGGGCAGGCCCATGACCGGTCCGTGGTGACCGTCGCCCAGGCCAGGGCGGGCGAAAGGTAGTCCCGCGACGGGTATTCGGCCGCGGCCTCGTCCGCGTGCTCGCCGAACGTCTTGCGCAGGAACTCCTGATAGCGCTCCTCGGTGATCGGCTTGAGCTTCTCGACACCGGCGATGAACGCGCGCATTTCGTCGTGGGTGCCGCCAGAAAGCACCGGTACCCGGTGAAAAGCGCCTTGTCGCACGGCTTTCGCGGGATCGTTCGGCAGCAACGGCGTGTGATAGGTCAGGTGATTGCTGAAGGACTGGTTGTCCTTCAGCAGAGCCGCGGCCGGGAGCCGACGCAGGCAGCCGATGGTGTCCGGACCCGTGCAGCCGTGGGTCGCGGCCATCGCCGCACCGTCGGCTTCGGTCTTGGAGAGCGGCGAATACGGCGTTTGTGCTTCTTGATTCGGGATCAGGCCCCCGCGCGGCCAGTCCAGCAGGCAAGAGCCGGACATGATCGCGGCCTTGTCGAACAGCCCGGCCGCGGCGGGCGAGGTGAGCAGCGCGCAGGTGCTCATCCCTCCCGAGGACTGCCCGGCCAGTGTCACGTTCCGCGGGTCGCCGCCGAACGCGGAGATGTTCCGCTGGGTCCAGCGCAGCGCCGAAAGCTGGTCCATGAGCCCGAAATCACCGGAACCCTGGAGGCCGGGAAGACCGAAGTAACCGAAGACGCCGAGCCGGTAGTTCGTCGTCACCACGACGACGTCGCCCTGGTCCGCCAGGCGTCGCGCGCCGTAGAGGCTTCCCGCGTCCATGGTGTAACCGCCGCCGTGCAGCCAGACCAGCACCGGTAGCCGACGGCTGCCCGCGTCACGCGGCACGGTGACGTTCAGGAAGAGGCAGTCCTCGGCGCTGCCCGGCAGGTACTGGGTGCAGGCGGCCCCTGGTTTCGTCGCATCGGCGACGCCCTTCCAGGGTTCGGGCGGTCGTGGAGGCTTCCATCGATCCTCACCGACGGGTGGTGCGGCGAACCTGATCCCGCTGAACGTCCGGGTCGGTCCGGAGTCCATCCCGCGGACCGGGCCGGCGTCGGTGCGCACGACCAGCGGATCCGCGGGGGAGACGATCGTGAGAAGGCCGGTGACGATGGCTAGCAGGAGATGCATGACAGGTCCTTTCAGTAGTCCGCGAGACGGCGCCACAGCCCCACGCGGCGGAAATAGCGGTGTTGCAGAACCTGCACGGCGACGAACGTGACGCCGTACAGCGCGGTGCCGAGGGCGGGAACGGCGTCCACCGGCAGCGTGTACGCCAGCAGGACCCGCCCGGCGGCGTCGGCGAGCAGGCCGGCGCCCCACAGGACGGTCGCGACCCGCCACGCACGCCGGAACCACGCGTGCCGCGGCCACAGCTCGTCCCATTCGGCCGCGCGCAGGGTGTCCGAGAAGCGGCTCTTCGCGACCATCGAGCGGGCCATGCCGAACACGAGCGGCCTGGCGAACAGCAACGAGACCAGGAAACCGGCGCCGATCGCCCCGGTCACCCAACCCGCCTTCGCCAGCATGAACCGGGGACTGCCGGTGACGAACGAGGCGGCGGCGCTGATCGCGAAGATCGTCAGGACGAAGATCGCGAGCGTGTCGATCTTCCGCCACCGGATCGCCCGGTAGAGGACGAAGAGAACGGTCGGCAGGGCGCAGAGGGCGAGCGCGAACAGCGCGCTGACGCCGAAGCCGCGAAGCACGTAGTAGCCCACGACGGGCACGACGACCTCGAGCAGGACCACACCCCACTGCCTGAGCACGGGATCACTGCTTCCGGGTCGCGAGATCGAAGAGGGTCACCAGTTCGGCCGCGTAGGTGGTGAGGTCCGGTTCCGGCGTTCCGGCGAGCAGGAACACCGGGCCCTCCACCGAACGCCGGATCGTCGTCGCCATCACGTGGACGTCGAACTCGCGGAACTCGCCCGACTCCTGGCCCCAGCGCAGGATGCGTTCGACCGGTTCCAGCGCCGCCCGCTCGTTCGCCGGGTCGTAGTCGAGGGCGCCGCCGAGGAAGATGTTCAGCAACGCGCGCATCCGGGTCGGCTGCGCAGCGGCGAATTCGAGGTTCGCCTCCAAGTACGTCCGCAGCGCCTCGCTCGCGGACGCGGGCTCGCTCATCCGCTCGGCCATGAACGCGCCGATCTCGCGGAAGACGTCTTCGAGGACCGTGCGGACGAGTTCTTCCTTGTTCGCGAAGTGGTACGAGATGAGCCCGGTGCTCGACAGCTTCGCCTGTTTCGCGATGCGGGCGAACGACGCGCGGGTGTAGCCGAGCTCGGCGATCGTCTCGATGGCCGCGGCCACGATCTGTGCCCGTCTCGCACTCTCGGTGAACGTCTTCGCTTTTGCTTGCATGAGCAAAAAATAGCTCAGGCGAGCAAATCCGTCGACCGGAAACCGCTCACCGACCGCTCGCCGACCGGCCTCACCCGTTCGAACAAAAGTTCTAAAAATTGTCGGTACCAGGGTGTTCAATGGTCAGGTGAGCACTTCAACGACCGCTGTCTTCGACGTCATCGACGAGGTCATCGCCCCGCTGGCCGCCGAGGTTCCGGAGCGTCCCTCGGTGATGGAGTTCTACGATCCGCAGCTCGCCGTGCCGCCTGTGCTGGCCGACGAGGAGCCGACTCCAGGGCTCACCCTGGCCGAGGAGGTGGAGCAGTACACCCGGTTCGTGAGCGGGATGGCGACCATCGGGCTGGCCCCCGGCGGTGAGGTCACGCCCGAGGCCGTCGGGCTGTACCGGGCGCTGCGCGGCGGGTTCATCCGCGGCGTGGTGACCGGGGTGTTCCCGTCCCGCGCGGAGCCGTGGGAGGTCCGGTTCTTCGGCGACGAGGACTACACCACGGTGCTGAACAAGCTCGGCAGGCGAGCGCGGCTGCGGTCCGGTTTCCTCAGCGCGCTGCCCGGCTGGGTGTTCGACGGGCTGCCGGACCATCCGCCGGGCACCGGCGAGACCGTGCGCATCGAAACGGACGCGGGCGGGCTGATCCCGCTGCGGGCCCGCGAGGCCGTCGAGGTGATCCGTGAGGGTGCTTCGCGGCCGCGGCACGGCACGGTCCTCGTCGATCTCGCGGTGCGGAACTCCATCCTCGCCGAGTACCCGCACGGCGCGTTCGGCCTGGTGGACAACGACCTCGGCCGGTACCAGTTCAGCTCGGCGATGGACGGCGACGGCCGCTGGACGCTCACCTGGGGCCCGGCCAGCCGGTCGACGGCCGAGCAATGGATCGTGAAGGCGGTGCAGAACCATGCGTGAACCGGCGACCGTGAAGGAACTGATGAAGCGTGCCGCCGAGCCGGTGCTGCGCGCGGTGCCCGAGCGACGGAGCGTGTACCTGGGCTACGACCCGGAGATCACCGACGACGAGATCCGCCGCCTGTGCCCGTCCTACGACGGGCCGGCGGATCTCGTCACCCAGGCCGAGCGGTACGCGGCCAAGGCGGCGATGCTCGAAGAGGCCGGGCTGATGGAGAACGGCGAGATCCATCCGGCCGCGGTCCGGATGCACGGCGTGATGCTGCGGGGTTCGGTGCGAGGCGTCCTCACCGGCGTCTTCGCGTCCGCGCCCCGCGCGGTGCGGGTCGATTGCTACGGCGACGGGCATCAGGCGGTCGTCTGGCGGATGCGGTCGGGACGGCGGACCACGTTCAGCCTGAGCGATTTCGGCGAGCTGGGAGCCCGGGTGTTCGGCGGGCTCCCGCACGTCCCCGCCGGCGACACCGAGCTCATGCGCATCAGGATCGACGAGCACGGCGTGCCGCTGCCCGGCCAAGACGAGGAGGTCGGCCTGGTCGGAGACACGCTGAACCGGCCGCGAACCGGGACGGCGATCCTCGATCTGGTCGCCTTCGGCGGGCTGAACGCCGAGTACCCGGACTACGGCTTCGTGATCATCGACAACGATCTGGGGAGGTTCGTGTTGTACGCCGCCCCTTCCGAAGGGTGGCTGATGTTCGGTGGAATGGACCGCCGGGCACTGGCGGGCTGGCTGCACGAGGCGGTGGACTTGAGCCGGACGTAGCCGTGGACGAGGGGGGCGGGCATGGACCTGGACCGGCGGGCGGCCGACGCGTGGTTCCGGCGGCGAGGGCTGCCGATGGTCATCCACCGGCGGAGGCGTGGAGCGGGCATGTTGCGCCGCTCGACGCCCGGGCTGGTGTTCCTGAGCCTGCTCGACCTGCTGCTGGCCGGGCTGCTGAAGCTGCTCGACGTCCCCGAGGACGTGCTCGCGGCCCGGATGCGCGAGAGCGGTGTCGCGTACGTCCTCGGTGTGCTGGCGTTGACGTTCGCCGTCGTCGTCGTGCCGGTGATCGCCGGTCGTCTGATGGCGAAGCTGCTCCGGGCGCTGCACCGCACGCGGGTCCGGCTGGCCGTCATGGCGGCGACGATCGGCTTTTGGCTGCTCGTCCTGCCGCTCGGCGAACGGCTCACCGGGCTGGTGTCGTGGGAGCACCCGCTCTGGGCGGCCGTCCTCGCCAATCTCGCCGCACTGGCCGTGCTGATGCTGCTGGTCCGCATCGGCGTCGGCTCGATCCTGACCTGGGCGGCGCGGAGCGCGGTCGCGCAGGTCAGGGCGATCGGCACGCTGGCGTCGCGGGCGTTGCCGCTGCTTCTGCTGGTGGTGATGTTCAGTTTCTTCACCGCCGAGCTGTGGCAGGCCGTGGAACGGCTGACCCCCGGCCGGTTGTGGCTGGTGGTCGGCTTCCTCGTGCTGATCGGCGCGGTGTTCCTCGCGTCGATGCTGTCCGACGAGATCAAGGAGCTGAAGTCCTGGACCGTGGAACCCGGGGCGCCCGTCCTGCGCGGCACGCCGTTCGACGACGACACACCCCCGCCCGATCGGCGCGCGCTGACGAAGATCGAGCGCTTGAACATCGCCTTGGTGCTGTTCTTCGCCCAAGCGGTGCAGATCGTGGCCTTCGGGGTGCTGGTGTTCGCGTTCTTCGTCGTGTTCGGGGTGCTGATCCTCCGGCCGGAGGTCGTGACCCAGTTCGCCGGCCGCGAATCGGCGCCGGGCACCCTCCTGGGTGTCCCTCTTCCGGTGAGTTCCGCGCTCGTCAACGTCTCTGTCTTCCTCGCCGTTTTCTCCGGTCTCTACTTCGCCGCATCAACCGCGACAGATGCCCGGTACCGGCGTTCTTTCTTCGAACCCTTGTTGGAGGATGTGAAGGTCAGCCTCGCGGCGCGTGACATTTATCTGGCCCATTGGGCGGATGTGCGACGAGCCGAGGTGGTTACCCTGGAAGCAGAGGACATTCCGTAGTGAGGTGGTCACCATGAGCGGGAAGGGCGGAACTCCCTTCTTCGATGCCCCCGACTTCGTGAAGGGCGATGGCACTCAGGCAGATCCTCCGGGCGACAGGTTCGCCGACCCCCTGTCCGGGCTGGTCACGACCGGCACCGCGGCCCAAGCGAATCCGTCGGCCGAGGCCGACGACATCCACGTACCGATACCGGGACCGGTCCAGCACGACCCCGAAGTCGTCAGCCGGATGGTCAGCGCGGCCATGCTCGCGGACGAGCAGCCCGCCGCAAGCCCCGGCGCCGTCCGTCCGCCCACCGAGATCGTCAGCACGGTCGGTGAGCAGGGCGCTGCGCCGATCGGGATCCTGCCCCAACAGCGGACCTGGCCGACGAGGCCGTCTCAGCTGATCCGTCCGCCGCGCCGGTTGAAGCAGGAAGAGCCGGTCGAGGTCGACGAAGAGGCCGAGGTCGAAGTACGGCGTGCCAAGCGTTCCATGCAGATGCCGAGGCTCGGCAAGCCGTCGTCGAACACCGCCGGTGTGATGATCGCGGTCGCCCTCATGATCGTCTTCGCGATCCTCGCAATCCAGCTGCTGTCCAGCCTGTTCAACAGCATCACGGGGATCTTCGGGTAACCCGTCCGGCGCTTGCGCCGGACGGGGCCGTCCGGACGGACCTCACCCATCGGGATACCCTGGCCATACGGTCGGGGGACCCGGCGTTGACCCGGGTCGCACCTCGGCGCCGCGTGACTAGTGGGGTGGGCGTATCAGCGAGGGCGTGCAGTCGGTGCCCGAAGCGGGCACTGGTTCTTCGGCGGGGCGTGACGCTTCCACGATGCATCGCGTGCGGCGGGTGCTGGCGATCAAGCCGTTCCGCCGGATCTGGGGTGTCTCGTACCTGTGCAGTGTCGCGGACTGGCTGAACCTGCTGACGCTGACCGGCCTGGTCACCAAACTGACCGACAACTACGCCGCGCAGAACTTCGCGTTCGTCGGTGTCGTGCTGACATCGCTGCTGCCGGGGCTGCTGTTCGCCCCGCTCGGCGGGCTGCTCGCCGACCGGTTCGACCGGCGCAAGGTGATGGTGCTCTGCGACCTCGGCCGATGCGGGTTCCTGCTGTCGATCGCGTTCGTCGGCACGCCGTGGTGGGTGTTCGTCGGGAACTTCCTGGTCGGCTGCTGCGCGATGATGTGGATCCCGTCGAAGGACGCGGCGGTGCCGAACCTGCTGCGCCGCCCGGACCAGGTCGAGACGGCCAACCAGCTCGGCATGGTGATGACCTACGGCCTCGCGGTGATCACCGCGGCCGGGGCGAACGCCGTGCTCACCGGTAGTAACACCACGTTCCACTTCTTCCAGGGCGACGCCCAGCTCGGCATCGCGAAGGTCGCCGTCGTCATCACCGGCCTGCTGTACCTGACCAGTGCGATCGTGATCGCCACCCGGATCCCCGAGCTCTCGCTGCGTAACGTCCACTCGGTCGAGAAACCCAAGGTCAAGGCCGCGGACGAGGAGAAATTCGGCTTCCGCCAGATGATCTCCGACGGCGCCCGGTTCGTGCGGACGACGCCGTTGGTCCGCGGGTTGATGATCGGCGCGTTCGGCGCGTTCGCCGCCGGTGGCGCGGTGATCGGTTCGGCCAAGCCGTACTCGTCGAGCCTGCTCGCCGGTGACGCGGCGTTCAACCTCCTCGTGCTCGCCGTCTTCCTCGGGCTCGCCAGCGGGATGGCGGTGGCCCCGAAGCTCGCTCGGCGGCTCGCGCACGACCGGCTGTTCGGGATCTCGATCGTCGCCGCGGGCCTGTGCCTCATCGTCGTCGCGCTGTCGCCGCATCTCGCCGTTTCGCTGGTCGCCGTCGCCGCCGTCGGGGTGTGGGCCGGGACGGCGTTCCTGACCGGTGTCACGATCATCGGTTCGCGGATCGAGGACTCCATCCGCGGCCGGATCAACGCGATCTACCAGTCGCTGATGAAGATCGTGCTGTTCGGCTCGACGATCCTGGTGCCGGTGCTGATCAGCGCGGTCCAGACGACCGAGGTCGAACTGTGGGGCGGCACGATCACGATCGACGGCACCCGGCCGGTGATGATCGGCGGCGGTGTCCTCGCGCTGATCGCCGGCATCGTCGCCTACCGGCAGATGGACGACAGGCGTGCCGAGCCGATCCTCGCCGACCTCCGCAACGCCTTGCGCCGCAGCCCGCGCCGGGTGAACGGGCTGCTGATCGCGCTCGAGGGGACGCGGGCGATCAACACCGAGACGCAGGCCGCGCGGCTGGCCGAATGGCTGCGCGGAGGCACGCGTCCGGTCGTACTGGCGGCCGACCCGGCGCTGGACGACCAACGGCTCGCGAAGTTGCTCGCCGGTGCTTCGCTGACCGGTGCGCGGGCGCAGGCGCTCGCCGCCGCCGCGGTGCGGGCGGACATCGTCGAACGGGACATCCAGCCCGCGCTCGACGCCGGTTCGGTCGTCGTGATGGAACGGTTCGTGGACTCGCCGCTGGCGCATCTGTCGGCGGTCGCCGGGCTGGACAGCCAGGAACTCGAAGGGCTCGCCGACTGGGCGACCAACCGGCTGCGGCCGGACATCACGGTCCTGCTCGACGCCGACCCCGGCACGGTCATGCGGAAGTCGGAATCGCTGGACGCGCAGTGGCGGGTGCAGCATCTGCTCACGGAAATGGCCGCCGCCGACCCGGACCGGTACGTCGTGGTCGACGCGGACGGCACCGAGGACGAAGTGAGCGACCGCGTGCGGACCGCGATCCGCGCGGTGCTCGTCGGCAGGCTCGCCGGGCTCGCGCCGTCGGAGGAAAAGGTCGAGGTGAGATGACGGAAGCCCCTGCGCTGATCGGTGTCTGGAAGCAGCTCGTCGGCCAGGAGCCCGCCGCGCGCACGCTTTCTTCGGCGTCGACGGCGGCCGCGCGGATCGTCGAGAACCAGCCTGTCGCGCCCGGCGCGATGACGCATGCCTGGCTGGTCACCGGTCCGCCCGGTTCGGGGCGCTCGACCGCCGCACGGGTTTTCGCGGCGGCGTTGCAATGCAGCACCGGCACCGGATGCGGGGAATGCCCTGGCTGCCGCACCGTGCTCGCCGGCACGCACGCCGACGTCAAGCTCGTCGCGCCCGAGGGTCTCTCGATCTCCGTCGCTGAAATGCGTTCGCTGGTCCAGTCCGCCGCCCGCCGCCCGACCACCGGGAGGTGGCAGGTGGTGGTCATCGAGGACGCCGACAGGCTGACCGAAGGCGCGTCGAACGCGTTGCTGAAGGCCGTCGAGGAGCCGCCGGATCGCACGGTGTTCCTGCTGTGCGCGCCGTCGGACCACCCGGACGACGTGTCGGTGACGATCCGCTCGCGGTGCCGTCTGGTCACGTTGCGGACGCCACCGCCCGAGGCGATCGCGCAGGTGCTGATCGAGCGGGACGGTATCGACCCCGAACGTGCGCGATGGGCCGCGTCCGTCTCGAGTGGACATGTCGGCCGCGCGCGACGGCTCGCCACCGATGAGGCCGCCCGGCAGCGACGGGCGACCGTGCTGCGGATCCCGCTCGGCCTGCGCCGTCCGTCCGATGTGTTCACCTGCGCCGATCAGCTGATCAGCGCGGCCGAGGCCGACGCGGGCGAAGAGAGCAAGGTCCGCGACGAGGCCGAACGTTCCGAACTCCGCACCGCGATGGGCGGCGACGGCATCGGGAAGGGCGTCGGCGGGGCGAAACGAGCCGCCGAAGCCGCTGTGAAACAACTCGAGAAGCGCCAGAAGTCACGCGCGACCCGTACACAGCGGGACACCCTCGATCTCGCCCTGGTGGACCTCGCCGCGTTCTACCGGGACGTGCTCGTGACCGCGAGCGGCGCGGGCGCGACGCTGAACCATCCCGACCACGCCTCGGAAATCACGCAGGCCGCTTCCGCCTGGGCGCCGGACTCGATCCTGCGCCGCCTCGAAGCCGTCCTGGAATGCCGCGAGGCCATCGACCTGAATGTGAAACCACGAATCGCCGTCGAAGCCATGGTCACCACCCTGCGCCAAGGCTGACCCGGCTCTCCCTGTCGCGCCTACCCCAGCCCCCGCCCGTCCCAGGGGGGCGTCCCCGAGTCCAGTCTACCGGGGGTGGAGGGGGAAAAGGGCTGGTCGCGGGAGTTGTCCACAGGTGGGGATAGTTGTGGACAAGTGCTGTGGGTAAGTGAAGGGGCTTCGGGTTCGGGGCGGTGCTGGCGCTGGTGCCGTGATGTCCCCAATGTGGCATTGGAGACGCTCAGCGACCCCAATGTGGCATTGGGGGCATCGCGGGGCCGATGGGGAAGTGAGCGAAGGCGCGCGAAGCAGCGAACGCAGCGAAGTGGGCAAAGGTGGCCGAAGCGGTGCGGTGAAGCCTGTGAACCGGCGACTGTGTGGATTTCTGGTCATCCAACGCACCAAAATCCACACAGTGACCGAGAAACGAAAGGGGCCTTCACCGCATCGAAGCGGCGAAGGCCCCTGACTTCCGAAAGGCGGCTAAGAGGGAGGTACGAACGGACCTCTCACGCGGGGGCAAGGCGTGAAAGGACCGTTCATCACCCTCCTCGCCCCGTCTAGTCCCCCGATCGCGGCCGCGGCGAAGGCTTGAACCCCGGCGACCCCGGCCCAGGCGAGTCTTCCGAGACGGTGACCACCGCGAGCCGGCGGCGTCCCGGCATGGCGGCCACGAGGACGACACCGATCAGCAGCATCGCGGTACCCGACCAGAACATCGGCACCGTGTCGTAGGCCGCGTTGGTGTAGGCCAGGTTCTTGACCGGCCCCTTCGGCGCCGCGCCTCCGTTGTTGCCCGCGGGCGGCGGGGCCACGGTGCCGCATTCGACACCGCCGGCCGGCGCGTACGCGCGGGCGATCTGCTCGCCGAGCGAGACCTGGGCCAGCGACGAAGGCAGCTTCTTCGCGGCGTCCGGCGGGAGTGCCTTCTGCAGTGCCGTCGTCGGCAGGATCTGCAGGTCCAGCAGCCGCGCCGAGGCACCCATCTGGAAGCCCTTGAACGGCGAGGTCATGTCGCTCGACTTCTGGTTCAGCCCGGCGATCGACAGCTTAAGCACCCCGAGGTCGAGGGTGAGCCCGTTCCCGGCCTCGCCGCCCGGAAGCTGTTTGGTGGCACCGTTCACCATCTCGGCGAGTCCGCCGACGACCGGCACGTTCTTCAGCTGCTCGAAGCCGGGGACCTGCTTGAGCGACGGCAGCGGGATGCCGATCGGGATGTCCTTGGCCGGGTTGTTCGCGTCGAGGGTGAACAGGACCTTGTCGCCGCGGACGATCTGCAGCACCGGCGCGGTGTACTCGACCTTCGACGTCTTCTTGTCGCCGGTCGAGGTGACCCGCAGCGTCGGCTGGCTGGCGACCTTGATCGTCAGGCCGAGCGGCGTGCCCTTCAGCAGTTCGATGTTGGCCGCCTGCAGGGTCGACGTCGATTCGACGGCCTTGTTCTTCGAACCGGGGATGTCGACCAGCCGCACGACCGACCGCGACGACAGCGTGTTCGGCAGGCTCAGCACGGCGCCCTTGCCGTCGGCGTTGGTGCTGGTGCCCGAAAGCAGGCCGCCGAGGTTCGCCAGCGGGCCGAGGGCGGACAGGCCCGACTTGAGCTGCTCCGAAGCCTGGGTGAGCTGGTCGGCGCCCGGGATGTTCGGGATGGTCGGCAGCAGCGCGAGGTTCGCGATCGACGTGCTCGAGTCGGCGATCGTGCCGACGCACGGGCCGAGCGTCGGGCTCCAGCGCGCGTGCGCCTCACCGTTGAGCAGGCCGAGGTTGAACAGCGGGTTCTTCGGCGCGTTGAGGCCGCCGCTGATCTGCTTCGGGTTATCCGGCAACGCCGTCTGCACGAGGCTGCCCGGCGTCTGCGGCGCGTTGCCCGCGGCGGACAGGCCGAACGGCGACGACTGCGCGATCGACTTTTCGTAGCTCAGGTAGGCCTCGGAGTTGGCCTGCGCGCTGGAAAGCCCCATCCCGGCCTCGAGCGCGGACTGCTTCGGCAGCATCTCGCCAGCCCCGGGGAGGATGGCGCTCGTCGGCACCGCGTTCGGCAGCAGCCGCAGCACGCCGAGGGCCGCTCCCGCGTCACCGACGGCCTTGCCCAGCGGCTGCGGACCGATCGGCGCCGACATCGGCGGCTGTCCCGGATTCGCCGGATCGGGGATCGGCGTGGTGGGAATGGTCTGGGCGGTCGCCGGGGCCGCGGTCAGCAAAAGCAGGGCCGCGGCGGCCGGAAGCGCCAGCACACGGGGCAGTCGTTGCCGCATGAACAGGTCCTCCAGTGGGGGTGGGCCGATCTTGGGGGACTGAGACCGGCGTCATAGGACCTTAACGACGGTGGCCCTCGAAGGTGACGTTCAAGCCTCCGCTACACTTGTCTCCGTCATCGGGTGCGAGCCCGATGTCCGCCGCCTTAGCTCAGTCGGCCAGAGCGATTCACTCGTAATGAATAGGTCAGGGGTTCGATTCCCCTAGGCGGCTCCGCAGGTCAGGGCCCCATTCGGATACTCCGGATGGGGCCCTGATCCGTTTCCGGGGCAGGCTCCGCACCCGGCACGGAAATTCACCCGTTGGTGTCACCTTTGAGGAACATCCGCGACAGCGAAGTGCCCACTCCCGTGAGGTGGTCGACGAGCGTGTCCGCGTCCGCGTCGAGCAGGCCGGAGCGCCAGGCGAGCATGATCTCGACGAAGCCGCCGATGCCCAGCAGGACGTTGACGCGGAACTCCAGGCCGTCGACGTCCGGCTTCAAATGCGGCCGCGCGAGTTCGATCAGCAGGCCGGTGGTCTCCTGGACGGTCTGCCGCCGCAGTTGCTCCAGCACGGCGCTGCCCGCGTGGTCGCCGAACAGGATTTGCGCGCGGGACGGCTCTTCCCGCACGTGGTGCACGACGACGTCGACGGCGGCGCGGAGCTGGTCGAGGGCGGGTTGCTCGATCCGGGCGGCGACGGCGTCGAGGACCATCCGCAAGGTCTCGTCGCGGACCTGTTCCCAGGCGGTGGCGAGCAAGGCGTCGCGGTTCGCGAAGCTCTCGTAGAAGTACCGGTCCGTCAGGTTCGCCCGCGCGCAGACGCCGCGCATGGTGACCGCCGCCCAGCCTTGTTCCTGCCAGATGTCCAATGCGGCGCCGAGCAGGGCGAGCCGTCGTTCGGCGCGGCGTTCGTCGGCGGTCTTGCCGCTGTAGCGGCGGGACGCGGTCACCTGTCCATCTTGACAGCAGATGCCCTCGGATTCATTCTGAGGGCATGCGACCGCAGAATGGCCTGCGACCCGGTTTGGCCGCCGCGCTGACGTCCGCCTTCGTGCGGCCGATCGCCAACGCGATCCCGGCCAACCGGGCGGGCGTCGCGTTCTCCCGCGCTTTCATCGCGAGCAGTCTGTGGCTGGCTTCGCCGCCGTTGAAGGGAAGCCGCGTCGAGCCCGGCGTTGGCGGCGAGTGGGTCCGCGGTCCCGAAGTGACCGAAGGCGACGCGGTTGTCCTCTACGTCCATGGCAGCGGCTACGCGCTCTGCTCGGCGCGCACGCATCGCGGACTGACCACGCGGGTTTCCGACGGCACCGGGCTGCCGGTCTTCGCTTGCGAGTACCGGCTCGCGCCCCGGCATCGCTTCCCGAGCGCCGCCGACGATGTCCGCGCGGCCTACGAACGGCTCCTCGGCCAGGGATATCGGCGGATCCTCGTCGCGGGCGACTCGGCGGGCGGGCATCTCGCGGTCGATCTCGCCGCGCAGCTGATCCGGGAACGCGAAGACCCGCCCGCCGCGCTGGCCCTCTTCTCACCGTTGTTCGACGTGACGTTCTCGTTGGCCGCCCAGAGGGAACGCATGAGCCCGGACCCGATGATCTCCGCCGCCGCGGCCGCGCGGCTGGTCGGTCTGTACACAGTGGACGCCGACCTCGCGTCGGCGCGGCTGCGGTTCGCCTTCGATGACATCAAGGGCTTCCCGCCGACGATCATCCAGGCAGGCGGACTCGAAATGCTCGCCGCGGACGCCATCGAGCTGGCCAGGGCGCTGCGCCGCGCGGGCGCGGACTGCGAACTCGACGTGGTCCCCGGTCAGATGCACGTGTTCCAGGCACTGACCCGCTTCGTCCCGGAGGCGCGGCCCGCGATGGAGCGTGCCTGCCGGTTCCTGACCGAAAATCTGACAGCGATCGAAAAGGCGGCCTAGTGAAACGGACCCACGGAGCGCACGCCGTCGTCACCGGGGCGGGCAGCGGGATCGGGAGGGCGATCGCGGCCGAGCTCGTCCGGCGCGGCAGCCGGGTCGTCTGCGCGGACATCGACCTCGAAGCCGCCGAGGAAACCGCGAAATCGCTCGAGAACGCGGTCGCCATCGCCTGCGACGTGTCCAGTGTGGACGAAGTCGCCGAGCTCGCTAGCCAGTCGCGTTCCTGGCTCGGCCGCGAGCCGGACCTCGTCGTCAACAACGCCGGGATCGGCGCCGGCGGCAAACCCGTCGGGGAGAGCCCGCTGTCCGATTGGCAGCGCACCCTCGGCGTGAATCTCTGGGGTGTGATCCACGGCTGCCACACCTTCGTCCCCGCCATGCGGGCGGCGAAAGCGGGCGGCGTCATCAACGTCGCCTCGGCCGCCGGCTTCACCGCCGCCCCGAGGATGGCCGCCTACAACGTGAGCAAGGCCGGCGTCGTCAGTCTTTCGGAGACACTGGCCGCCGAGCTGTCCGGCACGGGTGTCGCGGTCACCGTGCTGTGCCCGACTTTCGTGCGTACCAACATCTTCGACGGCGAACTCATCGACGCCGAGGCGCGCGGCCTCGCGCGGCGGGTCTCCGACGTGGTCGGGTTCTCCGCCGAAAAAGTCGCGCGGATGACCCTCGACGCCCATGATCGCGGCCGTCTATACGTGGTTCCGCAACCCGACGCTCAGCTTCTCTGGCACGCCAAGCGTTTCGTGCCCGTCCCGTACACGCGGATCGCCGGTCTGCTCGGCCGGTTCCTGCCCGCCGAAAAGGAGAAGTGATGGCCTACGACTTCGACGCGATGCTCCAGACCATCAAGGACAAGCAGTGGTCGCTGGCCGACATCGACTGGGACGCGCCCGGCGCGGAGACGATGACCGACGAACTCCGCGCCAAGATGCGGCCGTTCATGGCCGATCTCGTGTGGATCGAGCACGTCGGCGCCCGCGGGTTCGCCTCACTGGCCAAGAAGGCGCCGACACCGGTCATCCAGGAGATCTACCGCTACTTCCACGCAGAGGAACAGAAGCACGCCAACGCCGAACTGGCGTTGATGAAGCGCTGGGGCATGCTCGACGAGCACGGTTCGATGCCCGAGCCGAACATCAACGTCAAGCTCGCCATCAAGGTCCTCGACGACTACGGCGACACGCTGCCGCTGACGGCGCTGGCCACGCTCATCCCGCTGCTGGAATGCGCGCTGGACGGCGCACTGGTGAAGTTCCTGCTGGAAGAGGTCTCCGATCCGGTGTGCCACCAGGTGTTCCGGCATATCAACTCCGACGAGTCCCGGCACATCACGGCCGATTTCGAGGTGCTGGAACTGATCGGTGCCGGCTCCACGACCAAGCTGCTCACCGAATCCGTCGGCTCGCTCAAACCCCAGATCGTCCTCGGCCTGATCGTGGTGTTCGTCCCGCTGATCAACAAGATGCGGGACAACATCGTCGCGATGGGCCTGCCGGAGAAGAAGCTGTACAACGCCGTGAAGCGGTTCTCCGCGATCGGCGGCCGCGGCGAGTTCACGAAACGCATCCCGGCGTACCACGTGCTCAAGGCGCAGGCGGCGATGATCGTCGACCGCTCGCACGTCTACCACCGGCTGCTCGCCGACCCGATGGTGAAGATGACCCGCCTGATCCCCGCGCGGCTGCTGGGAAAGCCGCAGTCGTGGACCGAGGAGATCACTCACGAACCGGTCGCGTCATGACCTTGGGCGAATTCCGGGGCGAGGTGCTGCGCGGCACCGAATGGTTCGGGCACGACTTCGCCGGGCAGCGGGTCGCCGTGGTCGCGCCCGGCCGTGAGGCGGCGCAGATCGTGCCCGAGGTGGCGGCCACCGCGCGGGCGGTGAAGGTATTCCAGGAAGAACCCGACTGGGTGGTGCCGATGCCGGTCCCCGGGCCGGACGTCCTCGGCATCGCCGTCGCCAAGGTCTTCCTGCGCTGGCAGGTGAAAGACCCGTGGCTCCGCAGGCTGCTGACCCCCGACCGCCACTTCGGGTCGCGTCGGACGGCGCCCGGTCTCGGTTATTACGGCGCGCTCGAAAAGCCCGGTTGCAAACTCATCACCTGGCCGGTCTACGCCTTCGTGCCCCACGGAATCCGTACCGCCGAAGGTATCGAGCATCAGGCCGACGTCGTCGTGCTCGGCGCCAGTTCGCTTTTCGCCAAGGAAGGACTTCCCGCATGACGCCGGACCACGAGATCGCGATCATCGGCGGCGGTTTCTCCGGGATCGGCGCCGCGATCCTGCTTCGAAAAGCCGGCTTCGAGGACTTCCTTATGCTGGAGGAGGGCGACGGCGTCGGCGGCGCCTGGCATTGGAACACCTATCCCGGCGTCGCCGTCGACATCCCGTCGTTCAGCTACCAGTTCTCGTTCGAGCAGATCTCCGGCTGGTCGCGGGTCTACGCGCCAGGCCGCGAACTGAAGGCGTACGCCGACTACTGCGTCGACAAGTACGACATCCGCCGCCGCACCCGCCTCGGCAGCAAGGTCGTCTCCGCGGCCTTCGACGACGAAACGCACTTGTGGCGCCTGGAAACCGCCGACGGCTGGTCGATGACGGCGCGGTTCGTCGTCGGCGCCACCGGCGTGCTCACCCAGCCGAAGCCGCCGGACATCGACGGGCTCGACGCCTTCCGGGGCACGGTCATGCACACCGCCCGCTGGGACCACGGCGTCGATCTGCGCGGCAAACGCGTCGCCGTCGTCGGCACCGGGGCCTCGGCCGTGCAGGTCATCCCGTCCATCGCGCCGGAGGCCGGCCATCTGACGGTGTTCCAGCGCACGCCGATCTGGTGCCTGCCCAAACCCGACGCCGTCCTGCCTCGGGCGGCGCGGCTGGCGCTGCGGCGGCTGCCGGGCGCGAAACTGGTGTCCCGGCTGGCCAGCCAGGCGCTGGTCGAAGTGACCTTCCCGTTGGCCGCGCATTTCCACAATCTCCTGCCGACCGCGGGGGCGGGGGAGCGGATCGGGCGCGCGCATCTGCGCCGCGCGGTGAAGGACCCCGTGACCCGCGAGAAGCTCACGCCGCGTTATGCCTTGGGCTGCAAGCGGCCGAGCTTCTCCAACGACTACCTCCAGACGTTCGACCGGGACGACGTCACGCTGGAGACCACGAGCATCGACGCGATCACCGGATCCGGGGTGCGCACCGTCGACGGCACCGAGCATCCGGTCGACGTCCTGGTGCTGGCGACCGGGTTCAAGGTGTTCGAGAAGGGCAACATGCCCGCGTTCACCGTGCGCGGATCGGGCGGCGCCGACCTGGAGAAGTTCTGGGAGGAGAACCGGTTCCAGGCCTATCAGGGCGTCAGCGTCCCCGGTTTTCCGAACTTCTTCACCATCCTCGGGCCCTACGGCTACAACGGTTCCTCGTACTTCAACCTCATCGAGACGCAGACCGCGCACATCATCCGGTGCCTGCGCAACGCGCGGAAGACCGGCGCGACCCGCGTGGAGGTCACGAACGAGGCCAACGACCGGTACTTCCGGAGCATGCTGGACCGCCGCAAGCACCAGGTGTTCTTCCAGGACAGCTGTTCGCTGGCCAACAGCTACTACTTCGACGCGAACGGGGACGTGCCCTTCCGTGCCTCGCCCACGTTGGAAACGATGGTGACGAGCCGGTTCTTCGACCTCGACGACTACGCCTTCGCGGACGGCCGGTGAACACTGGCTGAAGTCCGCCGTCCCCCGCCGGGATGAGCCATAGGTTCGATACCCCGAACCTGGAGGCTGGTCTTGGAAGGCTTTCCCTGGGACGTCCTGCTCGCGGTGGTCGGGATCGCCGTCCCTGCCGTCGCGTTCCTGTGGGAGTTCGTGCTGGTCGGCCGCAAACGGCTCGGCTACCGCGTGCAGATGGACACCCCGACGGCGTCCGGACGCGGGTTCGCGCCGACCGCGGACGCGCTCGCGCAGTTGCAGCACGAGAACGGCGAGCGGCTCGTCGACCCGTCGTTCGTGCTGCTGCGCATCGAGAACAGCGGCACCACCGACATCGACACCGACGATTACGCGGTCAACGAGAACGACCGGGTCGGCGTCCGCGTGAAGTTCCCCGGCCGCACCGTGGCCGGGATGGTGGTGACCGAACTCAGCTCGCCGCATCTGCACGAATGTTTCGGCGACGACTCCGGTTTCGGCGCGCGCGACGAGAATCCCGAACGGCCTGCCGGGGTGATCGACCTGCCGAGGGTGCCGCTGAACCGCGGCGCGCACTACAAGATCCTCGCCGTACTCGACCGCATCCCCAACGGCTCGCCCGACGCCTTCGACGAACCGCAGGTCGTCGGCGAGATCAAAGGCGGCAGCTTCCGCGAGACCAAGAGCCGCACCGGGCCGACGACCTCGGTGATGGCGCTGATCCTCTTCCTCGTGGTGCTCAGCATCTTCCAGCTGACCCGCTCGCTGGTCTTCGACGAGAAGCCGCCTCCGCTGGACTGCGCGTCCGGGAAGCTCACGATCACCGGATCGACGGCTTTCGCGCCGGTGCTGAAGGAGGCGACGGCTTCGTACACGAAGACGTGCCCGGGCGCGTCGTTCGTCTTCGACAGCCGGGGGAGCGCCGAAGGGCTGGGCAGCCTGAACCAGGCCGGGAACGACGGCACGCTGGCGTTCTCCGACGGCGCCAAGGGCGAGGGCTACCCGCGACTGCTGCCGCGTCCGGTCGCGTTCTCGCTGTTCACGCTCGTGATCAACGCCGAAGCGGGCGTCCAGGACCTGTCGCTCGCGCAGATCCGCGACGTCTACGACGGCAAGATCGCGAACTGGAAGGAGATCGGCGGCAAGGACCGGCCGGTCCGGCTCGTCGACCGGCATTCCGACTCCGGTACGCGGCGGACGTTCGAGGAACAGATCCTGGCGGGCAAGCGGGAACCCGGCGACAACTCCGACGACTGCCTCAAGCCGGCGCCGGGCGCCCAGCGGGGAGTGGTGCGCTGCGCGAAGCCGTCCACGAACGACGTCCTCGACGCGGTGTCGCGCGTGCCGGGCGCGCTCGGCTACAGCGAACTCGGCGCGGCCACGAAACGCCAGGACGTGCTGCCGGTCCGCATCGACGGCCACCAGGCGACCCTGGAGGGCGCGATCCACGCGGCGTACCCGTTCTGGGAGACGGAGTACGCGTACACGTTCGGCGAGCCGAAGGCGGACTCGCTCGTCGCCAGCTTCCTGCGGTACTTGACCAACCAGGTCGGCAAGGACATCGTGCGGTCCCACGGGCACCGGCCGTGCGCCGAACTGGCGAACCCGGTGCTGTGCCGTCCGGGCGTGTGAAGGCGTGTCGTGAGTGGTAAGTGTCGTTCTAACGACACTTACCACTCACGACCGCCGGGACCCTGACCCTGAGAGTAGGGAAGGGGCCCTTCACGTCATGGCAGGCTGAGTTCAGCCCGTGGACCACCTTCACGTCTTCCCCAGTACATGAAGGACCCCTTCATGTACTTCACGCAAGAAGCGCCGCAAGTCACGCAGTAGGTACTTAAGAGAAGCCTCGCCAGAACCCGAATCGCCACTCACGACCACCTGGACCGAGGTCAGGCAGGCGGCTTCAGGGTGACGACGGTGGCGCTGGTCTCGCCGCGCGGCGTCCGGTACTTGATCTCGTCGCCCTCCTTGGCGCCCACGAGCGCCAGGCCGAGCGGGCTGTCCGAAGTGACCGTGGAGGCGTCGGCGTCCTCGCCCGGGATCGTGACGATGTGGAGTTCGTCTTCGTCGCCGTCGGCGAACTTGAGGGTGACGGTGGTGCCGTCGGGGAGCAGGCCCTTGCTGTTCCGGCCGCCGTGCTCGAGCTTCGCCGCGACGTCGGCGATGCGCCGGTCGAGGTAGGCGGCGGCCTCCGCGCGGTCCAGTACCTCCGCCTGATCGGCGGCGTCGCCGGTTCGTTCCTGCTCGCCGACGAGCGGCGCCATCGCGTCGCGCTGCGCACGCAGATCGGCGAGTTCCTTCTCCAGCTGCCGTCGTGCGGCCGGGCTGAACCCGTTGTCCCCTGAGGTCACCATGCCGCGCATTGTCCGCTACAGATCGGCGGCTAGCCACCTAGATTTTTCACCCGCTGTGACCGGCCAGGACGGTTGCCCTAAGCTTCAGGGCCCGTGTCCTGACTACTTGGTGTAAGGAACTTCGTGACCGCCGTTCCCGGCCGCAGCGCGCGGCTCTCCCCCAATCAGCTGCAGAAACAGGAACAGATCGTCGAAGCGGCGCGTGTCGTGCTCGCGAGGGACGGGCTCGCGGGGTGCACCGTCCGCGCGATCGCGGAGGCCGGGCCGCTCACGAAGAGTGCGATTCATTACTACTTCGCGGACATCGACGTCCTGATCGACAGCGCGATGGCGGCGCACATCACAACGTTCACGGCCGATTTGCGCAAAATTTCGGCGAAGCACGATCACCCGGATGAGCGGCTCTTCGCGGCGCTCGAAGCCTTCCTCGCCGAGTTCTCCGGTCGCCCGAACGCGGCCTTCCTCTGGTTCGAATACTGGATCGCGGCGGGGCGCGCGCAGCATCCGCAGGCCATCGACGTCATGCTGACGTCGATCACCGAACTGCTCGCGGAACTGCTCGCCCCGCTCGACGTCGAAGACCCGCGGGCGCGGGCACGGGCCCTGCTGTCCTACCTGCTCGGCGCGATCGTCCAGCAGCGTGTGCGGCGGCGGCCGTTCGCCGCACTGCGCGGCGACATCGAAGCGCTCTGTTTCGCGAACTACGGGTAGAAATACGCATTAGATCCGTACCGTTACGGATTGTTCGGTCTTGCCGCTCCGGCCATGGTGAGGTTCCCCTTCCCTTGCCCAGAGCTAGGAGACGACGATGCGCATAAGACGGTGCATGGCCGTGGCGATCGCGGCCGTCGCGGCGTTCACCATCCCGGTCGCCGCGAGTCCGGCGACCGCCGACCAGCAGGCCGAAGACGCGCAGGTGCAGATCTACGAGGTCTTCGGGACCGGCACCGCGCAGCAGCGCACGCAGATCTCCCGGCTGGGTGTCGACGTCCTCGGCTCCGCGGGTGGCACCACGACGTTCATCGGCGAAGCGTCCGACGCGGCGAAGGTCCGTTCGCTCGGCTTCCGCGTCGAGCAACGCGGCGTCGTCGACCGCTCGCCCGAGGTGAGCACGAACGCGATCAACGACTTCCCGCCGTCTGACTCCGGCTTCCACAACTACGCCGAGGTCACGACGGTCCTGCGCAACGCCGCTTCGACCTACTCGTCGATCGGGCGCCTGAGCAGTGTCGGGAATTCGTACCAGGGCCGTGCGCTCAACATGTTCAAGATCAGCGACAACGTGGCGACCGACGAGAACGAGCCCGAAGTCCTCTTCACCTGCGGTCAGCACGCCCGCGAGCACCTCACCACCGAGATGTGCCTGCGGATCGTGAACCGGTTCACCCAGGGCTACGCCGCCGACCCGGCGATCAAACGCTTCGTCGACAGCACCGAGATCTACGTGATCCCGAACGTCAACCCGGACGGCTCGGAGTACGACATCTCCGGCGGCAGCTACAAGTACTGGCGCAAGAACCGCCAGGGCAACGGCACCGACCCCAACCGCAACTGGGCCTACAACTGGGGCTGCTGTGGCGGTTCGTCGGGCTCGACGACCAGCGAGACCTATCGCGGCCCGTCGGCGTTCTCCGCACCGGAGACCAGGGCCGTGTCCAACTTCGTGAACTCGCGCAAGATCGGCGGCGTCCAGCAGATCAAGGCGAGCATCGACTTCCACACCTATTCGGAGCTCGTGCTGTGGCCGTTCGGCTTCACCTACAACGACACCGCGCCGGGGATGACCGCGGCCGAGGCGCAGCGTTTCCAGACGGTGGGCAGGCAGCTGGCGGCGACCAACGGCTACACGCCGCAGCAGTCGAGCGACCTGTACATCACGGACGGGACGATCGACGACTGGATGTGGGGCACCCACAAGATCCTGAGCTTCACCTTCGAGATGTACCCGCGGGGCTCCAACCCCGGTTTCTACCCGCCCGACGAGGTGATCGTCCGGGAGACCACGCGTAACGACCGCGCCGTGGACCTCCTGCTGAACACCGCAATCGGCTGAGCGACGTCAGCGTTCCGTGAGGGCCTCCTTCCCTACTCTCAGGGTAGGGAAGGAGGCCCTCACGGATTTTCGGCATAGGGTGCGGGGCATGCCGATGTTCGAATTCGAGGGGCACCGTCCCCAGGTGGATCCCGAAGCGTGGATCGCCCCCACCGCCACCCTGATCGGTGACGTCGTCGTCGAGAAGGGCGCTTCCGTCTGGTACGGCGCGGTGCTGCGCGCCGACTTCGGGCGGATCCTCATCCGCGAGGGCGCCAACATCCAGGACAACTCCGTCATCCACGTCAACGGCGGCGTGACCGAGGTCGGCAAGAACGTCACCGTCGGGCACCAGTGCCTCGTGCACGACTGCACGATCGGCGAGCAGGCGCTGATCGGGAACGGCTCCACCGTGCTCGACAAGGCGCAGATCGGGGCGAAGGCCCTGGTCGCGGCCGGTGCCACGGTGACACCCGGGATGATCATCCCACCGGAGACGGTCGCCATGGGCAGCCCGGCGAAGAAGCACGTCCCGCTCGACGGCACCGCCCGCGGCTGGGTCGAGCACAACGCGGCGATCTACCAGGAGCTGGCGCGCAGGCACGCGGAGAGCATCAAGCCGATCGATTGACTCTCCAGTAACTGGAGACCATAGCTTCGGTCGCATGGCACCGAAGTCGAAGAAGAAAACCCACCAGGCGACGCTCGAGTTGGCCGCCGGCAACGCGCCGGTGGTCGACCTCGGGAAGACGCTGGGGCAGACCGGCGTGAACCTCGTCGAGGTCAAGAAGGCCTACGACGCGGCGACCGCGGCGCACCGCGGCGAGATCATCCCGGTGGTCGTGTCGGTGTTCGAAGACCGGTCCTTCGAACTCCGGCTGAAGACGCCGCCGACGTCGTTCCTCATCAAGAAAGCGTTGGGCGGCAAGGGATCCGGCCGACCGGGGCATGAGGTCGCCGGGAAGCTGAGCCAGGAACAGCTGCGCGGGATCGCGGAGCGGAAACTGCCCGACCTCAACACCGGCGACCTCGGCGCGGCCATGCGCACGATCGCGGGCACGGCCCGCTCGATGGGCGTCGCGATCGAAGAACCGTGACGCGCAAGCACGTGATCGCCCCGCCCTTCCGCGACCTCGACCCGGCCCTCGAGGTCGCGGAAAGGCTTTTGGCGCAAGGGAATCCGTGGCTCGCCGGTGTCGTCTCGGCGTTGCCGGACGAACACGCGGCCGCCGACCGGCTCAACCGGATCCTCGCCGGGACCGGTGCCGCACCCCGGCTGGTCGAGGCCGGAAACGGCTGGCGCGTCGTGCAGGTGACGTCGTGGCCGGGCTGCGGTGACCTGGTCGCGGGCGCCTCCGGGCTGGCGGAACTCGTCGCGTTCGGCGGCTGGCGGCGGATCAAACGCTGTGCCGTCTGCGCACAGGCGTTCTGTGATCGCACGGCCGGATGCAGCCGCCGGTGGTGCGCCGGACATCGTCCGCACGCCGAGCCCCGGCCCGTGCTCTAGGCTGGTCCGCACCAGCGACTGGCGCCATTTGAGGTGGAGCACCACCGGGAAGCGACGACAAGGCCGGTACCGCGCGCCTGGGTCCGGCCGTCTCTGGCAGGAGTACGTCCGATGACACACCAGCCCGAACTTTCCGCGCTCGCCGCCGCCGACCCGCAGATCGCGGGGCTCGTCGAGGACGAGGCGAAACGCCAGCACGACAAGATCCGCCTGATCGCGTCCGAGAACTACGTCTCCCAGGCCGTACTGGAGGCGACGGGCACCGTCCTCACCAACAAGTACTCCGAGGGCTACGCCGGCAAGCGGTACTACGAAGGCCAGCAACTCATCGACCAGGTCGAGAAACTCGCCATCGAGCGCGCGAAGGCCGTCTTCGGCACCGACCACGCGAACGTCCAGCCGTACTCCGGCTCGCCGGCGAACTTGGCGGTGTACCTCGCTTTCGCGCAGCCGGGTGACACCATCCTCGGCATGGCGCTGCCGGACGGCGGGCACCTCACGCACGGCTGGAGCGTGTCCGCGACCGGCAAGTGGTTCACCCCGGTCCGCTACGGCGTCCGCAAGGAGACCGGCCGCGTCGACCTCGACCAGGTCCGCGAACTCGCGCTGAAGCACCGGCCGAAGCTGATCTTCGCGGGCGGCACCGCGATCCCGCGCACCATCGACTTCCCGGCGTTCGCGGAGATCGCCCGCGAGGTCGACGCCGTCCTGGTCGCCGACATCGCGCATATCGCCGGGCTCGTCGCCGGCGGCGCGCACCCGTCGCCGGTCGGGCACGCGCAGGTCATCACCACGACTACGCACAAAACCCTGCGCGGTCCGCGCGGCGCGATGATCCTTTCCGACGCCGACCACGCGAAGGCCGTCGACAAGGCGGTGTTCCCCGGTCTGCAGGGCGGCCCGCACAACCACACGACCGCCGCGATCGCCGTCGCGCTCGGCGAGGCGCAGAAGCCGGAGTTCGCCGAGTACGCGCACACGATCGTCGCCAACGCCCGCGCGCTGGCGGAGGCGCTGGTGGAACGCGGCTACGACCTCGTGTCCGGCGGCACCGACAACCACCTGCTGCTCATCGACCTGACGAACAAGAACGTGCCGGGCAAACCGGCCGCGCAGGCGCTGGACCGCGCCGGCATCGAACTGAACTACAACACCGTGCCGTTCGACCCGCGCAAACCGTTCGACCCGTCCGGCATCCGGCTCGGCACCTCCGCGATCACCACGCGCGGGCTCAAGCCGGAGCACCAGACGCAGGTCGCGGACTGGATCGACCGCACGATCACCGCGGCGGCGGGCGAGGAACAGTCCGCTTTGGACACCATCGCCGCCGAGATCCGCGAGTTCCTGGCGCCGTTCCCGATCCCGGGCTACTCGGCGTAGAACGGACTGCCCTGTCCGTGAAGGCCTCCTTGAGGGACCCAGAGTCCCTCAAGGAGGCCTTCACGGACTTCGAGCAAGACGCGAAGGGACCCTTCACTCGGCTCTTGACTGTCCACAAGGGACACATTACGAGGTAAGGTGCCCGATTTAGGTGACTTGCACGGTTTCACGAGGGGGTCGTGAGTGCTTTTTGTCGTTCTAACCCTCATTGCCACTCACGAGTTCAGTATCGGCGTTGTCCCGTGATTGACCGGACGACACGCGTGATCCGGCGGACGGCACGCGTGTGACGTCCATCCGAACACGCGTGCCGTCCCGCCAATCACGTGTGTCGTCCGTCCAGTCACGCGAAACCGCCGGTAGAACGTACCTAAGGGGCCGATCGGCGGCCAATGTCTCCGGGAACCAGTAGGTACCTAAAACACCCTTGGCCCTAACCCTCATTGCCACTCACGACCCCCGCGGACACTGAAGCCCCGCCGGCGCCCAGAACCAGGCCTGCCCCACCTCGGCGCGCTCCACCACCGGCACATGCGGCCCCGCGAGAGTGCAGGAACAGTCGCCTGACCCGCACGATCTCGACTTTGCCGGGACCCTGACCTAGGCGCAGGGAAGGGGGTCCTTCATGTACTGGGCAAGACGCGAAAGGGCCCTTCACCGCATGCGATGCGGTGAAGGGCCCCTTCGGCACTTAAGCGACTAGTGAGCCGGACCGTCGACGGCCTCCTTGGCCAGCCGGTCGGTCTCGCGCTCGAACGAACGCTGGATCTCGGCCTCGGCCTCGGACCGCCCGACCCAGCTCGAACCCTCGACGCTCTTGCCCGGCTCCAGGTCCTTGTACACCTCGAAGAAGTGCTGGATCTCGAGCTTGTGGAACTCGTTGAGGTGGTGGATGTCGCGCAGGTGCTCCAGGCGCGGGTCGTTCGTCGGGACGGCGAGGACCTTGTCGTCCGGGCCCTTCTCGTCGGTCATCCGGAACATGCCGATCGCGCGGCAGCGGATCAGGCAGCCGGGGAAGGTCGGCTCCTGGACGAGCACCAGCACGTCGAGCGGGTCGCCGTCCTGGCCGAGGGTGTCGTCGATGAACCCGTAGTCGGCGGGGTACTGCGTGGCGGTGAACAGCGTCCGGTCGAGTTTGATCCGACCGGTCTTGTGGTCCACCTCGTACTTGTTGCGCTCCCCCTTGGGGATTTCGATAGTGACGTCGAATTCCACGCCGGCCTCGCTGCTCTCGTCTTTGGTACGCCCCGCCGTCGCGGACGGCTCACCGAGTTCATGGTCTTGTCTTCACTAGTGTGGACCACGGGGGCTCGGGCGGTCGCATCGATGTGGTCGTATGTGAGCTTGGCCCCTTCCCCGGACGGTGGATGAAGGAGCGTTGAGTGCCGGAAAACGATGTCCCGATGTGGCCGTCGGACGACAAGGACACCTCATCCGCCGAGCCCAAGGGCGCCAAGAGGGAGGGTGAGGCCACCGTCTGGCTGCCCATGTCGGGCCTGGCGAACGGCAAGACCGAAGAGCTGTCAGTGCCGAAGGTCACACCCGAAAGTGGCTCGTGGTTCCAGCCTCTCGTCGAGGTCAGTGACATCGACGAGGAACCGGACGTTCCGGAGACCCCGACACCGCAGTGGTCCGCCTTCGAGCCGGTGACGCCGGTGACGCCGGCCGAGCCGGAGCAGCACGAAGAGCCGAAGACGCTCTTCGTCAAGCCGGTCCAGCCGCAGCACAAGGACGAACCGGACTGGGACCAGTTCGACCGGGGCACCGCCACCCCGCAACGTGACGCCGAGCCTTCGAGACCCGAGCCGAGCCAGGAACCCCCGAGGCAGGAGCCGCCGCGCCGTCCCGAGCAGAGCCGGGTCGAGCCGCCGCTTCCCGCGCCGGTCCCGTCCGCGACCATGCACGCGCGCCCGGTTCGCATCGAGCCGTCCGAAGAGCGCTTCGACTCCGAAGCCACCGTCGGGATCCAGCGGCCCGAGCCGCCGTCTCAGGAACCCCCGGCAGCCGAAACCGAGGCCGCGCCCGCGCCGAAGCCGAAGCGCAAGCGCAAGGCCCTGCTGATCACGACCCTGGTAGTGATCCTGTTGCTCGCCGGGATGGGCGGCGCCGCCGCGATGCCGAAGGTGTCGAACCGGCTCGGCCTGCCCTGGGCACCGAACGCGCCGAAGGGTGAGATCCCGAAGCCCGCCGGTGTCACCCGGGTCCTGCACGGGCCGGACGTCAACGGCGTCGCGCCGACGAAGGCAGGTCTCGCGGCCGCGCTGGCCGGTCCCGCCGGTGCCGCCGACCTCGGCACGCTCACCGGCACCGTCGTGGACGCGGCGACCGGTGACGTCCTCTGGGACAAGAACTCCGGCACCCCGCTGACCCCGGCGTCGACCACGAAGATCCTCGTCGTGGCGGCCGCGCTGCTGTCGATGGACCACGGGACGCAGTTCTCGACGAAGATCGTCCAGGGCGCCGAGCCGGGCACGGTGATCCTCGTCGCGGGCGGCGACCCCTCGCTGACGTCGCTGCCGCTGGGCACCGACTCGCCGCTGTACCCGGGCGCCGCGCACGTCGACGACCTCGTCGCCCAGGTCAAGAAGGCGGGCGGCGGCAAGATCTCCAAGGTCCAGCTGGACATCAGCCTGTTCGAGGGGCCGACGTCGGCGAAGGGCTGGGACCCGGAGGACACCGCCGCCGGGAACACCTACATGGCGCCGGTCCTCCCCGTGATGGCCGACGGCGGCCGCGCCGACCCGAAGAACGACCATTCGCCCCGTATCGCGAACCCGGCGGCCGCGCTGACCCAGAAGATCGCGGGGAAGCTCGAAGCCCAAGCCGGCGGTACGACGACGGCGCCGAAGGACGCGAAGGTGCTCGGCGAGGTCAAGTCGCAGCCGCTCGCGGAGTTCGCGAACTCGCTGCTGCAGCTTTCGGACAACTTGATGGCCGACGTCCTCGCCCGCCAGCTCGCGCTCACGAAGGGCGCCGAGCCGTCGTTCACCGGCGGCGCGGCCGCGACGATGGACGTGCTCAAGCAGGCCGGATTCGACCTCACCGGCGTCCAGATCAACGACGGCAGCGGACTGTCCGACCAGAACAAGATCCCGGCCAAGGCGCTCAGCGAGATCCTCGCGGTCGCGGCGGCGCCGGACGGCAAGGATCCGCGGACGGCCAAACTGCGGCCCCTGCTGGCCGGCCTTCCCGTCGCGGGCGGCAGCGGGACACTGGAGAAGCGCTACGGCGATCCCGCGTCGGCCGCCGGCCGCGGCTGGGTGCGCGGCAAGACCGGCACGCTGTCCGGGGTGAACACCCTGGCCGGTGTGGTGCTGGACACCGACGGCCGGATGCTCGTCTTCGCGCTGATGTCGTCCGGTTCGGACCAGAACAAGGGCAGGGCCGCGCTCGACGTCGTCGCGGCGACCTTGCACAAGTGCGGCTGCCGGTGAGCGACCGGAACCGGAGCGTGAGGAAGTCGGGACGGAAACCGGTCTTTCAGCGGGTAGCGTCATAAGAGTGACTGAGGAAACGCCGACCAAGACACGTTCGATGGTCGACTGGTCCCTGGCCGCCTCGACGGGCGCCCTCCTGGTGCGTGGCGGTCCGGTGGTCGACCGCGAAGTGGCCGAAGAAGCCGTCGCCGATCTGCGTGAGCTGACCAGTGAGGCGGAGGGGCACGTCCGCGAGCTGACCGGGCTCGGCCTCGACCTGCCGCTGCTGCCCGCCGAAGTCGTCGACAGGCCCGGCTGGGTCCGCTCGGCCGCCGCCGGGCTCGACGCGCTCACCGTGCGCGCGCTGCCGGAGGCCCAAGGTGGCCCGCTGGCGCCCGTGCTGGCCGGTGGCGCCGGTGTCCAGACCGGTCTGGTGCTCGCCTTCCTGGCTTCCCGCGTGCTCGGCCAGTACGACCCGTTCGGTGGGCCGGAACGCCGTGGGCAGCTGGTGCTCGTCGCGCCGAACGTGGTCGCCGCCCAGCAGGCGATGGACGTGCCGGGGCACGATTTCCGGCTGTGGGTGTGCCTGCACGAATGCACCCACCGGTTGCAGTTCACCGCGGTCACCTGGCTGCGCGACTACTTCGCCGACGAGGTCGAGCGCCTGATCGGCGGGCTCGCCGGCCGGGACGCGGACGGGCTGAGCGATCTGGTCGGCCGTCTGCCGGACACCATCAAGCAGATCGGCAAGGGCAAGGCCGGCGGCGCCGGACTCGCCGAACTCCTGCAGTCGCCGAGCGAACGCGCGGTATTCGACCGGCTCCTCGCCCTCTCCACGCTGTTGGAGGGGCACGCCGATTTCGTGATGGACGCCGTCGGGCCGCAGGTCGTGCCGAGTGTCGAGCTGATCCGTTCGCGGTTCACCGCGCGGCGCAAGGGCGGCGGGCTGATCGACCGCGTGCTGCGCAGCCTGCTCGGCGTGGACGCGAAGCTGCGCCAGTACGAACAGGGCGCGAAGTTCACCAAGCACGTCGTCGACGCCGTCGGCATGGACGGCTTCAACGCGGTGTGGACTTCGCCGAACACGTTGCCGACCAGGGCCGAGATCACCGATCCGGCGGCCTGGGTGCGGCGCCTGCACGGGTGAGCGGACCGGATCCGGCGATCGCGGCCGTGCGGTCGGCCGTACGGGATTTCCTGGCGTCGGCGACCGTCGCCGACGAGGTGTGTGTCGCCGTCTCCGGCGGCGCGGACTCACTGGCCTTGGCCGAAGCGGCGGCGTTCGTCGGCTCCCGCGCCGGGCTGAAGGTGCGGGCACTCGTCGTCGACCACGGCCTCCAGACCGGTTCCGCCGAGACCGCCGCTCAAGCCGCGAGTACGGCGCGGGAACTGGGCGCCGACACCGTCGAGGTCCTGAATGTGCGGGTCGAGGGCGCCGGCGGACCGGAAGCCGCGGCCCGCCGGGCCCGCTACGGCGCCTTGCGTTCGGCGCTCCCCGGCGGACACGGCCTCGTCCTGCTCGGCCACACCCTCGACGACCAGGCCGAAACCGTCCTGCTCGGCCTCGGCCGGGGATCCGGACCGCGATCGGTGGCCGGGATGCGGCCGCACGACCCGCCATGGGGGCGGCCGCTGCTCGGCGTCAGCCGCGCCACCACCCGGCAGGCGTGCCGGGCGCTCGGCGTCGACCCGTGGCAGGACCCGCACAACGACGACCCGCGGTTCACCCGTGTCCGGTTACGGACGGAAGTACTGCCCCTTCTGGAGGATGTGCTTTCCGGTGGTGTCGCGGCTTCGCTGGCCCGTACGGCGGCGCAACTGCGCGAGGACACCGAGGCGTTGGACACACTCGCGGACGAGCTCCACCTGCGTGCTTTCACCGGTGAAGGGCTCGACGCTGCGGTGCTCGCCACCGAACCGCCCGCGCTGCGGCGGCGCGTCCTCCGCAGGTGGCTGCTGGACTCCGGGGTCCGCGAACTCACCGACGCCCACCTGCGTTCGGTCGACGCGCTAGTGGGGAACTGGCGGGGTCAGGGCGGGGTCTGGCTACCCGGCGAGTTGGTGGCCAAGCGGGCGCATGGCAGGCTCTTGCTCGAAGCACCCCATTCCACCACCTAGAGGGGATCGTCCCGTGTACGAAGGCGAGATCGCCTCCGTGCTCGTCACCGAGCAGCAGATCAACGACAAGATCGCCGAACTGGCCGCGCAGGTCGCCGCGGACTATCCGGCCGACGGCCCCGGCGCGGGGCGGGGAGACCTCCTGCTCGTCGGCGTGCTCAAGGGCGCGGTGATGTTCATGACCGACTTCGCCAGGGCACTCCCTCTTCCTTCGCAGCTCGAGTTCATGGCGGTCTCCTCCTACGGCTCGGCGACGTCGTCGTCCGGCGTGGTGCGGATCCTCAAGGACCTCGACCGCGACATCGCCGGCCGCGACGTGCTCATCGTCGAGGACATCGTCGACTCCGGGCTCACGCTGTCCTGGCTGTTGAAGAACCTCGCCAGCCGCAACCCGGCCTCGCTCGAGGTCGTCTCGCTCCTGCGCAAGCCCGAGGCGGTCAAGGTCGACGTACCGGTCAAGTACATCGGGTTCGACATTCCGAACGAATTCGTAGTCGGATACGGCCTTGACTACGCGGAGCGTTACCGGGACCTGCCCTACATCGGCACCCTGGATCCGCACGTTTACACGTCTTGAGAACCGCTTGCCCGCGTCTGGGGAAATGCGGAACCCTGAGCACCGAGAACGCGTCATAGGCTGCGATCAAGTGCGTTAACCTATGCGAAGACCAATGCCGACGAAGCCGTCGTGGCCTGGCCGGGGGAAACGGAGAGAGCTCAGATGGGGAACAGCAGCTTGGCGGACGCGAACGCGTTCAAGAACGCCGCGGCCCAGGGCCAGGTCGGGATCGACCCGGACGCGGCCCAGACCGCCCTGAACAAGATCCGCACCGGCAAGGACGCCGTCGAGGCCCTGCTGCAGCGCGCGGGCGACCTCGGGCAGGCGCCGAAGCTGGGCAACAACCCGGTCGGCAACGCGATCGCCGCGAAGGTGGCGAACCGCGCCGACGGCGGCGGCGACTCGTACGCCGCGGCGCTCCAGAACCTGTACCAGCAGTACGAGGCCGCGGAGTCCGGCATCGTGATCGCGATGGCCCGGTACCACGAGATCGACCAGGCCGCAGCCGAGCCGTTCCGTAACGTCTGAGGGGGAGTCAGAAAGCCATGCCACCGAAGCACAGCGCCGACTCTTACGGCGAGAGCAGCACCAGCACGCCGGTCCAGCTCGGCGACAACTCGCACGCCGAGGGCATCGTGTCGTCCGCCCGCGGCCGCTCCGACGGGTTCGACATCGGCGCCGACCGCGCCATCACCAACCCGCCGAACTGGGAAAGCGCCCCGAGCAGCCAGGACCTGTGGAACCAGGCCAACCTCGGCAACGACCCGAGCACCGCGACCAGCATCAGCCAGTCCTGGGGTTCGCACGGCAGCAAGCTGAGCCAGGCCTCGAACGACCTCTACAACGCGATCTCCGAACTCGGCGCCGCCTGGATCGGACAGGGCGCGGCCGCCGCGCAGGGTTCGCTGGTCGCGATCGCGAACTCGGGTTCGCAGGCCTCCGAGGCCGCGCGCACGATGTCGGACAGGCTCCAGAAGCAGGCCGACGCGGCCACCAAGGTCAAGCTCATGCCGAAGCCGACCGACTACAGCCCGGAGAAGGCGATGGCGCAGGCCCTCGCGGCCGGCCCGGTCGGCATGATCACCGACCAGAAGCCCCTCGCCGACCAGGACAAGGAAGTGCGGGCGGAGCAGGCCAGGTTCCTCGAGGCCTACACCAAGGAGATGAGCGAGGTCGACAGCTCGACCCCGAGCTTCGGCCCCGAATCCCTCGGCATGAAGCCGACCGCCTCGCACAACAGCGCTTCGTTCAGCGGTGTCGGCAGTGTCGGTGGCCCGGGCCTCAACTCGGGTGCGGTCTCCGGTACGCCGGCCCTCGCCGGCACGCACGGCTACGGCGGCGCACACGGCAGCGTCGGGGCCCCGCTCCAGGCCGGTCCGGACGCGGGTTCGTTCTCGCAGGCCGGCTACACCCCCGCCGCGGGGAACCTGCCGGCTTCCGGTGTCGCGCCGGGTGCCGGCGTCGCCTCCGGCGCGGGTGCCCCGATGGCGACCCCGCACGCCCCGGCGAGCGGCGGCAACGGACTCGGCCAGGCCCTCACCGCGGCCGCGCTCGGCGGCGGCCTCGGCTACGCCGGCGCCAAGGCGCTCGGACAGGGCAACAAGTCCGGCGCCAAGGACACCGACAGCACCGACGCGTCGGCCACCGAGAAGGCCCCCGCGCAGAGCGCCGCGTCCCAGGCCGTGCCGCAGCAGGGCATCGTGTCCTCCAGCGGCACCATCGGCGCCACCCCGCCGCCGATGCAGGGCATGGGCGGCGGCATGGGCATGGGCGCCCCCGGCGCGCAGGCCGAGCAGGAAGAGGAGCACACGCACGCGTCGTTCCTCATCGAGCCGGACCCGGACGACGCCTTCGGCGCCAACGAGGCGACCCCGCCGCCGGTCATCGGCGCCTGGACCGAAGACGACGAACGCTAGAGCGGTTTTTCACCGGGCGCGCGGCCGATCCGGCCGCGCGCCCGCTGACTTGTGCGAGAGCCTGTTGGCGGAGCTGAAGATCGACGCCGAAAGGCGACCACGTGCGAACCCGCCCCGGCCGAAGGCCCCGCTATCGCGGTGGCAGGACACCCTGTCCGCGGTCGCGAGGTAGCTGACCAAGCAGTGTCCTGCCGACGCCGATCGCGGACGCGGGTTCACCAAGACACTAGGGGCGGAAGATGGCGAACGGTGACCTGCTCACCCCGGTCGAGCTGGACTTCCTGTGGGAGAGCGCGAACGCCGGTGAGCTGCCGTACCCGCTGCGGCTCCGCTCGCACGGGGCGACCATGGACGAGCGCGGCGCGCTGCGGACGCAGACGCTCCAGTCGCTGAACCAGCGTCGTCTCGCCGACGAACGCGGCCGCCCCGAACCGCATATCGAGGACTACTTCGGTGTCCTCGCGCGGCCGGACCTGAGCCTGGACTGCGTCCAGCTCAACAATCCCAACACCGAACCGCTGCTCGCGGTCGCATCGCTGGTCGGCGGGCAAGGCCTGCTGACGGTGCAGGACCCGCGCGGATTCCACTTCCACCCCATCGCCCCGGACGGCCTCGCGAGCGCGATCGTCTCCCTCCTGCCGCCGGGTTCGCGCGGCACGGAGAAGTCGATCACCCTCCCGCTGGACGGCCTGGTCGGCGCTTCGGGCGCGGACTTCCTCCAGCGTCGTCAGCCGCAGGTCGACGGCTCGGCGACGTCCGACGAGGACCGCAAGGCCCTGTCGCGGCTCCAGGCACAGCCGCGGCTTCGCGGCGGCCAGTTCGGCGCCAACGCGCGCAGCAAACACGGCACGCGCACCCGTTCTTCGGTGCTGAGCTGGTTCGACACCCAGTCCGGCCGGTACTTCACCCAGGCAACGCGCGGTTCCGACGGACGGGACTGGATCACCATCGCGCCCGCGGACCCGGCGACGCTGCGGCACCGGCTCACGGAAATGCTGGGGAAGATCGCGGCGGACGCTTCGCCCGCACGCTGATCTCTCGGTCCCTTCTCGTGCAATGAACGGTCCTTTCCTTGCAAAATTTGCAAGGAAAGGACCGTTCATTGCACGCCCGAGCGCCCGGAACACGGACGTTTCCCGGATCCGGCCGCCGACTGTCGTACCCCTTCGCTATCGTGAACCCCCTGGGTGTCCCGAGGCCCAGGAGCCAAGGTGCCGGGAGGGCACGGAGCATGCACCAAGAACACTTCACACCGATGGCGTTCGACTTCCTCTGGGAGTCCGCCGAGCTCGGCGACCTGCCTTATCCGCTGCGCGTCCGTTCGCACGGCGCGACGGAGGCCGAGCGCCGGGCGCTGCGCCAGCGCACCGACGTCGAACTCCAGGCCCGCGGGATCCGCGACGGCCGGGGAAGGCTGGAGCGGAGGATCGAGGACTGGCTGTACCTCCTCGCCCGCGGTTCGCTGACCATCGACGCGCTGCACATCCCCGAGTTCCAGGCCCCGACGGTCGCCCTGCTCGGCGCCACCGACGGCCGCGACGGGGTGATCGCGATCCAGGACCAGTCCGGGATCTGGCTGCGGGAGGCGCCCGCCGACGGTCTCCCGACAGCGGTCGTCGAGCTGCTGCCGCCGGGGCAGCGCGGCTCCGAGGCGTCCGTGACGCTGCCGATCGACGACGCCCGCCGCACCGAGCCGATCCGCGCCGCCGTCAACCCGACGAAGAAGGCCGAGGAGCCCGAAGCGGCGAAGGTCCGTCGCAAGGAGAAGGCCCGCGTCTCGCTCAGTGAACGCATCACCGCGGATCCGCGTGAGGCGTTCGGCAAGCTCACCGGCCAGCCGAGGCTGCGCGGCGGTCAGCTGGCAGCGAACAGCCGGTCCCACGTGGGCGCCAAGCAGCGGTCACGGGTCCTCGGCTGGTTCGACACCGCCAGCGGGCGCTACCTCAGCACGTCACAGGCGGGTCCGGACGGCCGCGAATGGGTCACCGTGTCACCCGCCGACATCAAGACACTCCGCACGCGATTGGGCGAAATGGCCGCTGGTGTGGCGGTTGACACACGTTAGGGTGGCCGCCCCGGTCACGCTCCGGGAACCCTCGCGCGACGTCCGCCGTTTACGTCCGAGAGGCTCACCACCCTCGTCCGTCCAGGCGGGCGGTATCCTGAGGGGCGGGTGTCGGAGCACCATGGGTCGTCAAGATCGTGATGGCGGGTATCACAGGAGCCGCCCAACCAGGAAGGGTCGAGGCCACCAGGGCCGAGTCGTATGAACCGGAAGAGCGTGCTCAAGAACCCAGTGCTCTGGATTCTCGCGGCGGTACTGGCGTTTCTCGCATACAACACGATCTTCGACAGTGATCGTGGCTATACCCAGGTGCCGATCTCGATCGCGAACCAGCAGATCACCACGAACAACGTCAAGGAAGCCTCGCAAGAGGACAAGGAGCAGCAGATCAAGCTGCTGCTGAACAAGAAGATCGAGGTCGAAGGCCAGCAGGTCGACCAGATCATCGCGCAGTACCCGGCGAACGTCGCGGGCACCATCTACGGCCAGCTCATCGGCCTGAAGAGCGGTGACAACCCGGTCAAGTTCACCACCAAGGTCACCCAGCAGAACGTCCTCACCCAGATCCTGATCTTCGCCATCCCGCTGGCGCTGGTGCTGGGCCTGCTGATGTGGATGATGAACAACGCCCAAGGCGGCGGGAACCGCGTTCTCAACTTCGGCAAGTCGAAGGCCAAGCAGCTCAACAAGGACATGCCCAAGACGACCTTCGGGGACGTCGCGGGCGCAGACGAGGCCGTCGAAGAGCTGTACGAGATCAAGGACTTCCTGCAGAACCCGGCGCGCTACCAGGCGCTCGGCGCGAAGATCCCCAAGGGCGTGCTGCTCTACGGGCCGCCCGGTACCGGTAAGACGCTGCTCGCGCGAGCCGTCGCCGGTGAGGCGGGCGTGCCGTTCTACACGATCTCCGGTTCGGACTTCGTCGAGATGTTCGTCGGTGTCGGCGCGTCCCGCGTCCGCGACCTGTTCGAGCAGGCCAAGCAGAACGCGCCCTGCATCATCTTCGTCGACGAGATCGACGCGGTCGGCCGCCAGCGCGGCGCCGGCCTCGGCGGCGGCCACGACGAACGTGAGCAGACGCTGAACCAGCTCCTCGTCGAGATGGACGGCTTCGACGCACGCGGCGGCATCATCCTGATCGCCGCGACCAACCGTCCCGACATCCTCGACCCGGCGCTCCTGCGTCCCGGCCGCTTCGACCGCCAGATCCCGGTGTCCGCGCCGGACATGCGCGGCCGCAAGGCGATCCTCGAGGTGCACGCCAAGGGCAAGCCGATCGCGCAGGGCACCGACCTGAGCGGTCTCGCGAAGCGGACCGTTGGCATGTCCGGCGCCGACCTCGCGAACGTGCTCAACGAGGCCGCGCTGCTCACCGCCCGCGAGAACGGGCACGTGATCACCGACGCCGCGCTGGAGGAGTCGGTCGACCGCGTCGTCGGCGGCCCCGCCCGCAAGAGCCGGATCATCTCCGAGAAGGAGAAGAAGATCACGGCCTACCACGAGGGCGGGCACGCGCTCGCCGCGTGGGCGATGCCGGACATCGAACCGGTCTACAAGCTGACGATCCTGCCGCGCGGGCGCACCGGCGGTCACGCCCTGCTCGTCCCGGAGGACGACAAGGAGCTGATGACCCGTTCGGAGATGATCGGGCGCCTGGTCTTCGCGATGGGCGGCCGGACGGCGGAGGAGCTCGTCTTCCACGAGCCCACCACCGGTGCCTCCTCCGACATCGAGCAGGCGACCAAGATCGCCCGCGCGATGGTCACCGAATACGGCATGAGCGCCCGGCTCGGCGCGGTCAAATACGGCCAGGAGCAGGGCGACCCGTTCCTCGGCCGCTCGGCAGGCCGCCAGGCGGACTACTCCCTGGAAGTCGCGCACGAGATCGACGAGGAGGTGCGCAAGCTCATCGAGACCGCGCACACCGAGGCGTGGCACGTGCTGAGCACCTACCGCGACGTGCTGGACGAGCTGGTCATCGAGCTCCTCGAAAAGGAGACGCTGACCCGCAAGGACCTCGAGCGGATCTTCGCGACCGTCGAGAAGCGCCCGCACATCACCATCTTCAACGAGTTCGGCGACCGCAAGCCGTCCGACAAGCCGCCGATCAAGACCCCCGGCGAGCTGGCGATGGAGCGCGGCGAGCCGTGGCCGCCGCCGGAGGAGAAGAAGGAGCAGCCGGTGCTGCAGCCGGCGCCGACCCCGGTCGGCACCGCGCAGGGCGGCGGCGACCTTCCCGGTGGCCCGCCGTACACGCAGCCCGCCCCGCCGCCCGACCCGAACGCGAACCCGTACGCCCCACCGCCGCCGGGCGCCTACCCCAACGGTGGTCGCCCCAACGGTGGGCCGAACGGCACCGGCCACTGGCCCCAGGCATATGGTGGGCAGCAGCCGGGTGGTCCGGCAGGCGGTTACCAGGGTGGGCCCGTTGGCGGCCCGCCGAACTACGGGGCTCCTCCCGGATGGACCCCGGCCACGCAGCCGGGCGGCCAGCCGAACCAGCCCTGGCGTCCCGCCGAAGACCGCCCGCGCGACGGCTGGTTCGCTGACCAGCCCGGCGGTCAGCAGGACGAAGGACAGCAACGGCGTGACGACGGACAGGACGACACCAAGCGGTAACGGCGCAAGCCCGGTCTTCGACCAGGACCGGGCCGAGAAAGCCGTACGCGAACTCCTGCTCGCCTGTGGTGAGGACCCGGACCGGGACGGTCTCCTTGAGACCCCGGCCCGGGTCGCTCGCGCTTACCGGGAAATGTTCGCCGGGCTCTACACCGAGCCGGACCACGTCCTGGACCGCACGTTCGACGAGGCACACGAAGAACTCGTGCTCGTGACGGACATCCCGATGTACAGCACCTGTGTGCCCAGTAGGCAGACTGTGAATGCTGTCGATGGCACTAAGCAAGCCGCCAAGGTCGAAGTCGGCGACAAGCTGTGGACCCTCTCCGGCGGCAAGGTCGAAGAGACCACAGTGACCGAGATCAGCTCGCACCAGACTCGCGAGCTTGTCGAGGTCACGACTGCGAGTGGAAGCTTCAAGGTCACTCCTGACCATCCCCTGGCGACGCCCAAGGGATGGATGGAGGCCAAGGATGTCGAGGGTTCCTTCATCGAGTGGACCCACGCGCGCAAGCTTTGCCGGGACCGCTGGAAGCCGAAGTTCGGATACGACTTCGGCTATGTCATCGGCGCGACCTGCTCGGACGGGACGGTCGCCGAGCGCTACGTGTCACTTGTGGTGAACGACCGCGACTTCGCGAAGAAGTACGCCGAGTCGCTTTACCGGGCCTTCGGGATTGAGGCGAAACTCGAGCCGGTTTCGCGGCCGTCGGGGTACCTCGGACGTGAAGCGCCGGGCTTTCGAGTACGAGTCGTCTCATCGTTCCTCGCGGATCTCATGCGGCAGTACGTCGGCGGCGACGCCCATCACCAGCGGCAGCGCTTCCCGATGGTCGTGCTCAACGACTTGAGCACGTTCAACGGGTTTCTCGACGGGTACGTGGACGGGGACGGCTTCCGGCACAAGAAGATCGCGGGTCGAACCGTCGTCAGTGCGAATGTTCCCTTTTTGGAAGACCTGGCCACGGTCATCGGTGCCCGTTTCACTCCCCGGAGCGGCGGGATCGCCTCCCATCTCTACATCGCCGACAGCTGGTTCCGGCGACACGGCTTCCCGCAGGATGACTACTCAACCGATCTGATTGAGTCGGAGTACGTCGAGGTCGAGTCCGTCCGACCGGTGAAGGCCACGGGAGCCAGGCCCTACACGGTGTACAGCTTCAAATGCGAGCCACACCCGACCTTCCTGATCGCCGGACACCTGACGCATAACTGTGAACACCACTTGCTGTCATTCCATGGCGTCGCCCATGTCGGCTATATCCCCAATGAGCACGGCAAGGTCACCGGCCTGTCCAAACTGGCCCGCCTCGTCGATCTCTACGCCAAACGCCCCCAGGTCCAGGAGCGCATCACCTCCCAGGTCGCCGACGCGCTGATGCGCAAGCTCAAGCCCCGTGGCGTGATCGTCGTGGTCGAGGCCGAACATCTCTGCATGGCCATGCGCGGCATCCGCAAACCCGGCGCCAGGACGACGACGTCCGCCGTGCGCGGGCTGCTGCAGACTTCGGCGTCCTCGCGGTCGGAGGCGCTGGATCTGATCAAGGGCCGTCGATGACCGCCCTGCCCCGGCCCGGCCGGTGCGCGGTGATGGGGATTCTGAACGTCACCCCGGATTCCTTTTCGGACGGTGGCCGTTACCTCGGCGTCGAGCAGGCGCTGGAGCACGCGCACGAGATGTGGGCGCGCGGGGCGGATCTGATCGACGTCGGCGGGGAGTCGACGAGGCCGGGAGCGTCCCGAGTGGACGCCGAGACCGAGATTTCCCGGATCATGCCGGTGATCCGCTCACTCGCCGCCGATGGTGTCGCGATGTCCGTGGACACCACGCGGGCCGAGGTCGCCTTCGCCGCGGTCGAGGCCGGCGCGTCCGTCATCAACGACGTCTCCGGTGGGCTGGCCGATCCGAACATGGCGAAGGTCGCCGCCGAGACCGGTGTCCCGTACGTACTGATGCACTGGCGTGGGCACAGCAAGGACATGAACGCGCTGGCGTCCTATGAGGACGTCGTCGCGGACGTGCGCGCCGAACTGCTGTCCCGAGTGGACGAAGCGGTCGCCGCGGGCGTCGACCAGAGTGCGATCGTGCTCGACCCCGGGCTCGGGTTCGCGAAGAACGCCGAACACGACTGGGCGCTGCTGAACAGGCTGGATTCCTTTCTGTCACTGGGTTTCCCGGTTCTCGTCGGCGCATCGCGCAAACGGTTCCTCGGGCGCCTTTTGTCCGGAAAGGACGGAAAGCCCGCCCCGCCGGACGGCCGCGAGAACGCGACCGCGGCCGTGTCCGCGCTCGCCGCGGCGGCCGGTGCCTGGGGAGTGCGGGTGCACGAGGTCGGCGCGAGCATCGACGCCGTGACCGTCGCGGCGGCTTGGCGGAAGGGGAGTCCTGTTGTCTGACCGGATCACGTTGACCGGATTGAGGGTCTTCGGCAGGCACGGGGTCTTCGACCACGAGAAGCGGGACGGGCAGGAGTTCGTCGTCGACATCGTGGTGTGGCTGGACCTCGGCCCGGCCGCCGCCTCCGACGACCTGACCAAGACGCTGCACTACGGCGAACTCGCGGAGCTCGCCGCCGGGATCGTCGCGGGCGAGCCGTACGACCTCATCGAGAGTGTCGCCGGGAAGATCGCCGACGAGGTGCTGTGCGACGAGCGGCTGACCGCCGTCGAGGTGACGGTGCACAAACCGTCCGCGCCGATCCCGCTGAACTTCGACGACGTCGCCGTCACGGTGTTTTCTGCGCGCGCCGCCGAAAACGCGCAGACGGGGCGCGGACCGGAGCCTTCCCGGCGGTTGTCGTGATCGGCGCCCCGGCGACGCGTTTTCGGGCGGCCTGGCGGCCGCGAAAGAGAGCGCGCGCGGTGAAGTCTCCGATCGTGCGCTGCGCGCACTCACAGAGACGACGCGAACGATGAGCCGCGCGCTGCTTTCGCTCGGTTCCAACCTGGGGGACCGGCTCGCGTTCCTTCAGTCCGCCGTCGACGCCGTGCGGCCGGCGGTCGTCGCGGTGTCGTCGGTCTACGAGACCAAGGCGTGGGGCGTCGAGGACCAGCCGGATTTCCTCAACGCCGTCGTGCTGGTCGACGACCCGGCGCGTGACCATTGGGACTGGCTGCGCACGGGGCAGGCCGCCGAGCAGGCGGCGGAACGCGTGCGCGAACTCCGCTGGGGTCCGCGCACGCTGGATGTCGACATAGTGACCGTGGACGGGGTGCGCTCCGACGACCCCCAGTTGCTGCTTCCGCATCCCGGCACGCCGGAGCGCGCGAGCGTGCTGATCCCCTGGCTGGAGATCGAGCCCGGCGCGGTGCTCCCCGGCCACGGTCCCGTCGCCGACCTCCTCGCCGCCCGCCCCGCTTCGGACCGCGACTCCGTCCGGCTGACCTCACTCACCCTCGCCTGACCAGCCCCCTCCGCGTTTCGTCCTCTACTTGCGATAGTTCGCGATGCCAACCACCGCAAGTAGAGGACGAAACGCGCCTCGGGCGGAGGGGTGTGTGGATATAGGGACGTTGAGTGTCCCTATATCCACATACCCCTCACGTTCGGTCACCTCCCGGTCGTGACCGGGCCGGTGGTGCGGGGACCGTGTGGATTTTGTGGCGTTGGATGACCAGAAATCCACACGGCCCCGCCCGCCTCCGCATTCGTCACCTACTCGCGGAAGTTCGCGACACGAACCATCGCGACCAGATGACGAATTGCGGGAGGCGATAGCAAAGGTCCCTTGCTATCCCAGCGCGGAGCGCAGGGCGGCGATGATCCACCCGGCCTCCCGCATCTGCGAGGGGAACGACGGCCAGCCGTTCATCTTCCCCAGCAGGTGCCAGTACCGCTCGGCGCGCGGGTCGGAGCTGATCGCCATCCCGTCGGCCAGCCGTTTCCGCCAGGCCGGGTCGGCGGGGTCCCGCCCGTTCCGCGAAGACTGCGTGAAGATCGTCTCCGCCAGTTCGCGGCCCTCGGCCGAGTCAGGCGCGAGGCCGGCTTCGAGTGCTTCGGTCGCCTTCGCGCTCCACGCGATCCACAGCTGTTGCTGCTTCTCGCCGAAGTCCGCTCCGTCCTCCTTCCGGAGCTTCGAGTGCCATTCGCTCATCCGGCGGATCGACGCGCGGAACTCCTCGTCCTGGACGAGTTCGGCGAACTCGATCCAGGCCTCCAGCTGCTCGGGCGTCGGGTCGTCGGGCAGTTCCGGTTTCGCCGAGCGCATCCGCTCGTAGAACTGCGGGTCCAGTTCGAGTCCTTCGACCATGTCCGCCCAGAACTCGTCGAGCAAACGTTTGCGGTCTTCGTCCGACATCGACGCGAGTTTGTTCATCAGTTCGACCTCCTCCAGTGGTGAGTCCCGTTTGGCCACCGCTCGCAGGACCGCGCGGCGCAGTTCCAGCCGCCGGATCTGCTCGTCCAGGGCGGCGACGTGCTGGACCGCGAGGTCCCCGATGGTCGCTTCCCTGGTCAGCGCCCGCTCCACGTCCGCGAGGCCCAGCCCGAGTTCCCGCAGCGTCCGGACCAGCTCCAGGCGCGCCATCGCGGTGGCGTCGTAGAGGCGGTAGCCGGCGTCGGTGCGGTCGGTCGGTGGCAGGAGTCCTTCGTCGGAGTAGAAGCGGATGGTCTTCACCGGCAGGCCGGTCCGTTTGGCCAGCTCCCCGATGGTGAAAACCGCTGCGGTGCCCATATGCTTCATCGTCGACTCTCCAGTTGGTGGAGAGTCAAGCCTGCCAGGTAGCGTTGGACCATGCACTTCACCCGGCCACGCGAGCTGGCGGTGGCCGGCCTACTGGGTCTGGTCCTGGCCTATCTGGTCTTCCAGGTCGCCTACGGATCGATCCCCGCGCTTCCGCTCTTCGCCGGAATCACGTTGCTCGTCCTCGCGCTCTGCGAGGCCGTGCTCGCCTTCATCATCCGTTCGCGGATCAAGGAGGGCCGCGTGCTCGCCGCGATCTCCGTCGCCCGATCGGTGGCCCTCGCGAAGGCCTCGTCGCTCGCCGGATCCGCCATGACGGGGGTCTGGCTGGCGGCTTTCGCGTATCTTTTTCCGCGACGTGACGAACTCCTCGCGGCGGGCGGTGACCTCCGTTCGGCGACGGTCGGGATCGTCAGCTCGGTGGCCCTGGTAGCTGCGGCTTTGTGGCTCGAACACTGCTGCCGGACCCCCGAGGGCGGTGATCGGGACCCCGATCCCGAGCCGACCGGTTAACGCTCGAGAGCCACCGCTCGAAGTACCGACTAGGTCTCGTTCGGATTACTAGAAGGTACGGTGTTGGGCATGACCGGGGTGGGTGACGACTCGCGCGGCCGCCTTGCGGGTAGGCCGTGGCTTGTCGTCGGCTTGGTTCTCGCCGTCGGCGCGACTCTCGCATTGGTGCTTTCCGACGACCTCCGCTATTTGCGACTGGGCATCGTCGCGGCGCTGTGGGCCGCCTTGATCGGTGCGTTCCTGGCGGTCCGCTACCGCAAGCACGTGTCACAGAGCGAGGACGCCGTCGCCGAGGCGCAGGCCGTCTACGAGCTTGAGCTGGAACGCGAGATCGCCGCCCGCCGCGAGTTCGAGCTGGAGATCGAAGCGGAGAGCAGGCAGGTCGCCGAGAACCGCTCCCATGACGAGCTCGAAGCGCTCAGAGCCGAGGTGACCGCCCTGCGTGAAAGCCTCCAGTCGCTCTTCGGCGGCGGCGAGGTTCTCCTCGAACGCGTCGCGCTCACCGCGCAGGCCACCCGGATGCGGTCCCTCGACAACAAGCAGCTGATGAGCGCCGGATCCGAGAACGGCAACGGCAACGGCAAACCTCAGCTGATGCCGGCCAAGAGCACCACCATCGACGTCGACGAGCGTGAGCGCGACCGCCCGACCGAGATGATCGACCGCGTCCTCGAACCCGCGTCCGCGCGGGCGGGCACGCCGCCCGCCGCCCGTCGCAAGCCGTCGAACGGCCAGGTCAACGGCACCAACGGCTACGGCCAGAGCAACCAGGTCCAGCGGCCGAAGCCGGTCGACGAATCCACTCGCCGCAGCATGCGCAAGGCGGACGCCCGCGCTTCGAAGGCGGCCGAGGCGCTCGACGCCGACGCCGCCCGCCGCGAGCGGCTCGAGATGTCCAACCCCAATATGTCGCCCGCGGAGGTCTCCCGGCCGATGCCGAGGGTCGACGCTCAGCGCAAGACCCCGCCGCCGGTGACGCCCGCCGAGGTGTCGCGCCCGTCCATGCCGGGTGTCTCCCGCGCCGAGGTCTCGCAGCCGTCGATGCCCACCATCGCCCGGCAGCCGCAGCGTCCGGAACCGCAGCGCCCGGAGCCCCAGCGCAACGAACCGCCTCGCCGTCCGCAGCAGCCTTCGCTGCAGCAGCGGCTCGACGCCGGCACCGTGCAGCGGCCGCCCGCGCAGCGCCCGGAGGAGCAGACCCGTAAGGAGACGCCGCCGGTGAAGCCCGCCGCGCAGGCGAAGCCGGTCAAGCGGGTCGAGCCGGACCGTCCGCGGCCGAACCGCGAGCTCGGCCTGACCCGTCCCGGGATGAAGCCGGTCGAACGGTCGCACCCGGCCGGTGGCACGCCGCCGCCCGCGAACAAACCCGCCGCGCAGGAGCCGATGGAGGCCACCGGCGAGTGGAAGCCGTCGTGGACGCAGGAGCGCCCGGTGTCCGACCTGAGCGCGGCGTTCCCCAGGAAGGACGACTTCCAGGACCGGCTGCGCCCCACGCCGCCGCCGAAACCGCAGCAGTCCCAGCCCCAGCCGTCGGCGTCCCAGCCGCGCCCCGAGCCGCGTCGTGATCCGGAGCCGCCGACCCCGCTTTCGATCCCCATGTCGATCCCGGTCGTGTCCGAGCCGCCTCGCCGGGCGGAGCCCGTGCGGCAGCCGGAGCCCGAACCGGTGCGCCGTCCGGCCGCCGAGGCGCCGTCGAGGCACGGCGGTGGCGCCGAGGAGCCGCCCGCGGTCAACCCGACGCTGCCCGAAGAGGTCCGCATGACGCAGAACGGTGGCGGACGCCGTCGCCGGGCGGCGGAGGACTCCTCGGTCTCCCTCACCCCGGCCCCGAACGTGCCGGAGCCCACCGGTGGTGGCCGTCGCCGTCGCCCGGAGGGCGAGCCCCCGGCATGGCAGAGCTCCGAGTCCTCCGGCGGCCGTCACGGCGGCAGGCGGGCGAAGCCGGACGAGGAGGCGCCGTCCCGCAACGGGTCGTCGCACAGCCGTCCGGAGACGCCCGCCGCGGGTTCCCACGCCTCCGGCCGGTCGGTGATGGACCTGCTCGCGGCGAACGGCGCGAACGAGTCCACCCCGCGGCGCAGGCGGCGTGCCGAGGACTGACCGTCTCCGAAAGGTGAACCCGCCAGTGAATCGACACAGCGTTCACACGTGTGGCCGGTACCGCCTCGCACTTCAGCTCCACGTCCCGCTCGTATCCCGTACCGACGGTAGGGTGACCCGCTGTGAGCGAGCCTTCCTCCCCGGCGCCCGGTCTCGACCGGCCACGCCGGTCTCGGTCGATCACCGTGCTGCTGCCGGTGCTCGGGCTGATCGCCGTCGCGCTGTGCGGGCTGTTCGTATTCGGCACGGTGACCGAGAAGGTCGGCTTGCCCGCGGTGACGATCGGTGTGCTCGCGGCGCTGGTCCCGGTCGGCGTGGTGGTCACGGCCTTCCTGTGGGTCGACCGCTGGGAACCGGAACCGCCGAAGCTCCTGCTGCTGTCCTTCGTCTGGGGCGCTTGCGTCGCGACGATCATCGCGCTGCTGCTCAACAGTGGCGCCGAGGCCGTCGGTGACCTGCTGCTCGGCACCGGCGCCGGAAGCAAGATCAGCGGACTGGTTTCCGCGCCGCTCGTCGAGGAAGCCGCGAAGGCCGCCTTCATCCTGTTGCTGTGGTGGCGCCGCCCGATCGAGTTCGACGGCGTCGTGGACGGCATCGTCTACGCCGGCTTCACCGCGGCCGGGTTCGCCTTCACCGAGAACATCTATTACTTCGGCCGCGCCTTCGCCGAGCATGGCTTCGGTGACGGCACGAGCGCCGGCGTGCTCGCGGCGTTCTTCCTCCGCGGCGTGCTTTCGCCGTTCACCCATCCGCTGTTCGCCGTCATGACCGGGATCGGGCTCGGCATCGCCGCGAGCAGCAAGGTGCGCTCGTTGCGGATCCTGGCGCCGATCGGCGGCTACGTGGTCGCGGTGCTGCTGCACGCCCTGTGGAACGGCGCCGCGCTGCTCGGCGGCGCCAAGACCTTCCTGAACGTCTACTTCCTGATCATGGTGCCGCTGTTCATCGGGGTCTTCTCGGTGGTGGTCATGCAGCGGCGCCGCGAGCAGCGGATCGTCGCGGCCGCGTTGCCGCTGATGGTCGACGCGCGCTGGATCGCGCCGTCCGAGGTGCCGCTGCTGGCCAGTCTGTCCGGACGGCGGTCGTGGCGGAAACAGGCGCGGAAGCAGTCGGGGCGGGAGGCGGCGAAGGCCGTCGGCCGCTACCAGGCCAGCGTGACCGAGCTCGCGTTCCTGCGGCGTGGCCGGAAGCTCACCGACGAGGCCAAACAGCGGCAGCGTGAGCTGCTCCGGATGCTCAAGACCTCGCGCGCCGAGGCCGTGCGGCTGGCCGACGGCGCGCCACGCGGGTGACCACTGTCAGGTGAAGCTGGTCACGAGGGTCGTTTCAGACACGGGCCGGAGGGTTACCCTCGCGCCGTCGTCTGGTACCCGCGCCCACCGAGCGGGACTGGAACGAGTTGAGGAGTTTTCGCCCATGAGCGTCCACTGGCGCACGCCATGATGAGGCCCGCTCGCCTGGCCGTCGGCGTCGTTTCCGCGGGCCGGGTCGGCAGTGTCGTCGGTGCCGCGCTCTCCAGGGCCGGACACACCGTCGTCGGCGCCTCGGGCCTTTCCAACGCTTCGGTTCGCCGGGCGGAGCAACTGCTCCCCGACGTACCCCTCCTGCCTCCCGACGAGGTCGCCCGCCGCGCCGACCTCGTCCTGCTGGCCCTGCCGGACGACGCGCTCGCGGGGATGGTGCGCGGCCTCGTCGCCACCGGCTCCCTGCGGCCCGGCCAGATCGTCGTGCACACCTCCGGGGCGCACGGCATCGACGTCCTCGCGCCCGCCGCCGAGACCGGGGCGCTGCCGCTGGCCCTGCACCCCGTGATGACCTTCACCGGCCGCGCCGAAGACCTCGACAGGCTGGCCGCGTGCAGCATCGGCGTCACAGCCACAGAGGGTGACGAAGCGGCATGGAACGTCGGTGAGGCGCTGACCGTGGAGATGGGCGCGGAGCCCGTCCGGGTCCCTGACGAAGCGCGAGCGCTCTATCACGCGGCGTTGGCGCACGGCGCGAACCACCTGATGACACTGGTCGCCGATTGCGCGGAATTGTTGCGGGAGGCGGGAATCGCCCAGCCCGAACGCCTGGTGGCTCCGTTGTTGTCGGCGGCGTTGGATAATGTTCTCCGACACGGGGACCGGGCGCTGACCGGGCCGGTGGCCCGTGGTGACCTCGGCACCGTGCGTAAGCATCTCGCGGTGCTGGCCGAACGTGGCCCCGACGTCGCCCCGAGCTATCGCGCGCTGGCCAGGCGCACGCTGGCGCGCGGCGACGCCGCCGGGCTACTGGATGCCTCGGCCGCCGCCGAGCTCACCGAACTCCTGAGTGATCCCGCAGATCCCGCCGAAGGGCAGCAAAACCAGTGACCACACCCAAATTCGCCCGAGGCACGCTGCACACCTTCCAGCCGCCCGAGCAGGTCAGCAAGGTGACGCGTGCCCTGCACGGCGTCGGCCGCAAGGTCGCGCTGGTGCCCACGATGGGCGCCCTGCACGCGGGGCACCGCGAGCTGATCCGCCGGGCGAAGCGACTGCCGAACACGGTCGTCGCGACGTCGATCTTCGTGAATCCCCTGCAGTTCGGGGAGGGCGAGGACTTCGAGGCGTACCCGCGTCCGCTGGACAAGGACCTCGAAGTGCTGAAGGAGGACGGCGTCGAGCTGGGCTTCCTGCCCAAGGCGTCGGATCTGTATCCCGACGGGGCCACCGTCACGGTGCATCCCGGCGCGCTCGGCGACGAGCTGGAAGGCGCGGTGCGGCCGGGGCATTTCGCCGGCGTGCTGACCGTGGTGGCGAAACTGTTCAACATCGTGCGGCCGGACTACGCCTTCTTCGGGGAGAAGGACTACCAGCAGCTGGTGCTGATCAAGAAGATGGTGCGTGACCTGAACTTCGACACCCGTGTCATCGGGGTGCCGACGGTCCGGGAACGCGACGGGCTGGCGTTGTCCTCGCGCAACGTCTACCTGACTCCGGAACAGCGCGAGGACGCGATCGTGTTGTCGGCGGCACTCACCGCGGGTGCCTTCGTCGGACGCGACGGCGCGGAAGCCGTGCTGGCGACCGCCAGGCAGACCCTCTCCGCGCGCCCCGCGGTCGAGGTCGACTATCTGGAATTGAGGGGAACCGACCTCGGGCCCGCGCCCGCGGACGGTGAAGCGCGGTTGCTGATCGCGGCCAGGGTGGGGAGTACCCGGCTGATCGACAACGTCCCGGTGCTGCTCGGCGCGGCCGTCGACCATCCGGGACACGCGCTGGACGCAGGGGAATAAGGAGAGTCCACGATGTACCGCACGATGCTGAAATCGAAGATCCACCGGGCGACGGTCACCCAGGCCGATCTCCACTACGTCGGTTCGGTGACCGTCGACGAGGACCTGATGGACGCGGCGGATCTGCTGCCGGGCGAACAGGTGTCCATTGTGGACGTCACCAATGGCGCGCGGCTCGAGACCTACGTGATCGCGGGCGAACGCGGCAGCGGGGTGCTCGGCATCAACGGTGCCGCGGCGCATCTGGTGCACCCCGGCGATCTGGTGATCCTGATTTCGTACGCGCAGATGGAGAACGCCGAGGCGGCCTCGTTCCGGCCGCGGGTCGTCTTCGTCGACGCGGACAACCGGATCGTCGAGAAGGGCGCCAACCCCGGTCACGCGCCGGAGGGTTCCGGGCTGTTGAGCGGCACCGTGACGCTGGCCGACGACGACACGATGACCTTCCCGGTCGCCGAAACCGCCGACGCCCGCCGTCTCGACGCGCTGCTGCACGCCGAAAGCTGAGCCCTTGCTGCTCACGGTCGACGTCGGCAACACCAACATCGTTCTCGGGCTGTACGCCGGCCAGGAGCTGATCGGCGACTGGCGGATGCGCACCGACGCGCGGATGACCGCCGACGAACTGGCGTTGACCATGCGCGGCCTCCTCGGCTCGCACGCGGACGCGATCACCGGGATCAGCGCGCTGTCCACGGTTCCCGCCGTGCTGCGGGAACTGCGCGTCATGCTTTCGCGCTACTACGGGCGGTTGCCGAAGATCGTCATCGAGCCGGGAGTGCGCACCGGCGTGCCGCTCCTGGTCGACAACCCCAAGGAGGTGGGCGCGGACAGGCTGGTGAACACCCTGGCCGCGCACCATCTGCACCCGTCCACCGCTTGTGTGGTGGTGGATTTCGGGACTTCGACCAATGTGGACGCCATCTCCGCCAAGGGCGAGTTCCTCGGCGGCGCGTTCGCTCCCGGCATCGAGATCTCGGTCGACGCGCTGGCCGCGCGGGCCGCGGCGCTGCGCAAGGTGGAACTGGTGCCACCGCGGTCGGTGATCGGGAAGAACACCGTGGAATGCCTGCAATCCGGCATCCTCTACGGTTTCGCCGGCCAGGTCGACGGCCTGGTGAAACGGATCAAGCGCGAGCTCTCGCCCGGCGGGGCCGATCCGGTCGCGGTGATCGCGACCGGCGGTCTCGCGCCTTTGGTGCTCGAGGAGTCCGAAACGATCACCGAGCACGCGCCGGATCTCACCCTGCTGGGCCTCCGGCTGGTCTACGAGCGCAACCACGCCTCCGCCCGCCCGTGACGAAACCCGTAACTCACGTGATCAGACCCGTAACTCGCGTGATTGGACACGTAACTCACGAGTTACGGCTCCAATCACGCGAGTTACGCCTTCAATCACGCGAGTCACGCTTTCGGTCAGCGGCGTGAGGCGACGATCAGCACCCGCCGCGTCATCAGGTCCTGGTTCCGCAGCGCGAGCTCGATGCTCGCCCGCAGTTTCGCCGGATCCGCGCCGGATTCCGCCGCCAGTTCCGCCACGCGCTCCAGCGAGAGTTCCCCGGTCCGCCGCTGCCGCGCCCGCCAGTCCGCCGTCTCCTCGTAGGACTGGACGTCGAACCCGGCCGCTTCCAGTAGCGGCCGGTGGTCGGGCACCTGCGGCGGCCGGTTCTCCGGCTGCCCTTCGAAGTCCCAGGTCGTGACGAGCAGGCGCCCACCGGGCACGAGGATCCGCGCGAACTCCTCGCAGGCGCGCTGCTTGTCGGGCGCGAACAGCAGCGCGTCGACGCTCATCACCGCGTCGAACGACGCGTCCTCCAGGCCCGTGTCCGAGAAACTGCCGACCTGGAAGTCGGTCGCCTCGACGTCCATCGCCTCCGCGCGACGCCGCGCCGAAGCCAGCGCCGTCTCCGCGATGTCGACGCCGGTGAGTGTCGCGTAGGTGCGCGCGGCTACCCACAGGCCCGGCCCGCCGCGCCCGCAGCCGATGTCGGCCAGCCGGCCGCCCGGTTCCAGTCGTGCCCCGGCCACGATGTCGCGCAGGTCGGTCCGGGTCACGAAGCTGTAGGTGTCCAGTTCGGCGGGGTACTCGTCGCCGTAGACCTCGGCCCAGATCCCAGCCGAGACCGCGGACGCGGGCGCGCCGAACGTCGCCGTGAACGTCGCCTTCCAGTCGGTCATCGTTTACCCGCCCGGAAGACCGTGGTGGTGAGCGGAAGGTCGAATTCCCCCGAGGCGGTTTCCGGGTTCCGGTCGAGGAATTCCCGCGCCGCGCGCAGTTTGGCGGCGCGTTCCGCTTCCGGGGCCACCAGCAGATGCGAATGGGTGGCGATCGTCTCCACCAGGCTTTCCGCCGTCCTGGGCTGTTTGTGGCTGAAAGTCTCCTTCTCGAACGGTTCGAAGGCCTCGTGATCCGGCAGAGATTCGTAGTCGCTCAGCCAGCGCCTGCTCATCGAGCTCTTGATCAGCTTGTTGAACTCCGCCAGCCAGCTCGTCGACTCGTCGTCGTGGTTCCACAGCGCCACAACGACTCCGCCCGGCCTGAGCACCCTGGCCAGCTCCGGATAGGCCCGGTCGAGGTCGAACCAGTGGAACGCCTGCCCGGCGACCACGGCGTCCACGGACTCGTCCGGCAGCGGGATCCGCTCCGCGGCCCCGATGAGCGGGGTCACGGCCGGGAGCGCCTTGGCGAGCTCTTCGAGCATCTGCGCGTCCGGTTCGACCGCGGTGACCGCGACGTCCAGTGCGAGCAGGCCCAGGCTGACCTTGCCGGTGCCCGCACCGAGGTCGAGGACCCGTTCCGGCGTTCCCCTGGCGCCGGCCAGCCCCCAGGCCAGTGCCTTTTCCGGATAGTCCGGCCGATGGGCGGCATAGGCGGCGGCCTTCGCGCCGAACGAAGCGGCGCGGCGGGCGTGCAGTTCGGGTTCGATGCCGGGAGTGGATGAGTTCACGCGAACCAGGTTAATGGACAGAAAACCGGCCGGTCCGGACTCGGAAAAGGTAATCCGGTTGGCGTAGGGAAGCGGCGGGTTCGTACGCTGTGCGCCATGACTGAAATCCCCGCATCCGAGGGCGTGAGCCCCGACGAAGACCTGCCGGAACAGATGCGGGTGCGCCGGGACAAGCGCGACCGGATAATCGCGGAGGGTATCGATCCGTATCCGGTCGAGGTGCCCCGGACGCACTCGCTGGCCGAAGTGCGCGAGAAGCATTCCGGTCTTCCTGCCGACACCGCCACCGGCGAGATCGTCGGCGTCACCGGCCGGGTCATGTTCATGCGCAATACCGGCAAACTGTGTTTCGCGAGTCTCCGTGAAGGCGACGGCACCGAGTTGCAGGCGATGATCAGCCTCGCGAAGGTGGGCGCGGACGCGCTCGCGGCGTGGAAGTCCGATGTCGATCTCGGCGATCACGTATTCGTCGAGGGCGAGGTCATCACCTCCAAGCGCGGTGAGCTTTCCGTGATGGCCGACTCATGGCGGATCACGTCGAAAGCATTGCGCCCGTTGCCGGTGATGTACAAAGAGCTGGCCGAGGAAACGCGGATCCGGCAGCGTTATGTCGATCTGATCGTGCGTCCCAAGGCGCGGGACGTGGTCCGTACCCGGGCCGGTGTGCTGCGTTCCCTGCGTGACTCGTTTCACGGCCGGGGATTCCTCGAGGTCGAGACCCCGATGCTGCAAACGCTGCACGGCGGCGCGGCGGCGCGGCCATTCGTCACACATTCGAATGCCTTCGACCTCGACCTCTACTTGAGGATCGCACCGGAGCTGTACCTCAAGCGTTGCGTGGTCGGCGGTATCGAGAAGGTCTTCGAGATCAACCGGAACTTCCGGAACGAGGGCAGCGACTCGTCCCACTCGCCGGAGTTCGCGATGCTCGAGTACTACGAAGCGTATGCGACCTATGACTCCAATGCGGTGATGACGCGCCAGCTCATCCAGGAGGCGGCGCAGAACGTTCTCGGTACTCAGGTGGTCACTCTCGCCGACGGTTCGGAGTACGACCTCTCCGGCGAGTGGACCACGCTCGGAATGTACGAGTCGCTGTCCGGGGCGTTGTCGGAAGAGGTCACTCCCGAGACATCGGCGGACAAGCTGCGTTCCTATGCCGAAGCGCGAGAGCTGGAGCTCGACCCAAAGTTAGGCCATGGCAAACTCGTCGAAGAACTTTGGGAACATCTCGTCGGAGATCATCTCCACGAACCCACTTTTGTCCGTGATTTTCCGGTCGAGACATCCCCGCTGACCAGGCAACATCGCAGCAAGCCGGGGGTGGCCGAGAAGTGGGATCTGTACGTGCGCGGATTCGAACTGGCCACCGGATACTCCGAGCTCGTCGATCCCGTGGTGGAGCGTCAGCGTCTGGTGGAACAGGCTCGGCTGGGTGCGCAGGGTGATAGTGAGGCCATGAACCTGGATGAGGATTTCCTCCGTGCGCTGGAGTACGGAATGCCGCCGAGCGGTGGTGTCGGAATGGGGATCGACCGGTTGCTGATGGCGCTGACCGGCCTTGGTATCCGGGAGACCATCCTCTTCCCGCTCGTCCGACCCGAATAACCCGTCCGCGTGACAGATACCTCGATCGTTCTCGTAAACAAGATTTGCGTTATGTCTCGGTAGCGGGTATTAATGTCGCTAGACAAAGTCTTCTGTCCGGGGCATGCCCCGTACCAGATCATTCGTGTAAGCCCCCAGCAGGAGGAAACAGATGGCACAGAAGGTGCTCGTCTCTCTCGTCGACGACCTCGACGGCACTGAGGCGGAAGAGACCGTCGAGTTCGGTTTGGACGGTGTGAGCTACCAGATCGACCTTTCCGCGGAAAACGCGGAAGAGCTTCGTGACGCGCTGGCCCAGTATGTGGAGCACGCCCGCCGCGCGGGTGGCCGTAAGCGCACCGCCATTCGTCCGGTCGCCGGCGTGAAGGCCGCCGCCCGCCCCGCGACCGTGGACCGCGAGCAGAACCAGGCCATTCGCGCCTGGGCCCGCAAGAACGGCTTCCAGGTTTCCGACCGTGGACGTATCCCGTCCGAGGTCGTGGAGGCCTACCACAAGAAGAACTGAGGTCTTTCAGACTCGAACGCCGCCGGGAAACTGTTCCCGGCGGCTTTCTTGTTCTTGTACACGGTTCAAGCGGGCGTACTCGGTGGGCGCCCATCCGGTCACGGAGCGGAAATCCCGGATGAAGTGGGCTTGGTCGCTATAGCCCAGCGTGAACGCCAGTTCCGCGTAGTCCGGCCGATCCTCGGCGGCGATCCGTGCCGCCGCCTCGTTCAATCGGTACACCTGAATCGCCCATTTGGGGGCGGCGCCGACATGTTCGGCGAACAGGCGTTGCAGGCTTCGCTGAGACAGGCCCGTTCGGCTTGACAGCTCGCCGACTCTGGTAATGGCCGGATCGGCCGCGATTGTTTCGACCGCTTCGATGGCCGACCTGGCCGCGGCGGTGAGCACGGGATCTCCTCCGAGGAGCAGTTCCTCGCACCGGCGGACCATTTCGAAGTCGTTCGTCGCATTCCGTACCGATTCCGTCACCGATCCGGCGCCGGGGAAGAGATCGGTGAGCGGAACGGAACCGCCGGAGATCATCGTGACCGGGGCGGTGAGGAATGCCCGGAAAGCCCCCGGCCGGAATCGCACGCCGATACCGTGGTCGATGCCCGCGATGGTGCGGCGGAAAGGTCGTTTCCCGGGACCGAACGCACCTTCCGCGTGGCGGAAGAACGTGACGTTCACCGCGAGATTGGGCAGTACCACCTGTTCGTGGGGCGGACGGCCGCTCAGATCCCAGCGCAGCACCCAGTGGTGGTCGACGAACGGGCGCAGCCCCGGCGCGGGCGGATACCGCACAAGGCTGAACTTCGCCTGCCGCGCGTTGACGATCCCCGCCGGGATCCGGTGCCCGTTCACCCCCTCAACCTAACCCTGTCGCGTTTCTTCAAGACGGTGCGCGGGTTCCTGTGAACTCATACCCCCATGTCCGAACACGCTGCCCTGATCGCCCCCGCCGCCGCGGAATTCGCCGGAATCCTGCGCGGGATCGGCGAGACCGACCTCGCCGCCCGCACGCCGTGCGCCGAATACGACGTCCGCGCCCTGCTGAACCACCTTCTCTACTGGGGCCCCTGGCTCGAAGCCGCCGGGCGCAAGGCGCCGTCGCCCGAGGTCTCCTCCGGCGAGGCGGACGCGGGGCTCGTCGGCGACGGATGGCTCGGTGACATCGAGAAGCAGACCGCGCGGCTCGTGGACGTCTTCGGGACGCCCGAGGCGTGGCAGGGGCAGACCACCTTCGGCGGCAACCCGATGCCCGCGTCGATGGCCGGCTACATGGTGCTGGACGAGTTCGTCTTCCACGCCTGGGACCTCGCCAAGGCGACCGGCGCGGAGCTCACCGTTCTCCCCGAAGTCGCCGACGCCGTGTACGCCATCGCGCTGGAGATCGGCGACCAGGCGCGGGCGATGAAGGTGTACGGCGACGAAGTGACCGTCGCGGAAGGCGCGACGACGTTCGAACGCGCCTTGGGCGCGACGGGCCGGAATCCCGCCTGGACCCCTTAACGGATTCGCGGACAGCCGCCGCATTCCGATTCCGCGGGCAGCAGATAGGAGAAACAGCAGCTTTCGCGGTTTCTCGTCCACTCGCGGCGGCCGTCGGCTCCCGGAGCCGACGTCAGCTTCGACGCCGACGTCAGCGGCGGGAACCGCGATTCGAGGACCAGCGCGGCGTCCGCGATCCCGGCGCCCTCGGCCTCCGGGGTCCCGCCCAGCCGTCCCGCCGACCACAGCGCGTTGTCGAGCGCGTCCGTGGCGGCCGCCCACAGCTGCCGCCGCCCGAGCCTCGTCATCGGCCCGTAGACGTCGATGAACAGGCTCGCGTGGGCGACGAACCTGCCCCGCAGCACGGTGCCCAGTGTCCGTTCGTCCGGGGCGACGACGGCCCTGGGATGTGCCGATCCCGGGTCCGTCGGCAGGCAGTGGAAGCCGCCGCCGAGGACGGCGACCGAGTCCGGATGCGGCCGGTCGCCGCCGATTCGGAACGCCAGCGCGGACGGCGCCAGCGAGGGGACGCGGCGTTCGTGGTGCAGCAGCATCGCGCCGGCGAAGGCCGGGACGTGCAGATACCAGGACAGGATCCAGCTCGCCGGGGTCCGCTCGGGGATTCCGGTCGCCTCCGGATACGTCTCGGTCAGCCAGCCGGTGAGCCGCTCCCGCCAGCGCACGAGCCGGGCTGGTTCGTCGAGTAGATCGTCGCAGCGGACCCAGTCCGGCTCCCCGTCCGGCACGTCTCCGCGGAGCCGGGCGTCCTCGGGCATCCTGGAGAGGGAGGCCCTGAGCCCGTCCGCCGGGAACGCGAGCGCGTAGCGTTGGGACACACCGGCCCTCCCGTCATTAGGTTCGCCTTACCTTACATGTGCTCCGTGTACTCCGGACGGGTGTCCATTCACACGGCGGACCCGTGTTCGCGCTCAGCGGACAACGCCCTTCCGGCGGAATCCGGACGCTTGTCCGCACGTTGTGCTTGACGTAAAGGTGCAGGGCAACCGGAAGATGAAAGAGCGCACGGCCCGAGAACGGGCCGGGCGCGAACGGGCCGCAATCAGCCGTAGTGGTACGCCAGCGCGACCGCGTGGCTACTAGAGTGGTCTCACGGTGCTGAATCCATCGCGGTGAAAGCACGATGGAAACGGGCCGCCGTCGCAGCAGTCGAGGGAGTGCACATGTTTGAGAGGTTCACCGACCGCGCGAGGCGGGTGGTCGTCCTGGCCCAAGAAGAAGCCAGGATGCTCAACCACAACTACATCGGCACCGAGCACATCCTCCTGGGTCTGATCCACGAGGGTGAAGGTGTCGCCGCCAAGGCGCTGGAATCGCTGGGCATCGCGCTGGAGGGCGTCCGCCAACAGGTCGAGGAGATCATCGGCCAGGGGCAGCAGGCCCCGAGCGGGCACATCCCCTTCACTCCGCGGGCCAAGAAGGTGCTTGAGCTGTCGCTGCGCGAAGCGCTGCAGCTCGGCCACAACTACATCGGCACCGAGCACATCCTGCTCGGGCTCATCCGCGAGGGCGAAGGCGTCGCCGCACAGGTGCTCGTCAAGCTCGGCGCGGACCTCAACCGGGTGCGTCAGCAGGTCCTGCAGCTGCTGTCGGGCTACCAGGGTGGCAAGGAGTCGACCGAGACCGGCTCCGGACGCGGTGAAGGCACCCCGTCGTCGTCGCTGGTGCTCGACCAGTTCGGCCGCAACCTGACCGTGCAGGCCCGCGAAGGCAAGCTCGACCCGGTCATCGGCCGCGGTAAAGAGATCGAGCGGGTCATGCAGGTGCTGTCGCGGCGCACCAAGAACAACCCGGTCCTGATCGGTGAGCCCGGCGTCGGCAAGACCGCCGTCGTCGAGGGGCTCGCGCAGAACATCGTCAAGGGCGAGGTGCCCGAGACGCTGAAGGACAAGCAGCTCTACACCCTCGACCTCGGCTCCCTGGTCGCCGGTTCCCGGTACCGCGGTGACTTCGAAGAGCGCCTCAAGAAGGTGCTCAAGGAGATCAAGACCCGCGGCGACATCATCCTGTTCATCGACGAGCTGCACACGCTCGTCGGCGCGGGTGCCGCCGAGGGCGCGATCGACGCCGCGTCGATCCTGAAGCCGATGCTGGCCCGTGGTGAGCTGCAGACGATCGGCGCGACCACCCTCGAGGAGTACCGCAAGTACATCGAGAAGGACGCCGCGCTGGAGCGCCGCTTCCAGCCGATCCAGGTCGGCGAGCCGTCGCTCGAGCACACGATCGAGATCCTGAAGGGTCTCCGCGACCGGTACGAGGCGCACCACCGCGTCTCGATCACCGACGGCGCGCTGGTGCAGGCGGCCACCCTCGCGGACCGCTACATCAACGACCGCTTCCTCCCGGACAAGGCGATCGACCTGATCGACGAGGCCGGTGCCCGGATGCGCATCCGCCGCATGACCGCGCCGCCGGACCTGCGCGAGTTCGACGAGAAGATCGCCGACGTGCGCAGGGACAAGGAGTCCGCGATAGACGCGCAGGACTTCGAGCGCGCCGCCCGCCTCCGTGACGAGGAGAAGACCCTCCTCGGCCAGAAGGGTGAGCGGGAGAAGCAGTGGAAGGACGGCGACCTCGACGTCGTCGCCGAGGTCGACGAGGAGCAGATCGCCGAGGTCCTCGCCAACTGGACCGGCATCCCGGTGTTCAAGCTCACCGAGGAGGAGACCACGCGTCTGCTCCGCATGGAGGACGAGCTGCACAAGCGGATCATCGGCCAGGAGGACGCCGTCAAGGCCGTCTCCCAGGCGATCCGCCGCACCCGTGCCGGCCTGAAGGACCCGAAGCGCCCCTCCGGCTCGTTCATCTTCGCCGGTCCGTCCGGTGTCGGTAAGACCGAGCTGTCCAAGGCGCTCGCGGCGTTCCTGTTCGGCGAGGACGACGCGCTCATCCAGATCGACATGGGCGAGTTCCACGACCGCTACACCGCTTCGCGGCTCTTCGGTGCCCCTCCGGGCTACGTCGGCTACGAAGAGGGCGGCCAGCTGACCGAGAAGGTGCGGCGCAAGCCGTTCTCGGTGGTGCTGTTCGACGAGATCGAGAAGGCCCACCAGGAGATCTACAACACGCTCCTGCAGGTCCTCGAAGACGGCCGTCTCACCGACGGCCAGGGTCGTACGGTCGACTTCAAGAACACCGTGCTCATCTTCACCTCGAACCTGGGTACCTCGGACATCTCCAAGTCCGTCTCGCTCGGGTTCTCGCAGGGAGGCGACACCGCCAACCGGTACGAGAAGATGAAGCAAAAGGTCAACGAGGAAATGAAGAAGCATTTCCGGCCTGAGTTCCTGAACCGGATCGACGACATCATCGTCTTCCACCAGCTGACCAAGGACCAGATCATCCAGATGGTCGATCTGATGGCCGCCCGGGTCGAGAAGCAGCTCAAGGCCAAGGACATGGAGCTCGAGCTCACGCCCAAGGCCAAGGCGCTGCTCGCCAAGCGCGGCTTCGACCCGGTGCTGGGCGCGCGGCCGCTGCGCCGCACGATCCAGCGCGAGATCGAGGACCAGCTGTCGGAGAAGATCCTGTTCGGCGAGATCCAGGCCGGCCAGATCATCCTGGTCGACGTCGAAGGCTGGAACGACGAAGAGGGCGAGAAGGACGACAAGGCGCACTTCGTCTTCCGTGGCGAAGCCCGGCCCTCGTCGGTCCCGGACGCCCCGCCGGTGAGCATCGGTGCCGGCTCGACCGAAGAGAACGGTGAAGCCGAGGGCGAGTAAAGCCCAGTCGGTTCCGGAAGTGCCCGTCGCGGGTTTGCCGCGGCGGGCACTTCCGCGTTCGCGCCTCCCGATCACGCGAGTTACGTGCCCAATCACGTGAGTTACGCGCTCAATCACGTGAGTTACGCGCCTAATCACGCGAGTTCGGCGTCTAGTCACGCGAGTTCGCCTTTTCCTCACAGAGGGCCGGCGCGCGTGGATGGCGAACTCGCGTGATCAGGGACGTAACTCGCGTGATCAGGGACGTAACTCGCGTGATTGGACGCGGAACTCGCGTGATCAGAGGCGGAACTCGCGTGATCGGGGGGCGTGAGACGATGCCTTCGGGTCCGGGAGGGGGTCAGGTGGACGTTCTGGCGATCGATTTCGGTACCTCCAGCACGGTGGGGGTGCTTTCGATCCACGGCAGGGGGACGCAGGTCGTCGAGATCGACGGGTCGGTGACGATGTCGTCCGCGATCTACGTCGACAAGGACGGCACCGTCTTCGTCGGCCGCGACGCCGAACGCCGGGCGCGGCTGGATCCGAGCCGGTTCGAGGCGAATCCGAAGCGGCGCATCGACGAGGGCGCTCTCCAGCTCGGTGAGGTCACGCTGCCCATCGCCGACGCCTTCGCGGCGGTCCTGCGCCGGGTTGGCGAAGAGGCCGAGCTGCTCCTTCAGCGCCTGCCCGCGCAGGTGCGGATCTCCCATCCCGCGGGCTGGGGCCCGGATCGCAAGCAGATCCTCCGCGACGCCGCGCTCAAGGCCGGTTTTCCCACGACGGTGCTCATTCCCGAGCCGGTCGCCGCGGCCGCGCATTACGCCTCCCTCAACCACGGTCAGCGGCCGCCCGGTCCGATCGCGGTGTACGACCTCGGGGCGGGCACCTTCGACTGCGCGGTCGTCGGTGTCAGCGCACAGGGGTTCGCCGTGCTCGCCGAGGACGGCCTGCCCGATCTCGGCAGTCTGGACATCGACCAGGCGCTGCTGGTGCACATCGGCCGTGAGGTGTCGCATTCCGAACCCGCGCGGTGGCAACGGATCCTGCGTCCGCAGTCGGTCAGCGACCGCCGGACGCGCCGGTCGTTGCTGCAGGATGTCCGCGACGCCAAGGAAAGCCTGTCCCGGCACCAGCAGACCGAGATCCCGATGCCGGAGCCGTTCGGCGACGTGCGGGTGACGCGGACGGAGCTCGAAGCGCTCGTCCGGCCGAGTTTCCTGCGCAGCGCCGAGCTGCTGGCCACCACGATTCGCCGCGCCGGGCTGTCGCCGGACCGGCTCGGCGGCGTCTACCTCGTCGGCGGGCCGAGCCGGATGCCGTTGCTGGCGAGCCTGCTGGCGAATCAGCTCAGGATCGCGCCGACCACGCAGGATCAGCCGGAGACGGCGGTCGCGTTCGGGCTGCACCACGTGCCCGCGGGCGGCGAGGATTCCCAGCTGACCGTGCCCGCCTTCGCGCCGGTCGCGCCGCCGGTGCGGCAACAGCCCGTGCAGCCACAACCCATGCAACAACAGCCGCGCCGCCCGCAGCCGCCGCGCTGGACGCCGCCTCCACCCCCGCCGGGCCGGAGCTGGCAGAAGCCCACGACGTACGGCGTCATCGTGCTCGCCCTCGCGGCGATAGTGACGACGATCGTCCTGCTCACCGGCGACGAGGAAGCGCCGGTCGCCGGACCGGCCCCGGCGAAACCGGTGAGCTGCGATCAGCCGGGGACGAAGGACGCGCAGGGCTTCACGGACTGCCTCCGCCGGATCGCCGCGGTCGTCCCGAAGGGGGACGACTGCCGGGAGGCGCCGGACGCGGCCGCCACGGTGGGGGCGTCGTCGGCGGTCACCTGTGTGTTCTCCGGCGACAAGGCGTCGAACGCGATCAACTACTACCAGGGCGTCGCGATGACCGGTCTGGAGGACGGCGTCCGGCAGCGGATGACCAAGGGCAAGCCCGTGGAGGGCACTTGGGCGGCCGACGGGCTCCATGGGCGCTACTTGGCGGGCGCGGGCAAGCGAAGCGGCATCGTGCTCTTCGGGACCGAAGACGCGCCGTTGAGCGCGATGCTCGTATCGACGCGCAGCGACGGCACCTCGCGCACGACCGCGGAGATGGTCGAGTTCTTCACCGCACAGCTCAAGCCCTGATCAGTGCAGGGTGCCCGCCGGGGTCGCGAGATCCTCGGTCACCGAAAGCGCGGTGTCCACGATGATCTCCAGTGCCTCCGCCGCACGGTGCACGGCCAGGCTCGGCGCGGTCGTCCGCGCGGCCTGTTCCGGCGTGTACGGCACGTGCACGAAACCGCCGCGTACACCGGGAAAGTCGTTGTCCAGCAAGTGCATCAGCCCGTAGAAGACCTGGTTGCACACGTATGTCCCGGCGGTGTGCGAGACCGACGCGGGAAGTCCGGCGTGCTCGATCCCCGCGACACACGCTTTCACCGGCAGAGTGGTGAAGTACGCGTTGGGCCCGCCGGGGATCACCGGGACGTCGACGGGTTGTGAGCCCGCGTTGTCCGGGATGCGGGCGTCGATCAGGTTGATCGCGACGCGTTCCGGGGTGACGCCGGCGCGGCCGCCCGCCTGTCCGACGCAGATCACCAGTTCCGGCCGGTACTCGTCGATCGCGTCGCGCAAGGTGACCAGCGAACGCGAGAACACGCACGGCAGTTCGACGGCCACGGCGTCGTGCCGACGGCCGGTGAGCAGGGAAACCGCCTGCAACGACGGGTTCACCCGCTCACCGCCGAACGGTTCGAAACCGGTGAGGAGCACTGACGTCATGCCCTCACCCTAACGTGTGACGACGGTCAGGCAGCGGGCTTGAGGTCCCCGGGGTAGAGGAACTCGGGCGCCGGTTTGGTGCTGCCGTAGAACCACGCGTCGAAGAAGCCCTGGAGGTCCTTGTGCGCGACGCGTTCGGCGAACTTCTGGAACTCCGGCAGGCTCGCGTTGCCGTCGCGGTGGATGGCGGGCCACGTCTTCAGGATGCGGTCGAACGGCGCCGCGCCGATGTAGTTCTTCAGCGCGTGCAGCGCCACCGGGCCCTTCGAGTAGACGTATGTGAACTCGTTGCCGGGCCCCATGTCGTACAGTTTCCCGGCCCAGAACCGGTCCGTCGCCTTCCGCACGGCGGTCAGGTAGCGCGCCTTGAGGTCCTGCCCCGACTTCGCCTCGGACCAAAGCCATTCCGCGTACGAGGCGAAGCATTCGTTGAGGCAGACGTCCTTCCACTTGTCGACGGCGACCGAGTCGCCCCACCACTGGTGGGCGTTCTCGTGCACGATCGTCGGGACGTTGCCCGCCGCGCCCGAGTAGATCGGCCTGCTCAGCGTCTCCAGGGAGAAGCCGATCGGTTCGGCGAGGAAGATGCCGCCCGCCGCGTCCACCGGGTAGCGCCCGAACTTCGACGCCAGGAAGTCGATGATCTCCGGCAGCCGCGCCTCGGCCTGCTTCGTCGCCGCGGGGGTGCCGGGGGCGTAGGCGTTGACGACCGGGGTGCCGTCGGACAGCTTCGTCCGCTCGAACTCCCATTTGTCGATCGCGACCGTCGTCATGTACGGCACGGCCGGGGTCTCTTCGGCCCAGGCGTACGTGGTGTTCTTCCCCGAAGCGAACCGCCCGCGCTCGCGGCCGTTCGAGATGACGCCCCATTCCGAGGGAACGGTGACCGCGAGGTGGAAGGTCGCCTTGTCCCGCGGGGTGTCGTTGACCGGGTACCAGGTGGTCGCGGACTTCGGCTCGCCCGCGACGAACGCGCCGCCGGATTTCGCGTACTGCCAGCCGTTCTCGCCCAGCGACGGATCCTCGATCGGCTGCGGGACGCCGTGGTAGGCGATCTCGGCGGTGAACCGCTCGTGGTTCCGCAGCGACCGCGCCGGGGTGATCACGAGTTCGTGGTCACCGGTGCGGGTGAAGGTCGCCTTTCGCCCGTTGACCTTGACCGAGTCGACGGTGAGCCCGCGCAGGTCGAGGTTGAACGAACTCAGCGCCTGGGTGGTCCGGCCGGTGATCGTCTGGAAGCCGGTGAGCTGCTTGGTGGCGGGCTCGTAGCCGATTTTCAGGTTGTAGTCGCCGACGTCGTAGCCGCCGTTGCCGTCCTGCGGGTAGTAGCCGTCGCCCGCGCCGTCGGCGCCGGGTTTCCCGGTGTCGGCGACGGCGGTCCCGCCGCCGAGGACACTCGCGGCCAGAACGGCGGCGATGACGGCCGCACTCCGGTACCTCATTCGCGCTCCCAGTCGATCGGCTGTGACTCGATCACGAACGTAGCGCCGTGACCTCGGCCGTCCGCCCGGAAAGATCCTTCGTGCCCGGATAATCCCCACTTCCGTCGCCTGGTTGCGGCTTCTGGAAAGCTGGGGTCGTGCGTGTGACGCTGCTGGGCCCGGTCGGAGCGGAGGCCGGTGACGGCACCCCGGTCGACATCGGCGGTGCCCGCCTCCGCATGCTCCTGGCCAGGCTCGCGCTGGACGCCGGTCGCGCGGTCCCGGCGACCGCCCTCATCGACGGTCTCTGGGGCGCGGAACCGCCGGCCGACGCGGCGAACGCGTTGCAGTCGCTGGTTTCGCGGTTGCGCAAGGTCCTGCGTGCCGATGGTGTCGCTCTCGACTCCGGCCCTGGCGGCTACCGGCTGGACGTCGCCCGCGAGGACGTCGACGTGTTCCGCTTCGAACGGCTGGCGGCGGAGGGCCGCGCGGAGCTGGCGGCGGGCCGGGACGCGGGTGCGGCCGCGGTCCTCGCCGAAGCGCTCGGCTTCTGGCGTGGTCAAGCGCTGTCCGACGTGCTCGAAGCCCCTTTCGCCCAGGCACCGGCGACCCGGCTGGAGGATCTGCGGCTCGAAGCCGCCGAAGATCGCTTCGAAGCGGAGATCCGGCTCGGTGGGCACGGCCGGGTGCTGGCGGATCTGAAGGAGGCGGCCGCGCGGAATCCGCTGCGTGAGCGGCTCGCCGGGCTGTGGATCCGGGCGTTGTGCGCGGCGGACCGGCAGTCCGACGCCCTCGCCGTCTACGAGGAGGTCCGCGCGGCGCTGGCCGATCAGCTCGGTGTCGACCCGTCGGCCGAACTCCAGGAGATCCATCTCGCCGCGTTGCGCGGTGAGCTCGGCCCGCCGCCCGCGGCCGCCGACCACCTTCCGGTCCGGCTGACCAGTTTCGTCGGCCGTGACGACGAGTTGAAGCTGGTCGCGGAGCTCCTCGCGGGTGCGCGGCTGGTGACGCTCGTCGGGTCCGGCGGCGCCGGGAAGACGCGGCTGGCCACCGAGGTCGCGACGCGGCATCCGGCGCACGCGCGCGGACGCGTCTGGTTCGTGCCGCTCGCCGTCGACCGCGACCCCGGCGACCTGCCCGGCGCGGTCTTCGCCGCGCTGGAGCTGTGGGATCTCGGCCTTTCGCACGGCGGCGATCCGATGCGGCGCCCGGTGGACGCGCTGGCCAGGGTCGTGGAGACACTCGGCGCCGGCGAGTCGGTGCTGGTGCTGGACAACTGCGAGCATCTGGTCGACGCGGCCGCGGAGCTGGCGAACACCCTGCTGCGGCGCGTGCCGACGCTGCGTATCCTCGCGACGAGCCGCGAGGCGCTGGCCATCGACGGCGAGACGCTGTGCCCGCTCGGCCCGCTGTCCGTTCCGGAGGGGACGCCGACCGTCCCGAAGGCGGCCGAGGCGGGCGCGATCCGGCTGTTCGTCGACAGGGCGGTGGCCGTGCGCCCGGACTTCCTCCTCGACGAGTCCACTGTGGACGCCGTCGCGCAGATCTGCCGTCGGCTCGACGGCATGCCGCTGGCACTGGAACTGGCCGCCGCGCGGCTGCGGTCGATGACCGTCGCGCAGATTTCGCAGCGTCTCGACGACCGGTTCCGCCTGTTGACCTCGGGCAGCCGGACGGCGTTGCCGAGGCAGCGCACGCTGCGTGCCGTCGTCGAGTGGAGCTGGGATCTGCTCGACGACGCCGAGCGCGTGCTCGCCAGGCGGCTTTCGGTCTTCGGGGCGGGTGCCGAGGTCGAAGCCGTCGAAGGGGTCTGCGCCGGAGACGGCCTGGCCGCCGAAGACGTCCTGTACGTCCTCGGTTCGCTCGTCGAGAAGTCCATTGTGGACGCGATGACCGGCGATCACGGCGAGCCGCGGTACCGCATGCTGGAGACCATCCGGGCGTACGCGGCGGAACGGCTCGACGAGGCCGAAGAGCGAGCACAGCTCACGAAGGCTTATCACCGTTACTACGCCCAGCTCGCCGAGCGGCTGGAGCCGATGCTGCGGACCGCGGATCAGCTCGTCGCCATCTCCCGCTACGACGCGGAACACGGCAACATCGTGACAGCGCTTCGCCAGGCCATCGACGCGGGCGACGCGGAAATGGCGACGCGCCTGTTCGGCAACACCTTCTGGTACTGGCTGGTCAAGGGCGACAGCGACCGGGTCGAGTCCTTCGTCGCCGAAGTGCTCGGTTTCGGCGACCGGCTGGAGGAGGACTTCGCCGCCGCGTTCCGGGCGATGGGTGAGATCACCTCGATGGTGCCGGGAGCCGGCGACCGCGAAGCCGTGCGGGAACTCATCGAAGACTGCGTGCGGACGAACGCGTACACCCGGTTCGCCGGGCTGGCCATCGGCCTGCCGATGCTGGCCTTCTTCAGCCAGAACAAGGAACTCGCGCATCGCGAGGTCGAGAGGGCGCTGGCGAGCCCGGACCCGTGGGCCAGGTCGGCGGGGTCGTGGGCGTACAGCTTCATCCTCGCCGACGACGGCGACCCCGAGGGCGCGGACAGGGCAAGGGACAGGGCCTACGAAGGGTTCACGGCCGTGGGCGACCGCTGGGGCACCGCGATGGCCGTTGGCATGAAGGCGAGCGACATCTCGATGTCGGGCGATCACGACGCCGCGCTCGCGCTGTACCGGCGGGGCCTCGACCTCGCACTCGAACTGGGGTCCCAGGACGACGTGATCCAGCAGCGCTGGCGGCTCGCGACGGAGTACGCGCGGGCCGGTGACCTCGACACGGCGATGCGCGAGATGCGCGACGCGGAGCGCTACGCGATCGACACGGGCAACGACCAGCTCGCGGTGATGGTGCTGGTGGGGAAGGCCGATCTGCTCTGCCGCGCCGGACGCGTCGACGAGGCACGCGCGGTCGGCGTCCGGTTCCGGGAACTGATGGCGACGGTGCCGATGCCGGGCATGTTCGGTGATGAGTACGGCGGATACATCGACACGGAGATCGCGCTGGCCGCCGGAGATCTGGACGGCGCCGGACGCGGTGCCGCGATCGTCGTGAAGTCCACCGCGGAACGCGGCGACATGCCCGACCTCGCGCGGATCGTCGAGGTCTGCGGGCTGATCCGGTTCCGGCAGGGGCGGCCTGAGGCGGCTGTCCGGCTGCTCGGCGCGGCGAAACTGCTGCGCGGCAGGCAGGACCTCGGGGAACCCGGGATCCGGCAGCTCATCGACGACCTTCGCGAGCATTTCGGCGAGGAGCGCTACGAAGAGCTGCTCGTGCAGGACGCCGGCCTGTCGCGTCCGGACCTGGTCTCCTGGATCACCGCCGAAGTGGGGTCGTGAGTGGCGTTTCGGGTTCTAGCAGTCCTCACCACTCACGAGACGCGAGGATGAGTGGGCGGCTCGTTCAGTGCTTCCGGCGGTCCGGCGTCGAGCTCTTATGTCGTGAAGGGCCCCTTTGAGACCTTCAACGTCTCAAAGGGGCCCTTCACGACATCCCCACGGACCGTGACCACTCACGCAAGCGTCTGACTGGAAGTCCTTCACGGACTCGAGCCTGAGAGCAACCGCAGCCGGAGCCCACATAGGTACCTAAGACACCCTTGGCCCTAACCCCCTGACCCCCGTCAGACGCGCTTCCGGTAAGCCCACGTGGCGAGCGGGAAGAAGACCGCGATCGCGGCCGCCATCCAGATCAGCGCCCCGGTCAGCGGACCGGCGATCGGACCGCCGTTCATCAGCCCGCGCAGCACGTCGGACATCTGCGTCACCGGACTGATGTCGGCCCACGCCTTCAGCCAGCCGGGCATGGTGCTCGTCCCCACGAACACGTTGCTGCCGAAGGTCAGCGGCATCAGCACCACGAACATCAGGCCCTGCACCGCGCCGGGGCTCTTCACCAGCATCCCGACGAACACCGAAGCCCAGCAGAACGCCAGCGCGAACGCGATGACGAGCACGATCGCCAGCGCGAACTCGGCCGGTCCGGTCTGGATCCGGTAACCCATGATCGTCGCGACGACCATCAGCACGACCAGGCACACCAGGTACCGCACGATGTCGGCCAGTACGGCGCCGATCAGCGGCGCGGACCGGGCGATCGGCATGGCCCGGAACCGGTCGAACACGCCCTTGGTGACGTCGGTGTTCAGCTGGACGCCGACGGTCATGCTGGCCTGCAGGATGTTGAACACCATGATGCCGGGCACGACGTTCTGGAGGTAGCTCTCCGTACTGCCCATGATCGCGCCACCGAACAGGTAGACGAACATGACCAGGAAGATGATCGGCGCGATGGTGACGTCGGCCAGCTGTTCCGGGTTCTTACGGATCTTCAGGACCCCGCGCCAGGCAAGGGAAAGCCCGTGCCGCACGCTGCTCGACGGTGAAACATGCCGTGGTGGTGCGGGCATCGCGATGGTCGTCATACCAGGCTCCCTTCCGGAGTCGTGTCCTTTGTGGACTCGTCGGTCTTCTTGCCGGTCAGCGCGAGGAACACCTCGTCGAGGCTGGGCAGCCGCAGCGCCAGCTCGTCCGCGGTGATCCCGGCTTCGTCCAGCTTGCGGACCAAGGTGGACAGCAGGACGGGGTCGGCGACGGGCGCGGTGAGCAGCCCGGTGTCGTCGTCCCGGTTCGGCCGGGTCCCGGTGAGCCCGGCCAGGATGCGCTCGACGGCGTCGAGGTCGGCGAGCGCGCTCGGCCGGACCTGCAGCGTCTGGCCGCCGGTCCGCCGCTTGAGGTCGTCGGCCCGCCCGTTCGCCACGACCTTCCCGTGGTCGAACACGGTGATCGTGTCGGCCAGCTGATCGGCCTCCTCCAGGTACTGCGTGGTGAGCAGCACCGTCGTGCCGTCCGCGACCAGCGTCCGGACCACCGCCCAGACCTCGTTGCGGGCGTGCGGGTCGAGCCCGGTGGTCGGCTCGTCCAGGTACAGCACCTTGGGACGGCCGACCAGGCTCGCGGCGAGGTCGAGCCGCCGCCGCATCCCGCCCGAGTAGGTCTTGATCGCACGCCCGGCGGCGCCGGTCAGCTCGAACCGCTCCAGCAGCTCGGCCGCGCGCTTCTTCGCGTCCGCCCTCGAGAACTCCAGCAGCCTGCCGATCAGCACGAGGTTCTCCGTACCGGAAAGGTCCTCGTCGACCGACGCGTACTGCCCGGTCAGCCCGATCATGCTCCGGACCGCCATCGGGTTCTTGACGACGTCGTAGCCGAAGACGCTCGCGTGGCCGCGGTCCGGCCGGATCAAGGTGGCCAGGATCCGGACGGCGGTCGTCTTCCCCGCGCCGTTCGGCCCCAGCACCCCGACCACCTTGCCGGCCGGGACCTCCAGATCGACCCCGTCGAGCGCCTTCGTCTCCCCATAGTGTTTGACCAGGCCCTCGGCCCTGATCGCGTGAGTCATCGTTTCCTCCTGTGGATCTCGCCCCGTGGACAAAGGTGCACGCCTGGCCTGGCAGAGCGCGCACAAAGCGCTGGCAGGACCTGACAGGAGCTGATACGCGCTGGTAGACGCGGCGTGAGGAGGTTGTGGAGGTGTTGTGGAGACCGCCGCCACGACGCCGGTGATCGGCATACTCGACGTCATGGTGATCGAAGAACGGGTGGTCCGACCGGCGCGCCGGGGTACCGGGCGGAAGCTGGCCGGTGGGCTGCTCATCGCGGCGATCGTGCCGTTCGCGGTGCTGACGGCACTGCGGCTGGTGGGCTACGACGGCAACACCTACACGATCGCGGCGCTCGCGCTGACGCCGTACGCCGGCATCGCGACGCTGGTGCTCGGCGTCCTCGCGCTGGGACTTCGCCGCTGGTGGACCGCGGTCGTCGCACTGGCGCTGACCTGCACGATCGCGTCGATGGTGCTGCCTCGCGCGTTCGCGAACGAGCAGAAAGCGCTCGGCGGGAAGCACGTCCGCGTACTGGCGTCGAACCTGCTCGGCGGCCAGGCGGATCCGGCCGTGATCGTCGGCTACGTGAAGGAACACCAGGTCGACGTCCTCAGCCTGACCGAGATGACGCCCGAGTCGATCACCGGGCTCGAACGGGCCGGGCTCTTCGACCTGCTGCCGTACCACGTGCTGCACCCGGCCGAGTGGGCGTACGGCTCCGGGCTCGTGTCGAAGTACCCGCTCACGCCGCTGAAACTGAGCGGCGATTCGGACGACAAGCAGCCCAGCGCGAGCGTGGACCTCGGCGGCGGCGTGCGGATCGAGGTCGTCGCGGTCCATCCGTCGGCGCCGATGTGGGACAGGCACGCGTGGGTCGACGAGGCCAAGGACCTGCCGTATGCCGACGCCGAGCACGACATCCGGATCCTGGCGGGCGACTTCAACGCCAGCTTCGACCACTCGCTCTTCCGCGAGCTGCTGACCAGGGGATACGTGGACGCGGCCGATCAGCTGGGGAAGGCGTTGCAGGGCACCTGGACGAACGGGATGGTGCCGCCGGTGCCGATCGACCACGTACTGGCGGACAAGCGGACGGCCATCGCGGACTTCAAGGTGCTGGAGACGCCCGGTAGCGATCACAACGCGGTTTACGCGGAGGTCGTGCTGCCTTGAGGCTCGTGAGTGGCTAGGTACCAGGTACCTCGGCAAGGTGTGAAGGTCGAGTTTCCTCGGCTGAGCCGAGGGAAGGGGGCCTTCACGGACCGGGCCTGGCACCAACCGCAGCCCGAACTACGTAGGTACCTAAGAAACCCTTGGCCCTAACCGTCCTTGAGTCTTACGAGCCGAGCAGCGCGTCCAGAGCCCTGAGCGTTTCGAGGCCGTTGCTCGCGAGCGAGACGCCGCGACCGTGCCGGACCTGCGGCTCGCGCGGGTTGATCCGGACCAGGGCACCGGTCGCGGCGCTGGCCAGTTCCGAATAGCGCCGCACCGTCGGCACGGCCTGTCCGGCGCCGAGTTCCACCACCACGAGATCGCGATGCGCGCGACGCCACGCGGTCAGTTCGTCGAGCTGGGCCTGGCTGCGCCTGCCGAGCCAGTCGTAGTCGCCGAACATCAGGATGTTGGGCCGGGCAAGGCCGCCGCAGCGCGGGCAGGACGGCAACGGCGTCAGCGCGCGCATCGTGTCTTCGTCGATCGGGACGTCGAGGTCGTCGGCGGGCCAGATCTCACCGGTGCATTTGGCAAGACACTGCAAGTGGTGGATGGACCCGTGCGCTTCGGCGACGTGCGGGTAGCCCGCCTTCTGAAACTGTCCGTCCACATTGGACGTGAAGGCGCGCGCGCCGCCGGGTTTGCCCGCTCCCCAGGACAGCAGGAGGCCGAAGCCGTCGTGCGGGACGGTGGCGCGGTACAGCGCGAGCCGGTGCCCGTAGAAACCCCAGGCCAGCTCGGGATCTTCGGCGAAATGCCGAGGGTCGGCGAGCTCGACGAAGCTGATGCCCAGCCGCTCGTACGGCGGATACGCCGTCCAGAAACCCTCGTCACCCCGGAAATCGGGCAGGCCGGAGTCGACCCCCATCCCGGCACCGGCGCAGACGAGCAGCGCGCCGGCGCCGTCGATCAGTTCCGCGGCTCGTTCGAGCTCACTCACCCGGCTTCGAAGCCTGGACGACCTCGAATTCCAGCAGATTCGCACCGCTGGAGACCGGCTTCGCGCGCTCACCCGCGTGCGCCTCACGCGCCGGGCCGGACGCCCATGCCTGGTAAGCCTCTTCGGACTCCCACTTGGTGTAGACGAAGTAGCGCGACTCGCCGGAGACCGGGCGGAGCAGTTCGAAGCCGAGGAAGCCCGGCTGGTTGTCGACGGCGTGCAGCCGTGCGGCGAACCGCTTCTCCAGCTCGGGGCCTGCGCCTTCGGGTACCTCGATCGCGTTGATCTTCACGACAGCCATGCCGCCAGCCTACGACGAAACTCTTTTGCGCCGCGATGTGATGCGTGGGACCTTCCCAGGGATGGCTGACACCAAGATCCTCATCTCCGGGGCGAGTGTCGCCGGCCCGGCATTGGCCTTCTGGCTCACCCGGTACGGCTTCTCGGTGACCGTCGTGGAGCGTGCGCCGACGCTGCGCCCCGGCGGCCAGGCCGTCGACCTGCGCGGACCGGCCAAAGAGGTCGTCCGCCGGATGGGCCTGGACGAACGCGTCCGCGCGGCGTGCACGGACACGAAGGGCGAGACGCTCGTCGACGGGAAGAACCGCACGAAGGCGACCCTCCGCGCCGACGACTTCGACGGTGACGGCGTCATCGCCGAGATCGAGATCCTGCGCGGCGACCTGACCGAAGTCCTGTACGAGGCCACCAAGGAGAAGACGGAGTACGTCTTCGGTGACCGGATCACCGCGCTGGACGAGCAGGACGACGGCGTCGACGTCACCTTCGCCGGTGGGTCGCGGAGGACGTTCGACCTGGTCATCGGGGCCGACGGGCTGCATTCGGGAGTGCGGGCACTGGCCTTCGGCGAGGAGTCCCGGTTCGTCCGGCATCTGGGCTCGTACCTGGCGTTCTTCTCCGTGCCGAACCGGCTCGGCCTGCGGAACTGGGCGATCGGCTACGACGACGTCGGCCGGTCCGCCGGGATCCGCGGCATCCGCGACGGCGACGAGGCGATGGCCTACTTCGGGTTCGCGTCGGAGAAGGTGGATTACGACTATCGCGACGTCGAGGCGCAGAAGGCGCTGGTGCGCGAGTTCGCGGCCGGAATGGAGTGGGAAGCGCCCTGGCTGCTGGAGCAGATGGACGAGGCTCCCGACTTCTACTTCGACTCGTGCGCCCAGGCGGTCATGGATTCCTGGTCGCGCGGCCGGATCGGGCTGCTGGGCGACGCCGCGTTCTGCCCCTCGCCGCTCTCCGGGCAGGGCACGAGCCTGGCGTTCGTCGGCGCGTACGTCCTCGCCGGGGAACTCGCCTCCGGCCTCGACACCGGGCTCAAACGCTACGAAGCGGTCATGCGCGAGTTCGTCGAGAAGACACAGGAAATGGGACGGGCCAACGCGGAGTCGATCTTCGCGAAGTCCCGGACGGCGTTGCGGATGCGCTACGTGGCGATGCGGGTGATGCGGCTCAAGCCGTTCGCCGCGCTGGCTTCGCGGAAGATGCGGGACGTGGTGAACGGCATCGACCTGCCGGACTACCCCGGTGCCTGACGCATTCAGAGGACTAAATGCGTGGCGTCAGCCTCGCAGGGTGCCCGGCAGCAGCTCGGCGTCCGGCGGGATCGTCGTGCCGTGGAACCAGGCGTCGAAGAACGGCCGCAGGTCCTGCTCCGAAAGCTTGATCGTGAACGCCTCGAAATCCGCCCAGGACGCGTTGGCGTTGCGGTACGCCGCCGGCCACTCCTTCAGCAGCCGCGCGAACGCTCCTTCGCCGATCTTCCGCCGCAGCGCGTGGATGGCGAGGATCCCCTTGTCGTAGACGCCGTGGAACTCCTGCCCTGCCCCCATGTCGACCAGTTTCGACGCCCAGAAGTCCTTGCTGCCGCCCATGATCTCGAGCGCGGCGCGATAGCGGTCGTCCAGGTTCTCGTTGTCCCGCGACTCCTGCCACAGCCATTGCGCGTACGAGGCGAGGCATTCGTTGAGACAGATGTCGGACCACGAGTTCAGCGTCACCGAGTCGCCGAACCACTGGTGTGCGGTTTCGTGCACCACGGTGATCAGGTCGGCCCACTTCGCGTAGGTGGGCCTGGTCTGGGTCTCCAGCGAGAAATGGATGTCCTCGTCGAGATAGATGCCGCCCGCCGCGTCCACCGGGTACGGCCCGAACTTCGAGCTCAGGAAGCCGATGATCTCCGGCAGCCGCCTGCCGGTGTCGCGCCGGTCTTCGGCGCCCGGCGCGTACGCGTTGACCACCGGTGTCCCGTCCGGTAGTGCCATCCGGTCGACGGTGAACTTGTCGATCGCCACCGTGGTCAGGTAGGCCGCCACGGGTGTGCGTTCCTGCCAGGACGTCGTGCTCCAGCCGTTCGCCGAGGTCTTCTGGATCTCGCGTCCGTTCGAGATGACGGTCCAGCCGTCCGGTACCCGTGCGGTGAGGGTGAACATCGCCTTGTCGCGCGGGGTTTCGTTGACGGGATACCAGAACGACGCCGAATGCGGCTCGCCGACGATGAACGCGCCGCCGTCCTTCGACTTCTGCCAGCCGTTCTCGCTGCCGCCGGCCTTGGGGGTCGCCGACGGGTCGCCGCCGTAGAGGATTTTCGTGCGGAAGGTGGTGCCGTTCCGGATCGGCTCGGCGGGCGTCACCACCAGTTCGAATTCGCCCTCGCGGGCGAACTTCGCCGGTTTCCCCTCCACTTCAACGGATTGGACCGTCAAGCCGCGTAAGTCCAAGTTGTACCGATTGAGGTCTTGGGTCGCTTTCGCGATCACCGTGGTGTCGCCGTCGAGACGCCCTTTCGCGGGGTCGTAAGTGATCCCGACCTGGTATTCGGCCGCGTCGTAACCGCCGTTGCCGTCCATCGGGTAGTACGGGTCGCCCGCGCCCGAAGCGCCGGGAGCCGGGTTCATCGGCGGCGGCGGTGGGGGCGTGGCGGGCGGAGGATCGGCGGTACAGCCGATAATCAGGGCGCAGACCAGCCCCAGGACCAGGCCGGCGGCGGGGACACGGCTGCGCATGGAGGGGAGCTTAGTGGTGATCCAGCGCGACGGGTTGATCACTTTCGGCGGCGACGGGCCGCCGATCGTCCTGCTGCACGGGCTCATGGGCAGGGCGACGACGTGGTGGCGGGTCGCGCGAAGGCTCGAACCGTACGGGCGTGTCCACGGCCTCGACGCGCGTGGTCACGGACGCGGGCCGCGCGGCGGGCCATGGCGCACCGAGCGGTTCGCCGACGACGTCGCCGCGGTGCTGCGGACCTTCGACGAGCCCGCGGTCCTGATCGGGCATTCGATGGGCGGCCTGCACGCCTGGGTCACCGCGGCGCTCCATCCCGATCTCGTCCGCGCCGTGGTCTGCGAGGATTTCGCGCCGGATCAGCGCGGCCGGACCGTGGACACCTGGCGTGGGTACTTCGACTCGTGGCCGGTCCCGTTCCGGTCGCTGGCCCACGTGCGCGAGTTCTTCGGCGACACCGGCGACTACTTCATCGAATGCGTCGAGGAACGTGAAGACGGCTACCACCTGATCGCGTCCCTCTCGGACCTGTACGAGATCGCGGCGGAATGGGGGCGGCGCGATTTCTGGGACTTCGTCGAACGCGTGAAATGCCCGCTGCTCGCGATCGAAGGCGAACGGACCGCGATGCCGCACGGCCAGCAGGCCGAGCTGGCCGCCCGCGTGCCCGGCGGCCTCGGACGGCATATCGTCGTCCAAGGCGCCGGGCACGTGGTGCACGACGAAGCGCCGGAGACCTACCTCGGTGCCGTCGAAGCGTTTCTCTCCGACGTCATCGGTCAGCCCTTCGCGAGCTGAGCGTCGATCCAGGCGCGCAACCGCGCTTCGCCCGGGTAGCCGATGTTCCGCGACGACGGCAGTTCGGCGGCGTTGCGGACACCGACCAGCGTCGGGAGGTAGCGGATGTTGTACCGGGTGGACAGGTCACGGCTCTGGTCGACGTCGACCTCGCCCAGCAGGAACCGGCCGCCGTATTCACCGGCGAGCCGTTCGATCACCGGCTTCATCTGGCGGCACGGCGGGCACCAGGTGGCGCCGAAGTCCATGATGACCAGCTTCTGCCGCGAAATGTTCATGACCTCGGCGTAATTGGCCGAAGTCACCGTCATCACGTTCTCGGCGGTCGGCGCGGCGGAAGCCACGCCGTTGCCGAAGCCGGTGATGAGCGCCAGCACGCCGGCCAGCACGCAGACGAATCGTTTGAGCTTGGACAAGACGATCTCCTTGGCTGTGAGGAGTCCACTCAGGACGAAGACGCGGTCGGCAAACCGTTCGAGACCCAGTCTTCGATGCCTTCGCGGTACTTGCGGACGTTCGTGTACCCGAGTTCCAGCAGGCGCCGTCCGACGAATTCACTGTTGCGGCACGGCGTGTTCGCGCAATAGACGACGATCGCGGCGGTCTTGTCCGGGAGCACCGCCGGTGCCAGGCGGTCGGTGAATTCGGCCGCCTGTTCGTACGGGAACCCCGGAATGTTGCGAGCTTCGGGAAGATGCTCCTTTTCGAAATAGGCGACCGGCATCGTGTCGACCACGATCACCGATCCGGTCTCCATTCCGGAGAGCAGTTCCGTACGAGTGATCAACGGCAGCATGGTGCCCCTTTTCAGCAGGCCGTGATTGACGATTCCCATCGTCGGACGGCCGCCGGGACGCGCTCTAGTGCCGCATCGGCATGCCGAAGGGTTATCCGGCGGCCAGCCTGCCGTGGCGGTGCAGCCAGGTGCGATACGGCGCGGTCCGCTCGGCGAGCCGCCAATATCCGGCCGTCGCCTCGGTGGCGAGTTCCGGGACGCCGGGCGCGCACGGGCCGTCCGCCCGCCAGGCGAGCACATGCCGCACGCACATCGGCGCGCCGGCCAGCGGCCGGATGGCCAGGCCGTCCGCCGGTGGCCGGGTCGGCTGGACCAGCCCGACGCCGTACCCACCGCTGACCAGGTCTTCCCGTGCGGTGTCGATGTCGACGTCGTGGGTGATCCGCGGGTCGAAACCGTGCGCGAGACACATTTCGCGGAACACCACGCGGCAGCCGTCGCCGCCGCTCGACACGATCCAGTCCTCCCCGGCCAGTTCGGCGAGTTCGATCTCCTCTTCGCCGGCGAGCGGGTGTTCGGCGGGGAGCGCGACGAACGACGGCTCCTCGACCAGGGTCATGGTCCGCACCTCCGGCGGCACGGGGAGGCCGCGCCTGCCGCAGATCATGATCAGCGCGAGGTCGATGCCCCGGTTCGCGACCTGCGCGAGCAACCGGGTGCGCGAGGTGTCCGCGCGGGTGCGGAACGGTTCGCCCGGCCGCAGATCGCGCAGTCCGCCGAGCAGCGAACCCGTGATGGCGCTGTCGTTCCAGCCGATCCTGATCGATTCGCCGGTCTCGGGTTCCCGACGGTGGAAGTCGTGCTCCAGTTCGTCGAAGGTGAGCACGATCGCCCGCGCCCGGCGCAGGATCAGGGCGCCGAGTTCGGTGGGCCGCACCCCATGCTGGTCGCGGTGGAACAGCGGGCCGCCGACCATCCGCTCGATCCGGCGCAACTGGTGGCTGAGCGCGGGCTGCCCGAGCCCCAGTCCGGCGGCGGCACGGTTCAGGCTGCCGTGGGAAGCGATCTCACAGATCACGCGAAGATGCCGAACCTGAATCTCCATGACTTCGTATACCGCGCCCCGTTCGCGCCCGGCACCTCCGAAAGTCGAGAGCGGCGATTTCTCATAATCCGATGACAACATTCGGTGGCAATACCCGTGCCATCGAGCGATGGCTACGTTCGGTCGACGCCTCTTCTCCCGCATATCCCGCGATTCAGGAGCCGTCTTGCCGCGACCACTGCCGCTCACCGAGCATTGCGCCGATCCGCTGGCGCGGGCCGAGCACGTTTGCCTCGGCGTCAGCCCGTTCAACAGCTATTTCACCGTGGACCGTATCGCCGATCTCGCCCGCTGGGCCATGTCGGCCTTTCGGCGTTTTCATTTCTTCGTCCCGGACGGGCCGTCCGCGTTCACCCTCGAAGCGCTCGGCTACGACCCGGTGCGCGCCGCGCAGAAGGCGCAACGGCAAGGCAATTACACGCGCAACAAGATCGTCCGCGCGTTGCAGCAGGTCTGCCCGTCGGATCCGCAGACCCTGATCCTGGACACCGCCGTGCTCGAAACCGACCCCGCGTATCTGGGCCTGCTTTCCGAGGCGCACCGGCGGTTCGCCACCGATCCGGAGTTCGCCCGGCAGTGCCTCGGTGCCACGGGCTGGGTGCTGGACCGGCGGCTGCCCGAAGGCGAACACCCCACGCCTGACCAGCTGCGCAGCGCCGTCCGGTATTTCCTGGCCGAGTTGCCGATGTTCGTCGGCACCGTCGCCGTCGCCGGGGTCGGCAGTTCCGTGTTCGCCTATCACCAGCGGATCCCGTTCCTCGAACGGCTCTACCGCGGCGAACTCTCCTGGCGGCCACTGCCAGGTCAGGGCTTCGTCGTGCTGGAGCAGGCCGTCCCGGAACGGGTGGAGTGACCGTGGAACACGACGACTTCTCCCTGCGCCGGGTGCCAGCCGAACGCCGCTACTCCTGGATTTCCGTCGCCTTGCAACGATTCGGGCAGGTGTCCTCGTTCCACCAGTTCCTGCTCGGCGCGGTGCTCGGCTTCGGCATGACGTTCTGGGACGCGGTGCTGGCCATCACGATCGGTTCGGTCCTGCTGGAGATCATCACCATACTGATGGGCGTCGCGGGCACCCGGGAAGGACTTTCGACGTCGGTGCTCGCGCGCTGGGCCGGCTTCGGCACCGGCGGGTCTTCGCTGGTCGGGCTGCTGATGACGGTGAGCCTCGCGGGCTGGTTCGGCGTGCAGAACGACGTGTTCGCCCACGGCCTCCACGCGTTGATGGGCGGCCCGCCGGTGTGGGTGTGGGCGCTCGCCGGCGGCGCGCTGGTGACCGCGATCGTCGTGTTCGGCTTCCACGCGATGGCCTGGACGGCGTATCTGACGGTGCCCGCTTTCCTCGCGCTGGCGGGGTTTTCGATCATCAGCGCCCTCGACGACCATTCGCTGCCCGCGCTGATGTCCGGGCCGCCGCCGGGGCCGTCGATGTCGCTGGCGCAGGGCACCACGCTGGTGGCGGGCGCGTTCATCATGGGTGCGATCATGACCCCGGACATGACCCGGTTCAACCGGACCGCCTCCGACGTGGTGAAGCAGACGCTGGTCAGCGTCACCCTCGGCCAGTACCTGATCGGCCTGATCGGGGTGCTGCTCGCGCACGCGGCGAAAAGCGCCGACGTGGTCGGCATCATCACCTCGTCTTCGGGGGTGCTCGGCACGCTGATCCTGGTCACCGCGATCCTGAAGATCAACGACTGGAACCTCTACTCGTCCTCGCTCGGGCTGGTGAACGCCGTCCAGGTGCTGCTGTCCCGGCGGCTGAACCGCACGACCGCGACCCTGCTGCTCGGCGGGCTCGGCACGGTGCTCTCCGCGATCGGCATCCTCGACCATTTCACCGCCTTCCTGACCTGGGTCGGCGTGCTCACGCCGCCGGTGGCGGGGGTGGTGATCGCCGAGTACTACGTGGTCCGGCGCTGGAAACCGGAACTGGACGCCACCCGCGCGTCCGGGGAACTGCCTTCGACCTGTCCGTCGTGGGTTCCCGGCGGGCTGATCTGCTGGGTGGCCGGGGCCGCGGTGGGCATCTGGCTGCCGTGGGGAATTCCCACCGTGAATTCCGTTTCGGGTGCTTTTCTGCTGTATATTCTGCTCGGCAGACGGACCGCGGCCGCGGTGCTTTCCCCGGCCATGACTTCTTTCGACGGGTCGAAAACCCGTTCGTGACAAAGGAGTTCGACGTCGTACAACTGGATGTCCACCACCTGCGGGTGATCAGGGCGATCGCGGACACGGGCAGCCTTTCCCGTGCCGCGATCGCTCTCGGCGTCACCCAGCCCGCGGTTTCCGCGCAACTCAAACGGTTGGAGAACATGCTGGGCTATCAGCTGTTCGAGCGGCGCGAAGGCAGTGTGACACCGACGCCGATGGGCGAACTGCTGTTGCGCCGCACCGCCGCTTTGCTGCCACAGCTGGACAAACTGCTCGAAGACATCGAGCAGCGCGTCTGCCCCAGCGGCCCGCCCGGCGTCGTCCGGGTGGCGGCGGTGGCGAGCGCGCTGGTGGCGCATCTGCCTTCGCTGGTGACCAGGTTGTGGCCGGAGGTCTCCGAAGTGCAGGTCGTGCACGACGACCATCCCGAGCGGCTACTGCCCTTGCTGGCTCAGCGGCGTGCGGAATTGGGACTGGTCAAGGACTATCCGGGCTACGAGCTCGAAATCCCCGCGAACGTGGACACCGAGATCGTGGTGACCGAGCCGACCTTCGTGCTGCTGCCGGAAGACCATCCGCTGGCGTGCGAGGAGACCATCGACCTGCGTGCGCTGCGGGACGAAGCGTGGGTGATGGTGTCCGATTCCTCGGCGGCCACGTTCACGCGGTACTTCGTGGAGACCTGCGCGCGGCACGGGTTCAGCCCGTCGGTCGCCCATCAGGTGACTTCGCAGCAGGTGGCGTTGCTGGTGGTCCGGTCCGGCGCGATCGGGCTCTCGCAGCCGATCTGCGATCCGCGGAACCAAGGGCTGGTGACCCGGCCGCTGCGCGGGGATGTGTTGCCGCGCAGGCATATTCTCGCTTGGAACAAGGAGACTTTCGTGGCGGGACGGCGGGCGGAGCTGATCTCGGCGGTGGTTGAAGCGTACTGGGCCGAGGCGAGGACGGCGCCGGTCTACGCCGCGTACCTGGACCGACACCGCCGCAATTAGTGGGGTTTAGGTACCCGCGGCGGTCGTGGGAATGTCGTGAAGGGCACCTTTGAGACGATGAAGGTCTCAAAGGTGCCCTTCACGACATGAGAGTTCGGCGCCGGGCCATCGGAAACGCTCAAGGAGTCGCCCGCTCATCCCTGCGTCTCGTGAGTGGTGGGGTCACCAGAGATCACATCTGAAAGTAGCGAAAGCCTCCTTCACTACCGTCAGAGTAGGCAAGGAGGCCCTCACTACCAGGAGAACGCCTACGCAGAAGCGACACCGGCCCCGCGCCACGACAGGTTTGACGTTCCCCTCAATAGAAGCAGCCTTCACCCCTTACGGAGTCTTGTCACATCCCCGGAAAGAGGAGCTCGTCCGGCGGCCGCACCGTGCCGTCCAGCCACGCGCGGGTGAAGTCGCCGAGGTCGAGCTGCGTCATCGCGGAGACGTAGAGCTCGAAGTCGTGCCAGTTCTGGTTTCCCTGCGGGTTGATCACCGGGAATCCCGCCACGATCTGGAAGAACGCGTCGTCGCCGATGAAACGCCGCAGTGCGTGCACCATCAGCACCGCCTTGGTGGTGGGCGCGAATTCGGTGCCCTTGCCCGGATCGGTGAGCTTGGGTGCCCAGAAACCCGTGTCACCGCTCACCTTGGCCACCATGTCGCGGTACCGCCGGTCGAGGTCGACGCCGTTCTTGCCTTCGTCCCACAACCACACCGCGTACTGCGCGATGGACTCCGGCATCAGCGTGTCGCGCCACATCTTGCCGCTCACCCCGGCGCCCCACCATTGATACGCGGTGGCGTACACCAGGTCGGCGACGGTGGCCGCGCGGCCGTACACCGGCCGGGTCTGGGCGCCGTGCGTGTAGCCGAGGGAGCGGTCGAGGAACAGTCCGCCCGCCGCCGATTGCGGGTAGTCGCCGAACTTCCCGGTGAGGAATTCCAGCACCTCGGGCAGTTTGCCGCCGAGTTCGCGTTTACCCGTCGCGCACGGATGGTAGGCGTTTATCGCGGTCCGGCCGCCGGGAAGCGTGATCCGCTCGACCTCCCAGCGTCCGATGCCGAGCATCGCCGTACTCGGCGCGAGGGCGGTGTCCTCTGCCCAGGTGACGGTGTGCCGTCCCGCGCCCGTGGGCACGTCGGAGACCTGAGAACCGTTGCCCAGCAAGGAAAATTCGTCCAGGACGGTGACGGAGACGTGCAGGGTCGCCTTGTCGACTTCGGTGCCGTTGACGGGGAACCAGGTCATCGCCGAACGCGGTTGCCCGGTGGCCACGGCGGAATCGCCGTAAGCGGCCAGCCAGCCGACCCGGCCGCGTGCGGTGGCGATCGGCTCCGGGCGCCCGTCGTAACCGACCACGACGGTGAACCGCTTGCCCGCGGCCAACGGGGTCCGCGGGGTGATCACGAGTTCGTGTTCGCCCGCCCGCCGGAACGCGGCGGCCATCCCGTCGACGGTGACCGACCGGACGGTGAGCCCGCGCAGGTCCAGGTCGAACCGGTTCAGGTCCTGTGTCGCTGTCGCGGTGATCGTCGCTCTGCCGTTCAACAGCATCGCGTACGGCGCGTAGTCCAACGCGAGCGAGTATTTGTCGACGTCGTAACCGCCGTTGCCGTCCTTCGGGTAGTAAGGATCGGGGCCGAGGACGGTGCCGTCGGGTGAGACGTGCACGTACCCGTCGCTGCCGGGTGCCGGCTGAGCCGCCGCCGAAGCCGGGCAGGCGCCGATCATCGTGGTGGCGAGCAACGCGGTGCACAGTGGCTCCTGCCACCGAATCCGCACGGTCATGAACTGGCCTTCTCTCTACGGGGGTGGATGCCCGGTCATCGTGCGTACGTCCGCGCCGCGCGCGGCACTGTCAGCCGGTCATGCCACGGGGTTATCCCGGCCGATAACGCCGCGGCATATCCGCCAGGGACTACCCCGCGCGACACCGGGAAAGCGATCGTCGGGGCATGCTGCCCCTCCCCGCGCTGCTCGCGCTGACGACGACGGTCTTCCTCGGCTGCCTCACCGAAGTGCTGCCCGCCGGGTTGCTGCTGGGCATGTCCGCGGAGCTGGGGGTTTCGCCGTCGGCCACCGGTCAGCTGGTGACGGTCTACGCGATCACCACCGCGCTCACCGCCATCCCGCTCACCGGCGCGACACTGCGGGTACCGCGCAAACGGTTGCTTCTGGCGCTGATCACCGGTTTCCTGCTCACCAATCTGCTGATCGCCGTCTCGTCGTCGTATCCGCTGATCCTGGCCACGCGGGTGGTTTCCGGGGCGCTGACCGGGGTGATGTGGTCACTCGTCGCCGGTTACGCGATGCGTCTCGCCCCGCCGGGACTCACCGGGCGCGCGCTGGCCGTGGCGATGTCCGGCACCCCGATCGGTTTCGCCCTCGGCGTGCCCGCCGGCACCGCGCTCGGCGAACTGGCCGACTGGCGCTGGGCGTTCGCCGCGATGGCGCTGATCACCGTGCCGCTGCTGGGGTGGGTGCTCGCCGCGGTTCCCGCCGTCCCCGCGGATCCCACGCGCCCCACCCGCCCGCTGGCCGCGTCACGGCTGCCGGGGATGCGTCCCGTGCTGGCGACGGTGGCGCTGTTCTCGTTGGGGCACAACGTGGCCTACACCTACATCGGGCCGGTTCTCGCCGGGCTCGACGCGGCGACGTTGCTGGGCGCGGCGCTGCTGGTGTTCGGTTGTGCCACGGTGGGCGGGCTGGTCGCGGTCGGCTCCGCGCTCGACGGCCGTCCTCGCGCCGTCCTGCTCACCTGCACCGCCGTGACCGCCGCCGCCATCGTCCTGCTCGGGGTGAGCGACGGGGTCCACGGTCTGGTGCTGGCCGCCGCGGGCCTGTGGGGCCTGGGATTCGGCGGCGCGCCGACCGCTTTCCAGGCCGTCACCGCCCTGATCGCGGGTCCCACGGCCGACGCCGCCCAGTCGCTCACGATCGCGGCCTGGAACGGCGCCGTCGCCGGGGGAGCGCTCATCGGCGGCCTGCTGCTGCCGCTGGGAACGGGGCTGCTCCCTTGGTGCGCCGCCTTGATCGTCCTCTCGCCGCTGCTGTTCAGCCGGCGAGTCGTGCTTTCAGTGCCCGCAGATCCGTGCCGGACCCGACGATGAGCGGCCAGACGTCGGAGCCGAGGAAGCCGGTCTCGTCGGTCGCCGCGGTCGCGCCGCAGGTGTCGCGCTCCAGTCCGTGCCGGGCCGCCACCGCGGCGACCGCGTCCTTTGTGGACTGTCCGAACAGGCCGTCGACGGGCACGGCGAAACCGCGTGCCCGCAGGAGTTCCTGTGCCGTCCGCACGCGCGGCCCGCTGTCACCGGGTTTGAGCAGCGGCCATTCCGGCAGGTCCACCTTGGGCGAAGCGGCGCCCAGCAGCTTCCCGACCTCGGTGCGCAACTCCGGAAGCCGGTTGTACAGCACGGTTCCCGGGCATTCGGTCGAGTTGAAGTCGCGGTGTCCCTTGATGAACTCCGGCGAGATCCCGTACTGCGAAGCCATGTACGCGACCAGCTTCACGAGCGAGTCCCAGAGCGCCGGAGTGACGTCCTCTTTGCTGTAGAGGCCCTCGTTCTCGATCCCGATGCAGGTGCTGTTGTTGTTGCCCACGTTCGCGCCCAGCACGTGCTGGGTCCCGCCGCGCAGGATCTCCAGGCTGCGATGCCGCCCTTCGGTGATGTGCCCGCCGCGGCTGTTCGTGAACTGCTGGCCGGTGTCGACCCAGCCGCGGGTGTCCATATGGAAATTCTGGATGGAACGCGACGCCCAGAAGGCGTGTTCGAGCGTGTAGTCGGTGACGTTCCCCGGGTCGACCGTGTGGTGCACGACGATGTACGTCGGCTTGTGGTTCTGCACCTCGATCGCGCCGCTCGGCGGCCGCGCGTTCCATGCGGACGTGCTGTGGATCTTCGGTTCTGTCACCCCGGACGCCGCGTCGGCGGCGGAAATCGTCGCTGTCCCCAGTAGCCCGACGGCGCTTACCGTCAGGCCGCCCTTGAGCGCGGTACGTCGGTCGAAGTCGGCCACGGGCAAAACTCCCATCATGCGCGTTGGCCGGAAAACTAACCCGCCATCGCGCCGATGACAACCATTGACCAACTTTTGTCGTAATGCGTTAGTGTTCGCCGGGGAGTGCGAACAGGCCGTCCCCGGTCTGTTCGAGCAGGCCGTCGACCAGCAGGGAGTCGAGGCAGCGGTCGCGCTGCCCGGATTCGCTCCAAACGAGGTCGAGCCGCGCCTTCTCGACGGGGCCTTCGCTTCCGCGCAGGACGTCGAGCAGCAGCCCGCGCACCTGGCGATCGGTCCCGGCGAACTTTTGGACCTGCTTCGCGGGCCCGGCGTAGGCGGGTCTGCCCGCGTGCTGCCAGGCGCAGTCTTCGTAGATGGGACAGTCCGCGCACCGCGGAGACCGCGCGGTGCAGACGAGCGCGCCGAGTTCCATCAGCGCCGCCGAAAGCTTCGCGGCGGGCGCGTCCTCCGGTGGCAACAGCGCCTCGACGTCGGCCATGTCGCGGGTGTTCGACGGCGGCCCGGCGTCACCCGCGCCGTGCACCGCCCTGGCCACCACGCGCCGGACGTTCGTGTCCACCACCGGCGCCCGCTTGCCGTAGGCGAAGGCCGCGACCGCGCGCGCCGTGTACGCGCCGATACCCGGCAACGCGAGCAGAGTGTCCACATCGGACGGAACGACGTCGCCGTGTTCGGCGGCGATGACGGCCGCGGCGGCGTGCAGCCGCAACGCGCGGCGCGGGTAACCGAGCTTGCCCCAGGCACGCACGACCTCGCCCTGCGACGACGCCGCCAGCGCCGACGGCACCGGCCAGCGCGCCATCCAGTCGAGCCAGATCGGCTGGACGCGCGCGACCGGCGTCTGCTGCAACATGATCTCGCTGACGAGCACCCCCCACGCGGTGCAGTCCGGTTCACGCCAGGGCAGGTCGCGCCCCACTTCGTCGAACCATCCGGTCAGCACATCCGCGTCGACGCCCACCGGGCCAGCTTAATGGCGGAGCTGAAGGGGACTTTCCCCGCGTCTCACGCGGCGAAGGGCGCTTTACCCGCATCGCATGCGGGGAAAACGCCCTTCAGCACCTACGCGACCTCAGATAACTGCCCCGTTTTGACGTCGTAGACGAAGCCGCGCACGTTGTCGGTATGCGGCAGGAAGTCGCTGCGCCGGACGCGCTGCACCGACCGGCGCACGCTGTCCTCGACCTCGCGGAACGCCTCGACCGACCAGGTCGGCCGGAGCCCGCTGGCGGCTTCGAGCTCGTCCTTGAAGTCGTCTTCGGTGACCATGGACAGGCCGCAGTCGGTGTGCTGGACGATCAGCACCTCGCGGGTGCCCAGTTTCCGCTGGCTCAGCGCGAGCGAACGGATCGTGTCGTCGGTGACGACGCCGCCCGCGTTACGCAGGATGTGCGACTCGCCCTGGATCAGGCCGAAGATCTCGAACACCCGGATACGGGCGTCCATGCAGGTCAAAATCGTCACGTGGAGCGATGGCCTCGGGGAAGAACGGTCACCGGGGGTGACATCGCCCAGCTCCTGATTGCGCTTGAGCAGTACGTCGATGGAGGTCACCGGCTCATTGGAACCGGGCGGACCGGAGGAGGGCAACACTTCGGGGCTCATGTCACGGCCCGAACCAGCGCTCTTCGGCTGTCCGAGGCGGTGCCGACGTGCGGCCGACCCGCAGTTCCGTGGCCAGGGTGATCACCTTCGGCCCGACCCGGTCGGCCGAGCTGAGCAGCAGCTTGCCCGCCGCCTTGCCCTTTTCGAGCACCGGCTGGTGGACCGTGGTGAGCCCGGACCGTTCGGCCTCGGTGATGCCGTCGAAACCGGTGACCGTCAGATCCTGCGGCACGCGCAGCCCCCGGCGTTCCGCTTCGGCCAGCGCGCCGAGCGCGAGGATGTCCGAGGTGCAGATCACGGCGGTGACCTGCGGATACGCGTCGAGCAGCTGCCGTGCGGCCGAAGCGCCGTCATCGACGGTGTGGTCGAAGCGCTCGACCACCGGCACGGTCGCCCAGTCGACCCCGGCCGCGGAGAACGCGGCGGCCAGCGCCTCCAGCCGGATCCGCTGGACGTGGAAATGCGCGGCGCTCTGCCGCTGGATGGAGACGAAGTCGTCGTTGCGCTCGCGGGCGAGCCGCATGCACAGCACGCCGATCTGCCGGTGCCCGAGAGAGATGAGGTGTTCGGCCATCGCGGTGACCGCGGCCGCGTCGTCCGGGCCGACCCGGTCGACCCCGTCCACGCGCGGCTGGTCGACGATCACCGTCGGCACCGGGCGCTCCAGGACGGCGCCGAGATGCGGGTCGTCGTCGGGCACCGAATAGACGACGAAACCGTCGACGCCGGCGCGGTGCACGGCCGCGACGTCCTCGCGACCGGGGCTCGCCGGGACCAGGTGCAGGCCGACGCCCGCGTCCTCGCACGCCAGCGCGAGCCCTTCGAGCACGCCGATCGCGGCGGGATCGCGGAAGGCGTAGGAGAGGTTTTCGGTGAGTAAAAGACCGACAGCACCCGCCTTGCGCGTCCGCAGTGAACGGGCCACCGGGTCCGGGCCCGGATAGCCGAGGCGGCGCGCGGTCTCGAGGACGCGACGGCGCAACTCGGGAGACAGCTGGTCTGGCCGGTTGTAGGCGTTCGAGACGGTGGTCCTCGACACACCGAGCTCTGCGGCCAACGACGCCAGTGTCGCCTGCCTCCTGGTGCGGATAGGACGGCCCATCCGCAAACCGTAACGGTTCAGAACGTTTTGCAGAAGCATCACCCGACGTGTGGCAGGTCTCGATTCAGAGTGACCCTGGGTACAGGTCATACCAGCGCGGCGGGTCCTGTCAGCCGTATGGGGTACAGTTGAATCTGACAACGGTTTCCATTACCCGGCATTGGCGACATCTGGCCTGGGCTTCCGCAGGAGTGCAGTAAATGAATTCCCGCCGTACTAAGAGTGTTTTCGCGGCCGTGTCGGCCCTGGCCGTCCTCGCGCTCGGCGCGACGGCTTGCGCGTCCGGTGACAAGGCGTCGACGAGCTCCGGCTCGCAGAACGCGTCCGCCGCGAACCCGGGCGGCGGCGAGAAGATCAAGGTCGTCGCCTCGACCGACGTCTGGGGCAGCGTCGTGACCGCCGTCGGCGGCGACAAGGTCGAGGTCACCTCGATCATCCACGACCCCTCGGCCGACCCGCACTCCTACGAGACCACCGCGAGCGACGCCATCGCCGCGAAGAACGCGAAGCTGACGCTGTCCAACGGCGGCGGCTACGACGACTTCTTCTCGAAGCTCGCCGACCAGGCCACCGGCGCGCAGAAACTGGTCGCCGTCGACATCGCCGCGACCGGCAACGAGAACGAGCACGTCTGGTACAGCCTGCCCGGCGTCGAGAAGATCGCCGACCAGGTCGCCGCGAAGCTCGGTGAGATCCAGCCCGCCTCGAAGGACGCCTTCACCGCCAACGCGACCGCGTTCAAGGGCAAGACCCAGGAACTGCTGAAGAAGGTCTCGGGCCTGGGCGGCTCGAACGCCAAGGTCGTCGCGACAGAGCCCGTCGCGCACTACCTCCTCGACAGCGCGAAGGTCACGGACGCGACTCCGCCCGCCTTCGCCGAGGCCGTGGAAGCGGAGCAGGACGTGCCCGCCGCCGCGCTCAACGAGGTCAAGCAGCTGATCGCCGGCAAGCAGGTCAAGGCGCTGGTCAACAACGCGCAGACCACCACCCCGGTCACCGAGCAGGTCGTCGGCGACGCCAAGAAGGCCGGGATCGCCGTCGTCGACGTCACCGAAACGCTTCCCCAGGGTGTGACCGACTACATTGCATGGATGACCAAGGAAGTGGACTCGCTGGCGGGAGCGCTGAAGTAGTGAGTTCCGTACCTGCCGAGGCGCGCCCCGCGGTCCATGTCCGCGGGGCGAGCCTCGCGTTCGGCTCCAGAACCCTCTGGTCCGGGCTCGACCTCGACGTCGAACCCGGCGAGTTCCTCGCGATCCTCGGGCCGAACGGCTCCGGGAAGAGCAGCCTGCTCAAGGTCCTGCTCGGTCAGCAGGGACTGCCGGAGGGCACGGTCGAGATCGCGGGGCGGCGCCCCGGCGGGACGAACCGGCGGATCGGCTACATCCCGCAGCAGCGCGCCCTCGACGAGGGCCTGACGATGCGCGGGGTGGACCTGGTCGGCCTCGGCCTGGACGGGCACCGGTGGGGCACCGGGCTCTTCGGGCTTTCGAAACGACGTCAACTGGTGTCGAGGGCGATCGAGTCCGTCGGCGCCCAGGCGTACGCGAAACAGCCGGTGGGGCGGCTTTCCGGCGGCGAGCAGCAGCGGCTCCGCGTCGCGCAGTCGCTGGTCGGCGACCCCGAAGTCCTGCTGTGCGACGAGCCGCTGCTCTCCCTCGACCTCGCGCACCAGCGCGCGGTCAGCGAGCTGATCGACGAGCGACGGCGTTCGGCGGATACCGCCGTCCTGTTCGTCACCCACGAGATCAATCCGATCCTGTCCTATGTGGACAGGATGCTCTATCTGGTGAACGGCCAGTTCCGGATCGGCAAGCCGGACGAGGTGATGAACTCGGAGACGCTGTCCGAGCTGTACGGCACGCGGATCGAGGTGCTCAAGGTCGGCGGGCAGATCCACGTCGCCGGGGCACAGAGCGCGCTGTGCGAGGACGAACCCCACCACATCGACGAACGGGCCTCGTAAACACCGTGGACAAGATGTTCGACTTCGCGCTCACCGGTGAGCTGCTCGGCCTCGACTTCGTTCAGACGGCGCTGCTCGCGGCCGCCGTCCTCGGCCTCGTCGCGGGGGTGCTGGGCCCGCTGGTGGTCATGCGGCGGATGTCGTTCGCCGTGCACGGCACCGCCGAACTGGCGTTCACCGGCGCGGCGGGTGCTTTGCTGCTGGGGGTCGGCGTCGAACTCGGCGGCCTTGCGGGCGCCGTCATCGCCGCCTTGCTGATCGGGATCCTCGGCGGCCGCGAGTCCGAACGCGACTCCGTGATCGGCGTGATCCTCGCCTTCGGCCTCGGCATGGGCGTGCTGCTGCTGTCGTTCTACGAAGGCCGCAGCGCCAACAAGTTCGGCATCCTCGTCGGCCAGATCATCACGATCGACTCGACCAACCTGAACCTGCTCGTCGGCGCCTCGGTCGTCGTACTGGTGGTGCTCGCGGTGATCTACCGGCCGCTGCTGTTCGCCACGGTCGACCCGGCGGTCGCGACGGCGCGTGGCGTGCCAGTGCGGCTGCTGTCGCTGATCTTCGCGGTACTTGTCGGGATTTCGAGCGCCCTCGGCGTGCAGATCGTCGGCGCGCTGCTCGTGGTCTCGCTGATGGTGACCCCGGCCGCGGCGGCCGCGCGGGTCACGGCGAGCCCGTGGAAGGCGACAGTGCTGTCGATCGTCTTCGCGGAGATCGCGGCACTCGGCGGGATCATCCTGTCGCTCGCGCCCGGGAAGCCGGTGAGCGCGTTCGTCACGGCGATCTCGTTCGTGATCTACCTGGTCTGCCGCCTCATCGCGTGGCTGCGCGGCAGGAACTCGCGGATCCGCGTCGAGCCCGCCGACCCGGAACCGGCGCTCAGCGCACCGGGTGCTCGGCCAATGCCTTCTTGACCGCTTCGAGGAAAGCGGGGTCGATGAACGCGAGCTGACCGCCGGCCACGCTGCGCTCCACGGCCTCGATGACCACGACGTTCGCGTTCACGAAAGCGTCGACGGCCTCGGCCCGTGGCGTCTTCTGGGTGAAGTGCGCCAGCATCGTCAGGTTCGTGAACGCGCCCGAGAGATACCGCGAAGACGCCTTCGTGAACGAGTCGCCGTAGATCAGGATCTTCTCGTCCACGGTCCCGATCAGCGGGCTCGCCGTGCGGTACACCGGCCGGTCGATGTCGCCGTTCGGCTCGCCCGCGCGCTCGACGACGCCGTCCGGGCGGAGGCTGTACAGCGTGTTCGTCTTCGTGCCCTGCTTGCTGATCAGCGGCGGCAGATCGGCCACGGTGTCGTACTGGCCGACGGGAACGCTGACCCAGGTCTGCGTGACACCCGGTTTGATCGCGTTCGCGATGGCGCGCGTCATCACCAGCGCGCCCTCGTCGGCCCAGTGCGTGTCGTTCGACGGGTACACCGGCCGCTGCACCCGGCCCTCGGACGCGCGCAGCTCGGGCCGCAGGTCGATCGCGCGCGCGTCCTTGAGCATCCGGTGCCAGGTGGCCGCCTCGGCCGACCGCGAACAGTCCTTGCCGGGATAGGTGTCGGGCAGGAACTGCGGGACCATCGTCGACTTGTCCGGCGCGACGACGAGCTCGAACCGCCGCCCCGACTGCTCGACCGCGCGCCGCAGCTCGTTGATCTTGGCGATCGTCTCGGTCAGCGGACGGGACGGATCGCATTTCGCGTCCGCGTCGTAGCCGTAGTACAGCCAGCCGTCGCGGCCCTGCACCACCCGGCGGTAGCCGGACGCGGCGTTCGGCGTCGGCCCCTGCGTGGGCGCGGTCTTGGACGGTGCCGGCGCCGGCGGCGCGGGGATCGGGCCCGCCTGCTGCTGAGGCGGCGGCTGGTCCAGCGGGGCGCCCTCGCCGAAGACACCGCGGCTGATCGCGTCGGCGGCGGCGATCGCACCCGGCCGGAACGACAGCTGGTCGATGGCCCAGGTCGGCAGGTCGGTGAAGAACGCCCAGCCCTTGTCCAGGCCGGGGAAACTCGCGAGCTTGTGGTTCTCGATCTCGCCAGGCCGCACGCCGAACACCCACAGCAGCGCCGGGGTGGTGAAGAACAGAAGCGCGCTGATCAGCGCGGTCAGCTGCCTGCCACCGTGGCGGGGACGGTGCAACGCGTGCTCACGCGGAAGCCACGCCTCGTGGACGGCTGGCAGTTGCTGGGGTTCGGACGCCACCCCACCACCGTAATCATCCCGTGTCTCCCGCACGTGAGAACCGCCCCGAAAGCGCGTTTAGCCCGCTAAACGCGCTCACCCCTCCGCCCGTGCCCCTGCTCCGCCCCTCTCCGGGACCCGGTGCCCCCAATGTCACATTGGAGACGCTCAGCGTCTCCAATGTGACATTGGGGGCATGGCATTCCGGCCGCCCCCCGCACGCGAGAGCCGCCCCCCAAGCGCGTTTAGCCCGCTAAACGCGATCCGGCCGCCCCGCCTCCGCTGTCCTGAAGGTCACCTTTGAGACGATCAACGTCTCAAAGGTGACCTTCAGGACAGGTGGGTTCCTCGCAAGCGCGTTTAGCGGGCTAAACGCGATCGGGCGTCAGTGGAGCATCAGGAGGACCTGCAGCTCACCGACCAGGAAGCCGATGAGCCCGCCGACCGCGATGAGCTTCCACTCGTCCTGCCGGAACGCGGGCCTCAGCAGCCCCTCGAACTCCAGCGGCGTCAGCCCGAGCATCCGCCGCTCGACGATCTTCGCGACGTCCATCGCCTCGGTCAGGTAGCCCTCGGCGTGGCGGATCGTCGGCGGCAGCCGCTCCAGCGCCTTCCGCGCGGCCGCCTGTTTGATCTCGTTCAGCCGCTGCCCGCCGACGGCCATCGCGACCATCGGTTTCGCGACGCTCGCCTGCCGATCGACGGCCTGCGACACGAGCCGTTCGACCAGCGAGTACAGCCGGTCCGACCGCGGCCCGCGCAGGACGGCGTCGAGCAGGTTCGGCACGGTGAGGATCTCGTTCGCGATCATCTCGCCGTACTGATGCGCGACCTCGGCCCGCCGCCGCTGGAACTTGCCCTGCAGGACCACCCGGCCGACGCGCACCGGCTCGCGCGGCACGAAGATCAGCTTGATCGCCAGCCAGTCGGTGAACAGCCCGATGCAGCCGCCGAAGATCGGCAGCACCCACGGCTCCTTCGTCAGCGCCCAGACGAACGCCTGCACGATGCCGAGCCCGAAGCCGAAGTAGATCCCCGTGCGTGCGATGAACGCCATCTCCGGCCGCGACGTCTCGCGGATCAGCCGGACGAGCAGCTTCTTGTCCCTGGTGAGCCGCTGCACGGTCATATGCTGGAAGTCGAGCACCTCGTCGAGGTTCGCGGTCATCTCTTCCATGAACTCGCGCACCAGCCGCGGCGTCGCCGACTGGACCTGCTTGATCAGCAGTTCCTGCGCCATCGTCGGCATCACCTCCCAGAGCCTGGGATGGTGCTTTTCGAGCACTTCGCGGGCGACCTCGTCCACGGCCCGCAGCAGCGGCTGCTCGATCTCGCGCGTGATGATCGCCGGGTCGATCCGGCGGAAGACCTCTTTGACGTCCAGCAGGTTCGACGTCAGCAACTCGGTCGCGACGGCCGCCATCCGCCCGCCGTGTTTGGGCACCACGCCCTGCCAGCCGAGGAACGGCTTGATCCCGACGAACTCCAGCGGTTTGAACATCATCTCGATGGCGACGCGTTTGGTGACGTAGCCGATCAGCGCGGCGACGAACGGGATCGCGGCGTACAGCCACCAATGGCGGGCGAGGTCGTCCAGGACGGCGTCCACACGACCTCCTCGCTTCGCTCAGGGAAGGGGGAAACGGTATCGGGTGGCCGTCAGTGGAGCAGCAGAAGCACCTGAAGTTCACCGACGAGTCCACCGATCACCGCGCCGACGGCGATCAGTTTCCACTCGTCCTGCCGGAACGCCGGGCGCAGCAACTGCTCGAATTCGAGCGGGTTCAGCCGCCGCATTCTGTCCACAATGGTGTTCCGGACGTCGAGCGCGTTGACCGCGTAGCTCTCGGCGTGCCGGATCGTCTCCGGGATCCGTGCCGCCGCCTTCGCCGCCGCCGTCTGCTTCATCTCCTGGAACCGCCTGCTCCCGACGGCCATCGCGACGAAAGGCTTCACGACACTCGCCTGCGCGTCGATGGTCCGCTGCACCTCGCGGGTGATCATCGTGAACAGCTTGTCCGACTTCGGCCCGCTCAACACGGCTTCGAGCAGGTTCGGGATGGTGATGATCTCGCGCGCGATCATGTCGCCGTAGTCGGCGGCGACCTGGTCCTTGCGTTTCTGGAACACGCCTTGCCAGGTGTAGAAGCCGAAGAACCGTTTCGGCTCGCGCGGCAGGAAGATCATCTTCAGGGCGATCCAGTCGGTGAACCAGCCGATGCCGATACCGAACAGCGGCAGCACGATCGGCGACTTCGTCAGCGCCCACACGAGCAGCTGCACACAGCCGAGGGAGAACCCGAACACGATCCCCGACCGGGCGATGAACCGCATCTCCGGCCGCGAGATGTCGCGGATCAGCCGGTTGAGCAAGGCCTTGTCGCGCACGAGGTTCGTCACGACCATGTGTTTGAGGTCGAGCACGTCCTCGATGTTCTCGGCGATCTCGCCCATGATCTTCGTGATCGCGCGCGGCGCCTCGGCCTGCACGCGTTTGAGCAGCAGGTGCTGGGCGGTGTTCGGCAGCACTTCCCACAGTCTGGGCTGGTACTGCTCCATCACCTCGCGGGTGACGTCCTCGACGACGCGGAGCAGCGGCTGTTCGATCTCCTTCGCCACCTGGGCCGGGTCGAGCCTGGCGAAGATCTCCTTCGGATCGACGAGGTTGCTCGTCAGCATCTCGGTGGCGGTGGCCGCCATCCGCTCGGCGTTCGCCGGCAGCACTCCCTGCCAGCCGAGGAACGGCTTGATCCCGACGAACTCCACCGGTTTGAACATCATCTCGATGGCGACGCGTTTGGTGACGTAACCGATCAGCGCCGCGATGAACGGCATGGTGACGTACACCGGCCAGTGCTCGCCGAGGTCGGCGATGACGGCGTCCACTTGAAGCCCCTCCCGCGTCTCGCTTGAGGGGAACCTAGCCGCCGGTCCTCAATGGAGGAGTAGCAGGACCTGAAGTTCACCCACGAGCCCGCCGATCACCGCGCCGACCGCGATGAGCTTCCATTCGTCCTGCTGGAAGGCGGGGCGGAGGATCCCTTCGAACTCGAGCGGGGTCAGCTGCTGCATCTTCGTGACGATGGTGTTGCGGACGTCGAGCGCGTCAGTGGCGTAGCTCTCCACGTGTTTCACCGTTTCGGGGAGATACGCGATCGCCTTCTCGGCCGCCGCCTTCTTCATCTCCTGGTACTGCACGCCGCCGACGGTCAGTGCCACCAACGGTTTCGCGATGCTCGCCTGCGCGTCGATGGTCCGTTGCACCTCGCGGGTGATCATCGAGAACAGCTTGTCCGACTTGGGTCCGGTGAGCACGGCCTCCATCACGTTCCGCACGGTGAGGACCTCGTCCGCGATCAGCGCGCCGTAGTCCTTGGCGACCGCCTGGCGGCGTTTCTGGAACATGCCCTGCCAGCTGAAGAACAGGAACCGGCGCGGCTCACGCGGGTAGAAGATCATCTTCAGGGCCAGCCAGTCCGTGACGAAGCCGGTGACGAAACCGAAGATCGGCATGATCAACGGCTGTTTCGTCAGCGCCCACGCGACGAACTGGATCAGGCCGATGGCGAAGCCGAACCAAATGCCGGACCGGGCGATGAAGCGGAGCTCCGGGGTCGCGACCTCCTTGATCAGGCGGCAGGTCAGCGATTTGTCGCGGACCATCGCGTTGATCAGCATCTCGTTGACGTCGAGGACCTCGTCGATGTTCGTCGACACCTCGCGCATCAGCCGCGCGACGACCTTCGGCGCCTGCGCCCGCACCTGATCGACCAGCATGCGCTGCGCCCGGGCCGGCAGCAGTTCCCACAGTCTGGGCTGGTACTGCTCCATCACCTCGCGGGTGACGTCCTCGACGGCCTTGAGGAGCGGCTCTTCCAGTTCCTTGACGACCTCGTCGGGATCGAGCCGGGAGAAGATCTCCTGCGGATCGACGAGGTTCTTGGTCAGCAGGTCGACGGCGGTGGTCGCCATCCGGCGCGAGTTGGCCGGGATGACCCCCTGCCAGCCGAGGAAGGGTTTGATCCCGACGAACTCCAGCGGCCGGAACATCATCTCGATGGCGACGCGTTTCGTGATGTAGCCGATGAGCGCGGCGATGAAGGGCATCGTGGCGTAGACGTGCCAGTGCTCACGGATGTCTTCGAGGATCGCCGAGATGTCCAACCGGGCCTCCCCTGCTTACGACCTGTCAACAATGCAGGATGCCATGTGATCGCCCCGTCGCACTCCGAGTGCAGCCGTTTGGCGGTACTGCCTGACGGGCCCCTGCTCATTAAGGTGGCCGCCATGGTCGCTCCTGAGAAGACGGCGCCTCAGGCGCCCTCAGCGAAATCGCCCCAATTCGCGGGCTCCGTGCGTGGCTACGACAAGCGACAGGTCGACGAGCGGCTCGCCGAACTGTCGACCGAACTCAAGCAGCTCTCGCGCAACCGCGACGAGGCCGTCGTGACCGCCGCCGAACTCACCAAGGCGCTCGGCCACGCCCAGAAGGAACTGGACGAGACCAAGGCCGCGCTCGTGCGGATGAGCGCGAGCCCGTCCGGCGCCGGCGCGATGGCCGAACGCGTCCGCATGATGATGCAGCTCGCCGAGGAGGAGATCGCCGACCTCAAGGCCGCCGCGGTGGCCGACGCCAAGTCGACACGCGCCGAAGCGGACAAGTACGCCCATGAGACGCAGCGCGCGAGCGACAAGGCGGCCAAGGACGCGCAGGCGGAACGCGAGAAGCTGCTCGCGGACGCCAAGGCCGAGATCGAACGGCTGAACTCCGAGGCGGCGCAGAAGCGCAAGGAGCTGGACCTGGAGAGCGTCCGCACCCGCGCCGCGGCCGACAAGAAGGCTGAGGAGGCTTCGGCGGCTCGTCGCGCGGAGGCGGAGAAGGCGTCCGCGGACAAGATCGCGGAAGCCGACCGGGTGTCGGCGGAAAAGCGTGCCGAAGCCGAGCGGATCTCCGCCGAGAAGATCGCCAAGGCGGAGAAGTCTTCGGCGGAGGACATCGCCGCGAAGCAGGAGCAGGTCGCGGAGGCGCTCACCGACGCGAAGACCCAGCAGGCCGACGCTCAGCAGGCTCGGAAGCTCTCGCTGGAACTTCGGTCGAAGGTCGCCGAGCGGCTGTCCGCCACGGACGTCGCCGTCCAGGAGGCCATCCGGCTGCTGTCTCCCGCCCCCGAGCCCACTGCCGCACCCGAGGCAGCGAAGCCGGAAGCCGTCAAATCCGCGGCGTCCACGCCGAAGCCGGCTCCCAACAAGACCAATGGACCACGTCCTTCCTGATCTCTCAACGCCGGACGACGGCGAACAGTTCGTCGTCGATCCAGCCCCTGGTGTGCAGTTCGGTGCAGAACCTCAGGTAGGACTCGGCGAGCGCGGCACTCTCGCGCTCGTCGGGTTCGACCAGTGTTCCCCTGCCGAGCCCTTCGGACGCCTCGGTGAGCCCGCCCGGCAGGATTCCCGCCGCGGCGAGCAGGGCGGCGCCGTAACCCGTTTCGGCCTGTGGTGACACCCGCAGGCCGAGCCCGGTGACGGTCGCCCTGATCCGCGTCCACAAAGGACTCTTGCTGCCGCCGCCCGCCGCCAGCAGCGGTCCGGAGATCGTGACGCCGAGACGGCGCAGATGGTCCAGCGCCAGCCGCTCGAGGAAGGCGACTCCCTCCAGCCTGGCCCGGTGCAGCTCCACCTCGCCGACCTCGCCGGTTACGAAGCCCTCGGCGTCCGCGCTGGCGAACGGGAAGCGCTCGCCCTTGCGTCGCAACGGATACGCGACCACCTTCGCCGGGCCCGCCGCGGCCGCCGCCGCGTCGAGTTCGGGTAGGCGGCCCTGCCCGGCGACGGCCTCGCCGCCGGTGTTCGACGCGCCGCCGGGCAGCCACCAGCCGTCCGGATGGCGGTGGCTGTACATCGCCCCCGTCGGATCCGGCACCAGGTTTTCGGTGACTCCCTTGAGCACATACGTCGTGCCGAGGATCCCGACGAAACTCCCGGGCGTGACCGCCCCGGCCGCGAGCTGGCCAGCGCAGCCGTCCGTCATCCCGGCTACGACCGGGCAGCCTGCCGGGAGCCCGGCGACCGGACGGGCCACCTTGCCCAGCACGGTGGCCGGCGCGACCACCGAGGGGAGCAAGCTCTCCGGTACCCGCAAGGCGTCGAAGACCTCGTCCGGCCATTCCAGGGCGAGCGGGTCGTAACCGCTCTTCAAGGCATGCGACCAGTCGCTCGCCACCGGCACGCCGGTGAGTTCTTCGGCGATCAGATCGGGCGTGTGCCGGATCCCGGCGACGCCGGGGACGTGCTCGGCCAGCCAGGCGATGCGGCCGAGCGCGGCCGTGGCGGACACGCCGAAGCCGAGCCGCCGCCAGCGATCCGCGCCGAGTTCGGTGGCCTCGCGGTTGAGCTCGGCACCGCGCCTGTCGTCGTACATCAGCGCGGGCGTGACCGGCTCGCCCGAGGCGTCGACCCCGACGATCGTCCCCGACGTCGCGGCGACGGCCACCGCGGCGACCTCGCCGCCCCTGCCCGGCAGCTCGCCGGTGACCTTCGCCAGCACCGTCTCCACCGCGGGCCACCAGGACCGGGCGTCCTGCTCGCTGCGCCCGCGACCGTCGCGGACGGGCGCGGGCAGCGGCGCGGCGGCCGAAGCGAGAACGGTGCCGCCGCGCACCGCGAGGGCACGGACCCCCGCGGTGGCGACGTCGATGCCGATCGTGACGGGTTGGTTCACGTGGTGACGACCTTCTCTCCGACTTCCTGCAGACTCTGGTCCTCTTCGATCGCCTTCGCCGTCTCCTCGGGCAATTTCAGGTAGCGCACCATGACCGCCGCGACCAGGTACAGCGCGGCGAAGACGATCACCACTCCGGCCGCGCCCAGCGGGCCGAGGAACAAGCTGACGATCGCCGGCCCGACGAACGCCGCCGCGCCCGCGCCCAGGTTCAGCAGGGCCATCGCGCCGCCCTTGTTCTCCGGGGCGAGGGAGGGGAGCAGCGCCGAGATCGGCACGAACCCGGCGAGCGTGGCGCCGTACAGCGCGCCGACGAGCAACGCGAGCCAGTAGTACTCCGCACCCATGGCGACCGGGACGAAGTAGAGCAACAGGATCGAGATCGCACAGCCGATCGCGCCGAACCAGAAGATCGTGGTGCGCCAGCCGATCCGGTCGCTCAGCACGCCGAAGATCAGGTTGAAGAAGATGTTCGTGCCGTAGATGACCGAGACCAGCAGCAGCCAGCGGCTCTCCCCGAACCCGATGCCCTCGATGAAGATCGTCGGGAAGAACACCAGCATCCCGAACTCGGGGGCGGTGTTGATGACCCGGACGAGCATCCCGACCCCGACCCTGGGCTTCTTCCAGGCGATCGACACGCTGGAAACCAGGCTCTGCACCGGTTTCACGTCCGGAGGCGCGAGCCGCGTGTACCCCGTCCGCTGCCGGACGCCGAAGATCGCCAGCAATCCACCGAGCGCGAGCAGCACCACCGACACCCAAAGCGTGCCGTACTGGCCGAGAACCGGGTTCGTGAAGCTCGCGACCAGCGCACCCAGCGTCGGCAACCCGCCGGTGAAGGCGAAGTAGAACCAGCCGACGGCCGCGCCGAGCCTGGCGACCGGCGCCACCGCGGTGATCCAGACCAGGAAACCGAACGCGAACATCGGATAGCCGAAACCGCGAAGGCCGTAGAACACCAGCATCAACGGGTAGTTCTCACCGGAGACCGCGACCGCGAGGAACAGCACGTCGAACACCAGCCAGATGGCCAGGCCGATCATCATCACGCGACGCGGACCCCACAGGTCCGACAGCGCGCCCGACAGCCACGACGCCAGCATCACGGCGACGCCGTACACCGTGATCACGTACGAGGCCTTGATCTCGGTGCCCGCGCCGTTGTCCGCCATGAACGGCGCGATGAAGCCCGATTCGACCCCGTCGCCGATCATGAACAGCAGCAGGCCGGCATAGCCGAGGAAGAGCGGAGCCGGTAGGCCCCAGCGGTTCAGTACGCGGGCGAACCCGCTCCCGGATCGCGATAACGGCGATGTTACCTGGTTCATGCACGCCTCCATGACGTCGTGTTAAGCGTATCATGGATCGTGTTAACTTAACTTTCAAGATGTTACATCGGTGGATTTTCGTGTTAGCCTCGCGCGCCCGGGTGGGGTCGTGGGGTGTCTTGGAGCGGCCTGTCCCGCATGGCCGGGCATTGACCGTCCGGAATCCACCCTGCTCGGCGGGGGTGCGAGCTTGATCAACGGAGGATCGGGGACGTTGAGTGTCCCCGATCCTCCGTTGATCAGGCACCGAGGTCGTGGACGTTGACCGTCCGGAATCCTCCCCGCTCGAACGTGCCACCGCGAGTGTCATCAAGCTCCGAGACCGGCCTGATCAGGCGTAAGTAAGCGAACACCGGTCCGCTCAATCCGAATCGCCACTCACGAGACCTTCATTCCGGGCCGCCCGTTTCGCGTGACCGGTCGGACGACACACGTGTCCCGCTGGACGACACGCGTGACGGGATGGACGACAGCGGGCGGCCGGGTCATGCGGCGAGTCGTCCCTCTGGACACGCGTGTCGTCCATCCCGTCACACGAGTTGCCCCGCTGGTCACGCGTGACCGTCACCGGCGCCTAAAACACCGGTGACCCGACACACTCACTGCCACCCCGGTGAGCCTTCCGACCTGCAATGAAGGGGCCTTTCATTGCAAAATTTGCTATGAAAGGCCCCTTCATTGCGGTCCCGGTCCCGACCCAGGCCCGAAGAGCCCTCAGAGCTCCGCGATGTCCACTTCCACCTGGCTCCGCATCTCCTCGGCCAGGTGTTCCTCCACTCCGTCGTCGACGATCAGCACGTCGAAGTCGCTCAACGGCGCCAGCCGGTGCAGTGCCGCGCGTTCGGTCTTGCTGTGGTCCATCAGCAGCACCTTCGTCCGCGCGCTGGCCAGCATCGCGCGCTTCAGCATCACGATCTCCGGCTCCTGGTGGAAGGTCATCCGCGTGTTCATCGCCGAGGTCGAAACGAAGGTCGCGTCGACGTTGATCCGCTCGATCGCTTCGAGGCTCTGCATGCCGAGGAACGAGTCGTGGGTCGCCGAGTAGTCGCCGCCGATGCAGATGAGCCGCAGGTCGGGCACGCCTTTGAGGAGTTCGATGGCGCCGAGGTAGTTCGTCGCGACGGTCAGCGGCGTGACGCGGTGCAGCATCTTCGCCAGCGCGAGCGCGCTCGTGGAGTCGTCGAGCAGGATCGACATCCCCGGTTCGACGCGGGCGAGCGCGTGCGCGGCGATCGCCAGCTTCTCCTCGGAGTGCACGTTCATCCGGTAGTCGGCGTTGCTTTCGAAGACGGTCGACGGCATGGCCGACACGCCTCCCCGATACTTCCGCAGCAGGCCGCGCCGGACCAGTTCGTCGACGTCCCGGTGCACGGTCATGGTGCTGACGCCGGTCAGTTCCGCCAGGTCGGCGATGGTGGCGGAGCCGGATTCGAAGACGTGTTCGGTGATCTGCCGCTGACGCGTGTTACGAGAGTGTGCGCTGCCACCGGCCGTCTTCTCATCGCTCATGGTGTCCAGTATCGCGTGCGCGCCGGCTGATTGAGACGCAGCAGGCCGGTGTGCGTGCCGTCGATGGCGATCTCGGTGACGGCCGCGTTGTCGAGTCGCGGGAACACCGTGCGGTAGGTCTCGAGCGGGATGCCGAGCAGTTCGCACAACGTCAGTCTGATCAGCGTGTTGTGCGCGACGACCAGCACCGTCTCGCCCGGGACCTCGGCGGCGATGCCGCGCAGTGCCCGCGCTCCGCGGGCGGCCGCTTCCCCTGGCGGCTCCGAGCCGGGGAAGGCGCCGGTCACCGGATCGGCGAGAAACCGCGCGACCACATCGGGATCCGAGGCGGCGAGCTCGTCCCGGGTGCGTCCTTCCATCAGTCCGAAGTGGACTTCGCGCAGTTCGTCGACCACGCGCAAGGGGAGGCCCAACGCCTCGGCCGACGGCTCCGCCGTGCGACGCGCCCGGCTCTGCGGCGAGCAGAACACCGCGGACGGTTCGACCGCCGCGGCGAACCCGGCGAGTTCGCCCGCTTGCCTGACTCCCTCCTCGGTCAGCGCGACGTCGCTGCTGCCCGCGTACCGGTTCTCGGCGTGCCATTCGGTCTGGCCATGCCGTGCCAATAACAACCGTGCGACCACGGGATCCCTCCTCAGGGCTTGTCCAGATCACATCTTCGATGTTAACTTAACAGCATCGATGTGAAAGGAGACGCCGGATGGCACTCGCCGCGGTGGTGTTCGACCTGGACGGTGTCCTCGTCGACAGTGAACACCTTTGGGAGGAGAACTGGGTGGCGTACGCCGCCCGGCACCGGACCGAATGGACCGCTGAGGACACCGCGTCCGTGCAGGGGATGAGCGCGCCCGAATGGGCCGCGTACCTCGCGAAGCGGTCCGGCACGACGGAAAGCGCGGTCGAGGTCGAGCGTGCCGTGGTGGACGGCATGATCGCCGCGATCGAAGCGGGAGAGGCGCCTCTGCTTCCGGGAGCGGGCGAGATGGTCCGCGAGGTGAGCGCGAAGGTGCCGGTCGCGCTGGCGTCGTCGGCCGCCCGCCGGGTGATCGACGCGGTTCTCGACAAGCACGGTCTCACCGGCGAGTTCGCCGCGACCGTCTCCAGCGCCGAGGTCGCCAGGGGCAAGCCGAGTCCCGATGTCTATCTCGAAGCCGCCGCCAGGCTCGGCCGGTCCGGCGAGGAATGCCTCGGCGTCGAAGATTCCAGCAACGGTATCCGCGCCGCCGCCGCGGCCGGGCTCACCGTGATCGCGCTGCCGAATCCGGTGTACCCGCCGAAGCCGGACGCGCTCGAGCTGGCCGCCGAGGTGGCGGAGAACAACGACGACGTACGCCGCAAGCTGCTCGCGTACCTGTCCGGTGAACTCGCGGAAGCGAGCGGACGATGACGGTCCTTGGTGCCGCGGAGACGTTCAAACGCGATTGGCTCGACGGGTTCGTCACCGCCTACGGGCGTTCGGTGCGCAAGGTCCCCGGCGCCTATGGCGTACTGCGCCGGGAGGAATCCGAACCGAAGGTGGCGGTGGTGATCGGCGGCGGCTGCGGGCACTATCCCGCGTTCGCCGGGCTGGTCGGTCCCGGTCTCGCCGACGGTGCCGTGGTGGGCGACGTGTTCACCAGCCCGAGTGCCGAGCAGGTCTATCGCACGGCGAGGGCCGCGGAGAGCGGTGCCGGCGTCCTCTTCGGCTACGGCAACTACCAAGGCGACGTGCTGCACTTCGGGCTCGCCGCGCGCAGGCTGGCGGCCGAGGGCGTCGAGAGCCGCACGATCCTGGTCACCGACGACATCGCCAGTGGTCCCGCGGACGCGCCGGAACGGCGTCGCGGTGTGGCGGGCGACTTCCTGGTCTTCAAGATCGCCGGTGCCGCCGCCGAACGCGGTGACGATCTCGCCGCCGTGCACGCGGTGGCGGAGAAGGCGAACGCCGGCACTCGGACGTTCGGGGTGGCGTTCGGCGGGTGCACCCTGCCCGGCGCGTCCGCCCCGCTGTTCACCGTCGGCGAGAACGAGATGGAACTGGGGCTCGGCATCCACGGCGAGCCCGGCGTACGCACGGTCGGCAGGCTGAGCGCACGGGAACTGGCCGACGAACTGGTCGACGGTCTCCTCCCGGAACTGCCGGAGGGCGACGGTCGCGTGGTCGTCCTGCTGAACGGGCTGGGCCGCACCAAATACGAGGAGATGTTCGCGACCTACACCCGGATCCACGAACGGCTCGCCGCGGCGGGGCTCAGCCCGCTGCACACCGAGGTCGGCGAATTCGTCACGTCGCTCGACATGGCGGGGGTCTCGCTGTCGATCCTGGTGCTCGACGACGAACTCGCCGAGCTCTACGCGGCCCCCTGCGACACCCCGGGTTACCGGAGCAGCGGCGCCGCGCTGGCACAGGTTCCGCTGGAGTCCACAGTGGACCCGCTGCTGGCGGAGGTCGAACCGGGCGAGGGCATCGTGGACCGCGCGTTGACGGCGGCCCTCCACGACATCGAGGCCAACGAAGCCGAACTCGGCAGGTTGGACGCGGTCGCGGCGGACGGCGATCATGGGCTGGGCATGACCAGAGGCATGCGGGCCGCGGTGGCCGCCGCGCGGCGCGACGGAGATTCGCCGTCCACCGCCCTCCTGGCCGCCGGCACGGCGTTCGCGGACGCGGCGGGTGGTGCTTCCGGGGCGTTGTACGGGGTCCTGCTGGCCGAGACCGGCGCGGGTTTGCGAGGCCGGTCCGGAGATGAGGTCACCTCGGCGGTCCTCGCCGACGCCGTGGACGGAGCCGTGAGGGCCTTCGTCGAGCTGGGCAAGGCCGAGCCCGGTGAAAAGACCATGCTCGACGCCATCGAGCCGTTCCGGCTGGCGTTGCGCGAACAGGCCGAGGCCGGCTCCGACGTGCCGCAGGCCTGGCAGAAGGCGGCCCAGGTCGCGGTGAGCGCGGCCGAGGCCACGGCGGACCTGCTGCCCGCCAAGGGACGGGCGGCGCGGTTGGCGCAGCGGAGCAAAGGGCACCCCGATCCCGGGGCCACCTCGTTCGCGCTGCTCGTCACCGCGGTCGGCCAGGCGCTGGGAAAGGAAGACTGAATGCGGATCGTGGTGGCGGCGGACAACGCCGGGGTGGCGCTCAAGGATCAGCTGCGTGACCTGCTCCTCGCCGACGAGAGGGTGGACGAGGTCACCGACCTCGGCGTGGCCGACGGATCGGACGACAAGGCATACCCGTTGCTCGGCCTCGCGGCGGCGGAGACGATCGCGCGAGGCGAGGCGGATCGCGGCGTACTGGTCTGCGGGACAGGGATCGGCATGGCCATCTCGGCGAACAAGGTCCCGGGTGTCCGGGCCACGGTCGCGCACGACTCGTACTCCGCCGAGCGTTCGGTCAAGTCGAACGACTGCCAGGTGATCACCTTCGGCGCGCGGGCGATCGGCCCCGAGCTGGCGAAGAAGATCGTCGCCGAATGGGTCGGCTACCGCTTCGACCCGGCCTCGGCCAGCGCGAGCAAGGTCGCGCACATCACCGAATACGAGAAAGCCCACTGAACCGGCGTCGATTGCGTTCGCGGATTCACCGACAGACACTGAGAAGCGCCCGATGCGGGCACGGAGAGAGGACGCAGAGTTGCGGATACTCGCTGCGGGAGACCATTTCGTCGGCACCGGCCTGCTGGCCGAGGCCGTCCGTGCCGAGATCGGCGACGGGCACGAGTTCTCGGAACTGACCCTGCCGTGGCCGGTGGAGCCGTTCGGCCCGGTCGCGAACGTGCACGAGGCCAGCGGCACCGAGGAGCAGGTGATCGAGGCCTTGGCGGGAGCCGAGGTCGCGGTGACCCAGATGGCACCGTTCACCAAGCAGGTGTTCGCCGCCGCGCCCGGCCTCAAGCTCGTGTCGGTGTGCCGGGGCGGCCCGGTCAACGTGGACCTCGCCGCGGCCACCGAGGCAGGGGTCGCGGTGACGTACGCGCCCGGCCGCAACGCCGGTGCCGCCGCCGAATTCGCGGTGGGGATGATCCTGGCCGCGATGCGCCGGATCTCGACGTCCTCGGCCGAATTGCTGGGCGGCACCTGGCGTGGCGACTATTACGCCTACGACCAGACCGGTCTCGAACTCGACGGGACCACCGTCGGGCTGGTCGGCTACGGTGCGATCGGCGGGCGGGTGGCCAAGGTCCTCGTCGCGTTCGGCGCGAAGGTGCTGGTGGCGGATCCGTTCGCCGACCCCGCCAAGATCAGTGCCGACGGCGCGGAGCTCGTCGAACTGGACGATCTGCTGCGCCGCAGTTTCGTGGTGAGCCTGCACGCCCGGCTCACCGAGGAGACCCGGCATCTGATCGACGCCGCCAAACTCGCCCTGCTGCCGGAAGGCGCCGTACTGGTCAACACCGCGCGCGGTGGCCTCCTGGACTACTCCCCGCTGCCGGAAGCCCTGCGCTCGGGACGGCTCGGCGCGCTCGCGCTGGACGTGTACGACGTCGAGCCACCGCCCGCGGACTGGGCACTGCGGGACGCGCCGAACGTGATCGCGACCCCGCATCTCGCCGGGGCCAGCAGGCAGACGGCGGAGCGGGCGGCGAACATCGTCGCCGCCGAAGTCGGCCGGTACGTGCGCGGTGAGACGCTCGCGAATCTGGCGAACCCCGAGGTCCTGCGGCCATGATCATCGGCGTCGACATCGGCACGTCACTGACGAAGGCGGTCGTCTTCGACAAGGCCGGGATGTCCGTGGCGAGCGCCTGCACCACCTCCGAGGTGCACCACTTGGCGGGCGGGCTGGTCGAACAAGACCTCGACCAGGTGCTCGGCACCGTGGCGACGGTGGTGCGCGAGGTCGCCGCCGGGCTCGACGGCCCGGTCACCGCAGTGGCCCTCACCGGTCAGGGCGACGGGTTGTGGCTGCGCGACGAATCCGGCGAGGCCGTGCGACCGGCGATCTCGTGGCTCGACGGACGGGCGAACTCGCTGCTCGCCAAATGGCAGGCCGACGGAGTGACCAGGGAAGTGTTCCGCCGTACCGCGTCGGGAATGTTCCCCGGCTGCGCCGCGGCGATCATGTCCTTTTTGGACACTCATGAACCGGAGTCGCTGGACAGGGCGGCGGTGGCGGGTTACTGCGTCGACGCGGTGCTCCAGCGGCTGACCGGCGAGATCACCGTCGACGCGTCCGATGCGTCGCTGCCTTTCCTGAACCCGGCCACCCGGCAGTACGACGAAGACGCCATCGCGGCCGTCGGGCTCTCTCACCGCCGAAGCCTGTTCGTGGAGCCGGCGGCGCCGAAGACCGTCTTCCGCTTGGACGAGCGCGGGGCCGGGCTGCTCGGTCTTCCCGTCGGACTGCCGGTCACCGCGGGGCCGTTCGACCTGCCCGCGAGCGCCATCGGCGCCGGAGTGCGACGTGCGGGTGACGGCATCCTCACCGCCGGCACCACACTCGCCTGCCAGGTCTTGACGAATTCGCCGGAGTTCGATCCGGAGGGCGAGCCCGCGGGCATGTTCCTCTGCACGCCGGAGGAAGGCGAGTTCCTGCGGGCGATGCCGGCGATGGTCGGCACCGCGGGAATCGACTGGGTGTGCCGCCTGTTCGGAATCGCGGTCGAGGAGATCGGGTCGCTGCTCGACTCGAGCAGTCCCGGCGCGGGCGGCGTTCGTGCCCTGCCGTTCCTTTCCGCGTCCGGTGAGCGGGCGCCGTTCGTCGACGCTTCGGCCAGGGCGCAGTTCTCCGGACTGAGCCTGGAGAGCGAGCGCGGCGACATCGTCCGCGCGCTGTGCGAGTCGATCGCTTACGCGGCAAGGCATTGCTTCGAGGCGGCCGGACTCACCGGTACGTTGTACGCCTGCGGCGGCGGGGTCCGCTCGCTCGAGTGGACACGGGTTTTCGCCGACGTTCTCGGACGGTCCATCGTGATCCCCGGCGATCCCGGGGTCGGGGCTCGCGGCGCGGTGATCGTCGCCGCGGACGCCCTCGGCGAACCGGTCGACAGGGAGCTCTGGGCGGAGAGCGCACGCGTCGTCGAGGTCCGCCCCGAGAACGTAGGATTCTACGAGCAGGGCTACGCCGACTACCAGGCCTCACTGGCCGCGGCCCGCGGACTTTGGAGGTTGTGACGGTGATCCTGGCCGAAGAACGCGCGGCGGTCTGCGAATTCGCCCGCCGGATGACCGCCGACGGACTCGTGGTCGGCACCTCCGGGAACGTCTCCGCGAGGCAGGGCGAGCTGATCGCGGTGACCCCGACGGGCGTCGACTACGCCGGGCTGCGACCGGAAGACGTGCCGGTGGTCGGCCTGGACGGTGAGGTAGTCGACGGCTCGCTCAAACCGACCAGCGAACTCCCGATGCACCTCACCGTGTACCGGCAGGCGACGGATCCGGACGGCAAACCGGTGTCGGCCGTGGTGCACACGCATTCCGTGCACGCCACGGCCGTCTCCACCCTCGTCACCGAGGTGCCGCCGATCCACTACATGCTCGCCGCGATCGGCCCGACGGCCCGCGTCGCGCCCTACGCGACGTACGGCACCGAGGAGCTCGCCAAGGCCATGCTGGAGGCCCTGGACGGCCGCCGAGGCTGTCTGCTGGCGAACCACGGCACCACCACCTTCGGCGACAGCCTCGGCTCCGCGTACAGCCGGGCGCAGCAGCTCGAGTGGGTCTGCCAAGTCTGGCTGACGGCACGGTCGGCGGGAACGCCGAATCTGCTCCCGCCCGCCGAGATCGAGCACGTCGTGGAGAAACTCCGTGGCTACGGCCAGCGCTGACGGCGGGTCGTGAGTGGTAAGTGTCGTTCTAACGACACTTACCACTCACGACCCGGCTCCCATGGCCGGTCCGGAACCTCGCCATGAAGGCCTCCTGGCTACCTTGAAGTCAGCGACGTGCTCACGGCCTCAGCCGACAGCATCTTCACCGCACGAAACAAGAAACAAGATCCTTCGGCACCACGCCGAACCGCCACCCGAACTTCCGACTCAGCCCACACGACGCTAGGAAGCGGCGGGCTCGGCTTCGAAATCCGTGGCATCGACGGCGTGCACCGCGTCGAGAAGCTCGACGACCGTCGGATCGTCGACGGCTTCCTTGATGCACTGCCACAACTGGAGATTCGCCAACGCCCATCGGGAGTAGTTCTCCGCGGCCTTGGGGTTGTAGAAGTAGTAGCCGCTGTCGTGGACGTCGCGTTGTTCGCCGACGATCTTGTGCGCCAGCTCGCGGAGGCTCAACCCGTTCTCCCGCAGATAGCGGTGGGCGAGAACGACAGGCGTCACCGGCAGCGCCTTGAACAGCGTATCGGCGTCGCTCAACGCCTGGGCTTCGAGCGAGATGTGCCGTCCTCTGGTCGCCATCTCGGCTTCGTCGACGATCTCGTCGACCCAACGGGCCATGCTCTCCTCGACACCGCATTCCCGCAGGATGTCCATCCGGAGGTCTCGTCCGGCGGCCGCGGGGGAGTTGCGGAGCACGATGTAGTTCACATCGTGCACCAGCGCCGCCACTTCGACGACGGTGCGGTCCGCCCCGTTGTGGTCGGCGAACCCCGCGGCCTTGGCTCGGACGAAACTCACGTGATGCCAGCCGTGGAACTGCAGTTTGTCGGCATAACGCCAGCACAGTCGCCGGACGCGATGCTCGACGGCGTCGATGGTCTGGGAAGGAATCGTGCTCTTTCGCGCGCGCATACACCTCTCCGATCCCGTTTACAGACGGGTGGAGTAAGCGTATGCGCCTTCGACGGCGGTGTGTAGTTAGATGCGGTCGGCGAGGTCCCCCAATCGGACCTCAACCGGAACGTGACGATGCCCTATTCCGGTCTTCGGGTCATAGGAAAGACTGAACTCGCTTACCGGGCGTGATTTCACGAGAAACGTCATAGTCCCTTCGGTGGCCTCGGGAATCCGATGGAACTCGTCCGCGTACATGACGCCTACCGACCCTGTCTGACACAGCGTGCTACGTCGTAACCGAACCGATGTGATCAATCCGGAAAGCTGGTCGCGCAGGGTCGAATACCGCTCGTGGACGTAGTTGCCACGGAGAAGCGTGGTGCAGAAGTGGTATCTGTGGTTGTGCACGGAATCGGCGTACCCCTCACGCCAGTCCTCCGGCGCCTTGTACTCGTGCAGCCAGACCGAAAAAGGGTCGGCCGGGCAATCGAGCAGGCACCAGGCGAAATGGGTGGTGGTCTCCCGCGACCGCGCGAGGATCGCGCTCGCCTCGTCCGGACTCAGCGAATCCAAGTGCCGCCGGAGATCGTCGCGCAGCTCTGGTCTCGATGTCCAGCCGCGGAAGATCTCGTCGACGACCTGCCAGTGCTGCGCCAGCGGCAGATCCGTGGTTCGGAGCAGCGCGGAGAGCTGGGTGAGGGGGGACAAGCGAGTGAGCAACTTCAGCTCCTCAAATCTAGTGCTCTGCGACGCCGAGCGGTCAGGGGTTCAACTCGGCGAGTGTGGTGAACTCCTTCCGGAAGGAGTGGAATTTTCCTTCCAGTTCGAGGAAGTTCTCTTCGGACAGGGGAGAGCCGGTGATCTTTTCGTACAGGGCGAGGAAATCCGCCCTCGTCGTCGTGGTGGAGATGCGGAAGTGCCGCCCGGACCGGGATTGGGACACACGCAGGAATTCGGAGCGTTCCTTGTTGTACAGAAAGGAACCCTCGCTGAACCGCAGTGTCCGCGGATAAAGCGTGGTCGCGCCGCGGATGTCGCTGTACAAGGTCACCCAAACGCTCTCGTCGAAGACTTCGAGCCGGTCCAGCGGCGGGTCGGCGACGACGGTGATGTCCACCAGCGAGCATCGGCTACGGGCCAGGAACAGCCCGACCAGGCCGATGCTGATCTCGTCGTCGAGCCTCTTTTGGATCGTCTCGTAGTCCATGGCCGCTTCTTCGCTGCGCAGGAGATAGCGTGCCCTGCCACTGATCGCTCCCTCGTCGCGCGGGTCGGCGATGACCACGCGCAGCTCCCTTTCGGTGCGGGACAACAGCAATCGGGCCGCAGCGTGCCTGCCGGAGAAGCCGCGGAAGAAGTAGTGCCTGGTCACGTCGAGGTCTTCGGTCATGATCCGGTTGAACAACGGATCCGGATCGGTGGTCGCCTCGAAGACGTGGGTGGGGAAGAATTCCTTGTTGAGCGAACGGTATTCGGCGCTGAGCGCTTCCAGCGCGCGGCGGCTCTCCTCGATCACCGGGGTCACCATCGCGCGCTGTGACGCGGTGGCGGTGATCAGGGTCTGGCCGAAGCCGACCACCGCGGAGATCAGGGTGCCGGTGCCCAGTGAAGTGAGCAGCGTTTTACCGGCGCCGGGATCCATCATGCTGGAGATCCACAGGCTGAGGCCCGCGATGACGACCAGTACGGTGAGCAGCAGACTTGTCCTGGTCCAGAAGATCTCTTGCAACGTGGTACGGCGGAGCCGGTCGGCTTCCGCGGGCACGGGGGTCACCTCCTTGATCAGCACTCGAACGGACGAACGCATTGCGTATCTGTTCGAGTGCGGGGAGTTACTCTACGCGCCTCGTGACAATGTCGAAATAAGAAATTCGGGGGAAAGGCACCAACAACGAATGTGACGCACGGCGATACCGGTTTCGCATCGGAGGTTTCGCCGGATCACGGAAAAACCACTCACGGAGCGTGCGGAAGGATTCCTTCGTACCACGCGGGTCCGGGCTTCGCCGACGACAAGGTTTCGACGACGGCCGAAGACGGTGTGGTGTAGACCGTGGGGAAGTCGATCTCGCCTCTGCCGGGGTCCAGTGTCCACGCGAGCCGCTCATCTTCCAGCAGACCCGCTTGTATTAAAGGAAAATGCGCGTCCGCACCATTTTTGTTGCCTCTGGGGTCGAGCCGGATCCACCGGTCCAGGCCGGCGAGATACACGCCGTTGAGCCCGTGCAGGACGCCGATCCGCTGATAGCAGAACCCGGCCGGGATGCCTTGGCTGCGAAGCAAAGCGGCCAGCAGGTGGGCCTTCGCGTAGCAGAGCCCGACCCGCTCGCGCAGAACCTCGGAGGCCATAAGGGTGATCCGGGAATCGGCCGCGTCCACCGTATGGGCGATCTCGTCGCGCACGAAGTGAAACATCGAACGAATCACGTCGACTTCGGTGCCGCCGGTCGGTGACAGCCGGTCAGCCGTTTCGCGGATCAGTGGATGATCGTGGTCGACGACCGCGTCGGCGACGAGATAATCTTCGAGCCGCTCGGATTCGATCTTCAGTGCGATTTTCACGCGGCACCGCCCAGTACTGTGTCGACAGCCTCTTCGAGAAATTTCGGGCCGGCTTCGCCGCCGCGCAGCAGTAGCCGGAACCAGATCGCCCCCGCGAGCAGATCCATCACCAGGACCGGATCGATGCCGTCGCGCAGTTCGCCTCTCGTGGCGGCGCGTTCGAAGATCGGCTCTTCGCGCGCCATGCGGTCGGCGAAGAAACTCCGTGACACGTCACCGAGTTCCGGACGTCGAGGGCCTGCCGTCAACGCCGCCGTGACGACCGGCGCGGTGCGCTCCGAAGTCAGCAGCCGGTGGATTTGTGTCGCCACGGCAAGGAGATCGCCGCGCAGGCTGCCGGTGTCGGGGACGTCGACGGCGAACAGTCCCGAATCGCGCAGCGCGGCGGCCAGCAGCGCGTCCTTCGATGGCCACCATCGATACAGCGTCGTCTTGTTGACGCCGGACCGCGCGGCGACGGCCTCGATGGCGAGCTTGTCGTAACCGTGCTCGGCCAGCAGTTCGAGGGTGGCGGCGAAGATCGCCTCGGCCTTGCGGGGGCCGTTCCGGGTGGTCACCGGAGAACAATACAACGCACCGTTGCGTTCCGGTGCGATCGCGGGTACTTTGCAACGCAACGGTGCGTTGCATTCAGGAGGTAATCCATGGTCCCCCTCGTCTTCGTCCACGGCATCCGGCTCAGCGGTGCCGCCTGGTCCGAGCAGCTGGAGCGCTCCGCGTGGCCGGCGAGAGCGGTCGACCTGCCGGGACACGGCACCCGCCGGGGCGAGCGGTTCACCCTGGCCGCGGCAGCGGACGCGGTCGTCGAAGGCATCGACGAGCCCGCGCTGGTCGTCGGGCATTCCCTCGGTGGTTTCGTCGCGATCGCCGCGGCGGCACGGCATCCGGAGCGTGTCGCCGGTCTGCTCGTCGCGGACTCGACCTACCTGCCCGGCAGGACGCTGGAGGCACCGTTCCGCGTGGCGCACCGCTTGCTCATGCGGCTGCCGGACCACGGCGAAGGGCTGAGCCGACGGCAGTTCCGGAGCGTCCTGCCGCCGAAACTCGCCGAGGCCGTGATCGACGGCGGCATCGCGACCGAGGTGATCCCGGACGTCGCCGAGGCTTTCGCCGACTTCGACGTGCTCGGGGAACTCAGGACATACCCGGGTCCGACCTGGCTCATCAACGGCTCACGCGACCACTTCCGCCGCCACGAACGCCGCTTTCTCGACGCCTGCGCCGACGGCAGGCTGGTCAACGTCCCGAAGGCCGGGCACTACCTGCCGATGGTGCGCGGCGAGGAGTTCGCTCAGCTGGTGCTCGACGCGGCTCGCAGCCTGTCGATCTCGGGCACCCGATAAATCGGAGGTGTCCGGCGGAGCTTCCGGCTAAGGTGATCCGCATGTGTTCCGTCATCCACACTTGGCAGGCCATTCGCATCCGGCCGGCGCGCTGACCTGATGCCGCCCGTCGTCGGCGTCGAGGTCCACGTCCACTGTTCGCCAAAGGATGACAAGGATCTTGATCATGAGCGCACCTTCGCGCCCCTTTTTCGTTTTCGTTCACGGAGGCTCCAGTAACGCACGGGCCTGGGGTCCGCTGCAGAACGAACTGGCTCTGCTCGGATACCGTTCGCACGCCGTCGACCTGCCCGGCCACGGCGACCTCGCGGACAGCCCCGCCGCCTACTACCGGCAACCGCAGGACCTCGCGGCACTGGCGGCCGCTCCCTCCCCGCTGCGCGGAGTCACGTTGCAGGACAACGTGCGGCAGGTGGTGGACACCCTCCGGCGGCTCGACGGCCAAGGACCGCTCGTCCTGGTCGGCAACAGCCTCGGCGGGCTGACGATCAGCGCGGTCGCCAACGCCGCGCCGGAACTGCTCGATCGCGTCGTCTATCTCTCCGCCCTCTGTCTCAGCGACCCGGCCATGCTCACCGAACCGTGGGATGTGGTCGACGAGAACCTGCTGGACGCGCTGTCGGCGCGGATCGCCGTGCCGGAGGTGAACGAACCCGGGGTGGCCCGGTTGAACTGGCGCAGTGCCCACGGCGACCCGGCCTTGTTCGCCGAATTGAAGGCCGCCATCATGGCCGACTCCACCGACCACCAGTTCCGGTTGTTGCTCGACTCCCTGGATCCGGACGAGAGCTACGCGGTTCTCGAGCCGGGCGCGCTGGTTCAGGCGGACGGGTGGGGGCGTGTCCCGCACACCTACGTCCGGCTCGCCGAGGACCTCAGCATCACTCCGGCGGTGCAGGATTACATGATCCGCAAGGCCGACGAGCTGACTCCGCACAACCCCTTCGAGGTGCACACCCTGGCCTCGTCGCACGTCGGCTACTTCAGCCGGCCGGAGATCTTCGCCGAACTGCTGGTCGATCTGGTCTGAGAAAGCGCCCTCGCCGCCGGCGTCGGCGGCGGGGGCGCTCAGGCTCGCAGCCTGTCGATCTCCGCGGTCAGCTCGGAACGGAGCGAGCCGTGCTGAGGTCCCAGCGAAGAGGCCCAGTTGTCCACCGGATACAGCCAGACCGGCCGTCCGACCTTGTCGGCCGGTTCCCAGTCGTAACGCGGCCAGACGTGTGCGTGCAGGAACGGATCCGTGTTGCCGAGGATCTCCAGGTTCACCCTTCGGAAGCCGGAATCCCTTCGCGCGCAGACATTTTCGACGGCTTCGCCGAGCAACTCCATGTCCGCCAGGAACTCCAGCCTTCGTGGCCGCGGAAGATCGGTCAGCCTGCCGACAGCGGGGGAATCGGTCAGGAGGACGCAGTAACCGGGAGGAACTGCGTATCGCCGATCACCGCGAAGCCCGCGTTCAGCCGTCGCAGCACCGTCGGGTTCTCCCCGCGCAGCGCCGAACCGATCCGATCCGATCCCGCTTCCAGTCGCCGGTCATGCGGCCAAGCTAACCGACCGGCAGCAGCGAACCCTCCCCGTTGGACGGGAACTGAGCGGCCAGCCGGACCGGCGCCGCGTGGGGCGCGAGGACGATCGACGCGAACTGGGTCGACGTGTCTCCCGCGCGGCCCGTGTAGTTGGTATGCAGGTGCACGCTGACGTGCACATTCCGGTCGGCGGGGATTTCGAACATGACGGCGCCCCATGAGACCACGTACTGCCTGCCGTCGATGCTCGCGAGAGGCGCGAAGATCTGGGCATGGCGGACGAGCGGAATGTCGATGGTGAGCAGCCGCCGCGGGCCGTCGTGGTTGTCGACGTAGGCGATCACGCCGGGCTGTGCGGCCAGGTCGGTCATGCTCGGGGCTCCCTCAGAACTGGTAGTAGAGGAACGGGCTGAACGTGCCGGTCGCGATCAGGATGGCCGCGTACACCAGTCCCACGGTCATCACCCCGATCCGCAGCGCGGTGGCCGGACGGCTTCGCGACGACTCCAGCAGCGGCCCGGTCACCGGATGCGCCGGCAGGAACACGATCGCCAGCGCGCACAGCAGGATCAGCAGCCGCTGGTTGGTCACCGCGCTCTCGACGACGTCGGTGAGGCCCGTGAAGTCCGGCAGCACCATGTGCCCGATCATGCCGAGCGCGTGCGGCAGGTCCTTGGCGCGGAAGAACACCCAGCCGAAGACCACGAGCACGAGCGTCAGCGCGCGGCGGCCGATGCGGGCGGCCTGGGTCTTCGGGGTGACGTCGTAGCCGAAAGCGCGTTCCACGATCAGCAGCGCGCCGTGGTAGATGCCCCAGATCAGGAACGTCCACTGCGCGCCGTGCCAGAAGCCGGTCAGCACGAAGACGATGCACAGGTTCCGGTACGTATGCCCGGCGCCGGTGCGGTTGCCGCCCAGCGGGATGTAGACGTAGTCGCGGAACCAGCGCGACAGCGACATGTGCCAGCGCCGCCAGAACTCCGTGATGGTCACCGACGAATACGGTCTCGCGAAGTTCTCCGGGAGCCGGAAGCCGAGCATGCGGCCGAGCCCGATCGCCATGTCGGAGTACCCGGAGAAGTCGAAGAACAGCTGAAGCGTGTAGCCGATCGCGCCGAGCCAGGCGATCGCGAAGGTCATCTGATCCGGTGGCGTGTTGAAACAGGCGTCGACCATCGGGCTGAGCGAGTCCGCGATGATCGTCTTCTTGCACAGCCCGAGCGCGAAACGCGGGAAGCCGGCGGCGATGTCGTCGAGGCGGTGCGACCGCTGTTGCGGCAGCTGGTCGGCGATCTCGCGGTACCGCACGATCGGCCCGGCCACCAGCTGCGGGAACATCGCGATGTACGCGGCGAACGACACCGGGTTGCGCAGCGCGCGGCGTTCACCGCGGTAGATGTCCACCACATAGGAGATGTGGTGGAACGTGTAGAACGAGATGCCGATCGGGATCACGAGGTCGGCCACCGGGAAACCGCCGCCGAACCAGTGCGTCACGGCCGCGATCTGCTGCGTCGCGAAACCCGCGTACTTCCAGATCAGCAGCATGCCGACGTTGAGGCCGATGACCCCGAGCAGCAGCCGCTTACGCCGTTTGTTCTGCAGATCCCACGCGTTCGGCTCCAGCGCGGGCCCGGCCAGGAAGTTGACCACCATGCAGCCGATCAGCACCAGCGTGTACGGCCCGGCGCCGGTGGCGTAGAAGATCAGGCTGCCGACCGCGACGATGCCGTTCCGCCAGCTGCGCGGGCACAGCAGCACGGCGAGCAGGACCGCCGGCATGAAGTACCACAGGAACAGCGGTGAAATGAACGACATCGGTGCGGGGTCCCCCAGGGCGGTTACGCGTTATCCGCTGGTGACCTTAGCCTGAGCACCCCGCACCGTGTGACGAAGTGCGGGGTCAGACACGTCCCACGATACGACGGCGGCGCGCCACCTCGGCCAGCAGCACGCCGGCCGCGACCGACGCGTTGAGCGACTCGACACCGGCGGCCATCGGGATCGACACGGTCGCGTCACAGGTCTCGCGCACCAGCCGGGAAAGGCCGCGGCCTTCCGAACCGAGCACGATGACCAGCGGGTCCGAGGCGACGTCCAGCTCGTCGATGTCGACCGAGCCGTCCGCGTCGAGGCCGACGACCATCAGGCCGTCGTCCTTCCACGCCTTCAGCTGACGGGTCAGGTTGGTCGCGACGGCGATCGGCAGCTTGGCGGCGGTGCCGGCGGAGGTCCGCCACGCGACCGCGGTCATCCCCGCGCTGCGCCGCTCCGGCAGGAGGACGCCCTGCGCGCCGAACGCGGCGGCCGAGCGGATCACCGCGCCGAGGTTGCGCGGGTCGGTGACGCCGTCGAGCGCGACGAACAGCGGGGTCTGACCCGAGTCCTTCGCCACCGCCATCAGGTCACGCGGGTCGGCGTACACGAACGGCGGGACCTGCAGGCCGAGGCCCTGGTGCATGGCCCGGTTCGTCTTGCGGTCGAGTTCCTCGCGCGGGATCTCCAGGATCGAGATGCCCTTGTCGCCGGCGAGCCGGACGGCCTCGTTGACGCGGTCGTCGATCTCGATGTTGATCGCGACGTACAGCGCGGTGGCGGGCACGTCGGCGCGCAACGCCTCGACGACCGGGTTGCGGCCGGCGATCAGTTCCGGCTTGTCGGCCTTCTTCTGCCGGGCCTGCTCCTTGCGGTCACGCGCGTTCGACATGCGATACGCCTTGTGCCCCGGACGGTCCTCGGCCTTGGGCGTCGGGCCCTTGCCTTCGAGGCCCTTCCGGCGCTGGCCGCCGGAGCCGACGACCTGACCCTTCTTCGTGCCGGGCTTGCGAATAGCGCCCTGGCGCCGGGAGTTGCCTGCCATCAGTGAGAATCCTTGAGCTAGAGACCGAGTAAGTGTCAGACGTCCTTGACGGTCCACTGTGGACCGTTCGGGGTGTCTTCCACCACGATGCCCGCCTGCTGGAGGCGGTCACGCGCGGCGTCCGCACGGGCGAAGTCCTTCTCGGCGCGGGCCTGCTGCCGTTCGGCGAGCAACCCTTCCACGAGTTCGGACAGCGCCTGCCGGGTGGGCGTTTCGTTGCCGCCCGCCTCGGACCAGCGCGCGGAGAGCGGGTCGAGGCCGAGCACGTCGGTCATCGCGGGCACGGCGGCGGCGATTTCGAGTGCCTTGGAATTGTCGGCCGCGTCGAGTGCTGCGTTACCGTCGCGGACCGTGTTGTGCAGCACTGCGAAGGCCTGCGGAGTGGCCAGGTCGTCGTCGAGCGCGGCGGCGAAGTCCTTCGGGACCTCGCCGAGGTGGACCGCGCCGACGATGCCCGCGGTACGCCGGAGGAACTGCTCGATCCTCCGGTAGCCCTGAGCGGCTTCGGCGACGGCTCCGTCGGAGTACTCGACTGTCGACCGGTAGTGCGGCTGGACCAGGTAATACCGCAGTTCGGGCGCCCGGTAGTTCTCGAGCATCGCCGGGATCGAGACCGTGTTGCCCAGCGATTTGGCCATCTTCTCGCCGGACATGGTCACCCAGGCGTTGTGCAGCCAGAACCGCGCGAACGGGTCGCCTGCCGCGTTGGACTGGGCGCGTTCGTTCTCGTGGTGGGGGAAGACCAGGTCGATACCGCCGCCGTGGATGTCGAACTCGGGACCGAGGTAGGTCGTCGCCATCGCCGAGCACTCGAGGTGCCAGCCGGGGCGGCCTTCACCCCACGGCGTCGGCCACGACGGCTCACCCGGCTTCGCGCTCTTCCACAGCGTGAAGTCGCGCGGGTCGCGTTTGCCCTCGCCGAGGGTCTCGCCCTGCTGGACCTCGTCGAGCTTCTGGCCGGACAGGTCGCCGTAGCCGTCGAACGCCTTGACCGAGAAGTACACGTCGCCGCCCGAGGCGTAGGCGTGCCCGCCGTCGATCAGCCGCTGCATCAACTCGACCATCTGCGTGACGTGCCCGGTCGCCCGCGGTGAGATCGAAGCGGGCAGGCAGCCCAGCGACTCGTACGCCGATTCGAAGGCGCGCTCGTGCGTGGCCGCCCACTCCCACCAGGGACGATCCGCGTCCGCGGCCTTGGTGAGGATCTTGTCGTCGATGTCGGTGACGTTGCGGACCATCAGCACATCGAGTCCACTGTGGACGAGCCAGCGGCGCAGGACGTCGTAGTTCAGCGCGCCACGGATGTGGCCGATGTGGGGGATGCCCTGCACGGTGGCACCACACACGTACATGGACGCCGTTCCGCTACGGGCGGGGTGGAATTCCCGCACGCTCCGGGTCGCGGTGTCATAGAGGTGTAGTGCCACCCTAAAAGGGTACGGGGTCGGCGTGAGCGGTGTCGCAGTGACCGTATTACAGCAGGTTATGGGTGCGCATGACGCTGAGCAGGGCGTCCGGCCGCTCGGTCGTCGGCAGGGGCTCCACCAGCGCGAACGCGCAGCCGATCTCACGCGCGGCGCCGTCCGCCTCCTCGCTGTCGCCGACCATGAGCGTTTCCGCCGGGTCGACGCCGAGCCGCTCGACGGCCGTGCGGAAGATCTCCGGCTCCGGCTTCACCGCTCCGACCTCGAACGACAGGATGAACTCGTCGACGAACGAGTCCCAGCCGCGGCGGCTGAACGCCGGCCGGATGTCGAAGGCGATGTTGCTCAGCACCCCGAGCTTCACGCCCTTGCCGGAGACACCCTTGAGAACGGCTTCGGTGTCCGGGTACGGCGTCCACTGGCTGGGATCGATCAGCCGGGTGTAGAGCGCGACGGCCTGGTCGGCGTGCGGCACCCCGGACTGCTTGAGGACCTCGAGGTACACCTTCCGGTGCAGCACCGGGTCGCGGTCGCGGTGGTTCCAGGCGTGCAGATGCTCCTCGTCGAGATCGACGACCTGGCCGACCGGCGCGGTCATCCGGCGCATCAGCTCGGTCTGGGCCTCGATGTCGAGGTTTTCCCCCTCGTGATCGGTGAGGTCGGCGAGCCAGGTCTCGTCCTGTTCGAGGCGGAAGACCGTGCCGGAGAAGTCGAACAACACAGCGCGAAAGGTCACGAGCCCCACATTAGCCACGATCGTGGGGTGTTCGCCGCTCCCCGCGCGTGAGAGGAACGGTCCGTTCCTTGCAAATTTTGCAAGGAACGGACCGTTCATGGCGCGCTTCAGGCGGCGTTGCCGGTGATCCGGGTCGGCGTGATCCGGACCAGCACGCGGACGACGTCCGCCGGCTCCTCCGGGTAGTCCTTGCCGAGGTACTTGTGCGAGAGCTCGTTGATCAGCTCGCGCCCGCCTTCGTCGGTCATCTCCACGGTCCCGCGGATCTCGACGTAGTCGTACGGGTTCTCCTGGTCGAAGACCGAGACGGACACCCGCGGGTCCCTGGCCATGTTCCGCTCCTTGAGACGGCCGCGGACGGTCGCGAAGAGCACCGTGTCGCCGTCCCGCTTCGCCCACAGCACGGACGTCTGCGCGGAGCCGTCGGCGTTGATGGTCGCCAGCACCGGGAAGTTGTTGCCGTCGAGGAGTTTCTTGGTCGCGTCGTTGAAGGTCACACCCATGATCGCGAGCCTAAGCCACGTTCCCGGCGACCCTGTCCACCCGCAGGCGGACGATCACCCGCTCGACCTCCGGGCCCTCCGGCGGCGGGTCCTGGCCGAGGTACTTGTGGCTGAGCGCCTTCGGGAGCACCTTTTCGGGGTCCGGGGTGATCGTGACCGTGCCGCGCAGTTGCGTGTGCCGGTACGGGTTCTCGGCGTCGGTGATCGACACGCTCGCGCGAGGGTCGCGACGGAGGTTTCGCACCTTCAGCCTGTCTTCGGTGGCGCTGAAGACCAGATCGCCGTCGTCGAGGCCCACCCAGATGACCGAGGTCTGCGGGCCGCCGTCGGCGTCCAGCGTGGCCACGGTCGCGAAGTTCTTGCCGTCCACCAGTTCGCGGACCGGTTCGGGAAGTGTGACTGCCATGACAGCCCGAACCGGCTTCCGGCGGCGGCTATTCCTGCGAGGGCAGGAGCAGTGCCGTCGCGAACGCCGCGATGCCCTCGCCGCGTCCGGTCAGGCCGAGCCCGTCGGTCGTCGTCGCGGAGACGCTCACCGGCCCGCCGACGGCCTCGCTCAACACCTTCTGGGCCTCTTCGCGGCGCTTCCCGACGCGCGGCGCGTTGCCCACGATCTGGACGGTCGCGTTCCCGACGGTCCAGCCGCCCGCCTCGACCAGCCGCCGCGCCTCCGTGAGGAACTCGACACCGTGCTTGCCCGCCCACCGCGGATCGCCGGTGCCGAACACCGCGCCGAGATCACCGAGCCCGGCCGCGGACAGCAGCGCGTCGCACAACGCGTGCGCCGCGACGTCGCCGTCGGAATGTCCCGCGCAGCCGTCGACGCCGGGCCAGAGGAGCCCGGCGATCCAGCATTCACGGCCCGCCTCGACGGGGTGGACGTCGACGCCGTTCCCGATCCTCACAGGGTTTCCTTTTCTTCGCTGTTTGCGCGCGACCGCGATCGCGTCGCCAGGCCGCACGTTAGCGACTTACCTCGGGGAATGGGGGAAGGCGCCCCGCCGCCGCGATAGCGGGGCCTCGCGGCCGCCCGCGCGCTCTTCGGGCCGCTTCGGGTGCCGCGGCGCGAGCTCCTCACAGCACTTCCTCTTTCCCGGCCACCGCGATCGCTTCGGCCAGTTGCAGTTCGAACGCGTTGGTGACGCGCATCGCATCGGGATGCCCGGCGATGGTGTGCGCGCCGTCGAGAGACGGCTTGTCGACATAAGAGAGAAAAGTCTCACGGGTGAAGCCGAGCGGGGTTTGGGCCGTGCGCAGATATGCGCGGTCCTCGGTACCGGTGATCACCTTTGCCGCGTCGGTCACCTTCACGGTGTCCGCCATCGGAAGTACGGGAACCACGAAAGGCGAGCCCGCACGGACCGCGTCCGCGACGGCACGGACCGTGTCCGCGGGAGTGAACGCACGCAAAGCGTCGTGCACGAGAAAGACGGGGTTTCCGGCGATTTCGTTTTCGACGGTGTCGAAAACGTGCTTGAGCGACGAGCCGGGTACTATCCGGCAACGGTTCCCGAAGCCACTCAAAGCGGCCGAAAACAAATCAGCACACCGCTCGGGGGCCGCTACGACCACCAGATCGAGATCCGGCAGCGCGAGCAGCCCCCGCACAGTGTGCGTGAGTAACGCTTCACCATTGACCGGCGCGAGAGCGAGCTCCGCGTCGGAGGCATGGTGTCTGACGACAGTGACGAACACGATCGTGCTCATATGGACGATGCTCATATGTGCACGATCGTAGAGGTATCCCCCGCAGCCTCACCTGGCGTGGGACACCCGCCGGTTCAGACTGCCGCGGTTTCCAGAACTTCGTCGAGGAGGACTTCAGCCTTGTCCTCGTCGGTGCCCTCCGCGAGCGCCAGCTCGCTGACCAGAATTTGCCGCGCCTTCGCCAGCATGCGCTTCTCACCGGCTGAAAGTCCGCGGTCCTTCTCTCGCCGCCAGAGGTCGCGCACCACTTCGGCCACCTTGTTCACATCGCCGGAGGCGAGCTTCTCGAGGTTGGCCTTGTACCGACGAGACCAGTTCGTGGGCTCTTCGGTGTGCGGAGCACGCAGAACGTCGAAAACCTTGTCCAGTCCTTCTTGCCCGACGACATCACGAACACCGACGATCTCGGCGTTGTCAGCGGGCACGCGAACCGTAAGATCCCCTTGCGCGACTTTGAGGACGAGGTACTTCTTCTCCTCGCCCTTGATCACGCGGGTCTCGATGGCTTCGATGAGTGCGGCACCGTGGTGCGGGTAGACGACGGTCTCTCCGACCTTGAAAACCATGTGTCCTCTGCCCCTTTCGCTGAATTCATCTTAGCACGTGCCGACGAGGCCCACCTAGCGGCCCGCGATCGTCGTCGCAGGTCAGCGGCCTGATGGTGGTCCGCCCGGGGGTTGACAAACCCAATTCGCCCATGCTCACGCTGGTGAGAAGCGAACGATTTCCAAATCCTTTGTGGACGGTTGATCTTGGGCACGTCACCGCATTGGTGGCGTGTCAACACGCACCGGGTTCTCCGGTCGCGAAGGCGCCCGGCTAGTCTTCGCGGTGAAGAGGCCGTGAGATGGAAGGACTCCGACGTGAGGCTGCAGAATCGTCGCGTGTTCGGCGCAGGTGTGCTGGCGCTCGGCGCCGCGCTCGTGCTCGCCGGCTGCGGTGCTGGTCAGATCACCCAGACCGACTCGCAGCAGCCCGCGGTCAACGGGACGTACGCGCAGGCGAAGGACCTGGTGCTGCGGAACGCCGCGCTCCAGTTCCCCACCGAGGGGCAGGCGTACCCGGCCGGTGCCGCCGTGCCGCTGACGCTGACCATCGTGAACCAGGGCAAGCAGGACGACGAGCTCGTCTCGGTGTCCTCCGAGGCCGCCACGGGCGACGCCAAGATCAGCGGGGCCAAGGTCATCGTCTCGAGCCACGCGCTCGTGATCGGCCCGTCCGACGCGGTCGAGTCGACCAAGGAGGTCGCTCCGACGAGTGCCCCGTCCTCCGCGCCGGCTTCGTCCTCGGGCGCGCCGTCGTCTTCGGGCGCCCCGTCGTCGAGTGTCGCCGGGACGGTCACGCCGTCCGCGGGCCCGGAGGCGTCCAACGCGCCGGATCAGGTGGGCAAGGCCACGGTCGTGCTGCAGGGGCTGAAGCAGCCGGTGTGGGCGGGCCAGACGATCAAGGTCACCTTCGTCTTCAAGAACTCCGGCTCGATTACGCTTGACCTGCCGGTCGCGGCGCCGTCGCACCCGGGCAGCCGGGCGCCCGCGCCCGAGAAGGAAGCCAAGGGCGGCGGACACTAAGTCTCCGTAGCCAGCCGAAGGGGCCCTTCACCGCATCTCATGCGGTGAAGGGCCCCTTCGCTGCGTCACATGCGGTGAAAGTCCCCTTCAGCCCGTCGTTGCCCGGGTTTGTCGGTGGTGGCCGCTAGCCTCGCGGAGTGGTCAAGAAAGGCAGTACCTACCGCTGCGGCGAATGCGGGTACGAGGCGCCGAAGTGGGTCGGGCGCTGCCCGGAATGTCAGGCGTGGGGAACGCTCGAGGAGCGCGGCGACGCCCGTCCCGCGATAGCCAGGGTCGCGGCGGGCGCGCCCAGTGCCCCGGCGCGCCCGATCGGCGAGGTCGACGTCGAGACGGCGCGGGCCAAGCCCACCGGCGTCTCCGAACTGGACCGGGTGCTCGGCGGCGGATTCGTGCCGGGCGCGGTGATCCTGCTCGCCGGTGAGCCCGGGGTCGGCAAGTCGACCCTCCTGCTGGAGGTCGCCTATCAATGGGCGTCCACGGCGGGCCGCGCGCTGTACGTCACCGGTGAGGAGTCGGCGGGGCAGGTGCGCCTGCGCGCCGAGCGCACCGGCAACGTCCACGACGAGATGTTCCTCGCGGCCGAGAGTGATCTCTCCGCGATCCTCGGCCACGTCGACGCGGTCAAGCCGGGAGTGCTGATCGTCGACTCGGTCCAGACCATGGCCTCGCCGCAGGTGGAGGGCGCGCCGGGCGGGGTCACGCAGGTCCGCGCGGTCACCGCCGGGCTGGTCGCGCTCGCCAAGGAGCGCGGCCTGCCGATCGTGCTGGTCGGTCACGTCACGAAGGACGGTTCGGTCGCCGGGCCGCGCGTGCTGGAGCACCTGGTCGACGTCGTCCTGCAGTTCGAGGGCGACAAGCATTCGACGCTGCGGATGCTGCGCGGGATCAAGAACCGGTTCGGCGCCGCCGACGAGATCGGCTGCTTCGAACTGGTCGAAGAGGGCATCGTCGGCGTGCCCGACCCGTCGGGGTTGTTCCTCAGCCACACGGCGGAGCCGGTCGCGGGCACCGCGGTCACGGTGACCATGGAGGGCAAGCGGCCACTGCTCGGCGAGGTTCAGGCGCTGGTGTCGGCGACCCAGTCGCCGCAGCCGCGGCGCGCGGTGAGCGGTCTCGATTCGGCGCGTGTCGCGATGGTGCTGGCCGTGGTCGAGAAGCGGGCGAACATCAAGGTCGGCGACAAGGACGTCTACGTGGCGACGGTCGGCGGCATGAAGATCACCGAACCCGGCATCGACCTCGCGGTGGTGCTCGCCCTGATCTCCTCGGCGAGGGACACGCCGCTCTCGCCCAAACTCGTCGCGATGGGCGAGGTCGGGCTGTCGGGCGAGGTCCGGCGGGTGCCGAGCGTCGGGCGGCGGCTCGCGGAGGCCGCCCGGCTCGGCTTCACCTACGCGCTGGTGCCGCCGGATTCCGGCAAGATCCCGCCGGGGATCCGGGTGCTGGAGGTGCCGGACGTCGGAAGCGCGCTCAACGCCGCCAAACACGCGCGCTAGTGTCCTGCGCCGGAAATCCGTGCGCCTTATCGGCGGGTCCAGGTTTCTGCTGGGCGTGTGGCCGGAAGCGGCTTGTACTTGGTTGTACCTGCGCTTTCGGCCGCGCGTCCAGCGGGAAGCTGGGCCGTCGAAAAGGCCACGGCTTTCCGGCGCAGGACACTAGCCAGGCGCGGGGCCGCCGTCGTCGGTGATCACCACCGAGATCGTCGTGTCGAACAAGGTCAGCCCCGGCCAGCCCTCGTCCTGGCCGTTGGACCGGACGGCGCGGTTCCCGGTGACGGCCGCCGTGGCCCGGTCGACGACGAACGTGCGCGTCTGGTCCGGCAACGCGACCGTGAAGGACACCGCGGGCCGTCCGCCGGGACCGGCCACGCTTTCCACGGCGATGCCGGGCATCCTCGCGAGCGCTTTGCACAGTGCCACCCGCAGCGCGCCGAAGCCCTGGGAAGACCGGAGGACGTTGAAGGCCATCTCGAACATCTCGGGCGCCGAGTTCGGTTGCTCCGGTGAGCGGCCGTCCGGCCAGAGGCCGTCGCGACGGAGCCGCTCGGACAGCTTCGCCGGATCGGCGGGCAGTTCGGCTAGAAACTCCGGGGTGGGGTCGGTCCACCCGCTTTTCGACGGCAGCCGATCCCGGGGCGGGACGGGCGGCCGTGCCTCGGAGGTCTTCAACGGCGGAGGCACCGGTGACGTGGTGGTGGTCCGCGGCGGCTTCGCCTCGTCCACGGTGACGTGGGACGACGGGCCCGGAAGCGCTTCGCCGTAGGACATGGCCGTCTGGTAGTCACCCTTGACCCACCGGATCTCGCCGGTTCCGGTGAAGCGCGTCTTGCTCGGCTTCCGGCTGTGCGGCGGCAGCCATCGTTCGAGGATCTCGTGGGTTTGGTAGACGAGCCCGGTCTTGGTGACGTGCGTGGTCCAAGTGGATTCGGTGACGAGCCGGTACTGGTCGTCCCGGATCGGGAAGTCGTCGCCGTGGAGGGCTTCGAGCGCGTCTTCGCCCCGGGTGAGGGCGGAGTGGGCCGCGGGGTCCGGGCCGTCGTCGGCGGTGAGGACGTTCGTCGCCACGATCCCGCCGCCGGACACCAGCGCCGCGGCGGCCGCTGCCGCGATCCACCGCCACGAGCCCGGCCGCTTCTTCACCGGGGGCACGGTCACGGGGAGGAGTTCGTCCTCGACATCGCCGGCGGCCCGCAGGAGCGACGCCCTGGCGCGGGACAGTTCGTCCTGCCGGGTTTCCGGTTCCGCGTGGAGGCCGGCCAGCGCCTCGTCGAGTTCGGCCTCGGACCACACCTTCCTGATGCTACCGCCGTGCACTTTCGCCCTCCTCCTCGTGACTCGAGTTGTCCTTTGTGGACTCCGGTGCGTTGGCGCGCAGCCATCTCCGGATCCGGTGCAGCCGCGATCTCACCGTCCCGGCGGGAATCCCCAGCGCCTCGGCGACCTCGCCGGGTTCCAGCCCCGCCCAGGAGACCAGCAGCAGGGTGTCCCGGTCCGCGACGCTCAATTCGGCCAGCGCGCCCGCCAGCTGGGCCGCGCGGGACTGCGCGGCGACCCGCTCGGCGACCCGGCCGTCGTGCCCGGCCGAGACCGTCTGGCCGGCGGCCGCGAGCCGGGCCGTCGCGGTGAGCGCCCGGGTCTCCGTGCGGACGTGGTGCCGCAGCAGATTCGTCGCGATGCCGTACAGCCACGCCCGCGCCGTCCCGGCCTCCGGGCGGTACGTCTCCCGCCTCCGAAGCGCCACGAGGAACGTCTCGGCGACGAGGTCGTGCGCGGTCTCGGTGCCGACGCGGCGCGCGAGGTAGCGCTGCAGCGGGGCCGCGTGGGCGTCGAAGAGCATGCCGAAGACGGGCGCGGGGTCGGGACCACCGAGATCCGGCCTGTCCAGTCCACGCGTGCCGGCCTGCTCGTGATCGTCTTTCATCACCTGCACGATCGCTATTGCCCGATGGGCCCATGAGCGTTCATTCGTTCCTACTTTCGTCGTGGGCCGATCGGGGGCGGCGCAGGTGAGGCGGCAGACAAAAGCCTCGGCACGGGCGATCCTGTTCACTATTCACCGATCCGAAGTGAAACTGGGGAAGGATTACCATGCGCCGACTCAGGACCGCGGTCGTCGCCGCGCTCGCGGTGTCCGCACTGATCACCGCCCCGGCGGTGGCCGTCGCTCAAGGTGAGAACGTCGTAGCCGCGCCCGGCTTCGTGAATTCGATGGCGCCGCCCGCCAAGGTCGAAGGGGTCAGGGCGGCCGCGGAGCTCAACATCCAGTACCAGATCCAGGAGACCGGGTACTGGTGCGGCCCGGCCGCCACCCGCATCGCCATCTCGGCGAAGAACGGCAACCCGCCGAGCCAGCAGCAGCTCGCGAACGAGCTCCCGACCAGCACGAACGGCACCGACTGGATCGGGCAGGTCACCCGCGTCCTCAACAACCACGTCGCCGGTGGCTGGTACGAGACCAAGGAGATGCCGAACGACCCGCCGACCCAGGCGCAGCGCGACCTCCTGTGGCGCGACATCGTGCTGGACGTCGACAAGGGCTACGCGATCGTCGCGAACATCGTCGCCCCGGCGAACAACCACCCGCCGGGCTATCCGAACTACACGATCTACCACTACTTCACGATCATCGGCTACAACAGCGACAACATGACGGTGAAGATCGCCGACCCGGCCAACTTCGGCGGCAACCAGATCTACTGGCTCACCTTCAACCAGCTCGCCACCCTGATCCCGCCGAAGGGCTACTCGGCCTGACCCCTTCGCCATTCGGCATCTGCTCGCGGCATTTCGCGCCGCAAGCGGGTGCCGAATGGCCGGGTTGTACGAATCTTGTACGGGCGGGCTCGAAGCTGGTGATCATGCGCATCAAGACGCTCGGTCTGGTGGCCGCCTCGTTGCTGGCCCTCATCGCCGCACCGGCCCACGCCGCCGACGGCAACCCCCTTGAGAAGACCAACGGCTTCTACGTCGACCCGAACTCCAACCCCGCGGCCTGGGTGAAGAACAACCCGGGCAGCACCGCCGACAAGATCAAGGCCGCCATCTCCACGAAGGCGGGCGCGCGCTGGTTCGGCAACTGGAGCGGGAACATCAAGACGGCCGTCGACGGCTACACCTACGCCGCCGACGTCGCGGACAAGCTGCCGATCCTGGTCGCCTACAACATCCCCGGCCGCGACTGCGGCGGTCACTCCGGTGGCGGCGCGGGCAGCCCGGAGGCGTACCGCACCTGGATCTCGAACTTCGCCGACGGCATCGGCGGCAAGCCCGCGGTCGTCGTCATCGAGCCGGACGCGCTCGCGCAGGTCGACTGCCTGCCTGCCGGTGAGCGCCAGACCCGCCTCGACCTGCTCAAGTACGCCGCGGAGCAGTTCGCCGCGAAGGCCCCGAACACCTGGGCGTACATGGACGGCGGCAACTCGACCTGGATCCCGGCCGCGACCATGGCCGACCGGCTCAACGCCGTCGGCGTGAAGTCGATCCGCGGCCTCGCGATCAACGTGTCGAACTACAAGACCACCACCGACTCGGCGAACTACGGCAAGGCCGTCAGCGCGGCGCTGTCGAGCAAGTACGGCTACACCAAGCCGTTCGTGATCGACACGAGCCGCAACGGCAACGGCCCGCTGGGCTCCGAGTGGTGCAACCCGGCCGGGCGCAAGCTCGGGGCGACCTCGCAGACCGGCGGCGGCGCCGAGATGCTGCTGTGGGTCAAGGTGCCGGGTGACTCCGACGGCAAATGCGGCATCGCGCCGAACGTCGAAGCCGGTCAGTTCAGCCCCGATCTGGCCCTGCGCCTGATCAGCGGGACCTGACCGCTTCCTCAAGACCCGTCGCGCCGGCTGTTCGTCTGTGACTTTCGTTCTCCCGAGAAGGCGAAGGCCACGACCCCTTGGACAGCAGCCGGCGCGACGCCTCCAACTTCCCGTGAAGGCCCCCTTCCCTCGGCTCAGCCGAGGGAAGGGGGCCTTCACGCGCTCCCGGTAGTACGGTGCGAGGTGACCTGAGTCACAGTACCGACCGAGGAGGCGGCGTGGTGGAGTTCCAGCTGGGGATCGGCACCAGGAAGGGTCTTTTCCTCGCCCGCAGTGAGGACGGGGAGAGCTGGGAACTGTCCACACCGAAGTTCCCGATGGAGGCCGTGCGGGCCCTGGCGCTGACGCCGTCCAAGGTCTACGCCGCCGCGGTCAACGAACACTTCGGTCCCACGATCGCGACGTCCGGCGACTTCGGCGAGACCTGGTCCGAACCCGATCACGCCCCGGTGGCCTTCCCCGAGGACACGGAGACGGCGCTCGAAGGCATCTGGCAGATCGTCATCGCCGGTGACGTCGTCTACGCGGGTGTCGAACCGTCGGCGCTGTTCCGGTCCGAAGACGGCGGCGGGACCTTCGGGCTCGTCCGCGGCCTGTGGGACCACGAACACCGTCCACATTGGACTCCCGGCGGAGGCGGGCAGATGATCCACACGATCCTGCCGCATCCCGCGGATCCCGGCCGGATCACCGTCGCCATGTCGACGGGCGGGGTCTACCGCACCGAGGACGGCGGCAAGAGCTGGACGGCGGCCAACCGCGGGATCAGCGCGGGTTTCCTGCCCGGCGAAGAGCCCGAATTCGGGCAGTGCGTGCACAAGGTCGCGATGCATCCGTCGCGTCCCGAGCGGTTCTTCCTGCAGAACCACGGCGGTGTCTACCGCAGCGACGACGACGCGAAGACGTGGAAGTCCATCGCCGACGGGCTGCCGAACGACTTCGGGTTCGCGATGGTCGTCCATCCGTCCGAACCGGACACCGTCTACAACTTCCCTTTGGTGGCCGACGCACTCCGCTTCCCGCCGGAGGGACGCTGCCGCGTCTACCGCAGCGAGGACGCGGGCGAGACCTGGACAGGGCTCGGGAACGGCTTGCCGGACAAGGGTTTCTACGCGGGCGTCCTGCGGGACGGGATGTGCGTCGACGCGCGGGGCGGCGTCTACTTCGGCACCCGGTCCGGTGAAGTGTGGGCCAGCCCCGACGAAGGCGACACCTGGCATCAGGTGGCCGCGCATCTGCCGGACGTGCTGTGCGTGCGGGCTCAGGTGGTCTAGGTGGTCCGGGTCCTGCTGCCCGCGATGCTGCGGCCGCTCGCGGGCGACGAGGGTGCGCTGGAGGTCGTCGCCCCGACGCTCGACGCGGTCCTGGACTCGCTCGGCGTCGAGTATCCGGCGCTGGAACGCCGTCTGCGCGACGAAACCGGCGTGCTGCGGCGCTACGTGAACTTTTATGTGGACGGTGAGGAATGCCGCCGTCTCGACGGCGCCAAGACCTCCCTCGCCGACGCGAAGGAGGTCCAGATCATCCCGTCCGTCGCCGGGGGCTGAAGGGGACTTGCGCGCGGTGCCTGAGTTCCGGAGGCGACGCGTGCTTCGGTCCAGACCACGTCACCGAACGTCAGGAAAGGGTCGTTCAGGACGAAAAGTGTCCTGAACGACCCTTTCCTGACACTTGAGCGGGCTACCGGGAAAGCAGGTTCGCGCAGCGGATCAGCCCGATGTGCGAGTACGCCTGCGGGTGGTTGCCCAGCGAGCGTTCCGCGATCGGGTCGAACTGCTCGGGCAGCAGACCGGTCGGGCCCGCGGCGTCGACGATCTGCGTGAACAGTTCCTCGGCCTCGGTGCGCCGCCCGGTCAGCAGGTACGCCTCGATGAGCCAGGCCGCGCAGATGTGGAAGCCACCCTCGCCGCCGGGAAGGCCGTCGTCGCGGCGGTAACGGTACACAGTGGAGCCACTGCGCAGTTCCGCCTCGATCGCGGTCACCGTGGACTGGAAGCGCGGGTCGGTCGGGTCGATCAGCCCGGTCAGGCCGACGAACAGCGAAGCGGCGTCGAGGTCCGTTCCGTCGTAGGCGGTGGTGAAGGCCTGGACCTCTTCGTTCCAGCCCTTGTCCAGCACGTCCGCGGCGATCTCGTCACGCAGCGAAGGCCACGCGCCCGGCACCGCCCGGCCGTAGACCTCGCCCAGTTTGACCGCCCTGTCGATGGTCACCCAGCACATCACCCGCGAGTACACCCGGTGGCGCGGCACGTGCCGCTCCTCCCAGATGCCGTGGTCCGGCTCGTTCCAGCGCCGCGTGACGGCCTCGGCCATCGCGCGCACCATCTGCCAGTCCTCGTCGCGCAGTTCGCCGCGCGCCTCCGCCAGCGTCTGCACGAGTTCGACGACCGGGCCGAAAACGTCCAGCTGCACCTGGTGGTTCGCGAGGTTGCCGACGCGGACCGGCCGCGAACCGGCGTATCCCGGCAGCGATTCGATGACCGCTTCGGCACCGATCACGCTGCCCGCCAAGGTGTACAACGGGTGCAGCCGTTCCGGACCGGCCAATGTGGACAGCACGCCGTGCAGCCAGCGGAGGTAACCTTCCGCCTCGTCGGTCGAGCCGAGGTGGACCAATTCGCGCACGGTCATGGCCGCGTCGCGGATCCAGCAGTAGCGGTAGTCCCAGTTGCGGACGCCGCCGATCTCCTCCGGCAGCGAAGACGTCGCCGCCGCGAGCACACCGCCGGTGTCGGCGTTGACCAGGCCGCGCAAGGTCAGCGCCGAGCGGCCGACGAGGTCGGTCTGGACGCTGGGCAGTTTGAGCGTCTGCGCCCAGGTGCTCCAGTAGTCGCCCGCACGCGAGCGTCGCTCCACTTCGGACAGTTCGTGCGCGCCGAGATCCGAGGTGCCGCAACGGAGTTCGAGCACCACCGGGTTCTCCGGGGAGGGAGTGACGAGCGCCGTCGCGGTGTCGTTCATTCCATCGGAGGTGATCTCCCACTCCACGCCCGGCGAACGCAGCGCGAACGGTTCCGAGGTGCCCTGCACCAGGATCCCGTCCTCGTCGGCGACCAGCTTCACCGGTACGCCACCGAATTCGGGGCGCGGCGCGAAAACGATCTCCGCGGCCGCCTCGCCCGAGATCACCCGGACGAGATCCGTGCGGTGCGCGGGGCTCTCCGGCTCCAGGTAGTCGGTGACGAGCAGCCGCGACCAGCGGGTCTCGACCGTCATCGTGTTCGGCAGGTAACGCTGCCCGAGCGGCAGGCCGTTGCGGTGCGGCTTGATCGAGAAGTGACCGGCGCCGGCGCCGCCGAGCAGATCCGCGAAGATCGCGGGCGCGTCGGGGCCGGGGTGGCACAGCCAGGTCAGCCGGGCGTCCGGCGTGACGAGCGCGACCGAGCGTTCGTTGGCCAGCATGGAAAGCCGCTCGATCGGCGGGGCCTGCTCGCCGTAGAGCCAGTTGCGCCGCTCTTCGAGGAGGAAAGCGAGCGCCATCGCGACGTCGACGGTGTCCGGAACGCGGTACTGCGCGAGGCTTTCCCCGTCGCCGACCTTCACGCCGAGGTCCGGGCCGGAGATCCGGGCGAACGCCTTCTCGTCGGTGACGTCGTCGCCGAGGAAGATCGCCGCCGTCGCGCCGACCTGGTGACGCAGGGTGTCCAGCGCGCGGCCCTTGTCCGTCTGGACGACCGCGAGCTCGACGACCTCCTTGCCGTCGGTCGTCGACACGCCCTCCCACTTCGACGGTCCATTGTGGACGTCACGGAGGACCCGGCGGCCCGCCTCGTGCTCGGCGCGGCGGACGTGCACCGCGATGCTCGCGGGCTTGACCTCGAGCGAGACGCCCGGCACGTCGAGCACCAGGTTCTCCAGCTCGGCTTCAAGCCGCCTGTGGAGCTCGCGGGCCTTGTCGTCGAGCGCGTGGATGAAGCCGATGTCGAACTCGGATCCGTGGCTGCCGACCAGGTTCACCTCGGCCGGGAGACGGGACAGGGTGGCGAGATCGCGCAGCGCACGGCCGGAGATGACCGCGGTGGTCGTCTCGTGCAGGCCGGCCAGCGACCTGAGCGCGCCTACCGATTCGGGCAGCGGCCGGGCTTCGTCCGGATTGGCCGTGATCGGAGCGAGCGTGCCGTCGTAGTCGCAGGCGACCAGCAGCCGCGGCGTGCGCGCGACCTGGACAATCGCGCGCCTCAGCTCGGCGGGCAGTGCCTCGGCGGTCAACGATTTCTCCTCGGGAGCTAAGCGGGGTATGGGGGATCAGTCGGCCGGTTCGGCACCAAGCGCCTGGAGGAACGAGCGCGCCCAGCGGTCGACGTCATGCGTGAGGACCTGTCGACGCATGGCGCGCATACGGCGGCGTCCCTCTGCGGGGTCGAGCGTAATGGCAGTCTCCAAGGCGTTCTTCACCCCGTCCAGGTCATGTGGGTTGACCAGGAGTGCACTGGTCAGCTCCGCCGCGGCGCCGGCGAACTCCGAGAGCACGAGCGCGCCACCCAGTTCGTGGCGGCAGGCGACGTACTCCTTGCAGACGAGGTTCATCCCGTCACGCAGGGGAGTGACCACCATGACGTCGGCCGCGGAGAAGAACGCGGCCAGCTCCGTCCGGTTCACGGACTGATGCAGATAGTGCACGACCGGGTGACCCACGCGGGCGAATTCGCCGTTGATCCTGCCGACCATCTGCTCGATGTCGCCGCGCATCCGCTGGTAATGCTCGACGCGCTCGCGGCTCGGCGTGGCCAGCTGGACGAACGTGACGTCCTCCGGACGGACGCGGCCTTCGTGCAGCAACTCGTGCAATGCCTGCAACCGCAGGTCGATGCCCTTCGTGTAGTCGAGTCTGTCGACGCCGAGCAGGACCTTCTTCGGATTGCCCAAGTCGCGGCGCAGCTGGGCGGCGCGTTCGGCGACGCCCTTGGTCTTGGCGAGTTTGTCGAGGCCGATGGCGTCGATGGAGATCGGGAACGCGCCGACCCGCACGGTGCGGTCGCCGACCTGCATCAGGCCGGGACGGGTGCGGATGCCGACCGCGCCGCGGCTGGATTCGAGACCGGCCAGCTGCCGCGCCAGCCAGAGGAAGTTCTGCGCGCCACCCGGCCGGTGGAAGCCGACGAGGTCGGCCCCGACCAGGCCGCGGACGATCTCGGTCCGCCACGGCATCTGCATGAACAACTCGACCGGGGGGAACGGGATGTGCAGGAAGAAGCCGATCCGCAGGTCGGGGCGCAGTTCGCGGAGCATCGCCGGTACCAGCTGCAACTGGTAGTCCTGGATCCACACGGTCGCGCCCTCGGCGGCGACCTTCGCGCTCGCCTCGGCGAAGCGCCGGTTCACCCGGACGTAGGACTCCCACCAGCTCCGGTCGAACACCGGCCTGGCCACCACGTCGTGGTACAGCGGCCAGAGCGTCGCGTTGGAGAAGCCCTCGTAGTAGTCGCGGACGTCGTCCGAGGTCAGGGAGACCGGGTGGAGGACCAAGCCGTCGTCGTCGAACTCCTCGACCTCGACGTCGGGCACGCCGGGCCAGCCGACCCAGGCACCCTTGCGTGAGCGCAGGAACGGTTCGAGCGCCGACACCAGCCCGCCAGGGCTCGCCGTCCAGCGCCTGCTCCCGTCGGCGGTCCGTTCGAGGTCCACCGGGAGCCTGTTCGCCACCACCACGAAATCCGCGGAGGCCGTTCTGCTCGTCTCGGCAATCACTTCGTCCACCAGCCGCTCCCTCGATTCGCGGGTCGCTGCCCTAAGCGGAAACCCTATCGCGCGAGGAGGCCGCGGCCCGTCGGCGAGCGATCACTCCAAGCGTCGTTCGGCGGGTTCCATCGGACCCGCCATCCGCGGCCCGGCGAACTTGCGTTCGAGCCTGCCGAGCCCCGTCCGCACCGGTTGCGCGAGGTATTCGCCGAGTACCACGCCCGCTGCCAGGGCAAGCCCGATCGCGACCGCGGTCATCAGCGTCGAGATGTTCCCGCCGGGCTCGACGCCCAATTGGTATAGACCACGATAGGTGGAGAGACCGGGGAGGAGGGGCGTGATGCCGGACACAGCCACCACGAGCGGCGTCACCTTGAGCCGCCTGGCGAGCACGCCACCGCAGAACCCGACCAGCGTGGCGGCGACGGCGGACGAGCTGACGGCCTGGAAGTCGGTCAGCATCAAGGCGCCGTACACCGCGCCGCCGATGGCGCCGGCCGCACCCGCGACGATCATCGCGCGCAGCGTCGAATACGAGGCGAGCGCGAAGCAGGCCGACGCGCCGATGCTGCCGACGACGATGATCGGAAGTTGCTGCGGCGTCGAGGAGACGACCTCGGGCAGCGGCGTCAGCGACAGGCCGAGCAGTACCGCGATCTTCAGCGCGAGCACCACCCCCGCGATCAGCCCGGCACTCATCAACGCGGTTTCCATCGTGCGCCCGGCCGCCGTGACGTAATAGCCGGTGATGGCGTCCTGCACGGCGGAAACCGTGGAAAGACCGGACAGCAGCACGGTGACGGCCGCCGCGACGACCAGCGTGGGTTTGTCCGTGGTGAGCAGATCGCTGCTGACGATCGCCATCGCGGACAGGGTCGCGAACAGGCCGCCGATCACCTGCTGGAAGAAGAACGGCAGCGCGAAGCGGTTCAGCAGGCGGCCGAGCCGGTCGATGGCCGCGCTGATCACGAGCGCGACCAGCGCGACGTCGATGCTGCCGCCGAGGATCAGGGTGATGAACGCGGCCAGCCCGCCCCAGGCGGCCGTGGCCACCCAACGGGGGTACGGGTGCGGCGCGGTCGTGAACCGCTGGAGTTCCTGCTGCGCCTCTTCGGCGGCGATGTTCCCGCGGACGATCCGGCGGACCAGCGTCTCCGTCTGAGTGAGCCGCGTGTAGTCGAGGCTGCGCGAACGGACGACGCGCAGCGCCGTCACCGGTGCCATGTCGGTGCCGCGGTGGCAGGTCACCGTGATCGACGTGAAGATCACGTCGACCTCGCAGTGCGGGAGGCCGAGCGCGGAGGTCAGCGCGATGATCGTCGCGGTGACGTCGGAGGCGCCGGCGCCGCTCGACATCTGGACCTCGCCGATGCGCAGGGCGAGGTCCAGGACGAAGTTGACCGTCGAGTCGTCGGGCGGCTTCGGGCCCATCGCCTCGTCGCTCTCGACGGCGGGCTGCTCGGCCGTCGGGGCTTCGAGGATCTGCCAGGCGCGGCGGCGCAGCAGATTCGGCCGGTGCGAGCGGGCCTGGTGGATCGATCGCTCTCCGTCACGCTGGCGCGGGGCCTCCAGCAGCCATTCGCCACGTTCGGGTGTTTCGTCCTGGTTCTTTTCGGCACTGTGTCCGCTTTGTTCGCCGCGCTGGGCTCCCTTGGTGTGCTCGTTGATCTTCATGATCGATCCACCTCCTCACTCTCTTCGCCGGTACATTCCCGAGGAGCATCGGGGGCGGTGGCCCGACCGTTGCAGGAAACTCGAAGTGGCGTCCACCACGTCAGAGGAAGATCATCGTCACTCGGCCGGTTTACGGCACACTGCATGCCATGGCGTCCTCCGTGAGCAGGCGATCCGTCCTTCGCGCGGCCGGTTACACCGCGGCCGGGACAGCGGCGACATTCACCCTTTCGGGGGCATCTAGCGGGGCGGAGGCCCCGGTTTTCGCGCACGGCGTGGCCTCCGGCGACCCGATGCCCGATTCGGTGCTCCTCTGGACCCGGGTCACGCCCTCGGCCGAGGCGGTTCCGGGATCCGGAAAAGGGTCGCCGGTGGACGTCCGGTGGGAGGTGGCGAAGGACGCCGGATTCGCCGGCGTCGTCGCTCGCGGTCACCTCCGGACCGGGCCGGAACGTGATCACACGGTGAAGGTGACGGCGGAAGGACTGTGCGCGTCGACGGCGTACTGGTACCGCTTCACGGCTCAAGGGAAGGTCTCGCAGACCGGGCGGACGCGCACCGCGCCTTCGCACGATGAAGACGTCGCGAGCCTGCGATTCGGCGTCGTCTCGTGTGCGAACTGGGCTGTCGGTCACTTCGCCCCCTACGGCTATTTGGCCGAGCGCGACGACCTGGACGCCTTCATTCACCTGGGTGACTACCTCTACGAAGGGAATCCCAACCCTGCGGGTGATCTTCGGCCCTCGGTACCGCCCAACGAGTTGATCACCCTCGCGGACTACCGGCAACGCCACGCGATGTACAAGACCGACGAGCACCTCCGGCGGCTCCACGCCCGCCACCCGATGGTCGCGACCTGGGACGACCACGAGGCCGCCGACAACGCCTGGTCCGGCGGGTCGCCGTCACACGATCCGGCGACCGAGGGTGACTGGCGCGACCGGATGCGGGCCGCGCACCGGGCGTACTTCGAATGGATGCCCGTGCGGCATCGCGGCGACCGGCTGTACCGGCGGCTGAAGTTCGGGAGGCTGGCCGACCTCACCATGCTCGACCTGCGGACGTATCGGACCCGGCAGCCTGGGCCGGCTTCGGTGGAGGGCACCATCCTCGGCGCCGAACAGCGGCAGTGGTTCCTGGACGGCCTCGCGCGCGGGACCGCGTCCTGGAACCTGATCGGGAACTCGGTGATGGTCACGCCGATCAAGATCCCCGCGCTGCCGACCCGCGAACGGCTCGCGCTCGGCGACCTGCTCGACGGCCAGCCGACCACGGTCAACACCGACCAGTGGGACGGCTACACCGAAGATCGCCGCCGGGTCCTCGACACGATCGCCGCGCAGGGCCGGGGCAACACGGTGTTCCTGACCGGCGACGTCCACTCGTCGTGGGCGAACGACGTGCCGCGGGACGGGGCGAGCGTCGCGGTGGAGTTCGTCTGCCCGTCGGTCACCTCGGACAACATCGACGAGCAACTCGGCGTCCCGCCGCGGACCGGCTCGCTGAAGGTCGAGGCCGCGATCCGCGCGCTGAACCCGCACGTGCGCTTCGTGGAACTCGACTCGCACGGCCCCGGCATCCTCGAAGTGACACCGGACGCCGTCCGGATGAACTGGTACTACGTCACCGACCGCCGCGACCCGGCGACCGCCGTGACGTTCGCGCACGCCTTCCGGACCGTCGCCGGCGAACCCCGGGTGCGCCCTGCGAAGAGCTGAACGGGCGCCGATATACTGGCCTCGCCCGGGCTGCCCTGGGCAAGGCCGCTATAGCTCAGCTGGTAGAGCATCTGTCTTGTAAACAGAAGGTCAGGGGTTCGAGCCCCCTTGGCGGCTCAAGATCAAAATAGCTGTTGACCTGCTAATATAGCGTCTCACGTGAGCGTTGTTGGGCTCCGCTTGTCTCCGTTTTCACAGGCGTGCCGATTTCGGGCCGTTTCAGCCTGTGGTTGGGACCGCCGATGTGCTCCAGCGCCACGCCGTGTGCAGTACTTACCGGGCCGGGAGATCCGGGTTGTGGGTGAAGACCCGCCAGATGACTGTCCCAGCCGATCCGGCGATTGGGTGCCGGGGGCCGGTGACGAGGCGGGGAAGGCGTGCGAGCGCTACTTGTACAAGGTCTGGACGTTCGTGAAGGTGATGTCGTCTGTGGTGGTGTTGTCCGGGTTGAACCGGAAGACGACGTTGTCCGCGCCCCCGGCGCGCATCGTGAAGGTCGACGTGATCGTCACCGATCCGCCCGCAACGAGCTGCTCCGGTAGATCGGTGGAGCCGCCCTTCTGAATGGCCGAGTACGTCGCCTTGGCGTGGTTGCGCCCGTAGAGCAACTCCGCACGAACATTGCTCGTCGCCGTTGGGAAGACGAACGTCGCGTTGCCGGTATTGGTGATCTCGGTGGCTATTGTCACCAGGACGCTCGCGGTTGGGCCGGAGTCGTAGCCGTTCGAATCCACGGTCTCGGACTTCGCAGAGATGATCCTGACCTTCAAGCCGTTGGACAGGGTGGCGGCTTCGGCTGCCGGCGTCTCCGGCACGGAGGCGTTATCGACGCAAAAATCCGTGTGAGCACTGGCGAAATTCGGGTCAGCGCACTTCGCGGGGTCGAGGCCGGCCGCGTCCTGTCGGGCGTCCGGCGCGGCAGAGCCGTCGCACGCGGCCAGTACGAGGGCGCCGGCCACTACGAAGAGGCCGACCGAGAGTCTTTTGTTGGGCACAGCGGCCCAATGTACGTCACAGGGGACGCTTCGAGAGTCGTGCCCGAGCCAGGAGCAACGCAAGGAGTGGCGCCGGGTTGGTCAGCCGTCGCCTCTGCTGGTGACGACGGCTGGTTCCTCCTCCGCCTCAGTGTCCCGGCCTCGCCCGTACCGGAACTCATGTCACGTGATCATCGGGGAAGCGCTCATAGATGGTATGTCCGATTCAGGACCATTGGGGGTACCGGATACTTTACGGCGCACTACGGTCGGGTGTTGATAGATCTGGCACTGCTGAATCCCGTCCCATGCTGGACTCCCCTTTCATTGCAGGAGGCCGAAAAATCATGTGGATCCGACGTATGTCCATGATCGCCGCCGCCGTCTTCGCCGGGTCGCTCTTCGCCGGGCCCGCGGCAGTGGCCGAGTCGCCGGCCGGGCCGCCGATCGAAACCTTCATCATCGGCGGCAAGGTCGTCACCACTCCTTACTCGTTCTTCGCGTCGCTGCAACGCAATGGCCGTCATTTCTGCGGAGCGTCGCTGATCGCACCGCAATGGCTTGTCACGGCGAGGCACTGTGTCCAGGGCTCCACCGGTGGCGGTTTCTCCGCTCGGATAGGCGCGGTCCACACCGGCTCCGGCGGCGAGGTCATCACCGCGGCGAGCGCTACCCTCGGCGCGAACGACATCGCCGTGGTGAAGCTGTCGAGAGCGGCCACCGCCACGCCGATCAAGATCGCGGCCGCCAGCCCGGCCGTCGGCACCGTCAACAAGCTGATCGGTCACGGGCAGACCTGCGGTACGCCCGGTTGCGGTGGTGCGTCGCCACAGCTTCGCGAGGTGGACACCACCACCGTCTCGGACTCGAGGTGTACCGCCAATTTCAAGCCGGGCAAGGAGATCTGCTTCCAGGGTGCACCCGGAACCAGCGCCTGCTACGGCGACTCCGGCGGACCGTCCATTTTGGGCGGTGAGCTGACCGGCGCCACCAGTCGATCCGGTAACAACAGCAGCAACTGCCTCAACGGTCCCGGAATCTACAACAGCGTTCCCGGGTATCGGGCCTGGATCAACCAGGTCACCGGTGGTGCGGTGACCGCGTGGGAGGCGACGCTCTAGCTCCCCGAGGGCGCTGACCCGAGCGCGCCCGGCAGGTGACGCCACTTGCCGCGAACTTCTTCCTTAGCGTCGTGGTCCGGCCTGGTCTGTCAGGTGTTCGCTGGACTCCCAAGGCTCTCCCGAGCGGTTAGGTTCATGTCTGTCAACGGACGGGGCCCGGTAGCGACGGGATTCCGATGACGTCTGCCCATCGGAAGTCTTGTGTGCGAACACAATTCGCCTGTCCACAGCTTGAAGAGGGGATATCCATGTCCAAGATCGGGAGAATTCTGGTCTCGTCCGCGGCGTCCGCCGTGATGGCGGGAACGGCGATGTTCGGCCTGCTCGCCGCGCCCGCCCACGCCGCGGAAACGGCCGCGTCGAGCGAGATCGGCATCGCCTCCTCCGACGACGGTGCCTGCAAGACGAAGAAGACGGTCGGAAACGCGCGGAACAAGGGAGATGTCTTCCACTCCTACGCCAAGACCTCCGTGTTCAAGCACAACCACGTCGGCATCTACTACACGACGAAGACGATCGTCGAGGCGCCCGGCAAGGGTAGCAAGAGCCGGTCCGTCACGGCGTCCACGCTGAAAAAGTGCGGCCCCATCTACAAGATGTCCGTCAACGCCAAGCAGGCCAGCCGGGACAAGGCGGCCAACCACGCCTACAACAAGTTCCGCGGTCTGGCCTACGACACGGACTTCGCGAACAACAAGTACAACAACAACGGGAAGCTGAACTGCTCCGAGCTGGTGTGGAAGGCCTACAAGGATTCCGTCGACATCGACCTGGACAAGAACGGCGGGCTGGGCGTCTACCCCGACAACATCAAGGATGACGGCAGCACCGTGGTTTACCAGACCATCAAGTAACGACCTTCGATGAACGGTGCGGCCTGCCGAGTGCGGGTCGCACCGCCCACCGTCTGAGAGGATTCGGCCCGGTGCGCCTACCCCGACTCGTCGCGCTCGCCGCCTGCGCGCTTCTGGCCGTGACGGCCTGTACATCACCGGACGGCGGAGCAGAGGTGAACATCACCGATCCCGATGTGGTGAAGCTCGGCGAAACCGTCGTCGCGTTCTACCTCAGCCCGGACACCTCGGCCGACAACCCACCGGAAAAGCGGCAGCCTGCCTATCTCGTCCTGGTGCGGGCCGACGGAAGCAACCAGCTGATCGAGACCAGCGGCATGGCCGAGTCGCATATCGCGTGGTCGGAGACCGGGCTGTTCTTCAGCGACGACACCCGCGACTACATCCTCGGCAAGGACGGTCTGGCCCGCTTCGAGAACAAGAAGGCAGGGCATCAGCAGTCGGCTTTCGCTTTGCCCGGCGACAAGGGTTTCGTCTCGGTCTACAATGAAGGCTTCTCCGAATCCGGCTACACCAATCAGGTGGCCGTCACCACTTCGACCGGTTCCCGGCTCTACCGGGTCGAAGGAAACTACTTCATGAACGCGCTGTGCGGCGGTGTCCTCAATGGAATCGCCACCGACGGTGGAGCTCATTTCGCGGATTCGGCCAAGATCCCCGGCATGCGCTCGAAGGCCGATCCCGGTGCGCAGCCGGAGCTGCTTTCCCAGCTGTACCCGGCATCCGAGGGCCGGGAAAAGGTCCTCGCCTGGCGAGGAGCCTTCGACGCGGGAGACCACAACCGTCACGTGCCCTGTCACGACGGTGTCATCACGTTCCTTTCCGATTACACCGACGCCGACGGCAAGCCCCGGACCACCATCGTTTCGTGGAATACCGGCAACGGTCAGTACGCCGAACAGCCCATGGTCGACGCCGAGGGACGCCCCGTCACCGAGAAACTGGTCGACCCCGAGACGTTCTCCCAGAAGACTTACGACGCCAAAGCCGTGCGGGAAGGCCACCTCGAATGGCTCGCCGCCGACGGCCGGATCATGAGTACCGAAATCGCCTCCGGGGTCACCGCGCCTCGGTTCGACACCGGGTTCACCTCGGACAGCGATTCGTCCAGCCAGGCGATCTTCACGGACCGGTCGATCAACCTGATGCAGGAGACGTTCGACGGCGAGACCCCCGTCAAGATCAAGCGGTTCGATCGCGTCACCGGGAAGCTGATCACCGAGATCACCGTGCCCGGACTGGCGGAACGGTTCGGCATCCGGTTCAACCTGCGCGGTATGGCCGTTCCGCCTCTTTCCTGAGTCAGCCGCCCGCGGGTGGGGCAGCCATCAACACCACTCGGTCGAGCGCCGGATCGAACCCGAGGACCGGGTGGGCTTGGCTTCCGCCTTCCGGCGTCATGAGCACCGGCTTGCGCAGTTCCCGCCCGATCTCCGCGAGGAACCCGCAGAGGGTGTCGACGCCGGCCTGCCCCTGTAGTTCCCGCAGATCGATGTCGAAGTCGATCTCCTCGGCCGACGTGAGGCGGAAGATCGCGAGCATCCCCGGAACCGGCCAGGCCCTCAGCTCCGCCAGTTCGGCACCGACCGGGCGAGCGAGCGCGTCTTTTGCCAACGGCAGGGGCGACGCGGTGGCGCCTTGCTGCCAGTCCTCTGCAGAGGCGGCCGGGACGAACACGTCGGGGAGCGCCCCCATCAGATCCGGGTCGAAGAAACTTCTGACCTCGTCCCAGCGAAGATCTTGCATGCGGTGATGATGCCCCACCAAAGCCGCCGCTTCTTTTGTGCCATCAAGCGAGCAGCCTGCGTAATGCGGTCGGCGTGTGTCCCAGGTGTGCGCGCACGGTTCGGCACAGGTGGGCTTGGTCGGCGAAGCCGAGGTCGGCGGCGAGGACGGCGAGGCTGGTGTCGCCGTTCTCCAGCCGGTCCAGCGCGCGGGCTACGCGGACCCGGTTGCGGTAATGAGTCAGCGACACTCCCAGTTCCCGGGTGAAGGCCCGGCTCAACCGGTACGGCGAGACATCCAGCAGGGCGGCGAGCGGGATCAGGCCTGCCGCGGCGGGATGGCCGTCGCCGATCACGCCTCGGGCTTGGGCCACCAGCGCCTGGTCGCCGGCGCTTGCCCGGTCGACCGCCGGGATGGTCGTGGCCACGACCTGGTTGACGATCGTGGCCACCAGGCCGACCAAGCCCTCGGCCGCCGCATAGCCCGTGTCGGCGGCGCGGGTGGCGGCCAGTAGCCGTCGATGGGCGAGGTCGAGCGTGCCGTCCACGTACAGCGACGAGCGCTCCAGCACTGGCGCGTCTCCGGCCAGGGTGCGCCAGAGCGCGGGTTCCAGGCTGATCGAGGTGCACCGGTCACCGCCCGCGGGATGGGAGAAGTTTTCCTCCTCGCCGGGCATCCCGAGGTAGCCGACGGTGTGGTCGAGGTCCGTGCCGACACCGCGGACCCGGCGGCGGAATCCGCCGTGGCGCACGAGCACGAGCCGCACGTCTTCGCGCGGCTGCTCGACCGACCAGCCGCGATGGTCGTCCCGGCAGTCCACCGTCGCGACGGCGAACTCCGGACGGGTGGCGAGATCGGCGAAGGAGAGCACTCGCCGACGTTAGGTGAAGGGTCCGACAGTTTCCGCAAGGATCTTCAAGACCCGCGGATCGGTTCGGGGCAGGCTTGAAAGCATCCGGCAGGGAAAATAAGGGAGAGAACGGACATGGCGTCCATCAGCAAGGAAATCGTGATCGAGTCCGGTGCCGACGACGTGTGGGAGGTGATCGGCGACTTCGCCGCGGGTCCCTCGCGGATGGCACCGGGGTTCGCGCCGGACACCAAGGCGGAGAACGACCACCGGGTCGTCACCTTCGCCGACGGCACGGTGGTCCGGGAAAGGCGGGTCACCGTCGATCACGACACACGCCGGATCGTCTACTCGGTCGTCGGCGGCAGCGTTCGACCGGAGCACGACAACGCCTCCATGCAGGTCTTCGCCGACGGCGAGCGGCGGTGCCGGTTGGTGTGGACGCGCGACGTGCTCCCCGACGAGCTGGCCGCGCCGATGGCCGAGGCGATGTCTCGCGGTCTGGATGCCGTCAAGCGGACCCTTGACGGCGCCCACGATCAGCGGACGTGATCTCGGCCGGCCGGTAAGGTCGACGTCCTCAGGGGGGAGTCGGCGATGGTCGTGGTGCGGTGGCCCGCTCGTTCTTTTGTCGTTGATCGGCGCGAATGAAGCGTGTTCCGGGCATCCGTCGTCGGCGAGCGGTTACCTGGAACAGGCGCTGGATCTTTTGGAGCAGCGGGCATTGGACCGCGGCCGGGTCGATTGGCCCAAGGTACGGACCAAGGCTCATGCGATGGCGCACGGCGCCCGAACCCCCGCGCAGACCTATCCGGCCATCAACCGGGCGATCGCCGCACTGGGCAACTCCCACACCGCCCTGATCCCGGCCGGTGCCGTTCCGGCGCCCTCTGTCGCCCGGATCGCCGTGCCCCAAGGCCGGTTGATCGAGGGGCGGTACGCGCTGCTGACCATCCCGGCGTTTCAGTCGGACGAGGCCGGCACCGTTCGTTACGTGGCGGCGGGGCGGGACGCGGTGCGCGGCCTCGACACGGCGGCACCATGTGGCTGGCTGATCGACCTCCAAGGCAATACCGGCGGCGACATGTGGCCGATGCTCACGGTCCTCGGTGACGGTCGAATCGGCGCCTTCACCGCGCCAGGCCAGGACGCGCTCCCGTGGGAGGCCCGCGGCGCCGACATCCTGCTGAGTGGACGCGTCTTGGGCACCAATCCCGATCGGCTGAACCGGACCTCACCGCCGGTGGCCGTCTTGACCGATTCCTCCACGGCCGGCTCCGGGGAGGCGGTGGCCATCGCGTTCCGGGGCCTGGACCGAGCACGCGGTTTCGGTGAGGACACGATGGGCTTCTCCACCTCCAACGAAACCCTCGTGCTGGCCGATGGTGCGTACCTGCTCATCACCACCGCGGTCATGGCCGATCGCGGGGGACAAATCTACGGGCACAAGGTCACACCGGATTCCCGCGTTTCTTCCGGCGCCGGGGGCACGATCGCCGCCGCCACCGAATGGCTTTCCCGCCGGCCCGGCTGCGACTGAACGCCGGCCGGATCACGGCACGTTTCGAACGATCGTTTCCCTATGACAAAGCGGATAACGGCCGGTCGGCCGCGATTGACAACTTGAAGACCGGTCGGTCTTCATCTCTTGAAAGTCCGCGGTCGATCCGTTCCCCTTGGGCACCTGCCCGGTCCCGACTCACCGTGGAGCTGCCGTATGCCCGTTCCCTTTCGCCGTGGCCTGATCGCCACCGTCGCCGCGACGCTGGTCGCGGTGGCGCTCAACGCGCCGTCGGCCGTCGCCGACACGACTTCGGTCTACAGCCCGGTTTCGCCGTTGCCCGCGGGGCAGAACGGCGACGTGCTCAAGTCGCAGCCCTCGAACTACAACGGCGCGAAAGCCACCCGCGTCCAGTATCTGTCGCGGGACAACAAGAACAAGCAGGTCGCGGTCAGCGGCACGGTCCTGGTGCCGAACACCGCGTGGAGCGGGCAGGGGGAACGGCCGATCGTGGCCTACGCGCCGTTCACCTTCGGCATGGGCCCGCAGTGCGCGCCCTCGAAAACGCTGGCAGGCGAGGGCTCGCAGGACATGGTGTCCGGTTTCCAGGGCAGTTTCGTCAACGCGTTGCTCGGCGCCGGGTTCGCGGTGGCGCAGACCGACTACATCGGACCGTGGGTCGAAGGCAGTGGTGAGCATCCGTACGTGAACCGGTTGTCCGAAGCGCACACCGTGCTGGACGTGATCCGCGCGGCGCAGCGGCTGCCGGAAAGCGGTTTGCCCGCCGGCGGCCCGGTGGGCATCGCCGGTTATTCCGAGGGCGGAAGCGCCGCCGCGGCCGCGGCCGAACTCGCCGCCACCTACGCGCCCGAGCTGAACGTCAAGGGTGTCTACTCCGGCGCGCCGCCCGCCGACAAGGCCGCGCTGGCCAAATCGCTGGACGGCGGCATGTACGTCGGGTTCCTCGGCTACGCGCTGATCGGCATCAACCAGGCCTATCCCGAAGCCAGGTTGATGGATCTGGCCAACCCGGCGGGCGCGCAACTGTTCATGGAGGCCCGGCAGACCTGCACGATGGACTCGGTCTTCAAGTTCATGGGCAAGCAGACGAGTTCGCTGACCAAGAGCGGCCAGCCGGTCTCTTCGTTCCTTTCCCAGCCGCCGTTCGACGCGATCGTCGCGGAGAACAGGATCGGGACCGTCAAGCCGGCCATGCCGATCATGGTCGAGCAGAGCCCGATGGACGACGTCATCCCCGCCGCCGTCGGCAAGCAGATGGCGAAGGACTGGTGCGGCAAGGGCGCCAACGTCCAGTGGAAGGACCTCGCGACCCTCACTCCGTTCTTCTCCCACGCCCTGGGCATGATGGCCGCTCCCGGCGACGCCACCGCGTGGCTCAAGAGCGTGTTCAACGGACAGGCGGGCAACGGGAACTGCGGCCGCTTCTGATCCGAAGTCCTTGACATGCACCCGCGCGGCTGCCTAATCTAAACAGGCAGCCGCGCGGCTGCATATCAGGGAGAGCGGCATGGACGAGGTCTTCAAGGCGCTGGCGGACGCCAGCCGTCGCCGGCTGCTCGACGACCTGAACGCGCGCAACGGGCAGACCCTGCGCGAGCTGTGCGCGGGACTGGACATGGCGCGGCAGTCGGTCAGCAAGCATCTGGCCGTGCTGGAAGCGGCCAACCTGGTGACCACGGTCCGCCGCGGCCGCGAGAAGTTGCACTACGTGAACGCGGAGCCGATCAACGCGATCGCCGAACGCTGGATCGACCGGTACCACCAGGGGCGGGTCGACGCGCTCGCCGACCTCAAGAAGGCATTGGAGCAGCAACCCATGAGCACCGACGAATTCGTGTACACCAGCTACATCAAGACGACGCCGGAGCGGCTTTGGCAGGCGCTCACCGATCCGGCCTTCACCAAGCAGTACTGGGGCTGTGAGTTCACTTCGGACTGGAAGCCCGGGTCGACGATGGCCTGGGACCAGCTCGGCGTGAAGCTGGAAGACCCCGAACAGGTCATCCTCGAATCCGACCCGTACCGGCGGCTGTCCTACACGTGGCACACCTTCACCCCGGAGTTCGCCAAGTCGGTCGGCCTCGACGACGACGTGTCGGCGAAACTCCAGGCCGAGTCGCGGTCGAAGGTCACGTTCGACCTCGAACCCGTCGGCGACACGGTGAAGCTGACCGTCGTGCACGACGGTTTCGACCAGGGCAGCACCGCGCTGGAGATGGTCAAGGGCGGCTGGCCGTCGATCCTGTCGAGCCTCAAGACGCTGCTCGAGACCGGTGAGCCGCTGCCCGAACCCGCGTAACCCGTTCGACGGAACCGCCGTGATCGGGCACGATGCGCACCGTGCCCCTGGAGATCGCCTGCGACGAGTCCGGGTCCGAGGGTGAGAAGCTGATCGGCGGGCAGACCGACGTCTTCGCGCACGCCGGGGTCCGGCTGAGTCCCGAAGAGGCCGCGGACTGCCTGGCCGAACTGCGGCGCAGGATCCGCTCGCCCGCGCTCGAGTACAAGGCCAACCACCTCCTCCGCACGAAGCACCGGCGGGTCCTCGAATGGTTCCTCGGCCCGCGCGGCCCGGTCCACGGGCGTGCGCACGTGTACCTCGTGGACAAGAAACTGCTGCTGGCGAACGAACTCCGCGCACTCGCCGGCCCGGAGGTCCGGCCGGACGACGAACTCCTCGCCGCGTTCAACGACGTGCTGCGGACCAGGAACCGCCGGGATCCGGCGACGGGGTCGTTCTTCGCGATGGTCGGGGACACCGCGGAACTGCGGGCGAAGGTCGCCGAGGCGCGTGACGCCAAGTCCCTCGATCCGCTGGTGCCCGCGATCCTCCGCGCCGTCGAGTACTGGAGCGCGGGCGGGGAGCGGGTCTTCCTCGTCCACGACGAACAACCGTCGCTCAAGGGTGAACGGCTCGCCCGGATCGAGTCGACCCCGGGTTCGGCCGGGGTGCGGTTCGTGGATTCGCGGACCGATCCGCGGGTGCAGGCCGCCGATTTCCTGGTCGGCGTCGCCCGCCGGATCGCCGAGGACGAATTGAACGGGAACGGTGACCGGGTATTGAGCGGATTGCTCGCGCCGTATGTCGATTCGGCGTCCATCTGGGACTGATTCACTCCATGGCACACCGAATCCCTCGGGTGGCCGTTGCCCGGAACCATCGCGGGCTGGAAACGTCGGGGCATATCCGACACCCGCGGGAGGCAGTCGCCGATGCAGGCTTTCACCTTGCCCGAGTTCTACGTGCCGCATCCGGCCAGGATGAATCCGCACCTCGAAGCGGCGCGAACGCACAGTATGGCCTGGGCCGGGCAAATGGGCATGCTCGATTCACCAGCCCCGTCCGGTGACGTCGTCTGGACCGAGCAGGCGCTGGCGAAAATGGATTACGCACTGCTCTGCGCGCACACCCATCCGGACTGTGACGGGCCGTCCCTCGATCTGGTCACGGACTGGTACGTCTGGGTGTTCTTCTTCGACGACGATTTCCTCGCGCAATTCAAGTACACCCGGAACACCGAGGGTGCGAAAGCGTATTTGGACCGGCTGGAACTGTTCATGACCGGACCGGGGGAAACCTCTCCGGAACCGGAAAACCCCGCCGAAGCCGGGCTCAAGGACCTTTGGGCGCGTACCATTCCCTCGATGTCGGAAGCCTGGCGGCGGCGTTTCGTCACCAGCACGCACAACCTCATGGTCGAATCGCTCTGGGAACTGGACAACATCGACCGCGGCCGGATCGCGAACCCCATCGAGTACATCCAGATGCGCCGTCGCGTCGGCGGGGCGCCATGGTCGGCGAACCTGATCGAATACGCCGTCGGCGCCGAAGTGCCGGACAGGATCGCGGCGACCAGGCCGATGGAGGTCCTGCGCGACACCTTCGCCGACGCCGTCCACCTTCGCAACGATCTCTTTTCCTACCAACGAGAAGTACGCGAAGAGGGGGAGAACTCCAACGCCGTCCTCGTCTTCGAGAAGTTCCTCGACTGTCCGACCCAGGAGGCCGCCGAACTCACCAACGACCTGCTGACCTCGCGGCTGCAGCAGTTCGAGAACACCGCGCTCGTCGAAGTGCCCGCGCTGCTGGCCGAACGCGACGTCTCGCTGACCGAACAGATCGGGGCCGGCCTGTACGTCAAAGGCCTGCAGGACTGGCAGTCCGGCGGTCACGAATGGCACGCGCGGTCGAGCCGGTACATGAACGAGGGCCCGGTGTCCGGCGCCAACGGGCCGAGCGGGCCCGGCACCGGATCGCCGCGGCTCTCGCCGGGCAGGCTGGGGCTGGTCCAGCGGGTGCGGCAGCAGGCGCCCCCGCCGTTCGCGAAGGTGGGGCATCTGCCGCTGCCGGAATTCCGCATGCCGTACCCCGTGCGCACCAGCCCGCACCTCGCCGCCGCCCGCGAATACGCGCCGGGCTGGGCACGGGAGATGGGGATGTTCGAGGAAGGCGGGATCTGGGACGAGCGCCGGATGCGCGGCATCGACCTGCCGCACTGCGCCGCGATGATCCACGCGGACTCCGATCTCGACCAGCTCAAGCTGTCGTCGGACTGGCTGACCTGGGGCACCTACGGCGACGACTACTTCCCGGTCGTCTTCGGGATGAGAAGGGACCCTGTCGCCGCGAAACTGTGCAATGACCGCCTTTCCCTCTTCATGCCGCTCGACGGCGAGCCGGTGCCGAAGCCGTCGAACCCGGTCGAGCGCGGCCTCGAAGACCTGTGGAACCGCACCGCCGGGCCGCTGACCCCGCCCGCGCGGGCCGAGTTCCGGCGGGCGATCGAGAGGATGACCGCGAGCTGGGTCTGGGAGGTGGCGAACCAGGCGCAGAACCGCGTCCCCGACCCGGTCGACTACGTGGAGATGCGGCGGCGGACGTTCGGTTCGGATCTGACGAAGAGCCTCGCCCGGCTCCGGCTCGGCGACGTCGTACCGCCGGAGATCTACCAGAACCGGGTGCTGTTCGAACTCGACACCGCCGCCCAGGACTACGCGGCCTTCGCCAACGACCTCTTCTCCTATCAGAAGGAGATCGAATACGAGGGCGAGGTGCACAACCTCGTCTACGTCGTCGAGCGTTTCCTGGAGGTCGACCGGATCGAGGCCCGCGACATCGCGGCCCGGCTGATGAACGCGCGGATAGACCAGTTCGAGCAGCTCGCCGACGAGGACCTGCCGCGGATGTGCGACGACCTCGGGCTCGACGACGACGTCCGCGCGGTGCTGACCAGGTACGCGGACAACATGAAGGACTGGATGGCCGGAATCCTGGAATGGCACCGGAAATGCGTGCGGTACACGCCGGAGGAGCTGAAGCGCCTCAGCACCCCCGAGCCGCCGAAGTTCTCGCTCGAGCCGAGCGGGATCGGCATGTCGGCCTGGCGGATCGGGAGCGGGGCGCGCTGAGAGGTCCGGCTTCGGCTGATCGCGGGACCTTGGCGACGTGCGCTTCTGGCCCCGGTAGCCCCACCAGTGACAACGATGGCGCGCGAGGGTCTTCCCCAGGTACATGAAGGACTCCTTCCTGTACCTGGGCGCAAGGATGGGGTCCTTCATGTACTGCGGGAAGGAGGCCTTCACGCGCTGTCGCTGTAGTGCCGAGGCTCAAGGTGGCGCTCCTGCCCGTCCGCAGCCTCGGCACGGGCCGAGCTCAGCCCGGCATGCCGTGAGGGGCTCCTTCCCTACCCTCAGAGTAGGGAAGGAGCCCCTCACGGACCTGCGATCCCGGCCCGCCACCCGCCGTAGGTACCTAAACACGGGTTCGCTCTACCCGAATCGCCACTCACGACCCCATTGCGAAACCGCGCGAACTACCCAAACCGGGCGCGTTCAGTTCAGAACGCGGTCAGGATGATCCGCGCGGTACGCGGGTCGCCGTCGTGCACCAGCGACTCGAAGTGCCCGACGTCGTCGAAGGCGAATCCGTACGCCTTCCCGTCGACCATCTGCTCGTGCACGATCCGCGAGTAGTGGTCGGTCACGGGCTGCTTGTAGAACTGGCCCGCGTCGTAGGTCGGCTGCGTGTGCAGGGAGCCGAGGGTCGAGCGGTGCAGTGCCGCGCACAGTGTCCGCGCGATCGGGCCGACGACCTGGTCGTTCGGCGCGTGCAGCCGTCCGTCGCAGTTGAAGACGTCGCGGGTGCTCGGTTTGCTGAACGACGCCACCGTCGCGCCCGAGGTGTCGGTGAAGCGCAGGACGTCGTCCCCGCCGGTCCGGCCGGTGAACTTCTTGCCGGGTTCGGCCTCGAACGGGACCACGGTCAGCGGGGTCGATTTGTAGGTGTTCCAGGCGCTCGTGACGTATCCGTCGAGGTAGTTCGCGCCGAATTTGCCGGTGTCGAGCCCCTTGCCCGGCGCGAGGACCCGCAGCCGGTTGTACACCAGGTTCGAGAAACCGGACTGTCCTTGGACGGCGTTGAAGATGGCCTCGCGGCCGCCCGCCTTGAGGCGTCCGGCCTCCTTGTTCGTGCCTGCCCCGTTGGTGAGTCCGACGGCGTGCGGCACGCTGAACATGTCGACCTGCGAGCTGTTGATGAACAGCCCGCCGTTGTCGTAGGTGAATTCGCTCCAGTCGAACAGGATGTCGCGGTTCGGGTCGCCGTCGGCCCACGGCGCCGGCTGTACCAGCCCGTCCGGGGTCAGGAAGAACTTGATCTTCTGCCCGAACGACATGTAGACGCGGCCCGAGAGCATCCGCGGGATCCGCAGCGTGGTCGAGCCGCCGTTGCCGGGGCCCGCGATCGCGACGTCCGGCGCGGGGCTCGGCGGATTCGCCCCGGCCGGCCACGGGGTGAAGGCGCCGGCGGCGTTGACGTAGCCGAGTTTGCCGGTGTTGAGGTTCGTGCCGAGCACGTAGAGGTGAACCGCGTCGGAGCGGTTCGAATTGTTGGTGACGGTCAACGGCAGCGGATCGGGGCCCGCGGCGGCCGCGGTGGGCGCCGAAAGCGCCGAAACCCCGGTGACCAGGGGCAGGGCGACCGCCAACGCGGTCAAGACGCGCCGGATCTTCTTGCGGATGCGCACAGTTCACTCCTCGGCGGAATCCCGCCGCGGAACGCGAACGTGCCGCGGCGGTGCTTGCGGATGTCGGCCGGGGGCGCGTTCCCGGCCTGGGTGTGACCTTGGCGAGGCGTCTCAGCACGGGAAGTTACGGCGCCGGGCCGGGAGTTGTCCAGACCACTGGTGGGAATCTGTCCGGTTTCGCGCAGAGGTGGACAAAGGGTCGCGGACCTTCGTCGATTGAGGTGGCCGGTCCTCTCGACTACCGTTGTCCGCGTTCCGTCCTGGACCTCGGCGGCCGGGTTTTCTCATCCGTGGGAGCGGGACATGAACGACGATTTTCCGATGCGAGGAACCGGCGGCGGTGAGACGTGGATTTCCCCCGCCTGCTGGGACGGCCTCGCCAGGGCGGCGGCGGACGGCGGGCCGCACGCGATGGACGACCTCATGGCCGCAGTCAACGCGTGGGCGCGGAAGTACGCCGAGATCCGCCTCGGCGGCCGTGACCTGACCTATCTCGAACCGGCCGACGTGGCGCAGGAGATCTGCCTCGCGGTCTTCGTCGCGGTTCCCGGGCACGGCCTGCGCGGCGGCTCCTTCCTGTTCCTCCTGCGCGCCATCGCGGCGAACAAGGTCGCCGACGCGTTCCGGAAGGCGTCGCGGAGCAAACAGGTGCTGACCGGTGAACTCCCCGAACGTCCGGCGGTGGCCGCCGACGAACCGGAGCAGCGTGCCCTGCGGACCGACCTCGGCGTCCGGCTCGGCAGGCTCATGCGGATACTGCCCGTCTCCCACCGGGAAGTGCTGGGGATGCGGGTGATCGGTGAACTGACGTCGAACGAGACCGCCGCGGCGCTCGGTACGACGTCGTCACGCGTGCGGGTGACCAAACATCGGGCGATCAGCAGGCTGCGCGCCTGCGCTCAGCGCCGGGACGCCTTGAGCTGAATACGGACCAGTAGCCGGAGAATGAGATTCCCCCGTTTGGCCCGGGTTTCGAGAATGCGAACGCACATTGCCCCTCCAGAGCTCGCCGATGAGCGCCGTTCGCCGGGGGCCGGGACGAGCGGTCTCGCGTTCCACCCTAGGGGCGGACCGGGGGACCGAAACCGGCTGAACGGACGATTGCCGCCGTCCTGGTCGTCCGTTCGTCTCTTCGGACCACCGCGTTGGTGCCGGAGACGAGGTGGCGGGCGCGGCAAAAGGACGAAAACGTGGGAGAATCGGCATGGCGCCGACGAGTGGTCCGCGCTGTTCGCCCCGGCCCCGGCGGGTTCGTCCGACACCGGACAATGCCGGGAGGCGCCATGGGGTTTCGACGGCGTGATCGCGCGGCGCTGGTCTGGGCGAAGATGAGTTTTCTCGCTTCGGAAACAGATTCGGCGGTTTCCGTGGAACACGCCTGCGTAGTTTGCGGAAACGTCCTCGAAGCTGCCGGTGTCGGGCTGACCCTCGCCGTCGGCGGGGGAGTCGCCGAGCCTTTCTTCGCCACCGACGAACGCAGCCGCGAATTGGAAGATCTGCAGTTCACCTTGGGCGAAGGCCCGGCATGGGAGGTGGTGCGCGGCGGTATGCTCCTCGTCGTAACCGATGTGACCAGTTCGGAGACGTCACTCCGATGGCCGATGTTCGCGCCGGAAGCGATCGACAGAGGCGTGAAATCGATCATCGCGGTGCCGATCCGGACGGGTGCGACCAAATTGGGTGTCGTCGACTGTTATCGCGAACTCGCCGGGTTCCCGTCGAGGGAAGGACAGGCGGAGGCACTCGTTTGCGCCGACGCGGTGATCGCCCTCGCCGTCGCCGATGTCGGTACCGGCGGCACCGGTGGGCCCGGTATGGCCGAAGTGATCGATCGCGAATTCACCGGACACCACGACCGGGTGCATCAGGCCGCGGGAATGGTGTCGGCCCAGCTCGGCATCGGGCCGGTGGACGCGCTCGCCCGCTTGCGTGCCCACGCCTACGCCGATGACCGGGATCTCGACGAGGTCGCCATGGACGTGATGCGGCGCCGGATCACCTTCCGGTCCGAGTCATGACGGACGCGTGCCTAAGGAGATATCAGAAACGATGACCCACCTCGCGGCAGGCTTGCGGGAAACCTTCGTGCAGTTGGCGGACACCCTTGTCGACGATTTCGATCTCATCGAGTTCCTCGACCTGCTCGCGCTCAGATGTGTCGAACTGCTCGGCGTCTGTACCGCCGGACTGCTGCTCGCCGACGCGCACGGCACGCTCACCATGGTGGCCGCGTCCGACGAACAGACCCGCACACTCGAACTGTTCCAATTGCGGAATTCCGAGGGACCGTCCTTGGACTGCTACCGGCACGCCGAGCCGGTGGTCTGCCCGGATCTGACGCGCGCGGGCGAAAGCTGGCCGAAGTTCTCCCGTGCGGCGGAAGACGCGGAATTCCGCTCCGTGTACGCGTTGCCGATGCGCCGCCGCGACGAAGTGATCGGCGCGCTGAACCTGTTCGGCACCCGCCCCGCTTCGCTGGACGACGCCGGATTGAGGCTGGGGCAGGCGCTCGCGGACATCGCCACGATCGGCATCCTGCACCACCGGCTGTTGCAGCGGCAGGAAACCATCACCGCGCAGCTGCAAACGGCGTTGAACAGCCGGGTGATCATCGAACAGGCGAAAGGGGTGCTCGCCGAACGGCTGCGGGTTTCGGTCGACGACGCGTTCGGCGTATTGCGCGCCTACGCGCGGAGCAACAATCGCAAGATCCATTCCGTGGCGACCGGGATCATCGACCGCACAGTGGAAATCCCGCACTGAACGATACCGTTTCGGCGCTTGTCCGCCCGCCGGTGATACCTAGACTGGATGGGTGTTCTCCCTGGAACAGCTGGTGAGTTTCGTCGCGGTGGCCGAGGAACTTCACTACGGCCGGGCGGCGGAGCGGCTCTCGATGACCCAGCCGCCGTTGAGCAGGCGGATCCAGTTGCTGGAACGCGAACTGGGGGTCGAGCTTTTCGACCGTACGCACCGCATGGTCCGGCTGACACCCGCCGGACGGGTTTTTCTCGCCGAGGCAAGGAAAATACTGCGTTCGGCGCAGGAGGCGACGCTGTATGCCCGCCGCGCGAAGAAAGGTGAGGTCGGCGTCGTCACGCTCGGTTTCACCGCCACCGCCGCCTATTCGTATCTCGACCGCGTCATCGCCGCGGCGAACGCCGAGGTGCCCGGCGTCGATCTCGTGCTGCGGGAAATGGTGACGGCAGCACAGGTGGAGGAATTACTGGCGGGCGGGCTCGATCTCGGCATGGTCCGGCCGCCGGTCACCGGTGCCGACGTCGTGACCCTGCCGCTGTGGCGGGAGCCGCTGCTGGCCGCGCTGCCGTCCGCGCATCCGTTGGCGCGGCGCAAGAAGAATCCCGACGTCCGCGACTTCGACGGCGAGCCGTTCATCATGTATTCGCCGTCGGAGGGCCGGTACTTCCACGATCTGCTCGTGGCGGTGTTCCGTGCCGCCAGGGTGGTGCCGGACTACACCCAATACCCCTGTCAGGTGCATACGGTGCTCGCGCTGGTGAAGGCGGCCCTCGGCGTCGCGCTGGTGCCCGCCGCGGCCGCCGCGCTGCGGTTCGAGGGCGTCGTGCTCCGCCCTGTGGGCGGCGTCGAGGGCCGTCCGGTGGAGCTCGAACTGATGTGGCGGCGGGGCAACGACAATCCGGCGCTGGGCGCACTGCTCGCCGTCATCGGGAATCCGGCTCGGCGAGGGCCGTGAAGGACTCCTTGAGGGACTCTGGGCCCACGAGTTCAAGTGCCCCCAATGTGGCATTGGGGACGCTCAGCGCCTCCAATGTCACATTGGGGGCACCTACCTGGGGGCACCGGCGTGGGAGAGTATCGGCCTGGCGGTCAGCGGGCGGGCCAGGCGTCGCCCCATTCGGCGTCGCGGGCCTCGCGATAGGCGTCGCCGTGCCGTTTGGTGACGATCGTTTCGGTGAGCCCGGTTTCGGCGCACAGGGTCAGGCTGACCATGCCCTTGCGTTTGGCCGGATGGCGCAGGATCCGGCCTTCGGCTCGTTCCGGCGCCGTGCGTGAGGCGACGACGTAGGAGAACTTCTCGTCTTCGAAACCGAGCGTCCCGGACTTGAGCTGGCGGTGCAGGCCGGTGCGCGGCAGGCGCGCGGAGAAATGGCACCAGTCCTTGCCGCGCGGGATCGGGCACGCGCCCTCGTGCGGGCAGGGCGCGACGAGGGAAAGCCCGAGTTCGACGAGCTGATCCCGCGCTTCGACGATCCGTTCGTAGCCCGCGGGCGTGCCGGGTTCGATCAGCACCAGCATCCCGGCCTTCGCCGACAGCCAGCGGACGGTGTCGGCCCGGCGGGCTTCGGGCAGCTCACCGAGCACGTAGGAGAGGGTCACCAGGTCGGCGTCCGGCGCGGGTGCGACCGGGTCGATCAGGCCGCGCTGCCAGGTCGAGCCGCGGACGGCCTTGCCCCCGGCGTTCCCCGCGAGCCGCCGTCCCAGCGCGATCGCGCCGGGGACCTGTTCGACGACGGTGCTCGCCTCCAGCGACGGCCACACGTCGGCTGCCGCCCAGATCGCCGCACCGGTCCCGCCGCCGACGTCGATCTGCGTGCGCGGAGCGAACCCGGGAGCGCGGAGGGCGGCTTCGGCGAGAACGGCGTGTACGGCCGCGTACGTGGCCGGCATCCGGTAGCCCGCGTACGCCGCGATGTCCACCTCGGACGAGAGGATGGGCGCGCTCGCCGGGCTGTTCTCGCGGTAGCGCGTGCTGAGCCGCTCGACGGACTGCGTCAGCCTGGTCTGCGGGTACTTGCCCAACTCTGCGTCGAGGGCTGAGCTGAGGTCTGGGGGGAGAGCGGCCACGACGGGTCAGGATAGATCCAGTCGCGCGGAGCGCGTCCTTCAAGGGTGGGTGGTGGGGATGAGGTGGCACCATGTGCTGTTGACCTGCGGTTTTCCGGCTGCTCGAATACTCGCGGAAAAAAGTTCGGGGACCGTGTCGAAACCAGGGGTGCCCGATCGACGCGTTGATGTGGCAGGGGACGAGCCCCGCCGGGAACGGAGACTCAGATGCGGTTCATGGTGATTGTCAAGAGCGACGAGAAGACCGACGTGGCCGGTGCTCAGCCGAGTGCCGAGGAGTTGCAGGAGATGGGGAAGTTCAACGAGGAGCTGGTGAAGGCGGGCGTCATGCTCGCGGGTGAAGGACTGCTCCCCAGCGCCGAGGGCGTCCGCATCCAGTACTCCGGCACCACCGAGGCCAGGGTCGTCGACGGGCCTTTCGCCGAGAGCAAGGAACTCATCGCGGGTTTCTGGATCCTGCAGGTCAAGGACAAGGCCGAGGTCATCGAATGGATGAAGCGCGCGCCGTTCCGCGAGGGCGAGATCGAGATCCGGCGGGTCGCCGAGATGGAGGACTTCGACAACGCCACGCCCGAGATCGTCGAGCACGAGCAGAAGCTGCGTGAGCAGGCCGAGGCGAAGTAGGCCGCGACCGCCTGGATCGCGAAGCCCATCGAACAGACTCACCGGACACGGCCAGGGTTGCGGTCGTCACGCCGACGATGTTGATTGGTCGGCGTGACGGCAACAGCAGACCCCCGGTCGGCGATCGACGCGGTGTGGCGGATCGAGTCGGCCCGCCTCATCGCCGGCCTCGCGCGGATGACGCGCGACGTCGGCCTCGCGGAGGAACTCGCGCAGGACGCGCTGGTCGCCGCGCTCGAACAGTGGCCGGAGTCGGGCGTCCCGAGGAATCCGGGCGCCTGGCTCATGACCACGGCCAAACGCCGGGCCGTCGACACCTTCCGGCGCAACGAGCGGTACGAACGGAAGCTCGGCGAGATCGGCCGCGAGCAGGAGTTCGAGGAGGAACCCGACTTCACCGCGGGCCTCGACGACCACATCGAGGACGATCTGCTGCGGCTGGTGTTCACCGCCTGCCACCCGGTGCTTTCGACCGAGGCCAGGGTGGCGCTGACGCTGAAGATGATCGGCGGGCTCCAGACGCACGAGATCGCGCGGGCGTTCCTCGCCAAGGAGACCGCCATCGCGCAGCGCATCGTCCGCGCGAAGAAGACGCTCGGTGACGCCAAGGTGCCGTTCGAGGTGCCGGAGGGCGCTGATCGCGTCGCGCGCCTGGAGTCGGTGCTCGAAGTGATCTACCTGATCTTCAACGAGGGCTACTCCGCGACGGCGGGCGAGGACTGGATGCGGCCGGCGCTGTGCGAGGAGGCGCTGCGGCTCGGCCGGATCCTGGCCGGGCTGATGCCGAAGGAACCCGAGGTGCACGGGCTCGTTTCGCTGATGGAGATCCAGGCGTCGCGGTCGGCCGCGCGCGTCGGGCCGAACGGCGAACCCGTGCTGCTGCTGGATCAGGACCGGACGAAATGGAACCGGCTCCTGATCGGCCGCGGCCTCGCCGCGCTGGACCTCGCCGAGTCGCTCGCGGACGGCGCTTTCGGGGTCTACGCCGCGCAGGCTGCCATCGCCGCCTGCCACGCGCGGGCGCGGACGGGCGAGGAGACCGACTGGGCGCGCATCGCGATCTTGTACGAAGGGCTCGGGAAGCTGAACCCGTCACCGGTGATCGAACTGAACCGCGCGGTGGCGCTGTCGATGGCCGTCGGACCCGAAGCGGGCCTCGAGGTGGTCGACAAGCTGACGTCGGAGCCCGCGCTGAAGTCGTACCACTTGCTGCCGAGCGTGCGCGGCGACTTCCTGGCGAAGCTCGGCCGTCTGGACGAGGCCCGCGCCGAGTTCGAGCGCGCGGCGGAGATGACCGGGAACGACCGTGAGCGCACCCTCCTGCTGAACCGCGCGGCCGAGTGCACTCCTCGCGTTTAGTCCTCTGAATGCGGTAGTGCGTGGTGCGAACCAGCGCGTTCAGAGGACGAAACGCGTCAGGCGGGGGTGGGGCGCAGCGCGGTCAAGGCCCGGTGCTGGCCAAGCCGGACGGCCTGGACGGTGCAGCCGAGCGCCAGCGCGGTGTCTTCGGCGGAAAGCCCGACGAGCGACCGCAGCACCATGATCTCGCGCTGCTGGCCCGGCAGGCCCGAAAGCGGGTTCGGCAGTTCGGCGGTGCTCCGGTGGAAGCCGTCGACGAGGCCGCGCGTGACGTCGTAGGCGAACGTGAGGTGCGCGGCCGCCCCGGCCGCTCCGGCGAGGATTTCGCGGCAGCTGTCCTTCGCGATCGCGTCGGCGATGTCGTAGGTGCCGGAACGACGTCCGATCCGCGCCCGGCAGTAGCGCACGACCAGGACGCGGACGACGTCGACCAGCTTCGAGGCTGTCTCCGTCCGCCCGCCGGCCTCCAGCGGCCGCCGCGAACCGTGTCCTTGCATCGGCTCCCTCTCCCACCTTTCAGATGAGCACGGCGGAGGGGGAGGGAGGTACGGTCTTTTTGCCGACACGGGCCGGTTCAGGCCTCGATGAAGACGATCCGCTCGGGCTCGGTCGTCAGGTTCACGGTCTGCCGCTTCACGGTCACCAAGGTCTCGAATTCCGTGGCGTGCCCGTCCGGGACGGTGAACAGGCGGTCGTTGCGGGAATCGAGGAAGTCGGAGAAGCCGGTGAGCGAGACCCCACCGCTTTCGTCGAGCGCGAGATAGTCGACGAGCCTGCGGAACAGTTTCGGCAGGATCACCAGTTCGTCGGCCAGCTGCCGTCGTGACGAGAGCTTGAACCCGGAGTTCGTGACGTCCTGCGGCCACAGCCCGCGCCCATCCGTGCGGGCCTTGACCGCGGCTTCCGCCAAGGCGTCACGGAGATCGGGGTAGAGCAGTGAATAGAACGTCGGGTAGACGAGGCCGGCCGCCACCTGCCGGTAGTTCGCGGAGTTCTTCAGCGTTTTGACGTCGAGATGGACCTTGGAAAGGTCCGCGGACCTTCCCGGCCGTTGTCCTGGAAAGGCGAACGCCACCGCTCGTCCGTATTTGTCGGCGAATCGCGTCAGTATGTGACCCGGCACCTTGATCGGGGTCGCCGAAGTGACCCTTCCCCGTTCATCGCGTTCGACCGTTTTGAAGCCGAGGACCTTCAGCAGGTTCGCCGCGGCGGCGTCGGCGAATTCCGCGGGCTGATGCCACATCCCGCCGGTTCCCCTGGCCTGGTAATGCGTTTCGAGCGCGTCGATCGCGTCGAGCCGCAACTGCATCCCGCCCCGCGAATTGAGCCGGACCTTCAGGCCCGCCTTCTTCGTCGCCTGGGGATCGTCGGGATAGAACCGCACCGAATCGCCGTCCGGTGAGGCTCCGACAAGCTGGAACGTACCTTTGATCAGCGTCATGGGCATGAGGACAACGGTAGTTCCCATTCCGGTGAACGAACCTGGTGTTCATCCATCCAGCCCAATGGCCGGTAAAGATCGGGTGACCATTGTGGACATTCCCGTGTTCCCGTTCACGACGGGATCATGAACTCCAGCACGGTCGCCTGCAGCAGCGCGATGACCCCGACCACGGCGGTCAGCGCGACCGACCACAGGAACGTCTGCCGCAGCAGCGCGCCTTCCTTCCCGGACTGCCCGATCGCGGTGGCGCCGATGGACAGGTTCTGTGGCGAGATCATCTTGCCCATCACGCCGCCGGAGGTGTTCGTGGCACCGGCGAGGATCGGGTCGACGTGCAGTTGCTGCGCGGAAATCACCTGCATCGGCCCGAAGAGACTGTTCGTCGACGCGTCCGATCCGGTGAGGAAGACGCCCAGCCAGCCGATGTAGGCGGAGAACAACGGGAACAGCACCCCGGTGGTCGCCAGCGCGAGACCGAGGGTCTGCGTCGCACCCGAGTAGTTCATGACGAACGCGATCGCGAGGATCATGAAGATCGTCGCCAGCGCCCACCGCATCTGGTGCAGTGTCCGGCGGTAGGTGGCCAGCAGCAGCCCCGGTTTCGCGCCCATCGCGAAGCCTGCCACGATCGCCGCGATCAGGGCCACGGTTCCTGGCGAGTAAAGGAAATCGACGGTCAACGTCGCCGCGTACGGGGTGTCCTTCGGCGTGATCGGCGCGTGCTGGACGACCTCCTTGTGCAGCCCCGGCCATGCGAACACCCAGTCGGCCTTGTGCAGCAGCTTCGTCAGGTCCAGCCATTCGGGCAGGTTCTTGAAGATCGTGCCGATCCGGGAAAGGAAGATCGCCGCGATCAGGACGATGTACGGCGCCCACGCGTGCAGCGCGCCTCGCCCGGCTTTCGCCGCGCCGAGACTCGCCCCGGCCTTCACCGGCTCTTCGCCGTCGAAACGCCAAACCGCCGACGGCTGCCAGAAGCGTGTCAGTATCCACAGCGAGGCCATCGCGGCGAGCGCGGCGACGACGTCGACGAGGCTCGGGCTGATGAAGTTCGAGGTGACGAACTGCATGACCGCGAACGAAAGGCCCGCGGTGAGCACGGCGGGCCAGACCTCGATCATCCGTTTCCAGCCCGCGAGGACCACGATCAGGAATCCGGGGATGATCAGCGCCAGAAAGGGCAGCTGGCGCCCGACCATCGACGAGAACAGTTCCGTCGCCTGTTCCTGTTTCATGTCGAGGATCGGCGCGGTCAGCCTGCCGAGCACGATCAGCGGATTGCCGAGGCCACCGAACGCGACCGGCGCGGTGTTCGCCAGTAACGCGAGCACGACCGCCTTCACCGGCGGGAAACCGAGTGCGGCCATCATCGCCGCGGTGATCGCGATCGGCGAGCCGCCGCCCGCGATCCCCTCCAGCAGCCCGCCGAACCCGAACGCGATCAGCAACGCCTGGAGGCGGCGGTCCTCACTGAATCCGGCGAGGACCGCCTTGATGTCGTCGAATCGTCCGGTCGCGATGGTGACGTTGTGGAAGTACACGGCGTGGAACGCGATCCAGGCCACCGACCACACCCCGAACACGAGGCCCATGGCCGCGGAATCGAAGGCGAGCCCGGCGGGCATGCGGTACAGCAGTACCGCGACCAGCAGCGCGGTGATCAGCGCCAGCGCCGCCGAGAGCCGCGCCGATCGGCGCAGGACTCCCAGCGTCACCAGCAGCACGACGATCGGCAACGCCGCCAGCGCCGCGGACAGCCACAGCCCGCCCGCCGGCTGGTAGTCCTGGACCCAGCCCACCTCAGCCCCTTTGCGCGCGGACGTAACCCAGCCGGAGTGAAAGCGCGGCGGCGGTCCCGGCCACCGTCGCGCCCAGTTCGTCGGTGCGGCGGAGCACCCGGCCCGCCGGGCCCGCGATGCTGATCGCGGCGATCGGCCGTCCGGTGTGGTCGCGGACGGCGGCGGCCACGCAACCGACGTCCGGTTCGTTTTCGACGTCGTCCACGGCCCAGCCGCGGCGGCTCGTCCTCGCCAGGTCGTCGAGCAGCCGGACCGGATCGTTGATCGTCTTGAGCGTGAGACTGTCGAGTTTCATCCGGCGGATGCGTTCGACGCGGTCCTGTTCGGGCAGTGCCGCCAGCCACGCCTTGCCCAGCGACGTCGCGTGCTGCGGACGGCGGGTGCCGAGACGGCAGGCGAGGGTGACGGCGTTGGCGCTGCGTTCGGTGGCGACGTAGACCATCGTGTCGTTGTCCGGGACGGCGAGGTACGTCGTCTCGCCGCTCCGCTCGGCGAGCGACGCGAGATAGCGCGGCGCGCAGCGGTGGAGATCGGTCGCCGCCATCGCGCGGGCGCCGAGTTCGACCAGCCGGGTGCCGAGCCGCACGCGGCCGGTGGCGCGATCGGCTTCGAGGTATTCGAGGTTCTTGAGGGTGCCGACGATGCGGTACGCCGCGCTCCGGGAGAGACCCAGAGCTCGTGCGATCGCGTTGGTGGAAATCTCCTGGTTCTTGCCGACGTGCTCGAGAACCGCTAGTCCGCGCTCGAGTGTGCCACTGGAATCCAGGCCTCGTGGTGTGCCCACTTCGCCCCTCCGTTGGACCGGGGTACCGATGATCGGCACCTGTTTCCGCTAAGCGGGTTCGGACGTTAACAGCTCGGCCCGACGTTGGGAAGGTTTCTTAACAAAGTGGCTACCGGACAAGTTTTCCCTGTTCGGGGCGGTTCGGTCAAGATCACCGGTTCGGCCCAATCCGTTCGGCGGGTTCCGATTCGGCGTATGACTTCAGGGGTCATTTTTCTGTTCACGGACATGAAAGAACCCTCGCCGGAAAATCGCGGCGAGGGTTCGGCCCGGAGTACGTTTCTAACGCACCGACAGATTCGCGACCGCTCGGACGACGGCCGTGCAGCGGTCTTCGACATAGGCCAGACCGCCTTCTTCGGCGATCCGACGGGACTCGGCGGAGACGATGCCCTGTTGCAGCCAGAGCGCCTTGGCGCCGATCGCGACGGCCTGTTCGGCGATCGGCGGGGTGTCTTCGGCCGGGCGGAAGACGTCGACCAGGTCGACCGGCTCCGGGATGTCGGTGAGGGAGCGGTAGACCTTTTCGCCCAGCAGCTCGTCGGCCGAAGGGTGGACGGGGATGATCCGGAACCCGTGTGCCTGCAGTACGGCGGCGACCCCGTGCGAGGCCTTGGCCGGATCACGGCTCAGCCCCACGACGGCGATCGTGTTCGATCCGGCGAGGATCTCGGTGGCGCGATCGGTCATACCCGGTTCAACGACGGCGGGCGGCCGTGAATTCCTGCTGAGGTACGGAGGCGTTCCAGTACCGGCGATTTCACGTGACTGACCGGACGACACGCGTGATCAGGCGGACGACACGCGTGATCAGGCGGACGACACGCCCTGCGGCCGAGGTCCGCCTCGAGTCGTCCGCGTGATCACGCGTGTCGTCCATCCGAACACGTGTGTCGTCCGCCTGATCACGTGAAACGGTCAGGACATACCTGAGCCACGGCGGGCGGCCGTGAATTCCTAGAGTTTCCAGAGCCGCAGGCCGCGCACCCGGTACACCGGCCAGACGACGTGCCAGGCGCGGCGCCGCAGGAACACCGTCGAACAGGTCAGGACGCTGCGCGCGGACGTCGTCGCGACGTCGTGGCGGTCCGGCCAGCTCTCGCCGTGCCGCCCGGCGGCGATCCGGAAGACGTTGACCAGGCCGCGGCCCTGCAGATCGAACTTCGCGCCGGTGTCGCCGGAATCGGGGGTCAAGGAAGCGATCTCCTGGCCGAACGCGGCCGCGGGCGCCGGTCCCGCGTCGGCGGGGAGGTCACCGATGGTCGAGGAGACGGCCTTGCCGTAGAGACGGCGGGTGTAGCGCTGGAGTAGCAGCCGCTCCCACAGTGGCAGGACACGGCGGTGCTTGAGCAGCGCCGAACACTCCGCGTGCCCGATGGCGAAGATGTCGGTCAGCTCGTCGTAGGCGTTGTGCGCGGTGGGCTCGTTGAGGTGCACCCGCACCTCGTAACGGATGCGCGCGGTGAGCTCGTCGAGCTCTTCGCGGCGGTCGATCCTGGCCTTCGCCCGTGAGAGCTTCCAATCGGACATGGGAGCAGGCTAGGTGATGATCGGGGTCGTGCGAGACCCTTTCGGCCTAATCTGTTCGTACCGGCCAGTGGAACGGCCGTCTTGTGCGGGCACTGGTGACGCGGGAGAGTCCGACTGTCGGAAGGAGCCCATGGACGCCAGCACGCTGCAGGAGGCCGCGGCCGCGCTGCTCAGCGCGTACGAGACCGGCAAGCCGATCGCGCCCCTCATCGAGACGTATCCCGCCGCGACCTTGGAGGACGCGTACCGCATCCAGCAGCGGCTCGTCCACCATTGGGCCGAACGCGGCGACGGTGTGCGCGGGCACAAGGTCGGCCTCGCGTCCGCCGCCATGCAGCGGCAGATGGGCGTCGACCAGCCCGACTACGGCCATCTGACCGGTTCGATGTTCCACCTCGAACATCAGCCGATCCCGATCGGCGGGTTCCTGCAGCCGAAGATCGAACCGGAGATCGCGTTCGTGCTCGGCTCGCGGCTGTGCGGCCCAGGGGTCACGGTGGCGGACGCGCTGCGGGCGGTGGACTTCGTCGTCCCGGCGCTGGAGATCGTCGATTCCCGCATCCAGGACTGGAAGATCAGCATCGTCGACACCATCGCGGACAACGCGTCCTCCGGTGGGGTCGTCCTCGGCAGCAGGCCGACCGCGATCGGCGACGTCGACCTGCGGCTGGTGGGCTGTGTCCTGCACCAGAACGGTGAGGTCGCGGCCACCGGTGCCGGCGGCGCGGTGCTCGGCTCGCCGGTGAACGCGCTGGTGTGGCTCGCGAACACGATCGGGCCGCTCGGCGTCGCGCTGGAACCGGGGCACGTCGTGCTGCCGGGCTCGATGACACGCGCGATCCCGGTGAGCCCCGGCGACACCGTGGTCGCGACGATGGCGGGGCTCGGCAGTGTCACCGCGAAGTTCTCCGGGGAGGAGCGGCCGTGAGCCTTGACGTGCGGGAGGCGGCGGAAGCGCTGCTGTCCGGGGAAGAACGCGAGCCGCTGACGGATTCGTGGCCCGCTTTGGACGTCGAAACCGCGTACGCGATCCAGGACGAGGCGCTCCGGCTCAGGCTGGAACGCGGCGAGACGCTCATCGGGGTCAAGCTGGGCTTGACCTCGCAGGCGATGCGACAGCGGATGGGGATCGACACGCCGTTGCTCGCCTGGCTGACCGACGCCATGGTCCTGCCCGCCGGTGTCCCGGTGCCCTCGCTGATCCACCCGCGTGCGGAGCCCGAGCTGGTTTTCGTGCTGGGTGAACGACTTTCGGGCCCCGGCGTGACCGCGGCGACCGCGATGACGGCGGTGAGCCGGGTCCACGGCGGCATCGAGATCGTCGACAGCCGCTACCGTGACTATCGGGGAAAGCTGCCGGACGCCGTGGCGGACAACGGTTTCTCCGCGTACTTCACGCTGGGCCCGGTCGGCGTCGATCCGTCCACAGTGGACCTTTCGCTGGAGGCGGCGCTTCTGGAGGTCGACGGCGCCATCGTCGACACCGCCACCGGTGCGGCCGTGCAGGGCCATCCGGCGGAAGCACTGGCGCTGGCGGCCAACACCCTCGGCGCCCGTGGGCTCGCGCTGGAGCCCGGCTGGATCGTGCTCACCGGCGGGATGACCGACGCCGTCGACCTTCGCCCGGGTTCACGGGTGGCGGCGCACTTCTCGCATCTGGGCTCGATCACGCTCGCCGGGTCTTGACGTCGGCGCGGTCGGCCGTGCGGACCAGTCCGCGCGTCAACCGCGGCCAGATCGCCCGCGGCAGGTCGTGCCCCATCCCCGGCACGATGTCCACTTCGGACTCCCGCAGCGCGCGGGCCGTCGCCCGGCCGCCGGAAACGTGCACGAGCGGATCCTTCGAACCGTGCACGACGAGCGCGGGCATGTCGAGTTTCCGCAACGCGCGGAAGCGATCCCGGCTCGAAACGACGGCAGCCAGCTGCCGCGCCGTCCCGCCGGGATTCACGCCGCGATCGAACGACCGCTCCGCGCGCTCACGCATCCGCGCCTCGTCGAACGGGTAACCGGGCGAGCCGATGACGCGGAAGGTGCGCACCAAGGACTCGACGTACTGCGCACGATCACGCGGAGGCGCCGAAAGCAGCATCGCCATCGCCTTGGCGCTCGGCCGCCCGACGAACCGGTTGCCGGTGGTCGACATGATCGAGGTCAGCGAACGCACCCGCGACGGATACTCGATGGCCAGGGTCTGCGCGACCATCCCGCCCATCGACGCGCCCACGACATGTGCGCTCTCGACGCCGAGTTTCGTCAGCAGTCCGGCGGCGTCGCCCGCCATGTCCGCCAGGGAGTACGGCGCCGTGCGCAGGGCGTACGCGAGCGGCAGGCTCGCCCGCCCGGTCATCCGGCTGGACCGGCCGGCGTCCCGGTTGTCGTAGCGGATGACGAAGAACCCCTCGGCCGCGAGGTTCTCGCAGAGCTCGTCGTCCCACCAGATCATCTGCGAGGCCAGGCCCATGATCATCAGCAACGGCCTGCCGTCCGGCGAACCGAACGTCTCGTGGCACAGCTCGACGCCGTTCACTTCGGCGATCATCTCCGGCATCAGCACAGTGTGACCGGCGGCGGCGAAAACGGCTACGCGTCTTCGATGTGAACAGCCTGACTCTCCGGCCCGGCTGCTCGCTGCGTGCCTTCGTCTTCGGCGATCTCTTCCGGCTCGGTGTCGCCCGGCTCGCCGCCGTCGGGCCTGCTGAGCTGGACGGCCTCCTCGGACGCGTCGGCGGGGCTGGGGCCGTCGGCTGCTTCGCGGTCTTCCTGGTCGGACATGCTTCCTCCGCTGGATCGGGGCTTTCTCACCGACCGGTTACCCGCTCACTCGCCGCGATACGCACGGGCCTGGATTTCGTAAAGCTCGTGGTAGAGACCTCCTTCTTCGATGAGTTCGGCGTGCGTGCCCTGCTCGATCAGCCGTCCTTTCTCCAGCACCAGGATCCGGTCCGCGGAACGGATGTTGGCCAGCCGGTGGGTGACCAGGATGGTCGTGCGCCTGCCCGCCCCGGACACGCTCGCGTGCCGCAGACCGGCGAAGACCCGCGCCTCGGCCTTCGCGTCGAGCGCGGCCGTCGGCTCGTCGGCGACCAGGACGGCGGCGTCGCGGTAGATCCCGCGGGCGATGCCCATCCGCTGCCACTGCCCGCCCGAGAGGTCCTGCCCGTCGTTGAACTTCTTGGACAGCACCGTTCTCTCCTTGGCGGGCAAGGATTCGATCACTTCGTCGGCGCCGGAAGAGATGATCGCGTCGTGCCACGCGGCGCGTTCCGGGTCCTCCCGGCCGAGCCTGCCGACGGTCACGTTGTGCTCCGCCGTCATCGGCCATTCGGCGGGATCCTGCGCGATCACGGCGATGTTGGCGTGCACCGACTCGTGATCGGCGTCCGCGAGATCGACGTCGTCCCAGCACACTTTCCCTTCCGAGGGCGGATACAGCCCGGTGAGCAGCTTGCCCAACGTGGTCTTGCCCGAACCGTTCTCGCCGACGAGGGCGATCACCTCGCCGCGCCGGATGGTCAGCGAAACCTCGCGCAGCGCGGGATTTTCCTGGCCCGGATAGGTGAAACCGACGTTCTCCAGCCGGATCTCCGCCGGATCGGATGGAGCGGCGACCCCGTCCTTCGCCGGACCGCGTTTCTCGGATTCCACGAGCAGCCGCTGGAAGAAGGCGATGTAGAACGACTCTTCGTACAGGGAATTCACCGCGTGCATCGTGATGGACAGCGAATTCGACGCCGACCGCATGGCGAGCGCGGCCGTTCCGGCGAGGGCGAGCTCCATCTGCCCGGTGTAGAGGAGGAGGCCGAGCACCAGATACGCGATGGCGGTGCCCACCCCGGCCGCCGCGCGCCCGGTCAGCCGGACCAGGTTGCTGCGATGCGCGAGCCGGACCTCTTCGCGCATCAGGCTTTCGGTGATCCGCCGGTACTCGTGGAGCAACGGCTCCTGCAAGGTGAGGGCGTGCCGTTCGAGGGCGAAGGTGCGCCAGGTGGCCACCTCCTCGACGATGTCCTTCCGGATGTTCCGGCCGACGGTGTCGAGATAATGCCGGTAGTTCAGCCGCGCGACCTTCGCCGCCGCCCAGCCGTCGGCCACCGCGGCGAGCAGCAGCACCGGCGCGAGCCACGGGTTGAGGAGACCGGCCGCCACCAGCGCGGCGACCAGCGAGATCAGCGCCGACGTCAGATCCGCGACCCAGCGCAGGCTCATCTCGATCGAGCGGACGCCGTACCGCGCGCCCTGCCTGGCCAGCTCCCGGAAATCGGCGTCCTCGAAGGCCAGCAACCGGACCCGGACCATCGCGGCGGTGACCTCGTCGCCCGCCGAAGTCACGACCCGCGGCCGGAGCGCCCCCTCGACCGCGGCCACCGCGGTGTCGAGCAGGGCGCGCAACGCGTACGTGCCGACGACGACCAGCAGCGCGGGCAGCGATTCCAGCACCCTGTCCGGCGTCGGCCCGTTCTCCAGCAGCGCGATGAACACGTTCGCGGTGGCGAGCAGGCCGAACGCCGTGACACAGCCCGAAAGGAGGTGGACGACGCCGGCGAGCAGGGTCAGCCGCGGCGACGTCCGCCAGGCCAGCCGCAGCACGATGGCCACCGCGGACGGGAGCGTGCGGATGGCCTTGACCATCCCCGCTTCGGCCACGGTCTCGTCGACCGTGGCCCATTCGGGCATCTTCAGGTTCTCGACCCCGATCAGGGGCACGGTCGCTTCGGGCACTCGTCCTTGTCTACGCGCACCCACCGACAATTCCGACCGCCGAGAGGCCGCCGTCGACGATCGCTCGCGGTAGCAAGGGTCCTTGCTCCCTCAGGTGACCGTGTGGGTTTTGGGACATCTGACGTCCCAAAATCCACACGGTCGGCAAGGGGCGCTACGCGGGGTGAGGGGTGTGTGGGAATAGGGACGCTCGATGTCCCTATTCCCACACACCTTCCCGATGCCGGTCCGGTCATGCCACGGTGGTCGCCTGCGGTAGCAAAGGTCCCTTGCTCCCGATGCCGGCCCGCTCACCCCCATCGCACGGGACGAAAGTCCCCTTCACCCACCCCGACCCGTGAGCTACGCTCTCTCGCTAGAGCGATCTATCAAATCGCAAGGGGGCAAAAATGGAAGCTCTTCAGAACCGGGGACTCACCGCGTTGCGGCTGATCCTGGCCTTCACGCTGCTGTCCACCACGTTGCACTACGCGCACAACGTGATCAGGGCGGCGGACTATCCGCAGGTCGAGGGGATCTCGGTGGGGCTCGCCGCCACCTTGGTCGTCGTCGCCTACGTTCTCTTCACGACGTTCGGCGTGCTCGGCTACCGCGACTATCTGCGCGGACGTTACTGGCGGGCGCTCGCGTTCCTGATGGTCTTTTCGCTGTCCGGGCTGGCGAGTCTCGGTCACTTCCTGGTCGCCGTGCCGCAGATCCCGGCCTTCTGGTTCGCCACGATCTACACCGACACGGCGGCCGCGCTGCTGCTGTGGGCCTTCGTGACCTGGGCGGCGACGAAGCTCAACCGGACCTCCGTGCCCGCGTGACGGTCAGCCGCCGTAAGTGATGTGGTGGGGCGCGGCGACCCGGTTGATCTTCGCCGGATCGATCGCCCCATCGGTGAAGACGGCGGGTCCCGCTTCGAACAGGTCCTCCAGGTAGTGCTCCCAGCCGCCGGGAGACGAGATCTGGAGAACCCGAGGCGGTTCGGAAACGCGTCGCAGGGCGTGCGGGACACCGCGCGGCAGCAGGACGAACGTGCCCTTGGCCGCGATGTGGCTCTCGTCGTCGAAGTCGATGCCGAGTTCGCCTTCGAGGACGTAGATGCACTCGTCGGCCTCGTGGTGCACGTGCCGCGGGATGTCCATGGCGACGGTGACCTCGAGCAGCGAAAACCTCGTCTCGGTGTCCTCGGTCATCGCCTTGACGCTGAACGCGCGCGGCAGCGGCACGCGGCCGGGCCGGGCCTCGCCGGGTTTGAGCAGGATGAAGCGGTCTTTCGACATGTTATGCTCTCCTTCAATCGGAAGCGGACTCCGTTTCCACTTAATCGCGAGGGAGGGCGGGTTGTCAACCAAGCCGCGAGCGGACGCGGAGCGCAATCGGGCTCGGGTGGTCGAAGTCGCGCGTGCGATGTTCGCCGAACGCGGGGAAGACGTGCAGATGCCGGAAATCGCGCGCGCGGCGGGCGTCGGCGTGGGGACCGTGTACCGGCATTTCCCGGACCGCCAAGCGCTGGTCGAGGCGGCGGCGGAGCACCGGTTCGCGGAGATCGAGCAGTACGCCCGGAGGCACTGCTTCGGCGAAGATTCCGGTCTGGAGCGCTATTTCCGGTATGTCGGCGAGCTGTTGTCCCGCGATCGCGGGCTCACCGCCGCCATCGATTCGGCCCGCGGGCGGCCGGGGAGTGAGCCGCGCGGTACCGCTCGCGAGCGGCTCGAAACCGTGGTCGCCGAAGTCATCGCCCACGATCAGGCCGCCGGCCTCCTTCGTTCGGATTGCACGGTCGCCGACGTCTATCTGCTGGTCGGTGCCCTGTCGTCCGTCATTCGCAAGGGTGGCGACTGGGCTCGTTTCCTCGACCTGCTCCGTGACCAACTTTCTACATAACATTGACGGTAGTCAGTGCCATGTAGACAATCGGAAGGGTGACGCGGACCACATCGGTGACGTTCGAACGTCATCCCAGCGGCTACCGGCACTGGAAACTGTCCACCGACGGCGACGTCGCGTGGCTCGAACTCGATGTCGACGCCGACGGGGGTCTCGTATCGGGTTACGAGCTCAAACTCAACTCGTACGACCTCGGCGTCGACATCGAGTTGTACGACGCGACGCAGCGGCTGCGGTTCGAACATCCCGAGGTCCGCGTGGTCATCGTGACCAGTGCGAAGGACAACGTCTTCTGTGCCGGCGCGAACATCCGCATGCTGGCGTCGTCGTCGCACGAGTGGAAGGTGAACTTCTGCAAGTTCACCAATGAGACCCGTAACGCCATGGAGGACGCCACCGCGCACTCCGGGCAGATCTACGTCGCGGCGGTCAACGGCACCTGCGCCGGCGGCGGCTACGAAATCGCGCTCGCCTGCGAAAAGATCCTGCTGGTCGACGACAACTCCTCGACCGTGGCGCTGCCGGAAGTACCCCTTCTCGGCGTCCTCCCCGGCACCGGCGGGCTCACCAGGGTGGTCGACAAACGTGGCGTGCGGCGGGACCTCGCCGACGTCTTCGCCACTCGCCCCGACGGGGTGAAGGGACGGACGGCCGTCGACTGGCGGCTCGTCGACGAGCTCGTGCCGCGGCAGGGTTTCCGCGAAGCCGTGCTGGCCAGGGCGAAGGACTTCGCGCGGACGAGCGAGCGGCTCGACGGCGAAGGTGTCGAACTGAAGCCACTCAAGCATCGTTACGTCGACATCGCCCGTGGCAAGACTGAAGCGACGATCACCGTCAAGGGGCCCGAGGACGACGACGGCTGGCTACTGGACGTCACCCGCGAACTGGACGACGCGATCCTTCGCCTGCGTACCAACGAACCCGAACTCGGCACGTGGGTACTCCGCACCGAAGGCGATCCTGCGAAGGTTCTCGAACACGAGCGCGCCGTGTTCGACGCGAAAGACTGTCTGAGCAACGAAATCGTCCACTACTTCAAGCGGACGCTGAAGCGCCTCGACGTCACCAGTCGCAGCCTGATTGCGCTCATCGAACCTGGTAGCTGCTTCGCCGGGCTTCTGCTGGAGCTCGCGCTCGCCGCGGACCGGCAGTACATCTTGGACGGTCCGCCGATCGACGACGAAGAAAGCGAAGAACGCGCCTCGATCACGTTGTCCGAAGCCAACTTCGGCCGACTGCCGATGGGCAACGGCTTGACCCGCCTGGAATCCCGGTTTTTCGGCGACCCGGAGCACGTCAAGAGGCTTGCGGAGGAACGCGAAAAACAGCTGAGCCCAGAAGAAGCGAACGAACTCGGCCTGGTCACCGACGCCCCGGACGACCTCGATTGGGAGGACGAGATCCGGATCGCGCTGGAAGGACGGGCTTCGCTCAGCCCGGACGCCTTGACCGGAATGGAGGCGAACCACCGGTTCGTCGGCCCCGAGACGCTGGAAAGCAAGATCTTCGGCCGCCTGGCCGCTTGGCAGAACTGGATCTTCACCCGTCCGAACGCATCCGGTCCCGAGGGCGCGTTGCGTCGCTACGGTACTGGTCAGAAGGCCGTCTTCGACAGGAAGCGGGTTTGAACAGCTCATGCCCACCAAGATCGATTACGACGCCAAGATCCCCAACAACGTCGACCTCTCCGGTGATCGGCGGCTCCAGCGGGCGCTGGAGGGCTGGCAGCCGAAATTCCTGGACTGGTGGGGCGAAATGGGCCCCACATTGCGGACGCAGGGCGTGTACCTGCGCACCGCGGTCAGCGTCGGCCGGGACGGTTGGGCGCATTTCGACCACGTCAACGTGCCCGACTACCGGTGGGGGATCTTCCTCGCGGAGCCGGATCCGGACCGCGTCATCACCTTCGGCGAGCACCAGGGCGAACGGGCGTGGCAGCAGGTCCCCGGCGAGTACCGCGCCGACCTGCAGCGGCTCATCGTCATCCAGGGGGACACCGAACCCGCGTCGGTCGAACAGCAGAAACTGCTGGGGCTCACCGCGCCGAGCCTCTACGATCTGCGGAACCTTTTCCAGGTCAATGTCGAAGAAGGCCGTCATCTGTGGGCGATGGTGTATCTGCTGCACGCCTACTTCGGCCGCGAAGGCCGGGACGAGGCGGAAGGGTTGCTGCTCCGGAATTCCGGAAGTCCGGACGCCCCGCGGATCCTCGGCGCCTTCAATGAGGAGACCGCGGATTGGCTCGCGTTCTACATGTTCACCTATTTCACCGATCGCGATGGCAAATACCAGCTCGGCACCCTCAAGGAAAGCGGCTTCGATCCGCTTTCCCGCACTTGTGAATTCATGCTCAAGGAAGAGGCGCACCACATGTTCGTCGGCACCACCGGGGTCGACCGGGTGGTCACCCGCAGTGCCGAACTGATCCGCGAGCACGACACCTTCGACATCGCCGGGCACGGCGGGATCCCGCTGGACGTCATCCAGCGTTACCTCAACTTCCACTACACCGTCTCACTCGACCTGTTCGGCGGCGAGACCTCGACCAACGCGGCGAACTACTACACCGCCGGGCTGAAAGGCCGCTGGCAGGAGGCCCGCCGCAAGGACGACCACAAGCTCACCGACGCCGCCGGAACGCTGTCCAAGCCGAGGGCCGACGGCACCTGGGGGACCGACGAACACCCGGCCATCCTGCTGCTGAACCTCGACCTGCGGGAAGAATACCGCGCCGACTGCCAGACCGGGGTCAACCGCTGGAACAAGATCCTCGACGAGGCCGGGATCGACTTTCGATTCGTCCTCCCGCACCCTGGATTCAATCGCGAAGTCGGCATAAACTCCGGCCACCATGTGACGCCCGACGGCACCGTTGTCGACGAGCGGACCTGGCTGGCCGGCAAACGCAAGTGGCTGCCCACACCCGAAGACCTGACTTTCGTCCGATCGCTGATGCACCCGGTGTACGAGCGAGGAAAGATCGCGAGCTGGGTGGCGCCGCCACGCCAGGGCATCAACGGGAAACCGTTCGACTATGAATACGTTCACCTGAGCTGAGCGATAGAAGGTGTGCCCGTGACCGCTGCTGCTACCGGGTTCAACGCGGTGAGCTACCTGCTCGACCGGCATCTGGCGGAAGGGACACCGGCCAAGCAAGCGGTCGTTTCCCCGCGGCGAAGTCTCACGTACGCGGAGCTCGCGGCCGAAACCCGCCGGGTCGCCGCCGGGCTGAAGGCGATCGGCGTCCGCCCGGAGGAGCGGGTCCTGTTCTGCATGGTCGACGACGTCGAGCTGCTCACCGGGATCCTCGGCGCGATGCTGGCCGGAGCGGTCGCGGTGCCGGTGTCCACCATGGTCACCGGGCTCGACCTCGGCAAGATGCTCGCCGATTCGCGGGCAAGGGTCCTGTGCGTTTCCGGCGAGTTCACCGCGCAGGCGACGATCGCGCTGGGGCTGGCGCCGGAGGTCACCGACGTCGTGCTGGACAGGGCGAAGGCGGCCGAACTGCCGTCCGGGGTCCGCGCGCATCAGTGGACCGATCTGTCCACAGTGGACGATGCCGGTTTCCTGCCGTCTCCGACCTGGGAGGACTCGCCCGCGCTCTGGCTGTACACCTCGGGCACGACGGGCAAGCCGAAGGGCGCGATGCACCGGCATGCGGGTATCCGCGCGGTCTGCGAGACGTACGCGCGCGGCGTGCTGGACATCGGGCCGAACGACCGCTTCCTTTCCGTCCCGAAGCTGTTCTTCGCCTACGGCCTGGGGAATTCGGCGTTCTTCCCGCTCGCGGCCGGCGGGACGGCGCTGCTCGAACCGGCGAGGCCGACCCCGGGGCTGATCGCCGCCAGGGCCCGCAAGGAGCGGCCGACGTTGTTCTTCGCCGTCCCGACCTTCTACGCCGCGCTGCTCGCCAGCGACATCCCCGACGACACGTTCTCCTCGGTGCGCCAAGCGGTTTCGGCGGGGGAACCGTTGCCCGCCGTGCTGTACGAACGATTCCGTGACCGGTTCGGCGTCGAAATCCTCGACGGCATCGGCTCGACGGAGGCGTTGCACATCTTCCTGTCCAACCGGCCGCGTCAGGTCCGCCCTGGCAGCACCGGGATTCCCGTGCCCGGCTACGAGATCGCGCTGCGCGACGAGTACGGCCGGCCCGTGCCGGACGGGGAGCCCGGCGAACTGTTCGTCGCCGGGCCGTCGATCGCGACCGGGTACTGGGCGCGCTACGAGACGACGAAGCAGGTCTTCCAGGGCGAATGGCTGCGCACGGGCGACAGTTTCGTGCGCGACGCCGACGGCGGTTACACCTGTCTCGGGCGGTTCAACGACATGCTGAAACCGGGCGGGATCTGGGTGTCGCCCGCCGAGGTCGAGGACAGGCTGCTGAAACATCCGGCGGTCGCCGAGGTCGCGGTCGTGGCCGCCTTCGACGCCGACGGCATCGAGAAACCGGTCGCGTGCGTGGTCGGCGTGCCGGGGCACCGGCTGGACGCGGACGAGCTGATCGAGTTCTGCCGGGCCGGGCTCGCTTCGTTCAAACGGCCGCGCAGCGTCGTCGAGCTGGGCGAACTGCCCAAGACGGCGACCGGGAAGATCCGGCGCAACGTCATCCGGGAACTGGTGCGGGACATGGACGAGGTCCGGGCCTACCAACCCGACCCCACCTCACCCCTGCCCGGCTGATCCCGAGCTCGCCCACTACCGCATTCAGAGGACGAAATGCGGCAGGTGTCAGGCGCCGTTGACGGTGCGCAGGGTTCGCATGGCCTCGGCCAGGTCGTGCGCGTCGTCGCCCAACGGGGTCAGGACAATGCGCCGCAGGATTTCCGCGCACGCCTCCCGCGCCTTCTCCGCGACGTCGAGGCCGTGGTCGGTGAGGACCGCGAAGGTGACGCGGCGGTCGTCCGGGCTGGGCACGCGGCAGATCAGGTCCGCGGCCACCAGCCTGTCCGCGACCTTGGTGAACCCGCCGCTGGACAGCGCCGCCTCGACGGCCAGCCGCGTCATCGGCATCCGGTGCTCGGGTGACCGGACGAGCCGCAGCAGGATGTCGAACGACGCCGGCGCCAGGCCGAACCGTTCGGCGATCTCGCCCATCAGCTTGTTCTGCGTGGCCAGGTAGCCCTCGATCACCAGGCCCCACCACGTGACCACTTCGTCGTCGTTCGGTTCCTCCGATTTCACCACTGTCACGCGAGCGAGGGTACACCAAGAAGTCTTTCCGGAATATATCTTGCGCGCGAGAGGTTATCGGGTTAGCTTGATTTCACCGGCTACCGGAGGAAGGGGCCATCATGTCGATCAAGACCTCGGGCCTGCACCACGTCACCGCCATCGGTGGCGATCCCCAGCGCAACGTGGATTTCTACACCCGGGCCCTCGGCCTGCGGCTGGTGAAGACCACGGTCAACTTCGATGACCCCGGCACCTTTCACCTTTACTACGGCGACGGCGCGGGCAAGCCCGGCTCGCTGATGACGTTCTTCCCGTGGAGGGACGCGCCGAAGGGCCGTCACGGCACGGGCCAGGCGACCACGACGTCGTTCTCCGTGCCGGAAGCGTCGCTCGGCTGGTGGAAGCAGCACCTCGCCGAAAGCCGTGTCGAGACCAGCCAGATCCGCAACTCCGACGGCGAAGAGACGCTCACCTTCGCTGACCCGGACGGCCTGAAGCTCGCGCTCGTCGCGCATCCGCAGGGCGACCCGCGTGACCCGTGGGACACGAAGCTCGTGCCCGCCGAACACGCGATCCGCGGCCTGCACTCCGTCACGCTTTCCGTGTCCAAAGAGGACGCGACCGCCGGGATGCTGACCGACGGGCTCGGCCTGACCTTCGAACACCAGGAGGGCAACCGCCTGCGGTTCTCCGCCGGCGAAGGCGGCCCCGGCGCGCTCGTTGACGTCCTCGTCACGCCGGATGCCCCGCGCGGGCTGGTGGCGGCGGGCACCGTGCACCACGTCGCCTGGCGCGCGCCGGACGAGCAGACCCAGGCGGCCTGGCGCGACGAGCTGATCGACGACGGCGTGAACGTGACGTCCATTTTGGACCGTCAGTACTTCCGCTCGATCTACTTCCGCGAACCAGGCGGCACCCTGCTCGAAGTCGCGACCGACGAACCCGGTTTCGCGATCGACGAGCCGCTGCTCGAACTCGGCCGCGCGCTGAAACTGCCGCCGTGGCTGGAGCCCAAGCGCGAAGACATCGAGGCGATGCTGCCGAAGCTCGACCTCCCGAGCGAGAACAACCCGCGATGACGGACTTGGCGCACAAGTACGTCGAAGGGGCGCCCGACGAGCCGGTGCTGCTGCTCCTGCACGGCACCGGCGGCGGGCCGGACGACCTCGTGCCGATCGCCCGGCAGCTGAGGCTGGCGACGGCGCTGCTCGCGCCGGCCGGGCCGGTGTCGGAACACGGTGCGGCCCGGTGGTTCCGCAGGCTGGCGGAGGGCGTTTTCGACCACGAGGACGTCGTCTTCCGCGCCAACCAGCTGGCCGACTTCGTGCTCGCCTCGCGCGAGGAGTACGGCCTCGGCGATCGGCGGCTGGTCGCGATCGGGTTCTCCAACGGCGCCAACATCGCCGCCGCGGTGACCCTGCTCCGTCCGGACGCCGTCCGGGAAGCCGCGCTGTTCGCGGCGATGTCTCCGCTCCCTTCGCCGCCACGTCACGACCTATCCGACACGCGGGTGTTCCTGTCGAACGGCGAGCGCGATCCGATGGCGCCGCTGGCTTCGGCGGACGCGCTGGTCCGCGACCTGCGCGAGCGCTCCGCGGACGTCGTCGCCCACCGCCATCCCGGCGGGCACCAGGTCACCGGCAACGGTTTGGTAGCGGCCGCGGGGTGGCTCAACGGGGGCGGGGGAGAGCAAAGCACGGGTACGTAACATCGTCGGATGACTAACGGGGACCTCGTCCGCGCCCAGGCCCTGCTCGAAAGGGTGCTCCTCGCGGACGGGCACAACGATCTGCCATGGGAGCTGCGGGTCACGACCGGGCCCGATCCGGTCGCGGCCGTCGCGGGCACGGATCTCACGGTCCGTCAGCCGCATCTGCACACCGACTTCCCGAAGCTCGCCGAAGGCAGGCTCGGGATGCAGTTCTGGTCCGTCTACGTGCCTTGCCAGTTCGAGGGGCACAGCGCGGTGACGGCGGTGCTCGAACAGATCGAGATCGTGCACCAGATGGCCGAGCGGTACCCCGATCGCCTCGCCCTCGTGGACACCGCGGACCAGGCCGAAGCCGCCTTCCGCGACGGCAAGATCGCGTCGCTGCTCGGCGCCGAGGGCGGCCACAGCATCGCGGAATCCCTTGGCGTGCTGAGGATCCTGCGCCGCCTCGGCGTCCGCTACATGACGCTGACGCACAACTACAACACCACCTGGGCCGATTCCGGCACCGACGAACCGGCGCACGGCGGGCTCACCGAGTTCGGCCGTGACGTGGTCCGCGAGATGAACAAGATCGGCATGCTGGTCGACCTCTCGCATGTCGCGCCGAGCACGATGCGCGCCGCGCTGGAGGTCAGTTCCGCGCCGGTGATCTTCAGCCACTCCTCGTGCGTCGCGGTCAACGACCATCCCCGCAACATCCCCGACGACGTCCTGGAAACCCTGGCCGCCAAGGACGGCGTCGCGATGGTGACGTTCGTGCCGGGCTTCATCTCGCCGAAGGTCGCCGAGTGGGACGACCGGCTGCGCCAGGACATGGAAGCCGCGGGCAAGGACTACCGGAACATCGACCAGCGCACGAAGTTCACCGCGGAGCGAGGCGGGCCCGAGAAGCCGAAGGCGGGCATCGACGACGTCGTCGCGCACATCGAGCACGCGCGCGAAGTGGCCGGAGTCGACCACATCGGACTCGGCGGCGACTACGACGGAGTCGCGACGCTGCCCGAAGGCCTCGAAGACGTTTCGAAGTACCCGGTGCTGTTCGCCGCGCTGCTGGAACGCGGCTGGAGCGAAGAGGACTGCGCGAAACTGGCCGGGAAGAACACCTTGCGCGTGCTGCGCGCGGCGGACGAGGTCACCCGTTCGGACGCTTGAGAGCGCGATCAAGCCCGTTTCGGCGGACACTGTCCTGCATGACGCAGCCGCAGGAGGGTGCCGCCGAGGTTCCGGTCAACCCGTCCGACACCGCTGGCGGCGGACGCCACAGCGGTAAGTTCGACGCCGCCCCGAAACTCAAACGGACCAGGGTCAGCGGTACCTGGATCGCCGTCATCGTGGCGCTGATCGTGCTGGTGTTCCTGCTCGTGTTCATCCTGCAGAACCAGGACACGGCCAACGTCCACTTCCTCGGCATGTCCGGCAGCATGCCGCTGGCGGTCGCGATGCTGTTCTCCGTGATCGCCGGCGGGGCGCTGGTCGCGCTCGTCGGCGGCGCCCGGATCCTGCAATTGCGCAAGCAGGCCAAGAAGTCCCGGCATCAGCTGCGTTGAAGGGCAGCGCGCCGGAAGTCGCTCGGGTTGACGCCGCGCACGCGTTTGAACGCCGCGCTGAACCCGAACGGATCGGAGTAGCCCACGGTGCGGGCGATGTCGGAGATGGTCGCGGATCCCGGACCGGCCAGGAGATCCGCCGCGAGCGTCATCCGCCAGCGGGTGAGATAGGTCAGCGGCGGTTCCCCGACCAGGTCGGCGAACCGCTTCGCCAGCGTCGACCGCGAGACCCCGGTCCGCCCGGCCAGCGCGCCGACCGTCCACGGCGCGGCCGGTTCCGCGTGCAGCAGCCGTAACGCGTCGCCGACCACGGGATCCCGCTGCGCGGCCCACCAAGCCGGGGGCCGTCCATCGGGCCGGTCGAACCATTCGCGCAGTGAGCAGACCAGCAACCAGTCCAGCAACCGGTCGAGGACCACCTGCTGACCCGGCGCGTCGATGGCGACCTCGGCGGCGAGATGCTCCAGCACGGGGTCGCCCGCGCCTCCGGAATCCACCCGCAGCACGACGGGCAGCGCGTCGAGCAGCGGTCGGCCGATCTCGCCGCGCACCGGATACGCGCCGACGATCAGCGACGTCTCCCCGCCGGGATCGTCGACCCAGCCGAGACGGTGCCGCGTCCCGCCCTGCTCGGGCGTCGCGCAGTGCTCGCCGCACGCGATCGGCTCGGCCGAAGTGCCGACCTCGTCGACGAAGGTGAAGGTCGAAGGGCCACGCACGATGGCCGACTCGCCCGCGCGCAGCGGCTCGGGCGGACCGTCCTCCGGCACGATCCAGCCCGCCCCGGTGAGCACGGCGCACAGGGTGAGCGGCGCACCGTCCACGAAGTGCAGCGACCAGGGCGGGGACAGGGTCGAACTGCCGAACAACGAACCGTGGGACCGCACACCGCGGATCAGGTCACTGAAGACGTCCACCCCGGCGAGGCTAGACGAATACACAGGCGATCCGGCCTTTCACCTATGGGCACGTCCAAGTCGGCCGGGTTGAATCGAGGCCATGCTGACCACTGACGACCTCGAATTCCTCCGCCGCCCCCTGCACGGGTTCCTGGCCGTGGCGGGCGGCCCGGTCCGGCCGGTGTGGTTCGAGGCCACCGGCGAAGGCGCGATCCAGCTGTTCACCCCGAGTGACTCGCCCAAGGTCCGGCGGCTGGACGACGATTCCCGCGCCTCGATCATCGTGGCCGCGCCGGTGGGCGAACGTGAGCGCTGGGTGTCGGTCGCCGGCCGCGTCACGGTGGAGCCCGACGGGGCGCACGAGCTGGCCGCTCGCCTCGCCGAGCGCTACTGGGACCTCGAAGACCCGGCCCACTCCGGCGAACTCGCCGGGATCCAGAGCCTGGATCTCGTCCGGCTCGTCATCCGGCCGGAGAAGGTGAGCCGTTACTCGATGTGATGATCGACGTCATCCCCAGCAGGATGGCGCAAACGTTTTCGTCGCCCTTGGCGGTGACCCGGTCGCGGTCCGCCGGGTTCCGGGTGCAGAGCCGCCAGAAGGTGTCCGCGTCCGTCGTCACCGAGGCCAGCGGCGAGCGCGACGTCGGCGCGACGCGGTCGAGCGCCCAGCCGCCGGCGGTCCGCTCGGCCGTCCACTTCCCGCCGCCCTGACCGGTCACGGTGTAGCCGACCTGCCTGCCGACGCGCGCGTCGACGTCACGCAGCGTGTGCGGCAGCGCCCGCATGAAGGTGTCGATCACCGGGCCGCGGAACTCCGTCTCGTCGAGCGTCCGCGCGCCGACGGCCTCGCGGATCTGCTGCTGGTGCACCCAGAACTCGGTGTACTCCCGTGCGACGTCGAGCCAGACCGGCGCCGGTTCGTCCCCCGCCCAGCTCACCGGATCGCCGACGGCGTCGAGGTCGGCGCGGCCCCACATCTCGGCGATCTGCGAGGTGCTGTCCACCAGCATCGCGAACAGCACTTCGGGGGACAGCCGTCGGCACGCGACCACCCATTCGTCGTTGATCCGGTCGATGAAGTCCTCGAACCGTTCACCCTCACGCGGCGCCGTCGCCCGGTAGTCGTCGCGGTCGCGGGACAGCCTGCCGAGTTTGTCGCCCAGGATGTGGGCGGCGAGATCGTGCACCCTCCAGCCCGTGCACACCGTCGGCGCGGCCCACTTCTCCGCGTCCAATCCGGTGAGCACGTCGAGCAGAGCCTGCTCCTCGCGCGCGAACAGCGGGAGGACGTCGATCGGCGGACCCCAGCGCGTGAAGCTCATGTCTTCATCAAAACACCCTCGTCGATCACAATTTCGGCCATTCGGCCTACTCGCAGGTAGCATCAGCGCGAACGTGAGGGGAGTGCCCGTGAGCAACGAACGACCCGCCGGTGACGACCTGGCCGCTTTCGCCAAACGCGCGGGGCAGCTGGCGGGCTGGGCCGCCCGCACGGGCTTCGAGTTCACCCGCAAACTCCCCGGCGTCGAAATCGCGGAGCAGGTCATCAAACAGGGCGAGCGGCAGCTGCTTTCGGAGCTGCGCCGCCGTCTCGACGAGGTCGACGACCCGTACCACGCCGCGCTCACCGCCGCGTCCGCGATGAACCGGCCGGCCGCCGACGGTGCGCGCCCGGTCGAAGCGACCATCACCCTCGTGCACAGCCGCGCCCAGCTCGAACCGCTCCGCGCGGCGATGGCCGAACTGCTCAACCACTCCATCGGCTTCGGCCGCGAGCGGGCCCGCGAGTACCTCTACGCGATCATCCTTCGGCAGCTCACGCCGGACGAGGCCCGCATCCTTTCCGCGCTTTCCGACGGCTCGCCGTTCCCCGCCGTCGACGTCGCCGAGCGGACCAACCTCGGTGGAGCCGGGCGGTTCGTGCTGCGCAACGCCTCCACCGTCGGCAAGGCCGCCGGGGTGTCGCTGCCCGACCAGGTGCCCGGCTACCTCACCAGGCTGATCGGGCTCGGCCTCGTCGAGCTGGACGAAGAGGTGCCCGCGCTCGAGACGCAGTACGAGATCCTGTTGACCGACGAGACCGTCCGCGAGGCGGAGAAGTCGGTGAAACGGGTCAAGTTCGTCAAACGCACGGTCCATATCTCCCGGCTCGGCGCCCAGTTCTGGCAGGCCTGCGACCCGAGCGCCGGCTGACCTCGGCATGGGTGCGTTCCTCGACGGGATCCTCGCCGACTTCGGGCGGCACTGGCCGCTCTACGTCTCCATCCCGATCGTGGCCGCCCTGATCGGCTACACCACCAAACTCGTCGCGATCCGGATGATGTTCCAGCCGGTCGAGTTCGTCGGGATCAAGCCTTTCCTCGGCTGGCAGGGCATCGTGCCCAAACGCGCCGCGCGGATGGCGAGCATCGCCTGCGACACGATGACCGAGCAGCTGATCAAACCGGCGGAGGTCGTCGCCAAGCTCGATCCGCAGAGAATCGCCAAGGAGATCGAAAAACCGCTCCAGGCGGCCGTCGAGGACATCGTGCGCGACGTCGCGGCCCACTACCAGCCGGGGCTGTGGGAATCGCTGCCGGTCGGCATGCAGCGGCTGGTGATCCAGCGTGTCCAGGCCGAGTCGCCGCGCATGGTCGCGGCCGTACTGGAGCTCATCAAGTCCGATGTGGACAGTGTGTTCGACCTCAAGGGCATGGTGGTCACCGCACTGGTCAAGGACAAACGACTGCTGAACCGGATCTTCCAGGAGGCGGGCGACAAGGAGTTCAAGTTCATCGCCCGCTCCGGCATCTTCTTCGGCGGGCTGATCGGCGTGATCCAGATGATCGCGTGGATCCTGTTCAAATTCCCGCTGATCATGCCGCTGTTCGGGCTCTTCACCGGCTGGTTCACCGACTGGCTGGCACTGCGGATGATCTTCTACCCGATCGAGGAACGCCGGTACTTCGGCGTGCGCTGGCAGGGCCTGTTCCTGAAGCGGCGCGGCGAGGTCGCGGAGGCGTACGGCGCGCTGATCGCGAAGGAGATCATCACCCCGCACAACGTGATCGAGGCGGTGCTGCGCGGCCCGCTGTCGGACCGGGTGCTCGGCCTGATCCAGCGCCAGCTCGACGAACAGCTCGGCCGCCGCGTCGGCGTCGGGAAACCGCTGGTGGTGTTCGCCGTCGGCAGCAGGCGGTATCAGGACATGAAGCTGAACATCGCCGAGAAGATCATGGACAAGCTGCCGGAGACCATGCGGTACATCGAGGACTACGCGAACGAAGCGATGGACATCCGGAACGTGCTGGTGACCAAGATGAAGGAGCTGTCGCCGCGCGAGTTCGAGGGACTGCTGCGGCCTGCCTTCCAGCAGGACGAATGGATCCTGATCGCGACCGGCGCCGCCCTGGGCTTCGCCGTCGGTGAGGCGCAGGTCCTGCTGCTGGAGCACTTCGCCGCCTGACGTTCGCGTTCGCGGGCACCAGCGGTCACAGCGGCTGCGTGTGAAGGCCCCCTTTCCTCGGCTGAGCCGAGGAAAGGGGGCCTTCACACCTTCCGAAGGGACTCGAACGCCCTGATGCCCCCAATGCGGCATTGGAGACGCTCAGCGCCCCCAATGCCGCATTGGGGACATCGAGCTCCGGGGCGAAATGCGGTCCTGGGCGTATCCAGGCGCGGCGACCGCGCACCTGATTGCGGGGGCGTGAAACCGCCCTTACGGGCGCACGAATTCCGGCCCTAACGGTGGTACACCGGTTCGCCCGTCCGGTCTAAGGTGCTCGGTGCACAAAGCCTTGGGGAGGGCGCACATGGCCGACGCGGGGAGTCCGTGGCCGCAGGAGATCCGGCTGGCGATGACCATGGTGGGCGGGGCGAGCCTCGCGGTCTGGATGGGCGGGGTCGCCACCGAGACCTCGCATCTGCTCCAGGCGTCGAGATCGCCGGAAGCCGAAGGGCCGTACCGCGCCCTGCTCGATCTGCTCAACGCCACCGTCTCGCTCGACGTGCTCACCGGCACGAGCGCGGGCGGCATCAACGCGGCGTGTCTCGGGCTGGCCGAGGCGTTCCGGTCGAGCCCGCAGGTGCTGCGTGACACGTGGATCAGCACGGGCTCGCTCGACAACCTGATCCGCGATCCCGGCGAGAAGGAACCGCGTTCGCTGCTCGACGGCGACAAGGTGCTGCTCGGTGACTTGAAGGACGCGCTGCACCGGATCACCGACAAGGCGACGGTGAAACCCGACTGCCCGGACATCACCGTCCTGCTCACCGGCACGATGATCGACGGCGAGACGACCAGGTTCGACGACGCGCTCGGCAACCTGGTGCGGGACACCGAACATCGCCTCCTGTTCCGCTTCGATGGTCCTTTGTGGACAGACGACGTGGTCGGCCCGCTCGCGCTCGCGGCCCGGTCCACCGCGTCGTTCCCCGGCGCCTTCGAACTTTCCCGGATGCCGATCGGTGAGAAGACCGGGCCGTTGCATCCGGACATGACCAGGTACACCGACGTCACGCGGTCACATTGGCTGACCGACGGCGGGGTGCTGCTGAACAAGCCGTTGCGCCCGGCGCTGCGGGAGATCTTCGAACGGCAGTCGCATTCGGACGTCCGGCGGCTGCTGCTGTACGTGGTGCCGACGGCGGAACGCGAGGCGGAGCGGGTCCCGGTCGATCCGGAGCGGCCGCCGTTGCTGGGCAGCGCGATGAGCAAGGTCGTCGGCACCGTGCTGAGCCAGACGATCAGCGCCGAACTCGAAGACCTGACGCGGCACAACGACGCCGTCGTCCGTACCAGGGGGACCCGGGTTTCCCTTGCCTCGATGGGGGTTCGCGGCGGCCCGGAGACGCTGGTCGACCAGCGGCTGATGAACGACTACCGCGATCGGCGGGTGCAGGAGGACGCCACCGCGCTGGTCCGCGACGCGACCCGCAGGCTCTCACTGTCCGATGTGGAGGATCAGGGCCGTCAGTGGGCGTCCGGGACGGCGGCGCAGCTGCGCGCGGCCGCGGCGGCGGGGCTGCGCGACGGCCTGCCCACCGAGCCGCCGAAGGACACCTGCGAACTCGACGATCTGGTCGCCTTCCGCACCACCGCGCTCGACGATTCGGTGGCCACCGGCCTGCAACTGGTGAACGCGGGCTTCCGGCTCGATCCGTCACCCGAGCACGCGGTCCAGCTCAACCGTTGCCGCGTGCTGCTGCACGAGGCGCGGCACAAGGCGGCGCGGGGGAAGCGGCTGGCGGGCTGGGTCGCCGAACAGGATCCGCCGGCGGCCGGCGCCACACTGGCGGCCTGGATCGAGGGTCTCGCCAAGGAATGGGCCGCGCTCGGCCGCGCCGACACGCTGAAGGAGGCGTGGCCGCTCGTGGTCGCCGCGCTCCGGCAGGCGACGCCGATCCTTTTGCCGTTGGCACAGGCGAAACCCGACACCGAAGCCGCCGACACGGTCAGCACGCTACTGGCGTGGACGGGGCTCACCTCGGACGACACGAGCGCCGGTGACTCGATCGTCACCTCCCGGCTGGTGCGCCTGCACATCGCGACCAGGGGGCTGCTCGCGCAACCGCCGTCGGTCGACCAGCGGGTGGATCTCGTCCAGGTGAGCGCGGATTCGCGGACGCTGCTGGACATGAAGCGAAGCCGTTCGTGGGACAAGCTCACCGGTATGCAGGCCGACTACTTCGGCGCTTTCTACAAGGCTTCCTGGCGTGCGAACGACTGGATGTGGGGCCGGGTCGACGGCGCCGGCTGGCTGGTCCAGTGCCTGCTCGACCCGAAGCGCCTGCGGCTGCTGCGTGACGTCGTCGGGCGGGAGGCGTTCCGGACGCAGGTGCGGGACACCTTCGCGAAGATCGGCTGGCGGCAACCGGGGACCGAAGACGGTCTGTCGCAAGAGGAAGCGGACGCTCTGCGCGGGCAATTGGCCGAGGAGCTGGCTTTCCTCGGTCTCGACGGTGAGCTCGCCGACGTGGAAACCGAAGCCGCCCTGCCGATCAGCATGCCGGTGACGGCGATGGTGCTCGCCAGGGTCCGGCAGCTGGAGATCGCGCGCGAGGAGCTGCCCTGCGTCGGACTCCACTGTGGACACGACGTGAAGACGGCCAAGGGGAACGGGAAACCGTCGGAACGGTTCCGGCGCCTGATCGAGAACGAGCCGGAAACCGACGAGCAGACCCAGCGCGCGTTCCAGGCGTGCCAGGTGTCCGGCGAACGGTTCGAACACGAACGCGGGACGATGTTGCTGACGAAGACGCTGGTCAAGGCCGGTGCCGCCGGGCTCAACGCGGCCGCGGGGGCGACACGGGTGCCGAAGTCGGTCCAGCCCGCCGCGACCTTCGCCAAGGCGGCCGGCCGCAGCGCCTGGTGGATCACGCGCGGCGCGGCCACCCTGCCGTCCTCGTGGAACGTGCTCGCCGCGATGATCACCGTGCTGGCCGGGTTCGTCATCGGCGGGCAGGGCGGTCCCGTCCTGCAGTGGGTCGGCGTGCCGGTGGCCGCGGGCGCCATCGTGTTCCTGGTGGTCAGCCTGATGACGTTGCGCAAGACGTGGCGGATGGTGCTCACGGTGCTCGGCGTGCTGGTGGGGGCCGCGTTGCTGTTCGCCGCCTTCCTGCCACCCGTCCGCGAGCCGCTGTTCGGCCGGCTCGGCGACGTCGTCGCGGGCTGGCGGCGCGGCGAGGCGCCGGTCTGGTGGCTGGTCGTCTGCCTCCTGCTCGTGCTACCCGCCGTATGGACGCCGATCGGTTCCGTCTTCCGGGGGCGTGCACGCCGCAAATAGCCCTCTTCTTGCGGCAACAGGGGCCCGAATCGCGCCCTGACCCTGCGACGAAGTGGTAACGGTTGGTATCGTCACATGCAGTGAGACCGCACCGAAGCGGCCTTACCCACAAGTGCTGCGCTTCAAACGTTACCGTTACCTTTGTCACGTGTGTTTCAGGGTTGTTGCAGGTAGCCGCGTTGCCGCCGCCGCGCTGATCTGACCGCGCCCGAATCCTCCGGTACGTTTCTTGGACATGTCCGGAAAGCACTTGATCGAAAATCCGACCAAGGCGGACGGTGCCGCGCTCTGGAGAATCGCCCGCGATTCGAAGAAGCTCGATCTCAACACGCCTTACGCCTATTTGCTGTGGTGCCACGATTTCGCCGACACCTCGGTCGTCGCGAAAGTCGACGGCACCCCGGTCGGCTTCGTGATCGGGTATCGGAAGCAGGACACCGGGTTCGTCTGGCAGGTCGCGGTCGACGCGTCCCAGCGAGGAAAAGGCCTGGCCGGAGCTCTGCTCGACGAGCTGTTCAGCCGCCTGACCGCCCAGGGCGTGCGCTACCTCGAAACGACGATCACCCCGGACAACGAGGCTTCGATCCGGTTGTTCGCCTCGTTCGCCAAGCGGTGGGATGCCACCGTGGAACGCCAGGATCTGTTCTCCGCGACGGATTTCCCGGCCGAGGAAGGAACGCACGAGCAGGAGGACCTGTACCGAATCGGTCCGCTCGGCAGTAACTAGAACGTAAATCCGGGGATCTCAGGGAGAAAGAAAACGTGATGAGTATTTTCGAGGAACTCGAATCCGAAGTACGCAGTTACAGCCGCGGCTGGCCCGTGGTGTTCGACAGGGCGCAGGGGAGCTACCTGTACGACGAGGACGGCAAGGCCTATCTCGACTTCTTCGCCGGCGCCGGCGCGCTCAACTACGGGCACAACAACCCCGCGCTGAAGCGGGCGCTGATCGACTACATCGCCCGTGACGGCGTGACGCACGCGCTCGACATGTTCACCGTGGCCAAGCGGGACTTCCTCCAGACGTTCAAGGAGAAGATCCTTCAGCCGCGCGAGCTCGACTACAAGGTCGTCTTCCCCGGCCCCGGTGGCGCGAACGCGGTCGAGGCCGCGCTGAAGCTCGCCCGCAAGGTGACCGGCAAGGAATCGGTCATCAACTTCACCAACGCCTTCCACGGGATGACGCTGGGCGCCCTCTCGGTGACCGGCAACTCGATGAAGCGCGGCGGCGCGGGTGTCCCGCTGGTGCACGCCACCCCGATGCCGTACGACAACTACTTCGACGGCTCCATCCCGGACTTCCTCTACTTCGAGAAGCTGCTCGAAGACTCGGGCAGCGGCCTGAACGAGCCCGCCGCCGTCATCGTCGAAGGCGTGCAGGGCGAGGGCGGCATCAACGCCGCGCGCGTCGAGTGGCTCAAGGCGCTGGACGACCTGTGCAAGAAGCACGGCATCCTGCTGATCCTCGACGACGTCCAGATGGGCTGCGGCCGCACCGGCCCGTTCTTCAGCTTCGAGGACGCGGGCATCAAACCCGACATCGTCTGCCTGTCGAAGTCCATCGGCGGCTACGGCATCCCGATGGCGCTGACGCTGATCCGCCCGGACCTCGACGTCTGGGAGCCGGGTGAGCACAACGGCACCTTCCGCGGCATCAGCCCGGCGTTCGTCACCGCGACCGAGGCGCTGCGCGTCTACTGGAGCGACGACGAGCTGGAGAAGTCGACCAAGGCCAAGGGTGAGCGCATCGCCGCCGCCTTCCAGGGCATCGTCGAGGCATACCCGGACGCGAACCTGTACGCGAAGGGCCGCGGCCTCGCCCGGGGCATCGAGTTCGCCAATGGCGACCTCGCGGGCAAGGTCTGCGCCGCCGCCTTCGAGCGCGGGCTGCTGATGGAGACCTCCGGCCCCGACGGCGAGGTCATGAAGGTGCTCCCGCCGCTCACGCTGACCGACGAAGAGCTCACGAAGGGCCTTTCGATCATCGACGAGGCCGTCGCCACGGTCCTCGACTGACCTGAACTGACCGTCCCCAACCAGGAACGAGAAGGAGTTTTCCGTTGCTTGTCAGAACACTCGACGAGGTCACCGACACCGACGCCGACATCAAGACCCCGAACTGGCGCAGCAAGCGCATCGTGCTGGCCAAGGAGGGCGTCGGCTTCTCGGTGCACGAGACCACGCTGTACGCCGGGACGGTCAACGACTTCTGGTACGCGAACCACATCGAAGCGGTGTTCATCACCTCCGGTGAAGGCGAGCTGGAGAACACCGCGACCGGCGAGGTCTTCCAGCTGAAGCCGGGCACGTTGTACCTGCTCAACGACCACGACAAGCACCAGGTCCGGCCCAAGACCGAGATCAAGTGCGTCTGCGTGTTCAACCCGCCCATCACCGGCCGCGAGGTCCACGACGAAAACGGCGTGTACCCGCTCGTCACCGAACCCTAGAAATCGCTCGAGGAGGCGACTGCATTGACGCTGACCGACACCCGAGTCGACGACAGTTACCCGACCCGCATCACGGGTAAGCCCGAACACCTGCCCAGGGCGCACCCCACCGTCTGGGGCAGCGAGGCCGACGGTCCCCTGGACGCGGCCACCCTCGCCAACCACGAAACGCGTGGTTACACCGTCGTCGACCAGTTGCTGTCGCCTGGCGAGGTCCAGACGTACTGGCAGGAACTCGTCCGGATGTCCTCCGGCGACCACAGCGGCGACGAGCGCGTCATCACCGAGGCCAAGACCGGTGAGGTCCGCTCCATCTTCGACGTCCACGAGACCAGCGAGCTGATCGCGGAACTCGTCCGCGACCCGCGCGTCCTCGACCGGGCCCGGCAGATCCTCGGCTCCGAGGTCTACATCCACCAGAGCCGCGTGAACTACATGCCCGGCTTCAAAGGCACCGGGTTCTACTGGCACTCGGATTTCGAGACCTGGCACGCCGAAGACGGCATGCCCGCGCCGCGCGCGGTCAGCTGCTCCATCGCGCTCACCGACAACTACCCGTTCAACGGCGGGCTGATGGTGATGCCGGGTTCGCAGCGGACCTTCGTGCAGTGCGCCGGGGAAACCCCGGAGGACAACTACAAGAGTTCGCTGAAAGAGCAGCGGGTCGGTGTCCCGCGTGAAGAGGACATCACCAAACTCGCCGCCGAATACGGGATCGACCAATTCACCGGACAGGCCGGTTCGGCGCTCTGGTTCGATTCGAACGTGATGCACGGTTCGTCGAACAACATCACGCCGTACCCGCGGTCGAACATCTTCCTCGTGTTCAACAGCGTCGAAAACGCGCTGCGGGAGCCGTTCGCCGCGATCGAACCGCGTCCGGCGTTCATCGCCGGCCGCGACTCGACCCCGCTGTCGCGCTGACGAAACCGCAGGTCGCGAAGGCCATGACGGGGCGCCTGTAGCCGTCGGTGTGCGCCCTGTTACGTTGTCGCCACGTGAGCGGGCCAGTGGGCTCGCTCACGTAGGTGTTGTCGACGACCGAACGGGTTCTTCGCTCGGGGTGAGCCCACCCGGACGGACGTGGACGCCGATGTCCGGTGTGGGTCGCGCCCCCAGGCGGCCCAAATCGGACATCCCCCGGCTCCGTGCCATCAGATCGGGACTGATGGCACGGAGCCTTTTCATTTCCGGGGCGCCGGCCCCTTATTTCCCGGTGCCGGAAGTGCATGAAGGCCTGAGTGTCCATAAGGGACACTTTCGAGCGGTGAAATGTCTGATTGATGGCTGAATGTGCTGTTCTCGAGAGGGTCGTGAGTGGCAATGAACGTTAGAGCCAAGGGTGTCTTAGGTACCTACGTGGTTGAGGCTGCGGTTGATGCCAGGTCGCGGTCGTGGGGATGTCGTGAAGGGCCCCTTTGAGACGTTGAAGGTCTCAAAGGGGCCCTTCGCGACATAGGAGTTCGACGCCGGGCCGTTGGAAGCACTGAAGGAGCCGCCCGCTCATCTTCGCGTCTCGTGAGTGGCGATTCGGGTCAGGGTCGGCCGTGTTCTAAGTGTCCATGGCGGTCGCCCCTCATTCGACGCGCCCAATGTGGCATTGGGGACGCTCAGCGTCCCCAATGCCACATTGGGCGCGCAGCCACCCTCGGCCGTAGCCCGCAGCGAAGTCCACAGTGGACGCAATCCGCCCGTTTGGGCGTGTTTGTCCGTATCGGCGAAGCGGCGAGGGCAGCTCAAGGTAGGTAAGGACAACCTCACGACCTGGTGCGTCGCACGAGGCTTTTCTGGTTGGCGGCGTCTTCGCGCGGTAGGTTGGCTACTCCGGTAAGGGGAGAGATCGGAGGAGGGGGCTTGTCATGGGCGAAAACGGTTCCCCTGCCCGTTTCCAGCTCCTCGGTCCCGTACGGCTTCTCGACGGCGATCGCCCGGTCCCCGTCGGCGGTCCCGGCGTCCGCGGTCTGCTCGCGTTGCTGGCGCTGAAGGTCAACAAGGTGGTCGGGCTCGACGAGATCATCGACGCGCTCTGGGGGCACGATCCGCCCGCCACGGCCCGCACGATCGTCCACGGCAATGTCTCGCATCTGCGGCGCGTGCTCCGCGACATCCAGGGCGACCATCCGCACGGCGCCCGGATCCTCACCGCCCCGCCCGGTTACCAGCTCACCGTCGAACCCGGCCGGATCGACGTCCACCGTGCCCGGTCGCTGCTGGAGCGGGCTTCGGCCGAAGATCCGGAGAACGCGTCCGAACTGCTCGCCGAGGCCCTCGCGCTGTGGCAGGGGCCGACGCTGGCCGGGGTTCCGGGCTCGGTTCGCGCCCCCGAGCTGGAGGATCTGCGGCTCGCCGTCCACGGTGCCAGGGTCGACGCGGATCTCGAACTCGGCAGGCACGCGGAACTGATCGTCGAGCTCAGCCCGCTGGTCCGCGCGAATCCGCTCGCCGAACGCACGGCCGGTCAGCTGATGCGCGCGCTCTACCACGCCGGGCGCCGCGGCGACGCGCTCGAGCTCTACCGCACGGTGTCGCGGGCGACCTTGCGCACGCTCGGCGTCGAACCCGGCGCGGAGCTGCGCTGGCTGCACGAACGGGTCCTCAATGACGACCTGCCGGTCAAGGTCGTCGCGGAGCCGAAGGCCGAGTCGGCGCCCGTCCAGCAGCTGCCGCCCGCCGTGCCGAACCTCGCCGGGCGCGAGGCCGATCTGGCGTGGCTCGACGAGCTCGCCGAGCGGGCCGAAGCGGGCGAGACGGCGGTCGGCGTCGTCACCGGGACCGCCGGGATCGGCAAGAGCAGCTTGGTGGTGTGGTGGGCGCATCGCGCCGCCCGGCGCTTCCCCGACGGCATCCTCTTCGCCTCGCTGCGGGGTTTCGATCCGCATCATCCGCCGCTGGAACCCGCCGATCTGCTCATCCAGTTCCTGCTCGGGCTGGGTGTCCCCGCCGAGGGGGTGCCCGAGCAGGTCCACGAACGCATCGCGCTCTACCGGTCGATGATCGCCGGCCGCCGGATGCTGGTGATCCTCGACAACGCCCGCACCGCCGAGCAGGTCCGGCCGCTGCTGCCGCCCGGTTCGCGGTCGATGACGCTGGTGACCAGCCGTTCCCGGCTCGACGGGCTCGCCGTGTCCAATGCCGCCAAACTGCGCGTGCTCGGCACGCTCGCGCCCGGTGACGCCGTCCGGCTGATCGAGGAGCTCGCCGGTCCCGCCGGATTCGACCTCAACCACGCGCTCGCCCGGCTTTGCGGTTATCTCCCGCTCGCGCTGCGGATCGCGGGAGCCCGGCTCGCCGCCAGCGCGCAGTGGTCCGCGCAGGATCTGGTCGACGAACTCGGCAACGAACGCACCAGGCTGGCCGCCCTCGACGTCGAGGGCCCGGACGACGGGGTCCGCGCGGCGTTCGACGTTTCGTTCCGGGGGCTGCCGCCCGAGGTCGCGAACACGTTCCTGCGGCTCGGCGTCGTCCAGTGCGTTTCGGCCGGTTCGCATCTGACGGCCGCGATCGGCGGGATCACCGTCGCCGAGGCGCGACGGCATCTGCGGGTGCTCGCCGCGCACAACCTGCTCGCCGAAACCGGCCGCGACTCCTTCGTCCCGCACGACCTCGTCCGCCTGTTCCTGCGCGAGCTGGCGGAGAACGAACTCGACGATGCCGACCGGGAAGACGTCCTGACGCGATCGGTGCGGTTCTATCAGGCCGTCGCCGACCGCGCCCGGCGCAAGATGCTGCGGATCGTCGACCCGCTCGACTTCACCGGCGCGCTGAGCGACGCGCAGACGCCGCCGATCACCTCCTTCACCGACGCGCAGGACTGGTTCACCGCGGAATGGGAGAACCTCCTGGAGGTCCTCGAAGCCGCCCGCGCCGGCGGCCGTCACGACGACGTCTGGCGGCTGGCCAGGGTCGCGCACACCTATCGCGCGGTGTATCCGCTGCTGGACGAGTGGCGGCGGCTGATCGAGATCGGGCTGGAGGCCGCCGAGCGGTCCCGTGACGTCCTCGGCCAGTGCTGGATGCTGATCTCCCGCTGCGCCATCGCGCTCACTTTCGAACTGCCGCAAGGATGTCTCGCCGACGCCGAACGCGCGCTGGAACTCGCGACCGCGATCGGCGACAACCGGCTGACGGTCTCCGCGAACATCCACCTCGGCTCCGCGCTGACCTTGCTGGGACGGTACGACGAGGCCATCAGGACGTTGCGGCAGGCGGTCGAGGAGACCGATCGGACCGGCGATCTCGAACTGCGCGGGCAGGCGCTCAACAACTGCGCCGAGGCGGAAAAACGAGCGGGACGATTCATCGAGGCGATCGGGCATCAGGTCGCCTCGCTGGAGATCGACCGGACTCTCGGCGACGAAAGCTACGTCGTCGTCTCGCTGAACAACCTCGCCGAATTGAGCATGCGGATCGGCGAACTCGCCGCCGCCGAACGGTACGTCTGGGAGGCCGTGGACCTGACGATCAGCAGGCGGTTCGTCCTCCAGGAAGGCGTGCTGCGGCTGACACTGGGCCGGGTGCTGCGGGCCGGGTCGGATGTGGACGGTGCCCGCGAGCAATTCGCGCTCGCGCTGAAAATCCTCTCGGACGCCAATCCGAAACTCGCCGGACTCGTCCGTGCGGAACTCACGGACCTCGGCGAAAGTCCGTGAGTGATCCTTAGCGGATTCTTAGTGGCCTCGCCGCTCGCGCGCGTAGGGTCCCGTTCAGCGTCGATCGAGCCCTAGGGGAGGGGCACGCGATAGAGATCGGCGCTCGGGCGGGCCCTTTCTCGCGGCCCGTCTGAAGAGTCGCCAGGAGCGGCTCGTGGCGGTCCGGCCGGTGGAGGTGGGGGCGATACCGGCCGGCCGCCAGGCGAAGAGTCAGCCGGTGCCGGCGGTGCACAGGGCGATGGTCTGGCCCTTGTTCTCCGCGACCTTCTGGCCGTTGACCAGTATCGAGCAGGCGATCTGGTTGCTGACCGACGAGTTCCGGGTGTCCGCGGTGACGGTGAGCATGTATTCGCCCGAGTTGAACGACGCCGTGCCGCGCCATTCGTCGGTGCTCGCCGGGGTCGTCTCGGTGCGCTGGTCGTTGAGCGAGCCGAAGCGGACGGTCGCGCCGCCCGAAGCGCTGACGACGAACTCGACGGTGTTCTTGTCCCCGGCGACGGCCGGGATGTGCAGACCCGACTCGCCGGTAGCGAAGAAACTGGTGTAGACCAGTAACCCGCCCGCGGCCACCAAACCGGCGATGGAAAGCGCGAGTCCCGCGATCCCCATTCCCTTCTTGTCGGCTTCACCCTTCTTGATTTTGGTCAAACCGATCACGGAAAGAGTCAACCCGATTACGGCGAGCGGCCATGCGGCGATCCCCGCGACCGGGACGAAGGCGACCCCGAGCGCCGCGAGCCCGACCAGGAAACCCGCGATGACCAGGCCGTTCTTGGGTTTCCGATGCCTTGTTCCGTGCGCGGCGAACCCGGCGCCATAGCGGGTGGCCGGCGGGTGCGGGAGTGGTGGATCGGTCGGCATACATGCCCTTTCGGAGGCTTCCGTCCGAAGACGTTAACCCATCGTTCGGGGTAATGGCCGAAATTGTTACCTGCCGGAAAAAGTCATCATTCAACGATGATCAAGCGAATACCGATATTTTCTGACGAGAATTGTGGCATCGCCGAATGTCGGAAACCCGATCACTGATCGAACAGGCTGACTTCCGGGGTGATCTCCAGCAGTTCGTGCACCGGGCGGCCGCGGCGGCCGTCGATGGTCGTGGTGCGCACGACACGCAGCCGTGCGGTCACCGGCCGGTCCAGGTTCTCCTTGATCTCGTCGAGCAGATCCGGCGCGACCGCGCCCTGGATCGTGCCGCCCGATTCGCGTTCGAGATAGAAGATCCGGCGCCGGGTGCGGACCCCGTCCAGCCTGCCGCTGACCGTCTCGTAGCCGACGGCCTCCCGCGACTCGCGCAGGCTTCCGGACAGGATCCGCGCCTGCTCGGTGGTCATGCTGCGGGTCAGCTCGTCGCCGGCGGTCGGGGTCAGCGCCATGCCGATCCCGGCGTGTTTGCTGACCGCGTTGACGATGTCGCTGACCGCGTTGCGGACGGTGTCGCGCTGCAGCAGCACCGCGTCCAGCGCGCCGTCGTCGGAGCCGTTGGCGGGCAGGAAGTCGCACAGCTCCTTGACCGCGCGTTCGGACAGCGACTCGAGCCCGTCGTGGATGAGCGCGTCGTCGAGCGCCGGTTCCGGGAAACCGAAGAAGATCGCGTTGCCCGCCTGGCCGCGCTGGATCAGCGGGGCCTTCTCCCGGTCCGCGGGCTGGACGAAGGTCACCTCGCCCGACGGATTGCGGATGATGTGCCCGATCTTCGCCGTCGCGTCCTGCAACGCGCGGCTGATGTCGGAGAAGGTGTAGGCGTCCAGATGCGACTCGCCGAGCACGGACACGCGAAGCAGTGGCGAACGCGACGTCCGCTCGAACTTCGCGTACGCGGCCATCGCCGACGCGCGGGCGAGGTCGTCGAGCCAGGTGCCGCCGGGGATCTCGTCGGCGATACGCCGGAATTCGTTCCTCACCAGATCACTTCCGGAATTCCCCTGCCACCCGATGCCCACACTTCCTCCCAGATCTCCTCGTCGCCGGGGCGGCAGAGGAAGCCGTCGAGCATCCCGCCGACGGGCTGGACCTGGTCGAGATACATGGCGGGCTGGCCGACGATGACCCCGCGCAAGGTCAGCAGCCCGTACAGCGCCGAGCGGCCCGCGTCGTCGAGCCGTTTGAGCGCGCCCCATTCGTCCGGGATCAGCACCACGTCGAGCCCGATCGGCGCGTGCGGGGTCCTGGCGGTCAGATCGCCGCCGATCCACGCGCGGCCGGTGGGCATGATCCGCCGGGCGACACCCAGGTAACTGTTCAGCGCGCTGAACAGGATCTCGCGGTCGTTCTGATGCGGCGCGTCGAACACCAGCCGCTCGTAGACATCGGCCAGATCGGCGGGATGGCGGCCCGGAGGCAGCAGGTTGTGCGGCGTCCAATAGGGGAGCGCCAAATCGGAGCCTCCTTCGTGTGCCGGAGCTCTCGATCGAAGAAACGTATCCGGCGTCACGCTCACAGTGCGTAGCCGAATTTACCAGGCGGGTGTCAGCCGCCCTGCCCCGGCCGGTGCTCGGGCGCGCGTCCGGCGGGCGGCCAGTCCTCGTCGCTCGGCCAGACCGGTTCGGGTTCGTGCCCGCTCTCGCCGTTCTTGGCGGCCGGTTCAGGCTGCTCCGGGTGGTAGCCGTGCACCAGCTCCGGGGTCAGCTGGCCCTCACGGTGGCCTTCCGCCTCCTGGTCGAACGGTTCGTCGTCTTCGTGGATCCGCGCGGGCGGGATGAACTGCGTCCGTTCGGTGGACAGCAGTTCGGGAACCGGCTCGGGTTCCGGTTCGGGCGCGACGGCGCGTACCGGCTCGTGGGCCACCGGTTCGGCGGCCGGCCGCTCACGTGGTTCGCCGCGCATCAGCAGCCAGGTGACACCACAGCCGAGGGCGAAGGCGATGAGCAGCCAAAGCCAGATCTGCCCGAAAAGCCAGAGCATTCAGCCATCACCTCTGTTCTGCCGTGATGTCGACGCGGCGGCCCTCGCCGCTCGCGCCGTCGGAGTTCCTGCGCTGGGTGGAGTACGCCTGATCGCGTTTGACCCCGTTGCGCTCCAGCAACCGCTCCACCGTCAGCGCCCGGTTCAGCGCGAGCCGCCGGTCCGAACCGGTCGCCACCTGCCCGGTGATCCGGAACCGCAGATCGGCGGGTGCGTCCGTGAGCAGCTTCGCGATCTCCATCGCGCCGCGCTCGCCGTCCGCGGTGAGCTCGGTGGTGTCCGGTTCGAACGTGATCGGCGTGGCCGTCAGCAGGCGGTCGAGCTCGGCCTGGAACCCGGCCTTGTCCGTCGGCCTGGCCGAAGTCGGCGTCGGGCTCGGCGATGGGCTCGGCGGCGGCTGGCTCGACGGTTCGCCGCTGGTCGTCACCGGGCCGGCGGGCGGCGCGGTGTCACCGGAGATCTCGACCGTCCGGACCCCGTCGATCCGCTGGATCGCGTCCATCGCCTGCGCGGCCTTGTCCGGCGGGAAGCCGGCGAGGTTCGCGTCGCGGCCGGAGAAGCTCACCTGGCCGCCGGAGACGCCGACGTCGGCGAGCGCGTCCTTCGCGCGCGCCGTCAGCTCGGCCTCGATGTCGTCCGAGGCCGACCAGACGGTGATCGCCGTCAAAGCGAGCGTGACCAGCAGCGCTGTAGGCAGCAAGCGGCTCCAGCGTGTACCGGGCATGAAGGGACTGTAAGCCGCGTCCGGCCGGTTAGCGAACCGGCTTTCGTCACGTCCGGCCCAGTGTGCCGCCACCGTCAGGGCTGGTCCGCGAGAGGCGGCCGCACGTCTCTGGCCTGCGACGTCGGGCGAGTCCGGGAAGGGCGGCGGACCGCGCGCCGGCGTCGGCTCAGGTGCACCGGACGGTCAGTACATGACCCTTCTGGGTGACACCGATCGAGGGCTCGGCGTGGGTTTCGCGCGTGAAGGGGCCTCTGTACCTTCTGGCTCGGCTGATCGCGGGAACGCGGTCCGTGAAGGCCTCCCCAAGTACATGAAGGACCCTTCACTGCGCTAGTCGCAGGGCCCCGGCAAAGTCGCATAACTGCTGGTCGGCTCCGCCGCTAGAGCGGGACTAGGTGAACGTGCCGTGGTGGATCCGACAGGAGCGGGCTCCCGCAAGGAGCCTCACCCGGCTCTTGGCTGTCCACAAGGGACCCTTTACGACACAGAAGTGCCCGATTTGGGTGACTTGCACGGTTTCGCGAGGGGGTCGTGAGTGATTTGTGTCGTTCTAACCCTCATTGCCACTCACGACCCCCCGCGAAACCGCACATAGCGGCATCAATCGGACACGCAATCGCCCGGCGGTGTCCCTTGTGGACACTGAAGCCCCACCGGCGCCCAGAAACAAGCCCCACCACCGGCACATGCGGCCCCGCGACAGTGCAGGAATAGTCGCCTGACCTGCAAGATCTCGACTTTGCCGGGACCCTTGGCACTAGGCGCAATGAAGGACCCCTTCACGTACTTCGAGCGACCGGCGCCCTTCAGCTCGCGTGGTGGTGGATCTCCCGCGCCGGGAGCATCTGCTCCGCCGGAATCGCGACACCCGTCGCGTCGATCTGCTCCAGCGGGAGCAGCGGCGCGAGCTGGGGGCGCTTCGGGGACAGGCCGTCGCCCATGGACTCTCCCCTGAGCTGACGCCGGATCCACGGCAGCAGGTGCGCCTTCGTCCACTCGAGGTCGGAGCGGCGCGAAGTGATCCAGGTGCTCGGCTCCTCGGACGCCGGCCACGGCTCACGCCAGTCGTCGGCGGCCGGGACGCCGAGGACCTCGGCTGCGCGCAGCGCGATCCGCCGGTGGGCCTCGGGGGTGAAGTGCAGCCGGTCGTCGCTCCAGGCGCGGCGGTCGTGCAGCGGGGCCATCGCCCACATGTCGACCATCTTGGCGCCGTGCCGGTCGGCGATCGCCCACAGATGCGCGTTGTAGATGCCGACCTTCCCCCGGAGGACGTGCATCACGGACAGGTATTTGGTGTCCGGCCCGTTGAAGATGAGCACCGGGATCCCGGCCTCGCGCAGCTTGGCGACCCCCGCCTCCAGCCGCGCGGCGACGGCGTCCACGTCCGCGCCGGGCACGATGATGTCGTTACCGCCCGCGCACAGGGTGACCAGGTCGGGCTTCACCGCCAGCGCGATCGGCAGCTGCTCTTCGAGGATCTCGTCGAGCATCTTCCCCCGGAGGGCCAGGTTCGCGTACTGGAAATCGGGCCTGCCTTCGGCGAGGATCTCCGCGAGCCTGTCCGCCCAGCCCCTGAAGCTGCCGTCGGGCAGGTCATCGTTGAGTCCTTCGGTGAAGCTGTCACCGATCGCCACGTAGCTGTCGAATCCGTACACGTTGGGTCCCCTTCCGTCCGTGTGCCCCCGGTTGGTACTTGTACACCACAACTAACAGCTGAGAGCGCCCCTGCAATCCCACCTGAGCGAAACCTGTGATTCAGGCCGTTGACACAGTCTCTTATTTTGTCGGACGTCCATGCATCCCCATTACCGGGATGTACACGTCTGCGCAGCGCAGATTCCCCTCAAGTGGGCGTAAACCGGACAGTGTATGTGGCGAACGTCTCCCCGCCTGGGTGTTCGGGGTCATGGATCCGGCAGGCTGTAAGGGTGACCTCACGACCCCCGCGCGAGTCGCTCGCCCAGATCCTCGGCGGGCGGCGTGGCGCCATCGACGCGAGCATCCCGCCCGCGGCCTTCGTCGTCGGCTGGCTGATCGCGGGCCAGTCGATCGCCTGGGGCGCCGGGGTGGCCATCGGGGTGGCGGTGCTGCTCGGGGTCTACCGGGTGGTGCGCGGCGACAAGGCCCGCGCGGTCGTGGTGAGCCTCGCCGCAGTGATCGCCGCCGCGCTGATCGCCCTGCACACCGGCCGCGCCGAGGATTTCTTCCTCATCCAGCTGCTGTCCAATGTGGCCAGCGCGCTGCTGTGGGCGGCCAGCATCGTGGTGCGGTGGCCGTTGCTCGGTGTCGTGGTCGGGCTCGTCATCGGGCAGAAGACCCGCTGGCGCCGCGACCCCGCGTTGCTGCGCGCGTACTCGCGGGCGAGCTGGGTGTGGGTTTTCCTGCAGTACACGCTGCGGGTCGCGGTGTACGGCTCGCTGTGGTGGAGCGGGCAGGTGGTCCCGCTCGGCATCGCGCGGACGGTGCTGTCCTGGCCGCTGGTCGCGGTGACGGTCGCCGTGAGCGGCTGGGTGCTGTATCGCACGCTGCCCCCGGAACATCCCGGTCTGCGGGTGGTGGAAGAGAACGGGGATTCCTCGGATTCCGAGCCGGATGGGCTACCCAGGACATAAGGCGGCCCCCGGCGAGGGGGGAGGGTCCGGGGGCCGGGTCCTACGGTACCCGGAGTTCGGCCCCGGAGTCGATGGTTTGGTCTTTTCGGGCTTGTTTTGGGTGTTTTTTCAGGATGGCGCCGGTCTTGGGGCATCTTCCCCATACGCCTCGACGGCCGCGAGCCAAGCGGCACCGAGTACCCCGTCGGTGCTGGTCAGGGCCTCGATCCCGGTCAGTTCGGCGCGCACTTTTCGCCCGACCGGGCCCTCTGGCGACAACACACTGCCCACGAGGACGATCGGTGTGGTTTCCCCGGGATCCCGCGCTGCCATGACGTTCGTCACCAGAAGGGCGGCCGCCCGGGTGGTGATCTCATCCGCCGCGGGGTCGCCTTCGCGGTCGGCCTCGCTCACGAACGGGGCGAACCTGGCGAGCCGGATCGGCGCCTCGGAGTTGGCGCTCGTGACGAGCGCGTGCCGCAGCGGCGCCCGGTCGCTCGCGGGGTCCACTGCGGACGGTCCGAGCGCTTCGGTGAGAACGGAGCGCGCGAGCGGGCCGAGTTCGCCGCCGCGGCTCAGAACATCCAAAGTGGAGCGAACGGCTTCCCTGCCGAGCCAGTACGCGGAACCTTCGTCACCCAGCAACCAGCCGTAGCCGCCGGCGGTCGAGACCATCCGCCTGCCGCGGACCCGGCCGGCGATCGACCCGGTGCCCGCCACGAGAACCGAACCGTCCGGCGCGGAAGTGGCCGACGCGTAGGCGACTTCGGGGTCGGGGACCGTCCGCACCGGACTGATCCCCAGGTCCTTCCAAGCGGCTTCGAAGATCTCCGCGACCGCCGGATCGCTCAGCTTGCTGACCCCCGCCATGCCGACGACGCATGCTGTGGTCGCGGCCGGGTCCAGCCCGCCCAGCGCGCCGGCGATCGCGCTCGCGATCCGCGCGGCGGCTTCCGACGGCGGATGGGAGTTGGGATTCGCCCCGCCCGCGCGCCCGGTCCCGAGGACGGCGCCGGAGGCGTCGACCGCGATCGCTCGCGTCGACGTGCCTCCGGCGTCCACACCAATGACGTGGGTCACCGGGTCTTGGTCACCTTGAGCAGCCCGCGCGGGCTGTCCGGGTCACCGCCGCGTGCCAGCGAGAGGCCGAGCGCGATCCGCTGGATCGGCAGGATCTCCAGGATCGGGGCGACCTCTTCGGCGGACGGCGCGACACCGATCCGCAGCGCGGCGGGGACGTCGGCCGAAGCGGAGCCCACCGCGAGCACGTCCGCGCCGCGTTTGCCGACGGCTTCGAGGACCTCCTGCATCGCGCCGACGCCGTGGCCCTGACTCGTCACGGCCAGCACGGCGGTCTCGCCGTCGACCGCGGCGACCGGACCGTGCAACAGGTCCGCGCCGCTGTACGCGCGCGCCGCGAGGTAGCTGGTTTCGGCCAGCTTCAACGAACCTTCCAACGCCGTGGCGTAGGAGTAACCGCGGCCCGTGGTGAGTACCCGGTCGACGAAGCGGTAGCGGTCCACCGCGCGCTGCACGCCTTCTTCGGCGCCTTCGAGGGTCTGCTCCGCGAGCTCGCCCAGCTTCTTCGCGTCCTCACCCTTGCCGCCGCGGACCGCGTCGATCAGAAGGTAAAGCGAAAGCAAGGTGGCCGAGTACGTCTTCGTGGCGGCGACGGCCTTTTCCAGCCCCGCGCCGATGTCGACACCGAGTTCGGCGGCGGCGCGCAGCGGCGAGGACAGGGTGTTGGTGACCGAGACGGTCAGCGCTCCCTGGCGACGCGCGGTTTCGGTGACCTCGATGAGATCCGGGGAACCGCCGCTTTGGCTTACTGTGATGAAGAGAACGTCCCGCAGATCGGGACGGGCGCCGTACAAAGTCGCGGTGGAGGGCGAGACGAGACCGCAGGGGAGACCGAGGAGTACTTCGATCAGGTACTTCGCATACAGGGCGGCGTGGTCGCTGGAGCCGCGGGCGGCGAGCAGTGCGAACCTGGGCGGGCGCTTGGAGATGGCTTCGGCCACCTCGGCGATTTCGGCCTGTCGCTCCACGATTCCTGCCAGAATGGCGGGTTGCTGGGAGATCTCCGCGGCCATGTGCTCGCCGGGGCGCTGTTCGGTCATCTCGTTCCCTTCGACCGGGACGTACTTCGTCCCCCGAGTAGGTCTAGACCAATGCTAGCCCGAATGGACGTTTGTGGAGAAGGGTACGTTTCCTAGCGGGGACGGTGCGCGTTCGAGTGGGAAGGCTTAGGGAGTCGGTCATGTTGGAGACAACCACCGCGGGTGAGGCGGGCGCTACGGCAGGGATGCGCGGACAACGCGAACCCAAGTACTGGGCGCTGAAACAGCATCTGCTCGATCTGCTCGACGCGTTGCCCCCGGGTTCGCCGATTCCGACGGAACGGGCGCTCGCGGGAGAATTCACCGTTTCGCGCACCACGGTCCGGCAGGCCCTCGCGGATCTGACCGCCGAAGGCAGGCTCCACCGCGTACAGGGCAAGGGCACTTTCGCCGCCGAGCCGAAACTCGCGCAGCGCCTCCAGCTGTCGTCCTACACCGAGGACATGCGCAAGCAAGGCCTCAAACCGTCGTCGAAGCTCCTCGAAATCGACGAAGTGCCGGTCGAGGCCGACCTCGCGAAACTCCTCGGAATCCGCGTCGGCGCGAAGATCCTTCGCCTTCGCCGTCTCCGGCTGGCCGATTCGCAGCCCATGGCACTCGAGACCACGCATCTCCCACTCGGCCGCTTCCGCGGTTTGCGCAAACACGTTTCCGCAGGTGGCTCGCTGTACGCGGTGCTGAGGGAGCACTACGGCGTCGAGCTCGAAAGGGCCGAGGAAACCATCGAGACCGCCCTCGCCGGACCGCATGAGGCGGAGATGCTCGGCGCCGACGTCGGAATGCCGATGTTGCTCCTTTCGAGGCATTCCTTCGCCACGGATGGAAAACCGGTCGAGTTCGCCAGGGCGATCTACCGGGGTGACCGTTACAAGTTCGTCACCACGCTGTTGCCTTGAGGCGCGCTTACGGAAACGTTTCGCAGGGCGCTGGACCGAAGAGAACTCGCGGTGATCTCGAAGGGCGCCCTACAAAACGTTTCCGTGGCCTTCGGCCAAAAGAGGGCGCGCCTGTGCGGACTCCCCGTCCGCGCTGACGCGCGTTCGGGGAGTCAGGTCCGCCGGTTCCAGTGGTTTCGGCCCTTTGATTCTCTGACGTGTCAGGTAATTGCCGCTTCTGGTGGCTGTGGGCGTGGTGGCGTGATTCAGTCGTCTTATGAGTGATGGGGTGGCGACGGGGATTCGGTGGGGGACGCCGGTGGCGCGCGGCGTACTCGCCACGACCATCGTCGGCTCGGGCATGGCGATGCTCGACGGGACGATCATCAACGTCGCCCTGCCGAGGATCGGCGAAGAACTCAACGCCTCCGTCGCCGGCCTCCAATGGATCCTCGACGGCTACCTGCTCGCCCTCGCCGCGCTGATCCTCGTCGCCGGATCACTCGGCGACCGCTACGGCCGCCGCCGCATGTTCATCGTCGGCGTCGTCTGGTTCGGCATCGCCTCCGGGCTGTGCGCCGCCGCGACGACGACCGAGATGCTCGTCGCCACCCGGATCCTCCAGGGCATCGGGGGAGCTTTGCTCACGCCCGGCTCGCTCGCGATCCTCCAAGCGTCCTTCGCCCACGAAGACCGGGCCCGCGCGATCGGCGCCTGGTCCGGACTCGGCGGCATCGCGGCCGCGATCGGCCCGCTGCTCGGCGGCGTGCTCGTCCAGGTGTGGTCGTGGCGGCTGGCGTTCCTGATCAACCTGCCGCTGGCCGCCGTCTGCGTCCTGCTCGCCCGGCGCTACGTGCCCGAGTCCCGCGACGAGGAGGCGACCGGGCATCCCGACTTCCTCGCCGCCGCCGTCGGCGCGATCGGGCTGGCCGGACTGACCGGCGCGCTCGTCGAGGCACCTGGACGCGGTCTCGGTGACGTCGTCGTCCTGGTGTCCATCGTGCTCGGCGTCGCGGGGCTGGTGTCGTTCCTGGTGATCCAGCACCGTTCGGCCGATCCGCTGGTGCCGCCGAAATTGTTCCGCGACCGGACGTTCAGCCTCGCCAACGCGCTGACCTTCGTCGTCTACGCGGCGCTCGGTGGCGTGATGATGCTGATGGTCATGCAGTTACAGGTGTCGCTGGGCTACACGCCGACCGCGGCCGGCCTCGCCGGACTGCCGATCACCGTCATCATGCTGCTGTTCTCCGGCCGGTCCGGTGCGCTCGCGCAGAAGATCGGGCCGCGTACGCAGCTGGTCGCCGGCCCGATCCTGGTCGGTGTCGGCATGTTCCTGCTGATGCGCGTCGGGCCGGGATCCTCATACCTCGGTTCGGTGCTGCCCGCGGTCGTCGTGTTCGGCGCCGGACTGGCGACGGTCGTCGCACCGGTGACCGCGACGGTGCTGGCCGCCGCGCCGGACCGGTACGCCGGCGTCGCCTCCGGGGTCAACAACGCCATCGCCCGGTCCGGTGGCTTGCTCGCGATCGCCGTGCTGCCCGCCGTCGCCGGACTGTCCGGCGCCGCCTACACCGATCCGGTGGCGCTGACCGCGGGCTGGCGGATGGCGTTGCTCGTCTGCGCGGCGCTGGCGATCGGCGGCGGCCTGATCGCGCTCGGCATCCACAACGGTGTCCTCGACACGCCTTCCGAATCCGACACCGCCGACACCGACGAGTCGCCGCACCCCGGCGAATGTCTCCACTGCGGGGTCGACTCCCCGCCGACGCACGTCCGCCCCGCCGGACACACGTGATCAGACGCGTAACTCGCGTGCTTGAAGGCGTAACTCACGTGCTTGAAGGCGTAACTCGCGAGTTACGGCTCCAATCACGCGAGTTACGGCGGCGAACACGCGAGTTACGCCAGCAGGGTGGCCAGGGTCGCCGGGTCCAGGTTGCCGCCCGAAACGACCGAAACGACTTTGCCGGGCGGTAGCGCGTCGCGGTGGGAGAGGAACGCCGCGGTCGCGGTGGCGCCGCTCGGCTCGGCGATCAGTCGCGCGCGGTGCGCCAGCGTCCGGACGGCCTCCCCGATCTCCGCCTCGGAAACGGTGATGACGTCGTCGAGCACCGCCTGGAGGTGGGCGAAGGTCAGGTCCGAAGGCTGGGCGCGCAGGCCGTCGGCGCTGGTCCGGGCCCGCAGGTCCATCGGCCACTCGATCCGCCTGCCCGCGCGGAAGCCCTCGGCGGTGTCGGCAGCCAGCTCCGGCTCGACGCCGATGACCTTCGCGCCGGGAAGCAGTTCCTTGATCGCCGTGCCGACGCCCGAGGCCAGCCCGCCGCCGCTGAGCGGGACGAGCACGACGCCGGCGTCCGGCAGGTCTTCGGCGATCTCCAGGCCGACGGTGCCCTGCCCGGCGATGACGTCGCGGTGGTCGAACGGCGGGATCATGGTGAGTCCCCGTTCTTCGGCGACGGCGAGCGCCGAGGACTCCTGAGCGTCGATCGGGACCTCGATCACTTCGGCGCCGAGCGCCTTGGTGGCTTCGATCTTGGCGCGCGGCGCGACATCCGGAATGAGGATCACCGCGTGGATTCCGAATCGCTTCGCCGAGTAGGCGACCGCTTGCGCGTGGTTGCCACTGGAGAACGCGACGACGCCGCGGGCGCGCTGATCTTCGTTCAACGCGGCGATCGCATTGTACGCCCCGCGCACCTTGAAAGCGCCGATCGGCTGAAGGCTTTCCGGTTTGAGCCACAGCGGCGCCCACGTTTGTTCCAGTAACGGTGTGCGCACCGCGACGCCTTTGACACGGCTCGCCGCATCGCGGATTTCCTCGATCGATACCAGGTCCATACGGCCGATTATGTCAAGGAGTTGTGAGCCGTGGACAGTCCTTTTTGGACAGATGGCGTGGCGCTCCTCACGTGCGGACAACGAAGGGAGCATCCCGTGCGCCTTACTCGTTAGGACTGGGTGAGGACCGACTAGCTGCAGAACGGGATCATGACCAAGGAGACTTCCGAGAAGGACACCGAGAAAACCGAAAAGACGGAAAAGCAGGGCCGGATCGTCCAGGTGACCGCGGCCGCGATGGCCGCGATCACCGCGGCACTGCTGGGTTCCACGCTCGGCGTCGCCGGGACGGTGGCGGGTGCCGGGCTGGCGAGTGTGATCACCACGCTCGGCGGCGAGCTGTACTTGCGTTCGCTTCAGCGGACGAAGGACGCGGCGCTGAAGGCGCGGGTGGTGCTGACCGTGCCGGGACGGCGCCGGGTGCTCGACCCCGGCGAGCAGGAAACCGTCCGGTTGAAGCCGTCCGAGGACGAAGAGGAACCGTCGGGGCGGAAGTTCAAGCCACGCTGGGCGGTGATCGCCGGGGTCAGTGTGGCGGCGTTCGCGGTGGCGCTCGTCGCCATCACCGGCTTCGAGGGGGCGACCGGCAAGACCTTCGGCGGCGGCACCGGGACGACCATAGGGAAGATCATCGGCGGCGGGCAGGCCCAGGAACGCCAGGACAAGCACGACACCCCGCCGGCGACATCGCCTTCGGAGACGCCGGGCAAGCAGCCCGAGACGACACCGCCGACCACGCCGCCGCCGACCACGACACCGACGGCTCCGACGACCACTCAGGCGCCGCCGACGACGCCGTCCACGGCGCCTTCGACCTCGCAGGCGCCCCCGACGACGCCCTCGGCCCCGCCTGCCTCGAACACCCCCGTGCCCTGATCCCCCTCCCGCATTTCGTCCTCTGGATGCGGTAGTTCGCGCTGCCAACTACCGCGTTCAGAGGACGAAATGCGTGGGATCAGGGGAGGGCGGAGCGAAGCGTGCGAGCCGCCGCTTCGGGGTCTTCGGCCTCGGTGATCGCCCGGACGACGACGATCCGCGACGCGCCGGCGTCCAGCACCTCGGGCAGCCGGTCGGCGTCGATCCCGCCGATCGCGAACCACGGTCGCGAAGTCCCCAGCGCGGCGGTGGAGCGCACCAGGTCGAGCCCCGGGGCGGACCGGCCCGGCTTCGTCGGGGTCGGCCAGCAAGGGCCGGTGCAGAAGTAGTCCACGCCGGGCTCCCCGGCCGCGGCCTCGGCCTGTTCGGCCGAATGGGTGGACCGGCCGATCACCACGTCGTCGCCGAGGACCCGGCGGGCGAGCGACACCGGGATGTCGTCCTGGCCGAGATGCAGCACGTGCGCGCCGACGGCGAGCGCGACGTCCGCGCGGTCGTTCACCGCCAGCAGCTTGTCGTGCTTCTCGCACGCCTCCGCCAGCACTTCCAGTGCGGCGATCTCGTGTTTCGCCTCGATCGGGGCGCCGCCGGTCTTGTCCCTCAGCTGGATGATGTCGACGCCGCCGGCCAACGCCGCGCCGGCGAATTCGGCGAGATCAGCGCGTCCGGACCGGGCGTCGGTGCAGAGGTACAGGCGGGCGTCCGCGAGCCGGGCGCGGATCAGCGAACCAGACAGGGTGGGCATGGCGGGGACGGTACCCGCGCGCTACGGTGGGGTGGTCCGCACGGGAGCCCGAGGACGGGCTGAGAGGGAGCCGAGACCGCTCCGACCGTGGAACCTGATCCGGGTCATGCCGGCGCAGGGAGCGTGCGTTCATGAGAGAACTTTCGGTTGTCGGCGGCGGGGTCATCGGCCTCTCGGTCGCTTGGCGCGCGTCCGCGCGCGGCCATCGCGTCACCGTGTACGACCCCGAGCCGGGGCGTGGCGCGTCGTGGCTCGCGGGCGGCATGCTCGCGCCGGTCACGGAGGCCTGGCCCGGCGAGGAGGACGTCCTCGCCCTCGGTGAAGCGTCGCTTCGGCGCTGGCCGGATTTCGCCCGTGACCTGGCCGAAGAGGGCATCGACCCGGGCCTTTCGCCGCACGGCACGCTCGTCGTCGCGCTGGACAGCGCCGACGCGGGCAACCTCGAGATGCTCGCCGCGTACCTCACCGAACTCGGCCGCGAGGTCGAGCAGCTGACCGGCCGCGAGGCCCGCCGCGCCGAACCCGGTCTCGCCGGGTCCGTCCGAAGTGGACTGCTGGTGCCCGGCGATCTGGCCGTGGACAACAGAAGGCTGCTGCACGCGCTCGCGCATGCCTGCGGCAGGCACGGGGTCGAGTTCCGCCACGAGACGGTCACGGATCTCGAAAACCTCGAAGGCGACGTCGTCCTCGCCGCGGGCGCCTGGACCGGACGCCTGCATCCCGCGCTCGCCGGCGCCGTCCGCCCGCTGAAGGGCGAGATCCTCCGCCTGCGACCGCGGCGGGGCTGCCTGCCGCCACCGAAGCGGACCGTCCGCGCGATGGTCGAGGGCCGCCCGATCTACCTCGTCCCGCGTGACGACGGCCAGCTCGTCCTCGGCGCGACCCAGTACGAGGCGGGTTTCGACGAGACCGTCACCGTCCGGGGCGTTCGTGAGCTGCTCGAAGGGGCGGAGCGTGTCTTCCCCGGCCTCACCGAGTACGAACTCGTCGAGACCGCCGCCGGGCTTCGCGCGGCGAGCGTCGACACGATGCCTTTCATCGGTGAGCTGGGCGAAGGCGTCTTCGCCGCGACAGGTCACCATCGCAACGGCCTCCTGATGGCCCCGGTCACCGCGGACGCCGCGGTCGCCTGGCTGGACGGCGTGCCGTTGCCGGACGAGGTCGCGGCGGCCACGCCGTCACGGCGAAGCGAGGAGCGGGTGTGATGGAGATCCAGGTCAACGGCCAGTGGCGTGAGTTCCCCGACGGAACCACCGTCGAAGGCGTATTGGAGGCACTGGGCACGGCGACGAAAGGTGTCGCGGTCGCGGTGGACGGCGTCGTCGTCCGGCGCGGCGAATGGCCGGAAGCGGTGGTGCGCAAGGGCGCCAGCGTCGACATCCTCACCGCTGTGCAAGGAGGCTGACATGAATGGTGACGCCCTCGTCATCGGCGAGCACAAGCTCTCGTCGCGGTTGATCATCGGCACCGGCGGCACGTCGAACCTCGCCGTCCTGGAACGCGCGCTGGTGGCGTCCGGTACGGAACTGACCACCGTCGCGATGCGCAAAGCCGACGCCGAAGGCGGCTCCGGCGTCCTCGAACTGCTCCGGCGGCTCGGCATCAGGCTGCTGCCCAACACCGCCGGGTGCCGGACGGCCGCCGAAGCGGTCCTCACCGCCCAGCTCGCCCGCGAAGCGCTCGAAACCGACCTCATCAAGCTGGAGGTCCACGCCGACGACCGCACGCTGCTGCCGGACCCGTTCGAGACCGTCGAAGCGGCCGAACAGCTCTCCGCGGAGGGCTTCACCGTGCTCGCGTACACCAACGACGACCCGGTTCTGGCGCTGCGGCTGGAGGAAGCGGGCTGCGCGGCCGTGATGCCGCTCGGCGCGCCCATCGGCACCGGTCTCGGCATCCGGAACCCGCACAACATCGAGCTGATCGTGTCGCGCGCGGGAGTCCCGGTGATCCTCGACGCCGGTATCGGCACGGCTTCCGACGCGACGCTGGCGATGGAGCTCGGCTGCGACGCCGTCCTGCTTTCCACCGCCGTGACCAGGGCCGCGGACCCGGAACGGATGGCGTCGGCGATGCGGGCCGCGGTCACCGCCGGACGGCTCGCCGCCGGTGCGGGGCGGATTCCCCAGCGGTTCTGGGCGCACGCTTCGAGCCCGCCTCGATAACCCTTTTGTACGGTTCACGGCCTTGACAGCGAGTGCGCTCCGGATGCCCGTATGGTTGACGGCACTTTCCGGAGGCGCCCGCCGCCGTGTACCCAGAGGAGCCAGTGGTGACCACGTCAGCGGTCCAGGACGTTTCGGGCAGGTTGTTCCTGGCGGTCGGCCGGTTGTCCCGGTCTCTTCGCCAGGCGGGCGTGCCAGGACCCGGCCACGGCGCGATCTCGGCGCTCGCCACGCTCGTGAACTACGGCCAGCTCCGCCTGGGTGATCTCGCGGCGAAGGAAGGCGTCGCCGCGGCCACCATGTCGAGGATCGTCGCTTCGCTGGTCGAAGCGGGCTACGTCAGCCGTGAATCGGACCCGATCGACAGGCGCGCCTGGCTCGCGGAGGCCACCGAAGAAGGCGAGAGGCTGGTTTCCGGTGTCCGGTCGACTCGGGTCAACGAACTGGGCAAACGCCTCGAACGGCTGACCCCGGAGCATCAGGCGGCCCTGGCGGCGGCCCTTCCGGCGCTTGAGGCGCTCATCGCGGACGAAGAGCGCTGAGTTCCGCGACTTCCGCGCGAAGGGCGCGGAGCTCGTCGAGGATCTCCTTGTTCGCCCGAGCCTGGGTTTCGGTCTGCTTCGCCTCTTCCTCGCGGATGTCCTGGCGAAGCTCGTCCTCCATCCCGCTGACCACGACGGCGATGAAGAGGTTCAGCACCGCGAAGCTGGACACGAGGATGTAGAGCACGAAGAACACCCAGGCCATGGGTGCTTCCTTCATGATCTCCTTGGCGATGTCCGGCCAGGCCTCGCCGGTCATCACCTGGAACAGCGTGAACAGCGAAGTGCCGAGGTCGCCGAAGTTCTCCGGCGAGATCGCGCCGAACAGCTTCGTCGCCATCACGCCCGCGACGAAGATGATCAGCGCGAGGAGCGCGGCGATGGACGCCATACCGGGGATCGCCGCGAGCAGGCCGGTGACGACCTTCCGCATCGACGGCACGACCGAGATCAGCCGCAGCACCCGCAGGACCCGCAACGCCCGCAGCACCGCGAACGGGCCAGTCGTGGGGAGCACCGCGATACCGACGACGACCAGGTCGAAGATGTTCCACGGGTCGCGGAAGAACTTTCCGCGATAGGCGTAGAGCTTCGCGCCGAGTTCGAGGACGAAGATCCCGAGCGCGAGGTAGTCGACCGTGTGCAGCAGGCTCCCGTACTCCGCGACCATTCTGGTCGAGGTCTCCAGGCCGAGGGTGATGGCGTTGAAGACGATCACCGCGATGATGAAGTTCTGGAAGCGGCGGTCTTCGACGACCCTGGCCACCGTTTCACGTCCGGTCACGGCACAGATCGTAACCGGACGTGTGCTCACTGCTCCGGCGCAAGCCGCCAGAACGCCGAAACCGGGCCGACCTTCGCGCCCATCGGATAGGCGTTTTCGACCGCGTGTGAAACGAACCACTTGCCGTAGCGGGCGGCCTCCACGACGGACATCCCCTTCGCGAGACCGGCCGTCAGCGCCGACGCCATGGTGTCCCCGGCGCCGTGGGTGTGCTGCGTCGCGAACCGCTCACCCGGCAGTTCGACGAACGTGGAGCCGTCGAACAGCACGTCGACGCATTCCGGGTCGGAGACGAGGTGACCGCTCTTCACGAGCACGTACTTCGGCCCCAGCCGGTGCAGGACGACGGCCGCCTGATGCATCTGTTCGCGGGTGGTCACGGTCATCCCGGTCAGCAGGCGGACCTCGTCGAGGTTCGGCGTGAGGACGGTCGCGCGCGGCAGGAGCTCGTCCCGCAGCGCGACCAGCCCGGCCTCGTCGAACAGCGGATGACCGTGCATCGACGCCGCGACCGGGTCGACCACGAACGGCACCTTGGCGTCGCGGCCGATCTCGGCCTTGTCGCACGCCGCGGCGACGGCGTGGATGATCTCGGCCGAAGCGAGCATGCCGGTCTTGGCCGCGTTGACGCCCATGTCGGCCGCGACGGCCTCGATCTGGCCCGCGACGATCCGCGCCGGGATGTCGGTGCGGTCGTGTACGCCGAGGGTGTTCTGGACGGTCACGGCGGTGACCGCGACCAGACCGTGCACGCCACAGGTGAGGAACGTGCGCAGGTCCGCCTGAAGGCCGGCGGCACCGCCGGAATCGGACCCCGCGATGGTCAGCGCCGACGGCGGGCTCGGGTTCTCGCTCATGGGTCCATTTTCCACGCGCGTTCTCAGAGGGTCAGGACGAGCTTCCCGGTCACCCTGCCGCCTTCGCCGACTTCGTGCGCCTTCGCGACGTCTTCGAGTGGGAAGGTCTGGTCGACGTGGACACGCAATTCACCCTTCTCGATCAGGCCGGTCAGCGCCAGCAGGCCGATCTCGTCGGGTTCGGCGAGCATCCCCGACGTCCGCACGCCCAGCTTCTCGGCCTTCGCGGCGACAGCCTCGCTCACGCCGCCCGGGACCGCGATGAGCAGGCCGCCCGGTTTCACCGCGTCCAGCCAGCGCAGGTCGCTCTGCTCGCCGACCAGCCCGAACACGACGTCCACGCCGGCCGCCGTCGCCGTCTCGTCCCGGTAGTCGATCGGCTCGTCGACACCGAGCTCGCGGAGGAAGTCGTGCTTCCCGGCGCTCGCCGTGCCCAGGACGTACGCGCCGCGCGCCTTCGCCACCTGCACGGCGAGGTGCCCGACCCCGCCCGCGGCGGCGTCGATCAGCACCCGCTGTCCCGGCCGGACATCGGCGATGTCCACGAGACCCTGCCAGGCGGTGAGCCCGGCCAGCGGCAATCCGGCGGCGTCCTCGTGGGTGAGGTTCGCGGGTTTGCGCACGAACTGGCGGGCGGGGGCCGTCACGTATTCGCCGTAGCCACCGGCCTGCCGGGGGAACCACGGGAAGCCCAGGACCTCGTCGCCGACAGCGAAGCGCGTGGTGCCGACGCCGAGTTCTTCCACCACCCCGGACACGTCCCAGCCGAGGACGAACGGCGGCTCGCCCATGAAGACGCCATAGGCCCGGGTCTTCCAGTCGACCGGGTTGATCCCGGCCGCGCGCACGCGCACGAGCACCTCCGTCGGGCCGGGGGACGGCCGATCGGTTTCGGTCACCTCCAGCACTTCCGGGCCACCAAGCCGCTGCTGGGTCACGACGCGCATCGAAAGCTCCTCCGTTGTTGGTGCCCTCCATGTTCGGCCGCATGGTCACTTTTCGCTAGAAGGCACTTATAGGTAAACTAGGTACCTGATGGAAACCACCTGTGAAGTGCCGGAATCGCCGTGGGACATCTACCTGCGGAACTGCCCGTGCCGAGACGTCCTCGATCTGCTCGCCAACAAGTGGACTGCGCTGGTACTCGGCGCGCTGTCCCGGCGGCCCCACCGGTTCGGCGAACTGCGCCGCGCCGTCGGCGGGATCAGCCAGAAGATGCTGACGCAGAACCTGCGTGCCTTCGAACGCGACGGTCTGGTCACGCGCACTGTCTTCCCGACCGCGCCGCCGACCGTCGAGTACGCGCTGACCGAGCGCGGGTCGAGCGCGGGCACGCTGCTCATGGCGGTCAGCGAATGGTCGGTCGCCAACTTCGACGGGATCCTCGACTCGCGCAAGGAGTACGACTCGCGGGTGATGGAGCCCGTCGGCTGAAGTCCTTCGCGGGGGCACGCGGACTTCATCGTGAAGACAGTTCGGCGCACTAACTTGACGAACAATTGGTTCGTACAAGTTATCTGGAGGCTTTCGTGCGCAGAACGCTTTCCCTCCTGTCGGCACTGGTGGCCGTCGCCGGATTGACCTCCGGCGTGGCCACCGCCGCGGCCAAGACGCCGAAGGTGCTGGTCATCGGCCTGGACGGGGCCCGGTTCGACAAGCTGATGGCCGCGGACACGCCGAACGTCCACGCGTTGGTGGAGCGCGGCTACGCCTCGCGCAGTTCGCTGTACGGCAGCGGGATGGCGCCGACGGTCAGCGGTCCCGGCTGGTCCACGATCCTCACCGGTGTCTGGCCGGACAAGCACAAGGTCAAGGACAACTCCTTCACCGGCAACGACCTCGCCTCGCATCCGAGCTGGCTCGCCCGCGCCGAAACCGCGAACCCGGCGCTCGACACGTACGCGGCCGTCGACTGGACGCCGATCAGCGACCGGATCCTGCGTACCGGCCAAGACCGCAAGTTCGTCCAGAACGGCGACAGCGACGGCTACGAGAAGACCGACGAACAGGTCGCCGTCGACGCCGAGAAACACCTCAAGCAGGACAAGGCCGACGCCTCGTTCGTCTACTTCGGACAGACGGACATCGCGGGCCACGACCACGGCGCGGACTCCCCGCAGTACGAAGCCAGCCTGCGCACCGACGACGCGCTGATCGGCCGCCTGCTCGCCGCCGTCGACGCGCGCGCGAACCGCGCGGACGAGGACTGGCTGATCATGATCTCGTCGGACCACGGCCACACGCCCTCGGGCGGCCACGGCGGCGACACCCCCGAGGAACGGATGACGTTCGTGATCGCCGCCGGTGGCGCGGTCCCGGCCGGAACCCCCGCCGTGCCACCGAAGATCGTCGACATCGCGCCGACCGTGCTACGGCACCTCGGCGTGGCGGCTCCGGCGGTCTACGACGGCTACGCGCTCGGCGCCGCGCCCTCGGACGTCTTCGACACGGCCGTTTTGAAGCCCAGGCAGGACGAGACCGGCGTCCCGGCGGGAGTACTCGGCTGGACGCACGACGCGCCGGGCGGCTGGACCGTGCGCAACGCTTCCGGCATGCCCGCCGGCGTGACGGAGTGGCAGGGCTGGTCCTTCACCACCGATGACTTCTGGACGCGCACCGCTCCCGGCCAGCAGCGCGAGGCGAACGCCCGGGCGCGCGGCGTCTTCGCGGTCGCGGACCCGGACGAGTGGGACGACAAGGGCTCGCCTTCTTCGAGTGGGACCTTCGACTCTTCTCTGGTCTCGCCTTCGGCTGACGTTTCCGGGAAGTCCACTGTGGACGTCTCGTTCGTGTCGCACTACCGGCAGGACGGGACGCAGCGGGGTGCGCTGACGGCGTCGTTCGACGGTGGCCCGGAGCAGAACGTGCTGGCCTACGGGCCGGAATCCGGTACGGCGAACAAGGGTGGCGACGTGCTTTCGGTGCCGACGTCGGCTTCGGTCAAGGTGCCCGCGGGGGCTCGTTCGGTGAAGCTGAGCTGGCGGCTTTATGCGGCGGGGAACAATTGGTACTGGGCCGTGGACGCTCCTCGCGTCACGATCCGGTAACGCGTGCAATGAAAGGACCGTTCCTTGCAAATTTTGCAAGGAACGGTCCTTTCCTAGCGCGTGTCAGGGGCTAGCGAGCCGCCAGAAGGGTGAAACAGGACCCACCCCGGCCCCCAGCGGATACGACTCCGCCACACACCGCTCGATGAACCGCTTCCCCTCGGCGACGGCGGTCGGCACGTCCGCCCCCTTCGCCAGCGAAGACGTGATCGCCGAAGCCATCGTGTCCCCGCCGCCGTGCGTGTTCCGCGTGTCGAAGCGAGGCCCGCTCAGCTCCACCCAGGATTCGCCGTCGGACAACAGATCCACGCAGTCCTGAGCAGCGTCGAGGTGCCCGCCCTTCACCAGAACCCACTCGGAACCGAACTCCAGCAACGCCTCCGCTGCCTCACGCTGAGTCGACGGCCCGGTCACCGAAACGCCGGTCAGCAGCCGCACCTCGTCCAGGTTCGGCGTGATCAGTGTGGCCCGCGGGAAGAGCTCGGTGCGGATCGCCTCCAGCGCCTCCTCGCGCAGCAACGCGTGCCCGGTCATCGAAGCGGCGACCGGGTCCACGACGAACGGCGTGTCCGACGAGCGTCCGATGTGGACTTCGTCGAGTGTCTTCGCGACGGCGTTGATGATCTCGGCGGTCGCGAGCATGCCGGTCTTCGCCGCGTTCACGCCCATGTCCGTGGCGACGGCCTTGATCTGCCCGGTCACGACGTCGACCGGGATCTCGCTGAAACCCTGCACGCCCAGCGAGTTCTGCACGGTGACCGCGGTGAGCGCGACCATCCCGTGCACCCCGTTGGCGAAGAACGTCCGCAGGTCGGCCTGGATGCCCGCACCACCACCGGAATCCGATCCGGCGATGGTGAGGGCGGTCCTGGGTGTGGCTGTCACTGATTGACCACCGGCAGGTACACCTTGTTGCCCTGCTCGGCGAACTCGTTCGACTTCTCCGCCATGCCTGCCTCGATGGCCTCCACAGTGGACAGTCCGTGTTCGTCGGCGTACTTGCGGATGTCCTGGGTGATGCGCATCGAGCAGAACTTCGGCCCGCACATCGAGCAGAAGTGCGCCGTCTTCGCCGGTTCCGCGGGCAGCGTCTCGTCGTGGTACGCGCGGGCGGTGTCCGGGTCCAGCGACAGGTTGAACTGGTCGTTCCAGCGGAATTCGAAGCGGGCCTTGGAAAGCTCGTCGTCCCACTCCTGCGCGTACTGGTGCCCCTTGGCGAGGTCGGCGGCGTGCGCGGCGATCTTGTAGGTGATGACGCCGGTCTTGACGTCGTCGCGGTTCGGCAGGCCCAGGTGCTCCTTCGGCGTGACGTAGCAGAGCATCGCCGTGCCGTACCAGCCGATCTGCGCCGCGCCGATGGCCGAGGTGATGTGGTCGTACGCCGGCGCGATGTCGGTCGCGAGCGGGCCGAGGGTGTAGAACGGCGCCTCGCCGGTCAGCTTCTCCTCGAGTTCGACGTTCTCCTTGATCTTGTGCATCGGCACGTGGCCGGGGCCCTCGATCATCACCTGGACGTCGTGTTCGCGGGCGATGTGCGTGAGCTCGCCCAGCGTCTCCAGTTCGGCGAACTGCGCGCGGTCGTTGGCGTCGGCGATCGAGCCGGGCCGCAGGCCGTCACCGAGCGAGAACGTGACGTCGTACTCGCGCAGGATCTCGCAGAGTTCGGCGAAATTGGTGTACAGGAACGATTCCTTGTGGTGCGCGAGGCACCAGGCCGCCATGATCGAGCCGCCGCGCGAGACGATGCCGGTGACGCGGCGCGCGGTCAGCGGGATGTAGCGCAGCAGCACCCCGGCGTGCACGGTGACGTAGTCGACGCCCTGCTCGCACTGTTCGATGATGGTGTCGCGGTAGACCTCCCACGACAGCTTTTCCGGCTCCCCGTTGACCTTTTCCAGCGCCTGGTAGATCGGCACGGTGCCGACCGGCACCGGCGAGTTGCGGACGATCCACTCGCGTGTCTCGTGGATCCGCTTGCCGGTGGAGAGGTCCATGATCGTGTCGGCGCCCCAGCGGGTGGCCCACACCATCTTGTCGACCTCTTCCTCCACGGAGGACCAGACGGCCGAGTTGCCCATGTTGGCGTTGATCTTCACCAGGAACTTCTTGCCGATGATCATCGGCTCGGTCTCCGGGTGCTTGCGGTTGGCGGGGATCACCGCACGGCCGCGCGCGACCTCGTCCCGCACGAATTCCGGCGAGCAGCGCTCGCGGGCCGCGACGTACTCCATCTCGCGGGTGATGACACCCTGTTTCGCCCAGCCGAGCTGGGTGTTGTGCTCACGACCGTCGGCCCAGCCTGCCCGCAATCGATGGAGTCCACTGTGGACATCGATCTGCGCGTCGTCGTCGGTGTACGGGCCGGAGGTGTCGTAAACGTCGAAATGCTCGCCGTTCGAAAGGTCGATCCGCCGCGCGGGGACCCGGAGACCGGATTCCGTCTGGTGGTAGATCTTGCGCGAACCGGTGATCGGCCCGGTGGTCACGGTCGGCGTGATGCCCTGGGCATTCTTTTCAAAGGCACTGTCAAGCGTCGTCAACGACGTTCACTCCCTACGCCGGCATTACCCGGTCAGGTTCATGCGGTCGGCGGCGCCGGGTCTTCCAGAAAAAAGACTCCAGCCGCCCTCTCAGCCCGCCATGGCGCGAGCTCCCGCGTTGTTTGGTTGTGCCCCGACCATGCCACGCCGGGGCTCGGACAATCAACCCTCCAAGGCGACGGTCACTCCGAAGCCGACCAGAACACCGCCGGACGTGCGCTCCAGCCACAGCTTGACGCGATCGCGGCGCAGCCACTCACCCAGGCGTGTGACCAGCCAAGGCGAGCGACGATCTGGAGGAGGAACGAGACCGCGAACACGCCGGCCTTCGGGTTGCTCACGTTGATCAGGAAGCCGGAACGGATGCCTCGCCCGGCGGGTTCGGTGACGTCGCCGGCGCGCTTGCGGAAGAAGAGCGCTTTGACGCCGAGGCAGCGTTCCGGCGTGAGCCCTTCGCCGACTGCTTGATCAGCATCACCGTCGCCGGGCCGGAGACCATCGCCATGAGAAGGCTGCGGGGATGAACGCCAGCAGGTTCGGCCTGCCCTGATCATCGGGGCCGCGAGTAACACGATTTCCGTGGCCGACATGTCGACAGCGTTAGCGGTTCACCGGTTTGGAGCATGTGCTCGCGGGGGATTCACGACAGAATCCCGGAGGTTCTGCACCGTTACAGAAGTCTGGGGTGGATATGCGAAAACTCATGCTCCCGGCACTGGCAGGCGTGCTGGTCGCGGGGCTGCGCCCGGCGGTGGCCGCGGCACAGGGCGGTGAGGCGCCCGGTGCGCCCGGCGCCCATCCGAGCTGGCTCCCGGCGGACAAGACCGGCTTCGGCACCGCCCGCGAACGCGCGAGCAACGTCTGGTTCACGCTGCAAGGTGGACGGCTCTCCGAGGTCTACTACCCGGATCTGTCCACGCCGAGCGTCCGCGCGCTCGACCTCGTCGTCACCGACGGGACGAGCTTCGCGACGGTCGATTCCTCGGCCAAGGCGCAGCAGGTGCGCCGCACCGATGGCCTCACCTACGAACAGACCATCACCGACGACCAGCGTCGTTGGAAGCTCCGCAAGACCTACGTCACCGACCCGGCGCGCACGAGCGTGCTGATCGACGTCGACTTCGTTTCGCTGACCGGCCGTCCGTACCAGGTGTACGCGGTCGCGGATCCCGATCTCACGAACGAGGGATCCGACGACTCCGCACGCACCGATGGGGTGAACGCGGTCGCGTCCGACGCGAAGACCGCTGCCGCATTGACCGCGGAACCGGCGTTCTCGCGCACTTCCGTCGGTTACGCGGGTTCCTCCGACGGCATCACGCAGCTGACGAAGTCCTTCGCTCTCAAGGATTACGCGAGCGCGGCCAAGGGCAACGTGCTGATCACCGGGCAGACGGCCGCCGACGGTGTCCGCTCACGGGACTTCACGCTTTCGCTCGGCATGGGCGCGAAGGACTCCGACGCGCTCTCCACCGCGAAAGCCTCGCTACGGCGCGGATTCGCCGACGCCGCCCGCGCGTACGACCGCGGCTGGAAGCAGTACCTCCGCCAGGTGAAGGACGCGCCGTCGTCGCTCAAGACCAAGCAGGAACGGGACCTCTACCAGGCGTCCGTGCTCATGCTCGCGGCGAGCGAGGACAAGATCCACCAGGGGGCGCTCATCGCGTCGCCGAGTATGCCGTGGCGGTTCGGGAACAACGACCCGGAATGGTCGCCGTCGGGAACCTATCACCTGGTCTGGCCGCGCGACCTCTACCAGATCGCGACCGGCCTGCTCGCCGCCGGCGACCGCGACGCCGCCAACCGGTCGATCGACTACATGTTCGGCACGCAGCAGCTGCCGGACGGGCATCTGCCGCAGAACAGCCACGTCGACGGCACGCCGTACTGGACCTCCATCCAGCTCGACGAGACCGCGCTGCCGATCGTGCTCGCCCAGCAGCTCGGCCGGACCGACGCCAAGACCTGGCGGGGTGTGCGCAAGGCGGCGGAATTCCTGTTGTCCTACAAGGCGGACAACGGGCACGCGTCGCCGTACAGCCAGCAGGAACGCTGGGAAGAACAGGACGGCTACTCGCCTTCGACGATCGCCGCGGTGATCGCCGGACTGGTCTGCGCGGCCGACATCGCCAAGGCGAACGGCGCCGCCGCCGACGCGAAGCGCTACCTCGACACCGCCGACGCGTTCAAGGCGAAGCTCGCCCAATGGACGGTGACCACGAACGGCCCGCTGTCGAAGGACCCGTACTTCGTCCGGCTGACCAAGGACGGCAACGCGAACAACGGCACGAAGTACAACCTCGGCAACTCCAGTGTGACCATGGACCAGCGCGCCGTGACCGACGCCGGTTTCCTCGAACTGGTGAGGCTGGGCATCTACCGCGCCGACGATCCGGTGATCAGGAACAGCATCAAGGTCACCGACGCCGACATCGCCTTCACCACCCCGACGGGTCAGTTCTGGCACCGGTACACGAAGGACGGCTACGGCGAGAAGGCCGACGGAGCACCGTGGGACTACACGTTCCCGGCGGAAAGCCGGACCACTTTCGGGCGACTGTGGCCCCTGCTCGCGGGTGAACGCGGCGAGTACGACCTCGCCGCCGGTGACCGCGGTACGGCCGCGAAGCGCCTTCGCGACCTGGGGCGCATCAGCAGCTCCGGCGACACGATGCCGGAGCAGGTCTGGGACGAGAACGCGCCTTCGGGGCAGCCCGGCTTCCCGGCGGGCACTCCGACGGCGTCCGCGACACCGCTGGCCTGGACGCACGCCCAGTACCTGCGGCTCGCGTGGTCGGTGCAGGCGGGGAAGGTGATCGAGCAGCCGCGGGTGGTGCGATGCCACTTCCTGGGCTGCTGACCCTCGCGTAAACGCCATGAACGGTCCGTTCCTTGCAAAATTTGCAAGGAACGGACCGTTCATGGCACGCGGGAAGGGTGCGAGAGGGTCAGTCGCCGGCCGATTCGGGCTGCGCCTCCGGCAGCCAAGAGTTGCCCGGAACGCCCCATTTGTTCGACTTGAGCATTTTCTTCGCCGCGCGAGCGTGGCGCCCGACCAGCCGGTCGAGGTAGATGAAGCCGTCCAGGTGATCGGTCTCGTGCTGCAGGCAGCGCGCGAAGTAGCCGGTTCCTTCGACCTCGATCGGATTACCGTCGACGTCGAAGCCGGTGACCTTCGCCCACGAAGCGCGGCCGGTCGGGTACGACTCGCCGGGCGCCGACAGGCAGCCTTCCCAGTCGTCGTCCGGATCCGGCATCGTCTCCGGGATCTCCGACGTCTCGAGCTTCGGGTTCACCACGAGGCCCTTGTGGCGGGTGCCCTCGTCGTCGGGGCAGTCGTAGACGAACACGCGCAGGTCGAGGCCGATCTGGTTGGCCGCGAGGCCCACCCCTTCGGCGGCGTACATGGTCTCGAACATGTCGTCGACGAGGGTGCGCAGCTTGTCGTCGAACTCGGTGATCTCCCGAGTCGGGTTGTGCAGCACTGGCTCGCCGGCGATCACGATGGGATGGACGGTCACGCGCGCAGTTTAGTCGGACCCTTCTGGTACACCCTTACCCATGACGCGCCGACGCCGATACCGAGGCCGGGCGCCGGTTCCGTGGTCTAATGGCGCCGCGGAATGACAAGCCTGTGGTTTCACGCCGCCGAGCACTGACCTGATTGCGAGGAGTCGGATGGACGCCGCGGAGTCGATGGCCGAGCCCGACCAGCCGTCCCCGTCGGAGACCGTGAACGGCCTCAGCGAGCGCGAGCTCGACATGCTCGCGTTCGAACGTCAGTGGTGGAAATACGCCGGCGCGAAGGAACAGGCGATCCGCGAACGCTTCTCTATGTCGTCGACGCGCTATTACCAGTTGCTGAACCGGCTGCTCGAGAAGACCGAAGCCATGCAGGCCGACCCGATGCTGGTGAAGCGCCTGCGAAAGACGCGAGCGGCCCGGCAGCGCAATCGCGCGGCCCGGCGACTGGGGATCGATCTCTCATGAGTCTGTTTTCGGGGCTGTCCCGGCCGATGAAGGCCGCCGGACTGGCCTTGGTCGGTGTCGCCGTGATCGCCGCCGTGATCGGCGGAATCACCCTGACCAGTGGCGGCGGTGACTCGGACACCGCCACGCCGCCCGGCACCACGCCCACGACCTCGGACGGTGCGACGCAGCCCTCGTCTCCGGCGCCGGGGTCGCCTTCGGCCAGCACACCGCCCGCCTCGTCGGCGCCGCCGTCGAGCGCGCCCGCGAGTTCCGCCCCGCCGGCGAGCCAGCCCGGGCAGACCGGTCAGCCGGGTCAGCCCGGTCCTGGGCAGCCCGGTGGCGATCAGCAGGCGTCCCACAAGTGGGTGACCGTGCGGGTCTACAACAACAGCACGATCCAGGGGCTCGGCGAGCAGGCCGCGAAGGACTTCCGCGCTTCCGGCTGGAACGTCTCCGAGGTCAAGGGCTATCCGGGCAGGCTCCCCGAGACCGTGGCCTACTTCCGGCCGGGCACCGACGAGGAAGCGGCCGCGAAGGCGCTGGCGCTGGAGTTCGGTTTCCGTGCCGAGCCCAGGTTCAAGGAGATCGAGAACATCGGCCCCGGCGTGATCGTCATCCTCACCAAGGATTACAAGACCAACGACAAAGACGGCTCCTAGCAGCTACGGAAAGGGCCCTCTTCCTCGCGGGGAAGAGGGCCCTTTCCGTGCTCAGGCCTGGTTCCGCGCGTAGGCCTCCAGCGCCGCGAGCTGTGCCGGGTCGAGCGACGGCCGGACGGCCTCGGCCGCCTTCGTCAGATGCGTGGCGGTGACCTCCTTGGCCTCCAGTGACTCGCGCATCGCGGTCAGCGCGGCCTCCCTGATCAGTGCCGCGCAGTCCGCCGCCGAGTAACCGTCCAAAGTGGCCGCATACGCCGCGAGGTCCACATCGGACGCGAGCGGCGTGTTCTTGGCGCTGGCGGCCAGGATCGCCTCGCGCGCGTGGGCGTCCGGCGGCGGGACGTAGACGCGGCGCTCCAGCCGTCCCGGCCGCAGCAGGGCCGGGTCGACCAGTTCCGGCCGGTTCGTCGCACCGAGGACGACGACCTCGCGCATCGGCTCGACACCGTCCAATTCGGTCAGCAGGGCCGCAACGACCCGGTCCGACACGCCCGAATCCGAGGACTGGCCGCGACGCGGGGCGAGCGCGTCGATCTCGTCGAGGAAGATCAGCGACGGTGCGGCCTCGGCGGCGCGACGGAAGAGTTCCCGCACCGCACGCTCGGACTCGCCGACCCATTTGTCCATCAGTTCGGCGCCCTTGACCGCGAAGACGTTCAACGCGCCGGTGCCCGCGAGCGCGCGGACCAGGAATGTCTTGCCACCGCCCGGCGGGCCGTACAGGAGCACGCCGCGCGGCGGATCGACGCCGAGGCGGGCGAACGAGTCCGGGTAACGCAGCGGCCACAGCACCGCCTCGGTGAGCGACTGCTTGACGTCCGTCATGTTGCCGACGTCGTCGAGCGTCAGTCCGCCGGTGGCCAGATTGTCCGAAGTGGACATCGAGATGGGGCGGACGGTGGTCAGCGCGTCGAGCAGGTCCTGCTGGGAGATCCGCGGTTCGTCGGCGTCACGCTGCCGCAGCGCGGCCCGGAGGGCGGCGTCGCGGCGGAGCGCGATGAGATCCGCGGCCACGAAACCGGGTGTGCGCTCGGCGATCGGGCCGACGTCGACGCCGGACTCCAGCGGGGCTTCGCGCAGGAGCACACGGAGGAGTTCCGTGCGGGTCTTCGAGTCCGGGAGCGGCAGGCCGAGTTCGCGGTCGAGCAGGTCCGCGGCGCGCAGCCGGGGATCGGCCGACTCGGCCCGCCCCGTGGTGGCGATGACCGCGAAACCCTTGCTGCGCAAGGCATTACGCAAGTCGTCGAGGACGACCGTCGCGAGCGGTGGCGGCTGGGACGCGGGCAGCAGCGCGTCGATGTCGGTGATCAGCAGGACGGCGGGGTCTTCGTCGTGGGTGGCCTGTTCGATCGCCTTACGCAGCCGAGCGGCGGCCACGTTCGGGTCGAGAACGGCGATGTTCGGCGCCGCGATCGACACCACCCGCACCTTCTCGGCCTGCGCCACGGCGCGGACCAGCGTCGCCTTCCCGACGCCTTCCGGCCCGGACAGCAGGACCCCGAGATGCGCCGACGTCCCGAGCTTCGCCAGCAGCTCCGGACGGTGGAAGGCCAGGTCGAACCATTCGGCGAGCTTGCGCGCGGCCGATTCGGAGCCGGCGAGATCCGACAGGGGAGGCACGGACTCCTCGGCCACTTCGTCGACCCGCTCGTCTTCGACGATCTCGGCGTCGATGAAGTCCTCGTGTGGCGTGGAGGGCGTGCTTCGCACCAGCGTCGTCCCGGCACGGGCGGGGACGGCGGCGGGCGCGGCCTCGCCGGTGCGGGCGCCGTCACGCCAGCTGACCACAGTGGACGGTCCGACGGCGACCGGCCCCGGCGGCTCGGTGGCGGTGACGGTGAGCAGTTCGTTCGTCCACGTCATGCCGATGGCGCGGGAAAGCTGGCCGCGGACCGCGGAGACGTCGGAGCCCGGTGCGGGCGCGAGGTCTTGGGGGAGCAGGGAAACGGCGTCGCCGACGGTCAGGACCTTGCCGATCAGGGCGAGCCTCAGGGTGTGCGGGGAGAGCGAGACGCTCGCCATCCTCGAACCCGACACGGTGACCGTCTTCGCGGCCGACACCTCCGCCGGCGCGACGACCACTTCCGCTCCCTCGGTCACGCCGAGGTTCGACATCGTGACGTCGTCGAGGAGGATCACGCCAGGGATGCCCTCCGCGTCCGACGGGGCGGCCAGCGCCGAGCTGACGCGGGCGCCGGTGACGCGGACGGCGTCCCAGGCCATCAGGCCGAGCGCGTCGAGGACTTCGGGGTGCAGCCGGACGACGCCGCGGCGGGAGTCCAGGGCGGACGGGGTGTGCCGGACGGTCAGCGTGATCTGGGGTGCGCTCACCCCGCCACCCTATCTACGCGGCGGGCCCCCAGCGGTCGAAGGACAGGATCTCCCCGGCGGGTCGCCGGACGGCCGGGGAGAAGTCGCGCTGGGTGGTGTGGGCGACGGCGAGCAGGCTGATCTGCGCGACGTCGCCGGGGATCCCGAGCAGCTCCGCGACCTCGGCCTCGCGCGCGGGCAGGTGGTACGCGCACATCGAACTGCCGAGCCCCTTCGACCGCAGCGCGAGCTGGAAGCTCCAGATCGCCGGGTACACCGAGCCGTAGTAGCCGTTCTGGATGACGGGATCCGACGGCGGGCGGCCGATCATGCAGGGGATGGCGAGCGCCGGGACGCGCCCGAGGTTGTCGACGAGGTGCCGAGCCGACCGCATGATGGCGTCGCTCGTCAGGTGGCCGTACTTCGCGATGGTCGGAATCGCCTCGGCGCGGACGATGTCCGCGACCTCGGCCCGCAGCTCCGGGTCGCGAACGATCACCCACCGCTGGGAGTCGAGCAGCATCCCCGCGGCGGGCGCCTGCTGCGCGATGCGGACGCAGTCTTCGAGAAGTCCCTCCTCGACCGGCCGGTCGAGGTCGAGCTTGCGGCGGACCGAGCGGGTGGTGGTGAGCAGCGTTTCGGTGTCCATGACATCCCTCCAGGTGACTTACGACGTAAGCATACGAGGTGATTACTTACGGCGTAAGGGGGTGCCGGTAAACTGGGACACATGGCGCTGAGCAGGGAGAAGGTGCTCGACGCCGCGTTGCGGCTGGCGGGCGAACACGGACTGGCCGGATTGTCGATGCGGAAACTCGCCGCCGACGTCGGCGTGGAAGCGATGTCGCTCTACAACCATGTGGCCAACAAGGGTGATCTGCTCGACGGGCTGACCGCGCGTGTCTTCGAAAGTGTGCCGCTGCCAGGGCCCGGGCCTTGGGACGAGCGGCTGCGGGCGCTCACCCATGGCCTGTACACGGCCTTTTCGCGGCATCCGGTGGTCGTCCGGGCACTGGCGACCGACGCGGCGAACCCGCGTTCGGCGGGCGCGTTGAAGTTCATCGACGCGATGTTCTCGGCACTGCTGGACGCCGGACTCGACGAACGTGGCGCGGCGCGGGGCTACCGGTCGCTCATCGGGCTGGTGTTCGGCGCCGTGCTGACCGAAACAGTAGGACTCTCCGGCGCCGCTCCGGAGGCGACCGAGCTGGAACGGGCCGAGCCGGTGGTGGCGTGGTTCCAGCGATCGGTGACGGCGGACGGGCTGCCTTCGCTGCACCGGGCGCTGCCATCGCTGATGGAAGGCGACTGCCTGCGGGATTTCGAGTTCCAGCTGGACCTGGTGATCGGCGGGCTGCGCGCTTCGGTGCGCTGAGCTTTGGCTGCCGGGATGTCATGAAAGGGTCGTTCAGGACGTTTTTCGTCCTGAACGACCCTTTCATGACACTTCGACCCAGCTGCCCCAAGTTGTCCACAGGCTCACGCACTTGTGGACAACTCCCGCCTCCGACCCCCGTTTCCCCCGGCCCCGTCAGTGGGCACCGATACGCTGGGCGCGGGGCCGTCCCCCAGGGACGGGCGGGGGGCTGGGGTGGCGCGAGTCAGCGCTTTCGGAGGCCGATCCGGCGCCACGAGCGGCGCCGTGGGCCGCGGCCGTTGTCGCGGTCCTTGTCGGTGCTGATGGTGCGCGGAGTGCGGGCGACGTGCTGTTCGCCTCGCTGGAGCCGGACGCGCTGAGCGGCGCCCGCCACCACGCGCCGCAGCGGCGGGCGGCGCAGGCCAAGACGGCGGCGGCTCGAAGAGCGCCGGATCGCGCGCCGTTCCCTCGGCGGCGCCATCCACGCTTCGGGATGCTGCGCGAGCCAGCGGTACCGGTACACCGAGTACGGGATGTGCGCCAGGTACAGGATCAGCGCGATCGCCAGCGCCACCAGCGGGAACTGGATGATCGCGGCGGCCAGCAGGCCCACCCCGACCAGCAGCGGCGCGATCGCCTTCGGTGGCGCCTTCACCGTCTTCAGCGAAAGCGTCGGGATCCGGCTGATCAGCAGCGCGGCCACGGCGATCGTCCACACCCACACCATGTACTGGTGCGACCACCAGCCCTGCCCGAACTGCAGCTCCAGGATCAGCGGCAGCATCGCCAGCAGACCACCGGCGGGCGCGGGCACGCCGACGAAGAACTCGCCCGCGTACGGCGGCTGCTCGGTGTCCTCGATCAGCGTGTTGAACCGCGCCAGCCGCAGGATCATGCAGACCGCGAAGATCAGCGACGCCACCCAGCCGATCCGCTCGCCCTCGGCGTGCCAGACGTACAGCACCAGCGCGGGCGCGACACCGAACGAGATGCCGTCGGACAGGGAGTCGAGCTCCTGCCCCATCTTCGACGTCGCGTCCAGCAGCCGCGCGATCCGGCCGTCGAGACTGTCGAGCACCGCGGCGATCCCGATCGACGCGATCGCCATCGGGTAGTTGCCGATCAGCGCGAACTGCACCGACGACAGACCGGCGCACAGGGCGAGCACCGTGATGGCGTTCGGCAACAGCCGGACGCCGGGAGTTGTCGTGGTCACGCGGACCATGGATCAGCCTTCCGGGTGCGGCGCCGTGGGCAGCTCGGCGATCGGCGTCTCGCCGCCGATCGTGCGCTGGCCCTTCGAGACGAGGACCTTGCTGCCCGGCGGCAGGTACAGGTCGACTCGCGAGCCGAAGCGGATGATGCCGTACGTCGAACCGACGCCGACCTTGTCACCCTCGCGGATCTCACAGAGGATGCGCCGCGCCACCAGCCCGGCGATCTGCACCACGACGAGCTCGTGACCGTCTTCGGTGCGCATGAGCACGGAGTTGCGCTCGTTGTCGTCGCTCGCCTTGTCCAGGTCCGCGGACAGGAACTTCCCGGGCCGGTAGGCGACCCGCTCGATCACACCCGACGCCGGGATCCGCTGGACGTGCACGTCGAACACCGACAGGAACACGCTCACCCGCATCCGCGGTTCGGCGGACAGCCCCAGCTCGGGCGGCGGCACGGCTTCCTCGATCAGCGAGACCAGGCCGTCCGCCGACGCGACCGCGAGGCCGGACTGGGCTGGCGGCACCCGCTTGGGCTCACGGAAGAACGCGGCCGTGGCGGCCGTCGCGAGCGCGCCGAGGACGCCGAGGGGCTTGGAGAACTTCCGCAGCACCAGCGTCGCGGCGAGGCCACCGAGCACGAACGGCCTGCCGGCCGGGTGCATCGGCGGAACGGTCTCGCGGGCCAGCTTCACGGCGTGCGTGAGTGGGTTTCCAGTGGATTCCGGCCGGTTGCCGCTCATTGGTCGGGTTCACCGCAGTTCGTGTCGGGGGGTTGGGTATGAAGAGCCACCACGCTACCGCCCTGTCCGGGCCAGGGCCGTGCCTCCCCCGGAAGGGTTTCCCCGGCGTGAGTGGGAGGCACCACATCCCGGTAACGGTCGGTGGAAATGAGCGATAACTCTAGGTGATTGAAGCCGATCGCCGACCCTGAGGACCCACGAATGCCCGCCAGCCCGGACCCCGCAGGCGAGCGACTCGCCGAGCTGTTCCGAGCCTGGAAGAGGGACATTTCGGCGGCGCCGATGCCTTCGCTCATCGACCCCGTCCGCGCCGCCTCGGTCATCGCCGAGGCACGCGCGTCCGGATGCATATGCCCCCCGACGGCACATGCATCCGGACGCGGCCGCTGGAACTGAGCGAACGTCCCACTCTAGTTCGCCGGACGCCCGTGATCACCCGTCGCGAGAAAACCGTTACCAACCGTCACTCCCTTGATCACCTGCGAGAGGCGTCGCGCCGCCCGGAGCCGCGCACCAGCCGCAGCAGGGCGAGCAGCACGATCGAACCGAGAATGGCGACGCCGAAGCTGGGGAAGTCGAACTCGAAGCTCCGCTCGGTGCCCGTCGCGAGCCGGTAGATGAAACCGCCGAGCGCCGCCCCGAGCACGCCGACCAGGATGCTGAACAGGCAGCCACCCCGCCGGTCCGGACCCCCGACCACGACGTTGGCCAGCCACCCGGCGATGGCGCCGAACACGATCCACGAGAAGAAACCCATGCCGTCGAGGTTACGTGGAGTGCGCGAGCCCGGCGCAGCCGTCACCCGGGGTGGTCGTGAGTGGCGATTCGGGTTAGAGCCAAGGGTGTCTTAGGTATCTACGTGGGTTCCGGCTGCGGTTGATCCCCCAGCCCGGTCCGTGAAGGCCTCCAGCCAGGCGCTCACGTGAGTGGTCGCGGTCGTGGGGATGTCGTGAAGGGCCCCTTTGAGACGGTGAAGGTCTCAAAGGGGCCCTTCACGACATAAGGGCTCATCCTCGCCACTCACGACCACCCCGACCCATGCGGCCCGCATCGCACAATGCTCCTTGCACAAGAGACATTGTGCAACTACTGTTGTGCGTTATGGCCGACCGTGAGGTACGTGAAGTCCACGATTCGAAAGTGCTCGCCGCGATGTCGCATCCGTTGCGGCGCCGCCTGCTCGACGTCCTCCGCCTCGACGGCCCGTCCACGGCGTCCGTCCTCGCCGAGCGGACCGGGCAGGCCGTCGGGAACGTCAGTCACCACCTGAAGGTGCTCGCCGCCGGTGATCTGGTCGAAGAAGCGCCGGAACTCGCCCGCGACCGGCGCGAGCGCTGGTGGCGCCGCGTGGGTTACGCGGTCTCCTGGTCGCCGTCGGACTTCCCCGACGATCCGGTCGCGGCCGCCGCCGAATCCCTCGCCCTCGAACGCCAGGTTTCCCTGGCGCGCCAATGGTTCGCTGAACGCGACAGCTACCCCGAGGAGTGGCATCGCGCCGCCTTCGTCACCGACAGCTGGATGAAGTTGTCGGTGACGGAACTGGCCGAAATCGAGCGCCGGATCCAAGCGCTGGTCCGGGAGTACAGCGACCGCGAACAACCGGACGACGGCCAGGAACGCAGGCCGGTGTTCTTCGCGACCCGCGCCGTCCCGGCTCGCCCGTGACCACCCGCGAACGCGGCGGATTGCTGCGCTCACGCGATTTCCGGCTGCTGTGGACCGGCGAGACGACCAGCGTGCTCGGCAGTTCCATCGCCGTCGTCGCGCTGCCGCTCGTCGCGGTGGTCACGCTGCAGGCGAGCACGTTCGCGGTCGGGCTGCTGACCGCGGTCGCCTGGCTGCCGTGGCTGCTGATCGGCCTGCCCGCCGGCGCCTGGGTCGACAGACGGCCGAAACGCCCGATCATGCTGGCCTGCAACACCGTCTCCATGCTCGTGTTCCTGAGCGTCCCGGTCGCCGCCTGGTTCGGGTGGCTCACGATGACCCAGTTGCTCGTCGTCGCCTTGGCGGGCGGCGTCGCGAAGGTGTTCTTCAACGTCGCATACCGCGCGTACCTGCCTTCGTTGGTAGAGAAGAAGGACCTCCAAGAAGCCAACGAAAAGTTGCAGGGGAGTGAGTCCGCCGCGCAGATCGGCGGACCCGGTCTCGCCGGTCTGCTGGCGCAGGGTTTCGGCGCCGTCGCCGGGGTGCTCGCCGACGCCGTCAGTTTCGGGATCTCCGTACTGTGCCTGCGATCCATCCGCTATCGCGAGCCCGAACGTCCGGCGAAGACGCGTTCGCGGCTGCGGGACGAGATCCGCGAGGGCCTCGACTTCGTTGTCCACGACCGGTACTTGCTGGTTTTGGCGGTCTTCGGCGCGGTCTCGAATGTCGCGCTCATGGGTTACCAGTCGATCGAAGTCGTCTTCCTCGCCCGCGATCTCGGCGTGGGAGAGGCGACCGTCGGGCTCGTGCTCGCGCTCGTCGGCGCGGGTGGCGTCGCCGGTGCCGCGCTTTCGGGCAAGCTCGCCGCGCGGATCGGCACCGCGCGCGCCTTCGTGCTCTGCGAGGCCTTCGGGGCACTGATGATGTTGCTGGGACCGCTCGCCCAAGGCGGCTGGGGGCTCGCGTTCTTCGTCGCCGCCGGGTTCGCGCTCAGCGCCGGGGTCGTCGGCTCGAACGTCCTCAACGCCACCTTCAAACAGCGGTACGTCCCGGCCTCGATGTTCGGCCGGGTCACCGCGAGCATGTCCGTGCTCAGCTTCGGCGCGATCGCGCTCGGCGGCCTGCTCGGCGGGATCCTCGGCGAGATCGCCGGGGTGCGGCAGACGCTGGGCCTGATGGCCGGGCTCGAGGTCGTCGCCGTCTTCGCGCTCCTGTTCACGCCGATCGGCCGGTGCCGCGACTTCCCCGCGGACCTGCGTTTAGCCCGCTAAACGCAGGTCAGAGCAGCAGGACGTCCACCTCGTCGCCCTGGTCGACCGAGTCCACGTCCTCCGGCAGGACGATCAGGCAGTTCGCCTGCGTGAACGACGCCAGCAGATGCGATCCCGGCCCGCCGCGCGGCCCGACGATGCCGGTGACCTCGCCTTCGGAATGCGTGTAGAAGCCCCGCCGGAACTGGCGACGTCCGGCGGGGGAGGTCATCGCCTCGGTCAGCCGGGCCCGCACCCGCTGCCGGTCGACGCCCGCGTGCCCCATCGCCGCGAGCAACGCCGGCCGCAGGAACGCTTCGAACGAGACGAGCACGCTCACCGGGTTGCCCGGCAACGTCACCACCGGCACGCCGTTCCACCGTCCGCAGCCCTGCGGCCCGCCCGGCTGCATCGCGACCTTCCGGAACTCCACGCCCTGCCCGGTCAGCGCGTCTTTCACCACTTCGTACGCCCCCGCGCTGACCCCGCCCGAGGTCACCAGCAGGTCCACGTCCGCCAGCCGCGGCTCGATCACCGCGCGGAACTCGTCCACGTCGTCGACGACACTGCGCAAGACCTCCGCCTCGCAGCCGAGCGCGCGGATCGCGGACGCCAGCATGATGCTGTTCGACTCGTAGATCTGCCCGTGCCGCAAGGGTTCCGGCGCGTCGACGAGTTCGGTCCCGGTGGACACGACGAGCACCTTCAACGGCCTGAACACGGGCACCTCGGCGAGCCCGACGGCCGCCGCGAGCCCCAGCTGCGCCGGGCCGAGCACGGTTCCGGCGGAAAGCGCCACCGTGCCTTCGACGACGTCTTCACCCTGGCGCCGGATATGCGCGCCCGGGACGGCCGTCCTGAGAACCCGGACGTCCGTCACACCGCCGTCGGTGTGTTCCACCATCACCACCGCGTCGGCGCCCGGAGGCAGCGGGGCGCCGGTCATGATCCGGTGCGCGGTGCCCGGCTCCAGTTTCGTGATGTCGACGCGGCCGGCGGGGATGTCCTCGGCGACCGGCAGCGTCACGGGTACCTCGGTGACATCGGCCGCGCGGACGGCGTAACCGTCCATCGCCGAGTTGTCGAAAGGCGGCAGCGAAACCCCCGCGCGCACGTCCTCGGCGATGCCGGGCCCGGCGGCGGAGGCGAGCGGAAGGCGGATGACAGGGGCGTTTCCGAGCAGGCCGGTGACGGTCTCACGGTGGGCGTCGACGGAGATCACCGGACCATCCTCCTCGGTCGGGGGTCGCATGCAAGACTCTGCGCGTCACAACGACCACCGGGGAGAAGAAGACATGCAGGTTCAGATCCGTCACCAGCCGTCGTTCGCGGTGGCGAGGCTCGTCCTCGCTCCGGGCGAACCGGCGCAGGTCGAGTCTGGCGCGATGATGGCGACGAGTTACGGCGTGCAGGTCCAGTCGCAGGCGCAGGGCGGCATCATGAAGGGGCTCGGCCGCGCCTTCCTTTCCGGCGAGTCCTTCTTCATCTCCACCTACACCGCCCCGCAGAACGGCGGCTGGGTCGACGTCGCCGCGAACCTGCCCGGCGACATGCAGATCATCAACCTCGACGGCCGCACCGGCTGGTGCGTCACCCGCGGCTCGTGGCTCGCGTCTTCGCACGGCGTGCAGACCGAGACCAAATGGGGCGGGCTCAAGAACCTCGTCGGCGGCGAGGGCGGCTTCCTGACCCACGCGACGGGACAGGGCCCGCTGGTCGTGGCCTGCTACGGCGCGCTGGAGACGGTCACCCTGCAGCAGGGCGAGGTGATCACCATCGACACCGGGCACGTCGTCGCGTTCGCCGACACCCTCCAGTACCAGATCCGCAAGGTCGCCACCGGCGTCATCCAGTCGATGAAGAGCGGTGAAGGCCTCGTCTTCGACTTCGCCGGACCGGGTCAGCTGCTCACCCAGACCCGCAACCCGTCGGCGCTGTCCGCCTGGGTGATCGCCCAGGTCCCCTCCCGCTGAGCGCATGCGGGTCCAGACGAGGCACACCCCGAACTTCGGGGTCGCACGCGTGTTGCTGTCCCCCGGCGAGGCCGTCCAGGCCGCCGGGGACACCATGCTGGCCAGCAGTTTCGGCATCACCGAAACCGTTCCCGCCCGCGGTGGTTCACGGGCGGGAAAGGCCGCGCCTTCGGTGTTCAACGCGCCGGAGGGCGGCGGCTGGATCGACTTCGCGCCGCTGACCGCCGGTGACGTCTACCCGCTGGAATTCACCGGCGGGGCGGGCTGGTGCGTGAGCCGGGACGCGATCCTCGCCCGGCCGGCGACGGTCCGGCTCGATCCCGGCTGGGCGCCGCTGCAGAAACTCTTCGGCGCCGACTCCGGTTTCCTGGAGCACTACAGCGGAACCGGTCCGCTCGTGCTCGCCGCGCAAGGCCCGGTCGACGCCTTCGAACTCACCGCGGGCGAACTCGTCACCGTGCGGCCGGACTTCCTGCTCGCCTACCCGGACACCGTGCAGTGCCGTCTCCGCGCGGTCGACCAGTCCGGCCCGCAGTCCGTCCGCACCGGCGAAGGGCTCGCGCTGGACTTCGCCGGACCAGGACGCGTCCTTGTGCAAGCGCGCAATAGGCGGCTTTCTCGCGGATGACCTTAAGACGAATTGAGCATTGCCGACGCCGGTGATTCGGGTAGCGTGAACTGCACTCGAAACCGCCGTCCGGGGCAGGCGAGGCCGGCGGATCCTGTGCTGAGGGAGTGCGTCGTGGCAGTCGGCACCGTCAAATGGTTCAACTCGGAAAAGGGCTACGGATTCATCGAATCCACCGAAGGGCCCGACGTCTTCGTCCACTACTCGGCCATTCAGGCCGACGGATTCCGGACGCTCGACGAGGGTGATCGCGTGGAATTCGAAGTCCAGTCCGGGCGCGACGGGCGGAGTCAGGCGGCGGACGTACGCAAGGTCTCATAGCAGCTCCATCCATGCCCCCGCCCCCACCCTCAACGGGGGCGCTGGCGCGCCGCTGGCCGAATTCCAGCCGACCCCCGGCGGCCTCCGGAACTGGCACGTTACGCTTCGCTGCGTGACAGGCGATGAGTCGGGGGACCTGACCGGTCGCCGGCTGGGCAACTACCGCATCGACGGTGTGCTCGGCAAGGGCGGCATGAGCGTGACCTACAAGGCCACGGACGTGCGGCTCGGACGCAAGGTGGCACTGAAGGTCATCGGTGATCACCTCGGGGCCGACGCCGAGTTCCGCGAACGCTTCGTCGACGAGGCGCGGAACACGTCCGCGATCGACCATGCCAACGTCGTGCCCTTGTACGACTTCGGCGAGCTCGAAGGCATGCTCTACATCGCCATGCGGATGGTCGACGGCGGGGACCTCGCCGGGCTGATCTCCGGCGGCCCGATCGCGCCCGCCCGCGCGCTGACCATGCTCGGCCAGGTCGCCGACGCGCTCGACACCCTGCACAACCGGGGTCTCGTGCACCTCGACGTCAAACCGGCGAACGTACTGGTCACCAGCAAGGAGACCTCGCGCGAGCACGTCTACGTCGCCGACTTCGGCCTGACCCGCCGCGGCGCCACCGGGCACCGCACCCGCGGCGGCGACTTCCTCGGCTCGCCCACGTACGCGGCCCCCGAGCACCTGCGCGGCGAGCCGCTCGACGGCCGCACCGACCAGTACGCGCTCACCTGCGTCCTCTACGCCTGCCTGACCGGCAGCCCGCCCTTCAAGGGCGACGTGCAGACGGTCATCAAGGGGCATCTGAACGGGGAGCCCCCGGCCATCTCGCGGATCGTCGGCCTGCCTGCCGGGATCGACGAGGTCGTCCGGAAGGGAATGGCGAAGAATCCCGCCGATCGCTACCCCAACTGTGTTGAGATGATCGCGGCCGCCAGGCGCGCGCTCGGTCCGCTCGCGACTTCGAACGAGCCGCCCGGCACGCCCGGGGCCGCGGCGCCGGTCCAGCAGACCGCACCGCAGCAGGCGCCACGGCAGAACACGCCGCCACAGGGAGAGGGGGGCCCCGTGCACCCGTACGGAGGACAGCAGCCCGGCTACGGCCAGCAGGGACCGGGACCGCAGGGTCCCCCGCCGCAAGGCCCGCCCCAGCAGGGCCCGCCGCCCGGTTACGGCCCGCCGCCGCAGCAAGGCGGCTTCCAGCAGGGCGGGTACCAGCAAGGACCGCCCCCCGGTTACGGCCCGCCGCAGCAGCAGGGCGGCTTCCAACAGGGTGGCTTCCAGCAGGGCCCGCCCCCCGGTTATGGCCCCCCGCCGCAGCAGCAGGGCGGTTTCCAGCAGCAGCCCAAGAAGAGCGGCGGCGCCAAGTGGATCTGGATCGTCGTCGGCGCCCTCGTGGTCGCGGGCGCGATCGTCGCGGCGATCTTCATCTTCAGTGATCCGAGCGGCGGCAACGGCCCGCAGACCACCGCGCCGAATATCCCGGTCGGGCCCGGCGGCTCGCAGTCGCAGGCTCCCGGATCGTCGCTGAAGCCTCCGCCCTCGTCGATCCCCATCAAGCCGAGCAACTGAATACCACCGCGCTGACCTGCGGTTCTTGCACTCGACCGTGGAGAGTGCTAAACACGACATTGGCACTCGACGCCGTCGAGTGCCAGGCAGAGCGGTCACCGATCGCTCGCCTGAAGGTCGGGACGGTGAGGCCGCACCCTTGATCGGGTGGGTCGTCCGTCGCGGGCACCGAGCCTGGCCGAGGAAGAGTCCTGCCGCCGCGCTTCTGTGACATACGAGGCAGAGCGTGCGGCGGCGCCCAATACCGGAGGACCACACCGCAATGGCCAAACTGATCGCGTTCGACGAGGACGCCCGCCGCGGTCTTGAGCGCGGCTTGAACATCCTCGCCGAAGCCGTCAAGGTGACCCTCGGCCCGCGGGGCCGGAACGTCGTGCTCGAAAAGAAGTGGGGCGCGCCGACGATCACCAACGACGGTGTCTCCATCGCCAAGGAGATCGAGCTCGAGGACCCGTGGGAGAAGATCGGGGCCGAGCTCGTCAAGGAAGTTGCCAAGAAGACCGACGACGTCGCGGGTGACGGCACCACCACCGCCACCGTGCTCGCCCAGGCTCTCGTCCGCGAGGGTCTGCGCAACGTCGCCGCCGGGGCCGACCCCATCAGCCTGAAGCGCGGCATCGAGGCGGCCGTCGAGGCCATCACCGAGCAGCTGCACAAGATGGCCGTCCAGATCGAGACCAAGGAGCAGATCGCTGCTACCGCCTCGATCTCGGCCGCTGACCGCACCATCGGCGAGCTCATCGCCGAGGCGCTGGACAAGGTCGGCAAGGAAGGCGTCGTCACCGTCGAGGAGAGCAACACCTTCGGGCTCGAGCTCGAGCTCACCGAGGGTATGCGCTTCGACAAGGGCTACATCTCCGGTTACTTCGTGACCGACCCGGAGCGTCAGGAAGCCGAGCTCGAGGACCCGTACGTCCTCCTCTTCGGTTCCAAGATCTCCACCGTCAAGGACGTCCTGCCGCTGCTGGAGAAGGTCATCCAGTCCGGCAAGCCGCTGCTGATCATCGCCGAGGACGTCGAGGGCGAGGCCCTGGCCACCCTCATCGTCAACAAGATGCGTGGCACCTTCAAGTCCGTCGCCGTCAAGGCCCCGGGCTTCGGTGACCGCCGCAAGGCGATCCTGCAGGACATCGCGATCCTGACCGGTGGCCAGGTCATCTCCGAGGACGTCGGCCTCAAGCTGGAGAACGCGGACCTTTCCCTGCTGGGCAAGGCGCGCAAGGCCGTCATCACCAAGGACGAGACCACCATCGTCGAGGGTGCTGGCGACGCCGACCAGATCCAGGGTCGCGTCAACCAGATCCGCGCCGAGATCGACAACTCGGACTCGGACTACGACCGCGAGAAGCTCCAGGAGCGGCTGGCGAAGCTGGCCGGCGGCGTGGCCGTCATCAAGGCCGGTGCCGCCACCGAGGTCGAGCTGAAGGAGCGCAAGCACCGCATCGAAGACGCAGTGCGCAACGCCAAGGCCGCCGTCGAAGAGGGCATCGTCGCCGGTGGTGGCGTCGCTCTCATCCAGGCCGCCGAGGCAGCCTTCGCCGGTCTGAAGCTCGAGGGCGACGAGGCCACTGGTGCCAACATCGTCAAGGTCGCCGTCGAGGCGCCGCTCAAGCAGATCGCGATCAACGCCGGCCTCGAAGGCGGCGTCGTGGCGGAGAAGGTCAAGTCCCTCCCGCAGGGTCACGGCCTCAACGCCGCCACCGGTGTCTACGAGGACCTGCTCGCCGCCGGCGTGCCGGACCCCACGAAGGTCACCCGCTCCGCGCTGCAGAACGCCGCTTCCATCGCGGCGCTGTTCCTGACCACCGAAGCCGTCGTGGCGGACAAGCCGGAGAAGGCCTCGGCCGCTCCCGCCGACCCGTCCGGTGGCATGGGCGGCATGGACTTCTGAGTTCGAGCCCGTAACACCGGAAAGCCCGGACGCGCCTCGCGCGTCCGGGCTTTTCCTTTGCCAGGTGGCGCCCGAAGTACATGAAGGACCCCTTCCTGTACCTAGGCGCAAGGATGGGGTCCTTCATGTACTGGGGAAGGGATTCTTCAGGTGCTGTCGCTGGGGATGACGGTGCTACTGGCGCTGGAGTGGCGTGTCGCGAAAGCCACTTTCGCGACCCGCCTCGGTTGACTTACCCCTCGATAGAACCGTCCTTGCCACTCGCGAGCCCACCCCAAAGTTGGCGGTTTCGCGTGATCCAATGGACATCACGCGTGCCTGGACGGACGACACGTGTGATCAGGCGGACGACACACGTGACTGGACGGACGACACGCGCGTGACCGGGTTCAGCCGCGAGGCGTCCGTCGGATCACGCGTGTCGTCCGCCTGATCACGTGTGTCGTCCCTCCGGTCACGCGACATCGCCACCCGCGCACCGGGCGCGAGGGGCCTACCGTTGCCCGTCCACCACGTACTTGCCGCCTTGCTGACGGCGGTCCTTCTCGTACGGGTCGATGGCGTTCGGCTCCGCGGCCTTCCTCGGCTCGAGGCCCGTCCGGTCGGTTTTGCCCGCCTCCCCGGCCGCGCCTTCCGTTTCCACGGTCTCGGGGTTGGGGTCGATCTTCCCCCGGCCCTTGTTGGCGCTTTCCCAGTCGGCGAACAGTTTCTTGAGATCGTCGGAAAGCTCGCCGTCCGTTTTCGCGTAGGCTTCGGCCGCTTTCCTGAGCTGCTCGCCGGCGAGGAGGAAGCGAGCACAGCTCGTCCTCATGAACTGTTCGACGGCGTCGCGGATCTCCAACGTCGTGTCATCACCCGTGCACGTCTGCGCCTCGCGGCCCGCGAGGTGCCGGTCGGCGACATCGGCCCCGGAGAGAATCCGCAGTTGTGCCGAATAGGCTTCGGCCGCTTCGAAGCAGGTTTGCGCCACCCGCAGGAGGAAGTGGACCTCGACCCTGATCCCCTTGTACTTCGCGCGGTCGGTCTGGTTCGGCAGCGTGTTCGCGGTGAGGTCGTAGAGCTCGAGGTTGTAGCTGTGCACCCCCGCGATCGCCTTTTGCAGCGCCAGCACGTCCCCGCCGAAGTCGTCTTCGAGGCCGCTCAACGCGTTGTGTTCGTCCTGGATCGAGGTGGTGAGCTTCTGCAGGATGTCCTGGAGGGACATGGCGTCCTGCTCGACGGTGTGGCTCTTGAGGGCTCCGCCGACGAAGCCGGCCAAGGTGAGGACGGCGCCGACCGGGCCGAGGACCTTCCCGCCCGCTTCATTGACGGAGTCCACGACCTTGCTGAGCTTCGCCCCCGCGGACAGCAGATTGCTCACGATCCCGTGGATCGCCTGCGCTCGATCGAGCTTCTCCAGGATCGCGTCCGCGGTGGAGATCGTGAGAGTGACCTTTTCGTCCAGTTTCTTGGTGGCCCAGTTGAGTCGTTTGATGATGTTGAGCCGGGTCACCTGAATCGTCGTGGCGCGCGTGGAGTACAGGGTGGACAGGCTGGCGAGGATGAGTGCCTGGTTCAGGATGGTCGGTGCGATCGAGGCGAAGAATCCGGCTTTGAAGGCCTTGGCGGCGAGCCCGGTCCACTCGATGAACCATTCCTCGTTCTCGCTGGTCGTACCGTCCAGCCACTCGACGTTCCGGACGACCTCGCCCTGCCCGAGCAGTTCGGTCACCCGCCCGTTCTTGTCCTGGAAGCCGAGGTTGCCCGCGACGTTCAGGAACGTGTTGTGGGCGGTCTCCAGCTTCGTGAGGTCGGGCCCTTCCAGCTGCGGGACGAACTTGGCGATTTCCTGCCGCCGGTTCCAAGCCAGCCGCTCGATCTGTGCCAGGTTCCGTTCGACATGGCATTCGACGTATTTCTGGGTCTGCGGATTCCAGCCCTGGCAGTGGACGTCCTTGTAATGGCCGAGCATGCCGTCCATGACCCAGGTCAGGTATCCGCAGATGTCGTCGGCGCCTGACAGGTGACCGTACGATTCGGCGGGCCACTGCCAGGCCCAGGGCTCCGCCGAGCACGGGACGGTGGTCGAGAGACCCGTCATGGCGTCGACGGCGTCTTCCATCCAGCGCTTGGTGAGTGCCTTGAGGAGGTCGTCCAGCGCGCCGTCGAGCATCCTCTTGTACTCGCTGAGGGTCAGATACTTGCCGGCCATGAAGGCCCCCGCTTCCCGCTCCCTGTGACAAAGTCATGGGGAGTGTAACGGCGAACGCGCGACCGCGCGGCCGAACCGGAGGAAAAGCGAAAAGCCCGGACATCCCCATGTCCGGGCTCTTCACCTCGTCCCCCTTGCCCCCTCGCTCAGGATTCGCCGGGCCGCTCCGGAGTCAGTAACCACGCGGCGGCGTAGACCGGGATCGCGAATCCGGCGGTGAAGAAGACGCTCGCCACGAGGGCGATGCGCAGGATCGCCGCGTCGACGCCGAGGTAGGCGGCCCAGCCGCCGGCGACGCCCGCGAGCATCTTGTCGGTACGGCTGCGGTAGAGCTTCTTGGTGGCCACGCTGTTCGTCATGGCTCCATGTTCGCCCCGGGACGACCCCCGGCACATCGGGGAACGGCCCCGACCCGACCCTGGAATCCGACCCTGAGGGGCGCGAAAACCGGATGCCCCGGGGTGTCCGCGCGAGTACAACTTGCCAGGTGAAACACGACAGCCCCGAATTCGCCGCCATCGCCGAGCAGGGCACGATCCTGCGCTGCCAGGTCGGGTCCGGGCTGCACGGCACCGCCGTGCTCGGCCAGGACGACCGGGACGAACTCGGCATCTGCGTCGAGCCGCCGGACCACGTGATCGGCCTGAAGCGGTTCGAGCAGTACATCTTCCGCACGCAGCCCGAAGGCGTCCGGTCCGGTCCCGGTGACCTGGACCTGATCGTCTACTCGCTGCGCAAGTGGCTGCGCCTGGCGGTCAACGGGAACCCGACCGTCCTGTTGCCGCTGTTCGCGCCCGAGAACGAAATCGTGCGCATCGACGAGCTCGGAGCCGAGCTGCGCGAGAACGCGCACCGGATCGTCTCGCGCCGCGCGGGCCTGCGATTCCTCGGCTACTCGCGCGCACAGCGCGAGCGGATGCTGGGACTGCGTGGCAAGCCGGGGCGGCCGGAGCTGATCGAGAAGTACGGCTTCGACACGAAGTTCGCCATGCACATGGTGCGCCTCGGCGTGCAGGGTGTGGAACTGCTGGAGACCGGGCGGATCACGCTGCCGGTCCCCGAGCCGTGGCTGAGCTGGCTCCGTGATCTGAGGCAGGGCAAGAAAACCCGCGAGGAAGCGCTGGAGGCGGCCGAGTCCCTCGAATGCCGTCTGGACGAGCTCGTGCGTGTGGCGTCGCCGTTGCCGGAGGAGCCGGACACCGGCTGGGTCGACGATTGGCTGGTGCGGACCTACCTCAGGGCGTGGAAGATGCCTTGATGACGATCAAGGCGAAAGCACTCATCTTCGGGGTCGCGGTGCTGACCGTGCTGGGAATCGGCACGGCCGGCGCCGCGCCCGAAGGCCATGGCGCGCAAAGCAGGCTCGACGTCGTGCAGGCCCGCGGCGAACTCCGCGTGTGTTCGACGGGGGACTATCGCCCGTTCACCTATCGCGACGCCGCGGGCGCGTGGAGCGGGATCGACATCGACCTCGCGGGCGACCTCGCGAAGCGGCTCGGTGTCCGGCTCCAACTGGTCCAGACCACATGGAAGGCGATCGCCGACGACGTCGGGCGCAAATGCGACCTGGCGATGGGCGGCGTGTCGGTGACCTTGGACCGCGCGAAGAAGGGCTTCTACACCGTTCCCTATCTTCGGGACGGCAAGACGCCGATCACCTTGTGCGAGAACGAAAAGCGGTTCCAGACCGTGGAGCAGATCGATCAGCCGGGCGTCCGGGTCATCGTGAACCCCGGCGGTACCAACGAACAGTTCGCCGACGCGAACCTCAAACGCGCGACCATCGTGCGGCATCCGGACAACAACACCATCTTCGCCGAGATCCTGGCGGGCCGCGCGGATCTGATGATCACCGACGCGACCGAAACCCGTTGGCAGGCGAAGCAGGATCCGCGGCTGTGCGCGGTGCATCCCGATCGCCCGTTCACCTTCTCCGAGAAGGCGTACCTGCTGCCGCGCGACGTCGTGTTCAAGGAGTGGGCCGACCAGTGGCTGCACCTCGCGTTGAACGACGGCACCTACGCGCGCATCGCGAAACCCTGGCTCGGCTGAAACCGGTTTGAACCACTTCCGTTACCCATCCGTATCCCTGGATGTGGGTGAGGAGGACTCAGACCGGAGGAAGACATCGATGATGAACAGCGCCGGGAAACACCGCAAGCGTGCGACGATCGGCATCGCGTCCGTTCTCGGGGTGGCCGCCATCGCCGCGGTGATGTTCGCGGTCAGCACTCCGGACGGGCAAGCTGCGGAAAGCTGTCAGGGACTGGACACCGCGCTCCGTGGCAACCTCGATTTCATCGCGGGCCAGCAGGCGGATCCGGACGCCGTCTCCGCGGCGCGGATCGCGAACCGGCAGGCCGTCGTCGACCTCATCCAGCAGCGCCGCGAAGCCGCGGGTTGCACCGAAGAGGTGCTGGCGGACGGCGGCAAGCAAGAGCAGGACGCCGGGATGGACGAAGCCGTGGCGGGCGAGGGCGAAGTCGTTTGCCCTGGTTCCACGGTGACGCTGTCCGGCGAGGGCGGCGCACCCGCCGCGTCCAGCAGCGAGTTCCCGGCGGGCACCCAGCTGAAAGTGACGAACCTGGACAACGGCAAATCCACGACCGTTGAGGTCACCGGCGTTTCCGGCAGTTGCGCGCTGCTGAACAACGCGGCCTTCGAACAGGTCCGCGAACCCGGGAAGTTCCTGATCCGCCGGGCCACCATCGAGCGGGTCGGCTGAGACACCCGCACCGGAACGGGGAAGACGCGGACGGATCCGGTGCGGAGGCGGCGCGAGTCCTCCTGGTCCCCTCGGCCAGGAGGGCTCGTGGTCGTTTGTATCTCGCTTGTACGCCCTTTCGGGACGCTTCTCACGAAACGCCGAGAAAGGACACCCGATGAGATTCAGACGAGTGGTCACGGCGGCCGCCACCGCCTTGCTTGGCATGGCCGGACTGGCGATCACCGCGACGTCGGCCGAGGCCGCCGTCGGACCGCGTCCCAACTTCCAGCTCCCGTTCCCCTGCAACCAGGTGTGGAACGGCGACAACGACAACAGCAGCGCGCACCGCGCCTACGAAATCGACTTCAACCGCGGCAGCTCGGCGGGGGCGGACCTCGGCGACACCGTGGTCGCGGCCGCGGCGGGCAAGGTCGTCATCTCGGCGCACCAGGGTTCGGAGAACGGCTTCGGCAACCTGGTGAAGATCGACCACGGTGGGGGATGGTCGACCTACTACGCGCATCTGAGGGTCCGTTCGGTCGCGCTGAACGCGCAGGTCGCGCAGGGGCAGAAGATCGGCGAGCTCGGCAACACCTCCAAGCCGGGCAACAACATCAGCCCCCACCTGCACTACGAAGTCCGCACCAACGACTCGTCGTGGCCGAGCAACATCAAGCCCGCGTACTTCAACGGTGTGAGGTTCGGCTACCCCAACGCCAACGTCACCTCCAAGAACACCTGCAGCGGCAGCGGGAACCCCAACCCGTACGACGCCGTCGAGGTGTGCGGCGACGGTTACAAGGTCATCGACTCGCAGGCACTCGGCAGCGCGGCGACGACGTACCTGCTGTACAACGGCACGACCAAGAACAACTGCGTCACCACGATCAAGTCCACCTCGGTCGGCACGGGCAGCGCGGTTTCGGCCTTCCTCGAAGTGGAGGGTTCGGCGCGCAAGAGTGATTCCGGCAGCTTCGAGTACTACGCGGGTCCGGTGAGCGCGGCCGCCGGCGCGAAGTGCGTCAAGTGGGGCGGCTCGGCCGGGTCGGCCAGCTACGAGTCCCCGCTGGAGCACTGCGGCTGACCGTCTCCCGAGCGCTATGAACGGACCGTTCCTTGCAAATTTTGCAAGGAACGGTCCGTTCATAGCGTCGGGAGGTGGGCGCGGACGCGGGTGAGGCGGGCTTCCCAGGCCGCGCGGACGTCCGGAGCGGCGGCGTGCGCGGCGAACAGATCCGGGGCGGGAGCCTGGAGCGGCACCGGCAGGCGTCCGTCCACAGGGGACAGTGAAGCGCCGCAGACATCCCCGGTCAGCAAGGACATTGTGCCCAGCCCGCAGGCGAAGTCCAAAGTGGGCAGTGCGCCCGCGAGCGCCAGCCCGGCGGCGAGTCCGACGCTCGTCTCGACGGCGGAGGAGACCACGCACGGCAGGCCGCAGGCTTCGGCGACCTCCAGCGCGCGCCGCACCCCGCCCAGCGGCGCGACCTTCAGCACGGCGATGTCGGCCGCCCCGGCCACGGCCACCTTGAGCGGGTCTTCGGCCCGGCGGATCGATTCGTCCGCGGCGATCCGCACGCCGACCCGGCGCCGGACGTCCGCCAGTTCTTCGATCGACGGGCACGGCTGCTCGGCGTACTCGAGCCCGCCCGCCGCTCGGTCCAGTTCGCCGATGGCCTTGACCGCGGTGTCCACGTCCCAGGCCATGTTCGCGTCGATGCGAACCGCGCCCCGCGGACCCAGCGCCGCCCGCACCGCCTCCACCCGGTCGCAGTCTTCGGCGAGGCTCACCCGCGGGTCGGCGACCTTCACCTTCGCCGTGCGGCAGCCCGACGCGGACACGAGTTCGTACGCCTTCTCCGCCGACACCACCGGGACGGTCGCGTTCACCTCGACGCTCTCCCGCACCGGCGACGGCCATCCGTGTTCGCTCGCCTCCAGCGCGGAGGCGAGCCACGGCGCGCTTTCGGCGTCGGAGTAGTCGGAGAACGGGCAGAACTCGCCCCAGCCCGCGTCGCCGCGGATCAGCAGTCCTTCACGGACGGTGATGCCGCGGAACCGTGTGCGCAGGGGGATCGCGTAGACGTCCATCGGCACCGATCATGCCACCGCTGGAATCATGTGCCGATTCAGGCGTTAACGGACAGAATGAGCGATGTGGCACTCGACTTTCGCGTGCTGGGGCCCACCGAGGTCACGGCCGACGGGCTGCCGGTTCCGTTGGGCGGCAGCAGGCCGCTCATCGTGCTGGCAGGCCTGTTGCTGCGCGCGAACACGGTGGTGCCGGTCGAGGAACTGGGCCGCTGGCTGTGGCCGGACGACCGGAGGCGGTCCAAGGGAGCCCTGCAGACCTACATCCTGCGGGTCCGCCGCGCGCTCGGCGACGAGGTCACCATCCGCACCGAGCGCGGCGGTTACCTGCTCGAACTCGACGAAAGCCTGCTCGACCTCGCCCGCTTCCGCGCGCTCACCGCGGAGGGAACGAGGGCCGCTGGAGACGGCGATCCGCGTCGCGCCGCGGACCGGTTCGAGGCCGCGCTGGCCGAATGGCGCGGCCCGGCGCTGCAGAACGTCCACTCCGAAGCGCTGCTTCGGGACGAAGCCGACCAGCTGGGCGAAGAGCGGCTGCGCGTTCGCGAGCAGTGGGCCGACGCGCTCATCGCCCTCGGCGATCACGCCACCGTCGTCCCCGAGCTGACCAAGTTGTGCCGCGAGAACCCGCTGCGGGAGCGGCTGCACGAGCAGCTGATGATCGCGCTCTACCGCTCCGGCAGGCAGGCCGAGGCGCTGAACGTCTACCGCCGGATCGGCGCGGTGCTTGCCGAAGAACTCGGCCTGGATCCCGGCGCGTCGCTGCGGCGGGCGCACCAGGCGATCCTGACCGGCGAAGAGTCCGGCAAGACCACATTGGACTCCGAGCTGACGCGATACCGGCTCGGCTCCGAACCGCTGATCCCGCGTCAGCTCCCGGCGGATCTGCGGGTGTTCTCCGGTCGGCAGCGCGACCTCAAGGCACTGCACGAACTCGTCCCGGAAGCGCTGGACACCGAGCGGTCGACGTCCATCGCGTCGATCGAGGGGATGGGCGGCATCGGCAAGACGACCCTCGCCATCCATTTCGCGCACGAGGTCGGCGATCGCTTCCCCGGCGGGCAGGTGTACCTCAACCTGCGCGGATACGGTCCCGGCGAGCCGGTCGAAGCCGCCGCCGCGCTCGAAACCATGCTCGTCTCCGTCGGTGTCCCCGCCGACCGGATCCCCGCCGGCGCCGACGGCCGCGCGGCCACCTGGCGCACCCACAGCGCGGGCCGCCGGATGCTGATCCTGCTCGACAACGCCGCGAGTACCGAACAGATCCGGCCGCTGCTGCCGGGCCCCGGCTGTCTGGTGCTGGTGACCAGCCGATGGCAGTTGCAGGCGCTCGTGGCGACCCACGGCGCGCGTCGCGTCGCGCTGGGGGAGCTGCCGGACGAGGACGCGATCGCCCTCGTCGCTTCGACGATCGGGCTGGACAGGGTCACCGAAGACCCCGAGGCCACCGAACGGTTCGTCCGGTACTGCGGCGGGCTGCCGCTGGCCATCCGGATCCTCGCCGTGCGGGCGGCGCAGTTCCCGGACCTGCCGCTGCGGGAATTCGTCCGGCTGCTGGAAGCCGAACAGGACAGGCTGGGCTCGTTCGACCTCGCCGACGGCGACGAGACGAACATCCGGGCCGTCTTCTCGTACTCGTACCGGGCGCTCGACGAACGAGCCGCGCGGATGCTGCGGCTCCTCGGCCTGCCCACGGGCGGCGATTTCAGTGCGGCCGCGGCCGCGGCGGTGGCCGGGGTCGACATCGCGGAAGCGCACGAGGATCTGGCGAAACTGGCCTCCGCGCACCTGATCGCACGGTCCCGGCCCGGCCGGTACCAGTTCCACGACCTCATCCGCGCGTACGCGGCCGAACTCTCGGCGGAACTCGACGGACCCGAGGCGCGGAAGGGCGTGCTGGACAGGCTGCTCCACGCGTCGCTCGCTTCTGCGCTGAACGCGTCGCGGCTTTTGCGTTCGGACCGGCACTACCGGCTCGTCGAACCGGAGCGATTCGACGGCGCCGGACTGAAGTTCGGGCACTACGAACAGGCGCTCGACTGGTTCGACGAGGAAGCCGGCAACCTCATCGCCGCGGTGAACATCGCGTACCGGGAACGGCGGTACCGGGAGTGCTGGCAGCTGGCATGGCTGCTGCAGTCGTACTTCATCGTGCGGTCCCGGCTGGAGGACTGGCGTTCGGTGTTCGGCGTGGCGCTCCGCGCCGCCCGCGACATGGGGGATCGCTCCGGTGAGGCCGCCATCCTCAGCGGACTCGGAGTGGCCTGTGGGGTCGCCCGCCAATACGAGGACAGCATCGCCTACCTCAAGCAGGTCGTCGAACTGCAGCGGCAGGTCGGCGACCGGCAGGGCGAGGCGAGGGCCCTCTACAACCTCACGCTGGCCAGTCAGGACCCCGACACGGCCTGGGAATACGGGACGCGCGCGTTGCGGCTCATCCGGGAGAGCAACGTCGGCGCCGGCATGGAGGCCAGCGCGCTGCAAGCCCTCGGCGACATCTGCGCCCAGGCGGGCCGCTTCGAGCAGTCCCTCGACTTCGCCGATCAGGCCTTGGCGCTGGAGTCGCACGCGCTCCCCGACGAAGCCCGCTTCACCCTGCACACCAAGGGCATCGCGCTCGTCGGGCTCGGCCGTGGCGACGAGGGCATCGCCTGCATGCGGCAAGCCGTCGAGATGTTCTTCGCCCACGGCGAGCTTTACGAGGCGGCCGACGTGCTGGCGCAGCTCGGCGGAATCCATCTCCGACGAGGTGATCCCCCGGCGGCACGCGAATGCTGGCTGCGCTCGGTCCGGGTGCTGACCGAACTGTCGCATCCGGACGCCGAGGACGTCCGCACGAAGCTGGCCTCGCTCGTGGGCGACGCGGCCAAGGCGGGGTGAGGCACGGGCGACCGGCGTGCCGACCCCCAGTCGCAGCACGCGAGTACGCCCGTGACCTCAGGCCTCACCTAACAGGACACCGCTCACTGCGCGCTGACTGTGCAGCGTGCGCGGTCAAGCCAGGAGTTCCGCGAGGGCGATCGCGTTCTTCGGCGCCTCGACCTTGACGTCGTTGTCGAAGTAGACGTACGTGTCGCGGCCCCAGCCCTTGATCTTCCGGGCCCACTGTTTCAAGGCCTTGTCGCCGTACCCGCTGACGTACAGTTCCTCGTCGCCGTGCAAGCGGACGTACGCGAATTCGTCGCACGTCATCTCGTCGACGAACGGGAACTTGCCCGCGGTGTCGGCGACCACGAGCGCGATGCCGTGTTTCCGGAACAGTGCGAGGCTTTCGGGCCCGGCGAAGCTCGGATGCCGTACTTCGACGGCGTGCCGGAGCTTCCGGCGCGGCTTCGGATCGGTGTGCGGTTCGGCCTTCAACTTGTCGTCGTGCTTGTGCGCGAGCTCGGCGGCGGCGTGGCTGGTGCGCGGCAACAGCTCGAAGAACCCCTCGACCCGCTCGGCGTCGAACGCCAGCCGCGGTGGCAGCTGCCAGAGGAACGGCCCCAGTTTCCGGCCGAGCGCCAGCACCCCGGACGCGAAGAAGTTCGCCAGCGGCGTCTCGACGTCACGCAGCTGCTTCATATGCGTGATGAAGCGGCCGCCCTTGACGGCGAAGACGAAGTCGTCCGGTGTCTGCTCGGCCCACGCCCGGTACCGCTCGGGACGTTGCAGCGAGTAGAACGAGCCGTTGATCTCCGCCGAGTTCATCCGGGACGACAGGTATTCCAGCTCGCGCCGCTGCACCAGGCCGCGAGGGTAGAAGTCCCCGCGCCACGGTGGGTAGCGCCAGCCCGAAGTGCCGATCCTCAGCTCAGCGACGTCGATCACCGCCTTTCCGCGTTGCCCTGATTCCCCCTCTCCCGCGCGCGCAAACGCGCCCTCACGCCCACGAGAACCGCCACCTGCGGGTCTGGACCAGACTGGAGGCGAACTCGCGCAGATTGCCCGGCTGGCCGGCGAACGCGGGCAGGCAGAACGAACGGTGCTCGGCGGCGACCGTGAGCGCGCGGCCCTGGGTGCGCGGCGGCGCGGCCACCGACAGCTCCATCGAATCGAAGCCCAGCACCGTGAGCGTCGCGCCGAACCGGTCTTCCCAGCTGCGCAGGACCGCGGACAGCTCGTGGACCTGATCGGTCGCCTTGATCATGCCCGTCCAGCCGAGGATCGCCGGGATGTCGGCGGGCCGCTCGGTCTGCACCAGTGCCAGCCGATGCTGCCCGCGCGCGGCGAGGATCGAACCGGTGTTGCCCGCCTCGGCCAGCGGATCCGCCCGGCGCGACGGGCGGCGCGCCAGACCGGGGAACTTCGCGCCGAACGGGCGCAGGCAGGCGCCGTCGCAGCACGACGTGTCCCACCAGCGGGCCAGCACCTCCGCCGGATCCACCGACGAGATCCGGTGATCGGCGGGAGCGAGCCTGCCGCGGTCGTCGATCCAGTCCTCGCCGTTGGCCGCGAAACGCTGGTCGTGCGGGATCAGCACCGGCCACAGCCCGGAACGGTCGAACTCCGCGACGCAGCCGGTGTAGCGCTCCGGCCTGGCCAAAGGCAGATCCGAAACCCAGATCCGGCCGTGCCACCGGCCGGGCGGCAGGGTCTGGACGGGCGGCGTACCCGGGCGGAACGGTGCGATCGTCATCGGCTTCCCCTCGAACTGGTGTTCGGTCAACTCTACCCGAACACTAGTTCGAAGCACCGACAGTTTTCGATACCCCGTTTGCGGGATGTCGCGGGTGCCGCCTCATGCGTCACTGGTGTCACAGCGGCCACAGGGAGTGTCCACAATGGATTTTTGCGCTTTGGTGGCGGCTGTCCGTGAAGGCCTCACATCCGTCACTATCCGTCGCCGCCACAGCCGGCAGTACATGAAGGCCCCCTTCCTGTACCTAGGCGCAAGGAAGGGGGCCTTCATGTACTGCCGCATGGTTCAGAGAGTGCGCGTGAAGCCCCTCGCCTCGGCTCAGCCGAGGAAACTCGCCCTTCGCGTCCGCCCAGGGCCGTGAGGGCCTCCTTCCCTACTTTGAGGGTAGGGAAGGAGGCATTCACGGACTTCGAAGCCGCCGGGGGCCAAGCGGTAGCAAAGGTCCCTACATGGGGCGCAGCAGGTCGTCCGCGTCCACGATCCGGTACGCGTAGCCCTGTTCGGCCAGGAATCGCTGCCGGTGCGCCGCGTACTCCGTGTCGACGGTGTCCCGCGAGACGACCGAGTAGAAATGCGCCTGCCGTCCGTCGCCCTTGGGGCGCAGGAGCCGTCCGAGCCGCTGGGCCTCCTCCTGCCGCGAGCCGAACGTCCCGGAGATCTGGATCGCGACCGAGGCCTCCGGCAGGTCGATCGAGAAGTTCGCGACCTTCGAAACGACCAGTGTCCTGATCTCACCGCGCCGGAACGCGTCGAACAGTTCCTCGCGTTCCTTGTTCCGGGTCGCGCCCTGGATCACGGGCGCGTCGAGTTCGTCGCCGATCATCTCCAGCTGGTCGAGGTAGGCCCCGATGACCAGGGTCGGCTCGCCCGGATGCCGGTCGACCAGCGATTTGATCACCTTGGTCTTGGTGTCAGCGGTCGCCGCCAGCTTGTACCGCTCCTCGGCCTCGGCGGTCGCGTACGCGAGCCTCTCGGCGTCCGTCAGGGTCACCCGGACCTCGGTGCATTCCGCCGGCGCGATCCAGCCCTGAGCCTCGATGTCGCGCCAAGGAACGTCGTATCGCTTCGGGCCGATCAGGGAGAACACGTCGCCTTCGCGCCCGTCTTCGCGCACCAGGGTCGCTGTCAGCCCGAGCCGCCGCCGCGATTGGAGGTCCGCGGTCATCCGGAACACCGGCGCGGGCAGCAGGTGGACCTCGTCGTAGACCACCAGGCCCCAGTCCCGCGAGTCGAACAGGTCCAGGTGCCGGTACTCGCCCTTGGTCTTGCGCGTGACCACCTGGTACGTCGCGATGGTGACCGGCCGGATCTCCTTCTTCTCCCCGGAGTATTCGCCGATCTCCTCCTCGGTGAGCGAGGTGCGCGCGATCAGCTCCCGCTTCCACTGCCGTCCGGCGACGGTGTTCGTCACCAGGATCAGCGTGGTCGCCTTCGCGTGCGCCATGGCCGCGGCGCCGACCAGCGTCTTGCCCGCGCCACAGGGCAGCACGACGACGCCGGACCCGCCGGCCCAGAACGCCTCGGCGGCCTTGCGCTGGTAGTCGCGCAGCTCCCAGTCGACCTCGGCCAGCTCGATCGGGTGCGCCTCGCCGTCGACGTAACCCGCGAGGTCCTCCGCGGGCCAGCCGACCTTCAGCAGCGCCTGCTTCAGTCGTCCGCGTTCGGACGGGTGCACGATCACGGTGTCCTCGTCGATGCGCGCGCCCAGCATCGGGCTGATCTTCTTGTGCCGGAGGATCTCCTCCAGCACCGCGCGGTCGATGGTCGACATGACCAGGCCGTGCGCCGGGTGGTTGGCGATCTGCAACCGGCCGAACCGGCCCATCGTGTCGACGATGTCGATGAGCAGCGGCTGGGGCACGGGGAACCGTGAGTAGGACGTCAGCGCGTCGACGACCTGTTCGGCGTCGTGGCCTGCCGCACGGGCGTTCCACAACGCCAGCGGCGTGATCCGGTAGGTGTGGACGTGCTCGGGCGCGCGTTCCAGTTCGGCGAACGGCGCGATGGCGATCCGCGCGTCGTCGGCCTGGCTGTTGTCGACCTCGAGGAGCACGGTCTTGTCGGATTGGACGATCAGCGGGCCATCGGTCACATCGTCCTTTATACGTTCCGGCCACACCGGCTCCCGTCGCGGCACCGCTGGTGGAAGGATGTGCCTCAGGTGACTGGAGGGGACCTTGACGACAACACCGACCGGCGGGATGCCCGAGTACGACCCGTTCAACGCGCCCGCGCCGCTGCCTCCGATGCCGGAGGTGGGACCGCCGACACCGTTCCCGAAGCCACGACCGCTGAGTGTGCTCGCCAAGGTTTCGATCGTGCTCGGCGTCGTCGCCGCGCTGGGCCTGGGGAGCCTGGCCGCCTGGGGGATTTCGCAGTCGAGCAGGTACTCCAAGGTCGAGGCGGGCAAATGCCTGTACCTGACCGACGAGGCGGGCGGCAACCAGAGCTACACGACCGCCAGCTGCACGTCGAGCCGTGCGACCTTCCGCATCGACGAGGTGCGCACGGGCTCATCCGATTGCCGCGATTCCGATTACATCCAGTTCGAGCTGTACGGGAGTTCGTCGAGCAAGAAGGCCCAGAAGACGCTCTGCCTGGCGCTGAACGTCGAGACCGGGGACTGCCTGCGCGACGTCGTGCACGAGACGCGGATCGCGAAGGTGCGCTGCACGGACATCAGCGCGGAGGCGCGGGCCGTGGTGACGCGGGGGTCGTCGGAGAGCGCGTGCTCGTCGGACGACACGGCGCTGCACTACACCGGACCGCCCGAGCGGACAGTGTGCTTGCGGCCGACCGGGGAGAACATTTAAGGCCGCGGCACCAGCGCCTGCACGTCGAGCCGGGCGCCGATCATGCCCGAGTTGTGCATCAGGTCGGCGACGCGTTGCAGCCGGATGCCGTTGAGGGAGACCGGGTAGGTCCCGAGCGAGATCAGCGAAGCCGTGGTGCGGTCGATGTCGGAGAACGTCGGCAGCGCGTCGCGGACGACGGCGGAGTCGGCCGCTCGCACCTGCGCTTCGCCGAGCACCTTCCGGAACGCCGCGAGCGTGCGGGCGTTGCCCTGGCCGAAGGCCCCTGACGAGACGTAGGCCGACATCGGGAAGTCCAGGGTCGCGCCGCGGGCGCCGTCGGCGAGGATGCTCGCCCCGAGTTCCTTCTCGGCCCTGGTGATGTACGGCTCGACCATCCACGCGGCGTCGACTTCGCCCGCCTGCAATGCCTGCGGCATCCGGTCGAACGGGTGCTGTTTGAACTGGATCCGGGTCACGTCGATGCCCGCGGTCCCGAAGACCGATCGGGCGGCCAGCACGCCGACGTCGTCGAGCATGTTCACCGCGATCTTCGGTGACTTCTTGAGCGTCGGCTCGGTGTAGTCGGAGCCGGGGAGTGTGACGAGCGCCATGGTGTTGCGGCCGGCGGTGTAGGCCTCGCCCTGGAGTTGCAGTGGCGTCCCGGCCGCGGCGGCGCGGAAGATCGAGACGTCGCTGGCGAACGCGATGTCGACTTCGCCCGCGGCGAGCTTGCCGATCGCCTGGTCGCCGGGGACATCGACGAGGGTGACGGAAAGGCCCGCGGCGGTGAACTTCCCTTCGGCGACGGCGACCCGCAGGGGTGCCGTGTCGATGGGGCTTCCGACGCCGACGCGTAGTTCCGTCCGTTCGAGTGGCGCGTCGGTGCTTGCGTCACCACCGGAAAACACTCCGCAACCGGCGATCGCCAGCAGGGCCGCTACCAGCGGAATCGCCAAGACGCGCATCTTCGTCACCGCTCACCTACCGAGAGAATGTGCTCCTCCTTCTGGATCGTATGGTCCGTGCCCCATACGATCGCCTGCGGGAGACGCCGGATTGCGCGGCTTTCGATCGTCCTCGAACCTTGTTACTCTACAGTAGGTTCGGGCTCTCGTCCCCGATGTCAGCCATGGGAAAGGGTCCCGTGGTGGGAAAAGGAAACCAGGTGGCCCGTCGCGACAAGCGTCCCCGTGGGGGCGACGCGGCGGAACGGCATCCTCGTGTCGGCGGACGATGGCGGCTCCGGAACTGGCACCTGCGGACCAAGCTCTTCGTGGTGCTCCTGATCCCCGCGCTCGCGGTGGTCGCCCTCGTCGGGCTCCGGGTCGACTCGGATCTGCGTGACGCCCGGCAGCTGGCCGAATTCGCCACCCGCGGCCGGGTCGACAGCACCGTCGCCGAAGCCGTGCACCAGCTCCAGCGTGAACGGGACCTCACCGTCCGGTTCGTCGCGGGCGATCGCAAGGGCGACGTCTCCGAACTGACCGAGCAGCGCAAGCGCGCCGACGAAGCCATCGGCACCTTCGACCGCACCCTCGGCGAAAGCAAGAACAGGCTCGGCGGCAAGGCCGCGACGAGTCTGCAACTGACCAGCGACCGCCTGCGCGTGCTCACCGGACTCCGGTTTTCCGCGGAACACTCGGCTTTTCCCGCCGACGCGGTGCTGCGCTCCTACAGCGAACTGATCTCCGGCCTGCTCGACATCAGCGATGCCACCGCCGCCGACGTATCCGATCCGGATCTGGGGAAGCTCCGCCTCGCGGGCAACGCCCTCGCGCGGGTCAAGGACCAGATGTCGGTCAAGCGCGCGATCATGGCGGCCGCGCTCGCCCAGGGCGGTCTCAACCGCGACCGGACCCGGGCGCTGCTCGGCGCGGAGGCCGAACTCGCCGCCGCCCGCAACGATTACCGCACCTTCGCGACACCCGAGCAGCAGCGGATGTACGACGACACGGTGATCGGCCTGATCGTCGACATCGGCAACGACATGGTGGAGTCGGCGCTCATCCGCGCCGAGAACGATCAGGGGCTCGGCGGGCTGGACCCGAACCAGTGGGACACCTCGGCCACCTACACGGTCAACCTGGCCCATCAGGTGCAGCAGGCGCTGCTCGTCCAGTTGCAGGAACGCACCGACACCCTGGCGGCACAGGCTAGAACGTCCGCGATCTGGGACGGCGGCATCGTGCTCGGCGTCCTGCTCGTCGCCGGGGTGCTCTCGGTGATCATCGCGCGTTCGCTGTTGCGGCCGCTGCGGATCCTGCGCCGCAGCGCGCTCCAGGTCGCCGAACACCAGCTCCCGGCGGCCGTCGCAGGTCTGCTCAGCGATCCCGAACCGCAGCCGGAGAACCTGCGGCGACGGCTGGCCGTCGCGCCGGTCCCGGTGTTCAGCCGCGAGGAACTCGGCCAGGTGGCGCGCGCGTTCGACGCGGTGCACGGCGAGGCGGTCCGGCTCGCCGGGGAACAGGCCATGCTGCGGGAGAACATCAACGCGATGTTCGTGAACCTGTCGCAGCGGAGCCAGGATCTGGTCGAGCGGCAGCTGTCCGTGCTGGACCGCATGGAGGCCGACGAACAGGATCCCGACACGCTCGCCGGGCTCTTCGAGCTCGACCACCTCGCGACCCGGATGCGCCGCAACAGCGAGAACCTGCTGGTGCTCTCCGGGACCGACGTCGTCCGTGAGGACGGTGGCGCCGTCGTCGCCGACGAGATCATCGGCGCCGCGCTCTCGGAGGTCGAGCACTACCAGCGGATCGAACTCGGCGCCGCGCCGCGGATCGCGGTGCGCGGCGAGGCCGTCAACGACCTCGTGCACGTGGTCTCCGAACTGCTGGAGAACGCGACCCGCTATTCGGACCGGAGCACGATGGTGCAGGTCGAGGGGCACGAGACCGAACGCGGCGAATGGCAGATCGAGATCACCGACCACGGCGCCGGGATGCCGCAGGCGGAGATCGACCGCACCAACGCGCGGCTGGCGAACCCGCCGGACGTCGACGTCGAGGTTTCGCGGCGGATGGGCCTGTTCGTGGTCGCGACACTGGCCGTCCGGCACCGGATCGATGTCCGCCTGCGGTCTGCCGACGGCGGCGGGATCACCGCGGTGGTCGTCGTGGTCGCCGCGCTCATCGTCGAAGCGCCCCAGGCCGCCCAACTGCCGGAGCCCCCGCCCGTCGTCGTCGTTTCCGAGCCGGAACCCGAGCCGCCGCTGGAAGTCCCGCCGCTGCCCGAACCGGAGGAGAGCGTCGAGGAGTCGCGGTTCGCGCCCGTGCTGGATCCCGGGCCGCTGCGGCGCGCTCCCGTCGTCGAACGCGAGACCCAGCCGGAGTGGCCGTCTTCGGACGACGACGCCGCCAACCATCTCGAGCTGGACTCGCCGACGGAGCGGATGCCCAAGTACCAGAGCGTGCTTTCGCAGTGGTTCGACCACGGCGGCCCGCGCGAAGGGCCTTCGCCCGCCGAACCCGGCCCGCCTTCCTTGCCCTCGTTCGAACCGGTGAAGGCGGCCGAGGGGAGCGCCGCGCGGGAGGAACCCGCGCAGGACCCGGACGAGCCGACCGAGCCGACGCTGAAGCCGGTGCGGCCGAAGGCTCTGGTGCCGAAAGAAAGGGCGCCGGAGCCGGAACCCGCTTGGCCGACACCCGCCGAGCTGGAACAAGAGGACGGGGCGGAGGAGACCTGGCCGGTGCTGCCCGCCGTCGTTCCCGAGGCCCGGTCGCAGGACGACAGGCCGGAGAAGCCGCGAGGGGAGAGGCCGATACTCTCACTTTCCCCCGAAGCGGTCCGCGAACGGATGACCAGCCTGCAAGGCGGATTCCGGCGCGGTCGCCACGCCAGGGGTGACGACAACCCCTCGGACTAAAGCGAATTGGAAGGTCCATGAGCCCGAAAACCGGCCTGCTGGAAGTGATCGCGCTGACCGCGGCGGACGCGGAGCGCGCACAGGAGGGCGGGGCCGATCGCCTCGAACTGGTCAGCGACATGGCCAGCGACGGTCTCACGCCGTCGGTCGAGACGCTGCGCGACGTACTCGCCGCCACCGACCTTCCGGTGCGGGTCATGCTGCGCGACAACATGTCCTTCGCCGCCGGTGATCTCGACGGACTGCGCGCGGACGCCGTGCGGCTGATCGACGCGGGCGCCCGGGAGTTCGTGCTCGGTTTCCTGGACCTGGAAAGCGAAATCGACGTCCACGCCTGCGAGACCTTGGTCAAGGAACTCGACGGGCTGCCGTGGACCTTCCACCGCGCCATCGACCGCGCGCGGGACCCGTTGCGCGCCTACGACCAGCTGACCGCGCTCGGCTGCGACACGGTGCTCGCGGCCGGGCATCCGCACGGCGTGGCGCACGGACTTTCGGTGCTGCAGCGGCTCGCCCGCCGCTCGGCCGGGCCGCGGCTGCTGGTCGCCGGCGGCCTGCGGGCGCAGCAGGTGCATCTGCTGCGGGCGGGCGGGGTGGACGCGTTCCACGTCGGCAGCGCGGTCCGTCCCGGCGGCTGGGAGTCCGATGTGGACGTCGCGGCCGTTCGCGAGTGGGCGGCGCTGGTCAAGGAGTAGGCCGTACGCAAGGGGTCAGGTCCAGACCACATACGGTGATACGAGGTTGCATCTTCAACTATCGGGTTCCGACCAGATACCGTGTGGTCATGGCTACCCGCACCGTACGTGACGCGACCAGGGAACTGCTGCGCGATCTGGGCCTGACCACCGTTTTCGGCAATCCCGGCACGACCGAGATCGCCTTCCTGACGGAATGGCCGGACGACTTCACCTACGTCCTCGCGCTCCACGAGGCGTCCGTCGTCGCGATGGCCGACGGGTACGCGCGGGCGACGCGGCGGGCGACGCTGGTGAACCTGCACTCCGCCGGCGGGGTCGGCCACGCGCTCGGGCACATCTTCACCGCGTACCGCAACAACGCGCCGCTGATCATCGTCGCCGGCCAGCAGACCAGGTCGCTGCTGCCGGACGATCCGTTCCTCGGTGCCGTCGAGGCGGCGAACTTCCCCAAGCCGTACGTGAAGTGGAGCTGCGAACCGGCGAGGGCCGAGGACGTCCCGGCGGCGCTGGCGCGGGCGTATCACGTCGCGACCCAGGCACCGATGGGTCCGGTGTTCGTCTCGGTACCCGTGGACGACTGGGACGTCGAGACCACGAAGCCGATCGTCTCCCGGCCGACGATCCGCGGTTTCGCGCCCGATCCGTCCGCTTTGGACGAATTGGTGTCCGCTTTGGACGCCGCCGAGCATCCGGCCATCGTGGTCGGCGCGGGTGTCGACGACGAGGGCGCCGTACCGGATCTCGTCGAGCTGGCCGAGAAGGTCGGCGCGGGCGTCTGGGCGTCGCCGATGGCGGCGCGTTGCTCGTTCCCCGAGGACCACCCGCAGTTCTTCGGTTTCCTGCAGCCGGAACGCAAAATGCTCGCGAGCGCGCTGATCGACCACGACCTCGTGGTCGTCATCGGTGCCCCGGCGTTCATCTACCACGTGTACCGCGGCGAGTCGGAGATCTCGATGCCGCCGCTGTTCGTGGTCAACGCCGACGAACAGGTCCTCGCCAGGGCCGAGGCGGGCACCGGCATCCGCGCGACGCCGAAGCTCGCGATCCGCGCGCTGCTGGAGCGCGCCGCGCCGCGGGAGGCGCCGAAATCCCGCGCCCGGATGGAAAAGCCCGCCGCGGTCACCCCGATCACGCCGGGCTTCGCCTACTCGGTGATCTCGGAAGTCCTGCCGGACAACGCGATCGTCGTCGAAGAGACCCCGAGCCACCGCAACGAACTGCACGACCACCTGCCGATCAAGTCCACCGACTCCGGCTTCTTCACCGTCGCCAGCGGCACCCTGGGCTACGGCCTGCCCGCCGCCGTCGGCGTCGCGCTGGCCCGCCCGGACCGCAAGGTCGTCGCCATCCTCGGCGACGGGTCGAGCATGTACTGCGTCCAGGCACTGTGGACGGCGGCGCAGCAGCACCTGCCGGTGACGTTCGTGATCTTCGACAACTCGCAGTACGCCGCCGTGCGCATCCTCGGCGAGGCCGCGGGCGGCGAGAAGGTGCCGGGCGTCGACCTCGGCGGCATCGATTTCCCGGCGCTGGCGAAGAGCCTGGGGCTGGGAACGTCCGTCGTCGAGAAGGCCGAAGACCTCAAGCCGACGCTGGAAGCCGCGCTGCCGGACGAGCGGCCGCATCTGGTGCACGTCCGCATCGACGCGAACCCCCGCACGCTGTACTGAGGCGCTGGGAGTACATGAAGGTGCCGGCGCACGATTTGGGTCTTTTGCGCGGCTTCGCGTGGGGGTCGTGAGTGGTAAAGGTCGTTCTAACGCTCATTACCACTCACGACCCTCAGCGAGAACCGCACAACTACTCACCCCCCGACGAGTCAGCTCTTCGCGCGCACCTCGGAGGTGGCAGCGTCGGCTGCGGCGTCCTGCTGCGCGAGTTCGTACTCGGCCGCGTCGGAAGCCGCGGTGACGGCTTCCGGGGCGCCACCGTGCAGCAGCCGCGCCACTTCACCGCGCAGCGTCACGAACTCAGCGGACTCGCGCGTGGTGATCTGGTTCCGCTCCGCGGGCAGCCCGACCGGCAGATCCGCGACGATCTTGGCGGGTGACTTCGACAGCACCAGCACCCGGTCCGACAGGTAGACGCTCTCGTCGATGTCGTGCGTGACAACGAGAACCGTGCTGCCGTTCTCGCGCTGCACGCGCCGGGTCAGGTCTTCGAGTTCGAACCGCGTCTGCGCGTCGACCGACGCGAACGGCTCGTCCATCAGCAGCAGGGCGGGACGGCTGGCCAGTGCTCGCGCGATCGACACGCGCTGCTGCATACCGCCCGAGAGCTGCCACGGGAACTTCGAGCCGACTTCGGACAGGCCGACCGAATCCAGCGCCTCCTGCGCCCGCGTCCGGCGCTCGGAGCGGCTCAAGTTACGCCACCGCAAGGGGAATTCGACGTTCTTCGCAACCGAGAGCCACGGGAACAGCGAGCGGCTGTAGTCCTGGAACACCACGGCCAGATCCTCCGGCACGCCGGAGACGTCATCGCCGTGCAGGCTGACGCGGCCGGACGTCGGCTTGATCAGCCCGGCGATGCAGCGCAGCAGCGTCGACTTGCCGCAGCCCGACGGACCGACGATGCTCGCGAGCTGTCCCGCTTCCACGGTGAACGACAGATCGTTGACCGCGATGTGCGCCTTTTCTCCCGCGCCGTAACGGTGGTTCAGCCCGGAGACTTCGAGCATGGTTGACATCTTGCTGACCCTTCGAAAACTAGAGACGGCCGTTGCGGGTGGGCTGCCAGCGGAGCACTCTCTGCTCCACCGCGAGGAAGGCCGCGTTGAACCCGAAGCCGAGGAGCCCGAGCAGGACGAGCCACGACCACATGAGCGGGAAGTCGAACGCCTGCTGGGCGTCCATCAGTGACCGGCCGATGCCGTTGTAGGAGCCGACCAGTTCCGAGATCACCATCAGCAGCAGGGAAATGGACAGGCTCAGCCGCAGCCCCGCGAAGATCTTCGGCCCGGCGGCGGGAAGCACGATCGAGCGCACCCAGTACGACCGCGGGGTCCGGAACGATTTCGCGGTGTCGATCTTCACCTGGTCCACCGACCGGACACCGTCCACGGTGTTGAGCAGCACCGGCCAGATCGCGCCGAAGATGATCGATCCGGTCTGCATGCCCGGCCCGAGTCCGAAAAGGACGATGAACACCGGGATCAGCGCGGGCGGCGGCACCGAGCGGAAGAACGCGAAAAGCGGTCCGACGTAGTCCATCCCGGTCCTGGACCGGCCGAGCATGACCCCCAGCGCGACGCCGATCGCGCCGGCCAGCAGCCAGCCGCCGAGTGTCCGGCCGAGGCTCGGCAGGACGTTGGCGAACACGGTGTCGGTGAGGAACAGTTGTGAGGCAGGGCCGGTGAACCACAGTTTCGCCGACGTGGTCAAGATTTCGGTCGGCGGCGGGAAGAACGGGCTCTCCGCGAGCCGGGTCGCGAGCTCCCAGATCCCGAGCAGGGCGAAGAAGAGCAGCCAGTTGCGGACGAGGATGCCGATACCCCGGCCCACGCGCCTGCCGACGCGGCTGGTCAGCGTGAGGGTCGTCACGAGACCGCCTCCCGGTCGACCGTGCTCCAGCGGAACGCCCGCCTGCCGATCATCTCGAGTCCGCCGTTGATGAGGAAGCCGAGCGCGCCGACCACCACGGTGCCCGCGAGCACGAGGTCGAACCTGGTGGAGCCGGTGCTGGCCTGCATGATGAAGTTGCCGATGCCGAGTTTGGCCCCGGCGAGGAATTCGGTGCTGACCACCGCGATCAGCGCGATGTTGGCGGACAGCCGGACCCCGGTGAACACGAACGGCGCGGTATGCGGCAGCGCCACCGACGTCAACGTCCGGAACTTGCTGGTACCGCAGGCTTTCGCGGTCTCCTGCAGGACGGGGTCGATCTCGCCGAGCGCGTAGATCGTGTTGAACATGATGGGCCACAACGACGCGTACACGGCCAGCGTGATCTTCGCTTCGGGGCCACCGCCGATCAGCAGGAGCACCAGCGGGATCAGCGCGACGGCGGGGATCGGCCGCAGGAACTCGATGACCACCGCGGTCGCGGTGCGCAGGCCGGGGATGCTGCCCAGCAGCAGACCGGCGGGTACGGCGACGGCGACGGCGATCAGCAGGGCGATCGCCCACGCGAGGAACGTGGCGATCAGGTCCCGGATGAACTGCGTCTCGCCGAACTGTTCGAAGATCGTCACGAGGACGACGGTCGGCGGGGGAAGGAACTCTTTACGGACCAGGCCGGCCTGGACGATCGCTTCCCAGACGAGGAAGAAACCGGCCAGACCGGCCAGGGCACGGAGAAGTCGTGGCACCTTGACCTTTATCCAGCTTGAGGGGCGAGCATCGGAGCGGCGTCGAGCTTGGCCGAGATCACTCCGGTCTGCAGCAGCAGATCCGGCACGCGCTGCAGGCGACGGGCGTCCAGGGTGGCCCCGAACGTCGGCAGCGTGAGCAGTGAGGCGGTTTCGGCGTCGACCTTGGCGTACTTGACGATCATCGGTTCGATCTTGGAGCGGTCGGCCGATTCGCGCACGGCCTTGGCCAGTGCGCGCTGGAACGCGGCCAGCGTCTTCGGGTTCTTGTCCACGAAGGAGCCGAGCGCGCCGAAGCCGGCCAGGGGGAAGTCCGTGGTGGCGCCGGTCGCGATGTCGACGATCGGGGTCGCGCCGACGACCTTGGAAGCCTGGGTCAGGAAGGGCTCGGGCAGGTAGCCCGCGTCGACCTGGCCCGAGCCGAGAGCGGCGGCGATGTTGGGCAGCTGCATCGGCACCCACTGGACCTTGCTGGTGTCGACGCCGTGGTCCTTCATCACCGAGACGGTGAGCAGGTGGGAGGCGGTGTTCTTGTCGGTGATCGCGATCTTCTTGCCCGCGAGGTCGTTGATCGTCTTGACCGTGGAGTTCGGCACCGTGACGACCGCGTTGCTCTTGGGGCTGGCCGACACGGAGTCGGCGACGAGCCGGATGTCGGCGGCGCCCTTGCTCTTCGCGACGAAGAACGGCATGTAGGTGGAGAAGGCGATGTCGACCTCGCCACCGATCATCTTGGTCATCGCCTGCTGGCCGCTGGGGGCGTCGACGGCTTCGACCTCGAGACCTTCGGCCTTGAAGTAGCCGGCCTCCTGCGCCAGCCGCAGCGGAGCGAGGTCGACGACGGGCAGCAGGGCCACCTTGATCTTCGGTTTCTCCAGTGCGCCGTCACCACCACCGGACGCTTTGGACGTGTCATCGCCGCCGAGGGCGCCACAGGCACCCAACGTGGCCAGCATGAGCGCGCTCAGGGCGACGCCGATGGCACCTCGGCCTCTACGCGCACCACTCCTGCTCATGGCGTTTCGAAACAAAGCCAGCTCCTCGGAAACAATGAATCACCGTTGGGGTTTTTTCATCCGTGTCGTGGCTTCGATTCGCCAGGCACGCGGTCACCTTAGAGATTTGCCCACCTGCTCACAATGGGTGTTGTCAGCGGGTGATCATTTTAGGCCATTCGCCCGATCACCTGATCACCCGCTTGGACAACATTACTTTCAGTGATCGAATTACGGGTGGAACCGCAATTCGGAGTAACCGCGTGTCATCAGCTGGTGGTCTGCGGCGCGATCATCGGGCCGACGTCGATCTTGGTCTGGATGGCGCCCATCTGCAGGAGCAGGTCCGGGACCCGCTGGATGCGGCGGGGGTCCAGGGTGGACTGGAAGGTCAGCAGCGTGGTCAGCGCGGCGGTGTCCTGGTCGATCTTGGCGTACTTGACCAGCAGCGGCTCGATCTTGGAGCGGTCCGCGGCGTCCCGGGTGGCCTTCTGCATGGCGCGCTGGAAGGCGGCCACGGTCTTCGGGTTCTCGTTCACGAACTTGCCGAGCGACCCGTAGCCCGCGGTGGGGAAGTCCTGGGTGGCGCCGGTGGCGGTGTCCACGACCGGCACGGTGCCCGCCTGCTTCGCGGTCTGGGTGATGAAGGGCTCGGTCAGGAAGCCGGCGTCGATGTCACCGTTCTTGAGCGCGGCTCCGACGTTCGGCAGCTGGATCGGGACCCACTGCACCTTGCTCGCGTCGACGCCGTGGTCCTTCATGACCGATTTGGACAGTGTGTCGGACACGGTGTTCGGCGCGGTGATGCCGATCTTCTTGCCCGCCAGGTCGCTGACGCTCTTGACCGTCGACGTCGGCAGGGTGACCAGCATCGTGCTCTTCGGACCGGCGGAGGAGGCGTCCGCGACCAGCTTGATGTCCGCGGTGCCCTTGCTCATCGCGATGAAGAACGGCGTGTAGCTCGCGTACGCGATGTCGACCTCGCCGCCGATCAGCTTGGTCAGCGAGACCTGGCCGGTCGCGGCTTCGATCGCCTCGACGTCGAGGCCCTCGTTCTTGAAGTAGCCGCCGTCCTGCGCGAGGCGCAGCGGGGCGAGGTCGATGGTCGACATCACGGCGACCTTGATCTTCGACTTCTCGAGGTTCCCCGAGCCGCCGGAGGAGGACGAATCGTCGCCGCCGAGGAGGCCACAGCCGCTGACCGATACCGAAACGACGGCCGCCATCGCGAAGGCGAGGGCTCCACGCCGGCCCAGGCTGACGCTCAAGGCCTTCTTCGAGCTTGCAGAGCCAAGCAAAGGGGTGCTCCTGATCAAGGGAGGGACACGTGATGACGTGGCCTGATGTGGAATTCGGAAGTGACTCTTTGTCGAGCCACGGGCCCACTGTAGAGAACGGACACAGCGCTCACAATGGGTGGTCATCCCATGATCCCAAGTGGTAACGATCACCCGAACAGGTTGTTTGTCAGAAGTGAACACAACTGGGCGTGTTCGTGGCGGGGACTTGTTGACAACTGAGCGCCAACGGGTCAAGACCCGTACGGGGTCTTCTTGCACGTCTTGACCGAAGGGTTACATCTGGCCCTCCCGTTCGCTACCCTCATGCACCGGTAGTGAGGTGTGGACCACTGATGTAGTGAAAGAGAGTGCCTTGGATGGCCGAACGCTCTGGACCTTTCCCGAGGTGCAAGGCACTCTGTGTTGAACACGTCGAACACGTCCGTGCTTCACTGGTGCGTCCCCGCGCACTGGCGGGTTGGGCCGAATAGACCAATGGCGTCAGGCAGGGTTTCGGTCAAGTGCACTTGAGAGACTGCGTCAAAGACGACTTCCGCATTTCCAGGAGTGGACCCGCACGCCGTGCGCGCCCCTCCAGGGTGACGGGAGCGAGCGGATAGTGGTCTCCGACAACCGACCCAGACAGCAGCAGTACGGCATGTCCAAAATGGGCTTTCCCGGCCCGGATGAAGATGATGGTGGTGCGGCGGTGCCGAACGAAGACACCGCGGGGGTGGGAGGGGCCCCTGCGCGGGATACCGGAGACGGTCCTGGCGGGAAGGCCGGGTCGTTCCTGGGCCTGCGTAACTGGCGTCTGCGATCGAAGCTCGCGGCCGTTCTGATCATCCCGACGCTGACCGCGCTCGCGCTCGGCACGCTGCGCGTGATCGACGACAGCAGCGAGGCGGCACGGTTCCAGGACACGGCCGACCAGGTCGCGTTCGCCGACAAGATCACGCTCGTGGTGCACGAGCTGCAGAGCGAACGCGCGCTCGCCGTCGCCAAGATCGCCTCCGGTGACGCGTCGCGCCAAGCCGGTCTCGACGCGCAGATCTCCAAGGTCGACCGCGCGGTCGACGATCTGCGGGCTTCGGCGAACCAGATCAACCCGGACGATCAGGACACGAGGGACCGTTATTCGCGTGGTCTGCAGCGGCTCGACGCCCTGCGCCCGCTGCGCGGCGCGATGAACACCTCGCTGCTGGGCGACACCCCGGTCCTCATCGCCTACTCCGGCATCCTCGACTCGCTGGTCCAGCTCGGCCGCGAGGTGACGACCGCGGTGGCGAACCGCGACGTGCTCCGACTCGGCGTGACCGTGCAGGCCGTCAGTGAGAGCAAGGAGTTCATCGCCCGCGGTGACGCGGCGCTGCTGATCGCCTCCTTCCGCTCCTCGTTCCCCGGCGACCTGTTCGACCAGGCGCGTTCGGCGGTCGCGAGCGGTGACGCCTCGACGGCGGCCTTCCTCGCCAACGCCAGCCCCGAACAGCGGCAGCTCTACTCGGACACCTTCTCCGGCCCCGAGGTCGACGACCGCCGCCGGATCACCACGATGGCGTTTTCGCTGCACCAGCAGAACGAGCCGCCGTCGATCGACAACGTCGCGCTCGGCAACGACAGCCGGGTCGCGCTGGACAAACTGCGCGCGGTCGAGACCAATCTGCTCGGCCAGCTGCGGGCACAGGCCGACGAACTGGCGACCGACGCGATCAACTCGGCCTGGATCGGCGGCGCGATCGTGCTGCTGGCCCTGCTCGCGGCGCTGTTCCTGATGCTCGTCATCGCCAGGCTGATGCTGCGCCCGCTGCGGATCCTGCGGAAGACCGCGCTCGACGTCGCGTACACACGACTGCCGGAAACCGTGCAAGCGATCCTCGACGACCCGGACCCGGTCAACGCCTCGAAGCGGTCGGTCGAGCCGGTGCCGGTCACCTCGCGTGACGAGATCGGTGAAGTGGCGCGGTCCTTCGACGTCGTCCATGCACAGGCCGTCAAGATGGCCGCCGAGCAGGCCCTCCTGCGAGAGAACGTCAACGGCATCTTCGTGAACCTGTCCCGCCGGTCGCAGCGCCTGGTGGAACGCCAGCTCGGCGTGATCGACCGGCTCGAGGCCGACGAGCAGGACCCGGACCACTTGGCCAGCCTGTTCGAGCTCGACCACCTCGCCACGCGGCTGCGCCGCAACGGTGAAAGCCTCCTGGTGCTCTCGGGCGCCGGTCTCGCGAAGTCGGTGCCCAAGCCGGTGCCTGCCGCCGACGTCATCGGCGCCGCGGTCTCGGAGATCGAGCAGTACGCCCGGATCGAGATCGGGATCGTCCCCGAGGTCGCCGTCCAGGGCCTGACGATCCACGACCTCGTGCACGTGCTCGCGGAACTGCTGGACAACGCCACCTACTTCTCCGAGCCGGAGACGAAGGTGACCGTCCGCGCGGTGATCACCCGCAAGAAGGCGCTCGCCATCCAGGTCACCGACCACGGTGTCGGCATGACCGAGGAGCGGCTCGCCGAGGTCAACCAGCGCCTGGCCGACCCGCCGGACCTGGACGTCTCGGTGACCCGGCGGATGGGCCTGTACGTGGTCGCGCGCCTGGCGCGCCGCCACGGTATCGAGGTCCGGCTGCGGGAGAACGAGGACATCGAGGGCGGCGTGATCGCGCGGGTCGTCGTGCCCGCCGAACTGCTCACGCAGATGCGGCCCGGCGTGCGGACCCCGCCGCCGTCGAACCGCTCGGAAACGTCGATGCCTTCGATGCCGTCGGCGTCCGAGATGTCGACGTCGCTGCCGAACATCTCCGCTTCCGACCGCGGCCTGGAGATGACCCCGCCGCCGCCGTCGAAGCCGCCGGCTTCGCAACCGATCGCGCAGCAGGGCGGGCTCGTCCCGCTCGATCAGCCGATCAGCCTCGACGACCTGGTCGCGGGCAAGAACGCGGCCGGACCGTTCCTCAGCCCGGCGGTCCCCGCCGAGGAGACCCCGGCGTGGCCGACGGCGGAGGACATCTCGCCGCCGAACGGCGACGGCGCCTCCAGCGGCACCGAGACCCAGTTCTCGTCGCTGGTGCTGCCGAAGCGGGAGCCGAAGTACAACCCGGTCGAAACGCCGAACAGGGCCGTGGGGTTCTCGGAGTCTTCGGCTTCCGAGCGGTCTTCGGACGAAGGCAAGTCGGCGCTCGACGACGACGTGCCCACCCGGCGGCTGCCGATCTACCAGTCGGTGCTGTCCCGTTGGTTCAGCGAAGGCGACGAGGCAGGCGCCGACACCCCGACCACCTACACGGAGCCGGTCGAGTCCGCCCTGCCCGAGCAGACCCGCGACACCGCCGCCGACGCGGTGGAACCCGACGTCGGGGACACTGGCGACACTCCCGAAGAGGCATTGCCCACTCGGACCCCTCGGACTGTTCCGCCGGAGACCGCGCTCCAGGACAATGGCTGGCGCAGCGCGTCGGACGACGGCTGGCAGGCGGCACAGGTCCTGTACGAAGACCGGAACGACGAGATCACCCCGGCGGGCCTGCCGAAACGGGTGCCGAACCAGTATCTCGTCCCCGGCTCGATCGGCGGGAACGAGCCGAAGAAGGAAGACTCGTTCGCCGACAAGACCTCCGGAATGCCGGGAACGGGTGCGATCGCCCGCTCGGCGACGGCGGCGAGGAGTCGGATGGCAAGCTTCCAGCAGGGCTACAAGTCGGGACGGCACGCGTTGAAGGATCGTCCGATCGACGCGCTGGATGACAACGGCGTTCCGGTGACCGGCGGAGGTTCCTCCGCCGATGACAGCAGTAAGGAGTGACAGTGACACGGGCGGGTGCGATGCAGCCGGGTGGTCCGGCGCAGCCTGGCGGCCAGGCGCAGGGTAAAGGACACACGAGCAGCTTTGCCTGGCTGATCACGGATTTCGTGCACCGGGTCCCGGGCGCGGCGCATGCCGTGGTGGTGTCGGCGGACGGTTTGCTGCTGGCCTCTTCGAAGGGACTTCCCAAGGACAGGGCCGATCAGCTGGCCGCGGTCGCGTCGGGGCTCACGAGCCTGGCGCGCGGTGCGGCGAAGGTGTTCGAAGGCGGCACGGTCGCGCAGACGGTGGTCGAGATGGCCAACGGCTTCCTCTTCCTGATGTCGGTGTCCGACGGGTCCTGTCTGGCGGTCCTCGGATCGCCGGAGAGTGACATCGGCCTGGTCGTCTACGAGATGACCTTGCTGGTGGAACGGGTGGGGCAACAGCTGACACCGGAGATGCGCGCGCAGCTGCAGGGCGCGTCGGTCCGCCGCTGAGCGACCGGGAACCGAGGAGAATGCCGTGGACGACGGGCGCTTGAGGGGCGATGGCCGGCTCGGTGACGACTTCTCCGGCGGGTGGTCGGAACGTGACGACGGCCGGGAGGACTGGACGTCCTTCCGGGACCGGGTCGACCGCGAATGGCGATCGCGACGGGCACAGGGGTCGGACAATGACCCCGTGTCCCCGGACGAGGCCTCCCGCTGGCTGACCGATTCGAACGCGGGACAGGGACCCGCCGATTTCAGCGTCACGGACTACCGGGAACGCCTGCTCGGCGGACCCGGGGCCGAACTGTTCGGTGGTGGCAGCGGCCCGCTCTACGATTCCGGCGAGTTCGCCAAGTTCTCCTTCGACAAGGAGGAGGAACGCCGGGCGGCCGCGGCCGCCGCGGATCCGCTCGCCGCGGCACTGCCGCAGCAGGCACAGAACGAATACGTCGACGAGCAGTACACCACCGACGTCGAATCATCCGGCCTGGTCCGGCCGTACTTCCGCACGCGGGGACGGACCAAGCCGACGTACGACCTTGCCATCGAGGCGTTGATCTCGACCAGTGAACAGGGACGTGTGCTCGACCGGGTACGCGTCCCCGAACACCGGTCGATCTGCGACCTTTGCCTGGACACCCGGTCCGTCGCCGAAGTCGCGGCGCTGTTGCGCCTGCCGCTCGGCGTGGTCCGGGTGCTGATCGGAGACGTGGCCGGCCTCGGCCTGGTCCTGGTGCACACTGCCAGCCAGAACGTTGGTGACCGGCCCAGTATCGAGTTCATGGAGAGGGTGCTCAGTGGGCTTCGGAGAATTTGACTCCGACGCGAATGCGCCGCAGGTGGCCGGGCCGACGTCGTCGGCCAAGATCGTGGTCGCTGGCGGATTCGGCTCGGGGAAGACCACGCTGGTCGGAGCGGTTTCGGAGATCGATCCGCTGACCACCGAGGCCATGATGACCGAGGCCAGTACCGGCGTCGACGACAATTCGGCCACCCCGAACAAGTCGACGACGACCGTGGCCATGGACTTCGGCCGGATTTCGCTGGACTCGGATCTGGTGCTGTACGTGTTCGGTACGCCGGGCCAGCACCGGTTCTGGTTCATGTGGGACGACCTCGCGGTCGGCGCCATCGGTGCCGTCGTGCTGGTCGACACGCGGCGGCTCGCCGACGCGTTCCCGTCGATCGACTTCTTCGAGAACCGGAAGCTGCCGTACGTCGTGGCGATCAACTGCTTCGACCGGCTGCTGCACCACCAGATCGAGGACGTCCGGCACGCGCTGACGATCTCGCCGTCCGTGCCGATCATGGCCTGTGACGCCAGGGAGCGTGACTCCGCCAAGCAGGTGTTGATCTCGGTCGTGCAGCACGCCATCGCACACGATTCGGCGTTGCGCGCGGGCTAAAAGGGACGAAACCCCTGAGCGGATGCGGCCGTTGGAGTGAACTCGGCAGGCTTCACCCGCTTCGGGGAGCGGCGCCACCAACCGGAGCGGACGCGGGGCGATCCCTTTCCCGCGATCCGGTGCGGTCAGCATTCGATCGGGTGATCGGAACGTCGGTGACCTGCGGGGACACCGATTTCGAGCCGGTCGCACCCGGCCACCATGGGGTGACCCACGAATGCGTGGTTCGCCATGGGTCGACGCGGTGAGCGGCTGGACGTTTACGTTCGGTTAACGCCGCCGGCCGGGTGGCGGGCTCGACACGATCGACGGGACGAATACGCTGGGTGGAGGCGTCTTTCGGCCCGCCGGTACCGGGATCGGTGCTGGTCGGGGAGAGTCGCCCGGACCACGCCGCCCAGGTGGTCTTGACGCAGCGAGGAGGGACTTGTGACGGCATCCGGACAGCAGCAGAGCTCGTTCGGCTGGCTCATCACGGATTTCGCGCGCCGGGTTCCCGGTGCCGCGCACGCCGTGCTGGTCTCGGCGGACGGTCTTCTCCTCGCGCCGTCGGAAGGGCTGCCGCAGGAGCGGGCCGAACAGCTGTCCGCGGTCGCCTCCGGGCTGATCAGCCTCACCGCCGGCGCCGCCCGCTGCTTCGACGCGGGCGGGGTCAACCAGACCGTCGTCGAGATGGAACGCGGCTACCTCTTCCTCATGTCGGTCGCCGACGGCTCCTCACTCGCCGTCCTGGCCGCGCCGACCTGTGACATCGGCACCGTGGCCTACGAGATGACCCTGCTCGTCGAGCGGGTCGGCCAGCAGATCACGCCCGAGCTGCGCGCGCAGCTGCAGGGCGGCGTACGTGGGTAAGCGCCGATGAAGATCACCGGATTCACCGAACCGGAACCCTCCGGCTGGGACTCCCTCTACCAGGGCACCGAACGCGAGGCCTTCGATTCCCCGAGCCGGTTCGAGCTGAGCTCGATCAGCACGGTCATGCCGCGACGCCCGCCCGCGCCTGCCCCCGCCCCGGCGTCGATGCCTTCGCCCCTTCGCCAATCGCCGCCGCCGCGCGTCACCGCCGACGCCGCCGCGCCCGCTTCGGTCTACATGCCGCCTTCGGCGGGCTCGCGGGTCCGGCCCTACACCCGCACCGGCGGACGCACCCGCACCGCGCACGACCTGGCGCTGGAGGCGCTGGTGTCGACCAGCGACGACGGCCGCCGATACCGCGGCGTGCGGACCCCCGAACACCGGCAGATCTGCGACCTCTGTCTCGATACCCGCTCGATCGCGGAGATCGCCGCGCATCTGCGGCTGCCGCTGGGCGTGGTGAAGGTGATCGTCGGCGACATGGCGGACGCCGGTCTGGTGCTGATCCACCAGACCGAGCTGATCCTCGGCGACTCTTCTTCGCGCGCTTTCATGGAGCGGGTGCTTCAAGGCCTTCGAACCCTCTGACCCACGCAATTTCGTCACCTGCTTGCGCTCCGAACGGCCCGCAAGCAGGTGACTAGTTGCGTGGGCTTCGTGCTCTCTGGCGCTGCCGCCCGCGTTCGGTCTCTCTTGGCGACGTCGGCTCGGCCGCGGTCTCGATGTCCCCAATGTGGCATTGGGGACGCTGAGCGTCTCCAATGTGACATTGGGGGCGGATCCCCGGATCGCCGGCTTGCGGCCAGGCAAAGGGAAGTCGATCTGACTACTTTGGGGTGAGCGCCAGCCACCTTTGGTAATGGAACGCGCTTCGCCGCGATTACTCCCGGTCGTCCGTGAACGGGATCTCAGCGTGACGCCGGTCTTTCCGATCTGCGTTAACCTGGGCAAGGAGTAGCCGGTGGGGTACTGGAGAAAGCATCCTAGGAAGGATCTGGAAGCTGTTCTCGAGCACTTCCATCGGGCAGGATGGAGGATCTTGGATCCACCGACCTACTACACGGTTCGGTGCCCGTGCGGGCAGCACCAACGTTGGATCCACTTGACGCCGAGCGGCGGCAACTACGGAAAGAACGCGGTGTCCTGGCTGCTTCGTCAACCTTGTTACGAGATCGAAGGGGGTTCCTGATGGGTGTGAGGGTCCACGCGCACTGGGTCTTCATCGCCGACGGCGACGGTGATCTCTTCGAGTACTGCGACAAGGTGATGCGAGCGCTGCTCCAACAAGAACGCTGCCTCGACGGGTTCGTCGACAGCGCGGTCTCCGCGGACGCGGCGCGTGCGGTGATGGAGATCGAAGCCGATATTTCCGGCGACGACCTTTCCCAAGCCATCGCGGAGGGGCACGCGGCTGTCCGTGCCGCGTTGCATTCGGCCGGGATCGGCACACCGGACTGGCCGACCCACGGTGAGGCCTTATCGATGGTGCTGAAGGATCTCCGCACCGAACAGCTGGTCTGACCACTAACGAGGCGGGTGCTTCAGGGCCTTCGCGCCCTCTGACTCACGCCCGCGATTGGCTGCATGGCGTGACATAAGATCACGCGATGTCATCAAAGGGCCGGTTCCCGATCCGTGCGTTCGACGGGTTCTATTGAGAGGTAAGGCAACGGCGGCCTGACGAGTCGGTGGCGGAGTGGGATCGCCAGGGCCTGGCGCGCTCTTGACCGTCCACAAGGGACGCCAGTCAGGCAACAGTGTCCGTTATGGGCACCTTGCGTGGGGGGTCGTGAGTGGCAATGAGCGTTAGAACGCTCATTGCCACTCACGACCCCCCACGCAAAATCGGTGATACAGGCATCAACCAGACATTTCACTGCTCGACAGTGTCCCTTATGGACACTCAAAGCGTGACCGGCTCCCGGAGCCACGCCCCGAATACCTCTTGCCTACCTTGAAGCCATCGAAGAACCTTCGTCGGAGGCTGAGCTACGCCACATTTGCCTTACCTCTCAATATGTGCTCGCCGCGGCCGTCTTCGACCCAGCGGGAACGAGATGGATCCGGCGGAGCGAGAGGCCGCCGTCAAAACCCTCGTCGACGGTAGGAACGTGTCTGGGCCTGCGGACATCGTCGCCGGCGCGATCAGGGCCAGGAAGGACAGCGGCTCCGGCCACTGCCGGCTGATCGAGGTTTTCGTGCACGAGATAGCCGTCGAGACGGACTGCTGACGGACATGCGTAAGGCCAGGGTCCTGGTCTGCCCCGGGCGTACCTGGCCTTGCGACTCGCCTGACGTCCGCGACGTCACGCTCCGAACACAGCGCAGATCAGTCGTCGCGGCAAAGCACGTCGTGATCGCGGAGCCGTCAGTCTTCGACGAGGGCGGCCGAGGTGATCCGGTGCAGCGGGTAGCGCTCGTGGTCGGTCCCTTCGAGGACCCCGCCGCCGACCCGCAGCGGCCGCACCACCCGCTGGCTCGCCGTCCCGCGTGAGTCGACGAAGCCGATCCACACCTCGCGGCGCTCCATGGTCGCCTGTGACAGCAATGCCAGCGTCGCGGACGTGTCCCCGGCGCCGCCTCCCTGTGGCGCGCGCACCGTCTCGCCCCGGCGGCGCGCCGAAGCGGCGTCACCGGCCCGGACGTGCGCGACGATCTTGCCGACCTGGTCGTCGGTCAGCCCGGCAGGCTCTCCGGGGGCCCGGCGCGCGGCACGCGCCTTCGCGGGCAGGCGACGTCCAGAAGGCCTGATGTCCATGACGCGCCCGTCGGGACCTTCGGCGGCCGGAGCGAACCCGGCGGCGCGGAGCGCGTCGAGGACTTCGGCGAGCGGGTACGCGCTGATGAGCACTGTCGGCGCGATCATGCGCAAGCCGTACTCCGTCGCGACCGGGCTGCCCATGACTTCGGCGAGCAGCGACGCGTCGTCGCAGCGCAGGAACGATTCGGCGGCCCCGCCGCGCAGCCGCCCGTGCCGCCGGGCGACGTCGTCGATCAGGTAGCTCAGCGATTGGGGCACCGGCGTCGCCGACCGCGTCGTGAACAGCTGGTGCAGTTCGCCCGCGGTCCGCCCGGTGTCGAGCGCGCGCCGCACGGAGGTCTCGGTGATCCGGTAGACGGTCGCGTGCCCGGAGGATTCGATGTCGGCGACGGCGGTCATGTCGGCCGCGAGTTCGGCCTCCAGCGGACCCGGCGCGACCACGGTCAGATCGGCCTGGACCAGGACGTGGTCCACCGGACGCGGCAGTGCGTCGATCATCGCCTCGACCGCTCCCGGCCGGTCCTCGGCCAGCAGCGCCCGGGTCGCCGTGGTGAGCCCGCCGAGCCCGATCAGGCCGAGCGCCGCCCCCTCGGCCATCGTCCAGCGCACGGTCTCGTCCCGCAGCCGCCCGCCCCGCCGCGGCGCGCGCCAGGCGAGCGCGGCGACCAGTTCGTCGGTGCTCTTCACGCCCGCGCCGTCGGGAAGCGCGGCCAGGGCGAGGAGGATCCGCCGCCGCGACGTGGGCGCCAGCGGACGGCGCAGGTCCTCCGACAGCGGCGCGATCGGCTTGTCCTTCGCGTCCCGCCCGCCGGCGAGGCCGGGCAGCCGGGGCAGTTCGAGCCAGGCCTGCGCGACCGTCATCCAACGCTGCGCGGTCGGCGACGCGAGCCACGAATCCGTGAGCGTCGTCGGTACCCATTCCGGCGTGGTCGCTTCGCTGTCGGCCACCAGCCCGGCGCCGACGGCGATCTCCGCCAGCAGGGTCACCCGTGTCTCGTCGACGTCGAGATCCTTGGCGAGCTTCTTCAGTTCGCGGACTCCGAGCCCGCCGGACTTCAGCACCGGCGGCGGCGTTTCCGACCACGCGCGAAGCATGCTTTCGGTCTGACGCAAGAACTCCATCGCCTCGCCGGCCGCCGTCGCGTCCACTGTGGACGGCTGATGCGGATGCGTGGGGAGTTCCGGTTCGCGCAGCGACGCCGGGTCGAACACCGACCCGCCGCGCAGCGCGATCCCGATCTCACGCGGCAGCTCGACGGTCTGGTCGTCCCGGCGCAGCAGCAGCCCACGGGCGAGCAGGCGCTGGACCGGGTTCCGCGCCCGCTCCAGCGGGACGTCGGCCGACGCGTCGCGGGTGCGGCCGATCGGCGGCCCGGCGGCCAGCGTCGTCAGCAGGGCTCGTTCGTCCTCACCGACCTCCGCGAGCGCGGCGTCGATGTCCGTCCCGGCGAGCGAGGGCGACGACGACCCGAGCCCGGCGGGGAAGGGGCCGAGCGCGTCACGAGCCGACGGCGGGACGCGCAGCGTGTCGTCCTCACCCCAGACCAGGGCCCGCTTGCGCAACAGCGCCAGCGGTTCGCCGATCTTCGTGCCCACGAGCCGCGCGACCTCGGCCGCGGTGACCGGATCGGTGTCCGCTCCGGCCAGCAGGAGAGCGTCGAGAACGGAGAGAGTGAAGGTGTCGAGGTCTTCGCAAGCACGCGCGACGGAGCCCGGCGTGCCGGCCCGGGTGGCGAGCACGATGGTGTCGGACGGGGGTGGCGTGGACAGGTCGCGACGCGTGCGCAGCAGTGCGGCGAGAGCGTCGTCGGACTCCTGGCGCAGCCAGTCCGCCAGGGATGGCGCGGGCATAGACGACCAGGATACCGGGCGGGTGGTGGCCCGCCAGTGGCGTTCGGGCAGACTGTCCCGATAGAACAGCTTGACCATGCTCTGGAGGACGTTGTGGCGAAGGGCGATAACAAGAAGCGCGCGGGCATCGACCCCACGTGGCCCGGTGAAGACGGGGAGCACCCCGTCACCGAGCTCGCGTCCGACCGGCAGGGTGCGCTGTCCCCGTTCGGCGACGTGACCTTCCCGCTCGAGAGCGTGCCTTACGTGCACCCCGAGACCGAGATCAACCGGTAGAAAAGCTACTCGCCGGTTACCCCTGCGAAGGTCCGTGGCGGTCGTCACGGGAGTAGGTTTTCGATCGACCTATTCGAGCGTTCCTCAGCGGGGGTAGTGCCATGCCGGTTCCCGGTCCCGGATATTCGATCACCGTCCGGGTGGAGGCCCCCGCGTCGTCCACCGCGGCGGGTGACCTGACGACCGCCGTCGGCAGGGTCGGCGGTGTGCTGACCGCGTTCGACGTCGTCGAGTCGCACCCCGAGTCGATCGTCGTCGACATCAGCGCCAACGCCCTGTCGGAGAACCACGCGCAGGACATCACGCAGACCCTGGACTCGCTGCCGGGCGTGCGCGTGCGCAAGGTCTCCGACCGGACCTTCCTGATCCACCTCGGCGGCAAGATCGAAGTCACTCCCAAGGTCGCGCTCCGCAACCGTGACGACCTCTCCCGCGCGTACACGCCGGGCGTCGCCCGCGTCTGCCAGGCGATCGCGGCGAACCCCGAGGACGCGCGCCGCCTGACCATCAAGCGCAACACCGTCGCGGTGCTCACCGACGGCTCCGCGGTGCTGGGCCTCGGCAACATCGGCCCGGCCGCCGCGCTCCCGGTGATGGAGGGCAAGGCGGCGCTGTTCAAGAAGTTCGCCGACGTCGACGCGTGGCCGGTCTGCCTGGACACCCAGGACACCGAAGAGATCATCATGATCGCGAAGGCGCTCGCGCCGGTCTACGCGGGCATCAATCTCGAGGACATCGCCGCGCCGCGCTGCTTCGAGATCGAGAAGCGCCTGCGTGAGCAGCTCGACATCCCGGTGTTCCACGACGACCAGCACGGCACCGCGATCGTCGTGGTCGCCGCGCTGCGCAACGCCCTGCGCGTGGTCGGGAAGAACATCGAAGACTGCAAGATCGTCGTCAGCGGCGTCGGCGCGGCGGGCTCGGCGATCATCCGCTTGATCCTCGGCAAGAACCCGGGTGACATCGTGGCCGCCGACATCGACGGCATCGTGCACTCCGCGCGCGGCAACCTCGACGAGAACCTGACCTGGATCGCCGAGCACACGAACAAGGAGCAGCAGGCGGGCACGCTGCACGAGGCGCTCGTCGGCGCCGACGTGTTCATCGGCGTTTCCGCGCCGAACCTGTTCGGGGCCGAGCAGGTCGCGACCATGAAGTCCGACGCCGTCGTGTTCGCGCTGGCCAACCCGGACCCGGAGATCGACCCGCTGGAAGCGCAGAAGCACGCCGCCGTGGTCGCCACCGGCCGCAGCGACTTCCCGAACCAGATCAACAACGTGCTCGCGTTCCCCGGTGTCTTCCGCGGTCTGCTCGACGCGCAGGCGCACCACATCGACGACTCGATGCTCCTCGCGGCCGCCGACGCCATCGCGGACGTCGTGGACAACGGCAAGCTGAACGCTTCGTTCATCGTGCCGAGCGTGTTCGACAGCGCCGTCGCCCCCGCCGTCGCGGAAGCCGTCAAGAAAGCGGTTAAATCGGCCAAGCGCTGACGCGAACCCGCCGAAGGGGCGCCGTTCCGCTTGCAACTCAGGTTGAGAGTGAAGGGCGCCCCTTCATCGTGTTTCCGTGGGCCTTCGGCCCGAAAGAGGGCGCTTGGCGGTGAAGTCTCCGTCGGGCGCGGAGCGCCCTTGGGGAGACCCCGTAGCCCGAAGTGATAGCAAATCTCCCTTGCTCCATTCGGAGTCATCGTCATCACTGAGGCCGACCTCGTGGCCGACTTCAGGGTGACGACTCCGCACCCGGCCCGCTCATAGGCTCGATTCCGACCAGGAAGTCGATCTTGACGGGGGTTGGGGATGAAGCACTCTGTCCTGAGCAGAATCGGGACACTCACGGCCGCGGCGGTGACCGTGGCGGTACTCGTACCGGCCACGGCGTCCGCCGCGGTTTCGCCGGTGAACTGGGGGCCGTGTCCGGAGGACGTGGCCGCGCCGGGCGTCGAATGCGGCACCTTGAAGGTCCCGCTCGACTACCGGAAGCCCGACGGCGCCACCATCGACATCGCCGTTTCGAAGCTCGCCAGCACCAAACCGGCGAAGCGGCGCGGGATCATGCTGACGAATCCGGGCGGGCCCGGCGGTCCGGGGCTGGCCATGCCCGCCGGGCTGAGGACCGCGGGTATGCCGTCGAGTGTGCTCGACGCGTACGACGTCATCGGGTTCGATCCGCGCGGGATCGGGCGCAGCACACCGGTCACCTGCGATCTGAAACCCGAGCAGCAGGTGAGCAACGTGCCGCCGTACGCGCGTGACGCGGCGGCGGTGGCCGAGCGGGCGACGTACGTGACCGGTATCGCGAAGCAGTGCGGTGAGTCGAAGACCGCCGCGAACCTGCCGTACATCACCACGGCCAACACCGCCCGCGACATGGACCGTATCCGGGAAGCCCTCGGCGAGAAGAAGCTCTCGTACTACGGCGTCTCGTACGGCAGCTACCTGGGCGCCGTGTACTCGACGCTGTTCCCGCAGCAGACCGATCGCGTCGTGATCGACAGCGTGACCGGCCCGGGCGGGCTCGATCCGGTCACCTCGCGTCGCCTGGCGGAGGGGTTCGAGGACCGCTTCCCGGACTTCGCGAAATGGGCGGCGGCGCGGCACACGAGCTACGGGCTGGGCCGCACACCGCAGCAGGTGACCGCGAAGTTCTACGAACTCGCCGCCAAGCTCGACGGTGGCGCGGTCCCGGGCGTGGACGGCGCGGCGTTCCGGATGGGCACGTTCGGCGCGCTCTACTCGACCAGGTCCTTCCCGGTGCTCGCGCAGCAGTGGCAGGCGCTCGACACCGAAGGCACCGTGAAGCAGACCGCTCAAGCCCAGCAGATCGACCCGGCGCAGCTGCTGGCCGGGCAGTTGCACGTGGTCTGCAACGACGCGAACTGGCCGGAGGACGTCGCGACCTACCAGCGCAACGTCGCCAAGGACCGGGTGAAGTACCCGATGTTCGGCGCGGCGGGGGCGAACATCTGGGCCTGCGCGTACTGGCCGTCCGAGCAGATCGAGCCGACGGTACGGATCGGCGACCGGGGACCGTCGAACATCCTGATGGTGCAGAACCTGCGTGACCCGGCGACTCCGTTGAGCGGTGCCAAGGAGATGCGCCGCGCACTCGGTGACCGGGCGCGGATCGTGACCGTGGACGAGGGCGGGCACGGCGTCTGGCTGAGCGACGAGAACGCTTGCGGCAACAACGCCGTCAACCGGTTCCTCGTGGAAGGCAAGCGCCCCGCGCGCGACACGGCCTGTGCCGCGGACAAGGGAGGGCTCTTCGCTTCGATGACGCCGGAGCAGCGGCAGGAACGCGAGAAGGCGCTCGACGAGGTTCGCTCGAAGCAGCGGATGTTCTGAGGACTAGCCTGCTTGGCGTGAGTGAACTCAGCCACGTCGACCATACGGGTGCCGCCCGTATGGTCGACGTTTCCGGCAAGACGCCCACCGCCCGCACCGCGCTGGCGGGCGGCACCGTGCACACCACGGCCGAGGTGCCGGGGCTGCTGGCCACGGACGGGCTCCCCAAGGGCGACGCCCTCGCGACCGCCCGGATCGCGGGCATCATGGGCGCGAAGAAGGTGCCCGAGCTGATTCCGCTGTGCCACCAGATCGCGCTGTCCGGGGTGAAGGTCGAGTTCGCCCTCGCCGAGACCGCCGTGCACATCACCGCGACCACGAAGACGAACGACCGGACCGGCGTCGAGATGGAGGCGCTGACCGCCGTCGCCGTCGCCGGGCTGACCCTGCACGACATGATCAAGGCCGTCGATCCCGCGGCGACCCTCGACGATGTCCGCCTGATCCGCAAGGACGGCGGCAAGACGGGGACCTGGGAGCGGCCGTGAACCGCGTCGCGAGGGTGATCGTGGCGTCGAACCGCGCCGCGAAGGGCGTCTACGAGGACACGACCGGTCCGATCATCACGGACTGGCTCGCCGCACGCGGCTGGGACGTGCCCGAACCCGTGGTCGTCGAGGACGGGGAGCCGGTCGGTGAAGTGTTGCGTGACGCCGTCGCGGCCGGGGTCCAGGTGATCGTGACGACCGGCGGCACCGGCATCTCGCCGACGGACCGCACCCCGGACGTCACCCGCGCCGTCCTCGACTACGAACTCCCCGGCGTCGCGGACGCGATCCGGGCCGCCGGACTGCCCAAGGTGCCCACGGCCGTGCTCTCCCGCGGGATCGCCGGCGTCGCCGGCCGGACCCTGGTGGTGAACCTGCCCGGTTCACGCGGCGGCGTGAAGGACGGCCTGGGCGTACTGGACGGGATCCTCGACCACGCCGTCGACCAGCTGGCAGGCGGCGACCACCCACGGGAGGCACAGCAGTGAGCGTTCGGGTCGCACGGACAGCGGTGGTCGACGAGCCTCTTTCGGTCGAGGAACACGCCCGGCTGGTGGACGACGCGGCCGCGGGCGCCGTCGTCACCTTCGGCGGGGTCGTGGGGGACCACGACGGCGGGCGTTCGGTGGAGCGGCTCGCCTACGAAGGCCACCCCAGCGCCGCCGACGTGCTCGCGGAGGTCGTCTCGGACCTCTCGGGAAAGTGGACGGGCGTCCGCGCGGTCGCCGTCAGTCACCGGCTGGGCGCGCTGGCCATCGGGGACGTCGCGCTGGCCTGCGCCGTGGCGGCCGAGCACCGGGGACAGGCCTTCGCTGCCTGTTCGGAGCTGGTCGACGAGGTCAAGGCGCGGCTGCCGGTGTGGAAGCACCAGCACTTCAGCGACGGCAGCGACGAGTGGGTCAATTCGCCGTAGCGGGGTGACCGAGCCGCAAGTCGCCGCAATGAAGGGGCCTTTCATAGCAAATTTTGCAATGAAAGGCCCCTTCATTGCACGCGGCTACGCGGGCACGAGGGGTGCGGGCCTGAGGCGCCGGGCCCCGGACACGACAAAGCCCCACCGCCGGGGGAATGGCGCGGTGGGGCCTTGTCAGTCGTGACGTGGCCGCGCGGAGAATCCCGCGGGCATCACGACTTACCGGTGCTCAAGAGCTCACTTGGTGGCGAGCTTCTGGCCGACGACGATGAAGTCGGCGTTGGGCACGTATTCCTTGTTCAGGTCCTGCAGCTTCTGGAAGCCGCCCTGGACGTTGAACTTGGAGGCGATCTTGGACAGCGTGTCGCCGGCCACGACGGTGTAGTCACCCGCCGGGTTGGAGTTCGCGACATTGGCGGCGGCCGGGGCCGGGGCCTGCTGCTTGGTGACCGGAGCGGTCGACTTCTTCGGGGTCACCTTCTTGGTGGCCTTCGGGGCGGTCGACTTGGCCTTGGCGGGGCTGGCGGAGCCGCCCTTCTTGCCACAGTGCGGCCACGCGCCGATGCCCTGGCCCTGGAGGACCCGCTCGGCGACGGCGATCTGCTGCTCGCGCGACGCGTTGTGCGCGCTGCCGGTGCCACCGTAGGCGCGCCAGGTGCTCTGCGAGAACTGCAGACCACCGTAGTAGCCGTTACCGGTGTTGGTGTTCCAGTTGCCGCTGCTCTCGCACTGCGCGATGGCGTCCCAGTTGGTCGCCGACGCGGGGGTCGCGGCGATGGCGAGGGGGGCGCCGACCGCGACGCCCGCAATGGCAACGCGAGCGATGTGACGGGTGGCGGCGGACATCTTGCGGTGCTTGCCTCGGTAAGACATGTGAGTACATCTCGCTTCCTGCGCCTACGAGTCTGTGCTGAGGGAAGGACTCGCGGGTCCTGGCCGGCCGTCTCAGGCCGGCTGACTTCACCGGACGCACGCCGCGTCGGTTCTGTCCCCTCGTCCCTGTCCGGAAATGCTTTCGCTCGGGGTTGGGTCCGGGAATCCGTTGGACAGGGCTCGGCGCTACGGGTTCCCGGTGTTGCGTGGTCGGTCGGGGCCAACCGAAAAGCGACGGTACGTAACGAACGGCCTGATCGGAAATTATTCGAGCTGTGACCTACATCACAGTAACAGCACGCAACCCATAACGATTCGGCTGTTTATGCAGGTCAGCGGGCCGTTACCGGACCGTTTCCTGGCCGAGATAATTCACGGATCGTGAGGCTTGCATCACGTGGATTAAGGGCTGACTGGCCCATTCGTGCGCCTTCGCGCGCTATTGGGCCGCGCACTTTAGCGAGACCTCAAGAAGTTCGCCAGCCCTGGCAGGTCGTCCGTATTCAGGTGGTCGACTCCGGCGTCGGCCAGCTCTTTCCAAAGTGCGTCACGGGCGGGTCCAGCGGTATCCGGCGTCGCCCAAAAGCGCACTCGCTGGCCCGCCGCGTGGGCGCTTTTGACCAGTTCGTGTAGTTTTGCCCGCTCCGCGGCCGGGAAAATGCCTTCACCGGTCCAGGTGAACAGCCCGGTCCAGGAGTCCGAGACCAGCGGGGTCATCCGGCGGTCCGAGCCGATGCCCAGGTCGTTCTGGTCCTTGATCCGGCCGTCGTAGAAGGCGAGCCGGAACTTCTGCCCGAGCATCACGTCCTTGGGCCGCCCGCCGGAGATCACCGCAGTGACGGCGCGCTTCTGTACGTGCCCGAACGCGTACAGAGAGAAGAGGAAGGAGTAGCGCGGGTCGTACAGCCGCTTTTCCAGCGCCGCGTACGTGCTGTTCGCGTCACCCTTGACGTCGATCAGCAGCTGGAACTCGAGACGCTGCCGGTAGACGCCCACGCCGTGGTTGGCCAGGACGCGCTTGCGCAGCGGCTCCAGGTAGAGCGACTCGAGCGTGCGGTCCGGGCGGGTGTCGGCGAGGTCGTGCGCGACCAGCAACTGCCCGTCCACCAGGAAGATGTCGGCCTCGACGCTGGTGAAGCCCTGATCGAGCGCGTCCTGCAGCGGACGCGTGTGCTCGTAGTCGTTGTGGCTGTGCGCCTGCGGCAGCGGCCGGACGCCGCGCTCATGGGCGGAGGCGGGGGCGGCCGCGAGGCTCGTGGCGGCGACCGCGGCGAGCAGCGCGGCGAGGACACGGCGGGGAGTGATCACTGGCGCATCCTCGGCTGCTTCGGCGACCGGCCGGTGAATTCCGGACGGACCGCAGGTCAAAGGCCCCGGAACGGCTCGCGGGGGAGCAAGGGACCTTTGCTCTCGCTTTCCCGCGTTTCCGCAGGTCAGCCGCCCGCGAACGGCGGCAGGACGTCCAGTTCGGCGCCTTCGGTCAGCGGCCGCGTGAGATCCCGCACGGCGACGCCGTCCAGCAGGTACGAGACCGCTTCGAGCAGCTTCGCGAGCTTCTCCGGGTGAAGTTCACGCAGTCGGGCGACGGCGTCGGCGACGCGGGCGCCGTCCGGCAGGGTCACCTTCTCCTCGTCGAGGCCGGTGGCCGCGCGAGCCGAGGCGAAGTACCGCACCACGATGGTCACCATGTCAGCCGCCGATCGCGCTCATCGGCCGGATCGGCTGCGCGAAGCCGGCCTCGTTGATCTCGTGTCCGGCGAGCTTGCCCCACATGGTCGCCCGCCAGGCGTCCGCCACCTCTTCTTCGCGCGCGCCCGCGCGCACGAGGGCGCGGAGGTCGGTCTCGTCGTTGCTGAACAGGCACGAGCGCACCGCGCCGTCCGCGGTCAGCCGGGTGCGCTCGCAGGCAGCGCAGAAGGGGCGGGTCACCGACGCGATCACGCCGACGTCGCCCGGGCCGCCGTCGACCAGCCAGCGTTCGGCGGGCGCCCCGCCCCGCGCGGCGGGGAACGGCGACAGCGAGAACTCCTCGCCGAGCATGCCGAGGATCTCCTCGGCGGTGATCATGTCGGCCCGGTTCCAGCCGTGCTGCGCGTCCAGCGGCATCTGCTCGATGAACCGCAGGTGATAGCCCTCGGCGAGGCAGAACTTCAGCAGCGGCACGGCCTGGTCCTCGTTCAGGCCGCGCATCAGCACCGCGTTGACCTTCACCGGGTCCAGCCCGGCCTCCCTCGCGGCGGCCATGCCGGCGAGCACGTGCGAAAGCCGGTCGCGGCGCGTGATCGTCTCGAACAGCGCGCGGTCGACGGTGTCCAGCGAGACGTTGATCCGGTCCAAGCCGGCGTCCGCGAGCGACTTCGCGCGCTTCGCGAGCCCGATCCCGTTGGTGGTCATGGAAAGCCGCGGCCGCGGTTCGAGTGCCGCGACGCGCTCGACGATCTTCTCCAGCCCTTGGCGCAGCAGCGGTTCGCCGCCGGTGAGCCGGATGTCGGTGACGCCGAGCCGTTCGACGGCGATCCGCAGCAGGAACACGAGTTCGTCGTCGGTCAGCACGTCCGCGCTCGGCATCCATTCCAGCCCCTCGGCGGGCATGCAATAGGTGCAGCGCAGATTGCACTTGTCGGTGAGCGACACCCGCAGGTCGGTCGCGACCCGGCCGAAGGTGTCGATCAGCGCGGGATTGTCCGGCCTGGGCACGGTGGGGCCGCCGCGTGTACCGGGGACACGGGGAAACCCGAGATCGACTGCTGTCATTGTCACCAGACTAACCCCGAACGGGGCGAAACCGACTGTCTAGAATCCCTTTTCGCATCGAATCGGAAGGGTTTCCGGATGGCGAAATATCCGCTCTCGGCGGAGGAATTGGCCAGGTTCGCCGATCTCGGCAGGGAAGGCAGCACGCTGACCGTCCTCCGGCATGCGCGCATCGCCGAGCGGATGGGCTTGTCCGCCACCGATCACAAGGTGCTCGAGCTCGCCGGCCAGGCGCCGGGACCGTTGACAGCGGGCAGGATCGCCGAACTGACCGGGTTGTCGACGGGTGCTGTGACCGGCGTCATGGACCGGCTCGAAAAGGCGGGCCTCGCCCGCCGCGTCCGTGACACCGTCGACCGCCGGAAAGTCCTGATAGAGGTCGTCCCGGACGCGCTGGAGCGGCACGCGCCGCTCTTCGAATCCGCGTACACGAACATGAAGAACGTCCTCGAACAGTTCTCCCCCGAGGAACGGAAAGTGCTCGAACGTTTCCAGAGCGCGTTGCTCGATGGCCTCCGCGACGAACTCCCCGGCAATTCCTCGCCCGCATAGCTTTTCCGCATCTGCGGAAGTAACCTGCCAGACATGCCGCAATTCCGGTTGTCTGAAGCCGCTCGCCTGCTCGGTGTCAGCGATGACACCGTCCGCCGCTGGGTGCGCGCGGGCCAGTTGACCGCGTTCGACGACTCGGCGGGCCGCAAGGTCGTCGACGGCGCCGAACTCGCCGCGTTCGCCAAGGCGCAGGCCGAACAGCCCGAGGATCCTTCGAGCGTCGGCCGCTCCGCGCGGAACCGGTTCGTCGGGCTCGTCACCGAAGTGATCACGGACAAGGTGATGGCACAGGTCGAGCTGCAGTGCGGCCCGCATCGTGTGGTCTCGCTGATGAGCGCCGAGGCCGTCCGCGAACTCGGACTGCGGCCGGGGGTGCTCGCGGTCGCCGTCGTCAAGGCGACCACCGTCGTGATCGAAACCCCGGAAGGAACCCGATGAGGAAGCTCGCGCCCGTCCTGCTCGCGCTGGCGCTGGCCGCGACGGCCTGTGGCTCGGACGGGCCCGTCACCGCGACTGTCGAGTCGAGGACGCTGACCGTGTTCGCGGCGGCGTCGCTGACCGAGTCGTTCGGGGCGCTGGGCAAGCGGTTCGAGGCGCAGAACTCCGGGGTGACCGTGAAGTTCAGCTTCGAGGGCTCCTCGGCGCTGGTCCAGAAGCTGACCCAGGGTGCGAAGGCGGACGTCTTCGCGTCCGCCGACCAGGCCAATATGGACAAGGCCGCCAAGGGCGACGTGATCGACGGTCAGCCGTCGGTGTTCGCCACCAACCGGCTCGCCATCGCGGTCGAGAAGGGCAACCCCAAGGGAATCAAGGGTTTGGTGGATCTCGCGAAGGACGGGCTGACCGTGGTCGTCTGCGCGCCGCAGGTGCCGTGCGGGGCGGCGGCGAAGAAGGTCCAGCAGACGTCCGGGGTCACGCTCAAGCCGTCGAGCGAGGAGCAGGACGTCAAGTCCGTGCTCGCGAAGGTGCGGTCGGGCGACGCCGACGCCGGGCTCGTCTACGTCACCGACGCGACCTCGGCGGCCGCGAACGTGGACAAAGTGGACTTCCCGGAGGCGGCGGGCGCTGTCAACGACTACCCGATCGCGGTGGTGAAGGACGCTCCGCAGGCTCAGCTCGCCGGGCTGTTCAGAGACCTCGTCCTCGGCGAGGAAGGCAAGAAGGAACTCGCGAAGGTCGGTTTTGGCGCGCCCTGACCCCGCATTCAGTCCTCTGGATGCGGTAGATGCACGCGCAAGTACCGCATTCAGAGGACGAAATGCGGGAGCCGGGGTGCCGTGGGTGCTGTGGCCGCCGGCGGTGTGCGCGCTGGCGCTGGTGGTGCTGGGCGTCGTCGGCCTGCTGGTGCGCTCGGATCTGAGCCGCTTCCCGAGCCTCATCACCTCGACGTCGTCGCTGAACGCGCTCAAGCTCTCGCTGATCACCGCCGGACTGTCCACTGTGGCCAGTGTGCTGCTCGGGGTCCCGCTCGCCGTGGTGCTCGCGCGCTCGCGGGCGCGTGGCGTGCGCGTGCTGCGCGCGGTGGTGCTGCTGCCGCTGGTCCTGCCGCCGGTGGTCGGCGGCCTGGCGCTGCTGTACCTGTTGGGCCGCAAGGGTTTCTTGGGCATCCTGGTGACCACGCTGACCGGTGAGCAGGTGCCGTTCACCACGGCCGCGGTGGTCATCGCGCAGACGTTCGTCGCGATGCCGTTCCTGGTGGTCAGCCTCGAAGGAGCCCTACGCGGTGCCGGTGACCGATACGAAAGGGTCGCATCGACGCTGGGTGCCAAGCCGTGGACGGTGTTCCGCCGGGTCACGCTGCCGCTGCTGCTGCCCGCGCTCGGTTCCGGCATCGTGCTGAGCTTCGCGCGGGCGCTGGGCGAGTTCGGCGCGACGATCACCTTCGCCGGCAGCCTGGAAGGGGTCACCCGGACCCTGCCGCTGGAGGTCTACACGCAGGCAGAGGTCGACGTCGACAGCGCGGTGGCGCTCGCGTTGCTGCTCATCCTGGTCGCCGTCGCGGTGATCGCGCTCGCCCGGCCGCGCGCGCTCGAAGGGGTCCGGTCGTGACCCTTTCGGCGGAGATCGCCCTCCGGCGCGGCGAGTTCACCTTGGACGTCGGCTTCGAAGTCCCCGACGGCGGTGTGCTCGCGCTGCTCGGCCCGAACGGGTCGGGGAAGTCCAGTGTGCTCGGTTGCCTCGCCGGTCTGCTCCGGCCCGATCGCGCGCGGATCACCCTCGACGGCCGCGACCTGGCGGGCCTGCCGCCGCACGCGCGCGGTATCGGCCTGCTCTCCCAGGACGCCCTGCTCTTCCCGCATCTGTCCGCTTTGGACAACGTCGCCTTCGCGCCGCGCTCGACCGGTGCCGGACGCGCCGAGGCGAAGAGGCTCGCGCGGGAGTGGCTGACCGAAGTGGACGCGCTCGAACTGGCCGGACGGCGGCCCGCGCAACTCTCCGGCGGGCAGGCGCAGCGGGTCGCGATCGCGCGGGCACTGGCCGCCGAGCCGGGACTTCTGCTGCTCGACGAGCCCTTCGCCGCACTGGACGTCGACGCGGCACCCGCGATCCGAGGCCTGCTCCGGCGGGTGCTGCGCTCCGGACCGCCGACGGTGCTGGTCACCCACGACCCGCTCGACGCGCTGGCGCTGGCCGATCACGTGGCCGTCCTCGGCGACGGCCGGATCGTCGAACGCGGCGAGACCCGCAAGGTGCTCTCCGCGCCGCGCACGGCGTTCACCGCGCGGATCGCCGGGCTCAACCTGGTGCCCGGCATCGCCGCGGAGGGCGGTTTGCGCACGTCAGGCGGGTTGTCGCTGGCCGGGATCCCGGCGGAGGACGTCGTCGTCGACGCCGCGCTCGTCGCCGTCTTCGCCCCCAGCGCCGTCGCGGTGTACCTGCGGGACGGTGAGCACCGAGGCAGCCCTCGCAACACCGTCGAGGGATTCGTCGACGCGCTCGAACCACACGGACCGGTGATCCGCGTCCGGACCCGCGGTGACGACTGGGCGGCCGGCCTCGCCGCCGACCTGACCCCCGCCGCGGTCGCCGAACTGGCGCTCGAACCCGGGACACCGGTCAATCTTTCGGTCAAGGCGGCGTCCGTGGCTGTTCACGCCGTCTCCGATCATTAGGGTGGGACCCATGAACGAGCGCCGTTGGACATACCTCAGCGACATGGATGGCGTGCTGGTCCAGGAGGAGCACCTCGTACCCGGCGCGGACGAGTTCCTCAAGGAACTGCGCGCCAACGACATCGGCTTCCTGGTGCTGACCAACAACTCGATCTACACCCCGCGCGACCTGCGGGCGAGGCTCGAGCGGACCGGTCTCGACATCCCCGAGGAGGCCATCTGGACCTCCGCGCTGGCGACCGCGAAGTTCCTCGCGTCGCAGCGGCCGAACGGCTCGGCGTTCGTGATCGGCGAAGCCGGGCTCACCACGGCGCTGCACGAAGTCGGCTACGTGCTGACCGAACGCGACCCGGACTACGTCGTCCTCGGCGAGACGCGCACGTACAGCTTCAGCGCGATCACCCGTGCGATCAGGCTCATCGAGGGCGGCGCGAAGTTCATCGCCACCAACCCCGACGCCACCGGCCCGAGCGTGGAGGGCTCGATGCCCGCCACCGGCTCGGTCGCCGCGCTGATCGAAAAGGCCACCGGCCGCTCGCCGTACTACGTCGGCAAGCCGAACCCGCTGATGATGCGCTCCGCGCTGCGGCGGCTCGGCGCGCATTCGGAGTCGACGCTGATGATCGGCGACCGGATGGACACCGACGTCCACTCGGGAATCGAGGCCGGTTTGCAGACGATCCTGGTGCTGACCGGCATCTCCTCGCGGGAGAGCGCCGAGCACTACCCGTACCGGCCGACCAAGATCATCGACTCGATCGCCGATCTGGTCGGGCGCACCGGCGACCCCTTCGCCGAAGGCTGAGCGACACATCCGGATGCGGAGGGCTTATCGTCAGACGATGCACGACGATCAGCCCGCGCCCCCGACCTATGTGGTCGGTGACGTGCACGGACACCGGGACGAGCTTGCCGAGACGCTCCGGGAGAAAGGGCTGCTCGACTCCGACGACGACTGGGCCGGTGGCGAAGCGACCCTCTGGTTCCTCGGCGACTTCGTCGACCGTGGACCCGACGGCGTCGGCGTGATCGACCTGGTGATGCGGCTCGAAAGGCAGGCCGCCGCGGCGGGCGGGCGCTGCGGGACGCTGCTGGGCAACCACGAGATCCTGCTGCTCGGGATGTACCACTTCGGCGACACGGAGGTGCCGTCCGACTTCGGGCCGCGCAGCTTCGCCCGCAGCTGGGAGATCAACGGCGGACTGCTCGAAGACCAGGACCGGCTGACTCCGCAGCACATCGAATGGCTGAGCTCCCGCCCGATGCTGACGCTGGCCGCGGACCACCTGCTGATGCATTCGGACACGCTCGAGTACCTCGGGTGGGGCGAGAACATCGACGAGATCAACGCGCGTGGCCGCGAGATCCTCCAAGGAAGCGACATCCAAGCCTGGTGGGACGTGTGGCGGCGGATGACCACGCGCTACGCCTTCCGCGGCCCCGAAGGCGCCGACGTCGCGCAACAGCTCATGGACCGGCTCGGCGGCGAGCGGATCGTGCACGGGCACAGCGTCATCGCCGACCAACTTGGCATCCACCCCGCGCAGATCGAGGGGCCGTACCTCTACGCGGGCGGGAAGGCGCTGGGGATCGACGGCGGGTTGTTCGTCGGCGGCCCTTGCCTCATCGTTTCGCTGCCTTGGGAGCCCGAAGACTGAGTCTCACACGTCCCCGAGCGTGCTATGAACGGACCGTTCCTTGCAAAATTTGCAAGGAACGGTCCGTTCATAGCGTTGGCGGAGGTCCTACGGCAGCTCCACGATCTCCTTGCCCAGCGGCATCAGCGAGACCGGGATCATCTTGAAGTTCGCCACGCCCAGCGGGATCCCGATGATCGTGATGCACAGCGCGACCCCGGTCAGCACATGCCCGATGGCGAGCCAAAGCCCGGCGAAGAGGAACCAGATGACGTTGCCGATCGTCGACGCGGCCCCGGAGTCGCGCCGGTCCACCACGGTGCGGCCGAACGGCCAGAGCGCGTAGGCCGCGATCCGGAACGACGCCAGCCCGAACGGGATGGTGACGATCAGGATGCAGCAGATGACACCGGCGACGATGTAGCCGAGTGCCATCCACAGGCCGCACAGCACGAGCCAGATGACGTTCAGGATCAGGCGCATCAGACGTGCAACTCCCCGCTGGCCACGGTGACCGCCTGCCCCGAAAGCAGGACGCGGTCGCCTTCGAGATTCATCCGTACGATGCCGCCGCGGGCCGAGGCCTGTTCGCCGACGAGCTTGTCCCGGCCGAGGCGAGCGGCCCAGTACGGCGCGAGGACGCAGTGCGCGGAGCCGGTGACGGGGTCTTCGTCGATGCCGACGCCCGGCGCGAAGAACCGGGTGACGAAGTCGATCCCGTCGACGTCGCCGGGGGCGGTGACCATCAGCCGCCCGTTCCAGTGCCCGCGCAGCGCGGCCAGGTCCGGTGCGAGCGAGCGCACCACAGACGCGTCGTCCACCACCGCGAACAGGTTGTGCTTACTGCGCCCGACGTACTCGAAGGAGACGCCCGGCAGGATCGGCGACAGGTCGTCGTCCGACTCGCGGGGCGGATCCGACGGGAAGTCCATCGACACCCAGCCGTCTTCGGCGCGGCAGCGCAACTCGCCGCTTCTCGTCGTGAAGGTCTGCTCGCCGCCGAGGACGTGTGTGGTCGCCAACGTCGCGTGCCCGCACAGGTCGACTTCGGTCTCCGGCGTGAACCAGCGAAGCGACTTCGGGCCTTCGCCACCAACCTCGACGAAGGCCGTCTCGGCGTGCTTCAACTCGGCGGCGACCGACTGCATCCAGCCCGCGTCGCCCGGCGAGTCCAGCAGCACCACGCCGGCGGAATTACCGGCGAAGGCTTCGGAGGTGAAGGCGTCGACGATGTAGAGGCGCATGATCCCGACGATATCGGCCACGGCCCGGCCCGGCCTCCGGGTTTCCCCTGAGGTGGTCTCCACTTGCAGGTGGCCGTGGTCACGCCACGTTCTTAGACTCGACGCGTCGATGCCGCCGAACGCAGGAGTCTCCATGCCCGACGCCCCCGCACTACCGGCTTACGCATCGGGAATCTCGGACACCCCGCTGCTGGGGGACACCATCGGGGACAACTTCGATCGCACCGTCGCCGCCTTCGGTGACCGGGACGCGCTCGTCGACCGGGCGGCCGGGAAACGCTGGACCTACGACGAACTCGCCGCCGAGGTGAACGCGCTCGCGCTGGGCCTGCTGGACCTCGGGATCGCCAAGGGCGACCGCGTCGGCATCTGGTCGCCGAACCGGTGGGAGTGGACCTGCGTCCAGTACGCGACCGCGAAGATCGGCGCGATCCTGGTCAACATCAACCCGGCGTACCGTTCGCACGAACTCGAGTACGTGCTGAACCAGGCCGGGATCAAGCTCATCGTGGCCGCGAACTCGTTCAAGACCTCGGACTACGCGGGCATGATCGCCGAAGCGGGGCCGAAATGCCCGGCGCTGGAACACGTCGTGCTGCTCGACGGCCCCGCGTGGCCCTCACTGCTGGAGATCGGTGCCAAAGCCGATCACGCGCCGCTGGCCAAGCGCCAGAGCGAGCTTTCCGCGGACGACCCCATCAACATCCAGTACACGTCCGGCACCACGGGTTTCCCCAAGGGCGCCACGCTCAGCCATCACAACATCCTCAACAACGGCTACTTCGTCGGCGAACTCTGCAACTACACCGAAGCCGACAAGATCTGCATCCCGGTGCCCTTCTACCACTGCTTCGGCATGGTGATGGGCAATCTCGCGGCGACGAGCCACGGCGCGTGCATGGTCATCCCGGCGCCCGCGTTCGAGCCGAAGGCCACCCTCGAAGCCGTCGCGGCCGAGAAATGCACGTCCCTGTACGGGGTTCCGACGATGTTCATCGCCGAACTGGCCGACCCGGATTTCGCTTCCCACGACCTGTCCTCGCTGCGCACCGGGATCATGGCGGGCTCGCCTTGCCCGGTCGAGGTGATGAAGCAGGTCATCGATCGGATGGGTATGGCGGAGGTGTCGATCTGCTACGGCATGACCGAGACGTCGCCGGTGTCCACGCAGACGCGCGCGGACGATTCGGTGGAGCGGCGGGTGTCGACGGTCGGCCGGGTCGGGCCGCATCTGGAGGTCAAGGTCGTCGATCCGGAGACCGGGCTGACCGTGCCGCGCGGCGAACCGGGCGAACTCTGCACCCGCGGCTACTCGGTGATGCTCGGTTACTGGGAGCAGGCCGACAAGACGGCCGAGGCGATCGACGCGGCGCGGTGGATGCACACCGGCGACCTCGCGATCATGGACGCCGACGGGTACGTCAACATCACCGGCCGGATCAAGGACATGGTCATCCGCGGCGGCGAAAATCTGTACCCGCGTGAGATCGAGGAGTTCCTCTACACCCACCCGGACATCCTCGACGCGCAGGTCATCGGCGTCCCGGACGAGAAGTACGGCGAAGAACTGATGGCGTGGGTCCGCATGCGCGAGGGCGCGGAGCCGCTGACGGCCGAAGCGGTGCGGGAATTCTGCGAGGGGAAGCTGGCGCGCTACAAGATCCCGCGGTACGTCCATGTCGTCGAGGAGTTCCCGATGACGGTCACCGGAAAGGTGCGCAAGGTCGAAATGCGCGCGGAGTCGATCAGCATCCTCGGGCTGGAAAAGGCGGCCGCCGCCAAGCACGCCTGACATATCGAGGCAACCTGTCACAGTTTTGACGCGTGTTCCCTTCGCGGTGGATCCGAACCGCCGCGAAGGGGAGAAAAATGAAACTCGAGCGAAGCAGAAGAGTTCTCGCCCTGGGTGCCTCGCTGGTCGTCCTGCCGCTGATGCTGCCCGGCCTGGCGGCCGCCGGCGCCGCGACCGCCCCGATCGACCTCGGAACCCTGCCGGGAGACCAGTACAGCCAGGTCAACGCGGTCAACGACGACGGGGTCATGGTCGGCTCGTCGACGCCGCTGGAAGGCCAGATCAAGTACCACGCGGCGAAATGGGACGCGCAAGGCCGCATTTCCGCGTTGCCGAGCCTCGGCGGCGAGCAGAGCAAGGCGATGGACGTCAACAGCACCGGGGTCGCGGTCGGCTGGGCGGACGAGGACTTCTCGAACCGGGCGGCGGTCGAATGGTCACCGGACGGGACGGTCACCGCGCTGCCGTACCTGCCCGGCGGGGATTACGCGACCGCGAACGCGATCACCGACGGCGGGGTGATCGTCGGCGCCGGACGGGCCGCGGACGGCAAGATCCACGCCGTGCGGTGGAATCCGGACGGCCAGGTGGTGGACCTCGGCGGACTGCCGGGCGGTTCCTACGCCAACGCGGATTGGATCACGCCGGACGGCCGGACCATCGCCGGAACGGCGTCCGACTCCGCCGGGCGCAACCACGTCGTGCGCTGGAACCTCGCCGGTGCGATCACCGATCTTTCCCCCGGCAACCCGTACAGCACCCCGGAGGACATGAACGACTTCGGCGTGATCGTCGGCAGTGCCGAGCTGAACGGCAATCCGAAGCCCGTGCGATGGGAGCTCGACGGTCGGATGACCTGGCTGGAGTATCCGGAGAGCGGCCCGGCCTGGGCGAACGCGGTCAACGACGCCGGTGCCGCCGCCGGCGGCGGGTACCTGGTGTTCGGCACGGAGAGCCCGGTCAAGTGGGACCGGGCGGGAACTCGGACGACGCTCTCGACCCAACGCGGACTGGGTTACGACATCGACCCGGCCGGGACGGTCGTCGGACTGGAGAACAACATCGCGACGAAGTGGGATTCGGCAGGCACGCGGACGGTCCTCGGCACGCTGCCGGGTGGTACCTACAGCGTCGCCGACCACATCACGGCTAACGGGATGATCGTCGGCCTGTCCGACAACGAGAACGGCCGCACGCACGCCGTCTACTGGCCTGCCGGGTGACCTCCGAACGCGCGTGAAGGCCCCCTTCCTCCATCCATGCCCCCGCCACCGCCCTCAACGGACGCGCTGGCGCGCGCATGCCTGATTCCATCAGCCGAGGGAAGGGGGCCTTCACGCGTCAAGCCGCGGTGTTGGCGGCCGCCTCGGCGATCGCCTTCGCGTCTTCTTCGCCGAAGGTCTCTTCGAGGTTCTCCGGCGAATAGTCGAGGTCGATCTGCTCGACCGGCATCCCGCGCGCGGATTCGATCGCGCCGAGACGCCGCTGCGCCCGGTCGGCCGCGTACTGGATGATCTCCTCCGGATCGTTGTCGAACGGGATCTCCTCGAACTGGTCCTGAACCCACTGGATCATGCCCAGCGCGTGGGGGAGCAGTTCGCCCATCCGCTGCTGCACCGCGTCCCACAGCGAGTCGTCCCCGGCGACGTGACGGCGGCAGGTGAAGGTGCCCCAGGCCATGTGGCGGCGTTCGTCGTCGCCGATGCGGCGCACCAGTTCCTGCATTCCCGGCAGGATGTCGTGCTGGGTGCAGATCAGCTGCCACGAGTAGTACCCGGTCAGCGCGAGACTGCCTTCGATGACGTGGTTGTAGGTGACGCTCGCGCGGATCTGGTTGAGCGGACTGGGATCGTCCTCCAGCGCCCGCAGCGACTGCGGCAGCTCCTCGTAGAAAAGCTTGCGGTAGTGGGGATTCTCCGCGACGTACGGATGCAGGTCCTCGGTGAGCCCGACGGCGTCCATCCAGCGGCGGAACACCTCGGTGTGCTTGGCCTCTTCGAAACAGAACTGCGTCAGGTACATCTCGTCGCCGAAGCGGCCCGTCGCGGACATCGCCCGCATGAACGGCTGGATGTCTTCGGTGACGGCCTCTTCCCCCGCGATGAACTGCGCCACCAGGTAGGTCGCCGACCGCTGCTGCTCCGGGTTGAGGGTGTCCCAGCCCTCGCGTTCACGGGAGAAGTCGATGTCGGCGGGGTTCCAGAACTTGTTGTTGCCCTTGACGAACAGCCGCAGCGGGAACGAGTCCCAGTTCAGCCCGCCCTTGCGCAGTGAGGAAAAACCGGTCCGCAGCTCGGAAAGAGTGCCGGTCATGACGTCCCCTTCGAATCGGTGGTCAGCGCCCGTATCGCGGGTGCCAGCACGGCGACAACGGAAGCCGCCGCCTCGTCGGCCGAATGCGTCGGCATGACGAGATGGGACAGGGAGAGCCGCACGACGGTCTCCGCCAGCAGCGCGGCGGACTCCGGCGAGAGTGACGGCTCGAACTCGCGGTACTGCCCGGCCGCGACCTCGGTGGCCGCGGTCAGGATCGGTTCGCCCTTGGTGGTGAGCAGCGGAAGGAGGTCCTCGCCCGCTTCGGTGCCCAGCGTGGTGGCGACGAGCCGGTTCTCGCGGGCGTGCTCGATCGTGTAGACGACCGCCTCGCGGATCCCGTCGCGCAGATCCCGCGCGTGCTGGACGCGCAGCCGGATGCCCTCCAGGAATTCCGACGTCGTCCGGAGGACCACGGCCTGGGCGAGCGCGGCCTTGGTGCCGAACTCGTTGTAGACGGTCTGCCTGCTCACCCCGGCGCGCGCGGCGACGTCCGCCATCCGCAGGGCCGTGAAGCCGTGTTCGGTGAGCAGTTCGGTGGCCGCGTCGAGCAGCGCCTCCCGCAGAGAGGCCTTGGTCCGGTCGGAGAAGCTCGTGATCTCGCCCACACTTCCAGCTTGACACAGATCACATCGATGTCAAAGAAATTGACGAGCATCCATCCGGTGTAAATCAGTCGGTGGTGGCGGCTACCGTGATCGGGTGGGCATCACCGTGGGGTTCGACCTCGACATGACCTTGATCGATCCGCGGCCGGGCATGGTCGCGGTGATGAACGCGCTCGGCGTGGAGTCCGGCCTGCCGCTGGACGGCGAGTTCTTCGCGGCCAACCTGGGCCCGCCCCTAGACGACAGCCTGCGCGGCTTCGGGGCGCCGGAGGAACGCATCCCGGAGCTGGTGGCACGGTTCCGCGCGATGTATCCGGAGACCGTCGTGCCGGTGACGGTCGCGATGCCCGGGGCGGCCGAATCACTGCACGCGGTCCGCGAGGCGGGCGGGCGCACGGTCGTGGTCACCGGCAAATACGCGCCCAACGCCAAACTCCACCTGGACGCCCTCGGACTCGAGGTCGACGTCCTGGTCGGAGAGCTGTGGTCGACGGAGAAGGCCGCCGCGCTCACCGAGCACGGCGCCCGTGTCTACGTCGGGGACCACCTCGGCGACATCCGCGCCGGCCTGGCGGCGGGCGCCGTCCCGGTCGGGGTCACGACGGGCCCGTGCACCAAGGACGAACTGCTCGCGGAAGGAGCCGACGTGGTGTTCGACTCGCTGACCGAGTTCCCCGGCTGGTTCAGCTCTTTCGGCGAGCCTCGCGAACCAGGGCGATCAGGCCGAGGGCCAGCCCCAGCGGAGTGATGACGCCCGCCGCGGCGGACAGCCACACCGGCAGGTTCTCCAGTCCGGCGGCGAACAGGACGAACACCGCTGTGACGGCGATCATGCCGAGCGCGAACAGGCCGATGCCCACGCGCATCAGGATCGGTTTGCCGGGCTTTTCGGGGACGGCCACAGCGGCCTCCTTTACTGCGGTCTCCATGAACCAAAGGGTATCCGGCGGTATCCGCTTCTCCACAGGGCATGTGTCGAGATACGCTTATGGGACGCGCGCCCTGGGTACGCCCCCGGGCGCGTTCGTTGTGAGCGGGACAGCAAAGGATTGGTGAGGGAAGTGCCGACCGGCAAGGTCAAGTGGTACGACGCGGAAAAGGGTTTCGGTTTCGTCACCCAGGATGGGGGCGCCGACGTCTACATCCGCAAAGCCGCGCTGCCACAGGGCGTCGAAGGACTCAAGGCCGGGCAGCGCCTCGAGTTCGGTGTCGCCGACGGCCGCCGCGGGCCGCAAGCGCTCTCCGTCCGGCTGCTGGACCCGCCGCCCTCGGTCGCCGAGGCGCGCGGCGACCCCGCCGAGGAGCTGCACGGGCTCATCGAGGACATGATCAAGCTGCTCGAGCTCAAGGTGCAGCCGGACCTGCGGCGCAACCGCTACCCGGACCGCAAGAACACCAAGCAGATCGCCGAGATCATGCGCGCCGTGGCCAGGGACCTCGATCCCTGATCGGCGCCCGTCTTCAAGCGCCATGAACGGTCCGTTACTTGCAAATTTTGCAAGTAACGGACCGTTCATAGCGTTTACGGCGCGCACGGTGCCTTAGGTACCTGCCGGATTCTGACCGCGGTCGGCCGTTGGGTGCCCCGGTCCGTGAAGGCCTCCTTCGCTACCTTGAGGGCCAGGGTCCCGGCAAAGTCGAGATCCTGCAGTTCAGGCGACTATTCCTGCACTGTCGCGGGGCGCCGGCAGGGCTTCAGTGTTCACAAGGGACACCACCGGACGATCAAGTGTCCGATTGATGCCGCTATGTACGTTTCCGCGCGGGGTCGTGAGTGGCAATGAGGGTTAGAACGACATTTGCCACTCACGACCCCCTTTGCGAAACCGCGCAAGTCGCCCAAATCGGGCACATCTGTCTCGAAAAGTGTCCCTTGTGGACAGCCAAGAGCCGGGTGAGGCTCCTTGCGTACCTTCACGCGATCAGCCCAGGAGGAAGCCCGCGCGATAGCAAAGGTCCCTTGCTCCCTCAGGCGGCCGGCGCCTCGACCTGCAGCGACCAGATCGCCGTCGTGACCGCCTCGGCGTCCTCCGGACGTCCGGTCTGGCTGATCACCGAAGCCTGCGCGACCTCGACGACGAGGATCTGGTCGTCGGGCCGGGGTGTCGTCACGGTGTAGGCGAACCGGTCCAGCGACGTGATGATGTCCTGCTTGAGCTCCTGCGGCTCGCCCTTGCCGTTCACATACTGCACCGTGACCTTCCACGGCGTTTCCGCGATCGCGCTCGGCACGGAGATCTGCACCGGCTTCCCCGGCCGGATGCGGAGCTTGCCCGCGGCGTCGGGTTTGGTCGTGCACTGGGCGCTCTTGATGTCGCAGGAGGCCAGCGGGGTGACGTTCACCGTGTTGCCGTCGGCGAAGAAGGTCACCTCTTCGGGGGCCGGGGCCGAACAACCGGCCACCACGAAACCACCCGCCGCGAGCAGGGCCAAAATACGAAGTCGCCGCATACGGTGAAGATTACGAGCCCGGCCGCCACCGGGAGTCACCGGGCTGCGAGGGGATCGGCGATTCGCTGGTCGGCTCCGGGCGCAGCGGCCGGTCGCCGCCGAGTCCCGGGATCAGCGAAGTGCCGCGCCGGACCATGAACGTCTGCGTGAACCCGACGGCCAGCAGGATCGAAAGCACCAGGAACCCGATCCAGTATGTCGGCGGCAGCAGCAGGCCGACGGCACCGCCGAAGCACCAGGACATCTGCAGCACGGTCTCCGACCGGCCGAACGCCGACGCGCGCGACTCTTCGGGCAGGTCTTCCTGGATGACGGCGTCGAGGCTGATCTTCGCCAGCGCGCTCGCGGTCGCGCCGACAAGTGCGACGATCGCCGCCGTCGCCAGGCCTGCCGCCACGGTGGCGATGACCGCGATGCCGAGACAGGCTCCGACGCAGGCCAGGATCACTTGATCCGGTTTGCCGAAGTGCAGCCGGGAGCCGAGCGCGTTCCCCAGGAAACCGCCGGCGCCCGCCGCGGCGCCGATGATGCCGAGCAGCAGCAACTGGTCGAACGGGCTCTGCCCGCTGCCCTCGGCCTGCGCCTTCACCGCGAACGCGGAGAACATCATCAGGAACCCGGTCAGCACGCGGACGGTGCCGTTGCCCCACAGCGAGACGACGATCTGCCGCCCCATCGGCTGACGCTGCTTCTTGACCCGCCGCTCGGGATGCGCGGACAGCGAAGCGGGCACCTCGCCTTCGGTCTTCTCGACCCAGGACGGGATGCGCATCGACTGCACCGCGGCCGCGACACAGATCACCATGGTGAACCACAGCGCGCCCTGCGAGCCCCAGATCGCGTTGACCCCGCTCGCCAGCGCGCCGAACGCGCCGGCGGCGATCAGGCCGAACACGGTGAGCCGCGCGTTCGTCTTCGAAAGGGTGATCTCGGGCGGCAGCACCCGTGGGGTCATCGCGGCCTTGAGCACGGTGAACGACTTCGAGAGCACCATCATGCCCAGCGCCGCCGGGTACAGGAGCCAGTCGTCGAAGTGCAGCGCCATCACGATCGCCATCAGCGCCTGGCCTGCCGAAGACACGCACATGGCGAGACGGCGGCCGCGCTGGATCCGGTCCAGCGCCGGGCCGATCACCGGCGCGACCAGCGCGAACGGGGCGATCGTGATGAGCAGGTAGAGCGCGACCTTGCCCTTGCTCTCCCCGCTGGTGGCGGCGAAGAACAAGGTGTTGGCCAGCGCGATCGCCATCGCCGCGTCGCTGGCGTAGTTCAGCATCACCGCGTACGTCAGCGAAGTCAGGCCCGATTTGTCGGCGCCGTCCGCCTTCGTGGCGCGCTGGAACGCGCCGACGGCCTGTCCGGTGAGCTGACGGCTGCGCATCGCCGCGACCCGGGTGACCGTGATCTTCTTCGGCATCTTCGGCAGGGAACCCGCCCGCGGCGGGACCGCGGTCGTCGGGTTCTCCTGCGGCAGCTCTTCGGCGTAGCGCGGCTCGCCCGCGTAGCCGCCGGTGTCGTAGTGCTCGTACTCGCCGCTGCCCGGCGGGTGGTCGTCGTAGAACCCGCCCGGACGACGCCGGACGGGTTCGGTCTGCCGCTGCGAGGGATCCGGATACGGCCGCGCGCCGCGGGGAGGTGTCCGCGGCGGTGGCGGCGGTGGCTGGTGGTGTCCCATCGGGATCGCGCTGGTGCGCGCCTCGTCCGCGGTGGGTCCGGCCGGATGCGGCTGGTACTGGGGCTGGTGCGGCGGCTGGGGGCGGGCCGCGCGCGGCGGGGCGGGCGGCACCGGCTGCTGGTCGACCCTGGTCGGCGGCGGCGCGGACCAGTTGCGTGCCTGGGCGGAGCCGGGCTCCGGCGTCCACTTCCGCTTGCTCTTGCGGCCACGCTCCTTGCCCGACCGGCCGGAGGGCGTGCCGTCGGGTCCAGAGTTCGAGCCGAAGATTCCCACCCTGCAATCCTGCCTTACGCGGGACCCGCTTCGCGCGTTCACCACTGCTTTCTAGGCGGCAGGGACGAATTTCACGCGGAACATCCGTGGCCAGAGCTTGCCGGTGAGCACGAACTCGTCGGTCCCGGGCACCGCCGCGATGCCGTTGAGGACGTCGGCGGAACCCCGCTCGGCCTGTTCGAGCAGCCCCGACGCGTCGATCTCGCCGGTGACCCGCCCGGTCGCGGCGTCGATCCGCAGGATCCGGTCCGTCTGCCAGACGTTCGCGTACACGGAGTCCCCGACGCATTCCAGTTCGTTCAGCTGGTCACGCCCGACGTCTACGCCGCCCGTCGGAGCGAAGGACACGGGGTCGCGGAAGGTCAGCTTCGACGAGCCGTCGCTCATCACCAGCTGTCCTGTGCTCTCGCGATGACACAGGCCCCAGCCCTCACCGGTGTAGTTCACCCGCCTGAGCTCGGCCAGCGTCTTGGCGTCGCGTTCGATCGCGACGCCGTCCTGCCAGGTGATCTGCCAGACCGTCGGCCCGAGCACGGTGATGCCCTCGCCGAACAGGCCGGGCAGGTCCTGCCGGACCGTCGGCGCCGCGCCGGCGGGCCCGGCCCGCATCGACGACTTCCCGACCAGGCCGGTCCCCTCGTACAGCGTCTCACCGGAGAACTCGAGGCCCTGAGTGAAGGCGGCCGGGTCGTGAGGCAGCTTCGACAGCACCTGCACCTTGAACTTCTCCGGTGGGGCAGCCTCGCTCACCGGCGCGGCGGCGCAGCCACCGAGGACGGCGGCCAGCAGGAGCGACATGGTCATCAGCGTGCGCACGCGGACAGCCTGACACGGACCGCGATATCGCGTGCGGCAGAATGGGGGCATGACCCTGCTGTTGACCCTGGACGACGGCTCCATCCAGCGCAAACTCGCCGAGGCGGTCGATCTCGCCCGCACCGCGGTGCTGGCGGACGCCGGTGCCGAACAGGTCGGCGCGCACGTCGGCGTCGACCGGGAGGACGCGGTTTCCGCGAGCCACCTGTTCGAGGCGACCGTGTCGGGTTATCGAGGTTGGCGCTGGTCGGTCACGGTCGCCCTCGCCGGCGAGGAAGAGCCGATCACGGTCAGCGAGGTCGTGCTGATCCCCGGTCCGGAAGCGCGTGTCGCCCCGGCGTGGGTGCCGTGGGATCGCCGCGTCCAGGCCGGCGATCTCGGTGTCGGCGACATCTTCCCGGTGGAGAAGGACGACCCGCGGCTCGCCCCGGCGTACCTGCAGTCCGACGACCCCGCGGTCGAAGAGGTCGCCAAGGAGGCCGGCCTCGGCCGGGTCCACGTGCTGTCGCGGCACGGCAGGCTCGACGCCGCCGCGCGCTGGCACAGCGGTGAGTTCGGCCCGCGGTCGGACATGGCGCGCAGCGCGCCGGACGTCTGCGGGAGCTGCGGCTTCTTCGTGCCGCTCGCCGGGTCGCTCAGCGCGGCCTTCGGCGCGTGCACCAACGACATCTCCCCGGCGGACGGTCACGTCGTCGACGTCGAGTACGGCTGCGGCGCGCACTCCGAGATCGAGGTCGAGGTGACCTCGTCGGTGCCGGTCGCGGAACTGGTCTACGACGACTCGCTGATCGACTTCGAGCCCATGCCGGAAGCGCCCGCCGCGCCTGAAGCTGCGGAGCCCGAAGCCGCTGAGGCCGAGCCCGCCGAGGCCACGGTCGTCGACGAGTCCGAGGCCCCGGTGGTCGAGGCACCCGAGACCGCCGAAGTCCAGCCGGAGGTCGAGCCCGAGGCCGTCGCTGTGGACAGCGCCGACGAAGCGCAGGTCGAAGCCGAAAGCGCCAGTGAGCACTGACCCGTTCGGCACCGAGCGGCTGCGCGCCGCCGTCCTGCGAGCGTGGGCCGACTCGCCGACGCGCTTCACCGAGGACACGAACACCGAGAACGACCTGCGGGTCGGCGGCTACCGTGACCGGTTGTTCGTCGAGCTGGCGCAGAACGCCGCCGACGCCGCCTTGGCCGCCGGCGAACCCGGCACGCTCCGGGTGTCCATTGTGGATGGTGAGCTGAGGTTCGCCAACACAGGTGCGCCGCTGGACGCGCGCGGCGTCGAATCCCTTGCCTCCCTTCGTGCTTCGGGCAAGGGGGAGGAGACCGTCGGCCGGTTCGGCGTCGGGTTCGCCGCCGTGCTCACCGTTTCCGCCGAGCCGCGGATCGTTTCGGCGACCGGCGGGGTCGCGTTCTCCGCGGCACGCACGCGGGCCGAAGCCGGCCGCACCGGTGACGTTCCCGTGCTCCGGCTTCCGTGGCCGGTCGCGGACGACGAACCTCCGGTGCCCGAAGGTTTCACCACCGAGGTCCGGCTTCCGCTGCGTGAGGGCGTCGACAGCCGAGCACTGCTGGCGGAGCTGAAGAACGACATCGGCGACCTCCTGCTCACCCTGTCCTGGCTGGAGAGCATCGAGGTCGAGGGCGGTGTCTGGCGCCGGTCCGATCTCGGTGACGGCGTCGTCGAGCTCACGTCACCGGACGGCTCCGAGCACTGGCAGGTCCACCGCGGCGACGTCGTCTGGGCCGTCCCGCTGGACGACGCCGGTTCGCCGCGGCCGCTCGGCGAAGACGTCCTGCACGCGCCGACCCCCACCGACGACGAGCTTTCCCTGCCCGCGAGGCTGATCGCGACGCTGCCGATCGAGCCGTCACGCCGTCGCGCGCTGCCGGGCCCGGAGCTGACCGCGGCGCTGAAGAACGCCGCACGGGAGTACGTCGCTCTCGTTTGTTCCTTGCCCGCCAAGGAACGTCTGCTGCTCGTGCCGGGTGGCGGCTTCCCGCGTTCCACTGTGGACGGAACGCTGCGGGAGTCCATCCTCGAAAATCTCGCCGACTCGCCCTGGCTTCCCGCGCAAGTAGGTGACGACTTGCCGGGACGCCGGGCGCGTGTCCTGTCGGTGGACGTACCGGGGCTGGCGCCGTTGCTGGCCGATCTCGTGCCCGGACTGATTTCCCTGTCCGGTGTGGACCTTCGCGCCGTCGGTGCGCAGTCGCTTTCCCCGGCCGAAGCCATCGAGCAGCTGACCGGGATCCAGCGCGAGCCGTCGTGGTGGCGCTCGCTCTACGACGTGCTGCTCCCGGCGCTCGAAGCGCACGACCTCACCAAGGACGACCTCGGCGCCTTGCCGGTGCCGATGTCGGACGGCCGCACTCTGCCCGGCGTGCGCGACGCGTTGCTCGTCGGCGGCTCGGCGGAACTGCTCGAACTGCTGTCCGATGTGGACATTCTCGGGCTGCGGCTCGTGCATCCGGCGGCCGCACATCCGTTGCTGGAACGCTTGGGCGCCAAGCACGCCGAGGCGAGTGACCTGTTGGAGGCCGACGCGCTGAGCGCAGCCGTCGAGCGCAGCGCCGAAGACGTCCGGTCCGGTTTGGACGGTATGGCGCTCGCAGGTGCGGTGCTCCGCCTGATCGCCGAAGTCGGCGACGAGGCCCCCGAATGGGCCGGCGCGCTGGCGTTGCCGAGCGAGGACGGCTGGCGGCGCGCGGACGAACTCGTCCTGCCCACGTCGCCGCTGGGCGACATCTTCGATCCCGAGGTGTTCGAGGAAGACGGCGCCTTGTCCGTACTGGACGAGGAATTCGCCGAGGACTGGCCGACGGCCACGCTCGTCGCGGTCGGGGTACTCGATTCCTTCGCGATCATCACCGACGACGAACCGCTGGAACCCGAGCACGGCCTGCCCGACGAGCACGAATGGTGGGATTCGCGGGAGCGGCCGCCGTCACGGGTGCTCGCCGTACGCGATCTCGACCTCGTCGGCGACGACGCCTGGCCGGAGGCGCTGCGGTTGCTCGCGTCCCGTCCGGAAACCTGGCGTGCCCTCGCCGAACCCGGCGGGCACACCGGCTGGTGGCTCGCGCGGTACGCGCTGCTCGACGGGCACGCGCCGCTCGATTGGCGGATGCCGGAGGCAGCCGCGCTGGCCGGGCTCTACGACGTCGTCCCGGATTCGGGGCTGAGCAAGGAAATCCTGCTCGCCGCCGGGGTGCGGACAGAGCTGGGAACGGATGCCGAAGACGTCGAGGATCTCTTGGAGCGGCTGGGCGATCCCGAGCGCAAGGTGAGCCCCGGTCTCGCTTCCCGGGCGCACGCGGCACTCGCCGAGTACACAGTGGACGTCGCGCCGCCGGATCGTGTCCGGGCGGCGGACGGTTCGGCCGTCGACGCTCGCGACGCCGTCGTGCTCGACGTGCCGTGGTTCGCCGCCGTGCTGGCGCCGGACCGGATGGTCGTCTCGGCGAGCGGCGCCGCCGCGCTGGCGGAACTGCTGGATCTGCCGGTGGCGAGCGGTCTCGGCGCCAAGGTCACCGAGGGTGGCGAGTACGTGCCGTGGACGGAGCTTTCCGCGCTCCGGCTGGCCGCCGATCAGCTGGGCGTCGAACTGCCCGACGGCGGCGTGCTGCTGCACGAGTCGCTGACGGTGACCTTCGAGGACGCGGAGCACGAAGTCGCCTGGTGGTCCGACGGCACCCTGCACGCCGCCGACACCCCCGAAGGCCTCGGCCGCGCCTTCGCCTGGGCCACCGACCGGTGGGCCGACCGCCACGTGCTCACCGCCCTGCTCGACGACCCCTCGCCTTCGGCCCTGCTCAACTGACGCATTTCGTCCTCTGAACGCGGTCCTTGCGTGTGCAACTACCGCATTCAGAGGACTGAATGCGGGAAAGTCAGAAGCGTTGGGCGCCCTTCGAGCCCCGGCGGGCGGCGGCGCGCTGCCAGGCGATGATCGCGAGCCCGACGAAGCCGAGCACGAGGCCGGAGAACGCCGTCTGCACCCAGATGCCGTCGGTCACAAAGAACAGGACCACGGTCGCGACCGCCCAGAGCGAGGTACCTACGATCACGACCGGCGTCAGGTCGGTCAGCCGCTTCGGCAGCTCCGGCGTTGGCCGCAATGAACCGTTTACTTCCCCGGAATTGATCGATTCGCCCACGTGGGGAAGGGTACCCGGCAACGGGCGAAGGGTGGTACGCGATGGCGGAGCAGCGCACCCGGTCCACACTGGACCGGTTCTTCAAGATCAGCGAGCGCGGCTCGACACCGGGGCGTGAGGTCCGCGGCGGGATCGTCACCTTCTTCACGATGGCCTACATCGTCGTCCTCAACCCGCTGATCCTCGGCAGCTTCTCCGCGGACGACGCGGGCGCGCACAAGGACGTCCTCGGCAACATCCTCCCGGTGCCGCAGGTCGCCGCGGTGACCGCGCTGGTCGCCGGGGTGCTGACCATCATCATGGGCCTGGTCGCGAACTACCCGTTCGCCATCGCCACCGGCCTCGGCATCAACAGCCTGATCGCGGTCACCTTCGCCTCCCAGATGACCTGGCCCGAGGCGATGGGCCTGGTGGTGATCGAGGGGCTGGTCATCGTCCTGCTGGTCTTCGCCGGCATCCGCACGGCGGTGTTCAACGCCGTGCCGCCGCCGCTGAAATCCGCGATCGCGGTCGGCATCGGCCTGTTCATCTGCCTGATCGGCCTGGTCGACGCCGGATTCGTCCGCCGCGTCCCGGACGACGCGAAGACGACCGTGCCGGTGGGGCTCGGCATCAACGGTTCGATCGCGTCGTGGCCGACGCTGGTGTTCGTCGTCGGCCTGCTGGTCACCGGCATCCTGGTGGCGAAGCGGGTCAAGGGCGCGATCCTGATCGGTGTGCTCGCCTCGACCGTGCTGGCGATCGTCGTCGAGGCCATCACCAAGGTCGGTCCGTCGAAGGGCGTCAACCCGCTGGGCTGGAACCTCGGCTACCCGGCGCTGCCGGATCAGGTACTCGGCATGCCGGACCTCTCGCTGGTCGGCGAGATCTCCTTCGGCGCCTGGACGCGGCTGCCGATCATCACCGTCGTGCTGCTGGTGTTCACGCTGGTGCTGGCGGACTTCTTCGACACCATGGGCTCGATGACCGGGCTGGCGAAGGAAGGCGGCCTGCTTCCGCCGGACGGCAAACTCCCGAACGTCGGCAAGGCCCTGTTCGTCGACGGCACCGCCGCGGTGGCGGGTGGCTTCGCGTCGTCGAGTTCGAACACCGTCTTCGTCGAATCCGCGTCCGGTATCGCGGAGGGCGCCCGGACGGGACTCGCGAACGTCGTCACGGGCGTGCTCTTCATCGCGGCCATGTTCCTGACCCCGCTCTACCAGGTCGTCCCGGTCGAGGCCGCCGCTCCGGCGCTGGTCGTCGTCGGCGCGCTGATGATGAGCCAGGTCAAGGAGATCGACTTCGCCGACTTCACCATCGCGCTGCCCGCGTTCCTGACCATCGTGATCATGCCGTTCACCTACTCGATCGCGAACGGCATCGGCGCCGGCTTCGTCAGCTACGTCGTCCTCCGCTTGGTCGCCGGGAAGGCGAAGGGCGTGCACCCGCTGATGTGGGGCATCGCGCTGATGTTCGTGGCCTACTTCGCGGTCGGGCCGATCCAGGCCGCATTCGGCTGACCAGCGGTTTTGCCAGCCGTGGGCGATCTCACGGGCCGACGACCCGATCGTGAGGTAAGCTAACTATATGTCCGGAGACACGCACGAGCGCTCATTGGCGAGCCGCCTGCGTCTCGCGGTGGTGCGGCTCAATCGACGGCTGCGGGCCCAGCGGGCCGGTGACGGCATCTCGCTGACCCAGGTTTCCGCGTTGTCGACGCTGCACAAATGCGGTGCGCTGACCCCTGGCCAGCTCGCCGCGAAGGAAGGCGTCCAGCCGCCCTCGATGACGAGGGTGATCGCCGCGCTCGAGGAGATGGGTTACGTCGAGCGCAGGCCGCATCCGACCGACGGCCGCCAGGCCATCGTCGAGTTGTCCGATCGCGGCCGGGCCTACGTGATCGAGCAGATCACCGCGCGGGAGATCTGGCTGGACAAGCAATTGGCGGAGTTGAGCGCCGAAGAACGCGAAGTGCTCTCTCGCGCCGCCGAGATCATCGACAGGATGGCGGGGAACTAACAGCGGTGACGACCACGGGTAACGAAACACAGTGTCCTTCGAAGACCACCGTTACCCGGGAACCCGCTCCACCACCGCCTCCCGCGCCCGAGAAGCCGCGCGGGAGCATGTTCTCCTCGCTGAAGGTCCGTAACTACCGGCTCTTCTTCACCGGCCAGGTCATCTCGAACATCGGCACCTGGATGCAGCGCATCGCGCAGGACTGGCTGGTGTTCACCCTCAGCGGCAACGACCCGATCGCGCTCGGTATCGCGGTCGCGCTGCAGTTCCTGCCGACGCTGTTCCTCTCGTTGTGGGCCGGGGTGCTCGCCGACCGCGTCGACAAGCGGCGGCTGCTGATCGGCATCCAGATCGCCGTGCTGGCGCAGGCGGTCGTCCTCGGCGCACTCGACCTGAGCGGGATCGCCGCGCTCTGGCACGTGTATCTCCTCTGCTTCACGCTGGGCGTGACGGCGTCGCTGGAAGTGCCCGCGCGGCAGTCGTTCGTCGCCGAGATGGTCGGCAGGGACAAGGTCACCAACGCCGTCGCGCTCAACTCGTCGATCTTCAACATGGCCCGCATCGTCGGCCCGGCCATCGCGGGTTTCGCGATCACCTGGGTCGGCACCGGCTGGCTGTTCATGGCGAACGCGGTGAGCACGGGCGCCGTCATCGCCGCGCTGGTGATGATGAACCCGGAGAAGCTCTTCCGCGGCCCGGCCATCCCGCGCGAGAAGGGGCAACTCGTCGAGGGCCTGCGATACGTCCGGCGGCGCAGTGACCTGATGACCGTGATGGTGCTGGTGTTCTTCGTGAGCACGTTCGGCATCACGTACTTCACGTCGCTGCCGATCGTGGCCGCGAACGTCTTCCACACCAACGCTGACGGCTACGGCCTGCTGTCGACACTGGTCGCCGTCGGCACCTTCACCGGCGCGCTGATGTCGGCCCGCCGCAACACCCGCGGCGGTCCTCGCGTGCGGCTGCTGCTGATCTCGGCGTTCCTGCTCGGCGCGTTCGAAGTGGTCACCGCGTTCATGCCGACGTACCTGACCTTCGGCCTCGCGCTGATCCCGCTCGGCTTCGCCACGATCACCTTCCTGAACACGGCGAACGCGCTGGTGCAGACCGCGGTCAGCCCGGAGATGCGCGGCCGCGTGATGGGCCTGTACGTGCTGGTGCTGATCGGCGGCAACCCCGTCGGCGGCCCGATGACCGGCTGGATGGCCCACGCCTTCGGCGGCCGCTCGCCGTTCTACATCGGCGGCGCGATCTCGGCGATCGCCGCGGTGGTCTGCGCCGTCGTGCTGATCCGGCGCGGCGGGGTGAGCCTGCCGGTGCGGCGGTTCGGGAACGGGCTGCGCGTGCTGAAGCGGGAACGGGTGTGAACAGGCTCGGTGTCGAGCCGTCGGTGACGTCCTGGAACGACGGTGAGGCCCGCTTCCTGGACTGGACGATCGACGGCGTCGCGCTGCGCTCGATGGTTCCCGTGCAGGAGCAGACCCCGTTGTTCCTGGACGACGAACGGTGGCGTGAGTCGGCGGTCGAGACGCTTTCGCGGTTGCTCGGCCACCTGCCCGGCGATTTCGACGACGGCCGTGTCGCGCTGCTCTTCTGCCCGCTGTGCGGCGACTTGGGCTGCGGCGGGTACAGCGTCGAGGTCGTCTTCGGCGATGACGTGGTCGAGTGGCGGGCTTTCGGCCACCAGTACGACTACGAGCCCTTCGACCCCGATCAGGAGTTCTCGTTCACCGGGGCCCGATTCGACCGGAAGGCGTACGAGACCCTGCTCGGCGACCTCTTGTCGGATTACCGGGCCTAACGGCCGAGCAGCGGCGGCACCATCTTCTCGGCTAGCGCCGGGAGATCGCCGGTGCCCTTGAACTTCAGCGTCTGCCCGTCGGGGTCGTCGGTGAGCTGCACGACGACGCCTCGTTCGTCGACCTGAGCGGGCAGCCCGGCGATCGTCGTAGTCGGAACGACGGCCGTGGACAGCGCGCTGTAGTCCGCGGTCACGCCGTTCAGCTCGCACGCGGCGAAGAAGTTCGGCTTCGCCTTGTCGGCGGGCACGCCGAGCGCGCGGCCGAGTTCGCCGCACAACAGCCACGAGATCACCGGAAGCGGCCGGTCCTTGATCGGGCCCGGCTCGGTCTTCTCCAGTGGGATCTCGCCGTCTTCGCCGATTTTCGGCAACTTCGGCCCGGGCGGCATCGCACCGGCGATCAGCGCCTCGGCGAGCGCCTTCGCCTTCTCTTCCGATCCAGGGGTTTCGGTGGTCCTGCCGCGAACGGAGACGCGAAGCACCGGCGAGGCGCCGTTGTGCGGCGCGACCTCGACGAGTTCGACACTCAGGCTGGTGCCGTCCTTGTCCGTGGCGATGACCGCGAGCTTGCCCGCGACCGTGGTCCTCGTGGGCAAGCCCCGGCTCGTGTCCTCGGGCAGCCCGGCGATCATCTGCGCGCTGACGTCGAGCTTCGCCGTGACCGCGTGACAGGCCCCTCCCGCTTCCAGGAGCGTCGGGCCGCCGAGGATCTCCTCCCAGCGCTGCTCCGGGATCACCTGGCACAGCACCTGCGCGCCGGTCTCGTCGGTGAGCGCGGCCACCATCTCACCCGTCGGCATCAGGACCGGACGGAGCGCCTGCCCGGACGTGGACGGCCAGACCGCGGGCAGTTCGGCCTCGGGCTCGTCGTTTTCGTTCAGCACGGTGATGGCGACGACGACCCCCACCCCGAACAGCAGCAGGACACTGGTCAGCGCGCAACCCGCCCAGATCCACATCGGACGGTCGGTCTTGCGCGCGATGGCGCGGTAGTCGTGCGGGGTGGCCACGGGGAGAAGCTAGCCCGTCGGACGCCCGCTGTCCGGCGAAACGCCAACCCGATGGGTGGATGCGGAGAGTGGGCCTTCGGGAAGGGGTGCGGTAGACTTCGATCAGCGCTGGTTAGTAAACCGGCGAAGTGGACCCGGCAGCCTTCCGGACGGTGGGTGGGCCGGGTTTCGCGTATCCGGGACTCATACGGTTTTGACCTCTTCCCCTAGATGGCGAGCAGCGGTTCTTCGACCGCAGGTAGGTGTCGATACCCGAGGGCGCCGTGGCATCCGTGCTGCCGGACGGCCCGGTAGAGCACGACCACCGTCGCCACATCCAGCCTCTTTCCCTTGAGGGGTAAGGCAACGTGTCGTGTCTCGGGCGAGACGTGGGCTGGGTGACGCGACACCGCACTCGCGTGTTACGTCCCCAAGCACGCGAGTCACGCCTTGCCGAAGTACATGAAGGCCCCCTTCCTTGCGCCTAGCGCAAGGAAGGGGGCCTTCATGTACTTCACGACGGGCCACCAAGGTCACAGCCGTCCCACTGTTACCAGGGATCACATCCGACGGTAGCGAAAGCCTCCTTCGCTACCGTCAGAGTAGGCAAGGAGGCCCTCACTGCCGGGAGAACGCGTACGCAGGAGCCACATTGGGCGCACCGCGCGTCCGGCCGGGGAGCGTCAGCCGCCCAGTAGTGGCGGCAAGATCTTTCCCGCCAGTTCCCGTAGTTCCGCCTCCGAGCGATCCCGCCACGAGAACCGCAGCCCCTGCCCGGAACCGTTGTCCGTCACCAGAACGCTCAACTGCCCGCCGCTCTCCGAAGCCGGGCGGCCCGCCACCGGCTCACCCCGGGGCTCCGTCCGGAGGACGGCGTGCTCGACCCGGATGGGCGAGTCGTCCGTCGCGGTGGCCGTGCATTTCCCGTCGGAGTACGGCTCCGTGGCCTCGGCGGGAAGGCCGAGCGCGCGTTGGATCTGTGTGCACAGTTTCCACGAGATCTCGGGCAGCGGAGCGTCGAGGATGCCCGCGCCCGGCTCGACGGGTTTCCGTTCGATGACGTCACGTTCGTTCGCGGCGGGCAGTTTCGGGCCGGGTCCGAAAGCGCCGCCGAGTATCGCATCGGTCAGCCCGAGCAGGAGGCCTTCGCTCTGGTCGTGCTGCGGCGGGACACGCGTCCAGCTGGTCTCGATCCGCAGCACGCGCACGTCGGTGCCGGAGAGCTTGGCCTCCACAAAGGACGGTGAGCCGCCCAGGACGACGGTCGCCGGGCGTCCGGCGACGGTCACCTCTTTGCGTGTGCCCAGTCCTGGCGAGTCGGCCACGGCGGTCCGGTTCAAGGAGATCCGCACCCAGCTGTCCAGGCCGACGGCGTGGCACGACTCGCCGTGCTCCACCTCGCGCGCGACGTCGCCGCTCATCAGGGTTTTCCAGCGGTCCGCCGGGATCGCCTGGCACAGCACCTGGGCCGCGGTCTCCTGCGGCAGCGCCAGCAGGAACTCCCCGGACGGCATCGGCACCGGGCGCAGCGGACGGCCGTTCGCCGTCGGCCACTCCTTGGGGAGTTCCTTCGGCCCGAGCCCTTCTTCGTAGGTGTCGGCCTTCGTCATGCACCCCGCGCAGAGCCCGGCGATCACGATCGCCAGGAAACCCTTGACACCCCATGTGGTCACGCGCGCACGCTAGCGGATCGACGCAGGTCGGCGCCTCGAAAACGGTCACTTCCACCTGGCCGAGGGAGGCGGCTCCAGCGCCTCCCGCAGATCGCCGCCCAGCGCGTCCGCGATGTCTTCGGCGGTCCAGGCGTCGCGTTCGAGGACGGGATCCTTGATCGCGGTCTGTCGAAGGACGCACAGGATGTCACCGCGGAACCGGAGGATCTGCCCGGTGACCCCCGCCGAAAGGTCGCTGAGCAGGTACGTCACCAGCGGCGCCACCCGCTCCGGGGTGTGCTCCGGAGTCTGGACGACGGTCGGGTCGTTCCGGGCCATCCGCGTCCAGGCCACCGGCGCGACGGCGTTGACCCGGATGCCGTGTTCGGCCAGATCGGCCGCCCAGGACGCGGTCATGGACGCGACGGCGCCTTTCGAGGCCGAGTACGCGGCCGCGCGGCGCTGGCCGATCATCGAGCCGGAGCCCACGTTCACGATCACGCCGCCGCCCTGGTCGCGCAGCACTTTCGCGGCGGCGGTCCCGCAGAAGAGCGGGCCGAGCACGTTGACTTCGACCACTTCGCGCATCCGCGCCGGGTCGTCCGCCCAGGGGTCGGCCCGGTAGTTGACGCCGGCGTTGTTGACCAGGCCGTCGAGCCTGCCGAATTCGGTGACGCACTGGTCGATCAGCCCGGCGGCCAGTTCGGCGTCGGCGACCGAGCCGTCGTTGGACACGGCGCGCCCGCCCAGCGCGCGGATCTCCCTCGCGACCTCGTCCGCGAGCCCCGCTTCGACGTCGTTCACCACGACCGCCGCGCCCTGCGACGCCGCGTGATGCGCGAATGCCCTGCCCAGGCCTTGTCCGGCGCCGGTGACGACCACGGCCTTGCCGCTCAGAAGACTCATGAGGACAGTCTGCCGTCACTCGGAAGGGTGAGATCGGCGTCTCTCGGCCGAACCCCTTGCCCGGGGAGATGAGGTTAGGCTAACCTCATACATGTCCGCTTCGTGGTGGGAGCGGCAGTCAGTTCGGGAACGGACGAAGCCCCGCAACCGGGTCACCCCCGGAGGCGGGGCTTCGTTCATTCCGGCGGGTTCATGGTCGATGACCAGGGCGATTCGGTCAAGGCACCCGGGCGAGTTCGATCCCGAATTCCTTCCGGTAGGCGTCCAGGATCTCCTGCTCACTCGAAAGCTTGGTTTCCTCACGGACGCCGTGGGTCGTGACGATCAGCTTGCCACCTGCCAGCGTGACCCGGCCGTGCCTGGTCGGCAGCGAACAGGTCGGCCCCCGCGTGAAATGCGAGTCGGGTGACGTCGCCTGCCAGAACGACGTCGGGACGAACTCGTCCAGCGCCCGCGGCCGCCGCTCGATCCGGTACTGGGGCTTGCCGTCCTGGAGGACGTCGATGTCACCGTGGGGCGCGTCGAGGACCAGGAACTCGCCCTCCGGGTCGGCCTGCGCCTCGGTGGCGGACAGCCGCAGCGGAAACCGGCTGAACCGCCCGAAACCGACGTCGGCCAGCCACGGCTCGTCCAATTCGACGCTGACGACGGCGTGGTCGAACGGTGGCCCGAGGGTGCCGTCCGGCCGGAAGACCTTCGCCGACCTCAGGACGGCGTCGAAGCCCAGTTCCCGCAGCAAGGCGGCGAAGAGCCCGTTCAGCTCGTAACAGAAGCCGCCACGGCCCCGCCGGACGATCTTGTCGAACAGCGCCTCGGTGTCCAGGACGATCGGCTCGCCGAGGTGGATGCTCAGATTCTCGAACGGCACCGTCGCGAGATGGCGCTCCTGCAGCGTCCGCAGCGCGGCGACGTCCGCTGTGGCGGGCCTGTCGACTCCGAGTCGATCGAGGTATGCGGCGACGTCCATGCGTCAACCTTGACACCTCGACCGTGCTGGAGGTCAAGACGAAAAACGGGGCCCTCCCGGTTAGGGAGAGCCCCGTGTCGTGGCGAGAAGATCAGCCGAGCAGCAGGCCGTTGCCGCCGGCGACGGCGTTGTCGAACCGCTTGGAGATCTCGGCCCAGTTGAAGATGTTCCACAGGGCCTCGACGTACTTCGGCTTCACGTTCTTGTAGTCCAGGTAGAACGCGTGCTCCCAGACGTCGACCAGCAGGATCGGCGTGGTCGGCAGGACCAGGTTGTTGTGGTGGTCGCGCAGCTGCTGGGTGATCAGCGTCTTGCCGATCGGGTCCCAGGAGAGCGCGGCCCAGCCGTTGCCCTGGATCGTGGTGGCGACCGCGGTGAACTGCGCCTTGAACTTGTCGAAGGAGCCGAACGCCTCGTCGATCGCGGAGGCCAGCTCGCCGGTCGGCTTGTCGCCGCCTTCCGGGGAGAGGATCTTCCACCACACGACGTGGTTGGCGTGCCCGGCGAGGTGGAACGCCAGCGTGGTCTGCAGGCCGACGATGTCGCCGAAGTTGCCGGCCTCGCGGGCCTCGGCGATCTTGTCGAGCGTGTCGTTCGCGCCCTTGACGTAGGTCGCGTGGTGCTTGCTGTGGTGCAGCTCGTTGATCTCGCCGGAGATGTGCGGCGCCAGGGCGCTGTAGTCATAGTCGAGATCGGGGAGCACGTAGCGGGCCATCGGCCCTCCTTCTGTCTTCGACACAAGTTTCCAAGGACGAACTTAGTCGTCTTCACCCGTTCGCGGCGACCGGGGGCGCCGCGTTTCTCCCCAGGTGGAACGACCCGTTCGTAGCGGCTGTACCCGTTGGGACCACCGCCTGAAACCCACCTTGCTAGCTCCAGTTAGCTGGAGGTCAAGGCGATGTGACGGCGGTCATCAAGCCAGGTAGGGCAGCCCGACCAGATGATAGGAGGCGATCACCCCGAGGAAGGCCGTCAAGGCCACGGAAACCACCGTGTAGGTGATCCTGGCGGGGGTGTTCCACCAGCCGCGGAGCCACGCGAGTGCCGTGCAGACGACGGCGGCGCCGGTCAGGAGCAGGACGACGTCCGGCAGGAGCAAGGTGACGCTCAGCAAGGGGGAGTGCCCGGAGGTCAGCGCGACGGCGGCGGCGCTCAGATCACTCATGAGGAGGGCGAAGCCGGCGGTGAACAGCAGGACGGCCAGCGCCGCGGACCAGGCGGCGGCGGTCGCGAACCGGGCGCCCGACGGGTTTCGTTCCCGGCCGCGCCGGACGAACGCGCGGATCGGCCAGAACACCAGCGCGCCCAGCAGGGTCGGCAGCGCGATCCCGAGGATCAGCAGGTGGGTGGAGGACGATTCGAGCCACGACATGCGTTCGTAGGAGGAGTTCGGGTCGTCACCGGCGAAGAGCAGGACCTGGCCGCCGGACTCACGGAACGCGATCCGCTCGCCCGCCACGTCGGTGAACAGCCCGGGCTCGGTCTGCGTCCACCGCCGGGTCCCCTCGCCGAGACCGGACGTCGTCAGCGCGCCGTCGCCGTCCACGGTCACCGTGACGCCTCCCGCGAGCGCGCGGACCTTCGTGAAGCTGTCGTAGTCCAGCCGGGTGTTGTTGTAGCTGCCTTCGAACCGTGAGACGTCTCCCGCGAGCGCCACGGGCGCGGGAACGGGGGCGGCGGGCTGTAGCCGGTCGACGAAGGCCTTCAGTACCTCGGCGGTGACCGCGGCGGCGTCGCCGGAGAACGCGCCGCCGTTGAACGCCAGGTACACGCCGGTGTTCTTCTCCGGGATCAGTTCCAGCACACTGAGGAACCCCGGCGAGTCGCCGGTCTTCTCCACCAGGCGCAAGCCGTTCAGATACCGCTCGGAGAAGCCGAACCCCATCGCGGGCAGCCGCGGGTCGTTGCGGAACCGCGCGCCGTGCAACTGGTCGAGCAACGGGCGGCTGAACGTGCCGGGGACGAGGTTCGCGGACAGGTAGCGGCCCATGTCGGCCGGAGTGGCGACGTTCCCGTCACCGGCGGGCGGTTCGGGGCCGAAGTTCGCCGGCGGGACGACCTGAGCCGAGCCGTCCCAGCGGTAACCGGTCGCCAGTGGCACGTCGGGAGTGGGCTGGGCGACGCTGCTGTCCTTCATGCCCGACGGCTCGAAGATGTGCTGCCGCACGTAGTCCGCATAGGACTGTCCCGACGCCAGTTCCACGAGATACCCGGCCAGCGCGAAGCCGTAGTTCGAATACAGGGCGACCTCGCCGGGTGGGCGGACGCGCGTGGGCATCTCGTTCGCGAGGTGTTCCGCGAGCGACGGCAGTTTCTCGTCCCGAGGGGTGAACATCCGGTACACGCGGTCTTCGAAACCCGCGGTGTGGGTCAGCAGGGAGAACAGGGTGACCGGACGGCCGGGGAAGGTTTCGGGGATCTTGAACGACTTCAGGTACGTGTTGACGTCGGCGTCCAGCGCCAGCTTGCCCTGTTCGACGAGTTGCATCGCGGCTGTGGCGGCGATCGACTTGCCGACGGAGTTGATCAGGAACCCGGTGCGTTCCGGGTCCACCTTGGCCTGAGTGTCCACTGAGGACACACCGTAGCCCGCCGAGAACACCGTCTTGCCGCCTTCGACGACCACCACGGCGGCGCCGGGAATGTGGTGCTCGGCAAGGCTTCTCGGGATGATCTCGGCGAAGACGGCCGCCGCGGAGGCGGGCGTGGCCGCTTGGGCGGCGGGCGCCGTCAAGACCGTCGTGATGGTCAGCAGTGCGGCGGTGGCCGCGATTCGGAACATGTGCTGAAAACTAGGGATTTCCCCGGGGTAAAGGGATCCGGTGGGCCGCCGGTCGCGGGGTGGGGCCTGCCCTACCCCGCGCCCCACTCGTGAGTGGCGGTTTCGCGTGATCGATGGGACGACACGTGTGATCCGATGGACGACACACGTGTCTGGATGGACGACACGCGCGCGGCCGGATTCCGACGGGAGTCGTCCGCCTGGACACGCGTGTCGTCCATCCCATCACGTGTGTCGTCCATCCGGACACGCGAAACCGCCGGCACTCAAGACATGGACGGTTATCCGGCCGGAGTCAAAGGCTCCTTTCGCTGCATCAGACGCGGCGAAGGGAGCCTTCGGCCCGCCGCCGGCTACCCGTGACCGGCTTACGAGGTCAAGCGGCCCGGTACGCGTCCAGTTCGCTCGCCAGCTCGTCGAACACCGCGATGTTGCACTCGAAGGCCACGATCGCCTCCTCGATGAGCCGCGCGCGCTCGTTCTCGGTCCACGGCGCCGAGTTCAGCTGTTCGCGGTAGTTGTCCCGGAACTTCGGCGCGCTGCCCAGCTGGTCGAAGTGGTAGAACAGCGACCCCGCTTCGCTGAGCTCGTACTTGCGCTCCAGCAGCCGCCGGATGACCTGGCCGCCGGCGATGTCGCCGAGGTAGCGCGTGTAGTGGTGGGCGACGAACCCGCCGGACCAGTCCGACGCCTCGGCGACACGCCGCGCGTACCGCTCGGTCGAGGGCAGCGGGCGGACGGTCTCGCGCCAGTCCGGGCCGACGAGGTGTTCGAGGTCGAGTTCGAGGCTCGGCAGCCGCCGCAGTTCCTCGAAGACGAACTTGCCCGCCACCGGGTCCTGCGCCAGCTTGTCGGCGGCCTGCTCGATGGCCTGGTAGATGAAGTAGTACTGGATCGCCAGCCGGGTGTATCCCTCGAGCGAGAGCTCGCCGCCGAGCAGCGCGTTCATGTACTCGGAGTGGTTGGCCCGCTCGTGGGCGGGCAAGGTGGAGGCGCGCAGGGTCGCGGAGAACGGCCCGGATTCGACGTCGGTGGTCACCGGCATGGACAGAGCCTCCAAGCATCGATCTGACATGCTGTCAGAAAGAGCGTAAGGCACAATCGCGGGTTAGGCTACCCTAATTTTTCGAGTCCTCGGTCATCCCGACCGCTCTGAGCACGAATCGGACCGCTCCCTCGATCGCGTCGTCCAGCCGTTCGGGTGGCACGTCGACGACCTGGCGGCTGCCGAGCGCGGCGGTGATCATCGGGATCAGCACGTCGGGATCCTCCTCCGGAACGCCCTCGGCGAGGATCTCGCGCAGCTGGCCGGTGATGGGGTCGGCGTGCGCGCTGATCCGCCGGTACGCGGCGGGCGCCAGCGCCGACGCGAGCGCCGTCCCCGGCGGCAGGTGGTACTCGGCCAGCACCCGCAGTTGCAGCCGGACGAACGTCGAAAGCTTCTCGACCGGGGTGTCCGCGGTCGCGACGGCCGCCGTCAGCCGTTCGACGTACCGCGTCGCCTCATCCTCGACGAAGGCGACAAGCAGGCTTTCCTTGTCCGGAAAGTGGTTGTACATCGCCGTGCGGCCGAGGCCCGCTTCGGCGGCGACACCCGCGAGCGTGATCGCGTCGAACCCGCGCTCGTACAGCTGCCCGCGCAGGACGTCGAACACCCTGCTGCGGACCTCGCGCCGGTGCTCCTCCAGCGACCGGCCGATGATCTTGGGCACGAGCCACCTCCCTGAGAGATGACTCTAAGCCTCAAGCGACCACGTGTGCACCGGAGTCTCCGTGGCCGACAGCTCCAGGTACCGGCCCAGCATCCGGTTCAGCGCGGTCTCCCGCTCGGCGCCGCGCTCCTCCGCGCGCAGGACGTACTCCCGCTGCCACGCCGCGCCGGTCCGCCTGGTGAGACACCGCTGCTCGATGATGCCCAGATAGCGCTCTCTCGCCTCGTCCGAAACATCCGATCGGCGTAGTCCCTCGTGTGCCAGCGGCAGCAGGACCCGCAGCACCAGCTCGTCCGGCGGGATCCAGCCGATCCCCGGCCAGTACAGCTGCGCGTCGAAACCCCGGCGCGCCCCCGCGTACATGTTCTCCTCGGCCGCCTGGAACGACATCTGTGTCCACACTGGACGGTCGGCTTCGGCGAGGGCCCGTTGCGCGCCATAGAAGAAGGCGGCGTTCGCGACCATGTCGACGACGGTCGGGCCCGCGGGCAGCACACGGTTCTCCACCCGCAGATGCGGCAGACCGTCGACGACGTCGTAGACCGGCCGGTTCCAGCGCCAGACGGTGCCGTTGTGCATCCGCAGTTCGGTGAGTTTCGGGGCCTGACCGGAGTCGAGCGCCTCGATCGGATCCTCGCGGTCGGTCTCGGGCAGCAGACCGGGGAAGTACCGGACGTTCTCCTCGAACAGGTCGAAGATCGAGGTGATCCACCGCTCGCCGAACCACACCCTCGGCCGCACGCCCTGGTTCTTCAGCTCCTCCGGCCGGGTGTCCGTGGCCTGCAGGAACAGCGGGATCCGCGTCTCGTGCCAGAGCGCCTTGCCGAGCAGGAACGGCGAGTTCGCGCCCACCGCGATCTGGACGCCCGCCAGTGCCTGTGCCGCGTTCCAGTGCGCCGCGAACTCCTCCGGCGCCACCTGAAGATGCAGCTGGACGGAGGTGCAGGCGGCCTCGGGGAGGATCGATTCGGAGTAACTGCGCAACCGCTCGGGCTGTCTTCCGGGCAGCGGCGCGCCCTCCATCGAGAGCACGGTGCGCTCGCCGCGCGCGGCGAAGATCCGGTCGTTGAGCAGCGAATACCGGGCGTTGTTGGTGAGCCACTTCTGATCGAAATGCTCGTGCCGCAGCGTCGGGAGGATACCGATCATCGCCAGCGAGGCGCCGGATTCCTCCGCCTTACGCGAGGCGGCGCCCAGATACGCGTGGAGGTCGTCCTCCAATTGCAGCGCGGACTCGCCGGCCAGCGGCCGCGGCGGCACGTTGAGCTCCAGGTTGTGCTGACCGAGCTCGGTGGTGAACGACGGATCGTTCAGCGCCTCGAGCACCGTCGTGTTCGTCATCGACGGGCGCAGTTCCGCGTCGACGAGGTTGAGTTCCACCTCGAGCCCGATATTCTTGCGCGGGAAGGAAAAACTGCCATCGGTGAGCATCCGGGCCAAGGTGTCGAGGCAGCGCTGTACCTTCCGGCGGTAACGTCCGCGATCCTGCGGCTCACAGGGGTCCGCCGAAAGATTCTTACCCATGTTCGTCGAGCTCCTCATTGGCCACGCTCCGCGGGATCCAGGCGGGACTGCCAGGCGGCCCAACGGTTTCACGCCTCGCCATCGCCCGGCTAGCGGCCAAACTGGTGCTCTCTGTCACTAGGGGTTAACTTACAGCAAAATACCGCCGTTCGTACTACCTCTCCGTTGACGTTCGGACGAAACCGGCGCGCGGGGGGCGGATGACACACTCTCCGGGTGGCTGAACTGATCACCATCGACGACTCCGGCGACCCGCGGCTCGACGATTTCCGCGACTTGTCCACAGCCGATCGGCGTCCCGATAGGCCGGGTGGGCGTGGCTTTGTGATCGCCGAAGGCACCGTCGTGGTCGAACGGCTGCTCAACTCCCGCTATCCGGTCCGCGCCCTGCTCGGCGTGGAACGGCGGTTCCGGGAACTGGGCGACGACCTGGCCCGCGTAGACGTCCCCGGCTATGTGACGTCGGCCGAGACGATGGCCGAAGTGGTCGGCTTCCACCTGAATCGCGGGATACTCGCCGTCGCGGGCCGGCCGGTCCCGTCGCTGGCGGTCGAGGACGTCATCGACGGCGCACGCGTCCTCGCCGTCCTCGAAGGCGTCGGTGACCACGAGAATCTCGGTTCGCTGTTCCGCAACGCGGCCGCGCTCGGGGTCGACGGGATCCTGCTCGGCGCCGGTTGCTCCGACCCGCTGTACCGGCGCAGCGTCCGCGTTTCGATGGGGCACGTCCTGCGCGTGCCGTTCGCCACCGTCGGATCCTGGCCCGGTGACCTGGAACTGCTGCGGGAACGCGGTTTCCGTATCGCGGCCCTCACTCCTCGTGCGGATTCCGTTTCGCTGCGCCAGTTACGCGACCAGACCCCGGGGAAGGTGGCGCTGATGCTGGGCGCCGAGGGCCCCGGCCTGACCGACGAGGCCATCGCCGCCGCCGACGTCGCGGTGCGGATCCCGATGCCCGAAGGCGTCGATTCGCTGAATGTCGCCACGGCGGGCGCGATCGCGTTCTACGAGACGCGTCCACCGCTATCGTGAGCACCCGAGGCGACCACGAGGAGAACCGATGGAATTGCGGATCCGTGAGGGCCGTGCGGTGCTGGCCGGGCGTGGCGGCGACAGCGCGCACGAGGTGGACCCGCATTCGCTCGCGATCGGTTCGGACCTCGCGCAGGCGTTGCACGAATGGGCCCGCGTCGCGTCCGCCGTCGGCTCCTCCGGCACCGAGGCCGCTTCCGTGGTTTCCCAGCGAGGCCGCCAGCTCGCCCAGCGGGTCGCCGCCACGATGGGCACCTCGGTGCGGTACGTCGACCCCGTCTCCGGCGACGGCGTGATCATCGACCCGCCCACCCCCTCGCCCCGCAACGAACTCGCGCGGCGGCTTTTCGGCACCCCGGATCCCGCCGGGGAACCGACGCCGTGGCTGACCGGGCTGACCGTCTCCGCGTTCGTCGCGGCCGTGGTCGTCGTGGCGATGCTGGCGCTGGCGAACACCCTCGCGCGCGAGACCAACGGCTGGCTCGCACTGCTCGCGTCGGTCGTCGTGACCGCCGGGATCACGCCCTCGCTGTGGCTCGCGCGGCGGGTGCCGATCGTGCGGTGGGCGTCCTTCGGCGCGGCCGCGGGAATCGTGATCGCGTGGATCGGCGTGCTGATCGTCGTCTTCTAAAGAGCCGAAGGTCAAACGTGTCTTTGTCGGGCGGAGTGTCCAAGGGCCGGGGGGCCGCGGGGTGGTCGTGAGTGGTAAGTGACGTTAGAACGTCACTTACCACTCACGACCACCCCGCGACACGCCTTGGCATCGCGCCACGTTTGCCTTACCCCTCAATAAGGAGAGCCCCATGACACGTGACCCGCTCAGTTCACTCAGACGGCTGTGTCTCGCGCTGCCGGAGACTTCCGAGCGGCTCAGCCACGGCGAGCCGACCTGGTTCGTGCGCGGCAAGAAGACGTTCGTCATGTACGCCGACCGGCATCACGACGACAAGGTCGCCTTCTGGTGCCCGGCGCCGCCCGGGGCGCAGGAGGAACTGGTGGGCGCCGAGCCGGAACGGTTCTTCCGGCCGCCGTACGTCGGGCATCGGGGCTGGCTCGGGGTCCGGCTGGACATCGACGTCGACTGGGCCGAAATCGAGCGGATCGTCACCGACGCGTATTGCCTCGTGGCGCCCAAATCCCTGATCATGCAGGTCCCTGGACGCACGTAATGGCCCCTCCACCGGAAGGGGCCATTACGTGCGAATTCAACCTCGTTGTGATCGGACGCCCAGTAGGACGTCTTCCCAGGATGGAACGATGGGGTGGTTCTTCTTCCCCTTCGCCCGTGGAGCTGGCTCGGCCACTTCCTCCGGCTCGTCAGCCGGAAGTGGTGGCTCGACATCTTCTTCGGGTTCCGCGATCGGCGCGTCGATCACCTTCGCGACCGGCTCGTCGGGCACCGAATCCAGGGTGGGCTGGATGACCGCTTCCCTGCCGGGGTCCAGCGCCCGGACCGTGCGCGGGGCGCGGTAGGCGTTGGGGTTGAGCAGGACTTCGGCGTTCTCGTCGAGGGCCTGTACGGTGCCGCCGTGCGCGCCGGGCGAGAACGACCAGTGCGCGCGGTTGTCCGAACGGCCTGCCTTCCAGCTCAGCACGACGACCCACTTGCCGTCGTCGCCTCGCCAGGAGTCCCAGGTCGCCTGGCTGTAGTCGTGTCCGCGCTGCCCGAAGGAGTGCGCCACGACCTCGCCGAGCGTCTGTACGTCGGGGCCGTCCTCGCGGACCGGATGCGCCCGCTGGGCCAGTTCGGCGGTGCGGGATCGCTCGAGCAGGACCGGGTACGCGAACCGCTCGACGCGCTGCACGGTGACGCCGGCGCCGCTCGCGACCTGCTCCACGGACTCACCGGCCCGGATTCGTGCCTGGATCTCGCGTGGCCGCATTTGGCTCTCCAACTCGATCTCGATCTGGCCGAGGCGGGTGATGTCACCCCTCGCCGCCGCTCGCAGCCTCTCATCTGCGGGGAGCAGGAAACGCGTGCGGCTCGCCGGGTCTTCACACACGATGGACTTACCGTCCTCGTGCAGCCCGACCACCCGTAGCGCTCTCATTCTCGCCTCCCCGACTTCTTCACCTTTGTGGGTGTCCACGGTAAAACGGCGCGTCGCCTTGACGTGTGAGGCGCGCCGATGTCATGTGTCCTGCTCACTATTTTGTTCATGACGGCAAGGGGAATTCTGCGGGAGCGACGGGCGGCCCGCCGTGTGACGCGCCGGACACGCACAGTCACGATCGGGGGAATCTACGGAAGCCGCACCCGGACGACGAGCCCGCCGCCGCGTCCGCCCGGTTCCGCCCCGGCGGTCCCGCTGTGCGCCTTCGCGATGGACCGGACGATCGACAGGCCGAGCCCGGCGTTGCGGGAGTCGCCGGTCCGGTCGCCCGAGAGCCGCCGGAACGGCTCGAACAGCGCGGGTACGGCGTCCAGCGGCACTTGCGGGCCGGTGTTGCGCACGACCAGCGCCGGGTCGCCGCCGATGTCGATGTGGATCCAGCCGCCCTTGCGGTTGTAGGTGATCGCGTTGTGCACGAGGTTCGTGACCAGGCGCTCCAGCAGCACGGGATCGCCGGACACCGTCCGCGGCCGCAGCCGTGACTCCACAGTGACCCCCGCTTCCCCGGCCATGGCCGCCGCCGACCGGATCACCGTCGCCGCGACCTCGTCCAGCCGGACGGGGCCGCGTGCCGCCAGGCCGCGGTCGCTGCGGGCGAGCACGAGCAGGCCCTCGATCATCCGTTCGCTGCGTTCGTTGGTGTAGATCAGGTGCTCGCCGAGTTTCCGGACCTCGGGGCTCACGTCGGGATCGGCCATCGCGACCTCGACCAGCGTGCGCTGCACCGCGAGCGGGGTCCGCAGTTCGTGGGAAGCGTTGGCGACGAAGCGTTTCTGGCTCTCGAACGACACGGCGAGCCGGTCGAGCATGCCGTCGAAGGTGTCGGCGAGTTCCTTGAGTTCGTCGTCGGGGCCGTCGAGATCGATGCGCCGGTCGAGGTTTTCGACCTCGAGTTTCCGTGCGGTCGACGTGATCGCGTGCAGCGGCCGCAGCACCCGGCTCGCCATCAGCCAGCCGAGCAGCACCGCGAGCGCGCCGGCGATCGCCAGCGCCACCAGCGACTGCCACAGCAGCGCCGAAAGGACGTCCGAGCGGTACTCCGTGATCGAGGTCGCGACCAGTTGCGTGGCCTGAGCGCGCTCCACGGGCAGGATGGTCGTCGTGTCCATGGGATACGCGCGCTGGACCGCGATGCCCGCCGCGTCGCTCGCGAACGCCGCCGTATCCGGCAGCGTCGAGCTCACCAGCAGGTAGTTGACGACCAGCAACGCGAGCCCGACGAGCAGGAACGCCCCGCCGTAGAGCGCCGTCAGCTTGGTGCGGACGGAGAGCCGGAGCGGTTTCACGACCCGAACCGGTAACCGGCGCCGGGCACGGTGTCGATCAGCGGCGGTTCGCCGAGTTTGCGCCGCAACGTCATCATCGCCACCCGGACGGCGTTCGTGAACGGGTCGGCGTGTTCGTCCCACGCCTTCTCCAGCAGTTCCTCCGCGCTGACCACGTTCCCTTCGGCGCGCATGAGCACCTCCAGTACCGCGAATTCCTTGGGGGACAAGGGAAGGAACCGGCCGTCGCGGGACGCCTGGTGACGCGGCAGGTCGAGGACGACACCGCCGCGTCGCAGCACCGGCGGCAACGCCGGCCGTGCGCGCCGCGACAGCGCCTGCACCCGCGCGACGAGTTCGGCGAACGCGAACGGTTTCGTCAGGTAGTCGTCGGCGCCGAGACCCAGCCCGGCGACCCGGTCGTTGACGTCGGCCGCGGCGGTCAGCATCAGGACCCGCGCCTCGCCGCCGGTGCGGATCACCGCGGCGCAGACCTCGTCGCCGTGCACGACGGGGAGATCCCGGTCGAGCACGACGACGTCGTAGCCGTGCACCCCCACCCGGTCCAGGGCCTGCGCGCCGTCGTAGCAGACGTCGACGGCCATGGAGAACCGTCGCAGGCCCTCGGCGATCGTGTCCGCCAGGAGCCGCTCGTCTTCCACCACCAGCACTCTCACCTGGCCAGTCTGCCCCGGATGGGGGTAAGCGCGGGATAAGCGTGGGGTCGCGTGGGTCGTGAGTGGCGTTTCGGGTTAGAACCCGAAACGCCACTCACGACCACCTGTACCGAACAATCAACCGACCGGGTGCAGCTGCCGCGCCGGGATCACCTGCTGAGGGGTGTTCGGGCTGGACCACAGCAGCTTCATCGACGCCTCACCGCCTCGTTCGGTGTGTTCGAGCCGGATCGCGTACGACTTCCCGGCGACCAGGTCCAGAGTCGCTTTGTCGACAGCAGGGCCGTGCGGGGTGGTGTTGTCGATCAGGAGTTTCCCGTCGACCCACAGCCGTACGGTGTCGTCCGAAACCGTGGTGAACGTGTACTTCCCGGTGTCCCGCGCGGTCACCTTGCCGCTCCATCGCGACGAGAAGGACTCCGCCGGGATCTTCGCGTCGGGTGATCCGGTGAACTTCCAGTTGTGGTTCACGCCCGGCTCGACCCGGCGCACCGTCGGCGTCCCGGTGAAGTCCGCGTTCGGCCAGTACTCGGCGGTCAGTCCGGTCCCGCGTCCGGCGGGGGCCTGGGGCAGCGGGTCGACACTCAGTTCGATGACGGTCGCGACGTCGTTCGTCCGGCCGCCCGACGGCGTGAGTTTCACGCTTCCGGACGACTGCTCGACCTTCACGCGCTGCCCGCTGCCGAGCACCCGCGCGTCGCGGACCCGGAACGGCGCCAACGTGTCGAGCGTCAGCGAACCGCCCGAAGCGGGCCAGTCGAACACCGACGCGTAGAGCTTGCCGCCCCGGCGACTCACCACACCCCACTGAGGTTCGGCGACGATCCCCGGCGTGCCCGCTCCGTAGACGGCGGCGGAGTGGCCGTTCGTCCGAAGCCACTGGCCCATCTGCTTCAGCCTGTCGATGGATTCCTTCGGCACCCGGCCGTTGCGATCGGGTCCGACGTTGAGCAGGAAGTTGCCGCTGCGGCCGGCGATCGAGAGCAGTTTCCTGGTCAGATCCGCCGAGGATTTCCAGTTGTGGTCCCAATCGGTGTACCCCCAGCTGCCGTTGAGGGTCATGCACGACTCCCACAGCTGCCCGTCGACCGGCTTGTCCGGGATCTCCTGTTCGGGAGTTCCTGTGTCGCCGTCGACCACCCGGCGTTTGCCGACACGGTTGTTGACCACAATGGACGGATCGAGGCTGCGAACGTACGCCTCCAGCTCTTCACCGTCCTTTTCGGTCCACGGGTTGTTGGGCCGGTCAGTGCTCCATTCGCCGTCGAACCACAGCACCGCCGGGTGATAGTTGTCGACGAGTTCCTTGAGCTGGGCGTACATCCGTTCCTTGTACTTCGGGAACGTCGCCGGATCGGGGAAGTCCGGGTCGTGCCAGTCCCAGATCGAGTAGTAGAAACCGAGTTTGACGTCCCGCGCGGCCGTCGCGCGTTTCAGTTCGGCGAGGATGTCGCGCTTCTTGTCGAACGCCGAGTGGTCGCGGAGGTTGAACTTGTTGACCTTCGTCGGCCACATCGCGTAGCCCTCGTGGTGCTTCGACGTGATCACCATGTACTTCTGCCCGGCGTCCTTCGCCGACTGCGCGATGGCGTTCGCGTCGAACCCGGCCGGGTTGAACTTCGCGGCGATCTGCTCGTATTCGGCGCGCGGGATCTGGCAGTTCCGCTGGATCCACTCGGCGTCCTGGCAAACGCTTCCGTCAGGGCGTTGGTACTTCCCTTGAAGCTGGGAGTACGCACCGAAGTGGATGAACTGGCCGAAGCGGTCGTCGCGCCACCAGCGCGTCCGGTCGGCGGTGAACGGGTCGTCGTAGGCGTGGTCGGTCCCTGGTCCGGACGGCAGCGGCGCGGCTTCCGCCGCGGGCAGGACGCCCAGAGCGGTGGTCGCGACGACAAGGGCCGCCAGGGCCCGGAGTGGGTTGCGGCGATTCATGCACTCCTCCTCGATGAGGTGTGGACGTCGGGACTCTAAGAAGCCAGAGATCCGATGTGAACCCCCAAAAGGCTCCTGACTGGCCTGGTTCACCCGTAAAGACGGCAGATAGGTCGGATCTTTGTTCCGCTGATCGGGACGGTAAGCGCGGCATAAGCGACTTCGCTTACCGCGCCGGAATCGGCCTCTCCGTAGAAATCGGCACAGCAAGACGACCGAAGGAGCAGCGATGCGGAAACGACCGATGGCGGCACTGGTCGCCGGGGCGGTCCTGGCGCTGGTGGCAGGCTGCGGCGGTGGCGGGGACGGCGGCGACAAGGTCGCCTCGATCTCCTCCCCACCCGCCGCGGGCGCGGGTGACGGGAAACAGGCCGACAACGTGTCCGACGAGGACAAGATGCGCAACTTCGCGAAGTGCATGCGCGAGCACGGGATCGACATGCCGGATCCCCAGACCAACGGCGACGGGCAGGGCACGATCTCCATCGAGGCCGGCGAAGGCAGGCCCGACGAGAACAAGATGAAGGCCGCGAGCGACGCGTGCCGGAAGCTGTTGCCGAACGGTGGCGAGATCAAGCCGCCCACGCCGGAAGAGCTCGACAAGATGCGCAAGGAAGCCAAGTGCATGCGCGAGCACGGCATCGACTTCCCGGATCCCGATCCCAGCGGCAAGGGCGCCGCCATGACGATGGACGCGGGCGATCCCAAGAAGTTCGAAGAAGCGGCGAAGGCCTGTGGTCTCGGCATGACCATGAGGGCGGCCCCGGCGAAATGAGCGAACACGAAGGACCCGGCGGCGCACGGCGTTCGCGCCGGGCGCGCTGGTTCGTCATCGCGGCGGTCCTCGTCGTCGTGGTCGGGACGATGTCCGTGGTCGTGCTGACCAGGGTCACGTCGGAGGCCCAGCAGGTCGGGCAGGCGCCACCACCGGTGGAAACCGCGAAGGTCGAGAAGACCGACCTGCAGGAGGAGGAAGAGGCGAACGGAACTCTCGGCTACGGCGCGGAAAACGCCCTCGCCGGCCGGAAACAGGGCACCGTCACCGCCCTGCCGGACACCGGCGCGGTGCTCACCCGCGGCAAGACCGTCTACGGTGTCGACGCCAAACCGGTGCCGTTGTTCTACGGCACGTTGCCGTTCTTCCGTGACCTCGCGGACGGGGCCGCGGACGGCCCGGACGTCAAGCAGCTGGAAGAGAACCTGAAGGCGCTCGGTTTCGGCGGTTTCGGCACGCCGGACAAGAAGTTCACCTCGGCCACCACCGCCGCGATCAAGAAATGGCAGAAGTCGCTGGGCGTCGAGCAGACCGGCACCTTCGGTCAGGGCGACGCCGTCCTCGCCCCCGGCGAGATCCGGGTTTCGCAGGTCGCCGCGCAGCTCGGCGGCCAAGGAGGCGGCGAACTCCTGAAGTACACCGGCACCGAGCGTCTCGTCGAGGTCAAGCTCGACGCCGCCAAGCAGGCCATCGCGAAGGAAGGGGACAAGGTCGGGATCGACATCACCGGCGGCAAGAGCACGACCGGGGTGATCACCGAGGTCGGCAAGGTCGCGGAAACCGGCAAGGACGGCGCCGGGCAGGACGATGGCAAGCCGAAGATCAAGGTGAAGATCAAGCTGGACGATCCGGCCGCGGCGGGGTCGCTCGATTCGACGCCCGTCTCGGTGCGGTTCACCAAGGAAGTCCACAGTGGAGTGCTGGCGGTCCCTGTCGGGGCGCTGCTCGCGCTCGCCGAGGGCGGATACGCCGTCGAGGTCGACGAAGGCGGAAATCGGCGCCTCATCGCGGTGAAGACCGGCTTGTTCTCCGGCGGCCGCGTCGAAATCACCGGCACCGGCCTCGCCGCCGGGATGCGGGTGGTGACGACCTCATGACCCCGGTGCTGGACGTGCGCGGCGCCTCGCGTACCTATCCCGGTGGGGTGCGGGCACTGCACGAGGTGTCACTGTCCATTCAGGACCGAGAGATGGTCGCCATCGTCGGCCCGTCCGGCTCCGGCAAGTCGACGTTGCTGCAGCTGATGGGCACGCTCGACCGGCCGACCAGCGGCGTCATCGAACTGCGCGGGAACGACGTGGCGAAACTGCCCGACCGCAAGCTTTCCGCGTTGCGGTCACGGTGGATCGGGTTCGTGTTCCAGCAGTTCTTCCTCAGCGAGGGGGTGAGCGCGGTCGACAACGTCGCGACGGGGCTGCTGTACGCGGGGGTGCCGCGGCGCAAACGGCACGAACGGGCGCTGGCCGCGCTCGACCGGGTCGGCCTCGCGCATCGGGCCGGGCATTTCCCGAACGAGCTTTCCGGCGGGGAACGGCAGCGGGTGGCGATCGCGCGGGCGGTCGTCAACTCGCCGTCGATCCTGCTGGCCGACGAGCCGACCGGGAACCTCGACACGGGCAACGGCGCGGCGATCCTCAACCTGCTCGCCACGTTGAGTTCGCAGGGGACGACGGTCGTGATCATCACGCACGACCGGGAGATCGCGGCGGGCATCCCGCGGCGGATCGAGCTGCGCGACGGCCGGATCCGGCTCGACACCGGGACGGGGGTGCTGGTGTGAGCGCACCCGTCCTCGACAAGACGCCGACGCCGAATCCGGCCAGGCTCGGCCCGCGCGACGTGCTGACCCTCGGCGCGCACGGGATGCGGACGCGGCCGATGCGCGCGGTGCTGTCCGCGCTCGGCATCGGGATCGGGATCGCCGCGATGGTGGCGGTGCTCGCGATCCCGGCGTCGGGCGCGAAGGCGTTGCAGGACCAGCTGGCCGCGCTCGGCACGAACCTGCTTTCGGCGGGACCGGGCAAGACGATGTTCGGTGGTGACGCCACGTTGCCGGACAGCGCGGTGACGACGGCGCAGCGGATCGCGCCGGTGACGGCGGCGTCCGCCACCGGCACCACCGACGGGACCGTGCGGCGCACGGACAAGATCGCCAAGGACGAGACGTCCGGCCTCTCCGTCTACGCGGCGACGCCGGATCTCCTCGAGGTCATCGGCGGCGCCGTCCGCACCGGGCGGTTCCTCCGTGACGCGACCCGCGACTACCCGGTCACCGTGCTGGGTTCGGTCGCGGCCGCGCGGCTCGGGATCGACCGCATCGATCCGGCCAAGCCGCCGCAGGTGTTCATCGGCGGTCAGTGGTTCACCGTGGGCGGCATTCTCGGGCCGACGCCGCTGGCGCCCGAGATCGAGCGGTCGGCGCTGGTCGGCTGGGACGTCGCCAAACGGTTCCTCGGCTTCGAGGGGCATCCGACCACCGTGTACGTCCGGGCGAAGGATTCGCAGGTCGAGAACGTGCGTTCGGTGCTCGCGCAGACGATGAATCCGCAGGCGCCGAACGAGGTCGAGGTGCGTCGTCCGTCGGAGGCGCTGGAGGCGCAGAAGCTGACGGAGAACACCTACAGCGCGCTGTTCCTCGGGCTCGGCGGGGTGGCGTTGCTGGTCGGCGGCGTCGGGGTGGCCAACACGATGGTGATCTCGGTGCTGGAACGGCGTCGCGAGATCGGCCTCCGCCGCGCGCTCGGCGCGACGAAACGGCAGGTGAGAGGCCAGTTCTTGGCCGAGTCGGTGCTGCTGTCCGGGCTCGGCGGGATCGCCGGGGTCCTGGTCGGCGTGCTGGTGACGGCCGGGTACGCGCTGAGCCAAGGCTGGCCGGCGGTGCTCCCCGTCGGCGCCCTGCTCGGCGGGGTCGGGGTCTCGGCACTGGTCGGTGCCGTCGCCGGTGCCTATCCGGCGATGCGCGCGGCCCGCCTCCCGCCGACCCAAGCCCTCGCCTAGCTCGCGTTTCGTCCTCTGGATGCGGTAGTTCGTAGTGCCAACTACCGCATCCAGAGGACTGGATGCGGGGTAGCGGTGGGTAATCTCGCCGGGTGCTGGTGGGATTGTCGGGGCGGAAACTCGCGGGGGCGTTGATCGCGCTCGAAGCCGTCGTGGTCGGCGTGCTGTTCGCGTTCAAGGTGTTCGACGGCCAGGACCTCGAGGTCTACATCGGCGGCGCGCGGCTCCTCGCCGACTCGGGCGACCTGTACGGCACGTGGGTGCAGACGCACGGGGGCTGGCTGCCCTTCACCTACACACCGTTCGCGGCCGCGGTGTTCCTGCCCGGCACGCTGCTGTCCGCCGCGCTGGCCACGAGGCTGGTCGGGCTCGCGTCGATCATCGCGGGCGGGATCGTCGTCTACCTCTTCGTCGCGACGCTCAACGGCTCGCTCACCGACCGTGCGAACGTCCGTGGCCGCGCCATCGCCGTACTGGCGGCGATCGGGGCGCAGGCCGTCGGCGGGATCATGGAGCCGGTCCGCTCGACGCTCGGCTTCGGCCAGATCAACACCCTGCTGATGCTGATGGTCGTCCTCGACGCCCTGCTCCCGGGCCGCGCGCGGACCAAGGGCCTGCTGATCGGCGTCGCCGCGGCGATCAAGCTGACCCCGGCCTTCTTCATCCTGTTCTTCTTGTTCCGCAAGGACTTCCGCTCGTCCGCACGGGTCGTGGCCGGGTTCCTCGGCGCGGGCGCGCTGATGTTCCTGGTCGCGCCGGACGCGTCCGCGAAGTTCTGGACGAACATCCTCTTCGACACCAGCCGCATCGGCGATCGCGGCTATGTCGGCAACCAATCGCTGCGCGGGATGCTCGCGCGGTTCGGACTCGGCTCGGCGGAGGACGTCGTCTGGGTATTGGCCGCGGTGGTCGTGGTCGCGCTGACCGCGTTCGTGATCGTGCGCGTCGCGGAGCCGGTGTTCGCGCTGACGGCGTGCGCCATCGGCGGGTTGCTGGTCTCGCCGGTGTCCTGGACACACCACTGGATCTGGTGCGTGCCGATCCTCGTGCTGCTGGTCTGGACCCGGTCGATCGTTTCCTACGTGCTCGCGGCCGTGACGGTGGCGCTGTTCGTGATCGCGCCGATGTGGCTCGCGCCGCGGCCCGCCGGGAGTTTCGGCTGGTGGCTGGCGACGGAATCCTTCGTGCTGTACGGCCTTGTGCTGCTCGTGCTCCTTAAATCCGTGAGGGCCTCCTTCCCTACGCTCAAGGTAGGGAAGGAGGCCCTCACGGAAAGCTAGCTCAGCCCAGGCGCTCGACGACGTACTCGATGCTCTGGGTCAGCTTCGTGATGTCGTCCGGGTCGATGGCCGGGAACAGGCCGACGCGCAGCTGGTTGCGGCCCAGCTTCCGGTACGGCTCGGTGTCGACGATCCCGTTGGCGCGCAACACCTTCGCGACCGCCGAGGCGTCCACCTCGTCGGCGAAGTCGATGGTGCCGACGACCTGCGAACGCAGCGACGGGTCGCTGACGAACGGCGTCGTGTAGCTGGTCTTCTCGGCCCATTCGTACAGCCGGGTCGACGAGTCGCGCGTGCGCGCGGTCGTCCACTCGAGACCGCCGTTCGAGTTCATCCACTCGATCTGGTCGGCCAGCAGGAACAGCGTCGACACCGCCGGGGTGTTGTACGTCTGGTCCTTGCGGGAGTTGTCGAGCGCGGTGGTCAGCGACAGGAACTCGGGGATCCAGCGGTCGCTCGCGCCGATCTCGCCGATGCGCTCGACCGCGGCGGGCGAGGCCAGCGCGATCCAGAGACCACCGTCGGAGGCGAAGGACTTCTGGGGCGCGAAGTAGTAGACGTCGAAGTCCTCGGCCTTGACCGGCAGGCCGCCCGCGCCGGAAGTGGCGTCGATGGCGACGAGGGCGCCTTCGCTGCCTTCGGGGCGGCGGACCGGCACCGCGACACCGGTCGAGGTCTCGTTGTGCGCCCAGCCGACCAGGTCGGCACCGGCCTCGTAGGCGATCTCGGGCGCGCTGCCCGGGTCGGCCTTGACGACGATCGGGTCGGCGAGGAACGGGGCGCCCTTGGTCACCGTGGCGAACTTCGAGGAGAACTCGCCGTAGGTGAAGTGCTGCGCACGTTCCCGCACGAGCCCGAACGCGGCGGCGTCCCAGAATGCGGTCGTCCCGCCGTTGCCGAGGACCACTTCGTAGCCTTCGGGCAGGGAGAACAATTCGGACAGACCCGCACGCACGCGGCCGACGAGGGACTTCACCGGCTTCTGACGGTGCGAGGTGCCGAGGTAGGTGGCACCGGATTTCGCCAGGTTGGCGAGCTGCTCGTCACGGACCTTGGACGGTCCGCAGCCGAAGCGGCCATCGGCAGGCTTCAGGTCCGCGGGGAGGGTCAACTCAGGTGCGTCGGTCATGAGGCCAGTCTCTCAGGTCGGGACGGCCCTGCTGACAGTCGGTGCCGCGTGTCCGGGATGTGGGATCGGCGGACCGGCTCCCCTCGGCGCCGGCCGCCGGGTAGCTTCTCGCCTCATGGCGACAGTGCACGAACGATTCCCGGTGCCCCCCGAGGCGTTGTGGCAGGCCCTTCCCCACGGGGTCGACGCGGTCAAGGGGCAGGCCCCGTATTACGACGCGGCAGCGGGCTACGTCACCTTCTCGACCAAGCTCGGCTGGCTCAGCTACGGCCAGACGGTCACGGTGAAGGTCGAGCGGACGACGGAGGGATCGGGGCTGGCGATCCAGACGAGCCTCAAGTTCGGCTTCGTCGACTGGGGTGAGGGCAAGCGCATCGCCCGCAACTTCATCGCGGCCGTCGGCGTCGCGGTCGGGCACACCCCGGCCGCCTGATGCCGGACCCGTGGAGACCGAGGTGGGGTTTCCTGTTCCTGTACTTCCTCGTCTTCGGCATCCACGCGGTCTTCGCCGAGTGGGATGAGACGGCGGCCATCGGCGCACCGCTCGGTTTCGTGGCGGCGCTCGTGCTGGTGTTCGTTCCCGGCCTGCCGCGCTGGGTGCACGGCGACGAGCCGGGGGAGATCTCTTCGCCGAAGACCCGCCAGTGGTGGACGGCGCTGCGGTTCACGATCCGGCGCCGTGAAGGTGTCCTCGACGTCGTGTTCGGCCCCTGGGCGCTGGCCACCGCCACGCTCGATCCGGACGCCGGGACCGCGCGCGGGTGGGCCGTTCTCGACGGCCGCCCGGCGAAGTTCGTCATCGAGGACTGCGCGGACGAACTCGCCGGCTCGCTGCGCGGTCCGCGCCGGATGTGGGTCGTCGGCGACCCCGACCACCGCGATGTTCTGGTGTGCGCCGACGGCGGCCGCGAGTTCACGACCGCCGCCTTCCGCTTCCGTTAACGCCAGCCGTCGGGGTCGACGCCGCCGGGGATGGGCGCGGCCGGGTCGAACGGCGTCCGCGAGAAGATGAACGTCGCGAGGTCGAGATGGTTCGGTTTCCCCGCCGAGTCCCGGCCGACCCGCAGCGTTTCGCCCGCGTAGTAGGCGTCGAGGCCGACCCAGGTGTCTTCGCCGACCGGCGCGAACCGCGACGCGCGGCCGGGACCGTCGGTCGGCGCGAGGGAGAACAGGCCGCCGGGGAGCAGGCGCAAGTGGTACGGCGTCGGGCCCCAGTGCCACAGCCCGGTCAGCTCCAGCAGCTTCGGGTCCACAGTGGACGGTTGCCATTCCGCGGGCATGGACGGCTCGTGCTGTTCGGTCAGGTTCATCAGGTCGAGGCACAGCTGCGTGATGCCGACGCCCGCCGTCGAGTTCGTCAGCACCAGCGCGCCGATACCCGCGTTCGCGTCGACCAGCGAGCAGGCGAGGAAGCCCGGCATCGACCCGGTGTGCCCGGCCAGCCGCCTGCCTTCCGTGCGGACCAGCATGACACCGAGGCCGAATCCGGTGGTCCAGGCGTCGCCGTCGTCCACGGTGACCATTTCGCGCATCTCCGCGACGGTCTGCTCGCTGAGCACGCCGCCGGTGTTGCCGCCGAGGAACGCCGTCCAGCGGGCGAGGTCGGTGATCGTCGACCACAGCTGCCCGGCAGGCGCCATCGCTCCCGCGTCCGGCGACGGTTCCGGCATGAGGAGGTCGGCGAAGGGATGCACGGCGAACCCGTTCGCGTGTGCGCCTTCGGGATGCGGCGAGGTCCGGGTCATGCCGAGCGGGCCGAGGATCTCGGCGCGGACGACGTCGAGCCACGACTGCCCACGGTGCCGGGCGACCAGCTCGCCGAGCACGCCGTAACCGACGTTGCTGTAGTGGAACTTGCTGCCCGGCCGCAGCCGGGTCGCGCCGTCCTTGAGGCTCTCGACGAGCGCGTCCCAGTCGGCGCCGACCGTGCGCTCCCACCAGGAACCGGGCGATTCCGCGGTCAGGCCCGAGGTGTGGGAGAGCAGCTGCGCGATGGTGGCCGAGCCGAACGCGGTGCCGGGAAGGTGCTGTTCGAGCGGGTCGTTGAGATCGAGCTTGCCTTCGTCGCGCAGCCGCATGACGGCCGTCGCGACGAGGGTCTTGGTGATCGAGCCGAGGCGGTACTGCGTGTCGTCACCGGGTGTCTCGCCGTCGACGCGTCCGCGCCCTCCGGACCAGGCGATTTCGCCGTCGCGGACGACTGCGGCGACGATGGACGGGGCGCGGCACGAGGATTGCTCGTGCGCGAGGCGGCGTAGCAGCGCCAATTCGGTCGAGGCAAGCATGAGACGCATTCTGCCTACCCGAGCAGGCCCAGTCGCATAGCGGTGGTCACAGCGGCCGTGCGGTCCGAAACGTCCAGTTTGCCGAACGTCCGGAGCAGGTGGGTCTTGACCGTCGCTTCGCTGATGTGAAGCGTCCGCCCGATGTCGGCGTTCGTGTTCCCCCGCGCCACCAGCCGGAGCACCTCGATCTCGCGTGCCGACAACGGCGACGCCGTCGGGTTGCGCACCCGGTTCACCAGTTTCCCGGCGACCGAAGGCGCCAAGACCGTCTCGCCGCGTGACGCCGCACGGATCGCGCCGGCCAGCTCCGCGCGCGAAGCGTCCTTCAGCAGGTACCCGGAGGCTCCCGCTTCGACCGCGCGCAGGATGTCCGCGTCCGTCTCGTAGGTGGTGAGCACGACGACTCGCTGATCCGGCCGGTCGGCGAGGATCTTCCGCGTCGCGCCGACGCCGTCGAGACCGGGCATCCGCAGATCCATCAGGATCACGTCCGGCTGCTTGATCCGGCTCAGGGCGACGGCCTCGTCGCCGGAGCCCGCTTCCCCGATGACGCTCAGGTCCGGCTCGGCCTCCAGCATGCCGCGCAGGCCTTCCCGCACCACGGGGTGATCGTCGACCAGCATGATCGTGATCACGCGGGCACCTCCAGTTCCAGCGTCGTCCCCGCACCGGGTTCGCTCGCATACGTCACGATGCCACCGACCTGCCCCGCCCGGGCCCGCATCCCCGCCAGGCCGAAGCCGCCGGTGGGCTCGGCGGGATCGAATCCGGCGCCGTCGTCGGTCACGCGGAGCCGGACTCGTCCGTCCACAACGGACAGGCGGAGCGAAACCACGGCGGCCCGCGAATGTTTGCGGATGTTGCTCAGTGCCTCCTGTGCCCCTCGCAGCAGGACGACCTCGGTGGCCATCGGGAGCGCGGGCAGCGGGCCGCCGACCTCGATCGACGCCTCGATCCCGGTTTCCTCCGTCAGCCGTTCGACCAGCCTGCGCAAGGATTCCTCCAGTGAAGCGGCGGCGAGCGCCGACGGCATCTGCGCCGCCACCATCGCCCGCGCCTCGGCCAGGTTCTCCCGCGCCGTCCGCGCCGCGAGATCCAGGTGACGGCGGGCCGCCTTCGGATCGGTGTCCATTTCGGACTCGATCGCCTGGGTGAGCGTGACGATACTGGTGAAGCCCTGCGCGAGCGTGTCATGGATCTCGCGGGCCATGCGCTCGCGTTCGGCGGCCATGCCCGCCTCGCGGGAGAGGCGCGAAACCTCCGCCTGACTGGCTTCCAGCTGGTCGATCAGCGCGGCCCGGCCTTTGCTCTGCGCGATGATCTGCGTGATGTAGCGGCCTGCCAGGAGGTTGAAGATGATCAGGATCGCCGTCATCGGCGCCAGGATGCGCAGCGCGGGCTGGTCGAGGCCGCCCTGGACGATCGAAGACAACGGCTCCAGCAGCACCGCGATCGTGGTGAGGATCGACGCCGTCTTCGTCGGCAACGTCATGTAGAGCACGGGGCAGGCGAAGAACAGGATGAAACTCGAAGTGGCGGTGGCGAACGTGGCGGCCGTCACCAGGACCATCAGGACCCCGGCGAACAACCAGGGGATCTCCTCGTGGTCCGGGCCTTTGATGAGGCCGCGTCCCCGGACCAGGTAGGTGACACCGACACCGATCATGCACAGGATCGCGACCGTCTTGTCGGCGGTGTTGTCGTCCCCGACGAGGACCAGCGCCGTCGTCGCGACGAAGGTGATCCCGAAGAGGACCTCCCAGAGCCAGAAGAGGCGCTCCCAGGCGTTCACTTGCCTTCGTTCGACCAACGGAACGTCAGCTTCGCCAGCAGCAGCCCCGCGACGCACCACGCCGTCAGCACCAAGGCCACCATCGGAAGTTCCCATGTCCCCGCCATCTCCTGTGCCGCCGCTTCGGCCGGCAGGAACACCGAGCGGAAGCCCTGGCAGATCCACTTCACCGGGAAGAACGAAGCGATGTCGACCATAACCTTCGGCAGGTTGGTGATCGGCGTGACGAACACCCCGGAGATGAACTGCAGCGAGATGTAGATCAGGTTGGTCACCGCGACCGCGCCGCTGACCGTCTTGGTCACCGAACTGAGCGCGATGCCAAGGAGCGTGCAGCTGGTGATGCCGAGCACGAAGACCCACAGCGCGGTCAGCAGCTTCGCCGGGTCGGCCGGCAGCTCCAGATCGAACAGCAGGCTGCCGACGATCGACATCAGCACCACCTGGGCGATGCTCGTGAAGCCGACCAGGATGATCTTGCCGATGAAGTAGGAAGCGGCGGGCATCGGCGTGCCCCGCAGCCGTTTCAGCGCGCCGAGCTCACGGTCGGACGCGAGGTTGATCCCGATGCTGTTGAACGACGTCGAGACGATGCCGGAGCCGATCATGCCCGCGGCCAGCACCTGCCCGGTGGTGATCGCCATACCGGGCATCGACGAGTTCAGCATCGAGCCGAGCAGGATCATCAGCAGGGACGGAAAGGCGAAGGTGAAGATCACCTGTTCCCGGATGCGGAAGAACTGCTTGAGTTCCGCGGCGCCCCGGACGAGGCCGAGCGAGAAGGTGCCCGGGAGGGTCAGCGTGCTCATCGGGCTTCTCCGATCAGGTCGAGGTAGGTCTCTTCGAGGGTGGGCCGGTGGACGGTCAGCTCCGACGGCTCGCGGCCGTCGGCGGAGAGCTCGCGGATCAGCTTGGCCGGGAAATGGGTGCGCTCCTGATGGCCGCCCCGCTCGTCCGTCCAGCGGACGGTGGCCTCCGCGGTGGAGCGGCCGCCGAGCGTCTGCGGCGTCCCCTCGGCGACGATCTGCCCGCGCGTGATGACAGCGACGCGATCGGCCAGCGCCTCGGCCTCGTCGAGATAGTGGGTGGTGAGCAGGATCGTGGTGCCTTCGTGGGCGAGACTCCTGATCAGCTCCCAGAACTGGCGTCGTGCAGCCGGATCGAACCCGGTCGTCGGCTCGTCGAGGAACACCAGCTCGGGCCGCCCGATGATCCCGAGCGCGACGTCCACACGCCGCCGTTGCCCGCCCGAAAGGCTCTTGACGCGGGCACCCGCCTTCTCGGTCAAGCCGACTTTCTCGATCACTTCTTCGGTGTCACGGGGATCGGGGTAGTAGCGGGCGAAGTGCCGGACGGTCTCGGCGACGGTGAGCTCGGCGGCGTCGTTGGCCGTCTGCAACACGATCCCCAGCCTCGCCCGCCAAGCCCGGCCCGCCGTGCCGGGATCCTCACCGAGCACGTCGACGTCACCCGACGTCCGCCTGCGGTGGCCCTCCAGGATCTCGACCGTCGTCGTCTTGCCCGCGCCGTTGGGGCCGAGCAGGGCGAACACCTCACCCTGGTCGATGTCGAGGTCGATCCCCCCGACTGCCGTGTGGCCCGGGTACTCCTTGCGCAGGCCACGCACTCTCACTGCCGTTTTCATACGTCGATCGTGCTGTGCGGGGCGGGGTCTGCGGGACGTCCGCAGGACTGAACCCGGTTGTCAACCGAACGATGGACACCGATGTCATCTCCAGGTTCGTTCCTCGGGGCGCCACCGTCCTGCCGGATGCGTCGCCCGCAGAAGCGGAGTGACGAAGGCGTCCGCGAGGTCGTGCACACCTTCGAGCGTCCGGAATTCGGAAGGCAGCCCGCGGACACCTTGGGCGGCCTTGTGATAGCCACCCTTCCAGGAATACGGATCGGGGGTCTCGAATCCGGCGGGCGGATGCACCACCATCCCACGGCTTCGGCGGCGAGCGATTTCGTCGTGCAGGATTTCGTGCGTCTCCTTGCCCGGTATGGAGGACTTCAACGCGAACAGGGCGAGGTCGACGAGATCCTTGTAGCGGCTGGACGGGTGGCCGCCGACCTGATGACGCTCGTACATCGCGCAGATCTTTTCCGCGACATGGTCTTCGATCGGGAACATCCGCGCTTCCGGCCAGGGGGCGCAATCACTGGCGAACGGAGGTTCCAGCGGCTCGGTGGTAATGGGTCCGCGCGGCAGGTGCCCGGAGGTGACGACGTCCACGCGGACCCGATGATTGAGAGGCGCGTTCTCGTACATCGCCATGAACGACACCTTGCGGGTAGGGCGCTCGACATGGGTTTGAGCCGAGGTTCCGAGGTGGGAGAACCAGATGCCATCGGCGAGGCGTAGCGCGGCCGCCGTCTTGAGCGCGTCGACCGCGGCGTCGGTCGTGTCCTCCATGGAGAGCAGATCGATGTCGGTGGAGTAGCGCGCGGAAGGCCACCGGACAAGGAGGGCTTGCCCGCCCTTCAGTACCCAGTTCGAGGCGTCGTCGCCGTGGAAGACCCGGGCGATCAGACGACGATGAAAATGCAGTTGCAGCAGCTCGCCGGTGGAGATACCGGTCGTTTTGGCGCTGTCCCTGGCTCTGTTCTTCTGAGAGTCGAGATAACCACGCGGAGTTTTCGGGCGTTGAGAGGGCATCTCGCCATGGTCATGTGCTGGGACGAACTCAATGGAGAAGGTGCTTCGCCCTTGATTCGCCCTTCCGCAAGCCCTAATACCGCGGCGGAGTCGGACGGTGGGCGAGTTGCGTGATCGAGGTGCCGATCCCGGCAAGTAGCTGTTCGAGCAATGCTTCGCCGTCTCCAGGACGGCGGACGCCATAACGCAAGGCATAGGGTCCGATGTGCTCTGCCAGTACGTCCAAGCGAAGGAGATTCGCCTCTACCGCCTCCTGGATGATCGTGGCGATATGACTGCTGTCGATGCGCTGCGCCAACAGATCGCGGACGGTGCGGAGCGCGGTGGTGACCGGAAGCCCGTCGATCGTCGTCACGTCGTCTTCGAGCAGGCCGGCGACCCTGAAGCACACATCGGGATCTCGGCTGGTGCGGCGGCGTGGCGTGGTCAGGACTATCCGGTCGTCGACGAGTTCGCCGAGCCTGTGCAGCCGCGCGGCCGACTCGTGGGAGATCACCCCTCCGTCCGGATCGAGAGGGGTCCGCTTCCACGCGGGTTCGGCCGCGTTGAGCATCAGCCAGGCAGCCTGCTCCTCCCGCACTTCGGTCGCTGCGGCGATCGTGGCCGCGTAGACGCCGTGACGGACACGGTCGAGGTGGCCGGCTTTCTCCAAGCGATGCAGTGTGACGCCATCGACGCCGGCACCCTTGGCTTGCCGGGATGTGACCATGCCCCACTGGGCGCTGGTGAACGCACTGAGTAGCCGTAGTGCGTCACTCGTGTTCATGCAGCGAAGTTTACTTCATCAAGCAGCGTTAGTTACGTACGAATGTAACTAACGCTGCTCAGGTGGACCCAGGAGCGTGCGGACGGAGGTTTCCAGGGAGGGCAGGAGGGCGGCCGGATCGGCGGAGGTGAGCATCCGGTTCGCGAAGCCGTCCGAGAGGGCGAGCACGGCGTCTGCCAGGTCGCTCGCCGCGAGGTCGTCCCGGACGTGGCCCGCCGACTGGGCTTTCGAGATGTACTCCGTCGTGATCTCGGCGAGTTCGTCGTAGCCGGTGCGGATGAATTCTGCCCATGACGGCCGGACGGCGGCGCGGGCGGTGAAGGCGTTGATGACGATCACCTCCGCGCGGCGCTGTTCGTCGAGCGGCATCGCCTCGGCGAGCAGGCGCAGCAGCAGATCCAGCAGGTTCCCGGACTGATCGAGGGTCTGCCAGCGCTGCTCCAGGAACTCGCTGGTCATGTCGAGGGCGAAGCGGAACAGATCTTCCTTGGTGGAGAAGTACTTCTGCACCGCACCCGCGGACACCCCGGCTTCGACGGCGACCGAGCGCACGCTCACGGCCTCGACGCCTTCGCGTGCGACGATGCGCAGGAGGGCGCTGGCGATCTCGCGGCGGCGTTCGGCGCGGTCGACGATCTTCGGCACGGACGCATTCTCCTCTCCTTGGGGGCGGGTGGACCGTGACTGTGTGGATTTCGGGACATCTGACGTCCCGAAATCCACACAGTCACGGTCCCCCGAGGCGGCAGCCAGCCGGTCGCGAGGGGGTGTGTGGAAATAGGGACGTTGAGTGTCCCTATTTCCACACACCCCCTACTCTGCGTCACCTTTCGTGCCACCTTGCCCACTCGGCCCTCTTTAGAATACATTCGTATCCGAAAAGGGGGTACTGGGGTGGACGAAGTCGCACACAAGCGGCGGGCGGAGGAGAACCAGCTCGCCGCCGCGCTGACCAAAGGGCCGGCGGAAGTCCTCGATTTCCTTCTGCCGTTGTGGGTGGGGAGCCAGCTCGGCGCGTCGGCCGCCGAGGTCGGGGCGCTGACCGCGTTGGAGACGCTGGTGTCGTTCGTGGTCCGGCCGATCGCGGGCTCGCTCGCGGATCGGTTCGACCGTGGCCGGGTCGCGGCCGTCGGCGCCGTCCTCTATGGACTGTCCTTTGTGGTCTACGCGGTGACACCGGGAGTCGGGGTCGCTTATCTGGCCGCGGTTCTCGGTGGCGCGGGCGGGGCGCTGTTCTGGGTCGCGTTGCGGGCCCGGGTGGGGGAGGGGCTCGCGAGGGACGACGGCGCGTTCAGCAAGCTGTTCGCGGCCGAGGGTGGCGGTACGTGGATCGCGTTCGTGGTCGCGCTGACCGCGATCGCCTGGATCGACTACCGGGGTGTGTTCTGGCTCGGTGCGGCGGCCTGGGCGGCGGCCGCGGTGGTCTTGCTGAACGCGCCGTCCGCGCCGGTGCGCGAAGCGGGCGCGCCACGGCTTTTCCAGCTGGGTAAGAGGATGCGCCCGATGCTGGCGCTCGTCGCGTTGACCGCGATGGCCGAGGCCGGGGTCGCCCTGTTGCTCCTGATGCATCTGCAACGCGGGCATCAGCTACAGCTTGGCGAGATCGCCGCGGTGTTCATCCCCGGCTTCATCGTCTACAGCCTGCTGCCGGACTACCTGCACGGCTTCGTCCGCAAGGTCGGCCGGACGCGGGTACTCGCCTTGGCGATGGTGGCGAGCGCGGTCTTCGCCGCCGGCTTGTCCTTCGCGCCGAGTCCGGCGGTGCTCGCGGTCATGTGGGTCCTGTCGGCGGCGGCGTTCGCGGCGGCCATCCCGGTGGAGCAGGCGGTGGTCGCCGAGGCGGCCGGGCTCAGCCTCGGCCGGGCGATGGGAATCTACGAGAGTGCGACGCTACTGGGAGCGACGATCGGGACCTTCGTGGCGGGCCAGCTCTACGGTTCGGACGCCGGATGGCGCGTCGCCTGCTTCGGCGCGGCGGCGCTCCTGCTCTTCGGATCTTTCGTGGTTCGTGGCGCCGTACGGCGTGTCGGAGTTGCGGAGTTTCCCGTGGAACCACGAAAAACGGTGTCACAAAAGGAAAAGCCGGTCACCCGCACGGTCGTGGAGAGTCCGCAAGCGGCCGAATCGGTGACGGAGGAGGCGAACAAGCGCTCGAACCCGCTCCGCAACTGGGCGGTCCATGTCGCGGTCTACGTCGTCGCGCAGACGGCGCTGGCGTTCGCCGGATACAGCTGGCCCGTAGAAGCGCTATTCGGCGGCCCTCACGCGGCCGACTGGTTCTGGAACTCCAGTGGTCACTGGCTGCTGAACATCGGCCGGATCTGGACCTTCGTCCTGGTGGTCGACACCGTGTGGACGGTCGGCCGCGCGTTGCTGAAGAAGCAGCCTTATTGACATGTTGTCTAACATGACACTATGTCTCATACGTGGGTGACGGCCAGCGACGGTGTCCGCCTCTCGGTCCGGGTGACCGGTGTCGACGACGCGCCCACGGTGGTGCTCGTCCACGGTTACCCGGACAACGGCTCCATGTGGGACGGCGTCGCCGGCCTGCTCGAGCGCCGCTACCGGGTCGTCGTCTACGACGTCCGTGGCGCCGGCCGCTCGGACAAGCCTTCGGGACGAGCGTCCTACAAGCTGGACCAGCTGTCCGATGACCTCGCTTCGGTCATCGACGAGGTCCAGCCCGAGGGCAAGGTCCATCTGCTCGCGCACGACTGGGGCTCCATCCAGACCTGGCATTCGGTCACCGGCGAGAAGCTGCGCGGACGGCTCGCGTCGTTCACGTCGATCTCCGGGCCGAGCCTCGATCACGCGGGAGCGTGGTTCCGCGCGCAGCTGCGCCCGAGCCCGAAGCGGCTCAAGAACGCGCTCGCGCAAGGAGTGCATTCGACGTACATCCTCGGTTTCCAGCTCCCGTTGATCCCGCAGCTGCTGTGGCGCACCGGCGCGATGGGGGCGCTCATCGGCCGGATGGATCCGGCGGCCGCGGCGCCGTCCACTTCGGACGGCCTGTACGGGCTCAACCTCTACCGCGCCAACATGTTCACCCGCCTCTCCCGGCCGCGGCCGCGTAACGCCGAGATCCCGGTGCAGGTGCTCGCGCCCACCGGCGACAAATTCGTCACCACGCCGTTGCAGACCGAGATCGAGCGCTGGGCACCGGACCTGCGGGTGCGCCGGATCGTCGGCACGCACTGGGTGGTCCGCGAGAAGCCACAGGTGATCGCCGACGCCACCGCCGAGCTGATCGATCACGCCGAAGGCGGCGAGGAGAGCCGCGCGCTCAAACAGGCCAGGACGAAGGGTTTCGCGCACAAGCTCGTCGTGGTCACCGGTGCCGGCAGCGGGATCGGCCGCGCGACGGCGCTCGCGTTCGCGGACAAGGGCGCCGACCTGGTCATCACCGACATCAACGGCTCTGCTGCGGCGGACACCGCGAAACTCCTGCGGGACAAGGGTGTCACCGTCGGCGAGTACACAGTGGACTCTTCCGACGCGGAGGCGGTCGAGAAGTTCGCCCAGCAGGTCAAGGAGGAGTTCGGGGTTCCGGACATCGTCGTGAACAACGCGGGGATCGGGCTGTCCGGGCCGTTCCTCGACACGACGGTCAAGGACTGGGAACGCCTCATCGAGGTGAACCTGTGGGGCGTCATCCACGGCTGCCGCGTCTTCGCCGAGCAGATGCGCGAGCGGGCCGAAGGCGGTCAGATCGTCAACGTCGCCTCGGCCGCCGCCTACCTGCCGTCGAAGATCCTTTCCGCCTACGCCACCACGAAATCCGCCGTGCTGACGTTGAGCGTGTGCCTGCGGGCGGAACTCGCCGCCGAGAACATCGGCGTCACCGCGATCTGTCCCGGCATCGTGAACACCAACATCACCAGCACCACCAGGTTCGTCGGCGTCGACGACGTCGAGCAGAAGCGGCGCCAGAAGTCGAGCAGCAAGCTGTACGCGAAACGCGGTTTCGGCCCGGAGAAGGTCGCGCGGGACATCCTGCGCGCCGTCGAGAAGGATAAGGCGATCCAGCCGTCGACGCCGGAGGCCAAGGCCGCGCTCGTGCTCTCCCGGCTCACCCCCGGACTGCTGCGGGCCGCGGCGAAACTGGACGTCACCCCGTGACCTCTGCCAGACGTCCTCGCCGGATGTCGGCGGAAGCACGCCGCGAGGACCTGATCCGCGCCGCACTGGACCTGTTCGGTTCGCGCGCGCCCGAACTCGTCACGGTCGACGACATCATCGCCCGCGCCGAGGTTTCGCGGCCGCTGTTCTACCGGTACTTCTCGAGCCTGCGGGAACTGCAGGTCGAGGCGCTGAAAACGGTCACCGTAGGGCTCATCGACGGCCTTGCCGGACTAGAGGAAGGCCCGCCTGAAACGCGGCTGCGGGCCGCCGTCCGCGGGCTGATCGACGTCGCCGACCACTACCGCGCGGGCTACGTCGCCTTGCTGCGCAGCGGTTCGGTGATCGCGACCTCGGAGACGGACGCGGCGATCGACGAGGTCCGCAACCGTGCCGTCGAGCTCATCCTCGACGCGCTGGGAGTGTCGGAGCCCTCGCCTATGCTCCTGCTGACCTTGCGCTGCTGGACCGCGGTGGTGGAGGGCTCGCTGCTGAGCTGGCTGCAGGAGCGGGCCGTGCCGCGCGAGGTGCTCGACGGCTGGCTGGTCGATCAGCTGACGGCCATGCTGTCGGCGACGGCGCGGCACGATTCTTCGGTCCCTCAGATGCTATGAACGGTCCGTTCCTTGCAAATTTTGCAAGGAACGGACCGTTCATAGCGCGCTACTAGGACTGCTTCGCGACCAGGTCCCAGCCTTCGACGTCTTCCGGCTTACGCGGCTCGGGGCCGACGTACTTCGCCGACGGGCGCACGAGGCGGCCGGTCTTCTTCTGCTCCAGGATGTGCGCGGCCCAGCCGGCGGTGCGCGCGGAGCTGAACATCGCGGGCATCATATGCGGCGGAACCTGGGCGAAGTCCAGGATCACGGCCGCCCAGAACTCGACGTTGGTCTCGATCGGGTGATCCGGACGCCGCTCGCGCAGCTCCTTCAGCGCCACCTGCTCCAGCTCCGCGGCCGCCTCGTAGCGCGACGCGCCGAGCTCCTTGCAGGTGCGGCGCAGCACGCGTGCCCGCGGGTCCTCCGCGCGGTACACGCGGTGCCCGAAGCCCATCATGCGTTCCTTGCGGTCCAGGATGCCCTTGACCAGGCCGACCGCGTCGCCGGTCTTCTCGACCTCTTCGATCATCGGCAGCACCCGCGCCGGCGCGCCGCCGTGCAGCGGGCCGGACATGGCGCCGATCGCGCCCGACAGTGCCGCGGCGACGTCGGCGCCGGTCGAGGCGATGACGCGCGCGGTGAAGGTCGAGGCGTTGAGGCCGTGCTCGGCGGCGGACACCCAGTAGGCGTCGATGGCCTTGACGTGGGCCGGGTCGGGCTCGCCGCGCCAGCGGACCATGAAGCGCTCGGTGATCGACTTCGCCTCGTCGACCCGGGTCTGCGGGACGGCGGGCTGCCCGATGCCGCGCGCGGACTGGGCGACGTACGAAAGCGCCATCACCGAGGCACGGGCCAGCTGGTCGCGCGCCTCGTCGTCGGTGATGTCGAGCAGCGGCCGGTATCCCCAGATCGGGGCGAGCATGGCCAGCGCGGCCTGGACGTCGACCCGGACGTCGCCGGTGTGCACCGGCAGCGGGAACGGCTCGGCGGGCGGTAGCCCGTGGCCGAACCGGCCGTCGACGAGAAGTCCCCAGACGTCACCGAAGGTCACCTTGCCGGCGAGATCCTCGATGTCGACACCGCGATAGCGCAGCGCGCCACCGTCACGGTCGGGCTCGGCGATTTCGGTCTTGAAGGCGACCACGCCCTCGAGACCCGGTCGGAAACCGTCGTCGACCTTCTCCGACGGCTGATTGGTGCTGATCGTGGAGGCACTCACTGTGGTGAAACCTTTCGATGCGCATTCCCCGGCTTTGTGTTCACGCGTGGACGGGATACACGCAGCGTAGGCGCGCCTCATCGCACGGATGGACAAACTTTGCTCCACGTCGGGGCCTGGGGCAATCGAAAGATGTGGTGCTTTCGGTCACGATTACGAGAACGATTCAGTGAAAACGCGCCTCGTACGCGAAGAGTTACGGTGCCGTTCACTTTGCGTGTACCGGCCGCCGAGGTAAATCCTGTGTTTCGAGAACCGGCGGCGACCGGTTTCCGGTGATAGACCTTTCCCATGCACCTGAGCCCCCAGGAGCGGGACAAACTGCTCATCCACGTCGCGGCGGACGTAGCACGCAAACGCCTGGAACGCGGGGTTTCGCTGAACTACCCCGAGGCGGTCGCGCTGATCACCGACCACGTGCTCGAAGGCGCTCGCGACGGCCGGACGGTGAGTGAACTCGTCGCGAGCGGGCGTTCGGTGCTCTCGCGGGCGCAGGTGCTGGACGGAGTGCCGGAAATGGTCGATTCCGTCCAGGTCGAAGCCACTTTCCCGGATGGAACGAAGCTCGTCACCGTGCACGACCCGATCGTTTAGAAGGGGGACGGGTGCGACCAGGAGAGATCATCACCGGGGACGGACCGGTCGAGGTGAACCCGGGCAGGCCACGGGTCCGGCTGCTCGTGCGGAACCTCGGCGACCGGCCCGTCCAGGTCGGTTCGCACTACCATTTCGCGGCGGTCAATCCGGGGCTCGAATTCGATCGCGAAGCCGCGCGAGGACATCGGCTCGACGTGCCCGCGGGAACGTCCGTGCGGTTCGAACCGGGTGTCGAACGCGAAGTCGACCTCGTCCCGCTGGCCGGGAACCGCGTGGTGCCCGGATTGCGCGAGGAGTCCTGATGCCGTCGATCGATCGCGAGCGGTACGCCGAACTGTTCGGCCCGACGACCGGGGACAGGATCCGTCTCGCGGACACCGACCTGCTGATCGAAGTCACCGAAGACCGCAGCATGGGCCCGTCCGGCAGTGGCGACGAGGTGTTGTTCGGCGGCGGCAAGGTGATCCGCGAATCCATGGGACAGGGCATGGCGACCCGGGCCGAAGGCGCGCCCGACCTGGTCATCACCGGCGCGGTGATCCTGGACCACTGGGGGATCGTCAAGGCCGACGTCGGCGTCCGCGACGGCCGGATCGTCGGCATCGGCAAGGCGGGCAATCCGGACACGATGGACGGCGTCGATCCGGCGCTGGTCGTCGGACCGTCGACGGAAGTACTGTCGGGCAACGGGAAGATCCTCACCGCGGGCGGGATCGACTGCCACGTCCATTTCATCTGCCCGCAGCTCACCGAGACCGCGCTGGCGTCCGGGCTCACCACCCTCGTCGGCGGCGGCACCGGCCCGGTCGAAGGCAGCAAGGCCACCACCGTCACGCCCGGCGCGTGGAACCTCGGCCGGATGCTGCAGGCGATGGACGGCCAGCCGGTCAACGTCCTGTTGCTGGGCAAGGGGAACACCGTCCGGCACGAGGCCCTGCGCGAACAGCTCGCCGCCGGCGCGGGCGGGTTCAAACTCCACGAGGACTGGGGCAGCACCCCGGCCGCGATCGACGCCTGTCTCACCGTCGCCGACGAATCCGGTGTCCAGGTGGCGATCCACACCGACACCCTGAACGAAGCGGGCTTCCTGGAGTCCACAGTGGACGCCATTCGAGGCCGCTCGATCAACGCGTACCACACCGAAGGCGCGGGCGGCGGGCACGCGCCGGACATCATCCAGGTCGCCGGACTGCCCAACATCCTGCCGTCGTCGACGAATCCGACGCGCCCGCACACCGCGAACACCCTCGACGAGCACCTCGACATGCTCGTCGTCTGCCACCACCTGAATCCGTCCGTGCCCGAAGACCTGGCGTTCGCCGAAAGCCGGATCCGGCCGACGACCATCGCGGCCGAGGACGTCCTGCACGACCTCGGCGCGATCTCCATGATGAGCTCGGATTCGCAGGCGATGGGCCGGATCGGCGAGGTGATCATCCGCACCTGGCAGACCGCGCACGTGATGAAACGGCGGCGCGGTACACTGCCCGGCGACGGCGCGGCCGACAATCTGCGGGCTCGTCGCTACGTCGCCAAATACACGATCAACCCCGCGATCGCGCACGGTATGGAGCGCGAGATCGGCTCGGTGGAGATCGGGAAACTCGCGGATCTCGTGCTGTGGGAGCCGAAGTTCTTCGGTGTCCGGCCGCATGTCGTGCTCAAGGGCGGTTTCCCGGCGTGGGCGGCGATGGGCGACGCCAACGCGTCCATCCCGACGCCGCAGCCCGTGCTGGCGCGGCCGATGTTCGGCGCGGCCCCGGTGGTGGCGGCCGCGAGCAGTTTCCATTTCGTGGCGCCGGAAGCCCTGGAAAGCGGGGTGGCGGAGCGCTTCGGCATCACGCGGAAGCTCGTGCCGATCTCGAACACCCGCTCCCGCGGCAAGGCCGACATGGTGCTGAACGACGCGACACCGGACATCCGGGTCGAGCCGGACAGTTTCGCCGTGCACGTCGACGGCGAGCTGATCGAGCCCCAGCCGGTGACGGAACTGCCCATGGCGCAAAGGTATTTTTTGTTTTGATGGATCTGGCCGCGCTCATCCTCGCCGACTCCCGGTTCCCCGGGGGCGGCCATGTCCATTCCGGCGGGCTCGAAGAGGCTGTCACCCGGAAGCTGATCACGCACGAACGCGACCTGCCGGGCTTCCTCTCCGGACGGTTGCGCACGGCGGGTTCGCTCGCCGCGGTGTTCGCCGCCGCGTCGGCGCCGGCGGCGGCGCGGAATGTCCAGAGTGGACACTGGCGACGGCTCGACCACGAACTGGACGCCAGGACGCCGTCGCTCGCGCAGCGGGAAGCGTCCCGCGCGCAAGGACGCGGGACGGCGAGGGCGGGCAAGGCGGCGTGGCCGTCGCCGGTGCTTTCCCAACTGTTGAGGGAAACCCCGCGACCGCATCATCCGGTGGTGGCCGGCGCGCTGATCGGGGTGCCCTTCGACGCGGCGATGGCGGTGGCGTACCTCGCGATCAGCGGACCCGCGAGCGCGGCCGTGCGGCTGCTCGGGCTGGATCCGTTCGCCGTCAACGCCGTCGTGGCCCGTCTCGCGAAGGAAGTCCGGGACGTCTCCCTGCGCGCGGCCGAGGTCGCGGGCGACGATCCGGCCGATCTCCCGGCGCCGGGTTCTCCGGCGCTCGATCTGTTCGCCGAGGCACACGCCCGGCATCACCAGGAAGAGGTGCGTCTCTTTGCCAGTTGAGCATGGTCACGGACACGGTCACGTGCATCCCGTCAACTTCGACCCGACCGCGGCGGAACCCGACCATTACGAGCAGGCGCCGACCGCGGGCCGCGCGTACCGGATCGGGATCGGCGGGCCGGTGGGCAGCGGGAAGACCGCGCTCACCGCGGCGCTGTGCCGGGCGCTCGGCGACGAGGTGAACCTCGCTGTCGTCACCAACGACATCTACACCACCGAAGACGCCGACTTCCTGCGCAAGGCCGGGGTGCTCGACCCGGAGCGGATCGAGGCCGTGCAGACCGGCGCGTGCCCGCACACCGCGATCCGCGACGACATCACCGCGAACCTCGACGCCGTCGAGCGGCTGGAGGAGCGATTCCCCGGGCTGGACCTGGTGATCATCGAAAGCGGTGGCGACAACCTCACCGCGGTGTTCAGCCGGGGGCTCGCCGACAGCCAGGTCTTCGTGGTCGACGTCGCCGGCGGCGACAAGGTGCCGCGCAAGGGCGGGCCGGGCGTGACGACCGCGGATCTGCTGGTGATCAACAAGATCGACATCGCGCATCTGGTCGGCGCGGACATGGACGTGATGACGTCGGACGCGCACCGGATGCGGGGCGAGTTGCCGGTGATCACGCAGTCCCTTGTGGACACTCCGAACGCGCCGGCGGTGGCGGACTGGGTTCGTTCGCTGCTCCCGGTCCGCACGGGGTGAAGGCGCATGCGCGGCTGACCGCCTGTTTCGAGGGCGGCCGGACCGTACTGCGTGAGCTGCGCTCGATGGCGCCGCTCACGCTGCTCCCCAAACGGGGCACCGGTGTGACGGCGATCGTGCACTTGGTCAACTCGGCGACCTCGCCGTTGGGCGGCGACGGGCTGAAGCTGACCATTCATGTCGGCCCCGGTGCTTCGCTGCGGCTATCGGGAGTTGCGGCGACCATCGCGCTTCCGGGGTTACACGGGGAAGGAAGTTCGTCCCTTGTGGACGTTGTCGTGGAGGACGGCGGGTCTTTGGAGTACCTGCCGGAGCCGACCGTGGTGACCGCTCGTGCGCGCCATATCGCCGAGTTCCGAGCTGCTTTGGCATCGGACGCTTTCTTGCACACGCGGGAGGTTCTGGTGCTCGGCCGGGCTGGTGAGCGTCCGGGTTCTTTGGTGACCACGCAGCACGTGACGCGAGGCGAAGTGCCGGTGCTGCGGCAGACGTTGGAGATCGGGGATTCCACTTTGGACTCCAGCCTCGCGCATCTAGCCGGACGGCGGGTGCTGGCGACCGATCTGGTCGTCGGCGGCCCGGAGCTGCCCGAGGCATCCGGCGAGTGGTGGTCCCGCACGTCTCTGGCCGCCGGTGGGATACTCACGACGTCGCTGGCTCACGATGCCGTGACCGCGCTCAAGGGGGAGCCATGAAACCACTGAGTCTTTCGTTGCCCGGCCAGCCTTGGAGAATGGCCGCACCTTCGGCGGTGGGGCCGTTGTACGTGCTGTGCACCCAGGGGAAGGAGCTGACGAGTCGGCGGACGTTGCTGGCGATCGACCTGGCGGGGAAGGTGCTTTGGCGACGCGAACTCGAGGGCGATCCGAAGGGGCACTGGTCCCAGAAGAGCTATACGAAGCATTTGCGTGTCTCCGAGTCGGGCACCGTCTTCCTGATCGACGGTGACGTTCTCCTCGGATTCGACGAGTCCGGCGGAACCCAGGCGGAGATCCGGCTGGATCATGACCCGGACGAGGCTCCAGGCTCGTTCGCCCTGGTACGGGGAGGGTTCTGCACCACTTGGACGACCTTGCCGGGGCGTCACCGCGATGTCCGTGTCGATGTGCGCGACGGTTCCGGCGCGTGCACGTGGTCGACCCGGATCCCGACCGAACCACTGGGCTTCGCGTCCTCCGAACCTACGATGCCCCACGAGTTCTCGCCGTCGTACTGGGATCCGTTGCTCGTTTCCGACGACCGGATTCTCGCCGCGTTCGACGACTTGGGCAGAGGGCTGTCGCTGTCCTACCTGCTCGACCGGGACTCCGGCCGCCTCGTGGCGACCACGCCGGTTTCGGGCGGCATGCACAAGGCGATCGCCGGGCCGAGCGAATTCCTGGCCGGGGATCGGGGTTTCGGCCTGCTCGGGACGGCGCGCTATGACGCGTCAGGGGCCGAGGTGGTCCGCTGGGACAGCGAAGGCCCGTTTCTCGTCGGCCCGGACGGCGTCATCCGGTGTGCCGAGAGCGGGAATCCGGAGAGGCATCGAAGGTTCAGGAAGCTCAACGCAGACGGTTCGACGGAGGACGGCCCGGTGCTCTCCAGGCGGCATTTCGGGAGTCCGGCGCTCGACAGCGCAGGGACGGCGGTCTTCACCCAGGACGGGGCGTTGCGAGCGATCGACGCGGAGCTGCATGAGCGTGTGCTGTGCGAGATCCCGGAAGAACGTGATCTGTACGGCCGGGTTCTCCTGCTGGAGGACGGGCTGGTCGCGTTCACCGTCGGGCATGAACTCTTCCTGGCCGCAACCGATCTCGGTCCCGTGCCGTCCAGCGGCTGGGTCTGCGGTGACGGCAACCTGCGTGCCAATCCCGTCCTCGAAAAGCCGTGAAGGCCTCCTTCCCTGCCTGGCGAGAGGTGGGGCGGCAGGAGCGGTCCTAAGAGCCCTGGCTGCCTCTTGATTGTCCATAAGGGACTCTTGCAGAGAAGTCAGCGCACGATTTGGGCGATTTGCGCGGATTGGCGGCTGGGTCGTGAGTGATAATGAGGGTTAGAACGACACTTATCACTCACGACCCCTTCGAGAACCGTGCATACGGGTATAAAAAGGACTCTTGATTGTCGGAAGGTGTCCCTTGTGGACAATTGGCTGCTGCCGTCGGTGAGTCCGGAACCAGCCGCGAAAGCCCACCTGCCCTCTTCGGTGAGTCCGCGATGCCCGCCCCGATGCCGAACAGCAGCTATCGGACCTTGCCGGGACGCTGACCCTGAAAGTCCGTGAGGGCCTCCTTTCCTACCCTGAAGGTAGTGAAGGAGGCCCTCACGGACCGGCTCCCCGTCAGAACTTGGTGCCCAGCCAGGTCATCGCGACGGGACCGCCGGTCGCGACGCCGCCGATGTGCTCCAGCAGCGGGAACTCCTGCCAGGTGACGTCGGCGCCGAGGGCGCGGTAACGGTCGCGCAGGCCCTGGCCGACCGAAAGCGGGATCAGTTCGTCCAGCGACGCGTGGTACAGGTAGACCGGCGCGCCCGGTTTGGTCTTGCCCGCGAGGTTCTCGCCGAGCCGGGCTTGCCAGCGCGGGTCCGCGGAAACGTTCGGCACGGTCGTGAAGTCGTTAAGCCGTGCGAAAGGCGCCGCCGCGCCGAGTTCGACGGTGCACGCTTCCTTGACCTTCGCGACCATCCTCTCGCCCTTCGCGTTGAGCACGTCGTTGAAGGGCAGTTCGGGGTACGCCGTCGAGTAGCCGACAGCGGCGCCGAGCACCAGGCCGAACGCCGGGCCGCCGTCGTTGAACTTCAGGACCGCGTTCAGATCCGCCGGGACACCGCCTTCCGCGACGCCGACCAGGTTGACGTCGGGCGCGTAGGACGGCTGGAGTTCACCGGCGAAGGCCGCGGCCTGACCTCCTTGTGAGTAACCGAAAACGCCGACCGGCCCGGTCTTGGACAGGCCCGCTTCGGGGACGTTCGAGGCGGCACGGGCGGCGTCGAGGACGGCCCGGCCTTCGGACTGGCCGACGGCGTAGGTGTGTGTGCCCGGGGTGCCGAGGCCTTCGTAGTCGGTCACGACGACCGCCCAGCCGCGCGAAAGCGCTTGGCTCATCAGGAGGACTTCGTTCTCGGACCCGTTCGTCAGCCGGGTCGACGGCGCGCAGCGGTCGCCGAGGCCATGGGTGCCGACGGCGTAGCTGACCAGCGGCCGCGCGCCCTTCGTCCACGGCGTGTGCGGGACCAGCAGGATGCCCGACACCGTGTTCGGCTGTCCCGTCGCCGAGGTGGAGCGGTAGTTGAGTTTCCAGGCCTTCGCCGGGGCGGTGGCGATGACCGGTTTGTAGTCGACCAGATCCCCGGGGGCGCTCGGCGCGGCTTGCGCGGCGGGCGCGCCTATCAGGGCGGCTGCGAGGGCTGAGACCAGAACTGTCCGAAGCACCGTTGCCTCCAGTTTGGTAATTGAGATTTTCGCAATGTAGGCGGAGTTGCTAGCATCTGGCAATCCCTGTTACCGAATCGGGGGAGGTCGAGTGGCCCGCACCTACGGCGGGGTCGCGCCCGAGCAACGGCGCGCCGAACGGCGTGAACGCCTGCTCGTGGCGGCCCTGGACCTGTTCACGTCGACGGGCTACCAGCAGGCGAAGATCACCGAGTTGTGCACCCGCGCCGGAGTCTCGACGCGGAACTTCTACGAGGAGTTCGAGAGCAAGGAGAAGGTGCTGCTGACCCTGCACGAGCGCATCAACTCGCTCGCGCTGGAGCACGTCACCGGCATCCTGGAACGGCTGGAGGACGCGGACGCGGTCACCCGGATCGGGACACTGCTGGACGTCTTCGTCAGCTCGGTGACGTCGGATCCCCGGATGCCGCGGCTGAACTACGTCGAGGCCGTCGGCGTCAGCGCCGCCTTGGAGGCGCAGCACCAGGAATGGGTCGACCGGTGGGCCGCGTTCATCGAAGCCGAGGCCCGGCACGCCGCCGAGCACGGGGTGGCGCCGGACCGCGATTACCACCTGACGGCGATCGCGCTCGTCGGCGCGGCGACCGGGCTGCTGCGCGAGTGGCAGGCGCACACCCCGCCGCTGCCGGTCGCCGACGTCGCCGCCGAACTCCGGGCCCTGATGCTCGCCGCGATCACCCGGCCTGCCTGACCCCGCATTTAGTCCTCTGAATGCGGTCCTTGCACACGCAAGTACCGCATTCAGAGGACTAAATGCGTCAGGAAGCGGCGGAGGCTCGCCGGAAGGTGTTGTGCAGTACGGCAAGCAGCGCGTCACGGACCGAAAGCCGTTGCCGCGCGTCGAAGGTGATCAGCGGGACGTCTTCGCCCACCGCGAGTGCCCAGCGCACGTCCTCGAGGTCGTGCTTGAGGGAGCCGTCGAAGACGTTCACCCCGACCACGAACGGCAGCCCGGCCTTCTCGAAGTAGTCGACCGCCGGATAGCAGTCGTCGAGACGGCGGGTGTCGACGATGACGAGTGCGCCCAGCGCCCCCAGCACGAGGTCGTGCCACATGAACCCGAACCGGTCCTGCCCCGGCGTGCCGAAGAGGTACAGCTTCACCTCTTCGTCGATGGTGATGCAGCCGAAGTCCAGCGCCACCGTGGTGGTGGTCTTCGACGGCACGTTCCCGCCGGTGCCGTCGACGGCCGCGCCGGTCGAGGTCATGGCGGCCTCGGTGGTCAGCGGTTTGATCTCGGAGATCGCGCCGACGGTGGTCGTCTTGCCGACGCCGAACCCGCCGGCGATGACGATCTTGACCGGTGTCGGCGGTTTGGCCGTCACCGGTTCAGCGAATGGATTCGAGTCCACGAATGACCCTTTCGATCATGCCGAGGTCCTGGGTGAAGGCTCCGGCAGGGCGACGGAGCACGACGTAGCCGAGCGCGGCGAGATCCGCCACGAGGACACGGGCCACGCCGATGTGCAGGCCGAGCATCGCCGCCACTTCGGCGACGGATTTCGTTTCCCGGCAAAGGGAAACGATCTCCCGTCGTTCGAAGGTCAGCCTCGCGTGCGAAGCCGCGCCGAGCCTGCTCGTGAGCACTTGAGCCTCGATTTCGAGCGTGCCGTCCACCGGCTGCGCGCGGCCGGCCGTGAGCAGATACGGGCGTAGCGGCGAGATGCCCTGTTCGGCGCCTCGCGGCTGAGGTACCTGGTCGTCGCTCATTCCCTTGTCCCCTCGTCAGTTCAGCTGCCGACGCTCTTCTTGAGTTCCTCGATCAGCGCGGGGGTGAGCACCTCGGTGGCCCGGTTGGCGAACATCGCCATCTCGTAGGCGATCGTGCCGAGGCTGGCCTGCTTGGTGGCGAGCACGCCGAGCGAACAGCCGATGCTGATCGTGCAGACCAGCAGGTAGCCCTGCTCCAGCTCGATGATGATCTTGTCGGGCGAACCGAGCGGGTGACTCTCGGAGACACCGTGCGCCAGGCCGAGCATCGCCGAGCAGATCGCGGCCAGCCGGTCGGCGTTGGCCCGTTCCAGCTCGGACGACATCGCGATCAGCAGACCGTCGGCCGAGACGGCGATCGCGCCCATCGCGCTCGCCGTGTTCTGGGCGAAGCGCGTCACCAACCAGTTGAAGTTCCGGGCTTCGACGCTGACTCCGGTCGTCATCTCTTGCTCTTCTCTCTCTGTTCCATCTCCGGGTTGACGGCTTTCTCCAACCCGTCACTGAAGGCGTCGAACGCGGCACGCTCGGCCTCGGGGTCACGCATGCCCTTGGGCTTGGTGGTGTTCAGCGCCGCCCGCGCGGTCTGGTGCCGTGCGGCCGGTCCTTTGGACAGTCCCGGCGCCAGCTGCGCGCCGGGGACCCTTCTGGTGAGACCGCCGCGTGAGGCGGCGGGCACCGGTGTCGGGGTCGGCATCGGCATCGACATCGGCGCTGCGGCTGCTGCCGGCGACGTGGTGGCCTTCGCGAGTCCGGCCTCGAAGCCGTCGAAGGCCGCTTTGGCCGCTTCTGGATCATGCCTGGACTTCTGCCGCGACGGTGCTTCGGGGGCACCTGGCAGCTGCGCGCCCTTGACGCGGCGCCGCAGCCCGCCCCGGGTCTCCCCGGGCTCGGCGGCGGTGAGCGTCGGCGCGGGTGCCTGGTACACGGGTGCCGGCGGAAGCGGTACCGGTGCCGGCGCGGGTTCCGCGATCTCCCCGTCGGTCTTGCGGAACCACCGGAAGTCCTTGGGACGCATACCGTCGCGCGGGATCATCCCGGCGATCGCCAGTGTCGGCGGCTCGTGCCCGGTCGTGTTCGCCCGCGGCGCGGGCAGGGAAGGCGGCGCGGGCTCGTCGACCGGTTCCGCCGTCGGCCACACCGGCGGCGCCGGGACGGACTTCGGCATGGGCTGCCGGTACGTCAGCAGGTTCGGCGGAACGGTGAGCCGCGCGGTGATCCCCGCTCCCGGCTCGGTCTCGGTCAGTTCGACCTTGAGCCCGTGCCGCCGCGCGAGCCGCCCGACCACGAACAGGCCGAGCACGCTGGTCGGTGCCAGTTCGAGCCGCTCGCGTTCGACCAGCCGCCGGTTCTCCTCGGCGAGCCGTTCGGCGGTCATGCCGATGCCCTGGTCCACGATCACGATCAGGCAGGAACCGTCGGGCAGGATCTTCGTGCCGACGTCCACAAAGGACTCCGGCGGGGAGAACGACGTCGCGTTCTCCAGCAGCTCGGCGAAGATCAGCACCAGATCGGAGCCGAACGGCGAAGACAGCAGGACGTCGCCCATCGAACCGAGCCGGACCCGCTGGTAGTCCTCGATCTCCGCGAGCGCCGAACGCAGCGCCGTCGACAGCTCGATCGGACCGGAAATCCTTGCCTCGTCACGATTCCCCGACACGACCAGGAGGTTGTCCGCGTTCCGGCGCAGGCGGGTGGAGAGGTGGTCGAGCCGGTAGAGGCTGGCCAGCAGGGCGACGTCCTGCTCGTTGCGTTCCAGTTCGTCGACCAGCGCCAGCTGCCTGCCCACGAGGTTCTGGGTCCGCTTCGCGACGTTGGCGAACATCAGGCCGACGTTGCGCCGCGTGAGGGCCTGCCGCTCCACCAGTTCGGCGGCGGTGGCCTGCACCCGGTTGAACGCGTCGGCCAGTTTGCCGAGTTCGTCCTGTGAGGACACATCGATGGTGGCGAGGCGAGGCGCGAGTTCTTCGGCCTCCTCGGTGTCGGTGACGCGGACCAGTTCGGTGCTCGCGAGGTCCGCGACCGAGGTCGCCGCCGTGGTCAGCTTCCGCAGCGGATCCGCGATCGACCGGCTGACCGCGATCGCGAGCCCGCCGACCAGGAGGAACAGCACACCGGCGCCGATACCGATCGTCCACGCCAGGTTCTGGGCGGCGTCGGCCCGCGCGGTCGCCGCGTCGGTGATGCCGGTGGTGACCGCGTCCTGGGCGAGCCGTCGCTGGTTCGACTGGGCGTCGACGGCGCCGAGGATGTCCGGCAGCAGGTTCTGCACGGCCTGCGGGCCGCGGGCCTCCGCGAGCCTGGCTTCCAGCGCGTCGACCCGGCGGCCCGTCTCACCCTGTTCGACCGCGACGACCTGCGTGGCCTGGACGACGTCGGCCTGTTGCACGAACCGTTCGAGGAACAGCGACGACTGCTGCTTCGCGTCGGCCAGTACCGGCGCCCCGGATTCGGGGGTGACCAGCACGATGATCAACGCCATACCGCGCAACGAGTTCTCCTCGTTCGCGCGCAGCAGCGCGTCGAGCGCCGTCAGCTGCTGGGTGCCCTCCGCGTCACTGGTCTGCTGCGGGACGAGGCGGAGCGAGTTGATGACCGCGTCGATCACCGCGTGATACGTCCGCGCCACACTGTCCAGTGAGGCCCCGCGCCGGAGCGCGTTCTCCCGGATCTCGTTCAGCGACCCGATCCGCACCAGCGCGGCGGCGAGCTCTTCCGGCGCGTCGGCGCTCAGCTGCGACCGGATCTGGTTCACCGTTTCCGCGACGACACCCTGCTGCTTGAGCATCGCCGAACTGCTCGCCGACGAAGACGCGATGTAGTGCGCCGTCAGCAGCCTTTCCCGCTGCAGTTCCCAGGCCAGCGTGCCGAGCGCGCGGGCCTGCGACGCGACGTCGGCGGTGGTGCGCGCGGACCGGGCGTCGTCGATCTCCCCGGCGACGTAAGGCACCGACACCAGGACCACGGCGGTCAGCGGCAGCATCAGGAGCAGGTTGAGTTTGCCCCGGATGCCGAGTCTGCCGAGTAATCCGGACCGCGGCCCGCGTTCGGGCCGGGTCTTCCCGTGCCTCATGATCACCTTTCTCCCCGGCTCCGCCCGAGGTGTCCGCGGTGCTGCTCCCGGACGAGGTCTTCGATGGACGCGCGCAGCGCGACGAACTCCGGCGCGCGTTTGACCGCGAGTTCGCGGTCACCGGGCAGGTCGACCACGATGTCGGCGGCCACCCGGCCCGGATCCGAGGCCAGCACCACGACGCGCCTGCCGAGGAACACGGCCTCTTCGACGTCGTGGGTCACCATCAGCACCGTGGTGTGCGTGTCGGCCCAGATCCGGCGGATCAGGACCTGCATGTCCTCTTTGGTCTGGACGTCCAGTGCGCCAAAAGGCTCGTCCAGCAGCAGCACGTCGGGCTCGCACGCCAGTGCCCGCGCGATCGCGACCCGCTGCTTCTGCCCGCCGGAAAGCTGTTTGGGCAACGACTTCCGGAGGTGGGCGAGCCCGGTCTCTTCGAGATACCAGTCGACCCGGCGCGCGCGTTCGGCCTTGTCGAGGCTCAGCAGTTCGAGTCCGAACGCGACATTGCCCTCCACCGTGCGCCACGGGTACAGCGCGCCGTGCTGGAACACCAGCCCGCGTTCCGGGCCGGGCCCGGTCACCGCGTCACCGTCGAGGGTGATCAGGCCTTCGGTCGGTTCGGTCAGCCCCGCGATCAGCGACAGCAGGGTCGACTTGCCGGATCCGCTCGCGCCGACCACGCAGACGAAATCGCCGCGCGCGATGTCGAGATCGATCCCGTCGAGCGCACGGGTGGTCTTGTCGCGGACCGTGTAGTCCTTGGCGACGGCCTTGAGCTGAAGCGTCACGCCGCCCACTTCCCGACGCGTGCCCGCAGCTGCCGGAGCGCGATGTCGATGACCAGCCCGAGCAGCCCGATCACGATCAGCAGCGCGAAGATCCGGTCGGTCTGGGTGAACCGCTGCGCCCGCATGATCCGCAGGCCGAGCCCGGCGGTCGCGTTGATCAGTTCGGCGACCACCACGAAGTTCCACGCGGCCGCGGCGTTGACGCGGGTCGCGTCGATGATGCCGGGCAGCGCGTGCGGCACGATCACCTTGCGCAGGACCTCGCCGCGCCGCGCGCCGAGCGTGTACGACACGTCGATCAGCGAACGCGGCACCCCCCGGACGGCGTCGGCCGTCATCAGCGTGTTGAAGAAGACCGTGCCGAGGAACAGGACCGCGACCTTCGACGGTTCGCCGAGACCGAGCCAGATCATCAGCAGCGGGATGAACGCGCTCGCCGGCAGATAGCGCAGCATCGCGATGACCGGCTCGAACAACGCCAGCCCCGCGTCGAACGTCCCCATCACGATGCCGAGCGGCACCGAGACGAGCACCGCGAGCCCGAAACCGAGCAGCACCCGCTGGCTGGTGGCCCAGAGATCGCTGAACAGTTCACCCGACTCGATCATCTTCAGCAACGCGTCGAACACCGCGACCGGCGTCGGCAGGAACGTGGGCTTGATGGTGCCCAGCGCGTTCAGCGTCACCCAGATCAGCAGCGGGATCACGAACGAGGCCACCGCCAGCGTCCACCGCCAGCGCGCGGGGATCGGCGTCCGGAGCGAGAACAGCGGGGACGCGTCCGGCTTGAGGCCCGCCCGGCGGGGCAGCGGCGACCAGTCCGGCCGCGAGCCGGCCCGCTCTTCCTGCGCTTCGGCGAGCCGCTGCTCGTCTTCGAGGCGGCGCGCTTCGGCCTCGTCAGCGGCGTCCGCCCGCTGAGTGGCCTGCTTCGCCGCGTCCGTGGTGCTCACTTCACCGCCTTGACGTACTGGTCGTCGAACAGTCCGTCGAAGTTCGGCCGGTTCTGGGCGAGCCCGTTGGAGACGATGAAGTCGGCGATCTTGCCCGCCTGGAAGTTCAGGTGGGCGGGGGTGACGCCGGGGGTGAAGGCGTCGAGGTTCTGCTGCTTGGTGAAGATCGTGGTGCCCGCGTCGTAGCTCTTGTACTCCTCGACCGACACCGCACCGCGTTTGGCCATGATCCGCACGGCCTCGTCCCGGTTCTGCTTGATCCACTCGATCGTCTCGAACCAGGTGTTCACCAGCGCCTGGACCTCCTTCTTCCGCTCCTTCGACATCTGCTCCGAGACGACGAGGTGGTCCGGGATGGCGCCGGGGAACTCGGCGGACGTCGCGATCGCGCGGCTGCCGGGACGCTCGAGCGCCTTCGAGGTGAAGGGGGCGAAGGCCGCGACGGCGACGACCTGCTCACCGACGAACGCGGCCGCGGCGGCGTCGGTCAGCAGCGGGACCACTTCGACGTCCTTCTCGGTCAGCTTCGCCTCCTGCAGCGCGAGCAGCAGGAGGTAGTGGTCGACGGTGCCCTGCTCGACGGCGACCTTCTTGCCCTTGAGGTCGGCGACGCCGGTGATCCCCTGACGGGCGATGATCTTGTCGTTGCCGGTGGAGTTGTCGTTGACCAGCACCACCGACAGCTTCGCGCCACCGCTGACCGACGCGAGCGTGTCGTTCAGGGTCTGGCTGTTCGCGTCGATCGCGCCGGAGGACAGTGCGTTGATGCTCTCGGTGTAGCTGTCGAACCACTTCAGGTCGACGTTCACGCCGTTCTTCTCGAACAGGCCCTTCTCCTGGGCGACCGCCCACGGGAACCAGCCCGGCCAGGCGCTGTAACCGATGGTGACCTTGTTGCCGGAGGCGGCCGTGCTGTCGGAACAAGCCGAAAGGGCGGTCACGCCTGCGAGCGAAAGGGCGCACAACAACGCCGTCACGAGACGGCGGGAACGGGAAATCACAACGCACTCCTGGGGAAGGGGAGTAACACGGGCGTGGAAAGTTCCGGCGGTTCGAGCGCAGGACTGATCGACCGGTGTCGAGCTCCCTCGCGGAAGCCCGGCCGGCAATAGCGGATGGTGCGGCCGCACACCCGGCCGTCCCATCAAAACCTCTGAACACTCTGGATAGAGGTGATCACCCCGTTGCTCTCGGCGGCGATCCTATCGAGTGGCGCAAGCTCTACCTAGTGTGATCGTCGGCTCTTGCACGATTCGCTGTCACATTCTGCTAAATCCGGCCGTTCGCCCCAAAGAGCGGACTCTCGCGCGGTGGGCAACCCCGGTCCCGGCGCCGTACGTCCATCGGGTGGCGGGTGAAAACTTCGCCCGTCTTCTGGAGGGAGCAGAGGATGAAAATTCGTTCGGCCGCGTTGTGTGTCGCGGGGGCGGCGCTCTTGTCCACCTTGGCCGGTGCGGGGCAGGCGAACGCGACCAGACCGTCCAGTCTGGTCCTGAGCCCGAGTGCCGTCGTCGCAGGTGGGACGGTCACCGCCGACATCTATTGCCTGCGCCCGTCCGGGGCGGGCGAGCTCGCGACGACCCTCGTCGCGGACGGTCTCGCCGCGCCGATTCCCTTGCGGGTGGTGGGAGACGGCGGCACCGGCGGCATCGGTGTGGCGTTGCGGGGCGACGGTCCGGCCGGGACGGTGCCGGGCAGGTACACGGCGTCGTACGACTGCTGGGGCTGGATCGTCCGTGCGGAGTTCACTGTCACGAATTGACAACAGGGCAGGGTCGGTTCCGGGACGGAATTGCCGTCCCGGAACCGGCCTCGGCCGCGCTTCTGGCACATCTCGCGGGTCTGTGTCGGCGATGTTTCCCGGCCGCTAATTTCTGTCAAACGACAGAATTAGCCAGGCGCCGGATGGACGGTCTCCAGGTGGCCCGAAGTCGTCGAATTCGAATAGTTCGAAATGGCGGTAAGAATAGGGCGAGTTCGGCGAATTACGTCCGCTCGGACCGGGTCTGTCCAGGCAATTCGCGCCTTCCGAAAAGGTGAATTAGTCCGCCTTCGCGCGAGCGAGTGCCCTTTCATGAACCGGCGGGCGCGGCCTCGGCGGCCGACGATCGACCTGGATCGATCAGGGTCGGCCAGGTAACCGGGAGGTAACGGCTTGCGGTCCAGCGGCTACACACAGATGATCGGGCAGGGGTGGCGGGTGTCACCGTTCAGTGGGTTTCGCCGCCGCCGTCTAGGCAATACCGTCGGCGGCAAAGCCGAAGTCATGGGCCCCGATCGGGTACGGAGGTTTGGCGGATGATGCCGGAGATCAAAGATGGCGCTGTCGGCGGTGACGACGCCGTCGTACGCCTGCCCGGAATGAGGGTGGCCTACGAAGGCGCCGCCTTCGACGAGTCCGCGTTGGCGGAGACCTGGACCGCCCAGTTGCAGGACTGGCTGAACCAGGCCGTCTCCGCCGGGATCCCCGAACCGAACGCGATGGTGCTCGCCACCGCCGACCCCGAAGGCAGGCCGTCCTCCCGGACCGTCCTGTGCAAGGGCCTCGACGAACGCGGCGTCGTGTTCTACACGAACTACACCTCCACCAAGAGCCACGACCTCACCGCGACGCGCTACGCGTCGGTCACCTTCCCGTGGTACGCCCTGCAGCGTCAGGTCCACGTGCGCGGCGAGGTCGAGAAGGTCAACGTCGCCGAGACCGCCGAGTACTGGGCCTCCCGCCCGCGAGGATCACAGCTCGGGGCCTGGGCCTCGCCCCAGTCCCGTGTCGTCGACGGCCGCCGCGCCCTCGAGACCGCGCTCCACGGCATCGAGCGCCGCTTCGCCGACGTCGAGAACATCCCGTTCCCGCCGCACTGGGGCGGCTGGCGCATCCGGCCCGACGTCGTCGAGTTCTGGCAAGGCCGCGAAGACCGCATGCACGACAGGCTCCGCTACGTCCGGAACGATGACGGCTGGCAGGTCGAACGCGTCGCGCCCTAATTTCTTGTCGCGCGCTTCCGCAAACGCGCCGAAGGGGCACCCGGGTCGCTTGCAACTCACGTTGCGAGCGGAGGGTGCCCCTTCATCGCGTTTCCGGGGGCCTTCGGCCCAAAAGAGGGCGCGCGACGGTGAAGTCTCCCCGTCGCGCTGGCGCGCTCCCGGGAGACGCGTGGGGGCACCGGGGTCTTGGGGGTACCGGCGTTGGGGCACCAGCGTGGGGCACTGGGGTCTTGGGGGTACCGGCGTTTGGGGTGTCGGGGTGTCGCGAAAGCCACTTTCGGGACGCCAGGTGTCGCGAAAGTGGCTTTCGCGACCTTCCCGTGGCGGCGGCCCGGCCTTCGTGCGTGCGTCGCTGGGTGAGGTAAATCGCGCGCGGATGGTTAGTTAGCGCGGCTAAGCTGTCGGGTTGTGAGTGACGACGTGGGGGTTGACCAGCGCAAAGGTGTCCGCAAGCTCTTCGGCTCGATCGTCGTCGACACCAGGCCGCTCAAGATCCCCGCGTTCCGCCGCCTCTGGCTGTCCACCGCGGTCACCGCCGTCGGCAGCCAGCTCACCGCCGTCGCGGTCCCCAAACAGGTCTTCGACCTCACCGGCTCGTCGGCGTACGTCGGCCTGACGGGCCTGGTCGCCTTGGTCCCGCTGCTCGTCTTCGGCCTCTGGGGCGGCGCCATCGCGGACGCCGTCGACCGCCGCAAACTCCTGCTCGTCACCAACGTCGGCGTCACCGTCACTTCGGCGGTCCTGTGGCTCCAGGCGTTCCTGAACCTCGGCTCCGTCTGGCTCGTCCTGGCCCTGCTCGCGGTCAACCAGGCGTTCTTCGCGATCAACATGCCGACCCGCGGCGCCGTCGTCGCCCGGTTGGTGCCGGACAACCTGATCGCGCCCGCGACGGCGCTGAGCAGCACGATGGCCACCTTCGGCGCGGTCTTCGGCCCGCTGCTCGCCGGTTCGCTGATCCCGATCCTCGGCCTTTCGACGCTCTACCTGATCGACGTCGTCGCACTGACCTTGACCCTCATCGCGGTCTGGAAGCTGCCCCCGATCCCGCCGCTCGGCGAGATCGCGCGCCGGGCCGGGATCCGCGACATCATCGACGGCTTCAAGTACCTGGCGAAGCAGAAGATCCTGCTGGCCTCGTTCCTCGTCGACATCATCGCGATGGTCGCGGGCATGCCGCGCGCGCTGATCCCGGAGATGGCGGAGCGGACCTTCGGCGATCCGCCCGGCGGTGGCCCGGCGCTGGGCTGGCTGTACGCCGCGCTCCCGGCGGGCGCGATGCTGATCGGTCTCTTCTCCGGCTGGCTGACCAGGATCCGCAAACAAGGTGTCGGCGTGATCATCTCCGTCTGCGTCTGGGGTGCCGCCATCGTCGGCTTCGGCCTCGCGCAGTCGCTGTGGCTCGCGGTCTTCTTCATGGCGCTCGCCGGCGCGGCCGACATGGTCAGCGCGATCTACCGGATGTCGATCCTGCAGCTCGCCACCACCGACGAGATGCGCGGACGGCTTCAGGGCGTGTTCACCGTCGTCGTCGCGGGCGGCCCGCGGATCGCCGACCTCACCCACGGCTGGGCGGCCGCGGGAGTCGGCACCGCCGCCGCGGCCTCCGGCGGCGGAGTGCTGGTCATCGTGCTGGTCATCGCCGCGGCGCTGCTGATCCCGTCGTTCTGGCGGTACCGGGCCCCGGCGGACTGAGCCATTCGGTCTATCGTCGGGCCATGCGTATTTCACGGGCGATCATCCTGTTCGCCGCTGTCATCGCGACCCTTTCCGCCTGTTCTTCCGGGGACACGCAGTCGGACAACGCGGCCAAGCCGTCGAGCCAGGCTCCCGCTCCCTCCGCCGCTCCGAGCTCTTCGACCGCGCCCACCGGCGGCAACGGTTCGAAGGAGCCGTGCGCGCTGCTGCCCGCCGAGGCGGTCGGCAAGGCGGTCTCCCTTCAGGGCGTGACGTCGGCGCCGGGCCCGGTGCAGGACACCGCCGCCAACGGTGGCAAGGCCAAGAGCTGTGTCTACTCGGCGGCAGGCAAGCAGATCGGCGCGCTCGCGGTGACCCGCTTCGAGGGCAAGAAGCTCAAGCCCGCCGAGATGGTCGCCGCGCTGAAGAAGGCGAAGGCGGGGTCGAAGGACGTCGCCGGTGTCGGCGAGGGCGGTCTCTACTACGTCGACGAGAACAAGACCGCGACGCTCGCGGCAGCCGAGCTCGTGGGCGACGTGCCCGTGCTGGTCAACTACACCGGCCCGGCGAAGATGACGCAGGAAATGATGACCCCGCTCGTGAAGACCGCGGTCGACGCCAACTGATCGACTTACCCAATGGCGTGCTTCGTCAACCCGTGACGAAGAACTGACCAAACCGGACTGTCGGCACCAGAGGTGATACGGCACACTCTTGCCGCATGGCGGACACGACGACAACAGAACAGACCGGGCCAGCCGGTCAGCCGAGCCTCAAACGGGTCATGGGTTCCAAGCTCCTGCTGTTCTTCGTGGTGGGGGACATCATCGGGACGGGCGTCTACGCGCTCACCGGACAGGTCGCCGGCCGCGTGGGCGGCGCGCTGTGGCTGCCGTTCCTGATCGCGTTCGTGGTCGCGATCATGACCGCGTTCAGCTACCTGGAACTGGTCGGCAAGTACCCGCAGGCGGCGGGTGCGGCGCTGTACACGCACAAGGCGTTCAAGCTCCGCTTCCTCACCTTCATGGTGGCGTTCGCGGTGATGTGCTCGGGGATCACGTCGGCTTCGTCGGCGGCGAAGGCCTTCGGGGACACCTATCTCGCCGAGTTCATCACCGCGCCGATGCCGCTGGTGGCGATCCTGTTCGTGATCGGGCTCGCGCTGATCAACTTCCGCGGGGTCTCCGAATCGGTGAAGACCAACGTGGTGCTGACCTGCATCGAGATCGGCGGCCTGCTGATCATCATCGGGGTCGGCGTGTGGGCGGTGCTGAACGGCAACGGGGACGCGTCGCGGCTGGTCGAGTTCGACACCGAGAACCAGACGATGCTGGTGGCGATCACCTCGGCGACGTCGCTGGCGTTCTTCGCGATGGTGGGCTTCGAGGACTCGGTGAACATGGCCGAGGAGTGCAAGGACCCGGTCCGGATCTTCCCGAAGGCGATGCTGTGGGGCATGGTCATCGCCGCGACCATCTACATCCTGGTCTCCGTGACCTCTTCGCTGCTGGTGCCCGCCGACGACCTGGAGGCCGCCAAGAGCAGCGCGCTGCTGAAGGTGCTCGACGTCGGGGCCCCCGGGTTCCCGCGTGAGGTCTTCTCCGCGATCGGTCTCTTCGCGGTCATCAACTCGGCGCTGATCAACATGCTGATGGCCAGCCGTCTGCTCTACGGCATGGCGAACCAGCGGATCATCCCGAAGCAGCTGGGCACCGTGCACCCGTTCCGCCGCAGCCCGTGGGTGGCGATCGTGTTCACCAGCCTGATCGCGATCGCCCTGGTGTCCTTTGTGGACATCAGTGTGCTCGGCGGGACGACGGCGTTGCTGCTGCTGGCGGTGTTCGCCATCGTCAACGTCGCGGTACTGGTGCTGCGGAAGGAGAAGGCGGCGCACAAGCACTTCCGCGCGCCGACCATCATCCCGGTGCTGGCCGCGATCTTCTGTCTCTACCTGGTGACGCCGTTGTCCGGGCGGCCCGCGCGCGACTACAAGGTCGCCGCGATCCTGCTCGGCGTCGGCATCGTGCTGTGGGGGATCAACTGGCTCGTCATGCGGGCCACGCACAGCGAAGAGGACCGGCAGCCCGTCGAGCCGCCGGTCGGCTGATCACTCACGACCCCGGCTGAGCGATTGGTACTCGATCGGGCTGTGGGCCGAGAACACGGTGACCTCGTCGGCGTGTTCTCGGCTCAGCTCCCGCAGCCGCTCGACGTTCTCCAGCCGCGGTTTGCGCAGGGTCTGCACCATGTTCTGGAACGCGGTCATCCCCGGCGGGCAGTGCGGCTTCACCGGATCCATTTGACCGTGGAAGAAGTACGCGTCGCCGGCGTGCAGCAGCCAGCCGTCGCCGGTGTCGACAGCCACCCCGGTGTGGCCCTTGGTGTGGCCCGCGAGCGGCACCAGCAGGATCTCCGGCGGCAGGCCCTTGAGTTCACGGACGGCCTGGAAGCCGAACCACTCGTCCCCGGCCTCGTCGTAATGACTCCACAAAGGACGGTGGGCGAACTGGTTGGCGCGGAAGCGGAACTTCTCGCTCTGGTTGGACGGTGACGTCGCCGCGTCATGCTCCGCGGTGCGGACGTGCACGACGGCGTTCGGGAAGTCCGCGAGCCCGCCCGCGTGGTCGACGTCGAGGTGGGTGCAGATGATGTGCCGCACATCCTCCAGCTTGTGCCCGAGCGCCTCGACGTGGTGGGCCGCCGTCTCCGTCTCGACCGGCTTCGCGCCGACCATCATCGTGAACGGCGTGCCGAGCCACGCGCCGGGATTCGCGACCCCCTCGCGGCCGAAACCGGTGTCCACCAGCACGAGACCGTCGCCGGTCTCGATGAGCAGGCAGTGCGCCACCAGCTCCGAGCGGCGAAGCAGACCGGGCTGGCCGTCGAGCAGCTTGCCTCCCGGTGCGCGCATCGTGCCGCAGTTCAGGTGGTGCACCTTCATAACCTGCTCCTCTGGCTGAGCCGTTCGAATGCGGTGACGTCGTGCGCGGCGAAGACCGTCACTTCGGCACCGTTGTCACTGACAAGTTCGCGCAGCCGGAGCTGGTTGTCCAGTCGTGCCGTCTTCTCCGTCTGCATGTACGACTCGAAGAAGCCGAGTGCGAAGGGGATGTGAGGGTTTCGCTCCAGTTCGCCGCCGTGGAAGACGGCGTCACCGGCGTTGAGGAGCCAGCCGTCACCGGTGTCGACCGCGACGCCGGCGTGCCCGCGGGTGTGCCCGGCGAGGGGGATGATCAGGACGTCCGGAACCCCTTCGAGTTCGCGGACGGCGTCGAATCCGAACCACGGCTCGCCGTCGGCGCGGTACGACTTCCACTTCGGACCGTGGCTGAACTGGACCTTCCGGTAGCGGCTCGCCTCCTTGCGGTCGATCGGCTTCTCCAGTGCCTGGAGTTCACGCGCGTGGACGTGGACCCGCGCCTGGGGGAAGTCGACGAGGCCGCCCGCGTGGTCGAGGTCGAGGTGGGTGAGCACGATGTCGCGCACGTCGGCCGGGTCGAAGCCGAGCTTGCGGATCTGGGTGGTGGCGCTCAGGTCGTCGTCGCTGTCGGGGTGGACGAGCCGGACGAAACCGGCACCGAGCCATTCGGCAGGCCTGCCGACGGTCGGTGTGCCGACACCGGTTTCGACGAGGACGAGCCCCGTGTCGGTCTCCAGCAAAAGGCAGTGGCAGACCAGTTCCGCGCGGCGGAACAGCCCCGGCCTGCCGTCGACGAGTTTGCCGCCGATCGGCCGCAGGGTCCCGCAGTTGAGGTGGTGGACGCGCATCAGGACAACTCCCGTTCGAGTGTGGTGGCCAGATGAGGGGCGATCGCGCGCAGCGGCGCGGTGTCGTGCAGGGTCTTGGCCAGCAGCAAACCGCCCTCGATGGCGGCGAGGACGACGGTCGCCAGCTGGTCCGCCTTGTCGGTGTCCAGCGCGTCGGCGATGACGGTGTGCCAGGAGGTGTAGCCGTCGGCGCAGGCCTGGCGGATCACCTCGCTGTCACCCGACGCGTCGAGCGCGACCGTCGCGAGTGGACAGCCGCGCTGGAAATCCGACTCCTCCAGCGAGGTCGCCAGCGCGTCGATGATGGTCTCGATCCCGGTGACGATGTCGGGCGCGTTCGCGGCGATCGTGCGCAACTGATCGCAGAGGCGATCCGCGGACTGGCGGATGGCCTCCGCGGCCAGCTGCTCCTTGCCGCCGGGGAAGTGGAAGTACAGCGACCCCTTGGGCGCGCCGACGGCCGTGACGAGCTGGTTCAGCCCGGTGGCGTGGTAACCCTGCTGGTGGAAGAGCTCGGCGGCGGAGTCGAGCATGCGCTGCCTGGTGTCGGTGCGGCGGACCATGCGGCCGACTGTAGCTCAAACTATGACGACCGGTCTAGTAAGCTCTGTTTACACAAACACCCTCTTCTGCGGAGGTTTGTGTAAACTGGGCAGGAAGCGAAGGGAGCGGGCATGGTCGACTCGGCCCAGCTGATCCCGGTCGCACGGGCGGCGCAGGTTCTGGAGATCTCGCGAGAGCGCGTCCGTGAACTCGTGCACGGTGGCAGGCTGGATGCCATCCGGATCGGCCGTGAGCTGCTGGTCGACGCCCGCTCGGTCGAACATCGGAAGAGTGTGGTGAAGCCTGCGGCAGGCAGACCGCTTTCCGCGCGAATGGCCTGGGGATTCTTGTGGTCGCTGAGCGGCTATCACCCGGCGTGGACCTCGCCGTCGGAACGGGTCCGGCTCAAGCGCTATGCGCGGGAACGTGAGCCTGCCCAATGGCCGCGTCTGCTTTCCGGTCGCGCGCGCGTGTATCGCGTGCGGATGCTGGCCGGACCCCTCGCGCGGCTACGGGAAGACCCGCACGCCGTCGTCAGTGGTCCTGCCGCCGCTGGTCACTACGGTGCCGATCTGATGGCAGGCGGCGCCGACGAAGAGTTCTATGTGGACGCCGCCCGGTTCGACGAACTCGCACGATCACGCCGGCTGCGGCTGGACAGCGCCGAACCGAACGCGGTGATTCGTGTTCCCGCCCTGCCGGGCGTCCTGCGTCCGCCGGGGGCGGGCGGCCTTGCGATCCCGGCGGCTGTCGCGGCGGATCTGCTCGACGCCGGAGACGAGCGTTCTGTCCTTGCGGCACAACAACTTCTCACTCGTTTGGGCGAGGTGCATAAGCTCGGCGGATGATCGATTCCGCGCCGCGGCCCAGCTTGGGAACGCTGGGTTTGCCGCCATTGCAAGGTGAGGGTGACCGTATCGTCTGGCCCGCGATGTTCGACCTGGCCGACCGACTACCCGAACCCTGGGTCATGATCGGAGGGCAGATGGTCATCCTGCACGGTCTGCTGGCCGGCCGGTCGATCCCGCGCGTGACGAAGGACATCGATCTGCTCTTTGACGTTCGGTTCACGCTGGATGCCTTTCCTCGTGCACATGAAGTGCTCAAGAAGCTGGGCTACGAGGTCGATGGCATCAGCGCGGACGGCAAGGCTCATCGCTACCTCCATCCGGAAACCGGCATGGTGGTCGACATCCTCGCACCGGACAAACTCGGCGCCCGTGCCGCTCCGAAGATCCGGACGCCCGCCGGAAAGATCGTGTCGATCCCCGGTGGCAAGACTGCGTTGGACGATGCGCGGCCGCTCACGGCGACCTATGGCGGGAGGTCGGCGACGTTGTATCTGCCGGGGTTGGCCGCCGCTTTGGTGGTCAAGGTGAAAGCCCTGATCGATGAGCCGTCGAAGCCCGGCATACCCAGTCGCCATATCTCCGACATCGCCTTCTTGGCCTCGCTCGTGGACGATCCCGACGCGCTCTTTCCCGGTGATCCGCCTGGCACGCCCCGGTTCGGCTGCTTGGTCGACCGCCTCGACGACCCTCGAGATCCCAGCTGGCTCGCGCTGGGCAGTCCTCACGCCGAAGACGGCTTCAGCGCGTGGCAGATCATGCGCGAGACCAGCCGGCGCTAGACGCCGATCGCCGACCCCGAGCCGCCGAACTGTTGCCGCAAATCGCGTTTGAGCAGCTTCCCGGACGCGTTCTTCGGCAACTCGCCGACGAAGTGCACCGACTTCGGCACCTTGTGCGCCGCCAGCGACTTCTTGGCGAATTCGATCAGTTCCGCTTCTTCGACGGGCTCCTTCGCGACGACCACCGCCGCGATCGCCTCGATCCAGCGTTCATGCGGCAGGCCGACGACGGCGACCTCGGCGACGGAGGGATGCGCGTACAGCGCGTCCTCCACCTCGCGTGACGCGACGAGGACGCCACCGGTGTTGACGACGTCCTTGATCCGGTCGACGACGAACAGGTAGCCCTCCTCGTCCTGGCGCACCAGATCACCGGAATGGAACCAGCCGCCCGCGAAAGCCTCCACCGACTCCTCGGGTTTGCCCCAGTAACCGGTGCACAGCTGGGGAGAGCGGTACACGACCTCGCCGAGTTCGCCCGGCGGGAGGTCGTTCATCTCGGCGTCCACCACGCGCGTCTCGACGAAGAGCACCGGGCGGCCGACGGAATCCGGCCGCGCGTCGTGCTCTTCGGGACGCAGCACCGTCGCGAGTGGACCGATCTCCGACTGGCCGAAGCAGTTGTAGAAACCGACTTCCGGCAGCCGTGAGCGCAGCGCCTTCAGTACCGGGACGGGCATGATCGATGCGCCGTAGTAGGCCTTGGTGAGACCGCTCAGATCCGCGTCCGCCAGACCGGGGTGATTCGCGAGTCCCACCCAGACGGTCGGCGGGAAGAACAGCGAAGTGACGCCCTGACGCGGGATCCGCGTGAGGATGTCGCCGAGGTCGGGTGACTCGACGAGGTGGTTCGTCGCGCCGACGGCCAGGCCGGGCATCAGGAAGACGTGCATCTGCGCCGAGTGGTACAGCGGCAGCGCGTGCAGCGGCACGTCGCGGTCGCTCAGGTCGAGCGCGGCGATGCAGGACGAGTACTCGTGCACCAGCGCGCGGTGGGTGAGCATCGCGCCCTTCGGTCGCGAGGTCGTCCCGGACGTGTAGAGCAGCTGAACGAGGTCATCGTCGGTGACCCCGGATTCCTCGTGCGGGGCAACGGTTTCGTCCAGCGCCCATTCCAGGACGTCCAGTGTGGACACATGCTCGACGCTGACGTGTTCGGCCAGCGTGGGGTCGACGAAGGCGACGGCGGGCTCGGACTGCGTGAGCAGGTACTCGAGTTCTTCACCGCGCGCGTTGAAGTTCACCGGAACGTGCACCAGCCCGGCCCGCGCGCAACCGAGGTACAGCAACAGGTACGCGTCGGAGTTCTTGCCGAAGGCCGCGACACGGTCGCCGTGGACGAGCCCGCGGCCGAGCAGCTTCGCCGCGACCCTGCCCGCCGCGCGGTCGAGCTCCGCGTAGGTCCACACGCGATCGGCGAACGTGAGCGCGACCCGGCCCGGGACGCGCCGCGCGCTCCGCTCCAGGACGCGGCCGACAGTGCTGGGGTAGCCGGGAACGGTCATCGCGGCGGTCTCCTTCGTCCGGGCGTGGCGCTCCCACACTACTTCGGACAAGGCCGCCGGTAACCTCGTCAGCATGGCCAATCCCACCGGAGAGCAGTTCGAGATCACCCGCGGCAACGCGCGCGCCGTCGTCACCGAGATCGGTGCCGGGTTGCGCGCGTTCGAGGTCGGCGGCGTGCCGTACGTCGAGGCGTTCGCCGAGGACGAGAAGCCGCCGAAGGGTGCCGGGCAGGTGCTGCTGCCCTGGCCGAACCGCACCAAGGGCGGCCAGTGGGTGCACCAGGGGGAGAAGCAGCAGCTCGCGATCACCGAGGAGGCACGCGGCAACGCGATCCACGGCCTGACCCGGCACGAGGAGTGGGAGCTCCTCGAGCACGCGGAGTCGTCGATCACCCTGGCCATCGACGTCCCGGCGCAGGAAGGCTGGCCGGTGCCGCTGCGCGCGACGATCACCTACGAGATCTCGCCGCGCGAACTGGTCGTGACGCACGAGATCCGCAACGAGGGCGAGAGCCCGATCGGCGTCGGACTCGGCACGCACCCGTACTTCCGCATCGGCGACGTGCCCACCGACGAGCTGACCCTGACGCTGCCCGCGAGCCGGGTCCGGCCGTACCTCGGCGACGAGCAGATGCCGTACGCCGACGAACAGGACGTCGAGGGGACCGAGTACGACTTCCGGTCCGGCAAGGTGCTCGAAGGCGTCGACCTGGACACGGCGTTCGGCGGGCTGAGCGTGGCCGACGACGGCAATCACCACCACGTCCTCTCGCACGGGGAGCGGGAGCTGCTGGTCTGGGCCGGGCCGGACTTCCGCTGGGCACAGGTGTTCACACCGGACGACCTGGTCGGCCGCGGCCGGGCAGTGGCGATCGAGCCGATGACCTGCCCCGCCGACGCGCTCAACACCGGCACCGACCTGATCGACCTGGAGCCCGCGTCCTCGTGGACCGGGAGCTGGGGAATCAGGGTGCGCTGAGATGTCGTTTCTCCGCCTGGGCTCCGCGGACGCGGGCGAAGTGCTCACGCTCCAACGCGCTGCGTACGTCCCGGAGGCCAGGGAGCACGAGAATCTCGACCTCCCGCCGCTGCTCGAGACGTTCGAGCAGGCCAAGGAGGCACTGGGCGATGCCGCGTGTTTCGCCTGGGGCGTCAGGGAATCCGGGCGATTGGTGGCGAGTGTCCGGATCGTCGTGGACGGCGAGGCGGGTCTCGTCGGCAGGCTCATCGTGGCCCCGGACAGGCAGGGACACGGGCTCGGCAGCTCGTTGCTGCTCGCCGCCGAAGCGGCCGCGCCGCCTTCGGTGACCGTGTTCCGCCTGTTCACCGGCGAGCGGAGCGCCGGTCCGCTGCGGATGTACCGGAAGCTCGGCTACGTCGAAACGCACCGGACGCCCGAGAAGCACTACGAGCTGGTCCACTTCGAAAAGCCCCGCGTGCGGACCGGCGGCCCAGTTCGTTAGCGTGTCAAAGTATGTCGAACAAAGCACAGGTCAAGGCCATCGTCGGTGGTTACGTCGTCCCGGTCGACGGTGATCCGATCGACGGCGGCACGGTCCTCATCGAGAACGGGAAGATCGTCGAGGTCGGCACGGACGCCGACGTCGACGTCCCCGACGACGCCGAACTGATCGACGCCGCGGGCAGCTGGGTGCTGCCCGGGTTCATCGACGCGCACGCCCACCTCGGCGTCCACGAGGACGGCGAAGGCTGGTCGGGCAACGACACCAACGAGATGACCGACCCCAACGGCGCGCGGTTCCGGGCGATCGACGGGATCGACCCCTACGAGCCCGGCTTCGACGACGCGCTCGCGGGCGGCGTCACCAGCGTCGTCATCAAGCCCGGCTCGGGGAACCCCATCGGCGGGCAGACGATCGGCGTCAAGACCTGGGGCCGGACCGTGCTGGACATGATCTTCGCCGAGGGTGTCAGCGTGAAGAGCGCGCTCGGCGAGAACCCGAAGCGCGTCTACGGCGACAAGAAGCAGACGCCGTCGACCAGGCTCGGCGTCGCGTCGACCATCCGCGACGCGTTCACCGCCGCGCGCAACTACGCCGCCCAGCGCGACCACGCCGCCGGCGAGGGCAAGCCGTTCGACGTCGACCTGACCAAGGAGACGCTGGCCAAGGTCCTCGACGGCGAGCTGTACTGGGACCAGCACGTCCACCGTGCCGACGACATGGTCACCGCGATCCGGCTGGCGGACGAGTTCGGCTACAAACTGGTGATCAACCACGGCACCGAAGGCCACCTGATCGCGGATCTGCTCGCCGAGCGGGACGTGCCGGTGATCCTCGGCCCGCTGTTCACCACCAAGTCCAAAGTGGAGCTGCGCAACCGCACCCTGCGCGCGCCCGGCATCCTCGCCAGGGCGGGCGTGCGGATCGCGATCACCACGGACCACCCGGTCGTGCCGATCAACTTCCTGGTGTACCAAGCGGCGCTGTCGGTGAAGGACGGCCTCGACCCGGAGACCGCCCTGAAGGCGCTGACCGTCAACCCGGCCGCGATGCTGGACCTCGACGACCAGGTCGGCGCGCTGAAGCCCGGCCTCGACGCCGACGTGGTCCTCTGGTCGGGTGATCCGCTCGACGTGATGAACCGCGCCATGCGGGTGTTCGTGCGCGGGCGCGAGGTCTACCACTTCGACGAGGAGGCCGGAGTCGGCGTCACCGAGGAACGCCGGTACCGCGAAGGCTGACGTCGGCCTTGCCAGGGCGGCCCATCTGTGCTCTCATGTGTGACACACTGGGGAGGGTGTGTAACACATGAAGCGCTGGGTTCTTGTCCTGGTAATCGGGTTCGGCTTCTTGGGTGTCTGCCTGCTGTGGGCGACCGAAGACTCGAGCGCCGTCAAATGCGACGGCAGGCTCATGTCGTACGGCGACGTCTGCGAGACCACCAAGGGTGGCCGCACCGTCCGTACGGAGACCTACGACCAGATGAAGAAGGGCGCCGAAACCCGCGAGAGGGCCTTTCAAAACCATGGCCTGTGGGTGGGCGGGGTCGGGGTCGGGCTGACCGGGCTGGGCGCGACGATGCTGATCCGCAGGAAGCGTCGCGCGTCGCGGGCCGGTGCGACGGCGCCGCAAGGTGGGCAGCCGCAAGGTCAGGCGCAGCCGCAATGGCAAGCGCAGCCCCAGTGGCAAGGTCAGGCGCAGCCGGGATCCCCGCCGCAGCAAGGAAACCCGCGGCCGTACACGAACCAGGCGGTTCAGCAGTACCCGCCGCCGCAGCAGCGGCCCGGTCCGCCGCCGCAGGCCGTCCAGCAGTATCAGCAGCCGTATCCGCCGCAGGGCGGCTGGCCGCAGCAACCACCGCAGCAACAGCAACCGCCGCAGCAGTTCGGCCCGACAGGGCACTGAACGCGTCAGCTGGGCTTGACCGGCTCGGCACCTTGCCCGCCTGAGTACATGAAGGACCCCTTCCTTGCGCCAGGCGCAAGGAAGGGGTCCTTCATGTACTGGGGAAGGTGTGAAGGTCGAGTTTCCTCGGCTGAGCCGAGGGAAGGGGTCCTTCACGCGCCACTGCTGTGACTGCTGGCACCAACCGCAGCCGGAACCACGTAGGTACCTAAGACACTCACGGTTCTGACCGTCATCACCACTCACGAGGCCGTCAGGCCTTCCGGAGTTCCCGTGCGATCACCATGCGCTGGATCTGGTTCGTGCCCTCGAAGATCTGCGGCACCTTCGCCTCTCGCATGTACCGCTCCACCGGGAAGTCCTTCGTGTATCCGGCGCCGCCGAGGACCTGGACGGCGTCGGTGGTCACCTTCATCGCGCCGTCGGTCGCGACGAGTTTCGCGATGGACGCCTGCCGCTGGAACGGCAGCCCGCGGTCGCGGCGGCGGGCGGCGTCGAGGTACATGGCGCGGGAGGTTTCGACGGTCGCGGCCATGTCGGCGAGCAGGAATTCCAGGCCTTGGAACTCGATGATCGGCCGCCCGAACTGCGTGCGCCCCTTCGCGTACTCGAGGGCCTCGTCCAGCGCGGCCTGCGCGAGCCCGACGGCGCAAGCGGCGATGCCCAGCCGTCCAGAGCTGAGTGACGACAGCGCGATCTTCAGGCCCTGGCCCTCTTCGCCGATCCGGCGGTCGGCGTCGACGGCGGCGTCGTCGAACATCAGTTGCGCGGTGGTCGAGCCGGTGAGGCCCATTTTCCGCTCGGGCGGCGCGGCCGAGAGGCCCGGCGTCGCCGCGTCGACGAGCAGGCAGGTGATGCCCTGTCCGCCGTCGTCGCTCGTGCGCACCATGGTCGTGTAGAAGTCGGCCTCACCCGCGTGGGTGATCCACGCCTTCGTGCCGTTCACGACGTACTGGTCGCCGTCGAGCCGCGCGCGGGTCGAGAGGGCGGCCGCGTCGGAGCCGGCGTGGGTCTCCGAAAGCGCGTACGCGCCCAGCAGGCCGCCTTCCAGCATCGCGGGCAGCCAGCGGTCGCGCTGCTCGTCGGTGCCGTTGTGCGCGAGTGCGAAGCAGGACATCGTGTGCACGGACAGCCCGACGCCGACCGACATCCACGCGGTCGCGATCTCCTCGAGAACCTGCAGGTAGACCTCATACGGCAGGTCCCCGCCGCCCCATCGCTCCGCGTACGGCAGCCCGAGCAGCCCGGCCTGTCCGAGCAGCCGGAACTGCTCGCGCGGGAAGTGCGCGGTCTCTTCGTACTTGCTCGCGATCGGGGCGAGCTCTTCGCGCGCGATCTCCTTGGCCAGGTCGATCAGGTCCTTGGCCTCGGTGCTGGGCAGAAGACGGTCCGCCGGCATGGCTCCTCCGAGCTGAACTGTACTCAAAACAGTACTGTGGGCTCATTGAGAGTACAGTATGAACTGTCTGGGGACCCGCGATCCGGGTAAGGGATAGTGATCCGATGACCCCGCGCCGCCAGCCCACCGCGCGTCAGAGAGCACTGCTCTCGGAGCTTGAAGAGCTCTTCCTCGCCGAGGGGTTCTCCCAGTTCACCCTGGACGATCTCGCCGCGAGGCTCCGCTGCTCGAAGTCGACCCTCTACGCGCTCGCGCCCAGCAAGGAGCAGCTCGCGGTCAAGGTCGTCACCCACTTTTTCAAGGGCGCCGCCGAGCTGCTGGAAGAGCGGATCGACGGGATCGACGACGCCCGCAAGATCCTCGGGGAGTACCTCGCCGGGATCTCCGAGTACCTGAATCGCGCTTCGGCCGCTTTCATGACCGATATCGCCGAATTCGCGCCGGCGCGGGACGCGTATCAGCTCAACAGCCGCGCCGCGGCCCAGCGGATCCGGTCGTTCATCGATCGGGGCGTCACCGACGGTGTTTTCCGCGAGGTGCACGCGCGGCTGATCGCGGAAATGGCGGGGCTGATCATCGAGGGAATCCAGACCGGCGTCATCGGTCAGCGCGCCGGGGTGACCGACGCCGAGGCGTTCACGGCGCTTTCGGAACTTCTTCTTGGCGGGATCGCGACAAAAAATGTCCTGAACTGACAATTCTGGTGGTCTTGCCGCCGCCTCGGCTAGCATCGCGCCCGTGATCGTCGTAGGTGGAGAGGCGCTGGTCGACCTCGTTCCCGGTGCACCGTTGGATTCCACTGTGGACGGTGGATTGCGCGCGCTGTTGCCCCGGATGGGTGGTGGTCCCTACAACGTCGCGCTCGCCGCCGGGCGGCTCGGCGTCCCGACCGGGTTCTTCTCGCGGGTCTCGAACGACCGGTTCGGTGTCGCGCTGGTGGACCGGCTGCACGCCTCCGGTGTCGACACCGCCTTGCTGCAGCGAGGAAACGAGCCGACGACGCTCGCCGTGGTCGCGCTCGACGAGAAGGGGTCGGCGCAGTACACCTTCTACACGGAGGGCACCGCGGACAGGCTCGTCGGCGACCCCGGCCCGCTGCCGGAGAATGTGACGGCGCTCTCGCTCGGCACCCTCGGCATGGTCCTGGAGCCGGGGGCGAGCACGTACGAAACCGTGTTGCGCCGCGAATCCGCCCGCGGTGTGCTGACCGTCCTCGATCCGAACATCCGTGCGGCGCTGATCACCGATCCGGCGGCGTACCGGGCGAGGTTCCAGTCCTGGCTGCCGCATATCCGGCTGCTCAAGATCTCCGACGACGACACGGAATGGCTCGCCGAGGGCGCCGATCCGGTCGACGCGGCAAAGGTCTGGACCTCTTGCGGAGTCGATGCCGTCGTGCTCACCCGCGGCGCGCAGGGGCTGTCCGTCATCACACGAGCGGGCGAAATCGCGCAGGTCCCGTCACGCCGGGTCGAGGTCGTCGACACGATCGGCGCCGGTGACACCGTGCAGGGCGCCCTGCTGGCGTGGCTGTACTCGAACGGGGTGCGTGACGTGTCCACACTCGACGCCGACGGCTGGCGTGCGGCGCTCGAATTCGCGGCGAAAGCGGCGTCGATCACCGTCTCGCGGAGCGGGGCGGAACCGCCGACGGCCGGGGATATGGCATCCGCCGTGTGAACCTGGTCCCAAAGGGGCTGTTGTGAGCAACTCACCCGCTGCGCGTTGACCCCATTCTCGACTAGCGTGGAGGGGAATTCATACCCCAGCGGGGCGGTGTGCAGCGAGGCCATGGGTCACGCGCGAGAAAGAGGGCGTACCTGTGGGACCTACAGGCGCCGCCGGCCCGTGCTGAACGTGAGAGGGACTTACATGTCCGACGCGACGACGGGCGAGACCGCGACGCTGCGCCTGCCCAATGGTGAGCACGAGTTCAAGGTGATCCACCCGGTCGAGGGCGCGCCTGGGATCGAGCTGGGGAAGCTGCTGGCGACGACCGGGTACATCACGCACGACCCGGGCTTCGTGAACACCGGTGCCGCGTCGTCGGCCATCACCTACATCGACGGTGACGCCGGCATCCTGCGCTACCGCGGGTACCCGATCGAGCAGCTGGCCGAGAAGTCGACCTTCATCGAGGTCTCGTACCTGCTCATCTACGGCGAGCTGCCCACCCAGACGCAGCTGTCCGAGTTCACCGAGAAGATCCAGCGCCACACCCTGCTGCACGAAGACCTCAAGGCCTTCTTCAGCGGCTTCCCGCGCGACGCGCACCCGATGCCGGTGCTCTCCAGCGCCGTATCCGCGCTGTCGACCTTCTACCAGGACTCGCTCAACCCGTTCGACGAACCGAACGTGGAGCTGTCCACCATCCGGCTGCTGGCCAAGGTCCCGACCCTGGCCGCGTACGCGTACAAGAAGTCCGTCGGCCAGCCGCTGCTGTACCCGGACAACTCGCTCGGCCTGGTCGAGAACTTCCTGCGGATGACCTTCGGCTTCCCCGCCGAGCCCTACGAGGTCGACCCGGACGTCGCCAAGGCGCTCGACCTGCTGTTCATCCTGCACGCCGACCACGAGCAGAACTGCTCGACCTCGACAGTGCGCCTCGTCGGCTCCTCCGAGGCGAACCTGTTCGCCTCGATCTCGGCCGGTATCAACGCGCTCTTCGGCCCGCTGCACGGTGGCGCCAACAGCGCGGTGCTGGACATGCTCGAGGGCATCCAGGCCGAGGGCGGCGACGTCGCGAACTTCGTCACCCGCGTGAAGAACAAGGAAAAGGGTGTCCGCCTGATGGGCTTCGGGCACCGGGTCTACAAGAACTACGACCCGCGCGCGAAGATCATCAAGAACACCGCGGACGAGATCCTCTCCAAGCTCAAGGGCGGCGACCAGCTGCTCGACATCGCGAAGAAGCTGGAAGAGACCGCGCTCTCGGACGACTACTTCATCGAGCGGAAGCTGTACCCGAACGTCGACTTCTACACCGGCCTGATCTACCGGGCGCTCGGCTTCCCGACGAAGTACTTCACCGTGCTGTTCGCGCTCGGCCGCCTGCCGGGCTGGATCGCGCACTGGCGCGAGATGATCCAGGACCCGGCCACGAAGATCGGCCGCCCGCGGCAGATCTACACCGGCTACGCGTCGCGGGACTACGCGCCCATCGCGGAGCGCTGATCCCCCTCCGGCAAGCGCTATGAACGGACCGTTCCTTGCAAATTTGGCAAGGAACGGTCCGTTCATTGCATCCCGGGCGTGCAGGACCACGGGAGCGCGCTTAGGGTTTCCGGAGTGACCAGAGAAGCCCCGGTAGTGCTGTGGTTCCGCCGCGACCTCCGCCTCGGCGACCACGCCGCCCTGCTGGAGGCCTCGAAGCACAGCAAGCACGTCCTCGCGCTGTACGTCCTCGACAACGCGCTTCTCGAACCGTCCGGCGCCCCGCGCGTCGCGTTCCTGCACGGCTGCCTGAAGGCGCTGGACGATCAGCTCGGCGGACGGCTGATGCTCGTCAAGGGCGACCCCGCCGAGGAGGTCGTCAAGGCCGCGCGTGAGATCGGCGCCGCGACGGTGCACGTCAGCGCGGACACCGGTCCGTACGGCCGCCGTCGTGACGACGAGGTCAAGAAGGCGTTGGCGGAGCACGACATCGCCTGGGTCGAGACGGGTTCCTCGTACGCGATCACGCCCGGCCGCATCACCAAACCGGACGGCGATCCCTATCGCGTGTTCACCCCGTTCTACCGTGCGTGGACGCGCCACGGCTGGCCGCGGCCCGCCGACACGGGGAAGTCCATAGTGGACTGGGTGGAGCCGCCGCGTTCGGTCAAGCTCCCGAAATCCCCTTCGCTCAACGGGATGGAGCTGCCGGAGCCCGGCGAGAAGGCGGCGCTGGAGCGCTGGCACGAATTCCTGGACGACGGCGTCGAGACCTACGACGAGGATCGCGACCGGCCGGATCGTCCCGGTACGACAAGGCTTTCACCGTATCTGCGCTGGGGTTGCGTCCACCCGCGCACCTTGCTTGCCGACCTCGCGGGGAACGAGGGATCCGGCGCGCAGGCGTTGCGCGGCGAGTTCGCCTGGCGCGAGTTCCACGCCGACGTTCTGTGGCACCGCCCCGAAACCGCGCGGAAGAACTACGATTCCCGTTTCGACGCCATGGAATACGAGAGCGACGACGAGGCCTTCCAGCGGTGGTGCGAAGGACGCACCGGCTTCCCGATCGTCGACGCCGGGATGCGGCAGCTGCTCGCCGAGGGCTGGATGCACAACCGCGTCCGGATGATCGTGGCGAGTTTCCTGGTCAAGGACCTGCATCTGCCGTGGTGGCTCGGCGCCCGGCATTTCATGAAGCATCTGGTCGACGGCGATCTCGCGTCGAACCAGCTGAACTGGCAGTGGGTGGCGGGCAGCGGCACCGACGCCGCGCCGTACTTCCGGATCTTCAATCCGACCACGCAGGGGGAGAAGTTCGACCCCTCCGGCGACTACGTCCGCCGCTACGTCCCCGAACTCCGCTCCGTGCAAGGAAAAGCCGTGCACAAACCCGCCGACGTGCCCGATTACCCCGCGCCCATGGTCGACCACGCCCACGAACGCCAGGTCGCCCTGGAGCGCTACGGCGCCATCAAAGGTCCGTGAGGGCCTCTTGGGTTCACGGGGTCGTTGCAACACCGATTGTGGTCGGAGGTTGTGTTGGCGGGTCGTGTGCCGTTGGTGCGGGATGTGCGGGTGGGGTTCTGGGAGGGGATTCGGGCGGGGCGGGCTGTGACGC
>NZ_QHKL01000022.1 GCF_003947415.1 Amycolatopsis sp. WAC 01376
TCGGTGATGATCCGCCGCAACACCGTATCCGGCCCACCCGCGATCTCCCGCGCCAACGACGCCGGGATACACCCATGCCCGGCCAGCTCCGCCGGGTCCTCGTTCGCGCCGAGATAGGTCGCCAAATCCATATAGAGGAACACCTCGCACCGTTCGCTCTTTCCGCCCTGCCCACCCAGCAGGAGGTCCAGGGCGACGTCGGCGCGGAGCTGATCCAGGGTGCGGGACTCGTCACCGGTCTTCAGGGCCCGTGCTTCGCGGTCGATCCGGGTGTAGGCGGCGGTGACTTTCTCGACCGGGCCGTCCTCGACCTCGATCGACGCCACCCCCGCCTCGCCCTGACGCATCGTCAGGCGGCGGCCCGCCCGAGAGTGCTCAGACCGGCGAGAAGCACCCTCCCGATCCACCGTCACCGCCGCATGACTCGCCGCTTTGCGGACCTGCTCCGAATTCTTCCCCTCCAACCGATCCTCCAACAATGCATCTGCGGCCCGGGCATCCTCATCCGACAGCCACGACGTCGCCGCGGCCACCTTCACCGCCCGGAACCCATCCACCAGCCCCTGGTCCATCAACCCGAGTGTCCGCGGTAGCCGGGTGGTCAACGCCTCCGCGGTGAAAACCAGGGTGCCCGCGTGACGGTCCACAACAGACAGTGCGAAAGCCACCTCCTGCACCACACTCCCCACCCCACCACGATGACGACCCAACTGTGCGATAGCGCGGAACCGGACCGCCTCCAACCGCGCGATCCCCTCCGACGCCGCCACCGCGACATCCACAACATCCTTATCCCCCAACGAATCCAGCGAACCGTTGACCTCCTTCA
>NZ_QHKL01000023.1 GCF_003947415.1 Amycolatopsis sp. WAC 01376
GGCGACCACCAAGGCGCGAAGGGGGCGCGGGGGGGGGACCAACCGGCCGGCAGAGACGAGCGGCCGGGAAAAAGGGGGAAGAGAAAAGGGGGAAGGAGAAAGGAAAGAAAGGAAGGAAGGAAAAGAGAGAGAAGAGAGAGAACGAGACGGGAGGAGGAGAGGAAAGGGAGGAGAAGCGCAAACGCGCGGGGAGCGGAGAGGAAGGAAGGAAGAAAGAAGAGGGAGAAGGGAAAAGAGGAAAAGAAGGAAGAGAAGGAGGGGGGAAGAGGAAAGGGAGGAGAAGAGGAGGAGAGAAGGGAAGAAGAAGAGAAAGGAGGAGAGGAGGAGGAGGAGGGAGGAAAAGAGAAGAAGAGAGAAAGAGAAAGGAAGGGAAAAGAGAGGAGAAAGAAAAAGAGAGAGAGGGAGGAAGGGGAGAAGGAAAAGGAAGAGAAAAAAGGGGAAAGGGAGGAGGAAGGGAAAAAAGAAGAAAGAGGGAAGAAGAAGAAGAGGAAGAAGAAGAAGGAGAAGAAAAGGAGGGAGGAAAAGGAGAAAAAGGAAAAAGAGGGAAAAGGAGGGAGGAAGAAAAAGGAAAAAGAGGGGGGAAGAAGAGAAGAAGGGAAAAAAGAGAGGGAAGAAGAAAGAAAAAAGAGAGAGGAGAGGGAGGAGGGAGGAAAGGGGGAGAAGAGAGAAGAAGGAGGGAAGGGGAGGAGAGGGAAGAGCAAGGGAAGCAGCGCCTGGTACTCCGACACGCGCGCCATCCGCGCCGAACCGAGCGCGCTG
>NZ_QHKL01000024.1 GCF_003947415.1 Amycolatopsis sp. WAC 01376
GTGAACGCCAGTGTCGTGGTGCGCTCGTACGACAGACCCGAAGCCTTGCCCAGCAGATAGCCGCCGACCCACATGATCGCGAAGTACACCAGCAGCGGCAGCGCGATCCGGGCGACGTCGAACGGGCGGGAGGTGATGTTGTCACCTTGCAGGGCGAACAGGATCACGATGGTGAACAACAGGCCGTAGAGCGCGATCGGACCGATCTTCGGCAGGAACTTGCCCTCGTACCAGTCGCGGCCCTTGCTCCGCTCCCCGATGCGGCGGGAAAGGTATCCGGCGGCGAGCGGGATACCGAGGAAGATGACGACGCTGAGCGCGATCTCCCACGGCGAGAAGTCGACGCTGGTGGTGTCGAGACCGAGCCATCCCGGAAGCAGGTCGAGGTAGAACCAGCCGAGCACGCCGAACATGATCACCTGGAAGACCGAGTTCAGCGCGACCAGCACCGCCGCCGCCTCGCGGTCACCGCAGGCGAGGTCGTTCCAGATGATCACCATCGCGATGCAGCGGGCGAGACCGACGATGATCAGCCCGGTCCGGTACTCGGGCAGATCGGGCAACATCAGCCACGCCAGCGCGAACATCAGCGCCGGACCGAGAATCCAGTTCAGCACCAAGGAAAGCACCATCGTGCGCTTGTCCTTGGTCACGGTGTCGAGCTTGTCGTAGCGGACCTTCGCCAGCACCGGGTACATCATCAGCAGCAG
>NZ_QHKL01000025.1 GCF_003947415.1 Amycolatopsis sp. WAC 01376
CTGCACGTAGTCGGTTTCCGGGCCGAACGCCAGCCGTCGCACGGTCGAGTGAATGCCGTCGGCACCGAAGACGAGGTCGAACCGCCTCGGGGCTTCGCGCTCGAAGGTGACGTCGACGCCGTCGGGGGTCTCGGTCAGCGAAGTGATCGAGTCGCCGAAGACGTACTCGCAGTCCGGCGAAGTCCGGTCGTACAGGATCCGGGCCAGATCGCCGCGCCGGATCTCGACGTCGCCGCCGGTGAACTCACCGGGCAGGACGGCGAGCGGCCGCCCCTCGGCGTCGACGATGGTCTGGTCGAGTCCGCCGGTCTGCTGCCGCTCGATCTCGTCGAGGATGCCCATCCGCTCGAGCACGGCGCGGTGGGTGGGGCCCTTGAAGTCGACCGCCTGGCCACCGCTGCGGAGTTCCCGCGATCGTTCGACGACGGGGACCGCGTAGCCCTGGCGGGAGAGCCAGAAGGCGAGTGCGGGACCGGCGATGCTGGCGCCGGAGATGAGGACTGTCTTGTTCGTCATGGCAGGAGCTTCGCGGCCGGCGTTGACGAAGCGCTGACAGTCCGCTGACCGCTCCTCGTCAGCTCCAGCCGGGGAGCGGAAGGGTGAGTTGCCCAGGGGCGTCCGGCGGCGCGGTCTCGTAGCGCGGGGGTGTCGCCGACAGCCCGATCGGGTTGCGGGTCGCCACCGCGGCGGTGCCGTCGG
>NZ_QHKL01000026.1 GCF_003947415.1 Amycolatopsis sp. WAC 01376
GCTCGGGGAACCCGATCCCCGGCGACGGGTCGAGGTCGATCCGCAGCTGATCACTGATGTCCGGCGCGTCGGCCCGGTTCGGCCAGACGTGGAAACCGAGGCAACCTTGGTTCACCGCCCAGATGACGTGCGCGAGGTCCTTCGCCACGAGCGCGTCCGAAGTGGTCCCGTTCGGAGTGGACACCACCGTCGTGGTCAGCCAGTCAGGCGCGTTCTTCGGGACCCGCTGCTGGAACCACGATGTCCCGCCGGCACCGTCGGGATAGCGCTCCAGCACCAAGGGCCGGTCGCCGAGCTGGGCCAGCAGCGGGACCGAGACCGCGCGGTAGTACTCGACGAGGTCCAATTTGGTCTCGCCGCGCTCCGGGAAATAGACCTTGCCCGGATTGGACACCGTGAACTCGACGCCGTCGAGGTCCAGCGTGACCGGCTCCGCCTTCATGTTTCCCCCAGCTCGGTGAACAAGGTGGCCAGCTCGGCGGGCGGGACCTCTTCGAGCTGCGCGTACGTGCACGAGGCGGGGTCGCGGTCGGGACGGAAGCGCACGAGCCTCCCGCCGTGCCGGAACCTGGTGCCTTCGACGTGTTCGTAGCGGACCTCGGCGACCCATTCGATGCGGACCGGCTCCCAGCTCAGGTCCTTCTTCGGCGCCCACCGGCTGCCCGCGCCCGGCATCCGGCCGCCCGCCTCTTCGTGCG
>NZ_QHKL01000027.1 GCF_003947415.1 Amycolatopsis sp. WAC 01376
CGTGCTGCCGCGCGGGCTGACCAGGGCTGCGCTCCCGGAGGGCAGCCTGGGGGTCAACTCGTCGCAGGGCGGCCGTTCCAAGGCCACCTGGGTGCTGGCGCCGCGGTCTTCGACGGCGGAACGGGCGCTGGAGCGCCCCGCGCTCCGCGCACTGCCCGAAGTGGACGGACTGGTTGCCGCGCAGGGCCCCGAGCTGACTCCGACCCAGCAGCAACAGCAGCAACAGGCCTAAAGGGAGGTGGCCGTGCTAGCCCGTAACGCGGAATCGCTGTACTGGAGCGGCCGCTACGTCGAACGCGCCGACGACACCGCCCGCATCCTCAACGTCTCCGTGCACCAGCTGCTCGAAGACGCGAGCGTCGACCCGGACCACGCGAGCCGCCAGCTGCTCGCCGTCCTCGGCATCTCGCCGGACGGGATGCATTCGCTCGACGTGTGGAAGCTGACCGAACTGGTCGCCTACGCCAAGGACAATCCGGCGTCGATCGTCGGTTCGAGCAACTCCGCCCGCGGGAACACGCGCGGCGCGCGCGAGGTGGTCTCGACCGAGCTGTGGGAATGCCTGAACGCGACCTGGAACGCGGTGCCGGACAGGCAACGGTACGCGCGCCGGGCCGGAACGCACGCCTTTCTGTCCTTTGTGGAGGAACGCGCGGCGATGTTCGCCGGGCTGG
>NZ_QHKL01000028.1 GCF_003947415.1 Amycolatopsis sp. WAC 01376
CCCCGCCTGCCCGCAGCCGGATCCCGGCGCGATCGGCTGACCGTGCCCCATCCCGCCGACGGCGTGCGTGTCGACGGCCGCGCCGACGTCGGTCCACTGCTCGGAAAGCTCGCGCATGTTCATCGGAGCGACCGTGTAGTCCGCGGTCCCGTGCCAGACACTGACCGGCGAACGCGGCCCCGTGCCCGCGGCGCGCACCTTGTCACCCCATTGTTTCTGGGTCAGATCCTTGCCGGGGTTCATGCAGGAGTACGCGTCGATCATCGAGGTCGCGCAGCCGTACGGACGCCCCGCGACGACGCCGCCGCCCGCGACGAGTTCCGGGTAGGCCGCCAGCAGCACCGAAGTCATCGCACCACCGGCCGACAAGCCGGTCACGTACGTCCGGCTCCCGGCCGAATACCGCGCCATCTGCGCGATCGATTCGGCTTCCCCGGAGCCGCGCTTGATGTCCGCCGCCTGGAACCAGTTGAAGCACTTGCTGAAATTGTTCGCCGAAACCTGTTGTGGCAGAACTAGTTTGAACCGCAGCTTGTCCGCGAGCCCGACCCAACCGGAGCCACGCGCGTATCCGGCGGCGTCCTGCGTGCAGCCGTGCAGCACGACCACCGCCGGACGTCCGGACGGCAGCCCGT
>NZ_QHKL01000029.1 GCF_003947415.1 Amycolatopsis sp. WAC 01376
TCCGCCCGGTACACCTTCTACACCGAGGGCACCGCGGACCGGCTCGTCGCCGACCCCGGCCCGCTGCCCGAAGATGTGACGGCGCTCTCCCTCGGCACCCTCGGCATGGTCTTGGAGCCGGGCGCGAGCACCTACGAAACGCTGTTGCGCCGCGAATCCGCGCGCGGCGTGCTGACCGTGCTCGATCCGAACATCCGTGCGGCGCTGATCGAGGATCCGGCCGCGTACCGTGCGCGGTTCAAGTCCTGGCTGCCGCAAGTCCGCCTGCTCAAGAACTCCGACGACGACACGGAATGGCTCGCCGAAGGCGCCGACCCGGTCGACGCGGCAAAGGTCTGGACCTCTTGCGGAGTCGATGCCGTCGTGCTCACCCGAGGCGCCCAGGGGTTGTCCGTCATCACACGAGCGGGCGAAATCGCGCAGGTCCCGTCACGCCGGGTCGACGTCGTCGACACGATCGGCGCCGGTGACACCGTGCAAGGCGCCCTCCTGGCGTGGCTGTACTCGAACGGCGTGCGCGACGTGTCCACTCTCGACGCCGACGGCTGGCGTACGGCGCTCGAATTCGCGGCGAAAGCGGCGTCGATCACCGTCTCGCGGAGCGGGGCGGAACCGCCGACGGCCGAAGATAT
>NZ_QHKL01000030.1 GCF_003947415.1 Amycolatopsis sp. WAC 01376
GTTGGGCGAGTTGTGCGGTTTGGGGAGGGGGTCGTGAGTGGTAAAGAGGGTTAGAACGCTACTTGCCACTCACGACTCTTGTGGACACTCAGAGCGCAGCTGACTCCTGTCGGCCAGCCCGGAACCAGGCTTGGGCGCGAAGACCGCGAACTTGGCTTAGGAAACGCGCGCTAGCCGGTCGGGCTGCCGGGCAGCGACGTTGGAGCGTTCCAGTCTGACGTGGCCGGAGCGGGCCGGATTCTGCGA
>NZ_QHKL01000002.1 GCF_003947415.1 Amycolatopsis sp. WAC 01376
CTCGCGAGAGTGGCCGCCGAACTCAACGGCCGCCCCCGCAAAACACTGGACTGGCTTACACCCCAAGAAAAACTCAACCTGCTACTGTCCTAAATAGAGCATGTTGCGACGACCGCATGAATCCGCCCCTCCTTCCCTACCCTGAGAGTAGGGAAGGAGGCCTTCACGGACTTGAGGTCAGCCGCGCAGGGCTTCCGAAAGCTTGATCCGGCTGCCGACCCGCAGGACGCTGTTCTGGTAGATCCTCGCGCCCAGCCAGGTGAACAGGGCGATGGCGGCCACCGTCAGGCCGAGCGACAGCGCGATCTCCCACACCTCGACGGTCCCGGCCGCGATCCGCGCGGGCATCAGCACCGGGGAAAGCAGCGGCACCAGGGAAAGGACCTTCGTCCCCGTGCCGTCCGGCGCCTGCGTCAGCAGGTTGAACCCGACGATGAAGCCGAGGATCAGCACGATGTTGACCGGGCCGATGACCGACTGCGTGTCCTCCTGCCGCGAGACCAGCGAGCCCATCGCGCCGTAGACGGTGGCGTACAGCAGGAACCCGAGCAGGTACCACAGCACACCCCACAGCAGCGCGCCCGTCGCGACCCCGGACAGCGTCAGCACGTTGGTCGCGGAAGCGACGATCAACCCGGCGCCGCCGATGATCACCAGCTGGGTCAGCCCGACCAGGCCGAGCCCGATCACCTTGCCCAGCAACAGATGCCACGGCCGCACGGTGGACAGCAGGATCTCCACGACCCGGCTGGACTTCTCCTCGACCACGCCCTGGGCGACCAGCGTCCCGTAGGTCACGATGCTCATGTACAGCAGCACCGCCACGATCAACCCGATCACCATCCGCTGCGACTTCTCGGGGTCCGGCGGTTTGATCGAGTCGACCTTGACCTGGGTCTGGTGGACCGTTTGCATCACTTCTTCCGGCGACCGCTGGGCCTCGGAAAGAATGCCGTTCAGCACTTCCTGCTGGGACACTCCGTTCAGCAGGGAACGCAGTTTGGTGTCCAATTCGGACTTGACGAGCACCTTGAGCTCGGTGGCGTTGCCGGACAGCAACGCGTCGAGATCACCGTTCTCGACCTGCGTCCGGCCCTGCGCCGGATCGGTGACGGTGACGGTCTCGATCTTCTCGCCGATCGCCGCGCCCGCCGTCTGGAGCTGCTGCGCGATTCCGGCGGTCTGGCCGGACAACCCGACCTTGCTCTTGTCCTCGTTGCTGATCAGCGTGGACTGCAGCAGGACGTACCCCATCAGCATCACCAGCAGCACGGCGGTGCCGATCACGAAGGATCGGGTGCGCAGCCGGGTGTTCAGCTCACGTTTGGCGATGAGCCAGACCGCGCGCCACGAAGATACGGTGTTCATGCGGAAACTCCTTGTGCCGCCGGCTTCTCCGCGACCGCGTCGCGGAAGAGGTCGGTCAGCGAACGCCTGCGTTTGGTGAATTCGGTGACCGGGCCGGTGGCCAGCGCCGCGGCGAGCACGGCCTGGTCGTCGGCGCCCGCCTCGAGTTCGAGGATCGCCGTCGGGCCGTTCTGCTCGACCGAGCGCACGCCGGGAACGGCCGAAGCCCAGCCGGGTGCGGCGTTGGGCGCGGTGACGACGAGACCGTTGCCCGCGCCGGCGGTCAGCTCCCCGACGGTGCCGGAGGCGACCATCCGTCCACTTCGGATGATCCCGACCCGGTCGCACAGCCGCTCGACCAGATCCAGCTGATGGCTGGAGAACACCACCGGCACCCCGGTCGCTGCCTTCTCGCGCAGCACACCGCTCATCACGTCCACGGCCAGCGGGTCGAGGCCTGAGAACGGCTCGTCCAGCACCAGCACCCGCGGATCGTGCACCAGCGCGGCCGCGAGCTGCACGCGCTGCTGGTTGCCGAGGCTCAGCTTCTGGACCTCGTCCTTGCGCCGTTCGGTCAGCCCGAGCCTGGCGATCCAGTTCTCGGCGCTGCGGTGGGCGTCGTTGGCCGACATCCCGTGCAGTTCGGCGAGGTAGACCAGCTGCTCCAGCACCTTCATCTTCGGGTACAGCCCGCGTTCCTCCGGCATGTACCCGATATGCGTGCGGGTCTCGTGGGTGATCGGGGCGCCGCCGAGGAGCACCTGCCCCGAGTCGGCCGACAGCACCCCGAGGACGATCCGCATCGTGGTGGTCTTGCCCGCGCCGTTGCTGCCGACGAACCCGAACAGCTCACCGGGTTGGACCTCGAAGCTGACCTCGTCCAGCGCCACTTTCGCGCCGTACTTCTTGGAGATCCGGTCGATCTCCAGTTTCCCCTCGCTCATTTCCACTTCCCCTCCTCGAAATACCGCACCAGCGCCGTGAATCCCCGATGGACGCCGGAAACCGTGCGGTTCCGCTGGATCAGCCCGTCCAGCTTGACGTTGCTCATCACCGACGTGGCCCGGTACACCAGGACCGCCCGGCCCGCGCCGGCGAGGACCCCGCTCGCCACCAGCACGACAGCGACCACGCCGACGGACACCTTGTAACGCTTCTTGTCCCCGGTCATGCCGGAGCCACCCCCTCGTCGAAGTCTTCCGGATCGTCGTCCGGCAGCGTCCAGCCGAGGATGACGCCGGACAGCGTGGTGCCGGTGACCAGCAGCGCGCAGGCCATCATCGCGCCGCGGACGCCGCCGTCCTCGGTGTCGGCGATGATCAGGCTGTAGAACACCGCGATCAGCATCAGCACGACCAGGATCTGGTAACTGACGAAGGTGACGCGGTGGCGCCATTCCCGCTCGCGTTCGTCGAGCCGGAGCGAGAACCCGCCGCTCATCTTGCCGGTGAGGATCCGCAGCAGGTAGTGCGAGCCGCCGGCGACGACGCAGCCACCGAACCAGCACACGACGAACAACGTCGAGGGCTGAGAACGGAACGTGGCGGCACCGATGATCAGGATCAGGTTGCCCGTCAGCACGAGCACACTCAACGTCCGCCGCCGTTTCCGCGTGCGCCAGGTCGGCAGTCGCAGCGCCCGCTTGCGTTCGATCTCGTCCAGCCGTTCCAGCTGGCGCTCCCAGTACGCCGCGAGACGGCCTCGTTCCTCGCTCATGTTCCCCCCTCCCGGTAGACCTGAGTGGACAGTGGCATGAACGGTTCGCGACTGAACACGGCCTCGACCGGGAGGTCGAACACCGTGCAGATGCGAAACGCCAGGTCCAGGCTCGGGTAGTGGTCGCCCCGTTCGAGCGCGCCGATGGTCTGCGGGTTGACCTCGACGGCGGCGGCGAGGGCGGCCCTGCTCAGTCCACGCTCCGCCCGGAGCACGGGCAGCCGGTTGTAGATCGGCAGCTCTTTGCCGCGTCTGACCGGGCTCATGGAACATACTGTTGCAAAAACCCAACGACTCGTCAAGCTGAGAGCACACTTCACCGTAGGTAGGTGACTAATTGCGAGGGGTCAGGTGAGGCCGGCGAGGGACTTGCCGACGAGTTCCCGGACGCGGGCGCGGGCGGCGCCGTCGTCCGGGGTGACCAGGCCGAGCCGGGTGCGGCGCTCCAGGACGTCCTCGACGTCGAGCGCGCCCTCGTGCCGCACGGCCCAGACGACCTCCGCCGCGCTGATCTCGGTGCCGTCGAAGAGGGGCAGACCCAGTTCGGGATCGACCTCGCCGAGTGCCGCGACTCGCGGTGCTTCGGTGCCGTACTTCGCGACCAGCCGGGCCGGTGCGTCCACCGTGGACAGGCGGTCGCGGGGCGTCGCGCCGAGCAGCGGGAGCCGGGACGTGGTCGACGGCCCGGCGAGGAGCCCGGAGCGCTTCAACGCGGCATCGACGGCGTCCTCGGCCATCTTCCGGTACGTCGTCAGCTTGCCGCCGACGACGGTGAGCACGACGTCGGCGCCGGTCACCACCGCGTGTTTGCGCGAGAGATCCGCGCTGCGCCCGCCGCCTTCGACCAGCGGCCGCAGCCCGGCGAACGAGCCCGCGACGTCGGCGCGGGTCAGCGGGCGGGTGAACGCCGTCGACGCCACTTCGAGCAGGAAGTCCACATCGGACTCCGGCACGGACGGCACGCGCGGGACGGCGCCGTCGATCGGCTCGTCGGTGACCCCGACGAACACGCGGCCGTCGGGTTGCGGCAGCAGGAAGACGAACCGGTTGTTCTCGCCGGGGACGGGCACGTTGACCGACGTCGCGCCGATCCGCGCCGCTCCCGAAGCCAGGATGAGGTGTGAACCGCGAGAAGGCCGCAGCCGCACCGACTCCGCCAGTTCACCCGCCCAGACGCCGGTCGCGTTGATCACCTGACGGGCGCGGATCTCGATCTCCTGGCCGGTGAGCCTGTCCCGGGCCAGTACGGATTCCGCGTCGAGCCGGAGCGCCTCGACCTTCGTCAGGATCTTCGCGCCGCGTGACGCCGCTGTGCGTGCCAGGCTCACCACGAGACGCGCGTCGTCGGTCAGCGCGCCGTCGTAGGCAAGCAACGCGCCGCGCAGGCCTTGCGGGGTCAGGCCGGGCGCGAGCGCCAGCGCCTCCGCGGCCGGGATCGACCTCGGCCGCGGAAGCACCGACGCCGGGGTCCCGGCGGCGCGGCGGAGGCCGTCACCGGCGACGAGGCCGGTCATGATGAACGCCTGCTGGCCGCGGGAGGTCTTGCGGTACAGGGGGAACAGCTGCGGGATCGCCCTGGTGAGATGCGGGGCGGTGCGGGTCATCAGTATCCCGCGTTCGACGGCACTTTCGTGCGCCAGCGCCAGATCGCCCTTGGCCAGGTAGCGGAGCCCGCCGTGGACCAGTTTGCTGGACCAGCGCGACGTCCCGTACGCCAGGTCGTACGCCTCGACGAGGGCCACCGAGAGCCCGCGCGCGGCCGCGTCCAGCGCGATCCCGGCGCCGGTGACCCCGCCGCCGACCACCACCAGGTCGACCCGCTCGCCGCCGGCCAGCGCCGTGAGTTCCCGTTCGCGCCGGAGTGCGTTGAGCGAGCCGGGCGTCACGGTCGCAACGCCGCGTCGAGCATGAGGGCGAACTCCGTCATCAGCTTCTTCTCGTCCACGTCCGACGTGGCGGGACGGTAGGAGAACGCGAAGGACTGGATGAGCAGCAACAGGGTGCGAGCCTGCGAGGGCAGGTCGCCCTTGCGGATCGAGCCGTCTTCGTGGCCGGAGCGCAGCAGGTGCAGGATCACGCCTTCGGCGAAGCGCTGGGTCTTCCCGAGCCGCTCGACGATGTAGGGCAGCACCAGTTCGGGGTCGAGGTCCAGCAGGGTGCGGAACAGCGGATCGCCCGACAGCACGGCGACGGCGGCCGAGGAGCTCTGCACGAGCTTCTCGCGGAAGTTGGCCGGTTCGACGTCCGGTTCGGCGGCGCCCTGCAGCAGGCCGCCGAACTCACGGGTCATGAGGGTCGCGAGCACACTGCGGACATCCGGGAACCGGCGGTACACGGTCATCCGGCTGACCTTCGCGGTCCGCGCGATCTCGGCGAGCGTGGTCCGCCGCACACCGACGGCGAGCACGCACTTCTTCGCGGCGTCGAGCAGAACGTCGTCGGACACGCGCGTCGAGGCCTGGCGGGATCGGGTGTCCGCCAGTGCCGAAGCGCCTGTTTCCGCAGGTGAGTGACGTTTTACGTCCATATGTAACACTGTAGTCGTGACGGAGCTTATTGACCACCGGTTAAGACGATCCTGGACGCCCGAAGCCGGTGACGCGGCCCACCTTCCGGCGAAAGCCCTGCGGTGGCTCGTCCAGCGTATCGGCCCGCTGGGCTCCGCGGCGCCGTTCGCGCCCGATTCGGCGCTGTCCGTTCCCGATTCGGCGCTGGGCGAACAGCCGAAACGAGACCTCGAAGAACTCGTCGGCGCCGGCCATGTCCTGGTGGTGCCGGGGGAACGGCTCGCGCGGGCTGGCGGTCTGTCCTATCTGGACCTGATGCGGCGCCGGGGCTTCGGTGATTTTCCGGTGCCGGACGCCGTCGTCCTGCCGGAGAATCCCGCCGAAGTCCAGTCGGTACTGGAAATCTGTGCACGGCACGACGTCGGCGTCGTCCCGTTCGGCGGCGGGACGTCGGTGGTCGGCGGGGTTTCGGCGCTGCGCGGGGACAAGAGCGCGGTGATCGCGCTCGACCTCGCCAGGCTCGGTGAACTGGTCTCCGTCGATCCCGTGTCCAGGATCGCGGTGCTCCAAGCGGGTGTCACCGGGCCGGAGGCCGATCGGCTGCTCGCCGCGCACGGCTTCACTCTCGGGCACGTGCCCCAGTCCTACGAACGCGCCACCATCGGCGGTTTCGCCGCGACCCGGTCCGCCGGGCAGGCCTCGTCGGGTTACGGCCGGTTCGAGGACATGGTTTCGGGTGTCCGGCTCGCGACCCCGCGTGGCGAATGGAAGCTCGGTGTCGCCCCGGCTTCGGCGGCGGGGCCCGACCTTCGGCACCTCGCCATCGGCAGCGAAGGCGCGCTCGGCGTGATCACCGAGGTCGCCCTCCGTGTCCGCCCGGTGCCGGAAGTACGCCGTTATGAGGGTTATGTCCTGGACGGCTGGGAGAATGGCGCCGCCGCCGTCCGGGAACTCGCCCAGCGGCACGTGCTCGCGGACGTCACGCGACTGTCCGATGTGGACGAGAGCGAGGTTTCGCTGGCGCTCAACGACAGCTTGAAGACCAAGGCGCTGCGCCGGTATCTCAAGGCGCGGGGAGTCCACGCGCCTTGCCTGCTGATCGTCGGCTGGGAGGGCGCGTCGAAACGTGAAGTCGCCCGGCGCCGTCAGGAGACCACGCGGGTGCTGGCCCCGTTCGGTGCCGTCCGCATCGGCGCCGCCCTCGGCGAATCCTGGCGCCGCGGCCGGTTTTCCGGGCCCCGGCAGCGGGATGCCTTGCTGGACAACGGTGTCTGCGTCGAAACCCTGGAAACCGCCGCGTATTGGGCGGAACTGAGCGACCTGCGTGACGCCGTCCGCGCCGCGCTCACCGCGACCCTCGGCAACGCGATCATCATGTGCCACGTCTCGCACGCCTACGAGACGGGCGCGTCGCTCTACTTCACCGTGCTCACCGCACGCGACGAGGCCGACCCGATCGGCCAGTGGCAGCGGGCGAAGGCGGCGGCGTCGGAGGCGATCACCGGCATCGGCACCATTTCGCACCACCACGCCGTCGGCGTCGATCACGCGCCTTATCTGGCGGCGGAAATCGGGACGCTCGGTGTCGAAGTGCTGCGAGCGGCGAAAAAGGCCATCGACCCGACCGGGATCCTCAATCCCGGGAAGCTTCTCTGACCAAGGTCGAGGCCTGGACCAGCGTGCAGTCCAGTCCGTGCGTTTCGGCGGGGATGCCTTCCAGCGCCGCGGCCCGGCGCTGTTCGAGGTCGGCGACGCGGATATGCCTGCCGTCCACGAGGATCGGCAGGCGGATGTCCGCGGCGCCGACGTACGCCACGACGTCGTCGAGCACGGTGCCGTCGTCGAGGGTGATGGCTGGCGCGGTCAGCCGCACCAGGTCGTAGCGCTGTCCGTTGCCCTCACAGCGATCGAGGACGGCGAGCTGGTCCGGCGTCGCGAACCAGACCGAGTGCTCCTCGACGACCCCCGGCGCGGCCCCGACCCGCGCGGGCCGCTGCCCGTCCCGGAACCGCAGGCCGGACGCCCAGACCGCGGCGAGGTCGGTGCAGCGCGCGTGGCAGACGACGACCGGACCCGTCAGGCCCATGTTCTCCCGCAGCCAGGTGATCTTGGACGGGCACGCGTTCGATCCGTAGGCGAGCACGGCCTGGCGTTCGCGCCAGCCCTCCGGCGCGGTGTCGAGACTGTGCCCGGCGCCGTCGAAGTGGACGAACGAATGCCCCGGCCGCGCTCCCGGATACGGGTCGGCGGGGAAATCGGCGTCGGTGAAGAGTTTCACCACGTCACCACGCTGCGGAGGACGTCGCCGTGGTGCATCCGCTCGAAGGCCCGCTCGACGCCGTCGACCTTCGTGCATTGTCCACTGTGGACCAGCGTCTTTTCGGGAGACACCCCGACGCCGAGCGCGGGGGACAGGGCGGTGCCGTCGGCCGTGACGCCGTCGCTGACGGCCTCCACGAAACCCGCGGCCTCGTGACTGAGCAGGAACGGGAACGCGTCGACGCCTTGGACCTCGTACGGCATGTCCACCTCCGAGTAGTCGACTCCGTAGCTTGCCACGAGGGCAGCCCGGATCGCGACATCCGCTCGGGTGGGGAACCGATTCAGTGCCCAGGAGTGATGATGTAGGCGACCCCGCCGGGGCCGCTCGAAACGCCGCCATTCGTGTTGTACCGCTTGGTGCGCTGCCAGATTGTCTCGAACTGGTGTCGTTTGTAGACATGCCGGACGCGGTCGTTGCTGCTCGCCGCCGGGTCGTTCGCGATCACGTCACCGTCCTTCGTGAAGCCGACGACGACCATGATGTGCCCGGCGGTGCCGTAGCCCGCGCCGTCGAGTTCCTCGGCCTTGAACGACTGCGACGTGATCACCGGGATGCCGCGCGCGATGTAGTTTTCGAGTTCGTTCAAGGAGTGCAAACGGGTGATGTGCCCACGCAATCCGAGTGAAGCGGCGTACGCGGTGTTGAACGGCCAGTTGCCCGTTCCGTCGTAGGCGTAGTCGAACGTGTAGCGGGCGGCGTACGCGACGGTCGGATCGACGTAACCCTCCGGAATCCACGCCATGTTCTCGCGCTTGGGCCGTTTGCCCCAGTACTCGGCGACCATTTCGGTGGACGTGGGGCTGCACCAGTTCTCGCCGCCACCGCCGTACTCCGGGAACTGTCCTTTGTGGATGTTCTGCGCGTAGGCGGGCACCTTGAGTTCGATGCCGGTGGCGCGGCCCGGCTTGGTCGCCTTGACCTCGAAGCGGTCCGGGACCAGCGACGTCATGGCGCCGACCGACGACACCGACGGCGTGGCGCGGGAACCGGCTTCGCGGTACAGGCTGACTCGCAGCTGGTACGAACGGAGCGCGACACCCGCCTTCATGACCAGCGTGTCGACGTCGACCGCGGCGTTCGGGTCGCTCTGGCCGTCGACGCTGGTGCGCTTGATGTCGGCGTCCCCACTGGCCCAGCGGCCCATGACGTACCAGGAGGTCTCGGCGCCCGCCGCGGTGCGGCCTTTCGCCTCGACCTTGAGCCAGGTCTTGGCCGGCGTCTTCGCGTTCCAGGAAGCGACCAGCTGTGAGGCGTCGAAGCCCTGCGTGTGGCTCCGCGACGTCCATTGGCCGTATTCGTAGGTCTTGGTGGTCCCGAGTTCGGGTTCGGTGTGCTCGATGGTGCCGATCGGGCGGTCGATGCGCAGCGCTCCGTGGTCGAGATCGAGGCCCTCCAGCCTGCCGTCCCGGAAACCGTGGTGACCGGACCATTCGTGGAAGTCGATCGACTCGTCGTCCGGGCGGCCGGGACCCGCTTCCGCCGTCTGTGCCGTCACCGCTGTCATCGTCGCGATGGTCAGCAGTGTGACCAGCCCTCGTATGCGCATCCCGGCTCCATCCCTCGAGTCCACCCAGTAAGGAAGGAATTTTCGCCGGTTACGCCGGGTATGTAAATAGTTGAGGGCCGGGTCGCGGGGGTTCGCTCGCCCTATCCGTCACTAGAGCCGTCCTTACCGCTCACGAGGCCCAAGCCTCAGGCGAGCGGGTTCGGCAGCAGGAGTTCGGTGTTCTGGTCCTGAGGGGTACCGACGGCGGACAGCGAAGCGTGGATGTCGTTGTAGGAGAACTCCCGGTACAGCGACGCAAGCGCTTGCGTCGAGGTGTCCGAGTACGGCGCCTCGTACGGGGCTTCCGCCTCGATCAGGGTCGTGAACAGCGAAAGCGTGCCGTCGGCGTTGTCGGCGACCTCGATGATCCGCGCGTGCTGCGGGAAGTCGATGTGCGAAGCGGTGTTGATCTCCCAGAAGCTCTGCTTCGCGGTCTTGCCGGCGTGCGGGGTGATCTTGTTGTGGTGCGTGTGCCCGTTGACCCACGCCAGCACGTTCGGGAACCGGTGCAGCAGCGAGACGAACGTGTCGCCGTTGAGCCGGAGCTCCATCGGATGCCGCGCGTCCGGGAGCACGTTGCCCATGGTGTCGCTGGTGTGATGGCTGAAGAGGATGAACAGCTCGTCCGTCACGTTCTGGGTGACCTTGCGCCCGAAGAAGTCGTAGTACGTCGAGCTGTTGCGCTTGAGCGTGTTCTCCACCCAGGTGAACTGCCCGAGCCCGATGGACCCGTCGGCCAGCCCGGCCATCGTCGTGGTGTCGAGGCTGATGCCGACGACGCCCGGCGCGATGCGGAAGGTGTAGTACACGTTCCGTCCGTCGGCGTTGTTCTCGCTGAACCCGTGGCCGACCGGGCCGGGGCCGGTGTTGGCGGAGTCGAGGTGGTGCCGCACGAATTCCGCGGTGCTGAACGGCCGCCGTCGTGCGTCCGGGGTGACCTCGCGGATCGTGCCGGAGCCGCCGAACAGCTCCGTGACCGGGACGCCGGAGCCGGACCCGATCGCCTTGGCGAGTTTCCGTGACGTCGTCTCGTCCTTGCCGATCACCTTGAAGCGGCCGGTGTACCAGGCGTCCATCCCCGGCAGGTCCGGCACCGTGCCGACGATGCTGTCGTCGTGGTTGCCGAAAGTGCAGAACCACGGGACGTCGAGACCGGGCGAGGTGAAGGTGTTCGAGGCCGCGCCGAGCAGGCCGGGCAGCTGCGGGAAACCCTTCTTCGTGTACGCGTCGTCCAGCGGTTCGCCGGGGTTCCAGTAGTGCGAAGACCCGGACGTCTGGACGCCTTCGTGCAAGTTCGGGTCGCCAGAGGTCGGGTTCACCGTGCCGCCGTTGAGCACCTTGAGGAACCATTCGAGCTCGATCAGCTCGTGGTTGTCGGTGTTGTCGCCGGTGGTGACCATGAAGTCGATCGGCCGTCCGGTGAACGGGCCGGCCTTCAGGCTGTTGACCCGCTCCACCAGCGCCGTCGTCGCGACCGGGCCGAGCGTCTCCTGCGGCCGGTGCGCCGAGCCGACGAACGGGTGCAGGTATTCGAACCGCGCCGGGCTCTCGGCGTCGGTGAAATGCAGGTCGGTGAACTGCGCGAACGAGGCCATCGCGCGACGCCGCTCGTCGCGGCCGGACTTCGGCGCGGCGAGGTCGCCGCGGACCACGAGCGGCCAGCCGGGGCCCGCGGTCAGCCGGGTGTAGCCAGGACCGGTCTTCAGCGGGGCCGCCGCGGCTTCGAGGGTGGTGCCCGCGGTGCGCACCGCGCGGGCCGAGGTGCGCGCCAGCGCCCGGTCGAGCGCGTTGGCGGTCGGCGTGCACAGCAGCAGGCCGACGCCGGCGGCGCCGGTCGCGGTGAAGGTGCGCCTCGAGATGTCGGACATGGCGGTGCCCCCAGTCGTCGCGGATGGTCGTCGCGGAAGGACGATGCCGCACGACGTTAGCCGTGGGGTGAACGCGGGAAAAGGGTAATGCGAAGATTTGTCACGTTCGGCCGAATGTCCAAGGAGCCAAGCGGGCTGGTTACGCTGGCCGCTCGGCGCAACGAGGAGGTGGCCCCGGTGGGTGCTTCGGCTTGGTCTGTCCGCGGCCGGTTCGACGGCGACCCAGGGGCGGCGCTGGACGCGATGAAGGCGCGCGTCTTCGCGGAGGGTGACTACCTCTGGGAAGGCGACGAGCTCGGCCGACCGGATTCGATCGACGACCTGTACGAGGTGGAGAGCGTCCAGGAGTCCGGGACCCATTCCGTGCTCGACGTCCACGAGTTCATCAGCGCCACGGGCGAGGACGACTTCGGCACCATCCGGCCCTTGACCGACGCCGAACTCCTCGCCGCGTTCGGCACCGAGGAGCCGTCCGTCGCCGCCTTCGACGAACTCGACAAGGCGGGACGACTGCCGTTCGAACGCCGCCCGCGCTGGAGCGCCAACTGCGCGCTGCTCTACGAAGACGACGTCGCCGTCGAACTGGCGATCTGGGGCGTGTCCGGGGACTAGGGCGCGTGGGGTCGTGAGTGGTAAGTGTCGTTAGAACGACACTTACCACTCACGACGCGGCGGCTCACGCGGACAGGCGGCCCAGTTCGGCTTTGACGGCCTCGACCGCGGCCTTCGTCTCGGCGACCGGATCCGCGCCGTCGCGGGCGATCCGGCCCAGCGCGCCGACGAGCGCGGTGTTCGCCGTCTGTGTCCACAGTGGACCGGCGGCGCGGCCGTTCTCCTTGACCAGCTTCGCCGCGTCGGCCGCCGCGGCGACCTTGTCGAGCACGCTCAGCCGCGCGGGCAGGTGGAAACCGAACCTGGTGGCGAACTCCTGCTGGAAGTCGGTGCGCTCCAACCACAGCCACTTGACGAAATCCTTGGCGGCGTTGGGGTTCAGGCTCTTGGAGTGCACCATCGCGCTCAACCCGCTGACCGCGACGGACGGCGCGCCCGCCGCGTCGAGCCGGGGGAAGGCCAGGATGCCGAAGTCGTCCTTCACTGCGTCCTGGATCTTCGGCAGGTTCCACAGCCAGGTCCATTGCATGGCGGTGAGCCCGTCGATGAACGGGAGCGGATCCGCCCAGTCCGTCGAAGCGCCGAGCAGTAGCGAACCGTTGAGCTCGTGGAGTTTCGCGAACGTCGTGGCGGCGCGCGGATCGTCGAAGCCGACGGATTTGCCGTCCTTGACGTAGTCGAGCCCGGCCGACCACAGCAGCGGGCCGGCGAGCACCGCGGCCCCCGCGTCGTTGCCGGCGAACAGTCCTTTGACGCCGTCCTTGGTGAGTTTCTTCGCCGCGTCGACGAGTTCGCCGAGCGTCTGCGGCGGCTGCACTCCGGCCTCCTGCAGGAAACTCTTGCGGTAGAAGAGAACCTGGGCGTCCAGCGCCTGCGGGATGCCGTAGAGCTTGCCGTCGACCGTCTGTGCCGCCAGTACGGAGGGGTTGAAATCCCCGCGCACGGGTCCGATGACGTCGTCGAGCGGGACGAGGAGGTTCTGCCGGACGCGGTCGACGGTGACCTGGCCTTCGAAGACGTCCGGGACCGGCCCCGCCTGCAGTGCGGCGTTCAGTTTCGCTTCGTAGTCGTCGGGATTCCACTGTACCGTGACCTTGGACTTCTGGTACGCGGCCGCGTAGCGCGTGACGGCTTCCTGGACACCGGCTTCGGGATACGGGTGGTACCACTGCGTGAGATCCACAGGCTTCGGTTTCGGCTTGGTCACCCCGGCGGAGTAAGCCGTCGACGGGGGCGGGTTTCCCGTTCGGACAGTGTTGGACCCGCAGGCGGAAAGGACGGTGGTCCCCGCGAGCGCCAAGAACGTTCGCCTGTTTGTCTTACGCACCAACAAAACCCTTCGCCGAACGCAGTGAAGGCCATCTTCAGGGAACAGCGTCCCTCAAGATGGCCTTCACGGAAGCGCAGGCGCGCGGGAGATTAACCCGTTAGAGCTGACTGACGTCGAGTTTGCCTTCGGAGTGGAACGCCCGCAGCCGCTTCTTGTCGAACTTGCCGACACTCGTCTTCGGGACTTCGTCCACAAAGGTCCAATTCTCCGGAAGCTGCCACTTCGCGACCTTGTCGGAGAGGAACTCGCGCAGTTCCTCGGCCGTGACGTTCTCGCCCTCCTTGAGCACGACGGCGACCAGCGGCCGCTCGTCCCACTTTTCGTCGGGGATGCCGACCACGGCCGCCTCGGCCACCGCGGGATGCGCCATCACCTGGTTCTCCAAGTCCACCGAGGAGATCCACTCGCCGCCGGATTTGATGACGTCCTTCGCGCGGTCGGTCAGCGTGAGGTAGCCGTCGGGGCTGATCTTGCCGACGTCGCCGGTGCGCAGCCAGCCGTCGTGGAACTTCTCCGGATCGGGCTCGTCACCGCTCGTGCCGCTGTAGTACGACGCCGCGATCCACGGGCCCTGAACCTCGAGCTCGCCGACGCTTTCGTTGTCCCATGGCAGTTCCTCTCCGTTGTCGCCGATCAGCCTGGCGCTGACGGACGCCGGGAACCGGCCCTGGGTGTAGCGGTAGTCCCACGCCTTCTCGCCGGTCGCGGCGGCGGGCGGGCGCGCGACGCTGCCCAGCGGCGACGTCTCGGTCATGCCCCAGGCGTGCAGGATCGGCACGTCGTAGCGGTCTTCGAACGCGTGCATCAGCGACGGCGGCGCGGCCGATCCGCCGACGACGACCTCGCGCAGATGCGAGATGTCCTGCGGGTTCGCGTCGAGGTGGGACAGCAGGCCCTGCCAGATCGTCGGGACGGCGCCGGCGAAGGTCGGCTTCTCGACGTCGAGCATCTGGGCGATCGGGGCGGGCTGGAGGAAGCGGTCCGGCATCAGCAGCGAGGCGCCGACCATCATCGCCGCGTACGGCATGCCCCACGCCATCGCGTGGAACATCGGGACGATCGCGAGGGCCTTGTCGTGCTGGGCCAGCCGCATGCTGTCGGACATCGTGACCTGCATGGAGTGCAGCCAGATCGACCGGTGGGAGTACGCGACGCCCTTCGGGTCACCCGTGGTGCCCGAGGTGTAACACATCGCGGCGGCGGACCGCTCGTCCACGTCGGGCCAGTCGAAGGTGTCCGGCTGGCCGGCCAGCAGTTCGTCGTAGGAGTGCACCTGGACGCCGTCGGGCGCCGGGAGGGTGGCGGCGTCGCCGTTGGCCACGATGACGTGACGCACGGTCTTCAGCTCGGGCAGCTGCTTGGCCAGCAGCGGGACCAGCGTGCCGTCGACGATGACGACCTGGTCCTCGGCGTGGTTGGCGACGAAGACCAGCTGCTCGGGGAACAGCCGGATGTTGAGCGTGTGCAGCACCGCGCCCATGGCGGGGATGGCCAGGTACGCGGCCATGTGCTCGGCGTTGTTCCACATGAACGTGCCGACGCGCTGGTCACCGGTGATGCCGAGGCTCTGGAGGGCGTTGGCGAGCTTCGCGGCGTGCTTGCCGAGTTCGCCGTAGGTCTCCCGGCGGGCTTCTGAACCGGTCCAGGTGATGACTTCGCTTTCGGAGTGCACCGTGGTGCCGTGGCGGAGCAGCCTGCCCAGTGACAGCTGTCCGTCCTGCATCGTGCTCAACATCGCGTACTCCCGTGGTGCTCGTTCTCCGGTGAACTGGGGTTGCGCCGACTCTAATCCGGGAGGGGTGAACCGGTCAGTAACATCGCAGGCAACCGTTCGGTCACAGTGTCGCGCTAACGGGTGTTCGCCGGTTCAGGCCAAGATCATCAATAATTCGCATTTTTCCTGCCATGAAACGGAAAATGGCTGACAGTGCGAAGTTCTGGCATCGCTCATAAGGGTGATGAACACGGGTGAATCGCCGCCCGAACGGCGTGTTTCCGCAGGCTGGGGCGGGTTGCCCGTGACGTGGTCGAGGGGTAATAAGTGCGTGTCGGTTTCACGGCCGAGGAACGGGTGGCGTTTACTGGAGCCGTGGTTACAGAGACGGCTGGCCAGCGCTTGCTCTTGCAAGCATGGTTAAAGGCCGTCGGCCGCGAAAGCGGAGACCTGAGATGAAAGGACTACTACGTTGGCTCTGCCCACGTTGACTCCGGAGCAGCGCGCCGATGCCCTCGCCAAGGCGGCTGAGGCTCGCAAAGCGCGCTCCGAGCTGCTTGCGTCGATCAAGTCCGGCAAGGAGAGCATCGACAAGGTGCTCAAGCAGGCCAAGGAGAACAAGACCATCGGCAAGACGAAGGTCACGCAGCTGCTGAAGGCCGTGCCCGGCCTGGGCGCGGTCAAGGTCGCCGCCCTGCTGGAGCAGGCCGGGATCGACCCGGACCGGCGTGCCGCCGGCCTGGGCGAGCGGCAGCGCGAGGCCCTCCTCGAGGCGCTGAAGTAACGCTTCCGCCCAGGTCACAGGGCTGCCCGGGGGAAGGTGTTGTCACCAGAGGCTGTTGCCCGGACAACACTTTTCCCTGGTCTCAGCCGGAGCCTGGGACGCTGGTGAGGTGACGACCAGTACCGCACCGGCGACCCCGGCAGACCTGGCCGCCCGCTACGAGCGGGGCGACTTCCTCCTGGCCACGGCGCGGCACGCGCTCCTCGCGAGCGGTGCCGCGGCCACCGCGACCGACACCGATCCGGCGCGGCTCTCCGGGGCACTCCCCGGTCTGTTCGCCGACACCGGCGCGTCGATCGCGGTCGGCTTGCTGCCCTTCGACACCACCTCGACGCCGGGGCATCTGGTCTTGCCCCGAGCGGTCCAACGCGCGACGTCCGACCATGCGGCCGTCCCGCCGCGCACCGTCCTTCCGCAGCCGGTCAAGGTCACTACCGTGCCCGAGCCGGAGGCGCATCTGGCCGCCGTCCGCGCGGCCGTCTCGGCGCTGAGCGACCGGGACCTGCGCAAGGTCGTCCTGGCCCGCGCACTCGATCTCGACTTTTCCGAAGCCGTTCCGGTCGCCGACGTCGTCCGGAACCTGGCGAACGGGAACCCCCGGCACACCACGTACGCCGCGCAGTTGCCCGGCGGGCGCACGCTGGTCGGCGCCACCCCGGAACTCCTGGTGTCCCGCACCGGCGGGGCCGTCCTGTCCCGGCCGCATGCCGGGTCGATGCCCCGGTCGGCGGACCCGGCGATCGACAAGGCCAATGGTGAGGCGCTGCTGGCGTCCGAAAAGGACCACGTCGAACACGCCGTGGTGGTGGAGTCCGTCGTCGAAATCCTGCGGCCGTTCTGCCGCACCCTCGACGTCCGCGGCCCCGAACTCGTCTCGACGCCGGCGATCTGGCACCTGTCGACCACCGTCACGGGTGAGCTGCTCGATCAGGACATCACCGCGCTGAACCTCGCCGCCGCGTTGCATCCGACTCCCGCCGTCTGCGGTACGCCGACCGACGCCGCACGCTCGCTGGTGCGGGAGCTGGAGCCGTTCGACCGCGAGTACTACGCGGGCGCCGTCGGCTGGGTCGACGCGGCAGGGGACGGCGAATGGGCCGTCGGGATCCGGTGCGCGGAGATCGCCGACACCTCCATGCGGCTGTACGCCGGAGGCGGCATCGTGCCCGCCTCCGACCCGCGGACCGAGCTCGACGAGACCTCGGCGAAGTTCCGCACCCTGCTCGCCGCCATGGGCCTGGAGATCTGATGCGTTCAGTCCTCTGAATGCGGTAGTTGCGCGCGCAAGTACCGCATTCAGAGGACTAAATGCGTGCGGGTCAGAGGGTCGCGAAGGCTTCGGTGACCGAGATGTCGTCCGAGGTCAGCAGTGCGACGGCGGCTCGGTAGCCCTCGGCCGCCTTCAGGTCCGCGAGCCGGGTCCGGTCCGGGTCGAGGGCCTGGTGGCTCGACCGGACCAGCCGCGCCTGCTCGTCGTAGCCGGAGAACGTGATGCTCTGCAGCGGGATCTTGAGGCCCTTCCCGGTGGCCTTCATGACCGCTTCCTTGCGCGTCCAGTAGGTGAAGAAGGCCGTCGCGCGCTCGTCGTCGGAGAGCCCGGAGATCGCGGCCAGCTCGGCGGGGGTCAGCGCGTACTCCATGAGCGAGTCCTCGGCCCGCCTGGTGGCCGTCTCGACGTCGAGGCCGACCGCGGTCCCCGCGGTGGCCGCGACGCCGATGAGGTCGCCGGAATGCGAGATCGACAGCATCAGCGGCGCGCCGGGGACCCGGGGGCGGCCGTGCGGCTTTCCGCAGTCATCGCAGGTCGCGTCGAAGCTCACGTCCTCGACGGCCAGGCCGAGCCGCTCGGCGGCGACGGTCTTCGCCAGCACGCGGCCGGTCAGGAACCGGCGTTTGTCGATGTCCTGGCGGTAGCTTCCGTACCGGCCTTGCTCCAGCTCGTCGAGCAAGGCAAGGAACCGGGGTTCGGCGGGCAGGGGCGGGGACCAGCGGACCGCACATTCGATCACGTCTCTCTTTCTACCCGATCCCGCACCGGATCACTCGGGTGTTCGTTGAGTAGCGTCTTTACCCGATTCCGCATGTTCATCGAGCAAAGTCGCCTCGTCGAACGGCGATCGGCCGTCCAGCGTCCGGTCGAGCTGCTCGCGGTCGATCTCGTTGGTCCAGGTGCCGATCAGCACGGTCGCGACGGCGTTGCCCGCGAAGTTCGTCAGCGCGCGGGCCTCGGACATGAACCGGTCGATGCCGACGATGAACCCGACGCCGTCCACCAGCTCCGGCCGGTGCGAGGACAGCCCGCCCGCCAGCGTCGCGAGCCCCGCGCCGGTGACCCCGGCGGCACCCTTCGACGCGATGATCATGAACACCAGCAAGGAGATCTGCTCGCCGATGGTCAACGGTTTGTCGAGCGCGTCGGCGATGAAGATGGAGGCCATCGTCAGGTAGATCGCGGTGCCGTCGAGGTTGAACGAGTACCCGGTCGGCACGGTGATGCCGACCACGGGTTTGGAGACGCCGGCGTGCTCCATCTTCGCGATCAGCCGCGGCAGCGCCGACTCGGACGACGACGTCGAGAGGATCAGCAGGAATTCGCGGCCGAGGTATTTCAGCAGCTTGAAGATGTTGACCCTGGCGAGCAGGCCGAGGATCAGCCCGAGCACCACGAACACGAACAGCGCGCAGGTGATGTAGAAGCCGAGCATGATCACCGCGAGGCTCTGCAGCGCCTTCCAGCCGGTCTCGCCGACGACGGCGGCGATCGCGCCGAACGCGCCGACCGGGGCCGCCCACATGATCATCGCGAGGATCCGGAACACGAGCCGCTGGATGTGCTCGATGCCGCGGCGGATCGGCTCGCCCTTCGTGCCGAGCTTCTGCAGCGCGAACCCGGCGAGCAGCGCGACCAGCAGCGTCTGCAGGACCTCGCCTTCGGTGAATGCCGAGACCAGCGTCTTCGGGATGATCCCGAGCAGGAACTCGACGGTGCCCTCGCTCTTGGCGATCTGGTCCTGGCCCTTTTCGGCGATCTCGGGGGTCAGGTGCAGTCCGCTGCCCGGCTGGAGGATGTTGCCGACGACCAGGCCGATGACCAGCGCGACCGTCGACATGATCAGGAAGTAGCCGAGCGCGAGCCCGCCGACGCGGCCGACCTTCGCGGCCTTCGCCACCGAGCCGACGCCGAGCGCGATCGTGCAGAAGATGATCGGCGAGATCATCATCTTGATCAGGTTCACGAACCCGGTCCCGAGCGGCTTCAGTTCCTTGCCGAGGGCGGGGAACAGGATGCCGACCGCGATGCCGAGCGCCACCGCCGCGATGACGGCTATGTAGAGGTAATGGGTGCGATCCCGCTTCGCCGCGGGTGCTGCCGTGCTCATGGGTGCCCTTCGACGAGGTGGGGACAGGTTGCGAAAACTTATGACAACTCCTCGGCGAACGACAACCGAAGCGGTACGCTGAGCTAAGCGAGCGCTTAGTCACTGTCGAACAGGAGCGGGCTGACCATGGATTTCTCTCTGAGCGTCGAGGAACGCGAGGTGCGCGACTGGGTGCGCACCTTCGTCCAGCGCGACCTGATGCCGCGCGAGCAGGAGGTGCTGCGCCGCGAACGCGCCGGCCAGCCCGGCCTGACCTCCGACGAGCTGCGCGAACTGCAGCTGAAGGCCAAGGAATCCGGCTTCTGGGGTGTGCAGACGCCAGAGGAGTACGGCGGCATGGGCCTGTCCGCGGTGATGACCGCGCTGCTGGAGGCCGAACTCGGCCGCACGTTCGTGCCGTTCCGCTTCGGCGGCTCCGCGGACAACATCCTGTACTACGCCAACGACGAGCAGAAGGAGCGCTACCTGCTCCCGACGATCTCGGGCGAGCGCAAGTCGTGCTTCGCGATCACCGAACCCGGCGCGGGTTCGGACGCCAAGGCCATCCGGACCTCCGCCCGCAAGGACGGCACCGACTGGGTCATCAACGGCGAGAAGACCTTCATCACCGGCGGTAACGAGGCCGACTTCGTGATGGTGTTCGCGATCACCGACCCCGAGAAGGGCGCGAACGGCGGCGTCACCTGCTTCCTCGTCGACCGCGACGCGGGCTGGAAGTCCGAGTACATCGACACCATGGGCGAATGGGGTCCGGCCGCGCTGGTCTTCGAGGACGTCCGCGTGCCGGAGACGCAGATCCTCGGCGAACTCGGCCACGGCTTCGACCTGGCCATGCAGTGGATCGGCGCCGGCCGCTACCTGCTGCCCGCCCGCGCCATCGGCTCCTGCGAGCGGCTGATCTCGATGGCCATCGAGCACGCCAACACGCGGGAGACGTTCGGGCAGAAGATCGCCGAACGCCAGGCCATCCAGTGGATGATCGCGGACTCGGACACCGAACTGGAGGCACTGCGCTGGCTGGTGCTGCACGCCGCCTGGCAGGTCGACCAGAAGCTGGACTCGCGGCACGCGCAGTCGATGGCGAAGCTGTACGGCGGCGTGAAGGCGAACGAGATCGTCGACCGCGTCCTGCAGATCCACGGCGGGATGGGCTACACGCGGGAACTGCCGGTCGAGCGCTGGTACCGCGAACTGCGGCTGCTGCGGATCTACGAGGGCACCGACGAGATCCAGCGCCGGACCATCGCGCGCAACCTGCTCAAGGGGCACGTCAAGGTCGGCGGCACCTTGGGCTGATACCCCGCCCAAGTGCAATGAAAGGTCCTTTCCTTGCAAAATTTGCAAGGAAAGGACCTTTCATAGCGTCGGTCTCTCTAGTCCTCGTCTTCGTCTTCGTCCTTCTGATTCCGCATCGCGATCGGGACCCCCGCGAGGTCCTCTTCGTTGCAGAGAAGTTTCACGTCGTAGTACGGCGAACCCTTGCGGTCGTCGTAGTCGAGATGGACGGCCAGCACATCGACCGGTTCCCCGAGCCACTCCTGAGCCTGGCGTAGCCATGTCGCGCACCGTTCGAGCGCCGTGGGCAGGTCGTCGTCCCGGAATCCCACCGGGCGGTAGGGGACGTCCTGCACCTGATCACGGGGGTTCGAAGGCACCGGCAACGCCGGCGAGAGACCCGAGTCGTCCAGTTCGAGTTGGATCGTTTGCTCAGTCACCCTTCGAGCGTCCCCCAGAGAAGCCGTCTGAGCAAGGCGTACCGACCTAAAGTCGCCGCTAAACGGGCACTCGCCACACTCTTGAGACCACTTCACGGCAGTTTTGCAGCGCTGTGACGTCCAGCCGGCGTTCGCAGGCGAGCGCCCGCAGCGCCAGTTCCGCGTAGTGGGCGGCCAGCTGGTCCAGGGTGAGCGGTCCGCTCGGCGAGTACCAGCGCGCGACCCCGCTGCACATCTCCACCAGCGCTAGCCGGGTGACCGAAGGCTGATCGGTGCGGAAGACGCCCGCCGCGACCCCGTCTTCGATGGCGTCCGCCCACAGCCTTTCGTAGGCGTCGCGCAGCCCCACCACCCCGGCCCTGGCGCCGGGGGTGAGCGCGTGGACCTCGTTGTCCACCACGCGGGTGTCATCCGGCTGGATGGCGTGCGCGAGCACGTGCAGCGCCACCAGGGATCCGAGCCGCGACACGGGATCGGCGAGCCCGGCGGTCGCCTGATCGGCCGCGTCGAGCAGGCGCCGCAGCGACTCGTTCATGATGGTCACCAGCAGATCCTCTTTGGTGCCCATGTAGTGGTAGAGGCTGGCGGACGACAGCTCGGCCTCCTGCGCCAGATCCCGGATGCCGGTGCCGTGGAACCCCTTGGTGGCGAACAGTTTCACCGCCGCCTGCCGGACGCGGTCGCGGGTGCTCAGAGCCATGTCTCGGTGGTCCTGTCCCAGGACCCGGCGCGGAGGTCTTCCGCCTTCTTCAACTCGCCCTTCGCGACGCGTTCCGACGGCGTCATCGGCAGTTCCGGCACGATGGCCCAGAACCGGGGAACCTTGAAGTAGGCCAGTTTCGCCGAGCAGAACTCCGCCAGCTCGGCCGGTTCGCACCGGTGTCCCTCGTTTTCGTCGAGGACGAGGTACGCCTTGACCTCTTCGCCGCGGATGTCGTCCGGTACCGCGATGACGGCGGCGAGCTTGACCGCCGGATGCAGCTGCAGTGCCCGCTCGACCTCGTCGGCGGAGATGTTCTCGCCGCTGCGGCGGATCATGTCCTTGGTGCGGCCCACGTAGTACACGCGGCCTTCGACGTCCATTGTGGCCAGATCGCCGGTGTGGAACCAGCCGCCGTCGAACGCGCGCCCGGTCGCTTCGGGGTCGTCGTGGTAGCCGTGCATCAGGCCGACCCCGCGGATCAGCAGCTCGCCGGTTTCCCCTCGTGGCAGCGGTTTCCCGGCCTCGTCCGCGATCATCACCTCGCGGGTGGGCGCGGGCCTGCCGAGGCAGCCGGTGCCGACCGTCTCCTCGTGATCCGCCGGGTACATCCGGATGTCGCCGCCGGTCTCGGTCATGCCGAAGGCCTCGTACCACGGTGTGCCCCAGCGTGCTTCGAGCGTGGCGTGCAGGTCGCGGGGGATGGCCGAGGCGCAGATCGCGCGGACCTGGTGTGCCTTGTCCAGCTCGCTTTCCGGCTGGCGCAGCAGGAGGGTGGGCATCAGGCCGAGGCAGTAGAACCAGGTGACGCCGTGTTCGCGGACCTTCTCCCAGAAGGTGGACGGGTGGAAGCGGTCGAGTACCACCAGTGTGGCGCCGCCCGCGAGCCCCAGCGCGACGTTCCACTGTGGATCGATGTAGTGGAACGGTTGCGCGGTCAGGATGACGTCGTCGGCGCCGACCATGGGGAAGTCCGTGGCCAGGCTGATGGACAGGGTCGTCCAGTACCGGTTCGGCAGTACGCAACCCTTGGGTGCGCCCGTGGTGCCCGAGGTGTACTGGATGTTGACCGGGCGTTCGCCTTCGCTCACGAAGTCCGGGGTGGCCCCGGAACCGGTCAGTTCGCCGGGCGTGAGCACGCGTTCCAGGGAGGTCTCCGGCGCGATCTTGTCCAGCAGCTCCAGGAACTCCTCGGCCGCGACGGCGAACCTGGCGCCGGAATGCCGGAGCACGTGGGCGCCGTCGAACTCGCGGTATCCGGTGTTGACCGGGACGAGCACGCCGCCGATCTTGGCCAAGGCGAGCCACAGCAAGGGGAACTCGGGCTGGTTGCGCAGCATCACCGCGACCCTGTCGCCCGGCTTCACGCCCAGTGCCAGCAGTGCGCGGGCGAACTCGGTGCTGCGCGCGTCGACGTCGGCGAACGTGAAGCTCTCACCGGTGGAGTCGAAGATCCACGCCGTCTTGTCCGGCCAGCGCGCGGCGGCCCTGGTGGTCAGTCCGAGGAGGGTGTCGATCCCGGCGAGCGAGGTCATGTCCGGCTCCGGAAGGCCTCGGCCGAGGCGGCGACCTCGGCGGAGTGTTCGGTGATCAGCGCGTGGCTGACTTCGAGTTCGAGCGCGGCGTCGAGCGAACTGTCGATGCCGGAATCGAGGGCGCGTTTCGCCATCGTGGCCGCGGCCGCCGGATGCGCGGCGATCCTGGCCGCCCACGCGAGCGCGGTGTCCATCAGGTCGTCGGCGGGCAGGGCCGCGTTGACCAGGCCGAGTTCATGCGCCCTGGTGCCGCTCACCCGGTCACCCAGCAGCAGGAGTTCCTTGGCCTTCAGCGGGCCGACCAGTAGCGGCAGCAGCCGCGACGCCGCGCCGGTGACGCTCAGGCCCAGCGAGACCTCGGGGAAGGCGAACACCGCGTCTTCGGCGGCGAGGATCAGGTCACAGCCCATCGCGAACTCGGCACCCGCGCCGATCGCGTAACCGTGGACCGCGGCGATGACGGGCTGGCGCAGTCCACGGAGGCGGCGCGTCACGTCCTGTAGCCGGTCGAGCCTCGGGCGTGAATCACCCTCCGGGGTGGGCTCCTTGAGGTCGTGGCCGGCGCAGAACGCCCGCCCCCGCCCGGCGAGGACCACCGCCCGAGCGTCGGAGTGGGCGGCCGCGTCGAGTGCCTCCAGCAGGTCGTCGACCAGTTCGGGGACCACCGCGTTGAGGCGCTCCGGGCGGTTCAGCCAGATCAAAGCGATGCCGTCGTCGAGGGCGTAGTCCACGGTGCTCATGACACCGAGCCTAGACGACCGATCGATCGATCGATAGGGTCGAATCCATGCGGGTCGACACGGTCTACGAGAACGCCCGGTTCCTCACCGGAACGGGGGAATCCGTAGCGCTTGCGACGTTGAACGGACGAATTGTCGCGTTGGGTCACGATGCTGCCGCGCTTTCTTCGAAACGTCGCGTCGACCTCGGCGGGGCGGTGGTGGTGCCCGGTTTCCACGACGCGCACAACCACATGGCCTGGTTCGGCATGGCGCTCGACGACGTCGCGTTGTCCGATTGCCGCAGCGTCGACGAGGTGTACGACGCCGTCGCGCGGCGCGCGGCCGAAACGCCGCCGGGCGGCTGGATCATCGGCAGCGGCTACGACCAGAACAAGCTCGTCGGCGGCCACCCGACGCGGCAGGGACTGGACCGTGCCGCCCCCGGCCACCTCGTGCGGCTCAAGCACACGTCCGGGCATATGACCGTGGTCAACTCGGCGGTCCTGGAACGGCTGGACCTGGGAAACGTGCCCGTGGGCGGTGACGTCGTCCGCGACGAGGACGGTTCGCCGACCGGGCTGCTGCGGGAACAGGCCCAGCTCATGCTGCGGCCGTTGACCTATCCGACGCCGATCGAGACCGTCGTCCGCGGCCTGGACAGGGCGAGCGAGCGATACCTGGCCGAGGGCATCACCAGCGTCCAGGAGGCCGGGATCGGCGGGGGTCTCGTGGGGGAGACCCCCGCCGAACTCGCCGCGTACCAGTTGGCGCGTGACCGCGGCGTGCTGCGGGTGCGCAGCACGGTGATGGTCGCGGCGAGCGTGCTCCACGACCTCGACGCGGGGGCGGGCTTCGGGCTGGACCTGGGGATGCGCACCGGATTCGGCGACGAATGGCTGCGGATCGGCGCGATGAAACTGTTCGCCGACGGTTCGCTGATCGGCCGGACCTGCGCCATGCACGAGCCGTTCGCGGGTGAGCCGGACAACGTCGGCTACTTCCAGGTGCCCGAGGACGAGATCGCGCGGACGATCGCCGCCGCGCACAAGGCCGGCTGGCAGATCGCGACGCACGCCATCGGCGACCGCGCGATCACCGTCGTCCTCGACGCCTACGAAGCCGCGCTCAAGGCCGACCCGCGGCCCGACCACCGGCACCGCATCGAGCACTGCGCGGTGCTGCGGCCCGAAGAGCTGCGGCGGCTGGCGTCGCTGGGGCTGATCGCCTCGCCGCAGGGCCGGTTCGTCAACGAGATCGGCGACGGCATGCGGGCCGCGCTCGGCCCCGAGCGCGAACCGTGGTGCTACCGGCTCAAGAGCCTGCTCGACGCGGGTTGCGTGCTGCCTGCCAGCTCCGACCGCCCGGTCGTCGAGGGCGCGCCGCTGCTCGCGCTGGCCGACATGGTGCGGCGGAAGACCGCGTCCGGCGTCGTACTGGGTCCCGATGAGCGGCTCACGCCCGCCGAAGCCCTGCACGCGTACACGTACGGCTCCGCGTACGCCGCCTTCGCCGAGAAGGACCTGGGCACGCTGGAGGTCGGCAAGCTCGCGGACTTCGCCGTCCTCTCGGCCGACCCGACCGACGAGTCCACTTTGGATTCGATCCACGTCGTCGCCACCGCAGTCGGCGGCGACATCGTCTACGAACGGAGCTGAGACCCATGCCGGTGCGGGACGCGGTCGCGGACGACATCGAGGAGATCTGCGCGCTCATCGAGGAGCACGCGGTCTACGAGGACAAACACGATCTGAAGCTCGACAGGCAGGAGATGGCCGGGTTCCTCTTCGGGCCCGATCCGAAGGCCTGGGTGCTGCTGGCCACCCCTCCGGACGAGCCGGCCAAGGTCGCGGGCTTCGCCTTCTGCAGCTGGAACTTCTCCACCTGGGAGGCCAGGCCCGGGATCTGGCTCGACGACCTCTTCGTGCGCCCGGAACACCGCCGTTTCGGCCTCGGGCGGGAGCTGCTCGACGAGCTGAGCGCGCGGACACCGGGCCGGGTCGAATGGGACATGCAGGAGGGCAACGAGAAGGGCGAGGCGTTCTACGCCCAGCTCGGCGCCGAGCCCGTCCCCGGCTGGATCCGGTACCGCTGGCGGCCGCACGCGAAGTGAGCCAAGCCGTAAACTCGCACACATGGGTGAAGGGGCAAGCCGCAGGTCGTCGTCCGTTGAGGACTACGTCCGGGTGATCTACGGGCTGGTGGAACGCGGTGAGGCCGTCACCAACACGTCGCTGGCCGGACGGCTGGAGGTCAGCCCGTCTTCGGCGTCCGGCATGGTCACCAAGCTGTCCCAGCTCGGGCTGGTCGCGCACGTCCCGTACCGGGGCATCGAGCTGACCACCGAAGGCAGGCTGCTGGCCCGCTCGGTGCTCCGCCGCCACCGGCTGATCGAGACGTACCTGGTGTCCGAGCTCGGCTACACCTGGGACGAGGTGCACGCCGAGGCCGACGCGCTCGAACACGCGGTGTCGGACAGGCTCGTCGAGCGGATCGCGGCGAAGCTCGGCAACCCGGTGCGCGACCCGCACGGCGACCCCATCCCCGCCCCCGACGGCAGCGTCGAGGAGATGCCGATGCGCATCCTCGACGACCTCCCGCCCGGCGCGGTCGGCGAGATCGTCCGCGTCTGGGACACCGACCCGGAACTCCTGCGCTACCTGACCGAGCATTCGATCGGCCTCGGCGAGCGGATCGAGGTCGTCGAGCGTCAGCCCTTCGGCGGCCCCATGGTGGTCAAGGTCGGCTCACCGCCGGACGCGGCGACCCACGCGATCGGCAAGGAGATCGCGCAGGCACTGTCGGTCGCGCTGCGCTGACCGGCGTGTCCACTGTGGACGCGTTTCGATTGGTGCGTGCGGTGTGAATTTTCCGTACGTCCCTGCATAATTCGGCCCTTGGCACTTCACCCACATGCCGGGCCGATAGGTGATCTAAGGCCCTTCCGATCATGTGTTCACGCGCCTAGGCTGCGCTATTCCGGGTGGCTAGCGAGCGTACGAAGGCGATGAAGATGACCGGTCAGCGGACACACACCATCGACCGGGGGGTGGCGGAAGGACGTGAACTCAGGAGGCTGCTGGAGACAGGGCCCTTCGCGGACGCCCTCAGGGTGGCGATCAGGGTGAGGGGCCTCGGCCTCGATCGGATCCGGTACCGGTTGAGAGGGCGGGGGTGCTCGGTCAGCCTCGCGACGCTGAGCCACTGGCAGTCCGGCCGCTGCCGTCCCGAACGGCCGGAATCCCTGCTGGTGCTGAAGAATCTCGAGGACGTCCTCGGGGTACCGGAGCGGTCCCTGTCGCGGCTTTTGGGACCGCCGCGCGGACGGGCGGCCCGGTGTACGGTGCCCGGCGAGGGCCTCGTGATGCAGCGAAGCCGGGAGACGGGAACGTAGAGGAGTACGAGGTGCGGGCGGTCGTCTTCGAGGAGTTCGGGGTACTGCCCGAGGTACGCGAGGTGCCGGATCCGGCCACGCCGCCGGGCGGAGTGGTGATCGCCGTCGAGGCGACCGGGGTGTGCCGCAGCGACTGGCACTCCTGGCAGGGTCACGACACGTCGGTGAAGCTGCCGCACGTCGCCGGGCACGAACTCGCCGGCCGGATCGCGTCGCTCGGCGAGGGCGTCCGCGGCTGGTCGGTCGGCGACCGGGTGACGGTGCCGTTCGTGTGCGCCTGCGGCACCTGCGCGCAGTGCGCGGCCGGTGACCAGCAGATCTGTGACCGCGAATTCCAGCCGGGCGCCACCCACTGGGGCTCGTTCGCCGACTACGTCGCCATCGAAAACGCCGAGGTCAACCTCGTGGCGCTGCCCGACTCGCTGTCCTCGGCCGAAGCGGCGGCGCTGGGCTGCCGGTTCGGGACGGCGTTCCGGGCGGTGCTGCGCCAAGGCGGGGTCCGGCCCGGCCAGTGGGTGGCGGTCTACGGCTGTGGCGGCGTCGGCGTTTCGGCGATCCTGCTGGCCGTCGCGGCCGGTGCTTCGGTGGTCGCCGTCGACCCGTCCTCGCAGGCCAGGGCGCTGGCGTCGCGAATGGGCGCGCTCTTGGTCGTCGATCCGTCGAGCTTCGAGGGCCACGAAGCGGTCGCCGCGCATGTCCGGGACCTGACCGGCGGCGGCGCGCACGTCTCCCTCGACTGTCTCGGCTCGCCGACCACCTGCGCGGCCTCGGTCGGCAGCCTCCGGAAGCGCGGACGTCACGTCCAAGCCGGGCTGATGCCGCCCGCGCAGGGCATCGCGCCGATCCCGATGCACCGGGTGATCGGCGGGGAACTGGAGCTCGTCGGCATCCACGGGCTCCAGGCGCACGAGTATCCCGAGATGCTGCGGGTGGTGGAGACCGCCGGAATCGATCTCGAAGGCATGATCGGCAACCGGGTCGGCCTCGACGAAGTCCCCGCGGTGCTCGCGGAGATGAACGACCCGGTGCCTGCCAAGGCCGGGGTGACCGTGGTCGAACTCGCTGTGTGACCGGGTGAACGCACTACGGTCAACCGGCCGATCGGAGTAGTCCGAAAGGTGGCTTCTGTCGCCGGTTTGTGGCACCTTCTCCGGCCGTGACAGTCATGGATGCCCCGTCTCGGTCGCGTTTCGTCCAACGGGTACTGCGCCGGTTCGCCGAGGCGGGCGTGATGGCGCGGGGCCACCGGCTCATCGGCGCGCGGCCTGGCAAACTCGACGCGTGGACGCGCTGATCCCTCGCCCGCGTACTGAGGTCGCGCCCGGTGCCGTGCACGTGCCCGACTGGCTCGATCTCGACGAGCAACGCCGGCTGGTCGAAGCCTGCCGAGGCTGGCGCGGCTACCGGCGGACACGGCTGCCGAACGGCGGCGTCATGTCGGTGCGGACGGTGTGCCTCGGCTGGCACTGGCACCCGTACCGGTACTCGAAGGTGACCGACGACGGCTCCCCGGTGCTGCCGTTCCCTTCGTGGCTGGGCGATCTCGGGCGGCGGGCGGTTTCCTCCGCTTACGGTCCGTCGTCGTACGAGCCGGACATCGCGCTGGTGAACTTCTACGACTCCGCCGCGAAAATGGGGCTGCATCAAGACAAGGACGAGGCCTCGCTGGAGCCTGTCGTGTCGCTGAGCCTGGGGGACGCCTGCGTCTTCCGATTCGGGAACACGGTCGACCGCGGGCGGCCGTATACGGATGTGGACCTTCGGTCGGGAGACCTGTTCGTGTTCGGCGGCGAGTCGCGGCTGGCTTTCCATGGGGTGACTCGCGTCTTGCCGGGAACCGCTGATCCGGAGCTGGGGTTGGTGGGGCGGTTGAACATCACTTTGCGGGTTTCGGGTCTTGTGAGTGATTGAGGACGGCTGGAGGTCGGGTCACCCGCTGCGCTGGTCGGTTGTGGTGTGTCGTCCGTCCAGTCACGCGAGTCGTCTGTCTAATCACGCGAGCCGTCCGTCCGGTCACGTATTTTGCTCGGTGCTAGGTGTCTTAAGGTCTCTTCGCGCCTTTAAGGCCGCTTCGGGGCTTTCTCTGCATGTGCATTTCGGATTCTTTTCACGCTAGGCCGTTCGGGCTCGCACGTCTGTTCGATTCGGTGTATCGTGGGGGCGTGGCCAGCAACGACGCAACCCCGACGACGCCCACCGAGTGGTGGCGCGTCGACACCGCAACGCTGCACGCCCGCAAACAAGAACTCGAAATCATCAAACGACGAGCGGATGCCGAACAGAACGCGATCCTCGCGGAAATCAATTCCCGCGGAGTTCAGGGGTGTTCGGGTCATTCGACGTTGACGGCACTGATCTTCGAGGACTTCCACGTGACGGACAAGGAAGCCAGCGCCCGCGCCGACCGCGTCCTCGCCCTGCACCCCGGCCCGGGTATCGGCGGGGACCCCGAACCGCCCCTGGCACCACTGACAGCCGCAGCCGCCGCCGAAGGCGCGATCGGCGGCAGCCAGATCGACGCCATCATCCGCACCCTCGCCCGCATCCCCTCCACCATCCCCGACGAAGACATCCGAGCTGGCGAGAAGATCCTGGTCGACCTGGCTCGTCACGCGGGGCCGCGGCAGATCGCCCGCGCCGGACGCCGCCTGCTGGACGAACTCGACCCCGACGGCAAAGAACCCCGCAACGAAAACCCCAAAGACACCCGACCAGGAATGCGGTTCATCCAACACCGGGACGGCACCCTCGGCTTGAAAGCCACCCTCGACCTCGAAACCTACGCCCGCTTGAAGTCGGATTTGGACCCGATGGCCAAACCCCACAAAGCCATCGACGGCGTTCGTGACTCCCGTACTCAGGACGAACGCTACGGCGATGCCTTCACCGACTACGTCCGCCTGAAAACCACCAGCCGCAACCTCCCCGGCCAAGCCGGAGAAGCCACCCACATTTTGGTCACCATGTCCTACGACGACCTCATCCGGGACATCGGCGAAGCTCATCTGGACTTGGTGGGGCCGATCAGCGCCACCGACGCCCGCATCCTCGCCTGCGACGCCCGCGTCCGACCCGGCGTCCTCGGCACCGCAGGCGAACCCTTGGACATCGGCCGCTCCAAACGCACCGTCTCCCTGGCGCAGAAGTACGCGTTGACCCTCCGAGACGGCGGCTGCGCGTTCCCTGGCTGCGACATGCCGGTGCCGCGCTGCACCGCCCATCACATTGTTTTCTGGCAACACCACGGCGAAACCAAAATCGACAACCTCGTGCTCCTGTGCACCAAACACCACCGCTTGATCCACCACAGCAAATGGAAAGTCCACATCGCCCAAGACGGCTTGCCCGAATTCACCGCCCCCGCCTACCTCGACCCCACCGGAACACCACGGAGGAACACCATGCACCTCAGGATCTAGGTCGAAACCTACGAACCCGAGTCCTCCAAGCAGTGAGCGAATAGGTGTAATGGCTCGCGCCTTTGCCAATGAGCGTGCGGACCCAAAGTAATCCGAGTGCTGGCCGAACGTGCGTCACGGCTCACTTCGTGGGGTGAAGCCTTGCGCGTCGAGCGTGGACGATCCGTATTCATCCACCTCAAGGGCGAGCGCGACTGTCCCGGTCGGCATTTAGAGGACTAAATGCGAGACAAACCCTTAAGCGAGACGAAAACGCACCCGTTGCCCCGGCCGCACTTGCGCGGCCTGGTCCAGATCCGCTTCGTCCACCACCGCGATCACCGGATAGCCGCCGGTCACCGGGTGGTCGGCCAGGAACAGGATCGGCTGCCCGGAAGGAGGAACCTGCAACGCACCCGGCACGGCGGCCTCGGGCGGCAACTCGCCGCCTCGCGCACGCGACAGCAAGGGCCCCTCGAGTCGCACGCCCACGCGATCGACGTCGGCAGTGGCGACGTAACCGGAAGAGACCAAAGTGGACAGTGAGTCGGAAGTGAACCACGAAGCCCGAGGGCCTGCGGTGACTCGCAAGACGGGCTCATCCGCGAGGGGAGCGCGAGGTGCCAGGTCGACAGCGGGGTGGCTCAACACCTGCTCTCCCACCGGCAAGGTCATCCCGGCCGAAAGCGCGGGCGGGCCGAGTTTTCCGAGGGTGTCGGTCGCCCGCGCGCCCAGTACCGGAGGGACGTCGATGCCGCCGCGCACGGCGACATAGCAACGCAGACCTCGAGAAGCCATCCCGAGAACGAGTTCGTCGCGGGGGCCGACCGGGATCGGGGAGTCCGGGCCGAAAGCCCGCCCGCCCGCGGTGATCGAGCAGGGCGCGCCGGTGACGGCGACGGTCGCCGGGGCCGAGAACCGCAGGACGAGGCCGCCAAGGACGCACTCCAGGGCCGCGTGGCCCTCGGGGTTTCCGACCAGCCGGTTCGCCAGCCGCAGCGAACCGCGATCGGCGGCACCGGACCGGCCGACGCCGATCGCGGCCAGCCCTGGTCGCCCGAGATCCTGCACGGTGGTGAAGACCCCGGGGTGGATCACGTCGATCTTCGCGGTCATGAAGTGAACCGGATCCGGGTACCCGGTGCGAGCAGGTTCGGCGGCTGACGCTCGACGTCCCACACCGGCAGAGAGGTCCGCCCGATCAGCTGCCAGCCGCCGGGCGAGGCGTTCGGGTACACCGCTGTGTACTCGCCCGCGATCGCGACCGAACCGGCGGGAACGCGGGTGCGCGGGCTCGTCCGGCGCGGCAGGTGCAGGGCAGGGTCGAGTCCGGTCAGGTAGGCGAAACCCGGTGCGAAGCCGCAGAACGCCGAGACGTAGGTCCCGTCCTCGTGGCGCCGGACGACCGCCTCGGCCGACATGCCGGCGGCGGCCGCGACGTCGACCAAGTCCGGGCCGTCGTAGCGCACCGGCACGACGATCTCGGCGGCCTCGCGTGGTTCGACGTCCACTGTGGACCGGTCGAGGACGTCGCCCGCGAGCCGGTCGTGGTGGGTCCGGCCAGGGTCGAACCGGATGAGCAGGGTCCGTGCGGCGGGGACCAGTTCGAGGACGCCGTCCGGCGGGTCCTGCTCCAGTGACGCGTGCAGCCCGAGCACCTCCGACGGATCGTCGAAGTCGACCATGGCCGCACGCGCCCCATAGGGCAGCACCCGCATCACGCGGCCTCGAGGAACGATCCGATGTGGACACCGGAAGCGTCGAGCCCCGCGCGGATCCGTCGCGCCAGTTCGACGGCGCCGGGCGTGTCACCGTGCACGCACAGCGAATGCGGTTGAAGCGCCAGCTCGGTCCCGTCGATGGCGACGACCTTGCCGGTGGTCGCCATCGCGACCGCCCGCTCGGCCACCTCGTCGGCGTCGTGGAGTACGGCGCCCGCGAGTTTCCGGGAGACCAGAAGGCCTTCCGGCGTGTACGCGCGGTCCGCGAAGGCCTCGGCGTACGCTGGGAACCCGGCTTTTTCCGCCTGCTTGGCCATTTCCGACCCCGGCGGGCACAGCAACGCGAGCCCGGGGTGGAACCGCCGGATCCCCTCGACGACCGCGGCGGCCTGCTCGGGATCCACCGCGGCGGTGTTGTACAGCGCTCCGTGCGGTTTGACGTACCGGACCCGCGTGCCCGCCGCGCGGGCGAACGCGTCCAGCGCGCCGATCTGGTAGAGCACGTCGTCTGCCAGGTCGGCGGGGGCGACGTCCATCGCCCGCCGCCCGAAGCCGGCCAGGTCGCGGTAGGCGACGTGGGCGCCGATCACGACGCCCCGTTCCGCCGCGCGCTGGCAGACGCGCCGCATCACCGACGGGTCGCCGGCGTGGAAGCCGCAGGCGACGTTCGCGCTGGTGACGATGTCGAGCATGGCGTCGTCGTCGCCCATTTTCCAGGCGCCGAAACCCTCGCCGAGGTCGCTGTTGAGGTCGATACGGCTGAGATCCATCAGGCCACCCTGAACTCACTGTCGAGTTTGTCGGTCACGAACATGTAGCCCGGCGCGTGCGTGATCGCGAACGGCGGCCGCGAGGCCATCAGCGCCGCCTGCGGGGTCACGCCGCACGCCCAGAACACCGGCACGTCACCGGGTTCCGCGTCGACCGGATCCCCGAAATCCGGCTTGCCGAGATCGGCGATGCCGAGCGCGGAGGGATCGCCGATGTGCACCGGGGCTCCGTGCACGGCGGGCATCCCGCGGGTGATGCGCACGGCGTCGTCGACGCGGTCTTCGGGGATCTGCCGCATCGAGACCACCATCGGCCCGTGCAGCCGTCCGGCGGGTACGCACTCGCGGTTCGTCACGTACATCGCCACGTTGCGGCCCTGGTCGACGTGCCGCAGCGGGATGCCCTCGGCGGCCAGCGCCGATTCGAAGGTGAAACTGCAGCCGATCGAGAACGCGACCATGTCGCTGCGCCACAACCCGCTCGTGTCCGCGAGTTCGCCGGCCAGCGCGCCGTTCTGCCAGACGCGGTAGCGCGGCAGGTCGGTGCGCAGATCCGCGCCGGGCGCCAGCCGCGTCGACGGGTCGCCGGGATCGCTGACGTCGAGCACTGGGCAGGGCTGCGGATTCCGCTGGCAGAACAGCAGGACGTCGTAGGCCCAGTCCTCGGGGACGGCGATCAGGTTGGTCTGGGTGAACCCGGTGGACCAGCCGGTGGTCGGGCGGGCGGTGCCCGCGCGGAACAGGGCGCGGGCCTCGCCGGGGGACAACGTCGCCGGTTCGTCGAAGGTGGTCATCGCGGTACCTCCTCTTCCGATTGTCGTCACAGGAGTTCGCGGCCGCGAGTCTCGGGCAGGCCGAGCAGCGCCAGCGCGGCGATCCCGTAGCCGACCGCGCCGAACACCATCGCGCCGCCCGCGCCGAGGAAACCGACCACGGCGGGGAAGGTCGCGCCGATGGCCCGGCCGAGGTTGTAGGTGAAGCCCTGTCCGGTCCCGCGTAGCGCCGACGGGTACAGCTCGGCGAGGAAGGCGCCGAACCCGCTGAAGATCGCGGACATCGAGAACCCGAGTGGGAAGCCGAGGAAGAGCACGAGCGTGTTCGCACCCGCCGGGATCTGTGTGTAGGCGACGATGAGACCCGCCGACAGCACCGAGAACAGCAAGAATGTCTTCTTACGCCCCAAGATATCCGTGAGATAACCGCCGGTGACGTACCCGATGAACGCGCCGGAGATCAGGAACGCGAGGTAGCCACCGGTCCCGATGACGGTGAGGCCGCGGGTGGTCTTCAGGTAGCTCGGCAGCCAGGTCGCGAGCGTGTAGTAGCCGCCCTGGACACCGGTGGCGAGCAGCGCGGCGAAGAACGTCGTGCGCAGCAGATCCGGCTTGAAGATGCCCGCCAGCGAACCGCGTACCTTCTTCGTGGCACGGGCGGCTTCCGCGACAGGAGCGTCCTGGACGTTGCGCCGGACCCACAGCACCAGCAGCGCGGGGATGACGCCGGTCCAGAACATCACGCGCCAGGCGATGTCCGGGCTGAACAGGCTGAAGACGACGGTGTAGACGACGACCGAGAGCGCCCAGCCGACCGCCCACGCACTCTGCACGAAGGCGACCGTGCGGCCGCGATACTTCGCCTGCGAGTACTCCGCCACCAGCGCGGCGCCGGCGGCCCACTCGCCGCCGAAGCCCAGGCCCTGCAGTGCGCGGAAGACCAGGAGCGTCTCGAAGTTCGGCGCGAATCCGCAGAGCACGGTGAAGATCGTGTACATCGCGATGGTGATCTGAAGGGTGCGTACGCGGCCGATGCGGTCGGCCAGGATGCCCGCGCCGATACCGCCGATCGCCGAGACCACCAGCGTCGTGGTGCCGAGCAGGCCCGCCTCGCCGCCGGAGAGGCCGTAGTAGGCGGTGATCGCGGCCAGGCCCAGCGGCAGGGTCTGGTAGTCGAACGAGTCGAGCCCGTATCCGCCGAACGCGCCGACGAAGGCACGGCGGCCTCGCGAACCGAGCGTGCGGAACCAGGCGAAGGGGCGAGTGTCTTCGGTAGTGGCTGTCGCGTTCATCGGCACCTCCAGAGGTGACTTTTCAGGGTGGCACGGGTCACATGAGTAGGCACTTTAGGGATTGTTCAACAATTCCACAAGAGGATCCTTGGCTGAGACTCTTGTGCCTAGGTAGGATCGGTCACGTGACGATTGCGGAGGGTGGTCCTGCCTCGGTAGAGGGACTCGAGGCTGATCGCGGCATGATCAGCCGCACCAGCACGGCCGAACGGGTCGCGGGTGTCCTTCGCACGCGTATCGCGGAGGGGTTCTTCCTGCCCGGCGTCCGGCTGTCGGAACACGACATCGGCTCGGCGCTCGGCGTCTCCCGCAACACGCTGCGCGAGGCGTTCCGGCTGCTCACGCACGAACGACTGCTGACCCACGAGCTCAATCGCGGTGTTTTCGTGCGGGTGCTGCCCGTCGAGGACGTCGTCGACCTCTACAAGGTGCGCAAGGTCGTCGAGTGCTCGGCCGTGCGGGCGGTGACGGAGAAGCCCCCGACGTTCGCGAAGCTCGCGCGCCTGGTCGAGGACGGCAAGCTGGCCGAGCGGAGTGAGCGCTGGCAGGACCTCGGCACCGCGAACATCCGGTTCCATTCGGCGATCGCGGAACTCAGCGGCAGCGAACGGATCGACGAGCTGATGCGCGGCATTCTCGCCGAGTTGCGGCTGGTGTTCCACATGATGGCCGACCCGCGGCGCTTCCACGAGCCGTACCTCAAGCGCAACGCGGAGATCCTCGAGCGCATCGAAGCCGGCGACGGCCTCGGCGCCGAAAAGCTCCTCGCGCAGTACCTCACCGACGCCGAAAACCAGCTCGTCGAGGCCTACGCCGAACGCTCCCCTTGACGCGTTTCGTCCTCTGAATGCGGTAGTCCGGGATACGAACTACCGCATTCAGAGGACGAAACGCGAGGGGTGGCTAGGGGGTGACCCACTTCTGGTTCGCGCCACCGCCGCAGGTCCAGATCTGGAGTCTCGTCCCATTCGCGGAGCTGTTGCCGGTGGCGTCCAGGCATTTGTTCGCCTGCGGGTTCACGATGTCGCGCGCGCCGCTGATCGCCCACTTCTGCGCGCCGGATCCGTTGCAGTCCCACAGTTGCACGGCCGTGCCGTCGGCGGTGCCTCCACCGGAGACGTCCATGCACTTGCCGAGCGCGCGGATCGTGCCGTCGCCGCCGATGGTCCAGTTCTGCGCGGCGTTGCCGTTGCAGTCGGTGATCTGGACCGGAGTGCCGTTGGCGGTGTTCGCGCCCGCGACGTCGACGCACTTGCCGCCGATCCCGGTGATCCGGCCGCTCCGCCCGGCCGTGTCGCTCGAATTGACGTGCACGTAGTCGACGACTAGACGCTGCGGGAAGACCGTGCTGGAGTTCGGGTCACCCGGCCAGTAGCCGCCGACCGCGAGGTTCAGGATCAGGTAGAAGGGGTGGTCGAAGACCCAGCGATTGCCGTTGAGGTCGGCGGGGGTGCGGGTCTGGTAGAGGTTGCCGTCCACGTACCACTTGATCTGGTTCGGCGCCCAGTCGACGGCGTAGGTGTGGAAGTCGTCGGAGAAGTTCGGGCCGTTGTAGGCCGCGCCGATGCCGCCCGCGCCGGAGTAACCGGGGCCGTGGAGGGTGCCGTGCACCGTGTTCGGCTCGAAGCCGACGTTCTCCATGATGTCGATCTCGCCGCTGTCGGGCCAGCCGACGTTGCCGATGTCGGCGCCGAGCATCCAGAACGCGGGCCACATCCCTTGTCCGCGCGGCAGTTTCATCCGCGCTTCGAACCGGCCGTAGGTCTGGGTGAACTGGCCCTGTGTGGACAGTCGCGCCGAGGTGTACTCGCAGCGCCCGTACCAGCAGTTGTAGTTGCCGGGGTTCTCCTTCTTCGCGGTGATGACGAGGTTGCCCTGGCCGTCGAGCGCCGCGTTGTTCGTCCCGGACGTGTACCACTGCCGCTCGTGGTTGTTGACGTTGTCGCCGGTTTCGAAATGCCACTTCGAAGTGTCGATACCCGCGCCGGCGGGCCCGTTGAAGTCGTCGGTGAAGGTCGCGGCCGTGACCGCGGCCTCGGCGGCCGGGGCTTGGGCCGTCGCCGGGAGTGAGCCGAGGAGGGCGCCGGCGGCGAGGAGTGCCGCCCAGCGAAAACGGGAGGAGATGGACATCGTTGTCGCCTCTCTTCGCAGGCAGAGAACTACTTTGTTGTGCCTGACAACAAAGTATGCATGGTCTCTACCACTGCGACAAGACGTATTTTTCAGCCTCGAATTAAGGTCAGGCGGCGGTGCCGCGCTTCGATCCGGCCGTCCGCGGGTCCGCGCCCTGGTCGAGGAGGGCGGCGACCGGGAGGGTGGCGGCTCCTATGGCGACGGCGTCCGGGCCGAGCTGTCCGAGTCCGATCTCGGTCTGGTCGAACACGTGCGCCAGCGCGTGCTCGCCCGCCACGCGCCGGATCTCGGGCAGGTACTGCTCGCCGAGCGCCAGCCCGGCCCAGCCGCCCAGCACGATCCGCTCCGGGTTGAACAGGTTGATCAGATTGCCGATGCCCGCGCCGAGGTAACCCGCCGTCTCCTCCAGTACCTTGGCCGCGGCCTTGGACTTGCCCGCGGACTCCAGCAAGGCGGCGAACTGCGTCTGCTCGTCCTCACCCGAGGTGGCCTTTCCGCCACGCGCCTTGCGATAGCGGGCGAGAACGCCCTCCGCGCCGACGTAGGACTCCAGGCAGCCGCGCGATCCGCAGCGGCATTCCTGTCCGCCGTAGACGATCGTCGTATGGCCCCATTCGCCCGCGCTGCTGGTGGAGCCCCGGTACGTGGTGCCGTCGGTGACCACGGCCGCGCCCACACCGGACCCGATCAGGACGATCACCGCGTGCCGGGCGCCGCGGCCGGCGCCGAACCACATTTCGCCCTGGCCCTGGGTTTTCGCGCCGTTGTCGATGAACAGCGGCAGCTCGACACCCTCCGCGCGCAGGAGGTCGGTGAGCGGGACCTCTTTCCAGCCGATGGTGGGCGCGTGCACACGCAGCGCCTCACCCTGTTCGACGGTGCCGGGGACGCCGATGCCGACACCGAGCACGGTCGCCTCGTCGATCCCCGATTCCGTGATCACCTCCCGGAGTCCGGACGCCACCTGGGTGACGGCGGCCGCGGCGTCCGGCCGGGGCGAGGCGAGCGGATGCTCGACGGTGGCGAGCCGGTTCATGGTGAGGTCGAACAGTTCGACCTTCACGCCGGTCTCGCCGATGTCGACGCCCGCGACATGGCCGTACGCCGGGTCGACGCGGAGCAGCACGCGCGGCCTGCCGCCGTCGGACTCGACGAGCCCGGCTTCGGTGATGAGGCGTTCTTCGCCGAGTTCGGCGGTCACGTTGCTGACGGTCGCGGCGCTCAAACCGGTCAGACCGCTCAATTCGTGGCGGCTGAGCGGGCCGTCGAAGTAGAGTTTCGACAGCAGGAGGGAACGGTTGTGCCGCCGCAGGTCACGGACGGTGGTGCGCTTGGCAGGCATGCGGATACCCATCTTATGGCGGCGGACCCTTCCAGGATGCCCCACGACCTTAGCCTCCGCCATGTATCAACTGGTGAAATAAGGCGGGAAGAGGGTCATGACGGGGGACGACGAGCTCATCGGCACCTTGCCGCCCGACTTCCGATGGGGTGTCGGCAGCTCGGCGTACCAGGTCGAAGGCGCGGTCTCCGAAGACGGACGAACACCGTCCATTTGGGACACCTACGCCCAGTCCCCGTGGTCCGTCGACAACGGTGACACCGGCGAGGTCGCCTGCGATCACTACCACCGGATGCCCGCCGACGTCGCGCTGCTCAAGGAACTCGGCGTCGACACCTACCGGTTCTCCGTTTCCTGGCCCCGTGTGCAGCCGCGCGGGCGCGGCGGCGTCAACCCGGCGGGCATCGCCTTCTACGACCGGCTGGTCGACGAACTGCTCAACAACGGCATCGATCCCTGGCTGACGCTGTACCACTGGGATCTGCCGCAGCACCTCGAAGACGCGGGCGGCTGGCCCGCGCGCGACACCGCCGTGCGGTTCGCCGATTACGCGATGCTCGTGTTCGAGCGGCTGAGCGACCGGGTCCGCCACTGGACCACGCTGAGCGAGCCTTGGTGCACGGCCATGCACGGTTACGTCCACGGGGTGATGGCGCCCGGCCGCCGGGACGCGAAGGCGGGGATGGCGGCGGCGCATCACCTGCTGTTCGGCCATGGGCTCGCCGTGCGGCGGATGCGGGAACTCGCCCCGCCCGGGACGAAGTTCGGCATCACGCTCAACCTGAGCACCGCCGATCCGGCCACCCCCAGCGAGGCCGATCGCGAGGCCGCCCGGTTCGAGGACGGTCTCGGGACGAGGTTCTACCTCGACGCGCTCGTGCGCGGCCGATACCCGGAGGACGTCCTCGAGACCCTTGCCCGGCAGGGTATCCGCCTGCCGTCCGAGCCGTGGGACCCGTCGATCATCGCGGCACCGCTCGATTTCCTCGGCGTCGACTACTACTTCGGGACGCGGTACTCCGGGGTGGAGGAGAACGGGAAAGCGGTGGAGCACTTCGGGATGCCGTCGTTCCGCAAGGTGCCGTTCGGGGCGCCGTCGACGGTACTGGGCTGGGAGATCCTGCCGCACAAGCTCACCGAACTGCTCGTCCGGATCAGCCGCGACTATCCCGATCTGCCCCTTTACGTCACCGAAAACGGCGCGGCGTTCGCCGACGTCCCCGACGAGACCGGATTCGTCCGCGACGAAGACCGCGCCGCGTACCTTTCCGCGCACATCGCCGCCACCGCCGCCGCGCGGCAGGCTGGCGCGGACGTCCGCGGCTACTTCGCCTGGTCCTTTTTGGACGGTTTCGAATGGGCGTACGGCTACGCGAAACGGCTCGGCCTGGTGCGGGTCGACCGCGAGACGCAGGCGCGGACGGTCAAGCAGAGCGGGCTGGCGTACCGCGACATCGTCGAGCGGGTGCGCGGCGGACGGCGGTAGGGTCTGCCCCACCCTCGATCCGGCGGTCCGCTCCCTGTTTTCCGAAAGTCTCACGTCCTAGGTTCGGCATCGAAAGTTGGTCGCCGGTAAAGGAAACGTGGGGGACAGTGATGACCGTCAGGCTCGAACAACGTGACGAACCGGGTACGGTGCCACGGAAATCGTGGTGGCGGAGGCCGTGGGTGGGGCCGCTGGCCGTCGTCGTCGTGGTGTTCCTGGCCTTTTCGATGCCGCCGTATCTGGCGATGGACCCATCGCTGTCACGGGTCCCGCAGCCGGCCGGGTTCACCTCGCACTACTGGTTCCTCGCGGCGCACGTGCTGTTCGGCTCGATCGCGATGGTCGGGGCGCTGCTCCAGATCTGGCCGTGGTTCCGGGCGAAATACCCGGCGGTGCACCGGAAGATCGGCCGCGTGTACGTCTTCGCCGGGGTGCTCCCGGCCGGGCTGCTGGCGCTGACCGTCGGCGCGATGAGCCCGTTCGGCCCGGTGACGCGGGTGGCCAACGTGCTGGCCGGGGTGCTGTGGCTGGCGTGCACGTTCGCCGGCTGGCGCGCGGCACGGCAGCGCCGGTTCGGCGATCACCGCCGCTGGATGATCCGCAGTTTCGCGCTGACCATGTCGATCATCGTCAGCCGTCTGGTCGGCCCGGTCGCGGTGATCGTGCTGCAACCGCAGCTGGAGACCACGTTCGGCGGCAGCGAACTCGCCTTGACCCAGTCGGTCGCCGGGATCACGGCCTGGCTGAGCCCGACGCTGGTCGTGATCGCCACGCAGTGGTACCTCGATCGCCGTCCGGCTAGGAAGAAGTCAGCGATCGCGCGATGATCGTCCGCTGCACTTCGGACGCGCCTTCGTAGATCCGCGGCGCGCGGACCTCGCGGTAGAGGTGTTCGAGCAGATGCCCTCGCCGCAGCGCCCGCGCGCCGTGGATCTGCACGGCGGAGTCGACGACGTACTGCGCGGTCTCGGTGGCGAACAGTTTCGCCATCGCGGCGCGGCCGGCGAGGTTCCGCTCGCCCGCGTCGTAGGCGGCGGCCGCGGCGTAGACCAGCAGACGCGAGGCCTCGGTGCGGGTCGCCATTTCGGCGAGGGTGTGCGCCACGGTCTGCTGCTTCAGGAGCGGGCCGCCGAACGCGACCCTGGTCTGCGCGTGGGCGACGGCGGCGTCGAGTGCGGCCTGCGCCATCCCGACGGCGAACGCGCCGACACTCGGCCGGAACAGGTCCAGCGTCCGCATGGCCACGCCGAAACCGCGGTCCTGTTCGCCGAGCAGCTCGTCCCGCTCCACGCGGACGCCGTCGAAGACCAGGGTGCCGATGGGATGCGGGCTGACGAGGTCGAGGTGCTCACCCGACAGCCCGGCGCGGTCGGCCGGGACGACGAACGCGGACACGCCGCGCGAGCCCGCTTCCGGGGTGGTGCGGGCGAAAACGCTGTAGAAATCGGCCTCGGGGGCGTTGGAGATCCACATCTTCTCGCCGGTGAGACGCCAGCCGTCGCCGTCGGGTTCGGCGGCGAGTTCCAGCGCCGCCGCGTCCGAACCCGCGTTCGGTTCGGTGAGCGCGAAAGCGGCGACCGCGTCACCCGAGGCCACGGCGGGAACCCACTTCGCGACCTGCGAGTCCTGCCCGGACTGCAGCACGGGGTACGTGCCCAAACCCTGCAACGCCAACGCGGTCTCGGCTTCGGTGCTCTGGCTCGCGAGCGATTCCCGCAGGATGCACAGATCCGTCGCGGCGGCTTCCCGGCTCGGACTGCCGCCGTCGACGCCCGGGAACAGCCGGGAAAGCAGGCCGAGCGCGCCCATTTCCTTGAGCAGCGGCCGGTTCACCGCTCCTTCGGTGCCGGATTCGGCCAGCGGGCGGAGCTTTTCGGCGCCCAGCCGCCGGACCTCGTCGGCGAAGGCCTGCTGTTCGGGGCTCAGTGCGAAGGCTGTCATCGGTCGCTCCCAGGTCGCCAGCGGGCGTGTGCGGTGCCGGGTTCGCCCGAACGCAACAGCTCCAGCCGTGGTTTCGGCCCGTCGGTGCGGCCGCCCTGCGGTTTCCGGCTGCCCGCCGCGAACTGCTTCGGCCACGGCATCGGATAGCCCTGTTCGGCGGCGGCGTGCAACGTCCATTGTGGATCGTAAAGATGTGTCCTGCCGAGCGCGCACAGATCCGCGCGGCCCGCCAGGATCAGCGAGTTGACGTCGTCGTAGGAGGAGATCGCGCCGACGGCGATCACCGCGATCCCGTACTCGCGCCCGATCTCGTTGCGGATCCGGTCCGCGTACGGCGTCTGGTAACTGCGGCCGTACTCGGGTTTCTCCTCGCTGACGACCTGACCGGTCGAGACGTCGATGCCGTCCGCCCCGTGCTCGGCGAACGCGCGGGCGATCTCGACGGCGTCGTCGACGTCGATCCCGCCGTCGTACCAGTCGGTCGCGGAGATACGGACCGTCATCGGCCGCTCCGCTGGCCAGGCCGCGCGGACGGCGTCGAAGACTTCGAGCGGGAAGCGCAGCCTGTTCTCCAGCGAGCCGCCGTACTCGTCGGTCCGCCGGTTGGTCAGCGGCGACAGGAACGACGACAGGAGGTAGCCGTGCGCGCAGTGGAGTTCGAGGAGGTCGAACCCGGCGCGCGCGGCGGCAGCGGCGGAGTGCGCGAACTGGTCACGGATCTCTTGTAGCTCAGGGATCGAGAGCTCGCGCGGGATCTGATTCGCGTCGCTGTACGGGATCGCGGACGGGGCGCAGACCTCCCAGTTGCCCTCGGACAGCGGCTGATCGATGCCGTCCCACATCAGTTTCGTGGAACCCTTGCGCCCGGAGTGGCCGAGCTGGACGCCGATCCGCGCTGGGGTGTGGGCGTGGACGAAGTCGGTGACTCTTGCCCAGGCTTGTTCTTGTTCTTCGGTGTAGAGGCCGCCGCAGCCCGGGGTGATGCGGCCGGTTTCGGAGACGCAGACCATCTCCGTCATCACCAGACCGGCACCGCCGAGCGCCTTGCTTCCCAGGTGTACCAAGTGGAAATCGGTCGGGACGCCGTCTTCGGAGGAGTACATGTCCATCGGCGAGACGACGACGCGGTTCGGCAGCTCCAGGCTCCCGATGCGGAACGGCTGGAACATCGGCGGCCGGACGTCGGAGTCCGATGAGTGCACAGTGGACGCGAACCAGGTGTCCAGTTCGGCGGCGAACTCGGGATCGCGCAGCCGGAGGTTGTCGTAGGTGACGCGGCGGCTGCGGGTGAGGATGTTGAACGCGAACTGCGCCGGATCCTGGTGGGTGTACTGGCCCATGTTCTCGAACCACTCCAGGCTCGCCTGTGCGGCGCGCTGGGTGGAGGTGACGACGGGGCGGCGTTCGGCTTCGTAGGCTTCCAACGCACTGTCCATATCGGACTGTTCGCGCAGGCAGGCGGCGAGCGCGAGCGCGTCCTCCATGGCGAGTTTCGTGCCGGAGCCGATGGAAAAGTGGGCCGTATGCGCGGCGTCGCCGAGCAGGACGACGTTCTCGTGCCGCCAGCTCGCGCAGCGCACGGTGGCGAACGCGGTCCACTTCGAGTTGTTGGCGAACACCTGGTGACCGCCGAGGACGTCCGCGCACAGTTCGCGGATGACCTCGATGGACTTCTCGTCGCTTTCACCCGGCGCCAACGCGGTCGCGGCGATCTCGCCGAACGCGCGCTGCCAGACGTCCTCGTGCAGTTCGAGGATGAACGTGCTCGCGGTGTCGCTGTACGGGTAGCCGTGGATCTGCATGATCCCGTGCGGGGTTTCGAGTACGTGGAACTTGAAGGCGTCGAACACGAGATCCGTGCCGAGCCAGATGTACTTGCAACGCCGGGTCTGGAGGTTCGGGCGGAAGCTCTCGGCGAGCGCGTTGCGAGTCGGGGAATTGACGCCGTCCGCCGCGACGACGAGGTCGTACTCGGCGCTCGCCTCGGCCGCGCTCGGCGCCTCGGTGTGGAAACGGACGTCCACGCCGAGCTCCGCGCAGCGTTCCTGGAGGATGCCGAGCAGCCGTTTGCGGCTCATCGCGGCGAACCCGTGCCCGCCGGAGGTGTGCACCGTGCCGCGGAAGTGGACGTCGATGTCGTCCCAGCGCGCGAACTCGGCCCGCATGGCGGCGTGGATCACCGGATCGGCGTGTTCGATCCCGCCGAGCGTCTCGTCGGAGAACACCACCCCGAACCCGAAGGTGTCGTCGGGCGCGTTGCGCTCCCAGACGGTGATCTCGTGATCGGGATGGAGCTGTTTCGCCAGCGTGGCGAAGTAGAGCCCCGCCGGGCCGCCGCCTAACACCGCGATACGCACGTCGCTCAGGGTATGTCGCGGTATGTACGACCGTCAACGATACGGGATATGCTGACCCGTATGGAGCGCATCAACCCGCCCGAGCTCGGCCGCCCCTCCGGCTTCTCGCACGCCGTCGCCGCGACCGGGAAATTCGTCTTCCTCGCCGGTCAGACGGCGTTGGACGAGGAGAACCGCATCGTCGGCGACGGCGTGGTCGCGCAGTTCGAACGCGCGCTGTCCAATCTGCTCACCGCGTTGCGGGCGGCGGGCGGCGGGCCGTCGGACCTGTGCAGCGTGACCATCTACATCGTCGACATGGACGACTACCGCGCCCACGCGCGCGAGATCGGCGCGGTGTGGAAGCGGCTGGCCGGGAGCGAGTACCCCGCGATGGCGGGGATCGGCGTCAGCCGGCTTTGGGACGCCGAGGCGCTGGTGGAGGTGCAGGGCTTCGCGGTGGTGGCCGCGTGAAGCGACATGTCATGAAAGGGTCGTTCAGGACATATTTCGTCCTGAACGACCCTTTCATGACATGTCGGAAATGGTGCGCGAGACGTGCGCGGCCGCGGCTTCGCCCAACCGCGCGTGCAGCGTGAAGAACAGATCCGCGGCCCGGATCCCGGCCCAGCCGGACGGCAGCAGTTCGGCGGGCAGCCCCGGGTCGAGGTAGGGCAGCCGCCGCCAGTCGGTGAGCACCCGCACGTAGTCGGCGAACGCTTCGGCCTCGTCCGTGGTCTTGCGCCGTTGCCATCGCCGGAGCGCGGCCGCGTGCTCGTCGAGGAACGCGGTGTACAGCGACTCGAGCTGGTCGAGGTCCCACCAGTCGCGGATCTTCTCCCGCACGTCGCCGAACGCGAGATGCTCGGCGTGGAAGAGATCGGCGTAACCCTCCAGTTCGAGCCGTCGCAGCATGTCGGAGGTCGCGTCACGCAGATGCGCGGGCGCGATCCAGACCCCGGACGACGCGGTCCCGAAGCCGAGCCGGGCGAGCTGCGTGCGAAGAACGTGCCTTTTGTGCCGTTCGGCTTCCGGGACGGAGAACACCGCGAGCAGCCAGCCATCGGCGGGGGTGGCGCGTTCGCGGCGGAAGATCCGCTCGTCGCCTTCGCGCAGGATCGCCAGCGCGGTTTCGGAAAGTTCGTAACCGGCGGCCCCGTCGCGGCGCACCGCGGAAAGGATCCCGCGCCGCTTCAGCCGCGAGATCGACGACCGGACGGCGGGTTCCTCGACGTCCACGCCGGCCAGCAGATCGATCAGGGAGCGGACCGAAAGCCAGCCGCCTTCGCCGCGCGAATAGAGGCCGTACACGGTCACGATCAACTGGCGCGGTTGCGCCGTTCGCCCCGCGCCGTCGACTTCGGTTGCCTCCGACACGGCCGTCACCCGGTCACCATAACAACGAAGGCGCGCTCTCGTTTCGGCCGTGACCGAAGCGTTCCGCACTTAGCGTGGCGACATGGAGAATCCGCTGATCGAAGCCCCTGTCCCGCCGGTGCCTCAGGACGTCGAGCCGGGTGGTGTCGGGTGGTTGCGGGCCAAGGTGGCCCGGTTCAGCCGTCCGGAGGACCACGCGCGGCGGCGGGCGTTGGTGCTCGACGAGCTCGCGACGATGGGGGCGTTGCGGGACAAGGCTTTCGCGCTCACTCGCGAAATGCGGGACGGCGGGGTGGACCGGATCCTGCGGACGGTCCCGGTCGCCGTGCTGGCGGCCGAGCTCGGCCTGCCGGACGTTTCCCGCGACATCGCGACGGTTTCCGGCAGCTACCACCCGCATACGGGAATCGGGGACGACGCCGAAGAAGCAATGCGACGGCTGATCGAGGTCTGCGGGGGCGACGTCGACGAGCGGACGGCCGCACGGATCGGGCTTCTGGTCCAGGCCTGTGACGCGACGGCCAAGCTGCTCGGGAAGGCGCTGGCCGCCCACCGGTCCGATGAGGACGCCGAAGGTTTGCTCGCTCGGGTGCTGCGGGAGGATCCGCCGATCCGGATCACCCGGCGGTGGGTCGGCGGCGAGGTGGTCGAGGTGGACCTGTCGGAACGGCCGTTCGGAACAGGGCCCAAGCGGTGCCCGGGAGAAGCGCAGGCACTGCAAGTGGCCGCGGGAATTCTCGACGCACTCCTGTGCTAATACTTACCCCGGTCATCTGGAACTGGGGAGTCTTTCGATGCTGTATTTCAATGGTTTATTCGGCGTTCTCACGCTCGGTCTGTGGATCTTCTGCCTTGTCGACGTGATCACCACGGACGAGGGATCGTGCCGCAACATGCCGAAGGGGATGTGGCTGCTGCTGGTGCTGATCGTCCCGCTGATCGGCTCGATCGTCTGGCTGGTGGCCGGTCGTCCGCAGGGCGCCGCCCGCGCCCGGCGCGGCCGGTACGAGCGGGAGACGCCGGCGTTCCCGGAGTACGACCGGCCGGGCCGGTTCGCCGCGACGAGTGCCGAAGACGACGAAGAGTTCCTCCGCAAGTGCCGGGAACGGGCCGAGGCGCAGCGCCGCAAGGCGCGCGAAGGCTGAGTAGCCTCGCAGGAGAGATCGACACTGGAGGAAAGCATGTCCGAAGCGTTGGACTGGAACAAGAACATCATCAAGGAGTTCCGCGAGAACGAGGGCAAGGTTGGCGGCCCGTTCGAGGGCGGTTCCCTGCTGCTGCTCACCACCATCGGGGCGAAGAGCGGCGAGCCGCGGACCTCGCCGCTCGCGTATGCGGAGGAAGACGGCAAGTACATCGTCGCCGCGTCGTACGCCGGGGCGGACAAGAACCCGGCCTGGTACCACAACATCGTGGCGAACCCGAAGGTCACCATCGAGGTCGGCACGGAGAAGTTCGACGCGACCGCGACCGTGGTGCTCGAAGACCGCGCCGAGCGTGACCGTCTCTACGCGAAGATGGTCAGCCTCATGCCGGGCTTCGCCGACTACGAGGAGAAGACCGATCGGGTGATCCCGATCGTCACGATCTCCCGCTGACCCAGCCGCATTTAGTCCTCTGGATGCGGTACCTGCGCCTGCAACTATCGCATTCAGAGGACGAAACGCGGGAGGGTCAGCGCGCGCCGCTGGGGGCTTCGACGGCGCTCGGGCGCTTGAGTTCGGCTTCGGCCGCACGCAGTGCCTTGCGCTCCTGGCGGCGCGCGATCAGCTTCTTGCCGGTGAGGATCATCGGCTGCTCGACCCAGCGGTGGATGAGATCCGCGATCCCGAGCCCGACCGCGAACACGGTCAGCGCGCTGATCATCCGGTGCTCGCCCAGCGGCGGGATCGCCGCGACCACGGCGAAGTGCACCGGGCCCTGCAGCAGGTAGAGCGAGTACGAACGCTCACCGACGAAGCGCATCACCTTCGTCGCCAGCAGCCAGCGCAGCGGCCCCGGCGAGACCAGCACGACCAGCAACATCGCCGAGAGCAGGCCGTAGGCGATCAGCAGACCCAGGTTGCTGCCGGTCTCCCACCACAGGCTTTCCATGTTGACGTGCAGGACGGCGAACGCGCCGAACACCGGGATCGCCGCGAGCGGATGGGTGAGCGGTTTGATCACCGCGTAGGACCGGCGGTAGTGCATCGCGATCGCCAGCACGCAGCCGATCAGCAGGATCGCGTAGTGCACGGTCGACCGGTAGATCGGCACCTGCGGCCCGTTGAGCACCCAGCCGCTGGTGACCCCCACCAGCCCGGCCATCAGCGCGAACGCGGCGAACGCCAGCGCGAGTTTGCGCCACGCCGCGGCCAGCCCGACAGCGCCCGCGACCACCAGCAGGAACGGCCAGACCAGGTAGAACTTCTCCTCGATGCCCAGCGTCCACGAGCCGCTGAAGAAGTTGTCCGGCCCGTTCGGGCTGCTGGCGGGGAAGAACTCGTTGAAGAAGGTCAGGTAGTACTTCAGCGCGTGCGGCAGTTCGCGGGTGAAGAACTCGCCGCGCAGCCACACGAACACCACGATGCCGCCGAGGATCACCAGGTACGGCGGCAGGATCCGGAACACCCGCCGCAGGTAGAACGCCGAAAGCGAGATCCGGCCGGTCCGGTCCTGTTCACGCAGCAGCAGCGTCGTGATCAGGAAACCGGACAGCACGAAGAAGATGTAGACACCGACCCAGCCGGACAGCCAGTTCCATTTCGGACCCGCGAAGTGGAAGAGGATCACGATGGTGGCCGCGATCGCGCGCAGCCCGTCGAGCGCGGGGAACCGACGCATGGCGAGGAACTCGTCATGGTCCAAAGTGCGCACAGTGCCCCCTAATGGCGGTATCGGCCCGGAAGTATACGGGTCCCGCCCACTGTGCCTTCGCCCCGGATGGAGGCCATCTACCAGCGGATTTCGGGCATCACCCAGCGTCACGCGCCGGTTCGACGTTATGCGTCAGCCGGAACCGGTTCGCCGGGTCGACGGCGGCCTTGACCTGGGCGAGCCGACGCAGATCGGCCGGGGAGTAGACCTTGGACGCTTCCTCGTCGGCGCCGCTCTCGCCGTAGACGAAGGTCAGCAGTTTGCCGGTCGACCAGGGCTTCAGCGCGTCGAACAGTTTCCCGTGGGCCGCCTTGATCTCGGCCATGCCCGTGTCGTCCACTACGGACAGTGCCCGCACGGTGAAGCGGGCTTCACGGTCCCATCCGACGCCGGGGTGCTCGGGCGGGTCGGACAGCGCGCCGCCGAGCAGATCCAGCAGGACGACGGTCGGCACCGGGGCGTCCGGGCCGGCGTGTTCGAGGATCGCGTCGAGCATCGAGTCGCCGAGCTTGGAAACGGTGACGTTGTCGGCGCGGTAGCCGTGCGGGAAGGGCGGCTCGTTCGCGATCTTGCCCGATTCGGTGAACGGGAGCTCGGCGAGCGTGTCACCCAGTACGGGGGCGGCGGCGCGCAGCGGCGCGACCAGGCGTTCGCCCTCGGCGGCGTCGCCGAGGTAGGCGACCCGGATCTGGGCGACGTGCTGCCCGCGCAGCGGTCCGGGCACCATCGGCAGATCCGGCATCGGGACCATGCCCAGCGAAGACGTCATCTCGCGCGGCATCTCCGCCGCCCAATCGCGCCAGGCGTGGAGCACCGCGGACAGCGATTCGGTGCCGAATTGCAGGCTGCCGCCGTACAGCCGGGTGACCGGGACGAGCCGGAACTCGAGCGCGGTGACGATCCCGAAGTTGTCGCGGCCGCCACGCAAGGCCCAGAACAGGTCCTGTTCGGTGTCCGGGGTGGCGCGGCGGAGTTCGCCGTCGGCGGTCACGACCTCGATCGCGGTCACCTGGTCGGCGGCCAGCCCGTACTTGCGGCCGAGCAGGCTGAACCCGCCTCCGAGGGTGTAGCCGACGACGCCGACACCGGGGAAGGAACCGCTGAGCGGCGCCAGCCCGTGCTGGGCGGCCGCCTCGATGACCGCACCCCAGCGCACGCCCGCGTCGACCCGTGCGACTCCGTCGTCGATCCGGATCCCGGTCATACGGTGGGTGGTGACGAGGACGCCGCCCTCGAAGGGGACGCCCACGCCGTGCCCGGTCGAATGAACGGCGATCGGGAGGTCGTGCTCGCCGGCGTAGCGGACGGCCTCGTCGACGTCGGCGGCCGAAGCGGCGGGCACGATGACGTCGGGGCGGCGGGGCACGGCGGTCTGGAAACCGGCGAGTTCGTTGTCGTAATCCGGGTCGCCGGAGCGGAGCATGGTGGTCATGACACCAGGGTGGTCTCGATTCCGCCAGAAGTCCAAGATCTAGTTTGTCTGGGAACTAGAATCATCGGTTATGGAACTGCGTCAGCTCGAATACTTCGTCGCGGTAGCCGAAGAAGCGAATTTCACCCGCGCCGCCGAGCGGCTGCACGTCGCGCAGCCAGGCGTCAGCGCCCAGATCCGCCGTCTCGAACGCGAACTCGGGCAGCCGCTGCTCGACCGGTCGGCCAGGTCGGTGCGGCTGACCGAGGTGGGTGCCGCCGCGCTCCCGCACGCGCGGGCCGCGCTCGCCGCCGTCGCCGGGGTGCGGCAGGCGGTCGACGACCTCACCGGCCTGGTCCGCGGCCAGGTCGCGATGGGCATGGTGTCCTCGCGCGGTCCGGTCAACCTCCCGGATCTGCTCGCCCGCTTCCACGAACGGCATCCCGCCGTGGACATCACGCTCGCCGAGGCCACCTCCGACGTCCTGCTCGCGGGCGTCGCCGACGGCCGCTTCGACATCGCGCTGATCGGGCTCTCCGGGGAACCGCCGCCCGGGATCGGTTTCGAGGTCGTCCTCGACGAGCCGCTCGTCGCCATCTCCGGGCCGGAGGATCCGCTCATCGCGAAGGCCACGATCACGCTGTCGGAGCTGGAAAGCCGCTCGCTGGTGAGCCTGCCGAAGGGCACCGGCATGCGCGCGATCGTCGACGCCGCGTTCCTCGCCGACAGCGCGCAGCCGAGGGTGACGCTGGAGGCGGGCGATCCGAACGTCGTCGCCGAACTGGTCGGCCGAGGGCTCGGTGTCGCCGTGGTGCCGATGTCGCTGGCGACGCACTACACGGATCTGCACGCCATGGAGATCACGCGGCCTGCCGGGCTGCGCGCGAAACTGGCGCTGGCCTGGCGGACGGAGGGGCCGGTCAGCCCCGCCGCCCGCGTGTTCATCAGTCAGGCTCGGGCGCTGCTCGGGTTGTGAGCCGCCACAGCGAGGTCACCTCCCGCGCGCGGGCGTCGTGCAACGGATCCGTCCGATCGGTGACGCGCGGATGCCGCGGCCGGATGTCCTCCCGGCCCCGGATTTCGAGGCCGGACCGGTCGAACGCGGCCAGCAGCTCGTCGCGCGTGCGCAGGCCCAGCAGTTCGGCGAGGTCGGACAGGATCAGCCACGCCTCCCCGCCGGGCTCGAGGTGCCGGGGCAGCCGGTCCAGGAACGCCTTGAGCATCCGGCTTCCCGGGTCGTAGACGGCGCGTTCGAGCGGAGTCCGCGCGCGGGACGGCAGCCACGGCGGATTGCAGACGACCAGCGGCGCGCGGCCCGGCGGGAACACATCCGTTTCGAGCGTTTCGATCCCGCCGAAACCGAGGCGTTCGAAATTCTCGCGTGCGCAGGCGAGCGCGCGGGGTTCGTTGTCCGTCGCCACCACGCGCTTCACGCCCCGGCGTGCGAGGACCGCGGCGAGCACGCCGGTCCCGGTGCCGATGTCGAAGGCCAGTTCCTTGGCGGGCAAGGGAGTCCTCGCCACCAGATCGACGTACTCGCCGCGGACGGGGGAGAAGACCCCGTGGTGCGGATGGAGTTTCGCGCCGAGCGCCGGGATTTCGACGCCCTTCACCCGCCATTCGTGCGCGCCGATGACGCCGAGCAGTTCGCGCAGGGACACCAGCGACGCGGTTTCGGAAGGCCCGTAGACCTCGGCGCAGGCGTCGCGTACGTCCGGCCCGCGACGCAACGGCAGGACGTGGCCGGGATCCAGCGGGACCAGCAGCCTGCCGAGGAGCCGTGCCCGGCGTGACTGATGGTTCCGCTGGTCCGGAAAGGGTTTCCCGGCCGCCGTTCCGCACCGGCGGGACAGCGCGGCGAGGAGGTTCCGCGCGCCGGGGAAGTCGCCGTACCAGGCGAGTCCGGTGCCGGAAGTGGCCAGCCGGAACGCCTCGTCGGCGGTGATCCCGTCGTCGACGTCGACAACGGTGAGAGGCGGTTTCACGCCGACGGTGGTCAGCCAGTGCCGACCACCGTCCTTTGTGGACAGGGGGTTCATGGTTTCCGTTCCTGGATCCGCCCGCGGCGAAGAGACCCCGCGGGTGTGGCTCGTCGGGGACAAGGTCAGGAACGGCGGCTAGCGGACCACCGCGGCATGAACCGGCGTCGACACGTATCCGAGCCTACCGGAACGCGGCGGCGTGATCCGCGGCCCAGACGTCGAACTCCAGCGCCGGCCTGCCGGTGACGTCCTGGACGGCCGAGGTGACCTCGCCGGGTTTCGTGACGAGTTCCCGGAATCCGGTCAGCATCGTGTCGACGATGAAGTCCGGCATTTTCGCGAGCATGGCCGCCCTGGTTTCCTCCAACGGGGTTTCCTCCCAGCGCGCCGGGCGGCCGGCGGCCTCGCTGATGAGGCGCACCTGCTCGCTCTGCGTGATCGGCCGCGGCCCGGTGAGCACGTACTTCGCCCCCGCGTGCCCGTCTCCGGTGAGCGCTTCGACGGCCACCGCGGCGATGTCCCGCTCGTGGATCATCGTCATGGCCGCCTCGCCGTACACCCCGCGGACGACGCCGTCCGCGCGAATCGACGGCGCCCAGCCGAGGGTGTTCGTCGCGAACGCGTGCGGCCGCAGGAAGGTCCAGTCCACGCCCGCGGCTTCGATCGCCTCCTCGACGGTCCGGTGCCAGGTGCCGATGGCGTTGTCCTGTTCCGCCAAGGAATCGTCGACGGCTCCCGAGGACAGGAACACCACGCGCTTCACCCGCTCCCCGAGCAGTGCCACGGTGGGCACCAGTGCCTCGGCGGATCCGGCGAGCATCAGGAACACCGTGTCGACGCCGTCGAGCGCCGGTGCGATCGTTTCCGGATCCGTCAGGTCGCCGCGGACCCCGTCCGGCGGCGGATTCCGGCTCAGCGGCCGGACCGGGACGTCTCGCGACCGCAACTGGGCGACCACTTGCGAGCCGACGTGGCCGGTGGCGCCGGCGACCAGGATCGGCTTCATGCCGCCACCGCCGAGACGATCGGGCGGTACCGCTTGACGGACCCGCCCGACATCCCCGGGTAGGTCTGCACCTTCTTCCACACGTCCGTGGTGCCGATGCCGTCGGAGCCTGGGGCCGCGAGCGCGGCGCGGTGCGCTTCGGCACTGGTCCATTCGGCGTAGTTCAACACCCGGGTCCCGTCGGTGCTGACGTGGAAATGCCCGCCGATACCGCCTTCCGGCCGCGCGGGTTCCGACGCCAGCGCTTCGAAGACGAGGTCGATCCAGTCGCGCTGTCGTCGCTCGTCAGGGCCCTCGAACTCGACCGAGACGATCACGAGGCAGCCGGGCACACCCTCGCCGCGCTGCCCGCGGTAGAGCTGGAACACGGGCGCGCCGTCCAGGTCCTGGATCGCGTCTTCGCTGGTCCACTGCTCGTAAGTGAAGGCGCCGTCGTGGTCGATGCCCTCGTACGCGGTGAAGGAGACGAGCCCTTCGGCTCCGTTCGCCCGCGCCTCGAACGCCGCCCGCGCCGTGTCGGTGTCCGGGTACTCCCTCGCCACCGCGACCAAGCCGGCCGCCGGTTCCGGCCAGTGTCCCTTGTGGATGGTCATTTTCTCGATCCCCTGTTTCGTCATGCCTCCAGCATGAAACTTAAACAAGGGTTGAAGTCAAGCTAGGATGGCGGACATGGCCGAACTGCCGTCCGAACTCACCATCGGGGAACTGTCCCGGCGCAGTGGTGTCGCCACCTCCGCCCTGCGGTTCTACGAGCGCCAAGGCCTCATCGGCAGCAGGCGGACCAGCGGGAACCAGCGCCGCTATCCCCGCACCATGCTCCGAGTGGTCGCGTTCATCCGCGCGTCGCACCACCTCGGCATCCCGCTGGAGGTGATCGGCGACGTGCTCGCGTTCCTGCCGGAGGGTGCCGCGCCGGATCAGGCCTTTTGGCAGCGCGCCTCGGAATGCTGGAGCGCCGAACTCAACAAACGCATCGAGCAGCTGGAGTGCATGCGCGACCGGTTCACCGAATGCATCGGTTGCGGCTGCCTGTCCTTCGAGCAGTGCGTCCTGGTGAACCCCGGTGACGTCCTCGCCGCCAAGGGGCCGGGCCCGGCGCGGCTGATCAACGACTGACCAGGGCCATCTTCCGCTCCAGCAGCCGTCTTTCGGCGCTGTTCCCGGCTCTTCGGATGGCCGCTTCGTACTCCCGCGCCGATTCCGTCTCGCGGCCGGCGCGATGCAGCAGATCGGCGCGGATGGCGTGGTAGAGGTGGTATTCCTCCAGATCGAGGCCGTCGATCGCGGTGAGCGCCGCCGCCGGGCCGTCGACTTCCGCCACCGCGACGGCCCGGTTGAGCGCGACGATCGGGGTCGGGTTCAGCTCCAGCAGCAGGTCGTACAGCTGGACGATCTGCGACCAGTCCGTGCTCGCCGTGTCGGCGGCGTCGCTGTGGACGGCGTTGATCGCCGCCTGGATCTGGTACGGCCCCGGCTGGTTCCGCCGCAGGCACGCGCGGACCAGCGTCTGCCCTTCGGCGATCAGCTCCCGGTCCCACCGCGACCGGTCCTGTTCCGCCAGCAGTACGACGTCGCCGTCCGCGCCGGTGCGGGCCGCGCGACGCGATTCGGTCAACAGCATCAGCGCCAGCAACCCGGTCGCCTCCGGTTCGTCCGGCATGAGGCCGGTCAGCAGCCTGCCGAGCTGGATCGCCTCGGCGCACAGGTCCTCCCGCACCAGCCGCTCGCCCGAAGTGGCCGCGTAACCCTCGTTGAACACGAGGTAGATCACGGCGAGCACCGAACGCAGCCGATCCGGCAGGTCGGCGTCGCCCGGGACGCGATACGGGATCTTCGCGTCGCGGATCTTGCCCTTCGCCCGGACGAGCCGCTGCGCCATCGTCGCTTCGGGGACGAAGAACGCGTGCGCGATCTCGCCGGTGGTCAAACCGCCCAGCAGCTTCAGCGTCAGCGCGACCTGCGAGGGAACGGCCAGCGCGGGGTGGCAACAGGTGAAGATCAGCCGCAAGCGATCGTCACGCACCGGGCCCTCCTCCGCTGGTTCGTTGTCGGCGTTGAGCAGCGCGGCCTGCGCGTGCTTGTCGTCGCGGGCCGCGTCCCGCCGCAGGCGGTCGACGGCCTTGTTGCGGGCGGTCGTGATGATCCAGCCGGCCGGGCTCGGCGGCGGACCGGTGGACGGCCACCGGTCCACCGCCGCGGCGAAGGCGTCCTGGACCGCGTCTTCGGCGATGTCGATGTTGCCGAAGACCCGGACCAGCACGGACACCGCGCGGCCGTACTCCTCGGTGAAGACACGGCCGATGTCTTCGGTGGTCAGGGGACGCACGAAGGGTCTTCCACGCCCTGGAACGGCCGGACCTCGACCGGCAGGTAGGTGATCTCGGCGACCCGGCGGCCCCAGTCGAGCGCGGCGTCCAGATCCGGTACTTCGACGATGGTGAAACCGCCGAGGTGCTCCTTCCCTTCGACGTACGGGCCGTCCGTCATCGCGATCTCGCCGTTCTCCTTGGCCCGGAGCACGGTCGCGGTGGTCGGCGGGTGGAGTCCGGCGGCGAACACCCAGACACCCGCGGTCTTCATCTCGTCGTTGAGCGCCTGGATCTTGCGCATCACCGGTTCGAGCACCTCCGGCGGCGGGATGGGGCCGTCGGGGTGGTACAGGCTTATCAGGTACTGGGTCATGGCGTCCTCCTCAATCGTGCGGTTGTCACTCCCTATACGAAGGGCGTCCCGCCGATTCGACAGTGGCGGCGATTTTTCCGCGTTTTTTCTTTTCGCGCACATCGGCGCAGGTCAAACTAGCTTGTAGTGCTATCTAGGTAGTACTGCTACATTGCTCGCCGTGGATCAGGACCGGCGAGGCCAGTGGTTGCGGGGAGTGCTGGCGCCCTGCGTGCTGGCGCTGGTCGCGGAGCGGGAGTCCTACGGCTACGAGCTGGCCCAAGCGCTCGACGCCGCCGGGCTCGGCCCCATCCAGGGCGGCACGCTCTACCCGGTGCTGCTGCGGCTGCAACGGTTCGGCCTGGTCACCGCGAGCTGGCGGGACGGGACGGCCGGGCCCGCGCGCAAGTACTACCGGATCACCGCGGAAGGCCGGGAAACACTGCGGCACGCCACCGCCGACTGGCAGGAGTTCTCCGCCGGGGTGGCCTCGATCTTGCGGGAGGGAAGATGAACCACGACGGATGGCTTTCCGCGCTGACGCACGAGCTGCGTCGTCGCGGCGTCGGCGAGGACGCGGCACGGCAGGTGGTCGCGGAGGCGGCGGTGCACCTGCGGGAAAGCGGCGGAGACCCGATCCGGGTCTTCGGACCGCCCGCCGTCTACGCCTCGGCCGTTGCCGAAAGCGTGGGACGGCCGAGGCGCCGTCCCGGCGAGGTGCTGCTGGAGGCTCGTGGCATCACGAAGAAATACGGCCGCCGGACGGTGCTGGACGACGTCGGCCTCGTGGTGCGGTCGGGGGAGATCGCCGCGGTGATCGGGGCGAACGGCTGTGGCAAGAGCACCTTCCTGAGCATCTGCGCCGGGCTCACCGGCGCGGACAAGGGCGAGGTCCGTGTGCGCGGTTCGCTCGGCTACTGCCCGCAGGACGGTGGCACGGCGGACTTCCTCGACGCGGGAGAGCATTTCGTCCTGATCGGCGCCGGCCGCGGGATGGCCCGTGAGGAGTCGGCCCGGGTCGGCGCCGCCCGTGCCGCGGCGCTGGACTGGACGCCCGCGCGGGGCGGTCAGGCCCGGCACCTTTCCGGCGGGACCCGGCAGAAGCTGAACCTCGTGCTCGCCGGGCTCGGCGAACCGGACGTGCTCCTGCTCGACGAGCCCTACCAGGGTTTCGACAAGGGCGCCTACCTCGACTTCTGGCAGCAGGTCTGGCAATGGCGGGAGGCGGGCAAGGCGATCGTGGTGGTCACCCATCTGCTGAACCAGCTGGACCGGGTCGACACCGTCCTCGAACTCTCCCCGGCAAGGAAGGCTGTCGCGTGAAGAAGATCCTGACGGTCGCGGAGATGGCGCTGCGCGAACTGCTGCGGCGCCGGTCGGTCCTGCTGATCCTGGTGCTGCTGCCCCTGCTGTTCTACTTGAGCAGGCGCGGAGATCACCTCGGCCAGTCCATCCGGTTCGTCTGCCTCGGTCTCGGCTGGGCGCTGAGCACCGCCGCGCTGTTCGCCGGCAGCGCGAGCCGTGCCATGGAACCGCGGCTGAGGCTTTCGGGTTACCGCCCGCAGCACCTGTACCTCGGCCGCTTGAGTGCACTGTGGACGGTCGGTTTCCTCTTGTCCACGCCGTACTTCGTGCTGGTCCTCGTCGATCAGCACGACGTCCGGTACGGCCCGGTCGCGCTGATCATGGCACTGACGGTCGCCGTGTCGGCGCCGTTCGGGCTCGCGCTCAGTTCGGTTCTACCGCGTGAACTCGAAGGGACGCTGGTCCTGCTGATGGTCGTCGGGTTGCAGATGATGGCCGACCCGTCGAGCCTGATCGCGCGACTGCTGCCGTTCTGGTCCAGCCGGGAGATCGGCACCTACGCCATCGACCACACGGACATCGGTTACCTGACGCGGGGTGTCGCGCACGGCGCGGTCTCGTTCGTGCTCCTGCTCGGCGCGGTCGCCGTCGCGTCGGGGTTCCGGTTGCGGCGTCGTTCGCACCTCAAGTTCGTTTAGCGTCCTGCACCGGAAGTTCGCGCCGTAAATCCGTATCGGTATCCGGCCGTTTCGCGCCTGGTCCGGAGTCGTGAGGTGAGGAGTAAGGCAACCGTGTCGTGGCGCGGGCCCGGTGTCGCTGCTGCGTAGGCGTTCTCCTGGTAGTGAGGGCCTCCTTGCCTACTCTGAGGGTAGTGAAGGAGGCTTTCGCTACCGTCGGATGTGGTCCCTGGTGATAGTGGGGCGGCTGTGGCCTCGGCGGCTGGTCGTGAAGTACATGAAGGCCTCCTTCCTTGCGCTAGACGCAAGGAAGGAGGCCTTCATGTACTTCGGTAAGGCGTGACTCGCGTGCCTAGATGCCGCACTCGGGAGTGCGGAGTCTGAACACGCGAGATCCGGGTCTGAGCACGCGAGTGCGGTGTCGCGTCACCCAACCCGCCGTTTCGCGCCTGGTCCGGGGTCGTGAGTGGCGATTCGGGTTCTAACCCGAATCGCCACTCACGACCTCCGCTGACACTCAAGACGACCCCCGGCACTCCCGTGGCCGGTCCGGAACCTCGCCATGAAGGCATCCTGGCTACCTTGAAGTCAGCGAAGTGCTGACGGCCCCGGCCGACAGCATCTTCACCGCACGAAACAAGATCCTTCGGCACCCACTTCCGGCTCGGGACACTGGCGGATCCTCCTGCCTGGTACTGCCGGACCCAGGTTGACCAGACCGTTCCTGCTCCGGCTGATACCCGGTTTCCTGGACTCAGAACGCGAGAACGAGTCCACTTAGGAGACACAGAGATGACGAACTCCCCGGCACGGCACGCGAACAGGGTCGCCGTGGTCACCGGCGCGTCCAGCGGGATCGGCGAGGCGACCGCACGGCGGCTCGCCGCCTCGGGTGCGGCGGTCGCGCTGATCGCCCGGCGGGCGGACCGGCTGGAGACGCTGGCCAAGGAGATCGAGCGCGACGGCGGTACCGCGCTCGTGCTCGCGGCCGACGTCGCCGACGCCGAGGCGATGCGGGCCGCGGCGGCCAGGATCGAGGCGGAACTGGGCCGCGCGGACCTGCTGTTCAACAACGCGGGCGTGATGCTGGCCGCGCCGATCGACGAACTCGCGACCGGCGACTGGCAGCGCATGATCGACGTCAACATGACGGGCCTGATGAACGCGATCGGCGCCTTCGTCCCGCATCTGGTCGCTTCGGCGGCCGAAAAGGGTGTCGCGGACCTGGTGAACACCTCGTCCATCGGTGCGCAGGCCGTCTTCCCGTCCTTCGCCGTGTACGTCGCCTCGAAGGCGTACGTGACGCACTTGTCGAAGAACCTCCGCGCCGACCTCGGTCCGAAGAGCGTGCGGGTCGCGGCGATCGAGCCCGGCCTGGTCGAGACCGAACTTCAGGACCATGTCACCGACGCCGGCGCGCTGGAGTGGCTGGACGGCGCGCGCGAGTCGCTGACCTGGCTGAAGCCGGACGACATCGCCGAGACCGTGGCGTTCCTGACCTCGCTCCCGGCGCGGGTGAACCTCCAGCAGGTCACCGTGATGCCGACCGCGCAGGTCTGAGCCGGGTTCAGGGGAAGAGGAGCCGGGCGATCGCGCGGGCCGCGGTGTCCGGATCCTCGAGGTGCTCGGTGCGCAGCGCGCCGGTGAGCCACAGGTTCGCGAACCCGTGCATCAGCGACCACGCGGCGACCCCGGCCATCGCGTCGTCGCTGACCGACGACGCGCCGCTGGTCAGCAGAAGCCCCGCGCGGTCACGGGCGACGGCCAGTGCCTCGTCGTCCTCGCGGTGGAGTTCGGGGCGGAACATCACCTCGAAATGCGCGCGATGCTCGATCGCGAAACGCACGTAAGCCACGCCGACCTCGGCGAAGTCCTGCTCGCCCTCGGCCGCGAGCGCGTCGGCGAGCAGGTCGAAACCCTCGGTGGCCAGTGCGGTGAGCACCCCGGCCTTGTCGCCGAAATGGTGGACCGGCCCGGCGTGCGAGACCCCCGCGCGCCGGGCGAGGTCGCGGAGGCTGATCCCGGCCGGGCCGTGTTCCGTGATTGCCGCGACGGCGGCGTCGAGGACGGCCCGGCGGAGGTCGCCGTGATGGTAGGGACTCATGCCCGTGAATCTAGTCATTGACAAGATGACCCGCAACGGCGCATCTTGTCAGTGGAAAGTTTCGCTGCTCGGAGGGCATGCTCATGGATCCCGGTCTCGTACCCGTACTGATGTTGATCGCCGTCACGGCGACGTTGTCCCTGCTGGGCGCCGTCGGTGTCCGGCGGCTGAAGCCCTGGCCGGTGGCCGTGCGCGGCGGCGTCGCGGCACTGTTCGTCACCACCGGCCTCGCGCATTTCATCGGCATGCGCGAGGAACTCGTCGCGATGGTGCCGCCCGCGTTGCCCGCGCCCGAGCTGCTGGTCGCCGTGACCGGCGTGCTCGAACTCGCGGGCGCCGCGGGAGTGCTGTGGTCGCGGACGGCGCCGTGGGCCGCCGCCGGGCTGACCGTCCTGCTGCTGGGGATGTTCCCGGCGAACGTGTACAAGGCACTGCACGGGCCGGTGACGTCGGTGCTGGACGAACTGGTGCCGCGGAGTCTGATGCAGGTGGTCTTCCTGGCCGCGACCGGGTCACTGGTGGTGTATTACGCCCGTACGCCGAACAGACCCTTTGCCCAAAGGAGACCTTAAGTCTTTCCCAAGTCCGGGTCGCGCCCCGGAATTGGGCCCTACCATCCCAGAATGAAGATCTCATTGTGGATCGGATTCTGTGGGCTGTGCATCCTCGCCGGGCACATGCTTCTCGGGGCACTCGGTCTCGTACTGCTGATGAGCTGTCTCCCGGCGGGGCGTGATCACGAATCCGGTGACAGAAAAGAGAAAACGCCCGTCTGGCTGGCCTGAGGAGAAATCCTCAGCCCAGCGTGCTCGCGAAAGCGAGCGCACCCAATGCCGGAATCGCCACCGCCGTGAGCAGCATCGTCTTCCGGCTCGGTCGGGGACTTTCCAGTAAGGCGCGGATACCGGCCGGAACCAACGCGACACAAAGACCGGCGGTTCCGATGATCGAAACGAATTCGGTTCCCTTCAACACGCCCAATGGCAGAAGTCCCATCGTCGCCAGCCCGATCGAGCCGTCGACGCCGAGCACCTTCGCGCGGTATGCCGCGAAGGCGAGGACGTACCAGCCGAACATGATCGTGAACGACAGGAAACTGAACAGATGCAGGTCCTGGTAAGACTCGCTGACGACGCTTTCGGCGAAGCCGGCGCCGCGTCGTCCGGCCAGTCCCAGCGCGGCCTGGTCGATCCCGGCGTGGAAGGTCCGTTCGAAGAGTCCGATGAGGACGGACAAGCCGGCCCAGGCGGCCAGTACCCGCCTGGTCCGGCCGATTTCCGTGGCGAGCGCGATGATCGCGGGGAACAGCACGACGTTGCCGGCCAGGAAACACGTGTACGCGGCCGTCATCAGGGCGGGATGCTCGCTCATCGCCCGGAGCTGCTCCGGGAAGAAGAAGCCGAAGCCTGACCGCAGCAGCGTTCCGGTGAGCAGGAGGACCGGGCCGAGGATCATCGAGACCGCGGCGACGCGGCGGCCGGGGAAGGTGTGGTTCATACCGGTCAGCCTGCTGGGAGACGGCGCTTTCCGGATCGGACCGTGGGCTGGACTCCGGTATCGGAGGTATCAGACCAGGGTTTGAGCCGGTACGGGGGTTTCCGTGATCGGATTTCCGGGTAGGCCCTCTGGCATGCGACTACGACTGCGCCCTCGGCAGCCCGAGCTGTTCGAGTTCTTCACTCGGGCGGCTCACAACGCCGAGCGGGCCGCGGCCGCGATCGGCGGCCTCGGGGATCCCGCCGTCGGCTCGGCGGAGCTCAGTGAGCGCTTGGTGGAGATCGAGCACGACAACGACGAAGTGACGCACGAGCTGTACAACAAGCTCAATACGTCGTTCATCACCCCGTTCGATCGGGACGACATGTACCGGCTGGCCGCGCGGCTCGACGACGTCATCGACCAGCTCGAAGAGGCGGCCACCCTGGCTCACCTGTACGGGCTCTTCGACGGCGAGCCGCCGCCACCGGAGATGGTCCGGCAGCTCGAGATCCTGCGGAAGCTCGGCGACATCGTCGCGCCCGCCTTCGAACAGTTCGCCGAGAACAAGGACCTGAAGCAGTACTGGGTCGAGACGAACGCGCTCGAGAACGAGGCCGATCGCGAGTATCGCCATCTGCTGGTCCGCCTGTTCGGCGGACAGTACGAGGCGCTCACCGTGTTGAAGCTCAAGGACGTCGGCGACAGCCTGGAACAGGCCGCGGACGCCTTCGAGCACGTCGCGAACACGGTGGAAGCGATCGTCGTCAAGGAGTCGTAGCGTGAGCGGCGAGTTGATCGCGGTCCTCGTGGTCATCACGGTCACGCTCGGCTTCACCTTCACCAACGGTTTCCACGACGCGGCGAACGCGATCGCCACGTCGGTGTCCACCAGGGCGTTGAGCATCCGCGCCGCGCTGGTGCTGGCGGCCGTCGGCAACCTGGCGGGGTCGTTCTTCGGTGCCAAGGTGGCCAAGACCGTCGGGGCCGGGATCGTGCAGCTGCCGACCGGTGTCACCGGGCTGACGGTGGTCGCGTGCGGGCTGCTCGGCGCCATCGCGTGGAACCTCGTCACCTGGCATTTCGGCCTGCCGTCGAGTTCGTCCCACGCGCTGGTCGGCGGGCTGGTCGGCGCGGCGCTGCCTTCGGCGGGCCTCGTCTTCTGGGGCGGCATCGTCGAAGACGTCATCGTGCCGATGCTGATCTCGCCGCTGATGGGCTTTGCGCTCGGCTACGCGTTCATGCTCGCGATCCTGTGGATCTTCCGCAACGGCAAGCCGAAACGCCTGAACAGAGGCTTCCGGATCGCCCAGACCTGTTCGGCCGCCGCGATGGCGGTCGGGCACGGGATGCAGGACGCCGCGAAATCGATGGGCATCGTGGTGCTGGCACTGGTCGCGGGCGGCTACCAGACCGGCTGGCACATCCCCCTGTGGGTGTACTTCCTGGTCAGCGCCGTCCTCGCGGCCGGGACCTACTCCGGCGGGCGCCGGATCATCGCGACGCTGGGCCGCAAGGTGATCGACCTCCGCCCGCCGGAAGGCTTCGCGTCCGAGGCGACCGCGAGTTCCGTGCTGTACGTCGCCGCCCTCGGCTTCGGCGCGCCCATCTCGACAACGCACACCATCACGGCGGCCATCATGGGCGCCGGTGCCACGCGGCGGTTCTCCGCCGTGCGCTGGGGAACCGCGGGCAACATCCTCGGCGCCTGGTTCCTCACCTTCCCGGCGGCGGGGGCGGTCGGAGCCCTTTTCGCGTGGCCGCTGCTGGCGATGACGTCCTGACGGAAGAAGCCCGCCCCCGAAGGGACGGGCCCGCTCCCGCTCCCGGGGTCAGTAGGTGTCGAGCACGATCGCGATGTCGCCCAGCGGCAGCGGGAAGTCACCCACCTTGGTCGCCGCTCCGTTCAGCAGGTTGACGGTGTAGAACGCCGAGCCGCCGCTCGCCGGGTTCAGCACCGCGAACCCGGTCACCGACGTCGCCTTGCCGCCGTTCAGGTCGCTGTAGATGTCGAAGCCCGCGTTCGGGCCGGCGTCGACGCCGAGCGCGCCGGTCGGGGCCAGCAGCCCGTTGTTGGCGGGCGACTGGATGAGCACCTGGTCGCTAGCGGTGCCGATGTCGAACAGCGTGGTCGCGCTGTCGGGGTTGAGGTCGTTGTTGGTGTACGCGGCCGCTGTGACGCCCTTGGTCGGGGCGGTCAGCGGCGGGGTGGTCAGGGTCGAGTCTTCGGTGGTGCTGTGGGTGGCGAGGTTGTGACGGAGGTTCTGGCCGTTGTCGCTGATGACGCGCAGCCGGTCGGCCGCCGGGTTGAAGTCGACGCCGAAGTACGTGCCGTACAACGGAACGCTCAGTTGCGAGACCTTCGTGACAACGACATCGGGAGTCTCGGGCGGCGTCTTGATCGTGTAGATACAGCCCTTGTTGCCCACCCCGTACATCACGCCGTTCTGGACGCGGAAGTCGATCCCGATCAGGTTCGTCTCCCCGCACACGAGTCCGTTGACGAGCCGGACCCAGCCGAGCACCTGGGGTTGGTCGGTGGTGAAGGCCGCCATGAGTTTGCCGTCGGTCGAGATCGCGTACGCCTTCAGCCCGGCGACCTGTGCCGAACTCCCGCCGGCGGTCCCGACGACGAGCGCCGCCGCGACGGTCACCGTGGTGGCCACCGCGACCATGGCCTTCTTGAGCCCTGTCTTCATCTCCTGCTCCCCTCAACGGAAACTGTGCGGCCACAAGCTAATCGGCGGCACTGGACACCGATTGGACGTCGATTGGACCCGGCGTACGGCGGATTGCGGGCGCGGGGGACCGGCGGAACAGTGGGAGGACAACGGGACGAGGGGTAACGATGACGATCAGGAATGTCGTGGCCGGTTCGGTGCTCCTTTGCGCGGGGCTCACGTTCGCCGCCGAAGGTGAGGCGGACGCGGCGCGCGACTGCGCTTCCGGCGTCAAGACCATCAAACCCGTCGTCCTCGAAGACCCGGGAAGGTGGACCTACACCTACGGGCTTTCCTGGTGTGCGGACGGCGGGACGATCGGCTGGGCCGAGCCGTCGGTGACCCCGCGGGTGCTCGATACCGCTTGCCGGTGGGTCGGCCGGATCGAGGAGGCGGTGAACCCGGTGCAGGGAGGTCCGAGGTGGAGCGCGTTCGACATGAGCGAGTTCTCCTGCTTGGCCAGTGACGGCAAGGAACACGGCGTGAATCCGTGGGTCGTCGTCACGTTCGCCCCGGCGGGCGCGTACGACACTCGAAGCGGCATCGAACCGACGTGACTCAGGCGCGGAGGATGGCGTCCACGACGAGCGCCGCCCGTCGTCGCAGCGCCCGGTAGCCCGCCCGCTCGGCCAGCGCGAGTGCCTGCCGGGCCTGGCCGATGTCCCCGGTGGCGGTCGCGAGGCCGATGAGTGCGTCGACCTCGGGATACCGGTCGCCGGTTTCCCTCAGCAGGGTCAAAGCCTGCCGGTAGCGGCGCGCGGCGTCCTGGTGCCGTCCCGCGCGGTGATGCACGCCGGCGAGCGCGACGAGGGCTTCGCCTTCGCTACGCGGTTCGCCGGTCTCCCGCGCCAGCCGCAGACCGTCGCGCGCGTGGTCGAGGGCGTCGGTGAGCCTGCCGAGATCGCGGTACACGGACGCGAGCCTGCCGAGCGTTTCCGCTTCTCCCGCCCGGTTCCCGGCGTCGCGATGCAGGGTGAGCGCCTTGGCGAGCAGCCGTCCCGCCTCGGCGACGAAGCCTCGAGCGTGCTGCACCTGCCCGAGATTGCTCAGGTTGATCGCCACGCCGTAGTGCGAGCCGAGCCGCCGATACCGGCGCAGCGCCTGCGCGTAATGCTCGGCCGCCCGCGGCAGATCGCCCATCTCCCACTGGACGAGCCCGAGATTGCCGAGCGCGACGGCCTCACCGGCGGGCCTGCCGCTGCTCCTGCTCAGTTCCAGGCCCCGCGAGAACCGCGCCGCGGCGGCGGGAAGCCGTCCGGACTGCCAATACGCGCAGCCGAGATTGCCCAGCACCGCCGCCTGCGCCTCCACCCATTTCGCCCGCCGGGCGAGGACGAGCGCGCCCGCGTAATACCGGACGGCCTGCCGGTACCGGCCCTGGCGGAAACTCAGGTCGGCCAGGCTGAACCGGGCGGACGCGACGGCGTGGAGATCGCCGTCCTCGTCGGCGGCGGACAGCGCGGCTTCGGCGGCGGCCCGCCATTCCACCTGGCGCAACGACATCCAGAAGTAGCCGCGCAGGGCGTCGGACAGCGACCAGGCCACCGCGGCCGGCCCGGATCTGGCGGCGTCCTGGACGACGGCGACGATGGCGCCCAGTTCCGTCTCCAGCCAGTCCGCCGGTGTTTCCGTGACGGCGCCGGGGATCCGGCCGCCGGGTACGACCGGATGGCTGCGGAACATATGCGGATACACCAACGTTGCCGCGTGGTCGACCGCACACAGGTACCACTCGTGCAACCGCCGCCGGGCGGCTTCACGTTCTGCCCGGCTTTCCTCCGCCTCCAGGCGATCGGCGGCATAGCGGCGAAGCAGGTCATGGAAGTGATACCGATCCGGAGCATGCTGCTCGACCAGATGCGCCCCCGCGAGCGTGTCCAGCATCGGCCGTGCTTCACGCAGACCGGTGAGGACTTCGACCGGTTCGATGCCGATGTCGTTGCCCGGTATCAGGCTCAGCAACCGGAACAAACGCTGCGTTTCGGCGGGCAGGGCCGCGTAAGAGAGGTCGAAGGCGGTCCGGACCGCGATCTGTTCGTCGCCCGGCACACTGAGCGCGGCGAGCAGATTGCCCTTCCGCAACTCGATGGCGTAGTCCTCCAAGCCGTAGCCGGGGTTGTCGGCGAGATTGGCCGCCGCGATCCGCAGCGCGAGTGGCAGATTCGCGCAGAGTCCGGCCACTTCGGCGGCCGCCTCGTGTTCGGCCTGGATCCGTTCCGTACCGATCACCCGGCCCAGCAACTCCAGTGCCTCACCGGGATCGAGCATGTCCAGCGTGAGCCGCCGGGCGCCGTGCAGGGCGATCAGCCCGGTCATCCGGTCGCGGCCGGTCACCAGCACCAGACAGCCGGGGCCGGCGGGCAGCAGCGGCCGGACCTGCTCGGCACCGGCGACGTTGTCCAGTACCACCAAGGCTTTCCGGTCGGTCATCAGCGTCCGGTACAGCGCGGACGCGGTTTCCGTGTCCGCGGGTACGCGTTCGGCGGGGATCTCCAGCGCGGACAGGAACCGGCTGAGCACTTCGAGCGCGGACGCGGGCGGGCCCGCCGAATGGCCGCGCAGGTTCGCGTAGAACTGCCCGTCGGGGAACCGGCCGGAGACGCGGTGCGCCCAGTGCACGGCCAGCGCGGTCTTCCCGGCCCCCGCGCTCCCCGAGACGGCCGCGATCGCCACCGTGCCGCCGTGTCCGCCGGGGCGCGGCAGCAGTTCGTCCAAAATGGACAGTTCGGTGGCCCGGCCGGTGAACCAGTGCGTTTCGGCGGGTAACTGCCGCGGTATCCGCTTCGCCGGGCCGGCCTCGACGATCCCGATCGGCTCGCCGTCGTCGAGCAGGGCGGCGTGCGCCGCGAGCAGTTCAGGTCCGGGTTCGACGCCCAGTTCCTCGATGAGCCGTTCGCGAACCTGCTGGTACAGACGGAAAGCCGTGGCCCGCTGCCCGGCGCCGTGATACGCGCGGATCAGCCGCGCTTGCGCGGGTTCGTCCAGCGGCTGGTCCGCGGCGGCCTCGACGAGCTCCGTCAGCACCTCTTCGGCCGCGCCGAGGGCGAGCATCGCGTCACCGTACCGGGCGAGCAGCGAACGGCGTTCCGCGACCAGCGACACGACCTTCGGATGCGTTGCGAGCAAAGGGATATCGGCCAGCGGTTTACCTCGCCACCAGCGCAGGGCCTCGCCGAACAGGGCGGCGGCCCGGCCCGTCTCGCCGTCACGCTGGGCGTCGTTGCCTTCGGCGACGAGACCCCGGACGTGCGGCAGGTCGATCTCGACGGCGTCCCAGCGCAAGGCGTAACCGCCGCCGACATGCGGCAGGAGCTCGCTGCCGGACCGCGGCGGGCGGCCGAGTTCCAGCAGCCGCCGCAGATGTTTGACGTGCGTCTGGAGGACGTTCACCGCGCTGCGTGGCGGTCGTTCGCCCCAGAGCGCGTCCACCAGGTCCTGCTTGGACATCGCCTCGCCGCCCGCGAGCGCCAGCAGCCCCAGTACGGCGCGGCGCCCCGGTGGGCCGAGGTCGACTTCCGTCCCGTCGAGCCATACGCGCAGCGACCCCAGCACCTGGATCCGTACGGCCGTCGGCGCCACCGGTGGGAACGTAATCGCACCTTCCGCCGTCGCACAAGGACGAACGCCGGAAAGGGCCCCGCTGCGCCCGCCTTTGGGTCCGCTCAGGCTAACGCGGTTCGGCGGGCAGGAGGTCGTGCCCGTTCCAAGTGAACCGAGCCGTGGTCACCGCGTCGTCGCCGTCACCGCCGGTGATGAGCTGGTGGATGCCGACGCCGCCGAGTTCGGCGTAGGTGCACCATTCGTGGTCCGAGGTCAGCATCAGGTCGAGGTCCAGCGCGGACAGCAGGCCGAACACCTGCCCCCGGTTGGTGGTGTCGACGCCGACGAACACCTCGTCGAGCAGGATCACCCTCGGCGCTTCGGGCGCGGCCTGGTAGTGCGCGGCGACGGCGGCGAACAGCGGCAGATGCAACGCGATCGCCTTCTCCCCACCGGAAAGCGCGCCGTGCAGCTTCTTGGTCAGCAGCTGCCAGCCCGCCCCGTTCGCGCGGTCGACCTTGACCACGAACCGGTGCCAGGACGTGTAGTCGAAGACCTGCGCGAGCTGCTGCTCCCAGCTGGTCGCCGTGTCGTCCGCCTTCGCCTGTTCGACGCGCTCGCGGAAGAACTTGTGCAGTGACACGCGGTCTTCGGCGGTCAGCTGGTCCGGATCCTTCAGCAGCAGGTCCCGCGCGGTCTTGGTACCCGGCGGCAGATCGGGGGAGACCTGCCAGACCAGCCGGACGGCGACCCTGGACGCGGTCCGCACGCGTTCGAGCCGCGCGTTCATGCCGTCGACGAGGTCGTTGGCCTGCCGGATACGGGCCGCGAGATGACGGCGGGTGTCACCGGTCAGCGTCTTGTCGAACAGGTCGCTTTCGCGGTCGGTGATCTCGTGCCTGCTCTGTTCCGCTTCGGCGTAAAGGATCTTCAGCAGTTCGGCCGCGCCGACCCGCAGCCCGTCGACGACGGCGGTGAAGATCTGGACGTCCTCGTCGGTCTCCAGATCGAGTTCCGCCCGAGAGCTGAGCGTGTTCCGGCAGGTGTGCACGGCCTCGGACAGCCGGTGCAGTGCCTCGCCGAGGTTGCTGGGCGCATGCGGCACGGACGGCCACGCCGCGGCCACCAGCCGGGCCGTGTCGAGCGCCGATCGCACGCCGTCGGAGGCGGACAGGGTGGCCTGGAACTTCGGCAGGTCCTCGATCCCGCCGTCCGCGGGGAAGACACCGGTGGCGAGCTTCCGGAACCGGAGCGCGGCGGCGTCCTGCTTCTTGGTGGCGTCCTCGCGGGCGGCCGCGTCGGTCGTGCGCCGGACCCCGAGCGCGCCGAGGCGGACCGCGAGTTCCTTGGCTTCGGAGTTCGCGGCGCGGAGTTCGACGGCGAGTTCGCGCAGTTTCGTGCGCAGGCCGTCGATTTCGGCGAGTACCTCGCGCTGGCCGGTGCCGACGCTGCCCTCGATCGCGTCGAGCATCGCGGTGAGCTTGGTGCGTTCGGCCTCGGCTTCGGAAGCCTCTTCCTCACGCCGGGCGGCGTTCGCCTCCGACCGGTCCGCCTGCTCGGCGCACAGCTCGGCCCGCTGCTGCGCGGTGATCAGGTTTCCGTGCTCGTACAACCAGTTCTCACCCTGGTCGGAATAGGTGCGCAGGGCCGTGGCGAGCGCGGTCAGCGGCGCGCGTTCGGTCGGCAGCCCGCTCTCCGAAGCCTGCGCGGTCAGCTCGTGCAGGGCGGTCTTGGCCTCGATCTCCAGCGCGGAGACGGCCGTCTCCCCATGCCGGACGGCCGCGTCGGCGGCGGTCAGCTCCGCCTCGGCCGCGGTCGATTCCCCGGTCGCGGCAAGGAGATCGTCGTGGCCGGGGCGGGCGGCGCGTTCGATCTTGATCAGCTCGCGCCTGCCGCGCAACGCGGCCAGCTCGCCGTCCAGTTCGGCGATCGTCTTCTCACGGAGGGAGATCTCGTCCCGCAGCCCGGCGATCCGGCGCTCCCTGGCGCGCAGGCGGGCGGCGGCACCGATGTACGCCGGGGCGTCCTTCGTCCAGCTGCCCGACAGGCCACCCATCCGCCAGGCGCCGTCCGCGCCGATCGCGGCGGGACCGGCGGGAAGCACGTCGTCGAAGGCGATCACTTCGAGGATCCGGCGGATCTTCGCCGGGGAGAGTTCCGCGTCGGGTTCCGGGACGAGGACGTCGGCGAGCGAACGGCCGGAGGTCACCACCGGCAGCGTCCCGGTCTCCGCGAGAACGTCGTGTCCTTCGACGACACCGTGGGAGTTCACCCAGGCGTCCAGCAGCCCGGCGCCTTCGAGGGCGGCCTCGATCCCCGCGTGCGTGCTTTCCGGGACCGAGCCGGCGAAATCGACCAGCCGCCACAGCGGCGCGCCGCTCATCTCCGCCCGGTCCGCCGTGCGGGTGCGCGGCGACGCGGGCGCGAGGACGTCCTCCGTTTCGAGCACGCCGGCCTCGACGAGGAGTTCGTCGTGCTCGGCGCGCGCCGCGGCCAGCGCGGCACCGGTCGCCGCCTCCCGCCGGATGATGTCCTCCAGCACGGTCTCGGCGACCGCGCTGATCCTGCCCAGCAACGAGACTTCCGCCTCGGCGTCCCCGACGAGCGCTTCCACGTCGGGGAACCGCAGCTCACGGCAGCCGATCGCCCATTCGGCGAGCCGGGTGCGCAGATCGCTCAGCGCGAGCTCCCGCGTCGCCGTGGTGAGGTCCAGCCTTTCCTGCGCGGCCGAGAAATCCGACCTCGCCCGGTCGAGATCCGCCTCCGCCTGGTGACGGCGGCCGACGGCGCGATCGCGGATGTCCATCGCCCGGCCGACGCTCTCGACCTGGTCACGTTTGCCGCGGACGGCGGCCTGCAGCAACGGACGGAGCCTGGCGGGTTCCGATTCGTTCAGTCCGGAGACGAGTTCGTCGTGCACCCCGGCCAGATTCGCGCGGGTCGCGGCGGCACGGACCTCGGTCTCCATCGAGCGGACGAGGTCGGCCTGCCGTTTCGCGACCTGCTTCGCCGCCCGCGACCGCTCCTCGTCGGCGTTCGCCTCGGCGCGGAGCCGATCCGCGTCCGCGCGCAGCGTTTCCGCCTTTTCGCGCGTGGACAGGGTCCGCTGCCGCAGCTTGTCGAGTTCCTGGCCTTTTCGGTACGAGTCGGACTCGGTCAGCCCGGCGAGGCGGGCTTCGGTCTCCTCGACGTCCTTTTCGAGCTTCGCCGCCAGTGCCTCGGCGGCTTCCTTCTTCGCGGCGACCTCGTCGTACTCCTCGGCCGAACGACGGGCAGCCGCGGCGAGTTCGTCGAGTTCGGTGGTCGCGGCGATGAGGTTCGCGGCGCCCGCGCGCAGCACACGCTGGGCGTAGGTCTTCTGCCGCGCGGCCAGCGCGCGGGTCGCGTCGACCTCGGTCTCCAGCGAGCCCAGCCGTTCACGCTGCGCGTCGAGCCGTTCGAATCCCTCGGCGAGCTCCGCGATCTCCTGCTGCCCCAACGGCGGAAGCGCGCGGGAGAGCAGGTTGGACAGCAGGCTCGGGTCGAGCCGCTGCGAGAGTTTGGGCATCCGCAGCTGGAGCAACGCGGTGATCAGCGCGTCGTACCGCTGTTCGCTCAAGGTGGGGAACAGCTTCGCGCGGATCTCGGCGCGGTATTCGGCCGCGCCGGCGTGCACCGTCCCGTGCTCGCCGAGGGCTTCTTCCAGCGCGTTCTTGGTCAGCGGCTGGCCTGCCTCGTTGACCAGCGGCAAGCCGTCGCCCACCCGCAGGCCGGTGGTGAAGAAGTCGGCGTGCACCGTGCTGGTGTGCGTACTCGCCTGAAGCCGCGCACCGCAGGTGAACCACTTGTCCCCGGCCATGCCGAATTCGAGCCACACGTACCCGACGCGCGTGGCGCCGGAAGCGCCTTCGCCCATCAGGTTCCAGTGCATGCTGCGTTCGCTGGTGCCGAAGGTCGACAGCCGGTTGGCGCGCAGGCTCGCGTCGAACAGGAACGGCAGCAGCAGTTCCAGTGCCTTCGACTTCCCGCTCCCGTTGGGGCCGCGCAGCAGCAGCCGCCCGTCGTGGAACTCGAAGATCTCGTCGTAGTAGCGCCAGATGTTGAGGATGCCCGCACGGGACGGGATCCACCTCGTCACGGTCACGGCGCCTCCTCGTTTCGGTCGGTGTACCTCGCGGCGGCCGGGAGTGGCCGGACGAGTTCGCCTTCGGTGCGGATCAGGCCGAAGCCGGTCAGCACCGCGAGCGCGTCGACGGTCAGCCGTCGCACGCCGTCCTTGCCCCGGTAGGTCTTGGCCCAGCGCGGGAACCGTTTCAGCAGTTTCGCGGTGGCGTTGCGCAGGTAGTCGGTCGTCCGCGGCTCGTCCAGCGCGTCGAGCAGCAGGAGCGCGGCGACCTTGGCGTTGCTGCCGTCGTCGGGGAACCGCTCGTCGGTGGCCAGCCCGTCGACGTCGACGAGCAGCACGCCCTCCGCGCGTTCTTCGAGGACGAAACCGCCCTGCTCCGCGGCGCGCCGCAGCAACTGGCGCCCGGTCGGCGACCCGAGGTACGCGCGCTCCTCCGCGGTCAGTTCGGCGAAGTACAGCACCGGGTCGTCGACGAGACGGCGGAAGACCGTATGCCGAAGCCACAGGTTCCGCTGGACGTCCGACGCGCTCGGCGTGTCCTCGTGGCGGCCCGACGAGAGGCCGTAGCGCTGCTCGTACGACACCGCCTCCAGCAGCTCCTCGAATCGCGACGCGACATCGTCGGCGGGCACGGCCAGCTGCGACGGCCCGACCGGCGCGGCGAGCATCCGCAGCAACAGGGTCGCGTCGACCCGGAACAGCACCTTCGCGGTGGTTTCGTCCACAAAGGACTCCGGGTCGCCGTCGGCGGTTTCGAGGACGCCGAAGGACTCCAGCAGTTTGAGGACGTCCACGAACGCGAGCCGTTCCGCCCTGGTGGCCACGTCGAACGTGGTCACGAGGTCGTCCGCGGCGCTCGCTTTCGCGACCCGGCCGGCGAGCAGGCCGATCGTGGTCACCGGCACCGTGAGCAGTTCGGCCGCCACCACGCACAACAGGACGTAGCGACGGCGGTCGAACGCCGCGCGCCCGGAACGCACCCGTCGCGCCGGGCGGGTGGGATCGGCGGCCGCGCGGATCTTGACCAGCCGGGCGTAGCCGAGCCGGGGTTCGACGGTGAGCGTCCAGCCGCAGTAGTAGTCGAACCACTGCCGGATGGGTTCGCGGCGGCGCCGGATGAGGTCGAAGGTCTCGGGGGAGCCGCGTTCGCCGATCAGCGGGGTGGCCAGCAGCGCCCGGATCCCGCGCGCGACCTCTTCGCGCTCCGCGATCACCAGTTGGTTCGTGAGGCTCACGCACCGCCTCCGGCCGTACTGATCTCGATCTCGTAATCGGGGCCGCGGAAGACACCGCTCGTGGTGGTCAGGCGTGCGACAGCGCCGTTTCGCGACGGCCTCAGGACGATCTCGATCTGTCCGTCGGACGTCGTGCTCCGCCGGGTGCCGTCCGTGCCGGGGCTGCTGCCCAGCGCCTGGCCCAGCAGGTCCAGCAGCCGCTCGAAAACGGTGTGGTCGAGCTTCTCGAACGCCGAAAGCCGCACGACTCCGCCGGTGTCGAGCATGCTCCACGCCGACTCGAGTTCGGCGCGTTCCGCGATCGCCTGCCGGACCCGTGCCGCCCGGATCTCGGTGACGTCGCGAACGCGCCCGGTCCGGGTGAACCGCTCGGTGCGGCCCGCCGACCGGAGCAGTTCCGACACCTCGACCGGCGGCGCGTCGAGCCACGACGCCGTCGTGCTGACCACTTCCGGATCCGCGTGGGCGAGGTGCGCGTGCCGCGCGGAACTGAGCCCGAACATCGTGGACCACAGGCGATGCAGGTCCTCCTGCGCCGGGACGACGGTGAACCACCGCGCCAGCTCACGGAAATCGGCGACCGCACTGCTCGCGCGCCGCCGCGATTCGGTGATCCGGTCCAGCACCTGGAGCAACGTGATGATCGCCCGTCGCGCGACCTTGTGGAGCTCCTCGACCCGCGGCGTCGCCCCGTCTTCGGGCAGGAACCACGCGCGAAGCCCGCCCCAGCGGGCCTTGCGGAGCTCCAGCCAGCGCTGATCCGGGCCAGGCAGGGCGGCGCCGTTGAGCGCGCGCCGGTGCACCCGCTCGATGCCGTGGTCGTCGATCTCCTTGATGCGGGTGGCGATGGTGTGCGTGTGATGCTCGAGGTCGTTCAGGAACTCCTGCAGATACGCGACCGTTGATGCCTTGACCTCGTGGAACGTCGCGAGGTCGGCTTCGGCGTGCAGCAGGCGCTGGAGGTCGCCGTTGAAGCGCTTCGTGTTGTCGCGGAACGCCTCGAGGTGGCTCTCGACTTCGGCGAGCGTGCTGAACACGCGCCGGTCGGTGCCGTCTTCGAGCTGCTTCGCGAGCTCACCGAGCCGCTCACCCAGCGCTTCGAGCGTCGCGGTCTGGAGAGCACCGGTCGCGTTGAGCACCTCGTTCGCGCGGACCACACCCGCGTACGCCGCTTCGCCCTGCCGAGTGAGCGAGTACTGGAGATTACGGCGCTCGTACTCGGACGCCGTCCGGTAGTCGCCCGCGTGGTTCTGGACGACGTCGAGGTGGCCTTGGGTCCTCAGCTGGTCCAGCGCCTTGACCAGGTCTTCGTCGTCGAGCGTCTCCAGCCAGCCGACTTCCCGCAGCCGCGTGCGGACGTCGTCGATCCCGAGCGCCGTCACGAGCCGCTCGTTCGCCTCACCGAAGGCGTGCAGGATCGCCAGGGGGAGCCCTGATCTGCTGCCGTCGGTGAAACGGAACAGCTCGGGCGGAACACGGAGCGGATCCATGCGTCCTCCGGCGGATGGTGCGTGGAGCTACACGTTAGGGGGTCACCCAGACGAGTCCGAACGGACCGTCGTTTTCACGCAGAGTGCTCAGGTCGTGAACAGCTCAAGGTGCACGGTGGTCCCTTGGACGGTGACCTTCCGGACCACCCGGCGGCCGTCGACGATCCGGTCGTCGTTCATCACTCCGGGAGCGAAGTTCGACGCCTCGAGCAGCTTGGGCACGTCCTCCGCCGGAAGGGTGAGGACGACCTCGTACCTCGAATCGATGCCCCGGTCGTACTTCATCTCCAGCACCTTCCCGCTCGCCGGCATCGAGATCCCGCCGAACCGGAAGGCGTCCTCGGGTTTCGGGGCATCCGGTGCCGTCGCGCAACCGGCCAGGAGGAGGGCGAGGACCGCCAGCAGGGTTTTCACCTAGCGTGAGACGCACGGCGGACGTAAGCGTTCCGTCACACCCGGACGGGGATGACAGGCGCGGTCCGGCACGTTGTACTGGATGTCAACGACCAGAGGAGATCAATCGTGACGGAAAAAGCTGTTCTCGCGGGCGGCTGCTTCTGGGGCATGCAGGACCTGTTCCGCCGGCACCCCGGAGTCGTCTCCACCAGGGTCGGCTACACCGGCGGCGACGTGCCGAACGCGACCTACCGCAACCACGGCTCGCACGCCGAAGGCATCGAGATCGTCTTCGACCCTGCGCAGCTCTCGTACCGCCAGATCCTGGAATTCTTCTTCCAGATCCACGACCCGACGACGCGCGACCGCCAGGGCAACGACATCGGCACCAGCTACCGCTCGGCGATCTACTACACCGACGACACGCAGAAGCAGGTCGCCGAACAGACGATCGCCGACGTCGACGCCTCCGGCAAATGGCCCGGCAAGGTCGTCACCGAGGTGACCCAGGCCGGTGACTTCTGGGAAGCCGAGCCCGAACACCAGGACTACCTGGAGCGCATCCCCAACGGCTACACCTGCCACTACGTGCGGCCGGAATGGCAACTGGGCGAGCGCTGATCGTCGCGCTGCACGTCTCGTCCGTGCACGCCTACGAGGGCCGTCCCTCCTTGGGGGCGCGCCCTGATCCTTCCCCGGTCTCGCGCGACCACGTCGTGGTGCGCGCGGGACTGGGGCTGGTGGGGGACCGGTACTTCAACCATCCCGCGCATCGTTCCGCCGCGGTCACACTGTTCTCTGCCTCGGTGCCCGGCGACCCACTGCTGGCCCGGCGGAACATCGTACTCTCCGGCTTCGACGTGGACGCTCTGCCGCGAGGCACTGTTCTTACTTTGGACTCGGGCGATGGCCCGGTGCGCTTCGAGGTGCACCGGCCCGCGAATCCCTGCGCGTGGATGGACGTCGTCTATCCCGTCGGTACGTTTCGGGCGCTGCGGGGCCGCGGCGGAAAGCGGTGCGTGCCGCTGGACGACGGCGTCTTACGCGTTGGGCCGGTAGAGATCTCTTAGTCCCGCTTTGATCTGTTCCGTTGTCATGCTTCGCCGCTGGTAGACATACTGCGCCGCCGCCAGTGGCGCGAGCAGCGCGTCGGCCTGGAAATGCGCGTCCGCTTCCGGCTCGATCTCGCCGATCAGCGCGACCAGATGACTGTGGTGCAGCCGGTACGCGCCCGTGACGAACCGCGCCATCGGCGTCTCCGTCTCCGCGACCATGAGCAACTCGCCATGCGTCTCAAGTCTGTCGACGTACGCGTCCATGAACGCCCTGAGCCGTTCTTTCGGTGGCGCTCCTGGCCCGAGCGGTGGCGGCCCGCTGATGAACGCCTCCTGGAACTCGCGCTCGTTCTCGTCGAGCAACGCCTGCGCCAACGCGCCCTTGTCCGGGAACCGCCGATACACGGTCCCGATCCCGACGCCCGCCTCCACCGCGACCTCGTCCAACGCGAGGCCGTCGATCCCTTTGGCCGCCACAAGCCTGGCCGCCGCGCGGACGATCTTCTGCCGGTTGCGAGCCGCGTCCGCCCGCTCTGGAGTCCCGGCTCCTGCGATGGGAAGCACTCGGTGAGCCTAACCGGTGGACAAGTGGAACTTTCTCCGGTTAACTAAGTGGAGGAACTTCCACTTAAGGAGAATTGGATGTCCGTCGAACACTTCACGAGCGCCGACGCTTCGACCTGGTTTCAACGCCTCGACCAGCAGATCTTCTTAGCCGACGTCCTCTCGCAAGACAGCGGCGCGGCGATGTCCGTCGGCTTCGCCCGCTACGGGAAGGGCGAGAAGAACCCGTGGAAGATGACCTATGACGAGGCCCTCGTCATCACTTCCGGCACATTCACCGTCGAAGGCCCCTCGGGGTCGGTGACGGCTGGTGCCGGCGAGGTGATCTACCTACGGGCGGGTACCGAGGTGGTCTACGTGGCCGACGAGGACGCGGAACTGGTCTATGTCACCTATCCGCATTGGCTGACCGCCGCGGAGTCGTCCGTTGAAGCTCATCGCCTCAATGACTTCCACGAGGCGTGACGACTGGTTCTCCAGACCGTTTGGTTGCACGGAGAATTCATGGTGAAGAACTCTCCGTGCTGTCGAGCGTCCTTACTTCCCTGCTATGTGGCCATCGATGTAGGGGCGGAAAGGTCGACGGCGAACGAGAGTGCATAGGCAATGGACAGCGCTTCCTCGACGGTAAATTCAAAGCCGTTCACGTTTCCCGGGAGAGTCAGCCGAACTTTGGGCGCAGACTCTCGAAAAGGTTGCTGAAGGTAGACAATCGCGAATTGGGCAGAGTGTTTGTATTCGTCCCCGATGCGGTAGCTATCCAATTCCTGAAGGCTCAGCGGGGTAGCGGATTCCCACTTGCTGAAATGTTGACGATCTGCAGGCTGGTCGTATGCGTTGTGGGTTCCCTGGCACCAGCGGGGGCAAGGTTCAGTCTGCCACCATGGGCGACCTGTCAGTGTGCAGGCTTCCGTCGCTTCTTCGGCGCATGCCCAAACAGCCGGCGAATCCTGATGGTGCACCGGAATTCTTTGGCCTTCAGGGGCGTCGTCGGCGCCACATACGATGCAGGCGGTTCCCTTGAGTTGGTCTGGAGAAGGAATGAACGGATCTGGGTATTCCGCGCCACGAGTCGCGACAGCTGTCATCTGACCGTTCATGCCGCGCCCTTCAGGGCGTCGTCTCGGCGAGAAAACGAAACGTCGAACGCAGGGTTCATGGAATGGCGATTCTCGTTGGTGTGCACTGCGTCGTCGACTCCGAACCACTTCCGCACCCCTGGTCGCCAGTCGCCTGCCGCCGCCGAAGTGGCGGAGCACGGGGCGTCACCCTCGCCAACCGGGTATGAGCACAGTGAGGTGCAGGTGGCATGACCTCGTACCCGATCCGGGGAGCCTGATTTGGATAGAGCTGTCACGGACATGATCCTCCGCTTCGATGTGGTGATCCTGCATGGTGAACTGGTCGCTCACTTACGAGACTCAGGCGAACCAGGAGTGTGATGCGGATTGCATGAACTTCCCTCAGGGCTCAGGCCGGGTTCGCCAGTTGACCGTGGCCGCGACCGACCGCGCCGGTACTCTGTGGCCTCGTGATCGTGCCGCCGACGGAATTGATCACAGGACGCCGTGGCGTACCTGTACTTCTGCGCCATCCGGGTAGGGGTTGCTGACATCGCCGCCGTATCGGTCGTAAAGTCAGACGCGGTCGGCCGCCGGGGAGGACGGGTGCTGGACGCGCAGAATCACCAGGGAAAGTTCGGGCATGATTATATTCGCGCGCTTGCGTCCGCGGCCGGACTGCTCGTCTATGAATATGATCTTGACCGGGTGGGAATCGATCTCGGGTTCAGGTTCCCGGGTCAGCCGGGCGGTTTGGCTTCGCCTGCCATCGAAGTGCAGGTGAAAACGTCTTCGAACCCGAAAATGTCCGGCGATGAATGGCATTACGACGGGCTCACGGAGCAGCAGTTCAACTGGCTTGCCGGCCCCGACTTCACTGTGCCGCGCTACCTGTTCCTGTTGCCGGTACCGAACGATCGCAACGAGTACGCGCGGTTCGAAACCGGTGGGATGCTGTTGCACTATCTGGCGTTCTACCTGTCTCTCGAGAACGAACAACCGATCAACGAACCCAGCACGAGTCGTCGGCGTAAGGTCAAGGTTCCGCTCGGCAACGTGCTGACCATCAAGTCCTTGTTGCGTCTGTTGTTCGATCCGGTTCCGGCGGGGGCGGCGTGAACGGGCAGCTGTCCGTCGCAGATATTTCGAGCTACTTGGAACACGCCGGCTGGCGGCGACGTGACGAGTTGTGGCGCGGAGCTGCGCTGTGGACGCACATCGACGCCAACGACCTGCTTGTACCGGCACGTGACGGTATGGGTGACAGCGAGCTTCGTGTTGCCGAGATCGTCGAGGTGCTGGCGATCGTCGAGCAGCGGCCGGAGGAGGAGATCGTCCGCGACATCAACTCCCCGAACGCTGACCAGCACTGGTACCGCACGTTTTCGACAGGTATGCCGAGTGGGTTCACCACACTCCGGGATGGCGCGCAGGCGTTGCACGGCATGATCACAGTGTTCGGATCGGCAGCACGCGCGGTGATCGATGGTCCGCATTTCGCCTTCTCCGACGACGCCCCGGCACTGGTCAGCTCACTCGTAAACCGCATGGAGCTCGCTCCGACCCGTGCGGGCAGCTACGTCTTCCCTGTCCGCGTGCCGCTGGGTGACGATCCAGAGCTGACCAGGCGAGTCTCCCTGCAATTGCTGGACGCGACGGTCGCGGTCCGGGACGCGGCGGTATCCGGTGACCTGGCGGCGTTCGACAGTACGGTCTCCGCCGGGGTGTCGGCGGAGCTCTGCGAAGGCATGCGAAACCTGGCCGGTGCTGACGGCCACGCGCCGTTCGAGATCGGCTTCCGCTGGGCTAGGGGACTGCATGCCGAGGTCGCCCCGGAGAGCGTGACGTTTCCTATGGGCAGCGCCGAAATCATCGCCGCAGCTGCCGATCATCTGCGACGTCGGAGCCCACGCGGGGAAGTCACCGTGACCGGTGTCGTCGAAGGCTTGCACGACCAGCCGGCTCACGATGACCGTTGGCGAATCCGCATACGTGGCGAGATCGCTGGCGTGAACGGCAGCCGGCGCGTGCTGTGGGCCCGCCTGAGCGGCCAGGACGCCTATAGCGCTGCTATCGCCGCGCACCAGGAGCGCCACCTGGTCCGCGCCCGCGGCGCGCTTTCCGAATCGGGCCGACGTGCGGAACTGATTACGGTCGACTTCGAAGTACTGGGCTGACAAGGGAGTACGAATGCCCGACAGGAAGCTGAGCGCCAAGCAGCGGGCTGTGATGCTTGTGCTGATGGCCGAGGGGCGCGAACTGTCCAACACCGAGATGAACGAGCTGCACGGACTCCGCCTGACCGGGTCGGAGCGCGAACGCCTCGACGACCAGGGACTGGTGACAAGCAGCCGATCGGGCAATGGCCCGTTCGTGCTCGAGTTGACCGACCCAGGGTGGCGCTGGTGTGCGGACGAACTCGCCGCCGGCCGCCCGAATGCGTCCCGTCAGGAGTCCTTGGGCAAGGCTCTGTACGCCGTGCTTGCCGGCATAGGTCGCTATCTGGAGGACGCCGAGAGGGGCCTCGCGGACGTCTTCTCCTGCGCACCGGCCGAATCCGTGGAGGATCGGATTCGCGCGATCCACCGGAAGCTCGCCGAGCGACCGGGCGACTACGTCAGCCTCACCGATCTGCGACAGGAGCTGAACGGCGTACCACGAGCCGAGACCGACAAGGCACTCCTAAGGCTGAATCGGGAGAAGGGTGTGACTTTGGCTCCGGAGGAGGATCAAAAGTTGCTGACCGATCACGATCGGGCCGCGGCACTCTGCTTGGGAACTCAGGACGTTCATTTGCTGGCGATCGAGTCGTCATGACGCCGGATGAGCGGCGAGCGCTCGAGGCGTTGCGCTTCAACTGGGCGTGGAAACCCGACGATGTCTGGGATGACTCGCGATTCCATGTCGAAGGCATGCATGCCGAGGTGGACCGTGAGGTGCTGGCCGGTCTGCGGGATGCGAAGGATGAGGCACCACGAAGTCCTATCGGCCTCGTGGTGAGAGGCCAACGCGGTGCGGGCAAGACCCACTTGCTCGGTTGGGTTCGACGTCAGGCACAACGGGAAGGTGGCTATTTCTTCCTGGTCGATCTGGACCAGGTCAAGGATTTCTGGGCAGATGTACTGCTGGCTGTGCGGCGGGACTTGTTGCATGTCAACGGAAGTGGGGAAAGTCAGCTTACGGTTCTCTTGCGTCGGCTGGCGGCGAAGGCGGGGCTCGCTCAGGAACGGACGGCAGCGATCACCGGAGAGGTCCGCCCCTCCAAAAGGGATATAGACGAGTTCCTCAACGCGCTGCGCATGATCGATCTACAGGTGGCCGCGGAATGTCGGCTGACGCTGCGGGCCTTGGTGCTTTACGGATCGCCAGACGACGAGCTGAGCACGATCGGCGGTGACTATCTGGGCTCGTTCGACGAGTCGAGACCCGGTGAGCGAGCGGAATGGGGGATTCGCCCGTCTCCGCGTGCCGCGCGGCTCGTCGTCCGTGACGTGTCCTGGCTGCTGGCCATGACCGGTCCGACCGTGATCGCCGTGGACCAGCTCGATCCCATCGCCGCACAGTCCGGTCCCGACGCCACCGGCAATCTGTCGCTTGAGCGGGTCGCGCTGGGGCTGATGGCGCTGCACGACAACACTCGCCGGACACTTTCGCTGGTCGCGTGCATCACGCCTACCTGGAAGAAGATCAAGGAGGCGGAATTCGCCACGGCCGCCGACCGGTTTCGCGAGGTCGGAACGCTGGGCCAGATCGCGGACGCGGAAGTTGCCCGCGAGATGGTGGTGCAACGGCTGGCCGCGCCTTATGCCGAGGTCGGCTTCGTGCCGCCGCACCCGACCTGGCCGATCGGGGAGCACGCTTTCCACGGAATCGAGAAGCGGTTCACACCTCGGGCGTTGCTGCAACGAGTCGACGCGCACGTGCGGTACTGCCTGCACACCGGCAAGGCATCCGAATTGGATGGTCTGGACACCAAATCGGAAAAGCTCGAGGACATCGTCCCGGCGCAGCGGGACCTTTCGCCGATGGACCGACAGTTCGCCGAGCTCAAGCAGGATTCCGACGTTCGCTCCGCGCTCGATTCGGCACACGAGGACCGGATCATGCGGGAACTGGTGATGGCGGCGCTCACCGCGTGGATGGTCGAACAGGATGGTAGCGGCGTGGAGTGGAAGGTCGATCCGCCATTCGGCGCCAAGTCTCCGCTACTGCACGCGCGGCTCCGCCGGACGCTCGACGAAGAGACCGAGGCCGAGGCGCACTGGTCGTTCCGGGCGATCGCGCATCCGAACGCCATCGCGGCGCAAACGAGGCTTCGCAACGCCCGTCTCGAATCGGGACTTCGTCCGGACGGGACCAGGAACCTGGTGATCCTTCGCAACTCGAAATGGCCAAGGGGCCCGGTGACCGCCAGGGAGGTGTCTCTGTTCAAGGAGGGCGGTGGTCTCGATCTTCCGGTCACCGACGACGACCTGCGTACTTTTCGCGCGCTCGAAACGCTGCTGAAGGAGAAGCCTCCTGGGCTCGAGGCCTGGTTGATCGCCCGCAAACCGGCGACCGGGACCGAATTGCTCGACACGGTTCTCGGCACACAGGTCGAGGCGCAGAGTGCGCCGATACCAGAGGAGCTGGCGAAAGAAGAACCGGAACCAGCCGATCCGAGGTGGGTCACGGTAGGCGAGGCCATGGCCGACGAATCACCGGTGCAGATCGCGCTCGAGGCGTTCAGGCGGCATACCGCGATCTTCGCGGGGCCTGGATCCGGCAAGACGGTGCTGATCCGCCGAATCGTCGAGGAGTGCGCCTCGCGAGGGGTGTCGTCGATCGTGTTGGACCCGAACAACGATCTGGCTCGGCTCGGGGATCCGTGGCCTGAGCCGCCTCCGGGCTGGCGGCCTGGAGATGCCCGGCTCGCCGACGAGTACTTGGCAGGCACCGAAATCGTTGTGTGGACGCCGGGACTGCAAGCCGGGCGGCCACTGTGTTTCCAGCCTCTGCCGGACTTCGCCGGTGTCGGCAAAGACCCGGACGACTTCAACCGCGCCGTCGAGGTCGCGACGGCCACTCTCGCGCCGCGGGCGAACATCAGTGGCCGGACCAACAAGGCCGAGTGGAGCAAGGCGATCCTTCGTGAGGCGCTGGACTACTACGCGCGTCGAGGCAAGCGGAGCCTGGAGGGGTTCATCAGACTGTTGGCCGACCTCCCGGAGGGTGCGAGCACCCTCGACGGCGCGCCCAAGCTGGCGGCGGAGCTGGCGAAGTCACTTCACGCCGCGCGGGTCAACGACCCGTTGTTCGGGGGCTCCGGCGAGCCTGTCGAACCCGGCATCCTGCTGACCCCATCACCGGGCAAGAAGGCGCGGGTCTCGGTGATCAGCTTCGTCGGACTTCAGACAGAAGAACAGCGACAGGGCTTTGTCAACCAGCTGCAGCTGGAGCTGTTCGCGTGGATCAAGAGCAACCCTGCCGGCGACCGACCGCTCGGTGGCCTGTTCGTCATGGACGAGGCGCAAACCTTCGCCCCGGCCGGCGCGTCCACCCCGAGCACGCAGAGCACGTTGATGCTGGTCGCACAGGCACGGAAGTTCGGCCTGGGCATGGTGTTCGCGACGCAGGCGCCGAAGGCCATCAACAATCGCATCCCTGGAAACTCGGCGACGCAGTTCTTCGGGCAACTGAACGCACCCACCCAGGTGGCGGCGGCTCGGGGGATCGCTCAGTCGAAAGGCGGCACGCTGGACCACATCGGCGCGCTCAAGGTCGGCCAATTCTACGCGACCACCGAAGGCTCCCGACCCCAACGGATACGTACGCCGAACTGCCTCAGTCATCACCCGAAGAGTGCGCTGACTCCCGAAGAGGTGATCAAACGTGCCAAAACACTCGCGACCCCTCAGCCACTAGCTCATGAGGGCGCGTAGATCATTCAACAACGCAGGGAGAACCAGTTCCTCTTCGATGCGCACCCCGCGTCGCTCGAGGACCGGTCGTAGCCCCGGATCCCAGGAGGCGTCCGCCGGCCGGCCTGCCAGCGGACCGCCCGCTGCGGTCGTCCCGGTGTACGTCGCGGCGTCGAATCGCCAGGGCTGCCAGGAGATCCTGTCCCGCACGGTGTTGCCGATCCGGATGCCGCCCCAATCGAAGTCGCCGTGATACCTGAATCGGGCGCCGTCCGCAGCCAGAAGATCGAGCAGACGCCACACCGCGGCCGATGGCTGGCCGTTCACACAGACAAGGGGAGGACAACCGGGACCCAGCTCATCGGCCGCGGAGGCGAGCACGATCGGGTTCTCACACACCGACACGACCCAGGGGCCGACGCCGAGAACCGCGGCGTTCAACTGGCGTAGCGTCAGGACACACGGTTCACCGGCTTCCTTTGCCAGCGCCAGGATCCGGCCGGTCACCGTGTCCGCGCCACCGGGTAAGCCGAGGCACAGCACGGAGGAGGACAGCTCGTCACGGTGTACGCCGACCGCGGCCCAGGAAGCACGGCGTTCACCCGCTGTTCCGTCTCCAACCGGCGGGGTGCCACGAAGGCACCTCGCCGCCGAGAGGACGATCGTCGCCAGGGGGCGCCCTTCGTCCAGGCCGTGCGCGTCGCCAGTGGTTTCCGCAGCGAGGCGTCCCAACGCGATGCCTTTCGAGGGCAACTCGGTGAGAACGCGGACCGCGGCGCTGGTCAACGCCGAAGCGGTCCCCGGATCGGAAGCCAGCCGTCGGACCATGCCGGTGGAGTCCAACCAGCCACGCCACGTGGCCAGCTCCGGACGTTGTGCGGCCAGTTCCTCCAGGGGCTCATGGGCGGCCGCCCATGCCGCGGCCTCGGTCGCCCTGTCCGGCACGGCTCCGATCAGCAGCCTTGTCGCGTCGGCGAGGCCGTCCGGCGCCGCACCGCTGCGGCGGAGTATCGCGTCGACTTCGTCCAGAGAAACGCTGAGGGAAGAACCGGTACCGGCGCGGCGACCAAGCAACCTTTCGATGGCCCTGCGCTGGTCCTGCGTCGCCGAGCCGAGAGAGACGATTCCGCTCAACGGCTTGCCGTTGACCATCCTTCTCCGCAAGCGATCGAGCAGCCAAGCCGTCTCTTTGCCACCCAAGAGTCTGCGGAGGCGCTCAAGATCGGCCATCAGGCACTCGGAACGTATGGAATCGGTCGTTGCTCCTGGACACGCTCGCGGCCGTTCCACCTCCAGGGCGTCACCAGCACGGCGTCGATTCCGTCACGCCGGGCGAGCTGTGCGATGGCCAGACCGGGCACCTGCGGGTAACAACCCCATTCGCGTTCGCTGGTCATCACGACGTCGAGGTCGAACGCCGCGAGCAGGCCGAGGCATTTGGCCCGTGAGTCGTCGTCGACGCCGGCGAAAGCTTCGTCGAGCGCGACAAGACGCGGAGTGTGGGGATTGGCCGATGACGAGTAGAAAGAGGATGCCGCGGCGAAGAGCGGGACCGACGCGGCGAGTACCCGTTCGCCGCCGGAGGCCGGGCCGGTCGCCGACCGCCATTGTCCGTCCTGGTGGCGCTGGATCGCGAATTCGTGCCAGGTCCGATAGTCCAGTGCACGAGTCAGTTGTTCAACCCAGCCACCCGCCGCGTCTTCGGCGTGCTCGCGGTTGATCTGCTCTTGCAGGAATCCGCCGACGGCGGTCCGGTCTTCCCCGCTCCAGGCGTCGGCGGTCTGCCGTAGCAACCGGTCTCGCACCCTGTCGAGGCCGTCGGGCGCCGTCCGCGAAGTACGCCACTGCAGCCGCAGACGCATTCCGGTCGACGTCGGCCGGGCTTCCAGGTCGCTGTTGATGGACCGTACCTGGTCCTCGGCGTTACCGATCAATTCTTGCAGCGTGCCCGCCACTTCGTTGATGAGGTGGTTCTCGAGGATTTCGCGTTCCTTCGCTGAAAGCAGGTTCGCCCGCTGCTCGTTCTCCACTTCCAAAGCGGCCACCAGCGTCGGAATGTCTTGAGTGCGCCCTTGGAACAGCACATCGACGACGATGATCCCGTCCCGCACCGTCATGCCGACCGAATGGCCGTGCCTGGACAGCGCGTCGGTCAGCAGCTTGTGCTCGGCCGATACACGCTGCTGCACCAACTCCCAAGGTCGGTCCGCGTCGTCCACGCCGTCCAGCGCGGCGTTGACCGCCCGGGCGAGGGTGACGGCCGGGTTGGCAGCCCATTCCTTGCCAGGATCGGGAAAGTCCAAATCGGGGACGGCTGTCGTCAGCAGTCCCGTCGTTGCGAAGGCTCGCAGCTCGCTGATGGCCTGGTCGCGTTCGGCCACGGCGATCGCGATCGAATCCCGAAGGGTCTCGCGCCGCCCGTTGGCCGTACCCCGTTCTTCGCGCACGACCTGTTCGTCTCGGCGCACCTGCTTTTCGCGGGTGTCTCGCTCATCCAGGTCCGTAGCGACCGCGGCCAGCTTCCGATAGAGCTCATCGACTCCCGCACCCGCTGTCTCGATCAGGACGCGGTGGCGTTCCGCCACGATTTCGGCTTCGGCGCGGGCTTTGATCGCCGACTCCTGCGCTTCGCCGTGGTGTTCGGCAGCGGCCAGCAGTTCGTCTTCGGCTTTGATCGCGTCCGCGCGGGCCCGAGCCAGTGCCCGCGCCGCGGGCCAAAGCCCCGCCAAGGCGACCCGGTAGTCACCGACGGCTTGACGAACTCGAGCGAGTTCCTCGAGGTCGGCCGGCAGACCTACGTCACCGGCGAATTCGATGACCTTCCCGCGAGTCCGCTCTGCCTCTTCGGCGCACTCCTCGGAAACAGCGACAGCTTCACCGAGACGGACGTCGATCCGGCGTTTCGAGTCATGTTCGCCGGCGAGCTTGGCATGAGCGTCGCGAAGGTCAGCGTCTGTCGGCTGAGCACGGTGTTCCGCGGTGAGGGCGGCTCGCCGGGCGACAAGGCTGTCCTCTGCGTCCACCAGCTCGGCAAGGTGCCGGTCCAGCCGGACGCCCTCGTCCCGCAGTCGCCGAACGCGTTCCCTGCGCGCGGCTTCGCGCGCGCCTTCACCCAGATAGGCCGCCGTCTCCTTGTGCCACGCCCCGCTCAGCACGCCGATGGCGAACCTGCCGTCCACCGCGACCCAGGTGCCCGCACCGGGACCGAGACCGATCGCGCGCAACACCGTTTCGACCACATCGTCGGCCAGAGCCGCGGCTTGCGGGTCGGCTCGGTCCACCGCCGGCGCGAGGACAGCGGTGAGGCCGCCGGCCGGTGCGTGATCGCCGGGTTTGACGACCACGTCGCCGGTCAGCGTGCTGTGCAGTTCACCGTCCGGGGTCAGCCAAGCGTCCAGGACCCCCGCGGCCTCCAATGCCGCTTCGAGCCCGGCTCGGTGCTCCGCAGTGACGCCGGGGACGAAGTCCACAACCTTCCAGAGCGGAGCGCCAGGGCGGTCTGCTCGTGCTTCCGCGTCACGGGTGTACGGCCTCGGTGGAGCGTCGTGCCCACCAGCCTCGAGCCGGGTGATCTCATCGAAGATCGCTTGCCGCTCGTGGACCGCCGCCGTTCGTTCGGCGTCCAGGGAGGCTTGCCTGCGACCGAATTCGGCGGTCGCCCGCAGCACGGCTTCTTCCACGGCCGATGCGGCGGGATTCGCGCCCGCGAGGGCCTCGGTCCAAGCGTCCAGGGCCTCGAGCAGACCGTCCACATCAGACAGCGTGAATTGCTCTGTATTCGCCAGGTAGGCACGGTAAGAGGCGACGAGCGCGGCACCGAGTTCGGCGATGCCTTCCTCAGCCGCCGTGATCCGCTCGGAGGCGTCCTGCTGCTCGGCGGTGATCCGGTCCACGCTTTCGCGTGCCGAACGCGACGCGGCTTCGGCCTTTGTCGCGGCGTTGAGCAGCCGTTGTAACTGTTCGACCGCCTTGGTCTGACGTTCGACGAGTGCCTGGCCTGCTCGCTCGTCTTGGTCGGCGATGACCGCGGCATGCCCCTCGGCCAAGTAAGCGGCTTCGGCCGCCTCTCGCGCGATGTCCTTTGCCTGCCCCAAAATTTCCGCGTCGGCGTCGGTCGTTCGCCGTGCTGTTCCGGCTTGCTCCTCACGGCGTCGCAAGTTCTCGACGGCCGACGTCAGGTCACGTTCCCGCTTCGCGGCGAACTCACCGAGCCTGCTGGCCTCTCCTCCCACCTGTTTCAGAGCTTCGGCGTCCCGCATTTCCGGACTGCTCTGCAGCGCGGCACGGCGTGCCTCCAGCTGGGCTTTCGCCGCCGTCAACTCGTCGAGCAGCCGTTGTGTTCCTTCGAGCGCCAGTGTCGCCTTTTCGTGAGCGGCCTCGGCTTCACCCAGCTCACGTCCGAGCTGTTCGTACCTGCTGTGGGTTTGGCGAACCGGTCCCGCCCGGCGTTTAGCCGCGATCCGGGAATAGCGCCGGTAATGGGTGAGGAACTGTTCCGCAGCCGTCTTCGCTTCGGCGAGGGCGCGTAAGGTCTCCCGCTCCTCGTCCAGTCCACGGAACGCTTCCGCGACCGTGGCCACCAGGGCCGGGTCGAGTGGTGGGAGCGCCTCGGTGAGCGCTCGGGACAGCAGTTTCTCATCCGGTTTCTTCGACAGCTGCGGTTGCCGAAGCTGGATCAGCAGATTGACGAGGGCTTCGTAGCGGTGGATCCCCAGCCCGAACAGGGCTTCGTCCACCGCACGCCGGTATTCCGACGCGGTGTCGTAGACCAGGCCATGCCCGTCCACGGCGTCCTTGAGCTTCTCCCTGGTCAACGCCACCCTGGTCGGGCTCACCAGGGAGAGGTCGCGGCCGACGCGCTGGTCGGTGACGAAGAACCAGTGCCTGGCGATGCCACGGCCTGCGACGGCCTTGAGACCGCAGCCGATCGTGCGGTACTCGGCGCTCCCGTCGGGAAGGGTACGGCCGAATTCCAGCCAGGTATAGCCGAGGCGTTCGTTGTGCGGATGTTTCCCGCCGAGCAGCAGGTTCCATTCCATGCGTTTGTTGCGGTCGCCGTCCGGTTCCACCCGGTGTGCCGACAGTTCGCCATCGAGCAGGAACGGCAGGGTGAGCGCGAGCACCTTGGACTTGCCGGTTCCGTTGTTGCCGCGCAACAGCAAACGACCGTCATGGAAGTGGAACTCTTCGAGGTCGTAGTAGAAAAGGTCGACCAGGCCGGCACGAAGTGGTTGCCAGCGGGCTCTGTCCGGGACGGGCGAAGTCATTTCCCGGTCTTCCTCTCCCGAATGGTGGGCGCGTCGAGCCGATAGCGGCCGATCGCGGGCAGCGCACGCACCATCGGAGGATCCCCTACGGAATCCTCCACGAGACGCAATGCGCGCAGCTTGTGCAACGCGATGGCGAGGAGTTCCTCGTCAGCGCCTTCTTCGGTGACTCCGCGACGCCAGTAGGAGGCGTGCTCGCGGGCGATCTTCCTGACATACGCCAGTACTCGCTCGATGGGCACCGGCCCGTTCCGTGCCGCGAGGTACTCGGCGACGAGCAAGGTGGCGTGACCATCGGTGCGCTGCTCCGGCATGCGCACATCGGTCAGTTCGTCGTCCGGGTCGACCATCGCGACGCCCTCCGCACGGACTTCGGCGACCAGCCCGGTGGCGTCCTCGATCCGGCGCGTTATCGCATGCCGCTGGCCGGTCAGGTACGCCAGTTCGTCGTCGGCCAGTTCGTCGTAGTAGACCACTGGATCGTCGAGCAGGCGGCGCGTGAGCCGGTGGCGCAGGACTCGATTGCGCAGGTAATCGGTGTCGGCCACAGGCTCGTGGGCGAGCTCTTCGAGCCTGGTTTCGAAATCGGCGGCGTTGATCGTCGAAGGGCCGCGGCCGCTGGTCAAGAGTGCGGCCAGCACTCGGCGCTGTACGTCGTACAGGACGTCTCCGTTGTCGCTCAGGTAGGAGTCTTCCTCGCCGGCGACACGCTCGAGTACGCCCCAGCTGAGCAGCAACCGGACCGCGGCGACGAGATCCGATCGTTCGTCACGCCTGCTCAGCTTGAACGACACTCCGGCGTCGACGAGCTCCGGTTCACCTGCGGCGGCGAGCACGCCTTCGGCGAGACGGCCGAGGGTGATCTGCGCGTCGGCTCGCTCCAAAACGGCCAGCGCCAAGCAAAGCAGGACGTACCTGCGGCGGCCGAACGGTGGCTTGCCTTTACCGTCCCTCGCAGGATGGGTCGGGTCGGTCAACGTCGGCGCGGTTTTGAACAAGCGCGCGGATTCCGCGCCGACCAGTAGCCGCCAGCCCGTTTCCATGGCGAGCCAATCACGCAAGTCTGCCGCATGGCGCCGGACCAACCGCAGTACTTCGTCGTCCGCCCCCGCGGTCAGCAAGGGCTTGGCGAGTAGCGCCCGCAGGGCTTTTCGCTTCTGCGCGACGATTTCCTCGGCGAGCACGGTCACGCGATCGCCTCCACCCGGCCGTTTCCGATCAGGTCGAGGATCTCGATCAGGTGCTCCGGCCCTTGGAGTGTCCCGTCCTCGGTTTCGATGCGCACTGTTCCGCCACCTCGCACGAGGGTCAGGCGAACCTCCATCGTGCCGTCGCTCGTGGTGGTCCGGACTTCATGATCGCCGGGAGCGCGGGAGGACAGAGCGTCGCCGAGGAGGCCGAGGAACAGCCGGAACGCCCGCGCGTCGAGCTCACCCAGCGCCGACAGTCGTGTCGGTCCCGGCGTTGCCAGCCGCTCACGCGCCGCGGCGACCTGCTCGGCCTCGAGAGCCGCCTGCTCGGCCAGGATCCGTCGCTGCTCCGCACGGTCCGAGACCCGGTTGGGCTGACCGCGCCGCTCGTAGGATCCCGTCCGGCGCAATTGCGGACTGATGTGCACCCCGGCCGCCTGCCGCCACGGCGTACTCGGTGCGGGTTGCTCTTCCTTCCACGCGGCGATGGTCTCGTTGTCGGCTGTGAGGTGTCGCGCCGAACTGAGCCCGAACGCCGTCCGCCACAGCCGATGCGCCGCGTTGTCGTCCGGGGCCTGGGCGAACCACCGCGCCAACGTCCGGAAATCCGCCGAGCGATCGGAGCGCCCGGAACGACGTTCGTTGAGCGCGGCCACCGTGTCGATGAGCTGGGTGATCGCCGTGACAGCGGCTCCACGCAGGAGACGCGCCTGCGACTGACGGCGAGAGTCGGCCGAGACGAACCAGTCATGCAGCCCACGCCACCGATTTCGCCAAGTGTCGTAGCAACTTTCGATGGCGGCCGCGTTCTCGTGATCGTCCGGCGCGACATCGGCCGCTTCGCGTTTCGCGGCCACCATGAGCAGCCCTCGCACACCGGCTTCTTCAATTTTGCCCAGCAGAGTGGCGATCTCCGCACCCCGGTTGGCAAGATCGGCGATGAACCGGTTGACGTAGTCGATCAGCCGCTGCTTGTAGGCGACGAACGCCTCCACGTCCCCGTCGGCGAAATCGATGACGCGGCGTAGCGACGCCATGAACGCCTGCGCGTTGTCGGCCAGTCCAGTGAACCGTTCGGCGAGCGCGAGCAGCAACAGATGCACCTTCGCCGGGTCGAGCTCCCGGGCTCCCGCCAGCTCCACGAGTGCCCGCAGTTGCGCGGCGATGTCCTCCAGCGCCACCGATTGCAGCGAACCCCGGCGGCCCAGCGCCTGGTCATAAACCGCGAGTGCCTCTTCAGCGGCCTGACCGGCCGCGGTGAGCTGGTAGAGGTACCGAGCACGATGGAAGTCGGCGACACTGGTCACCCGGCTCGTGTCCGGATCGGCCCGCAAGTTGCCCCACTCGACCAGCTTGTCCAGCGCGTCCGCGACCTGCTCGATGTCACCCGGCCTGCCCAGGTCCCCTGCGACATCCTCCGGACGCATGTGAACGATGAACCGGTCCTTCGCCCGCACGAACGTCAACAGGACGTCCCGGTAGAGCGCCGCGTTCGGCGCGCTCAGGTGCGCGAACGGCTGGGACTCCTGGTCGGCGGTCACAATCCCATTATGGAGAGGGCACCGACAGTCTTGGTGGCGCCCCTCCAGACGCCTGGTCAGCACACTTTTGCCGCCGTCAGCGGGGCAACTTGCCGCTCCGCCATGTCGGCGGCGGAGGACAGCGTCGCGGCGAGTTCCCGAGCCTCGGCGGGTGTCATGTGCCAGCCTTGGTTGGTATAGCCCTTCCCGCACCAAATTCGCGGCTCGATCTCACGTGACTCCTGAACGAGGTGGACCGTCGCGTACTGGGGTTGGTATGACAGGCCGTTCCTCAGCTTCTGACCGTCTTCCAACACGAGAGGGACCTTGCCCGTCCAGTCCGACATATGCCGTCGGTCTTCGCCACAGTCGTCGTCGCTGTGCCACCCTGAGTTACACCACCAGGGGCAGGGCTGCGTCAGCCAGAACACGGAATCTGTACAGATGCGTGTGTGCTCATCCGCGCAAACAACGAGGTCGGTTCCGTCGAGGCTTCGCGGACAGAGGGGGACGCGGCCGCATCGCGCACAAGCGCTCCCTTGCTTCTGTGCACTACTTAGCGTAGCGAGGTCCAGGTCAGGCAGCATCGGGACCCGCGCTCAGATAAGAGGCGAGGCGGCGTGTTGCCGCGTCCAGTCGACATGACACCTGGTAACGGCTGATTCCCAGACGCTCTGCGGCCGCCGAGCGCTCATCGTGATCGAGAAGTACGTCCGACACCAGGTCGGCTTGTGCCGGCGTTACGGCGCCGGAGAGCATCGCGTCAGCCAGGACGAGGTCCGGGTGTCCGAGGGCGGGATTCGGAGCGACGATGGTTTCGCTGAGTTCGGACCTGGTCATGGCCAGACGGGTCTCGCGGTTACAGGCTTCGTGCGCGCGGCGGAACGCTGCCCAGTAGAGCTGCCCGTACACCTTTGGGACGCCGTCGTCCGCGACGTCGAGTGCTTGCAAGAATCCCTCGAGGATCTCGGAGTCCAGATCGTTTCGGTCGCCCGGATAGCGGGCCCTGAGCTTGCCGCCGATGTGTTTCAGGCCGGGCATCATCATCGCGGTGGCGACAATGGTCCACGGTTCAGGCGTCGCGTGCGCCCGCCTGACCAAGTCCTGCCAAACGGCGTTCTTGGTGACCCAGCTGGTCTGACGTTTGAGGAGCAGTACCCGTACCTCGTCAACGGACTTCGCTTCGGCAGGCAGTCCACAGCCGATCGCCGCGCAATCAAGGGTCAACGCCCGCGGCTCAGCGGCCAACGCCAGGAACCGCTGCTCGATCACGTCCAAGTCCGACGGGGAGTAGGTCATGTGGGGGAGCCTTTCGGAGTAGGCGGGCAGTCTCACTCCCCAAAACACCCCAGCGGGAGCCATATGCAAAGGATTCACCGCATCGAGTGGCGTGTCGGTTCTTGTAACGTGAGAACCACAAGGTCGCAAGTCGCTCGGCCCGGTCCGACCTGTTCGCCGGTGCTAGGAGTCCTCGAAGAAGTCTTCGTCCATGCGTTTGACGACGTAGGTGTCTCGGACCTGTACGCCGATGTTGTGGCGGATCATGAGCTGAGCGAGTTCGATACCGTTGATCAGGACCACGCGAGCTTGGATTCGCTCTGCGAACTGTTGTGCCTCCGGAGTGAAGCGACTGGTCGTGATGAAGACCCCTCGATCCGCTTGTGCGCCATGGAGCGCACCGACGAATTCTTGGATCTCGGGCCGCCCGACGGCTCGACTTCTCCCGTAACGCTTCGCTTGGACGTAGATGCGGTCAAGGCCGAGCGCGTCTTGTCGAATCACTCCGTCCAAGCCTTCGTCGCCGCTGCGGCCCAGGTGCTCGGCTGCTCCGTGATTCCCGCCATAACCCATCGCGGTGAGTGTTCGCAAGACAAGATGTTCCAGGAATTCTGGATCACGTTCGCGCACTCGCTCGATGAGTTCGTCAGCGAGTGCGGTATGTGCGAGCTTCACCGCATTGGCGATAGACTCAGCAGGAGGAACCGCGTCGGCGTTGTCTTGGGTCTGCGCCGAGTCGTGCACCGTGTCCTTGCTTCGGCTCTTGAACTCGGCGAACTCTGAAAACTGCGCCAGCACTGTGTTGTCGACGCGGTTCGAATGGTGCTGTAGGACGGTTTTGCCGCGATCGGTGATCTGCACGACAGCGCGGCGCGGTGGAGTGACCAAGCCTGCTTGTGCCATGTAGGTGATCGCCCAGTGCATACGGTTGTCGAAAACGAACGAACCGCTTGGGATCCGCATCTCCCGGTCTTGAGACGTGACGTCCATGCGCTGCGCGACCGTGTCGCGGAGCTCTCGCACCGAGAGAGGCTCTCCACCTGCCAGCGCATGCAGGCACGGTGCCATCAGGGATTGATAGTCCGGTACCGCCAACGAGTGCTCCTCAAGTGATTGTTACAAGCGATCAGCCTATCGGCTGCCGTACTTTCGCTGTGTGTCAGAGTTGCTGGTTTGGGCTAACGCCGACGACATCCGCCAGTCGCAGGCCGAGGCTGATTCCGAGCGGTTCCGTGGCCGCGCAAGGTGTGCTGATTTGTCCGTCGCTGAACAAGCTGGTGAACAGGGTGTTGTTCAGGTGTTGTCCTGCGGCCTTCGGGCGCGTAGCTGGCCTACAGCGCGAGGAACTGTCGCGCTCTTGTAGCCGCGATATACTCGATCGATTATGAGCGGTTCACAAACGGCGCCTTCTTGAGCACGGAGTCAGGTCCTAGCGTGAGCCGTCCTGCATTCGCCGTAGCTCTTCTCGCAGTTCTTGCAGAGATCGACCTGATGTGCGGTGAGTCCAGTTGCGCCAACCGTTGATCTCGTGACCAACGCACGCTTTCAAGGCGGGGGAAACTTTGGAGAAGTCCTGGTCCTTTGCTCGCACCCATCCGTCTTCCGTCACAGTCGCACGTTGGATGATGCCTTTGCGAGGCTGCTCATGAACTAATTCGTCGCCTGACTGCAAGAGGCTCAGTTCGATGAGGGGCATCAGATCGCCCAAACGACGTTGCGCGGTATCATCCGGCGACTTGGATCGCTGCTCCTGGCTCGCGATGTTCCCAGGTTCCAAGAGTAGTCGTCGCAACACGTCGTTCACGGAGTCTTCGAACGGCCGCGCGTGCTCCTGGAGGAACACGTACACCTCGTGGTCGATGTATACCTCGTGGGTTCGCACGAAAACTCCTTCACTTTGGATAACTCACAGTCTCCAAGTTTTAAAGTCATCTGTCAAGTCGCTCAGTAGGCTGACGGCGCCGGATCGGTGTTGGGCCCGTGATGGGTTCCCGTGCTGGACACCCTTCGGTCGGCCGGGGACTGTCGCCATGAGGCGTGATCTCTCACGTCCGCGATGACGTGGTTGCCGGCCGCGGGGCAGGGCTGGCTCGATGTCAGGCACCAACGCCGCTGTCCGGCAAGTCTCGGTCCGGCTCCAGGTCACGTCTCCGGGCCGGTCATTCCGTCAGTGAGCGGGGCCGTCTCGGCCGTCATCTGAGCGAACTGGTCGATGTATCCGTGTTCGTCGAACAGGTCCGTTTGCACGTCTGGCGGCTGGCTCGTACTGCAGATTTGCGCCACATGTGTCGTGCTCGTGGTGTAGAAATTCCTTATGGCTAATGGGGCAGGGATGAACGAGCAGGAGACCTGCAGGACTTTCGTCGTACCGGCCTTGGTCGCCTCTGGCTGGATCGAGAAGCAACAGATCCGCGAGCAGTACCCGATCAACGACGGGAAGATGATCGCCTCTGCCCGCAGGCATCGCCGCGGCCCGGCCATGGTCGCCGACTACGTGCTGGAGTACAGCGATGAGGTACCGGTGGCCGTGGTCGAGGCGAAGCGGACCAGTTCCGACGTGGCAAAGGGCATCGAGCAGGCTCGGCGGTACGCACGTCATCTCGGCGTACCCGTCGCCTATGCGACCAATGGTCGCGAGATCTGGGAGATCGAGACCGGCGGACACTACCGCCGGGTTCAGCGGTTTCCCTCGCCTGCGGAGCTGTGGGCGCGGTACTGCGAGGGGAACTCGATCACCACGGACCTGGAGCGTGAGCTTCTACTCGCGCCGTTCAACACCGAACTCAAGAACACCAATCTCACCCCCAAACGGCCCAGGTACTACCAGCGCCGTGCAGTCAACGCCGCTCTGCTGGCAATCGCGCGCGGCCAGAAGCGGATCCTGTTGACGCTCGCCACGGGCACGGGGAAAACAATGGTCGCCTTCCAGCTCGTGGCCAAACTGCGAGAAAGCTCCTGGACAGGTGACAGGAAGCCTCGCGTTCTTTACCTCGCCGATCGAAACATCCTTGTCGACCAGCCGAAGAACGACTACTTCACGCCGGCGTTCGGCGACATTGTCCACAAGATCGGCGGAGGTCACGCCCAGCGGGCCCGTCAGATCTTCTTCGCTCTGTACCAATCACTGGAGAACGGCGACGAGCAGACGCTATTCAGCCAGTACCCCAAGGACTACTTCGACCTTGTCATCGTCGACGAGTGTCATCGCGGGAGCTCGAACGCTGACTCGCAGTGGCGTGCAATCCTGAATCACTTCGATCCTGCGGTTCAACTAGGCCTCACTGCCACACCAATTTCCGAAAAGGAACGGGACACCTTCGGGTACTTCGGGGAGCCAGCGTACGAATACACGCTCAAGGACGGCATCGAGGACGGCTTCCTTGCACCCTATCGCCTCCGGCGAGTTCATATGAATGTCGACGTTACAGGCTTTCAGCCCGCTCCTGGACAGCTTGATATCGACGGCGACGAAATCCCGGACAAACTTTACACTCCGCGCCATTTCGAGAAGGTGCTCGCGATCCGGGAGCGCACCGACGAAGCCGCCCGCTACATCACCGATTATCTGTGTCAGACCGATCGGATGGCCAAGACCATCGTCTTCTGTGAGAACAACGATCACGCACACCGGATGGTCGCAGCGCTGAATGAGGCAAACCTGGACATAGTGGCGCAGTTTCCGAACTATGTCTGCCGGATCACCGACGACGACGGCCAAGCCGGGCGAGAGAACCTGGACAGGTTCCAGAAGATTTACTCGGACGAGCCGGTAATCGCCGTTACCAGTCAGATGCTGACCACAGGCGTGGACATCCCCCCGGTGCGCAACATCGTGATCTTGCGGCGCGTTCTGTCGATGCCGACTTTCAAGCAGATGATCGGCCGCGGCACCCGTCTCTGTGAAGACGTACAGAAGGGTTCGTTCGATATCATCGACTTCGTCGAGGCGACCATTCTTTTCAACGACCCGGAGTTCGACGGCCCGCCCCTGCGTATCACCAATGACAAAACGGACGAACAGGGGCGGCTGATCGAAAGCGTTGACGACGCGGTACCCGAGGTCGTCGACGGCGCGATGCCCGAAGTCGCCGAACCGGCGGCGATATACGAGACCGTGGACGGCGGAGTCCTGCTGGAGGATGCCGAGGAAGTCGTCACCGACGATGATCTTGCCGATGCGATCAAAAGCAGCAAGAGGCGCATCTACGTCGAAGGCGTCGAGGTGTTCGTCTGGAACGACGTGCACTATCAACTGCAGTCCGACGGCACAACGTTGAAGATGGTCCGTTACCGAGAATTCGTGCGGGGCCAGATCCTGGAGCTCAACCTGTCGCCCACTGATCTGCGAACGCAGTGGGCTAACGTTAAGAGCCGTGAGACGCTGCGTAAGCAGCTGGAGCAGAACTGTTTCATCACGGAGGAGGACCTGCTGCATAAGCTGGACCACCCGGAGGTGGATCCGATCGACCTGCTGATCAACGCGGCCTGGGAGCTGCCGCTGGTAAGCCGGGCCGAGCGGGCGCATCGCGTGCGCCGGGAGCACCAGGAGTTCCTCAACGGATTCGCACCTGAGGCGCGGGTCGTACTTGACGCGTTGCTGGAAAAGTTCACGGAACACGGTGCGTCTGAGCTGGCACCGAGCGCCCTGCGTGTACCGCCGATTCAGCACATGGGCACCGTGACGCAGCTGGCCAAGCGCTTCGGTGGCGCGCCGGCGATGCACAAGGCGATCGACGAGCTCGGAAGACGCATCTTCGACGTCGCATAGCTCTAAGAAACTTTTAGTTTCAAGTATGTGGTGAACGCAGAGCTAAAAATAACGTAGAGTTGAGTGCGTGCTACGCTGCCGAGGTGATCGGCGATGACACGGCCCGTGACCGCCTCTGGCGGAAGGCTGGCCGTCAGCGTGGGTACTTCACGGCCGCCCAGGCGCTGGGAGCCGGGTACTCCTACCAGGCACAGCACTTCCACGTCCAACGGCGCAACTGGATCCGCGTCGATCGTGGCATCTACCGCTTCCGGGAGTACCAGGACCTCCCCAGCTTTGAGACAGACCACCTGGTCCGCTGGTTCCTGTGGAGCAAGGAAAAAGCCGTCGTCTCCCATATGACAGCCCTGACTGTCCATGACCTGGGTACCGCCAACCCTGCTGAGGTGCATCTCACCGTCCCCCTGCGCTTCAGACAACGGGACCCTGCCGTTGTCCTGCATCGGGCCGTGCTGAGCGACGACGAGATCGAGCAACACGAAGGCTTCCGGGTCACCACCCCCGTGCGCGCCATCACCGAAAGCGCTGCGGTGGGTGTGGATCAGGACATCCTCGATTCCGCTGTGGCCGAGGCCCTGGAGCGCGGGATGTCGTCCCGTCGTCGCCTGCTCCACGCCGCGCAGGAACTGGGCCCTCGAACCGAACTTGCCATAGAGCGTGCCATGAGAGCGGAACTGTCGTGAACCAGTACGGGGATGCCATCGCACTTCGACGTGCTCTTGAGACCAGACTTAAACGACAGTCGGAGACAGAGGACATGGAACTGGGGCGATTGCGCCGGCGAGTGATCTTCGACCGTCTTGCCGTGCGCCTTTCCGCCGATCCGGAAGGCGAGTGGATCCTCAAGGGAGGGGCCGCGCTCGAGTTCCGGCTTCGGAACCGGGCGCGCGCGACCAAAGATCTTGACCTGGCAGTACGAGCGGCAGACATGGACGGAAACGCCATGCGGGATGCATTGCTCGACGCTCTGACAGCGGATCCGGACGGAGACTGGTTCACTTTCCGGGTAGGACCTCCTGCGGAACTTGCCGCGGACAGCGCTGGGCGGCCCGCGTGGAGGTTCTCCGTGGAAGCGGGTTTGGCGGGCAAGCCATTCGCGGGCGTCCGCCTGGACGTCGCAGCGCGCAGCGAAGAGCTGGCCGCCACTGAATCACTCACCTTGCTCGGTGTACTGGACTTTGCGGGAATCCCGCCACGGAGGATCGAGGCCGTGGATCGACGGCAGCACTTCGCCGAAAAATTGCATGCCTTCACCCGCGACTACGGCGACCGTCCGAACACCCGGGTCAAGGATCTCGCCGATCTCGTCTTACTGATCGAAAGCGGCCTGGCCCCCGACCGCGGGTTGTGGGGTGTGGTGCAGCACGTCTTCGCCGTCCGGGCCACCCATCCACTACCCGACGTTCTACCGGACCCACCCCCGCTGTGGCGCGAGGCGTACCCTTCTCTCGCCGCCGACTTGACCGACACCGCAGCCGACCTCGATATCGCACTGGGCCTGCTACGTGCTTTCTGGACCAAATCTCTCAACGACACCACTGGAACGGATCTCTGATGCCCCGCTCGGATACGGATGGCCAATTGGCCATCGATGTCCCCGTCCAGCCCAAGAAGCAGACGCGCGCCGAACTTCAGTCGGCTATCAAGTCGGCTCGCGACATCATGCGCAAGGACGCCGGCCTCAATGGTGACCTCGATCGGCTGCCGCAGCTGTCCTGGATCCTCTTCCTCCGTGCGTTCGACGTCTGCGTGGAACAGGAACGAGAAGCGGAGAACCTGGAATACGAGCGCGCGATCGCCAACCCGTACGACTGGGAGAGTTGGGGCGCGAAGACGGAATTCACCGGTGAGGAGTTCCTGACGTTCGTCAACACCGAGCTGCTGCCACACCTGCGGAGCCTGAAGAGCGACAATGAAGGCGACCCGCGCAACGTGATCTCCACGATCTTCCAGGAGGTCAATAACCGGATGCTCTCCGGGACGCTGCTTCGTGACCTGGTGAACGTCGTCAACGGCATCAGCTTCGAGTCCGCCGACGACATCCACACGATGGCCACCGTCTACGAGTCCATTCTCAAAGAGATGCGCGACGCGGCGGGGGACGCCGGCGAGTTCTACACGCCCCGCCCAGTCATCCGCTTCATGGTTGAACAGTCGTTCCTCAAGCTTGGGCAGTCGATCCTCGATCCCGCCTGTGGGACGGGTGGTTTCCTGGTGGAGGCGTACGACGAGTTGAAGGAGCTACCTTCTTCCCGGATGGAGCTTGCTCAGCTTCATCGCAATATCCGGGGTATTGAAAAGAAGCCGCTGCCCTACCTGCTCGTCATGATGAACCTGCTGCTCCACGGTATCGATACTCCCAATGTGACGCGGACCAATGCTCTGCTCAGGATGCGCGACGAGAGCAGTCCCCAACATCGAGTGGATGTGGTACTCACCAACCCGCCGTTTGGTGGAGAGGAGGAGAAGTCGGTAGCGGCACGCTTCGACAACGCGGGGGTGGCCACGCAAGAGACGGCGTGGCTGTTCTTGTACTCGGTGATCGAGCGACTCAAGCCAGGAGGGCGATGTGCGATCGTCCTGCCAAACGGCTCGCTGTTTGGCGGGGGCGGTGTCGGGGCAAAGATCAAGGAGAAGCTGATGAAGGAGTGCAATCTGCACACCATTGTCCGCCTTCCTCAAGGCGTCTTCGCGCCGTACACTCAGATTCCAGCGAACCTGCTCTTCTTTGACAAGACCGGCTCTACAAAAGAGACCTGGTTCTATGAGATTCCGCTGCCGGAAGGGCGGCGCGGCTACAGCAAGACCAAGCCCATGCGATATGAGGACTTCGAGGACTGCGAGAAGTGGTGGTGTGGCGAGGGGCGAAAGGGTCGCGAGCAGAATGAGTTCGCCTGGCAGGTGAAAGCGGCGGACATCAAGGCGGGCGGCTACAACCTTGATCTCGCGAACCCACATGTAGGTGACGACCTTGCGCACCGGCCTCCGGTGGAGCTCATAGACGAGCTGATCAAGACAGAGCACGAGATTCTCGCCCTTCTGAATGAGCTGAAGATGGAACTTGGGAGCGAATGGTGACAACTCTTCCCGTGCGCCCGCTAGCTGAAGCATTGACGCTCGAAATTGATGAAGTTAAACTAGAAGGCGCATCGAAGTATGATATCGCTGGAGTATATTCGTTCGGTCGAGGAATTTTTTCTCGCGGAACAATATTGGGCGAAGAAACCAGCTACCAGAAGATGCATCGGCTCCACAAGGGGCAGATTGTCATGAGTAGGCTAAAAGCATTCGAGGGTGCCATTTGTCTTGTTCCTGACCGATTTGACGAGACATTCCTCTCTCCTGAGTTTCCAACCTTCGCGCTGCGATCCGGAACGGAAGCCCGCTACCTCGGCTACATCTGTCAGTGGCCTGACTTCTGGAGTCTGCTCAACAGGGATTCAAAGGGGCTTGGCGCTCGCCGGGAACGCGTAAGCGCAAGTAAGCTTCTGTCGATCGCAGTTCCTCTTCCTAGTCTCATTGAGCAGTGTCGAATCGCCGATAAGTTGGACACCTTGTTGGGTCGCGCGGACGAAGTTGGTGTGCTTCGCAAGAAGATTTCCGTCTTGCAATCAGGACTTTTTGCGTCTCTTGTTGATTCCGCCATCGAAGGCAATCATCAGACTGTTCGCGTGGGCGATGTCCTGAGATTTGACCGCACGCCCGTTGAGATCGACTCGCGTCGGGAGTATCGGACCATTGGGATTCGCTCCTTCGGAAGAGGGATCATTCGTTACCCGAGTGCGCCTGGCGAAAACCTAAGCAAGCTCAATTACTTTACTTTCCCCAAAGATGCGCTCGCACTAAGCAATCTCATGGCCTGGGAAGGTGGAATCTCAGTAACTCGGACCGCGGACGAGGGACACATCGCATCCAACAGGTTCTTCTTCTACCTGCCAGCCAATGACCGCGCGAACGTCAGCTATCTCCGTTATTTTCTGCTAAGCAAACCCGGTCAGGCTCTCATCGCTTCGGCCTGTTCCGCGGGGGCCGAGCGCAACCGGACTCTTGGGCGAAAGCGGTTTGAGGCGTTGACGTTCCCTCTCCCCCCGCGTCCGGTTCAGGATCAGGTCGCGCGGACACTTGACGCGCTCGCCGAGAAGCTGAACAGCGCCTACGCCGAGCCTGCGCTCGACGCGCTGCGGCCGTCGATTCTCAATGCCGCGTTCACGGGTCAGTTGTAACGCGACGCCACCCGGTGTCCGTCACCACGACATGGTCGAGGAAGCCCAGTCCGACCGTTACGGCCGAATCCCGGAGGCGGGTGGTGGCGTGGCGGTCGGGGGTGCTGGGGGTGGGGTCGCCCGTGGGGTGGTTGTGTGCGACACCGAAGGACGCGCCGCCGGATGACAAGGCCAGAGCCAGAACGTCACGGACAGGGATCAGGCTGCGGTCAGTCGCCCCGTCGGTCAGGCGAGACGCGCGGAGAACCGCTCCGGACGGGTCACAGACGACCACCACGACTCGCTCATGACGCAGTCCGCGCAGTAGCGGGGCTGCGACGGCGGCCAGGTCCGCGGTCGTGACAACCCGTCGCCGCTCGGCCGTGCCCTGACTTGCGAGACGCCGAGTAAGTTGGAAGGCCGCAGCAACGCGGACCGCCTTGGCCTGCCCCATTCCCGGCAAGGCGACGAGCGCCTGCGGATCCGCTCGAGCCAGTCCCTGTAGCCCGCCGTGCGCTGCGATCAGCCGACCGGCGAGTTCGACCGCGTCACATCCTGGGGTTCCGGCTCCTAGTAGGAGCGCCAGGAGTTCGCGGTCTGCCAAGGCCTCCGCGCCCAAGTCCCACAGCCGCTCGCGTGGCCGGTCCCCGGTCGGCATGTCCGTGACGCGCATAGTTCTGTGGCCTCTCAGTCCGCGGAATCCCGGTCCACGGGGTCGTCGCTGACAAGGCTCTCGCTCTCCGCTTCGTCCGCAACCGCGACGTACTCTCCCGCCTCGCCCACGGACGGTCCGATGAGTTGCATCAGTCGCTGGTGGAGCGTGTCTGACCTGGCCTGTAAAAAGCCTTCATAATCGTCCCGCAGAGCCGCCTCGAATGCTGCGTCATCCACGAGACATGAGGCAAGGCGTTTGCGAATCTTCTCCTTGCCCTGGGTTTCGCACAAGTCTTTGAGATACACGGACGGTGGCTGGTCACTCACGTAGATGTTCGTCACCGAGCTCAGCATGATCAGGTTCGCGCAGACATTGGCCCGACTGAAGCCGATTCCGTTCTTCTTCAGAAATGCCTTAGGAAAGAAGTGGTGGAATTCCTTGTCATTCTGCCAGGATAGGGCCTTGTCCGTATCGATGCGCCGGCCGTGGCGGAGGTCCACAGGATGTGCCCCCGCCAACATCAAGCCAAGTAGTTTCGATGGCGAGTTGGTAGCCCGGAACTGACTGAGTCGCCACAGCACGCTCCGCGGCAAGCCGGCGCCAACCTCGATCTCGGCACGCTCACCTCGAGCGAAGGCGCCGATCGCTTCGCGGTCGTCGGCCATCTGGCGGGCATTCCAGCCCTTGTAGTACTCGCCACTCGCGGTCAGCCAGAACCAGTGCTCGATGGCGTCGAACTGTGCGGTCGTCGGCTTGGGGACCTGATGGAAGATTTCAACAAGAACAGCGAACTGGTTGAGATACGGCAGGGCGCTTGCCCGTGGGGTGCCGATCTGCGTGGTCAGGAAGTCCACTGCCCGCTTGGCCGATTCTCCGGCAGCCTCGACCGCATTTTCCAGCTCTTCACGGGAGAGATCCCGCAGTCCATTCATGTCGTCCCGGGAGAACCCGAAGCCCGCTGCCGCCGAGACCGTCCGAAGCATGGTCTTGGTGTCGACACGACCGTATTTCTTGCGATCCAGCACCTCGAGCAACTTGTCGATCTCGTCTTTGAGATCGAACTCCGGACTCCACGTCGCCGCGCGCATCAGGTCGACGACGGTGAGCTGGGTGGCGGTGCTGTTGATCCGCTCGAAAACTTTTGCAACTTCGTTGGACGGCATCCCGCGAAGTGTGATTACCGCGATCTGGTAGTTCGAGAAACGATTGTAGAGTGCCTTGGCCCGCTCTTGGAGTTCGTCGGATCCGACCCGTGACACACGGCTCGCGAACCCGAAGCCATCAGCGAGTAGACGCACCGGGATGACGTGCGGTGATGGGCCATCGAGCGTTCCCGTGTGCTTGAACTCCTGCTCCTCCAGGTCATAGACGATGTTCCAGAGACTGTCTGGATCGTTGTCGGGCTCCCAGTGGAGGGCACCGCAGATGCTGGCCAGGCGCTGCTGCCCATCAAGGATGTAGTTGACCGGATAGCCGTGCCGCGGCTCCTCCACCGCCAGGCCAGCAACCGTGCGCTCGCTTGCCAGCTCCTCCGTGCTCAGCCACAGGAGGACACTGCCGATGGGATAGTTGCGTGAGACGGAATCGAGAAGATCGAGGACCTGCTGCCGAGTCCACACGAAGTTCCGCTGGAACTTCGGCAGCACAATGTCGCCGGCGAGCACCCGATCCACCACTGTCACCAGTCGCGGCACAGTGGAATCCGGGTCCTGCGCCTTGCGTTGCTGTACTGGTCTGACGGCCATGCGCACCCCCTCGCTCGCGGTTTCGGGCAGTGTATGAGGCACCTCTGACAAAATCGGGTCTCGGGCGCGTCATCAGGCCAGCATGCCGGGATGAACGCTGGGCATCATCGGACTGTGCCGCTTCAGGCGCATTCTGTCGCACAACTAAAGATCACTCATCACCCGGCGTCGCCGCTGATGGATGGACGATCTGCTGCGGTCAGATGACTGTGCCCCCGGCAGGATTCGAACCTGCGACACCCGCTTTAGGAGAGCGGTGCTCTATCCCCTGAGCTACGAGGGCATGTACTGCCACGCGCAGCGTACCGTGCGACGGCCCCGGTGGGGCACGAGGGCCGAGCAACCCAGCGGCCAGCGAGGTGAACACTGCGAAACCCCCGAACGGCGGTTGTGTGCAAGCGCAAGAAGGAGCATGTGGCCAGACCACGCCACTGGCCGCCTAGTGACACTCGACCTGCGGATCCGCCCAGGAGCAGCCACACTCTGCACCAGCAAACCAGGGTCTGAATCGACGCCTAGATCGACACAGATGACCCGCGAGGGTCACTCGTACGTGTCTGGTTTCGAAACCCTGAACAACAGTAGGTAATCTTCGTTAACGGGACGCGAGACGCCGCTCCCCCGGCTGCCGGAGGGCTTCGTTGATCAAGCTCATGTTCGCCGACGACGAGGAACTGGTCCGTTCGGGCCTGCGTGCCATGATGTCGGGCGCTGCCGACATCGAGATCGTGGGCGAGGCGAGCGACGGGAGATCAGCGGTCGAGGTCGCCCGGCGGTACCACCCTGACGTCGCGTTGCTCGACATCAAGATGCGGGCGCCTGACGACGGCATTCGCGCGCTGAGGGCCATTCTCGCCCTGCCGGATCCGCCGACCGTGGCCATGTTGACCACGTTCGACATCGACGACTACGTCAGTCTCGCGCTCAGGCTCGGGGCCAACGGCTTCCTGCTCAAGGACATCGACCCGGCCGCGCTCCTCAGGGCGGTGAGAGACCTCGCGCGCGGTGGCGCGGTGCTGGATCCGGGGGTCGCGGCGCGCATGGTCCAGTCGCATCGGGACGAGCAGCGGGCCGCGCAGCCGGCGCGCAAGCTGCTCGCGTCGCTGTCCGACCGGGAGCGTGAGGTCGTCGGGCTGATCGGGCAGGGGCTGTCCAACGCGGAGATCGGCGGACGCCTGCACCTGTCCGAGGCCACGGTCAAGGGTTACGTCTCGGCCGTCCTGTCCAAGATCGGCGCGGCGAACCGGGTGCAGGCCGCGCTGCTTGCCTACCGCGGTGGCCTGCTCGACCAGTAATGATCCTCACCGCGCTCGAGTTCCTCGGCTTGATCGCGTTCGCGGCTTCGGGAGCCCTCGCGGCAGTGCGGTCCAGGTTGGACGTGTTCGGGGTGGTCGTCGTCGGGCTCACGACCGCGCTCGGCGGCGGGATCATCCGTGACGTCCTGCTCGGGATCACGCCGCCCACGAGCCTGCGGACCTGGCCGTATCTCGCGGTCTGCGGCGGGACGGCGCTGGTCGTGTTCGTCTTCCATCCGCAGATCGCGAAGCTGCGGCGCGCCGTGCTGCTGGCCGACGCGCTCGGGCTTGGGGTCTTCGCGACGGCGGGGACCACTATCGCGTTGAACGCGGGGGCGACTCCCTACGCGGCGTGCCTGATCGGGATGACGACGGGTATCGGTGGCGGCGCGGTGCGTGACCTCCTTCTCCGGGAAATCCCGCTCGTGCTGCGGAAGGAGATCTACGCGGTCGCCGCGCTCGCGGGGGCCGTGCTCGTCGTGCTCGGTCACGCTCTGCGACTGCCGCCGGGTCCGGTGACCGCTGTAGCAGCCGCGGCGGTGGTGGGGGTCCGGATGCTCGCTTTGTGGCGTAGATGGAACGCACCCGTTGCGAAAGGGCCAGAGACCGGCTGAAACGTCTTCTGGACTGCCGGATTTCCTTTGTTGGTTCTGTGTGTGTTCTTAGGCGAGTCTCAGCACTCTGCGTAAGACTGTCGCCATGCGCATCCTCGTAGTGGACGACGACAGGGCCGTCCGTGAATCACTCAGGCGATCCCTTGAGTTCAACGGCTACCAGGTGGAACTGGCCGGGGACGGCGCGCAGGCCCTGGAAGCGATCATCGCCAACAGACCCGACGCGATGGTCCTCGACGTGATGATGCCGCGGCTCGACGGCCTGGAGGTCGCCCGACGCCTGCGAAGCACCGGTGACGACCTGCCCATTCTCGTGCTGACGGCGCGGGACACGGTTTCCGACCGGGTGTCCGGCCTCGACGCCGGCGCCGACGATTACCTGCCGAAGCCCTTCGCACTCGAAGAGCTTCTCGCTCGCCTTCGCGCGCTTCTGCGTCGGGCCATCCCGGATCCGCAGGCCGGTCAGAACGCCGAGGTCCTCTCGTTCGCGGACCTCACCTTGGACCCGGGGACGCGCGAGGTGCGCCGGGCGGGCCGGGAGATCAGTCTCACCAGGACCGAGTTCGCGCTGCTGGAGCTGTTCCTCTCGTACCCGAAGCACGTTCTGACCCGCAGCCGGATCCTGGAGGAAGTGTGGGGATACGACTTCCCGACCTCGGGCAACGCGCTGGAGGTCTACGTCGGTTATTTGCGCCGAAAGACCGAGGCTGGGAACGAACCGAGGCTGATCCACACGGTCCGGGGAGTGGGCTACGTGCTGAGGGAAACCCCGCCGTGACGGACGCGGTCCCGGTCGTCGACGTGTCCGAAAAGGATCCGCGCGGCGACCGCTGGAGCACGCGGCGCTTCTCGCTCCGCGGCCGGGTGACGCTGCTCGCGGCCGCTTCGGTGGCGGGCGCGGTGGCGTTGGTGTCCCTCGGCGCGTATCTCGTCGTGAAGGACAACCTCTATCAGCAGGTGGACGACAATCTGCTCGCCCGCGCGCAGGCCGCGGTCGACTCGCCGCAGGTGCAGACCGAGCTGCAGCAGGTGCCCGGCGCCTTCCTGGCCAGCGCGGACCTGCAGATCGGCCAGCTGACGGTCGGGGAGAAGATCCGGCTGACCTTCCCGCAGTCCGGTAGCCGCCCGCCTTACGGCCATGACGAGATCGCGGTCGCCACCGGGGAGTCGCCGTTCTCCCTGCGCACCGACCCGAAGACCGACAGCCGGGTCGTCGCCCTCCCGCAGGGGGCGGGGCAGGCGATGGTGCTCGCCCAGTCGCTCGGCCCGACCAAGCGCACCCTGAACGAACTTTCGGTGGTCCTGTTCCTGATCGGCGGCGCCGGGATCCTGGTCGCCGCGGCCGCGGGGACGGCCGTCGCGAGAGCCGGCTTGAGGCCGGTCGACAGGCTGACGTCGGCGGCGGAACGCGTCGCCACCACGGGTGACCTGCGGCCGATCCCGGTCAGCGGCGACGACGAACTCGCCCGCCTCACCCAGAGTTTCAACACGATGCTGGGCACGGTCGCCGAATCGCAGGAACGGCAGCGGCAGCTCGTCGCGGACGCCGGGCACGAACTCCGGACCCCGCTGACGTCGCTCCGCACGAACCTGGAGCTTCTGCTTTCGGCGAGCAGGCCGGGGGCGCGGACGCTGTCCGACGAGGACCGCAGTGACATCGAGGCCGACATCCGCGGTCAGCTCGACGAGCTGACCCAGCTGATCGGCGACCTCGTCGAACTCGCGCGCCAGGACGAGCCGCGGATCGAGCATGAACGGGTCGAGATGGTCGACGTCGTCGAGCGCGCGCTCGACAGGGCGCGCCGCCGCGCGGGCGAGATCGAGTTCGACGTCTCGCTCCAGCCGTGGGTGCTGACCGGCGACACCAGCGCGCTGGAACGCGCGGTGCTGAACCTGCTGGACAACGCGGTGAAGTTCTCGCCGGAGGGGTCGACGGTCGGGGTCCGGCTGTACCCGGTCGGCGACGGCACCGCGGTGCTCGAGGTCGAGGACGCGGGGCCGGGGATCGCCGACGAGGACCTGCCGAAGGTGTTCGACCGCTTCTACCGTTCGTCGGAGGCGCGGACGCTGCCCGGTTCGGGGCTCGGCCTGGCGATCGTCCAGCACGCGGCGCAGCGGCACGGCGGCGACGTCTACGCGGGACGAGCTCCCGCGGGCGGTGCGCTGATGACCCTGCGGCTCCCGGGAGCCCCTGCCTGACAGGTGATTACTCTGACGGGTGATGAGCACCGAGAACGAGCCTGAGCTGCCGCCCCGTCGTCTGCTGTGGACACTGCTGGTGGCCGCGGTGCTGCTGGTGGCCGACCAGCTGACCAAATGGTGGGCGGTCGACGCCCTCACCGACCGCGCGCCGATCCCGGTGATCGGCGATTTCATCCGGTTCCGGCTGCTCTACAACCCGGGCGCGGCGTTCTCGCTGGGCGCCGGCTCCACCTGGATCTTCGCGATCCTGGCCGCGGCCGCGGTGGTCGCGCTGCTGTGGATCTCGCGCAAGGTCCGTTCGGCGGGCTGGGCGATCTCGCTCGGGCTGCTGCTCGGCGGCGCGACGACGCATCTGGGAGATCGCCTGTTCCGCGAGCCGGGGTTCGCGCGCGGTCACGTCGTGGACTTCATCGACTACAACGGCTGGTTCGTCGGGAACGTCGCCGACATCGCGCTGTTCTTCGGCGCCGTCTCGCTTTTCGTGTTGAGTTTCCGCAACGTCCCGATCGACGGCGTCAAGGAGACGGCGGCGGAGTAACGAGGCAGAACTCGTTCCCTTCCGGATCCGCGAGCACGACGAGCCCGTCTTCGGGACTCGCGAGTACGCGCGCGCCCAAGGAAACGAGGCGTTCGACGTTGTCTCCGGTCAGGTCCAGGTGCACGCGGTTCTTGACTACCTTCGATTCCGAGACCCGGTTGAAGAAAAGCCGCGGACCCGACGCTGCTTCGACCAACACCGAAGGGTCTTCTTCGGGGCCGGAGAACCCGAGCGAACGAAGGCGCTCAAGCTCTTCTTCGTCATAGGGTGCGACTTCGTAGCCGTCGAGCACGGAAGCCCAGAAGCGCGCCAGTGAAGCCGGGTGGTGGCAGTCGAAGACGACGTCGCGAAGCCTGGCCATGGCCTCATGGTGGCAGGCTGATCCGCTCGTCGCGGCATGTTTGATCGTGTAGGATTTTGTGTAGTTGATCCAGTGTGGTTATCGGAGGCTTCGTGCTCGCGCGGCAGCGACAGGCGGTGATCCTCGAGGAGGCGCGCCGGACCGGGGCGGTCCGGGTCAGCGATCTCGTCGCGAGGCTCGGCGTTTCGGATATGACGGTGCGCCGCGACCTCGACGTGCTCGCGGGCCGGGGGCTGGTCGAGAAGGTCTATGGCGGCGCCACTTCTGTCGTGGGCAAGAGCACCGACGAACCGGGTTTCGAAGCCAAATCCGTGCGCCAGCGAGCGCAGAAGGAGGCCATCGCCGCCCTCGCCGCCGGGCTGGTCCGGCCGGGCACCGCGATCGGCATCTCCGCGGGCACCACCACGTGGACGCTGGCCAGGGCACTCGACGAGGTCCCCGGCCTGACGATCGTCACGAACTCCATCCAGGTCGCCGACGTGCTGCGCGGCGCGAACCAGCCCGATCGCACGGTGGTCCTCACCGGCGGCGTCCGCACCCCGTCGGACGCGCTGGTCGGGCCGGTCGCCGTGCAGAGCCTGCGATCGCTGCATCTGGACGTCGTCTTCCTCGGCGTGCACGGGATGGCCGGCGGCCCCGGTTTCACCACGCCGAACCTCACCGAATCCGAGACCGACCGCGCGCTCGTCGAAGCGGGCCGCAAACTGGTGGTGCTCGCCGACCACACCAAATGGGGCATCGTCGGCATCTCCACCATCGCCGGGCTCGAAGAGGCCGACGTCGTCGTCTCGGACGACGGTTTGCCCGACAGCGCAAGGGAAACGCTCACCGAGCAGGCGGGTGAGCTGATGATCGCCGAAACGGCGGAGACGGCCGAGGCCGAAGAAGCGTGAGGCCGGCGGCCGACAGACTGCGCGCCACCCGCTGACAGGGCCATACTCATGTGCGATGCACAGCTTTGGCTCAGGAACTTCTCAGGACCATCCCGCAAGGTGAAGACATGACCGAGAACGACCCCAGCGGCCACGACGCCGAGAAGGCGCGGCCCGCCGGCGCTCAGCCGGACGCGGAGCAGAGCGCGAGCTGGGCGGCGCAGCCCGCCCCGCAGCAGACTGACGCGACCGGGCTCGGCGGCCATGCCACTCCGCACACCGGAGCGCAGCAGGCCTACACCCCGGAACAGCAGTACAACCCGTGGTCGCCCCACGCCCAGGCGCAGCAGGCGCCCGCGCGGGAGCACCAGACGCAGGGCCAGTACACCCAGGGCCACCAGGTGCCGGGCCACCAGACGCCGTACACGCAGCCGGGTCCGTCGGTGTACGCGGTGCCGCAGCAGCGCCAGGCCTCGAAGTCCACTTCGGGCAAGCTGCTCGCCGGTGTCGCGGCGATCGCGCTGGTCGTCGGCGGGGTCGCGGGCGGTACGGTCGGCTATCTGACCGGTGACGCGTCCGGCGGCTCTTCCGTGAACGCGCTCGACGCGCCGAAGCCCGCCCAGCAGACGGGCAATCTGCCCGCCGGCTCGGTCGAGGCGGTGGCGCAGAAGCTGTCGCCGAGCGTCGTCGAGCTCCAGGTGTCCGGGCGGTCGGGTGCGGGCGAGGGCTCCGGCTTCGTGCTCAGCACCGACGGCTACGTGCTGACCAACAACCACGTCGTCGAGGTCGCCACGGGTGGCGGGCAGATCCAGGCGGTGTTCCAGGACGGCAAGAAGGGCACGGCGACCGTCGTCGGCCGCGACCCCACGACGGACATCGCCGTGGTGAAGGTCAGCGGCGTCAGCGGGCTGACCCCGGTGGAGCTCGGCCGGTCCGACGATCTCCGGGTCGGGCAGCCGGTGGTGGCCATCGGATCGCCGTTCGAACTGACTGGCACTGTCACGTCAGGCATCGTCAGCGCGCTGAACCGGCCGGTGAGCGCCGGTGGCGGCGGCGACCAGACCACGGTGATGTCGGCGGTGCAGACCGACGCGGCGATCAACCCGGGTAACTCCGGCGGCCCGCTCGCGAATATGGCAGGCCAGGTCATCGGCATCAACTCGGCGATCTACAGCCCGAAGTCCGCGCAGGGCCAGGGCGGTGAGAGCGGCGGCAACGTCGGAATCGGTTTCGCGATCCCGATCGACCAGGCACGCCGCACCGCCGACGACATCATCAACACCGGCCAGGCGAAGCAGACCTTCATCGGCGCACGAGTGCAGACCGCGCCGACCGGAGGCGCGCAGCTCGGTGAGATCACGGCAGGCAGCCCCGCGGAGAAGGCGGGCCTCAAATCCGGTGACGTCGTGACGAAGCTGGACGACCGGTCGATCCCCAACGCGGACGCGCTCGTCGCCGAGATCCGCACCAGGGCACCGAACGACAAGGTCAAGTTCACCCTCGCAGACGGCAAGGTGATCGAGGTGACCCTCGGCGGCCAGCCGGTCACGCCGAACTAACACTCCCCAACGCTCGGCCGCAGTGCGCGGCCGAGACCAAACCCCGGCTCGAACCCCCAGCGGGCCGGAACCAGAGGCCACGCGTGACCGGCTGCCAATCCCGGTCGCGCGTGGCCCTTTTATTGAGGGGTAAGGCAAAGTTGGGAGGTTGCGAAAGCCACTTTCGCGACGCCTGGGGTCGCGAAAGTGGCTTTCGCGGCACGGTCGCCCCACCGCCCGCGAGTGAATCCCCGCGATTACCCCTCAATAACGCGCTTTCGGCGGAGGAACACAGCCACGAGCACGCCGAGCCAGACGACCGCGACGCTGACCAGCAAGCCGGTGACGGTGTCGGCGTCGTGCAGGCCGGGGTTCGCGGCTCCGCCGAAAGGCCGCCACAGCAACGGAAACGCGATCAGCGTCAGCACCCCCGAGAGCACCGCGCCCGTCTTCACCGGGGTCTGCGAGCGTTCCGGGAGGAACCTGCTCAGCGCGAATCCCACGGCACCGATCAGTGGCGCGAGCAGCACGTCGTGCACCAAGGGACCGCCGACGAGCCAGCCGAGCGTCCCGAAGACGTCCGGGCGCAGCGGGAAGGCGTACTCGGAGAACAGCACCGCGCCCCACGCGAGTGCGCCGAGGCCGGGCAGGAACAGCAACAGCCGCAACGTCTTCACAGCGTCTCCAGCCGGGTGACCCATTTCGTCTGCAGGACGCCGGGCCGGTTCGGGGCGATGATCCGGCACGGGAAGCCGTGGTCGGCGTCGAGGATTTCACCGTTGAGTTCCAGCGCCAGCAGGGTGAGCTCGTCCGCGGTGTGCTCGCCGGGGAGTTCGCTGATCCCGTACGGACCGGCCTTCTCCAGTGAGAACACGCGGACCGGTGTGCCCGGCGTGCTTCCGGCGTGTCGCAGCAACTCCGGCAGCGAGACACCGCTCCACCGCGCGGATTCGCTCCAGCCTTCGACGCAGGCGATCGGCAGCTCGGCCGAAGTCCTCGGCAGCGCGCGGAGTTCTTCCAGCGAATAGGTCTTCGTTCCGTTCGGGGTCACCACTGAAAGCCGCCAGGCCGGGTCGTTCGCCGTGTCCAGTACGCCTGCCGCCGCGGCTGTCCGGTTCACCGGCAGCCCCTGCGGTCCCTTGCCGCTCCGCCAGGACAGGCCGGAAACGTTACGCAGCAACGGAACCGTCGCCCCGGCTGTCGCGACGACGGCGACGCCCGCGGCCAGCCAGGTCGTGCGGAGGAAGGCGCGGCGTGAAGGTTCGGCTGGCTTGGTGACCGAGCGGCGGATGATCGGGAGTTTCACCGCGATGTGCACCAGGATCGAGCCGATCGCCACCCACGCGACCGCGTAGTGCAGCTGCGGGAAGTAGAACGTCCACGGATAGTTCTGGGCGATGTTGAACAGGCCGGTGACGAGTTCGAAGAAGGCGGCCGCGGACAGCACCAGGATCGACAGGCGTTCGAGCGCGTGCGGCAGCGAACGGAGCACCGGACGGTCGAACAGTTTCGGGTAGACGCTCCAGAGTTTCGCCAGCAGCAAGGGGATCGACGCGATCCCGGAGAGCACGTGCGTGCCCTGCGTGACCCGGTACAGCCAGACCGGGCGGTTCGGCCAGCCGAACCACGACGGCGGATGCTGGATGAGATGGCTGATCAGGCCGGTGACGAAGCACAGGGTGAAGGTGACGGCGAGAGCGAGGCCGATCCGGGACGTCACGCGCTCCGAAGGTGTGTTCATGCTTTCTCCAGGCAGGCGAACCAGCGGTGGCCGTGGCTGGTGGCCCACGCGACCCGGAACGCGGTGCGGGCGGCGAGTTCCGCGATCGCTTCGACGCCGACCCACGCCCAGGTGAACCAGGCGCCGTCATCGGGGCGCAGCCGGACCCGGTCCTGGCGAAGTCCGCGGCCCGGCGGGTCGAGCTCGACGAGCACCGTCCCACCGTCGCCGATCAGCTCCGCCATCCGCGCGAGGAGGCGGTGCGGATCGCCGCCGATGCCGATGTTCCCGTCGGCGAGCAGGACATGCCGCCAGCGCCCTTCGCCGGGGAGCCGGTCGAAGACGTCCCGGTGGAGCGCGGCGGCACCCCTGGCGTGGGTGAGCCGTACGGCGGTGGCCGAAATGTCGACGCCGAGCGACGCGACACCGCGTTCGGACAGCGCGGCGGTGAGCCTGCCGGGGCCGCAGCCGACGTCCAGCGTCGGACCGTCACAGGCACCGAGGAGGACGTCGTCGCCGTCGCAGGGGATGGCCGTCCAGCGGTCCACCGGCAGGTCGACACGTTCGCCGGTCGCCAGTTCCAGCCAGCAGCGGTGGCCGAGCAGGCCGCGGTCGAAGGCGGTCACCGGACTTCGGCCACCGCTCGGGCGAACCGGCCGCGGGGTGCCGCCACCGCGACCCGGCGCGCGTCCGCCATCGTGTCCACATCGGACAGTGTGGGCAGGCTGCCGGGCCGCAGCCCGATGTCGGCCAGCGCGCGCACGGTTTGGAGGCCGGTGTCGTCACGCGACATCGGGACCCCGGCGAGGGCCTTGGCGTGTAACGGGTCCTTGAGTCCCAGTGCCCACCAGCCGCCGTCCTCGGCCGGTCCGAGGACGGAATCCTCGGGCCGGTTCGCGGCTTCGGTCAGGAGTGCCGGGGTGACCTGCGGAGTGTCCATCCCGATCTGCAGCACCGGCTCGCCGGGACGGGGCGCGTCGGCGTGGGCGTTGACGAGCCGCATGTCGAAACCTTCCCCGCGTTGGGGGATCACCTCCGTTTTCCGGAGTACAGCGGCGATTTCCGAACCGCGGGCGGCCCTGCCGAGTTCGCCGGTCATGGCGACGACCACTCGCGCTTCCGGGGTCAGCAAGGCGGCTTCGAGGGTGTCGAGCAGCGAGGCGGCCGCGATCTCGGCGGCCTGTTCCGGCGTCGCGGGCGGGCAGAGCCGCGTCTTCGCGAAACCGGGCACTGGCGCTTTGGCGACGATCAACAGGCAGAAGGTCATCGGCTCAGCACCCGCCCGAAATCCCGGGTCGCCCGCAGAGTTCCCCGCAGCGAACCGGAGACCTTCGACTTCGTACCCTTCGCGCGCTCGCCGTAGGACACGTCGAACTCGGCGACCCGCCAGCCCGCGCGGCTCGCCTTGATCAGCAGTTCGAGTGGGTAGCCGAAGGCGCGATCGGTGACGTCGAGATCGAGCAACGCCTGCCGCCGGACGGCGCGCAGCGGCGCGATGTCTCGGACCGGCAATCCCTTGTGTCGCAGGAGGGACGAGATCAGCGCGTTGCCGGCTCTCGCGTGCCACGGCCAGACACCGGGGCCGGTCGGCACCCGCCGCCCGACCGCCAGCTCGGCGTCAGCGAGGCCATCGACCAGCTTCGGCAGTTCTGCGAGGTCGAGGGAACCGTCTGCGTCGGCGAAACAGACGACGTCCGCCGTGGCCGCCTCCAGCCCGGTGTGCACCGCGGCGCCGTAGCCGCGCCGGGGTTCGTGGACGACCTTCGCCCCGAGCCCGGCCGCGATCCCAGCGGAACCGTCCGTGGAGCCGTTGTCGACCACGATCGCCCGATATCGCTCGGGCAGGGCTGCCAGTACGCCGGGGAGGGCACCGGCCTCGTCGAGACAGGGGAGCACGACGTCAACCTGGTCATCGTTCACGCACAGCACGTTAAGTCCGGGATGGACGGACCAGAACCCTTGCGCTGCTTACCGAATCATGACGTCGGCGAAGTTCTTACCGAGTTCTGACGATGCCCTTCCCCGAGCGGCCAGGCGGCCGGAACAGGGTTAGGGTGCCCGGTCGTCACGGTTTCGCGATCAGCCTGGCCACGAACGCTCCGGCGACAGCTACCAATGCGGCCCCGCCGATCCATGGCCACACCGGCACGGAGTCGTCCGTCGCCGGGCCCGCGGCCGCGGTGTCGGTGCGCACCACCGGATCGGCGGCGGCCGTGCCGGGGCCTGCCGCGGTGAGCGTGAACGGGACCGAACCCGATACGGGATGGCCGTCCGCGGACACCACGCGGTACCTCACCGTGTAGACGCCCGCAGCTCCCAGTGGCCGCAGGGGCGCGGACAGCTTCTCCCCGGTGACCACCGGCGCCCCGCCTTCCCAATGCGACGAACCGTCCGGGCCGAGTACGGCCAGTTCGGTGAACCCGCGGTCGATCGGCTCGTTGAAAACCAGAGTGACAACGGAAGGCGCGGAGGCGATCGAGGAGTCCTTCGCCGGATCGCTGGAGACGAGCACGCTGTGCGCCATGGCCGGTTGGGCGCCGGCCAGCGCGGTGAACGCCAGCACCAGGATGGCCACAAAGGCGCCGCGCGGGGAAAGCGACATGGTTCTCCCTCAAAAATGCGTCGGACGACGGGGAATGGGAGCCATCGTCGGCGACGAAAGGGTCGGACGCGTTGCGGCGGCGGGAGTTCGCGCTACAACCGTGTTAACGAAAACTCACCGGCTTTCGGGAAAGAACGACGGCGCATCCCGGTGCTTCACTCGAATGGTCGTGTCGAGCGGGCATTCGGCGGCAGAACTCACAGCCGTCCGGCGGCACGGAGCCCGCTTCCTTTACCTGGCCTTCATGTGACGATCATGCCGGGTAACGCGGCAACTGGTTTCCTTCTGGCCCATCGAACCTGCTCTTTTCCCGGTCAATTTCCCGTACGGGAGGACGTATTCGTGGCCTTACGAGGAATCGCCCCGCGCCGTGATCAGCTGATCGCGGCGAGCCTCACCGGCGCCGTCGTGATCGTGGTCGGGTACGCCTCGGGTCTCGGGCTGAAACCCGGGACGGCGGCCGCGGAAAACCCGCCGGTGCTCGCCCAGCCCGCGCCGTCGGCGAGCACGCCTTTGCCCGGCGGTGAACCGCCCGCGCCCGTCCCTGTTCCTTCCCTGCCGGCGGTTCCGGTCACCGGCGTCCCCGCCCCGGCGGCCCCGCCGGAGCCGACCGTGCCCGGTGGCGGTGTCGAGGTCAGTCCTTCGGTGCCGCCACCGGACCCCGTGCCGTCGCATCCGCACCCCGGCCCGCCGTCGGCGACGCCACCGCCTCCACCACCGCCCGGCACCGAGCTTCCGGCCTGTCAAGCCGGTGTGGCGCAACAGCTTCTGGACACCGCCGGCGCGCTTCCGTTGCTCGGTGGGGTCACCGGCGGCCCCGGGGTGACGGGGCCGGACGGCCTCGGTGCGACGCTGCTCGGATACTGCCGCGCGCCCGACGGGACGGTCGTCCTCGAAACGGTTCCCGTCCCGCCCGTGGTCCGGTGAGCCGTGGTCAAGACCTGGTACGTACTCGCGCGCTGTGTGGACTACTTCGGCATGACCCTGTTCGCGGGCGGCCTGTTCTTCTTCGCGTTCCTGTGGCCGGCCGGCGCCGAACACAGCCGTGCGCGCAAGGTCGTCGGCATCGGCTGGCTGCTCGGTCTCGCCGGCACGGTGGCCGGGCTCGGCCTGCAAGGTGCCTGGGCGGCGCAACGCCCGGCCGCCGACCTCTTCGACTGGGACCTGCTCGGGCAAGGGCTCGATACGCAGTTCGGGCGCGTCTGGTTCGCGAAGGCGTTGCTGTGGCTCCTTGCCGGGGTCGTCCTCGCGGATCTGTTGCAGCGCGGGCGGATCGCGGCGAAATCGACGGCGTGGCGGGTCGGCGCGGGCGTGGTGACGCTGGGGTTGCTGCGCACGACGGGGTTGACCGGGCACGCGGTCGAGAGCGGCAGGCCGCTGCTCACCCAGGTCGCGGATCTCGTGCATCTGGCCGGGATCTGCGCGTGGATCGGTGGGCTCGCCGTGCTGCTGTTCGGGGTGCTGTCCCGGCGTGATCCCGGAGAACTCGCCGCCGTCGTACCGCGTTATTCCCGGCTGGCGATGCTCTCCGTGCTCGCGGTGGTCGTGGCCGGTGTCGTACTCGCGTGGCAGACGGTCGGCAGCTGGGATCGACTGTCCACAACGGACTACGGTCGCACGCTGCTGGTGAAGCTGCTCGTTCTCGCCTTCGTCCTCATTATCGCGCAGGGCAGCAAGAGCTGGGTGTCGCGGCGACTGGACTTCGCCGTCGTCCTGCGCGGCAACGCCGCCACTGTCCGCCCCTTCGTCTATTCCGTCGCCGCCGAGACCGCGCTCGTCATCGTGGTCCTCCTCGCGGCGAGCCTCCTCGTCACGGCCAGCCCCGGCCGGTGACCGCTCTACAGAAAGGAGTGTCCTTCATGGACAACCCAGAGCCCAAGAACCCCGCCGCCGAGGCGCCGCCGTCGGTGTCAACGCGGCGGACCTGGCCGGTGGCGGTGGCGATCCTCGCCCTGGGTGTCGCGCTGTTCAGCCTCGCCACCCTGCGGGGCGGGCAGCAGGCGGACACCGGTCGGACCGCCGCCGTCGATCTCGCCGCGCTGTCCAAGCAGGGGCCGCTGGCGGTTCCGCTGTACCAGGGACTTTCGCAGGAACAGGCGGCGGAGCCGAAGGCGGCCAAGACCGTCGAGATGATGGGGTACAAGTACAGCCCCGCGAGCCTTTCCGTCGCCGTCGGCGACACGGTGACGTGGACCAACCACGACACCGCGCCGCACAACGTCGTCATCACCGACGGCCCGGAGAAGTTCACGTCGCCGACGTTGCAGCAGGGGCAGACCTTCAGCCACACCTTCACCAAGGCGGGGGACTACTCCTACTACTGCTCGGTGCATCCGGACATGAAGGCCTCGGTCAAGGTGGAGGGCTCGGGCACTCCGCCGCCGACACCGCCGAGGGCGCCGCCGACCTCGACGAGCAGCAAGCCGCCGACGTCCTCGTCGCATTCGATGCCGACTACCAGCCCCGGCGGGGGATCCTGCGTGCCGAAGGGAATTCTCCAGCCGATCATCGACCACGTGAAGGCGGCGCATCTGCAAACCTCGCCCGGCCAGCAGGTGCAGGACATCCTCAACCTGGACCAGTACATCAAGACGCATACGGTGTGGCTGGAAACCGTCCTCGCCCCGGTGCTGGACGGGTCGGCCGACAAGGTCGTCGCCGACACGCTCGCGCCGATCGTCGCGCACGTCAAATCCGCGCATCTGGAGACGTCGCTCGGCCAGCAGGTCACCGATCTGCTGAACCTCGACCAGTACATCAAGACGCATACGGTGTGGCTCGAAACCGTGCTCACGCCGCTGCTGAACCAGGCGAGCTGCTAGTGGCGGGCCCGGCCGGTAAGCGGCCGGCCGGGCCCTTCGCCAGTATCCACGTTCCCCAGCACGGAGACGAGCGATGTCCGACACCGAACTCCTGCCCGCCCCGGCCGCGGCCGGTCACACGCTGTGCCCGGACCGCTGCGTCCTCGAACCGTCGTTCAGATTCCTGCGCTTCCCGTTGGCCCGCGGCAGGTTCACCGCGACCGCGGGATATCTGGGTGACCTTGGGCTCTTCGTCGAACTGGACGTCCCTTCGCTGCGCACTTATCCGTGGCCGTTGCGGTACCTCGTCCTGAGGCGCCGCACGACCCGCGTGCTCACCTTCACTTCCGACGAACTCGTCGTCGACGAGAACCGGGTGCGGATCGAAGGCCGGCTCGGAAACCGCGGACTCGTGCTCGACGGATCGCTACGCCATGTCGACGAAGAACGGATCATCTTGTGGGCCAAAGGAATCCTGCCCCGGCCACGGCGCGCGCCCTGGTACGTCCGCCGGATCCACGTCGAGATCGCGATCGAGTTCGTCCGATGAAGCGGGTCACCGGTGTCGTGCTGGCGGCGCTCTTCCTGATCCTGCAAGCCATGCCGGCGGAAGCGGCCACGCAGCAGGTGATGATGCAGGACTACGCCTACGGTCCGGCCGCGCTGACCGTCCGGGCCGGGGACACGGTCACCTGGATGCAGCACGATCAGGCACCCCACGACGTCGTCACGACGAGCGCTCCGGTCGCGTTCCGCAGCCCGCAGCTTTCGGCCGGGCAGAGCTGGAGTCACACCTTCACCAAGCCCGGAACGTATTCCTACTACTGCTCGGTGCATCCGGAAATGCGCGCGACGGTCACCGTGCTCGCCGCGGAGACACCCTCGAAGCAGCCGGCTCCCGCGCCCGCGAAACCGACCACGGCTCGTCCGACGGCGTCGGCGACGCCGAGTCCGACGGCGAGCACGCCGCCGACGAGCAGTGCGTCCGCGGCTCCGGCGGCTCCCGCGCCTTCGTCCGAGGCCGCCCCGCCCGTCGCCCAGCAGGCGGTGGCTTCGGAGCCGTCGCTCGACCCGATGCTGCTGATCGCCGGGATCGTCACGGCGGTGGCTGTGCTGTGCCTGCTCCTGGTCGGGTCGAGGCCGGCGGGGTGAGTCTTACCGAGTTCTGACGGACTGCGTCACCGGCCCGTCGGAGGCCGAAAACGCGGTTATGGTGCCGGTGATGTCCACAGTCACCGCCCCTTCCCGCACCGCCCCCCGGGCCGATCTGATCGCCGTCGGGCTGGCGATGCTCGTGGTCGCCGCCGCGATCGCGGTCGGCCTCCACTACAACCGTCCCGGTTCCGGGGTGGTGATCTACGCCTTCGCGCCGCCGCTGTTCGGGCTGTGGCTGCCGCATGTGGGGCCGGGTTCGGTGGCCGCGGTCGTGCTCGCGCTCCTGGTCGTCACCAAAGGTCCCTTGCTCTCCGCGCGGCTGCGCTGGCGTCCGCTGCTCGCGCTCGGTTACGTGACCGCGCTGCTCTGGACGTTCTCGCTGGCGATGATCGACGGCTGGGCGCGGGGGTTCACCGGCAGGCTCACCACGGAACACGAGTACCTGCACGAGGTTCCCGGGATCACCGACATCCCGAAGATGCTGAACGAGTTCTCCTCGCGCATCCTCGATTTCCAGCCGGATTCCTGGACGACGCACGTCTCCGGACATCCGCCGGGCGCGACGCTGGTCTTCGTCTGGCTCGACCGGCTGGGCCTGCACGGCGGGGCCTGGGCGTCGACGCTGGTCGTGCTGATCGGCTGCCTGGCCGTGGTCGCCGTGCCGGTGACGCTCTCCGCGCTGGGCAGGCAGGACGCCGCGAGAACGGTCCTGCCGTTCGCCGTCCTGACCCCGGGCGCGATCTGGATCGGCGTGTCCGCAGACGGTCTCTTCGCGGGTGTCACCGCGACCGGCATCGCGCTGCTGGCGCTCGCCACACGGCGGCGGATCCTCGCGCTCCCCGGCGGTTTGCTGCTCGGGTTCGGCCTCTTTCTCTCCTACGGCCTCGTGCTGCTGGGCGTGATCGTGCTCGCTGTCGTCGTGCTGACCCGCCAGTGGCGGATCCTGCTGCTCGCCACGGCAGGCGTGGCCGTGGTCGTCGTGGCGTTCGCGCTGGCCGGATTCTGGTGGCTCGACGGCTATCACCTGGTCGTCGAGCGCTACTACCAGGGGATCGCGACACTGCGCCCGTACTCCTACTGGGTGTGGGCGGACATCGCGGCCGTGCTGATCGCGATCGGCCCGGCCGTGATCGCCGGGACACGGCGCGCGGGCGCGGAGTTCCTCGCCGAGCCGAAACGGTCGTTCCGCGAGCCGGTCACCCTGATCGTGCTGGCCGCGGTGCTCACGATCGCTTTCGCCGACCTGTCCGGCCTGTCGAAGGCGGAGGTCGAACGCATCTGGCTACCGTTCGAGGTGTGGCTGCTGCCCGCGGTGGCGCTGCTGCCGCCGAAGGGACGGCGGTGGTGGCTCGCCTCGTTCGCGGCGACGGCGCTGGTGGTGAACCATCTGGTGCTGACGAGCTGGTGAGGTGGGCTGCATGACAGAGCAAGGGCGGGTGCTCGTCGTCGACGACGACGAGACCGTGCGGGACGTCGTCCGGCGGTACCTGGAGGTCGCGGGCTTCGATGTCGACGTCGCCGGTGACGGCACCGAGGGGTTGCGGCTGTTCTCCGCGACCGGGCCCGATCTCGTGGTCCTCGACGTCATGATGCCCGGCCTCAACGGACTCGAGGTGTGCCGCCGCCTGCGACAGGTGAGCCAGGTGCCCGTCGTGATGCTGACCGCGCTCGGCGAGGAGGAGAACCGGATCGCCGGGCTCCAGCTCGGCGCCGACGACTACGTCACGAAACCGTTCAGCCCCAAGGAACTCGCGTTGCGTGTGGCGTCGGTCCTGCGGCGGGCGCGGATGCCGAGGCCCGAGTCGGCGGCACGCGTGATCACCGACGGCGACCTCGCGTTGCAGATGAGCGCCCGGCAGGCGGCCATCGGTGGCGTGGAACTCCCTTTGACGAGCCGGGAGTTCGACCTTCTCGCGTTCTTCCTCACCCATCCCGGTGTGGCGTTCTCCCGCGCCGATCTCCTGGAGAAGGTCTGGGGCTGGGACTTCGGCGATCAGTCCACAGTGACCGTCCACGTGAGACGGTTGCGCGAGAAGATCGAGAAGAATCCCGCGAAACCCGTCCGCGTCGCCACCGTATGGGGCGTCGGCTACCGGTACGACCCGGTGCGGCGATGATCGGCTCCGGGGAGTCGTTCGGCGAGATGCTGGCGCACGCCTGGCATATCCTGCCGTTCGCGCTGATGTTCGCGGTGCCGGTGGTGCTGCTCGGCGTTTTGGCGCTGTACCTGCTCAGACGCGGTTCGCTGGCCAGCACGATGACGATCCTCGTGCTGATCCCGGTACTGGCGACGCTGATCGCGGTGCTCGGGATCAGCGGGTTCATGTTCACCCCCGCGCTGACCACGATGACACTGGTCTGCCTGCTGGTCGCGCTGGTGACCGTGCCCGCGGCGCTCGTGCTCGGCCGCGCGATCGCGCGCCGCAGTGTCTGGGAACGGGAAGCGCGGGAACGGGAGCGCGCGGCCGAGGCGTCGCGTCGTGAACTGGTCGCGTGGATCAGCCACGATCTGCGGAGCCCGCTGGCCGGGATCCAGGCGATGGCCGAGGCGGTCGCGGACGGCGTCGTCGCCGAACCGGTCGAGATCACCGGCTACGCGCGGCGGATCAGCGGCGAGACCACGCGGCTGTCCGGCATGGTCGGCGACCTGTTCGAACTGTCGCGGATCACCGCGGGAGCGCTGCAGCTGACCATGGCAGCCGTGCCGCTGCGCGACGTCGTGAGCGACGCCGTCGCCGCGCAGGTGCCGCTCGCCGAGCAGAAACGCGTGCGGATGATCGAGTACGCCGACGTGTGGCCGGTCGTCTCCGGCAGCGACCCGGAACTGGCGCGGATCGTGCGCAACCTGGTGTCCAACGCAGTGCGGCACACCCCGCCGGACGGAACGGTCGCGGTCCAGATCGGCATCGAAGGCGGCGAGGCGCTGCTGGCGGTCTCCGACGGTTGCGGCGGGATCCCCGACGACGAGATCGGCCGGGTCTTCGACGTCGCGTTCCGCGGGACGACGGCGCGCACCCCCGAACGCGGCGGGCTGGCGAGCGGCGGCGGACTCGGGCTGGCGATCGCGAAAGGCCTCGTCGAAGCCCATCGCGGCCGCATCGGCGTCCGCAACCACGGTCCCGGCTGCCGGTTCGAAGTCCGGCTGCCGCTGTCCATGCCCTGACCGTGTCAGCGGCGTGTCACCGCGGTGTCAGCGCGGACGGCGATCGTTGCCGCCATGACGACTTCAGCGAGCACATTCTTCCGGCGGGCGGGGATCACCGCGGTGGCGGCCGCGCTACTGGCCGGGGCCATCCCGGGAGCGGCCGCCGCGGACAGCGGACGGGATCGCCCGGATCTGCGGGCGATGGTCCAGGAGATCGCCGCCTCCGGTTTCGCCGGGGCGCAGCTACGGGTGCACGACGCGCGAGGTGACTGGACCGGCAGCGCGGGGGTGCGCGAGCTGGGCTCGGCCGCCAAGCCGCCGACGAACGGGCGGTTCCGGATCGGCAGCAACACCAAGACCTTCGTGTCCACCGTCGTCCTGCAGCTGGTGGGGGAGGGCAAGGTGGGCCTGGACGCGCCGGTGGCAGGCTACCTGCCCGAGTTCGCCTTCGACCGGCGGATCACGGTGCGGATGCTGTTGCAGCACACCAGCGGTCTGGTGGACTACACCGGCGCGATCCGGCCGGACGGCACCGTCGTACCGGGAATCCCCTTGGTGGGCAAGGAATTCCTGGACAACCGCTACCACACGTACCGGCCGGAGGAGCTGGTGCGGTTCGGGCTGTCCAAGACGCCGCTGTTCGAGCCGGGAACGGACTGGACCTACACGAACATCAACTACGTCCTGGCCGGGCTGGTGATCGAGAAGGTCGCCGGCCGCCCCTACGGCGACGAGCTCCAGCGCCGGATCCTGCGGCCGCTCGGACTGCGGGACACCGTCGTACCTGGCACGTGGCCGGGGATCCCCGGGCCGCACGCGCACGGCTACTACCGCTACGAGGAGAAGCCCGGGCAGTGGAAGACGGTCGACATCACGAACCAGAACCCCTCATGGGCGTCCAGCGCCGGTGAACTGATCTCGACCACCAAGGACCTCCACACGTTCTTTTCCGCGCTGCTGGGCGGAAAGCTGCTGCCCGCCCCGCTGCTCGCCGAGATGCGCAAACCGCACCCCAAGGGCGGCTACGGCCTCGGCTTGTACGTCCAGGAAGCGAGCTGCGGCACCGTCCTCAAGGGGATGGGCGGGTTCCACGGCTACGGGACGCTGATGGCCGGCACCCCGGACGGCAGCAGGACCTTCGAACTGTCCATGACTTACGGGGACTCCGCGGCCGACCTGGGGCAGGCCTACTACAAGGCGGATCAGCTGCTCACCGACAAGGTGCTCTGCGGCAAGTAGGTCAGAGTCGCAGGAAACCCATGTCCGGGAAGTGGGCCGGCGCGATGATCGCGCCGGTCTCTTCCGCTTCGGCGAGGAAACGCTGCCGCGTGCGGAGCGCGAGATCCGGGTCGACGTCGCCGAGGAAGCTCACCCGCGTGTCCGTCAGCTGGGCGGGCGTGTGCAGGACGTCGCCGAGCAACAGCAGGCGCTCGTCGTCCGCGGTGATGTCGAGGACGTAGTGGCCGGGCGTGTGACCGGGGGCATGCCGCGCCACGATCCCGGGCGCGATCTCGACGTCGTCGCCGCTGATCGCCTCGGTCAGCCCCGCGGCGCGGGCGGTCTCCATGCCGACACGGCTCCATTCGGCCGTCCCGGCGGGCGCGATGAGGGCGTCCCAGTCCAGTTGCCCGAAGACGACCTGAGCACCAGGGAAGGTCAGGTCGCCCTCGGGGGCGATCCAGCCGATGTGGTCGTTGTGCAGGTGGGTGAGGAAGACGGTGTCGATCTCGTCGATGGGGCAGCCCGCCTTGTCCAGCGCGGCCGCGAGGTCGCCGCCTGTGCCCATCGGCGGGGTGGGGTCGCCCTTGGCGGGCGTCATCCCCGGCGGGAACGCGAATTCGCGCGGGCCGAGGCCGGTGTCGACGAGGATCGTGCGGCCGTTGCCGCGGATCAGGTACGCGCCGGTCGGCACGTGCACGGTGCCGTCCTCGTCGAAGACATCCGGGTGGGCTTCGGGGTCGAGACCCGGGAAGAACGCGAGCGGCAACCTGATCAGGCCGTCCCCGAGCGCTTCGATCTCGATGTCTCCGACGGTGATGCCCACCAAAACCCCCAAAAAGTCGATTTCCGTTGCCGGGAACGACAACCCGGTGGGGGCCGGGTCTGTTCCCGGTTTCAGAGACCGACCGGTTCCCGCAGCTCAGCGGTGGCGAAACCGGCGATGCCTTCGGCGAAACCGGTTCGCGCGGTGAAGCCGAGCAGCCGTTCGGCGCGGGCGGGATCGGCGACGACGTGCCGGACGTCGGCGGGACGGGCGCCGCCGGCGACCTTCGGAGCCGGTCCGTCGCAGGCCTTCGCGAGTTCTTCGGCGAGTTCGCCGACGGAGTGCGGTTGCCCGGAACAGATGTTCAGCGGCGTCAGGTCACCTTCGGGGCCGTCGGTGCGTAGCGCCAGGACGTTCGCCCTGGCCACGTCGTGGACGTGCACGAAGTCGCGCTGCTGCGCGCCGTCCTCCAGCACGATCGGCGCCTCGCCGCGTAAGAGGGAGGACCGGAACAGCGACGCGACGCCCGCGTACGGGGTGTTCTGCGGCATCCGGGGCCCGTAGACGTTGTGATAGCGCATCGCCCAGACCGTCCCGCCGGTTTGCCGGGCCCACGCCGCCGCCAGATGTTCCTGCGCGAGCTTGGTGGCCGCGTAGGTGCTTCGCGGCCGAAGTGGCGCGTCCTCAGGGACGAGCCGCCACTCGAGTTCCGCGCCGCACGTCGCGCACGTGGGCTCGAAGCGTCCGGCGTCCACATCGGACTGTTTCCGCGGCGACGGCGGGACGATCCCGTGGCTGGCGCATTCGTACCGGCCTTCGCCGTAGACAACCATCGACGAGGCGAGCACCAGTTTCCGGACCCCGGCCCGGTGCATCCCGGCCAGCAGCACGGCCGTCCCGTAGTCGTTGTTCAGCGCGTACGACGGCGCGTCGGACGGATCGACGCCGTGCCCGACGACGGCAGCCTGGTGACAGACCGCCTCGACACCGTCCAGCGACTCGGCGACCAGCGCCGCGTCGGTGACGTCGCCACGCAGGAACCGGTGGCGGCCGGTGTACCCGGGCGGACGCGAAGAACCGTGGGCGGTGCGCAGGAGGGTGTCGAGGACGACGACCTCGTGACCTTGATCGGACAGCAGATCGGCGATGTGGGAGCCGATGAATCCGGCCCCGCCGGTTACCAGTGTTCGCACCTTCCCGACGCTAGGGGCGATCCGCGACGGCGGCGCCGGATCTCCGGCTCACGTCAGGGAATCGTCACAAGTCGTGGCCCGCGGCACCACGGGAGCGAAGATCAGCCGAAACCGGATACGGTGTGCCTATGGAACGGAGCGCACAACGGCTGGGCCGCGCACTGGTGGTCATCGTGGACGACAGGGTCGCCCACGGCGAACACGAGGACAACACGGGACCGCTGGTCACAGAGCTGCTCGAAGAGGCCGGGTTCATCGTCGACGGTGTCGTGGTGGTCGAGGCCGAGACGGCCGCGATCCGCAACGCGCTCAACACCGCGGTGATCGGCGGCGCCGACCTGGTGATCACCGTCGGCGGCACCGGGGTCTCCCCGCGCGACCGCACGCCGGACGCGACGGCCGGTGTGCTCGACCGCCCGATCCCGGGCATCGGTGAGGCACTGCGCGCCTCCGGTCTCGCCGCCGGCGCGGTGGACGCGGGCATCTCCCGCGGGCTCGTCGGCGTCTCCGGCAGCACGCTGGTGGTCAACCTGGCCGGTTCACGCGCGGCCGTCCGCGACGGCATGGCGACGCTCTCGTCGCTGGTGCCGTACGTGATCGACGAGCTGTCCGGTCTCGAAGAGGCCTAGTTCTTGGGAGCGGGTCCGGGCTCTGTCCCGGGCTCGCCCTTTTTGTCCTGGTGCAACACCCCTTCCACCTTCTCGGTGACGTGGCCGATCTTGTCCTCGAACCGGCCGCCGGTGACCTTGTTCGCCCCGGCCGACGCCGCCGAGACACCCTTGGCCGCGACGTCGCCGGCCTTCTCGGCCAGCGGCCCGGCCTTCTCGCGGACTTCGCCCGCGACCTCTTCCGCTTTGTGGATGGCCTGCGCGGCCAGCCCCTTCGCTTTGTCGACAATGCTCATGCGCTGATGGTCCCACCGGGCGGCGTACCCCGCGACCGGTGCGAAAATGGACGTCATGCCAGGTGAAGACGAAGACAAGCGCCCCGCCGCGGCGGCCTCTCGCGCGGAGAAACAGCGCCGGGTCGACGAGATCTTCGGCGACGTCCTGCCGGACACGACCTCCGACGAGCGAGAGCCGGGGCAGCGTTCCCCGGACTCCGACTCGTGGTTCCTGGAGAACCGGCCGCCTCATCACGACCGGTGATCCGGATCAGCTCGCGCGGTTCTGCTGCGCGCGCAGCAGGTCGCGGATCTCGGTGAGCAGTTCGACGTCGGTCGGCTCCGAAGGGCCCGCCTCTTCACCGCGCTTGCGCCGCTCCTGGACGTGCTTGACCGGCAGCACGATCACGAAGTAGACGACGGCGGCCACGATCACGAAGTTGATCGCCGCGTTGATCACGCCGCCGAAGTCCATGAACGTCGAGTCGTTCGCGCTGAGGATGTTGAACCCCAGCCCCTTGGCGGCGTCCGAACCGCCGATGGCGTTGATCAGCGGTTTGATCAGGCCGTTCGTGAAGGCCGTGACGATCGCTGTGAACGCGGCGCCGATGACCACCGCGACCGCCAGGTCGACGACGTTCCCGCGCATCAGGAAGTCCTTGAAACCCTTGATCAAGACGCTCTCCTCTTCACCTGGGACGGTTCGCCGACCGTCCCTTCTCCATACCGGGGGGACGCAGGCGCCCGCCTCCACAGGGCAGGGCGCGAGCTAGCGGAGGGTAACCGCTATGGACCGTTCCAGCGAAGTGGCCGCGACCCGTGTCGCGATCGCGGCGGGCAGGGAAAGCAGCACCAAAGGTCCCTTGCTCCCGGCACCGGAGGTCTTCGGATCATGGTCGCCCTGCTCGCCGACCGCCGCCACGACAGCCATGCTGGCCAGCACAGACGCCTCCCGCCCGGCTTCGGCGGCCGCGACGACGTCGACCCGCTGACCCGGCCTGAGCAGTTCCGCGACCCCGGCGTCGGCGAGCCTCACCGGGACAGTCGAACTCTCGGGATCACCCGATCCGGGGATGGCCGCGTCCACCAGGCGGACGTCCGTCAGCGGCTCACCCGCCCGTGCCGCACCGATGATCATCCGCCCCTCCGCCGAGTCGGACCGGCCAAGGGCGCCCTGTGGACGGACGTCGTCCGGGAGGTCGACGAGCTTGAGGTCCCCGGCGCGCAGCACCGTCCCGGCCGGGAGGTCACGCGCGGAAACCACGGTCGCGGTGCCGGGCGTCCCGCGGGCGGAAGCGGGCAGGAACAGCGTGACCAGGCCGCTGAGCAGCAGGGACAGGGCGAGCCAGCGGCGGAGCAGCCGCGCGGGCCTGCCGTGGAGTCTTCGCAGGACAGGCAGATGGTGGAGCACGGGATTCCCCCTCGTCGATCGGTGATGATCTCGACGCTAGGGGCCGGTGCGGTGCCCTGGAAAGAACGAAAACCCCCGGCTGTGGATAACCGGGGGCCTGTGGACAACTCGGGAGGTCAGGAAGCGGCGGCGGCCGTTTTCGTCGTACCCGTGGAGGAGGATGCCGCGCTCTTGGTCTCCGACTTCGACTCGGTCTTCGGCTCCGACTTGGTCTCGGTCTTGGCCGGGGCCGTGGTCGTGTTGGCCTTCGAGTCGCGTGAATCATTGCGGTAGAAACCGCTGCCCTTGAAGACCACACCGACCGAGCTGAAGACCTTGCGAAGCGGCCCCGAGCACTGCGGGCACACGGTCAAGCTCGCGTCGGAGAACGACTGCACGGCCTCGAAAGCGTGGTCGCATTCCTTGCAGGCGTATTGGTAGGTGGGCACTGCTGCTCCTTCGTGCACTGGCACTCAGCCGACAAGAGTGCTAACACAACACGGTACCGGGGCATTCCGGCGCAGGTCAAACAAGGTTTCCCAACGTCACATCCCCGCCTGGTCAGCGATCTGTACCGCGCGGTGAACGGTGTCTACGATCATGGCCGTGACGTGGACCGACCGCGTGGACCGGTGGACGCGGACACACCCGACGGTTCTGGACGCCCTTATCGCCGTGACCATCGCGGCACTGCTGGGACCGCCTTCGCTCGAGATCCTCCTGGTGGCCGACTCCCCGGCCTGGGCGCTGTGGGTGGCGGGCCTCTGCGGGTTCACGGTGCTCGCCGCCGTCGCGCTGCGGAGGATCGCCACTCGAGCCGCGTTCATCTCCGCCGGACTCGCGATGGCGGTGACCGTCGCGCTGCCGAACACGGTGGTCCGGCCCGCGCCACTGGGGCTGGTGAGTGCGAGCGACAGCATGGAGATCCCGCTGTTCTTCCTCCCGACGTCGGCGGCGTACCTGGTGCTTCTGTACGCCGTCGCCGCGCGACGGCCGCTGCGCGAAAGCCTGCTCGCCCTCGGGATCAGCGTGCTCGGAGCGTTGCTGTGCACGGCTCGGACGGCGACGGCCTACGGCGCGCTCCCCACGGGGTGGCTCACGCTGCTGCTGGCCGTTCTCGCGCTGGTCGCGGCGGTGGCTGGCACCTGGGCCGTCGGCCGTTTCCGGTTCGACCGGCGGCGACGCCTCGCCGACGAGGCCGCGGAAACCGCCGAGCGTGCCGCGGCCGGCGAACGTCAGCGCATCGCCCGCGACATGCACGACATCGTCGCCCATTCACTGGCGGTCATCGTGCGCCAGGCCGAAGGCGGCTCCGCCATCGCCTCCAAGTCGCCGGATCGCGCGGCACAGGCGCTTTCCGTCATCGCCGGGACCGCCCGCGAGGCGCTGGCCGACATGCGGAACACGTTGCGGGTGTTGCGGGAGACCGAGTCGCGGCCTTCGCTCGCCGGAATCCCGGCCTTGGTGGAGCGTGTCCGCGCGACGGGCGTCGATGTCCGGCTGACCGACCAGGGCGGGCTCGACGTGCTGACGGCGAGCGCGGCCATGGCGGCGTTCCGGCTCGTCCAGGAAGGCTTGACCAACAGCGTCAAACACGCGGGCCCGCATACGGTTGTCACGGTCACGATCACGCACACCCCGAGCGCGTCGGTGTTCGTCGTGGAGGACGACGGCGCCGGTGCCGGCGAGCGGCCGTCTCTCCCCGGCACGGGCGCCGGCCTGAACGGTGTCCGGGAACGCGTGCGAGCCGCGGGCGGTACGTTCGAGGCCGGTCCCGTCGACGGCGGTTTCAGGGTGCGCGCGGAGTTCCGCGTCGGCGAACAAGGAGCTTCGAGATGACGATCGACGTCGCACTGGTCGACGACCAGGAACTGGTCCGGACCGGCTTGGCCATGGTCGTCGACGCGACCGACGACATCCGGATCGTCGTCCAGGCCGCAGACGGGGTCGAGGCGGTCGCGAAGCTCGCCGAGACACGGGTCGACGTCGTACTGATGGACGTCCAGATGCCGCGTATGGACGGAGTAGAGGCCACCGGAGTGGTCGCTGCCCGCGAGAACGCGCCCAAAGTGATCCTGCTGACGACGTTCGACCTCGACGAGTACGCCATCGCCGGCCTGCGCGCCGGTGCGAGCGGGTTCCTGCTCAAGGACGCGTCGGCCGACGAAGTGCTGCACGCCATCCGCGCCGTCCATGCCGGCGATGCCGTGATCGCGCGCTCCACGACCCGTCGCATGCTGGACCAGCTCGCGGTCGCACGTGAGACTTCTCCGTTGCTGAACCGGCTCACCGGGCGCGAACGCGACGTGTTGCTGGAGATCGCGCAGGGGTACTCCAACGCCGAGACCGCGAAGCGGCTCTTCCTCTCCGAAGCCACGGTGAAAACGCACGTCGGTCACGTCCTCGCGAAGCTCGGGGTCCGTGACCGGGTGCAGGCGGTGATCTTCGCGTACGAGAACGGACTCGTGCGTCCGGGCTGAGCCGATCTCATCATTTCGGTGGAGGTGCCGGCGACCTCAGGCCGAGGATTCCGGTCGCGCAGGCGAGCAGCCTGATGCGCATGACGACAATCGACAAGACGACCGAAACGACCACCACCCGCGTCCGGTGGCGCGACCCTGCCACCTGGGGCGGGATTCTCGCCCTGGGCGGTGGCCTCTTCCACACCGTGGTCGCCGCTACGATGCGGCAGGAAGTCTGGGCGCGGATCTTCGACGAAGGTTTCTTCAACACGGTCACGCTGGACCCTTCGCCCGACCGGCTCCCCATGGCCGAGGCGTTCTGGCTCAGCCCGGGGAGTTTCGGGGTGCCGTTGCTGCTGCTCGGCGCTTTCGTGGTCCGGTCGACCCGGCGCGGCGAACGCGTGCCCGGTTGGCTGGGTGGTGGCGTTGTCGCCTGGGCGGTCCTGCTCGGACTGCTGGGTGGTTTCGACGCCGGAACGATCGTCCTGCTGCTCATCGGCGCTCTGTTCCTGGCCGGTGCCTGGTTCAAGAAGGATCCCTCACGGCCGCGGTCGTGAAAGCATGAGCGAATGAAGCCCCGCGGCAAAGAAGAGTTTCGCGGTCTGCTGGCCGACGTCGCCGCCCGCGTGGCGGGCTACCGCGAAAGCGTCGCCGACGGCCCGGTCTTCCCGCACGACACGACGGGTGTCCGGGAAAAGCTCGGCGACCTGCCCGAGAATCCGGTCCCGCCCGCCGACGTGATCCGGCGGCTGGCCGACGCCGTCGAGCCGGCGCTGGTGGCGAACACCGGGCCGCGGTACTTCGGGTTCGTCACCGGGGGAGCGCTCGAAGCGGCGACGGCGGCCGACATGCTGGCGACCGGTTGGGACCAGCCCGCGTTCAACAAGGTCACGTCGCCTGCCGCCGCGATCGTCGAGGAAGTGGCGGGCGAATGGCTCAAAGACGTTCTCGCCCTCCCGTCCGGTGCCTCGTTCGGATTCGTGACCGGCGGGCAGGGCGCGAACACGGTCTGCCTGGCCGCCGCCCGGCATCACGTGCTGGCGCGGGCCGGATGGGACGTCGAACGCAGTGGATTGCACGGGGCGCCGCCGCTGCGGGTCATCGCCAGTGAAGAGCGGCACGCGACGATCGACCGGTCCCTCCGCTTGCTCGGTTTGGGCACCGACGTCGTCAAGCCGGTGCGCGCGGACGGCCAAGGCGCCATCGACGTCGCCGATCTCGAGAAGGCGCTCGACGGGCCCGCAATCGTTTGCCTCCAGGCCGGGAACGTGAACACCGGCGCTTTCGACGATTTCGCCGCCGCGACGGAGATCGCCCACCGGCACGGAGCCTGGGTGCACGTCGACGGCGCTTTCGGGCTCTGGGCGGCCGCCGCTCCCTCGCTCAGGAAGTTGACCGCGGGATTGGAAACGGCCGACTCGTGGGCGGTCGACGGGCACAAGTGGCTCAACGTCCCCTACGACAGCGGTTACGCCTTCTGCGCCCATCCCGAGTCGCACAGGGCCGCGATGGCGCTCACCGCCGCGTACCTGACCGGCCAGGGAGACGGCGGGGTGCGAGCGCCGAGCGACTTCGTGCCGGAGTCCTCCCGCCGGGCACGAGGGTTCGCCACGTGGGCGGCGCTCAGCGAGCTGGGCCGCGCCGGGATCGCCGAGATGGTCGAACGATGCTGCGCGCTGGCCAGAAGGTTCGCCGAGAAACTCGAAGCGAGCGAAGGCATCACCGTCGTGAACGACGTGGTGCTGAACCAGGTCCTCGTCAGCTTCGGCGACGAAACGGACAGGATCGTCGAAGCCGTCCAGCGTTCCGGCGAGTGCTGGATGGGCGCGACCGCCTGGCACGGGATGCGCCTGATGCGCATCTCCGTGTCCAACTGGAGCACCACGGAAGCCGACGTCGACCGCGCTGTCGCCGCGATCCAAGCGGCAAGGAAGAGTGAAAAGCATGGCTGACACGACACCGCAGGCGATCGACGTGACGTTCACCGCCGAGGTCATCCCCGACTCGAACAGCGGCTGGCCGTGCGTGAACATGCCGGACTCCTCGGAGTTCTTCGGTACCGGCAAGGCCGTCAAGGTCAGCGGCACCGTGGACGGCCACGACTACGAGGTGAGCATGCTGCCCATCGGTGGCGGAGTGCACATGATGCCGCTGCGCAAGCCGTTCCGGAAGATCATCCAGAAGGAGATCGGCGACCGGGTCACCGTGCATCTGACCAAGCGGATCTCCTAGCCGAGGACCGATCAGGAATCGAGAAGCGCGGCGAACCGGTCTCACCTAGCGTGACCGTCATGGACATCGCCATTCACGGGAGCTTCCTCCCGCAGACCGACCCCGAAGCCGCGCTGGCGTTCTACCGCGACACCCTCGGCTTCGAGGTGCGCAACGACGTCGGCTACGACGGCATGCGCTGGATCACCGTCGGCCCGCCGGGGCAGCCCGTGTCGATCGTGCTGCACCCGCCGGCCGTCGACCCGGGTATCACCGAGGACGAGCGTCGTGTCATCGGCGAGATGATGGCCAAGGGCACCTACGCGAGCATCCTGTTCTCCTCCGACGACCTCGACGGTCTCTTCAAAAATCTCCAGGAGGCGGGCGCCGAGGTCATCCAGGAACCCACCGACCAGCCGTACGGCCTGCGTGACGGCGCAGTCCGCGACCCGTCCGGGAACTTGATCCGTATCCAGCAGCGCGTTTGATGTCACCGGGTGCGGGCGCGGACGTGGACCCGTTCGCCCTGTTCGCCGAACAGGCTGAGCACCTCGACCCGCCCGCGGCCGGTGGCGCCGAACCAATGCGGCGTCCGGCAGTCGAACTCGGCGGCCTCGCCGGGACCGAGCACGACGTCCTGGTCGCCGAGTACGAGCCGGAGCCTTCCCCGCAGCACGTAAAGCCATTCGCGGCCGCCGTGCGTTCGTGGTCGGGGCTCGTCGTCGCCCGGCGGGATCGTCATCTTGTAGGCACGGGGCCCGTTCTCATGCCGCGTGAGCGGGATGAGGACACGGCCGTCGGAGGGCGGTTCGAGCACTCTTGGTGACGAGACGATCTCGTCGACGCGCAGGCCCAGCGCGGCGATCACCGGCAGCAGCAGTTCGAGACTCGGCTTGCGCTGTCCGGATTCGAGCCGGGACAGGGTGCTGGTGGAGATGCCGGTGGCGCGGCTGAGTTCCATCAGCGTCGTGCCCTTCTTCTCCCGGGCGCGGCGCAGCCGGGGCGCGATCGATTCGATCGCCGCGGTGACAGTGGGGTCGCTCTCCATTTCGCCAGCACACCAGGTCGTCCCGGTTCCGGCAAAGTTCTTTGCCGAAACAGCCAGAAGCGGCCGATGCTGGCGCCATGATCGAGACCAAGCGCCTCCCCCTCGGGGTCTATCTCCTTGCTTTCAGCCTGTTCGCGATGGGGAGCGCCGAGTTCCTGATGGCCGGGGTCCTGCCCTCGGCCGCCGCGGATCTCGGCGTCTCCCTGTCGTCCGCGGGCGCGCTCATCACCGCGTTCGCCCTCGGCGTCGTGCTGGGTGGCCCGCCGTTCGCCGTGCTGAGCCTGAAGTGGCCGCGGAGAACGGCATTGATGACCACGCAGGCCGTCTTCGCCGCTGCCATCGCGACCGGCCTGCTCGCCGACGACTACTGGATCCTGCTGGTCACCAGGTTCGTCGCCGGTCTCGCCTACGCCGGCTTCTTCGCCGTCGCGGCCGTGACGGCGATCAGCCTGGTGACTCCCGGCCGCAACGCCCGCGCCTCCGGCGTCGTCGTCGCCGGACTCAGCGTCGCCATGGTGGCCGGGGGACCGGCGGGCACCCTGCTGAGCAACCTCACCGACTGGACCGGTGGCTTTTGGGGCGTCGTGCTGCTCACCGTGCTGGGCGTGGTCGCGTGCGCCGTCGGCCTGCCCGTCACCGCGTCCGCCGCACCGAGCCTTGCGGGGGAACTGCTCGCCATGCGGACGCCACGCCTGTGGGGCATCTACGCGATCACGATCCTGAGCACCGCCGCGTACATGGTGTCCTTCAACTACCTGGCGGCGATGCTGGCGGACGTCCTTCCTGCGGTCTGGATCCCCGCGGTCCTCGCGCTGTTCGGGATCGGCGCCTTCGCCGGGCTGTCTCTCGGCGGCCGGATCTCCGACAAGCGCCCGCACGACGCCCTGCTCGGCGGCGCCGTCGGCATCGCGGTCTTCTCGGCGCTGCTCGCCCTCTTCGCCTCCTCCGCCTGGGTTGTCGTACCTACGGTGTTCCTGCTGGGAGTCGCGGCCTTCGTGCTCAACCCGGCGCTCTACGGGCGGGTGTTCACCATCGCCTCTTCCGCCCCGACTCTCGCCGGCGCGACCACGGTCTCGGCTTTCCAGCTGGGCATCAGCCTCACTCCGGCCTTCGCCGCCGGGGCTCTGAACCTGGGAGCTTCGCTGGCCGCCATCCCGTGGATCGGCGCCGCACTGGCGCTGGCCACGATCCCGCTGGTGCTTCGCGATCGCTCGCATGACCGCATGCTCACTTGCTAGCATGCGAGCATGACCCAGGTCGCCAAACGGCAATTCAACGTCTATCTGCCGAACGACCTCATCAAGCGGGTGAAGCACGCGTCCGTCGACGCCGACGAATCGCTTTCGTCGTTCGTCGAACGGGTGCTGGAGGAGTACCTGCGGACCAGTGAGGAACGCGCACGATGAAGGTTATGCCGATCCGGTACAGCTCGGACGTCGAGGCGATGACGCGGTTTTACGAGGTACTCGGCCTGCGGGTCGGGCCGGTGTCGCGCCCCGGCGGCTGGGTCGAGATGCCCGCTGAGGGCGGGATGCTGGCCATTCACCGGTCGACCGGCGACGACGTGGGCCGATGCGAACTGGCCTTCGAAGTCGACGAACCCCTGGAAGACGTCGCGGAGCGCCTGCGGGCCGCCGGATTCGAGCCGGGTCCGCCGATGGACGAAGGCTTCGGGCATTCGATGCGCGTCCAGGATCCCGACGGTGTCTGGGTGCAGCTCAACCGGTACGACCGAGACCTCTACACGTGATCGGAACCCGGCGCGCGAGTCCGCTGTTCCTCGCGGTCGGCATCGTCGCACTCGAGTTCGCGGCGGCCGTCACCGGATTCGTCGCCTCCACCCTGCTGCCCGTCGTCGCCGGCGATCTCGACGCGAGGAGTGACCTCGGGCTCCTGATCGCCGGCTCGACGCTGGGACTCTTCGTCGCACTTCCCCTGGCGAGCCGGGTTCTCGCCCGCCTGGGCCCGCGCGGCACTCTCGCCATCGGGATGATCGCCTATCTCGGCGGGCTCTTCCTGGCCGCGATGTCGCGGACAGCGTGGATGTTCGCCCTCGGCCAGTTCTCCGCCGGGCTCGCCAGCGGCCTGCTGGCGATCTTCGGTGTCAGCTCGGCGATCCGGCATCTCGATGACCGGCTGCGGATCCGCGTGATCGCGGCGTCCTCGGCGATGTGGATCGTGCCCGCCCTGGCAGGCCCCGCGGCGACCCTGGGCTTGGAACGGCTCGTCGGCTGGCGGTGGACCCTGTTGCTGCCGGTGCCGTTCGTCCTTTTCGGACGGTTGCTGGTCGTACGCGCCGCCCGCGACGACACACGCGACGACGCGCCCCGGCCCTTGCTGCGGACGTTGTCGGTGCCGCTCGGAGCGGCACTTGTCGTGTTCAGCAACGGCTTCTGGCCGCTCGCGCTCGCCGGGGCGGCGATCACCGTCGCCGGGATGATCGCGATCCTGCCTCCCGGCACCGCGCGACTGCGGCCCGGAACCCCGGCCGCGCTCGGCGCGATGGTGCTGTTCGCGATCGGGTATTTCGGCGCGGACAGCCTGATCACCGTGCTTCTGACGAGCGAGCTCCAGGTGAGCCTCGGCCAGGCGGCGATCGTCCTGAGCGCCGCCCCGCTCGGCTGGGCGGTGACCAGCCTGGTGGCCGCGAAGTTCCCCTCGGCGCGCTTTCCCGTCGTGGGCTTGAGCCTGACGGCCCTCGGCACTGCTGTCGTCGCCTTTGGCGGTTCGTTCGCCGTAGCACTCATCGCCTGGACCGTCGCCGGAATCGGCATCGGATTGGCCTATCCGGGCCTGTACCTCAGAGCCACGACCGCGGGCGCGAGCGATTTCACCGCCGCGGAACTGGCGACCGCCGTCATCAGCGCGGAATGCGTCGGGCAGTTGCTGGGGCGGGCCGTCGGTGGCACCTTGAGCTCTTCGGGCACTGGGCTGCTTGCTTCGTACGCGCTTTTCGCGGCCGCTTTGGCGGCGGCCGCGTTCGCAGCGAGGTGAACTATCCCGCTTCGGTGTTACTCAGAGGGATTCCCGCGCGAAGCGGTACCGACCGGTAATCCGGGGGCGTGCTGTCGAGTCGACGCGTCCCTCGGAGGCTGGTGCTCGTGCATACGCCTGACAGCTGGGAGGAGCCAGGGAAGTGCCTGCATCGCCAAGTGAAGGCGCCGACCGACATCATGTCCCTGATCGACATCGCCGCAGCTGCGTTGAAGCTGCGGCTGTGGAGCGTCGGGGGAGGGACAAGGAGAAGGCAGACACCTGGCTGGACAGCGGGCTCGTGTTCACGTCCGAGCAGGGCACGCTGATCGAGCCGCGCAACTTTTCTCCGGTCGTGGGCGACGTGATGGAGGAAGGCGGGCGTCCGGTACATCAGTGTGCATGGCGGCGCCGTTCCTGCGGGTCGCTGCTGGTGGATCTCGACGTGCACCCTCGAGTCGCGATGCGCATTCTCCGGCACGCTCAGTTCGCGGTCACGATGGAGATCTACACGGAGATTTCGTCAGATCAGCTTGCCATGATCCGCTGCAGTACTTCGCGGCTGTACGGGTAGCAAAATGGTCCTTCCTATAACCCTGGGAAGGGTCTTTGACCTGCTGTGGGCCTTAGGGTTGCTTACTCGAGAAAAAGATCAAGTCAGAGTCCTGGAAGAGCTCCGCGAGAAGCTTCCCAGCCTCGATACGCCCGAGCCGTCGTCGATCAAACGCGACCGTCCCCGCCGCGTCCGGCAACTCCGTGCCGATCAAGTCGAGCAGCTGATCGCCGGCTACCGGTCCGGCGAGACGGTGTACGGGCTTGGTGACTGGTTCGGCATCGAACGGCGAACACTGCCGAGGCCCTTCATCAGTTTGCCGTAGTGCGCCACCCGAATGCCATTCGGCCGACCCGGTTTGTGTATTTGTCCTATTTGGAAATAAATGTTCGTAGATCGCATCGGGTAACATGTCTGATACGTCCTGCGACTCCTGATGGGCATCCACGACGACGTGGGCACCTGTATTGTTCGGGAGGGACTTAGCGATGCGCCAACGATCTCGAAGATTTATCCGTGCGGTCAACGTTCTAGCGCTGACCGCAGCGCTTGTGGTGACGCAGCTGCCCGGTATCGCTGCGGCTGCGCCGGTCGCGGGAAAGAACGTCCTCTATACGACGGACGCCGATTTCGACAACGGGGTACTGCAGGACGTCAATCACGACGCGCCCAACAACAACCAGTTGCAGCTCAACAGGTCGACGGTGTTCTTCCCGTACGTCAATGTCGCGGCTTCGGCCAGGGGAACGATGGTCCGCATCGACGTCAACACCGGCGCGATCGTCGGGGAATGGACATCGGCGCCCAGTGGTCGCGGGCACAACCCGTCCCGCACGACGGTCGACAAATTCGGCAATACCTGGTTGTCGAACCGCGAGGAAAGTGCCGGCGGAAAAGGCTCCGTGACCAGGATCGGCGTGATTCAGGGCGGCACGCGCAGCAATGCCGACGGCACGCCGAATCCGGTCGGTGACTATCTCAAGGGCCCATTCGGGTACAACACCTGTGACGACCGGGACCAGGACGGCTTGTACGCCACCACCCGTGGTCTCGGCGACATCCGGCCATGGACCAACGCCGGTGGTGTCAACGACAATGGTGGCGTCAGCACGGCGGCCGATGAATGCATTATCAACTACACCCGTGTCACCGGCACGAACACCAGGACGGTCGCCGTCGACGCCAACAACGACCTGTGGACCGGCGGAGCCGACAACGATCACGAAAAGCTGATGGGAACGTCCGGGGATCCCGTGGCGGGTTCCCAGATCAACTTCGGCTGCGGCGGGTACGGCGGACTGATCGACAAGGCGGGCACGCTGTGGTCCGCGCGCTTCGGCAACAACCTGCTGCGCTACGAACCGGGAACCGGCGCCGGTTCCTGTCTCGGCACCTCGCACGGTGACTACGGGCTCGGCATGGACCCGAACACCGGCGAGATCTGGCACTCCACCGTTGACCGATCCGCAGTGGTCAAGATGTCGCCGGCGGGCACCGTGCTCGGTACTTTCCCGCACGGCAACCAGTACGCACAGGGTGTCGCCGCGGACAGGGCCGGGAACGTGTGGGTCGCGCATTCGATACTCGGGCCGCAGACCACGGTCGGGCATCTCCGCACCGACGGTACTTTCGTGGGCAATGTGGCGCTGCCCGGCGGTGCCGGTCCGACCGGAGTCGCGGTGGACAGCAACGGCAAGGTGTGGGTCACGAACCTCAACACCAACAACGCCCAGCGTATCGACCCGGCCGCCGGGCCGATCGGCGGTGGCGGGGTCCCGGTCGGCGCGGTCGACCTGACCGTCGACCTCGGTGCGGGCGCGGGTCCGTACAACTACAGCGACATGACCGGGTCCGTGCTCGGTGAGATCACCGCGCCGCAGGGCACCTGGTCCGCCGTCCAGGATGGCGGCGTCGCGGGCCAGACCTGGGGCAAGATCACCTGGAACACCGAGCCGCAGGGCAGTGTCCCGGCGGGAACCAGCATCACCGTCGAGGCGCGTACCTCGGACACCGAAGCAGGGCTGGCCGCCGAGCCGTTTGCGGCGGTCGGCAATGGCGCTCAGTTCACCATGACCGGGCGCTACATCGAGGCACGTGCGACGTTGAAGGCGAGTCCCAGCGGGGCCAGCCCGATCCTGTCCGACCTGCGGATCCGGACTTCGGATCGGACCGGCGTTTTCTCGTGCCAGGCAACGGTTCTCAACCTGGCCGGGTTGATTGTGACCAGGGCGAACCCGGCGGACGTGCCGTGTGCCGACGATCATCAGAACCTGGCGAACGTGAACCTGAACGCCGGTATCGTCGGTGTCCGGCTGAACGTGCTCGACGCCAGGACCGACCAGACACCCGATAGTCTCGCCGCATCGCCACCCGCTGCCGGTGACAACGCCTTCGCGGAGGCGAGAGTGGAGTCCTCGAAGGTCACCGCCGGCGCGGTCGTCCCGCTGGTGACGATCGAACTGGGCGTGATCAGATCCACGGCGACGGCGACCTGTGTCGTCGGACCGGGTGGGCTGGTGCCGTCGCTGGCCGGTTCGTCGAGCATCGCCAGCCTGAAGATCAACGGGCTTTCGGTGGCGGTGGGCAGTGCGCCACTGACGATCCCGCTGGTGGTCGGCTCGCTGCGGCTCAACAGCACCGTGACGACCGCGACAAGCGTTACCCAACAAGCGGTCGTGCTGGACACCCCGCTCACCGACGTGGTGATCGGTGAGGCCAAGGCCAATGTCGAAGCCACCGCGGGCCACCCCGGCGGAAACCCCTGTCGCGTGTGACCCCTGACTGACTCGTGCAGTGTTCCGGGCAGCTCTTAACCGCCCGGAACACTGCACGAGCTTTAGCCATCGTGAGGGCCGGCAGGCCGGGTTGGGGCACACAGTCACCAGCGGAGACGATCACGCAAGATCGACGCCGAACGTCAAGAAACCCCTCCGAACAGCTGAAACAGCCGATCTGAAGGGGTTCTGAGAGAGTGGAGCTGAGGGGAATCGAACCCCTGACCTTCTCGATGCGAACGAGACGCGCTACCAACTGCGCTACAGCCCCTGGTGAAACTTGCCCCTCATTTGGAGCTCCATGAGCCTATCAGTGGCTCATGGAGCCCCAAAATCCGGGGGTCACTCTCCGGCGGCCCGGCGGAAAGGCCTGGTCCCGGGCTCGTCGAGCTCGTGGAAGGCCGGATCCTCGTCGTCGAGGTCGACGACGACGGCTTGGCGCCGGAGGCGGGACATCGGGGACGGTTTGCGCTCCACGACGGCCGGGCGTTCGGCGGCGACGACCTCGACGTCCTCGTGGGACTCGTGGGGTTCGTCGTCGGCGGTCTCCGGGCGGCGCGGGGCGCGGGTGTTGTTGAAGCGGGCGAGGCGGCGCTGCCGGATCTCGTTTTCGATGCGGACCTGGCGGCGCAGGTACGCGAGGTAGCCGATGAGGCCCGCGTCGACGACACCGTTCGCCCACCAGACCGTCGGGGTCAGGAAGCCGGCGACGGCCGCGGTGGTGACGACCAGCACCAGGAGCGCGATGACGACCCGCTGCCGGAACGCGTATTTGGCGCGGGCGGCCATATCCGCCGCCTCCGGGTCGAATCCGCCCCGGCCCGGCCGGTAGCCGGCGCCTTGGCGTTCTCTTTCGGGACGGGCCGCGTGCGAGGGCTGGGGAAGCGGTTCGGCTTCCGGCTCCTCGTCTTCGAGGTCGGCGTCGAGCTCCGCCTCGAGTTCGGCCAGGTCGTCTTCTACCGATGGTTCCGTGTTCTCCGCCATCGCGAACTCCTCCGGTCCCTCGTGGCGTGTGCTCCCGCTCCGCACGACTCGCGCCGCCAAGGCCGAGTCCGTCGTCCGTGCGACCTGCTGGCGCTTGCGGGCGACCATGGGCACGAGAACGACGAGCCATGCCGCTGCGAGCGCGACGATGATCACCGAACTGGGCATCTCCCGTCACCTCCCCCGATCCACTGCTGTAGTCACGCTAGCCACAACAGTCACACACGCCGCGCAGACTCGCCGGTTTCGATCACGGAAAATGCATCACCAAATTAGGTGAATCTCACAGCTTGTGGTAACGCGGTCACCGGAACGACCCGGTGACGGGGTCAAACGCGCTCCGCGAGGCCCTTCGCGACGAGCCGCGACACCAGTCCGTCACCGGTTTCCTCCTTGGTGACGGCGTAGCAGAAGTGGTCGCGCCAGCCGCCCGCGACATCGAGATATCGCTCGAAAAGACCTTCTTGGCGATACCCTGCTTTGGCGAGAACCCGCAGGCTGGCGGTGTTTTCGGGGCGGACGGTGGCCTCGAGCCGGTGTAGCCCGCCGAAGTCGAAGACGTGGTCGGTGACGAGGGCTACGGCGCCGGTCGCGACGCCGCCGCGAACGATGTCCGATGACACCCAGTAGCCGATCCAGGCGGATCGGAGTGACGCCCGGATGACGTTACCCACAGTGATCTGCCCGGCGAAGCGTCCATCCACCGTGATGGTGAACGGGAGACATTGACCGCGCCGGGCCAGTCCGCGCAGAGCCAGCCATTGCGACGGCCACGACCAGTACGCGTTGCGGTCCGGCCACGGCCCGACACCGGTCGGTTCCCACATTTCGAGGTGGCCGCGATCCCGCAGCCGGACACGGCTCCACTCGCCGGCGTCCCGTAGCCGGATCGGCCGGACGGCGAGGATCCCGGCGGGCACCCGGAGCGGCCCCAGTTTCGCGGGCCAGCCAGGATGCCTGCTCTCGATCGGATAAGCGACGCCGGAAATCGGTGCGCCCATTACGCCCGCTGGGCCAGGAAGGTCACCTTGACCTGCTCGCCCGCGGCGACCTCGGTGAGGTCTTCGTCGATGTTGATCAGGCAGTTCGCCTCGGCCAGTGACGCCAGCAGATGGGCGCCGGAGGTGCCGAGCGGCTGCACCAGGTACTCGCCGTTGCCCTCGTCGCGCAGGAGTTGCCCGCGCAGGAAACCCTTGCGGCCCTTGGTCGAGGTGATCGGGGAGAGCAGCCGCGCGCCGACGATCCGGCGATGCGGGTTGCGGGTGCCGCGCGCGGCGCGGATCAGCGGGCGGACCAGGACCTCGAACACGACCAGCGCGCTCATCGGGTTGCCGGGGATCAGGAACGTCGGCACCGAATCGGGGCCGAGCCTGCCGAACCCCTGCACCGAACCGGGATGCATGGCGACGCGGGTCATGTCGATGTGGCCGAGGTCGGACAGCGCCGCGTGCACCTCGTCGCCCGCGCTTCCGCCGGCGCCGCCCGCGACGACGACGATCTCCGACATCAGCAGGCGGCCTTCGACGATCTCGCGCAGCCGTTTCGGATCGCCGGGGACGATGCCGACGCGGCTCACCTCGGCGCCCGCGTCGCGCGCGGCGGCGGACAGCGCGTAGGAGTTGACGTCGTAGACCTGCCCGACCGACGGGGTCCGGTCGATGTCGACCAGTTCGTCGCCGACCGACACGATCGAAACCCGCGGCCGCGGGTAGACCAGGACCTTCGCCCGGCCGACCGCGGCGAGCAGGCCGACCTGGGCCGAGCCGATGGTGTCGCCCTTGCGTACGGCGACGTCGCCGATCTGCACGTCCTCGCCGGTCCGGCGGACGTAGCCCGCGGACGGCACGGACTTGTGCACGGTGACCTTGGCCTGGTGACCGTCGGTGTAGGCGGTCGGGACGACGGCGTCGGCGAGCGTCGGCAGCGGCGCGCCGGTGTCGACCCGCACGGCCTGGCCCGGCTGTAGCCGCCGCGGCTGGCGGGAACCGGCCGCGATCTCGCCGACCACCGGCAGCTGCACCGGCTCTTGGCCCGCGGTGCGGACATCGACGCTTCGTACCGCGTAACCGTCGACGGCCGCCTGGTCGAAACCGGGCAGTGCGTGTTCGGCGACGACCTCTTCGGCGCACAGGAGGCCTTGGGCCTCGGAGATGGCGACCCGGACCGGACGCGGGCGTACCGCGGCGTCCAGGGTCAGCGCGATCTGATCCTCGACGGAACGGAACTGTCCCGCGTCTTCGGTCTCTGCCGCTTCGGCGATGGGCTCCGTCATGACTGGGGGATCTCGATCCGTTCGTTCGACCAGGCACGCGATGAAGGCCCGTCGGTGAACTGAAGTTCACCACCGTTACCAGGAGTGATGCGGTCCGAAGCCGCGGAAATCGCCCGATCGGGCAAGCTCCTCGTGGTCCGTGCCGCCGGGGTGGTCGCTGCGCCTGTCATAGGCGTGAAGCCTAACCTGACCGCGTGGTCGAGCCTGGCAATGAACACCTGAGCAAAGCGGAGTGGCGTTCCCGGATAACCGCCGAACGACGTTCGCAGGTGGCGGAAGAGCGGCTGCGGGAGGCCTCGGCGCTCACCATCGCGGCCGGTCGGCTGCCGGGCGAGGTCGTCTGCGCCTACGTCCCGTTCGGTACCGAACCGGGCTCGACGGGACTGCTTGATCAACTTCTCGACCTGGGGAAACGTGTGCTGCTGCCGATCGTCCCCGAAGCGCCGGGGCCGCTGGAGTGGGCCGTCTACGAAGGCCCGCCGAGCCTCGGGCCCGGCCGGCTGCGCGGGCTGCTCGAACCGACGGGGCGCCGCCTCGGTCCCGACACGCTGGGGACGGCCGATCTGGTGCTGATCCCCGCGCTCGCCGTCGACGATCAAGGCGTCCGGCTGGGCCGGGGCGCCGGCTATTACGACCGGTCGCTCGCCTTCGCGGCGCCCGGTGCGGCGCTGATCGCCGTCGTCCGGGACGCCGAACTCGTGCGTGAGTTGCCCGCGGAACCGCATGACGTCCGCATGACCGGGGTACTGACCCCGGAGCACGGCCTGGCGCCAAGACCGGTAATAGACTGACGCCCCGACGCAGTGGTTCAGAAAGGGCACAATGAGCTCTGACGCGCACCTGTCCGATCAGTTCGCCGAAACGCTGTCGAAAATGCGTTCCGCGGGGGCCCACGCCATGGAGCTGGCTGCCTTGCGAAGGCGTCTCGAGCAGCTGTCCGAACCCGGCGCCGGTCAATTGCCGGGAAACGAACTCGAACCTCTCGAGGACATCAGCAGGCTCGTCGACCTGCCCGAGCCGGACGCCGAAGAAGCGCGCCGGGTGCTGGACCGCACCGCCGTCCTGAAGCTCAACGGCGGGCTGGGCACGAGCATGGGGCTCACCGGACCGAAGTCGCTGCTGGAGATCAAGCCGGGGAAGACGTTCCTCGACGTCATCGCCATGCAGGTGCTTTCCACCCGCGAGAAGTACAACGCGCGGCTTCCGCTGATCCTGATGAATTCGGCGGGCACCCGCGAGCCTTCGCTGGAGTTGCTGAAGAAGTACCCCGATCTCGCCGACGACGTCATCCCGGCCGACTTCCTGCAGGGCCGCGAACCGAAGATCACCGCTGACGGGCGGCCCGCCGAATGGCCGTCGAACCCGGAACTGGAATGGTGCCCGCCGGGACACGGCGACATCTACATCGCGCTCGCGGTGAGCGGGATGCTCGAAACGCTGCTGGCGGAGGGAATCCGCTGGTGTTTCGTGTCCAACGCCGACAACCTCGGCGCGCTGCCGGACGCGCGGATCGCCGCGTGGCTCGCGAGCGAGAACGTCCCGTTCGCGATGGAGACCGTGCTCGGCACCGCGGCCGACCGCAAGGGCGGGCACCTCGCGCGGCGCGCGGGCCGGATCGTGCTGCGTGAGTCCGCGCAGGTTCCCGACGGCGACGACTCGTTCGGCGACGTCGGCAAATGGCGTTTCTACAACACCAACAACATCTGGGTCGACCTCGAACGGCTGAAAGCCCTGCAGGACGCCGACCCGGCCGCACCGCAGTTGCCGCTGATCGTGAACCGGAAGACCGTCGATCCGGCCGATTCGGCCAGTACGCCGGTGATCCAGCTCGAGACGGCGATGGGCGCGGCGATCGGCTCGGTCGAGGGCGCGCGGGCCATCGAGATCCCGCGGAGCCGCTTCGCGCCGGTGAAGACCACCGACGACCTGCTCGTCGTCCGGTCCGACGCGTACGTGCTCGACGAGGGCGGGGAGATGATCCCGGAGTTCACCACCCCGCCGTTCGTGTCGCTGAGCAAGGAGTTCTACAAGCTTCTGCCGGACTTCGACGCGCGGATCCCTTCCGCCCCTTCGCTGAAGGAGTGCACGAGCCTCTCGGTGGACGGCGACGTCACCTTCGGGAAGAACGTCGTCGTCCGCGGCGACGTGAAGATCACCGGTCCGAAAACCGTTCCGGACGGCGAAGTCCTCTAGGCCCGCTGGGCGATGAACACGTACTCGCGTCCTGGACGGTCGGGGGCGTCCCGGACGTCCAGGACGCGAAAGCCGTGTTCGGCCAGCAAGGTTTCGAGATCTTCACGTTCGCGGAACCACAGCTTCGAGTCCGAGGTGACGACCTCGCCGTCGGCGAACCGGTAGCTGTACCGGAACGACACGAACGGGAGGTCCACCTCGGTGACCTCACGCCATTGCTCGACCTCGCCGACGCCGGGAACGTCGATGATGTCGTGCGCGGTGTCCGCGGCCCAGTCCTCCCACACGCGGCGACCGGGGCGCCGGATCTCGAACACCAGGTGACCACCGGGCACCAACGCGGTGCGGACGCCTTCGAGCGTCCGGCGCCATTCGCCGTCGGTCAGGAAGACCTGTGCCACGTTCCCGGTCATCACCGCGAGATCGGCGCCCGCCGCGCCCACGTCCTTCGCGTCGCCGTGGATCCAGGTGATCTTCCCTTCCGGGTCCTTGGCCTTCGCGATCTCCAGCGACGCCTCGGCCGGATCGACCCCCACGACCTCGATCCCACGCTCGGCCAGGAGAACCGCCAGACAGCCGGTGCCGCAGCCGACGTCGAGCACTCTCTTCGCCCCGAGTTCGCCAATGATGGCGAGGTAGTGGTCCAGGTCGTCGCGAGCGCCGTCGAAGGCGTCGTAGATCGGAGCGAGCCGGGCGTGGGCGAAGAGCGCGTCAGGCATTCGGCGACGATAGTTCCGGGACGCGTTCGGGGGCCACGGATTTACCGTCGCGCCGCCAGGCCCGTTCTCCCAGCACCGTCAGGAAAGCGGGCAGCAGCACGCCGCGGACCAGCGTGGCGTCGATCAGCACGGCGACCGCCATCCCGACGCCCATCATCTTGTACTCGATCGCGCTCAGCGTGATGAAGACGCTGAACACGCCGACCATGATCACCGCCGCTCCGCTGATCACTCCCGCGCTGGTGCCGGTGCCGCGGACGATCGCGGTGACGGCGCCTTCGGCCCGGTGTTCGCGGATCCGGCTGAGGATGAAGATGTGGTAGTCCATGCTCAGCCCGAACAGCAGGACGAACATGAACATCGGCAGCCAGCCGACGACCCCGCCGTACGGGGTGAATCCCAGCAGGGAAGCGAAATGGCCGTCCTGGAAGATCCAGGTGAGCACGCCGTACGCCGCGCCGATCGACAGCAGGTTCAGCAGGATCGACCCGAGCGCCACCGCCACGGACCGGAAAGCCAGCAGCAGCAACACGAACGCCGCCAGCAGGACGAACCCGAACACCAGCGGCATCCGCTCGACGACTCGGTCGGCGAAGTCGCGGGCGCTCGCCGTGCGGCCCGAAACCGCGAACTCGACGCCGTCCACTTCGCCGATCGTCCGCGGGAGTACCTCGGTGCGCAGTTTCGCCAGCGCGGCATCGGCTTCCGCGTCGCGGCCCGCGCCGGACAGCGGGACCCGGACGACCACGGCGTCGTCGACGTTCGCCACCGTGACGGGTTTGTTGAGCACACCGGAGGTCTCCCCGATCCGCCGGTCGAGATCCGTGATCGCCGACCGCAACGCCGGGCTGTCGACCGGGCCGCCGTTCTCGGCCGTCAGCACCACCATTGCGGGATAGACGGCTCCCGGGAAGGCTTCCTGGGTGCGGACGGCGACGTCGATCGTCGCGACCGACCGCGGCAGGCTCTCCGCCGGTGTCGGATCCTGCAGCCGCATGCCGAGGGCGGGCAGCGTGAGCAGGATCAGCAGCGCCACCGCGAGTCCGCCCCACAGCGACGGCCGCCGGGTGACGACGCGGGCCGTCGCGGACCAGAACCGTGACTTCTCCGCGGCGGTGCGGCGCTTGCCCAGCCAGGGAATCCGGCCGCGATCGACCTTGTCACCCAGCAGCGAGAGCAGTGCCGGCAGAACGGTGACCGCGCCGAGCACGGCCAGCCCGACCACGAACGCTGTGCTGATCGCGAGACCGGTGAAGTTGTCGAGTCCGGTGAACACCAACCCGCTCACGCACAGGACCACCGTGACGCCCGAGACGACAACGACGTGCCCGGAGGTCCGCGCCGCGATGCGGATCGCGTCGTCGACGGAGTGGCCGCGTGCGCGTTCTTCCCGTTGCCGCCTCAGGAAGAACAACGAATAGTCGACGCCGACCGCCATCCCGATGAGCAGGGTGATCACCGTGGTCGCGCCGTTGATCGGGGTGAAGTCGTCGACGACGGACAGGAAACCGAACGTCGCCGCGACGGTCGTGCCCGCCAGCAGCAACGGCACCGAGGCCGCGACCAGCGCGCCGAAGACGATCAGCAGGATCACCAGCGTCAGTGGCAGCGAAAGGAGTTCCGACCGCTTCACGTCCTCCCGGATGCCCTTGTCGACCACGGTCGACAGGCTGAGATCCCCGGACTGGCCCAACCGGACCGACGGATGCCGGGAAGCGACCTCGTCGACCAGCGCGGACGCGGTTTCGAAGTTCGGGCGGATGTCTTCCTCGCCGCCCGCGATCGAAAAGCCGACGAGGCCGGACGCGCCGTCGGCCGAGATCCGCTCGGCACCGTCGGTGGCCAGCGGTGAGCGGACGTCGATGACGGAGCCGGATCGGGTGAGTGTGGTGACCAGGTCTTCGGTCGCTCGCCGGAGTTCCTCGTCGGTGGCGAACGGTCGTGAGCCGGGCTCCTTCGCCTGGACGAGAACGTTCTCGCGCAACGGTTCGAAGGCGTCCTGGGCATTCAAAGCGGTCTGTGCGCGACCGGACTCGCCGGGATCGGTGCTTCGCCGGCTTTCGCCGTCCAGCAGCATTCCCGACAGCAGGGCGACGACCACGAGGGCGACCCAGCCGACGAGGGTGACCGCGCGGTGCCTCAGAGACCAGGCGGCGATCTTTTCGGGCAGCATGAACTACAGTCCTTTGCGTGAAGGAGTGAGATGCCTCGGGCGAGGTTTTTGCTTCTTCTTTCCTGGGCCGTCGAGTTGCCGCTCGGCGGCCCAGGGTCTTTCACCGGTGATCAGGCCGTGTCTAGTCGACCTCCTTGAGGATCCGCTCGACCGTGCCCACGCTCTTCTGCAAATCCGCGAGGCGTCCGTCGAGTTCGGTGAGTTTGCGTTCGGTTTCTTCCTGCGCCTGGACGGCTTTTTCGGCGAGCCTGCGGTATTCCTGCTCGCGGGCGAGGGCGCCCCTGGCCCGGATGGTCGCGCCGAACTGCCATACGACCACCGTGATCACCACGGTGAGGAACACGAAGATGCCGATCAGCCCGGCGACTTCCTGCCATTGATGCCACTTCACGGTCGCTCCCCCTCGTCGCCGGTTGCCGGTGTGCTCAGCGTCGGTGCCGCGGCGGCGATGGTGTCCGGGCTCAGCTCGATCACGAACGGATTCACCTCGTAGAACTTCATCGCTTTCCCGTCCTCCGACAGCTCCAGTGCGGCCGACACGAGCCCGGCCGCCTCCAGTTTGCGCAGGTGGAGCTGCAACAGCGCCCGGCTGATGCCGAGCTCTCGCGCCAGCTGGCTCACATACGCGCGCTCCGCGCGCAGCGCCGCGACGATCCGCAGCCGGTGCGGATTCGCCAGCGCCCCCAGCACCCGCAGCAGCTCGTCGCCGGACGGTCCGGTGGCGGTCATGCCGCACTCCTGCACATGCCAAAGAAATCTAGCAGGTGCCGGGTTGATCTACCAGGTGCTCCAGCCAGACGTTCGGCTCCACGTAGACGCCGAGGTCCAGTGCCGAGGAGGCGAGCACCGGCGCGATCCCGCCCGGCACGGCCGTGAGGCCGTCCCGGAGCTCGACGCCGGTCCACGCTTTCCATTGGGCGAAGGTGCCGGTGACCGTCATCGCGAAGGGCGCCACCTTCACGAACCGGGCGCCGAGCCGTTCATGCGTGCGCAGCCACGGATCCTCCGGTAGCCCGTCCGGGCGACGGCGGGCGATGTAGTCCTCAAAGGACAGTCTTGGTGCCTTCTCCTTCCCGGCCGGGCGGACCGGCACGACGAGCTTGCGCATACCTGTTTCCGAGGCGCGCTTTTTCAGTGCTTCCAACGCTTTTGTGGCCAGGCCGCCGCCACGACGGCCTGGCGCGACCATCACTTCGAGTGCGATCAGTGTCTTCGTCTCACGGGTGCTCAGCAGATCTTCCGCGGCCCAGATCAAGGCGGCGTCCCAGCCGTGGTCCGGCAGTTCCGGGCGTTCGGCCGTCGGAAAGCCGACCGGGACGGCGGCCGCTCTCGCCACCGGGACATCGTCTTCCAGCAGCACCAGGAAGTATTCCGGCCAGCGGGCGGCGAGGTGGGACGACTTCGCCAGCAGACCGGCCGGGTCGTGCTGGAGGAATTCGCCGCCGACACCGCCGAGGGCGAGCGCGGGCTGGCGCAGGTCGGGCCGGGTGGCCAGGTCTTCGATCACGATCATGTCCTCAGTAGAGCCGAGGACACGCGATTCTCACGAGGTGGTTTTCGAGCACGGCTTCATCCGTGCGAGGTGGTGCGACCGGTCAGCGTACGGGCAGCGCGCGGCGCCGTCCAGTGATTCCGGTGGTGTTGAGGTTGGCGCGCTCGCCGGCGGAGTGACCGTCGAGGTAGCCGCTGCCGGACAACCGCCTCGGCGGTGCCGAGCGCAGATCTCCGTATTGCTCGTCGTACGCCTGTTTGACCATCGCCGTCCGGTCCTGGATGACCAGTTCGGCGGAGCGATGGCCCGCCGCGGTGGTGTGGGTGCGGGCCGCGGTGTCCTCACTGTTGCGGAGCCGTTCGTAGACCGCGCCGGAGAACCCGTGCAGCCAGGTGCGCCGGTACGCGGCAAGGGATTCACCCGCGAACACCCGGTTCTCCGGGCGGACCCGGGTCAGCTGGGTGGTCGCCTGCAGCAGCAGGCTCGTGTACAGCAGTTCCGTCCGTTCCAGATCGGAGCGGAAGCCGAACACCGTCACCGCGGTGACCGACTGGCCGAGCCGGTGCAGCAGGGCCCGGCAGCGCAGCGGATGCGCGATGTTCGTGAGCAGTCCCGCCTTGTCCCGGCTGTACGGGTTGTCGATCGGGATCATGATCTGGGTGATCTCGTCCGCCGTCGCCCCGGAAGCGGCCAGCAACGCCTGATCGATGCCGTATCTGGCGATCAGTTCGGCGGCCTTGGTGTTGTACGACTCGGCTTCGGCCTCGGTGACCGCCGGGTCCTCCGCCTTCGCGAGGAGTTTCCGGACGCGCGCGAGCAGCGTGTCATGGTCGGGCATGGCCCTCCTTCCTGATTGGGTTGGAGCGGATCAATCTAGGAGAGAGGTCCGACAATATTCGGGCGGGATGTCCGCATCCCGGCAAGGGGGCGGTATGGCGATCGACGTGTCGGTGGTCGGTGCGGGCCCGAACGGGCTCGCGGCGGCGGTCTTGCTGGTCAGGGCGGGCCTGTCGGTCGAAGTGCACGAAGCGGCGGGCGAGATCGGAGGCGGAACGCGGACGGCGTCGCTGTTCGACGACGAAGTCCGTCACGACATCTGCGCCACCGGACATCCGCTGGCGGCGGCGTCGCCTTTCTTCCGCTGGTTCGGTCTCGCCGGGCACGGAGTCGACCTCCTGCGGCCGGAGATCGCGTACGCGCACCCGCTCGACGGTAACCGGGCCGGTCTCGCCTATGAAGATCTCGACCGGACCTGTGATGCCCTCGGTACGGACGGCCCGCGGTGGCGCCGCTTGCTGGGACCGCTGGCCCGGCACAGCCGTGAACTGGCCGATCTGCTGCTCGGGGACCTGCGCCATCCGCCCCGCGACCCTCGGATCGCCGCCCTTCTCCCGGCCCGGATGGCGATGCTCGCTTCCGGGTTGGAGCGGCGACTGTTCACCGGCCCCGAAGCCCCCGCGCTGCTCTCCGGTGTCTCCGCGCATGTGATGAGCCGTCAGCCTTCGCTCGCCGCCGCGGGCGCGACGCTCCTGCTCGGCCATCTCGCGCATTCGACGGGCTGGCCGATCGTCCGCGGCGGAAGCCAAGCCATCACCGAGGCTCTCGACGCCGACGTCCGCGCGCACGGCGGCCGGATCCACACCGGCAGCCGGATCACGGATCTGCGGCAGCTGGCGGAGTCGCGCACGGTGATCCTCGACATCGCCCCGCGTGGTTTCCTTGAAATCGCCCGTGACCTGCTGCCGCCGCGATACCGGAAGGCGCTGGAGTCCTACCGCTACGGACCCGGCGTGGCGAAGGTCGATTTCCTGGTGTCCGAACCGGTTCCGTGGGCGGTACCGGAGGTCGGCAAGGCGGGCACCGTCCATCTCGGCGGAACGCGCGACCAGGTGTACGCCGCCGAAAACGCCATCGTGCGCGGGGAAGATCCGGAAGACCGGTTCGTGCTCGTCTCCGATCCGATGGCGATCGACCCGTCCCGCGGGGTGCCGGGCAAACGGCCGGTGTGGGCGTATTGCCATGTGCCGCACGGGGATCCGCGAGACGCCACCGAACTCGTCCGGCGGCGGATCGAACGGTTCGCGCCGGGGTTCTCCGACACGATCCTGGCGGGCCGCTGTGTCACCGCGCCGGAACTCGAGGCCTACAACGCGAACTATCCCGGCGGTGACGTCGCCGCCGGAGCGGTGGATCTGCGGCAGATGCTCGGACGGCCGGTCCCGCGCTGGAATCCACATCGGACCCCGCTCGGCGGCGTCTTCCTGTGTTCGGCGGCGACGGCGCCGGGGCCCGGCGTGCACGGGATGGGTGGCTGGCATGCCGCGAAATCCGTTCTGGGCAAGGACTTCGAGCGTCTGGTTCACGACCCGAGGTAGGCGTCCAGCGTAACGGCCAGCGCCCTTTCCGGTGTCGGCGCGAAGCTCGCACCGGCCAGCCCGCCCCACAACCACAGCTGGGCGAGTCCGTGCAGCGACGCCCACAGCGAGGACGCGAGCAGCCGCGGATCGGTCGAGGGATGCCAGCCGCCTTCCTGCAGTTCGGCGACCATCGCGGCGAAGAAGTCGAACACCGCGCTGCTCACCCGCGTGAGTTCGGGATCGTCCGCGTCGATGAGGTCGCGGCGGAACATCAGCTCGAACATCGCCGGATTGGCCAGCGCGAAATCGAGGTAGCCGTGGCAGGCCGCGATGAGCCGTTCGCGTGGTGTCCCGTCCGGCAGGACGGCGCCGCGATCGAGCAATTCGGTGTAGCCGCGGGTGGCGACCGCCGAAAGCAGGGCGGCGCGGCCGGGGAAATGCCGCAGCGGCGCGCCGTGCGAAACGCCGGCGGCCTTGGCGATCCCGCGCAGCGTCACGGCGCCGACGCCCTCTTCTGCCAGCAGATTCGCCGCGGTGTCGATCAGGCGGGTTCGGGCGCCCACGACCGGGTCTCCTTGTGGACGGGCAGGAGTTCGGGGCGTTTCGGCAGGAAACCGTCGCCAGGCTGACGGCCGACGAGCCGGTTGCGGAAACGGGTGACCGCGACCGGGAGGACCTCCCGCGTCAGCCACCGCAGATCCGCGCGCAGGCCAGGTCGCCCGGCCGAACCGGGCAGCGGTTCGAGCCAGGCCGGGTCGTGGCTGACGCCGAGTTTGCCGAGCACGTGCCCGGCCAGCCGGCGATGGCCTTGTTCGGACAGGTGCAGCCGATCCGGGCCGAAATAGCGGGAATCGTGCGCGGCGTCGTCCGGCCACAGGTCGACGAGGGTCGCGCCGTAGCTGACGGACGCCTCGCGGACGGCGTCGTTCAGCGCGGTGAGGCGCGGGCGCATGCGGTGACCCATCGGCATGCGGTGGGAGATGTCGCTGAGGGTGAAGGTGACGACCACCGGCGCGATCTCGGTGCAGGCGCGGATGGCCGTGTCGACGCGGCGGGCGACCGTGCGCGCGTCCCAGCCGCGGCTCATCACGTCGTTGCCGCCGCCGAACAACGCGATCAGATCCGGCCGGAGCCTGGTCGCCGCCGCGGTCTGCTCGGCGTGGATCTGGTCGAGCCTGCGGCCGCGGACCGCGAGATTGGCGTAGCGGAAACCGGGCTCCTCCTCGGCGAGACGTGCCGCGACGAAGTCGGCCCAGCCGCGGTAGAAGCCACCCGACGGATGCGGATCGGCCAGCCCTTCGGCGCAGCTGTCGCCGAGCGCGACGAAACGTTGGTAGCCCATCCAGATCTCCGTAACCGCGAGTTCACCTTGTAGACACTGTCTATCAAACTGATGTAGACGCTGTCTACTCAGTGCTCCAGACGAGCACGGTGGGTGAAGGCGACGGCACGCCGCGGATCGCCGTCCGGGAGCACCCGGCACAGCGCGTCGACGATCTCCAGGTCGTCGGCGCCGCACGGCGTCTCCCAGTACGACCACAGCGCCGTCGCGTCCCCGCTGCCGAGCACGACGCGGCGGACCGACGCGGTGACCGACTCGCGCTCCTCGCGCACGGCGGGCGACTCCGATTCGGGCAGCAGCGGACCGCGGAACGCTTTCGCGGCGCCGAGGACGTCGCCCGTCCTGAGCGCCGCGCGGACCCGCAGGAAGTCGGCGTCCACCTCGGCGGAAAGCCGGTACGGCCGCGTCTGCACGATGTCCGACCCGAGTTGCGTCCGCAGCCGGTGGATCTCCGCGCGCACGGTCACCGGGTTGCCGCTCTCGCCGTAGAGCAGCAAGGCCAGCCGTTCCGCCGAAAGGCCGCCCGGATTCAGGGCGAGCAGAGTGAGGATCTCCGCGTGTCGCAAGGTGAACGGCACCTCACGACCGTCCACTGTGGTCGATGGCGGCCCGTCGGTGAGGAACTCCAGCGCGAGCCGGGGGCGCCTCGGCGGAACCCGGTTCCGGAGGCGCAGCAGGTAGCCCTCGCTCAACGGCTCCACCGTGCCGAGCCGTCCGTCGGGCAGGGTCAGCGGCCCGCCGCCGGGCCGGATGTCCACAGTGGAGGGAAGATCGCCGCAGGCTTCGGCCGCCAGCACGCGACCCTTCGCCGACAGCAGGGCTCCCGGCGCGCCGCGTAACGCTTCCAGGTGAGTCATGTTCGCGGCCCGCAGCCGTTCGTCACGCATCGCCAACCGCGCCCGTAACTGGCCTTCGGCGAGCTGCGCGGCCGCCGTCACCAGCGCGAGCATCGCGGGATGGACCGTCCTCAGCGGACCGCTGACGTCGATCGACCCGAGCAGCGCGCCGGTCTCCGGATCGCGCACGGGCGCCGCCGCGCAAGTCCAGCCGTGATAGGTCCGCACCAGATGCTCGGCCGAGTAGATCTGCACCGGTTCCCCGGTGGCGAGCGTGGTGCCCATCGCGTTCGTCCCGATGACGTCTTCACTCCACCGGGTGCCTTCGGCGAGCATCACGCCGTCCGCGCGCCGCAGCACGCCCGCCGCGCCCTCACGCCACAGGATGTGCCCGGCCGCGTCGGTCACGATCATCATGTGCTCGGCGTCGTCGGCGATGCTCACCAGCGTCTGCCGCAGGATCGGCAGCACCGGAGCCAGCGGATGCTCGTCGCGCAGCCCGTGCACTTCGCCGGAGTCGTAGACCAGTGGCGCGACGCCCTTGTCCGGGTCGACGCGCGCGGCGAGCGAGCGATTCCACGAAGCCGACACGATCGACCTGGGGGAACGCGGCGCGGGGACACCGGAGAGGACGGCGTCGTGGACGTCCTTCAGCAGCCGCGCGTACGCCTGAGGGTCACGCGGCGACGCTTCACCTCCGGGCAGCTCCGCCACGTTTTCGAGGATAGGTGACCGCGCTCACTTCGTTGCAACGTGCGTGCAACCTCACCCGGCCTAGCTTCACCGCCATCCGTCACCCCTAGCGATGAGGCAGGAAAGATGGCCAAGTACGCGGCACCGAACACCGAAGGCAGCGTCGTCAGCTACGAGTCGCGCTACGACCACTACATCGGAGGCGAGTACGTACCGCCCGCGAGCGGTCAGTACTTCGAGAACCCGACCCCGGTGACCGGACAGGTGTTCACCGAGATCGCCCGCGGTACCGCCGCCGACGTCGACCGCGCGCTCGACGCGGCCGAAGGCGCGGCCGCGGCCTGGGGCCGGACGTCGGTGGACGAGCGGTCGAACGTGCTGCTGCGGATCGCCGACCGGATGGAACAGAACCTCGAAGCGATCGCCGTCGCCGAATCGTGGGAGAACGGCAAACCGGTCCGCGAGACCCTCGCCGCCGACATCCCCCTCGCGATCGACCACTTCCGCTACTTCGCCGGCGCCCTGCGTGCTCAGGAGGGCGGCATCTCCCAGATCGACGACAACACCGTCGCCTACCACTTCCACGAGCCGCTCGGCGTCGTCGGCCAGATCATCCCGTGGAACTTCCCGCTGCTCATGGCGGTCTGGAAGCTCGCGCCCGCGCTCGCCGCCGGCAACGCGATCGTGCTCAAACCCGCCGAGCAGACCCCGGCGTCGATCCACCTGCTGATGTCGCTCATCGGCGACCTGATCCCGCCGGGCGTGCTGAACATCGTCAACGGTTTCGGCGTCGAGGCCGGCAAGCCGCTCGCGTCGAGCAACCGTGTGCGGAAGGTCGCGTTCACCGGCGAAACCACCACCGGACGGCTGATCCTGCAGTACGCCAGCGAGAACATCATCCCGGTCACCGTCGAACTCGGCGGCAAGAGCCCGAACATCTTCTTCGACGACGTCGCCGCGGCCAACGACGCGTTCTACGACAAGGCGCAGGAAGGTTTCGCGCTCTTCGCGCTGAACCAGGGCGAGGTCTGCACCTGCCCGTCGCGGGCGCTGATCCAGTCCGGCATCTACGACCGGTTCCTCGGCGACGCCGTCGAGCGGGTCAAGAAGATCAAGCAGGGCCATCCGCTCGACACCGAGACGCAGATCGGCGCGCAGGCCTCCAACGACCAGCTGGAGAAGATCCTTTCCTACATCGACATCGGCCAGAAGGAAGGCGCGAAGATCCTCACCGGCGGCGAGCGCAGCGACCTCGGCGGCGAACTGTCCGGCGGGTACTACGTGCAGCCGACGGTGTTCGAAGGCGACAACAAGATGCGGATCTTCCAGGAGGAGATCTTCGGCCCGGTCGTCTCGGTGGCCAGGTTCGACGACTACGCCGACGCGCTGAAGATCGCCAACGACACGCTGTACGGCCTCGGCGCCGGTGTCTGGTCGCGTGACGGCAACACCGCCTACCGCGCCGGCCGCGACATCCAGGCGGGCCGGGTTTGGGTCAACAACTACCACGCCTACCCGGCGCACGCGGCCTTCGGCGGCTACAAGGCGTCCGGCATCGGGCGCGAGAACCACAAGATGATGCTGGACCACTACCAGCAGACCAAGAACATGCTGGTGTCCTATTCGGACAGTGCGCTCGGGTTCTTCTGATGGCCGAGCGGGTCGGCTTGACACCGGCCGCCGCGGATCTTCTGCGGCGGTTGGTGTCACTCCATGGGCCGGTGATGTTCCACCAGTCCGGCGGGTGCTGCGACGGGAGCGCCCCGATGTGTTACCCGGCAGGCGAATTCCGCACCGGGGCGGCCGATGTCCACCTTGGTGACCTGAGCGTCGAGGACATCGACGACGTTCCGGTGTGGATGTCGGGCCCCCAATTCGAGTACTGGAAGCACACGCATCTGACCATCGACGTCGTTCCGGGCCGGGGGAGCGGATTCTCCTTGGAGGCGCCCGAAGGAGTCCGCTTCCTGGTCCGCTCCCGGCTGTTCAGTGACGAAGAGTCGGCTGAGCTGAACGGCCCAGCAACGCGATGAGCCGGTCGCCCGGCGTGGCGCCCGGCGGTGCCTCGACAGCGTGGTCGAAGGCGCCGCCGGGCCCGCGTACCGGCAGCACGTCGGGGTAGCGGCTCGCCACCTTGAGTGCGGCAGACGCGAGTTCGTCGTCCCAGCGGTGTTCACGGCCGAGGGCGGTATTGAGGTCCCAGTCGTGGGTGAGCGTGTCGACGAACAGCACGGCCAAGGCGTTCTTGCCGGGGAGCGGACCGAAGTTCCCGAAGTCGAAGGTCTTTTCGAGCGCCGGGCCGCCGAAGGCCGCGAGGAACTCGGCGGAACTCTCTTCATAGGACGTGGCGAGGTCGCCGTCCGCCGTCGGCCGGGTCTTCCTGGGAAGGCCTGTCGCCTGCGCGGCGCGGTGCTCGTTGTTGTCGATAAGGTGTTTCACGATGTCGCGGACGGTCCATTCGGCGCAGGGGGTCGAGCGGTCCCAGTCGTCCGCGCCGATTCCGGCGATCGTGGTTCCGGTGGCGTGATGTGCCCGGGTCGTGAGTGCGAGAAAGTCCATGGAGTCAAAGTATACGAACGATCGTGCTATCTTCTAGGGTGTGAGCACACTTGAGGTGAACGAAGTCTTCGTCGGGCGGCCGTCCGTGCTGGGCACGAAGCGCGACGTCCCGGTGTACAGCGCCATTGCGAAATCGCGGGTGGAGACGCCGTTCTTGAAGCTGGACGAGATCAATCTGGCCGGTGACGATCAGGCCGACCGGAGTGTCCACGGTGGCGTCGACAAAGCGGTTTACGTCTACCCTTCGACGCACTACGCGGCCTGGTCGGAGCAGGGTTTTCCGGTGGTCGCGGGCGATTTCGGGGAGAACGCGTCGGTGACCGGCGCCGATGAGTACGACGTGCGCGTCGGCGATGTCTGGGCTTGGGGAGAGGCGCTGGTCCAGGTCTCTCAGCCGCGGACGCCGTGTTTCAAACTCGCGATGAAGACCGGGCGCAAGGACGTCATCCCGGCGATGATCGACTCCGGCCGCAGCGGCTGGTACCTGCGCGTGCTTCGGACGGGCGAGGTCCCCACCTCGGGACGGATGACGCTCGAAGAACGCGATCCGGTGAACCCGACGATCGCCGAGGTGTACGTCGCGTCGTTCACCAACGTCGCCCAGCTGGACGACGACCGCCAGGACGCGTACTGGGCGCTGCTGGACCGGGTGCTCGCGGCACCGGCGCTTTCCCGGCAGTACCGTGACGGCCTGGAATCGGCGAAACGGCGGCGAGAGGAACGGAATGCCGGTTGACGGCCGGGTGGCCCGCGGCGACGCGACGAGGCGGATCGTGCTCCGGCGCGCCGTCGACATCGCGTCCGTCGAAGGACTCGACGGGTTGTCACTCGGCAGGCTCGCCACCGAGCTGGAACTGAGCAAATCCGGGGTGTTCGCGCTGTTCGGTTCCAAGGAGGAACTGCAGCTCGCGGCGGTCGAGACGGCGAGCGCGATCTTCGCGGAAAACGTCGTCGAGCCGACACTGGAGGTCGAGCAGGGCATCGCCCGGCTGCGCGCGCTGTGCGCGAACTGGCTCGACTACTCGGAACGTCGCGTCTTCCCGGGCGGTTGTTTCTTCTTCAACGCCGGCGCCGAGTTCGACGCGCGCACCGGCCGGGTCCACGACGCGGTCGCGAAGGCGAGCCGGGGCTTCGCCCAGTTCATCCGGTCGACTGTCGTCGAGGCGCGGAAGGCGGGGGACCTGCGGGAGTCCGTCGATGTGAACCGGCTGGCCTTCGAACTCCACGCGCTCGGCCGGGCCGCGAACGCCGATTCGGTGATGTTCGGCGGCACGGAGCCCTACGCGCTGGCTCGCGCCGCGATCACCGCCCGCCTCGACGCCGCGGCCGTGTCATGAAAGGGTCGTTCAGGACATTTTTCGTCCTGAACGACCCTTTCATGACACTCGGGAACTACTTCCAGTCGACCTGCGTGGACCGGTAGAAGTCGATCCCCTGCTGAACCCACCGCGGGCTCTGCTTCGCCAGCCGGAGCCGATACGCGTCCCAAGTCCGGGAAGCCTTCGGTGACCAGCCGATCTCGGCGTGCCCCGGCAGCCTCGGGAACGCCATGAACTCGATGTTGTCACTGGTGATCAGCGTTTCCGACCACAGCGGCGCCTCGACGCCGATGACGTTCTTCTCCGACACGCCCTGCAGATACGTGGCCGGATCCCAGTCGTAACCGGTCTTGACCTCGATCAGCCCGGCCCAGCTCAGCCCGAGCGGGGTCTGCGGGTGGTACTTCATGTCGAGGTACGCCTTGTTCGCGGGCGACATCAGGATCTTGTTGCCGCGCGCCGCGGCCTCGGCCACGTTGGCGTCCGTGCCGGTCGTGCCCCAGAACTGCGGAACGGCCGAAACCGGCGGTTTCGTTTTGGCGATGTCGTGCCAGCCGGTGATCGTCTTGCCGTACTTCGCGACGATCGGATGCACCTTCGTGGCGAAGGTCTGGTAGTCCGCCGGGGTGGTCGAGTGGGCCTCGTCGCCGCCGATGTTGATGTACTTCCCAGGGGTGATCGCCGAGAGTTCGCGGATGACGTCGTCGACGAACTTGTAGGTGATGTCCTTGTTGATGCACAGCGAGCTGTAGCCGACCTCGATGTCGGTGCGCGGCGGCACCGCGACCCCGTCGCAGTTCAGTTCGGCGTAGGAGTGCTGGGCCGCGTTCGTGTGCCCCGGCATGTCGATTTCGGGAACGATCGTGATGTGCCGCGAAGCCGCGTAGCGCACCAGGTCCTTGTACTGCTCCTGCGTGTAGTACCCGCCGGGGGCGCCGCCGACGGCCGTCTGCCCGCCAACGGTCGCCAGCTTCGGCCAGCTCTTGATCTCGATCCGCCAGCCCTGGTCGTCGCTCAGGTGCAGGTGGAGCGTGTTGATCTTGTACTGCGCGATCTGGTCGATGTAGAGCTTGACCTGCGCCGGCGTGAAGAAGTGCCGGGCGACGTCGAGCATCGCCCCGCGGTAGCCGAAGCGCGGATAGTCGAGCACGGTGCCGCCCGAAACCACCCATGACCGCTTCTGGACGGTCTTCGCCTCGATCGCCGACGGGAACAGCTGGCGCAGTGTCTGCACTCCGAGGAACAGGCCCTCGTCGGTGTTCGCCTTCAGGGTCACGCCGGAAGAGGAGACCTTGAGCTGGTAGCCCTCGGTGCCGACCCGGTCGCTCGCGCGACCGGTTTCGAGGGAGATGGCCGGGCCGCCGCCGCGGTGGCCGGTGACGACGGGCAACCGGTAGCCGGTGGCCGGCCGGAGAAGCCCGGCCAGGTACTCGGCGACCTGCTTGCCTTCGCGGTCGGTGCGGATGACGGTGGCGGGGTTGAGCCGGAAGTTCGCGCGAGGATCGGGCTTCGCGTCGACAGGCGCGGGGACGACCTCGGCGACGGTCCGTTCGGCTTTCGCGTGCTGTCCCGCGCTCGCCGTCGCGGGCAGGCCGAACGTCACGAGACTCAGGACGGCCACGCCGAGCACGGTTCTGGACAGGCGTTTACTCATGGAGCACCTCCGGTCGGGTACCTGGAGACTCTCTGCTCATAGAGGTATAGACCAATAGGGCAAACACGACAACACCCGATCGGACCAGTACGCCGTGCCGATCACCGGTCACCCGCCGCGCAGGACCGCTTTCAAGGCATCGAGAACGCTCGCGTCTTCGATGGTCGAGGGCACCTGCTCGTCGCGGCCGTCGGCGATCCCGCGCATGGTCTTGCGCAGGATTTTCCCGGAGCGCGTCTTCGGCAACGCGTCCACAATGGACACGTCACGGAACGCCGCGACCGGCCCGATGTCGCGCCGCACCAGCGCGACCAATTCGGATTTGAGTGTTTCGGCGTCGAAATCCACACCCGACTTCAGCACCACGAACCCGCGCGGAAGCTGCCCCTTGAGCTGGTCCCGGACGCCGATCACCGCGCATTCGGCGACGGCGGGGTGGGAGGCGAGTACGGCCTCCATCGAACCGGTCGAAAGCCGGTGGCCCGCGACGTTGATGACGTCGTCGGTGCGGCCCATGACGAACAGATAGCCGTCTTCGTCGACGTACCCGGAGTCACCCGTCAGGTAGTGGCCGTCGTACCGCGAAAGGTACGCCTCGCGGTACCGCTCGTCGTCCTGCCACAACGTGGGCAGCGATCCCGGCGGGAGCGGCAGCTTGATGGCGATGGCGCCTTCCCGGCCGGCCGGGAGCGGGTCGCCCGCCTGGTCCAGGATCCGCACGTCCCAGCCCGGCACCGGTTTCGTCGCGGAACCGGGTTTGACCGGCATCGGCTCCAGCCCACGCGGGTTCGCCGCGATCGGCCAGCCGGTCTCGGTCTGCCACCAGTGGTCGATCACCGGCACGCCGAGCTTGTCGTGCGCCCAGTGATAGGTCTCCGGATCGAGCCGTTCACCGGCCATGAACAACGTCTTGAACTCGCTGAGCTGGTATTTCTCGATTTCGGCCGCGTCAGGGTCGACCTTCTTGATCGCCCGCAGCGCCGTCGGCGCGGTGAACAACGCCTTCACCCCGTGGTCGGCGATGACCCGCCAGAACGCGCCGGCGTCCGGGGTCCCGACCGGTTTGCCCTCGTACATGACCGACGTCGCCCCGATGAGGAGCGGCGCGTACACGATGTAGGAATGGCCGACGACCCAGCCGACGTCGGACGCCGTCCACCACACGTCACCGGGCCCGATGTCGTAGATCGCGCCCATCGACCAGGCCAGCGCGACCGCGTGCCCGCCGGTGTCGCGCACGACGCCCTTCGGCTTCCCCGTGGTGCCGGAGGTGTACAGGATGTACAGCGGATCGGTGGCGGCGACCGGCACCGGGTCGGCGGGGGAGGCCTTCGCGACCAGTTCGGTCCAGTCCGCGTCGCGCGCTCCCATCTCGGCGCGAGCACGCTCCCGCTGCAGCACCACGACTTTGTCCGGCTGATGGGCGGTTCCCGCGAGCGCCTCGTCGATGATCGGCTTGTATTCGACGACCCGCGCCGGCTCGATCCCGCACGAGGCGGCCACGATGACCTTGGGTTTCGCGTCCTCGATCCGCGCCGCCAGCTCCTTCGGCGCGAACCCGCCGAACACCACCGAGTGCACCGCGCCGAGCCGGGCGCACGCGAGCATCGCGACCGCGGCCTCGGGGACCATCGGCATGTACACGATGACGCGGTCGCCCTTCCCGACACCGAGAGACGCGAGCGCACCGGCGAAGCGCGCGACGTCGTCCAGTAGTTCCGCGTAGGTGAACCGGCGTACCGAATCGGTGACGGGAGAATCCCAGATCAGCGCGGTCTGCTCGCCGCGGCCGTCGCGGACATGCCGGTCGAGCGCGTTGAACGCCGTGTTCAGCTCCCCGTCCGGGAACCAGCGGTAGAAGGGCGCCCTCGACGCGTCGAGGGCCTGCGTCGGCGGACGGGTCCAGTCGATCGCCTGTGCGGCTTCGAGCCAGAAACCCTCCGGGTCTTCGAGGCTCCGCTGATACGTCTCGGCGTGCATCGAATGCTCCTTCGCGCTCGGGTACCGGACCCCATCATGGACTTCCGGCCATGTCGATGCCCGGTGATAACGGCGGGGAGACGCCCGCGACAACCCGGCAACCCTGTGCGCGCATGGAGCGTCCTAAGCTGGACTAGGGGTAAAAAGGCCGGAAACGGCCTCGACGAGCGAGGGGAGCAGGGTCCATGGGACTAGCGAGCGCGCTGCTTTCGTTCGCACACAGCCTGTTCGGGCCAGGGATCTGGCCAGGGGACTGGGTGTGGGCGACGAGCACCGCGGGAGCGCTGGTCGCGCTGCTGCCCGCACTGGGAGCGATGGTCGTCGCGATCATCCGCAAAGGCACCGGCAATCGCTACGACATGGTGACCCTGTCCATCTTCGGCGGGATCGGCGTCGTCGCCGTCTTCCTGCTGCCGTGGCTGCTGGCCACCGGTGTTTCACAGGTCTACCAGGAGGCCGCGTCGTCGAAGTCGGGCGGTAAGTCCGGCTTCTCCGCCGGCGACCTGTCGACCTTCAACTCCGACTACAGCCCGCTGATCGGCGCGCAGAGCGAGTACCTCGGTCGCGGCCAGAACGTGTACGAGGTCCTGTTCTATCCGAGCGGGATGCAGCTGAGCTACATCTTCTACCTGATCCTGCTGGTCGGGTTGCCCGCGCTGTCGCTGCTCTTCGTGATGCTGCAGGCGCGGACCGCGTTCCGCCGCGGACCGAAGTGGCCTTCGCGGTTCTTCTGGATCCCGTTCGTGCTGATGGTGCTGGCGAGCATCGGCATGGGCGCGAACACCGCCTTGCACTTCTGGCTCGGGTTCCTGCCGTTCAGCGTGCTGGGGCTGATCCCGGTCGCGCTGGTCGGCCCGCCGCCGTGGTCGGTGATCAACCGGCCGGACCCTCAGCCCCGGCAGAAGGTCGAGCCGTACCGCCCGGAGCCGCCCGCTCCGAAACCGCAGCAGCAGCTGCCGCCCCCGCCCGCCAAGCAGTACCCGGCGACCGCGCTGGCGCAGGCGCCCGAACCTCCCGCGCTGGCTGCGGTCCCCGGACCGGTTCCGGCACCTCCGGGTTCCCGCAACTCCGGCGGCGGCCGCTACAAGCGCGTCCGGCGGCTCGGCCACGGCGGCTTCGGCACCGTGTGGGAAGCCGTCGACACGCAGCTCAACCGCACGGTCGCGCTTAAGATCGCGCACGCGCCGGACCGGGACACCGAAGAGCGGATGCAGCGCGAGGCCAGGGCGCTGGCCGTGGTGAACCACCCCAACTGCGTCAAGGTGTACGACCTCGTCGAGGAACCCGACGGTCTCGCGCTGGTCATGGAGTACCTCGAAGGGCGCTCGCTTGCCGAGATCGTCGACTCGCAGGGGCCGCTCGACGACATCGCCGCCGGACGGCTCTGGTCGACCATGGCGGGCGCGCTCGCCGCGGCGCACGAGAAGGGTGTGCTGCACCGGGACCTGAAGCCGTCGAACATCATCCTCGACCGCAACGGGCTCGCTCACCTCATCGACTTCGGCATCGCCCGCAGCCAGGGTGACTCGAAGATGACCGCGACCGGGATGATGATCGGCACGCCGGACTTCGTCGCTCCCGAGCAGGCGATGGGCTCTGCGGCGAGCCCGGCTTCGGACGCTTGGCAGCTCGCCGCGACGGTCAGCTACGCGCTGTCGGGCCAGCCTCCGCGCGGCACCCGGGAGACCCCGATGGCCGCGCTGATGGCCGCCGCCCGTGCCGAACCGGTGTCGAAGCTGCCGAACCGCAGCGCGCACGCGCGGATCCTCATCGCTTCGCTGGACCAGGAGCCTCGCCGCCGTCCGACGCTCAGCGCCGTGCGGCGCGACGTCGAAGGCTGGCTCGCTCGCGCGGGCAAGTCGCCGGACGGCCCGGTCACCCAGATCGTCCCGCGCCGCCCTCCGCAGTCGCAACCGCAGCCCCACCAGCAGCCGCAGCCCCAGCGCCCACCGCGCTGACCTGCGAAAAGAGAGCAAGGGACCTTTGCTAGCGTTAGTTAGTGTGCTAACGAACGCCAGCAAAGGTCCCTTGCTCTCCTACTCGATGATGACCCAGGTCCCGCCGCGCCAGCCCATGGTGAAGATCTTGGGATCCCCGTCCATGATCGTCGCCTTCGGCGCGATCGCGTTGGGCGGGATGGTCACTTGGTCGGGCCCCTGGCTCTTCACCTTCGCGCGGTCGACCCGCGTGGCTTTCAGGTTCTTCAGATCCGCGGGCGTGAACATCTCGAACAACATCGGCGTGAGGCTGCGGCACTCCTTCATCCCGCCGTCGTAGGCGGGCGCTGAAATCCGGCACACGGTGTCCAGGTCTTTGGCGCCCAGCGCGTGATGGAACTCCTCCATCACGCTCGCGGCGCCGTCCAGCGTGTGAGCCACCGCCCCGCCGGTGGCGGGCTTGGTGACCGTCCCGGCGGTCGCCGAAGGGGCTGTAGCGCTGGCGCGCGTAGTCGGCGTAGGCGCGCTCGAGCTGCTACTCGGGGCTTCGGAAGTGCTCGGAACGGCCGAAGTCTGCGGCGACGCGGTCCCCGGTGTCTGCTCTTCGCAGCCCGCGATCAAGAACAAGGCCGCGGCCGCGCAGGCCGCTCCGAGCGGTCGGATCGTCATGATGCCCCCTGTCGGACTGCTGTTGACCAGGGGAGAGTAACAACTCCCGTCCAAGTGTCACACTTGAATCGGGAAAGTCAGCCTGCGATCCAGGCCGCAGGACAGCTGAGGATCACTTCCAGGACGGCAGCCACAGTTCGGCGTTCCAGTGCTCGTTGGTGATCGCGTTGCCGTTGAGGATCGGCCACAACCAGGCGAAATTGGCCACGACGAGCCCCACGTAGAGGGCGACGACGAGCATGCCGGTGCCCCGGCGTTCGAATCCGCGTTTCGCGCCGCCGAGGATGTGCCCGAGGATCAGCGTCAACCCGAGTATCAGGAACGGCGCCAGCGGCGTCGCGTAGAAGTAGTACATCTGGCGGTCGAGGTTGGTGAACCAGGGCAGGAACCCGGCCAGGTAGCCGACGAGCACGGCGGCGTAGCGCCAGTCCGCGCGGAAGACCGACCGCCACACGCTCCAGCCGAGCATCGGCAGCGCCAGCCACCACATCGCCGGCGTCCCGATCAGCATCGTCGCCCGCACACAGGTCGACTCGCCGCATCCGGTCGCGTCGGTGCCACCCGCGTACGCGTAGAGCATCGGCCGCAGCCCCATCGGCCAGGTCCACGGCTTCGACTCCCATGGATGCGGTTTGTCCTTGGGAGTCACCAGGTTCGCGTGGAAGTCGAGGACGTTCATCGAATAGTCGCCGAGCGACCGCAACGCGGGCGGCATCCACGCCCAGAAACCGGGATCGATGTCCTTGATCGCCACGTAGTTGCGGTCGGTCGCGGTCTCGCTCGCGAACCAAGCCCAGTAACAGGCGAAGTACACCAGGATCGGGATGACGACGATCGCCCACAGCGCGGGCAGCACGTCGCGGCGCAGCGTGCCGACCCAAGGCCGCTGCACGCCGGCGGCCCGGCGCGCGGCCACGTCGAAGAACACGGTGAGCAGTCCGAACGCGGCGATGTAGTAGAGCGCCGACCACTTGACGCCGAAGGTCAGCCCGATCATCAGGCCGCCGGCGAACCGCCACCACCGGAAACCCAGCTTCGGGCCGAACCGGGATTCGTCGATCCAGCCTTCGCGGACGGCCACGGCGAGCCGCTGCCGCACCTGGTCGCGGTCGCACAGCACGCAGGCGAACGCGGCGAGCACGAACAACGCGATGAAGATGTCGAGCATGCCCATGCGTGACTGCAGGTGCAGGACGCCGTCGCTGATCACCAGGATCCCGGCGACCGCGCCGAGCAGGGTGGAACGGGTGAGCCGCCGGGCGATCCGGATGGTGAGGAACACGATCAGCGTGCCCGCCAGCGCGGGCATGATCCGCCAGCCCCAGGCGTTGTAGCCGAACAGCCACTCGCCGATCGCGATGAGATGTTTCGCCAGCGGCGGGTGCACGATCAGTTCGTAGCCGTAGTTGTCTTCGTAACCGCCGTTGCGCAGCATCTGCCACGCTTGCGGGACGTAGTGCTTCTCGTCGAAGACCGGCGTGCCCTTGTCCGTGGGCGTTCCCAGATTCTGGATCCGGACGATGCCGCCGATGAGCGTCAGCACCAGCGTGACGACCCAGCCGCGCAGGCGATCGGTCGGCATGCCGCGGCCGAGGAGTGAGGCCTCCCGATCGCTCGGTGGCCGGAACGCGTCGACCGGATCCGGCCGCACGCTCTCGTTGTCACGGGTCAGCAGTGCGGTCACGGGGCATGATCCTACGGGCGGAAGAGTGAACTCGGTGTCCGGATCTGCGAACCGGTTAACCTTCGGGAATGACCGAAGGACGCCTCGTGCTGGCAGCCACCCCGCTCGGAGACGTCCGCGACGCTTCGCCGCGCCTGTCCGAAGCTCTCGCGACGGCCGACGTGATCGCCGCGGAGGACACCCGTCGCCTGCGCTCCCTCACCGCCGCCCTCGCCGTTTCGCCGGTCGGCCGCGTGGTCAGCTTCTACGAGGACGTCGAGACCGCACGCTTGCCGAAACTGCTTGAATCGCTCAAGTCGGGCGAAACGGTGGTCTTGGTGACCGACGCCGGCATGCCGAGCGTCTCGGATCCCGGATTCCGCCTGGTGGCGGCCTGTGTCGAAGCGGACGTGCCGGTGACCTGCCTTCCCGGCCCGTCCGCGGTGACCACGGCGCTCGCGCTGTCCGGCCTGCCGTGTGACCGTTTCTGTTTCGAAGGTTTCGCCCCGCGTAAACCCGGTGAACGTGCGAAATGGCTCGGTTCGCTGAAGGACGAGCCCCGCACGGCAGTGTTCTTCGAGTCTCCGCATCGCCTCGCGAGCACGCTCGCCGCCGTCGTCGCAGTCCTGGGTTCCGACCGTCGAGCCGCCGTGTGCCGCGAACTGACCAAAACCTACGAAGAGGTCAAACGCGGCAATCTGCCGGAGTTGGCCGCCTGGGCCGCCGACGGGGTCAAGGGCGAGATCACCGTCGTTCTCTCGGGTGCGCCGCCGCGTTCGGTGAGCGTCGAGGACCTGGTCTCGGAAGTCTCGTCGCGGGTCGCGGCCGGTGAACGCCTCAAGTCCGCCGCCGCCGAAGTCGCCGAAGCGACAGGCGTGTCGAAGAAGGAGCTTTACGACGCCGTGCTCGCCTCCCGTAAGAGCTAGGACAGCAAGGCCGTCACGGCCGCATACGCCTTCGCGGCATCGGGCTCCGCGCCGGTGATGACGTCGGTGTAGATGAACGACTCGCCGATCCGCACCAGCAGGTACGCGAGATCCTCGACCGGCAAGGGCGGGGTGAGCCGTCCGGCCTCGACCTCTTCGTCCAGGAACTCGCGCATTTTCGCGATCGCGCGACTCTGCACCACGCTGGCCTTCGTCGTCAGGATCCGCAGCGCCCGCTCGGGCTCGTTGCGCAGGAACTCCCGGAACGGTTTCGAGCCGTTCACGGTCCGGACGAAGGTGCCGACGAGCTCCGCGATCCCTGCCGCGCCGCGTCCGAGTTTGCCCGAAGCACGCGCTTCGAAGACCTCCACGGTCATGGACCACAGGATCTCGCCGAGCAGCTGATCCCGGCCGCCGACCCACCGGTGCAGGGTGGCGCGGCTGATCCCCAGCTCGCCAGCGAGGTCGCCCATGTCCACCCGGCGCCCTTCCAGGAACCGGGCGCGCGCGATCGTGAACGCGCGCAGAGCGTCTGGGCGCGGCGAAGTCAGCTGGCGTTCTAGTGCGGTCTCGATGAGTGAAACATATCACGCCATGTCTCAGAGATGAGACATATGCAAGAATGTCTCATCTCGACGAGGAGGATGCGGATGCGCGCAGTACAGGTGACCGAATTCGGCGGACCCGAGGTGCTCAACCTCGTCGATCTGCCCGATCCCGTCCCCGGCCCGGGGCAGCTGCTGGTGGAGGTCGACCGGATCGGCGTCAACTACGCCGACACGCACCAGGCCGAGAACTCCTACCTCGCGCCGAGCAAGCTCCCGCTCGTGCCCGGTGGCGAGGTCGTCGGCCGGACCGCCGACGGCAAGCGTGTGGTCGCGCTGCTCAACGGGGGCGGCGGCTACGCCGAGCGCGCGGTGGCCGACGAGGTCACCAGCTTCGAGGTGCCCGACGGCGTCGATGACCTGACCGCGCTGTCCTTCATCGTCCAGGGCACCACCGCCTCGCTCCTGCTGCGCAAGACCGCCCACCTCGAACCCGGCGAATCCGTCGTCGTGCACGCGGCCGCGGGCGGGGTCGGCTCCATCGCCGTGCAGCTCGCGAAAGCCTGGGGAGCGAGCCGGGTCATCGCGACCGCCAGCAGCGACGAGAAACGTGCCCTCGCTCTCGAACTCGGCGCCGACGTCGCCATCGATTCCCGTGCCGAGAACATGACCGACGCCCTTCGCGAGGCGAACGGTGGCAAGCGTGTCGACATCGTGCTCGACATGACCGGCGGCACCGTCACGGACCAGAGCATCGCCGCCCTCGCGCCGTTCGGCCGCCTCGCGTTCTACGGCATGGCCAGCCGCGAGCAGCCGAAGCCGATCGAGGCCCGCAATCTCCTCGGGCACAGCACCACCGTGTCCGGCATGTGGCTGCCGCACGCCTTCAAGCTCCCCGGAAACGTTTTCGGTCGCGCGCTCGACGAGCTTTTCGAACTGGCCCTCGCGGGCCGGGTCCGTGCCATCGCCGGCGGCGAGTACGCGCTGTCCGACGCACGCGCCGCCCACGAGGCCCTGCGCTCGCGCGGCACGATGGGCAAGCTCCTGCTGGACCCTGCCAAGTAGCTCAGCCGAGCAGACGCTCCAGCGGAGCGGACTTGTGCAGGCATTCCTGCCATTCCGCTTCGCTGTCGGAGTCGGCGGTGATCCCGCCGCCGACTCCCAGTTCGATCGTGCCTCCGTGGATTTCGAAGGTTCTGATCGCGACGTTCAGTTCCAGCCCGGCGATCGGCGACGCGAGTCCGATCGCGCCCGTGTAGACGCCGCGCGCGGCCGGTTCCAGCTCGGCTATCAGATCCAGCGCCCGGATCTTCGGCGCGCCCGTCACCGAACCCGGTGGGAAGGTGGCCGCGAGCAAGGCCGCGTCGTCGATCCCTTCGGCGAGCGATCCCTCCACAGTGGACTCCAGATGCCAGACGCCCGGCGCGGGCCGGACCGCGAGCAGTTCGGGGACACGCACCGTGCCGGTGGCGCAAACCCGGCCGAGGTCGTTGCGGACGAGATCGGTGATCATCACGTTCTCGGCGACGTCCTTGGTGGATTCCCGCAGGCGCTGCGCGAGGTGTCCGTCCGAGGCGTCCCTCCGCGGCAGCGTGCCCTTGATCGGCGTCGACCGGACGCGTTGTCCTTGTCTGGCAAGGAAAAGTTCAGGAGAGAACGAGACGACCGAGCCCCAGTCGCCGCCGAGGAACGCCGCCCGGCGGGCTCCGAGGCGACGGGTGCCTTCGGCGAACAAAGCGATCGGATCGCCGGTGAACTCCCCGCTGAAGCGTGCGCAGATGTTCGCCTGGAACAGCTCGCCGGCTTCGATCGCGTGCACACACGCCTTGACGGCGTCGTAGTGCTCCGACGGAAGCGGACGCGACAACGGGCCGGAACTCCAAGTCAGCGCTTCGGGAACCTCGGCGAGCGCGGATTCCACGGTGACCACTTCGTCGACCGGATCCGGGTCGCCGTCGGGAACCAGGGCTTCGAACCACCACGAACCGTCCGCGTCCAGCCGCAGCACCCTGTCGACCCAACCCCAGGCCGCCGGAGGAAGCGCGCCGGAACGGCCCGACGGATCGATCAGGTCATAACCCAGGTAACCGAACCAGCCGCCTCCGACGGCGCCGGGTACCGCGTCACGAACGAAAGGCATCCGAGCGGGGATCGCGAAGGCTTCGGCCGCATCCCGGACGGGAGTCAGGGAAGCACTCAGCGCGATGACCGCGCGCGAAGAGAACCAGTCTCCGCAAAGCGCGGCAGGCGGCTTGAGCCCGAGGTTCCTGGCGCGTACGCCGAGAACCGTCAGTGCCCGTTCGGGCCCGACGTCCGTCCGCAGCCTCCGGCACATCAACCGCACGCGCCATTGTCACCGTTCGAGTGGCCGGAAACGCAACCCGCCTCCGCCGGAAAGTGAGATCCGCGACCATGCGGTGACAACACGCATATCCGTCGTCACGGAGCGGGCACTACAGCAGCACATCCGTGAGTTTGAAGGGGTAGACCACGGCGTCCTGCGCGATCGGTCCGTCCACACCGGGCAGCCCGGTGCCGAAACCGTGCTGGTGCAATCCCAGCCGCGAGTGGAACCAGCCCGGCCTTCCCGGGATCTCGTTGTGTCTGACCAGCCACAACACCACTTCGCTGTCCGCCCACTTGTCCGGCCGCAAGCGGTTCGTCCAGCAGTCGAGCCCGGCGTAAACGAGAACGCGTTCGACGCGCGCGGCATGCCTGACGTGTTTGATCCACGCCTTGATGAACCGGTCGTCGACGCTCGGTGCCTCCACCTCGAGCGCAGGCGCGAGCGAACCGGGTGCGAAGGCGCCGAGCGCGCTCGCCGTCCGCACGAAATGGTCGGCCTGGTCGTGGACGGCGCCGGGTCGTGCGTAGTGCCGTGCGCCGGTGTGGATTCCGGCGTGCTGCGCGCCCGCAAGATTGCGCTCCGCCGCGACGTCCCGCCAGTTGGTGTTCTCGGTGACGGTGACCGACGCGAACCGGATGTCGGCGCCGCGCACCGCCGCCCAGTCCGTCACCGTCTCGCGGTGGGACAGGGTGACGCCGTGCTCACCTTCCGGATCGATCAAACTCACCTGCCTCGAATTTCGCCCCAGTACGACCGAAAGGTCACCTTACGTCGGCGGACCGGCCGTGAGGTGACCTTTCGGTACAGCGTGTCTCAGGCGTTTTCGCGTTGGAACGTCCTCGCGCCCCACCAGATGGCCAGAACGGCCATGACCAGCACCACGACGCTCCCGGTGAACAACGCGTCCATCGAGAAGTCGCCGCGGAAACTGTTCCGCTCGACATCCACCACATGCCGGAACGGATTGATCCGGGAAATCGTGTACAGCCACTCCGGCGCCGAGCCCGCGGTGATCGGGATCAGGATCCCGGAAAGCAGCAGCAACGGCATGAGGACCGCGTTGAGCAAAGCAGGGAAGGCGTCTTCGCTCTTGAGGGTCAGCGCCAGCGCGTATGAGCACGACGCCAACGTGACCGACAGAAGGAAGACGATCGCCAGGCTGAGCACGACGCCGCCGAACGGCGCGTTCAGGTCGAAGACCAGATACGCCAGCGCGATGATGAGCAACGCCTGGACAACGGTCTGCAGCGCGTTGGCGAGCACCTTGCCCAGCAACAACGCCACCCGGCTCACCGGCGTGACCCGCATCCGCTCGACCACGCCCGAACGGAATTCCGCGAGAAGCCCGAACCCGACGAACGAACTGCCGAACAGCGCGAGCTGCGCGATGATCGCCGGGGTGAAGATCATCCAGCCGTCCACATCGGACACGCCCTGCGCGTTGAGCGCCTTCACCAGAAGCGGCCCGAAGAAGAACAAATAGAGGAGCGGCTGCATGATGCCGATGGCGAGCCACGTCGGGTTGCGCAACGCCGCGAGCATGTCACGGCGGAAGATCAACCAGGTGTCATGCAACATGGGTGGCCTCCTTTTCGGCGGCGTCGTCGACCGGCGCGCCCTCTTCGGCGTCGCGCAGGCTCCGTCCTGTGAGAGTCAGGAAGACGTCGTCGAGCGTCGGCCGGTGCACCTGCATGGACGTCATCGCGATGCCGCGCGAGTCCAGCGCCCGCAGCAATTCGGGCATCGCGGTGTCGCCGCGCGGCACCCGGAAACGCACGGTGCCGTCGGTGACGGTCATCTCGTGCGCTCCTTCGAGGCGGCCCGCGATCTCCGCGGTCTCCGCCGCCGATTCCGGTGAGACCCCGATCACGACACTGTCGCCGGAAACCCTCGCCTTCAACGAGTCCGGTGTTCCCTCGGCGACGATCTTCCCGTCGTCGATGACGATCAGCCGGTCCGAGAGCGCGTCGGCCTCGTCCAGATAGTGCGTCGTCAAGAAGACCGTGACTCCCTGCTCGTCGCGCAGCCTGCGGATGTGGTCCCAAAGGTTCGCCCGGCTCTGCGGGTCGAGCCCCGTCGACGGTTCATCGAGGAAGACGAGACCGGGTGAGTGGATGAGCCCGAGCGCGATGTCGAGCCGACGGCGCTGCCCGCCCGACAGGGTCGCGGTCGTGCGCTGGTCGAGGCCGGCCAGGTCCAGCTGTTCGGCGAGGACGGCCCCGCGCGCGAGCGCGTCCGCCTTGCTCATCCGGTACAGCCTGCCCTGGAACTCGATCTCCTCGACGACCTTGCTCGCCGGCGCGGTGCCGCCGCCTTGGGCGACGTAGCCGATTCGACGGCGCACCCCCAGCGGGTCGGTGAGCAGGTCACATCCGCCGACCGTCGCTTCGCCCGCGGTGGGCTTGAGGAGCGTCGTCAGCATGCGCAGGGTCGTGGTCTTGCCGGCGCCGTTCGGGCCGAGGAAGCCGACCAGTTCTCCGGCCGACACGTCGAGATCGACGCCTTTGACGGCGTGGACCTCGCCCCCATTGCGGCCCTTGCGGCGGAAACGCCGCTCAAGGCCGCGTGCCTTGATCATGTCTACCCCTTTCCGATGCCCGACTAGTCAAGTTTGACTAGCCGACTGGGCGCACTGTGCCCCAGGTGTCGTTCCGTAGTCAAATTTGATTACTTGGGCGGTGCGCCGAACACCGGTTCGTCGTCGCCCTCACCCGCCATCACGTACTCACCGGCTTCGAGACGGCCGATCAGATCCCGCATCCACGTCACGTTCGCTTCCGCGTGCGCGCTCCACAGGCGGTACAGCTCACTCACGTGAGGCGGTTTCCCCAGGTCGACGGCGTGTTCGCGGGCGTAATGAGTCGACTGGGCGTGCGCTTCCATATTCGCCAACTGCTGTTTCAGCAGGGCCAGGACCTGAGCGCGGGGCAAAGTCGGCATGAACGTGACCGCCGCCGACAGCGAGTACCCGGTCGCGTCGTCGCTCGACAACGCCCTGCCCAGCTGCACGACGAACTCGGTCTCGCCGTCTTCGGTCAGCCTGTACGCGGTCCGATCGGGCCCGCCGCCCGCCTCGACGTCCTCGACCTGTTCCAGCAGACCTTCGGTGGTCATCTTCTTCAACGCGTGATAGATCGAACCCGGCTGGACATTGCCCCATTTGTCGGCCGCCCACGAGAGAAGTTCGCGCCGGACCTGGTAGCCGTGTGCCTTCCCGTACATGCGCACGACACCCAGCACCAGCAGACGCGTGGCGGACACCGAGCCTCCGATCCTCTCCCGGACAACAATGCCTTAGACGACGTCCGTAGGCTAAACAAGCATGAGCACCCCAGTGTTGACTGCGGTGGCCTGGCCCTACGCCAACGGCCCCCGCCACATCGGCCACGTGTCCGGATTCGGCGTCCCGTCCGACGTCTTCTCCCGCTACCAGCGAATGGCCGGCAACCGGGTGCTCATGGTGTCCGGTACCGACGAACACGGCACCCCGATCACCGTCCAGGCCGACAAAGAAGGCATGACCTCCCAGCAGACGGCCGACAAGTACACCCGTCAAATCGGCCAGGACCTGCAGGGACTCGGTCTCACCTACGACCTGTTCACCCGCACCACCACGGGTAACCACGCCGACGTCACGCAGCAGATCTTCCTCGCGCTGCACCGCAACGGCTACGTCGTCCCCAAGACGACCCGGGGCGCGATCAGCCCGTCGACCGGCCGCACTCTGCCCGACCGGTACATCGAGGGCACGTGCCCGATCTGCGGTTACGACGGCGCGCGCGGCGACCAGTGCGACAACTGCGGCAACCAGCTCGACGCCGCGGAGCTGATCAACCCGAAGTCGCGGATCAACGGTGAAACGCCGAAATTCGTCGAGACCGAGCACTACTTCCTCGACCTGACGGCGTTCGTCGAAACCTTGGGCAAGTGGCTGTCCAGCAAGACCGACTGGCGCCCGAACGTCCTCAACTTCACGAAGAACCTGATCGACGACATGCGGCCGCGGCCGATCACCCGCGATCTCGACTGGGGCGTGAAGATCCCGCTGGACGGCTGGCGCGACCAGCCGCTCAAGCGCTTCTACGTCTGGTTCGACGCGGTCATCGGCTACTTCTCGGCGAGCGTCGAGTGGGCGCGCCGGTCCGGCAACCCGGACGCCTGGCAGGAGTGGTGGAACAACCCGGACGCCCGCTCCTACTACTTCATGGGCAAGGACAACATCACCTTCCACGCCCAGATCTGGCCCGCGCTGCTCTTCGGCCACAACGGCGAGGGCGATCGCGGCGGCGTGGCGGGCAAGTACGGCAAGCTGCACCTGCCCGACGAGATCGTTTCCAGCGAGTTCCTCACGATGAGCGGCTCGAAGTTCTCGACCTCGCGCGGCACGGTCATCTACGTCCACGACTTCCTGCGCGAGTTCGGCCCGGACACGCTCCGGTACTTCATCTCGGTCGCGGGGCCCGAGACCCAGGACACCGACTTCACCTGGGACGAATTCGTCCGCCGGACCAACTTCGAGCTGGCCAACGAGTGGGGCAACCTCGTCAACCGGTCCATCTCCATGGCCCACAAGAACGTCGGAGCCATTCCGCGTCCCGACGCTCCCACGGCCGCCGACGAGGAGCTCAAGGAGCTCTCCCGCAAGGCGTTCGACACCGCTGGCGCCCACCTCCAGCGGTCCCGGTTCAAAGCCGCGGCCGGCGAGGCCATGCGCGTCGTCACCGCCGCGAACCGGTACCTCTCGGATCAGGAACCCTGGAAGCTCAAGGACGACCCCGCTCGCCGCGACAGTGTCCTGCACACCGCGCTGCAGGTCGTCTCGGACGCCAACACCTTGCTGACCCCCTTCCTGCCCCACTCGGCGCAGAAGGTGCACGAGGCACTCGGCGGCACCGGTGTCTGGGCGGCCCAGCCCGAACTGCAGGAAGTCGAGGACCTCGACATCCCCGGCCGGATCAACCCCATCATCACCGGGGACTACAAGACCGAGCAGGCGCGCTGGAAGTCCGTGCCGATCGAGGTCGGCAAGCCGCTGGAGAAGCCGACCCCGTTGTTCGCCAAGCTGGACCCGGAACTCGGCGAGACCGGTCCCGAATGGGCGCCGATCTCGAAATGATCAGCTGATGGGTGCGGAGAAGAAGGAGCCGCCGCCGATCCCGGACAGGTTGCCGGTTTCGGTGGTGGACGCGCATACCCACCTCGACGCGTGCGGCGCGGTCACCGCGGCCGATGTGACGGCCATGGTCGACCGCGCCGAACGCGCCGGTGTTTCGCGGGTGATCACCGTCGCGGACGATCTCGCGGCTGCTCGCTGGGCCGCGCAAGCGTCCACTTGGGACACCCGGGTTTGGGCCGCCGTCGCGATGCATCCCACGCGTACCAAGGAGTTCGGCGAAGCCGAGAAATCCGAAGTGGAGAGTCTCGCGAAGGAGTCCCGAGTGGTCGCGGTCGGCGAGACCGGCCTCGACTACTACTGGGACTACTCGCCTCACGACGCGCAACAGGACGCCTTCCGGTGGCACATCGATCTCGCCAAGCGGATCGGCAAGCCGCTGATGATCCATGATCGAGACGCTCACGACGACGTCCTCCGGATCCTCGAGGAAGAGGGGGCGCCCGACCGCGTCGTCTTCCACTGCTTCTCGGGGGACGAGCACATCGCACGCCGGTGCGTCGACGCGGGATATGTCCTCTCCTTCGCGGGAACGGTCAGTTTCCGCAACGCCCGCGGACTCCACGAGGCGGCACGGATCGTGCCGGCGGACCAGTACCTCGTCGAAACGGACGCGCCGTTCCTGACGCCGCATCCGTTCCGTGGGCGACCGAACGAGCCCTACTGCGCCGCCTACACGGTTCGCCACCTCGCCTCGCTCAGGGGCGAGGCGGTGCACGAGGTGGCCGAATCGGTGCGAGTGACCGCTGAGCGGGTCTTCGGTTTGCCGACAGTCACCACCGGTTGAACGGATTGCGACATTAGTGATCAGCAATGGTCCACTCTGATGAGTGACCAACGTCACGACACTCCGGGCGGTGTTTGCGCAACCCGGCGAGGTTCGTTACTGTCCCGTGATCGTGCCGGTCGGTACCGCTCATGCGGTTTCCGGCTGTTACGCCCACAGTCACGTCAGTGCACGTCGGGGAAGCGGGACCAGGAGAGGTACGGCCTGGAACCGTGACGATGGCGCTGACTGCGGGTGTCGGACTTCTAGAGGTGTGCCGAAGTGCGCATCGAGACGAAGGACGTAGTGGAGTGGTTGTAGAGCTCCTCGACGTCTTGGGAAAGGGAACGACCCAGTGACTGGTAGCAGTAGGCAGGATGGCTCGCGCCTCGGCGCAGAGACGAACACCTTCGCTTCCTCCGGTTCGGTTGCCGTGCTCGACCGCGACACTCAGTACGGTCAGCTGGACTACTCCGACGATCCGCGCATCACGCATCAGGACGTCCTGGCCGCACTCGGCCCCGACGCCGACACCCTGATGGCCGAGATCAACGTCGACGTCGACGAGCTGATCCGGCTGATCAGCGCCGAGACCACCATGCTTCCGCCGATCGTCATTCCGGACGAGCTGGCCGAAGACCGCACCGCGGGCGCGCCGATGAAGGCCGCGACCAAGGACGAGGTCATTTCGAGCGCGACCCGCGTCTGGAAGAAGCGGTTCCTCAAGGGAACCGTCATGGCGGTGTTGCTCACCCTTGGCGGTGGCGGCGCGGCCGCGATGGCGATGAACAAGAGCGTCACGCTCGACATCGACGGCAAGCAGCAGACCGTCCACAGCTTCGGCGACACGGTCGGCGAGGTTCTCGAAGACGCCGGTCTTTCGGTCGGCGCGCACGACTCGCTCTCGCCCTCGCCGCAGGCCGAGGTAGGCGACGGCGGCGTCATCAAGCTGGAGCGCGGCCGCAAGCTCAACCTGATCGTCGACGGCGCCCCGCAGCAGGAGTCCTGGGTCCGCGCGACCAACCTCGGCGAAGCGCTGAACCAGCTCGGTCGCGCCGACCTCGCCAAGGCCGGCACCTGGACGTCGCTCCCGCAGAACGGTGAGCTGCCGCTCGAGGGCGCCACCGTCGAGGTCAAGACGCTCAAGAACGTCATGATCTACGACGGCGCGAACGACCCGCGCAAGGTTCAGACCAACTCGGTCACCACCAAGGAATTCCTCGGTGAGCTCCGGATGACCCTCGGCCCGGACGACGAGGCCGTCGGCGGCCTCGACGTCAAGCTGGTCGACGGCGCCGAGGTCCACATCAGCCGGACCGGCGTCACCATGGTCAAACAGAACGAGGAAATCGCTCCGCCCGAGCAGAAGGTCGACGACCCGGAGCTCGAAAAGGGCAAGACCAAGGTCGAAGACCCGGGCACCCCGGGCCAGAAGACCGTGACCTACAAGGTCACCAACCGCAACGGCAAAGAGGTCGGCCGCGAGAAGGTCTCGGAAGAGGTCGTCACCGAGGCCAAGCCCAAGATCGTCAAGGTCGGTACGAAGAAGCCCGCCGATCCGGTCATCGGGGACGCCGGTGCCTGGGATCGCATCGCGCAGTGCGAGTCGACCGGCAACTGGTCCGCCAACACCGGCAACGGTTACTACGGTGGCCTGCAGTTCAACAAGAGCACCTGGGATGCCTACGGTGGCGATCAGTACGCCGCGTACCCGCACCAGGCCAGCAAGGCCCAGCAGATCGCTGTCGCCGAGAAGGTCCGTGAGGACCGCGGTGGCTACGGCGCTTGGCCGCACTGTGGCAAGAAGGCCTGACCGCCGAATAGTTCTCCTTTCCTGAAGGCCATCGTGTGGGTTCCGTCCCCGCAAGGTGGCCTTCAGGCCGTTAAGGGCTCCTGCGGCGGCGTAGCACCTCCGGATCTCGGTCTCGACAGTCGTGCCCACCAGCGAGGCGGCCGTAGGTGGGCCACATTCCGGGATCGCTGTGCCTCGTTGCCCTCGCGTACGCCTCCGTCACCACGGTGTGGGCCTTGGTCGCCCTGAGACCGTGCCTGGGGCGGTCTGGGGCGGCTTACCGGGGTCTCGGTCGGCTCCGCGGGTGGAGGCTGCTCGGTGACCCGTTCCGACGCCTGTCGGGGCAACGGGATGTCCGGGCTGCTTTCCGCGAGATCGACGATCTCCGAGAGTGCGTCACCGCGTCTCTCCGCCGGCGTGCGGTCGTCGGCTTCTCCGTTCGGAGCCGGATACGCCCGCGGCACCAGAAGCGCGTTCAGGCGGGCGCCAGTTTCGGGGTCGAGGTTGCCACGCAGGTCCCAGCGACCGGTGCGCTTCTGACGCAACCAGAATTCGCTTCGCTGAAGTTTCGGACTGGGGTCCTCTTTGGGTTTCCCGTCCGGGTCGAGTTGGGCGAGCAACTCCGTCCCCGCCACCGTGACGTCGCGTGGTCTGGCGACGGAGGCGAGCTCGACCAGGCCCTTCTCGGCCTCGTGCCGCGTGCTCGCGGTGAGGTGGTCGGGCAGCCGCTTCATGACGGTGACGATCCGGTCGATGCCGGCCTCGGCCAGCGCGCCGGTGGCGGCCGCGGTACCGGTCAAAGGCGCGACGGGGTCGATCGACGTGCCGTCGCGCACCCGTCTCGAATTGAGCGCGACCGCTCGAGCGGTCACCTTCTGGGCCTCCGCTCGAGGCACCCGGGCCACATGCTCGTAAAAGGCGGCGATCGAGTTGTATCCGTAGAGCTCACGGACACCACGGGACTCGATCTCGGCCAGGATCTGGCCGACTTCGGCGATCAGACGTCGCCCTTCGCGTAGCCGTGTCTGCAACTCGTCGAGAAGCAGGTCGGCGTCACCTTCCGGCAGGTTGAGCGGGAAGGCCTTGGGAATGTTTGTGCTGGTCATCCCTCGATTGTCGAGGCAAATTCGAACGAATGCACGGTATCGATCGGGTGGATGATCATTACCCTCCGGGGGCGCCGACCTGCGCGTATCACTCTGGAGTGGGATAGGTGTCAGTTCGAAACGCCACAAGGATGATGGGGGCGGATCACGTCGGACCCCTGCCTGAGGGGTCGAGCTGTTCCCACTCCTCGCGGAGCACCCCGTAGACGACGGCGTCGTGCACGCCGCCGGACCAGCGTCGAGCGCGCCGGAACCGGCCTTCTTCGACGAAACCCAGCCGTCGTCCGACGGCGATCATTCCCGGGTTCCCCGAGAACGTCGCGAAGTCCAGGCGCAGCGTGTCGGTGCGGGAGAACAGGTAAGTCGTCCACAGGCGCAAGGCTTCGGTGCCGAATCCGCCGCCCCAGTACCGCTCGTCGTAGATGACCAGTCCCATCCGCCGCCAGTCGGTTTGCCGGCTTTCCCAGTACCAGCTGACCCGGCCGATCAACCTGTCGTCGCCCAGGTCGCACACGGCGAGGCTGGTGCGGGGATCGGGCCGTTCGGCCTTGGTGGTCGTGAGTTCGATGGCCGTGGATGCGACAGCCGCCGCGGTCGGGGTGCCGAAGTAGGGTCCGTTGGTCTTGTGCCAAGGCCGCGCGGGATCGAGCAGGTCTTCGAGTGAGGGGAGATCGGATGGCCGCCAGTCGCGCAGCCGGACTTTCTCACCTTCGAGTACGACGTCGTCCACCGGCCAATCGTGGCTTGCCACGGCTGACTACGATCGTCGGGTGACTGAACTGCTCGGCCCTGCGGAGATCAGGGCGCTTGCGGCCGAGCTGGACGTACGTCCGACCAAGAAGCTCGGCCAGAACTTCGTGCACGATCCCAACACCGTGCGCCGCATCGTCGATCTTTCCGGGATCGGCGAAGGTGACGTCGTGCTGGAAGTCGGGCCGGGTCTCGGCTCGCTGACCCTCGGACTGCTCGCGACCGGTGCCGAAGTCGTCGCGGTCGAGATCGATCCCGTGCTGGCGAAGCGACTGCCGGACACCGTGGCCGAACGAGGCGGGGCCGAAAGGCTGAAGGTCGTCGGTGCGGATGCTTTGCGGATCACGGCGGACGACCTGCCCACGCAGCCGACCGCGCTCGTCGCGAATCTGCCGTACAACGTCGCGGTTCCCGTCGTGCTCCACCTGCTCGCCGAGCTGCCGTCGCTGACCAGCGGCCTCGTGATGGTCCAGACCGAGGTCGCGGATCGGATGGCGGCCGGTCCGGGGAGCCGGACTTACGGCGTGCCCAGCGTCAAGCTCGCTTGGTACGGGAAGACGCGCAAGGTCGCCGCGGTGCCCCGTGCGGTGTTCTGGCCGGTTCCGAATGTGGATTCCGCACTGGTCGCTTTCGAGCGGGGCGAAGTGGTGTCGTCCGTCGACCGGGAGCGGCTGTTCGCAGTGGTGGACGCCGCCTTCTCTCAACGGCGGAAGACTTTGCGCGCCGCATTGGCGTCCTGGGCCGGTTCCGCCGAGCGCGCGGGGGAGCTGCTCGTAAAGGCGGGGATCGACCCCAAGACCCGCGGAGAGCAGTTGGACGTGCACGAGTTCGCTCGGATCGCCGCCGCGGCCGTCTGACCGACCGCGGCAGATGTGACCGGCACCGCGCCGACGCGAGTTGGTCAAGGTCAGCACGAGTGCGTAAGTCTTCTTCTCGATCTGCCTGAGCCCGACGCGTCTTAGCAGGCAGCGCCCCTGCCGAAGTCCAAGGGCGCTTATCGCTGTCTCAGAATATGGACAGCGGATCCTGTATGATGGACGCGACCAGACGTGTGATCTGCGCCTACGCGCTTGCTTTCATCCAGTGGGATCGGTTTTACTCAGTGAACCATCCCGAGCGACTGAGAGACCTGGCTCGCCGAAGTCGCAGCAACCACCCTCCACAGGGCAGGTGCTACAGCCAGGACCGATGGAGGCTGTGCCTAATGAACAGGGTCACCCACCCGCTCCTGCTGACCAGGCGACGCGTTGTCGATGAAGGTCGCCGCACGGTAAGTGCGTGTCGACGCTCCACCGTTACTGCCTGAGTTCTTTCCCTTATCTCTGAATCCGTCCGTTCCGGACGGTTACTCGGTGACGGTCGGCGCGCTCGAAAGATGCAGCGCCCCATGCGCATGGAGCCCTTCGTGATCACTGTCGAAAACCTGTCCAAATCCTTTCCCCTCAACGGAAATCCCGTCGTCGCCCTGCGCGATGTGAGCGTGGACATCCAAGCGGGCTCGCTGTTCGGAGTCGTGGGTCCGGCCGGCTCCGGCAAGTCGACCCTCGCTCGTTGCATCGGCCTGCAGGAGCGCCCCGACCGCGGCGTCGTCCGGCTCGACGGCCTCAACACCGGGACCCTTGACGGACGTCGTCTTCGCGAGATCCGCCGCCAGGTCGGTGTCGTGAGCACCAAGCCGGAATTGCTCGCCGAGCGCACCATCGCCGGCAACATCGCTTCGCCGCTCGAACAGCTCGGCCTCGACGGTCCGCAGCGCCGCAACCGGGTCGGCAACCTGCTCGACCTGGTCGGGCTCACTCCCCGGGCGGGGCAGCGGCCGGGCGACCTGACCGAGGGGCAGTTGCGCCGGGTGGCCATCGCCAAGGCTCTCGCCGCCGGGCCGTCCGTGCTCTTGGCCGACGACCCGACCGCGGGTGTGCAGCCCGAGGAGTCCGGCGCGGTCCTGACCGTGCTCGACCGGGCGCGTGCCGAGCTCGGAGTCACCGTGCTGCTCACCACTCCCGACGCCGGCGTGGTCCGCCGTGTCTGCGATGACGTCGCGGTACTGGAGGCCGGGGCGATCATCGAACGGGGAACCGTGCTCGACCTGGTCTCCGACCCGAACAGCCGGACCGCGCAGGCGCTGCTTCCCGCGATCGAGACCGGGCGGGCGCAGGCCTCGAAGTACGACCGCGCGGTGGATGTCGTGCTCGTCGGCTTCGCTTCGGTCGGTGCGCTGCTGCCGGAAGCCGCCGGTCGCTTCGACGTCGAACTCGCCACCATCGGCGGCGGCCTGACCCGGATCGGTGACACGCCGGTCGGCCGGTTCCGCCTCGGTGTGCGCGGTGAGCGCGCGGACGCCGCGCTCGCCTGGATCGCCGAACGCGGCGGCCACGTGACCCACCCGGTCCGCGGACCGCAGGGCGTCGCCGCCTGATTCCGCCGCGAATGGGCCGTCCAGGACGAAAGCTGTCCGGGCGGCCCGTTCGTGTCTGACACGTCCCGTTCTCTTTTCTCCTGGTGACAGCACAAGTGGAGCGGCCACGTAGTCTTGACTGGTGCTCGCCGTCGTACCGCCCCCAGTGACCGTCAGGGTCCCCGCCAAGGTCAACCTGCACCTGTCGGTCGGTGACGTACGCCCGGATGGCTACCACGAGCTGGTGACCGTGTTCCAGGCGCTTTCCCTGACCGACGAGGTGACCGTCGCGGTCACTGAAGACCCAGGCGTCGAGGTTTACGGCGAAGGTGAAGGTGCCGTGCCGACTGGGGCCAACAACCTCGCCTGGAAGGCGGCGCAGGCACTGGCGGCCCACGTCGGCAAGGCGGACGGCGAGTCCAAGGTCCGAGTGGTGCTGCGCAAAGGCATCCCGGTAGCGGGCGGGATGGCCGGTGGCAGCGCCGACGCGGCCGCGACCCTGGTGGGCCTCGCGTCGCTTTGGAAGCTCGACATCTCCCGAGACGAGCTGGCGGGTATCGCCGCGAAGCTCGGCAGCGATGTTCCTTTCGCGCTCTACGGTGGAACGGCGTTGGGTACCGGCCGAGGCGAGCAGCTGGTGCCGGTCTTGTCGAGGCATACGTTCCACTGGGTTCTGGCGTTCGACCAGCGTGGTCTTTCGACTCCGCGGGTGTTCGGCGAGCTGGACAGGTTGCGTGAAGAGGGCAGCCCGCCTCGGATCGGTTCGCACACTCCGGTGGTCGAGGCGCTGGCGTCCGGTGATCCGCGGCAGCTGGCGTTGCTTCTCGGCAATGACCTGCAGGCGGCCGCCGTCTCGTTGCGTCCGGGACTGCGGCGCACGTTGCGGGCCGGGGTCAACGCGGGTGCGCTCGCCGGCACCGTGTCCGGATCCGGGCCGACCTGTGCCTTTCTGTGCGCGGACGCGCAGTCGGCTGTCGAGGTCGCCGCGGAGCTGTCCGGTGCGGGGGTCTGTCGCACGGTGCGTGTCGCACACGGGCCGGTCCCCGGAGCCCGGCTGGTCGGCGGAGATGACGCGCCGCGCCCGTCGCCGCCTCGGGTGCACGCATGAGGGTGTCCGAAATGGACACCGACTAATTCGTTGTGTTGCAAGCTTTTTGGAAAGGATCGGCTGAGGCATGGCCAACTTGGTCAACCTGGAGTCGGTGAGCAAGTCCTTCGGGGTGCGCCCGCTGCTCGACGGTGTTTCGCTCGGTGTGGCGGAGGGGCAGCGTATCGGCGTCGTCGGTCTCAACGGGGGCGGGAAGACGACGCTGCTGGAGGTCCTCGCGGGGATCGCCGAGCCGGATACGGGGCGCGTCAGTCAAGTCCGGGGCTTGCGGATGGCCGTAGTCACCCAGCGGACCGAACTTCCCGACGGCAGCACGGTCGGAGATGTCGTGCTGGAGCGCTACGGCGCGGAGCACGAGTGGGCCGCTGACGCGCGAGTCAGGTCCATTATGGATGGTCTGGGAATCACCGCTCTCGGAATCGAGAAGGCGACGGCGAACCTGTCCGGTGGCGAACGGCGCCGCGTCGCGTTGGCAGCGGCCCTCACCGGTGAACTGGACCTCGTCGTGCTCGACGAGCCCACCAACCATCTCGACGTCGAAGGTGTGCGCTGGCTCGCGGATCACCTGCTCAACCGCAGGATCGCGGTCGTGGTCGTCACCCACGACCGGTGGTTCCTCGACACGGTCGCGAGTGTGACCTGGGAGGTCGCCAACGGTCGCGTCGAGCAGTACGAAGGCGGATACGCGGACTGGATCTTCGCGCGGGCCGAGCGGGCGAGGCTGGCGGCGACGGCCGAGGAAAAGCGGCAGAACCTGGCACGTAAAGAGCTCGCATGGCTGCGTCGCGGCCCGCAGGCCAGGACGTCGAAGCCGCGCTACCGCGTCGAGGCGGCGGAAGCCTTGATCTCCGACGTGCCGGAGCCGCGGGATTCGGTCGAACTTCAGACGTTCGCCCGGCGCCGGCTGGGGAAGACCGTGCTGGAGATCGAGGACGCCACGTTGACCGTCGGCGGCGACCGCACCTTGCTCGATCACGTCACGTGGCGGATCGGGCCCGGCGATCGGATCGGTCTGGTCGGCGTCAACGGGTCCGGCAAGACGACACTGCTCAAGCTGCTCGGCGGTGACACCGAGCCCGAAACAGGGCGGCGCATCCAAGGCAAGACGGTCAGCCTCGCGCATCTGCGGCAGGAGCTCGACGATCTGCCGGGTGATCTGCGCGTGCTGCAGGCGATCGAAGAGATCTCGGGGCGGGTCGTGTTCGGCAAGCAGGAGCTCACCGCTTCACAGCTGGCCGAAAAGCTGGGGTTCCCCGCGTCGAGGCAATGGACGCCGGTCGAAGACCTTTCCGGTGGTGAACGGCGACGCCTCCAGCTGTGCCGGCTGCTGATGGCCGAGCCCAACGTGCTGCTGCTCGACGAACCGACGAACGATCTCGATATCGACACTTTGCAACAGCTGGAAGATCTGCTCGATTCGTGGCCGGGCAGCCTCGTCGTCGTTTCGCACGACCGGTATCTGGTGGAACGCGTCTGCGACACGATCGTCGCCCTGTTCGGGGACGGGCAGGTGACGCATCTGCCTGGCGGGATCGAGGAGTACCTGAACCGGCGCGCCAAGAGCCTCGAGAAGGCCGGTGCCGACCGGAAGCAGGGCAGCGGGCAGGCTTCCGGGCCCAAGAGGAGCGCCGCGGAACAGCGGGCGGCGCAGAAGGAGCTGTCCCGCCTCGAGCGCAAGCTCGACCAGCTGCACGCGAAGGAAGAAAAGCTGCATGCGGCACTCCTCGGCGCGGCCACCGACCCGTCGAAGCTCATCGAGCTGAACACCGAACTGAAAGCCGTCGAAACGGAGAAGGAGGAGGTCGAAGCCCAGTGGCTGGAGACCTCCGAAGCCGCGGAGTGAGTTCACTCGACGGCGAGCGCGTCTTTCGGCGCGGACAGTAGTGTGACGCGCATGAGTCGGTTCGTGGACACGCTCGTCGCCACCGCGGCGGGGCGAGGTCAGCAGCGGGGAATGGTCACCGGGGAGCCCAAAGAGCCGGTTCGGCGTACGTGGGCCGAGATTCACGAGCAAGCCAAGCGGGTCGCCGGCGGTCTGGTGACGGCCGGGCTCGAGCCCGGCAAAGCGGTGGCGGTCCTGGCGGCGGCGCCGTCGCTGATCGCGCCGACGGTTCAGGCGGTATGGCTCGCCGGTGGCAGCGTGACGATGCTGCACCAGCCCACGCAGCGCACCGACCTCGCCGAATGGGCCGAGGACACCGTTCGTGTGCTGCGGATGATCGGATCCGGCCTGGTTCTGCTCGGTGAGCCGTTCGACCAGCTGGCGCCGATACTCACCGAGCACGGCATCGCCTTCCAGGTCATCACCGAGCTGCTCGAGGCCGAACCGCTGGCGGAGCCCGTGCCGACGGCCGAATCGGACACTGCGCTGTTGCAGCTGACCAGTGGGTCGACGGCCGACCCGAAGGCCGTTCGGATCACCTACGGAAACCTGTATTCGAACGTCAAGGCGATGGTCGAACGCGCAGAGTTCGATTTCGACGTCGACGTGATGGTCTCGTGGCTGCCCACGTTCCACGACATGGGGATGGTCGGCTTCCTGACGGTCCCGATGACGTTCGGTGTCGAACTCGTCAAGATCACGCCGCTCGAGTTCCTGTCGGGACCGTTGATCTGGCCGCAGCTGATCAGCAAGTACAACGGCACGACCACGGCCGCGCCGAACTTCGCCTACGCGATCGTGGGCAGGCGCATGGCCCGTGTCGAGGACGACAACGCTTACGACCTCTCGAAGCTGCGGATCGCGCTGAACGGCGCCGAGCCGATCGACGAGACGGCCGTGCAGACGTTCGTCGAGGCGGGGTCCAGGTTCAAGATGCCCGCCGAGTGCGTTTTCCCGGCGTACGGCATGGCGGAGGCGACTCTCGCGGTTTCGTTCGCGCCGTTGTTCACCGGTTTGACACTGGACGTCATCGAAGCCGATGCGCTCGAGGCGGACAACCGCGCGGTGCCGGTCCCCGAAGGCGACCCGCGGCGCGGGACCGATGAGGTCCGGTCCTTCGCGGTGCTCGGGCCGCCGCTCGACGGGCTCGAAGCCGAGATCGTCGACGACAAGGGCACCGTGCTCGGCGAGCGCGAGGTCGGGGAGATCCGCCTGCGCGGCGAGGCCGTGACGCCGGGCTATCTGACCATGGAGGGCCCGCTCGCGACACAGGACGAGAACGGCTGGCTGCTCACCGGCGACCTCGGTTACCTGGTCGACGGCATGATCGTGATCTGCGGCCGTCGCAAGGACGTCATCATCATGGGCGGCCGGAACCTGTACCCGACCGACATCGAACGGGCGGCGACCTCGGTCGAGGGGGTCCGGGCGGGGAACGCCGTGGCCGTGCGGATCGACGCCGGCAGCCGCCGGGAGCGGTTCGCCGTCGTCGTCGAATCGAAACTCGCCGGAGACCCGGAAACGGAGAAGGCGCTGGCGAAGGAGGTCGCGGCCAAGGTGCGCGGCGCCGTCGACATGCGGCCCTACGCGGTCGTGGTGCTTCCGGCGGGAAGCCTGCCCAAGACGCCCTCGGGCAAGGTGAAGCGGGCCGCGACCGCCACCCAGTTCGCGGACAAGATCGCCAAGAACGCGGCGACCAGCTGACACGAAAGGGCCGGGTCCGCGTATATCGCGGGCCCGGCCCTTTCGCAGCACCTCCCGGTGGTCAGCGGCGTCGCCAGGGCGGCTTGCGGGTGTGGGTGTGCTCCAAGGCGGGCGCGATGTAGTAGCCGGCCGACTGGGACAGTCCGGCCAGCGTTCCCTCGACGTCCCGGAGGAACGCATCGACGGCCGTCGGGTCGTAGCCTCGTTTCGAAAGCGGTGCTTTGGCGAACGCCACGTTGTGGACATCCGAAACCGACAAGTCGTCCTCGCCGTCGAGAGTCGCCGCGACCCGCTCGAGGAACGCGTCGACCGCCGGTTCGTGATAGCCCCGGGCGCCGATCGGTGCCCGGTCGAACTGCCGGGTTCTGGCCTCGAACGCGGTTACGGGCACTAGCGTTCCCGCAGGAACTCGACGGGACCGCGGTCCGGAACGGCACGTTCGGCGGTCGCCTGGTCCTCTCCACGCGCGCCGGGCACGCCGAGTACGTGCTGGCCGGTCCGATGGGCGAGCTGCTCTTCGACCTTGTCGAGGAAATCGTCGACTTCGCGTTCGTCGTAGCCGCGCTTGCCGATCAACGGGCGCGAGAACATGACGTGGTGGACCTCGGCGGCCGTCAGGTCGTCCCGGTCCGAGATCGTGTCGGCGATCCGCTCCAGGAACGCGTCGACCTCGTGTTTGGCGTATCCGCGCCGCCCGATCGGGGCGTTCGGGAAAGTGGCGCCGGTGATGTCTTCGGCCGTAAACGACATGAAACTCTCTCCGGTTTCGGTGGGGAATGCGATCTCCGCATTCCGTCCTAACGGGTTTGAGAGTTCCCCGGAAGGGCTCGCGCTATTCCACGACTCGATCAGGGGCGTGGTGAAACGCCTTCGAGTGACGAGTTGTAACGCACCGCCATGTGAGCGGTTTCACCCAGCGTGGAAGGTGTTCTGGGCCGCGGCGAGACCGGTGCTGATAAGCGCTTCAACGGCGTCGGCGCAACGATCGATCTCGAAAGCGAGCTCTTTGCGTTCGACCGTCGAGAAGTCTTTCAGCACGAAATCCGCCGGATCCTGCCGTCCCGGAGGGCGGCCGACACCGAAACGGACACGGTAGTAGTCCTTCGTGCCGAGAGATTTGGTGATCGAGCGGAGACCGTTGTGACCGTTGTCGCCGCCGCCCAGTTTCATCTTGAGCGCACCGAAGTCGACGTCCAGCTCGTCGTGAACGACCACGACACCGGGCGGGGGGATCTTGTAGAACCGGGCCGCGCCCACGACAGGGCCGCCCGAGAGGTTCATGTACGAGCGCGGCTTGGCCAGGACCACTCGCTGCCCGGCGAGCCTGCCTTCGAGGACTTCGGCGCCGCTCTTGTGGGCCTTGAACTTGCCGCCGACGCGGTGGGCGAGCTCGTCGAGCACCATGAAGCCGACGTTGTGCCTGTTGCCCGCGTATTGGGGGCCGGGATTGCCAAGGCCGGCGAGCAGGATCTGCTCGCCGGCCCCGGGAAGTACTGCTTCGGTCACACCAGTGACTTTATTCGGCGTCCTCGGAGGAGGTCTCGGCCGCCTCGCCGGCGCCCTCGTCGCCCTCGAGCGCGGACTCGGACGGCGACTCGTTCACGGCGACGACCAGCGCATCGGGGTCGGTGACCAGCGAGGCGCCCTTCGGCAGGACGACGTCCGAGGCGTTGATCTGGGTGCCGGCGACGACGCCCTCGACCGAGACCTCGACCTGCTCGGGGATGTGCAGCGCCTCGACCTCGATCTGGATGGCGTCGAGGTCGGTGGTGACCAGGGTGCCAGGGCCGGGGGTGCCGGTGACGACGACGGGGATGTCGACCGTGACCTTCTCGCCGCGGATGACGACCAGCAGGTCGACGTGCTCGATGTAGTTCTTCAGCGGGTGGACGACGATGGTCTTCGTCAGCGCCAGCTCGCTCTTGCCCTCGAGGTCGAGGGTGATGACGGCGTTGCTGCCGTTCTCACGCACGACGCGGGCGAACTCGATGGCGGGCAGGGCGTAGTGGCGCGGTTCCGAGCCGTGCCCGTACAGCACCGCGGGGATCTTGCCGGCGCGACGCGTACGGCGCGCGGCACCCTTGCCGAATTCGGTGCGGGGCTCGACGGACAGGCGTACCTCGGACACGGTGTAGCACTCCTTCAATTCACCAACATGTTCAGCGAAATCATGCTGAGGTGGGGATGGTTCGGGGCGGTTCTGGTGTTCGGCGGCGAATTCCACAGGCGTGCTCGACCGCGTGTGGCCACTCAAGCCGCCGCGTCGATCACGTCGGGCACCAGGTGCTCACGGAACCCGCCTCGCCGAGACCGGGAAAGTGTAGACCAACCGGTCGTGTGGGGGTCCCGCCGGGTGGCTCGTTCAGGTGACAACTCGGTGACAGCTGCTTCGGGAACCCGCGGATGCGGTGGTGCGTGACCCCTTTTCTAAGGTGTGATCTCCTCGCACTCGAGAACAAAGGGGGCGGTATGCCGGCACGACGGTCGAGGATCGGCGCGATCGTCGCCCTGTGCTGCCTCGTGGCCGGTTGCGACGTCGCGATCGACGGCGCGGCGGGGATCTCGCCGGCCGAGCAACAGCGGGTGGACCGGCGTGCCGAGCAGCGCGGCGCTGTCGAGAGCGCGCTGAAGGCACTCGAACAGGCACCGGCCGTTGTCTACAAGTCGACAATCAAGGACGCTTCGGGTCAACCTTCCGAACTGCAGTTCCGGATCACTCGTAACGGAAGCGCGCACGGTGCGCTTCCGGTCGACGGCAAGGCCATTCAGGTCATCTCGGCGGACAAGCAGCTGTACGTCTCGGCGACCCCGGAGTACTGGAAGGCGCACGGGCTCGGCAACAGCGACGTGTACGGCACCGGCTGGGTGCGCACGGACAGCTCGGACCTGCCGGTGAACGCCGTCGAGGTGCTCAACCCGCGCAAGGCCGCGTCGACACTCCGGACCGCGGTGGCCGGGATGAACCCGCTGACCGATCCGGTCCGGTCGAAGTTGCCGGACGGGACCGAGGTCTACGACGTCGGTAGCGGGCTCGGGGCACTGCGGGTGACCGCCGCGGCGCCGCACCGCGTCGTCAGTTTCGCGCCTTCCCTCGTCGCGGCGGCGGGCGGCAAGACGCTCGGTGCCGAGATGCGGGTCGAGCCGCTCGCGGGGGACGCGCTCAAAAAACTCCAGACCGATCTGGACGCCGCGGTCGGCGGGATCGGGCAGCCGTTCGACGCGCTCAGCCAGGTCAACGTCAGCGTCGTCAACGACAAGCTGGACTGCACGGACTTCGTCGGAAGCTGCCGGGCGACCATCGACGTCGCCAACACCGTCATCGGCGGCGTGAGCGGGACGCCCGTGCACCTGACGCTGACCGTCGACTTCACCGCGCAGTCCCTCGGCGCGCAGTCCTGCACGGCGGCCGCCGACGCGGCACCGGACACCACGACGAGCATGACCTGCGAGGTCAAGTTCAAGCTGCCGAATCGGAACGCCAGCTACCAGGTCCAGGCGAAGCCGTCGGCCCGCGGCGAAGTCCGGGTACCGGTCGACGTCAACGGCGTTCGCGAAAAGCTCAAGTCCGAGTTCGCCACGCTGGGTGGCTGACCTGCACACTCACCTCGGGGTGCGTTGCATACGTTGAAGTAGCCGAGCTCGCGTTCTTAACATCGGCGTGGTCGCCGATGAAAAGGGAGAAACGCGAATGGCGAAGTTGGTTGTTTTCGGAGGAACCGGATACGCGGGCGGGAAGATCGCGGAGGAGGCTCGCAGCCGCGGTCACGAGGTCCTGGCGGTGTCGAGGAACGCCGAAGGTGAGGGGACCCGGGCCGGGTCGCTGTACGACGAGGCCTTCCTCGCCGATGTCGCCAAGGGCGCCGACGTCCTGGTCATCGCGGTGCATGGGCAGAGCGGCCTGCTCGACGCGGTGCCCTCGATCGCCCAGGTCGCGAAGGACAACGGCGCGCGCATCGGCGTGGTCGGCGGAGCGGGCAGCCTGCACGTGGCCGAGGGTGGGCCGCGACTGATCGACACCCCCGAGTTCCCGGACGAGTACAAGGGTGAAGCCGGAGCGCACGCCGAGGTGCTGGAAGCGTTCCGGAAGCTTCCCGAGGATGTCGACTGGTTCTACGTCAGCCCGGCCGCGGAGTTCGGCGCGTGGGCCGAGGGTGAGCGGACCGGCGAGTTCCGGCTCGGCGGCGACGTGCTCCTCACCGACGAGAACGGCGGTTCGAAGATCGGCGGTGCCGACTACGCGATCGCGTTCGTCGACGAGATCGACAAGCCGGAACACCGCCGTCAGCGTTTCTGCGTCGCTTACTGACCGGACAGTTCCTTCACGACCGGCGCGAACGTTTCCAGCATCGGCTCGAACACCGTGATGTAGGAGAAGCCGTACCGCTCGCGACGCTCCTGGAGCTGCCGGACGATCTCGGCGACGGTGCCGAAAAGCAACTGAGGCGTTTCGAGGAGAGTGTCGACGTCGAGGTCGTCCTGGTCTTTGACCTCTTCACGCCAGGCCTCGGCGGCCGCGCGCCGGTCGTCCGTGATCACGACCCGCTGGACGAGCATGTTCAGTTCGGGAGTCCGGCCGTTCGTGTGCGAGCGGAAAAAGGCGACGCGTTCGTCCATGCGATCGGCGTCGTCGAGACGGAAGGTGCCCGGCGGCTTTCCCGGCGCTTGACGAAGGCCCGCGAAGCCGGCGATGTCGGCTTCGCGGGCGGCGAGGGAGAGCACGCCGTCGCTGTTGCCCGCGAGGAGCAGCGGCGGGGGCTTGACTCCTTCGCCGGTGAAGTGTTCGCGCAGGTGATCCAGGCTTTCGGCGAGGTGCTCGATCCGTTCCTTGGCCGGGATCCACGGCAGGCCGGCACTGTCGAATTCCGATTTCATGTGGCCGGAGCCGAGGCCGAGATCCAGCCTGCCGCCCGTCATCTTCACCGTCGTGACGACTTCGCGTGCGAAGAGCGCGGCATTGTAGAAGGCCATATTGGTGACGAGAGTGCCGACGCGTGGTCGTTGGGTCACGGCGGCGGCCATGGTCAACGCCGGGAAAGGCGCGTTCCGTCCCGGCCCGAGATGATCGGGCACGGAGATGACATCGAGTCCGAGGGCCTCGACGCGACGGCACTTCGCGACCCAGTCTTCGCGGTTCTCGGCGCCCCACAGGTTCACGCCGAATTTGAATTTCCCCATGAACGGCAACCTAGTCACGCCGGGTGCCCGGGCGCGCCCCGTTTCGCGAGAAGCCGAAAACGAAGCAAGGGACCTTTGCTGTCACTCTCCGGGAGAGAGCGATAGCAAAGGTCCCTTGCTGCGATGGGTCAGGCGTTGCCGTCGAAGAGGGACGTGACCGACCCGTCTTCGAAGACCTGCTGGATGGCCTGCGCCAGCAGCGGCGCGATGGACAGCACGGTCAGGCCCGGGAACCGCTTCTCCTCCGGGATCGGCAGCGTGTTGGTGACGATCACCTCGCGCGCCTTGCAGTTCGACAGCCGCTCGGTGGCGGGGTCGGACAGGATGCCGTGGGTCGAGGCGATGACGACGTCGGCCGCGCCTTCGTCGAGCAGGGCCTCGGTGGCCTTCACGATCGTGCCGCCGGTGTCGATCATGTCGTCGATCAGCACGCACAGCTGACCGCGGACCTTGCCGACGACGCGGTTGGCGACGGCCTGGTTCGGCTTGTCCGGGTCGCGGGTCTTGTGGATGAAGGCGATCGGCCGGTCACCCAGCTGGGCCGCCCACTTCTCGGCGAGCCGCACCCGGCCCGAGTCCGGCGAGACGACGGTGATGTTCTCGTCCTGGTAGGTCTTGTTGATGTGCGCGGCCAGCACGTTTTGCGCGAGCAGGTGGTCGACGGGGCCGTCGAAGAAACCCTGGATCTGCGCGGTGTGCAGGTCGACCGTCATGATCCGGTCGGCACCCGCGGTCTTGAACAGGTCCGCGATCAGGCGCGCGGAGATCGGCTCGCGGCCCTTGTGCTTCTTGTCCTGCCGCGCGTACGGGTAGAACGGCATGATCACGGTGATCCGCTTGGCGCTCGCGCGCTTGAGGGCGTCCACCATGATCAGCTGCTCCATCACCCACTCGTTGATGGGCGCCGGGTGGCTCTGGATCACGAACGCGTCGGTCCCGCGCACCGATTCGTTGAACCGGACGAAGATCTCCCCGTTGGCGAAGTTGTGCGCGGTCTGCGGAACGACCGACACGTTGAGGTGCTTGGCGACCTCCTCCGCGAGTCCCGGGTGTGCGCGCCCGGAGAAGAGCATCAGGTTCTTCTTCGGTGTACCGGACTTCGAGCTCATGCTGGCGACTCCCCGTCGTTTCCCTTATTCGAATCGGACACGGCGGTGGTGTCCTGCTTCGCGGCGGAAGCTGCTTCCGCCGCGGGTGTGCCCGGCCTGCGCCGGGACACCCAGTCTTCGATGTTGCGCTGCGGCCCGGTGGACACGGCGAGCGCGCCCGGGGGCACATCTTGCCTGATCACGGTGCCTGCCCCACTGTAGGCGCCGTCGCCGATGGTCACCGGGGCGACGAACGTGTTGTCCGCGCCGAGCCGCACATGGGAGCCGATCGTGGTGTGGTGCTTGTTCACGCCGTCGTAGTTGACGAAGACACTGGAACACCCGATGTTGCTGTTCTCGCCGATGGTCGCGTCGCCGACGTAGGTCAGGTGCGGAACCTTCGTGCCGGCGCCGATGTCGGCGTTCTTCGTTTCGACGAACGCGCCGAGTTTGCCCTTGGTCCCCAGTTTGGAACCGGGTCGCAGGTAGGTGAACGGGCCGACCTTCACGCCGTCGCCCAATTCCGAATCGGAACCGTGCGTCCGCACGACCGACGCCCCCGCGCCGACGGATACGTTCTCCAGGGTGCTGTCCGGGCCGATCTGCGCGCCCTCGCCGACCGACGTCGAGCCCTTCAGCTGCACGCCGGGCTCGATGACGACGTCGCGCGACAGGGTCACGCCCGCGTCGATCCAAGTGCTCGCCGGGTCGACGACGGTGACGCCCGCCCGCTGCCAGCCGCGGACGATCCGGCGGTTCAGTTCGGCGCCGAGGACGGAGAGCTGCACGCGGTCGTTGACGCCTTCGGTCACCCACGGGTCGTCGATGACCAGCCCGCCGACGCCCTTGCCGTCGCCGCGGGCGATGCCGAGGACGTCGGTGAGGTAGAGCTCGCCCTGCGCGTTGTCCGTCGAGAGCCTCGAAAGCCCGTCGACCAGGATCGAGGCGTCGAAGGCGTAGACGCCGGAATTGATTTCGGCGATTTCGTGCTGTTCGGGGGTGGCGTCCTTCTGCTCGACGATCGAGGTGACGACGCCGTTCTCGTCGCGGACGATCCGGCCGTAGCCGGTCGGGTTCTCGACGACCGCGGTCAGCACGGTGACCGCGTTTCCGGTGGAGGTGTGCTCGGCGACCAGGGAAGACAGCGTTTCGGTGTCGAGCAGCGGGACGTCGCCGTAGCTGACGACGACGGTGCCGGTCAGTCCGGCGGGCAGTGCGGAGAGCGCGCACGAGACGGCGTGCCCGGTGCCCTTTTGTTCCTCCTGGACGGCCGTGACGACCTCGCGGCCGCGGGCCTCGCCGACCTTCGCCAGCCGCGCGCCGACCGAGTCGCGACCGTGGCCGATGACCACGACCAGATGGTCCGGGCTCAGTCCCGCGGCGGCCCGGACCGCGTGCTCGACCAAGGGACGGCCGGCGATCGGGTGCAGCACCTTCGGGGTGGACGAGCGCATGCGGGTGCCCTCACCCGCGGCGAGGATCAACGTGCTCAGCGGGCCGGTCACGGCACTCCCAACATTTCACCAACGGTGGTTGTCGGGCATTGATCCTACGTGGGCTGCTCGGCGTCCCACGCGGGGTCGGTCGGAGCATCCTCACCGGGCCATCCGGTCGCCGGATCGATGGCCATCGAGTTCACCGACGAAACCTGGTTCCCGCCGCCGCGTTTCGCCTGGTACATGGCCGCGTCGGCACGTGCGAGGACCTGTTCGGCCCGCTCCTGCGGCCGAAGGGAAACCAGCCCGACGGAGAGGGTGACACCGTGCGAAAGATGGTGCGGCAGAGATGCGACGGCATTCACAGAACGACCGAGCGCCTGCTTCGCCGCCGACGCCGGAGCCCCAGGTAGAAGCACGATGAACTCGTCTCCTCCGTAGCGGGCGACCACATCGTCGCCGCGGAGGGCGTCGCGCAGCGTGCTCGCGATGACACGGAGCACGTTGTCGCCCTCGGCGTGCGACTGCTTGTCGTTGACGTCCTTGAAGCCGTCGAGGTCGACCAGCGCGACCGCGAGCGGCTGGGCGTCGGCGGACGACGCCAGCGAACGCAGCTTTTCGTCGAGCGCGCGCCGGTTCGGCAGCCCGGTGAGCGGGTCCTGCAACGCCTGCTGGGTGATCGCGCCGTGCTCGGCGGACAGGCGTTCGTGCTCCCGGCGCGCGTTGAGCGTGGCGATCTGCGATTCCCGCAGCGACCACATCTCCGTTTCGAGGATGGTCGCGTAGTCGATCAGCGACTGGCTCGCCCCGGACGCGTAGTCCGGGGTGGTGTCGAGCCTGGCGAGCTCGCGGGCGAGGTTCAACCGCATCGACGGCAGCGAGCCGTCCTCGTTGTCCTCGCGAACGTCTTTGAGTACCTGCAGCGCGTCTTCGCGGCGGCCCTCGTTGTCCAGGCAGCGGGCCAGCGCGATGGCGATGATCTCGCGTTCGTGCGGGAACACCAGTTCCGGATGCAGCAGCGAGCTCAACCGGTCGATATGGGACGAATCGGGCGACGCCAGCGCGGCCGCCGCGGCGAGTACGCCGACCTGGTCGATCGCGGGCACCCCGGCCTTGCGGGGGAACAGTGACTCGGTGAACGGGCCTTCGGCTGCCTGCGCCATCGACGCCGCGGTGCGGAACTTGTCCGCTCCCTCGTCGTAGCGCTCGATGCGTTCGAGCCGCAGGCCCCAGCCCAGCAGCATCTTGACCCGGTTGATCAGCTGGAGCGCGATCTCGTGCGGGCTCGCGCTGTCGCGGATCGCCTGCGCGGCGCGGGCGATGGCCTCCTCGGCCGCTTCGTAGACGCCCAGCTGGTTCAGCACCAGCCAGCAGTCGACGAGGGTCGTGGACAGCATCCGGTCCCAGTTGCGCCTGCCGATCTGGCGGTCTGGGACGGCGGAGTCGTCGAGGATGGCCAGCGCCCTGGCGATCTCGGTGAGGGCGGCGTCCTCCTGTTTGGCGATCACCAGGCGGCGGCCGCGCATCGCGTGCGCGTCGGCGCGCATCAGCGCGAGACCGTGCCGTCTGGTGTGCGCGAGCATCTCGTCGAGCCTGGGTTCGGCTTCGGCGGCGAGACCACGGGTGACCAGCCTGGCGGCCGCCGAGTAGCGCAGTAGCTGGGCGACCAGGAGAGGTTCGCCGCGGCGCTGTGTCTCGTCGAGGAGTTCGTCGAGGCTGGTGATGATGTCCAGCTGTTCGGTGAAGCTGACGCGCTGGATGGCCGCACCGAGTTCGCGCGCGCGACCATGAAGCCAGGCGTCGGACATCTCCGCAAGCGCCGGCCGCCTGCTGCTGGTCGTCGCGTCCTCGGTCAGCCGCACACACCCCCACCGTTGAAAACGCCGCTGGTCATCTGTTCGTCTGCTCCGCCGCCAGGATTCGAACCTGAACTGTCAGAACCAAAATCTGAAGTGCTGCCGATTACACTACGGCGGATCGATCCTGGTCAGGATAGCCATGCCGGAGACGCCCGCGTGCGCCCGGGGGTTGCCTCACCTTCGCGGGCACTCCACAGGGGACGAAACCTCCTGTACCGTAACTTACGGCATCGTAGGTAAGGTCACCCTTAGGGAAAACCTCGAGGGTTGCGCATAGAAAAGAAGTGACTGCATGACGGCTACCCTGGACCGTTCCCAGAAGCCCGCGAAGGGCCCCAAGCCGGTAATCGAAGGACATCGATCGAGCGGCGTTCAGCTCTCGGTCTACCTCGGGGTCATCTTCCCGCTCGCCGCACTGCTCGCGGCCGTCCCGTTCGCCTGGGGCTGGGGACTGACCTGGGTCGACGTCGGCCTCTTCGTGGTCTTCTACGCGATCAGCGGACTCGGTATCACCGTTTCGTATCACCGCTACTTCACGCACGGCTCGTTCAAGGCCAAGCCGTGGCTGCGCGTCGCGATGGCGATCGCCGGCAGCATGGCCGTCCAGGGCCCCGTGATCACCTGGGTCGCCGACCACCGGCGCCACCACGCCTTCTCCGACCGCGACGGCGACCCGCATTCGCCGTGGCTGTTCGGGACGACACCGGTCGCCATCGCCAAGGGTTTCTGGCACGCGCACATGGGCTGGCTGTTCGAGCGCGACCAGACCAACGCGGAGCGCTTCGCGCCGGACCTGGTGAAGGACCCGGCCATCAAGAAGGTCGACGACCTGTTCTGGCTGTGGAGCCTGCTCACCCTGGTGCTGCCCGCGATCCTCGGTGGACTGATCACCTGGTCGTTCTGGGGCGCGGTGACCGCGTTCTTCTGGGCCGGTCTGGTGCGCGTCTGCGTGCTGCACCACGTGACCTGGTCGGTGAACTCGGTCTGCCACATGATCGGCGAGCGCCCGTTCGCCGCCCGTGACAAGTCGGCCAACTTCTGGCCGCTGGCGATCTTCTCCTTCGGCGAGTCGTGGCACAACCTGCACCACGCCGACCCGACCTCGGCACGGCACGGTGTGCAGCGCGGCCAGATCGACATTTCCGCGCGGCTCATTTGGATCTTCGAGAAGTTCGGCTGGGCCTATGACGTGCGCTGGCCGACCCCGCAGCGCCTCGCGCGCATCGCCACTGAAAGCAAATAGCGAGGTCGCGTTAGTCTTCTGCGATGGCGGGGAGAAGGCGGACCAAACGTGAAGCGGTCACCGGGGCGCGTCCTGTCGCCCCGGTGGCCCGGGTGCGGATGACGGGGACCGAGCGCAGGCAGCAGCTGCTCAACGTCGCCAGGGCCCTTTTCGCGGAGAAGGGTTTCGAAGGCACATCCATCGAGGAGATCGCGCACCGCGCGAACGTCTCCAAACCGGTGGTGTACGAGCATTTCGGCGGCAAGGAAGGCATCTACGCCGTCGTCGTCGACCGCGAGACCCAGCTGCTGCTCGACCGGATGATCTCCACGCTCCACGGCGGGCACCCGAGGGTGATGCTGGAGCAGGCGGCGATCGCGTTGCTCTCCTATGTCGAAGATTCGCACGACGGCTTCCGCATCCTCGTCCGGGATTCGCCGGTCGCGAGTTCGACGGGCACGTTTTCCACGGTGCTGAACGACATCGCCAGCCAGGTCGAGCACATCCTCGCGCAGCAGTTCGCCGCGCGGGGTTACGACGAGAAGCTGGCCGCGCTGTACGCGCAGGCGCTCGTCGGCATGGTCGCGTTGACCGGGCAATGGTGGCTCGACGCCCGGAAGCCGAAGCGGGACGAGGTCGCCGCGCATCTGGTCAACCTCGCCTGGAACGGTCTGTCCAATTTGGAACACAAACCGAAGCTGCGGCTGTACTGAGATCCTGGCAGTAACGTTTACCGGCCGGTGAGCGCTAGGTCCCCCATAAAGATCATTCAGCTGGGGGGCCACCATGGAAAACTATCCCGCTCCCGCCGTGGAACAGATGGTGCCGCAGAAGAAGACGTGGATCATCCCCGTCGTCATCCTCGGCGCCATCGGCCTCATCGTCCTGGCCTTTGTCCTCGCCCGGGGTCCCCGCGCGGAGCCGGTCACCGCGCCGAGTGTCGAAGTCGGTACCTGCCTCAAAGGTGACATCAACAACGCGGTCGGCGTCAAGAACGCCGAATGCGGAACACCGGAAGCGAACTTCGAAGTCGTCGGCAAACAGGACGGCAGGTCGGAAATCGAGGTTCGCGTCACGGGTGGCATGTATTGCGACGAATACTCCGACGTCGATGCTTATCTCTTCCAGGGGAAGCAGGCGTCCACCGAAGGTGTGCTGCTGTGCTTGGAAGACCTCAAGAACCCTGGTCAGCGGGCGCCGGTCGTCGGTGACTGCCTTCCCGGCGACGCGGTCGAGGCGAAGAAGCTCGCGAAGGTCGACTGTGCTGTGGCCGGTTACAAGGTGCTCGCAGTCGAGAAGAAGTCCGCGGTCGCTTACGGGGACGACACTTGTGCGCAGGTGCCGTCCACCGACGCGAAGCTCACCTGGCGCAGGGTCGGGCCTGGGCTTTCGCAGGAGCGCGTGCTGTGCCTGGACAAGCTCAAGTAGCGGTCGTCAGCGCAGGAGGCCGGTCTCCCGCAGGTGGTCGAAGATGATCTTGCCCACCGCGGAGAGCCGGTCCCTGTCTTCGTAGTCCAGCCACGCGAGTTCCTCGATTTCGCTGCTGGCCGCGACAGTTCCGCTGAATTCGGCCGTGTAGCAGGTCGTCCGGACCACGAGGCCGGACGCGTGGCCATCGGCCTGTGCCTCGAAGACTCCCGCGGGTGCGATGCTCGCCGGGTCGATCTCGACGGTCAGTTCCTCCCGGATTTCCCGGATCAGCGTCTCGGCGTCGCTTTCGCCGGGTTCGCGTTTCCCGCCGGGCAGGTAGAACACGGACTTGCCGCGCGAGCGGGCGGTCAGGATCCGGCCGTCTCGCAGGTACAGCCAAGCGATCTTGTCGATCATGTTCAGCCCAGTGCCGCGGCGGTTTCGGCGGTCGTGAGCACTTCGCCCAGCCGCGGGAACACTTTCGTGAGCGCGGATTCGTGGGAGATCGCGGCGATGCCCGCCATCGCGTCCGAAACGGCGATGGTCTCGTAGACATGGTCGATCGCGGCGCGCAGCGTCGATTCGACGCCGTACTCCGTGGCGATCCCGGCGAGCACCAGCGTCTTCACGCCGAGTCCGCGCAGGAGTTCGTCGAGTCCGGTGCGGTAGAACGCGCCGATCGTGTGCTTGGTGATCAGGTGCTCGCCTTCGCGAGGCGTCAGCTCGGCGACCAGTTCACTGCCGGGCGGCTGCTCGTCGACGCCCGGCCGGTGCGCCCGCACGTGGACGATCGGGGAACCGGCCGCGCTGAAGGCGTCACGCAGCAGGACGGCGTTCGACACGACTTCGGTGCCTTCGATCGGGACAGTCTCGAGTGCGACGATCCGCGTCTGGAGGTCGATCAGGACGAGCGCGGTCGTCGCCGGGTCGATCTTCGTCATGCGAGGAAGCCTAGTGTCCCTCTGCTGGAGATATGAGGAAGCACAGGGAAGTCGTGGTCACCGGCGGCGGAACGGCACGGCCGGAGCCGGTTCCTACGGTGCCGCCAAGGCCGCGCTGGAAGCGTCGAACGTCGACGTGGCAAGGGAATTCGGGCCGCGGGGGATCACCGCGGACATCGTCGCGCCGGGACTGGCCGGCGACACCGAGTTCTTCCAGGGCAAGCTCTCCGGCGAGCGCCGGGCATGGCTGATCGGCAACACGCACTCGCTGTCAGGTCCATACCTGACTGTGTGGATTTTGGTGCGTTGGATGACCCGAAACCACACCGTCACCAGGAGGGGGAGAGCAAAGGACCTTTGCTATCGCCTCCGGGCCGGCCCACCCGGCCCCAGTCCACAGCGCGGTCGTCGGCTGGATCGCCCGTGCCGTCAGGGACCGCCTGGGCGCGAAGACCGCGGACATGACTTGCAGGACACGGCCTAGGCGCCAGGGGTGACGCGGAGCAGCTTGTCGTCCTCACCTTCCGAAGTGGTGATGTAGAGCGCGCCGTCCGGGCCGCTGCGAACGGCGCGGAGCCTGCCGAACTTGTCGTCGAACTCCGGCGGCAGCGTCACTTCGGTGACCTTGCCGGTGTCGTCAAGGCGGAACAGCAGGAGCTTCTGCCCCTTCAACGCGGTCACGGCGAGCGAGCCTTCGAGCGGGCCCCACTGCGATCCGGTGAGGAATTCCGCGCCGCAGATGGCTTCGGTGATCTCGCCCGTCGTCCACAAAGGACTGACGGCGTCCGGGAAGCGTTGCTTGTCGGTCATCGGCACGCTCTCGTCGTAGCTGGTCTCGGTGCCGCCCTTCGACGGGTCCCAGCCGTAATTCGCGCCCGCGCGTTCCAGGTTGACCTCGTCGTCGATGGTCGGCCCGTGCTCGGCGGTGAACACCTGCCCGGAGCCCGGCCGCACCGTGACGCCCTGGACGTTGCGGTGCCCGAAGGTGAACACGCGCTGCTCGTTCGGATTCGCCGACGAGATGAACGGGTTGTCCGGCAACGCGTTCCCGGTCTTCGCGTCGATTCGCAGCACCTTGCCGCCGAGACTCGTCCGGTCCTGCGGGTGCTGCGGGCGGGCCGTGTCGCCGGTGCCGACGAGCAGCGCGCCGTCCGCTCCGAACGCGGGACGGCAGCCCGAATGCCTGCCGCTGGAGTTCACCGGCAGCCCGGTCAGCAGGTCCTTCACCTTCGTGGCGCTCGCGCCGTCGTCGGAAAGCCGCCAGGTGACCAGCCGGATGTCGACGGCCTTGTCACCCTCCTTATGGGTCTGGCAGGTGATGAATTCGCGCGAAGTCGCGAAATCCTTGCTGATCACCATCCCCATCAGACCGCCTTCGCCGCGTACGTGGACGTCGGAGAAGTCGGCGGCGACGTCGCGCTTCGTGCCGCCGTCGACCAGTGCCAGCTTCCCGGGGCGCTGGGTGACGAGGATCTTCCCGTCCGGCAGGAAGCCGACGTCCCAGCCGTGTTCGAGGCCGGCCGTCACCTGCTCGACCTTCAGCGACGTCACGGCGGGCTTCGAGGTGACCGGCGGGGCGCTCTGCACCGGTTCGCTCGATGCCCCGGAACAGGCTGTGACCAGCAAGGACAGGGACGCGAACGCGACGACGGCGGTTGTGCGCATGACATCAGCATGCCACCGTGCTCAACCGCCCGCGCGCACCAAACCGCTTTCGTAGGCGAACACGACCGCGTGCACCCGGTCGCGCAGGGAGAGTTTCGCGAGAATCCGGCCGACGTGGGTTTTCACCGTCGTCTCGCCGATATAGAGCTTCGACGCGATTTCGCTGTTCGCCAGCCCGCGCGCGATGAGCGCGAGGACGTCCTTCTCACGTTCGGTCAGCTTCTCCAGCCGCTTGCTTTCGCCGCCGTCGAGGGCAGCGTCCAGATAGCGGTCCAGCAGGCGTTTCGTGACCGAAGGCGAGATCATCGAATCCCCGCGAAGCACACCTCGGATCGCGACGAGGATTTCTTCGGCCGGAGCATCCTTGACCAGGAACCCGCTGGCACCGGCACGCAACGCCGCGTACGCGTATTCGTCGAGGTCGAAGGTGGTGATCATCAGGACCCTCGTCCCGGGCAGAGCCGCGCAGATCCGCTCCGTCGCCGCGACGCCGTCGAGCACCGGCATCCGGACGTCCATCAGGACCAGGTCGGGCCGCAGTTTCAGGGCGGTTTCCACCGCCTCGGCCCCGTTGGCCGCCTCGCCCGCGACGGTCAGGTCATCCTGGCTCGTGACGATCATGCCCATCCCGACGCGGACCAGTTCCTGGTCGTCGCAGATCAGCACCTTCACCGCGGATGTCATCCCGCCTCCACCACCAGACTCGCGGCCACCCGGTAACCGCCGTCACGGGTCGGCCCGGTGTCGAGCGTCCCGTGGAACATCTCGACCCGCTGCGCCATCCCCGCCAGGCCCCGCCCCGAAGACGGCAGCCGCGGCGCGGGCGGATCGGACCCCCCGGTGTTCGTCACCTGGATCCGGACGTCCCGGCGCGGGCCTTCCCCGCTGAAATCGATTTCGACGGTTCCGCTCGCGTCGCCGGGCGCGTGTTTGATCATGTTCGTCAGTGCTTCCTGGACTATTCGATACGCCTGGAGCGCGGCGCTGGGCGGCAGCCCGCCGGCGTCACCGGTAACCCGCAGGCCGACTTCGCGGCCCGTCGCGCTCACCTGCTCGACCAGTTCGCGAAGTTCAGCGACGGCGGGTTGAGGACTTCGAGCGGTTTCGCCCGCATGGAGGACCTCCAGGAGCCGGCGCAATTCGGCCAGCGCGTCGCGACCCGCTTTGCCGATCGTGTCGAGCGTGCGGTCGACCGCTTCGGGATCCTTGTGGCGCATGAGTTTCGCGCCTTCGGCGTTGATCACGATGACACTCACGCTGTGCGCGAGGACGTCGTGCAGTTCCCGTGCGATGCGGGTGCGCTCTTCGGCGACCGCGGCCCGCGCGCGGGCGTCCTGCTCGGAGGCGGCCAGCTCCGCCTTCACCGCCTCCTCGTCCGAAAGACGTTGGCGCGCGCGGAAGAATTCACCGAGGGCCCAGGCCGCGACGTGCAGCGGGATCGTCGCGAAGATCGCGATCTCCGGTCCCTGTTCGGTGGTGGCTCCCCAAGTGAGGCCCCAGCCGACGTCGAGGGAGACGATGACGACGGCGATCGCCGCGGCGAACCGGCGGTTCCCCGTGCGGACCAGCGTGTACAGCGCGACGGCCATCGCCAGTTCGCCGCGGCCGCGGTCGTAGGCCCAGAACTCCACGAGGTACTGCGCGGTCACGCCCGTGACGATCAGCACCGCGGCGATCTCGGGATGGCGCCGCCGCCAGAGAAGCGGCACGAGGAAGAGATACGGCACGAGCAGGATCGCCTTGGGGACCGGCGACGAACCCGTCGGCACGAGGAAGACGAACCATGCGAAGAGCGGCAGGTCGGTCACCCATGGGTGGGCGCGGATCCGCTCGGACAGCCTGAGCACTTCCCGAACGTAACCGCGGCGGGTGGCCGAGCGCGTCGTCCTGGGGTACCCCCGGCGTCCTCCCGCGGGAGGACGGGGCCGGACGTCGCGGCCGACGCGGGGCCACGGAACCCGTTCCTAGCGTCGGGATCATGTCGATCACCAGGGAATTCCTCCGCCATCCGATGCTCACCGGGGCCGTCGCGGCCAGCTCCCCGAAACTGGCCGAAGCCATGACGACGGGCCTCGGGCTGGAAAACGCCCGGCTCGTCGTCGAACTGGGTCCTGGGACGGGCGTGTTCACCGGGGCGGTCCTCAGCCGGCTGCCGCCGGGCGCCCGGCTGGTCGCCGTCGAGATCAATCCCCGGCTCGCCGGGAACCTGCGGGAGCGGTATCCGGAGGCCGAGATCGTCCAGGGGACCGCCGAGAACTTGGGCGAATACGTGCGCGACGCCGCCGACGTCGTGGTTTCCGGTCTGCCGTGGACGGTCATGACGGCGGAACGCCAGGAACGGATCCTCGACCAGGTGACCGGGATATTGGTCCCGAACGGGCGGTTCACGACCTTCGCCTACGCGCACGCGGCGTGGGCACCGCCGGGCAGGCGATTCGCCGCCGCGCTGCGTGACCGGTTCGCGGTGACCGGGCGCTCGCCGGTCGTCTGGCCGAACCTGCCGCCCGCGTTCGTGCACCGCGCGGCGCTGCCGGTCAGCGCGTCAGGATCGCGGCCGTCTCGGCGTCGGCGGGAAGGAACGTCTCCAGTTTCAATTCCGACACCGTGACGTCGGCCGCGGTCGCGAACGTCGTGATGGCCGTGATCAGCCGCAGTTCACCCGCCGATGTGGACAGGCGCATCGGCACGGCGAACCCGAGATGGTCCGGGCCGGGTGGTCCCGGCTCCGGAACGTAACTTTCGAGTTCGGCCAGCAACGCGGTGAGCCGCTCGTCGGGCGCGTGCGCGATCTCCTGCGTCAACCGTTCCAGGATGTGCCGCGCCCAATCCGCGAGGTTCAGCACCCGCGGCGCCATCCCCTTCGGATGGAGCGCGAGCCGCAGGGTGTTGACCGGTTCCTCCAGCAGCTCCGGCGCCACGTCCTCGAAGAGCAGGTCGAGCGCGTCGTTGCGGGCGACGAGCACGCCGTAGCGGTCGACGACGATGGCCGGGTACGGCCGGTGCCCGTCGAGTAGCCGCCGCATACCGTCGAGGACCGGCTTCAACCTGGGATCGTCCAGTTCCGTTTCGGGGAAACCGGCCGCGAAGCCGGCCGCGAGCAGCAGGCCGTTGCGTTCCCGGAGCGGGAGTTCGAGCGATTCGGCGACGCGCAGCACCAGCCCTCGGCCGGGGATCGACCGGCCGCCCTCCAGGAAACTCACGTGCCGCTGAGTGGTTCCGGCCCGTAGCGCCAGTTCCAGCTGGGACAACCGCCGCCGCTCGCGCCAGCCCCGGAGCGCGGGGCCGAATCCGGAAACCATGGTCGTCATCTTGGCCGAGTCGTGCGCGGCTCGGCCATTCCCTCGAAGGAATTGAGACGATTCCCCGCCGCGGCGATGCTTCCGGCATGAAATTCGGTCTGGTCGTCCCCACCTATCGGTCCATCCTCGACGCCGGGCGCACCGCGCCGGAAATGGTCGCCGTCGCGGTCGAAGCCGAACGCCTCGGTTTCGATTCGGTCTGGGTCGGCGACACCCTCGCGAAGGCACCCATCGATCCGTTGACGTTGCTCGGCGCGTTCGCCGCCAGAACGGAACGGGTCACCCTCGGCACCGCCGCGCTGCTCCCGGCGTTGCGGGATCCGGTCCTTTCCGCGAACGCGATCCTCTCGCTCGACCTGCTCAGCCAGGGCCGGATCACGCTCGGCGTCGGCGCCGGGTTCGCGGGCCGCAGCGAACCCGAATTCGCGTTCACCCGCGTTCCGTGGGAACGCCGCCGCGCCCGGCTCGACGACATCGTCGCGTTGTGGCGGCACGTCTGGAGCGGGAAGAGCGGCCCGTTCCACGGCGAGGTCCTGCACTACGACACGCTTCCGGAGTATCCGAAGCCACACCGCCCCGGTGGCCCGCCCGTCTGGCTGGCCGCGTTCACGCCGGGCGCGCTGGACCGCGCGGGACGGCTCTACGACGGCTGGTTGCCGTATCCGCCCGACGTCGCGGACTACGTCGACGGCCTCGCGAAGATCCGCGAAACGGCCGTCCGCCCCGTGACGCCCGCGTTGTTCGCGACAGTGCTCATCGAGAACGACCCGATCAGGGCACGCGAGCGGCTGGAGGACTACGCACAGCGGAATTACGGCGTTCCGCTGGACTTCGTCGAGAAGATCCAAGTGCAGATCGCCGGGAGCGCCGAGCAAGTCGCCGACAGGTTGCGCGAATACCAGGACGCGGGCGCCGAACACGTCCTGATTCGCGTCGCGACGCAGGAACCGGCCGAGTTCGACGAGCAGCTCCCGAAGGTGGCCGGCGCACTGCCGAGGTAATCGCGCGGCGGACTGTCGGTGCCCCCACGTAGGCTGGGACGGTGACAAACGCTCCATTGTCCGGACTCCTTCATTCCATCCTTCCCGATCCGGCCCTTCGCGGGGTCGTGGAGCGGGCCGGTGCCCCGGTGCTCGAACTCCAGGGCGCGATCGCCACCCGCCAGCTGGTCGCGGGCGCCCTCGCCGCGGACGAGGGCGCCGGCCGCCCCGTGCTCGCGGTGACCGCCACCGGCCGCGAGGCCGACGAGCTGACCGCTTCGCTGAAGTCGTTCCTCGGCGAAGGCGCCGTCGCCGACTTCCCGTCCTGGGAGACGCTGCCGCACGAGCGGCTGTCCCCGCGGGCGGACACCGTCGGGCGGCGGCTGGAGGTGCTCCATCGCCTGAAGACGGGGGCCGACGACCTGCGCGTCGTCGTCGCGACCGTCCGCAGCCTCATCCAGCCCATGGCGCCCGGGCTCGGCTCGCTCGCGCCGATCGACCTGGTGGTCGGCGAGGAGCAGAGTTTCGAAGGGCTGCTGGAACGGCTGGTCGAGCTCGCCTACACGCGGGTGGACATGGTCGAGAAGCGCGGCGAGTTCGCCGTGCGCGGCGGCATCCTCGACCTGTTCGGGCCGACGGCGCAGCATCCGGTGCGCGTCGAGTTCTGGGGCGACGAGGTCAGCGAGATCCGCGCGTTCGCGGTGTCCGACCAGCGGTCGTTGCCGGGGGAGATCCGGCACGTCAGCGCGCCGCCGTGCCGTGAGCTGCTGCTCACCGAGCAGGTGCGCGCGAAGGCCGCCGAGCTGGCGACGACGTACGAAGCGGACGCCCAGCTCACCGAGATGCTCACCAAGCTTTCCGGCGGGGTCCCCGTCGAGGGCATGGAAGCGCTCATCCCGGTGCTGTGCGAGGGCGAGCTGGACCTCCTGACCGACGCGATGCCCCAGGGCACGCACGTGCTGCTGGCCGATCCGGAGAAAATCCGTGCCCGTGCGGCCGATCTGGTGCGCACCGGGCAGGAGTTCCTCGAAGCGTCCTGGACCACGGCCGCCGCGGGCGGGCAGGCGCCGATCGACCTCGGCGCGTCGGCGTACCAGGACCTCGCGGAGATCGCGAAGCACGCTCAGGAGACGAAGCGCCCCTGGTGGACGCTGACGCAGCTGGCCAGTGACGATCCCGACGTCTACCGCGTCTCGATCGAGGCCGCGCCGAACTACCGCGGCGAGGTCGAGCGGGCGACGACCGATCTGCGCGCGCATACGGCCGCGGGCGGGACGGCGGTCCTCGTCGTCGCCGGGCACGGCACCGCGGCCCGCGCCGTCGAGCAGCTTTCGGCCGGAGAGGTGCCCGCCTCGCTCGCGGAAGGCATCACCGGTCCGCTGACGCCCGGCGTCGTGACGGTGACATGTGGCGGTCTTTCGGACGGCTTCGTCTCGCCGGAGCAAGCCCTGGTCGTGCTGTCCGAATCGGATCTGACCGGCCGAGGCTCCGGCGCCGGAACGTCCACAAAGGACTTCAGTACCAAGATGCCGTCGCGGCGCCGCAACGCCGTCGACCCACTCGCCCTCAAAACGGGCGATTACGTCGTGCACGACCAGCACGGCATCGGGCGGTTCATCGAGATGGTGCAGCGCACCGTCGCCGGCGCCACCCGCGAGTACCTGCTGCTGGAGTACGCCTCCTCCAAACGCGGGCATCCGGGGGACCGGCTGTTCGTGCCGACCGACCAGCTCGACGAGGTCTCCCGCTACGTCGGCGGCGAGCTGCCGACGCTGAACAAACTCGGCGGGTCCGACTGGAAGAACACCAAGGCCAAGGCGAAGAAGGCGGTCAAGGAGATCGCCGCCGAACTGGTGCAGCTCTACGCCGCGCGGCAGTCCGCGCCAGGGCACGCGTTCGGGCAGGACACGCCGTGGCAGAACGAACTGGAAGACGCGTTCCCGTTCACCGAGACCAACGATCAGCTCGCCGCGATCGACGAGGTCAAGGCGGATATGGAAAGCGGCGTCCCGATGGACCGCGTCATCTGCGGTGACGTCGGCTACGGCAAGACCGAGATCGCGGTGCGCGCGGCGTTCAAGGCGGTGCAGGACGGCAAGCAGGTCGCGGTGCTCGTGCCCACGACGCTGCTCGCGCAGCAGCACCTGAACACCTTCACCGAACGGATGAGTTCGTTCCCGGTGAAGATCAGGGGGCTCTCGCGGTTCACGAACAAGATCGAATCCGACGCGGTTCTCGAACAGTTGTCCTCCGGCGACGTCGACATCGTGATCGGCACGCATCGCCTGCTGCAGACCGGGGTCCGGTACAAGGACCTCGGCCTGGTGATCGTCGACGAGGAACAGCGGTTCGGCGTCGAGCACAAGGAGCACATCAAGGCACTGCGGACGCACGTCGACGTGCTGACCATGTCGGCAACGCCGATCCCGCGGACGCTGGAGATGTCGCTCGCCGGGATCCGCGAGATGTCCACGATCCTGACCCCGCCCGAGGACCGGCACCCGATCCTGACCTACGTCGGCACGTACGACGACAAACAGGTCGGCGCCGCGATCCGGCGCGAACTGCTGCGCGACGGCCAGGTCTTCTACGTGCACAACAGGGTTTCCTCGATCGAAAAGGCCGCGAAGCGCATTCGCGAGCTGGTGCCGGAGGCGCGTGTCGTCACCGCGCACGGGCAGATGAACGAGGACAAACTCGAAAAGATCATCCAGGGCTTCTGGGAGAACGAGTACGACGTGCTCGTCTGCACCACGATCGTCGAGACCGGGCTGGACATCTCGAACGCGAACACGCTGCTCGTGGAACGAGGCGACCTGCTGGGGCTCGCGCAGCTGCACCAGCTGCGCGGCCGGGTCGGGCGCGGGCGAGAGCGCGGGTACGCGTACTTCCTGTACCCGCCGGAGGCGCCGCTCACCGAGACCGCGCACGACCGGTTGGCGACCATCGCGCAGAACACCGAACTGGGCGCGGGTATGGCCGTCGCGATGAAGGACCTCGAGATCCGCGGCGCGGGCAACATCCTCGGCGCCGAGCAGTCCGGGCATATCGCGGGCGTCGGTTTCGATCTGTACGTGCGGCTCGTCGGCGAAGCGGTCGACGCGTTCCGCCGTCACGCGGGCGCGGACACGGCGGAGGAGGAAGAACTCGCCGACGTCCGGGTCGACCTCCCGGTGGACGCGCACATCCCGCACGACTACGTCCCTGGCGAACGGCTGCGGCTGGAGGCGTACCGCAAGATCGCGGCCGCGCCCGACCAGGCCGGGCTCGACGCGGTGCGCGAAGAACTCGTCGACCGCTATGGCCAGCCGCCCGCGGCGGTGCGGAGGCTGCTCGCCGTCGCCGCGTTCCGGCACACCTGCCGCGCGGCGGGCGTCACCGAGGTCGCCGTGCAGAGCACGTCGATCCGGTTCGCCCCGCTGCCGCTGGCGGATTCGCAGCTGGTGCGGCTGAAGCGCTTGTACCCCAAGGCTCTCTACAAGACGGTGACGAACACGGTTTCCGTGCCGAGGCCGACCGAGGGCCCGGCGGGCGGCCGGATCGGCGCCCCGACACTGCGGGACGAGGAGCTGCTGGACTGGTGCGCGAAGCTGCTGACGAATCTGATGAAGTCGCCGGCGCCCGTCGCGTGACACGGCCGTCGTGCGGGACCGGAGCCGGTACCTACGGTCCGTGAAGGCCTTCCCCAAGTACATGAAGGACCCCTTCACTGCGCTAGGCGCAAGGAAGGGGTCCTTCACGTACTTCGAGCGACCAGGGTGCGGGAAGGTGCGGGTCGTGAGTGGCGATTCGGGCTAGAACCCGAATCGCCACTCACGACTGGTTTCCACGCCAGGAGCGGTGTGAGAGGGTAGGCGCTGTGATGCGGATCATGGGGCGCCGTCGCGCGCTGGTCGGGGTTCTTGCCGGTTCTCTCCTTCTCGCCGGATGCAACGCCGGACCCGGGCAGGTCGGTACGGCGGTGATCGTCGGCGGCAAGACCGTTTCGGTGGATCGCGTGCAGGAGCTGATCGACAAGGCGGTTCGTGAGCACCCGTACGGGCAGCAGCTCGCCAAGGAGCACAAGCTCGACCTCGTCGGCCGCGAGATCGTCCGCCAGGAGATCCTGCACGACCTCACCGTGCGCGCCGGTCAGCGGGAAGGCATCGGGGTCGACGAGTCCCTCGTGACGAACGCGTTGCAGAACGACCCGCTGGCGAAGCCGATGGAGGCCAACCCGCAGGACGACCCCGAGCTCAGCGTCCAGCAGCTCGTGGCGAGGGTGCGGGACCACCGTGAATCCCTGGTCGACGCGGCTATCCAGACCCAGCTCGCGATGAAGTACCTGGACAAGCTCAGCGTCTCGTTCGACTTCAGCTCGGTCTCCTCGACCGACGCCACCGGTGCCGACGCGGACCAGCTGCGCGAGCAGGCGATCGAGAAGGCCCGGCGCTTCGCCGCCTCTCCGACCGCGGCGGCCGAGCTGATCGCGCAGGACGAGCAGACGCCCGGTATGCAGGCGGGCACCGGGCAGAAACTGCCGGCGATGCAGTCGCCCGCGACCGCGGCCACCGTCCTCTTCGGTCTCGAACCCAACACCGTCGCCGCGTTCAAGCCGACACCGCAGCAGCCGCTGTGGGTCGTCGTCGTGGTGCGTGAGCGGACCGCCGACAAGCCCGTCGCTTCGGATCAGGCCGCGCAGCCCAGCGCTCAGCAGCTGGCGAAGGTCGGTGTCCGGCTCCTCCAGTCCTACCTCGACCAGGTCGACCTCAAGGTGAACCCACGCTACGGCGTGTGGGATGTTGTCGGCATGGACCTCGCGCCCAACGAAGCTTCGAAGAAGGGCATCGTGCTGCCTGTGCACGGTGCCGCCCAGCAAAACCCGTGACCGCTGCCGTCGTCGTGATCGCCCGCGGGGCGACGCTGCCCGCCGCGGCACTTCCGATCCTGCGGAACAGCAGTGCCGTGTACGCGGCTTCCGATGTCGATCCCGAGGTCTTCGGGGTACCGGCGCTCGGTGACACGCAGGTGCGCGACCTCGTGCTCATCGCCGGTTCGCGAAGGGAACCCAAGGCCGCGGCGCTGATCGGGGCCGGTGCGCGGGTGGTCGAAGCGCCCGTTCCGCCGCTGGTCGAGGCCGCCGACGTGATGGACCGCCTCCGCTCGCCGGGCGGATGCCCGTGGGACGCCGTCCAGACGCACGAGTCGCTGCGGCAGTACCTGGTCGAGGAAACCTACGAGCTGCTCGACGCGATCGAGGAGGGCGACCGGGCCGCCTTGCGCGAGGAACTCGGTGACGTCCTGCTCCAGGTGCTCTTCCACGCGCGCGTCGCGTTCGAAGACACGGAAGATCCGTTCGGGATCGACGACGTCGCTTCCGAACTGGTCGCGAAACTCGTCGGCCGTCATCCGCATGTCTTCGCCGATGCTCCCCGGGTCGAGACCGTCAGCGACCAGAATCTCAAGTGGGAAGAACTGAAACAGGCCGAGAAAAGCCGTCAGTCCATTGTGGACGGTGTCGCGCTCGGTCAGCCCGCCGTGGCGCTCGCCGGGAAGCTCGGGCAGCGCAGCGGCCGTGCCGGGATCCCGCTCGACCTGTTCCCCGAAGGTTCCGAAGCGGCGGCCCAGTTGTTCCGGGTGGCCGCGACCGCGCGCCGGGCGGGAATCGATCCCGAAGGCGAGCTCCGTGCCGTGGCGAAGCGGTTCGCGCGCGACATCCGCGACGCCGAACAGGCCGCGCGCGACGCCGGTCTGGAACCGGCGACGCTGGAGGCCGACGGCTGGCGCAAGTTCTGGCCGGCTTCCTGACGGCCGGTTCACACCTTCACGTGAGCAATCGGCCCTTGTGACGCGGAACACAATCGAGTGAGAACCGTTTCGGCGGTCCCCGCGTCTTGCCGGGTGTGAAGGGAACGGAACCGGACGAAGAGCAGCTCGTCCGCCGCGCGGCCAAAGGTGACCGGGCGGCGTTCGAGGAGCTCTACCGCCGCACGTCGCCGTGGCTGGCCGTGCGCCTGCGCCGTCGCTGCGCCGACGAGCAGATCGTCGCCGAGGTGATGCAGGAGACCTACCTCGCGGTCTGGCGCGCGGCGGGGGCGTTCGCCGGTTCCGCGGTCGGCGGGAGCGCCGTCGGCTGGCTGTGGACGATCGCCGCGCGGCGGCTGGTCGACGCCTTCCGCCGCCGGGCGAAATACGCGCAGCCGCTGCCGGTCGCCGAAGCGGCCGTCGCGCCCGCCGCCGAGGACGAGGCGCTGGCCGGTGCGGTCGGCGAGGCCGTCGGCGACGCGCTGCGCCGGCTCGCTCCCGAACTACGCCAGGTCCTGCAGGCCATGGTGCTCGACGGACTGACCGTCCGCGAGACCGCGGTCCTGCTCGGCCTGCCGGAAGGAACCGTCAAAACCCGCGCCAGGCGGGCTCGGATCGCGATGCGGGAGGCGCTGTCGTGAACAAGGAACACGTGTCCGGACAGCTCCTCGCCGGTTACGTCCGCGGGGACGACGGCTTGGCCGGTGACGAGGTCTGGGCGGTCGAAGCCCATCTCGAATCCTGTGCGGAATGCCGGGGAAGGCTGTCCGCGGTCAGCATGCCGGCGGTGTCGGCGCTGGTGGACGACGTCTGGGCCGGTTTGGATTCGAAACTCGCCGAAGCGGGGCCCGGGCCCATGCGAAATCGGTGGGCCGGACGGCTGCACACCTGGGTGACGCCGGTGATGCTGCCGTGGCTGGTGATGATCGTCCTGATCCCGGCATTGGGCTTCCTGCTGGACTGGGTCGGATTCACCGGGACCGAGGGGTATTCGTTCGTCCAGCTCTTCTCGCCGCTGCTGCCGGTGCTCGGGGTCGCGGTGTCGTGGTCCAGGGGGCTCGACCCCGCCTACGAACTCGTCACCTCCACGCCGCGGGCCGGGCTGTACCTGCTGCTGCGCCGGACGACGGCGGTCCTTGCCGTCGTTTTGCCGATACAGGCCCTCTCGGGCTGGCTCGGCGGCGACGGATTCGGGCTCGGTCTCCTGCCGAGCCTGGCCTTCACCACCGGGACGCTCGCGCTCGGCGGAGTGATCGGGGTGGTGCGGGCGGCTTACGTCCTGGCCGGGATCTGGGCGGCGGTGATCTTGGCACCCGCGGTGGCTTCACAGGGGCGTGCCACCGCGCTCGAACCCCGGCTGCTCCCGGTGTGGGGCGCGATCTTCGCGCTGACCGCGGTCGTGGTGGTGCTCCGGCGGAGCGTCTTCGGCCTGCTCACCGGATCCGAACGATGAACGAAGGGGAGGACATGATGCGTGCTGTCGGGGCCGCGGAGGTCGCACCGACGACCTACGCGTGGCAGATCAAGGCGGAAGGACTGAAGGTCCGGGTCGGCAAACGCAAGTTCGCCGTGGACGGGCTCGACCTGGAACTCGGCACGGGGGTGCACGGTCTGCTCGGCCCGAACGGGGCGGGGAAGACCACGCTGATCCGGGCACTGGCGACGGTGCTCCGGCCGGCGGAGGGAGGGCTGGCGCTGCTCGGTGAATCCGTCGGGGGACTCACCGATCAGCGCCGCCTACGCCGCCGTATCGGCTATCTGCCGCAGAATTTCGGGTTCTACAAACGCTTCACCGTCCGCGAATTCGTCGAGTACATCGCGTGGCTGAAGGAAATGGCGAAGGAAGACATCCCGGGAGCGGTGCAGCGGTCGATCGAACGGGTCGGTCTCGCCGATCGCGCAGACGACCGGATGAAGACGCTGTCCGGCGGCATGGTGCGGCGGGTCGGGATCGCGCAGGCGATCGTGAACGATCCGGACCTCCTCCTGCTGGACGAGCCGACCGCCGGACTCGACCCCGCGCAGCGCGTGCGGTTCCGGGACCTCCTTCAGGAAATCGGCCGTGAGGCCTGCGTGGTGGTCTCGACGCATCTCGTCGAGGACGTCGCGACGGCCTGCACCGACGTCGTCCTGTTCGAAAACGGGAAACTCGTCTTCCAGGGGACGCCGGACGAACTGGCCGCGGCCGGGAGCGAGGAGTACGTCGGAGACAGCCCGATCGAGCGCGGTTACTCGGCGCTGCTGGGGCACGAGCCGGGGAGGGGGAACTGGTGAACACTCGTATCCTGCGGACCGAACTCCGCCGTTCCATCGCCCCGTGGGCGACGCTCGCCGTTCTCGTCGTCGCGTTCGGGTTCCTGTATTCGTTCAGCGGTCCGTGGTCGAAGGCACCGCTCGCCTGGGACGAGAACTGGGTGCCCGCCGCGGAGTGGAGCCGGTTCCTGCTGGTCTTCCTGTGGCCGATCGCGATCGGCGCCGGGGTCATCCAAGGTATGCGGGACAGCCGGTCCGGGATGGCCGAACTCCTCACCACGATGCCGCGACCAGGCTGGCACCGCGCCGCGAAACTCGCCGGTGCGCTGGGCGGCCTGCTGGTGCTGGGCTATCTGCTGATCTTCGCCGTCGGTGCCGTCCAAGTGATCTTCAGTGGCGCGTTCTTCACCTTCGGCTGGCTGCCGCTCGTCGTGGTCGGTGTGCTCGCGATGCTCGCTGGGGCCTGGATCGGGCTGGGGATCGGCCGGTTGCTGCCGCATCCGCTGACCGCGCCCGCGGTGGCCGTCGCCGCTCTCGTGACGGTGCTCGTGTTCCAGATCGCGGGGTCGGAGGGCAGCGTGCTCGTAGGCGCTGTTCCGGCCTGGGCCTACTCGCTCTCTCCCGCGATGGACGTCACCAACGATCCGTTCATCACCACCGCGAGCCGGATGGATCTCGGACAGGGGGTCTGGCTCGCCGGGCTGGCCGCGACCGGATTCCTCTTGCTGGCGGCCCGCTCCAAGCGGTCGAAGGCACTCTCCGTCGTTCCCGTGCTGGGGGCGGTCGCGATCGCGATGCCCATCCTGCCCGCGACCTACAGCGAGGCCAAGACCGTCGACCCTCGCGCGACGGTGATGGTCTGCGACGGCCCGGTCTGTGTTCCTCGCATGCTCGAACCCGACCTCGCCCGTATCGCCGGGCCTGGCAAAGAAGCGTTGCGGCTCTTGGGAACCCTGCCGGACGCGCCGGCCAGGATCACGGCCTTGAACCGGCGGGTGGCTTCCGACGAGGTGCCGCCGCGTGCCGCCGACACCGTCCTGGTCGACCTGCTGGATTGGTCCTTCCGCTCGATCAAGAATCCGGACGACATGACGCGGGCACTGGTCGCCGGGGCGGTGGCGCCGACCTGTTACACCCTCCACGGCGCCGACAGGTCCTTTGTGGACGAACTCACCGCGCGGTCGATCACGTCGAGCTGGTTCCTCGGTGAGTGGAAGATGCTCGAGGGTTCGTGGCTGAGCGAGGGGAAGAAGAACGAGGTCCTCCGGAACTGGGAGACCTTCCGTGCCCTGCCGCCCGACGTGCGGCGCACGCGGATCATCGCGCAGCGGCAGGCGGGCCTGACCTGCCAGGGTAACCAGCTCGACATCCTCCTCGGCGGCGCCCGATGAGGTGGGCGGTGCTGTACGCGCGCTCGCGTGCCATGCCCGCGTCGTTCGCGGCGCTGGTGGTGAGCATGGCCGTGCTGTGGTTCCTGGCTCGGGACCGCTGGTCGGAGATCCCGGTTTCCCTCGCGCTCGCGGTGGCGGTCGCGGTACTGGCCACCGGGCTGAGCGGGCAAGACGTCGATCTCGATCGGACCGCCGCGATCCGGTGGCTTCCCCGTCGCGGTCTGCATCTGCTGCTGATCGGCGGCCTCGGCGTCGGAGCCGTGCTCCTGCCGCGGCTGTGGGAGGCGGAGCGGGTGCCGATGGAGATCATCGTGCGGAACGTGGCCGGACTGCTCGGTCTCGCCGGGCTCGCCGCGGTGCTGTTCGGCGGGGCCTTCGGGTGGACGTTGCCGCTGCTCGCGCTCGTGGTCGCCTTCGTGGTCATGATGGCGTCGTCGGGTACGGACACCGTGAACCTGGTAGCGACCTGGTTGTTCCAACCTGCCGATGTGGCGGCAGCCCTGTGGACCGCCGTGGTGTTCGCCGTCGTGGGCTTCGGTGCCTACGCGGTCTACGGCGCCCGTCGCTGACTTCGCCGAAGTGTCCTGAAAGGGTCGTTCCTGACGAAATTCGTCAGGAACGACCCTTTCATGACATCCCCGGTCAGACGTTTCGGTTGTGCGGGACGAGATCGAGCGGGTCGTGGTCCGGGTCGTCGACGCCGAGGCTGATGATCCGCGAGGGGTGTAGCCGGATCACCGCGCCGTCGAGATGGCCGTCGGGGGTGTTGGCGCCGGTCAGCGCCTCGGCCCGGCCGCGGATCTCGAGGCAGCGGATCCTCGGCGGATCCTGCGACGGCATGTCGTCCACCACGAACGCGGCCTGCCCGTTGGCGGCCACGTTCCGGAACTTCTTGCTCTTCGCCAGTTCGTAGCCGGTGATGTCGATCGTGCGGGTCTCGGTGTTGTAGGTGTAACCGACCGGGCTGACCTGCAGCGTGCCGTCCGGCTGCGCCGTCGCGAGCCGTCCGAGTCCCTGGGTGGCGAGGTAGTCGAGTTCCGCTTCACTGAACATGGATCCAGTCTGCGATCTCCACTTAACTTGAGGTCAAGCGTGCGGTGCCGGTAGTTTCGCGACAGCCGGAATCGCCGATCCGCTTCACCGTCAGTCGGCTTCGTAAGCCGAATGGGTCATCGCCCGGCAGTGTGGCGAAGTAACCTGACCGGGTGGCCGAAACCACCCAGTCGAGCACCGACGCCCCGGAGCACCCCGCGCGCCCTCTGCCGCCGTACGTCCCCAGGCTCGCGTTCGCGGGCGGGCTCGTGCTCACGGGCGTGGTGCTGATCATGACCGTCGGCGTGAACCGGCCGGGCGGGGAGGAACCGCCCCCGCCGGCGCAGCCCCAGCCCGCGCTCGCGGTCCCCGACCAGAAACCTCAGCCGGGGGTGGCGACGCCGCGCGCCGGGCGCGCCGCGCCGCCCGACCGGCCCACCGTTTCCGACGCGGCCGAGCTTGAGACCTGGGCGAAACGGGTGGCGGCGAAGACCCGGCTGTCCGAAACCGAATTGTCCGCTTACGGCCGCGCCGAGATGTGGCTTCGGCGGCAGAAGCCGGGTTGTCACCTTTCGTGGGCGACCCTCGCGGGCATCTCCCATGTCGAGGCGGCGCAGGGCAGGCCCGGTCCGATCACGCTCCCGCCCGACGTGTGGGCCAAGCACGCCGCCCGGGCCAGGAGTGACGGCAAGCAGCCGGATCCGAAGGACCTCGACGACGCCGCCTTCGCCACCTCCCGCTATCTGTGCGCGGACGGCGACGACGTCGCCACCCCGGTCGGCTGGTGGAAGGCGATGCGGACGTTCAACCCGGCCGTGCCCTACGCCCAGGAGGTCTTCAGCGCGGCCGACGCCTACGCGGACGCCAGCGTCGCGCCCTGATCCTCGAGCACCAGGTCGAAGTTGAGCGCCGACGCCATCCGGTAGGCGTCGCCCGCCGCGACGACCAGCTGTGCCATCGGATCGACGACGTTCCCCGCCGCCCAGACACCGTCCACGTTCGTGCGGCCCTGCGCGTCCACCGCGATCGAGCCGCTTTCGGTGCGCGCGCAGCCGATCTGGGCGAGAAGCCGGTCGTGCGGGACGAACTTCGGGCCGACGAACACGACATCGCGTTCGACGAACTCGCCGTCGACGAGCCGGACCCCGGTCAGCCGGTCGTTCTCGACGGCCAGCTCGGACACCTTCCCGTCGACGATCCGGATGCCCAGCCCGGTCAGCTTCGTCCGGTCTTCGGCCGAGATCTGCTGTGTATGCGTGAAGAAGGTCAAGTCCTTGCTCCACTGCCAGACGATCAGCGCCTGGTGGACCGATTTCTCGGAGGTCGCGAGCACGCCGAAGCGCTGATCGCGCACTTCCCAGCCGTGGCAGTACGGGCAGTGCAGCACGTCGGCGCCGAAACGCTCCGCGACGCCGGGGACATCCGGCAGTTCGTCGGCCAGCCCGGTGGTCACCACGATGCGGCGACCGCTGACGACCCGGCCGCTCGCCAGTTCCACCGCCTTGTCGTGCCGCAACCGGTGGACGACGTCCTCGACGATCTCGACGCCGTAGCCGCGGACCTCGTCACGGCCTATCTCCAGCAGTTCTTTGGGTGGAATGCCGTCCCTGGTCAGGAAGCCGTGCGCGTGCGCGGCGGGCGCGTTGCGCGGGGTGCCGCCGTCGATCACGACGACCTTGCGCCGCGCCCTGCCCAGGACCAGCGCCGCGCTGAGGCCGGCGACGCCACCACCGATGATCACCACGTCGTAGTCGTTGTTCATGCTCCCGAGCATCCGGATTTCTTCGAAAGTTGGCAAAGTTCATTGCCGATTTGGCAAACTGGGGACATGGAGGACATCGAACGACGGCTCGCCGAGGTCGGCCCGAAGCTCAAGCAGCTTCGCAAGGAACGCGGCACCACCCTTTCCGCGCTTTCGGAGGCGACGGGGATCTCCGCCAGCACGCTCTCGCGGCTCGAATCGGGCAGCCGGAAGGCCACGCTGGAGCTGCTGCTCACGCTGTCGGCGGCGCATCAGGTCCCGCTCGACGAACTGGTCGGCGAACCCGAACCGGCGGATCCCCGCGTCCGGATGAAAGCGCAGAAGTTCGGCAGGTTCACCGCCTGGTCACTGCCCGCGCAGCCGGGCCAGCCGCAGGCGTTCAAACTGCTGATCCCGGTCGAGGACATCGAACCGGTGCAGCGGACACACGAGGGCTACGAATGGATGTACGTCCTCAGCGGACGGTTGCGGGCGGTGCTCGGCGACCGTGACTTCACGATGGGGCCCGGCGAGGCCGCGGAGTTCGACACCCGGGTGCCGCACTGGTTCGGGAGCGCGGGGCCGGGGCCGGTGGAACTGCTGGTGCTGTTCGGCAAGCAGGGCGAGCGCGCCCACCTGCGGGCCAAGTCCAAATGAGAGCAAAGGTCCCTTGCTCCAGGGGTGACGGCGATCAGGATTGAGAGCAAAGGTCCCTTGCTCCCGCGACGGCGAGCTGGTCAGTCGCGCAACGCGATCCGCGCGCTGACCTCGCTGATCGCTTCCAGGTACTCCGGGATCGGATGCATCGCCGACGCGATCCGCATCTGCGCGAGCGCCTCGGTCAACCGGCCGAGGCGCTGGAGGGTCCGCCCGAGCACGAACCGGGCGTAATGATCGGTGGGGTCCAGTTCCAGCACCCGGGTGAAGGCGCGTTCGGCCCGGCGCAACTGTGCGGAGTGGAAGTACGCGCGGGCTGCCAGCAACTGGACACTCGGTTTGTCGGTTTCCTCTTCGAGCAGGGGTTCGAGGGCTTTGAGGGCGTCGAGCGGCCTGCGGCTTTCGACCAGTGCCTCCGCCTGTCGGAAGGCACGGAACCGCGACTCGCCGGACGGGTCCTGACCGGGTTCTGGGGCGGGTTCGGCATCCATCATGGTCCGCTCCATGATACGCGGGGGCAGGGCCGTTCACGAGGCGCTGAAACGGTCATGGTGAACTGTCCTGCCATGAGCAGTGCCGAAGCGGATAGGCCCGAAACCGAGCCCGGCTACCTCGGTCTCGCGCCGTACCTTTACTACGCAGACGCGACCGAGGCGGTCGCATGGCTGGTCAGAGTGTTCGGGTTCACCGAGGAAGTGCGCTTCGCCGACGCCTCCGGAGAGGTGTTCCAGGCGACGCTGTGCGCCGGTCCGGCGAAGATCCAGCTGGCCGGGGTCGGCCCCGAGTACTGGCAGGCGAAGGGTGTCGACGGCCCGGTCGGGCAGCTGAACATCGTGTACGTCCCCGACGCCGACGCGCAGTACGAGCGCGTCCGCGCCGCGCTGGGCGACGACGCCGACATCGACGCGCCCCAGGATCAGCCCTACGGCGCCCGCGTGTTCACCGTCTCCGACATCGGGGGGAACAGCTGGACCTTCTGGCAGCAGTTCTCCGACACCGTCGAGCTTCCGTCCGGTTGGCGGGAAGTTCGCGCAGGTGAACCAACCGACTCGTAGGTCTGGTCGGGGCGCATTGTGGCGCGTGCCTCCAACGGGTGAACGGCGCCGACGGCTAGGCTGGGCGCGGTCACCGCAGGCACAACCCACATGAGGAGCATGGCGTGGCGCTCATCGAGCAGGTAGGCGCTCGCGAGATTCTGGACTCGCGAGGCAACCCGACGGTCGAAGTGGAGGTGGCTCTCGACGACGGCACGCTGGCGCGGGCCGCGGTCCCCTCGGGTGCGTCCACCGGCGAACACGAAGCCGTCGAGCTGCGTGACGGCGACCCCGGCCGGTACAACGGCAAGGGTGTCGAGCGCGCGGTCGCGGCCGTCCTGGACGAGATCGGCCCGGACCTGGTCGGCACCGACGCCGTGGACCAGCGCATCGTCGACCAGAAGCTGGTCGACCTCGACGGCACGCCGGCGAAGTCCCGCCTCGGCGCGAACGCCATCCTCGGCGTTTCGCTCGCCGTCGCGAAGGCCGCCGCCGAGTCGGCCGAGCTGGAGCTGTTCCGCTACCTCGGCGGGCCGAACGCGCACGTGCTGCCGGTGCCGATGCTGAACATCCTCAACGGTGGCGCGCACGCCGACACCGATGTCGACATCCAGGAATTCATGATCGCGCCGATCGGCGCCGAGTCGTTCCGCGAGGCCCTGCGCTGGGGCACCGAGGTCTACCACTCGCTGAAGTCGGTTCTGAAGGGTCGCGGCCTGGCCACCGGCCTCGGCGACGAAGGCGGCTTCGCGCCCAGCCTGAAGAACAACCGCGAGGCGCTCGACCTGATCCTTCAGGCGATCGAGAAGGCCGGGTACGCCCCGGGCCGCGACGTCGCGCTCGCGCTCGATGTCGCCGCGACGGAGTTCTTCTCCGACGGCGCGTACACCTTCGAAGGCGCGAAGAAGAGCGCCGAGCAGATGTCCGCCTACTACGGCGAGCTCGTCCGCGACTACCCGCTCGTGTCCATCGAGGACCCGCTGAGCGAGGACGACTGGGACGGCTGGGTCCAGCTGACCACCGAGATCGGCGAGAAGGTCCAGCTGGTCGGCGACGACCTGTTCGTCACCAACCCGGACCGCCTCGAAGAGGGCATCACCCGCCGCGCCGCCAACGCGCTGCTGGTGAAGGTCAACCAGATCGGCACGCTGTCGGAGACCCTCGACGCGATCTCGCTGGCCACCTCGTACGGCTACAAGTCGATGATGAGCCACCGGTCCGGCGAGACCGAGGACACCTTCATCGCCGACCTGGCCGTCGCGACCGGGGTCGGCCAGATCAAGACCGGCGCCCCGGCGCGCGGCGAGCGGATCGCCAAGTACAACCAGCTGCTCCGCATCGAGGAGACCCTCGCCGACGCGGCGCGCTACGCCGGCGACCTCGCGTTCCCGCGGTTCAGCCCGGAGGGGTGAGGCGGGAGTGTTTTTTGATCTTTTGAAGTCGCGACGAGTCGGCCAGTGAAGGCGCGATAAAGATGATGGCGGACCGGGGGAGGGCGCGGACGACCCGTCGTAGCAGCGGGCGCGCGGGCGGCGGTGGCTCCAGCAGGGGCCGCCGTCCGGAGCGTGCCCGTCGCACGACGACGACGGAGGTCCGCGCCCGAACCCGGCTGCGCCGCAGCCTGGCGGCGAAACGGGCATCGGGTGCCGCGAAGGTGCTCGGCATGTCCACCACCCGCCGGGCCGCGGTGGTGGCGATCGTGGTGTGCGCGCTCGCGTTCACCATCGCCGTCCCGCTGCGCACGTACCTCAGCCAGAAGTCCGAGGTGAACGAGCAGCAGCAGTTGCAGTCCGAACTGCAGAGAAGCGTCACCCAGCTGGAAGGCCGCAAGGCCGAGCTGAGCGATCCCGCGCAGATCGAGGCGGAGGCGCGGAAGCGGTTCGGTTTCGTGAAGCCCGGCGAGACGCCGTACATCGTGCAGCTCCCCGAGGACAAGGCGCCCGCACCGGGACAGCCGCAAGGTCAGCAGCCGGTGCCCGCGGGCTCCTGGTACGAGAAGCTGTGGGATCAGGTCGCGGGCGGCTGAAGGGGACCTTCACCGCATGAGATGCGGTGAAGGGAGCTTTCACCACGTCCTATGCGGGGAAAGCGTCCTTCAGCCGGGCGTTTAGCCTTATGGGCGTGAACAGCACGGAAAAGTCTTCCTTCGAGCCTGTGACCGACGCCGACCGCGAGATCATCGCGGACCAGCTCGGCCGGGCACCCCGTGCGCTGCGTGCCGTCGCCGCGCGCTGCCCGAGCGGCCACCCGTCGGTCGTGCAGACCAGTCCCCGCCTCGACGACGGCACCCCGTTCCCGACGCTCTACTACTTGACCTGTCCGAAGCTGACTTCGATGGTGGGCACGCTCGAGGCGTCCGGGCTGATGAAGGAGATGACCGACCGGCTCGCGGAGGACCCCGAGCTGGCGGCCGCCTACCAGCGGACCCACGAGAGCTACCTCGCCGAACGCGACGCCATCGACCCGCTCGGCCACGAGGTCAGCGCGGGCGGGATGCCCGGACGCGTCAAATGCCTGCACGTCCACTTGGCACACACGCTCGCCGTCGGCCCCGGGGTGAACCCGTTCGGCGACGAAACCCTCGCGCTGCTCAAAGCCAACGGGTGGCCGTCGGGCGACTGCCAGGGGTAACACCGACCCCTGGTGCACAGATAGTTCCTCCAGGTGGGTTAATTCACCCGATGTCGACCAACTGGTCCTCCCCTATGGGGTGAAACCGGTCACCGTATGCGGCAGGCTGGGCACGGTCGGGGTTGACGGGGTTGGCAAGTACCGGATCGCCGGATCGCGATCCGCCGGGAGGGTTCTGAGGTATGCGCGTGAGGCACGTGCCAGGCGCGGTGACCGGTGTTGTATCCATGGGCTCTCGCCTGAGACGCGTACCCCGAGCCGTCCGGAGACTCTGTCTCCGGCACCGCACGATCGCCGCGGTGACCGGAGGCGTCCTCGCCATCGTCCCGGCCTGTGCCGGGGTCATCGCCGCCGGCAGCTGGGCCGCGACGGCGAGCACGGTCCATTCCGACAACGTCGCCCTCGTCGGCGGCTATGACCCGAAGAACCCGCTCGTCCAGCAGATCGGTGTCGACGGCAGCCTGCCGAACGCCCCGACCCCGCTCCCGCTGCCCGCGGACGAACTCCCCAACGGACCGCTCGGCATCCCGGTCACCGCGCTCGCCGCGTACCGCAACGCCGCCGACATCCTCATCGCCGAACAGCCCACCTGTCACATCGACTGGGCTTTGATCGCGAGTGTCGGCCGCATCGAGTCCAACCACGCGCGCGGCGGCTACGTCGACGCGAAGGGCAACACCCTCGAACCGATCCTGGGCCCGCAGCTCAACGGCGCCGGACCGTTCGCGGCCATCCCGGACACCGACGGCGGCAAATTCGACGGTGACACGGTCTGGGACCGCGCCGTCGGCCCGACGCAGTTCATCCCGTCGACGTGGAAGGGCTACGCCTCCGACGGCAACGGCGACGGCGAGTCCAACCCGAACAACATCTTCGACGCGGCGCTGGGCACCGGGCGGTACCTGTGCTCCGGCGGGCTCGATCTGTCCAAACCGGACCAGTTGCGCGCGGCCGTCTTCCGCTACAACAACTCCGACACCTACGTGAACACCGTGCTGATCTGGGCCGAGGCCTACCGCACGGGTGTGCTGCCGACGCCGGACAGCAGGGTGCCCATCGGCGCACCGAACGCCGGTGCCGCTCCGCCGCCCGCGTCGGTGCCGCCGCCTCCGGTGCCGTCGACGCCACCCGGTTCGGTGACGCCGCCGCCGTCGAGCTCGCTGTCGCCGACGAATTCGAGTTCTTCGCCGTCGAAATCGTCGCCAAGCTCGAAGCCACCGCAATGCCCGACGGTCACCGTGACGGAGACGGTACCGACCACGAGCACCAGCCCGACGACCACGAGTTCGACCACGCCGCCGCCGTCGACTTGTACTTCGCCGACGACGACCACAACGACCACGACGGTGACGCCGACGGACACCAGCGGTACCAAGTCCCCCTGATCGCATTGACTACTCTGGCGGCATGCCTCGTGTTGCCGCGATCGACTGTGGGACCAACTCCATCCGTCTGCTCGTCGCCGAGCTGACCCCCCGCCACGACGGGACGGTCGACCTGCGCGACCTGCACCGCGAGATGCGGATCGTCCGCCTCGGCCAGGGGGTGGACGCCACCGGCAGGCTGGCCCCCGAGGCGCTCGAGCGCACCCGCAAGGCGCTGGCCGACTACACGGTCGCCGCGCGCCGCAAGGGCGTCGAAAAGGTCCGCATGGTCGCGACGTCGGCGACTCGTGACGCGAGCAACCGCGACGAGTTCTTCGCGATGACGCGCGAGGTGCTCGGCACCGAGGCCGAAGTCATCAGCGGGGACGAAGAGGCGCGGCTGTCCTTCACCGGCGCCGTCGGCGAGCAGGATCCCGACGACGGCCCGTTCGTGGTGGTCGACGTGGGCGGCGGCTCGACCGAACTCGTGGTCGGGACCTGGGACGGCCGCCAGGCCGAGGTCATCGCGGCCAAGTCAGTCGACATCGGCTGTGTGCGGATCACCGAACGCGCGCTGAAGTCCGACCCGCCGACAGCGGCCGAAATCGCCGAAGCCCGCGAACTGGCCGCCAAGGTCCTCACCGAGGCCTTCGACGTCGTGGACGTGTCCACCGCCAAGACCTGGATCGGTGTCGCCGGGACGGTCACGACCTTGACGGCCGTGGCGCAGGGCCTGTCGGAGTACGACTCCGAGCGCACCCACCTCTCGAAGCTTTCCCACGCGGACATCGACCGTGTCGCGCGGTCGCTTCTCACGGCCGACCACGCGACCCGCGCGGCGAACCCGGTGATCCACCCGGGCCGGGTCGATGTGATCGGCGGCGGTTCGGTGATCGTGCAGGTGCTGGCCGAGCAGTTCGCCACGCGCAGTGGTCCTGACGAATTGGTGATCTCCGAGCACGACATCCTCGACGGGATCGCGCTCTCGTTGGCCTGAGGGCCGGGTTTTCTCTTACGTGAAGCCATTTCTTTAGGTGATCAAGCGGTGACCTCCAGTCCGGATTAGACCATTCGGCGCAGCGTTGTTCCTACCAACGTTGTGCTCTGACCGGGTGGTCCGGAAGACCGTCACACATTTGCAACACCAACGCACTGTGATCGGCTTCACCTGTCCCATAGCGTCGTCTCACCTTCTGGGCGGTAGGGCGCGACCAGCGCCCGCCGACAATCCGACGACGAGAGTTGGAGGGGACATGCGGGCTTCACGCGGGTTCTGGGGAGCGACGGCGGTGGTGGCCACGGCGGCCATGCTGCTGACGGCCTGTGGGGGTGGTGGGTCCGGTGAGAACAAGGGATCCGGTGCCGCTGACGCCAACGCGGCGGTTTCGGTCTACGGCACCGAGCCGGAGAACTCGCTGATTCCCGCCAACACCAACGAGCTCGGTGGGTCCAAGGCCCTCAAGCCGGTCTTCTCGGCGCTGGTCGGCTACAAATCCGACACCGCCGAGCCGTACAACCTGATGGCCGAATCGATCACCACGACCGATTCGAAGGTTTTCGACATCAAGATCAAAAAGGGCTGGAAGTTCCACGACGGGACCGAGGTCAAGGCCAAGAACTTCGTCGACGCCTGGAATTACAGCGCGAACGGCAAGAACGGCATGCAGAACGCGTCGTTCTTCGAGCAGATCCAGGGCTACGACGAGATCAGCGCCAAAGAGCCCGCCGTCAAGGAGATGTCCGGGCTCAAGGTCGTGAACGACTACGAGTTCCAGGCCACCCTCAAGGGCCCGTTCTCGGTGTTCGCCACCAAGATCGGCTATCTCGCCTTCGCACCGTTGCCGGACAAGTTCTTCGCCGACCCGGAGGCGTTCGCCAAGGCTCCGATCGGCAACGGGCCGCTGAAGTTCGTTTCGCGCACGCCCAACCAGAACATGAAGCTCACGCGGTTCGACGAGTACCAGGGCGACGACAAGGTCAAGTTCAAGGACCTGGAAGTCCGCATCTACACCAGCCAGGAGACCGCGTACCAGGATCTGCTGAGCAACCGCCTCGACTTCATGGAGGCGCTCCCACCCGCTGCGAAGGCCGGTGGCAAGTACAAGACCGACCTCGGTGAGCGTCTTGTCGAAGGGAAGCTGCTCGGCGTCAGCGCGCTCGCGCTCCCGTACTACGTGCCCGGCTACAACAACCTCGACCTGCGCAAGGCGATCTCGCTGGCCATCGACCGCGAGCAGATCGTCAAGACCGTCATGAACGACACCTACGCGCCCGCCGACGGCTACGTGTCGCGCGGTATCGAGGGCTACCGGCCCGGTGTCTGCGGCGAGTTCTGCAAGTTCGATCCGGTGAAGGCCAAGGAGTTCTTCGCGAAGTCCGGCTACACCGGCAAGCTGACCATCGCGTCGAACGCCGACGGTGGCCGTAAGGAACCGCTGGTCGCGGCGTGCAACAGCATCAAGAACGCGCTCGGCGTCGAATGCGACTTCGTGCCGGCGACCGACTTCGGGCAGTGGCGCAGCATCGTCAACAACCGCCAGCTGACCGGTATGGGCCGCTCCGACTGGTCCGCCGACTACCCGTCGATCGAGAACTACCTGAACCCGCGCTACAAGAGCACCGGTTCGTCGAACGACTCCACCTACAACAACCCGGCCGTCGACGCGCTGCTGACCCAGGCTGACCAGACCGCCGACAAGGCGGCCGCGATCAAGCTGTACCAGCAGGCCGAGGACCTGATCGCGAAGGATCTCCCGCAGATCCCCGTATGGGAAGAGAAGGGTGTCGGCGGCAAGTCGAACCGCCTCAAGACCGCGAAGCTCGACTTCGGTCGTCTCGCGGACTACGCGTCCATCGAGGTCGCGGCGAAGTAATCGCGTGGTCGTGCGGTCGTGAGTGGCGATTCGGGTTCTTACCCGAATCGCCACTCACGACCCGCCGGACCGACAGCTCCCACCACGCGATCCCCAGGACGGCACGCCCATGTCCCAGTACATCCTCCGACGCCTACTCCAACTCATCCCGGTCTTCTTCGGCACGACGTTCCTCATCTACGCCCTGGTGTGGGCGGTGCCCGGCGACCCGTTCGCCGGCAAATGCGGTCAGGTCGCCTGCCCGCCCGCCTACATCGAGATGATGACCGCGAAGTTCAATCTCGACGATTCGATCTTCGTCCAGTACTTCAAATACCTCGGCAACCTGTTCACCGGCGACTGGGGCGAGACCTTCAACGGCGTCTCGGTGGGCGAACTGATCGGGAACGCCTATCCGGTGACCGTCCGGCTCGCCCTCATCGCGGTGGCCATCGAAGCGATCATCGGCCTGTCCGCCGGTATCCTGACCGGCCTGCGCGGCAAGGGTTTCCTCGACAACCTCGTGCTGATGTCCACCACGTTCCTGATCTCGATCCCGGTGTTCGTCACCGCGATCGTGCTCCAGATCGTCCTCGGTTCGGAATTGGGCATCATCGACGCGAGCGTCTCCGAGGACGCCACGATCGGCGAACTGATCGTGCCGGGAATAGCGCTCGGCAGCCTTTCCATGGCCTACATCGCCCGGTTGACCAGAGCGAGCATCGCCGAAAACCGGCATGCCGACTACGTCCGTACGGCCATCGCGAAAGGACAGCCGCGCAGCCGCGTCGTCGGCGTGCACCTGCTCAGGAACTCGGTGATCCCGGTGCTGACCTTCATCGGCACCGACATCGGCGCGCTCATGGGCGGGGCCATCGTCACCGAAGGCGTGTTCAACATCAACGGCATCGGCGGGCTCATCTTCCGCGGTATCCAGAACCGGGAGGGCGCCACCGTCACCGGCGTCGTCGTCCTGCTGGTGATGGTGTACCTGCTGGTGAGTCTCACCGTCGACCTGCTCTACGCCGTTCTCGACCCGAGGATCCGTTATGACTGACCCCAATGTGGCGGGCGGCGTGTCCTCTGTGGACATCGCCGGCGCCGGAGTCGCCGACGATTCCGCGGTGGCGCACAAACCGCGCAGCCTCGGCGGCGACGCCTGGCGGATGCTGCGCAAACGGCCGTCGTTCATCATCTCCGCCGTCATCATCGTGCTCGTCGTGCTCATCGCGATCGCGCCCGACCTGTTCAGTTCCCGGCCCGCCGGCTTCAGCGATCTGCTCCACGCCAACGAAGGACCGTCGGCGGACGCCTGGTTCGGTTACGACAACCAGGGTTACGACGTCTACGCGCGGACAATCCACGGCGCGCGGGCGTCGCTGCTGGTCGGCGTGTTCGCCACGGTGCTGACCATCCTGATCGGCTCGGTGGTCGGGATCGTCGCCGGGTACTACGGCCGCCTCGTCGACAGCCTGTTCTCGCGGGTGGGCGACATCTTCGCGGCACTGCCGTTCGTGCTCGGCGCGATCGTCATCCTGACCACCTTCAACGCACCCGGCTCGAATCCCGGCGCGGTCACCATCATCGTGCAGGTGGTGGTCTCGATCGCCGCGCTGAGCTGGCCGGTGGCGATGCGCATCATGCGGTCGGCGACGCTGGTGGCCAAGCAACTCGACTACGTCAAGGCCGCGCGGGGACTCGGCGCGAGCACGCCGCGCATCGTGTTCCGGCATCTGCTGCCCAACACGGTCGCGCCGGTGCTCGTCTACGGGACCATCGCGCTCGGCGCGTTCATCGGCGCGGAAGCGACGCTGGCGTACCTCGGTGTCGGCGTGCGGCCGCCGGTCATCTCGTGGGGCGTGATGATCAGCGACGCGCGGGACTACTTCCGGGTGAACCCGCACATGCTGTTGTTCCCCGCCGGATTCGTCACCATCACCGTGCTCGCGTTCGTCATGCTCGGTGACGGGATCCGCGACGCGCTCGACCCGAAGGCCCGGTGAGCGGCTGTGACCGACGAATTGCTGCTAGAGGTGGAAGACCTCCACGTCGAGTTCCGCACGTCCGACGGTGTCGCGACCGTGCTCAACGGCGTGGACTACTCCGTGCACGCCGGGGAAACCCTTGCCGTGCTGGGAGAATCGGGTTCCGGCAAGAGCGTGACCGCGCAGACGGTGATGGGCATCCTCGACAGCCCGCCCGCCGTCGTCACCGGTGGCGCCGTCCGCTACCGCGGCGAGGACCTGCTCACGGCCACGGAAGAGCGGCGGCGTGAAGTCCGGGGCGGGGAGATCGCGATGATCTTCCAGGACGCGCTTTCGGCGCTGAACCCCGTCTTCACCGTGGGATTCCAGATCGAGGAACAGCTGCGGGTCCGGCTAGGGATGTCCAAAAAGGACGCACGCAAACGGGCGATCGAACTGCTCGACACCGTGCGCATCCCCGCCGCCGCCCGCCGGATCCGCGAGTACCCGCACCAGTTCTCGGGCGGGATGCGGCAACGCGCGATGATCGCCATGTCGCTCGCGCTCGACCCCGATCTGCTGATCGCGGACGAGCCGACGACCGCGCTCGACGTCACCGTGCAGGCCCAGATCATGGACCTGCTGGCGGAGATCCAGGCCGAACGGCGGATGGGGCTGATCCTCATCACGCACGACCTCGCCGTGGTCGCCGAGGTCGCCGACCGGATCGCCGTGATGTACGCGGGCCGGATCGTCGAACAGGCCGACGTCGCCGAATTGTTCCGCTCGCCGGGGCATCCCTACACCGAGGCGCTGATGGCCTCGCTGCCGCGGCTCGACCTCAAAGGACAGACGCTGGAGACCATCAAGGGCCTGCCGCCGAGCCTGCTGAACGTGCCGCCCGGCTGCCCGTTCCATCCGCGGTGCCCGCGGGCGGAGAGCCGGTGCGAGACCGAACGGCCGGCTCTGCACAACCTCGGCTTCGGCCGGGTCAGCGCCTGCCACTTCGCCGACGAGGTGGTGAGCGGCCGTGTCTGAACCCATTCTGCGGGTCGAGAACCTGGTGAAGTACTTCCCGGTGCGAGCCGGGATCCTCTTCAAACGCACCATCGGGCAGGTGAAGGCCGTCGACGGGGTCTCCTTCGACCTCATGCCAGGGGAAACGCTGGGCGTCGTCGGCGAATCCGGTTGCGGCAAGTCCACGCTGGCCCAGGTGCTGATGCGGCTGGAGGAACCCACGGGCGGCCTCGCGACCTTCGAGGGCCGCGACATCTTCGCGTTGCGGGGAGCCGAACTCCGGAAGTTGCGGCGTGAGATCCAGATCGTGCTGCAGGATCCGTACACGTCGCTGAATCCGAGGATGACGGTCGGCGACATCATCGGCGAACCCTTCGAGATCCACACCGAGGTGGCGCCGAAGGGATCGCGGGCGGCGAAGGTGCGGGAACTGCTCGACGTCGTCGGGCTGAACCCCGAGCACATCAACCGGTATCCGCACCAGTTCTCCGGCGGGCAGCGTCAGCGCATCGGGATCGCGCGGGCACTGGCGCTGCGGCCGAAAGTGATCATCTGCGACGAGCCGGTTTCCGCGCTGGATGTTTCGATCCAGGCGCAGGTGATGAACCTGCTCGGTGAACTGCAGAAGGAATTCGGCCTTTCCTATGTGTTCATCGCACACGACCTGTCCGTTGTCCGTCACCTTTCCACGCGGGTCGCGGTGATGTATCTCGGCAAGATCGTGGAAATGGGGACCGAAGAGGAGATCTACGAGCACCCGTCGCATCCCTACACGCAGGCGTTGCTGTCCGCGGTGCCGGTCGCGGATCCGGCGTTGCGCGGGCAGCGACAGGTGATCCGACTGGAAGGCGACGTGCCGAGCCCGCTGGATCCGCCGTCTGGCTGCCGGTTCCGCACGCGGTGCTGGAAGGCGCAGGACATTTGCGCCGATCAGGTACCCGAATTGATCACGCGGTCCGGCGGGCATTTGTCGGCCTGCCATTTCGCGGAGGAGAAAACGGTCGTCCCCTGACTTTCGTAGGGACTTCGTTGATAAGAAGAGATCACTCACGTAGCTTGCACGAATAGTTTTCTTCAGGAGGCAGGAAGTGAAAAAGCCCAGATCTCTCGTCATCGCGCTGGCGGTACCGCTGTTCGGTGCAATCGTCGCCGCGCCGATGGCGTCCGCGCAACCACAGCTTTCCGGCGCCGCCACCGAATTCTCCGTTCTGGCCCGTGAAGGCCAAAGTGTGGCTTCGGTGGAGAAGGCGATCCGCGCCGCCGGGGGCACCGTCGTGGCGAGCAACGCCGCGGTCGGCCTGATCACCGCGACCGCGCCCGCCAACGGTTTCGCCGAACGCGTCGCCGCGGACCGCTCGGTCTTCGGTGCGGCCAAAGCGAAGCCGATCGGCACCGCGCCGAAGAACGGCAAGGCGAAGGTCAAGCCGAGCGTCGTCGAGAAGGAGGGCCGCGGCGCCGCGGCCCCGTCCGCCAAGAAGCCGGCGCAAGCGCAGGCCGTCGGCATGGACCCGCTCGACGATCAGCTCTGGGGACTCAAGTCGGTCCGGTCGGATCTTTCGCGGACCAAGCAGCCGGGTGACAAGCGCGTCAAGGTCGGCGTCATCGACACCGGTGTCGACGGGAACCACCCGGACATCGCGCCGAACTTCGACCGCGCGGCGTCGCGGAACTTCACGAAGGACATCGTCGCCGACGTCAACGGCGCCGTGGTCGACGGACCGTGTGAATTCCGCAGCTGTGTCGACCCGGCCGACCACGACGACAACGGGCACGGCACGCACGTCGCCGGCACCATCGGCGCCGCCGCGAACGGTTTCGGTGTCTCGGGTGTCGCGCCGAACGTGACGCTGGTGAACATCCGCGCCGGGCAGGACTCGGGCTTCTTCTTCCTGCAGTCGACCGTGGACGCGATCACCTACGCGGGCGACGCCGGTGTGGACGTCGTCAACATGAGCTTCTTCACGGACCCGTGGTTGTACAACTGCGCCGCGAACCCCGCGGACACGCCCGCGCAGCAGGCGGAGCAGCGCACCATCATCGAGGCGACGACCCGCGCGCTGAACTACGCGCACCGCAAGGGCGTCACCCAGGTCGTCTCGCTGGGCAACCAGCACAGCGACCTCGCCGCCCCGCAGCCGGACGCGTCGAGCCCCGGCTACCCGTCGAACAGCACGCACCCGCGGCAGATCGACAACGCGAGCTGCCTCACGCTGCCCATCGAAGGCCCGCACACGATCGGTGTCTCGTCCTTCGGTCCTTCGCAGGCGAAGGCGGACTACTCGAACTACGGCGTCGAGCAGATCTCGGTCTCCGCACCCGGCGGCTACTTCCGTGACGGCTTCGGCACCCCGTGGTTCCGCACGCTCGAGAACCAGATCCTCTCGACGTACCCGCGCAACGTCGGCGTCGCGGAAGGCACCATCGACGCCGCCGGGAACATCACCCCCGCCGGTGTCACCGCCGGCATCAAGAAGGCGACCGCCGCCGACGGCAGCGTCGGCTACTACCAGTGGCTGCAGGGCACGTCGATGGCGTCCCCGCACGCCGCGGGTGTCGCGGCGCTGATCGTTTCGCAGTACGGCAAGGGTTCGCGCGACTTCGGCATGAACCCGGACGCCGTGCAGCGGGTACTCGAGGGCACGGCTTCGGACGTCGCCTGCCCGGTGCCGCGCACCGTCGACTACCTGGACGAAGGCCGGGACGCGTCGTTCACCGCGACCTGCACCGGTGACGCTTCGTTCAACGGCTTCTACGGTCACGGAGCCGTGGACGCCTGGTCGGCCGTTACGCGGGGTTCGCAGTACCTGCGGGGCTGATCTTTGGTTCTTTAGTGCTATGAACGGTCCGTTCCTTGCAAAATTTGCAAGGAACGGACCGTTCATAGCATCGCGGGGCGGACTGTCAGGCGGCTCGATCGGTGCGGACCACGGTGATGGCCGGTCTCGGACGCTGTGTTGCTGCGTCGGCCGCACCACGGAGTTCGGCGATGACCTTGTCCGGTTCGTCGCGAATCCGGGACGGCAAGGTCTGCACGACGACGATCCCAGCGGCCGCATACCGATTGTTGCGGTGGAGGGTTTTCCGGTACGCGTCCCTGCCGAAATGGTAGGCATACGAATCGATTTCCCATGCCATGGCGAGCTCATCACACCATGAGTCGGGCTTGCCGATGTAGTTGCCGAAGGCGTCGTAGACCTTGACGTTCCGCTCGGCAGGCGGCAGACCCGCCTTCTTCCAGATCGCCAGCGCCTCTGCTTCGGGGACCGACTTGACGTCGGCTGCGAGTTCTCTGAGTACGGCACGAGGAAGCGCCGTTCCTCGTCTGCTGCAGGACTCGAGTTCGGCACTCAATTCGTCCACGGTACAAAGGCCCGCCTCGACGGCTTCGATGAGCAAGGCACGAACCGGCTCGAGTTCGCGGATGCGCCTTACGCCATCCAGGACCGCTCGAGCCGGCGCTGCCAGCGGTACCCCTTCGAGCACGCGACGTTCCGGCATAGCGATCGTTCTTTCGATGATCGCGAACTTGACGCTTCGTACTTTGCGCTGTTCGGGGATGAGCACATGGACTGTCCCGTGCGGACCCGACTGTCGTAGTCCGTATCGTCGCGCTGCCTCGAAGCCGGTGACGACCCCACGAGCATCGGTGAGCATCAACGCCGCTTCTACTCGTTGCCGTGCGGTCGGTTGTTCCTTCGAGAGAAGGACGATGCCTGGTAGGAGGTGAGTCCACCTTCCACCAGGCTGGCATCTTCGATACGACGTGCTTTGCGTGACTCCTAGTTTCTCCAGGGTCGCCACGCGGATGACGCCGTGCCGACTGTGTTGACGTAGGTATGAGTCCGTGAGCGGAGCTCTTGATAGGTACATGCCGACATGGTGAACCGGAGAACCGACAGAACTCGTCCTCAGAACGCTATGAACGGTCCGTTCCTTGCAAAATTTGCAAGGAACGGACCGTTCATAGCGTTTGAGGGCGTCTCGAAGGAGGCCGAGGGGGCTACTTGCCCGAGGCGGTCTTGATGAACTTCGCCAGGTCCTTCGCCTGCCGCACCCGCGACTCCTCGTGCACGTACATCATGTGCCCGGCAGGGTAGTACGCCGTGTCGATGTTCTCGCGCAGTTCCTCCGGGATCTGAAGGCGCGCCAGCACGTGCTCCGAAGCGAAGTAGGGCGTAGCGCCATCGTAGTGACCGAAGGCGACATGCACCCGCAGATGCGGGTTCGCCCGCATGGCCGAGGCCAGCGAGTCCACAGAGGACACTGAGCGGCCCTCGAAGTCGGAGTACGACCAGGCCTTGAAGACGTCCGTCGACAGGACCTCGTACGGCAGGTCGTTCTCGTAGCCGAGTTCGGCGCGCACGTAGTGGTTGAGCCCGCCCGTGTAGGCGCCGATGATCCGCGAGATCGACGGGTCGTCGCTCATGTGCTCGCGGCCGCCGTCGGGTTCCCAGGTGGTGAACCGGCCGTCCATCCTGCCGACGACGAGGCCCTTGTCCCGCAACAGCTCGGTGAAGTACCGGACGTGCTCGATCCGCAGGTTGACCCGGTCCACATAGGACTCGCTGAGCCCGGTCAGTGAAGCGAGCGTCGCCACGGCCTCCGCGCGGTCCTGTGTGGACAGACGCGCGCCGCGTGCGAGGGCCCAGGGGAGTTCCTTGGCCGCGAAGTCCTCGGCGTCGGCGAGGACGTCGTCGAGCGGGCGGTCGCCGTGGAGGCCGTGGTAGTGCGCGATCGCCGCGTACGTCGGCACGTAGAGCGAGTACGGCAGGTCGTTGCCCTCGGTGAACCGCAGGGTGCCCAGATCCAGCACGGACGAGATCAGCAGGAGCCCGTTGAGGTACATCCCGTGGCGTTCCTGCAGATGAGCCGCCAGTCCGGCCGCGCGCAGCGTGCCGTACGACTCGCCCGCCAGGAACTTCGGCGACAGCCAGCGCTGTTTACGCGAGACCCACAGCCGGATGACCTCGCCGATGGACTCGATGTCGGCGGTGTAGCCATGGTATTCCTTGGCCGCCTCGCCGTCCACGGCGCGCGAGTAGCCGGTCGACACCGGGTCGATGAACACCAGGTCGCTGTGCGCCAGCAGGGTTTCCTGGTTGTCGGTCAACCCGTAGGGCGGCGTGACCGGGTCGTCGACGTCGCCGGAGAGTACGCGGCGCGGGCCGAGCAGGCCCATGTGCAGCCAGACGCTCGCCGAGCCTGGCCCGCCGTTGAACGCGAACGTGACAGGGCGCGAGCCGGGCTCCGCGTCGTCGAGCGTGTAGGAGGTCACGAACACTTCGGCCTTGGCCTTGTAGCCCTCGGACTTGCCTTCGGTGATGACCTCCTTCCGCAGCACGATCCGCCCGGTCTGGGCCGTGTAGGCGAGCTTCTTGCGCTTGAGCGTCAGCGTGTGCTTCGTGGTGACCAGGTCGTCGGTCGGCTCGACCTTGGTTTCCACCGACGGGGCGTCCTTCTCGTCGGCGGTGTTCGAATCGGGATTGGTGTCCGGCATGCCTCCAACTTACTGGCAGTCTGTAGGTGTGGACATCGTCACGGCGCATGATCGCCCGAGCACCGCTGAACAGGCGATCGAGATCCAGGAAACCCTGCGTGGCCTGGTCGATCCCGAGGATCGTTGTCCACAAGAGATCGTCACGGTCACCGGACTCGACGTCGCCTACGACGAGGGCAGCGACCTCATCGCCGCCGCCGCGGTCACCCTCGAAACGCCCGGGTTCCGCGTCGTGGAAAGCGCACCGTCGTTTCGCGGGTCTCGTTCCCGTACGAACCCGGACTTTTCGCCTTCCGCGAGCTGCCGCCGCTGCTCGACGCCCTCCGCGCGCTCGATCACGTCCCGGACCTCCTGGTCTGCGACGGGCACGGCCTGGCGCATCCGCGCCGGTTCGGACTCGCGTGCCATGTCGGTGTCGTGACCGGCTTGCCGTCCATCGGGGTCGGCAAGACCCGGTTCGTCGGCGAACACGGCGAACCCGGCGCGGAACGCGGCTCGCGGGCACCCTTGCTGGACGACGGCGAGGTGGTCGGCTCGGTCTTGCGCACCCAGGACGGCGTGAAACCCGTTTATGTCTCCGTCGGCCACAAGATCTCGCTGGACAACGCGTGCCGCCAGGTGCTGCGGCTGTGCCCCTCGTTCCGTCAGCCGGAGACGACCCGGCACGCCGACCGTCTCGCCCGCGACGCGTTGAAGGAGGCGTTATGAGGTTCCATTCCCTCGCCGAACTCGACGCCGAGGTCATCGGCTGCCGTGCCTGCCCGCGGCTGGTCGCGTGGCGCGAGGAGATCGCCGTGGTCAAACGCGCGGCCTTCGCCGGCGAGACCTATTGGGCCCGGCCGGTGCCCGGCTTCGGCCCGCCGGACGCGTCGCTGGCGATCGTCGGCCTCGCTCCTTCGGCACACGGTGCGAACCGGACCGGCCGCCTGTTCACGGGTGACCCGTCCGGTGACGTTCTCTTCAAGGCACTTCACCGGGTCGGGGTCGCGTCGCAGCCGACGTCGACCCAGATAGGTGACGGTCTCGAGCTCCGAGGGACCCGGATGGTGTCCCCGGTGAGATGCGCGCCACCCGCGAACAAGCCCACACCTGAGGAACGGGAAACCTGCCGATCGTGGCTCGCGGCGGAGCTGGAGTTACTGCGGCCGACCCTGAAAGCCGTCGTGGTGCTCGGCGCGTTCGGCTGGCAGGCGCTGCTTCCGGTGCTCGCGGAGGCGGGCTGGCCGGTGCCCGCGCCACGCCCGAAGTTCGGCCACGGAGTCGAAGCGGACCTCGGCGACCTGCGCCTTTTCGGCTGTTATCACGTGTCGCAGCGCAATGTCCAGACCGGCCGCCTGACCCTTGACATGGTGTGCGACGTCCTGGCCTCCGCGACCTCGGTGGCCGGCCTGAACTGAATCGGTGCGGAAGCCGTGGCGACGCTGGTCACAGCCGGATGGGGTCTCCGAGCGATCTCAGCAGATGGGTGCGACTATAGGAATATGGCTGGTGTTAAGTCGGAACCGACACGGATCCTCGTCCTTGGTGGTGGATACGTCGGGCTCTACACGGCGTACGGGCTCCAGAAGATGCTCCGGGCCAACGAAGCGTCCGTGACGGTCGTTGACCCGCAGCCGCACATGACCTATGCCCCCTTCCTGCCCGAGGCGGCGGCCGGTGCGATCGAACCGCGGCACGTTGTCGTGCCGCTGAGGCGCGTGCTCAAACGCTGCCACGTGCTCACCGCGCGCGTGACGAAGATCGAGCACGAGCGCAAAGCCGTGACGGTCGAGGCCGCCGACGGGCACGTCGAGCAGCTGAACTACGACGTCCTCGTGGTCGCGCTCGGCGCCGTGGCGCGCATCCTGCCGATCCCGGGCCTTGTCGAGGAAGGTATCGCCTTCAAGACCATCGGTGAGGCGATCTACCTGCGCAACCACGTCATGACGAAGCTGGACGAGGCCGCCAGCACGCTCGATCCCGAGCAGCGCAAACGCCTGCTGACGTTCACCGTCGTCGGCGGCGGGTTCGCCGGTATCGAGGCGCTCGCCGAGCTCGAGGACATGACCCGCTTCGCGGTGGAGAACTACTACCCGAACCTCAAGGTCGAGGACATCCGCTGGGTGCTCGTCGAGGCGGCCGGGCGGATCCTCCCCGAGGTGCGCGAGACGCTCGGTGTGTACACCGTCGAGCAGCTCGAAAAGCGCGGTATCGAAGTCTATTTGTCGACAGCGGCGAAGTCGTTCGAAAACGGCCACGTCGTGCTTTCGGACGGCACCGAGTTCGACACCGACACGATCATCTGGACCGCCGGCGTGAAGGCGAACCCGGTGCTCGCCAGCTCGGACCTGCCGCTGGACAAGCGCGGCCGCGTCGAGGCCACCGCCGCGATGCAGGTCGTCGGGCACCCCGACGTCTGGACCGCCGGTGACAACGCCGCCGTGCCGGACCTGTCGCGTACCGAGCAGGACCCGACCGCGACCTGCCCGCCGAACGCGCAGCACGCCGTCCGCCAGGCCCGTCTGCTGGCGAAGAACATCATCAAGGTGATCCGCGGCGGCAAGCCGAAGGACTACTACCACAAGAACCTTGGTGCGGTGGCCAGCCTCGGCCTGCACAAGGGTGTCGCCGACGCGCTGAACCTGAAGATCAAGGGCTTCCCGGCCTGGCTCTTCCACCGCGCGTACCACCTCAAGGCGATGCCGACGTGGAACCGCAAGATCCGCATCCTGTTCGACTGGATGCTCGGTGGCCTGTTCCGGCGCGAGGTCATCTCGCTCGGCCAGATCAACAACCCGCGCGAGGAATTCGACCGGCTGTCGAAGTCCTGAGTCCGGAGGTCCGTGAAGGCCTCCTTCCCTACGCTCAAGGTAGGGAAGGAGGCCTTCACGGCGTTTAGGGTGTGCCGGTGCAGGCATTCCGGAAGCTGAAGCCGCCCGTCCAGTCCGCCCTCCCCAAGCCGGGATCGACCCCGCTCGAACTCGCCCACGACCTCGTGGGCCGGATCGAGCAGGGGACGAAGTATGCGCGGATCCGCAAACGCCGGTTCCGCACCAGGTCCGTCGTCCTGCGGATCCTGGCGTTGCTGCTGTCCGCGGCCTCCACGATCATCCTCGGCCTGCAAAACCTGAACCCCTGGACGGGGACGGCGTTCGCGCTGGTCGCCGTCGTCACGGTGGTGAACGTGCTGGAGCCCTTCTTCGCCTGGCGCTCGCTTTGGGTGCTGATGGAGGAAGGCCAGTACAAGTTCTACCGGCTGCGCGACGACCTGACCTACTACATCGCCTCGACGCCGCCGGACGAGCTGGACCGGACCGTCCTGCGCGAGAAGTTCGACGAGTACCAGGCGATCTGGGACCTCGTCGGCAACAGCTGGCTGAAGTACCGCCAAGCGGACAAGGCGAACTAGGCCGCGGCCTCGGTGACCACCGGCTCGGGGCATCGCCTAGGCTTGCCTGTGCCCCGGTAGCCCAACTGGCAGAGGCAGTCGACTTAAAATCGACCCAGTGCGGGTTCGATCCCCGTCCGGGGCACAAACGGCAAGTGTCGCCCGGCGTGCGTCGCCGGTCCGGTGAAGATCCACCCGAACCGATTCTCCGATGAGCCATGCCGATCTCGCATGATTGCCATGAGAAACGCTCGTTGGTCGCGTGCTGCCGACGACCATAAGGTGGTCGTGCGATGACCTGGACTCCTCGGCCGGAACGCGTAGCGGCCGACGGCTTCCTGGTGGCCATGAAGGATTCCCGCCCGCGAGCCCGCGTCGATCGAAACGAGCCCGGCAATGCCTCGTATTGTGCACAGTGACCCGCCCGGCGTGCCCGCGCCGCCTCCGGGAGCCTTCTCCCACGCCGTTCGCGTGAACGGAGACTCCGGCGCCCTGCTGTACGTTTCCGGGCAGATCGCCATCGACGACCGGGGCGCGCTGGTGGGGAAGGGCGACGTCGGCAAGCAATCGGAGCAGGTGTTCGACATACTCGGCAAGATCCTTGCCGCGCACGGTGCCGGTTTCGACGACGTCGTCAACATCCGGACCTTCTTGACCGACATGGACCAGTTGCAGGGCTACTTGGCCGTTCGCAAACAACATCTGACCGGGCCGCCGCCCTCCAGTACCACCGTCGAGGTGAGCAGACTGTTCAATCCCGACGCGCTTTTGGAAGTCGACCTCGTCGTTTCGCTTCCGGCGTGAGGTCCGGGATCTTCGCCAGGTCGGCGGCCACGGAACGGAGATCCGCGAGGAACGCGGCCACCGCCGGATATCTGTGCGCGTGCGGGGGGACAGCCGCGTACACGGTCCGTCTCGGCGGATCGGGGGCGAGCGGCCGCACGACGATTTTCGCCGGGATGTGGGGAGTCATCATGCCGGGGATGAGCGCCACACCGAGGCCGCCTGCCACCAATTCGAGTTTGACCATCCACTCGCCGGCGCGCAGGGGCGTGTTCGGGATGAAGCCGGCGGCGGCACAGGTGGCCCGCAGGGCGGACACGGCCTCGACCGTGTCCGCGACGATCCAGTGCTCGTCCGCCAGTTCGGCCATGGGGATCTCGTCCCGAGACGCCAGCCGGTGTTCTTCGGACAGGGCGACGTGTATCCGGTCCTCGACGAGATGATCCAGGTGGATGCCGGTGAGATCGGGATTCTTGTGGGTGCTGACCACGGCGATGTCCAGGTCGCCCGCTCCCAGCAGGCCCAGTAGGCGCTCGGTGGTCCCTTCCCGTAGTGCCAACGAGATTCCCTCGTGCCGGGACTGGAAACGTTCCAGCGCGCCCGAAACCAGCGCCAGGTTCGCCGTGGGAAAGGCGCCGATCCGCAAGTGCCCGACGTCGAGCCGCCGGACGGCGTCCAGTGCGCGAATGGTGTCGGAGAACCGCTCGAGGAGTGCCTTCGCGTGGGGAAGCAGATGTTCTCCGGCCGGGGTGAGCCGGACCCCGCGAGCCCGCCGGGCGAACAGTTCCACTCCCCAGACATCTTCGAGCGAAGCCATCTGCCGCGAAACCGCGGACTGGGTGTATCCACCCGCGGAGGCCGCCGCGGTGAACGACCCGCGTTCGGCGACCGAAACGAACGTTCGCAGCAAAACCGGGTCCGGTAGCTCTGAAGGCACAGCGCTCGATCTTACGCCGTTCGTGTTCGCGGCGGCTCGATTTCGGCGGTCAAAGGGGCGGAGAAGGGGGCAGTCGCGCGAATTTTTCAAGCGGGGCAACCGATTCCCTTTTCCGTGCGTGAACGTTGGTCATGGGTCGGACGCCGTCTTGGGGGCGGTATCCGGATCGGACGTTTCCAACATGGGATTCGACGGGGGACAGGTCTTGGACGTGAATACCGGAGATGTTGTGGAATACGGGCATCTTGATGATCTTGGCCCGGCCGTCATGGCACCGATCGCCTCACTGCTGCCCTCCGATTCGCCGAGGATCGGTGGCGAAGACGGGGAGCATGTGCGTGAGCTGGCGGAGCTGGACGCGAGTTTGCCGCCGATCGTCGTGCATCGCGCGACGATGCGGGTGATCGACGGGATGCACCGGTTGCGGGCTGCCGTGCTCCGTGGGGAAGAGCTGATCGCGGTGCGTTATTTCGACGGTTCCGACCTGGACGCGTTCGTGCTGGCGGTAAGGCTCAATTCCACGCACGGGCTGCCGTTGTCCCCCATCGACCGCGCGTCGGCGGCGGCACGGATCATCCGCTCCCATCCGCACCTGTCGGACCGCGCGATCGCGGAAACCACGGGGCTCGCGCACAAGACCGTGGCCGCTGTCCGTTCTCGTTCGGCAGGCGACGTGCCGCAACCGGAAACCCGGGTCGGCCTGGACGGACGCGTCCGTCCGCTCAACGCCGCACAGGGTCGTCTCCGCGCACGCGACCTGATCGCCAGCGACCCGAAGGCTCCGTTGCGGCAGATCTCGCGGTCGGCGGGCGTCTCCGTGAGTACCGCGCGGGATGTGCGCGAACGGTTGCGGCGTGGTCAGGATCCGGTTCCGTTGCGGCAGCGTCGTGCCAAGAAGTTCCCGGCTTCGCCGCATCGCGATCCGGCGGCCTCCGAGGCAGGCGACAGGTATACGGCCGATTCGCTCGCCGACGACGCCGTCGCGGCCTTGGAGACACTGCGCATGGACCCGTCTTTGCGGTTCACCGAAGCGGGGCGCACCGTGCTCCGGTTGCTCGATGTCCATGTACTCGGCGTCGAGGGCTGGGACAGGCTGGTAGACGGTATTCCCGAGCATTGCAGTGTCGCGGTGGCGGACATCGCCCGTAGCTGCGCCGAATCCTGGCGCGAGTTCGCCCGCCAGCTGGAGTTGCCTCGGACGGAGAGGCCGGCGGCCGCCGAGTGAGGGTGCGTCTGCCACGTCCAGTTGAGCGGCCTCGCTCAGCGGGACGTGGCTGGCGGGTCCGCCGCCGCCCGCCACTCGGCGGCGAGTATCGACCACACCTCGATGTCCTGGCCGACGCCGTCCATGGGGAACGCCTCGCGAAGCATGCCTTCACGCTTCATCCCGAGCCGTCGCGCCACCGCTATGCTCCGGGTGTTCGCCGGAAAGGTGCGCCATTCGACGCGGTTCATTCCTCGCTCGTGGACGGCCCAGTCGATCATCAGCCTCGCCGTTCGCTGGATCAGTCCGTGTCCTTGCGCTTCCCTGGCGAGCCAGACGCCGATCTCGCAGGTCGAAGTCCGGGGATCGAAGATCCGGAACAGTGTGCCACCGACGAGTTCGCCGTCCAGCCAGATCCCCTGGATCCGCCCGCCGTCGGCGGCCTGCTGATCGGCGTACCGCTGAAGGAACTGCCGGGCGGTCTCCTCGTCGACGATGGTCCGGGCCCACGGTAGCCACGGCGCCAAGTGCTCCCGTGCCCGGTGGACGTAGGCGGCGAACTCGGCCGCCAGCCAGGGTTCGAGCGCGCGGAGATCCGCGTTCGGGGCGAGGCGGTGACGCAGCAAGGTGATCCTCCGTTTGATCGGCCGGCTTCGGTTGATCGGTTGATTGGACGTTACCGCAGAAAATGACAGCGGAATCCGGGCTCGTTCGTGTTCGACTGGGGAGAATTCGCAGTCGAACACCGGCCGCCGCTATTCCAAGACGATCATGTCGTACTCGGCGGAGACGCGCCCGATCTCCGTCCGGTCGAGCGGCCGGTCGCCCCCGGCGAAGACCAGCGCGCGCAGGACCCGGTCCCAGCCACCCGGCGAGTTGATGTTGAGCATGCGCACCGGGGCGTCGGTGTCGTTGCGATAGCAGTGCGCGACTCCTGGCGGAAAACACGCGTACGATCCCGCGCCCGCGGAAACGGTGTGCTCTCCGATACGGAGCGTCAATGTTCCTTCGAGCACGTAGAAGGAATCACACAAGCGCTCATGACGGTGCAAGGGCGGGCCGCCCGCGCCGGGCCGAAGACGGTGCTCGACAACGGAGAACGCTCCACCCGTCGCGTCTCCCGAAGCCAGCACCGAAGAGACATTACCGTCACCGTAAGCGAGTACTTCACCTTCGTCCGAGGCGCGAAGAAAGATCGCGGGAAGTGTCATGCGGAAAAAGATATCCGTGATCCGTGTTGCGTGACCGCGTCGGGTGCGACATGAACGAACCCTTGCCTCGATTGGCGTATTGATGGCATCGCCCGCATCACCTAGCTTGGCGATCGGGGCTGGGGTGCGGTCGATCCAAGCGGGCTTCTACTGCCTGGCAAGGTCTTGATCTGTTCAATCATGTTCTGGGGGATGTTGTTCCATGGGGTCTGCCGAACACGCGACAAGGACGAAACCTGCTCGGGGCAATTCTTTCTCGGCGCCTGCCTCCGGCAAGGGAATAGCGACCCTCGTGGAGGAATGGGTCGAGCGCGGGCCGGAAGCCTGCGCGGTACGCGAACCGCTCACCGGCAGGTCGATGAATTACCGTGAGCTCTGGCTGCAAGCCGGGCGGCTCGCCGAGGTCCTCGCGGCCGAAGAGGTGCGCCCTGGTGATCTCGTCGCGGTCGATCTTCCCCGTTCCCTCGACCTGGTGGTGGCCTTCCTCGGCGTCGTCCGGGCTCGCGCCGCCTACCTGCCCTTGGACGTCCACGCTCCCGCGGAACGCATCGCCGGTATCGTCGAGGAATCTGGCTCGCGAGTGCTGATCTGCGCTCCATCGGCCGAAGCCGGGCGCCGGGCGCGGCTTCCTTCGGGCGTGCGAGTGCTTTCGGTGCCACAAGAGCGAGGTGAGCCGGATTCGCCGTCGGCACCGGCTGAAGCCGCGGCCGGTGAAGACCCGATTTACGTCACCTATACCTCGGGTTCCACCGGACGGCCGAAAGGCGTCGTGATCCCGCATCGCGCGGTGAACCGGTTGGTGGTGGAGCCGAATTACTGCACGATCGAGCCGGGCGACCGGGTCGCGAACACGTGCAATCCCGCCTTCGACGTGACCACTTGCGAGATCTGGAGCACGCTCACCTCCGGCGGGACCGTCGTGCCCTTTCCCTTGCTCACCGACGTGACCATGAACGCTTGGGCGGACTTGGTGCGCACCGAGGAAATCACCACGATGTTCCTCACCACGTCGCTGTTCCATACGGTGGCCTGGGAGCGTCCTGACGCTTTCGGCTCGATGAAGAACCTGGTCGTCGGCGGGGAACAGCTGGACCTCGCGGCGGTCCGGCGGGTGCTCGCCGCGCGGCCGCCGACCCGGCTGGTCAACGGCTACGGGCCGACCGAGGCCACCGCTTTCGCCACCTTCTTCGAATGCACCGTCGAAAGCCTGGCCGGTGTCGAACGGATCCCCATCGGACACGCTCTGCAGAAGACGACGGTCCACGTGCTGGACGAAGACCTGAACCCGGTACCCGCCGGAGAAACGGGTGAGCTGTGCCTCGGCGGGCCGGGGGTGGCCACCGGTTATCTGAACCGCCCCGAACTCACCGCGGAACGGTTCGTGATCGAGCCGTCGACCGGTGAGCGGGTGTACCGGACCGGGGACCTGGTGCGCGAGGTCGCCGGTGGTGCGTTGGAAATGCTCGGCAGGAAGGACCGGCAGATCAAGCTGCGCGGCTTCCGGATCGAACTGGAGGAAATCGAGCGGGTCGCGGTTTCCACCGGTCTGGTCGACGCCGCGTTCGTGGAAAAGGTGGGCGCGGGGGCGTCCGCCGAACTGGTCGCGTTCCTGTTGCCCGCCAAGGGAACGGGCGAAGACGTGGCCGGCGCGCTGGCCGCTGGGCTGGCGGGGAAACTGCCCGGCTACATGATTCCCGCCCATTGGCACGTGTTGTCCGAGCTGCCGGTCGGCGCGACCGGGAAAGCGGACCGCGCGCGGATGCTCGCGTTGTTCGCCGAAGCGGGCCGCGAAGACCCCGCCGAAACCGGATCCTTCGATGACCCGGTTCTCGCCCAGGTCAAGGGGATCTTGCGAGACGTGCTGGGCAGGTCGAACTTCTCCGCCGCCGACAACTTCCTCGACATCGGCGGGAACTCCGTCCTCGCCGTCCAGGTCGCTTCCCGGATCCAGCAACGGTACGCGGTTCCCCTGGAACCGGCCGACGTACTGCTCGCCGAATCCTTCGACGCGCTGGCGGTGCACGTCCGCTCGGCGGTCTCGTAGCCGACGGCCGCCCTCGTTCACGGAGCAACGATTCACCGGGGGAACTCTTGACCAATTCGACCTTGCCCGCGCTGACCCGATCTGGCGCTCGTGTCGCGCCGCTGTCGTTCGCGCAGGAACGGCTGTGGTTCATCGACGCCACGACACCGGGTTCGGTGACCTACAACGTTCCGCTGCTCATGCGCTGGCGCAGGCGGGCGGACGCCGGGGCGCTGCGCGCCGCTTTGGCCGCCGTGGTGTCGAGACACGAGATACTGCGCACGACCTATCAGGTCCGAAATGGACAGCCGATGCAGGTGATCGGCGATTCCGAGGCCGTCGAGGTCGAGGTGATCGAACTCGACGGCGCCGCGGACGCGGAGCAACGGATCCGTGCGGACGCCGGGGAAAGAGCCGCGAAACCCTTCGACTTGTCCGTGGGGCCGATCCTGCGCTGTACGTTGTGGCGCGGCGCTCCCGCCGGTGACGCGCTCCTGCTGGTGATCCACCACATCGCCGTCGACGGATGGTCGATCGCCGTGCTGCTGGAAGATCTCGGCAAGGCGTACCAGGCGGCGATCGAAGGCCGACCGGCGTCGTTGCCCGGGCTGGAGATCCAGTACGCCGATTTCGCGGTATGGGACCGGGCGGCGGGCGCCGATCCCGCTCTGCGGCAACGGATCGCCGACCGCGCGACGGACTTGCTGACCTTGCCCGGCGGAGTGAACCTCGCCGGGCGGCGGGCGCGACCGGTCTCTCCGGAAGGTGCCCTTCCCGGTGCTCAGCACACCTTCACGGTGCCCGGACCGGTGGTCGCGAACCTGCGAGAGCTGGCGAAGGCTCTGCGCGCGACGCCGTATGTTCTGCTCTTCGCCGCGTTTCAGCTGGTGTTGCGGCAGTGGTCCGGGCGGCCGGAGTTCCTGGTGGGGACGCTCGCCGCCAATCGCCCGCATCCGGACTTGGAGAAGCTGGCCGGGTTCTTCGTCAACACCGTGCCGCTGAAATGCCGGTCGGAACCGGACTGGACGTTCGCCGAACTCTGTGCCCAGACGCGGCAAGAGGCCTTTCGTTCCCTTACCTACCAACGGATCCCTTTCAACCAGCTGACCGCCGAGGTCGCCGCGGTGAAAGGTGCCCGCGTCGGCCTGGTGGATGTGGGGTTCGCGCTTCAGAACGTGCCCGCGCCGAAGCCGCCCGCTCCGGAGCTGTGGACTTCGCCGGTCCAGCTCCCGACCGGTACGGCCAAGTTCGACCTCCTGTTGTTGCTGGAGGAGGGACAGGACGAGATCACCGGCATGGTCGAGTTCGCGACCGATCGCCTTCCCGGCGGCATGGGCCGGTTCGTCGGCGACGATTTCCTGGCCGTCCTCGCGAAGGCGGTGGCCGACCCAGGCGTCACCGTGCGTGAACTGCTCGCCGGGATCGACGATGCCGACGCCCGGACGGCAGGCTGGGAGCGAGACCCGGAGGACGCCGAGGAGGAGCCCGGGCGGCCTCCGGCCGAGGTCGGGCGGGGCGGGTTCACCGAGGAGCAACGGTGGGCCGCGGAGCTCTTCGTGGACGTGTTGCCCAAGGTGGCCAAGGCCGTTCCGGTGCTCACCGTCGCGGACTTGGCTCCGGAGACGAACTTCTTCTCTCTCAGCGGGCATTCCCTGCTCGCGGTCCACATGCTTTCCGAGGCTCGGCGGCGCCACGGTATCTGGGTGCCCCCGGCCGGCTTCCTTGCCGAGCCCACGGTCGCCGGGCTGGGCCGGTTGCTCGCCGCGGGTGCCGAAGCGCCGGCCGAGCGGCCCGGCGGAACACCGGCTCCGGCGGACCGGTACCCGGCGACCTCGGTGCAGCAGCGATTCTGGTTCCTCGACCGGATCGCCGGGCTCCGGTCGGCATACGTGCTCCCCATGGTGATCGAACTGCGGGGCGCGATCGATCAGGACGCGCTCCGCCGGGCGCTTCAGCAGGTCCTCGGCCGCCATCCCGCGTTGCGCACCCGATTCGAGCTCGACCGGAAGCTGCGAAGGCTCTTCTACCGCACGGACGCGCCGACCCCCGAGATCATGGTGAGCGGGGGTGAACGGTGGGACGACGCCCGGCTCGAGGCCCGGCTGGCGAAGGTGAGCTGGGACGCGTTCGACCTGGCGACGGGCCCGCTCGCACGCGCCGAGGTCATCACGCGAAAGGACCGGACGCTGGTCGTGATCAGCGCGCACCACATCGTCAACGACGGATGGTCGCAGCAGATCCTGTCCGAACAGCTGGCCGAGGCCTATCGAGCCGAGCGGGAAGGCAGGCCCGCCGCCCTTCCGGCACCCGTCCATCCGTCCATAGTGGATGGATCAGACTCTCCGGCCGCCGCGTCGAGGGAAGAGCGGGCGGCCGCGAGAGTGTCCGAACTGGACGGTGCCCCGACCGACGTGCTGCTCCCGTACGACCGGCCGCGGGGGAACACCCAGCCGACCCTCGGCGCGTCCCGCCGGGTGAATCTCGGGAAAGAACCGACGGCCCGGTTGCGGGAGATCTGCGGCGAACTCGGCTGTACCACCTTCATGGCGACCGCGGCGCTGCTCGCGAGCACCCTCGGCGACCGGAGCGGGCAACGGGACTTCCTGTTCGCGATCCCCTGGGTCGGCCGGGACGCGCCGGAGTCCGCGAACGCGGTGGGCATGTTCGTCAACACCCTGGTGCTCCGGGTGGACGCGAGCGGCGAACCCACTTGGCGGGAGCTGCTCGGCCGGGTCCGTGAGGCGAGCGTTTCCTGCTACCGCGACGCGGATGTGCCGTTCGACGCGATCGCGTCGGGGGTGCATCCCGACCGCGGCCTCGACCGGCCGCCGGTGACGCCGGTGTACCTCGCTTCGGCCGACGGTGTGCCGTCGCCCGCCGAGCTGTCTCCCGGCGTCCAAGCCCGTTATCTCCCGCTGCGGCCGCTGCACGTCAAGTACGAGTTCGAGCTCACCGTCATCGAACACGGCGACGACCTGCTGCTGTCCGCTTCCTATTTGAGCGACCTGTTCGACGAAGACACCATCACCGATCTTCTCGCCGCGCTCGTGACGAAGGCGATGAACCTGACGGCTGATCCGGATGCGAAAACGGATAAGGGGAACTGAAGTGAACGAGACCGTGATCGCGGAGCCCGACATCGTCGGCAAGGTGCGAAGCGCTTGGGCGGACGCGCTCGACATCGCCGTCGAAACCGTGCCGATGGAGGTCAACTTCTTCGACGCCGGTGGCAACTCGCTGCTGTTGCTGCTGCTCTGGGAGCAGCTCAACGGGATGACCGAACGCGATCTCCGAGCGGCCGACCTCTTCGAGCACAGCACGGTGCGGGCACAGGCCGCGTTGCTCGGCAGCGAGGAGGCCACCGGACCCGCGAAGCTCGGCGGCCGCGAACGCGGCCGGTTGCTCGGCATGGCACGCCGCACCCAGCCGACCGAATCGGGCGACTGACCCATGACGAACGAGACCGATATCGCGGTCGTGGGCGCCGGTTGCCGTTTCCCCGACGCCTGGACCCCGGAAAGCTTCTGGCGGAACCTCGACGCCGGCGTGGTTTCCATGCGGGAACAGGACGAGGACCGGCTCCGGGCGTCCGGTGTGTCCGAGGCGGACCTGAAGGCGCCCGACTTCGTCCGGGTGGCCGCGACCCTGCCGGGAGCGGAGGACTTCGCCGCCGAGTTCTTCGGAGTGTCACCAACCGAGGCCGAGACGATCGACCCGCAGCACCGGCTGCTCCTGGAAAGCTGCTGGGAGGCGCTGGAGTCCGCGGGACATCCGCCGCGTGCGGACGGCCCGGTGACCGGCATCTTCGCGGGAGGCGCGCCGAGCCGGTACTCGGCCGCGTTGCTCGCGGCGAAGACCATGGAGTCCGGGCTGATCGAGGCGTTCGACGACCTCGGGCTGACGCTGGGTGGCCTCGGGGACCTGATGACGTCGAGGATCGGCTACAAGCTGGGGTTGCGCGGGCCGACCGTCGGTGTGCAAACGGCTTGTTCGTCCTCGCTGTACGCGGTGCATTACGCGACCTTGAGCTTGCTTTCCGGAGAGTGCGACATCGCGCTGGCCGGCGGTACGACGATCGCCGAGCCGGTCACCGGATACCGGTACCAGCCGGGCGGCCTGACCTCCGAGGACGGCTACTGCCGCTCGTTCGACGCGACTTCGACCGGAACCGCGTTCAGCTCGGGGATCGGCGTGGTGGCCCTGCGCAGGCTTTCCGACGCGCTCGCCGACGGCGACCCCGTACTGGCGGTGGTCCGCGGCAGCGCCATCGGGAACGAGGGCTCGAACCGGCCCGGTTTCACCGCGCCGACCCCGTCCGGGGTCGCCGACGTGGTCGCGGCCGCGTTGCGGGTGGCCGGCGTGCCGGCACGGCTGCTGAGGTACGTCGAGGCGCACGGGTCGGGCACCGCACTCGGCGATCACATCGAGCTGCTGGGGCTCACCGACGGCCTGCGGGCCACCACCTCCGACAGCGGATTCTGCGGACTCGGCTCGGTGAAGGCGAACATCGGGCACACCGGTGCCACCGCCGGTATCGCCGGTTTCCTGAAGGCGGTGCACATCGTGCGCACCGGAAACCTTCCCCCGCAGCCGATGTTCGACCGGCCGCGGGATCCCGGCATCCTCGCCGAAAGCCCGTTCTTCGTGCCGGCGAGCGCGAGTTCGAACCTCGACCGGGACCGGCACGTGCTGGTCAACTCGATGGGCGTCGGCGGCACGAACGCCGTCGCGGTGCTCGCCCCGCCGCCCGCACCCGTGCGGCCCCCGGCACCGGAGACCGAAGTCGTCCGGCTGGTGCTGTCCGGGCGCACTCGCGCCGAACTGGACGCGTTGTCCGGACGGCTCGCCGATGAGCTGGACGCCGGTGGGCAGGCCGTCGCGGACGTGGCGCATACGCTGAGGGTCGGACGGCGGTCGTTCACCGAGCGCCGGGTGGTGACCGCCGCCCCCGGCGCGCTGGCGTCGGTGCTGCGCCTGCCCCGTCCGCCCGCCGCCCGCACAGTGCGCACCACCGCCGCGCGGCGGGCGATCGTCGTCGCGCCGGAAGGGCTGGACGTGCCGCGCGCGCTGCTCGCCGCGTTGCCCGGCAAGCCCGAGGTGGTGCGGGAGGTCCCCACGCGACCGTCGGCGGACGAGTTCGTGCTGCTCGTCGGCACCGGCGAAGCGGGACCGGCCCGCCACGTCCTACCGCTCGAACCGGATACCGATCCCGGCGTGCTCGCGGACCGGGTCGAGGAGGCGCTCACGGCGGCCTGGCTGCACGGCGTCGACGTGGCATGGGAGACGATCTCCGGTGGCCGAGGCCGCCGGGTGACGCTGCCGACGTATCCGTTCTCCCGGCGCAGGTATTGGGCTCTCGACAGGATGCCGCCGATCGCCGCGCCTTCGAGCTGGTCCCGCCCCGCCGCGACGACCGAGTCCACTGTGGACAACGTCGGTACGGAGGAGCCCGGATCCATCGAGGCGGAGTTGCTCGAACTGTGGCGTGAGCTGTTCGGCGTCTCCACGATCGGCGTGGACGACGAGTTCGGCCTGCTCGGCGGGACCTCCTTGCTGTACGTGCAGATGGCACTGAAGGTCCAGCAGCGCCACCAGGTCCTCATCAACGTGCACCGCTCGGGTGGCAGCCGGACCACGGTGCGCAGGATCGCCCGGATCGTCCGGGGCAAACTCGGCGCGCAAGGCGACGAAGCCGTCTATCAGGTCGCGGACGGAGACGGCGAGCTGATGGACGCCGACCTGCAACTGCCGTTGGCCGATGTGTCCGAAACGGAAGCGCCGGGTACCGATGTGCTGCTGACCGGCGCGACCGGCTTCCTCGGCGCGTTCCTGCTGCACGAGTTGCTGGCCTCGACCGAGGGCAGGATCTACTGCCTGGTGCGGGCCGCGGACGAGGCCGAGGGCCGGGAGCGGCTGAGCAACGCGGTGAAGGCGTTGGGGCTGCCCGAAACGGACTCGGACCGCGTACACGTGGTGCCCGGCGACCTCCACGACATCGCCAAGGTCTGCCGCGAGTACCGGGACGGCGAACTCGCCACGCAGGTGGGCCGGGTGCTGCACTGCGCGGCCCGGGTGGTCTTCACCGAGCCGTACCGGGTCCTGCGCGAGAGCAACCTGCTGCCGATGGTCGACCTGCTGTCGTGGATGCGGGGCAACGGAATCCGGGACTTCTCCTTCGTCTCCACCGTCGCGGCGACCGGGATCGCGATGGGCACCGGCGGGAAGATCCTGGAGACCAGGGAACAACCGCTGGATCCCGAGCAGGGTGGGTACGGCGTCAGCAAATGGGTCGGCGAACGGCTGCTGGAACGGGCCGAGCGCGACGGTATGCGGGTCCGGGTGTTCCGGCCGGGCGTCATCGTCTCCTCCCGGACGACGGGGGCCTGCAACGACAAGGACCTGGTCTGGCATCTGCTGGCCAGCGGTCTCGCGGTGGGCGCGCATCCGCTCGACGAGCGTGCCTGGCCGGTGGCACCCGTCGACGTGGTGGCCAAGGCCATCGCGGAACTCTCGTTCGTCCCGGGTTCGGTCGGCCGCGCGTATCACCTGGTCCACGAGAAATTGATCAACCCGCGGCAGATGTTCGAGCTGCTGGCCGAAGCGGGCCTGCCGACCGAGGCCGTCGAGCCGGAGGAATGGAAGCGTCGGGTGGCCGAAAAGGCACTGGCGACGGGTGACGAGGTGCTGTCGAACATGACCCTCTACGAACTCGAGGGCGAGGAGAACCTCGGCGAGGACGACATGGAAGCCAAGGGCTGGCAGGACTGGCTGAGCCGCTCTGGCTTGAGTTCCGAACCGACCGGAGAGCTGCTGCGCGGCGGGCTGGAGTACCTGGCCGAGAACAAGGCGGCGGCGGGCGACCTGGTGGCGAATCTCGTGAGGACAAGGGGAACGCGCTCATGACCACGGACAACGGTTCCGGCGCGATCGGCATCGGCGCGATGCACTGCCTGCTGCCCGAAGACCGGATGGCGGTCACGGATCTGCCGGAATACGCCCAGCTCGGCCATGAAGAGCTCGCGTTCGTCGAGAAATGCGGTGTGCGGACCGTCGGGGTGTTCACCGAGACCTCGCAGGCGGCCCTCGCCGGGCAGGCCTGCCGGGAACTGCTGGCCGAGCATCCGGTCGACCCCGACATCCTGCTGATGGTCGGGCCGCGGTCACCGGACGTGCTGCTCGGCTCGGACGTGTGCCGCGTGCAGGCGGAGAACAAACTGGACTCGGCGTTCGCCTTCAGCGTGGACGGGCTGGGCTGCACCGGTTCCAGTGCCGCCTGGGCGCTGGCGCGTGACCTGCTCGTGGCCGATCCCGGCCGCGAGAGCGTGCTGATCACGCACACCAGCCGTCCGACCGGAGCGGACCGGATCCGGTTCCCCGTCACGGTGGTCGGCGACGGGGCGTACGCGATGACGATGGTCCGGGGCGGCCGTCCTGTGCTGCGAGGGCATCGGCAGGAGACCGACGGCTCCTTCAACGACCTGTTCCGCGTGGACTACAAGCAGACGCCCTGGTACGAATGGCGCGAGGAATGCCTGGACCCGGCCAGGTACAGCTTCGAACTGGCGACGCACAGCCAATTCCGGCTCAGCCGCCTCGTCGACCGTGTCCTCGCCGAAGCCGGGATCGGCAAGGACGCCGTCGCCACCACCCTGATGCAGAACGTCGCGGCGAGCGCGTTCGGCTTCTACACCTCCCTGCTCGAACTGCCGATCCACGACGTGTGCCTGGCGCAGCTGACCGAGTACGGGCACCTCGGCGCGATGGACGTCGTGCTCAACCTCGACCGGTTGCTCGCCACCGGCGAGCTGGCCGAGGGCGATCTCGTGCTGGTGCTGAACAACAGTCCGGTGGCCGCCTGGGCGGTGACGTTGTGGGAAGTCTGAACGGCACACCGGAAACGCTGTACGACTGGTTCACCGCGTCGGTGGCCAGGTGGCCGGACGAGACCGCGGTCGAAGTGCGGGATGTCAGCCTGACCTACGCGCGGCTTCACGAATGCGCGCTGGCGCTCGCCTGCCGGATCGTCGCCGAGCACGGCGGTGCGCCGGAGCGGATCGCGTTGCTCGCTTCCCGCAGCGTGGTCGCGTACGCCGGCTATCTCGCGGGCCTGTACCTCGGCTCGGTCCTCACCCCGCTCAATCCGGAGTACCCCGCGGCCCGCAACCGCATGGTCTGCGAACTGGCGAAGGTGGACCTGGTGCTGGCCGACGAAGCGGGCTCCGCGCAGCTCGACGACGACGATCTCGCCGCCACCGTGCTCACTCCCGCCGACGCCGACGTGCTCGCGGCCCGGCCCACCGGCGAACCGCGGCCGCGCCGGACGAGCGGTGACGACGTCGCGTACGTCCTGTTCACGTCGGGCTCCACCGGCCGTCCCAAAGGCGTGCCGATCCGGCACCGCAATCTGTCGCCTTACCTGGCGCACAACATCGAGCGTTATCAGGTGAAGCCCGGCTGCCGGATGTCGCACGCCTTCGACCTGACCTTCGACCCGTCGGTTTTCGATCTCTTCGTCACCTGGGGTGGCGGCGCGACGCTGATCGTCCCTCGGCGCACCGAACTGCTGACCCCGGTGGACTATCTGGTGGAGCACCGGATCACGCACTGGTTCTCGGTGCCGTCGGTGGTTTCGGTCAGCGCGGACCTCGGCAACCTCCCGGCGGGACGGGTGCGCGAGCTGCGCTACAGCCTGTTCATCGGCGAACAGCTCACGGTCCGGCAAGCGCGGGAGTGGCGGGCCGTCGCGCCGGACGCGGTACTGGAGAACGTCTACGGCCCGACCGAATTGACCGTCGCTTGTACCGAATTCCGGCTGCCGGACGATCCGGAGCAGTGGCCGGCCACCACGAACGACACGGTGCCGATCGGGCCCGTATACGACTTCCTCGACCACGTGATCCTGGACGAGGCAGGATGTCCCGCGGCGGAGGGCGAGCTTTGTGTCCGCGGCTCCCAGCGCTTCGACGGCTATCTGGACCCGCAGGACGACATCGGCCGGTTCCTCACCCACGACGACGCCGGGACGACGGTGTACGACGGAACGGGGCCGCTGACCGAGGCGCATTACTACCGCACGGGAGACAGGGTGCGGTGGGAGTCCGGCAATCTCGTCCATTTAGGACGGTTGGACAACCAGGTCAAGGTCCGCGGCTATCGGATCGAACTCGGCGAGATCGAGGCGGCCATGCGACGGCATACCGACATCCGGGACGCGGTCGTGCTCGCGATCAAGAACGAGGAAGAAACCGAACTCGTCGGATGCTATACGGGCGTGCCGCAGGCGCCGTTGCGTTTCCTGCACTGGCTGTGCGACCAGGTGCCCATCCACATGGTTCCGCGGCGTTTCGAGCATTTCGATTCCTTGCCCCTCAACGCCAACGGCAAGATCGACCGGAACGGGCTGCGCGACCTGCTGCCCGGCGGCCGCGCGGTCAAGGCGTAGCGATGGACATCCGAAACCGTGCAGAGAAAGGAATCGCTCGCTGATGTCCTACCTCCGAGAGCTGATCCCCCCGCCGGGCCCGGTCCGCGTGCTGTGCCTGAGCAACCTGGCGAAGACCGTGGGCAACGGTGTGTTCATGGCGGTGAGCATCCTGTTCTTCACCCGCACCGCGGGGATCCCGGCCGGTGAGGTGGGGCTCGCGCTCACGATCGGCGGGGTCCTCGGGATGGCGGCGAGCGTGCCCGCCGGTCAGGCGGCCGACCTCCTCGGCCCGCGTAACACCACGATCGTGTTCATGTGCCTGCAAGGCGCGCTGATGTGCTGCTACGCCTTCGTCGGCGGGTTCGTCACCCTGCTGGTGGCGACCAGTCTGGTGCTGATCGCGGAATCCGCGACGGACGCGGCGCGGGGCGCGCTCATCGCCGGGATCACGCGGCCGGAAGAACGGGTGCGTGCCTGGTCCTATCTGCGTTCCATCAGCAATCTCGGGGTCTCCCTCGGCGCGGTGGCCGGCGGCATCGGGCTCCATTTCGACACCCGCACGGCCTACATCTCGGTGTTGACCGGCGGCGGCCTGCTGGTCATCTCGGCGGGTTTGGCGTATTTCAGGCTGCCGACCGTGCCCCCGGTACCAGCGCAGTCCGAGGGCGCGCGGCTCGTCGTGTTGCGCGACAAGCCGTACGCGACGATTTCCTTGCTCAATGCCGTGCTCACCATGAACACGGTCATCCTCACCGTCGCGCTGCCGCTGTGGATCATCCAGCAGACGAAGGCGCCCGCCTGGCTGTACTCGGCGTTGCTGTTGCTCAACACGGTCACCGTCGTACTTCTCCAGGTGCGGACCAGCAAAGGAAGCGACCTGCCCCCCGGCGGGGCCAAAGCCCTGCGCCGGTCGGGTTTCCTGCTGGCGGCCTGCTGCGCGCTGTTCGCGCTCGCGGCCGGGCAACCGACGTGGCTGGCGGTGCTCATCCTCGTCGCCGGCGCGCTGGCGCACGTCTTCGGCGAGATGCTGTGGAGCGCGGGTTCGTGGTCGCTGTCCTTCGGGCTCGCACCCGAACACGCGCAGGGCCAGTACCAAGGGTTCTTCGGCATGTCGACGCAGTTCGGCACGATGGTCACCCCCGTGCTGGTGACCGGATTGATCGTCGGCGTCGGCCAGCTCGGCTGGCTGATCTTCGGGGTGGCGATGATCGTCGCGGGCGTGTCCGCGCCGTCGGCGACCAGGTGGGCACTGCGCACTCGACAGCCGTCCGCATCCACGACCGAATCCGTGACAGGGGCGTGACAATGGACTTCAGCCTGTTCTACTTCGCCAACGACAGCAGCGAACGTGACCACAACCGCTATCAGCTTCTGCTGGACGGGGCGCGGTTCGCGGACGCCAACGGCTTCACGGCCGTATGGACGCCGGAGCGGCATTTCCATTCCTTCGGCGGTCTCTACCCCAACCCGGCGGTGACCGGCGCGGCGGTGGCCGCGATCACCGAGCGGGTGCAAATCCGCGCCGGCAGTGTGGTCGCGCCGCTGCACCATCCGGTGCGGATCGCCGAAGAGTGGTCGGTGGTCGACAATCTCTCCGGCGGACGTGTCGGTCTTTCCTTCGCGTCCGGCTGGCACGCCGTGGATTTCGCGCTGCGCCCGGAGAACTACCGGAACCGCAAGCAGATCCTGGTGGAGTACGTGGACCAGGTGCGCAGGCTGTGGCGTGGCGAGGCCATGTCCGTAATCGACGGTGTCGGCACCGAGCAGCAGGTGCGCGTCTTCCCGCCGCCGGTCCAGCCGGAGCTGCCGGTCTGGGTCACCAGCGCGGGCAACGCCGAGACCTTCCGTGCCGCCGGGCGAGCAGGCGCGGGCCTGCTGACCCACCTGCTCGGTCAGGACCTCGACGAACTCGCCGAGAAGATCGCCGAATACCGCCGCGCGGTCGCCGAACGCGAAGACGCCGACGGATGGCCGGGGAGGGTCGCGCTGATGGTGCACACCTGCCTCGGCGACGACGAGGACGAAGTGCGCGAACAGGTCCGTGAGCCGCTGCACGACTACTTGCGCAGCTCGCTCGGTCTGCTGATGGGTTCCCAGCTCAACGGCGCGCGCAAGATCGATCCGGCCAAGCTGCACAAGGAGGACGTGGACTTCCTGGTGGGGCGCTCGTTCGACCGGTACTACGACGACGGCGCGCTCCTCGGCACGGTCGGCAAAGCACAGAAGATGGTGGAGCGATTCCGTGACGCCGGGGTCGACGAAGTCGCCTGTCTGATCGACTTCGGGGTACCCACTGACACCGTGCTCGCCGGTTTCGAACACCTCGACCAGGTGCGGGAGCTGTCGACCGCACCGTCGGGTTCGTGAACCCGCCGTCTCCCGGCCTGGACCGGACCGGGGAACGATTCCGCCGCACGGCGAGCCGATTCCCGACCGGTGTCACGGTCCTGAGCACCGTGGTGGACGGGCAGCCGCACGGGATGACCGTGAACGCCTTCACCTCGGTTTCGGTCGACCCCTTGATGGTCCTGGTCTCGGTGAACCACGATTCGCGGACCTACCGGCACATCAGCTCCTCGGCGGTGTTCGCGGTGACCATGCTCAGCGCCGGCCAAGAGGGCGTCGCCCGCGCCTTCGCCGACCCGAAACGCCCGGCCGGTGCGAGCTCCTTTGTGGACATACCGTGGTGCGCGGCACCGTACACCGGATGCCCGATCCTGCCCGAAGGGGTCGGCTACTTCGACTGTGTGCTGGATCGGATCCATCCCGTGGGTGATCACGCCGTCCTGATCGGCGCGGTGCGCGCGTTCGACGTGCTGACCGGCCGCCCGCCGTTGCTGTTCCTGCACAGCGAGTTCACCGAACCCGGCCGACCCCGTCCGAAAGGGAAACAGCAATGAGTCCACAAAGGACTGACAGTGTCGAGTTCCGTGCCGCGGTCGAGCGGCTGCGGGTGCCCGGAATGGGCACGGAATCCGTCGGGCCGCTGCTGAAGTCGCTCGTTCACCTGGTCCGCCCGCGCCGGGTTCTCGAAGTGGGAATGGGCTACACCACGCCGTTCCTGGCCGGCGCGCTCGCTGAAGTCGAGGAGCTGGTCCGCGCCGAGTCGGAGGCGCTGGCCGTCAAGTCCCGGCGCCACCTCGACGGAGAAGGCGAGCTGGACGAAACCTGGCTCAACGAAGAGCCTCCGCTGGCACGCCCCGGCTACTACCTCGAGCCGTATCGGCCCACCCTCGTCGCGGTGGATGATCTGTCCATCGAGGAATCGTCCGCGGGCAGGGTGCGGACGGTACTGCGGGAGCTGGAGCTCGAAGACCGGGTGACGGTCGTGAACGCCGACCTGCGTGCGTGCGCGGACCTCCTGCCCGCGGAGCTCGTGCCGATCGACCTGGCGTGGGTCGACGCGTGGGAGTGCCTGTACTTCGTGGACAACTTCTGGGACCTGATCAACCCGGACGGCGGTCTGGTGCTCCTGCACTACCTGATGACCTATCCCGAGGGCGACGCGATTCTGCGCTATCTGGCGGGAATCCAGCGCTCGCGGCCCGGCGAGATGGAGATCGTGAACCTGCTCGAACCGCACAAACTCGCGCAGAACAGCCTGACCGTACTCCGTCGCACCGGCGGCACGGTGAAGCGGCGATACGCGCGCGCGGGCACCCAGGTCGTCGATTTCGGCGACGAACTGCGGGCGAGCGCGACCGAGCACGCGGCACAGGCCGCACACGACAAGGCTTCACTGGCGAAGTGATGGCAACGCAAGGGATTCAGCTGGGAGGAAGTTTGTACCGACTGGGGATGGCCGGTATTCACCGGGGAGGGGAACAGGATGGACTTCGCGCCTACCGCGGAACAACAAGAACTTCGTGACCGGGTGATCCGGTTCGCCAAGACCGACATCGGTACGCGGGCGGCGGAACACGACCGGGAAGGCACGTTCGACGAGGACGGCTGGAAGCTGTGCGCGGACTTCGGCGTGCTCGGCTGGCCGATCGCGAGCGAGTACGGCGGTTCCGGCTACGATCCGCTCACCGCGATCATGGCCTACGAAGGTCTCGGCTACGGATGTGCCGACAACGGCCTGGTGTTCGCGATCAACAACCACGTGTTCGCCTGCGCGGTCTACATCGCCGATCACGGGACGGAAGAGCAGCGGCGTCGGTGGCTGCCGTCCCTGTGCGACGGCTCGATGGTCGGGGCGCACGCGTTGTCCGAACCGGAGACCGGGTCGGACATGCTTTCCCTGACCACCAAGGCCGTCCGGTCCGGGGACGGCTATGTCCTGACCGGCACCAAGAAATTCATCAGCAACGGTCCGCGCGCCGATCTGTTCATCGTGTTCGCGAGGACGAGTGAAACGGAAGCACCGCAACGGTCGATCTCGGCCTTCGTGGTGGAGCGGGACACTCCCGGCCTCTCTGCGAAACTGATCCCCAAGGCCGGGTTGCGGGGTACGCCGATGGGCGAGATCGTCTTCGACGGCTGCGTGCTGGGAGAGAATCAGCGGCTCGGCGCCGAAGGTGCCGGATATCAGCTGTTCACCTCCACCATGGAGTGGGAACGCGGGTTCATGTTCGCCGGCGGGGTCGGTGTGCTGGCGCGACTGCTCGACCGCTGTGTCGAATACGCGAGTACCCGCCAGCAGTTCGGCAGGGCTATCGGTGCCTTCCAGGCGGTGTCGCACAAGATCGCCGACATGCGGGTCCGGCTGGAGCTGGCACGGCTGTTGCTCTACAAGGTCGGCTGGCTGCGCTCGCGGGGCAGGCTCGCCCTGCACGAGGCGTCGATGTTGAAGCTGTATGTCAGCGAAAGCCTGAGCGTCAGCGCGCTGGACGCGATGCAGATCCACGGTGCCCGTGGCTACACCGAAGAACTGGGCATCGAGCGGGAACTGCGGGATGTGCTGGCGGGCACGATCTACGGCGGTACCTCGGAAATCCAACGGTCCATCATCGCCGGCCTGCTCGGTGTTCCCACGTCGGTCTGAGGAGGACGAATGCACGACTATCGGCTCGATCTGGAAAAACCGCTGATCGACGCTCATCTCGACGAGTTGCGCCGCCGCGTCTATTTCGTGTCGGAGGACATCGTCGACTTCCAGCTGGTCTTCTCCGGCAACGAGGTGGTCGCCGTGGTGGTGACGACCGACGACCCCGCGGACGCCGCTGAGCTCTCCAGGAAGCTGGAGTTCGTCGTCGAGAACGACGTGCGGACCCAGCTGCCGACACCGCCGAAGGTGGTGTGGCGTTCCGACTCCACCCGGGTGCCGCTGTCCGACGTCTTCGAGGGAATGCTGGCCGATGGCGTGGTGCACGAGATCGGCCCGGGTCAGGTGGCGCTCGGCGAACCGGCGATCACCGCGCTGAACACGCTGGACGGATTGCTGCGCCACATCATCGACGACGAATTCGACGCGCGCGAGTACCGGTATCCCACGCTGCTCCCGGTCACCGCGCTGCATCGCAGTGGCTACCTGTCGTCGTTCCCGCAGCACATGATGTTCGCCGCCCGCCTGGACGGCGACGTCGACACCTATCGCGCCTTCGCGAAGGAAGTCGGCGAGCGCGCCCAGATCGGTGAACACATCCTCGGGAAATGCGGTCCGGTGGACCGGTGCCTGCCGCCGACGATGTGCTACCACACCTTCGACCAGTTCTCCGGGTCCACATTGGACAGGGAGAACATGGTGGTGACGGCGAAGGGTGGATCGTTCCGGCACGAGGCCCGTTACCACCGGACGCTGGAACGGCTGGCGGACTTCACCATCAGGGAGACGGTCTTCCTCGGCTCGGCCGAGTTCGTCCGGAGCGCCAGGGACCGGTTCCGTGACCGGGCGATCGAACTGGTCGCCGAACTCGGGCTCGCCGGGCGGTGCGAGGTCGCCAACGACCCGTTCTTCGCCAGTGTCGAAGGAGCGGCACGAGCGTCTTCGCAACGGCTGCTCGAACTCAAGCACGAGTTGCATCTGGATGTCGGTCCGCAGGGGCAGAGCATCGCGGTCGGCTCGTTCAACCTCCATGAACAACATTTCGGCGAAGCCTTCGGCATCAAGGGCCCGGACGGCGAGGTGGTGTATTCGGCCTGCGTCGGCTTCGGGCTGGAGCGCCTGACCTACGCGGTGCTGTGCCAATACGGATGGGACATGGCCGACTGGCCGGAACCGCTGCGGCAGCGGGCCGGAAGGCTTCTTCGAGCGACCAGGGGAGATCGATGACGGACACCACTACGGTCAGGCGCGTCGGCGTGCTCGGCGCCGGCACGATGGGCATCGGCGGCGCGCACGCGTTCGCCGCGGGCGGATTGCCCGTGGTGCTGGTGGACATTTCCCGTGCCGCCCTCGACCGCGCACGCGACGAGATCGCCAACAACGCCAGGCTTTACGGGATGCTCAATCGCGCGCTCGCGGGAAGTACGCCCGCGGAAGTGCTCTCGCGCATCACTTTCACCACCGAGGCGGACGAACTCGCCGATGTCGATTTCGTGGTGGAGAACGTCACCGAGAACTGGGAGGTGAAGCAGGCCCTGTACCGCGAGATCGACCGGATCTGCTCGCCGCGGTGCGTTTTCGGGGTGAACACCTCGGCCATCCCCATCACCAAGGTGGCGTCGGTGACCGAACGCCCCGACCGGGTCATCGGAACCCATCTGATGAACCCCGTACCGCTCAAACCGCTGGTCGAGGTCATCCGCGGTTTCCACACCTCGCCCGAGACCATCGACCTCACCCGTGAGGTCTTCCGCCGCATCGGCAAGGATTGCGTCGTGGTCGAGGATTCCTCGGGCTTCGTGACCAACCGTGTCGCGATGCTGTCGGTCAACGAGGCGATTCTCCTGCTCCAGGACAACATCGCCTCGGCGGGTGACATCGACCGGCTTTTCCGGCAGTGCCTCGGGCATCAGATGGGACCGCTGGAGACCGCGGACCTCATCGGGCTGGACACCGTTCTCTATTCCCTCGAAGTGCTGCTCGACAATTTCAACGATCCCAAGTTCCGGCCGGCTCCACTGCTCCGCAAACTGGTCGCGGCCGGTCGGCTGGGTCGCAAGAGCGGCCATGGTTTCTACCCCTACGAGCCGGTCAACGCCGGGACTATGGCAGGTGCCGAATGACTGAGGACCGTATTTCGATCATCCGCGCTTTCATCGCGCAGAACGTCCGTGACACCGAACTCACCGACGATCACGACATCTTCGCCACCAGCAGCGTCAGCTCGATGTTCGCCGTCCAGCTGGTGATGTGGGTCGAGCGGACCTTCGGCGTCGCCGTGGTCCCCGCCGACCTCGACATCGCCAACTTCCGGACGGTCAACCATGTGGCCAAGTTCGTCGAGTCCAGGCTCGGCGCGGTCGCCGAGAAAGAAGGCGCGCCGGCGTCGTGACCGCGACCTCCCCGGCCGGTGCCGTCTCCCCGGTGGCAGCGCCGCTGCCCGGCGCGCTGCCACCGGGCACCTGCCACGTGTGGTGGGCGAGTACCGCGCAGGCGTCCGATCGGCACCTGGCCCTGCTGGACCCGGTCGAACGGGCGCGCCGCGCCGGTATCGCGGGGCAGGCGGACCGGGACCGGTTCACCGTGGGCTGTGCGCTGCTTCGCCTGACGGCGGGCGGCTACACCGGCGTGGCGCCGGAACGGGTCCGGATCACCCGGTCCTGTCCGGACTGCGCCCTCCCGCACGGCAAGCCTGCCGTCCTCGACGGGGACATCGAGGTCTCGGTGTCGCATTCGGGCAGGCGGATCGCGGTCGCGGTGTCCAGTGCCGGCGCTGTCGGCGTCGACGTCGAAGAGATCCGCGCCGACGTCGACGTCCGGGGGATGGCCGCGTACGTGCTGTCCCCCGCGGAATCGGCCCGGCCCGCCACCCCCGGTGTCGACGAGTTCGCGGCTTTCTACACGTCCTGGACCAGGAAGGAAGCCATCGTGAAGGCGACGGGGGAAGGGTTGCGAACGCCCTTGTCCAGCCTCACCCTTTCCCCGCCGGGAGAAGGGGTGAGGCTGCTGGCGGCGGAGGGACGGGACGGGCTGCGGGGCCAGGTCGCGATCAAGGATCTCGCGGCGGGCCCCGGGTACGCCGCGGCCGTCGCGGTGCTCGGGCCCCGGCTCGTCGAGGTTCGCGAACTGGACGGAAACGCGCTCTTGGCCTGCGAAGACCGCAACCGGGTCCGCACTGTGGACGTGCTGGTCGGCACGGACGGTCGTTGCCGACAATGACCCGCATGACCGGAACCGGCTTGACCGACGAAGCCACCTACGACCGCGTTCGGCTCGCCCAGTGGCGTGCGGGGGAGGCGCGGGGTGACGGGATATCGCGGCGTGGGCTGCTTCGGCTGGCGGCCGGTGGGTCACTCGCGCTGACGGCGTTCGGCACGGTGCCGGGAACGGCGTCGGCGGCCTCGCCGATCGTGAAGCCCTTGCCGCCGGAGATCTTCGAGGTCTACGGCACCAACGCGGAGACGCGCTGGGAGGCGTTGAGCGGGCAGGGCTATCTGACACCGGTCGAGCGGTTCTTCGTGCGAAACCACACCGCCACCCCATCGATCGACGCGGGCACCTGGCGGCTGAAGCTGTTCGGAACCGGGTTGCGAGGCGCGCCGACGGCGGACAGGCCCGTCGAATTCACCTACCGTGACCTGCTCCGATTACCTTCTGAGACGATCACTTCCGCGATCGAATGCGCGGGCAACGGGCGGAGTTTCTTCACCGGTCAGCAAGGGCAGGCGGTGTCCGGCACGGCGTGGAAGCTCGGCGCGATCGGGGTCGCCCGCTGGCGCGGTGTCCGGCTTTCCACCGTGCTGGCCAAAGCGGGATTGACGCGGCACGCGGTGGACGTCCTGCCGGAAGGGCTGGACGCCGGCTACGTCACCGGCGGGGTCGATCTGGGGAAGGTGCGCCGACCGCTGCCGGTCGAGAAAGCGTTGCAGGACGTTTTGCTGGCGTACGAGATGAACGGGCGTCCGCTCCCGCCGGACCACGGCCATCCGGTGCGGCTCGTCGTGCCGTCCTGGGCCGGGATCTCGTCCATCAAATGGCTGGGGCGTATCGAAGTCTCGGAAACGCCACTGGTGTCGCCGTGGAGCACGCAGTACTACCGGCTGCTCGGGCCGGACTATCCGGCCGACGGCACGGCCGTCACCCGGCAGGTGGTCAAGAGCGCGTTCGAACTGCCCTGGAACGCCGAGTTCACGGCAGGCGGCAGGCAGGTGCTGCGCGGCCGGTCATGGTCGGGCAACGGCCGGATCCGCCGGGTGGAAGTCGACACCGGCGACGGCTGGCGGCAGGCGAAATTCGTGGGCGCGGCGGCGGATCGGGGCTGGCAACGCTGGGAATTCCCTTGGCGCCCCGCGGTTTCCGGTGCCCATACCCTCCGGGCGCGGGCCACGGACATCACCGGCGTCACCCAGCCGGAAGTGACCCCGTTCAACACCGAGGGCTACCTGTTCGACGCCGTCGTCCGGCATCCGGTCCGGGTGGTGTGAGATGACGCAGCCGCTCGCGCTGAGCCAGGAGCCTACCGTCGAACTGACGCTGGCGTTACGGGTGAACACCGACTCCGAACACGCCGCCGCGATCGCCGCGCGCCTGCTTGAGTCCTTTGAGGACACTGTCGGCGTGACCCTGACGGCACGCACCGTCCCGGCGGATTCCGGCCAGGTCATCGAACTCGCCGGACGACGGCGACGAACCGGCGAATCCGCGCCGCCGTTGCGCATCGAACCCGATTCGCGGCGAGTGCTGCTGCATGGCGAGGTGCTGGAGTTCACCAGACTGGAATTCGACCTCCTGCTGTTCCTGAGCCGGAACCCGGACCGCGTCTTCGACCGCCTCACGCTGATGGCGCAAGTGTGGGGGCTGTCCGGCGGCAACGGGCGGACCGTGGACGTCCACGTCCGCAAGATCCGCGGGAAACTCGAACCCGTGCTGACGCCGATCACGACGGTGCGCGGGGTCGGCTACCGGTTCGACGGGGCGGGCCAGGTGCTCATCGCGGACTGAGTGACGGATCCACGACGTTCGACTCCGCGTCTTCGACCACTTTGCCGTCGGAGCCGACAGAAGAGTGGTATCGAGCCACGGTCTTCCGGAGCTGGTCGGCGTGCTGGTAGATCTCTTCGACTGTCGCGATGGGGATACGTGTCTCCACCTTGTTCTCATCGAAGACACCGAGGTACTTCTTTGAGCGGTTGAACCACAGACGAGCGATGGGCTTGCGGTTGTTGTCGTCAAGCAGCACACCGAAATAGGTCTTCGTGTCACGCGCGACGATCCTCGCGGCAGGGACCTCTCCGCAGACGATGGCCCGGACGATCCGGTATCCCTCGAGTTCTTCTTCGGTCGTGACCACATCCCCGTTGCTGTCATGTGGCCTTGCTTCCGCGTGCCCAGCGGGGGAGTTCTCGGCAGGAACATCTTGTCCGGAAAGCTCGGGCGCACCGGCGGAAATGCTGACGAAGGAGTCCGGTCCGCCCAGCGCGCTCTTCAGCCGGTCGTTGACCTGCTCGTTGAGGAACTGGCGTGCCGCCTTGTCGACAAGCGGAGCGAACTGGTCGCGAACCCGTTGAGTGAAGGACCCTTCGTAGACACGGCCGGCGAGAAACTTCACCCACTCGTCCTCGGGCGTCTTGAACTGGGCCGCGAGGATCCGTTTGATCTGGCCGATGTACTTGAGTTCCTCGGCGGCGTTGATGACCGAGTCCAAGTTGAAGGACTCTTTGCTCAACTTCGCGAGTTCGGGAATGAGGGTCTCGTCGATATCCGAAAAGTCCAAGACCAGGAAGGGCTTCGCGTCCATCCGGTTCGGCGCGTCCAGATCGGTGTAGAACTGGTACGTCTCGCCGTTCGTGAGGATGGCGATCCTCGCATTGGTCACAGCGAAGTACCGGAAAAGCTGGGATGCGTGCTCGATGCGAAGCGGGTCGTTGATCTTCTTGGCTTCGACCAGTACCTGTACTTGCCCGTCGTGCACGATGGCGTAGTCGATCTTCTCGCCCTTTTTGGTGCCGACGTCGGCCGTGAATTCGGGGATGACTTCGGCGGGGTTGAAGACGTCGTACCCCAGGACCGTGCTGATGAAGGGCATCACGAAAGCGTTCTTGGTGGCTTCTTCCGTCTGGATGTCGGCCTTGTGCTTCCGGATTTTCAGAGCCAGAGCCTGTGCGCGCTCTGCGATCTCCATAGTGATGTCCTCCATGTGAAACGTTCCCGCGGTGCGTGGTGGCCGCACCTTCCCCAGTGGCTTTCGCTGTGCTGCGGGACCTAGGTCGTAGACGGTGGCTCTCGCGTTACATCTCCTGGCCCTCGGAACGTGACGATCCGGCTTGCGGCCATGATCTGCCCCTCATGATCATCACCGGGGCAAAGCCGGGATGCCAGGATACGAGCGTGACTCCGACCTACGTTTTCGTACACGGTTCCAGCAGCGCCTCGTTCACCTGGGGTCCGCTGCAACGCGAACTCGCCCTGCTCGGCCACCGCACGCTGGCCGTCGACCTTCCCGGACATGGGTTCGCCGCCGGTTTCCACGCCGCCTACCAGGCGCCGCAAGACCTCGAAGCGTTGGCCAAGGCACCGTCGAACCAGGCGGGTGCGACGCTGGCCGAGGCCGTCGAGCAGGTAGTGGGCGTCGTGCGCGAGGTCGCCGAGTACGGGCCGGTCATCCTGGTCGGGCACAGCCGGGGTGGCGTCACGCTCACCGGGGTCGGCAACGCCGTCCCGGAACTGATCGACCGGATCGTCTACATCTCCGCGTGGTGCTGCGTCGACGCGACGGTGGGCGAGTACATGCAGGGACCCGAGTACGCGAGCAGCGCGCTCAACGACGTCGGCGGTGTCGTCGTCGCCGATCCCGCCGTGCTCGGCGCGCTCCGGATGAACTGGCGCACCGCCGATCCCGCGCTGCTGGCCGCCTTGAAGACCGCGATGCTCGAAGACGGCACCGAGCAGGAATTCTTCGCCTACCTCAACACTCTTGAGCCGGACGAGAGCCTCGACGCCGGGACCGAACGCGCCGACGCGGCCACCTGGGGCCGGATCCCGCGCACCTATCTCAGGCTCACCGAGGACCGGTCGATGCCGCTCGCGCTGCAGGACCGCTTCATCAAGGAGGCGGACGCGCTCACCCCGGACAACCCGACCGACGTGCGCTCGCTCGTGAGCAGCCACGTCCGTTTCCTCATCCACCCGAAGGAGGCGGCCGCCGTCCTCGCCGGGCTCGCGTAGTCCCGCGGGTCCTGTTCCGCCGGGGGAGGAGGAAACCCGAAAGCGATGACGGACGGACAGTTCACCAAAGGTCGTCCGCCGGATCGACGCCGCTGGTCATCGTGGGTGTCGTCGTGGTGCTGGCCGCCTTGCTCGCGACGGACCGTCAGGGAGCGACGAGCCCGGCTTCGTAGGCGAAGATCGTCAGCTGGACCCGGTTGGTCGCGTCGAGTTTCGCGAAGATCCGGGTGATGTGGGTCTTCACGGTCGCTTCGCTCAGGTGCAGTTCCGCGCCGATTTCGGCGTTGGTCCCGCCCTGCGCGACGGCCGTGACGATGTCCCGCTCGCGCTCGGTCAGGGTCTTCAGTCCCGCTCGCGCACGATGGCGGCGAGGGCTCGTCCTGGTCGCGACGAAATGCCCGATGAGTTTCCGCGTCGTCCGCGGCGACAGCATCGCCTCGCCGGCCGCGACCACGCGCACCGCGTCGATGATCTCCTGCGGTGACCCCTCTTTCAGCAGGAATCCGCTGGCGCCCGCGCCGAGCGCGTCGAAGACGTACTCGTCGAGGTCATACGTGGTCAGGACGAGGACCTTCGGCGGGTTGGGCAGCGCGGTGACGGCGGCGGTCGCGACGAGGCCGTTCATCCGCCGCATCCTGATGTCCATCAGCACGACGTCGGGAGCGTGCATGGTCACCTTCGGCACGGCCTCGTCCCCGTCGCCTGCTTCCGCGACGACCTGGATGTCGCCCGCGCTCGACAGGATCATCGACAAGCCGGTTCGCACGAGGGGGTCGTCGTCGACGAGCAGCACTCGCAGTGGGCGCTGGTTCACCCGGACAGGTTAGTGGTGTCCCCACGGTAGCCAAGCCCGGACGGCGAATGTGCGCTCTTCGGTGGGCCCGGTGCTGACGGTCCCGCCGATCAGCGTAACGCGTTCGCCGATCCCGGTCAGCCCGGAGCCCGCACCCGGCGCCTTGCCGGCGGGAGCCGTCGCGGGCAGCGGATTGACGACCTCGACGGTGAGCCCGTTCCCCGGTCCTCCGCGAACCGAAACCTCGGCCGTCGCGCCCGGAGCGTGTTTCAGGATGTTGGTCATCGACTCCTGGACGATCCGGTACGCGGTCGTGCCGAGCAACGCCGGCGCGCCGCCCGCGTCGTCCAGCAGGATCGTCACGTTGACCCCCAGGCCGGCCCGGCGGGCGTTGGCGACCAGTTCGGGGATGTCCGCCAGCGTCGGCTGTGGCGGTTCCGGATGGGTTCCGTTCTCCCCGTTTTCGCCGAATCCCTGGCCATCGCGCAGCACACCGATGACCTGCCTCAGATCTTCGAGCGACTGGCGCGCCGTCGTGCGGACGGTCTTCGCCGCTTCCGTCGTCGCGGGTCCTTTGCTGACCTCGAGCGCGCCGGCCTGCAGGGACAGCAGGGAAAGCCGGTGCCCGAGGACGTCGTGCATCTCGCGCGCGATCCGGGTGCGTTCCGCGCGGCGGGTCATTTCGGCGCGGAGTTCCTCTTCCTTGGCCTCACGGATCGCGAGGGTGCCCTGCATCCCGCGCACGACCCCGACGGTGAGCGGTACGGCCGTCAGCACGACGGCGACCGTCAGCGTTCCCATCACCTGCACGGCGGAGAACTGCTTACCGACGATTTGCCCCGCGACGGTCACGTCGGGATGACGGTTGGCGTCACCGAACAACGCCCACGCCGTGGCGAGGAAGACGAGCACGGACCCGAGCCAAAGGAAACGGTCGCGGCGGCGCGCGGCCAACGCGGCGAGGGCGACCAACGCGGCCAGCGCGTCGGAGCGGAAACAAAGCGGCGGCACCAAGGCGATGGCGAGGACGAGTTCCGGCCATTTGTGCCGCCAGCAGAGCATGACCGCGGCGCCGATACCGGTGAAGAAGCCGAGCGCGGACCACCAAGTCGGTTCGAACTCTTTCGTCGCCGGAAGATAACCCTGGGCGCTGAAGACGAAAATGCTGCTGATCACGCACGCCGCGACCGCCACCACGGTGAGCACCACGCCGAGCACACGCCTTGCCATGCGCTGAGCGTACGCAGGCGGGCCGGGCCGCCCGCATCAGCGGAACCGATCCTTCGAAACGCGCGGATTACGACTTTCGTCGTAACGGGTCGGCGCGCCGAGGACGATGCGGCCGCCTCGGGATCACTGGTTGTATGCCGCCTCGTTCATCCCGTTGGAAAGGAAAAACCTCCGTGACCCAGCAAACCCCCTACACGCCGGCCCCGCAAGCCCCCGCCAGCCCGATGCCGCCCCGCAACGGCATCGGCGTCACGGGCTTCGTCCTCGGCCTGGTGGGGCTGGTCTTCTCCCCGATCCCGTTCGTCGGCGTCATCGCGTGGCCGCTGGTGATCCTCGGCCTGATCTTCTCGATCATCGGGCTGATCCGCGTCAAGAACGGGAAGGCCTCCAACAAGGGGCTCTCCATCACCGGTATCGCCTTGTCCGCACTCGGCCTCGTGGTCTGCGTGGTGTGGATCTTCGTGTTCAACGCGGCGGTCAACGAAGTCAACAACGAGATCAACCGCACCGCGAAGGTGTCCTACGAGATCACCGGTGACGCCACGAACGTCGAGGTCATCTACGGCGAGGTCCTCAACCCCGTCACCGAAACGGTTCCGGCGCTGCCGTGGAACAAGGAAGTCGAGAACAAGGGCGTCTACAAGGGCGGGACGCTCACGGTGACCACCGGCGAGACCGGCGGCTCCGTCACCTGCAAGATCACCGTCGACGGCGCCGTGGTTTCGACCAAGACCGCTTCCGGTGAATTCGCGATGGCCGCCTGCACCGGAGTGTGACGGCCGGACCGTGAAAGGCCTCCTTCGCCATTCTCGGGGTGGCGGGGAGGCCTTCGCGATTCCGGCATGATGCGGTCATGAGCCATCCGTTCGCCCCGCCCGCCCACGAACGCCACTGGATCGAAACCGTCACCGAACTGGCGAGGGACTTCGCGGCGAGTGCCGCCGAGTTCGACGAAACGGCCGAGCTGCCCATCGCCAACCTCCGCGCGTTGCACGCGACCGGACTCGACAGGGCGACGTTGCCCGCCGAATTCGGCGGTGAAGACCTCAGCTATCGGTCCTACGGCGAGATCGTCCGGATCCTCAGCGCCGCCTGTTCGTCGACAGCGTGCGTCTGGGTGATGCACATCGGCGCCGCGGTCGGGCTGGTCCAGCTGTCCGCTCCCGAAGTGGGCCGCTTCTACGCCGGGGAACTCATCGACGGCAAGCGGTTCGCCAACGCGCTGTCGGAACCGAGCGGCGGCAACATGTTCCTGATGCCGCAACAGATCGCCGAGCCCGTCGAGGGTGGGCACCGGCTCACCGGCGCCAAGCGGTTCGTTTCCGGTTGCGAGGTCGCCGACCACTTCCTGGTGAACGCGCTCGTCGACGGCGTGCCCACGTTCTTCGGCGTCTCGCCGGACGAAACGATGACCTTCGTGCCCATCTGGGACACGATGGGACTGCGCGCCAGCAGGAGCCAGCTCGTCTCCTTCGAAGGGACAGTCCTGCGAGAAGACCGCAGGTGCCCGCCCTCGGCCGAGCAACGCCCGAACCACATCGCGGCGGGCCTGGCCTTCTTGTCCTTGGGGATCGCCGACGCGGCGGAGGACGCTCTGATCGCGCACTCCCGAAGCCGTGTCATCCCGGTGACCGGGCAGCCGCTCGCCGAAATGCAATGGCTGCAGTTCGAAGTCGCGGACGTCCACACGCGCCTGGAAGCCGCGCGTATGTACTCCCGGAACATGGCGTGGCTGGCGGATCAGAACTCGCCGGAGTTCATGCCCGCGACCATGACCGCAAAGGTGCTTGCGAACGAGATCGCCCGCGACGTCGCCCAGCTGGCGCTGAAGGCGGGCGGCGGTTCGGGCTTCCTGCGCACTTCGCCGATCCAGCGGCTGTTCCGGGACGCGCAGGCAGGCGGCCTGATGGCCTATTCGGCCGAAGTCTGCAAGGACCGGATCGGCAAGATGGTGCTCCTGCCGCAAGACTGACCTCGGATGGCCGGCCGGGTGACGTCAAGCCCGGCCGGTCCCGCCGAAGCGGGTCAGCAGCAGCCGGTGCCGCTGCAGTCGCAGTCGCAACAATCGTCGTTACGCATGGTCATCCACCTCCTCCCTCGGGTTCGCGGTCAGGCGGGCACCAGGCGCCGGGAAGCGGATCGGCGCATTTGGCGCCGGACATCCCGGACAGCATGGAAGTGAGTTCGGCGTGCAGTTCGCCGAGCCGCGTCATCTCCGCTTCGATCTCGGTGAGATGGCGTTCCAGCATGGTTTCGGCGGGTTCGCACGGGCAGACCCCGGTGTCGCGCACGCTCAGCAGGTCACCGATCTCCGTCAGCGTCAGCCCGAGCCGCTGAGTGCCGCGGATGAACCGCAACCTGTCGATGACGTTCTCGTCGTAGCGCCGATGCGCCCCGGTCGTCCGCGCCGGGACGGGCAGGAGACCGATGCGCTCGTAGTAGCGCACGGTGTCCGGCCGCACCCCGGCACGGGCGGTCACCTGGGACATGGTCAGCGCCGCCAGTGCCGTCGTCGCTTCGGTTCGCATGACACGAGGGTAGAACTTGGACCCGGCTCCAGAATCAAGCACGAAATTCGACTGGGCTCACCAGGAGAAGACGACGGCCCCGCGCGCCCGCATCATTCGAAAGGGTGGAAACGGCGAGAGGACGGCACGGTGACTGACTTCCGGAACGTGATCAAGGACCTCACCACGGAGGGCGAACAGGTCGACGCCCTGGTGGCCGGCCTGGACGACGCGGGATGGGAGCTGCCGACCCCCGCGGCGGGCTGGTCGGTCAAACACCAGATCGCCCATCTCTCTTTCATTTTCAAGATCGCCGGACTGTCCGCGGGCGAGCCGCAGAAGTTCGCTGAAGTCATGAAGAGCTCGATGGTGCGCGGGTTCGACGCCGCCGTCAACGCGGCCCTCGACGACTACCTCGGCGACCCCAACGAGGTCCTGCTCGGCCGCTGGCGCGCCGAACGCGACGCCGGCATCAAGGCGCTCGCCGCGGTCCCGGCGGACCAGGTCGTACCGTGGCTGGTCAACCCGCTGCCGCCGGCGATCCTCGCCTGCGCCGGGATGATGGAACTGTTCGCCCACGGGCAGGACGTCGCGGACGCGCTGGGCGTTCGGCCGGAGCGGACGGACCGGCTCGCGTACCTCGTCGGCTTCGCCGTCCGGGTGCGGGACTTCGGCTACGAGGCGCGGGGCCTGACCCCGCCGGAGCAGGAGTTCCGGTTCGAGATCACCTCGCCGTCCGGCCGGTTGTGGACGTTCGGACCCGAGGACTCGCGGCAGCGGATCACCGGGAGCGCGGAGGACTTCTGTCTCCTCGTCACGCGGCGTCGTCATCGCGAGGACCTCGACATCCGTGCCGAAGGCGCGCTGGCCGACCACTGGCTGGACATCGCGCAGGCGTACCGCGGCCCCGCGGGCGAGGGACGGGCGCCGGGACAGTTCGACCGTTGAAAACCGCGCCACTTCGGTGGCGATACGGCATCCTCGAAGTCGCGATCAACTCCGCTCGGTGCGATCGTCGTTGGCACACGGGGTCTAGGAGGCGATCGTGGCAAGGGTGTGGCTGATCAGGCATGGGGAAAGCGAGTCCAACGCGGGTCTTCCCGGCGGGGAGCCAGGGGCTTCGGCGCTGACCGGACTCGGCAGGCGGCAGGCCGTCGAAATCGCGGATTCGCTGGCCGAACCGCCTCGGTTGATCGTGACGTCGCCGTTCGTGCGGGCGCGGCAGACCGCCGAGCCGACGATCGAGCGGTTCCCCAACGCGGAGCTCGAGGAGTGGCCTGTCCAGGAGTTCACCTTTCTCGGCGAACTCCATGGACAGGTCACCACCACCGCCACCCGTAAGCCGTACACCGAGGCGTACTGGGATCGGGCCGATCCCCACCACGCGGTGAACGGCGCGGAATCCTTCGCGGCCCTCTACGCCCGGACCCAGGACTTCCTGGCGCGATTGGGAGAACGGGAACCCGGCCCGATCGCCGTCTTCACGCACGGGCTCTTCATCCGAGCGGTCATGTGGTCGCTGCTGACCGGGATCACCACCCCGGACAGCGAGGCCATGCGCGGATTCCGGACGTTCGCCGACACCTACCAGGTGCCGAACGGCAACATCACCGAATTGCGGTACACCGCCGGAAAGCGGACTCCGCGAGTGGTGGTGCCGCTCGCCTCCCGGTTCGCCGACCGCTAGGGCTTCAGCAGCAGCTGGAGCTTGTTCACCCCGGTCATGTTCGGGCTGGGTATGAACGACGGCGGAACGGCAGGATCGGTACGCAGAGCCGGGAACCGGTCCAGCAGGATGTTGAGCGCCGTCTTGCCTTCCAGCCTGGCGAGCGGGGCGCCGATGCAGAAATGGATCCCGCGGCCGAAGGCGAGATGCGGATTGTGCGACCTCGCCGGATCGAAGGTGCCCGGGTCCTTGAACGTACGCGGATCCCGGTTCGCCGCCGCGACCCAGATGGCGAGCATGCTGTCCGCGGGGACCGTCTTCCCGCCCAGTTCGACGTCGGTCGTCGTGGCACGGGCGACGAGGGCGAACGGGCTGAGGAAGCGCAGCGATTCCTCGATGGTGGCGGGCAGCAGTGCCCGGTCCTCGCGGACGCGCCGGTACTCGTCCGGATGGGAATCCAGGCACAGCACCGTGTTCCCGAGCAGCATCGTGGTGGTGATGTGCCCGGCGAGCAGCAGCACGTTCGCGAAGTTGACGACCTCGTTCTGCGTGAGTTTCGCGCCGTCCACTTCGGCTTCGACGAGTTTGGTCAGCAGGTCCTCGCGCGGGTTCCGCCGTCGGTCCTCGACGTGCCCGGCAAGGTAGTTCACCAGGTTCTTCAGCTGTTCCGCGGTTTCCTCTGAGGCCTTCTTGTCCTCCTCGGTCTGCTTGATCAGCGACCGCTGCTGGCTGTTCCGCAGCATCGTGTCGACCCATTCCTTGAACAGGTCGCGATCGCTCGCCGGGATGCCGAGCAGTTCGGCGATGACGATCACCGGCAACGGATAAGCCAGATGCGTCACCAGTTCCATCGAGTCCGCGCCGTCGACCGCGTCGAGGAGTTCGTTCGTCAACGCGGCGATCCGCGGTTCGAGATCCGCGACGACCTTCGGCGTGAAGGCGTGACTCACCAGCGTGCGCAGCTTCTTGTGGTCCGGCGGGTCCATCTGGAGCAGGTTGCCCTCGACGAACAGGTCCTTGTCCGGTGCGATCTCCTGGGGGATCAGCCGGGCGGTGTCGGACGAGAACACCTTGGGATCACTCAGGGTCTCCAACGCCTCGGCGTGGCCGTAGACGTTCCACATACCCGTCTCGGCGTCGAAGTGGACCGGGTCGGCCGGGAATTCTCCTCGAAGCCAGAACTGGCCTTCGTGGACGCCCCAGGTTTCGGCGATCGTGGTCATGGCTTGCCCCCTTCTTCTCGTGGTGGAGGAGCTCGGATCAAGCGGGCTCCCCGGCACCGTCCTTCCGGTAGATCCAGGCGCGATAGGACGAGATCAGCTCACGGAACGCCTGGATCACTTCGGCCGCGGTGGCGGCCAGATCCGCCGTGGACGGTGGCTCCGGCGGCTCGAACGCCGTCCGGATGATGTGCGCGAGGGCGTCGGCCTTCTCTTCGGAGGTGAGGCCGGTGCCGTCGGTGGTGAAGCTGTCCATCAGGTAGAACCCCAGCGCCGAGGCGCGGAGGGAAAAGAGCAGGTTCGGGATGTCGTCGCGCAACAAGCCCCGGTCGGTCATCGTCTTCAGGTACCGATCGGTCACGACCGCGTCCTGATCCTGCAAGGGATGTGTCTTCAGCCTGCCCAGCATTTCGGTGTTGCCGGTGATGAGTGCGCCGAGCAACGGGTTTCGCTGGGTGTACAGGAAAACGGCCCGCTGGAACCGATGCGGGACGACTTCCGCCGGATCCTCCTCCAGCCGGTCGAGAATGGTCTCGGCGGCTCGAAGGGATTCACGCAGGAGCAACGCGTGGAAGAGGGTTTCCTTGGTGGGCCAATGCAGGTAGATCGTGCCCTTCCCGATGCCGGCCTGGCTCGCGATGTCCTCGATGGTCACCTTGCGATAGCCCAGCCGCGACAGCAGGACGCCGGCCGCGTCGAGGATTCGATCGGCGCGGCCGGCGGTGCGGTCCGGACGTTCTGCCACGTGCGCTCCCAGTCTCTGACTTCATGACTAGATTTGCCTATCTGGTCATCCGGTCAAGTTCGACGGTAGCGCCAGGCGCGGGGATCCGGCAAGGAAATGGACGAGTTCTTAACGCAGCCGGTGGGCGAGCATGAAGTTCCAGATGACCGGCGTGGCGTCGATGACGGTCGGAGTGGCGGAGTCGTTGTTCGGCGCCGTGCTCGGCCAGACATGCCCGGCGCCTTCGACCCGGTAATGCTGGAGCGAGCAACCGAGCCAGCGCTGGACGGTGACGTCGGCCCGCGGCGAGTACTGGATCGGGCGCGGGAAGCAGCCGTTCCGGTCGGACCACGCGGCGAGCCAGTCCGGCAGCGTCGGCAGGCCCTTCGCGGGATTTCCGGTGTAAGGGATCGTCGCGTCGGCCGTTCCGTGGAAGTCGAGGATCGGAGCGGGACGCGACGGGTGGCATTCGCCGCCTTGCGGATAGAACGCGCCGGCGACCGGGGCGAACGCCGCGATCCGGCCCGGCATCCGGCAGGCGAGGACGCCGACGAACCCGCCGCCGTTCGACTTGCCCGTCGCGTAGATCCGGCGGGAGTCGACGCACAGTTCACGCTGGAGCGTGTTCAGCAGATCGCTGGTGAAGAGCACGTCGTCAGCGGCCGCGGAATACGGCGCGCCGGTCCACGCCGACTCGCCGTCAGTACCCGGAAGTCCTTGCGGGTAGACGGAAATCGCGTCATACGCGGAAAACCCGGACAGCTCCTCCTGATATTTCGACGTCCGTTTGTGGCCATGGAACGACAACACCAGCGGGTACGGCCGCGAAGGCCGGTATCGCGCCGGAACGTGCACCGTGTACTCGCGGACCAAGCCCCCCGACGTCACGGTCCGCAGTGTCGTCGCCCCGGCCGGCACCGGGGACGGACGGTGACAGCCGGTGGTCCGCACCGGATGATCGATCGGCGACGGCGCGGCCGACGTCACCGGTGCGGCCGACGCCACCGGTGCGGCCGACGCCACCGGCGCGGCGAGCAGGCTCAGTCCGGCAGCGGCGGCGGCCGTCAGAGCGAGACGGCGCAGGGACTTCGTGGGACCAGGCACGCGATCCTCCTTGATCGGGCGGCAGGGCGGTGATCAGGGTCACCCCTGACGCGGGCCTGGTCAGCATTGTGTTCATTGAGTTTTCGGACCGCTTTTCACGCCACCCGCCGGCCTGGTCACCTCGCGGGCTGTGGCCGGTCAGCCGCAGGCGTGTTTCGCCGCGAGCACGCGGGTCGCTGCCTCGTCGACCCGGGCGGCAGGGAGGTCGCCGGACGCAAGCGCTTGTTCCAGCGTGGCCAGCACCGTGCCGACGTTGCCGCCGGAAGACCACAACGCCTGATCCGCCCCGGCCTGCAAGGCCTTGAGCACGGCCGTCTGCAACGGGTACTGCGATGTGATCGCCTTCATCGCCCCGAGATCGTCCGTGATCACCGGGCCGTCGAACGCGTAGTCCTTCCGCAGCAGCCGGTACGCCGGCGCCGACAGGGTCGACGGTGTCCCGCCGGTCAGGTCGGGCACGTCCAGATGTCCGACCATGACGCCGATCTCGCCGTACTCGCCGATGTCGCGGTACGGCACCAGGTCGACCTTGCGCAGCGAGGCCAGCGGCGGCGTCCGCACCAGTCCCTTGTGGGAGTCCCCGGTGGCGTGTCCGTGCCCGGGGAAGTGCTTCAGCACCGGCTGCACCCCGGCGTCCCGCAGGCCCTGTGCGAACGCCAGGACGTACTTGCGCGCGACCTCCGGATCCGAGCCGAACGACCGGTCGCCGACGATGTCGCGGTCCGGCTGGTCGGTGATGTCGGCGTCGGGCGCGTAGTCGACGGTGACGCCACGAGCCCGCATCTGCCGTCCTCGCTCGGCGGCCTTCTTCCGCACCTGCGCCGGCGTCAGGGTCGAGGCCATCTTCCGGGCGCTGGGCATGTTGCCGTCGAGGGCGTCGATCCGTTGAACACGACCGCCTTCCTCGTCGATCGCCACCGATACCGGGATCTTCGCTGCGCGTTGGACCTCGTCCAGCGCACCGTTCTGCAACAGGGCCGTCTCGTTGCCGCCGAGGAAGATCCCGCCGACCTGCTGATCGCGCACCAGTTTCACCGCTGCCTGCGGGTCGCCTGCGTTCACGCCGACCACCACCAGCTGGGCCAGTCGCTGCCGGGGGCTCATCCCGGCGACGACGGTTTCGCAGCCCGGAGCAGGCGCCTGCTCCGCCCTCGGTGACGGCGAGGGTGCGGGCTTGCCGGAGCTGGACGGGCTCGAAGCGACACTGCTGCTCGGCGGAGGTACCGTCCCCGCCGGCTGTGCCGAGCCTGCCTGGTCGTCCGCCGTGCCGCACTGCACGCTGGTGAGGAGAACGGTGGCGGCTCCCAGGATGACGGCCGTCCATCGCTTCGTCGTCTTCGGTCGCCCGGAGTTCATCGGCTCGTTTCGTTCGTCGTCCATGCCGGTATCGACGGTAACCCCAGTTGCCCTTTCGTACGCGCTCGCATGTCCTTTAGTGCGAGACCGGCTCGGTCCCACCTCCTTCCTCTTTCGTGTTCTCCCTCGTCAAGCCGGTGCTCGGCCTTGACAACTCGATCTGCTCCGCCGTAGATTACCACATGGTTATGAAACCGCAAGGTTATCCACCGTCGCGGTGCCGATGAGCGCCGATCGTGAGAATGGGAAGTCGTGAGAACCGCTCGAACTCAGGAAACGGAAGGCGGCCGGCCGTGACACAAGATCTGCTCGATGTCACCTTCGCGGCACTCGCCGACCCCACCCGCCGCGCGATCCTCGCGCGGCTCGCCCGCGGTGAGGCCACGGTGACGGAGCTGGCCGAGCCGTTCGCGATGAGCCAGCCCGCCATCTCCAAACATCTGAAAGTGCTGGAGCGGGCGGGGCTGGTGGCAAGGGGGCGCGATGCCCAGCGTCGCCCCTGCCGGTTGGTGGCCGATCCGCTGAAGAACGCGAACGAATGGCTCGGCGGCTACCGCCGCCACTGGGACGAGACCTTCTCTCAGCTGGACCTCGTCCTGGACGAAGAGATGAAGCACCCGGAGCGCCGGGACGAGACCGATTGACCACCGCACGAGCGGAAAGGAACAGCACGATGGGACGCACTCTCAGCGTGACGAAATCCGGCGATCTCGAGATCCTCATGACGAGGTCCTTCGACGCGCCGAGGACGTTGGTGTTCGACGCGTGGACCAAACCGGACCTGGTGCGCCGCTGGTTCGGCCCGCGCGACTGGGAGGTCGTCGAATGCGAGATCGACCTGCGGGTCGGCGGCGGATGGCGTTACCTGCTGCGCCAAGACGGCGGGGCGGAGATGCTGCTGCAGGGCGTCTACCAGGAGATCGACCGTCCGGAAAGACTCGTCTCCCTCGAGACGAACGAGGATTGCGATGCCTCGGAAGGCCAGGCGTTGGCGACGCTGACGTTGGTCGAACACGGCGGGGTCACCACGCTGACCCAGGTCGTGCGGTACGCCTCGGAGCGGATCCGGGACGCAGTGCTCGAATCCGGGATGGAGCGGGGTGTCGGTGAGGGCTTCGACAAGCTGGCCGAGGTCGTCGCCACTCCGGAGAGGGCGGGAACACGATGACCGCCATCGCGGACCGCTACCGCGCCCGGGCCGACGCCTTCGAGAGCAAGGTCGCTGCCGTCGAAGCCGGGCAATGGGAGAACAGGTCGCCCTGTGAAGAGTGGAGCGCCAGGGATGTCGTCGGGCACATCGTCGACATGCACGCCGCGATGCTGCGTCCCTTCGGACGTGATCTCGGGCCTGCGCCCGCACTCTCGGATGATCCGCTCGGCGCACTCCGGGCGGCTCGGGCCGATGTCGAAGCCATCCTCGCCGACCCCGTGCTCGCGGCCACCGAGCACGAGACACCGGCGGGGAAGATGACCGCCGAACAGCACATCGACCAGGTCGTCAGCGCCGACATGGTGCTCCACGGCTGGGATCTGGCCCGTGCCACCGGTCAGGACGACACGATCGATCCGGAGGAGGTCGCCCGGATGTGGCCCGGCGCGCAGGCGATGCCCGAACAGATGAGGGTCCCCGGCGCTTTCGGGCCCGGCATCGTCGTCTTCGGCCCTGAAGTGAAGGTACCCGAAGACGCGCCCTTGCAGGACAGGCTGCTCGGGCTGCTGGGCCGCGACCCGAACGCCTGATCCGGGTCAGACATGGATTCCACGGTGCCGCCGGACGGGCCGGGAAGGAACCGGTACCTCGGCGGTGCCGGTCCCCTTGGCCGCGGCCAGGACGCGCTCCAGAACCGATAGAGAGGTGGTGAGCAAGGAGATCTGGTTCTGGATCCGAGTCTTGGCGATCTCCAGTTCGTCGGCCATTCCCGGCGAAGGCACCAAATGCGTGTGGTCCCCGGAAACACAGGGAAGGAGTTCCGCGATCTTGCCGCTGCACAACCCGGCCGAATAGAAGAGCTGGATCTGCAGCACCCTGGCGATGTCGTCTTCGGTGAAGGTCCGGTAGCCGTTGCCGCATCGATCGGGACGCAGCAGGCCTTCCGTTTCGTAGTACCGCAACGAGCGGACGCTCACCCCGGTCCGCTTCGCCAGTTCGCCGATCCGCATCAGTCCACAGTAGCCGCGGAAATCGAGGTTGACCGTGACGCCGGTGTCAGGGTTTAGCTTCGCGTTCATGAGGTTGCTCGAAGCATTCCGCGGCACCGCGATCCAGTTGCCGAACCGCATCGCGATGGCCCCGATGACCAGGGGGCGCGCCGACGATGTCACAGGCGTGCCGCATCCGCGGACGGCCGAGTACTACGCGCAGCGCGCGAGCGCCGGGTTGATCGTGAGCGAAGGCATCTGGGTCGACCGGACCGGCAAGAGTGGTCCGGGCATTCCAGGACTCGCGACGAAACGGCAGGCCGAGGCCTGGTGTGCGGTGACGGAAGCCGTGCACAGGGAAGGCGGCCGGATTTTCGCGCAGCTTTGGCACGCGGGCCGGGTCAGTCATCCCGGCGTGATGGGCCGGACGCCGGTGGCGCCGTCGGCGGTCCGGCAGGCCGGGCGGATCTTCTCGGCCGACGGCTGGACGGACACGGTCGAGCCGCGTGCGCTCGGCGAAGAAGAGATAGGCGAGGTCGTCCAGGACTTCGCCGCGGCGGCACTCCGGGCCGTCGAGGCAGGATTCGACGGCGTGGAACTCCACGGTGCCAACGGCTACCTCATCCAGGAGTTCCTCGCCCGCAACACCAATCTCAGGGAGGACCGCTACGGCGGTTCGGTCGCCGCCCGGCTCCGCTTCCCGCTCGAGGTGGTGGCGGCTGTGACCGAGCGGATCGGCGCGGCCAGGGTCGCTCTGCGGATTTCGCCGGGCAACCCGGAGAACGACATCGTGGAAGACGACTGGAAGGAGGTGTACTCACGACTGCTAGAGGAACTACGCCGGTACGAGCTCGCGTACCTGCACGTCATCGACACTCCCGACGCTGTGCCGTTGTCACACCTGCGGCCGCTGTGGCCGGGGACGCTCGTCGCGAACCTTCGGTCAGAGGAACCGACTTCCCGGGACGAGGGTGAGTCCTTGATCGAAACCGGTCTCGCCGATGTGGTCGCCTTCGGACGGCTGTTCATCGCGAATCCGGACCTGCCCGCCCGGTTCGCTTTGGGCGCCCCGCTCGCTCGGGCCGACCACGACGTCTACTACGGCGCCCGGCTCGACGGCTACACCGACTTCCCGGCGTACGAACCGGACTCGGCCAAGTTCGCCTGTTCGGCGCGCAGCTGATCTTCTCCGGCGGCTCTACAGTGCGGGGATGGTCAAGACGGCAGTGGAAATCGCGGCGGCTGTGCGTGCCAAGGAGCTCGACCCGGTCGAGGTGACGCGAGAGGCGTTGGCCCGGATCGCGGCGGCGGACGGGGTGGTCGGCGCGTTCCGCCGGGTCAGGCATGAGGAGGCACTCGCCGAGGCGGCCGCCGTCGCCGAACGCGCGGACCTGGCCGACCTGCCCTTGGCCGGCGTGCCGATCGCGGTCAAGGACGTCGCGCCGGTCGAGGGCGAGTATGCCTCGTGGGGTTCGCGTGCGGGCTCGTCCGCGCTGTCCACAGAGGACGGTGAGATAGCGCGGCGGCTGCGGGCCGCCGGTGCGGTGATCGTCGGCCTGACCCGGGTGCCGGAGCTGTGTGTCTGGCCGTCGAGCGACGGTCCGGACGGAGTGGCGCGCAATCCGCGCAACCCGGCCTACGCCGCGGGCGGTTCGTCGGGCGGGAGTGCGGCGGCCGTCGCGGCCGGGCTGGTGCCCATCGCGCACGGCACCGATGGTCTGGGCTCGATCCGGCTGCCGTCCGCCATGTGCGGGCTCGTCGGTCTCAAACCGGGTAAGGACGTGGTCCGCGTACCGGGGGAGAGTGGCTGGTTCGGCCTGTCCACACACGGTCCGATGACGACCACCGTGGCCGACGCGGCCGTGCTGATGTCGGTCCTCGCCGAAGAGCCCGGCCTGGCGGACCTCGCCGAACCGAAGCGGTCCCGCATCGCTCTGTCGACTCAGGTCCCGTTGACGAGGGCGCCGTTGCCGCGCGCGTTCGGCCGAGCCGTCACGAGGGCCGGAGAGCTGTTCCGCGAGGCCGGGCACACCGTGGCGCCCGGCGCGCCCCGATACAGCGCCGGAGCCGTCGGTGGTCTCTTCGCGCGCTGGGTCGCGGGCCCTGCCGAGCAGGCCGAGGGCTTCGATCTCGGTGCGCTCCAGCCTCGGACGCGCACACACGTCCGGCTTGGGCGGCTGTTGGCCAAGCATGTGCAGGACAGCACCCGCGAGCGCTGGCTGGAGCGTGCCGAGGAGTTCTTCGCCGACCACGACGTCCTGGTGACGCCCATGCTGGCGACCCTTCCGCTCAAGGCGCGCAAGTGGCACGAAGCCCGATGGATCGCCAACGTCCTGCCGTCCGTACGCGTGGCGGGCTTCGCGGGCTTCTGGAATCTCGCGGGCTACCCGGCGATGTCGATTCCGGTCGGCGTACATCCTTCGGGCATCCCGGCCTGCGTCCAGCTCGTCGCCGCGCCCGGCGGGGAAGCACTCCTCCTCGGCCTAGCCGCCCAGCTCGAAGCGGCCAATCCCTGGCCTCGCACCACCGCCTCCTGACAGCGCCCGAAAAGAGAGCAAGGGACCTTTGCTATCGCTCTCCAAAAGAGAGTGACAGCAAAGGTCCCTTGCTACTTCGCGCAGGTCAGGAGCCGGTTTTGGCCGGTGACGGCTTCTGGCCGTTCGCCTTCGGGCCGCCCTGCTCGTTCTGTCCGTTCTTCGGCGCAGCGGCGGCAGGCGCCGAAGAAGCGGGCTTGGCGGGAGCGGATTTGGCGGGAGCCGGGGCCTTCGACGCGGGCGGCTCGGCGGGCTTGCCGGCAGGCTTCGTCTCCGCGGCCTTGCTGTCGCCGCCGACGAGCTTCGAAGCGTGCGGGATCACCGACTCCTCGGGCAGCGCCGCGAGCATCGCCTCGCTGCCCTTCAGGACCTCGTCGGCCTGCATCAGGCTCTTGCGGGCCTGCTCGCGGATCTCCGCCAGCCGCTCGACCTTCCGCTGGGCGGCGGTCGTGCGCTGGGCGGCTGTCGTCGTGGCCTCGTCGAGACGGCGCTTGGCCTCGGCCGTGGCCTCGTCGATGCGGCGCTTGGCCTCCGCGGTGGCCTCCGCGATCCGGCGTTCGGCCTGGTTCTTGCTGGCCGTCTGCTGGTCGGTGATGTGCTTCTCGTGCGAGGCGCGCTGAGCCGCGATGGTCTGCTCGAACTCGCGCTCGATCTTGCGGCGCTTGCGCTCGGCCTCGTTGTCCAGCAGTTCCCGGCGCTGGGCGGCCTCGACGGTCAGCCGGTGGACCTCGGCCCGCGTTTCGGCGAGCGCGGATTCATGTTCGGAGTGCAGCGCGTCCGCCTGCTTGTCCAGCTCGGCGACGAGCCGCGTGTACCGCTCACGGAGCTTCTTCGAAGCCTCGCTCGAGGACGCCCAGTGCTTCTCGGCCGCGACCTCGGCACGCTTCGTGATCTCGTCCGCGCGCGCCTGAGCGAGCGTGACGGTGCGCTGCATCCGCTCGTCGAGGTCTTCGAGCCGCTCCGGCGGCTTCTTCAGCTCCTCGATCCTGGCGTTCAGCTTCGCCACCTCGTGGCGGACGGTTTCGAGTTCGCGGGTGGCCGAGGTCGCCTGCGCGATCGCGGCGTCGCGGTCGGTGATCACGCGATGCAGCTGGGATTCGAGATGATCCAGATACTGGCGCACTTCGTTCCGGTCGAAGCCGTGCCAGGCCTGGGTGTACTCGCGCCGCAGGGGCAACAGGCCGTTGTCTCGCTCGGGAACCATGGTCACGACGGTACCTGCGTACCCGGCGTCGCCGTTGTCAGGCTTGGTGATTCACCGACGTGTGTCGGCTCTCAGCTGCGATCCCTCACCTGAACGGCCGCCACCCGTGTGCGCAGTGTCACCAATGGAAGCCGCGGCTGAGCCGGGCGAGCGCCATCGCCGCACGGGACAGATGCTGCTCGCCCTTCCCGATTTTGAGACCGCCCTCGCCGCCCGCGGCCGCGGAGTCCGGGAACACGCGGAACCCTTGGTAGGCCACGGCATCCGTCAGCCCCGGCGTGAGCGTGTACGCGAGCCCGATCGCTTGTCCGGCAGGCGTGCCGATGTGCTTCGGGCGGTCCTTCAGCGCCTTCATCACCATGTCCGCGGCCTGATCCGGGGATTTGGTCGGAAACGCGTCATAGATCTTCGTCGGCCGGATCATCGGCGTGCGCACGAGTGGCATGTGGATGGTCGTGAAGGTGATTCCGTCACCGTGGGTCTCGGTCGCGGCGATCCGCGAGAAATAGTCCAAAGCGGCCTTCGAAGCCGCATATGCCGAAAAGCGCGGCGCGATTCCCTGCACGCCGATCGACGACACGTTGACGATATGCCCGAATTTCCGCTCGGACATATGCGGCAGCACCGCGAGGATCAGCCGCACCGCGCCGAAGTAGTTGATCGCCATCGCGCGTTCGTAGTCGTGGAACCGGTCGTACGACAGTTTGATCGATCGCCGGATCGACCGGCCGGCGTTGTTCACGAGCATGTCGACCCGGCCGTGCTCGGCGAGCATCGCGTCGACGGCCTTGTGCACCGAGTCCTCGTCGGTCAGGTCGGCCGGGTACACCGACGCCGTGCCGCCGGCGGCGATGATCTCGTCCCGCACTTCTTCGAGTTCGTGACGGCGCCGCGCCACGAGCAGCGGCACCCCGCCCGCGGCCGCGACCTTGATCGCGGTCGCCCGGCCGATGCCGGAGGACGCGCCGGTGATGATCACGCGGCGGCCGTCCAGTTCACCGCGTGGACCGTGCTTGCGGGCGCGGAACGGGTCGAGGTGCTCACGCCAGTAGCGCCACAGCGTGGGCGCGTAGTCCTCGATCCGGGGCACCTCGACGCCCGAGCCGATGAGCGCCTTGCGCGTCGACGCCGACGAGAACACCGACGGGAACGCCATGGTGTCCAGCAGCACCGGCGGGATGCCGAGCCGTTCCAGCACGGCGTCGCGCGCGATCGTGAAGCCGGGGATGTGCTCGCTCAGTTTCACCAGGTTGACGATGCCCTTGGACAAGCGGTCGTTGAGCTGCACGGAGATCGTCGGCGCGCCCGCCGCCTTCGCGAAGGCGTTGTAGACCGAGACGACCGGCTGGGGTTCCGGGTTGACCAGGTGGAACGCGCGCCCGTCGAGCCCCTTCGTGGTGACCAGGGCGTTCAGCGATTCGGCGACGTAGTCGACCGGGACGACGTTGGTGTCGCCGAGGTCGGGGCCGACGATCGGCACATCGGGCAGCCCGGCGAGCCTGCTGATCGCGGGGAACAGGTAGTACGGGCCGTCGATCTTGTCCATCTCGCCGGTCTCGGAGTCCCCGACGACGACCGCGGGCCGGTACACCCGCCACGGCACGTCCTGCTGTTCGCGCACGAGGCGCTCCGCCTCGAACTTCGTGCGGTGGTACGGCGTGAGGAGCCGCTGGCCGACGTCGAACATCTCCTCGGTGAACATGCCCTCGTGGTCACCGGCGACGGCGACCGAGGACACGTGGTGCAGGCAGCCCGCGTCCAGTCCGGCGGCGAGCGCGATCACCTGCGCGGTGCCTTCGACGTTGGCCTTGATGCTGGCTTCGTCGTCGGCGGTGAGGTCGTAAAGGGCGGCGAGGTGGACGACGTGATCGACGCCGCGAAGCATCTCTCGGTCGTCTTCGCCGACGCCGAGCAGTGGTTCGCCGAGGTCACCGGTGACGAGGGTGACGCGTTCGGGATGCGGCCAGGCGTTCACGAGTTTCGCGAGTTTGTCCCGTGAGGACGCGCGGACGACGAGCGCGACCTTCTCGACGTCGTCCCTGGTGAGCAGCAGCCGGGTGAAGTGGCGCCCGATCAGTCCGGTCGCCCCGGTCACCAGAAAAGTCGCCATTCGCTTCACCCTTCACCGTGCTCGCCCGCGTCCACCGGCATTGTGCTGCATGACGACGGCGAGGACCACTATGACACCGGTGAAGTTACTCACGGGTAACTACGCTGGGTCGGCGATGACGACCCGGTTTTCGGCGTAGCCGGTCTCCCCGCCGACCCAGCGGCCGCCGCAGGTCACGAGGACTATCCGATGTGGACCGGACTGGCCGAACAGCTCGTCCGCCCGCTGCGGCAGTTCGTTCTTCTTCAGTGTGATCAGCTGGGAAACCTTGTACCGCCAAGACTTCCCGGCCTTGTCGACCACGGTGACGGCGCCGCCGATCCGCTCGGTCCACAGCTCCGCGAACGGACCCGTCGCGCCCCTCCAGTTCACGTGCCCGGCGAACACGCTCGCGCCGGTGGCCGCGCTCAGTTCGGCGCCCCACCAGGTCACCTCGCCGAGGTTCTCCGGCACCGGAAGCTCCGCGCCCGGTCCGAGTTCCTTGCGCACGAGTTTCGCCGCGCCGCCCGCGGGCAGCTGGATCGTCCCCGGACCCTGGGGTTTCGGAGCCTCGGGTTGTTTAGAAGACGACGGCGGTGGGGCGGCCGGCGGCGTCGTGGGAACGATGTCCGGTGGAGGCGGCACCTCCTGCTGCGCGGGCGCGGCCGGGGCGCCGCCCGCGACGGAGACGGAGACGGGCTGAGCCGTCCCCGCCACCACGGTCGTCGGCGGCCAGATGATCAAGGCCGCGACGAGGTCCGCGCACAGGACCGTGACGGCTCCCAGCGCGAACCCGCGTCGTACTGACATTCCCGAATCCTTAGCGTCGCGAAGACCGCCGCGCGGCCACGCCCACCAGCACCGAACCGAGCAGCGCGAGCGCGCCGACACCGAGGATGCCGGCGGTCGACGCCGAGTTCTCGACGGTGCCCTGCATCATCGCCACCGGCCGGTCGCCGGCGGGAATGGTGCGCGGTACCTCGTTGGGCGTGTTGGCGACCTTGAGCGCCAGCGTCTCACCCGGTTTGAGCTCGCCGCAGGCGGACGGCGGATTCTTCGGGTCGAACGCGTTGGTGTAGCCCGGCGGCGCGCTGACCTCGACCACGCAGATCTCCTGCGGGGTCCGCAGGTTCTCCACGGTGACCGTGCCGGTCTCACCCTCGGTGGTGACGACGGCGGGTTTGCCGTCGGCGCCGTTGAGCGGCTTGCCGTCGTGGCCGACGGCGGCGGTGGCCTTGTCCTTGGCGGTGATCCGCAGCGCGGCGCCGGCGATGCCCTTGCCGGTCTTCGCGTCGACCTTGGTCACCTGGACCTTGCCCGGTTTCGAGACGACCGCGACACCCTGGGCCTTCAGTTCCTTCTCACCGCCGGTCGAGACGACGTTCTGCACGCCGGTCTGGACCGGGAACTGCACGTACGGCCGGTCCGCGGGGGCGGACAGCGTGCTGGCCAGCTTCGGCTGGTCACCGGTCGGCGTCACCTTGACCGTGACGGTGCCGTCCTCGCCGGTCTTCACCGTCGTGGTCTTCGCGGCCTTCGCGTTCGAGGTCGACGCGGGCTTGGTGGTCTCGCCGCTGTCCACGGTCGCGTTCGACGGCGTGAGCTGAACGGGCACCCCGGAGATGCCCTTGCCCTTGGCGTTCTTGACGCTGATCGTCCACTCGCCCGCGGTGCCGATGTGCTGGTCTTCCTTCGGCGGCGCGATCGCGGTGGTCCACGGGCCGCGGTTGGCCTCGGCGTCCTTGGTCATCTTCTCGAGGGCCGTGGCGGCATCGGCGTGCTGCGCCTTCAGCTTGCCGAGGGCGCCCTGGATGTCGTAACCGATCTTCTCCGGCTCGAGGTCCGGCTTGAGGTCGGCGTCGGAACGAGGCTTCGACGTCCATGAGTGCAGCAGGTGCGCGAGCGCGGCGGCCTCGGCGTTGTCCTTCGTGCCGCCGTAGCGGAGCAGCAGGTAGGAGATGTTGGCGGCGGTGTCCTCGGGGAGCTTCGCGCCCCACTTGTCGAGGAGCTCGTCGCCGGGCTTGTACTTCTCCGCCGAGTCCGGCGCCTTCAGCTGGAAGCTGACGCAGAACACGTGCTTGCCGTTGACGACGTAGGAACCGAGCCAGTCGCGGTCTCTTGGCTTGCTGTCGACCGTCTGGCCGGGCGTGATCTTGTAGCCGACACCTTCGTTTTCGACGGCCGAGGCCGGTGTCGCCGCGACGGTGGCGGACAAAGCGCCGAGCAGGCACGTCGCGATCAGGCTGGTCAAGGCGCGCGAACGCACGCTCGGGCGTGTGGTCCACCCCATGGTGTGTTGACTCCTTTGGCCGTGCTCTGCCTTCGACGCCTTTACATCGACGCAGGTCACACGATCGATAGGTTCCCCGACACGCCTTCGGTGTTTATCCGAACACGCACCGTGGAGAATCGCGTGTGATCAGCGGTTTTGGCAAGAGGTCATCAGGTGGGGTATCGGTGAACGGTCGGTGATCTCCGCCGCATACGGTGTGGGGGATGGGCGTCGCGCCGATTGTGAGTAAAGTCGTCTTTACTTCGACGGGAACCGGGCGGCCCACGCGGTCGTTGAACCCGATGCAGGTGCCAGTAGATCCAGGAGGATCAGGTGCGATCCAGTAGCAACCCGGCGTTCCGGAACCTGCCGCGTGGCGCGGCGGAGTACGGACCCAACGTAGGCTTCAACCAACCCCAGGGCGGCGTGCCCGGCTACGGTCCTCCGCAGACCTCCGCCGGCGCCGGCGACCGTCCGATGACCGTCGACGACGTCGTGATCAAGACGGCGCTGAGCCTCGGCACCGCGCTGGTGACCGGTGTGCTCACAGCGATCTGGGCGATCAGCCAGATCCCGCTGTCGGGGTCCGGCAAGATCCTGGGCATCCCCAGCGCCGTGATCGGCGTGCTCGTCGGCTCGATGATCGTCGGCCTCGTGATTTCGCTGGTGATCATCTTCAAGAAGATGCCGAGCGGCCCGCTCACGCTGGCCTACTCGGCCGTCGAGGGTGTCTTCCTCGGTGCGATCAGCGGTCTGTTCGAAGCGCTGTACCCCGGTATCGCGCTGCAGGCGATCGTCGGCACCGCCGGTGTCTTCCTCGCGATGCTGGTCGTCTACAAGACGGGTGCCGTCAAGGTCACCCCGAAGTTGACGAAGTGGATCATCGGCGCCGTGGTCGGCGTGGCGATCATGATGCTGGTCAACCTCGTCACCAGCCTCTTCTTCGGTTTCAACCCGCTGCGTGACGGCGGTCCGATCGCGATCATCTTCAGCCTCGTGGTGATCGGTGTCGCGGCGTTCAGCTTCCTGCTCGACTTCGACCAGGCCGACCGGATGATCCGCGAAGGCACGCCCTCGAAGTGGTCCTGGTACGTCGCCTTCGGCCTGATGACCACGCTGGTCTGGCTGTACCTCGAGATCCTGCGGTTGCTGTCGTACTTCCAAAACGACTGACCGGAGTCTCTCCGCGAAAGGGCGCCCCGAGCGATCGGGGCGCCCTTTTCCGTGGTGGCGAATACCCTGCTGGCATGACCGAACACAGGCGTTCCAAATGGTTTTGGGTTGGCATCCTGGTGCCGGTCGCGATCGTGGTGCTCAGCGCGTCTTCGTGGATCATCGGCTATCTCTCCAGCACGGACGACGTCCAGCCGGGCGGCTGCTACGCGGTCACCAGGTTCGGCGACGTCGATGACGATCCGGTCAAGGCGGACTGCGGCTCGGCCGAGGCCAACGCGAAGGCGGCGGCGAAGACCGACGCCGGCGGCGCGTGCCCGGAGGGCGAGTACGACCAGCTGACCGTCGACAAGACGTTCGCCTCGTACAAGCTCTGCATGATGCTCAACGCGAAGCAGGGCGACTGCCTCGAGAACTTCCTCGCCGACAGCGTTGCGTATCAGAAGGTCCCCTGCTCGGACCCCGCGCGGGACGCGGAGGTCCTGAAGGTGGTCGACGGTGTCGCGACCTGTGACGACACGGAAGCGACGCATCTCAAGAGCTACTCGACCCCGCCTTCGACGGTCTGCGTGAAGAGCACCAAATAGCGGCCTCGGCCAGCGGCTTTCACCCGTTCGGGGGGCCGCTGCAGAGGGTCGATCACGATAAGTGTTGGATACCGAGGTTCTCATTCCTCTTCACAACTGTGAGGTTTCTCGGTGACCACTTCCCAGCCGGCCCCTGGGGGCCAAATGCCGGTGGGACAGCCCGACGCTTTCGGCCAGCCGGAAGCGCCCAAAAAATCCAAGCTCGGCTGGCTGCGTTTCGCCATCCCGGTGCTCGTCGTCGTGATCGGCGGCGGTCTCTTCCTGGTCAACCACTTCACCGGGACGGGCAACGCCCAGGCCGGTGAGTGCCTCAGCGTGACCGAGTTCTCCCGGACGGCCGACGAGCCGAAGAAGGCCGATTGCGGCGCTCAGGAGGCGAACGTCAAGATCGCCGCCCGCGTGGGCGGCGACGAGGCCTGCCCGGAGGGCGACTACGACAGCATCTCGATGTCCGGCCGGATCTCGTACAAGCTGTGCCTGATGGCCAACGCCAAGCAGGGCGACTGCCTCAAGGGCTACATGTCGAAGACCGCCGGATATCAGAAGGTGGCCTGCACCGATCCCGCCAAGGACGCGGAATTGGTGAAGATCGCCAACGTCGCGGATCAGGCGTCCTGTGAGGGCACCGAAGCGACGCGAGTGGCGGTGTACTCGACGCCGCCGACCACGGTCTGCATCAAGACGGCGCCGTAACCACAAGCACGTGAAGGCCCCTTTCCCTCGGCTCAGCTGAGGGGAAGGGGCCTTCGTGCGTGCCGGGGGAGCAAGGGACCTTTGGTGTCGCCGCCGCCATCCGGCCCCGCGCGCCGCCATTCGTCGCACAGTGTGGGACGGGCTGCGACCGGGCGGTCACCGGTCCTAACGTTGCTCGTCCCCCACCCCGCCGATCGACCTGGAGTCCTGGTGGCGACGACAGAAACCCAAGCCGGTGAGAAGAAGCTCCTCGACTTCCCGACCTCCTGCGCCGCCCCGGTCCCGCGACCGGAGGAGCCGGTCAAGATCGTCCCGCTGGCGGTCGCGGGTGCCCTCGCGATCGGACTGACCTGGTACGTCTGGGCGGAGCACGGGGCGAAGTTCGGCGTCCTGCTGATCCTCGGCCTCCTGCTCGGGCTCGCGCTGTTCCACTCCCGGTTCGGTTTCACCTCGGCCTGGCGCCAGCTGATCGCGGTCGGGAACGGCCAGGGGCTGCGGGCGCACACGCTGCTGCTCGGAACGGCCGCGACGTTGATCGCGCTGATCGTGGGCACCGGTTCCGGCCTCTTCGGCAGCACGCCGAACCCGACCGCGGGCGGGCTGGGACTCGCGCTGTTCGTCGGCGCGACGATCTTCGCCATCGGCATGCAACTGGGCGGCGCCTGCGCGTCGGGAACGTTGTTCGCGGTCGGTTCCGGCCAGTCGACGATCGTCCTGACCCTCGGCGGCTTCATCACCGGCTCCGTCCTCTACACGTGGGCGTATCCGCTGTTGTCGGGCTGGCCCGAGTTCAAGGGCGTCCTGCTCGCGGACCACGTCGGCTGGTTCGGTTCGTGGGCGATCACCGTCGCCGTCCTCGCCGCGATCGTGCTGGGGACGCGGTTCGTGCAGAAGCGCCGCAACCCGCCGCCGGTCGACGTCGTCCCGACCGCGCGCGGCTTCGCCCGGATCTACCGCGGCTCCTGGCCGATCCTCGTCGGCGCCGTCGTCCTCGGGGTGCTGGCGGGCGCCGTCTTCCTGGTTTCCGGCGGGATCTGGGGTGTGACGAGCGCGTTCAGCCTGTGGGGCGCCAAGATCCTGCAGGTGTTCGGCCTGCACCCGGAGACCTGGGAATTCTGGCGGCTCAAGGCGAACGCGGCTTCGCTGGCCGGGCCGATCTGGAAGGACAAGAACAGCCTCACCGACATCGGCATCATGATCGGTGCGGGGGTCGCGGCCGCGGCGGCGGGTGCGTGGAAGATCCACAGCTCGATCCCGTGGCGGACCGCGGTCGCCGCGGTGCTCGGCGGGATCCTGATGGGCGTCGGCGCGCGGATGGCGGGTGGCTGCAACATCGGCGCCTACCTCGGCGGTATCTCGGTCGGCAGCCTGCACGGCTGGCTGTGGGGTGTTTTCGCGCTCGGCGGCACCTGGATCGGGCTCAAGCTGCGACCGCTGTTCGGACTGGGCAACCCGGTTCCGACGGACAGCGTCTGCTGATCACTCTTCGTGACAACCCGTATGCGGGCCTGCCCTTTCGGCCCGCATACGGGGAAAAAGTTGGCAGGTAAAACCCGTGTTCGGCTACGCTCGGCTACATGTCCGAGCTTGCGCATTAAGGCACAAGCTCGGCTGGGGAAGGCTCGGCCTGGTGCCGGGCGTCGATTCCGTAGTCGCGACCACGGGGGTCGTCGCGTCCACTCAGTAACAGGGACGGACTTTTCATGTCAACGCAAAGCCCGGCCGCACCGGGCGGCGACAAACTCGACGCCGGCGTGCTCAAGGTCGCCGGCGTCGTCATCCTCGGCGCGATCATGGCGATCCTCGACACGACGGTCGTCAATGTCGCGCTCCAGAAACTGACCATCGAGTTCCAGACCTCGTTCGACACCATCCAGTGGATCGCGACCGGCTACATGCTGGCGCTGGCGACGGTCATCCCGGTCACCGGCTGGGCCTCGGACCGGTTCGGCACCAAACGGCTCTACCTGACCGCGATCGGGCTGTTCCTGATCGGCTCGATGCTCGCCGGCATGGCCTGGGACGTCGAATCGCTGATCATCTTCCGGGTCCTGCAGGGCTTCGGCGGCGGCATGCTGATGCCCGCCGGCATGACGATCCTGACCAGGGCCGCGGGACCGCACCGGATCGGGCGCGTGATGGGCGTGCTCGGCGTGCCGATGCTGCTCGGCCCGATCGGTGGCCCGATCCTCGGCGGCTGGCTGGTCGACGCGGTGAGCTGGCGCTGGATCTTCTACATCAACGTGCCGATCGGCCTCATCACCATGGTGCTGGCCTGGCGCGTGCTGCCGAAGGACCGGCCGGAGCCCAGCGAGCGCTTCGACTTCCTCGGCATGCTGATGGTGTCGCCGGGGCTGGCGGCGCTGATCTTCGGTGTTTCGAACATCCCGTCGGCAGGCGGGATCGGCGCGGTGGAAGTCTGGCTGCCCGCGCTGGCCGGGGTCGCGCTGCTGGTGGCGTTCGTGTTCCGGGCGAATCGGGTCACGAACCCGCTGCTCGATCTGAAGTTGTTCAAGAACCGGTCGTTCTCCGTCGCCATGGTGACGATGACCTTCTTCTGTGTCGCGTTCTTCGGCGCGATGCTGTTGCTGCCCACGTATTTTGTGCTGGCGCGCGGTGAATCGGCGATGAACGCCGGTCTGCTGCTCGCCCCGCAGGGGGTCGGCGCGATGCTGACCATGCCGATCGCGGGCAGGCTCGCGGACAAGATCGGCGCGCGGCAGATCGTGCTGCCCGGTCTCGTGCTGATGCTCGCCGGGCTGATCGCCTTCACCCAGGTCACCGCTGCGACGCCGTACTGGCTGCTGCTTTCGGCGCTGTTCGTGATGGGGCTCGGCATGGGCGCGACGATGATGCCGATCACCTCGGCCGCGTTGCAGACGCTCAAGCCGCAGGACATGGCGAAGGCATCGACGGCGACGAACATCCTTCAGCAGACCGCGGGCGCGATCGGGGCGGCGGTGCTGTCGATCATCCTGGCGGCGTTGCTCGCCGGGAAGTTCGGCGTGCCGACCGCGCAGGGACAGTTGGCCGCGACGGCCGCGGTGATGAACCCGGCGACGCACGAAGCGGCTTCGGGGCTGACCGCGGACGCGTTCTCGACGACGTTCCTGTGGTCGTTGATCCTGCTCGCGCTGTGCCTGATCCCGGCGGCGTTTCTGCCGAAGACCAAGCCCGCCCTGCCGGAGGGCGCGGACGGCGAGGTCTCCGCGGCCCCGCCGATCATGACCCACTGAGCATGATCAGCTAGGCCCGGAAGGGAGCAAGGGACCTTTGCTACCGCTTCTCTCGACGTCGAGACAAGCGGTAGCAAAGGTCCCTTGCTCCCTTTTCGCAGGTCAGGGGGTCAGGAGAGGCGCTCCAGGACCATCGCCATGCCCTGGCCGCCACCGACGCACATGGTCTCGAGGCCGAACTGCTTGTCGTGGTGGCGCAGCGAGTTGATGAGCGTGGAGGTGATCCGCGCGCCGGTCATGCCGAACGGGTGGCCGACGGCGATCGCGCCACCGTTGACGTTCAGCTTGTCGAGGTCGATCCCGAGGTCCTTGTAGGACGGGATGACCTGCGCGGCGAACGCCTCGTTGATCTCGACGAGGTCGATGTCGTCGATGGACATCCCGGCGCGGGCGAGCGCGCGCTTCGACGCCTCGACCGGGCCGTAGCCCATGATCTCCGGCGACAGCCCGGAAACACCGGTCGAGACGACGCGGGCCAGCGGCGTCAGACCCAGTTCCTTCGCCTTGGTGTCGGACATGATGATCACGGCGGCGGCGCCGTCGTTGAGCGCGCAGCAGTTGCCCGCGGTGATCCGGCCGTCGGGGCGGAAGACCGGCTTGAGGCCGGAGACGCCTTCGAGGGTGACGCCGGCGCGCGGGCCGTCGTCCTTCGAGACGACGGTGCCGTCCGGCAGGGTGACCGGGGTGATGTCGTTGGCCCAGAAGCCGTCCGCGATGGCCTTTTCGGCGAGGTTCTGCGAGCGGACGCCGAACTCGTCCATCTCCTCACGAGAGACGTTCTTCAGCCGCGCCAGGTTTTCGGCGGTCTGGCCCATCGCGATGTAGACGTCGGGCAGGGTGCCGTTCTCGCGCGGGTCGGTCCAGCTGTCGGCGCCTTCGGCCGCGACCTGTGCGGTGCGAGCCTCGGCGTCGGCGAAGAGCGGGTTGTGCGTGTTCGGCCAGGAGTCGGAGCTGCCGTTGGCGAAGCGGGACACGGTCTCGACGCCGGCGGAGATGAACACGTCGCCTTCGCCCGCCTTGATCGCGTGCAGTGCCATGCGGGTGGTCTGGAGGCTGGAGGAGCAGTACCGGGTGATCGTGCAGCCGGGAAGGTGGTCGTAGCCGAGTTCGACGGCGACCGCGCGGCCCATGTTGAAGCCCTGCTCGCCGCCGGGGAGACCACAGCCGAGCATGAGGTCTTCGATCTGCGCCGGGTCGAGTTCGGGGACCTTGTCGAGCGCGGCGCGGACCATCTGCGCGGTGAGGTCGTCCGGGCGGATGCTCACCAGCGATCCCTTGCCGGCGCGGCCGATCGGGGATCGGGCGGTGGAGACGATGACGGCTTCGGGCATGGAACGACACTCCCTTGTTCTCGATCCAGACGCGCTAAGCGGTTGCTCACCTCGCATCCTCCACCGGAGGGAGGTGCGGGTCAAAGGCGAACGCGACCCACGCCACTCTTTTATCCTGCGGTCTTCACCCCGCCCGGTTGAGTGGACACAGCACGACCTGCGGCGTTTAGGCTGTCGGAGTGGAATACGTCGAGCACATCGTGGACCTCGTGGGCAACACCCCTCTGGTCAAGCTGAACGCACTGGCCGAAGGGCTGCAACCGCTCATCCTGGCCAAGGTCGAGTACGTCAACCCCGGCGGCAGCGTCAAGGACCGCATCGCGCTTCGGATGATCGAAGCCGCGGAGCGTTCGGGCGCGCTGAAGCCCGGCGGCACCATCGTCGAACCGACCTCCGGCAACACCGGCGTCGGGCTGGCCATGGTGGCGCAGCGCAAGGGGTACAAGTGCGTGTTCGTCTGCCCGGACAAGGTCAGCGAGGACAAGCGCAACGTGCTCAAGGCCTACGGCGCCCGCGTCGTCGTCTGCCCGACCGCTGTGGCGCCGGAGCACCCGGACTCCTACTACAACGTTTCCGATCGCCTCGTCCGCGAGATCGAGGGCGCCTGGAAGCCGAACCAGTACGCCAACCCGGAGAACCCCGCCAGCCACTACCACTCGACCGGCCCGGAGCTCTGGCGCCAGACCGAAGGCAAGATCACGCACTTCGTCGCGGGCGTCGGCACGGGCGGCACGATCTCGGGCACCGGCAAGTACCTGAAGGAGGTCAGCGACGGCCGCGTGCAGGTCATCGGCGCGGACCCCGAAGGCTCGGTGTACTCCGGCGGGACCGGGCGGCCGTACCTCGTCGAGGGCGTCGGTGAGGACTTCTGGCCGGACACCTACGACCGGGGCATCGCCGACCGGATCATCGCGGTGTCGGACGCGAACTCCTTCGACATCACCCGTCGCCTCGCGCTAGAAGAGGGACTGCTCGTCGGCGGCTCGTGCGGGATGGCCGTCGCCGCCGCGCTCAAGCTCGCCGAGGGCCTCGGCCCGGACGACGTCGTCGTCGTGCTCCTGCCCGACGTCGGCCGCGGCTACCTCACCAAGGTGTTCAACGACGACTGGATGTCCTCCTACGGCTTCCTGCCGCCGGACTCCAGCGGCGCCACCGTCGGCGACGTCCTGATGAAGAAGAGCGGCTCGCTGCCCAGTCTCGTGCACAGTCACCCGAACGAGACCGTCGCCGAAGCGGTGGCGATCCTCTCCGAGTTCGGCGTCAGCCAGATGCCCGTGGTCAGCGCGGAGCCCCCGGTCATGGCGGCCGAGGTCGTCGGCGCGGTCAACGAACGCGACCTGCTCGAGGCGCTCTTCACCGGCAAGGCTCAGCTGGCCGACCGGCTCGAGCAGCACATGTCGCCGCCGCTGCCGACCATCGGCGCCGGTGAACAGGTCAGCGTGGCGATGAACGCGCTCTCGGGCGCGGACGGCGCGTTGGTGCTGGTCGACGGCAAGCCGGCGGGTGTCGTGACCCGCCATGACCTGCTCGCGTTTCTCGCGGGACGGTAAAGAGGCATTTCATCGGATGGTCGGGCCGGGGCGTTACGAGCGGCCCACCCGGCTATCCGATAGCGTGTCGGGTGAGTTGAACTTCTATGTCCTCGTCAAGGGGGTTCAAGACCCAAATGAGTGCTCCGCAGCCACCGAATCAGCCTTGGGGTGGCGCCCAGCCACCGCAGGGACCCCCGAGTGGCCCCCAGCCGCAGCAAGACAACCCGTTCGGTTCCCCGGAACCGACTCAGGTGGTCCAGCCCGGCCAGCCGCCCCAGCCCGACTACGGGCAACAACAGTACGGGCAGCAGCCCTCCTATGAGCAGCCCCAGGGCGGCGGGTTCGGCGACACGCCGGAGCCCACACAGGTCGTGCAGCCGGTCCAGCCCGGTTCCGGCGACGCGAACGCGACCCAGGTCGTGCAGCCGGTGAGCGGCGGCGGGGAATCCCCCACCGCCGAGTCCACCCAGCTCGTGCCGCCGGGTTCGCAGCCGCCCGCCATCCCGTACGCCCCGCCGCCGAGCGCGGCCGACAACCCGGCCGCCGGTGCCTACGGCGCCCAGGGTGGCGGTTTCGGTCAGCAGCAGGGCTTCGGCGGGCCCCAGCAGGGCGGGTTCGACCCGTCGCAGGGCCAGCAGCAGCCTGGTTACGGCCAGCCGCAGCAGGGCTTCGGCGGACCGCCGCAGGGCGGCTTCGGCCAGCAGCCCGGTTTCGGCGGACCGCCGCAGGGCTACAGCCCCGCCGCCGGTGGTGGTGCCGGCGGGAACCCGCTGTTCGGGTTCATCGCCGGTGGCCTCGTCGGCCTTCTCGGTCTTCTCGCGCTCGTCTTCAGCTTCGTCTACTTCGGTGACGCGAGCGACTTCTCCAAGGGTGTCGACGCCCAGGCCTCCAGGATGAGCGAAGAGGCCATCAACAAGGCCCTGGACCAGTTCGGCCTGGCTTCGCCCGGCACTGTCTGGCTCTACGTGATCCTGCTGCTGGTCGCTTCGATCGTCGCGACCGCGGCCGGTGCCGGTCTCGCACTGGCGGGCAAGCTCCCGGCCTCGCTCAAGAAGATCGTGCCGATCGCGGTCACCGCGGGCGGCGCGCTGCTGCTCCTCTTCGGCATCCTGCTCCTCGGCGCCACGACCGCGTCGGGCGACGGTGTCCCGAGCGGGGTCAGCATCGGGATCGGCCTGCCGCACCTGATCTTCGGCATCCTGATCCTGATCGTGGGTGTGCTGGGCCTGATCCCGGCGACCGCGCAGTTCGTCGGTCTCGGTGGCGGCGGTTCGGTGCTCGGTGCCCCGCAGAGCGGTCAGCCCGGCGGATTCGGCGGACCGCCGCAGGGCGGCTTCGGTCAGCCGGGGCAGCCCGGCCAGCCTGGTCAGTTCGGCCAGCAGCAGCCGGGTCAATACGGCCAGCCGCAGCCCGGTCAGTACGGTCAGCCCGGCCAGGCCGGTCCGCCTTCGGGTGGTTTCCCGCAGCAGGGGCAGCCTGGCGGTTTCGGGCAGCAGCAGGGCCAGCAGGGTCCGCCCAGCGGTAGCTTCGGCCAGCCGGGTCAGTCGCCGCAGGGCGGCTTCGGCCAGCCCCAGCAGCAACAGCAGCAGCCCGGCGGTTTCGGGCAGCAGCCCGGTCAGCAGGGCCCGCCCAGCGGCGGGTTCGGTCAGCCGGGCCAGCAGCCCGGTCAGCCGCCGCAGCAGTGGTGATCCACCACCGCTGAACGGTTTCGCTCAGGACGCCCCCGGCCCATCGCCGGGGGCGTCCCGCGTTTCCGGATTCGCCTGCCGCGGCCAGGTTCGCGGGGCTAGGGTGAGCGCCGTTGACTCACCCCTTGCCGACGGGAGCGACGTGACCGGTCCGTACGGATATCCCGCACAGCAGCCCGGACCGGCAGGTTTCGGCTATCCCGCGCAACAGGCCCGGCCCTCCGGCGCGACGGCGATCATCGCCGCGGTGCTCGGGCTACTCGGGGCCCTCGCGTCCGGCTTCATTCCGATCCGCTACTTCATCGGACTCCCGTCGGGTTTCAGCCTCTCGAACCTGCCCGCCTTCGCGCTCATCGAACTGGTGCTCTACCTGCTCGCCGCGTTGTTCTTGCTGATCGGCGCGTTGACGACGTTCTTCCGTTCGGTGATCGGCGCCGTCCTGCTGATCCTCGGCTCACTGCTCGCCATCGTGGCCGTCGTGCTGGAGCCGATCGCGTTCCGCGTGCCGTACCGGATCCACCTCGACATCCTGCTCCGGTTCGCGACCTTCGACGGCGTTCTCCGCCTGGCCATGATCGTGTTCGGCCTGCTGGCCCTGCTGCTGGCGATCCTCCCGCCGACGTGGAAGTACCTGCGCCGGCGGCCTGCCCCGGCCCAGTCCTATCGGCCGCAGAATCAGTTTCCCCAGCAAGGCGGTTGGTGAGCCGTCCGGCTGGCAGGATGAGGCGAGAGTTTTCGACAGGGGGAGAAATGACTTATCAGCAGTACCCGCCGCAGGGCGGATATCCGCCACCGGGCGCCTACCCGCAGCAGGGAGTGGCACGGGAGCCGAGCGGTGCCACCGGGATGATCGCCGGGATCCTCGCGATCCTCGGCGGGCTCTGGTTTCTCGCCGGGCTCGCGTTCCACGTCATCGAACTCGTCGATTTCACGGTTTCGTTCCTCGTGATCGGCGCGGTGCTCGACTTCCTCTCCGCGGCCTTGCTCTTGAGCGGCGGGATCCTGCTGCTCCTGCGCAAGAAAGCCGGGCGAGTGCTCACCGTGATCGGGGCCGGCGCCACGATCCTTCTCGTGGCGTCGATCTTCCTGATGGAGGCGATCGGCTCCCATTTCTTCTTCTCGTACAGCGGAGTGACCTCGCACTTCGGCGTCGGCTTGCTACTCATCGTGGTGCCGATCCCGGCGATCGCGACCCTCGTGCTGGCGCTGATCCCGCCGACGGCGCGCTGGCTGGCGGCCAAGAAGCAGCCCGCCCTCGCCGGGCCGCCGCCGAACTTCGGCTACCCGCCCCCGCAGCCCGGCTATCCACCCGCCCCCGGTGGGCCGCAGCAGGGTGGACCACCACCCGGGCAGTGGTGAATTCGGTCCCAGACCATGGGATCTCGAGCGGGTGGTCGTACCCTGGACCGTATGGCCGACGACTACTCTCTGCTGGGCTTCGAGACGCGCGCGATCCACGCCGGGCAGACCCCTGATCCCCGGACCGGCGCGGTCATCGTGCCGATCTATCAGACCTCGACTTACGCGCAGGACGGCGTCGGCGGCACGCGCGAAGGCGACTACGAGTACTCCCGCACCGCGAACCCCACGCGCACCGCGCTGGAGGTCGCGCTCGCGGCGCTCGAAGGCGCCCGGCACGGTCTGGCCTACGCGTCGGGGATGGCGGCCAGTGACGTCCTGCTGCGGGCGACCCTGCGGCCCGGTGACCACCTCGTGCTCGGCAACGACGCGTACGGCGGCACATTCCGGCTGATCGACAAGGTGCTCAGCCTGTGGGGCGTCGAGCACACGGTCGCCGATCTCGGCAACATCGCCGAGGTCCGCGCCGCGATCCGGCCGGAGACGAAGCTGATCTGGTGCGAGTCGCCGACGAACCCGATGCTGGGGATCGCCGACATCGCCGCGCTGGCCGAAGCCGCGCACGGCGCCGGCGGGCGCCTGGTCGTCGACAACACCTTCGCCACTCCGTACCTGCAGAACCCGCTTTCGCTGGGTGCCGACGTCGTCCTGCACTCGACGACCAAGTACCTCGGCGGGCACTCCGACGTCGTCGGCGGCGCGATCCTGACGAACGAGGACGAACTGCGCGAGCAGCTGTTCTACCTGCGCAACGCGGCGGGTGCGGTGCCCGGTCCGTTCGACGCGTGGCTGACCCTGCGCGGGATCAAGACCCTCGCGCTGCGGATGGAGCGGCACAGCGACAACGCCGAACTGATCGCCCGGATGCTGCTGAAGCACCCGAAGGTCGAGCGTGTCTACTACCCGGGCCTGCCGGAGCACCCCGGCCACGAGGTCGCTTCGAAGCAGATGCGGCGCTTCGGCGGGATGATCTCGTTCACCCACATCGACGGCGAGCAGGCCGCGCTCGACGTCGCGGCGAAGACGAAGCTGTTCATCCTCGCCGAGTCGCTGGGCGGGATCGAATCGCTCATCGAGCACCCGGGCCGGATGACGCACGCGAGCACCGCCGGATCCACCCTGGAAGTGCCGGACAACCTGGTGCGCCTCTCCGTCGGCATCGAGGACGGCAGCGACCTGGTCGCCGATCTGGCCAAGGCCCTGGGCTGACCGCCGCCGAACCCAGGCGATAGCAAGGGACCCTTGCTATCGTTAGCGTACCCACGCTAACTATTGAGCCGCAGGTCAAACGTGGCGTGGGGCCGGTGTCGCTCCTGCGTAGGCGTTCTTCTGGTAGTGAGGGCCTCTTTGCCTACTCTGACGGTAGTGAAGGAGGCTTTCGCTACTTTCAGATGTGGCCCTGGTGACCCGTGGGACGGCTGTGACCTCGGCGGCCGGTCGGCAAGGCGTGACTCGCGTGCCTGGATGCCGCACTCGCGAGTGCGGTGCCGCGTCACCCAGCCCACCGTCTCACCCGAGACACGACACGTTTGCCTTACCCCTCAATGAGTGACAGCAAAGGTCCCTTCCTCCGTTCGCGCTGGTCAGCGCGGTGTGGTGGGAGGAAGCGCCCGGGTTACGGGCGGAAGTTGCTGGGTGCGATGCCGCTCTTCGCGTCCGCCTCGTGCGAAGTGCCCTTAGGTGCGGCAGGCAGCTCGGAACCGTCGATGCAGCCGCCGACGAGTTCGATGTGGTTGTCGTGCCGGATGTACTGGCCCGGATCCACGCAACCGGCGCGGTCGACCGTGTAGACGGCGGCGCCGGTCAGCAGCGCGGCCGAAGTGAGGGCCAGCACGACCGGGAGCATCCCGGCGGAACGGGTCGCCCGGACCCTGCCGATGTTCCCCCGTGCCATGCGCGCTCCCTGGTCGCCTTCGCCGCCATCGTCAAGAGTACCCGGACGGTGAACTTGTCACGTGACGTATCCGTCAGGTGGCATCATCCGGCCGTCCGGGTGCCCGCGAAACACGTAGTCCTAAGTGGACGGTTGACCGGTGATGGCGGCGACCGCGAGTTCGCGTTCGGGCTCGCCGACCTCGGGCAGGGTGAACCGCGACGCCCGGATGTGGCCGAGCAGTTCGGGGTCGGGCGCCACGTCGTGCTCGCGCAGGTAGTAGGCGACCGCGCCCGGCCAGTACCAGCGGCCGTCCGTACGGAAGTTCAAGGGCACCAACGGTTCCCTGTCGGGATCGAAGGCATCGGCCTCGTAAGTCCGCGACGCCAGCACGACCGGGGCGCCGTCGAGGTACTCCAGCACGCGATCCCGTTCGGCGGGGGGCAGCGGCTCGCGGTTCACCACCGGACGACCGGACTCGTCGAGCCCGTCGTAGACCCGCGGCGACTTCAGGTCTTCCGGCGCTTCCGCGGGCGGAGTGGCCACCGGCGCCTCGGCCCGCGGCGCGGCGTCGAGCCCCGCTCGCTGCCGCAGCCACGGCGGGATGTTCTGTTCGGCACGCGGGAAGAAGCGCAGCTCGTCCTGGAAACCGATCGATGGCGGCGCCTGCCGCCACGGCGGCTCCACATCGGCGAGGAAGTCCGTACTGAGCACGGTCGCCGAACCGTAGACCAGGATCGCGCTCAGCCAGGTCCCTCGGCCGGGCTGGTACATCCCCGACCGCAGGTTCCCGATCAGTCGTACGGCTTCCGGGTTCGGCGGCACCGGGCGCGGCAGACCGTCCTGACCGGTGACGAGCAGGTCGACCTCGACATGCCTGCCCGCCGCCCGGTACTCGACGCGCATCTGCTGCCAGCCGGGCGGCAGCGGCGTCGCGAGGGCGTGACCGATCTGCCAGACGAGCTGCTGTTGCTGCTGCTGGTTCACCGGTTGTTGTGGTCGGCTCATCTGCCCTCGCTCACCGATCGTCAGTCCGCCTGGCCGGCGGCACGTCGCTGAAGCCATTCCGCGCGTTCACCGGTCCGCGGGTAGCGCTCCAGCTCCTGCGCGAAGAACTCGGCGGGCGGGACGTGATCCCAAACGGGTTCGTTGTCCCAGTTGTACTCGGCCGAGTACCCGCCCGGGTGTACGAGGTGATAGCGGACCGAACTCCACGCGCCTTCGCCCGGCTTCGCCATGCTGTCGCGCAGTTCCACGAAGAAGTCCGCGACGCCCTCCGGCGGTGTCCACGGGGTTCCGGTGCCCATCACGGTCAGGACCTGGGCGGAGATTTCGTAGTAGTCACCGACGGAACGGAAGATGATGAACAGCTGCTCCCAGTCCGCGGGTACGGAATGCACCATCCAGGTGGTGAAGTCCTTGAACAGCTCGTTCGCCTGTGCCGCGCTCGTGGGCACAACGGGCATCGGCATCAGTTCTGCTCCTTCTCTTCCGCCGCCGCGAGCTTCGCGCCGAGCCAGCCCGGGATGTGCTCAGGATCCCTGGGGAACTTCTTCAGGTCTTCGACGTAGTGTCCCGGTTCCATCGGCGGCGTGAGGACCGGTTCGTAGTCGTTGTTGTAGTTGAAGAAGATCTGCCCCGGCGGGTTCAGCGAAATCCGTGCCGAGAACCAGGTTCCGCGGCCGGGCTCGTACAGCAGCGTGCGCAGCTTCGCGAGGATCACGTTGAGCTCGGTGGGCGGCGCGATCTCCGGACGGGAGCCGTCGTCCATGATCACGGTCAGGCCGAGATCCTGTACGGGCACGGTCATCGAGCTGACCAGGTCGATGCGCCGCCAGCCTTCTTCCGGAACGAGGTTGAGCAGCGCGATGCCGATCTGCTGGATCAGGTCCTCGTGACTCTCACCCCCGGAAGTCATCGGGCCAGAGTGGGTTGTTGTGGTCATTGGGGAAACTCCTGACGATTACCGAGATCCGGCCTTCGGTGTCCGGGCCGTAAGCCCGGTATTGACGGGTGTGCGCGTCGTCGACACCGGCATCCCGAAGTTCGAACGTGTCCTCGTTCTCCAACCTACCCGCGAGGCCGCTGTCGTCCCGATCCCGCTCCATCCGGTACCAGCTGTCGTCCGCGTCGTAGGTCTCCTTGAGCTCCTTGGCGCCCGCGTTGCTGTTGTCCACACGGCCTTGCGAGCCCTGGTTGAGCGCTTCGCCGGAGCCGCCGACGGACGTGCCACGGTGGTGGCCGCCGTCGTCGATGTTCTTCCCGGACGCGTCCTTGCCGCCCATCCCGCCGACCTGGCTCTGCGCCGAGCCGTCACGCCGGATGTTGCTGGCACCACCCGGGTCCGGGGGAGCCGATGTCACCACGGTGTTGCCTCGCGCGTCCGTCCGGTGGATCTCGCCGGGTGACTGCCTGCCCAGCGGGTTGCCGTCGGCGTCGTGCATTTCCAGGCCGTGGTCGACCCGGACCACCGCGTTCGGCGGCGGGTTGTTCATATCCGCGTTGAACGGCTGCCCGGTGTGCATGTGGGTGATCTTGCCGTCCGGCCCGGTCTGGAACGACCCGTACGGCAGGCCGTCCTTGTCCACCACGTGGATCCGGGTGTTGGGCGGCAGATTGTCCCGGCCCGCGATCGGATCCTTGTGCGCGAGCTTGTCGCTGATCGCCTTTTGCTGGGCGTCGGACATCGAGCTCGGATCACCGTCGGTGAATCCGCGCGGGTCCTTGTTCTGGTGGGCGACCGCGTTCTCGCTCTTGGGCGGAACCTGGTGCGAGTAGGTGACTTCGCGGTCGGGTGCGGGCCACGAATCCTGGACGTTCTTGGCGTTCCTGGTTCCGTAGTGCCCGTCCTGGGTGATGTTCGCGCCGTCCGGTGCGGCCCCGACCTCCGGGTTGGTCCTGGCTCGCTGGCCACTGGTGGTGTCGACGTGGCTGATGTGCCCGGTCCCGTCGGTCTGGAACTCACCCCGCGGGTGGCCGAACTCGTCGGTCGGCCGGTGGACGCTGTTCGGCGTCAGCGTCGGCCTGTCGTTCGCGTCGAGCCTGGGGTTCCCGTTTTCGTCGGTGTGCTGGCGGTTGAAGGCCTCGTCCTGCTTGACCGCGTTCGGGTGATCGACCGGGGTCCCTGTCGCCTGCGGCGGGTTGTAGCCCTGACCGTGCTCCGGCCTGCCATCAGGACCGACGTGGTACTCCTGGTGAAGCGGGCCGCGGTCGACCCGGTAGTTGCTGTCGGGCAGCGGATCCCTCAGCTCCGGGTTGTTCGCGCCCTCGGGGGTGTCGACCCACTTGACCTTGCCGTGCTCGTCGGTCTGGAAACTGCCGCGCGAGTTCCCGTCCGCGTCCGTGACGTGGTAGCGGGTGTTCGCGTCCAGATCGGTCCGGTGGCTGAACGCGTCGTTCGCACCCGGCGCCCGCGGGTCGTCCGCCTCGATCCGCACCTGGTCACGGGGCTTCGGCGGGGACTCGATGTCACCGATCCGCGTGACGTCCCGGGTGCCTTGCGTGGTCTTCACGTCGGTGTGCGTCACCGTCCGGACGTTGCCGTCCGCGTCGGTCGGGAAGGTGTCGTGCCGATGACCGACCTGCACGCGGTAGTCGGAGTTCGGCGCCGGGCGCATGATCTCCGGGTTACCGGGGCCGTGCAGCCTGTTCGGCGCGACGGCGTCGACGTGCGTCACGTTGCGGTTCGCGTCGGTGTAGACCCGGCTGCGCACGTTGCCGTCCGCGTCGGTGACGTCGTACCGCGTGTCCGGGTCGAGCCTGCGCGGAGGCGTCGTCGGGTCGAAGAACGACTGATCGTCGCGTAGCTGGACGGGACGGGCGGGCGGCGTGAAATCGGGCTCGTCCCAGCGCCCTTCGATCTGGTGCTGGGGGTTGAGGTCGTCGCCCTGGCCGCGGTCGCGGGCGCTGTCGGCGTCCACGTCCTGCTTGTCCGCGTGCGAGGTGTCCGGGGTGAAGCCGTCGTCGCTCGCCCGGCGGGCGGTGCCGTCGGGGCTGTGGACGTCCCATTCACCGTTCGGCGGGATCCGGGGCCGGGTGCGGCCGTCGGGGCCGATCTCGTAGTCGGACGAGAAGACGCGCCCGTTCGAGTCGGTCCACGCCGGCTTGCTCGGCGCCATCACCTCGGTGTCGAGTTCACGCGACAGACGGCGCGCGAAGTCGTTCGAGCCGGCGTCGCAGCCGATCAGCCGGATCGGGCGGCCGTCGTAATCCCCGTTGCGCCGCAGGATGTCCGCGAACTCTTCCGGGGTGTAGGTGCGGTTGCCGATCCGGGCGTGCCCGTCCGGGGTGACGTGGACGTCGACCGTGTAGCGGCCGTCCGGATCCGGCTGGACCCGGTGTGGCAGGTCGCCCATGTCCGGATCCCCGCGGTGGTACGAGCTACCCGCGGGGGTGCCTTCGGAATGCCGCTGGTTGACCTCGTCGGGCGTCAGCGGACGATCCGGCTCTGCGTCGGGGCCGCGGTCGTGCGGTGAACCGTCGGGATGGCCGTTCGGGTCCTGACGCGGGCCGTGCCCGTCGGGGCCGTGACCGTCCGGCGAATGCGGCTGTCCGCCGGGGCCGCGGCCGCCCGGTCCGGTGTTGCCGGGACCGGTGCCACCGGGCCGGTTGCCGGGGCCGTGCGTGCCGGTGTGCGGCTGGGCGCCGGGGCCGAAGTCGTTGCCACGGGCGACGGGCTGCGGCTGGTTCGGCCGTCCGCCGGGGCCGGTCTGGCCAGGACCGCGGCCGGGGCCGGTGTGGGTGTCGGGAGTACGCGGGGCGTGCGTGTCCGGGGTGCGCGGCGAACCGGGCGTGCCCGTCCAGCCGCCGCCCTGCGGCCTGCCGCCGGGCGAACCCGGGGTGCCGCCGGGAGTACCACCCGGCGCGCCTTGGGGCGGCATGCCGCCGGCCATCGGCTGACCCTGCGGCGGGACGCCGGGCGAACCGTCGCCCCCGGTACCGCCACGCTGCGAAGGCACGTGTGACGGGCCTGCGTCGCCGAGACGTGGTGCCGTGGGCGCGGTACCGCTGGTCGTCGTGCCGCTGTCGGTCGGCCGGGTGGGGCTGCCGCCGTCACCGGCGTTACCACCGCCGTGCTGGCCGGGCGACGGGTCGGAACGGGGCGTGGGTGAGCCGCCGCCGTCGCCGCCGTGCGTCCGGGGCGAGCCGCCGCCGTCGCCGGTGTGGCTGGGGGAGCCGCCGGTGTCGGGGCGGGTGTGCGGTGCGTCGGGTGTGTTGCTGGGTGAGCCGCCGGTGTCGGGGCGGGTGTTCGGTGCGTCGGGTGTGTTGCTGGGTGAGCCGCCGGTGTCGGGGCGGGTGTTCGGTGCGTCGGGTGTGTTGCTGGGTGAGCCGCCGGTGTCGGCGCGGGTGTTCGGTGCGTCGGGTGTGTTGCTGGGTGAGCCGCCGGTGTCGGCGCGGGTGTTCGGCGCGTCGGGTGTGTTGCTGGGTGAGCCGCCGCTGTCCGTGCGGGTGTGCGGAGCGGGAGAGCCGCCACTGTCGGTACGGGTGTGAGGGGCGGCGTCGGGTGTGTTGCTCGGCGAACCGCCGGTGTCCGCGCGGTTCGGGCTCGGGGAGCCGTTGTCGGGCGTGCGGTTCGGGGTGCCGGAATCGCCGGGAGACCCGTTGCCGGAGCGGGCGGCGTTGGGAGAGCCCCCGTCCGGCGTGCCGCCGGAGTTACCGTCCGAAGTGGACGGTCCATCGCCATCGCCCGCACGGCTGGGAGAGCCGCCGTCGGAGCGGGAGGAACCGCCACCGTCCCTTGTGGACGGTGAACCGCCGCCGTCGCCTGCTCGCGTGGTGTTCGACGGGTTGTCGCCGCCGGAATCACCCGAGCGACCCGAGTCGCCGGAAGAACCGGAGTCGCCGGAAGAACCCGAGTCGCCGTCGGAGCCGTTCGAACCGTTGGAGCCGTCGCCCGAGCCGCTGCCGGAACCGTCGCCGTCCGGGCCGTCGCCGGAGCCCGTGCCGCCGCCGGATCCGCCGGACCCACCGCCGCTGCCGCCGCGCTGGACGAAGCCGCCCGGCTTGATGTTCCTGGTGTTGATCACGTCCAGACCGGTGACCTTGCCCGCGATCTTGCCGAAGATCTTGATGATCTTCTCGAAGACGTCGGCCAGCTTGCCGAGCAGCGGCGAGACCCGCCGCATCGCGTCGCACAGTTCCTTGAGCTTGTCGGCGATCTTCGCGGCCCACTTGGCGATCGCGGTGACGGCCTGCGCGACCACGATCGGCGTGCCGAAACCGAGGGAGAACACCGTCTCCATGACCCACGCGATGAGCTTGCCGACGGCGTCCGCGATCAGCTGGCGGATGAACTCACGGACGAACGCGACGATCTCGCCGAAGATCATCACGACGGTGCTGATCCCGCCCGCGACCGTCGGCGCCGCGCTGATCGCCTCTGCCTGCTCCGCGGCCTGCTTGCGGTACTGGTCGGCGGCCTCGCCGGTCCAGCCGGAAGTGCCGTTCTTGACCTTGTTCGCCAGGTCGACCTGGGTGTCTTCCAGCTTCTTGGCGACGTTGCCCCAGGTCTCCGAGTACGACTGGATGACCGGCGGATCGCCTGCCACGGCGTCCAGCATGTCCTTCAGCGGCTGCATGTGTTCCATCAGGAACGACGCCACCGACGACATCAGATAGCCGAACGGGTCGATCGCGGCACTGGCGATCTCGCCCGCGAGGCTCAGGACGCCGAGCCCACCGCCGATCCAGTCGCCGTTCGAGATGCCGTTGAAGGCGTCCATGGCCGACTCGGCGACACCGATGCCCGCCGCGTAGCCGTAATCGCTGTTCCCGGCCGTCAGCGGTCCGGGGCCGTCGCCATCCGTCGGCGCCTTCGCGACGAGCGGGTTCCCCTCGGGCATCAGTCAGGCACCTGCGCGTTCTTGAACTCGGCGGCGAAGTTTTCGTCCTGCGTCCGGTAGGCGTTGGAAGCGGACCGCACGTTGTTCGCCACCGTCGTCGCGGCCTCGACGGCCTTGTTCAGCGCGTCGATGCCGAACTGCTCGACCGGGTCGAGCATCATCCGGAACGGCTGGCAGATGATCCCGTACGCGTCCGTCGGCATGCTCACCTGTTGCGCGGCGTCGACCGCCGTGCGCAGCCCGTCGGCGATGCCGTCGATCTGCTTCGAGTGCGCGTCGAGGTCGGCGCCGAGCTCATAACCCTTGCCTGCCATGGTTTCTCCCCTCTACCAGGCCGGATGAACGTCTACGAAAGGATGCTGCCGCCGAATTCGTCGTCATCGTCGTCCTGCGTGCGGCGGCGGCGCGGGATCGGCTTCGGCTGTGGTGGATTCTGGGGCGGATTCGCCTGCGCGGGCGGCGGCGGGGGCTCTTCGTCTTCCGGGCCGAAGCGGAGGTGCCGCTCGGGCTCGGGCGGGGCGATGTCGTCCTCCGGAGGAGCCTCCGGGAAGGTGCTCTGCGCTTCCGCGATCACCCGGCTCGCGGTCTCGTCGGTGGTTCCGACGGTCTCGGCCATCGCCTGCTGCAGCAGTTCCGGGATGCGGGACTGCGCGAGCTGGACGAGGCGCATGACCTGCGACGAGACCTCGGCCATCCGTTTGCCGCTCGCGGCTTCGGCGATGACGAGGTTGGTGAGCAGGCCCTTCGAGTCGATCGTGACCTCGATGGTGTTGTCCTTCGACCGCTCCGTCACGGTCTGGCCCTGCATGCGGGCGGCCATCGCCTGATAGCGCGCGGCGGTCTCCTGGATCTGCTTCGTCCAGTCGTCCACCATTCGTTCGCTGGCGTCGACGTTGTCCGGCATCGGGACCCTTCCAAAAGCTGTGTGCTGACGTCTTCACACTGACGGTCCGAAGACGCCACCGGTTCCGGTGTGTTCGAAGTTTAGTGCTCATCCGGTGTACCACTCCGGGACGACAAAGTCGGCCCCGTCACGCAGCGAAAGGGCCCCTCACCGCACAAAGTGCGATGAAGAGCCCTTTCACGCCCTGCGAACTGCCGGGGTCAGAGGTTGCCGCGACGCTCCTGCTCACGCTCGATGGCCTCGAACAGGGCCTTGAAGTTGCCCTTGCCGAAACCGAGCGAACCGTGCCGCTCGATGAGCTCGTAGAACACCGTCGGCCGGTCGCCGATCGGCTTGGTGAAGATCTGCAGCAGGTAGCCGTCCTCGTCGCGGTCGACCAGGATGCGGTGCTCCTTGAGCTTCTCGATCGGCACCCGGACCTCGCCGATCCGGGCGCGCAGCTCCGGGTCGTCGTAGTAGGAGTCCGGGGTGTCGAGGAACTCGACGCCCGCCGCGCGCATCGCCTTCACCGTCGCGACGATGTCGTTGGTGGCCAGCGCGATGTGCTGGCAGCCCGCGCCGCCGTAGAACTCGAGGTACTCGTCGATCTGCGACTTCTTCTTCGCGATCGCCGGCTCGTTGAGCGGGAACTTGACGCGGTGATTGCCGTTGGAGACCACCTTGCTCATCAGCGCCGAGTACTCGGTCGCGATGTCGTCGCCGACGAACTCCGCCATGTTCACGAAGCCCATGACGCGGTGGTACCAGTCGACCCAGTAGTCCATCTTGCCGAGTTCGACGTTGCCGACGCAGTGGTCGACGGCCTGGAACAGCCGCTTCGGCGCGCCTTCGGGGCGGACGACGCTGCTCTCGCGCGGCTCGTAACCGGGCAGGTACACGCCGGTGTACTTCGACCGGTCGACCAGCGTGTGGCGGGTCTCGCCATAGGTCGCGATCGCGGCGATGCGCACGGTGCCGTGCTCGTCGGAGACGTCGTGCGGCTCCTCGAGGACGGTGGCGCCCTGCGAGCGGGCGTGCTCGATGCACCGGTCGACGTCGGCGACCTCGAGCGCGAGGTCGATGACGCCGTCGCCGTGGCGGCGGTGGTGGTCGAGCAGCGGGGAGTCGGGCTTGACGCCGCCGGTGATCACGAAGCGCGCCGAGCCGGACTTCAGCACGAACGACTTGCGCTCGAAGTTCCCGGTCTCGGGGCCGGAGTACGCGACGAGCCGCATGCCGAACGCGACCTGGTAGAACCACGCGGTCTGCGTGGCGTTGCCCGCGATGAACACCACCGCGTCCATCGACTTCACCGGGAAGGGGTCGGTCGAAGAGTCGTGGTCGACGAGGCCGACGAGCTGACGCAGCTGGTCGTAGCTCACGTCGTCAAGAGCACCCTGGGGTTCCACTGTGTGCGTCATGTCATGAAGGATCCGAACGCGTGACAAAATGCGCAATGGTCAAAGATTTCGCTGTGCACTATGACCAGTGATGGCTGCGGGGGCGCGGTCAAAGTGGACAACCTGTGTAGGAAGTAGGCCCGATGTCGGAAGCACTCGACGCGCTGGACGCGCGGCTGCTGCTGTTGCTCACCGATTCGCCTCGGCTCGGGGTCCTCGAATGCGCCCGCCGTCTCGGCGTCGCGCGGGGCACGGTGCAGGCCCGGCTGGACCGGCTGACCGAACGCGGGATCCTCGGCGGGTTCCCGCCCGAACTCGACCTCGCGGCGATGGGATACGGCCTCACCGCGTTCGCCGTACTGGAGATCGCGCAGGGCCGCCGGGCCGAGGTCGCGGAGGCGCTGTCCGCGATCGACGAGGTGTGCGAGGTCTACGCGACGACCGGTCAGGGCGACCTCTTCGTGCGGATGGTGGCGCGCAACAACGACGACCTGCAGCGGGTGGTGGACGAGGTGGTCGGCGCGCCGTACGTGCGGCGGACGTCGACGTCGATCGCGTTGTCGACGCCGGTTCCGCCGCGCGTACGGCCGCTGCTGGAACGGCTGGCGCGGAGCTAGCCGGCCTGGCCGAGGTACCGCTTCGCCGACCGCTGGACCGCTTCGTGCCCGTCGGTGCGGATGATCGCGTCCCACCAGGCGCCGTAGATCGCCTCGAACTCGTACGGTTCGAGCATCTCGGCGGCGCGGCGGACGACCTCCGGGCGTTCCGGGATCAGATTCGGGTAGCTGTACATCATGCCGACGAAGCGCCGGTCCGGGATGACCTGCAGGATGTCGCCCGAGAGCAGTGCTCCGCGGCCGTTCTCCCCGGCGGGCCAGTGCAGCACGGTGCCGCCGTCGAAATGCACGCCGAGGTTGATCAGCCGCAGGTCGGGGGCGACGTCGAGGGTCGCGCCGCTCCACAGCTTGATCGCCGGATCCGGCCTGCCGATCCACTGCCGGTCGCCTTCGTGCAGGTACACGGGCACGTCGAAGGCGTGGGCCCATTCGACCATGGTGGTGTAGTAGTGCGGATGGCTGATCGCGATGCCGGTGAGCCCGCCGAGTCCGCGGACCTCGGCGATCAGCTCGTCGTCGAGATAGCCCGCGCAGTCCCACAGGAAGTTGCCGGATTCGGCCTTGACCAGCAGCGCGCGCTCGCCGATGGCGAAGTTGGGGGTGGACCCGACTCCGATGAGGCCGGGTCCCTGCTCCTCGACACGCGCTCGGTACGTCCCGCTCGCGCGGACGGTGTTCAGATCGGTCCACCGCTGTCCGGCCTGCGGGACGTACTGACGTTCGTCGTCGCAGATCGGGCAGTCGGACCGGGGTTCCGCGTACTGCATGCCGCAGGCGACGCAGATCGGTAGCTCGCTCATCGTTTCCCTCCAGATTTCTCCGGAAGTCACGCTAACGGCTCATATGCGCGCCCGGCCATATCGGGCCGGGCGCGCGGGGGCTTACTTGGCGGTGTACGGCACGGCCTTGACGAGCGTCACCTTCTGGATGCTGCCGTTGGGCAGCTCGTACTCGCGGGTCTCGCCCTCTTTGGCGCCGAGCAGCGCCTTGCCGAGGGGGGACTCCGGCGAGTAGACGTCCAGGCCGCCCTCGGTGCCCTCTTCGCGAGTCGCCAAGAGGAAGTTCTCGTCCTGGTCGTCACCGTCGTAACGCACGGTGAGGACCTTGCCCGGTCCCGCGCTGCCGTCATTGGCGGGCGGCTCGCCCACCTTGGCCGAACGGAGGAGCTCCTGGAGGTGGCGGATGCGGGCCTCGTGCTGGCCCTGCTCTTCGCGGGCGGCGTGGTAACCGCCGTTCTCCTTGAGGTCGCCCTCTTCCCGGCTATCGTTGATCTTCGCAGCGATGACCGGGCGGAGCTCGATGTAGTGGTCGAGTTCCTGCTTGAGCCTGTCGTAGGCATCCTGGGTCAGCCAGGTCACCTTTGTGTCGCTCACGGTCACCATCTCCTAGTAGGGCCTGCCAGGCTTGGGTGTACAAGCCGGCCACCGGGCCGGCATGGCGCGCCGGCCTGGCTGAGATAAAGGAAAAACACGGCCCGTCTTGGGCCGTGCCGGTAGATCAGAGTAACACGGCGCGAGGCATCGCCGCCGGTCGAATTCGGTCGCGCCTCGGCGTTGGGCGCCCGTTTCACCCCGTTGGCCGCTATGGCCTTGACAGGTACCGTGGTACGTCGTATGAGCATCCGAAGATATCAGCCGTGACCGGCTTTCCGATGCTCTTGATGGTGGTAGTCACCCTGCTGTTCTTCGAACCGGGTTGAATCAGGACCTCTTTACGCCCGCTCTCGGCCCCGGCCTTGTCACGGACGCGGACGACGCACACCCCTGGACGGTTCACGTCGTCCCTGGTCACGTTGATGGTGATCTCCATCGCGTCGCCCGGCTTCTCCTCGAACAAGACGCGTTCGCCTTCGATGGGCGCGCTGCCGAAGTTCGCGTACGCGGCGTAGGCGATACCGCCGCTGACCAGCAGTGCGATCACCACGAACACCAGGCGCCGCCAGCGGGCGGGCTTCGCGGCACGGGGTTTGCCGTACCGGCCTTCCGGCACGTCCATCCGGGTGCTTTCCGCGGAGGGAGCGTCCTGTCCCGTGCTCAACCCGGGCCTCCCGGTCGGTGTCGTCGTGCTCGCAGGGACAATGGGGTCGTATGCGAGTGGTCCCCTCGAGTATCCGCGCCCGGCAGCGCGGGCCGTCAGGCAGGGTCGCAGGGGAATAGGGAACGAGAAGGGGACGTTCGGAGCATGGTGCTAGCCAATGAACCGCCGAAGTCACGCCTCCGCCTGATGGCGGTGCACGCGCACCCCGACGACGAGTCGAGCAAGGGCGCGGCCACCATGGCCAGGTACGCCGCCGAAGGGCACGAGGTCATGGTCGTGACCTGCACCGGCGGCGAAGCGGGCAGTGTGCTGAACCCGGCCATGGACCGTCCCGAAGTAGTGGCCAACATGACCGAGGTCCGCCGCGAGGAGATGGCCCGCGCGGCCAAGATCCTCGGGGTGAGCCACGCCTGGCTCGGCTTCGTCGACTCTGGCCTGCCCGAGGGCGACCCGCTGCCCCCGGTCCCGGAGGGCTCGTTCGCGGTCATCCCGCTCGAGGAGTCCACCGGTGCCCTGGTGAAGGTCATCCGCGAGTTCCGTCCGCACGTGATCGTCACCTACGACGAGAACGGCGGGTACCCGCATCCCGACCACATCCGCACGCACGAGATCTCGGTCGCGGCCTTCGACGCGGCGGGCGAGGCCGAGCGCTACCCGGACGCGGGCGAGCCGTGGCAGCCGATGAAGCTGTACTACGTGCACGGGTTCTCACGCGCCAGGATGACCGTGTTCCACGAGGCCCTGCTCGCGCGCGGCCTGGAGTCGCCGTACGAGGAGTGGCTCAAGTCGTGGGACCCGGAGAAGGCGGACGTCATGGAGCGGGTGACCACCCGCGTCGAATGCGGCGACTACTTCGAGCAGCGTGACGACGCGCTGAAGGCGCACGCCACCCAGATCGACCCGAACAGCCGCTGGTTCGCCGTCCCGCGCGATCTGCAGCGCGAGGTCTGGCCGACCGAGGAGTACGAGCTGGTCCGCTCACTGGTGGACAGCACCCTGCCGGAGGACGATCTGTTCGCCGGTTTGAAGGAGGGCTAATGAGTTTCGTGGTGCCGGCGTTCGCCGTCGTTCCGGTGACGGCGACGTCGCAGTTCCTGGCACAGCAGCCCGGCAACGGCGACAACGGCGGCCAAGGTGAGGACTTCGGCAAGTCGTCGCCGGTGGGGTTCCTGATCCTGATCCTGTTCTTGATCGCCGTCGCGCTGCTGGTGCGGTCGATGACCAAGCACTTGAAGCGGCTTCCGGAGAGCTTCGACGAGCCGGCCGCCTCCTCTTCTTCGGAAGAGGCTCCCGAGGCTTCGAAGGCTGACGCCGAGCCCGTCGCCAAGACGGAGAAGCCGACCGCCAAGTCCGACTGAGCGCTGCTATGAAAGGTCCTTTCCTTGCAAATTTTGCAAGGAAAGGACCTTTCATAGCATTCCCGAAGCGCGTCAAAGGCGAGGGTCGACCGGATCCGACTCCAGCGCCAGCACCGCGAACACGCACTCGTGCACCCGCCACAGCGGTTCCGCGCGGGCCAGCCGCTCCAGCGCCTCCAGCCCCAGCGCGTACTCGCGCAACGCCAGTGCCCGCTTCCGGTTCAGCCCGCGTTTGCGGAGCCGCGTGAGGTTCTCCGGCAGCGTGTAGTCGGGCCCGTAGATGATCCGCAGGTATTCCCGCCCGCGCACCTTCACTCCTGGCTGCACCAGCCCACGCGCGCCGCGGGTCAGGTTCGCCGCCGGTTTGACGACCATGCCCTCGCCGCCCGCGCCGGTCAGGTCCAGCCACCAGTCGACGCCGCGCGCCACCGACGCCGGGTCGGTGGTGTCGACGGCGAGGGTCCGCGTGCGGGTGAACAGGTCGCCGGTGAGCCGGTCCAGCAGCGAAAGGTGCCAGGCGTGCGGCCGGTCGTGGTACGCGTGCCCTTCCGAAGCCAGCACCTGGAACGGCGCCAGCCGGACGCCGTCGAGGCCGTCGGTCGGCCAGCAGTAACGCCGGTACGCCTGCCGGTACGCATCCACAGTGGACTCGCGTACCCGCGTCCGCTCCAACAGTTCCGCCACGTCGGCCCCGCGAGCCGCGGCGGCGTCCAGTGAAGCGACGGCGGCGGGCAGCACGGCCTGGGCCGCCGCGCCCACGGCCGCGTACTGTCCCGAGATCAGCGAGCCCGCTTTCGCGCTCCACGGCAGCAGTTCCGTGTCGAGCAGCAGCCAGCCGGTGTCCAGCTCCTCGAACAGCTCCGACGACGCTTCCCGCACACCGGCGAGCAGCCGCGCGTTCTGTTCCGGGGTGAAGAACGGCCGCCCGGTGCGCGTGTACACCGCGCCCGGACCCTGGATCCCGAATCGCGCGGGAGCCACGCCGTCGTCGCGGCACACGAGCACGACGGCACGTGAGCCCATGTGCTTCTCTTCGCACACGACGTGATCGACACCTGCCGCGCGGAACTCGGCGAAGGCCTCCACGGGGTGTTCGAGGTAGTCGTCCATGGCGGACGTCGAACACGGCGCCATCGTCGGCGGCAGGTACGGCAGCCAGCGCGGGTCGACGGCGAAGCGGCTCATCACCTCGAGCGCCGCCGCCGACTGTTCGGCGGACACGCCGACCCGGCCGTGGTGCCGTGTCTCGACGATCCGCTTCCCGGTGACGTCGCCCAGTTCCAGGATCGCCGGCTCACGTCCGCCCAGCGGCCGCGCTGCTTCGAGCGGACGTGACGGCTCGTACCAGACCTTCTTCGCCTTCACCGAGACGACTTCCCGCTCCGGGTAACGCAAAGCGGTCAGCTTGCCGCCGAAGACGCAGCCCGTGTCGAGACACATGGTCCCGTTGACCCATTCCGGCTCCAGTGTCGGCGTGTGTCCATAGAGGACCATCGCCTTGCCGCGGTAGTCGCGCGCCCACGGCAGCCGCACCGGCAGGCCGTACTCGTCGGTCTCGCCGGTGGTGTCGCCGTAGAGCGCGGTGCTCCGCACCCGGCCGGACGCGCGCCCGTGGAACTTCTCGGGCAGGCCCGCGTGCGCGACGACGAGCTTGCCGCCATCGAGGACGTAGTGCGCGATGAGTCCTTCGCAGAACGCGTGCGCCTTCGCGCGGAAGTCCTCGTCCTGCGCGGAAAGCTGTTCAAGCGACTCCGCGAGTCCGTGCGCCGTCCTGACCTTGCGCCCGTCGAGCGCGCGGACCAACTTCTGTTCGTGGTTCCCGCAGACGACCAGCGCGTTGCCGGCCTCGGCCATCGCCATCACGCGGCGCAGCACGCCGGGCGTGTCAGGTCCGCGGTCGACGAGGTCGCCGACGAAGACCGCGGTGCGGCCTTCGGGATGCACGCCGTCGGCGTAACCCAGTTCGGTGAGCAGTTCCTCCAGTTCCTCGCGGCAGCCGTGGACGTCGCCGATGACGTCGAACGGTCCGGTCAGCTCACGCCGGTCGTTGCGCAGCGGCTCGACGACGATCTCCGCTTCGGCGACCTCGGCCTCGCTCCGCAACACGTGCACGCGCCGGAAACCCTCGCGTTCCAACGACTTCAGCGAGCGGTGCAGCTCGCCGCGCTGACGCCGGACGACGTGCTCGCCGAAGTCACGATCGGGTCGGGACTCGTTGCGTTCCTGGCAGACCTTCACCGGCAGGTCGAGGACGATCGCCGTCGGCAGGACGTCGTACTCCTTGGTCAGCTTCAAAAGACCGGCCCGGGAAGCGCGCTGGACGTTCGTCGCGTCGATCACCGTGATCCGGCCCGCTTCGAGCCGTTTCGCCGCGACGTAGTGGAGCACGTCGAAAGCGGCGGCCGACGCGCTCTGGTCGTTCTCGTCGTCGGCCACCAAGCCGCGGAAGTAGTCGCTGGACAGCACCTGTGTCGGCGCGAAATGCGTCCGCGCGAAGGTCGACTTGCCGGAGCCGGAGGCCCCGACGAGCACGACGAGGGACATGTCGGGAATGGTCAGTTTCATGCCACGGCCTCCTTCCGAGACGTGAAGACCGCCATTTGGGTCGGCGGTCCTGATTCTTGGGACTCGGGTCCCACTGGCAGGTGGCGGACGTCGTAGCCGCGCCGGGAGGCGACGCCGTCGGCCCACGCGCGGAACTGCTCGCGTGTCCATTCGAAACGGTGGTCGGCGTGCCGGAACCGGCCTTCTCCGAGGAATTCGAAGTGCCGGTTGTATTCGGCGTTCGGCGTCGTGACGAGCACGGTCCGCGGCGCGGCGACACCGAACACGGCGTGCTCCAGCGCGGGCAGGCGCTCCTCGTCGACGTGCTCGATCACCTCCATCAGCACGGCCGCGTCGTATCCGGCCAGCGACGGATCCGCGTAGGTCAGCGCGGACTGCTTCAGGGTGATCCGCGTTTTGTCCTTCAGCCGCTTGTCTGCGATGTCGAGCGCGCTCGCGGAGACGTCGACTCCGACGATTTCGGTGAACGACGGTTCCTTCTGGAGCACGCGCAGCAGCGCGCCACCGCCGCAGCCGAGGTCGAGCACCCGCCGCGCGCCCGCCGCCCGGAGCGCCGCGAGCACGCTCCCGTGCCGTTGGACGGCCAGCGGTTCGGGCCGGTCCGGTAGTTCGGTGACCCGCGCTTCGGCCTCCGCGGGCACGTCGTCCGCTTCCGCCAGCCGGGTGAGCGCGTACGAAACGATCGGACGACGGCGTTCGAGGTACCGGTTGGTGATCAGCTCCCGTTCCGGATGTCCCGCGAGCCACCCTTCGCCGACGCGCAGCAACTTGTCGGCCTCGTCCTGGCCGATCCAGTAGTGCTTGTCGCCGTCGAGAGCGGGCAGCAGGACGTACAGGTGCCGCAACGCGTCGACGACGCGCTGGGTCCCGGTCAGCCGGAGGTCGACGTAGCGGGAATCGCCCCACTGCGGGAATTCGGGATCGAGCGGGATGGCTTTGGCCTCGACCTGCCAGCCGAGGGGTTCGAACAGCTTGTGGACGACCTCCGCGCCGCCGCGCGCGGTCAGCGACGGCATGCGGATCTCCAGCGGGAACGCCTCGTCGACCAGTTCCGGCCGGTTCGCGCACCGCCCGGCCAGCGCCGTGGTGAAGACCGCGCGCAGCGCCACCGCCAGATACGAGCCGCCCGCGTACGGCCGGTCGTTGACGTACTGGGTCAACGACGTCCCGCCGCCGCGCACGAGGTCGACCGGGTCGATCTCGACCAGCAGCGCCACCGTGCAGCGCTCCTCGGCCGCCTCGGGGTAGAAGACGTGCGCCTTCCCGGCCGATAGCGTGAACGACTGTGCCTTCTCCGGATGCTTGTGCAGGAGAAAGCCCAGGTCGGTGGCTGGGTTCCGGGTGGTCGTCATGGTCAGGAGCACCGGATGAGTGTCGCGCAGACGGCCGTTCTGCGCGCCCGCTTTTCCGCGTGCGACCCTGGTGACATGTCGAATCGCCTGAAGGCCGCGACCAGTCCGTACCTGCTGCAGCACGCCGAGAACCCGGTGGACTGGTGGCCCTGGGGTGAAGAGGCGCTGGCCGAGGCGAAACGGCGGAACGTGCCGATCCTGCTTTCGGTCGGCTACGCGGCCTGTCACTGGTGCCATGTCATGGCGCACGAGTCCTTCGAGGACGAAGCCACCGCGACGCTGATGAACGCGAACTTCGTCAACATCAAGGTGGACCGTGAGGAGCGGCCGGACATCGACTCGGTGTACATGGCGGCCACCCAGGCGATGACCGGGCAGGGCGGCTGGCCGATGACGTGTTTCCTGACCCCGGAGGGTGAGCCGTTCCATTGCGGCACCTACTACCCGCCGTCGCCGCGGCCGGGGATGCCGTCGTTCCCGCAGCTGCTCGTCGCGGTCGCCGAAGCCTGGGGTGAGCGCCCGGACGAACTGCGTTCCGGCGCCCGGCAGATCATCGCCCACCTCACGGAGAAGAGCGGGCCGCTGCCCGAGTCCGTTGTGGACGGTGCGGCGCTGGAGTCCGCGGTCGCTTCACTGCGCAAGGAATACGACGGCGCGAGCGGCGGATTCGGCGGAGCACCCAAGTTCCCGCCGACGATGGCGTTGAACTTCCTGCTCCGGCACCACGAGCGCACCGGCTCCGATCTCTCCCCGGTCGAGCACACAGCGGAGGCGATGGCGCTCGGCGGGCTCAACGATCAGCTGGCCGGCGGGTTCGCGCGTTACTCCGTCGACCCGCGCTGGGAAGTGCCGCACTTCGAGAAGATGCTGTACGACAACGGTTTACTCCTGCGTTTCTACGCGCAGTTCCACGGCGTGACCGGCCTCGAGTACGCGCGGCGGACGGTCGAAGAGACCGCGGAGTTCCTACTGCGCGACCTCGGGACGGCTGAGGGAGGCTTCGCCGCTTCGCTCGACGCGGACACCGACGGCGTCGAGGGCCTCACGTATGTCTGGACTCCCGCGCAACTCGCCGAAGTGCTCGGCGAGGAGGACGGCGCTTGGGCCGCCGAACTGTTCCAGGTGAACGAACGGGGCAACTTCGAGCACGGCGCGTCGACGCTGCGGCTGCGTGAGCCGCATCCAGAGGACGAAACGCGTTATGCGCGAGTTCGCCGCACGCTGCTGACCGCGCGAAACGAGCGTCCTCAGCCCGCCCGCGACGACAAGGTCATCGCCGCGTGGAACGGGCTCGCGATCGGCGCGCTCGCCAAAGCTGGTTCACGGCTGAACCGTCCACAGTGGATCGACGCGGCGGCTCGTGCCGCGGCTTTCCTGATGGACAACCATTTCGTGGACGGACGGCTGCGCCGGACCTCGCGCGACGGCGTCGTCGGCACGACGGCGGGCGTGCTGGAGGACTACGCGTGTCTCGCCGAGGGGCTGCTCGAACTCCACCAGGCGACCGGCGAGCCGCGTTGGCTGGCCGACGCGGTCACCTTGCTGGACCTCGCGCTGGCCCATTTCGGCGTCCCGGACTCGACGGGTGCCTACTACGACACGGCCGACGACGCGGAAGTGCTGGTGCAGCGGCCCTCCGACCCGACCGACAACGCGAGCCCGGCGGGGGCTTCGGCACTGGCGAACGCATTGCTGACCGCGTCCGTGCTGGCGGGACACGACCAGGTGGGCCGCTACCGCGAGGCGGCCGAACAGGCGCTGGCGCGCGCGGGACGGCTCGCCGCCCACGCGCCGCGGTTCGCCGGGCATTGGCTCACGGTCGCCGAAGCCGCGGCCGCCGGTCCGGTGCAGGTGGCGGTCGTCGGGACGGATGCCGCTTCACGCAAGGACTTGCTGGCCGCGGCCGTCGCGTCGGCACCGGACGGCGCCGTCGTCGTGAGTGGTGTCCCGGACGCCGAGGGAGTGCCACTGCTCGCCGACCGGCCGCTGGTGGAGGGCGCCGCCGCCGCGTACGTATGCCGCGGCTATGTCTGCGAACGCCCGGTCACCACCGCCGAGGATCTGCGCGCTCAGCTCACCAATCCCACGCCATAGGGCCGAAGGCGCCGCCGCCCGTCTGCGGAGCCCCCGCCGGCTTCACCGCGACCTGCGGCGCCTTCGGTTTCGTCGTGGTGGACTTCGTCGGCTTCGGCGGCTTCGTGGAGGTCGGCGGCTTGGTAGTGGTGCTCGGCGGAACACCGGTCACCGTGAACGGCCGGGTCGACTTCCGGCCGTCGGAGCAGGTGAGGGTCGCGACGTACTTGCCGGGAGTCTTCACCACCCGCCCGTAGCCGCCGTATTTCCCGAAGTTCCCGCCGATGGTCCACGTGATCGGCTCGGCGAGACCCGGCGAGGTCACCGGTCCCTTCGGGGTACAGCCGCCCGCTCCGGCTCTGGTCTCGGCGTAGATCTGCTCCCCGGGCCCGATTTCACTCGGGCCGAGGTACCAGCTGGGATCGGTGGTCGCCGTGGCGGGCGCGATCACCGCCAGCTGGGCCGCTCCGAGCATCAGAGCGCCGATCATGGCCTTTTTCAGCATGAGGTTCCCCTTTCCGTCATCTGCTGGTGGGAACACGTCGGCGCAGGTCATCAGGTTGCCTCGGGTTTCGCCGGGGGAGAACACGAGTGAATCTCGGCCATTGCGGGCGTAGCGTCGATAGCGTTGTAATCATGTAATCGCGGAGGCGAGCATGCACACCTACTTCAAGGCGGCGAGGCAGATGGGACGAAGTGGCTGGAAGGGCCGGGGCGGCTGGCAGCAGGCGGACATCCCCTCGGCGGACGACGCGGCCGCGTGGTTCGGCGGACGGCTCCCGGAGGGCTGGTTCACCGGAGATCCCGAGGTCACGGTGGATCGCGAGGAGATCGTCATCGTCGGCGAACTTCAGCCGCTCACCGGTGAGTACGCCGACGCTGCCGCCCGCGCGGCGGCCGAGGACGGCCGGATCAGCCGGTTCCGCGAGGAGACCCGCGACGAGCGGATCGAGATCGCGCGCCAGGCCGAGCACCGGTATCAGCGCAAGGTCGCCTGGGGCGCGAGCCTCGGCGGCACGAGGCACCTGTTCACCACGCATTCGGCGCCGGTCATGACCAGGCTGCGGCAGCCGGAACGCCTGGTCCTCGACACCCTCGTCGACGCGGGCGTCGCGCGGTCGCGGTCGGAGGCGCTCGCGTGGGCCGTCCGGCTGGTCGGGGAACACGCGGACGACTGGCTCGCCGAGCTCCGGGAGGCGATGACCAAGGTGGACGATCTCCGTTCTCAGGGACCGGACCTTTCCTGAGGCCGGGGTCACGACGATCGACCGGGATTCGTGCTGCGTCCCCGGATGCGGTGCGGCAGGCTGAACGCAGACCGCACCGCATCGGAGGAATCGTGGACACACCAGGACTTCCCGCGAAGATCGACCCGGACGCGCTGACCACCGTCCTCGATGGACGGTGGGCCGGGCTCCGTCGCGCGGTGCGCGCGCAGATGGCCGCGGAAGACTTCAAGGACCCCGTCGACTTGGATGTCGAAGCGCACCGCGCCCAGGTGCTCGAATGGCTGCGGCTGCTCGCCCGCACCGACCGGCCGGGGCTCGGGTTCGACCCGGCGCACGGTGGTGGCGGCGACGTCGGCGGCTCGGTGATGTCGTTCGAGATGCTGGGTTTCGGCGACCTCTCGCTGATGGTCAAGGCCGGTGTCCAATGGGGTCTGTTCGGCGGCGCGGTGCAACTGCTCGGCACCGAACGCCACCACGAGCGCTACCTGCGGAAGATCAAGGATTTGGAGCTGCTGGGCTGCTTCGCGATGACCGAGCACGGCCACGGCTCGGACGTCCAGCATCTGCGCACCACCGCGACCTACGATCCGGCCACCCGCGAATTCGTCGTGCACACACCGGACCGGGGCGCGATGAAGGAGTACATCGGCAACGCCGCCCGCGACGGCGAACTCGCGGTGGTGTTCGCACAGCTGATCACGGGCGGCGAATCACGCGGCGTGCACGCGTTCCTGGTGCCGATCCGCGGCGAGAACGTGAGCGGCGTCGAAATCGAGGACTGCGGCCGCAAGGCGGGCCTCAACGGCGTCGACAACGGACGGCTCACTTTCACCCAGGTGAGGGTTCCGCGCGAGGCACTCCTCAACCGGTTCGGTGACGTCGCCGAGGACGGCACGTACAGCAGCCCGATCGAAAGCGACGGCCGCCGGTTCTTCACGATGCTCGGCACCCTCATCCGCGGCCGGGTCAGCGTCGCGGGCAGCGCCGGCAGCGCGACGAAGCGCGCGCTCGCGCTGGCCGTCCGGTACGGCGAGCAGCGGCGGCAGTTCGCGCGCCCCGGCGGCGAGGAGGTCGTGATCCTCGACTACCGCGCCCACCAACGGAAACTGCTGCCCGCGCTGGCGACGTCGTATGCCCTGCACTTCGCGCAGGAAGCACTCGTGTCGAAGCTGAACGACATCGCCGAGGACGCGCCGGAGGAAGAGCAACGAGAGCTGGAATCGCGCGCTGCCGGGATCAAGGCCGTCTCGACCTGGCACGCGACGGCGACCATCCAGGCCGCCCGTGAGGCGTGCGGTGGTTCGGGCTACCTCTCGGAGAACCTGCTTCCCGGGTTGAAGGCCGACACAGACGTCTTCACCACCTTCGAGGGTGACAACACCGTGTTGCTGCAGCTGGTCGCGAAGGGCCTTCTGACCAGCTACAAGGACCAATTCGAGGACCTCAGCCCGCTCGCGACCGCGCGTTTCGTGGCGGAGCAGCTCGTCGAAGCCGTGATCGAACGGACGTCCGCGCGCAAGGTGGTCGAACGGCTCACCGAGGCCGACGACGGCGACGTGCTGTACTCGCGCGAGTGGCACCTGAAGCTGTTCGAAGACCGCGAAGAACACGTACTCGGCGGCGTCGCGCAGCGCCTGCGTAAAGGTAGCTCGGACCCCTCCGGCGTCTTCGGTGTCTTCAATGACGCCCAGGACCACGTGCTCCGTGCCGGACGCGCGCACGTCGACCGGGTGGTGCTGGAAGCGTTCGTCGACGCCATCGAGCGCTGCGCCGACGCCGAGGCCCGCGAACTGCTGGAGCGGGTGTGCGACCTCTACGCGCTCGCGAACATCGAAGCGGATCGTGGCTGGTTCCTCGAACACGGACGCCTGACCTCCGGGCGCTCGAAGGCCGTCACCGCCGCGGTGAACGCCCTGTGCGCCGACCTGCGCCCGCACGCGCGGACACTCGTGGACGCCTTCGCTATCCCCGAGCAGTACCTAGCGGCTCCGATGCTGCGGGACTGACCACGGCACGCTGCTCGGCGAGCTCGGCCCGCAACGCCTTGACCTCGCGGGTCAGCTCGTCGAGGTGCTCGCGTGTCACGGCCTGCGCGTTCTCGTCGGCCTCGGTCACGCGGCGGATCAGCCACGACGCCAGCGTCGCGGTGACCACACCGAGCAGCGCGATCCCGGCCACCATCAGCCCGACCGCGACGATCCGGCCGGTGCCGCTGATGGGATAGCGGTCGCCGTAACCGACCGTGGTGATCGTCGTGATCGACCACCACACCGCGTCCGGGAAGTCGGTGATCGGCGGGTCGGTCTGAGTGCGTTCGGCGTCGAGTACGGCGAGCGCCGAACAGAACACGACGAGCGCCGTCGCGCCCACCGTGTAGACCACGACGCGGCCGCGCAACGACAGGCCGGCGTTGCGGTTGAGGACGTTGAGCACCGTGACCAGCCGGAGCAGCCGCAGCTGCCGGATGAGCGGGAGCACGATGATCAGCAGATCGAAGAGGTTCTTCTTGAGGAAGTCCCGCTTGTCCTTGGCGTGCTTCAGGCGGACGACGTAATCCAGGGCGAAGACCGCCCACGCGACCCAGGTGACGACCTCGCACCAGACCCGGCCGGTGTGGCCGAGCGAGGGCTGGAGGATCGGCCACGCGTAGGCCGCCAGGAACAGTACGGCGGCGGCGTTGAGCGGCCACTCCATCCGCTTTTCCCACATCGGGCGTCTCCTCACCTGGCCTTTTCCAGGTGCACGTTAAGCGATGTCGAGGGCCGTTCCATAGAGTTTGTCGGTTTTGAGGGTGATGTAGAGCCTTCGTTCGGCCGCGATGGTCTCGAGGAACTCGGCCTCGTCCTCCGGCTTTTGGCTCTGGGCGGCGAGATATTCGAGCCCGGCCGTGTCACCGGGTGTCCGGGTGACCTCGGAGAGTTCCGCTTTCCCTTCCGCGACCGCGAATTTCCAGTGGTCGGCGCTGGAGACATAGAGCGAGGCGGTGGGGTTGTTGCGGAGCTGCTTGACCTTGAGGCGGTCTTCGGTCGTGCTGATCCGGACCGTGCGGGCTTCGGGGTCCCACGTGTAGACGACCGTGGAGAGGTGAGGGCGGCCGTCGCGCTTGAGGGTCGCGAGGGCGCCGAAGGCGTGCTCGGCGAGGAAGTCGCTGAGAGCCGCGTCGTCGAGAGGGCGGGGCGGTGCGTTCTTGGCCATGGTGGTGATCATGGCTCGTGCGGGTGGGGGCGCGGAAGAAGGCACTTTCTTGTGCCAGAGGGAACACGCGTGTGTCCGTCCTGGTCACCGTGGTCGTGAGTGGCTAGGACGGTTCTGGCGAGCTTCCTCTGAGGTACCTGCTGCGCTTCATGTATTGGGGAAGAGGTGAAGGGCCCCTTCCTTACCGTCAGGGTCAGGGTCTCGGCAAAGTCGCATCACCGCTGTTCGGTTCAGGGGCGTGAGCTACTCGAGGCACGCGTCAAGCCCCTGAGCGTCCACAAGGGACACTTTCGAGCGGTGAAATGTCTGATTGATGGCTAGATGTGCGGTTCTCGGTGGGGGGGTCGTGAGTGGCAATGATCGTTAGAACGACCATTGCCACTCACGACCCCTTCAAGCCCTGCTAGGAGTACATTGCCAGCCAGATCGCCACGTAGTGCGACGTCGCCGCAAGAACCGTGCAGGCGTGGAAGTACTCGTGGTACCCGAAGGTCTCCGGGAAGTGGTTCGGCCACTTGACCGCGTAGAACACCGCGCCCAGCGTGTAGAACAGCCCGCCGACGCAGAGCAGGACGAGTGCCGCGACACCTGCGTGGGCGCCCAGCTCGGGCAGGACGAAGACGGCGACCCAGCCCAGTGCGATGTAGATCGGCACGCCCAGCCAGCGGGGCGCGTTCGGCCACAGCATCTTCAGGGTGACGCCGCCGATCGCGCCGCCCCAGACGATCGCCAGCACGATGTACCCGGTCGGCTGAGACATCGCCAGAAGGGTGAATGGCGTGTAGGTGCCGGCGATGAACAGGAAGATCATCGAATGGTCGGCGCGCTTCATCCATTCGTATGCTCGTGGGCTCCACAAGCGACGGTGATAGAGCGCGCTGACACCGAAAAGGCCGAGCACGGTCAGCCCATAGACCGAGGTGGACAAAGCGGCTATAGGCGACACAGTGGACGCGGCTAGACTGATGAGGGTCACGGCTCCGGCGACTGCGACGAAGAAGGACCAGAAGTGGATGTGCCCACGCAACCGAGGACGTGTGTCCACCAAGGGCGCGGGGCCGGACGGCTGCTGTTCGGACTCTACGCTCACTCTTCCCAGGTTACGGCACCGTAGGTTTTTCGCCAGTGTCCGTGGCGCGTCCCACTGGGGCCCGCGGGGTGACTACTCTCCAGTGGCGTGAGTCTTCGGTCCTTCTTGTCAGACGTCGTATACAGCGCCTACGGCAGGCGCCTGATCCAGCAGGCCAAGGGGCGCCATCCACGCCACATCGCCATCATGCTGGACGGCAACCGCCGCTGGGCGCGCGAAGCGGGCTTCACCGACGTCGCCGACGGGCACCGCGCGGGCGCCAAGAAGATCGCCGACTTCCTGAGCTGGTGCAACGAGGCCGACGTCGAGGTCGTCACCATGTGGCTGCTCTCGACCGACAACCTCGGCCGCGCGGCCGAGGAACTGAGCCCGTTGCTGAAGATCATCACCGACGTCACAGACGAGCTCGCCGCGCCGCACACGCCCTGGCGGCTCCGCATCGTGGGAGCCCTCGATCTGCTGCCCCCTGAGGTCGCGAAGGCCCTCAGCGCGGCCGCGGAGCGCACGGAGGGGCGCTCCGGGATGGAGGTCAACGTCGCGGTCGGTTACGGAGGGCGTCAGGAGATCGCCGACGCGGTCCGCAAGCTGCTGCTCCAGCACGCCGACGAGGGCACGTCGATCCGCGAGCTCGCGAAGATACTGGACGTCGACCACATTTCCGAACACATGTACACCTCGGGCCAGCCGGATCCGGATCTGATTATCCGCACCTCGGGTGAGCAGCGGCTTTCCGGATTTCTGCTCTGGCAATCGGCGCATTCGGAATTCTGGTTCACCGAAGCTTATTGGCCCGCGTTCCGCCGGGTCGATTTCCTGCGGGCCATGCGCGATTACGCGTGGCGGCACCGGCGCTTCGGTTCCTGAGGTTCCTGACCGGTGACATGACGAAGGCCCCGGCGTGCACTCCGGGGCCTTCGACGTCGTCACTGAAGATCAGTGGTTGTGCTCCAGCGAGTGGAGGATCAGGGCCGGGGTGGTGGCGACGCCCGTGTAGGCACCGGCGACCAGCGAGGCAGCGCCGTAACCCAGCGCGCCACCGCCCTCGATGAACGTGTTGTAGGCGTCGCCGAACGTGGGGTCCGGGGTGCCGGTGGTGTCACCGGTGGCGGCGAACGCGGTCCCGCCGACCATCATGATGCCCGCGGCGACGGCGGAAACGAAACCAGCCTTCTTCAGCACTTCGCACTCCTTGGTAGAGATATTCAGGGATGGGGGGCACCGAAATCCGGTGGGGGTGTCCCGCAGTGAGAAAATTACTCGCTATTCCGGAGTTGTGACCGTCTCGTAAGCCCATTGTGTGAGGCGAAAAAGGCGCGTTTCACTCGGTCCGGTTCTCTGTCTCGGACACAAAATGCGGACCGCTACCAAGCGTGGTAGAACCCTCGATCCCATCAGGTGAACGCCCTCTGTCGCGTTAATCCATCCGGGTCACATCTACGAGCGTCCCTGAATGGAGATCATCACTACTCACCGTGACGGTGACGAGGCGTTGATGTCACGCGACCGACAGTGAGATGACGGTTTGGCGAATCACCGTGGTGGCTGCCTGCGCGATCGGCCGGACGCAGGTACCTTCCGGAAGTGAGGGTTCGCGTCCCATGCGGACTCTCACGGGAGGCCCTGGTCGTGGCGGTAGTCGACAGGGCGGCACAGCCGCCCAGTGGATGCACGAGGGGGCCGGCACCCGGCCCTCGTGGCCGTGCCGACTGACGCGGTGAGCGTCGGAAGGAACGGTTAGCCAGGGAAGTGCCCGGCCCAGCGAGTGCGGGCGTGGTGCCACGCCCACGAGGGAGATGCCGTCGTGACTGCGCAGCGTTCACCCCGCAAGGCCTCTGGCCGTTCTTCGACCGGTGCCCCTGGCCCGGAGAAAGCCTCGATCTCGCCCGAATCCCAGCGGTCCACTTACGTGCTCGACACGTCGGTCCTGCTCTCTGACCCCTGGTCGGTGACTCGTTTCGCCGAACACGCGGTCGTGCTTCCGCTGGTCGTCATCAGTGAACTGGAGGCGAAACGTCACCATCCCGAACTGGGGTGGTTCGCGCGCGAAGCGCTTCGCATGCTCGACGACCTGCGTCGTCAGCACGGCAGGCTCGACGCGCCGCTCCCGATCGGTGAGCACGGCGGCACCCTGCAGGTGGAGTTGAACCACTCCGATCCCACGGTGCTCCCGGTCGGCTTCCGCACCGACTCCAACGACCACCGCATCCTCGCCTGTGCGCTCAACCTGGCGGCGGAACGCGCGTCGGTCACGCTGGTGACCAAGGACATCCCCCTGCGTGTCAAGGCGGGCGCCGTCGGTCTCGAAGCCGACGAGTACCGCGCGCAGGAGGTGACGCCCTCGGGCTGGACGGGGATGGCGGACGTGGACGTCCCGCAGACCCTGCTCGACGCGCTGTTCGGCGCGTCGTCCGCGGATCCGGCGGAATTCGGGATGCCCGAAGTCGGTGAACTGCCCTGTCACACCGGTTTGCGGTTGCTCGCGGGCAGTTCGAGCGCGCTGGGCCGGGTCACCGCGGACAAGCGGATCCGGCTCGTGCGGGGTGACAAGGAGGCTTTCGGCCTGCACGGCCGCTCCGCCGAGCAGCGGGTGGCGCTGGATCTCCTGCTGGACTCCGATGTCGGCATCGTCTCGCTGGGCGGACGCGCCGGCACCGGCAAGTCGGCGCTCGCGCTCTGCGCGGGCCTGGAATCGGTGATGGAACGCCGCCAGCACCGCAAGGTCGTGGTGTTCCGGCCGGTGTACGCGGTCGGCGGCCAGGAGCTGGGCTACCTGCCCGGTTCCGAGTCGGAGAAGATGCAGCCGTGGGCGCAGGCGGTGTTCGACACCCTCGGTGGCCTGGTCAGCCAAGACGTCCTCGACGAGGTCTTCGACCGCGGCATGCTCGAAGTGCTCCCGCTGACCCACATCCGCGGCCGGTCGCTGCACGACACGTTCGTCATCGTCGACGAGGCGCAGTCCTTGGAGCGCAACGTGCTCCTCACCGTGCTTTCGCGGCTCGGCACGGCCTCGCGGGTCGTGCTCACGCATGACGTCGCGCAGCGCGACAACCTGCGGGTCGGGCGGCACGACGGCGTTTCGGCGGTGATCGAGAAGCTCAAGGGTCACCCGCTGTTCGCGCATGTCACGCTGACCCGGTCCGAGCGGTCGCCGATCGCGGCACTCGTCACCGAGATGCTGGAGGATCACGGCTAGCGCGTGCCATGAACGGTCCGTTACTTGCAAAATTTGCAAGTAACGGACCGTTCATGGCGGCTAGGTGACCGGTTTCGCCCAGGGGAGCGGCCGTCCGTCCACGTCGTCGGTGAGTTCGACGCCGAGCATGGCCGAAAGCGTCGCGCCCAGGTCGACGACGTCCAGGTCCGGCAGTTTCGCGCCCGGTTCGAAACCAGGTCCGCTGGCGAGGAGGAGCCCGTCGGGCCGGTGGTCTCCCGTGCGCCAGTGCTCGTCCGGGCCGTAGACGACGCCGGTCTTGGGCGACCAGACCGTCTCGATCGGACCGGTGCGGGCCCAGTCGATCAGCAGATCCGGCAGGGTGTCGTCGGCCTCGCGGTCGTAGTGGTCGCTCGTGGGGGAAACCTCGCGCACGACCGGCTTCCCGGTCGCGACGTTCACCAGTGAGAGCAGGTCTTCGGTCAGCTGCTCGCACACGGCCTCGTACTCCGCGCCGGGCTGGACGACGCCGTGCGGTTCGCGGCCCGCCAGGTTGATCCGCACCCCGCCGAAGACGAAGTTGTTGGGGGACAGGTAGAACCGCTGCTTCGACCGCTGTTCGGCGGTCGCCCAGTTCGGCACCGCGGGCAGCGGGGCCGACGCCAACCGCTTGCGCAGCAGCGGCATCGCGGCCGACGCCAGTTTCGTCCGAAAAGGACCGGGGAGCGCGGAATAGGCGCGTTTGGCCAGCGTCATCGCGCCGCCGCCACGCAGTCCTTCGGTTTCCACCGTGTCGAGAAGCCGCAGGATTTCGTGCAGCAGATGGCTTCCCTCGTACCGCGGTCCCATGCCGTGGCTCAGCAGCACGAAGACCGTCGTGTCCGGTCCGGCCAGTGCGAGATGCCCGCCGATCGCTTCGTCGAGACTCCGGTAGACCGAGCGGATCGGGTCCAGTTCGGTCGCGAGCGTGAAGTCGTGGTCGCGGTGCGCGGGGTCGTGCAGATGCCATTGCTGATGGCCGATGCTGTGGGATTCCCCGTACACCGAAAGGAAAAGATCCCAGTCACCTTCGGCGAGCAGCTTGGTCGACACCTGCGTCTTCTGCCCGATCCCGGCGACGAGGCCGTGGGTCAGCGCGCGCTCCTCCTCGGGTGTCCGATGTGGACCTTCGCGGTGGAGGTAGTCGTCCGGTGCCCAGTCGCGGACCAAATCGGGCTCGGCGGTGAGGATGGGAGTGAGCCCGATGTCGGCTTCGATCTCCTTCGCCAGCTCCGGCGGTGAAGTGTGGAAGCCGAAATGCCGGTCGTGGCAGGCGTACTCGCTCACCATGACCCCGTTGAGCGGTTTGTCCGCACGGGAATGCGGGACGTCGAGTACGGCGACGCGTTTCCCGGCTTCGGAAAGCGTCTCCCAGAACGGCGTGCCCCGGATTTCCAGCGGGCTGGTCAGCCGCCGTTCGTAGGTCTTGGTGTCGACCTCTTCCCAGCAGTGGAATCCGGTCCGCGCGGCGGTGCGCGCGGTGAAGAAACTGCTCCACAGCGAGCCGACGAACAGGCCGTAGGGATTGTGCGTGGTCGCCAATGCGCTGGTTTCGAGCAGTCGCGCCAACGTCGGCACCTCACCCGCCGCGGCGAGATCGCGGATCGTGCCGGGGTCACAGGCGTCGAGCGCGACCACCAGGATCTTGGCGGGTTCGGTCATGATCGGTGCTCCGGTCCTGAATGCTTGCGGCGGATGGCGGCGAAGTCGTCGTCGTAGGTCGGCCCGTGGGAGAGCCGGTCCCCGGAAGTCGTCGTGTAGTAGCAGGAGATCGCCGGGACGACCAAAGGTTCGCGATCCGCGGTCAGCGCCAGGAGCAGGTCCCAGTCGCCCATCTCGACCAGCGACTCGTCGAACCGGGCCTCGGGAAGACCGGCCCGGTGCGCGACGGCGCCGATGTCGGAGAGGTTCTCCCGCAGTAGCGTTTCCCGGTCGTAGCGCCGCAAGAACAGCTCCGGCAGGCCGCCGATGTCGTCGATGACGAAGCCGCCGTAGGCCGCCGTGATCTCCGGATGCTCACCGAACGCCCAGGCCAAGGCCTTGAGCCACAACGGATGCAGGGTGTTGTCGTCGTCGAGGTAGGCGACGACGTCCCCGGTGACCTCGGCGAGCCCGGCGTTGCGGGCGGCACAGACGCCGCCGTGTTCGACCCGGATCGACCGGATCCGCGGGTCTTCGAAACCGGCGATCACCTTGGGTGTGGAATCCGAACTGGCGTCGTCGACGATCACCAGTTCCCAGTGCGGATAACGTTGCGCCCGCACCGAAGCGACGGCGCGGGGCAGCAGCGCGGCCCGGTCGTGCGTCGGCAGGACGATCGAAATCTTCGGTGTGGCCCGGAGTTCGTGCTGATCGAGCCAGTGCGTGAACGTGCGGACGTCGCGGGCGGCTTCGAGACTTTCGGCCCGGAGATGCAGGCCTTCGAAAGCGGTGTCATGGCTTTTCAACCAGCCGTCGAGCGTTTCCTGCCTCGCGTCGAGGGCGGCTTGCCTGGCTTCGACGGTGGTGGCGCGCGCGTCGCCGTCGCGCAAGGCCCCGCCGTGATCCTCGAGCCAGGCGTTGTGTTGTTCCAGCACCGCGCGCAGCCGCTGGATTTCCGCGGCCTGGTCCGCGATCGCGGACCGTAGTGCGGCGATTTCCCCGTTTTCCGCGTGGCGGCGATCCAGTGCCGCCGCCACGATCCGTCTCAGGCGTCTCACCCGGTGCACCCTAGTACTTCAGGTGCTTCGGATCACCAGCCCGACGGCAGCGGCCGTCCTTCCGCGAAGCCCGCGGCGGACTGGATCCCGAGCAGCGCGCGCTCGTGGAATTCCTCCAGCGTCCGCGCGCCCGCGTACGTGCAGGCCGACCGGACACCGGAGCCGATGGAGTCGAGCAGGTCTTCGACGCCGGGGCGGGCCGGGTCCAGCGCCATCCGTGACGCTGAGATGCCCTCTTCGAACAGGCCCTTCTTGGCGCGTTCGAAGATGTTGTCCGTGCGCGTGCGGGCGCCGACGGCGCGCTTCGACGCCATGCCGAACGATTCCTTGTACGGCTTGCCCTGCTCGTCGTAGCGCAGGTCGCCGGGGGATTCGTGGGTGCCGGCGAACCACGAGCCGACCATGGCCGCGGACGCGCCGGCGGCCAGCGCGAGCGCGACGTCGCGCGGATGCCGCACGCCGCCGTCCGCCCAGACGTGTTTACCCAGTTCACGGGCAGCGGCCGCGCATTCGGCGACGGCGGAGAACTGCGGGCGGCCGACGCCGGTCATCATCCGGGTGGTGCACATGGCGCCGGGGCCGACGCCGACCTTGACGACGTCCGCGCCCGCGTGGATCAGGTCGCGGGTGCCCTCCGCGGTGACCACGTTCCCGGCGACCACCGGGACCCGCGGGTTCACCGAACGGACGGCCTTGAGCGCGGAGATCATCTTCTCCTGGTGGCCGTGCGCGGTGTCGACGACCAGCACGTCGACGCCCGCCGCGAGGACGGCCTCGGCCTTCGCCGCGACGTCGCCGTTCACGCCGATCGCGGCGGCGACGCGCAGGCTGCCGTTGCCGTCGACGGCCGGGGTGTAGATCTCCGCACGCAGCGCCGCGATCTCGGTCAGGACGCCGGCGAGCCTGCCGTTCTCGTCGATGCCGAGCGCGAGACGGCCGCCGTGATCGTGCAGGCGCTCGAACACCTCACGTGGCGGAGTGTTCAGGGGCACCGTGACGACCGCGGGCTCCGCGACGTCGGCCAGCCGCGCGAAGCGGTCGACACCGGCGCAGGCCGCTTCGTCGACGACGCCGACGGGCTTGCCGTCCTCGTCCACCACGACGACGGCGCCGTGGGCGCGTTTGCCGACCAGGTTCAGCGCGTCGGCCACCGCGTCCCCGCCGGTCAGCACGAGCGGGGTGTCCCACACGGTGTGACGGCCCTTGACCCAGGTGACGATGTCGGCGACCGCGGCCACGTCGACGTCCTGCGGCAGGACCACGAGCCCGCCGCGCCGGGCGACCGTTTCGGCCATCCGGCGACCGGCGACGGCGGTCATATTGGCCACCACGATCGGGATCGTCGCGCCGGTGCCGTCCACAGTGGACAGGTCGACGTCGAAGCGGGACTCCACGTCCGACCGGTTCGGCAAGAGGAACACGTCGTCGTAGGTCAGGTCGTGAGCGGGCCGATGCCCGTCGAGAAAGCGCACGAGGCCCCAGGATACCCGCGTGGGACAATGTCGGCATGACCGACCGGGACCGTGACGAAACCGGACGAGCCCGTAACGCGCGCCCGCGAGACGGCCTCGGCAGGCCGCTTCCGTACGGCGCCGACGGTGTCGAGCGCCAGCCCGAGGGCATCGAACGGAGCCCCGAGGACACCATCTCCGAGGCCCAGCGCCTGCTCGACGCGGGCCGCCCGTTCCACGCGCACGAGGTGTTCGAGGACGCTTGGAAGACCACCGATGGGCCGGAACGGGAGCTTTGGCGCGGCCTCGCGCAGCTCGCCGTGGGCCTGACCCACGTGGCCAGGGGGAACGGGAACGGCGCGGCCTCGCTGCTGGAGCGTGGCGCGGACAACATCGAGCCGTTCCGCGACGCCTGCCCGCACGGGATCGACATCCCCGGCCTGCAGGTTTGGGCGCGGGAGATGGCCGAAGCGGTGAAGGCGCGTGCCCAGGTGGAGCCAGTCGCGCCGCGTCTACTCCCCGGACCCCGCCCCACCACCACCCTCAACGGCCAGGCTTCGCCTGACTGATCAGACTCTGGAGCGCCGAGCCCGAGCGATACAGCTCGATCAGCAGCGGCCGTAGCGCCAGTCCCGCCGGGGTGAGCCGGTAGCTGGTCCGGCTCGGGAAGCCCGGCAGTTCCTCGCGGACGGCGAGGCGTCGCGCGGTCAGGTCGCCGAGACGTTCTGTCAGCACTTTCGCGGACAGGTCGGGCAACGCCGCGCGAAGGACGCTGAAGGACCGCGCCCCGCCCATGAGTTCCCGCAGCACCAGCGTCGTCCAACGGCCCGAGATCGCGGCGAGCGCGACCTCGACGGGACAGTCCGGCTCGGGCCTCCGGGTGCGGCCGCGGGCGTCCGGGACGAGTTCGCCGTCGAAGGTTTCCGTTTGGTGACCTGCTTCGCGGTCGGTTTCGCTGTCCGCATGACGCATTCCCCCAGTGTGCCTTTGACCACTGACGCGGCCGAACATCCCTTCGTCTTCCAGGCCGCCTTCAACACCGGATCCGCCGAAATCCTCGACGCGGTCTACGAGCCGGACGCCGTGTTCGTCCGCCGGGACGGGGTGCGGGTGACCGGCGCGGAACGCCGGGCCGCGAACGGCGGGATCCTCGCGCTCGGGCAGCCCATCAAGGTCGCTCCGCGCCAGGTGCACGTGGCCGGTGACCTGGCCTTACTGATCGTCGACTGGGTCATCGAAGGGCATCTCGCGGCGACGGCCACCGACGTCGCTCGACGTGGCGAGGACGGGTTCTGGCGCTACGTGATCGACAATCCCTTCGGAGTCGGCGCACCTTGAGTACTCGACATACCGCGAGTATGTTACTTCGAGTAGGGATACTGCCCAGTAGGTAACGGCGGGAGAAAGCGCGATGAGCGAGCCCAAGGAACTGCTGGCCGAGCCGCTGAAACTGCGGTGCGGCGCGATCCTGCCGAACCGGCTGGCCAAGGCCGCCTTGAGTGAGCAGCTCGGCGACCGCCGTAACCGGCCCACCGCCGAACTGACCGAGCTGTACCGGACGTGGTCGCGCGGCGGCGCCGGCACGCTGATCACCGGCAACGTCCAGGTCGATCCGACCGCGCTCGGCGAACCGCGCAACGTCGCGGTGCCCCGGGAGCCGGACGCCACCGAATTCAAACCATGGGCACGGTCGGCGGACGGGACCGAGGCCCGGTTGTGGGTCCAGCTCAATCATCCCGGCAGGCAGAGCCCGCGCTTCCTCACCCGTCAGCCGGTCGCGCCGTCGGCGGTGCCGTTCGGCGACCGCGGCATCCGCTCGGTGTTCGCGACGCCGCGGGCACTGACCGGCGACGAGATCGAGGCGATCATCGACCGGTTCGGCGTGGCCGCGCGGACCGTCGTCGACGCCGGATTCGCCGGTGTCCAGATCCACGGCGCGCACGGCTACCTCGTCTCGCAGTTCCTTTCTCCGCTGACCAACCAGCGCACCGACGGCTGGGGCGGCGACGCCCTCCGGCGGCGGCGGTTCCTGCTGGAAGTGGTCGCCCGCGTGCGCGCCGAGGTCGGCGAGGCCGTGCCGATCGCGGTCAAACTCAACAGCGCGGACTTCCAGCGCGGCGGATTCAGCGAGGAGGAATCGCTCGAAGTCGTCCGCGAACTGGGGGAAGCCGGTATCGACCTGCTGGAAGTCTCCGGCGGCACCTACGAGAAGGCCGCCATGATGGGGTCGGCCAAGTCGAGCACCGCAAGCCGCGAGGCTTACTTCCTCGACTACGCCGCGAAAGCGCGGCAGATCACCGACGTCGCGTTGATGGTCACCGGTGGCTTCACCAGCCCGGAGGGAATGGCGGACGCGCTGCGCTCCGGCTCGCTGGACGTCATCGGTCTCGGCAGGCCGCTGATCGTCGACCCGGCACTGCCCGGCCGCCTGCTGGGCGGCGAGGACGTCCGCGCCCAGCGCACGGCCCCGAAGACCGGCATCCGGCTGGCCGACAGCCTGCTCGAAGTCCAGTGGCACACCCAGCAGATGCACCGGGTGGCCGCCGGGAAACCGGTGGACCGGCGGCTCGGCGCGGTCCGGACGCTAGTACGTGCCGGCGTCGCGGATCCGCTCAACGCCTTCCGGCGGGTCCGGGGCTAGATAGTCGTCCACTTCGTCCTTGCGGCTGAACGTGCGGTCGAAGCCGACCGCGGCCGCGGCGAGGCCGATGAACAGCACGCCGATCAGCACGCAGTTGAACGCGACACCGCCGTAGCTGTTGATGCCCGGGTCGACGAACGGGTACGGATAGAACCCGATGATCGCGCCGCGCACCAGCGTGACCGCGAGCCAGCCCAGCGGGTACAGCAGCGACCACGACAGGACCCGCCACGACAACTGGCCGCGCGGGCCGAACAGCAGCCAGCCCGCGACGCACATCAGCGGTGACACCTTGTGCAGCATCGTGTCGGCGAAGACGGCCCAGCCGTGCAGTTCGTAGAGATCGGCGAGCGCGACCTGGAAGACGACCCCGGTCACGGTGATGCCGACGAGGCCGGTGAGCCGCAGCACGCCGAACAGGGTCGACCGGCCCGCGACGCCGAGCGCGAGCAGCAGGCTGCCGACGCCGACCAGGATGTTCGAGTCGATGGTGAAGAAGGCCAGCAGGTTGGCCACCCGCCCGGCCGGGGTGTGGAAGGTGCCGCCGGTGGTGCCCGCGGACACCGGGATCTGGGCGGCGAGACCGGCGAACACCACCAGCGCCGTCGCGCCGAACCAGGCACGCGCGATCTTGGAAGCCTGCATTCCACCTACCTTATGGGTGATCGGGTGGAGACGTCCCGTCACCACCGCACGCCGCCACTCGATCGGGGGCGGAACGCCGCCGGGACTTCCCGGCCGGTGGGTCATATCGTGGGAACCGATGGACGTCGAGCGGAGGCCCGGACGCCGCGGCCGGGTCGCGCGGGGTCCGGCGGAGGACAGCGGACCCGTCGCCGAGTTCGCGCGACGGCTGTGGGAGCTGAAACGGGCCGCCGGTGACCCTTCCTACGATCGGATGCGCGACGAGTACGGCGCGCTCGCTTCGAAGTCGGCGCTTTCGGCCGCCGCCCGCGGAGAGCGGCTGCCCAGCTGGGAAACGTCGTGGGAGTTCGTCCGTGTGCTCGCCGCCGGGGTGCTCGGCCGTGACGAGGAAGAGGTCCGCCACGAGTGGCGCGGCGAATGGGAACGCGCGCGGGACGCGCTGACCGCCGGACCCGGACCCGCCCCCGCTCCGGAGCGTTCGCGCCGGACGGCGTTCATCCTCGCCGGAGCCGTGGCACTCGTCCTCGTCGCGGCGCTCGTGTTCGTCTTCGCCGCCCCGTTCGGTGCCGAGCCCGCCGCTCCGGCAGGCGACGCGTCGGAGTTCGTCGCCGACGTGACCGTGCCCGACGGCAGCGAGGTCGCGGCCGGGTCGACCTTCGTGAAGACCTGGGAGTTCCGCAACGCGGGAACGGTCGGATGGGTCGGCCGCTACCTGGTCCGCGCCGGTTCCTTCGGGAACCCGGGCGAATGCGGCACGCCCGAACGCGTACCCGTCCCGCAGACCGCGCCCGGCGAGCGTGTCCGGGTCTCCGTCGAGGTGCGCGCGCCCGACAAGCCCGGGCACTGTCAGGTGTACTGGAAGATGGCCGACGAACAGGGCCACATCCTGCTGCCGAACACCCGCGCCGTGTTCTTCTCGGTCCGCGTGATTTGACCTTCCGGCCCGGTGGCCAAAGCGCTGACCTGCGTGGACATCGATTCCCCGGCCATGGCCATTTCGCGGCCGTGAATCGCTTCCCGAGTGGCTTCGGGCGCCTTTAACGTCATCGGCGTCCGGGAATTCCGGATGGGGATTTTCCGAAACACTCTCACATTATTTGCGGAAAGGGAATCCATGCGTCCGTACGTCAAGGTCGCCGCACTGGCCGGGGCCGCGCTCACCGTGGCGCTCCTGCCGGCCACCGCCGCACAGGCGGCTCCGGCGCCCGCTTCGGGCAGTGATCCGATCATTACCTGCGAATCCGGCTATCACGGCTGGATGCGCCGGGCCGGGAAGGACGCGATCTGCCTGAAACCGGGCACGCGCACCTGGGACGTCAAGGTCTTCGAATGCGCCGGGGATCTGACGGTGCATTTCAAGAACGGCGAGAAGGCCTATTGCGGCGGGAACATGAAATTCGGCCTCGACCTGGCCGTCCAGTCCAATGTCGTCAAGACCGTTGTGGGGAACCGATGAAGAAGAAGCTGTTCGCCGTCGTCCCGGTCGCGCTGGCCGGCACCCTCCTGATGGCACCATCCGCTTCGGCGGCGTCGAAGGTCTGCGAGGGCGGACCGCTGATGGGCGGGAAGACGAAGGTCGTCGAGGTGAGCGCGGGGCAGAGCATCGACATCACCGTGCACAACCACGACTACCGGGGAATGCTCGTCCAGATCATCGACGACGTCTTCGACAAGGGGCTCTGGAGCGGGGCCATCGCGCCGGGCAAGGAGCGCACCGTCAAACACGGCGTGCTCGGGGAGCCGCCGGTGTATCACAAGATCCGGTTCGAGGTGACCTCCAACCTCTCGAACAACTACACCTACCGGATCTCTTCGGACCGCTGCTACTGACGCGTTTAGTCCTCTGAATGCGGTAGTTGCACGCGCAAGGACCGCGTTCAGAGGACGAATTGCGGGGGTTTAGGGCTTGAGGAGGCCGCGGACGGTGTCGATGGTGTCGGCGTCGGCGGCCTCCTTGTCCGGCCGGTAGCGCACGACGCGCGCGAAGCGCAGCGCCAGCCCGCCCGGATACCGCGTGCTCACCTGGGCCCCGTCGAGTTCGATTTCGACGACGAGCTCCGGCCGGACGTGCACCACCCAGTCCGTGCGGTGGGTCTCGATCTCCTGGAACGTCTTCGTCTGCCAGGCCAGCAGCTCGTCGGTCATGCCCTTGAACGTCTTGCCGACCATGATCGGCGGCCCGCCGTCGGGGTCGCGGGCGCCGAGATGCAGGTTCGACAGCGTGCCGGTGCGCCTGCCGTGCCCCCATTCCGCGGCGAGCACGACGAGGTCGATCGTGTGCACCGGTTTCACCTTGAGCCAAGCGCGCCCGCGGCGGCCCGCCGCGTACGGCGACGCGAGGTCCTTGACCATCACGCCCTCGTGCCCGGCGGCCATCGCCGCGTCGAGCACGCTCTCGGCCGAGGCGGGCGCGATCTCGCCGGGGATGACGTGCTCGCCCGCGACCTGACGCAGGGCGACGTTCCGTTCGGACAGGGGCGCGTCCAGCAGATCGACGCCGTCGAGGTGCAGGCAGTCGAAGAAGTACGGCCGCAACAGCAGCGCCTTGACCTGCTCCTCGCGGCTGCTGCCGAACCGGCTCATCGTCTCCTGGAACGGCCTCGGCCTGCCGTCGTCGGTCAGGGCCAGCGTCTCGCCGTCGAGCACCACCGACGTGCAGGGCAGGGAGCGCACGAGATCCACCAGCTCGCCGACGCTGCCGGTGATCTCCCGCAGCGTCCGCGTGTAGATGTGCACCTCGTCGCCGTCGCGGTGGACCTGGATCCGCGCACCGTCCATTTTGTACTCGACGATCGCCTCGGCGTGTTCGGTGATCGCCTCGTCCAGAGACTCCGCCGGGGAAGCCAGCATCGGCCGGATCGGCCTGCCCAAGGCCAGTTTGAACTCCGCCAGCCGCTCCTGGCCGCCTGCCATGGCCGCCAGGCCCGTCACCGGCAGCTGCCCGGACAGCATGAACGCCCGCCGGACGTCCTCGGCCGGGATCTCGGCCGCCGCCGCGATGGCGTCCACCATGATCCCTTCGAGCGCGCCCTGCCGCAGCTCGCCGGTGAGCAGCCGGATCAGGAAGTCCTGCTCGTCCTTGGTCATCTTGGCGAACAACGTCCGCAACGTCTCCGCGCGCAGCTTCACCGACCCCGAACCCGACGCCGCCCCCACCGTGCCGAGCGCCGTGTCGACCTCGGCCACGGTCAACGACGGCTCGGCCGCCGGGGCCGTCTTCAGCTCGGCCAGCGTCCGCCAGCCGGCGCCGATGCGGCCCTGCGTCGGCTGCCCGGTGAGGAACGCGATGACCGCGGGCAGTTCCAGCTCCCCCGCGGCACGCAGTACCGCGGCCAGGGTGGCGATCTTCGCCTTCCTGGACCTCGTGGCGGCCAGTTCGGCCGACGCGGCAACCACCGCCGTGAGCAACATGGGTCCATCATGACCCCGGGCACCGACAGTTTCGCGGCGAGCGGGCTCAGGTATGCGCGGGATCGGCGACCCAGCTGGCGAGCAGGCGGAGCGCGCGTTCGCTGTCGGAGCCGGGCTCGGCGGTGTAGATCACCAGGGCCTGGCCCGGATCGTCGGGCAGCCGCAGCGTCTCGTAGCGCAGCCGGAGTTCACCCACGATCGGGTTGATCACGACCTTCCACGCGTGCGCCTTCTCGCGCACGGTTTGCGTCGCCCACAGCTTCCGGAACGCCTCGCTGCCGAGGGAGAGTTCGCCGACCAGCTGGGCGAAGTACGGATCGTCCGGATACTTCCCGGCCTCGGAGCGCAGGTTCGCCACGATCTCCTTCGCCACGGTTCCCCACTCCGGGTGCAGCTCGCGGGCGCGTTCGTCGAGGAAGAACATCTTCGGGATGTTGCGCTCGCCCGCCGGGAGCGCGGCGAAGTCGAACGAAAGCGCGGTCCCGAGCGAATTCCAGGCCAGCACGTCTCCGTAGCGGTCGAACATGAGCGCCGGGGACTGGATCGCGTTCAGCATCAGCTGGAGTTCCGGCCGGATCCGCCGCGCCTTCGGCCGCGCGACGCGTTTGCGTTTCGGGGCGGCCAGGTTGCGCAGGTAGGTCTCCTCGTCGCGGTGCAGCCGCAACGCCCGGCTCAGCGATTCGAGGACGGAATCGGACACGTTGCGCGCCCGCCCCTGCTCCAGCCGCGTGTAGTAGTCGACGCTGATCCCGGCCAGCTGCGCCAGCTCCTCACGCCGCAGCCCGGCGACCCGCCGCTGGTTGAACCCCGTCGGCAGGCCGAGATCCGCCGGGTCCAGCGCGGCCCTGCGTGCCTTGAGGAAATCGCCCAGTTCGGCCGTCTCGGTCATGTCGTCGAGTATCCCGGATCGGGAGGGGTGTGTGCCTGGTCCTGACAGACCCAGGCTGGTCACGGAACTGGGGAAGGGGTGAAGGTGAACGTGGCGACCGCGAGTCCGTGAGGGCCTCCTTCCCTACCGTCAGGGTAGGGAAGGAGGCCCTCACGGACTTTCGCCCAGCCTGCACCCGGCCAACTTATGGACCTGCCAAGCCAGGGTGATTTGGCTCTTCGGTTCGGGCCAAAGGGCGGGCATCGTCAGGGGATGGACAACGAACGAAGAGGCGTGACGATCGGCGTACTGGGGGTGCTGATCGTCGGCGCGTCCGTGCCGGTGACGGGAATGCTCGACGGCTACCCGGTGATCACCGGACAGGCGCTGCGGTACGCGCTGGCGGGAATGCTCCTGCTGGCGTGGGCGCGGCTGAGCGGGCGTCCGCTGCCGTTGCCGGGGGCGCGCGACGTGCCGTCGCTGATCGCCCTCGCGGCGACCGGGATGATCGGGTTCCAGGCGTGCCTGCTGTACGCGCAGCGCTACGCCGAGCCGGGCCTGGTGGCGGCGTTCCTCGGCGGCACGCCGCTCGTGCTCGCGCTCGCCGGACCGCTGGCCAAGGGGAAACGGCCGTCGTGGGCGCCGGTGACCGGGGCGGTGCTCGCCGGGCTCGGGATCGCCGTGCTGTCCGGCGGGGGCGCGGCGCGCTGGCAAGGACTGGTGCTCGCGGCGCTGGCGATGGTGTGCGAAGCGCTGTTCACGCTGCTGGCCGTCGGCGTGCTCGAAAGGCTCGGGCCGTTGGCGACCGCTACCTGGGGGTGTTTCGCCGCGGGGATCGGCGGCGCCGTGGTCGGCACGATCGCCGACCCGTCCGGCGCCTGGGCGTGGCCGGACGGGCGTGAACTGATCGCGCTCGGCTATCTGACGGTCGTCGTCACGGCGATCGCGTTTCTTCTTTGGTACTCGGCGGTTTCGATGCTGGGCGCGGACCGGGCCGGGGTGCTGGTGGGGCTGATGCCGGTCTCCGGGCTCGCCGTCTCGCTCTTGCTCGGCATGCAGGATTTCCGCTTCTCCCAAGTGATCGGGGTCGCGCTGGTGTCTTCAGGCGTCGTGATCGGCCTGCGCCGCCGCAAGCTCGATGAGCCTGGCGCATTTGACGTCGAAGTGCTTCACGACGTCGCCGCCGATGATCGCGACCATGACCGCGCGCAGCGGCCCGCCGACGGTGACCTTCTGGACGAACTCCGTCCCGCCGTCGACCTCGGTCAGGCTCAGCACGAGATCCATGGCGCCGAGCGGAATGGGCTGGCGGAAGGCGATCTCGCGGTGCTCGGTCAGGGCCGTGATCGTGAAGGGCTCGGCGACCCGTGAGTGCACGCGGCCGCGGAAGCCGTTCGGTACGAGGAAACCGGTCGAGCCCACCTTGGCTGGACCGTGCAGTTCGACGCTGACGAGGTCGGGATCCCACTCGGGCCACCGGGCGAAATCGGCCAGTGGCGCCCAGAGCGCGGACGGCGGGCAGGGCAGGATTTCGCGGGAGGTTCTGGTCCAGGTCATACCCGGACGATATACGGAACTGCCAGTCTCGTAAACTGGGGTGCATGGCGAGAGGCAGGCCGAGGGAAGAGGGCATCGACGACGCGGTCCGCGAGGCCGTGCGGGCGCTGCTGACCGAAACCGGTTACCAGCGCTGCACGATCGACGCGGTCGCGGCGCGGGCGGGGGTCGGCAAGGCGGCGGTGTACCGGCGATGGCGGTCGAAGGCGGAACTCGTGTTCGCCGCGGTGATCCATCCCGTCGAGCTCGAACCGCCGTCGGACACCGGTTCGCTGCGGGGCGACGTGGCGGCGGTCCTCGAAGTGATCCAGTCCTCTTTGGACGGTGCAGAACTGCGGCAGGCGCTGCCTTCGCTGCTCGCCGACGTCCGGGCGGATCCGGTGCTGGAAGCGCGGTTCGGTGAGGTGTTCCTCGGCCGCGAACGCGGATATCTGGTCCAGATGCTGGATCGGGCCGTCGCGAGAGGGGAACTCTCGCGACGGCCCGATCCGGCTCTCGTGCACGCGATCCTGCTCGGCCCGGTGCTGACGTGGCTGCACCTGTTCACCGAGACACCGCCTTCGGGTGGGCTGGCGGCTTCGCTCGCCTCACCGCTCCACGCGGCTGTGGTCGCTCTCGGTGCTTAGCGGCCTCCGCGCGCCATGCGGAGGACGTCGAGGGCTTCGTCCAGCTGGGCTTCGGTGAGCTTGCCGTTCGCGACGTGACCGCGTTCGATCACGACCTCGCGGATCGTCTTCAGCTCCTTGAGGGCCTGCTTCGCGATGGCCGCGGCCTCTTCGTAGCCGATGTAGGAGTTCAGCGGCGTCACGATCGACGGCGAACCCTCGGCGTACTCGCGCGCGCGGTCGGCGTTCACCGTCACGCCCGCGAACACCTTGTCCGCCAGCAGACGCGAGACCGCCGCGAGCAGCCGCGCCGATTCGAGCACGTTGCGTGCGATCACCGGCAGGTTCACGTTGAGCTGGAAGTTGCCTGCCGCGCCCGCGAAGGCCACCGCCGCGTCGTTCCCGATCACCTGGGCGACCACCTGCAGCGTCGCCTCCGGGATCACCGGGTTCACCTTGCCCGGCATGATCGACGAACCCGGCTGGAGATCCGGCAGCGCGAGTTCGGCGAGCCCGGTGCGCGGACCGGAACCCAGCCAGCGCAGGTCGTTCGCGATCTTGTTCAGCGACACCGCGACCGTGCGCAGATGCCCGGACGTCTCGACGACGCTGTCCTGCGTCGCCTGCGCCTCGAAGTGGTCGCGTGCCTCGGTAAGCGGAAGACCGGTCACCGAAGCCAGTTCCTGTGAGACGGCCCCGCCGAAACCCTCGGGCGCGTTCAGCCCGGAACCGACCGCGGTCCCGCCGATCGGCAGTTCACCGAGCCGCGGCAGACCCGACTTCAGCCGCTCGACCCCGAACCGGACCTGCGACGCCCACGCGCCCGCCTCCTGGCCGAAGGTGATCGGGACGGCGTCCATCAGATGCGTACGGCCGGACTTCACGATGTCCGCCCATTCGGCCGCCCGCGTCTCGATGGCGCCGGCCAGATACTCCAGAGCAGGGATCACGTCCGAGAGCACTGCTTCCGTCGCGGCGACGTGGATCGTCGTCGGGAAGGTGTCGTTGGAGGACTGCGAAGCGTTGACGTGGTCGTTCGGGTGCACGTCGCGGCCCAGCGCCTTCGACGCGAGCGTCGCGATGACCTCGTTGGCGTTCATGTTCGACGAGGTCCCGGAACCCGTCTGGAACACGTCGATCGGGAAGTGCGCGTCGTGCTTGCCCTCGGCGACCTCGGCGGCGGCCTTCGCGATGGCCTCGGCGACCTCGGCGTCCAGCACGCCGAGCCGCGCGTTGACCCGCGCCGCCGCGGCCTTGAGCAGGCCGAGCGCGCGGATCTGGGCGCGTTCCAGGCCCCGGCCGGAGATCGGGAAGTTCTCGACGGCGCGCTGCGTCTGCGCGCGGTAGAGGGCGTCGACGGGGACGCGCACCTCGCCCATGGTGTCGTGTTCGATCCGGTATTCCTGTTCAGCCATGCCTCAAGTTTCGCGCAGGGACCTCCGGCGCGCTCCGTGTCTTTCGGCACGCGAGGGCTAGGATCGAATGTGTTCTCGATCACGCCGCCCACCACCGGCCGGGAGAGTGCCGAATGAGCGAGTCCGCTGGGGAAACGTCGTACGACCTCGTCATCATCGGGGCCGGTCCGACGGGTCTGTTCGCCGCCTACTACGCGGGATTCCGCGGCCTTTCGACGGCCGTCGTGGATTCACTGCCGGAGGCCGGTGGCCAGGTCACCGCGATGTATCCCGAAAAGATGATCTACGACGTCGGCGGGTTCGCCGAGGTCCGTGGCCGCGATCTGGTGCAGGGCCTGCTCGAACAGGCGGCGCCGTTCAAACCCGCGTATCTGCTCGGACGCAAGGCCGAAAAACTAGAAAGCGTCGAAGGCGGCGTCACCACCGCACTCGACGGCGGGCAGCTCCTGCGCGCCGGCGCGGTGCTGATCACCGCCGGGATCGGCGAGTTCACCCCGCGGCCGCTGCCCGCCGGTGACGGCTGGCTCGGGCGCGGCATGGTCCATTTCGTGCCCTCGTTGAAGGCGCACGAAGGACAGCACGTGGTCGTCGTCGGCGGCGGGGACTCGGCGTTCGACTGGGTACTCGCGCTGCACCCGGTCGCCGCGAACGTCACCCTCGTGCACCGGCGCGCGAAATTCCGCGCGGCCGAGTCGATCGTGCGGCAGGCACGGGAACTCGGCGTGCGGATCATCACCGACGCCGAGGTCACCCGGTTCCTCGACCGCGACGGAGCGCTTGCGGAGGTCGAGGTCCAGGTCAAGGGTTCGGAGCCCGAGGTGCTGCGCGCCGACACGGTCGTCGCCGCGCTCGGTTTCACCGCGGACCTCGGGCCGATCGAAAGCTGGGGACTCCAGATCGACCACCGCGCGATCGCCGTCGACTCGACCATGGCGACCCCGCGGGAGCGCGTCTACGCCGCGGGCGACGTCGCGGCGTATCCGGGGAAGGTGAAACTGATCGCGACCGGGTTCGGGGAAGCGGCGACGGCGGTGAACAACATCGCGGTCATGCTGGACCCGGACGCGCATCTGTTCCCTGGGCACTCCAGTAACGCGGAGTAGCGCGCGCTAGGAAAGGCTCTTTCCTTGCAAATTTTGCAAGGAAAGAGCCTTTCATTGCACTTCAGGCAGGCGGAGCAGGCGTAGGCGGAGCGATCTTCTCCGCGATCCACTGCGCGTAGGCCACCACCGAAGTCGCGATCGACGGCGAGGTCGCGCACACCGGGTCGGCGTTCCCCGGACGGCTGATCGTGCCCAGCAGGACCCACTTTTCGTCGACCTTGGCGATCTCCGGCCCGCCGGAATCCCCGTAGCACGAGCCCGAATTCCCGCCGGGGTTGTCGGTGCACAGCTCGACGGCGCCGTCGAACTTCGCGGTGCAGCGCACCCCTTCGACGATCTTCGTGTCCAGCTGCTGCAGTTTCGCCGGTCCTTTGCCGCAACCCGAAGCCGGGCACGTCTGCCCCCAGCCGAGCAGCCGCGTCGGCGTCCCCGGCGCCACGACGGCCCCGATCGTGATCGGCGCCGTCTTCACCGGGGCGGCCAGCCGCACCAGGGCGAGATCGCCGCCGGCGTGCTCGGGCGCGGGGTTGTAGGACGGGTTCACGACGATCTCGGCGGGCTTCGCGATTTCGCCGCCCTGGGTGTTGTCGTTGCTGCCGATCCGCGCGCTCAGGTTCGCCGGGTTCTTGCCCTCGACGCAGTGCCCGGCCGTCACCAGCCAGTCCGCCGCGATCAACGCCCCGGCGCAGAAGATCTTGCCGGAGGCCGAATGCAGGGAAGCGATGAACGGATACGGCTCGTCGGCCTCTCTGCCGCCGACGAGGTCGCCCGCGCCCGTGGCCTGTCCGACCGGCGTGAGGACCATCGCCGCCAGCAGGACCACGAGCACGCGCTTCAGCACGGATTCTCCTTAGGGGAGCGGGGGAACGACGTCCTCGTCGAGAAAGTCGTCGAGGTGACCGTCGAAGTTGACGGAGGAGTACGAACGCAGCTTGGTCAGCCGGTGGTAGCCGTCGATCATCCGGACCGTGCCGGACTTCGAGCGCATCACGATCGACTGGGTGGTCGCGCCGCCCGCGCGGTAGTGCACGCCGCGCAGCAGGTCGCCGTCGGTGACGCCGGTGGCGCAGAAGAACACGTTGTCGCCGCGGACGAGGTCGTCGTTGCCGAGCACACGGTCGAGGTCGTGGCCCGCGGCCAGCGCCTTCTCGCGCTCCGCGTCGTCCTTCGGCCACAGGCGGCCCTGCAGTTCGCCGCCGAGGCACTTCATCGCGCAGGCCGCGATGATGCCTTCGGGGGTGCCGCCGATGCCGAGCAGCATGTCGACGCCGGTGCTCGGCCGGGCCGCGGCGATCGCGCCGGCGACGTCGCCGTCGGAGATGAACCGGATCCGGGCGCCCGCCTCGCGGACCTCTTGGATCAGCTTTTCGTGGCGCGGCCGGTCGAGGATGCACACGGTGACGTCGGAGACGCTGGAGTTCTTGGCCTTCGCGACCCGGCGGATGTTCTCCGCGACCGGGGCGGCCAGGTCGACCTTGCCCGCGGCGTCGGGGCCGACGGCGAGCTTCTCCATGTAGAACACCGCGGACGGGTCGAACATCGCGCCGCGTTCGGCGACCGCGAGCACGGCCAGCGCGTTCGGCATGCCCTTGGCCATCAGGGTCGTGCCGTCGACCGGGTCGACCGCGACGTCGCAGTCGGGCCCGTCGCCGTTGCCGACCTCTTCCCCGTTGAACAGCATCGGGGCTTCGTCCTTCTCGCCCTCGCCGATGACGACGACACCGCGCATCGACACGGTCGAGACCAGCTGGCGCATCGCGTCCACGGCGGCACCGTCCCCGCCGATCTTGTCCCCGCGCCCCACCCAGCGGCCCGCGGCCATCGCGGCGGCTTCGGTCACTCGGACCAGTTCCATCGCGAGGTTGCGGTCGGGCGCTTCAGGGCGTCGAGAAGAGCTGGCGGACGAGGTGGGGGTGGGCATGAGGCCTCCCGGGTCAGGAACTCGGCGGGGTCACAGTCTCTCAGATACCCACGGCGGTTCGGTGGCGCAGGAGCATGGTGAACGTCACTGACCGTTGCCGGTCTCGTCCTCGACGGAGGACAGCGCCGCCTCGATCCGCTCACGCGCGCCCTCGAGGTGGTGCTCGCAGACTTTCGCCAGCTGCTCGCCCTTCTCCCACAGGGCGAGCGACTGTTCCAGGGACAACCCGCCCGCTTCGAGCTCGCGGACGACCTCCACCAGCCTGTCGCGGGCCTGTTCGTAGCCGAGTTCGGCGGTCTCGCTCACGCTGTGCTTCCTTCTACCGGACGTCGGTGCTTGCCGATACCCGCGCACACTACCGCGCCGGCCATGGCGTTGTCGTAACCCACGAAGGCGAGAGCGAACTCCTGGCCGTCACCCTCCGCGATCGCCGAGACGAGGTTCTCCTGAGCCCGCGCCACCCGTTTGCGATGCATGGTGCCGTCCGCGAACCACCATCGGGTGCCGACGTGCTCGGCCGTCGCTTCGGAGAGTTTGCGCAGCTGGGCGTCGAGGCCACGTTTCGTGGAGAACTCGCAGCCTGCGAGCAGCACCGTCCAGCACTCGGCGGCGGCACGGTCGGTCAGCCACGCGTTGCGTAGTACCTCTGGCGCGTCCGCGCGCTTCGCGGCGTCGATGGTCAAAGGCAGGAAACTCGCCGTCAACGCTCCTCCTCCGGCACGCCCGAGACGACGGCGCCGAGCGCGCCGTCGACCACGCGGACGCGCAGTTTCGCGCCGTCCGCGACTTCGGAGACGGACCGGAGTACCTGGAGGTTGCCTTGCTCGTCGGTGTACTGCACCACGGCGTAGCCGCGTTCGAGGGTCGCCGCCGGGCCGAGCGCGGTCAGCCGCGCGCGGGCGCTGGCGATTTCGGCCTGGTCCTTGGCGAGCAGGGTGAGCATCGCGCGGCGGCCGCGTTCGCGGTGGATCTCGACGTCGTCCGAGCGCCGCTGGATCGGGCCGAGCGGATCGGCGAGCACGGGACGGCTTCGCATCTGGGTCAGCAGCCTGACCTGGGTGTCCACCCAGCCGTGCAGGGCGCGACGGCCGCGATCGCGCATCTGGTGGACGCGCTGGGTCTCCTCGCGGACGTCGGGCACGATCCGCTTGCTGGCGTCGGTCGGCGTCGAGCAGCGGAGATCGGCGACGTGGTCGAGCAGCGGGGTGTCGGGTTCGTGCCCGATGGCACTGACCACCGGGGTCCCGGCGGCGGACACGGCGCGGCACAGCGCCTCGTCGGAGAACGGCAGCAGGTCTTCCACGCTGCCGCCGCCCCGCGCGATGACGATGACGTCGATGTCCGGGTCACGGTCCAGTTTGGACAGTGCCTGGAGGATCTGCGGGACCGCGAGCGAACCCTGCACGGCGGTGTTGATCACCTTGAACGCGACATGCGGCCAGCGGGACTGCGCGTTCACCAGCACGTCACGTTCGGCGGCGGACGCGCGGCCGGTGATCAGGCCGATTCCCTTGGGCAGGAACGGGATCTTGCGTTTGCGCTCCGGCGCGAACAGGCCTTCGGCGGCCAGCAGCCGCCGCAGCCGCTCGATCCGCGCGAGCAGCTCGCCGATGCCGACCGCGCGGATCTCGTTGGCGCGCAGGCTCAGCGAACCGCGGTTCATGAAGAACGTCGGCTTCGCGTGCACCACGACGCTCGCGCCCTCGCGCAACGGCGGTTCGATCGTGCGCAGCAGGCCCATCGGGCAGGTCACCGACATCGAGACGTCCGCCGACGGGTCGCGCAGCGTCAGGAACGCGGTGTTGGTGCCCTGGCGGGCCGAGATCTGCGTGACCTGGCCCTCGACCCAGACCGCGCCGAGCCGGTTGATCCACTCGCCGACCTTGCGGGCGACCGTGCGGACCGGCCACGGGTTCTCGGCGGTGGTGGACGGACCGGCCTGAGCGGCGGCGGGCTCGGCGCTCACTGGCCTTCCGCGCTGTCGCCGTCGCTCTCGGCCTTCTTCACGTTCCCGATACGGCGCGCGAGCATGCCGACGAACGACGGCCTGTCGGCGTTCGCGCGTTCGTAGGTCAGGAGTTCCTCCAGCTGCGCGAGGTCGAACCGGCGCAGGCGGGCGCGCAACTGCGGCAGGGTGAGCGTGTCGTAGTCGTCCAGCCCGGCGGGATTCGCGTCGACGAGTGCCGCGGAACTGTCGAACTCGCCGTCGGCGTGCTCCTCGGCGAGCGCGCGCTCCTCCTCGGCCCACGGATCCTCCGTGAGCGCTTCGAGGTCGGGGAGGTGGCCGTTGCTCTCGGCGCGCGGTTGGGGAACCTCGGGATTTTCGGTGTCTTCCCGCAGCGGGATGAGGCACGAGTCGCGTTCGTAGCGGCGTTCGCCGACGTCGGGCGGGAGATCCTCGTCGAAGGTGGCCCAGCTGGGGGTGTCCTCGACCGGGCGGAGGACGGACAACGCGTCGTCGCCCTTGATCGCGAGTTCGGTGACGTGCTGCTGCACGCGCATGGAGAACTGGAGCACCTGGCTGACCACCGTGACGGGGAGTCCGGTGAGCTGCTTGGGGAGTTCGCGAACCCGCTCGGCGGTGGTGACGGCGAGGCCCGCGGCGACCCGGAGGGGGAGCGGGAGAGGCTTCATGTGTCCAGCCTGCCGTATTCGAGCCATCCTGCCCAACCGAACGGGTGGGTCGGCTCACCCGACGTGACTCCACGCACATCCTTTCGAGGGGTTCCCTGGTCACCTGAACGTGAGTGCGAGGAGCCCCCAGGGCAGCCCGTACCCTGGGGGCATGAGTTCTGCGAGTCCCGGAATCACGCCAGCCGGCAGTCCGACGATCACCGAGTCCGGTGTGCCGGCAGGTGGCAAACGTGTCCTGCTCGCCAAGCCCCGCGGTTACTGCGCGGGGGTCGACCGCGCGGTCATCGCCGTCGAGAAGGCACTCGAGCTCTACGGCGCACCGGTGTACGTGCGCAAGGAGATCGTGCACAACCGGCACGTCGTGGACACCCTGCGCGAACGCGGCGTGATCTTCGTCGACGAGACCTCCGAGGTGCCGGAAGGCGCGTTGGTGGTGTTCTCCGCGCACGGCGTCTCGCCCGCGGTGCACGCCGAGGCGGCCGAGCGCAACCTGCGGACCATCGACGCGACCTGCCCGCTGGTGACGAAGGTGCACAAGGAAGTCAACCGGTTCGCGAAGGACGACTACGACATCCTGCTGATCGGCCACGAAGGCCACGAAGAGGTCGAAGGCACCGCCGGCGAGGCTCCCGACAAGGTGCAGCTCGTCGACACCGACGAGGACGTCGACAAGGTCGAGGTCCGTGATCCGTCGAAGGTCATCTGGCTGTCGCAGACCACCCTTTCGGTGGACGAGACCATGGAGCGCGTCGATCAGCTGAGGGACAAGTTCCCCGGCTTGGCCGACCCGCCCAGTGACGACATCTGCTACGCCACCACGAACCGTCAGGTCGCGGTCAAGGCCATGGCCGCCGAGTGCGACCTGGTGCTGGTGGTCGGCTCGACGAACTCGTCCAACTCGAAGCGGCTGGTCGAGGTCGCGCTGAAGGCGGGGGCGCGCGCGTCGCACCTGGTCGACTTCGCGCACGAAGTCGACGAAGCGTGGCTCGAAGGAGTCGAGACCGTTGGCGTCACCAGCGGTGCTTCGGTGCCGGAGGTGCTGGTCATGGACCTGCTGGCGTGGCTGGCCGAGCGCGGCTGGGGCAACGTCGACGAGGTCACCACGGCCAACGAGAAGATCGCGTTCGCGCTGCCGCACGAGCTGCGCAAGGCCGCCAAGGCCTGACGCCCGCTACGAAAAAGGGCCGCCCGAGGAGTTCCTCGGGCGGCCCTTTTCGCTGGTCAGGGCTCAGGCGATAGCAAAGGTCCCTTGCTTCACCGCTCGTCGTCCCAGGGGCGGCGGCGCGGCGGCTGCCCTCCGCGGCGCGGGTCGTCCGCGCGCGGCGGACGGCGGCGCGGGGCACCGGGAGCGCTTTCGCCACGCGGGTCACGGCGGCGGGGTTCGCCCTCTTCAGGCGGCCTCGGCCGCCGAGGCTGACGTCCCGGGGGCGGCGGTTTGCGGGCGCCGGGTTCGGCGTCGCGGCGGGGGCGTCGCTCGTCGTCGACAGGACGGCGGCGGGGCGGCGCACCCTCTCGCGGGGCACCGTCTCGCGGAGCGCCACGGCGGGACGGCGGGGGCGGGGTCTGCCCGGTCCGGGACGCGGGGCGGCCACGACCCGGCGCGGCGGCCGCGGGACGGACAGCGGGCTTGGCCTCGTCGCGACGGTCCGGTTTGGTACCCGGCTTCACCTTCACCGGGGCGTCGGGATCGCGTTCCCGGTAGATCCGGAAGACACCGATCGCCAAGGTGACGCCGGTGGTGATGGCCATCGTCGGGAAGCCGTTGATCAGCGGCGTTCCGACGTCGAAGGCTCTCGAGAGCAGGTCCGTGCCCTTGCTGCCGTCCGAGGTCAGGAGGATCACTCCCGGGACGGTCACGGCGAGGACCAGGGGCGGCTGCACCATCGGGCCGAACAACCCGCGGCGCTGGACGGCCACCACGGCGGCCACCGCGCCGAGCGCGTAGCAGGCTTTGAACAGCAGGCCCAGGTCCTTCTGCAGCATCATGTCGACGAAGGCGCCAAGGATGGCGAGCCCGAAGCCGACCAGGACGGCAGCCCACCAGGGCAGCCCGCGCCTGGCGCCGACGAGCGGACGCTCGTCCCAGGCAACGGGAACGTCGTCGGCATCAGGATCGCTCTGGCGATCGCGAATCGCGGTCACAGGCCCCACCGTATATCCAAGCTGCGGGCATACCGCCAACAGGCGGTGTGTCTATCGCCTGGTAGTGGTCATTCCGGACCACCCGGACGGGCTGTCCGGGTGTTTACGGGAGGTACTACGAGTAAGTGGCCGACAAGGTTGTCAGGCCGGGCGAAATGGAGCCTCCGATTCCGGAAGTCGCAGGTGGGGAAGGCTGTGCTCGGCCGTGCGGTACGGGCGCGCCGGCTGCCGGAAGTACATGAAGGGGTCCTTCAGGTACTGGGGACGGTGTGAAGGTCGAGTTTCCTCGGCTGAGCCGAGGGAAGGGGGCCTTCACGCGCCGCCGGCGATGGTGGCGCATATCGACCGACGCCTGGGCTGAAGGGGTCCTTCATCTCGTCGCACGCGGCGAAGGGCGTTTTCCCCGCATCGCATGCGGGGAAAGTCCCCTTCAGCCCCCGGCACAGCGAACCCCGAGCGAGCCGGCGCCCAACTTCACGCGCCGCCGTCCTGGGCACTCACGAGGCCGGGAGTTCGTCCGCCTTCCTGATCAGCGGGACCGCCGCCGGGCTGCCAGCGGCGTCCGTCAGCGGGGAGACCGTGCTCCGGAAGCTCTCGAGCGCCTCCAGCTCCCGCCGCCGGGCCGAGATGAAGCGCTGCAGGTGGGTGCTCGACAGGTTCAGCGCGTCGACCGCGTTGCCCGCGGCCCGGTGCGCGGCCGCGGCGCCCGCCCGGACCTGTTCGACGTCCTCGACCAGTGCCCGTTCGGTCGCGGCGAACAGCGCGGCGGAAGCCAGTACGGCGAATCCGGTCGGCCCGCAGACGAAGACCCGCCGGTCCAGCATCCAGCGCAGCAGTTCCGGGTCGGTGTCCAGCGCGGCCACCACGGCCGCGTCGGACGGGACGAACATGATCGTCCCGTAGATCGCGTCGGCCCAGCGCTGGTAGCCCTTGCCCGCCAGCTCGGCCGCCCGCGACCGGAGCTGCCGGACGTGGACGCGCAGCGCGTCCAGCCGTTCCTCGGGGTCGTTCGTTTCGACGGCCTCGGCCCAGCAAGCCATGCTCGCCTTCGCGTCGACCGGTACGGTCCGGCCGCCGCCGACCCGCAGCACCATGTCCGGTTTCGCGGCGCCGCCGCCCGCCAGATCCGTTTGCAGGGTGAAGTGCAGTTCCTCGCGGAGCCCGAGCGCGCGTGCGGTCTCCAGGAGCACCTGTTCGCCCAGTTCGCCGCGGCCGCTGATCGAGGCGAACGCCACCTCGTACCGCCGCAGCGCGAGCTGCTGCTGATCCGCCTTCGACCGTTCGGCGGCGACCAGTTTCGCCGCCGCGTCCGCCCGCCGCATGCCGTCGTTGTACAGCCGCCACAGCAGCGCGGCGGCCACGAGCAGCAGCAACGCGAGCACGACGGCCGCGGTGGTGATCACCGTCGCCACCGGTACCTCCCCTCCGGATCCGAGTCGGGGACATCATGGCGGAACCCACCGACAAAAACGCAGCGGCGCGGTCGCGCTCCGTATCTGACCTGCGCCGTCCCCGGCGTGTCGGAAAGCGCGGTGCCGCCAAGGGCGCGCCTCCCCTCTCCGGCCGGTGCGCGGCCCTACCTTGGGCTGCGTGAAGCTCCTGCACACGTCCGACTGGCATATCGGCCGCACCTTCCACGGCGCCGATCTGCTCGCCGAACAGGAAGCCGTGCTCGGCCACGTCGCCGATCTCGTGATCGCCGAGTCGGTCGACGTCGTGCTCGTGTCCGGGGACATCTACGACCGCGCGGTGCCCTCGGCGGAGGCCGTCCGGGTGGCCACGACCGCGCTGGGCAGGATCCGGCAGGCCGGGGCGAAACTGGTGATGACCCCCGGCAATCACGACTCCGCGCCGCGCCTGGGCGCGTTCGCCGAATTCGCCGCGGCGGGCGGTCTGTACCTGCGCGCCACGATCGACGGTCTCGCCGAACCGGTGCTGCTGCCCGACGAACACGGTGAGGTCGCGCTCTACGGGATCCCGTACCTCGAACCGGAGCCCGCGCGCCACGCCCTCGGCGTGCCCGAGGCCCGCGGCCACACCGGTGTGCTCACCGAGGCGATGCGGCGGGTCCGGGAGGATCTCGCCACCCGGCCGTCCGGGACGCGGTCGGTGGTGCTCGCGCACGCCTTCGTCACCGGCGGCGAGCCGACCGAATCCGAGCGGACCATCGCGGTCGGCGGCGTCGAACAGGTGCCGGGTTCGGTGTTCGACGGCGTCGATTACGTCGCGCTCGGCCACCTACACGGTCCGCAGACCCTCGCCGAGCACCTGCGCTATTCGGGCAGTCCGCTGGCGTACTCGTTTTCCGAGACACGCCAACGGAAATCCGTCTGGCTGGTGGATCTCGACGCCGACGGGCTCGCCGAGGTCCGGCGGCATGAACTGCCGGTGCCGCGCCATCTCGCGATGCTGCGCGGCGAGCTGGCGGACCTCCTGTCGGATCCGGAGCACGACGGCCTCACCGACCACTTCCTCTCCTTCACCGTGACCGACCGGGTCCGCCCGATCGACGCCATGCGCCAACTGCGTGAGCGGTTCCCGTACGCCGTGCACATGGACTGGCAGCCGGAGGGCGGCCATGACGGGGCCGCGCTGAAGTACGCCGAAGCCGTCCGCGGGCGGTCCGACGTCGAGATCACGCGTAGTTTCCTCGAGGACTGCCGCGGATCCGCGCCGTCGGACAGTGAGGAGCGGCTGGTGCTGGCGGCGCTGGGCGCTGCGGGCAGGGAGCGCGAAGTATGAGGCTGCACCGGTTGGAGGTCGCCGCTTTCGGGCCGTACGCGGGCCGCGAGGTGGTGGACTTCGACGTGCTCGGCGCCGACGGGTTGTTCCTGCTGCACGGTGACACCGGCGCGGGGAAGACGACCCTGCTCGACGCCATCGCGTTCGCGTTGTTCGGCACGGTTCCCGGCGCTCGTGGCGAGGTCAAACGGCTGCGCTGCGATCTCGCCGAGCCCGACCAGGTCACCGAGGTCGTCCTCGAACTGACCGTGCAGGGCCAGCGGATGCGGATCGCGCGCAACCCCGAGTACCAGCGGCCCAAACGCCGCGGCGAGGGAATGACCCTCCAGCAGGCGAAAGCGGTGCTGAGCTGGGTCGGCACGGTGCCGGCCGGACACGTCGCCGAAGGCATCACCCGCATCGACGAGGTCGCGCGCACGGTCGAACGGCTCATCGGCATGACGCACGAGCAGTTCTTCCAGGTGGTCTTGCTGCCGCAGGGCGAATTCGCGCGGTTCCTGCGGGCGAACACGGCCGAACGCGAGGAGTTGCTGGAGCGGCTCTTCGGCACCGAGCGGTTCTCCGACGTCGAAAACTGGTTCGCGAATCTGCGTGCCGAACGTGGCCGCGAGTTGGCGGCACGGCAGCAGTCGTTGCGGGAGTGGGTCGCGCGGTTCGCGCAGGTCGCACAGGAGGAAGCGCCGGAAGAGGGCCAGGCCGAGTGGGTCGACGCGGTGCTCACCGAGTCGGCCGAGCGGGTCGCCGAGGCACAGGAGCGGGACGCGAAAGCCCGCGCGGCGGCGAAAACGGCCGAGATCGTCTGGCAGGAGAACCGGTCGGCCGCCGAACGCATCCGCCGCGTGCGCACCGCGTACACACGCCTTTCGGCGATCGCCGAGCAGGCGGGGCAGCGCGCGGAGTGGGCGGAAGAGGTCGAGGCGGCACATCGGGCGGCCGCGGTGGCCGCCGACGCCGATCTCCTCGAACGCAGGCTGGATCAGCTCGCGGAGGCCGAGTCCGCGGAAGCTCTCCGTGCCCAGGAAGTGCCCGACGCCGCGGACAGTTCCGCCGCCGAACTTCGCGCTCGTGCCGGCAGTCTGCGTGAAGAGGCGGGTGCTCTCGCCGAACTCGTGGCGGAAAGCGAGCAGCAGCAACGGGATCTGGCTCGTCTGGCGCAGCTGGACGCCGCCGCGGAGAAGGCGCGGAAGCAGGCCGAAGACTTCGCCGCCGAATTGGGCACCGTGCCGGAGAAGCTCGCGGCCTTGCGGGTCGAAGAGGCCGCTGCCGCCGAGGCCAACGCGAAGCTCGACGGTGCTCGCACCCGTGCCGACGAACTGACCGCGCTGGTGCGCGACGCCGACGAAGTGCCCCGGGCGCGGCAGGCCGTCACGCAGGCGCGCGAAGTGGTCGGTGAAGCCGTGGACGGTCATCAGAATGCCCGTCAGCACCGGCTGGACCTGCGGGAGCGGCGTCTCGAAGGGATGGCGGCCGAACTCGCCGCCGGTCTGCACGACGGCGAGGACTGCCCGGTCTGCGGGGCGACCGAGCATCCGTCGCCGGCGACGCACACCGGCGGTCTGGTCGATCCCGAGGACGAACGCCGCGCCGAAGTCGCGGAGCAGCAGGCGCACGTGCGGCGCGAGAAGGCGAAAGCCGCGTTGCAGGAAGCCGAAAACGGCCTGGCGGTCCTGATCAAGAGGCTGGGCGAGCACACGGCCGAGACACTGCGGGCCGAGCTCGGCGAGGCACGCGATCTGGTCGCCACGCTGTCCGAGGCGGCTCGCCGGAAGCCCGCTCTCGAGGCCCAGGTCGGTGCGCTGGAACGGAAGATCGAGCAGCTGACCGAACGTCGCCGCGCCGCCGAGGGGACCGCCGTCGAGGTCGAGACCGAGGCCCGAGGCCTCGTCGAACGGCTGGCCGAACGCGAAGAACGGTTGGACTCCGCACGCGGCGAGTTCGCCGACGTCGGGGCGAAGCGTCGGCACCTGCTCGGCTTCGCGACCCGTCTCGACGCGCTGGCCGAAGCACGGCTCGCCGTCGCCGGCGCCCGCGAACGCCGCGACGAGCAGGCGAAACTGGTCAAGGAAGCGTTGCGGGCCAAGGGTTTCGCGGATCTCGACGAAATGCGTGCCGCGTCGCGGCCGGACGAGCAGATCACGAAACTGGAGAACAGCCTCACCGACGCCAACGTGATGGAACGGGCCGCCCGCGAGGAACTCGCGCAGCCCGAGTTGTTCGGCATCTCGCCGGAGGACGAGATCGACGTCGCCGCTTCGGCGGATGCGGCGCAGGGCACGCGAGCCGAGGCCGAGCAGGCCTTCGCGGCACTGCGGGCGGCCAAGACCCGGCACACGGACCTGACCGGGCTGGCCGAGCGGATGACGTCCTTCATGGCGGAACTGGCGCCGGTCGAAGAGCGGTATCGCGAACTGAAGGCGCTGGCCGAAGTGGTCAACGGGCGCGGGCAGAACGCGCGCAAGATGTCGCTGCGCTCGTACGTCCTGGCCGCGCGGCTGGAGGAGGTCGCGGTCGCGGCGACCGCTCGCCTGCGGACGATGAGCCAGGGCCGCTACTCCTTCGTGCACTCCGACGCCGCCGGTGCCCGGGGTACCCGCGGCGGGCTCGGCCTCGACGTGCTCGACGACTACTCCGGCACCGTCCGGCCCGCGAAGACACTCTCCGGCGGCGAGTCGTTCCTCGCGTCACTCTCACTGGCACTGGGCCTCGCCGACGTCGTCGCCGCCGAAACCGGCGGAGCGCTGCTGGACACGCTGTTCATCGACGAGGGCTTCGGCACGCTGGACGCCGAGACACTCGACATCGTCATGAACATCCTCGACGAGCTTCGCGCCGGCGGTCGCGTGGTCGGGCTGGTGTCGCACGTGGAGGAACTGCGGCAGCGGATCCCGACGCGGCTGCGGATCCGGAAGTCGCGTACGGGCTCTTCGGTGGAGATCCACGCCGCCTGACCCGCTCCTCGCGCGCTATGAACGGACCGTTCCTTGCAAAATTTGCAAGGAACGGTCCGTTCATAGCATTCGGAGGGGGCGGAATCAGACCGCTTCGTGCGTCAGCAGCCACTGCTTCGCCGGGACACCCCACCGGAAGTTCCCCACGCCGCCGCCGGTCCGCACCACCCGGTGGCACGGCACGAACAACGCCGCCGCGTTCTTCGCACATGCCGACGCGGCCGCCCGCACCGCGGCCGGATTCCCCGCCAGCGCCGCGTATTCCGCGTAGCTCACCGGCTCGCCGGCAGGCACCTTCCGCAGGATTTCCCAAGCGTGCTCCCGGAAAGCGCCGGACCGTTGCCGCACCTCGATGTCGGCGACCGCGTCCAGGTCACCGTCGTGGTACCGGCGGATCGCGGTGCTCACCGGTCCGAGGTCGCGCCGCTCCTTCACCTCGCCGGGGGTCAGCGACGGCGAGATCAGCGGCGTCAGTTCGGCGACGTCGCTTGTCCAGCCCGAGGCGAGCACGGCCCCGTCACCCGCCACCACGGCGGTGAACGGGCCGATCTTCGTGTCCATCGTGGACCAATACGCGATGCTCATCATTCTCCCTTTTCGGCGCGCCACAGGTACATGCCGGCGTACGAGGACCAGGGCTGCCAAGCCCGTCCGCGTTCGGCCAGCGTCGTTTCGTCGTCGGCGATCCCCAGTGCGGCCGCGCCTCGGCGCACCGCCGGATCGCCGGTCAGCAGGACGTCCGGCGCGCCCAGTACGCGCATCAGGACGTAGTCCGCGGTCTGATTCCCGATTCCCGGGATCGCCAGCAGTTCCGCGCGCAATTCCGCGGGATCGCGGCCGACGTGGACCGAAACCCCGTCCGCCAGCGCGCTGGCCACGGCGGCCACCCGTTCCGGACCGTGTTCGGCGACCTGGGCCGCCGTCGGGAACAGCGTGGTCAACCCTTCCAGCGACTCGTCGCAGCTGGGCAGGCGTTCGCCGAAGGCGTCGGCGAGCGACGCCGCCTCGGCGGGGGACAGCAGCGCGCGCAGCACGAGTTCGTCGCCGTCGACGGTGCCAGGCACCCGGATGCCGGGGATCGCCTCGACCAGTGGCGCGAGTGCCGGGTCCGCCCCCAGGACCCGCGCGACCGCCTCCGGGTCGGCGTCGAGGTCGAGCAGCCGCCGCACCCTGGCCACCGCGCTGCTCAGGTCGCGCAGGTCGGTGAGCCGCAGGTCGCTGCGGACGTGGTCGTCCTTCGCAGTCAGCCATACGACACCCGAGCCGTGCGCGAGCCGCAGCGTGCGCCCGTAGCCGGTCACCCCGGACTCGTCGCGCGTCACGTGCTCGACGCCGGGGACGGCCCGGTCGGCCAGGAAGTCCAGCACCCCGGCCGCGTCGAACGGTTTCCGGAACGGCAGCCGCAGGCTCAGCCGGGTCCCGGTCGGCAACTCTTCGGCTTTGCGACGCCCGCGACGCAGGCTCGCCGCGCGAAGCTGCGAAGGCGTTGTCGCGAACACCTCCCGGATCGTCTCGTTGAACTGGCGGACGCTGGAGAAACCCGCCGCGAACGCGACGTCGGTCAGCGGGAGGCCGGACATCTCGATCAACAGGCGCGCCGAGTGCGCCCGATGCGCCCTGGCCAGCGCCAGCGGCCCGGCACCGAGTTCCGCGGTGAGGACGCGCCCGAGCTGGCGTTCGGAATAGCCGAGCCGCCGTGCGAGCCCCGGGACGCCGTCGCGTTCGACGGCCCCGTCCGAGATGAGCCGCATCGCCCGCGCGGCGAGGTCGGCCCGGATGTCCCAGTCGGGGGAGCCGGGGACGGCGTCGGGGAGGCAGCGGCGGCAGGCGCGGAAGCCGTTGGCCTGTGCCGCCGCCGACGTCGGGTAGAAACGGACGTTCTGCTGCTTCGGCGTCGACGCGGGACAGGACGGACGGCAGTAGATCCCGGTGGTGGCCACGGCCATGATGAACTGGCCGTCGAACCGGGAATCACGGGCGGCGACGGCGCGGTAACACCGTTCGGTGTCGCGCCACACGGCCCGTTCGGCCAAGGTCTGCTCGGTCATGACCTCGATCGTGCCACCAGGTCGAGGGCGCGGCTGGCGGAAATCCGACACGGCGATCAAGGCCTCGGCGGATGGGGCGGCGGACGGCACGTAGACTTCTGGCCCGTGAGTCTCACCCTCGGCATCGTCGGCCTGCCCAACGTCGGCAAGTCCACCCTGTTCAACGCGCTGACCCGCAACGACGTGCTCGCCGCGAACTACCCGTTCGCGACGATCGAGCCCAACGTCGGTGTCGTCCCGCTGCCGGATCCGCGGCTGGATCAGCTCGCCGAGGTCTTCGGCTCCGAGCGGACCGTGCCCGCCGTCGTGTCCTTTGTGGACATCGCGGGCATCGTGAAGGGTGCCTCCGAGGGCGCCGGCCTCGGCAACAAGTTCCTCGCGAACATCCGCGAGGCGAACGCGATCTGCCAGGTCGTGCGGGTGTTCGACGACCCGGACGTGATCCACGTCGACGACCGGATCGACCCGGCGAGCGACATCGAGACGATCAACACCGAGCTCATCCTCGCCGACCTGCAGACCCTGGACAAGGCGCTACACCGGCTGGAGAAGGAGGCGCGGACCAAGAAGGAAGCCAAGCCCGCCCTCGACAACGCGGTCAAGGCCAAGGAGATCCTCGACGGCGGCCGGACCCTGTTCCAGGCGCAGAAAGAGGTCGACTTCGAGGCGCTGCGCGAGCTGAGCCTGCTCACCACGAAGCCGTTCCTCTACGTCTTCAACGCCGACGAAGGCATCCTCACCGACGAGTCCCGTCGCGAAGAGCTGGCCAAGATGGTCGCCCCCGCGGACGCAGTGTTCCTCGATGCGAAGGTCGAATTCGAGCTGCTGGAGCTGGACGACGAGGAGTCCGTGCGCGAGCTGCTGGAGTCCGTCGGCCAGCACGAGCCTGGCCTGTACTCGCTGGCCCGCGCCGGTTTCCACACCCTCGGCCTGCAGACCTATCTCACCGCCGGCCCCAAGGAGTCCCGCGCCTGGACGATCCCGCAGGGCGCGACCGCCCCGCAGGCGGCGGGCGTCATCCACACCGACTTCGAGCGCGGCTTCATCAAGGCCGAGGTCGTGTCCTTCGCCGATCTGATGGAGCACGGCTCCATGGCCGCCGCCCGGTCCGCGGGCAAGGTGCGCATGGAGGGCAAGGACTACGTCATGGCCGACGGCGACGTGGTGGAGTTCCGCTTCAACGTCTAGTCGAGGCGCCATTTGTCACAACTCTACCGGTTTCGGTAGAGTTGTGACATGGCTTCCGAGGTCAAGTACCGGGACATCGTTCGCGAGATAGCGCTCGATCACTACGGGTATGTGACTACGAACGACGCAGTCGAGGCAGGCGTTCCTGCCGTTGAGCTCCCGAAGCTGGCTGCCCGGGGTGGCTTGGAGAACGTCGCATACGGGCTGTACCGCGTGCCGGACGTTCCTCCCACGAGATACGACCAATTCGCAGAGGCGCTCCTCCGTGTCGGCAAGGGTGCGTATCTCCATGGCGAGTCGGTATTGGCACTGTTCGGGCTCGCTGAGGTGAACCCCCGGCGGATCAAGGTGGCTGTTCATCGGCGTGCGCGCTCGAAGCTGCCGGCGTTCGTCGAGCTGACCCAGGTGAGAGGCGACGTGCGGACGACGTACTACGAGGGGCTTGAGTCCCAAACCGTTGCTGATGCCCTCCTTGAGTGTCGTGGACGTATCGAGGCCGAACGTCTTCTGGCTGCCGCCGAGCAAGCGCGAGCAGAAGGGCTGCTGACGACCGCCGAGTGGCGGGGTCTGAAGAAAGGGATTCGGCCGTGAGGTATTCCGGCGTGCCGACGAGTGTGCGCTCCCTGGAGCAGCGCGTCCGCAATCTCGAAGGCGGCGACGGCTTGGCGCAGCGTCGCAGGATCAGCATGGCACTGGTCGTCGTCGGCCAGATGCTGCCCGGAGGGGCGGTCAAAGGCGGCAGTGCGATGGCGTTGCGCTACGGGCGCGATACAAGGTTCACCCAGGATTTTGACGCCGCGCGGGTTCAGACGCTCGGCCGATTCCGCAGTGACTTCGAGGAGTCTCTAGCGGAGGGCTGGGCCGGTTTCACCGGCAGATTGATCGAGAAAGCCCCACCCCGTCCTCCGGCCGTTCCGACGGCGTACGTCATGCAGCCCTTCGAGGTGAAGCTCGACTATCGAGGCAGAGCGTGGTGCACAGTGAAGTTCGAGCTCGGTCACAACGAGATCGGCGATGCCGACGAGCCCGAGTTCCACCTCGCCGAGGACTTGGCCGAGCTCTTCACTGAAGTCGGCCTCGAAGCTCCCAAGCCGGTGCCGGTGATGCGCACAGACCACCAGATAGCTCAGAAGCTGCACGCTGTTTCCAGTGAGGGCAACGAACGTGCGCGCGATCTCGCCGATCTCCAACTTCTCGAGAAGCGTGAGAGTCTCGACCTCGAACAGGTCGCCGAGACGTGCGTACGGCTCTTCGACTACCGACGGCAGCAGGTATGGCCGCCGGGCATCGTCGCGGGTGAACGGTGGGACACGCTCTACGCCGAAGCGGCAGAGGGTCTGGATGTGATGCCGTCAGTCGAAGAGGCAGTCATCTGGGCCAACGACTTCGTGCGTCGCATCGCTGCAGCAGGCGTGGAATTCCACTCCAGCGCCTAAAGCAGAATTTGATCATGATACCGAAGTGGTATCATGGGCTCATGGCGATGACGTTGAGGCTGAACGACGAGCAGGAGCGCGCCTTGGCCTTGCTCGCCGAGGTCAACGGGGTGAGCAAGCACGAAGCGATCGTGCGGGCGATCACCGACGCCGCGGCCCGGTCTGTCCGTGACGATCGAGTGCGTGCCCTGTCGCGCGACGGGCGGGCGCGCTACGCGTCGTTGCTCGATCGCCTGGCGCAGTGAAGATCGAGTACCTGACCCTGGACGACCTGCTCACTCTCGCGACCGACCTTGGCGTTTCCCGGGTTCGGGACGTGGGCTTGCTCGACGCGGCGGCGCATCGGCCACGGTCGTCGCTGACGGGGCAGGACGCTTATCCGGGTCTGCATGAAAAAGCGGCGGTTCTGTTGGAATCGCTCGTCCGCAATCACCCGCTCGTCGACGGCAACAAGCGGCTGGGTTGGATGGCGGTGTTCGTTTTTTACGGCCTCAACGGTGTCGACCTGGAAGCGCCGGAGGACGACGCGTACGAGCTGGTGATCGCGGCAGCGACCGGGACCGTTGTCTACGAGGAAGCGGCCCAGCGCCTTGCGGACTGGACTCGCCCGGAAGTCGCTTCAACGTCTGATCACTTCGTGTGAGTAGCTAAGGCGCCTCCGGGGCCATCGAGTGGTGTTCGGTGTTCGGTATTGACCGAACATCGAACAGTGGGCATGATGTGTTCATGGGACCTCTCGAGCGAGAGCGCGCCGTCGTGGATGCCATCGTTGGCGCGACTGAGTCGCTTGGTCTCGTGACAGGGGTGGATCAAGGCGGCGACGTGACCGTCATGTTGCCGGATGACCGGAAGATCGCTTTTCAGATCAAGTCGGCTGCGTTGATCACCGCGGACAGCGTGCCGGGCCAACTTCGCCGATGGTCGACGAGCGCGCATCGCGATGTGCCGTTTGTGGTTGTGGCGGACAGGATCACCTCGGACGCGCGGGACAGGCTGAATCAAGCGGGCTGCAGCTGGCTGGACCTGCGGGGACATCTGAGGCTGACGGGCCAAGGCTTGTTCATCGACTCGGATATCCCTTCGTTGCTGAAGCCGGATGGCGAGCGGCAGGGCATAACTGGTCAGGTCGGTATCGAACTCGCCACTCTGTTACTGCTCGATCCGGCTGAGAAAGTCGGGGTCCGAGCAGCGGCGAAGATGTTGTCGCGCGCGCCGAGTTCGATTTCCGAAGCCTTTGCGGCTTTGCGGACCGCAGGACTCGTCGATGAGGACAACAGGCCTGCGGTTCCCGGCTTGTTCTGGGAACTCGCCGAGAACTGGAAGACCGTGAGCCGTGACGTGGCGAGCGTTCCGATGCCGCGTGGAGGGCGGGACAATGCCGCACTCCGGCTGGGGGTAGAAGACGTGGAATCGACCGTCGGATGGGCGTTGACCGACACGAACGCGGCGGCGGTCTACGGGGCACCCGTTTCGATCCGTGCTGGTCACCCGCCCGACTTCTATGTTCCAGACCAAAGTACGTTGCGGCGCGCCGTCCAACTGCTGGGGCCGGCCACGGCGTCTTCCTCACGCGCCGGCCGAGTTCGCGTCGCTCCCGTGTCGCTGGTGTGCGCTCGTCGTGTCGATGCCACGGAATGGACGAACGAGGAGTGGCCGCTGGCGGATCCTCTTTTTGTCGCGCTCGACCTCGCGCAGGATCCGGGACGCGGTAGAGAGATCATCGACGGCTGGACACCTGAGAAGAAGGTCGGGACTCGTGTCTGGTGAGCCTGAGGTCGTGGTTCTCACCGGAAGGTCGATGACCCAGATCGTCAGCGCGATACCCGTGGTGGCCGAGCAGACGGGACGTGCGGTCGTGCTTGTGGGCGGCCTCGCCGTCATGTGCCGGCTGACGACGCCGTACCGGGTGACAACCGACCTCGACACGGTTGATCGTCGAGCCGTGAACGAGGACTCACAGCTTCAACTCCTGGTGGCGGCCGGTGCGACGCCGAGCGGGCCGGCCGGCGCCTTGGTTCGCACCCCGTGGGGTGAGGTGCAGGTTGACGTACTCGAGGTTACTGACGCCGACATCGATGATCTTCCGGACGACCCGACCGACCGCCTACATGTCCAAGCTCATGCGTGGGCGGCGTCTACTGCGTCTGCGCTCTTGCTCAGCGCGGAAGAGCTCCCGCCCCTTACGGTGCGAGTTGCCGAGCCGGGTCCCCTTATCGCGATGAAACTGCAGTCGATAATGAATCGTGGCGCCGCCAAAGAGGGAACGGATCTCCTGGACATCGTGCGAATCACGCTTGACCGAACCTGCGGGCCGGCATCGCGAGATCAACTTGAATCCGCTGAATCGCAGCTACGCGCCGACGCACTTCTTCACACTCGACAATGGTTCGATCGCTTTGAAGCTCAATCGCTGCGAAAGATCAGAGCTGTGCCGGAGGGGCGAGACGTGGAGATCGAGGACTTGAGGTTGGTCGGTGACCTGCTCGTCGGAGCGCTCGGCCCTCGATGAGCCCACTCGGCCGCTCCCGGCCAGGACTACGGCCTGAGCCGACGGCGACGTCGTGAATCCGCTTCAACGTCTGATCAGACGCCGTAGCGTTCCTGGGACATCGTCGCGGGCGGCTTGCCGTGCCGCGCCGTGTAGGCCGCCACGATCTCGTCCGTCGTGTCCTCCCCGGCCTGGAGACGGACCAGGTACGGCACCACCCAGTGCAGGTCCGCCTCGTCGAACTCCTCTGTCCAGTTCGGACTGAGCCCGGTCCGGGACTCGTCGAGCACCTGCGAGAGGGCGACCTGCCCACCCGCGTTCACGGGATGCGGGCCCACCGAGATCGAGACGCGGGAAGCGGCGCCGGCCGGGTGCAGCGCCACCTCCATGGGGTGCGGGTGGTGGCCGGGTGCCGTGCGTGCGATCACGAGGAACCGCAGAGGCCCGCGTTTCGTCTTCTTCATGCGGCCATTCGAGCACGCCGCCACGGACCGAGGATGAACCGCATGACGAGCCCCGCCCCCTCACCGCTCGCCCATGCCCTGGCGCGCACGGACTTCGCGGAGAACTGGTACCGCTGGTGTGACGCCAAGCGTGACTGGGCGGCCGAGGCGACGGATACCTACGAGGAAGACTCCTTGCTCACCGCGAGTGGCGCGTACGCCGCGCTCCCCGTGAGCGAGTTCATCCAGGCGTATCGCGCGGCAGGCGCCGAGGTCTCGCGAGGATCGAGGGTCCCGGACGCGCGCCATCGGTCGTTCACCGTGGAGGTCGCCGCGGGACCGGCCGTGTGCAGCCTGGCGGTCCAGCTCGGGCGGGGGCTCAACTCCCAGGAGTGCGGTCTGGTGGTACTAGTGGACGGCGAGCAGCAGGGGCGGCCCGAGATGCTGCACACGATGGCGCTGGCCATCCGCCGCTTCCGGGGCGAGCCCGATCCGAATCCGCCCTACCCTCGGCCGATCATCGGCAGCCGCAGTCAGCTGGAGGTCGTTTCCCGCGGCATCGTCGACGTCCTCGGCCAGGTCGCTCGCGGATGGTCGTCATGACCGAGGTCCACTTCGCCCACGCGAGCCCCTGGATGCCGCGAGTGATCCGCGCGGACGGCGAGCTCAGGCTCGAACTCGATGCCGGAGCCAACGCCAACCATGATCCTCGCAGGTTCGCCTTCCCGATCTCGGAGGCCCACCTCGAGGTGATCCGGGGCGACCTGACCCGGTATCTGCTGCTGTGGAGCGCGATCCTGCCGCTGTGCGTGGCGGCCGGGATCCGGGGGCCGCTCGACGAACGCGCGGCGGTCGCGTTGCTGGACCCGATCCTCTTCGGCGCTCCCGCCGACGTCGAGTCGCTGTTCCGGGGCATCCGCTGGGACGAACGCCGGCTCGTCGCCCAGGGCGCGGACGTCGAGCTGCTCGGACGCGGGCAGCTCTTCGAGGCGTTGCGCTCCGCGAGCACGTGGTCCGATTGGTCGCTCGTCCACGAGTACGACGCGAACCGTGTTCCCGCCCGGCCGGCCCCGCTCGACGAGGCGCTCCTCAAGTACACGGGCCGCTACCCGTACGGCGGGAAGGCGGTCCGGGATCCGGGCGCCGTCGATCCCGGCCTGCTTCCCGAGGTGCTGCGGGTGATCGCCACCGCGGAACAGGCGTGCGCCGGGATGCGGATCCACCGCGACCGCCGAAGGAGTGAGGACGGCGTGAATCAGCGTGACTGGCGGCGAATCGAGGAGAAGGTCCAGCGTGCGGTTCGCCGCGCCTTCCCGGACCTCGCCGACGACGCGGTGCGCACGGTGAGCTTCCTGATGTGCTCCGAAGCCGCCGACGAGGCCAGAAAGCAAGGATGACGATGCGACCATTGACCTTCCGCGACGCCAAGGACAACGAGCAGAAGTGGGCTCCGGGAGATACTCAGTCCGCGCCCGACGCGTTCCAGGAGTTCGTCGACCGGCACCGTGCCGACGACAACGCGTCGTTCCGCGTCGAGGACGAGGAGAGCGAAGAGGCGCTGTCGCTCATGTTCGACGCCGGCACCATCTGCCGGGCCAAGGGGACGCAGGACTCGCGGATCGAATACCGCCTCGTCACCAACCGCGGTGACTACCGGACCCAGGTGGCCAACTTCGCCCGTGGCGGTTTCAGCGCCCTCGACCACCACGGTCTCTGGTGGCCCGACGTCGCCGCCTTCGAGCGTGCCCGGCTTCGCTCCCTGTTCGACGAGTCGATGCTCCGGCGGACCCACCCCCGCGAGCTGCGCCGCCGGCTGGACGTCCTGACCCGCATCGACGGGCACGAGCCGTCGACGGTCGACGGGGTCACGCACTTCGGCTTCGGCAACGGCGGCGGCGACACGGTCAACGCCTGGTTCACCGCCGAGGGCCGCGGTCTCGTGGTGACGTTCGACCACACCGGCGACCTCAACTTCTTCGAAGACCCGCAGGCGCAGGCAGCGCTCTACGACGGCGTACCGGCAGACCTTCTCGGCCTGGTGAGGAACGTGCCGGAAGCGGATACGACGCTCAATGCCTCGCATCCTGACGGCGGCACCCTCGTGGCCGCCACCGGCGTCTTCACCTTCTCCGGTCCCTGCGCCATGGCGGACGGGCTGGTGTCCCGTTTGCATGAAGAAGACCTGGGCGTCGAGGACACCGGGGTCGGCTGGCTTCTGGAGGGCTTTCTCGCGCTGGAGGACTTCACCCCGGCCGCGGTCGCCGAAGCCGTGGCTTGGTGGGGTTCCGAAGACATCGCGAGGGGTTTCGCCACGGCGCGCGAGCCGGAGCAGGTCGTGCCGTTCGACCGGGAGCTGGTGGAAGGCTTCTGCGAGATCTGGGCCGACTCCGGGTACAACGACCGCTGGGACGTGCATTACGTCCTGTTCGACAGCTACTCCCTCGAGGACGTGGGCGAGGAGCGGGACGAGCTTCTGACGTTGGTCCGGACGCTCGGGCTCGAGCGCGTGGACGCTCCGCCGGGAGCCGCCGACGGCGAGGTGTGGGTCCGCACGGATCCGCGTATCGACGCCGAACTCGAGCGCTGGGCATGAGTACTTCGGAAGGTCGTTTCGGGTATCACTATTTCGAACCCGAGGTCGCCGGCGGCTTGGGCCCAGGCATCGACTATGACCCGCGGCGTGGGGACGAACCACTCGTCGGCCCGCTTCACTATCAGTTCGCCGGTTGGCTCGGCGACGACATCGTCACGACGAGCGGGTACTGGATCGTCACCGGCAGGCTCGCCGACGCGCTCCGGGCCTCGCCACTCACCGGCTATGAGCTCGGCGAGGTAGTGGTGACTACCGACGAACAGTTCGACATGTTCTACAGCCACCTCGGCCTTCCTCGTGACTGGGAGCGGCTCATCCCCACCGGCACGGAGGAGGGCGGTGAGGACTTCGTGCTCGAAACCGTTGTCGACCTGCTCGTCAGTGACGCCGCACTCGAACTGTTGCGGCGGTTCCACATCGACGACGCCGACATCTCGCCCGCGGACGAGGGCCCGGTGGTCTCCGAAGTCATGCAGAAGTACCTCGAACTGCAGCGCGCGAAGGGCGACGAGGTCTAGATGCGCGTATCGAGGACACCGATGCGCGAACAACTGCGCCCGGATTTCGGCTGAGGAGAGCACGGTGGCACGAAAGCGCAAGACCCTTCCCAAAGACTTCGCGGAGAGGTTGACCTCGGCCCCGGTGGAGGAGCTCAAAGCCGTCTTCGGCAAATGCGAGATCGACGCGCGGGGTGGCTATGCCAAAGGGACCGCCATCGGCTTCCCGGAGTGCCCGGACGAGCTCATCGTCTGGCTGGCCGGGCAGGGCCTCGCCGTCGACACCCCGGACAGCTACGGCAGGACACCGCTTCACGCGCGGGCTTCACGCGCTGCTCCGAAGCCGATCGCGCAGATTCCTTTGCTGCTCTCTCTCGGCGCGGACATCGAGGCGGCCGACCGCTCCGGGCAAACGCCGCTTCAGACCGCTGTGGACGGATTGAATGCCGGGGCGGCGCGCGTGCTGATCGAGCACGGGGCATCGACCGAGGTGCTCGACAGGCGCGGCAACACGTTGTTGGCGCGAGGCCTGATCAGTACGCAAAACGCCGATATCCCCGAGTGTGTCGAGATCGCGAAGCTGCTGCTCGAACACGGTGCGAGCATCACGGCCGGGATGCGTCGGAAGGTCGAGCGGATCGGTAGTGGTTTCGAGTTCCACCGGGAGAACTTCAACCCCGATTTCCTCGAAGAGACCGACGCCGCGCTCAGTGAGCTGTACCGGATCTTCGGGGTCGAGCCGGTCGCCCGGCGGTCGACGCACGACGGGGTATCGCCGATCGTCGTGCCCGACGGACCCTGGCCGGAGCGGCACAAAGCGCTTTGGGAGCTTCTCGTGCCGTCGGCCGGCGCGGGGGCGACAGTGCAGTGCGAGGCCATCCGCGTCACCGGCCGGATCTTCGACGAAATGTTCCGGAACGGCGGAGCGAACTGGGACCGTGATTATCGTGCGATGGCCGACGCGTTCCCGGGTTTCGTGGCGCGGGGCGAGCCTCTCGGCGAAGAAGAACTCCAAGAAGCCAAGGAGATCGCGAAGCAGGTCAGGTCGGGCCGCGGCGCGGACGGTCACCTCGATCGCTTGAAGGAGCTCGCCGTCGTCTGGGTCGTGAACAATCCGGGCCCGATCGCCTTGGGGCCGGTGGACTACACACGGTGAGGGCGGGCCGCGTGTCCCCGGCAAGGCATCGGGGACACGCGGCGTGACTTACTTCCGCAGCAGGCTGTACGCCGCCGAGCCGATCAGCTCCAGCGAAACCTGAAGCCGCTCGAGGGAAACGTTGTCCTTGATGGTGTCTTCCGGCGTGTGGTACGTCGGTTCCAGCAACGCCGGGCCGGATTCGCCGCGCCAGCTGAAGTTGCCGGAAGCGATCCCGCGCTCGAAGAACGGCACGTGGTCGCTCGAACCGCGCGCGACCGGGCCCTTGACGCGCGGGTCGTAGCCGAGCCGTTTGGCGGCGGCGTTGACGGCCGCGGTCGTGGCGTTGTCGGCACCGTCGACCGAGAGCAGCCAGTAGGTGATCGCCGGGTCCCAGCTGGTGGCGACCATGTCGTTCTGGAAACAGCCGGTGATCCGCTGAGCCTCCGCGTCGGACAGGTTCTTGACGTAGTGCCGCGAACCGATCAGCCCGTACTCCTCCGAACCCCACAGCGCGAACCGCAGCGTCTTGTTCGTCGGCAGGTGGCGCAGGACGCGGGCGAGTTCGAGGCACAGCACGGTGCCGCTGCCGTCGTCGTTGGCGCCGGGGGAGCCGGGGACGCTGTCGTAGTGCGCCGTCACCATGACGACGCCGTCGTCCTTGCCGGGGAACGTGGCGGGCCGTTCGGCGATGACGTTGTACGACGTCAGGTTCTTGTGGTGGGTGGCCGTCGCCTTCACCGTGACCGAACCCTTGGCGAGCCGTTCGCGCAGGCGCTCCACCTGCACCTGGGCCAGGCCGAGCACCGGGATCGTGACCGGGGTGGCGAGCGTCGGCGAGAACGCGGACAGCTTGCGTGCCGGGTCGGCGCCGATCCGGCCGAGCAGCACGGCGTCCGCTCCGCGCTGCGCGGCCGTCAGGTACGCGTCGGCCTTGTTCGTCACGGCGGCGATCAGCACGATCTTGCCGGTCAGATCTTCGGGGAGGGTGCTGCCGTCACCGGCGTCGACGACGACGGCCTCGCGGGTGATGTCCTGCGCGCCCTGCGGCGAGGAGCCGGTCTGCCAGCTGTCGCGTCCGATCGACAGGGCACCCAGGAACTTGTCGGCGATCGGGAACGGCTGCAGCGTGACCTGGTAGCGCAGCTCGCGCAGCACCTTCGCGATGTACTCCTTGGCCCGCAGTTCGCCTTCGGTACCGGCGATGCGGGGGCCGATCCTGTCGCTGAGCACCCGCAGGTGCTCCAGCGCCCGCCGCGAACGGACCCGCGCGACCACGGGGTAGTCGCCGAACTCCAGCGACGGCGGGAACTGCGCGCCCGGTCGTTGCTGCGTGGCCGCGGCGGCGGCGCCGGGGTTGAGCCCGATCGTCGCCGCGCCCGCCAGTGCCACCGCGCCCGCGAGCACCTCACGTCTGCGCAGACCTGCCATGGAACACCCCTCACTTCTCGGAGAAACTCGTTCGAGTAGCTAAGAGTGACGGAGCCGCCGGGGCAACCTCCGTTCGTCCCCTTTTTCCGTAACGTTCCCTCAACCTTTGGCGCCGAAGGCTTTCAGGAAGGTATCGACGCCGGCCGCGGCGATGGCGCGAAGTTCGGTGTCGGGAGTACTGCGCGTGCCGAGCCTCGCCCGCTTGTCGGCCGGACCGGACAGCAGCGCGAAGAACTGGTCCGCGGCCAGGAGCGGGTCCGCGGTGTGAACGTGCCCGGAGACGGTGAGGCGGGCGAGCCGGTCGGCCAGCGCCTCGGCGACGCGGTCCGCCGCGCGGGTGTCGACGACGTCGAGCAGGTCGGGGAACTGACCGGCCTCGGCCGCGAGCAACCGTCGCAGCGCCCATGAGCGGTCGGCGCAGTAGCACTTGAGCAGTTTCAGGCCGACCGTTTCCAGGGTGGCCCGGAGATCGTCGCCCGCGCCGGTGAGCCGCTCGACCACGGCCAGGTTCTCAGCCAGTGCCTGATCCGCCGACGCGGAGACGGTCTCGCGGAAGAGGTTCTCCTTGTCGCCGTAGTGGCTGTACACGGTGGCTTTGGCGACGCCGGCTTCGGCCGCGATCACGTCCACGCCCGCCTGCGCGTATCCCTCTCGCGCGAACACGGTGAAAGCCGCGTCGAGGATCGCTTGCCGCTTGTCGATCCGGCCTCGGGCCGTACCAGTCCCACTCATGCTGTCAGCGTACCCGGACGGCCGGACAACCAGACTCGTCAGTCTGTCGAAGCAGACCTGCTAGTCTCGAACTCGCTGGTCTGAAAAACCAGACTGATGAGTCTGATTCGAAGGGAAGAACATGACGACCATCCGGGACGATCGGCTGGGCTCCTCGCTGCGGTCGCTGATCGGCGTGATCCTGCTCGGCGGCGCACTCGGCATCCTGAACAGCACCATGGTCGCGGTCGGGATCCGCGACCTCGCCGAGGACTTCGAAGCCTCGCTGGGCACCGTGGGTTGGGTTTCGACCGGCTTCCTGCTCGCGGTCACCGTCACCATCCCCGTGACCGGCTGGGCGGGAGAGGCCTTCGGCGGCAAGCGGATGTGGCTTGCCGGGCTCGGCGTGTTCCTCGCCGGCTCGCTGGGGTGCGGGCTGGCATGGGATATCGAAAGCCTGATCGCCTTCCGTGTACTGCAGGGGATCGGCGCGGGCATCCTCGATCCACTCGTGCTCACCCTGCTCGCCCGCGCCGCCGGGCCGCGGCGCGCCGGCCGCGTGATGGGACTGATGGCCGCCGTGCTCTCGCTCGGTCCCGTGCTCGGCCCGGTACTCGGCGGCGTGGTGCTGCAGGGTCTCGGCTGGCGGTGGATGTTCCTGCTCTGTGTGCCCCTCGGCGCGCTGGCGGTGCTGCTCGCGGTGCGCGTCATGCCCGCGGATCCGCCTGTCGAGCGACGGACACGGCTCGACGTCCTCGGCGTCGCCCTGCTCGGGCCGGGTTTCGCGGGACTGCTCCTGGTGCTTTCCCAGGCGGCCGACGGAGCGGACTTCGGCTCTTCTCCGGTGCTCGTCCCGCTGGTGGCGGGTGCCGCGTTGCTGATCGGTTACGTGATTCACGCGGTGCGCGGTGAGGCACCGCTGGTCGACATCCGGCTGTTCGCCCGTGGCGGGTTCGCCGCGAGCGTCACCGTCATGGCGCTGACCGGGCTGGCGATGTTCGCGAGCCTGATCGTCCTTCCGCTGTACTTCCAGCAGGTCAAGGGACACGGCGCGCTCGCGGCCGGACTGCTCGTCGCGCCGCTGGGCGTCGGAGCCGCGGTCGCCGCCCCGCTGGCGGGACGCCTCAGTGACCGGATCGGTTCACGCAACCTCGCGCTGGCAGGTGGTCTCGTGGCCACCTTCAGTGCTGTCTTCTTCACGAGGGCCGGCACCGGGACGGGTGACGTGGTCATCGCTCTCGCCGGGCTCGCCCTCGGCGCCGGACTCGGTTTCGTGGGCCCGCCCGCGATGGGGGCGGTGTACCGGACGCTGCCGGGGCCACTGGTACCGCAGGGAAGTTCGGTGCTCTACATGCTCAACCAGCTCGGCGGTTCGATCGGGGTCGCCGTGGTCGCGTTGCTCCTCGGCACCGCGACCGGTCCGGTCGCGGGCCTGCACGGGGTGTACTGGTTCGTGGCAGGCACCCTGCTCGTCCTGCTCGCCGCCGCCACGCGGCTGCCGGGAAGGGGTGACCGGTGAAGACGATCGTGATCTCCGGCGGCACCGACGGAATGGGCAAAGCCCTCGCGATGGAGTACCTCGGCCGCGGTGACAACGTCGTCGTCCTCGGCCGTGATCCGGCCAAAGGCGCGGTGTTCGCCGAAGCCGGCCGCGCGACGTTCATCCAGGCGGATCTCGGCCTCGTCGCGCGCAACCGGGAGGTCGTCGGACTGATCGCCGAGCGCTTCCCCGTCGTGGACGCGCTGGTGTTGTGCGCCCGCCACTTCCGCTCGGCCAGAGTCGAGACGGCCGAAGGTATCGAGAGCACTTTCGCGTTGGAGTACCTGAGCCGTCACCTGCTCGGCCATGGTCTCGCCGCGGCCTTGGGCAGGGCCGAGCGGCCGGTCATCGTCAACGTGTCCGGCCCGGGAACGGCCAAACCCGAGATCCGCTGGCACGACGTTTCGCTGACGCGGGGTTATCAGGGGGTCGGCGCGCAACTACAGGCAGGACGGGCCAACGACCTGCTCGGTGTCGCCTTCGCCGCCGAGCACGCCGGGAGCGGGATCTCTTACGTACTGCTCAATCCCGGCGGTGTCGCGACGAGCTTTTCCGGTGACTACGACGCGGCGACCGCCGCCCACGTCGAAGCCTTGAAGAGGTACGGCAAACCGGTCGAGGAGGGCATCGTGCCGATCATCGCCAGGATCGACGACCCGCCCGCGGAGCCGCTCAGCGCGTTCGTCGAAGGACGGCGGATCGCGCCGACCGGACCCGGTTTCGAACCCGCGGCGGCGAAACGGCTGGCCGAGGTCACCCGGAGGCTACTGGCCGAGCACGGGCCTGTGAGGCATCCGCGAGGGTAACTTCGGACCGGTGAAGCCGTTGAGTCCCGACATGTTCGCCCCGGGTTGCCCGTCGAACCTGACCCCGTTCCGGATCGGCGACAAATGGGCGGGCCTGGTCGTGCAGTGCCTGGAGGAAGGGCCGCGCCGGTTCTCCGAACTGCGGGTGCCGCTGAGGGGCGTCACGTCGAAGGTGCTCACGGAGACCCTCCGGGCGCTGGAGCGCGACGGCATGATCACACGCACGGCGTACGACGAGACGCCACCGCGCGTGGAATACGAGCTCACCTCGCTCGGCCGGACGTTGTTCGAGCCGATGGAGGCATGCCGGGAGTGGGCGGCGAAGCACCTTCCGGAGCTTGTCGCCGCCCGCGAGGCATACTCGGCCGGTTAGCCGAGGAGGCCGAGCACGACGATCGTCAGCAGCGTGATGGCCGCGGCGAAGGCGGTCACCCAGGCGCGCTGGGCGGCGGTGATCGAGGCGTTGTTCACGGCGGTTCCCCCGGGGGAGAGAAGCGACAGGTCCGCCGTGAACAGCGCGTTGATCAGGCTCCGCGTTACCTGCGGAACGCCGGTGTGAGCAAGATCACTGGTCGTGCTGGTGATGCCGATCGCGCGCCGTGTACCAGAGCACTCCGGCAGCGGCAGCCACCATCGCGCCGAATGCGGAGAACCCCACCACGATCGCCTGTGTCATCACTCGTCCTTTTCTCGTCGGTCGTACTTGCTGGACGTCCGAGAAGCGGGTTCGTGGCGCGATCGTCGCGGACGTCACATGCCGCCGAGTACCTCGTCGATCTGCGACGCAAGCGTGAAGTCCTTCTCCGTCAGTCCTCCGGCGGAGTGTGTGCTGAGCCGGAACGTCACCGTCCGCCAGCGGATGTCGATGTCGGGATGGTGGTCGGCCGCCTCCGCCAGTTCGGCCACCTTGTCCACGGCTTCGATGGCTTTCGGGAAGCTCGGGAGCTTCGCCGTCCGCTCGATCGTGACGCCGTCACGGGTCCAGCCGGAGAGCTTGGTCACGGCTTCGCCTGCTTGCTGGTCGTTCAAGATTTCCGCCATGACTCCATGGTGGTACGCCGTCGGCTACGCTGCACTTTTGCCACGGGTCCCCCCTTGAAAATCGCAGGAGGCTAGATGAAACGCGCCCTCCGCACGGTCGTTGCGGCTGGCACGGTGGCCGCCCTCGTCGCGGGCTGCTCGCTCTCCGGGAACACGGGGAACGACCCGCAGGCGCCGGCGACGGTCACGCTCGTGACACACGACTCGTGGCTCGCCCCGCAGGAGGTCCTCGACGCGTTCGAGCGGCAGTCCGGGATCAAGATCTCCGTGCTCAAGCAGGGTGACGCGGGTGCGCTGACCAACAAACTGGTGCTGACCAAGGCGAACCCGATCGGCGACGTCGCGTACGGCATCGACTCGACGTTCGCCTCCCGCGCGCTCACCGAGGGCGTTTTCGAGCAGTACACCAGCCCGGAGGCCGATCGCGGCCCGCAGCGTTACTCCGTCGACCCGGGGCACCGCCTTTCCGCGGTCGACCTCGGCGACGTCTGCGTCAACATCGACACCCGGTATTTCGTGGACAAGGGGATCCCGGAGCCGAAGTCGTTCGCGGATCTGGCCGACGCCAAGTACAAGGATCTGATGGTCGCCGAGAGTCCCGCGACGTCGTCGCCGGGGCTGGCGTTCCTGCTCGGCACCGTCGCCCAGTTCGGCGAGCAGGGCTGGCAGGCGTACTGGACGCAGCTGAAGGCCAACGGGCTCAAGACGGTCAGCGGCTGGGAAGAGGCATACACCAAGGAATTCTCGGGTTCCTCCGGCAAGGGCCCGCGGCCGATCGTCGTCTCCTACGCCTCGTCGCCCGCCGCCGAGATCGGCGATGACGGCAAGCCGCGGACGAAGGCGCTGCTGGACACCTGCTACCGCCAGGTCGAGTACGCGGGTGTGCTGGCGGGCGGCAAACAGGTCGAGAAGGCCCGCAAGGTCGTGGACTTCCTGCTGTCCCAGCAGTTCCAGGTGACCGTGGCGGGCAACATGTACGTGTACCCGGCCCGTCAGGGCGTCGAGCTCCCGCAGGGCTGGGCGCAGGCCGCGCCGCTGCCGCAGCAGCCGAAGACGCTCGAACCGGCCAAGATCCAGGCCGGGCGCGAGCAGTGGATCGCGCAGTGGCGCACGCTACTCGAAGGCTGAGTGCCGGGCTGACGTTTCGTGGCGCCGGGCTGGCCGCACTCGCCGTGCTGCCGCTCGGTTTCCTCGTGGTGTTCTTCGCCTGGCCGGTCGCGGCGATCGTCGGCCGGGGCTTCGGTTCCGGCGGGGTCGGCACGGCCATCGGCGACCCGCTGACCTGGAAGCTCGCGGGGTTCACCGTGGCGAGCGCGGGGGTTTCGACGATCGTCGCGGTGCTCGCCGGTCTGCCGGTGGCGTTCCTGCTCGCGCGGGTGCGGCTGCCGGGGGTGTCGCTGGTGCGGACGCTCGTGCTGGTGCCGTTCGTGCTGCCGACCGTCGTGGTCGGCCTGGCGTTCCGCGCGCTCTGGCCCGACGGCGGGCTGCTGCCGCTGGTGCTGGCCAACGCCTTCTTCAACGTCGCCGTCGTCGCGCGCACGGTTTCCGGGCTGTGGAGTCACCTCGACCCGCGCACCGTGGACGCGGCGCGGGCACTCGGCGCGTCGCCGTGGCGTGCCTTCCGCTCGGTGACGCTGCCCGCGCTCGCGCCTGCCATCGCGTCGGCGGCGGCGGTGGTGTTCCTGTTCTGTGCCACCAGCTTCGGGGTCGTGCTCATTCTCGGCGGGGCGAAGTACCGCACCCTGGAGACCGAGATCTACCTGCGCACGGTCGAGCTGCTCGACCTCTCCGGCGCGGCGGCGCTGTCGCCGATGCAGTTCGCCGCCGTCGTCGCGGCGCTCGTCGTCGGCGCGCTGGCGAGGCGGCGCCGGGAGAACGCGGCGCGGCTGCGTTCGCGGAGCGAGACCGCGCGGCGGCCCAGGGGCGGCGAGTGGTGGGCGGTCTCCGCGGGCCTCGCGGTGATCGCGCTCCTGATGACGCCGATCGTGGCGCTGCTCGTCGAATCCGTGTCCACTTCGGACGGTTTCAGCCTCGCCGGGTACGAAGCGCTCGCCGGACAGGGCTCGCGGGGTGCGCTTCAGGTTTCGGGCTGGGACGCGGCGTCGATGTCGCTGCGGACGGCGTTCGACGCGACGACGCTCGCGATGATCGTCGGCGTGCTGGCCTCGGTCGTGCTGGTGGCGTTGCGGCGCACGCCGGGCAGGCTGGCGCGGGGTATGGGCGAGACGATGGACGCCGCGCTGATGCTGCCGCTGGGCGTGTCCGCGGTGACCGTCGGTTTCGGGTACCTCGTCACGCTCGACGCGTTGCCGGGCGATCTGCGGACGTCGCCGCTGCTGGTGCCGCTCGCACAGGCCTTGGTGATCATCCCGCTGATCGTGCGGATGGTGCTGCCGGTGCTGCGCTCGGTCGACGTCCGGCTGCGACAGGCCGCGTCCACGCTCGGCGCCAGTCCCGGCCGGGTGTGGCGGGAGATCGATCTCCCGCTGACCGCGCGTTCGCTGGTCGCGGCGGCCGGTTTCGGTTACGTGGTCGCGCTCGGCGAGTTCGGCGCGACGAGCTTCCTTGCCAGGCCGGACGCGCCGACGCTGCCGGTCGCCGTCGCGACGCTGATCTCGCGGCCGGGGGAGCTGAACAACCAGATGGCCTACGCGGCCTGCGCGCTGCTCATGATCGTGACCGTGGTGGCGGTGGTGCTGATCGACCGGTTCGGCGCGGTCCGCGGGCAGAATTCGGTAGGGGAGTTCTAGTGTCGCTGTCGGTACGGGATCTGACCGTCCACTATGGATCGTTCGCCGCGGTGAAGGACGCCCGGCAGGACATCGCCGACGGCGAGGTGCTGGCGCTGCTCGGCCCGTCCGGTTCGGGGAAATCGACCCTGTTGCGCGCGATCACCGGGCTGGAACCGCTGACGTCGGGGACCGTGCGGTGGGACGGCGAGGACCTCGCCGGTGTCCCGGTGCACCGGCGCGAGTTCGGGCTGGTGTTCCAGGACGGGCAGCTGTTCCCGCACAAGGACGTCGCCGCGAACATCGCGTTCGGCCTGCGGATGCACGACGTCCCGCGCGCGGAGCACGCGGAACGCGTCTGTGCGCTGCTCGATCTGGTCGGGCTCCGCGGTTACGAACGACGGAGGGTCACCGAGCTTTCCGGCGGGCAGGCGCAACGGGTGGCCTTGGCCCGCGCGCTGGCGCCGGAGCCGCGGTTGCTGCTGCTGGACGAACCACTGTCCGGGTTGGACGCCGGACTGCGGGAACAGCTGGCGATCGACCTCGCGGCCCTGCTGCGGCGCAGCAAGATCACCGCGCTGCTGGTCACGCACGACCAGGAAGAGGCGTTCACGCTCGCCGACCGCGTCGCCGTGCTCGACGACGGCGAGATCCGGCAGGAAGGCGCGGTGCGCCGCGTCTGGCGGCAGCCGGTGGACGAGGATGTGGCGCGGTTCCTCGGCGTGACCACGTTCGTCGACGGCGAGGCGACGGGCGGGACGGTCCGGACGCTGCTCGGGGACGTCACGCTGCCCGATGTCGAGGACGGCGCGGTGCGGCTGGGCCTGCGGCCGCACGGGCTGCGGGTCTCCCCGGACGGCGTCGAGGGCGAGGTCACCGCCGTGGTGCACCGGCGGGAGCACGTACGGCTCGTGGTCGCGCCCGGTGGCGATCTGTCCACTGTGGACGCCGTCGCGCCGGTCACGGCCGACCTGCGCCCCGGCGACCGTGTCCGGCTCCTCCTGGACCCGGACGGCGTCGCCCAACTTCGCAATTAGTCCTCTGAATGCGATGCTTCGCCCACGCAAGTAACGCGTTTCGTCCTCTGAATGCGGTAGTTGGGTACCCGAACTACCGCATTCAGAGGACTAAATGCGAGGGGGCGAGGTCAGCCGTCCCGCGTGGTCAGGCGCGCGTAGGCGATCGAGAGCCCGATGGCGATGTAGCAGGCGGCGCGCAGCGCGCCTTCGCCGAGCATCGCGGTGTCCACCGGGTCCATCAGCACCGAAGCCGGTGCCTGTGCCCAGTTCTCGTTGAGCAGGAACGGATGCAGCCACGAGACCGCGTCCAGGAACCCGAGGATGGTGAACACGATCGTCCCGGCCAGCACCGAGGCGACGACCAGCATCGGATGTTCGGTGAACGCCGAGATCGCGAGCGCGACCGCGCCGACAGCCCACAGTTGCAGGATCACCCATGCGGCCACGAGCAGGATGCGGCCCAGCGCGTCCCACACGCTCAGTGTCGAGCCGGTGAGGGTGAACATCGAGTCGGCGCCACTGAGGATCAGTCCGGTGACGAAACCGGTGAACGTCATGGCCAGTACGGCGATCGTCGAAACCGTCGCGACGCCGAACGCCTTGATCGCGAGCAGCCTGCCCCGGCCGACCGGCGCGATCAGCCAGCCGCGCAGCGTCCCGTGGGCCGCCGCGGCGGCGATCGCGTCCGCCCCGGCCATCGCCGAAGCGAGGGGGAGCAGCAGCCCCAGCGTCATGGTCAGTGCCGCGACCGGCAGGATGAAACCGTTGTTGACCGCGGAGGCCAGCAGCGCGCCGTCCTGCCCGCCGCTCGTTTCCGAAGCGTCGACGAGGGTCAGCGCGAGCCCGATGATCACCGGGATCAACGCGAGCAGGCCCAGCACGGCCAGCGTGCGCGGGCGCCGGAAGATCCAGCGGAGTTCGGCACGGTACAGCCGGAGCAGGCCGACGCTGTCGTGGCCGGTCCGCGCCACGGGTGCCGCGGCAAGAGCGTTGGTCACGATTCCCCCTCACCGTCTACAGTGGACTCCGGCTGGGTCAGCCTGGCGAACAGGTCCTCGAGCCCGGTGCGCGCCCTCGCCGCCTCGTGCACGGCCACCCCGGCCGTCACCAGGTGTCGCAGCACGTCGGGAGCTTCGGTCGCGGTGAGATCGACACGGACGCCGTCCGGTGTGAGCCGGGCGCCGATCCTGTTCTCGCGCAACGTTTCCACCGCGAGTTCGGCGTCGGGCGTCCGCACCAGCAGCGCCGCGTTCCCCGACTCCAGCAGTTCCGCGAGCTCGCCCTGGGCGATCACGTTCCCCGACTGGAGCACCGCGACGTGCGTGCAGGTCGCTTCGACCTCGGCCAGCAGATGCGACGACACCAGCACGGTGACGCCGTCGGCGTGCAGTTCGCCGATGATCCGGCGGATCTCCCTGGTGCCCGCCGGGTCGAGGCCGTTGGTCGGCTCGTCGAGGACGACCATCCGCCTCGGCACGAGCAGCGCGCTCGCCAGCCCCATCCGCTGCTTCATCCCCAGCGAATACCCCTTGTAGCGCCGGGTCGCGGCGTCGGTCAGCCCGACGCGCTCAAGCGCCGCGTCGACCGCGCCGGGGATCCCGGCCGAAGCCAGCCTCGGTTCCGCCGCGGCCACGCGCAGCAGGTTCTCCCGGCCGGAAAGAAAAGGGTGGAAGCCCGGACCTTCGACCAGCGCGCCGACGTCGGGCAGCGCGTGCGCCGCCTCGTCGGGCATCCGCTTGCCGAACAGTTCGACCTCGCCCTCGGTGGGCCGCACGAGACCGAGCAGCATCCGGATGGTCGTCGTCTTGCCAGATCCGTTGGGGCCGAGCATCCCCAGCACGGCGCCTTCGGGAACGTCGAGATCGACGTGGTCCACGGCCACCGTGCGGCCGTAGACCTTGCGCAGGCCCCTGGTGCGGGCCGCCATGGGTACCGCCGGAGCGGACGCCTCCTGAGAGGCGTCCGTCCCGGCTTCGAACGTGGTGGTCACTTCGCGGCCAAGGCCTCGAAGAGGACCTGCTCCGGCACCGCGCCGACGGCGTAGCGGCCGTCCTCGGTCAGCACGCCGCTGCCGACCTTGGTGGTCAGCAGCCAGCCGCTGCCCCAGGCACCGCTGACCGGCTTGGCGAACCGCGAAAGCAGCGCCTTCGGGTCGACCTGACGGCCTTGCTCGTCCTTCGCGTCGCCGGCCTTCGCCAGCGCGTCGGCCGGGATCTTGCCGGTGATCGCGGTGTCCCAGCCGTCGCCGACGACCTTGACCTCGGACTTCGCCTGCTCGGCGAGCTCACGGTTCTTCGGGTCGACCTCGGCCGCCTTCTCGGTCACCTTCGCACCCTTCGGCGGGGTGAACTCGAAGTTCGACGCGGGCTGGTTCGCGAAGTTGATCTCGCTGAACGAAGCCTCGAACGCGGGCGAGGAGGTGCCGTTGGCCAGCACCGTCAGGCGCAGCGGCATCCGGGTCTGCTCGTCGATCGCGACGCGGATCTCACGCAGGAGCGTCCGCTCGGTCGGCTTCGGGGTCAGCACCAGCTCGTACGCCGAACGGTTCGCCACGGACGACGTCCCGTCGACGGCGATCGTGCTGCTCTCGCGCACCTTGCCGAGCAGTTCCGAGGCGACCGTCGCCGGGTCGACGGCCTTGCCGTCGACCTTGTTCTGGTGCTCCTTGGACAGGTCGGCCGGGATGGTGATCTTGGTGGCGGAGTTGTCCTTGGAGTTGTACTCCCAGACGGCCTCACCGTTCTTGACGATGGTCTGCTGGCTCGAGCCCTCGGTGAGCGACACCTTGCTCTTGCCCGCGCCGTCCGTCGACACCTGCGCCGAGTCGATGCTGAGCGCCGACGCGCCGGGCAGCGTGCTGCCGACCTGCGGCAGGCCGAGGTCGTTGTTGACCTTGACCTTCCCGTCGAACGCCAACGGCTTCGCGTTCAGCGTCGACTGCACCAGCTCTTCGGCACTGATCTGCGGCAAGACGGGCGCGTCGCCCGCGGTGGCCGGCATCGCGACGACGGCGAGCCCGCCGACGCCGAGCGCCGTGCCCACCACCGCCGCGGTGATGGCCTTCCTCTTCGGATCCATGCTGTCTCTCCCTGTTTCCCCGAACCCCAGTGTGCTCGGGTCTTGGCGACAACGCTTCCCCGGAAACGCTGAGATACCACTCAGACTCCGCCGCCGGAGCTGAGATGGCGCTGAGAGCTCGCGCGTGAGCTGGTGAAAGCGTGAATGATGAGGGACGTGAAACCTCGAGTACTGGTGGTCGACGACGAGCCCGGCGTGCGCAAGGCGTTGCAGCGGGGACTGCGCGCCGAGGACATGGACGTGGTCACCGCGGCCGACGGGCCCAGCGGCCTGCGCCTGGCGCAGACGGGCTCCTTCGACGTCGTCCTGCTCGACATCATGCTCCCCGGTCTTTCCGGCTACCGCGTGCTCGAACGGCTGCGGGGGCTCGGCGTCACCACCCCGGTGCTGATGATCTCCGCGAAGGACGGCGAGGTCGACCAGGCGGACGGCCTCGACCTCGGCGCCGACGGCTACCTCGTGAAGCCGTTCTCCTTCGTCGTCCTGGTCGCGCAGGTGCGCGCGGTGCTGCGGCGGGCGACGCCGGACGCGATCCGCGGGCCGCTGCGGATCGGCGCCCTCGAAGTCGACCGGAGCCTGCGGCAGGTCCGCTACGACGGCATCGAAGTGGCGTTCAGCCCGCGCGAGTTCGCGCTGCTGGAGGTGCTGGCGGGCCGGGCGGGGACGGTGGTCACGAAGGACGAGCTGCTGCGCGCCGTCTGGGGTGACGAACAGGCCGCGACCCGCAACGTCGTCGAGGTCTACGTCGGTTACGTGCGCCGCAAACTCGACGCGGTCGGCGCGGGCGCGCTGGTCCGGACCGTGCGCGGGCACGGCTACCTGGCTTCGGACGCGCAGCTCGACGAAGTGATCGCCCCGGCGGGACAGGGGTGATCGGCTCGCCGTCTTGGTGGCGCCGCCGTTCGCTCCAGGTCCGGATCACCCTCCTCGCGGCCGCCGTCACGCTCGGCTTCCTGCTCGGGCTTGCCGCGGTCGCCGGGGACAACCTCCAACCGCTGCTCATCGGCTCGGTCGACGAGGAACTGAGCACCCAGCTGAACACCGCGAAGGCCGACGTCGCCGCGGGGCGGACGCCATCGGGATCGGCGGTCACCGTCCGGGTCCTCGACACCGGGGGCGGGCCGGTGGACGGCCTGCCGCCCGCGAACCTCGGCCCCTCGGAGGTCCGCGCGCTGAAGGCGGGCGAACCGGTCACGACCGGCGGCGAGCACAGCTGGCGCTGGGCGGGCACCGTGGTCACCGCGCCCGACGGACAGCAACGGCTCGTCGTCGCGGGCGCGGGTCTGGTCGGCTTCGCGACCGAGCTGCACTCCGGCGGGCTGTGGCTGTTCGTGGTCGCGTCCGTCGGCGCGGTGGGCGCCGGGATCGCGACGTGGCTGCTGGTGCGGTTCGCGCTGCGGCCGGTGGCCAGGATGCGCGGCTCGGTGCGGGCACTCCCGCCGGGCGCGCGGCTGCCGCTCCCGGATTCGCACGACGAACTCCGCGCGCTCGCCGAGGAGTTCAACGCCCTGCTGGCCAGGCAGGAGGAGGGCGCCGAACGGTTGCGGCGGTTCACCGGCGACGCCGCGCACGAGCTCCGTTCGCCGGTCGCGTCGATCCGCGTGCAGGCCGAGGTCGCCGTCACCAATCCCGATCCCGAACTCGCCCAGGAGACACTCTCCGACGTCCTCGAAGAGGCCGAACGGCTTTCCGCGCTGCTCGACGGGCTGCTGGCGCTGGCGAGGTCGGACGCGGGGGAGGTCCCGCCCGCGGAACCGGTCGAGCTGGTGAGCGAGGTGCGCGCGGCGGTCGCGCGGATGCCCGCCGACGCGCCCGAAATCCGGGTGAGCGGCACGGTCGGGAGCGCTTGGGCGCTGGCGACGCACGCCGAGGTCGAACTGGTGCTGAGCAACCTGCTTCGCAACGCCTGCCGCTACGCGCGCGGGCAGATCGTGGTGTCGGTGCTCGCGGCGCGGTCCACCGTGCGGGTGGTGGTCGACGACGACGGGCCGGGTATCGAGCCGGAACATCGGGAGCGGGTCTTCGACCGGTTCTACCGCGTCTCCGATTCGCGGGCGCGGTCCTCCGGCGGCACCGGGCTCGGGCTGGCGATGGTCGCGGAGGCCATCCGGCGGCGTGGGGGCCGGGTGCGCGTCGGCGAATCACCCGACGGCGGGGCGCGGTTCCAGATCGTCTGGCAGGCGGCACGGCCTCATTAGGGTGTGCAGTGTGGTGATCGTGGGTGCCGCCATCGTGCGGAACGGACAGGTGCTGGCGCAGCAGCGGGCTTGGCCCGCCGACCACGCCGGGCAATGGGAACTGCCGGGCGGACGGGTCGAGGACGGCGAAAGCGACGAAGCCGCCTTGGCGCGGGAATGCCTGGAGGAGCTCGACGTCGCCGTGACGGTCGCGGGCCGGGTCGGCGACGACGTTCCGCTCCCGAACGGGAAGCTGCTGCGGATCTACGCCGCTTCGCTGGTCTCGGCGGAGGACGAGCCGCGGGCGGTGGAGCACAAAGACGTCCGGTGGGTGTCCTCGGCGGAGCTTTCCGGTCTCGACTGGCTGCCAGCCGACCGGATCCTGTTGCCCGCCCTGGCCGCCCTGCTTCGGGGGTGCTGACCGTGTGTGTCATGAAAGGGTCGTTCAGGACGAAATATGTCCTGAACGACCCTTTCATGACATTTGGGGAGCGGCCATCGCAGCGCCGCGACACGGACCTTCAGCCGGCGCCGATGAGCCGCAGCGCGGACTGCAACCGGTGCTCACCCCGTTCCGCGGCCCGGACGGCGCCCGCCTTGCGCACCCGCTCCAGTTCGCCGGGGTCGGCCAGCAGCGCCAGCGCGCGTTCCCGGACCGGCCGCAGCTCCTCGATGAGCGCCTCGGCGACGGCCTCCTTGACTTGGCCGTAGGAGTCGAACCGGTCCGCGAGGACCTCGGGTTTCTCCTTGACGCACGCCGCGAGGATGTCCAGCAGGTTCGCCATCCCCGGCCGGGTTTCCGGCGCGTAGGCCGGTTTCGACCCGCCATCGGTCTTCGCGCGTTTGACCTTCCGCCTGACGTGGTCGGCCTCGTCGAGCACGAAGATCACCCCGGCCTCCTCCCGCGTCGACTTCGACATCTTCCGCGTCGGCTCGGCGAGGTCCATGACCCGCGCCCCGGCGGGCGGCAGCACCGCCTTCGGCATGGTGAACACGTCGCCGTAGGTGGAGTTGAACCGCTTCGCCAGTGTTCGCGCCAGCTCGACGTGCTGCCGCTGGTCTTCGCCGACCGGGACCTCGTCCGCGCCCTGCAGCAGGATGTCCGCCGCCATCAGCACCGGATACGTCAGCAGGGACAGCCGGACCCCGGCCTGTCCCTTCGACTTCTCCTTGAACTGGATCATCCTGGCGGCCTCGCCGTAGTTGCAGGTGCATTCGAGGACCCAGTTGAGGGCGCCCAGCTCGCGGGCTATGTCGGACTGGACGAACACGCGGTCCGGCTCGATCCCGGCCGCGATCAGCACGGCCAGCTGCTCGGAGGCCATCGAACGTAGTTTCGCCGGATTGTGCGAGTTAGTCATCGCGTGCAGGTCGGAGACGAAGTCCCGGTCGTCCGGCCCGCCCTCGTCCGCCCAGCGCCGAATGGCCCCCAGGTGGTTCCCGACGTGGACGTGGCCGGACGGGGTGATCCCGGACAACCTGATCATCTGCCTTCTTCCTCTCGGATTCGGGCCGCCCCAGGGTCCGGGCACGAAAAAGGCCGCCCGGTGGGGCGGCCTGGTGGTGCGCTCGTCTGGTTCAGCGCAGGACTTCGGGGCCGCCGGAGGGCGGCCACCACTGGGCGTTCTGCGTGCGCATGCCGACGATCCTACCCACTCCGCGCAAGCGGTCGTCCAAAGGACTACATGCGGAGTGAAAAGAAGGGAAGAGTCACTCATTACGGGTACGTAGCGTCAACACTTCATATCGGCCGGCGCAGTACGCCCGTCACATTGGGGATCCGGGTCTACCGTCTTCTCATGTTCGTCGTGTTGCTGACCTACACCGCCCCTATCGAAGAAATCGACTACGTGCTCCCGGATCACGCCGAGTGGCTGACCAAACAGTACGAGCACGGCAATTTCCTCGCCTCCGGCAGGCGCAACCCGCGCATCGGCGGCGTCATCATCACCAGGCCCATGGCCAGGGGAAAGCTGGACGCGCTCCTCGCGACCGACCCCTTCTCGATCAAGCACATGGCCGCCTACGAGGTGATCGAGTTCTCGCCGACCCGCACCGCTCCGGAACTGCGGGCGATCAACGAGGCGGTGGTGCACTGAGGACGATCCGCTAAGCCGCTTTCGCGATCTTCGTCTTCGCCTTTTTCAAGGCGAGGACGGGGCATTTGCCGCACCGCGACTTCGACCTGCAGCATTTCTTCTTGACCTTGCCGGACTTCATCCACTTGCGCACGAGTTTGTGCGGATCGTCGGGTAGCTTCTTGCCCACTCGCACTCCTCGTCGGACGGCGTCGGCGACACGCCCACGTTAGGTGAGGCTAACCGATCTTGGGGCGTGGGGGTGCTCACAGTTCGGCTACAGGTACCCTGGTGTGGTCCGCGTATGGCCAAAGCCGGCCGACGTTACCCGATCGCGTCAATGAGCAACTCGATCGAGCCACTCGTGAGCACTCGGGGCGGCGCGGGCACCACACCCGAACTTGAAACCTTTGGAGCCTTCGCGTGCCCGCAGCCAGCGCCACCGCAGTCGATGCCGGCCGCTCGTCCGGCAAGACCCGGCCCGACCTGCGCAACGTCGCCATCGTCGCACACGTCGACCACGGCAAGACGACCCTCGTCGACGCGATGCTCCGGCAGTCCGGGGCCTTCGAGGAACGCGCCGAACTCGTCGATCGCGTGATGGACTCCGGGGAGCTCGAACGCGAAAAGGGCATCACGATCCTCGCGAAGAACACCTCCATCCACCGCGAGACCGAGAACGGCCCGGTGACGATCAACGTCATCGACACCCCCGGCCACGCGGACTTCGGTGGCGAGGTCGAACGCGGGCTCGCCATGGTCGACGGCGTCGTCCTGCTGGTGGACGCCAGCGAGGGGCCGCTGCCGCAGACCCGGTTCGTGCTGCGCAAGACCCTCGAGGCCGGTCTGCCGGTGATCCTGGTGGTCAACAAGACCGACCGCCCCGACGCCCGGATCTCCGAGGTCGTCGAGGAGACCCACGACCTCCTGCTCGACCTGGCCGGTGACATCGAGGACGCCGACCTCGACGCGATCCTCGACCTCCCGGTCGTCTTCGCCTCCGCCCGTGCGGGCAAGGCGAGCCTCGAGCAGCCCGCCGACGGCGCGGTGCCCGGGAGCGAGAACCTCGACCCGCTGTTCGAGACCCTGATGCGCCACGTGCCGCCGCCCTTCGCCGACCGCGAAGGCCCGCTGCGCGCACTGGTCACCAACCTCGACGCTTCGAACTTCCTCGGCCGGATCGCGCTGATCCGCATCCACTCCGGCAACCTGCGCAAGGGCCAGACCGTGGCCTGGATGCGCGAGGACGGCACCATCCAGAACGTCCGCATCTCCGAACTGCTGGTCACCGAGGCGCTCACCCGTGTCCCGGCGACCGAGGCCAGCGCGGGCGAACTGGTCGCCATCGCCGGCATCCCCGAGATCACCATCGGCGACACCCTGGCCGACGTCGAGAACCCCGAGGCGCTGCCCCGGATCGCCGTCGACGAGCCCGCCATCTCGATGACCATCGGTGTCAACACCTCGCCGCTGGCAGGCCGCAGTGGCGGCGACAAGGTCACCGCGCGCCTGGTCAAGGCCCGGCTGGACCAGGAGCTGATCGGTAACGTCAGCATCAAGGTGCTGCCGACCGAGCGCCCCGACACCTGGGAGGTCCAGGGCCGTGGCGAGCTGGCGCTGGCGATCCTCGTCGAGCAGATGCGCCGCGAGGGCTTCGAGCTGACCGTCGGCAAGCCGCAGGTGGTCACCAAGATGATCGACGGCAAGCTGCACGAGCCGTTCGAGCGCCTGTCGATCGACTCCCCGGAGGAGCACCTCGGCGGCATCACGCAGCTGCTGGCCGCCCGCAAGGGGCGCATGGAGCACATGGGCGGACACGGCTCCGGCCGCATCAAGCTCGACTACGTCCTCCCGGCACGAGGCCTGATCGGCTTCCGCACCGACTTCCTCACCGAGACCCGCGGCACCGGTATCGCGAACCACGTGTTCGAGGGGTACTTCCCGTGGGCGGGCGAGATCCGCACCCGTCACTCCGGTTCGCTGGTCGCCGACCGCTCGGGCCCCATCACCGCGTACGCGATGATCCAGCTCGCCGACCGCGGCACCTTCTTCGTGGAGCCGGGCGCCGAGGTGTACGAGGGCATGGTCGTCGGCGAGAACCCGCGCGCCGAGGACCTCGACATCAACATCACCAAGGAGAAGAAGCTGACCAACATGCGTCAGTCCTCCGCCGACGTGATGGAGACGCTGGCCCGCCCGCGCAAGATGGGCCTGGAAGAGGCGCTGGAGTTCTGCTCCGTCGACGAGTGCGTCGAGGTCGCCCCCGACGTCGTCCGGATCCGCAAGGTCACGCTGGACGTCAACCAGCGCGCCAAGGAGCGCAACCGCAACAAGAACCGCGGCTGACCAGAGGCCAAGGACTCGTATCCGGCAGGGGCGAGCCGCATCGGACGCGGTCAAGGGAGCCTTCGGCCCACGCATGTCCTTTGTGGACAGCCGCTGCCGAGTTCTGCCGCCTTGGGTTCCACGTCTGCGCCGGAGGGCGTCTGCTCACTCACCGTGAGTAGGCGCCCTCCGGCTTTTTCGGCTCCGAACGCGGTCACGCACCGTATTCGGTCGGGCGTTCCCGGTTAAAGAAAGGTCCTTTCCCGACAATTTCGCCGGAAAGCCGAGCTCCTTTTCGGACGGTGTTCACATCACCGGAACGGGCCGGTGCACCGGTGCCGTGAACCCGGCCGAGAACGCGGATCCGGACCGGCGCGAAACAAAAGAACCCGAATGCGTCCGGATAGGACTCGAGTTCGCGATCGTTTCGGTCATCAATCGTCCGGTGGTGAACATTCCGGCGAGGCGTTCCGGAATGTTCCGGGTTTGCGGAACCCATTGCCGGAGGAACGCGATCCGGCGCCGTCGAAATGCTTCGGCCCGGACAGGAACCTTCGGGGCCTCCCGGACGTCCACCGGAGGAGGCGGCGGCCGGTCGGGCGACGGCCGGGCCGATATGGGAATCTCGCTGCCGAGGCCATGCCCGGCGTGATAGCTCTATGGCGACGGGGCGAGGGACAAACCAGGAGGATCCAGGCGTGCGGGTAGTGAACACAGCGGCACCCATGCTGGCGTGCGCGGCCGTGCTCCTCGCCGCCTGCAGCAACACCCCACCGCCGCCGGTGGTCAGCTCCTCGGCCTCCCCGGTGAGCACCTCGACCACGAAGACGCCTTCGCAGGTCGTCGTGGGTGTGGACGACGTCCTCGGCGGCTACAACCCGCACAACCTCGCCGACGCGTCCCAGGTGACGTCGGCGCTCTCGCAACTGCTGCTCCCGTCGGTGTTCCGCCCCAAGGACGACGGCAGTTTCGAGCTGGACAAGAACCTCATGAAGTCCGCCGAGGTCGTGTCGCAGCAGCCGTTCACGGTCGCGTACACGATCCGCCCGGACGCCTCCTGGTCCGACAGCGCGCCGATCGCCGCCGAGGACTTCGCGTACCTCCGCGAGGCCATGCGCGACCAGCCGGGCGTCATCGGTGCCGCGGGCTACCGGCTGATCTCGGACATCCAGTCGCGTGAAGGCGGCAAGCGGGTCGAGGTCAGCTTCGCCAAGCCGTACCCGGGCTGGCAGACGCTCTTCAACAACCTCCTGCCCGCCCATCTGCTCAAGGACGCCCCGAACGGGTGGCAGGGCGCGCTGGCGACGACGTTCCCCGCCGTCGCCGGGCCGTACTCGATCAAGGGCCTCGACACCGCGCGCGGAGAGGTCACTCTGGAGCGCAACGAGCGCTATTGGGAGAAACCCTCCGCACTCGACCGGATCGTGCTCCGTGCGGCCGATCAGGACGGCACACTGGCCGCCCTGCGCAGCGGCAACGACCAGTTCGCGATGACCAGGACCGACGGCACCGGCCTCAAACGCCTCGGCGAACTCGGCTCCGCCGTCCAGCTGCACACGGTCGCCCGCCCCACGGTCGCGCAGATCCTCCTGCGGCCGGTGAGTTCGACGCTGTCGGATCCGAAGGTGCGCGAAGGCGTCACCGCGCTGATCGACCGCGGCAAGCTGATCACCGAGGCGACCGACGGCGGCCCGTCGGACAAGCTCCGCGCCGACGCCCAGGTCCGCGTCCCCTCGGCCCCCGGCTTCCAGCCGACGATCCCGGCACCGGGACCGCCGTCGGCGGCCGATCCGGCCAAGGGCGAGGAACTGCTCAAATCCGCCGGATACACCAAGGAAGCCGGAACCTGGCGCAAGAACGGGAAGAACCTTTCGCTGGTCGTCGCCTCGCCCGCCAAACAAGAGCCGTACGCGACGATCGCCAAGGAGCTGACGGCGCAACTGGTGGCCGCGGGGATCGAGGTCAACGCGATCGCGCCGCAGCCGAGGGAGCTGTTCTCGACGCTGCTGGCCATGCCGGTGCTCAACGGGATCCAGCAGACGACGCCGGAAGGCGCGGGCAACGTCGGCATCGACATCGCGGTGATCGGCCAGGTCAAGGGGGGTGCGGACGTCGCTTCGGCGCTGGCGTCCACCTTCGGCTGCCGTCCCGATCAGCTCACCGACAAGACCAAGGCCGTCGTCCCCGGCAACCCGCTGGGCTTCTGCGACCCGGCCCTGCAGCCGTCGATCGACGCCGCGCTGACCGGCGCCACCCCGGTCGCCGACGCGCTTTCGGCCCTCGAACCGGAATTGTGGCGTCGGAATGTTGCCATTCCGTTGTTCCAGCTGGCCGATACCCTCGCCATCGGCTCCGGTATTTCCGGGGTAACCGCAGGTCCTCCTATGGTGGGCCCTTTCGGGTCCGCGGTGAACTGGACGAGGGGTCCGAAGTAGCCGTTTCGAGTCCGAGTCCGACCCTGGAGGGTGACCTTTCCCGGCACGTTCGAGTGGCGGACTGATTCCTCAAGGTAACCACTGTATTTCTCGAAGTCAGCCGCAAGTTACCCTTTGGTCACGATCCCCCCGTAACTGGTGACTGTTCGTGCATTTCCTTTCTAGCGTGCACCCGCAGTGCGCCAAATGAGTGTTGCTTGGCGTGTCATAGGCTCCGGGCCATCTCACCGGAGCGGTGTGGGGTCCTGTTCCGATCTCAGGAACCCAGTGCTAGGAGGGCACACTTCATGAGGAAGTCCAAGGCAGTCTCCGCCTGGTCGCTGGTCGCGGCCTCCGCGCTTGTGCTGAGCGCATGCAGCGGTGGCGACAGCGGCAGTTCCGACCAGAACGGGTCGTCGACCGACATCAAGAGCATGGCGGTCGGCAAGGCGCAGAACGGCGAAAACTTCAAGCTCGCGGACACCCCGGGGTACGAAGGCACCGTCACGGTGGGCATCGACGACGGGTACTCGGGCTACAACAACGACACGCCTGACACCAACACGTCGTACAACACCTACATCCTGACCTCCGTGCTCGCCGGTGCCGATGTGCTCGACGGCAACAACAAGGTGCTGCTGAACAACGACGTGTTCGACTCCTGGGAGGTCACTTCCAAGGAGCCGCAGACCGTCGTCTACAAGATCAAGCCGAACGTGAAGTGGTCGGACAACGAGGCGTTCGACTGCGACGACATGTACCTGGCGTGGCTGGCGCACTCCGGTGCCGCCAAGACCTCGGACGGCAAGCAGGCCTTCCTCGCCGCTTCGACGACCGGCTACCAGCTGATCAACTCGGCGGTCTGCAAGGACGACCTGACCTTCGAGACCAAGTACACCGAGCCGTACCTGGACTACAAGGGCCTGTTCAACTCGACCGCGATCATGCCCGCGCACATCGTCGAGAAGAACTCGGGCGTCGCCGACATCACCAAGCTGACGCCGACCAGCGACGCGGCCCAGCTGGCGAAGGCCGGTGACTTCTGGACCAACGGCTTCAAGGGCTTCAAGGCCGAGAACATGCCGGCTTCGGGTCCGTACAAGATCACCGCGTTCGACGCCAACCAGAAGGCCGTCACGCTCGAGAAGAACCCGAACTGGATCGGTGGCAAGGGTGGCCCCTCCAAGATCGTCGTGAAGGCGATGGAGGACACCAAGGCCATGGCGACCGCGCTGCAGAACGGTGAGATCGACATCGCCGCTTCGACCCAGCCCGACGCCACCGCCGCCGGCACCCTGAAGGGTCTTTCGGCCCAGGGCGTCACCTACGGTTCGGCCTCGCAGCTGACCTTCGAGCACATCGACCTCAACTACAAGCGCATGTTCAAGGACAAGAACCTGCGCAAGGCGTTCTTCGAGGTCGTCAACCGCCAGGAGATCACCGACAAGCTCCTCAAGGAGGTCCAGGCCGACGCGACCCCGCTGAACAGCATCGTGTTCATGCCGGGCGAGCAGGGCTTCAAGGACCTGTACAGCAGCAAGGCCGGTCTCGGCGCCGAGGCCGCGGCCAAGACGCTGTCCGACGCCGGCTGGGTCAAGGGTGGCGACGGTATCTTCGCCAAGGACGGCCAGCGCGCGTCGTTCAAGATCTCGCACAACCAGAACGCCCGCCGTCAGCAGACCGTCGAGATCATCATCTCGCAGGCCAAGGCCGCCGGTATCGAGATCACGGACGACCAGGACGCGAACTTCCTGAAGGGTGGCCGTCTCGCGGCCAGCGACTACGACGCCGCGCTCTTCGGCTGGTCCGCCGCTCCGTTCAAGGCCGAGCAGAAGTCGATCTACATCACCCGTGTCGACGACAGCAGCCAGAACTACCAGGGCCTGTCGAACCCGACGATCGACTCCTCCTTCGAGGCGGCCGTGAAGGCCACCGACGAGAAGGTGCAGCTGGAGAGCTACCAGAAGGCCGACCAGGCGATCGCGGACGAGTACGCGACGCTGCCGCTGTTCCAGACCCCGTCCATGTGGGCGTTCAAGGGCATCGACCGCACTTACATGCAGTCGTACAACGGTGTCCTGTGGAACGCCGGTGAGTGGGAGCAGAAGAAGTAGGGCTTGCGCCCCGCTTTTTCACCACTCGCTTACGCGATCCTGGTGGTGCGGGGGCCCGGCCACAAGCCGGGCCCCCGTACCCGCCGGAAGTAGCTGTTGACCGTAGGGTTACCGCCACTACGGTGGACAACCGGGCAGCGGTCCAGCACTTCGGCGACCAGGCCCGGATGAGGAGCAGTTCGTTGAACCTGGTGATCTACATTCTTCGCCGTCTGGCGATATCGATTCCCGTCCTGTTGGTCGGGACTTTCCTGTGTTTCATCATGGTCGCCGGCACCGGCGACCCGCTCGCCGAGATGAAGAGCAACCCGGCCATGAGCAAGGAAGCCATCGCCCAGATGGCCTCGCAGCTCGGGCTGGACCAGAGCATCGTGCCCCGGTACTTCACTTGGCTCGGCAACTTCGTCACCGGCGAATGGGGCGTTTCCATCGCCCAGGGCAACGCGCAGGCCCCGGTGTTCCCGAAGGTCATGGCCGCGTTCGAGGTCACCCTGAAGCTCGTCGTCGGAGCCGAGATCCTCGCGCTCGTCCTCGGCGTCCTCGTCGGTGTGGTCGCGGCGGTCAAGCAGTACTCGATCCTCGACTACATCGCCACCACGCTGGCCTTCCTGCTGTTCTCGATGCCGATCTTCTGTGTCGCCATCGTGCTGAAGGGCTACGCGATCCAGTTCAACGGCTGGGTCCGGGATCTGGGACTGTCCGATGTGCTCGGTAACCCGTGGATCCGCACCACGAGCCCGGAATCGCTCAATTTCGACGGTCCAGGCGGTTTCCTTGCCAGTTACGTCGGCGCGTATCTGCTGCCGACACTGTCCATCATGGCGATCAGCTTCGCCGCGTACAGCCGGTTCCAGCGCGCTTCGATGCTGGAGACGCTGAACGCGGACTACGTGCGGACGGCACGCGCGAAGGGGCTCGCCAACGGCCGGGTCATCTTCCGCCACGCCTTCCGGAACGCGCTGATCCCGGTGACCACCCTGTTCTCCGTCAACTTCGGTGCCGTGCTCTCGGGCGCGATCATCACCGAGACGGTGTTCAACTGGAATGGCATGGGCAAGCTGCTCGTCGAAGCCGTGACCAAGAGCGATACCCAGGTGATGATGGGGTGGCTGGTGCTCATCGCCAGCAGCATCATCGTCGCCAACCTGATCGCCGACCTGATGTACGGCATCCTGGACCCGAGGATTCGCGTTGGCTGACTTGAACTCCCTTATCGCGGCGGAAGACTCCAAGTCCGCCGATGGCAAGCTTCCGGACGAGGCACTGCCCGAGCCCCGGAGCCAGGGCAAGCTGGTCCTGCGCAAGTTCCTCCGGCACAAGCTGGCGATGATCTGCACGGGCATCCTGCTGCTGCTCGTGCTGACCGTCATCATCATGCCGATCTTCTGGCCGTACAGCTACGAGGACAGCTCCTTCCCGTCCTTCGCCAAGCCCAGCGGGGACTACCCGCTCGGCACGACGCAGGTCGGCAAGGAAATGGTGTCGCAGATCCTGCGCGGCACCCAGTACTCGCTGCTGATCGCGCTCATCGTGTCGATCGTCGCCACCACCATCGGCACCGTCTTCGGTGCCATGGCCGGCTACCTGCGCGGCTTCACCGACTCGGCCATCTCGCGCGTGACGGACCTGTTCCTGATCGTCCCGCAGATCGCCGCGGCCGCCATCCTGGCGAAGGTGTTCGGCGGTGGCAGCTGGTACATCGTCGCGATGGTGCTGGCGGCCTTCGGCTGGATGCCGATCGCCCGTATCGCCAGGGCCGAGTCGATGTCGCTGTCCCAGCGCGAGTTCGTGGACGCCGCCCGCGCGTCCGGCGCCGGGACGTTCCACATCGTGTTCAAGCACCTGGTGCCGAACATGGTCGGCCTCATCACGGTCAACGCGACCCTCGCGATCGCGCAGGCCGTGCTGATCGAGGCGGCGCTGTCCTTCATCGGGCTGGGGGTGCAGCTGCCGGACACCTCGCTCGGCCGCGTCATCCTCGAGAACTACTCGCAGCTGCAGAACCGGCCGGCGCTGTTCTTCGGCCCGTTCGTCGTGCTGGTGCTGATCTCGCTGACGATCAACTTCATCGGTGACGGCCTGCGGGACGCTTTCGACCCGCGCCAGCGCCGCATGAAGGCGTAAGGCCCTCTTTAGCGCGTGAAGGCCCCCTTCCCTCGGCTCAGCCGAGGGAAGGGGGCCTTCACGCGCTTCTCAAGTGTCAGGAAAGGGTCGTTCAAGACGAAAAATGTCTTGAACGACCCTTTCCTGACACTTGAGAAGCGCTCACCAAAGCCCCCCAAGTACGCGAAGGCCCCCTTCACCGCGTCAGACGCGGTGAAGGGGGCCTTCGCGTAGAGAGCCAGAGGTCAGTCGGCCACCGGGGCGAGCTTGCCCGCCTGCCAGGCAGCACGCCGCTCGGCCTGCAGCACCGGGTCCGCGACCGGAGCGGCCGACAGCAGGCGACGGGTGTAGTCCTCGCGCGGCGAGTGCAGTACCTGGTCACGCGTGCCGACCTCGACCAGCTTGCCGTACTGCATCACCGCGACGCGGTCGGCGAGCAGGTCGACGACGGCGAGGTCGTGGCTGATGAACAGGCAGGCGAACTGCAGCGAGCGCTGCAGGTCGAGGAACAGGTCCAGCACGCGGGCCTGCACCGACACGTCCAGCGCCGAGGTCGGCTCGTCCGCGATCAGCAGCGCCGGGTCGAGCGAGAGCGCCCGCGCGATGGCGACGCGCTGGCGCTGGCCGCCGGACAGCTCGTGCGGGTACCGGTTGCGGTAGTGGCCGCCGAGCTCGACCTTGTCCAAAAGGGACGCCACGCGCTCGTTCAGGGCCTTGCCCTGCAGGAACTTGTGCAGCACCATCGGCTCGGCGATCGATTCGCCGATGGTCATCTTCGGGTCCAGTGTGGACGCCGGGTCCTGGAACACGATCGAGAAGTAGCGGCGCAGCGGGCGCAGCTCCTTGTTCGACATGTTCGTGATGTCCTTGCCCGCGATCGACACGGTGCCCGAGGTCGGGGTCAGCAGGCGGATCGCGCAGCGGCCGACCGTCGACTTGCCGGAACCGGATTCGCCGACCAGGCCGACGATCTCGCCCTTGGCGATGCTCAGCGAGACGTCGTCCACCGCGCGGTTCTTCGCCTGGCCGCGGCGGCCCGGGTACTCCAGCACGAGGTTCTTGATCTCGAGCGCCGGGGCGTCCGCCTCGATCACGGCTTCCAGCTCGGCGTCGGCGAGCCGGATCTCCTCGGCGATCTTCGAGGCCTCGTCGCTGTCGGCGTCGATGCCGGAGTCGTCGAGCAGGCGGCGTCCTTCGGGGCGCTGGCCGAGCACGGGAACGGCGGCGAGCAGTTTGCGGGTGTACTCCACCTGCGGCGACGCGAACAGGTCGCGCACCGGCGCCTGCTCGACGATGTTGCCCTGGTACATCACGACCACGCGGTCGGCGAGGTCGGCGACGACACCCATGTCGTGCGTGATCAGCACGATCGCGGTGTTGAGGGTGTCACGCAGCTTGCGCAGCAGGCCGAGGATCTCCGCCTGCACGGTGACGTCGAGGGCCGTGGTGGGCTCGTCGGCGATGATCACCTTCGGGTCGCACGAGATCGCCATCGCGATGACGACGCGCTGCCGCAGACCGCCGGAGAGCTGGTGCGGGTACTGCTTGAAGCGCAGCGGCGGGTTCGGGATGCCGACCATCTCGAGCAGCTCGATGGCGCGCTTGTCGGCGGCTTCCTTCGAGATGTCCTGGTGCGAGCGGAGCGCCTCGCGCAGCTGCCAGCCGACGGTGTAGACCGGGTTCAGCGCGGTCATCGGCTCCTGGAAGATCATCGCGACCTGGTTGCCGCGGATCTTCTGGAGGTCCTTCTCCTTGAGGTCGGCCAGGTTGCGGTCGCCGAGGCGAAGCTCGCCGGCGATCCGGCTCGTCTTCGGGAGCAGCCCGAGCACCGACATCGAGGTCACCGACTTGCCGGAACCGGACTCACCGACCACCGCGACGATCTCGCCCGGCTTGACGTCGAATCCGATGCCCTTGACGGCGTCGACCACGCCGTCGTCGGTCGGGAACGAGACGCTGAGGTCGGAGATGGACAGAACCGAACCCGACACGCCGCCGAGGTCCGACGATGCTGCTTCAGTGCTCACCAAGATGCCCTTCGTGGGGGTACATATGGTCACGGCGCATCGGCCATGACTCGCGCGAGGATAACCGAGAGTCGCCCGACTAAGGTCGGTGCTCGGGGCTTCCGTTCCCGACACCCTATAAAGGAAAGCGCGCCGTGTTCGAATTAGTCTTCAAGCCGTGATCTCCGACCGGCCCAAATTGCTCCTCGTACACGCCCATCCGGACGATGAGAGCATCACCACCGGCGGCACCATCGCGCGCTACGCGGCGGAAGGCGCCGAAGTGACCGTCGTCACGTGCACTCTCGGTGAGGAAGGCGAGATCATCCCGCCGTCCCTCGGCGGGCTCGGTTCGTGGGCTTCCGATCAGCTCGGCGGCTACCGCGCGGGCGAGCTGGCGTCGGCCTGCGCGGCGCTGGGCGTCTCCCGGCACCGGTATCTCGGCGGCATCGGCCGCTGGCGTGACTCGGGGATGGCCGGGACGCCGTCCGCGGCCCATCCGCGCGCGTTCTCCGGCGGTGACCTCGACGAGCAGGCGGCTCAGCTCGCGGAGATCCTGGACGAGGTCCGGCCCCAGGTCGTCGTCACGTATGACGCTTTCGGGGGTTACGGGCATCCCGACCACATCCGCGCGCACGAGGTCACCATGGCCGCGGCGCCGAAGGCCGAGTCGGTCGAGCGGGTCTTCCACACTGTTTCTTCTCGCGACGCGGTCGCGGCCGGGCTCGCCGCGCTGCGCGGACGCTCGTCGTTCCAGGTCCCGGAAGACGGCGAACTGCCGGTGACGCCGGACGAGACCATCACGACCGTCCTCGACGTCGGCGCGCACATCCCGGCGAAGGCCGCCGCGTTGCGGGCGCACGAGACCCAGGTCAGCGTGCCCGCCCTCGCCGACCACTTCGCGCTGAGCAACGACGTCGCGCAGCCGATCACCCCGAACGAGTACTTCGTGCTCGCCCACGGACCGGCCGAAGGTGCCGCGGCCGATCTGTTCGGGGGACTCGCGAAGTGACCGAGCCGTCACCGCCGCTCACTTCGCGACAGCGCCTGCTGCTCGCCTTGCTGGCCTTCGACGCCTTCTTGCTCGGACTGCTCGAACTGTTCTTCCTGCCGCTCCGGCTCGACGGGATCGTGCTGCCGAAGCTCGGTGACTTCCCGATGCCGGTGACCGTGGTGCTCGCGGTGATCACCACCCCGTTGCTGGTGCGGACGACCGCGAAAGTGGTGCGGCCCTCCTTTTCGGTGATTCCGCTGCTCGTCTGGGTACTAGTCGTACTCGGAATGGGCGTGACCGGTCCCGGTGGTGATCTGGTGCTGATACAGGACTGGCGCGCACTGCTGCTGATCGGCGGCGGGGCGTTGCCGGGAGCACTGGCGCTGGGTGGCGGTCTGGGCAATGCGGCGAAGGTCGCGAAGGGAGTCAGCAGTGGGTGAAGCGATTTCGGACCGCCAGGTCGTGGCGGTGCTGCGGCCGTTCGTCCGCGCCTGCGGGCCGATGGTCGACGCGCTGCGTGACGCGGATCCGTTCGGCTTGCAGGCCAGGGGGCGTCGCCACGAGGATCTGGACGGCGTCGAACCGGGGCTGAAGGACAAGCTGCTCAACGGGATCACCTCGGTGAAGGTGCCCGGCACCGCGGCGTGGGCCGAGATGTCGAACTACCAGCGGACCGACTGGTGGGTGAACCGGGTCGGCCGGTTCACCGCGCTGATCACCGCGATCCCCGGTCTCGGCGGCGCGCTCGCCGACCGGCTGCCCGTGCAGGACGCGCTCGGCTCGGCGGCGCAGGGGATGTTGCTGTGCGCGATCGCGGGGGAGTACGGCGTGACCGACGTCGGCGCCCGGGTCCGGCTGATCGCGTGGGTGCTCTTCGAACGCGACATCGATCCGGTGATCGCGGCGGGCAAACACGCCGAACACGACAAGGCCGCCGAAGACGACGAAGCGGCGAAGCTCACCGAAGAACTCGACGACGCGAAGAAGAAGCACGGCAAGGTCACCCTGAAGGCGGCCGCCGGCACGCTGTGGCGGCTCGGGCGGGGACTTTTGGGCATCGTCGACGAACTCGAGAAGCGGCCTCGTGGCCGTCTTTTCCACCGTGCGCTCGGGAAGCTGCCGGTGGTCGGCATGGCGGGCGACTACCTCGGCGAGCGGTCCGGCCTCAAACGCGTCTGGAAGCGGGCGCACGAATGGTTCACCGAGCACCCCGAAGGCAAGTGATCGCTCACTTCCAGAACATGAACGCGTCTTGTCCATATTGGGCGGCGAGCGTGAACCCTCCGACGGAGTCGAAGACCGCGTAGGACCCCTGCCACAGCAACGAGCTGGCTCCGGGTACGAGGAACAGCACGGCGAACAGCACGAGCGGCGCCCACGGCCGGGCCTTCGCGCCGAACTCGCGCGCGCCGGGCGAAAGGTACGGCTCGATCGCGCCCCAGCCGTCGAGACCGGGGATCGGCAGGATGTTCAAGATGAACGTGACGATCTGAAGCAGCGCCAGGAACGAGATCCCGATCACGAGACCGGACGACATCGGCACCAGCGCGACGAGAAGCGTCAGCACCACGCCGACGCCGAGGTTGCTCAGCGGCCCGGCGAGCGAAACCCACGACTGGACACTGCGCGACCGCAGCCGTCCGTGTTCGATCCAGACCGCGCCACCCGGCAGCGGGATGCCGCCGATGAAGAGGAATACCAACGGCAGGATGATGGACAGTGCCGGATCCGTGTATTTCCGGACGTCCATGGACAGGTAACCCTTGTGGGCGACGCTGCTGTCACCACCGCGGAACGCCACGACCGCGTGGCCGAACTCGTGGAGCGTCAGTGACGCGACCCAGCCGCCCGCGACGAGCAAGACGACACCGATGATGATGAGCGGGTCGTACTTCTGGCTGGAAATAGTGGTCGTGTCACCGAAAGCCGCCAGTACACCGCCCAGGACGGTGACCGCGAGGATGCCGAGGAAGATCGGGCTTGGCCGCACTGCTGATCTCTGCACCCCTCCAGTCTTCCGTATGCCCGATGTGAAGTTCTCGGCGTGTCCCCTTGCGCGATGGGGCGCGGGTATCCCCCGAACTCGCTACTCCGCTTGACCTGACCGCACTACACGGGTGTAATCACAGTGATGTCATTCGTCGCTGGAAGGGGGCGGCGGATGGTGTTTCAACACCGCCAGCCTGGGGAGTGCGTGGACAGCGAGGAGGCGGACGTGCGGTTGGAAGCAGATGGAAGGGAATGGGGGCAAGTCGTGGGTTGGGGTGAGGTCCCGGAGCAGCAACTGGGCGATCTCACCGAGCTTTTCGACGATGCCTCCGCGGAAGAGCAGGACTGGCAGGAACGGGCCCTCTGTGCGCAGACGGACCCGGAGGCGTTCTTCCCGGAGAAGGGCGGCTCCACCCGCGAAGCCAAGCGGATCTGCCTCGGTTGCGAGGTCAAGGACGAGTGCCTCGAGTACGCCCTCGCGCATGACGAGCGGTTCGGTATTTGGGGCGGGCTCTCCGAACGTGAGCGTAGGAAACTGAAAAAGCGAGCTGTGTGACGGCGATCTCCGGTGGCCCCCGTGCGCCGGAGATCGCTTCCGCCCGCTTCCACATAGTGGGGCCACCAACGGGTGACAGGGTCGCGTCGTAGGGTGGCGGCACTCGACTTCGCCGCCACATCTGGAGTGCCCGTTGTCTCGCACTGCCGCGTCACCTGCGCTGCGCACGGTCCCCGTACTGGCCATTGTGGTCTGTCACAACGGCGAGAACTGGTTGCCACTGGCGCTTTCCGCGCTGCGGCGCAGCGGCGTCCGGCCGCGGCACATCCTCGCGGTCGACACCGGTTCCACTGACCGGACCGCGCAAATCCTCGCCGACGCGGCGTCTGTCGGCGAAGCGCCGGTCTTGGACGGAATTCTCACACTTTCCCGTGATGTCGGCTTCGGCGCCGCCGTCGGCGAGGCCGTCGAGCACGCCGTCGAACGCTGGGGTGACCCCGGCGGCTGGCTCTGGCTGCTGCACGACGACTGCGCGCCGGAACCCGACTGTCTCGAAAATCTGTTGGCAGCGGCCGAAAACGAGCCCGAGGCGACGGTGCTCGGTCCGCTCGCGGTGGACTGGAGCGATCCGCGGCTCATCGTCGAAGCCGGGCTGTCGACCGACGCCATCGGCCACCGGCAGCAGATCTCACCCGATGAGACCGACACCGCGGTGCTCGCCGTGCCGAGCGCGGGATCGCTGGTGCGGCGCGAAGTCTGGCACGACCTCGGCGGCTACGACCCCGGATTTCCCTTGCTGCGCGAGGATCTCGACTTCGGCTGGCGTGCCAACGCCGCCGGCGGCCGCGTGCTTTCGGTGCCGGCGGCCCGGCTCCGGCACGCTCGCGCGCTCAGCACCGGGCAACGCGAACCGGACGCCCTCGGCCTTCCCCTCGCGACGGCGAACCGCGCGCACGGGCTCCGGGTGTTCCTCGTCAATTGCTCCCCACTGTCCTTTTGGTTCGGCCTTTTTCGAATTCCGGTCTTCGCGGTGTTGCGGGCGCTGGCGTTCCTGCTGTTGCGGCGCACCGGCGAGGCGGGCGCGGAACTCGCGGCCACCTGGTACCTGCTGCGCGCCGTCGGCGGGCTGCGCGCGGCCCGCGCCGGACGCCGGAAGACCGGCGGTGTCCGCGGTCTGTTCACCGGGCGGATGACGCGGCTGCGCAACGCCGTCCGCGCCGGTGTCGTCGGCCTCGTCCGGCGTGGGGTGGAACGGGATTTCGCGCTCGGGACGGTGCCTGAAAGCGCGGATCAGGAAGGGGCCTGGATCCCGCCGGAGGCCGTGAAGGCCGGGCAGGATCGTCCCGTCGGCCCTGGCGCGCTGCCCGCGGGCGCGATGCGCGGGGTCGGCTCGCGGGGGACGGGTCTGCGGCGGCCCAGCGCGGTCGTCGCTGTCGCGGTTCCCGAGAAATCCACTTCGGAGGGTCCGAAACCGTCCCCGGTGCCGCGTGACGGCGGCAGGCGGCCGGAACCGGAACTCGTGTTCGTCGAGGTCGACCGGAAGCGCGTGCTCGGCGCGACCGTGTTCGCGCCGCCGGTGATCGTGCTCGTGGCGCTGACGGCGCTCGCGTTGGTGATCAACGGTTCCCGGCTCGGGCTCGATCTGTTCGGCGGGAAGCTGCTGCCGGTCGGCGGGCTCGGCGAGATCTGGTCGTCGTATCTCGCGCCGTGGCACGCGGTCGCCGGCGGGACGGCGAGTCCCGCGCCCGCGACGCTGCCGGTGCTGGGCACCCTCGGCGCGATCTTCACGCCGATCGGCGGACCCGCGGCGCTGGTCGCGATCCTGCTGATCGGCGACATCCCGCTCGCCGCCCTGAGCGCGTACGCCGCCACTCGGCACCTTCGCGTGCGTCGCTGGGTTCGGGCCGTCGTCGCTGCGGCGTACGGCGTGCTTCCCGCGGCGACGGCTTCGGTCGCACAGGGACGGCTCGACGTCGTCGTCGTGCATCTGCTGCTGCCGCTGGTGATCGCGGGCATCGTCGGGCTGCTGGTCCGCGCGGACTCGCGATGGCTGCACGTTTCCGCGCTGAGCGCGATCGGGCTGGCGCTGATCGGCGCCTTCTCGCCGCTGGCGCACGCGCTGGCCGTGGTCGGCCTGGTGATCGGGTTCGTGGTGCTGCCTTCGCCGACCGGGCTCGCGCGGCGGATCGCGTCGGTCGGCATCGTGGTCTTCCTGCCGCTGGCGTTGCTGCTGCCGTGGCCGAGTGTGCTGCTGCGGCATCCGGAACTGCTGCTGCACGGGCTCGGCGGTGGTGCCACGGCCGCGTCCGGGGCGGACCTCGCCGGACTGGACCCTGGCGGTCCCGGCGCGTGGCCGATCGGGGTGGCGCTGGTCGCGGCCGCGATCGTCGCCTTGGTCGTCCGGCCGTCGAAGGGCGCGGGCGGCGGTGTCGCGGTCGTCGTGCTGGGGGTGCTCGGCCTCGTGGCGGTGCGGTTCGTGGCGGTGACGCCGATGTCGGGCGGCGCGCGCGCGACCGGGTACGCCGGGGTGCCGCTGCTGGTGATCAGCGCGGGATTGCTGTGGACGGTGCTGGCGACCTGGCAGCGGGGCGGGTCCGGTGTCGACCCGGCGCCGTGGCTGGCGAAGGTCACGGCCGTGGCCGGGGTGCTGGTGCTGCTCGCGCTGGCGACCGGTGCGGTCGTCGCCGGACGGGAAGGACCTTTGCGTTCGGGTGAGCGTCCTTCGCTCGCTCCGGAGATTTCCGCGGAGCTGGCCGCGAGCGGGCGTTCGGTGCTGGTGATCGGTGACCTCGCCCGGCAGACCGGTGGGCGGTTGCCGAGTTTCGGCGACGACGAACTCGCGCCGACGCCGGGCAGCGCCGATCGGCTCGCCTCGTGGCGCCGGGACCTTCTGCAAGGCTCGCCGGACGCGGTCAAACAGGCGTTCGCGGCGGCTTTGGCCTCGGGGGTCTCGTATGTCGTTCTGCCGAGCGGTGCCGACGGCGGTGCTTTCGTCGAACTCGCGCGTGACCTGGTCGCCCCGGCGGCGCCGACTTCGGACGGGCGTCCGGTGCTTCGCCTGGTGCCGGCCGGTGGGCAGGTGGCGTTGATCTCCCCGGAACTGGCGCAGGCCGCCGTGACCGGGAAGGGCGCGCCCGGCGCGTCGCCCGGGGTGGCTCCGGTGCAGGCCGGGCTGCCGGACGTGCGGGTGCGCGTCTCGGAAGGGCCGACCGGGCGGCTGCTCGTGCTGGCCGCGGAGTTCGAGGCCGGCTGGCAGGCGAGCGTGGACGGCAAAGCCGTGCCGATCGTGCGGGCTTGGGGCCACCAGGTCGCGGTCTCGGTGCCGCCTACGCCTTCGGAGGTGGTGGTGGAGCACCAGGGCACCACGCGGAACCTGCTGCTGCTGGCGCAGGTGGCGGCGGTGCTGTTCACGCTGCTGACCGCCGTGCCTACGCGGAGGCGACCCAGGGTTTCTTGAGGCTTTCGGCTTCGCTGTCCTGAAGGTGCCCTTTGAGACGTTGAGCGTCCCAAAGGTGCCCTTCAGGACGCTCGCGCTGCCGAGCTCCTGCTCCAGCCCCGGCCAGCCCCTGATGCCGGATGCCCCCTGATGCCGGATGCCCCCAATGTGGCATTGGGGACACTCACCGTCCCCAATGCCACATTGGGGGCGCCCGCTTTCAGCGTCCGGCCTCTCTCTGGAGTTGTCCACAGCCCTTTCCGCTTGTGGACAACTTCGCCCTCCGGTCCCGTTTCCGCAGGTCCCGTCGCTACCCTGCGATACGCTGGGCTGGGGACGCCCCCCGGGGAAGGGCGGGGGCTGGGGTGCGGAGGGTGAGGGTTATTCGCCTTCGATGACGTCGGGTTCGACGCCCAGGTAGCCCGCGACCTGTTCGACGAGGACGTCGTGGACGAGTTCCGCGAGTTCGGCGGGGTCTTTCGCGCGCGCTTCGAGGGGGCGGCGGTAGAGGACGATGCGGGCCCGCGTCGGGAGGCCGGCGCGGTCGACGCCGGCGGGCACGAGCCGCGACAGCGGGACGGCGCCGTCGTGCAACACGCCGTCCACTCCGGTCGGTGCGCCATCCGAGCGAACTTCGGGGACGTCGTCGACGGCGACGTCGAGCTTCGTCAGCTCGTGCCGCCACCGCGCTTCGATCGGTTCGAGCGCGTCCAAAACCAGCGCGTCGAACCTTTCCGCCCTGCTAGCGGCGGCAGGAAGGGTCGACGGATACAGCGCTCCGCGCAGGCCCCGGCCGTGCCGGTCCCGGCGCATCCGCCGTCGCTGTCGGGAATCACGAGCCGTCGCCACGAACCGAAGGGTACGCGCTCGGCGAATCAAAGCGCGTGTCGCCGGTACGCCCGGCCCGCGACGCGCTATCGTTCTCGATCGTGCGGAGCGTACGAAAGTGTTCGCGAACGGGTTGTCTCGAACCCGCTGTCGCCACGCTCACGTATGCCTACAGCGATTCGACAGCCGTCGTGGGGCCACTGGCCACCGCGAGCGAACCGCACTCCTATGACCTCTGCGAAGCCCACGCCCTCCGGCTGACCGTGCCCAAGGGCTGGGAAGTCGTCCGGCACGAAGGGGCCTTCGCCGCTCCGGACCCGTCCGCCGACGAGCTGACCGCGCTGGCCGAGGCCGTGCGTGAAGCGGGCCGTTCCGACAAGCCCGCGCCCGAGCCCGAACCCGAGGGCCCCTCCGGCAGGCGCGGCCACCTGCGCGTCCTGCCCGGCCGAGCCTGACGCGGGGGACCGCCGGTAGGCTTTCGAGCGCGCCAGAGGGCGTTGTAACGAGACTATTGGCGGGGAGCAGGCGTGCCAGACCTTTCGGGCATCGTGAAGGCCTACGACATTCGCGGCGTGGTCGGTGAGCAGCTGGACGCGGCACTCGTCCGCGACCTCGGTTCGGCCTTCGCCCTGTTGATCAAACCCGAGTCGGACGCGATCGTCATCGGTCACGACATGCGCGACTCCTCGCCCGAGCTGTCCGCCGCCTTCTCCGACGGCGTGACCTCGCAGGGCCTCGACGTCGTGTCGATCGGCCTCGCCAGCACCGACCAGCTCTACTTCGCGTCCGGATCGCTCAACCTGCCGGGCGCCATGTTCACCGCCAGCCACAACCCGGCGCAGTACAACGGCATCAAGCTGTGCCGCTCCGGCGCCGCCCCGGTCGGGCAGGACTCCGGTCTCGCGGAGATCCGCGACACCGTCGAGCAGGGCGTGCCCGCCTTCGCAGGCCAGCGCGGTTCGGTGACCGAGAAGGACGTCCTCGCGGACTACGCGGCGTACCTGCGCAAACTCGTCGACCTGTCCGGCAGCCGCCCGCTGAAGGTCGTCGTCGACGCGGGCAACGGCATGGGCGGCCACACCGTCCCGACGGTCTTCGGGGGCCTGCCCATCGAGGTCGTGCCGATGTACTTCGAGCTCGACGGCAACTTCCCGAACCACGAGGCCAACCCGCTCGACCCGAAGAACATCGTCGACCTCCAGGCGAAGGTGCGCGAAGAAGGCGCCGACGCGGGTCTTGCCTTCGACGGCGACGCGGACCGCTGCTTCGTCGTCGACGAGCGCGGTGAGCCGGTGTCGCCGAGCGCCATCACCGCGCTGGTCGCGATCCGGGAGCTGGAGAAGGAGCCGGGCGGCACCATCATCCACAACCTGATCACGTCGAAGGGTGTCCCGGAGATCGTCGCCGAGCACGGCGGCAAACCGGTGCGCACCAGGGTCGGGCACTCGTTCATCAAGGCCGAGATGGCCAAGACCGGCGCGATCTTCGGCGGCGAGCACTCCGCCCACTACTACTTCCGCGACTTCTGGCGCGCCGACACCGGCATGCTGGCCGCGCTGCACGTCCTCGCCGCCCTCGGCGAGCAGACGGGACCGCTGTCCGAGCTGACCGCGGAGTACTCGCGCTACGCGGCCTCCGGTGAGATCAACTCGACGGTCGACGACCAGGTCGCGCGCATGATGGCGGTCAAGGACGCGTTCGGCGCCCGCGAAGGGGTCGAAATCGACGAACTGGACGGGCTCACCGTGCAGCTTCCCGGCGGCGGCTGGTTCAACCTGCGCCCGTCCAACACCGAGCCGCTGCTCCGCCTGAACGTCGAGGCCGCCGACGCCGAGGCCGTCCGGGCGCTGACCGAAGACGTATTGGCGATCGTCCGTGGGTAACGAATGTGTCGTGAAAACACACATCGAGACGTCCCACAGGTAGGGAGTAACCATGGCCGTCACGTTCGACGCACAGTTGCTGGAGATCCTGGCCTGCCCGTCCCCTGATCACGCGCCGCTGCGGCCGGGGACGACGGCCGACCCGGAAGCCGACGCGCTGACCTGCACCGAGTGCGGTCGGGTGTATCCGGTCCGTGATGGAATCCCGGTACTGTTGCTGGACGAAGCCACCGAGCCGACGACCCCGGATGGCGATCATGCCGACGGTCCCTGACGATTCCCTGCTCGACGATCCCGCGAGGCTGGCCGAGGCCGACACCGCGGGGCTTCTCCGTGCCGCCGCGATGGCAGGCGCCCAGGTCCGGGCGACGGCCGAAGCCGCGGCCGAACTCGAGCTGAGCGATCGACTGGACGTCGGCCGCCCGCGCTCGCTCGTGCTGATCGACCGGCCGGGCGTCAGCCGGACGCTGACCCGGCTGATCGCCGCGCTCCTCGCCCCGTCGTGCCCGGTGCCGGTGGTCGTCGCCGAGGTGGTGCCGAGCTGGATCGGCGCGCTCGACGTCGTCTTCGCGCACACCGACGACGCCGGTGACCGCGAGCTGGCCGCGTCGCTGGAACGTGCCGCTCGGTTCGGGGCGACGGTCGTGCTGTCCGCGCCCGCGGAAGGCCCGGTGGCCGCCGCCGTCGCGGGCAAGGGGTTGCTGCTCGCGCCGAGGATCCCGGTTCCGCCGGAGATGGCCTTCCCGCGCGGTCTCGCGGCCGCCCTGCTGACCGCGAACGCGCTCGGCCTGCTCGTGGCCGACCTGGAGCAGCTCGCCGACCACCTCGACGCGGAAGCAGAGAAGGACTACCTGTCCAGGGATTCGTTCGCGAACCCGGCCAAGGCGATGGCGCTGAAGATGGCCGACCGGCAGCCGCTGCTGTGGGGGCTGGACCCGGTCGCCGTCGCCCTCGGCGAGCACGCGGCCCACGCGTTCGCCGCGCACGCCGCCGTCGTCTGTGACGCGGAGGACTACCGCCAGGCGCTGGCCAGGCCCGCCTTGCGGCGGGCGGCGTTGTCCGGCGGCCGGGATCGCGATATCTTCGCGGACCCGGAGGAGGGGAACGGTTCGGCGCCGAGGGTGTTGCTCCTCTCGGTTCGGACGGGACCGGCCGCGGACGCGGCCCGTTATGAGGCGGAAGACCTGCTGCCCGGTGCGGATGTGATCGCCCCGGCCGAAGAGATCGAAACGGACGAGATCGTGCGTGCGGCCGTTCTCGCGCTGCGTTTCGAGCTGGCCGCGGTCTATCTGGGGCTGGCCGTCGGCAGCATCGGCGGCGCCGGGAGGTACACGCCCGCAACGGCGTGAGTCCCGAGCGCGACGTAAGCAATGAGGGCCGGCACCACCCGTGCCCGGCGAGGAGTTGAGGTGACAGTGGAGCTGCTGCGCAATGCCGTGCGGCCCTACGCGTGGGGATCGAGAACGACGATCCCCGAGCTGCTGGGGCGTCCGGTGCCGGCGCCGCATCCGGAGGCGGAGCTGTGGATGGGCGCCCACCCCGGTGACCCGTCCCACGTCATCGGCCCGGACGGCACCGAGCGGAGCCTGCTGGAACTCGTCGAAGCCGATCCGGTCGGCCAGCTCGGCACGACCTGCGCCGAACGCTGGGGCGGCAGGCTGCCGTTCCTGCTGAAGATCCTCGCCGCCGAAGAGCCGCTTTCGATGCAGGCACACCCGTCGGCCGCGCAGGCGGCGGAGGGGTACGCGCGCGAGGAGTCGGCGGGGATCCCGCGCGACGCCTCGAACCGCAACTACCCGGATCCGACGGCGAAACCGGAACTCGTCTGCGCGCTGACCGAGTTCCACGCGCTGGCGGGCTTCCGTGACCCGGAACGCACGATGTCGCTGCTGAAGGCGATCGAAACACCCGGGCTGGCGAAGTACGCGGTGCTGCTGGAGGCCCAGCCGGATCCGGCCGGGCTGCGCGCGCTGTTCACCACCTGGATCACGCTGCCGCAGGCCGCGCTCGACGAACTGCTGCCCGAAGTCCTCGATTCGTGTGTGAAGCACGTCCAGGGGCACGGCGAGTTCGACGTCGAATGCCGGACCATCCTCGAACTCGGCGAAGCGCATCCGCGGGACGCGGGGGTGCTCGCGGCGCTGCTGCTCAACCGGCTCACCCTCAGCGCGGGCGAGGCGATCTACCTGCCCGCCGGCAACCTGCACCTGTATCTGCACGGCACCGCCGTCGAGATCCTGGCGAACTCGGACAACATCCTGCGCTGCGGACTGACCCCCAAGCACGTCGACGTGCCGGAGCTGCTCCGCGTCGTCGACTTCGCGTGCGGGGAGATGCCGGTTCAGAGCGGCAGCGCCGATGGGCCCTCGGCGGGAAAGACCGCCTCGGACCGGCGCCTGTCGGTGTACCGCACCGACGCGCCGGAGTTCGAGCTGTCGCGGATCGAATGGGAGGCCGGGGACGGCGGCGAGGTCGCCGTCCACGACGTCGGCCCGCAGATCCTGCTGTGCACCGCCGGTGGCCTGCAGGTCACGGCCGACGACGGCGAACAGGTCGAGCTCCGCCGCGGCCAGTCGGTCTGGCTCCCGGCCGCCGACCCCGCCGTCCGTGTGCGGCCGCTTTCCGCTGAGCGCACCCAGGTGTTTCGCGCCACCGCCGGCACCTGCTGATTCCTCGCATTTAGTCCTCTGGATGCGGTACTTGCACACGCAAGGACCGCATCCAGAGGACTAAATGCGGAGTCGCTTGGCCGAAGTGTGTGCGTTCCGTGTGGCGGCTTCCGCAACTATCGCCCGAAGGGGTGACCCGGCGCTTGGCGTCGGCTCGTCCCGGATGTCGATAGCCAAGGAGCAGCAGTAGTGACTTCCCATCCCGACGCGGCGAGCGGACGCGCTTACCGGGTGCCGGTTTCCGCGCGCCCCACCGCTCTGCTCGCCACGCTCGGACTCGCCGTCGTGACCGCGCTCGTCCCGGTCGTCGACCTGGTGCTTCCGTTGCCGAGCGGCCAAGACCTGGCCGGTTCGGCGCAGGCGCTGGCGGGATTCGCCGGCGACGCGATCGAGTCGATCAAAGCCGCGGGCTCCGGCCTGCACGGCCTCGCCGCCGGCGCGGAGAGCAGGCTGAACCTCCCGCTGGTCGTGCTCGTCTCGCTCGGCGCGCAGGTCCTGCTCACCGCCGCGCTGGTGGTGACGGGCACCCAGCCCGTCCGCGTGATGCTGACCGTCGCCGGGCTGATCAACGTGTTCGCGGTCGCGCGACTCGGGCCCGCCTCGGCGCCGGTGTGGGACGCCGCGGCCAACGGGGTGCTGGTGATCGCGCTGGCCTGGTTCTCCGCCGGACGGCGTGAACCACGGCTCGCCGCTCTGTGACCGGACTGATGGTGATTGCGGACCGATGATGATTTCCGGGTGGTGCCCGTCTGAGGGGTCGGGCACCGCTCGGTCAGGCCGGGGCGGGTTCGGTGAGCGACAACAGCAACCGGACGAGGGTCGAAGCGTTGGCGTCGTGGGGGACTTCCAATCGCTTCGCCTCTTCGCCCGCCGCCTCGGCCGCTTCTGTTTCCCCGACGGCCTCGTACGCCCTGCGCAGCACGTGCAGGGTGAGGCCGGTCGCGGGTTTCCCGCCCATGGCACGGAATTCGTCGAGACAGCGGCGCAGCACGGGGATCGCGCGATCGGCCCGGCCGTCGCCGATCCAGCTCGCGGCGATCGCCCGCGTACAGGAAAGCTCCCTCGGCCGTTCTTCGAGCGCTCCGGCCAGCCGCCGCGCGTTTTCGTAGGCCTTCACCGCGCCGTCACGCCGTCCGGCGCCCGCGAGGATCGCGCCCTGGGTGCGCAACGACTTCGCCAGTGCCGATTTCGCCGTCGTCCGCCGCAGGACCCGGACCGATTCCTCGATCGTCTCCAAGGCCTCCTCCGGGCGCCCGTCGAGCATCAGCGACCACGAAAGTCCTTGCAGGGCAACACCGAGCTGGCGCTCGTCACCGCTTTCGCGCGCCTGGGCGAGGATCCGGCGATCGATCTCCAACGCTTCGGAGATCTTGCCCAGTCTGTGCAGCGCGGCGGATTCCGCTCGCCGCGCGTGGGTTCCGGAATCCTCCACAGTGGACAGTTCGCGGGCCTGGGTCGCGGCGTGCAGCGATTCCCCGGCCCGGCCGAGCCCGACCAGGCTGTGCGCCAGATTGGTCTCCACCCACGCCTGCGTGGCCAGATCGCCCAGCTCCGCCAATTCCTTCGAACATTCGCGATAGCCCTCGACGGCGCGTTCGTACTCGCCGCGAACATGCAGCAGCACCGCCAAATTCGCCTCGGCGATGACCATGATGTGCCGGTCGTCCGCCTCGCGGGCGGCGTCGCGCAACGTCTCGTACGCCGTCCGCATATCGGTGTAGTGGCTGTGCAAGTACAGGTACGCGCTCAGTCTTTCCAGTATCCGCAACGCTTTCCGCCGCCAGCCGACGGCGCACAGCGACGAGACGGCGGCGACCAGGTTGGCCCGCTCCACCGAGAACCAGGTGCCGGGATCACGCAGCAGCCGCTCGACCACTTCGCCTGCCAGGGGTTGCACGGGGACATCGTGATCCGACAACGGCATCGGCACCGTCCTCGGCAGGCGGCGGGCCGCCGTGTCGGCGAGGCACAACGCCGCGTCCGACACCTTCGCGACGGTGGCCACCCGCTCGGCGCGGGTCTCCAGTTCCCTGCCGAGTTCCGTGGCGAACACCCGCACCAGGTCGTGCACGCGGAACCGCTGCTCACCCGTCGGATCGAGACCGGTGGCTTCGAGCAGGCTGGCCTCGACGAGTTCGTCGATGGCCTCGTCCGAGCCTTCATCATCGATCAGGGCCGACACCGCCCACGCGGGCAGGTCGAGGGTGCGGCAGCGGCCGATCAACCGGAAGGCGCGCCGCGCCGCCGGGCTCAGCGCCTGATAGCTCAACGCGATGCTGCCGCGCACCTGGAGATCGCTGACCTGGAGCTCGTCGAGGCGCGAGACCTCGTCTTCCAGCTTCCCGGCGAGCTTCCCGAGCGCCAGCCCCGGCCGCATGGCGAGCCTGCTGCCGGCGATCCGCAGCGCCAGCGGGAGATTGCCGCAGGCCTTGGCGATCCGCTCCGCGTCCGCGGCTTCGGCGCCCACGCGGTCCGGCCCGGCCAGCCGTGCCAGCAGGGCCATCGCCTCGGCGCCGGACAGCGGTGCGAGGTGGAGGCGATCCGCCCCGGCGAGCCCGGAAAGCCGCCGCCTGCTGGTGATCAGGACGGCGCTGCCCGGCGTTCCCGGCAGCAGGGCGCGGACCTGATCGGGACTCGCGGCGTCGTCGAGCACCACGAGGACCCGCCGATCGGCGAGGCGGCCGCGATACACCGCCGCCCTGGCGTCGACGTCGTCCGGGATGGCCGGGCCGGTGACGCCCAGCGCGCGCAACAGGTCGCCGAGGACGGTGGCGAGGTCGCGAGGGCTGGAGGCGCCGGCCAGCGGGACGAACAGTTGCCCGTCCGGAAAGGACCGGCGGAGCCTGTGCGCGGTGCTGACCGCGAGGGTGGACTTGCCCGCGCCGGGCTGGCCGGTGATCACCGCGACGGGGACTCCCGCGCCATCGCCGAGCAACCCGGAAAGTTTCGCGATCTCGTCTTCGCGGCCCGCGAGATCCGCGATGTCCGGCGGCAGCTGGCAGATCGGGAAGACCGGCGCCGGCTTGGCCGAGGGCACCGGATCCTCACCGCGCAACACGGCGGCGTGCACGCGGCGGACCTCGGCGCCGGGTTCCACGCCGAGCTCCTCGACGAGGGTGGCACGCAGATCGCGGTGGACGGCCAGCGAATCGGCCTGCCGCCCGGCGCGGTGCAACGCGATCATCAGCTGCGCGGCCAGCCGCTCGCGCAGGGGATGTTCGGTGATCATCGCCTGGAGTTCGCCGGTGAGCTCGCCGTGCCTGCCGTCGGACAGTTCGGCGTCGACACAGTCTTCGAAGGCGGCGAGCCGTTCCGACTCGAGCCGGGCGACGTCCGCGTCGAGCCGGGGGATGTGCAGTCCGGACAGGACCGGTCCGCGCCATTCCGCCAGCGCCCGGCGGTAGTGCCCCGCGGCCGCCGCCGGATCGCCGGCCCGCGCCGCGGCCTTCCCGTCGTCGGCGGCTTCGCGGAAGGACAGCAGATCGAGGTCGCCGGGCTCGACCATCAGCCGGTAACCGTGTGGATCCCGCTCGATCTCCAGCCCCTCGAAGCGGGCCCGCAGACGGGAGACGTACGTGTGCAGATTCGAGGAGTACGACTTCGGCGGCGTCTCCGGCCAGAGGGTCTCGACCAGGGCGTCGACCGGGACCGGCGAGTTCGCGTTCAGCAGCAGGACGGCCAGCAGGGCACGCTGATGATCGCCGCGCGGCGTCGTCCGCCGCCCGGATGGGCTCTCGATCGTCAACGGTCCGAGCACGCCGAATCGCGGCACGGGCACCTCCCAGGTCATGAGAGGGGCGACACTAGCGAGGGGGCCCGACAATTCTGTGACCTGTCCCGCCCGGCGCGTACGGGCTCATCTGCACTGCTAGCCTTCGAACCCGGCATATCGGGACACCATCCGGGGAGTTGCACGTGTCTGCAGGTGGCGGAACCAAGGCGATCATCGCCGCGCTAGTGGCGAACGCCGGAATCGCGATCGCGAAATTCACCGGCTTCCTCATCACGGGATCGTCCTCGATGCTCGCCGAGTCCGTGCACTCGCTCGCGGACACCTCGAACCAGGGCCTCCTGCTGCTGGGACAGAAGACCTCGCAGCGCAAGGCGACGCGCACCCACCCCTTCGGCTTCGGGCGGGACCGGTACTTCTACTCGTTCATCGTCGCGCTGATGCTCTTCAGCCTCGGCTCGGTGTTCGCGCTGTACGAGGGCATCCACAAGATCTCGCACCCCGAAGGGCTGACCTCGCCGCTGGTGGCCGTCGGCATCCTCGTGGTGGCGATCGGGCTTGAGTGCTACTCCTTCTACACCGCGATCCAGGAGTCCAAGAAGATCAAGGGCGACGCGGGCTGGTGGGCGTTCATCCGCCAGGCCAAGACGCCCGAGCTGCCGGTGGTCCTGCTGGAGGACGCGGGCGCGCTGTTCGGCCTGGTGTTCGCGCTCGCCGGTGTCGGCCTGTCGGTCGTCACCGGGAACCCGGTGTGGGACGGCATCGGCACCGTCACGATCGGCGTGCTGCTCGGGATCATCGCGATCATCCTGATCATCGAGATGAAGAGCCTGCTGATCGGCGAAGGCGCCACCGAGACCGACCTCGACGCGATCGTCGACGAACTCGCCGCCGGCAAGGTCGAGCGGGTCATCCACATCCGCACGCTGTACATCGGCCCGGACGAGATGCTGGTGGCCGCGAAGCTCGCGCTGGTGCCCGGGCTGGACACCGCCGACATCGCGCAAGCCATCGACGACGCCGAAGCGCGTGTTCGCGCGAAGGTGCCGACGGCGAAGCTGATCTACCTGGAGCCGGACTTGGATCGCGCACTGGCCTGAGCCCGGCCGGCGGTTCGCTCCTCAGATGTCATGAAAGGGTCGTTCAGGACGAAAAACGTCCTGAACGACCCTTTCATGACATCTACGAGAGTTTCGCAGTCGCTTCACGAACGGGCCCGGAGCAACTGTCCGTACACCGCCGATTACCGCCGCGACCTCCGGGTACTTGGTTGCTCTCCCACCGCGCTGCCGTCACCGCCGGGCGATAGGGTCCCTTGAACCGCAGTCAGGTGTAGGAGGTCAAGGGTGCCCGGAAACGGTCTGTGGCGTACGAAAACCATCGAGCAGTCCATCGCGGACACCGACGAGCCGGGGACGAAGCTCCGGCGGAACCTGAGCGCGTGGGATCTCACCGTCTTCGGTGTCGCCGTCGTCATCGGTGCCGGGATCTTCACCCTCACCGCGCGCACGGCCGGTGACTTCGCGGGGCCGTCGGTCTCGCTCGCGTTCGTGTTCGCGGCCATCGCCTGCGCGCTGGCCGCCCTCTGTTACGCGGAATTCGCGTCGACCGTCCCGGTGGCCGGGAGCGCGTACACGTTCTCCTACGCCACGTTCGGCGAGTTCATGGCGTGGATCATCGGCTGGGACCTCATCCTGGAACTCGCCGTCGGCGCGGCCGCGGTGTCGAAGGGCTGGTCCGCCTACCTCGAAACCGTGCTCTCGTACATCTTCGGCAAGGGCACGAAGACGACGTTCGAGCTCGGCCCGATCCCGGTCGACTGGGGCGCCCTGCTCGTGGTGCTCGTACTGGCCACGCTGCTCGCCGTCGGCACGAAGCTGTCTTCGCGCTTCTCCATGGTGATCACCGCGATCAAGGTCGCGGTGGTGCTGTTCGTGATCGTGCTCGGCATCTTCTACATCAAGGGTTCGAACTACACCCCGTTCATCCCGGAGGCCCAGTCCGCCGCGGAGTCGGCGTCCACCGGGGTCGACCAGTCGCTGTTCTCGCTGTTCGCCGGTGGCGGCAGCAGTTCGTTCGGCGTCTTCGGCCTGCTGGCCGCGGCGTCGCTGGTGTTCTTCGCGTTCATCGGGTTCGACATCGTCGCGACCACCGCCGAGGAGACCCGCAACCCGCAGAAGGCCGTGCCCCGCGGCATTTTCGGTTCGCTCGCCATCGTCACGGTGCTGTACGTCGCCGTGTCACTCGTGGTCGTCGGCATGGTGAACTACAAGGAACTCGCCACCTCGGCGGGTGACGGCGGCAAGAAGACGCTCGCGTCCGCGTTCGCGGTCAACGGCGTCGACTGGGCGGCCAACATCATCTCCGTCGGCGCCCTCGCCGGGCTGACGACCGTCGTCATGGTGCTGATGCTCGGCCAGATCCGGATCATCTTCGCGATGTCGCGTGACGGCCTGATGCCGCGCAGCCTCGCGAAGACCGGGGAGAACGGCACGCCGAAGCGGGCGACCATCGTCGTCGGCGGGCTGGTCGCGGTCGCGGCGACGTTCTTCCCGGCGGACAAACTCGAGGAAATGGTCAACGTCGGGACGCTGTTCGCTTTCGTTCTGGTCTCCGCGGGCGTGCTGGTGCTGCGCAAGACCCGGCCCGATCTGCCCCGCGCCTTCCGCGTGCCGTTGGTTCCGCTGATCCCGATCCTGGCGATCGTCGCCTGTCTCTGGCTGATGCTGAACCTGACCGTGCTCACGTGGCTGCGGTTCCTGGCCTGGATGGCGCTGGGCGTCGTCATCTACTTCGCCTACAGCCGTCGCAACTCGCTGCTCGGCAAGCAGAACAAGGAAGAGGTCCCGACGTCCGTTCCGGACTGATCTTTCTCGTTTCGGCGGCCCACCATTCCTTTGTGGATGGTGGGCCGTTTTGTCGGGGGCCCCGGTTTCGGTGTGAAATCGGTGTGCGATAGCGTCCGGTCTCTGCTTCCCCCTGACGGGTGAACGGGACTCGTGCAGACCTACCGCGAGTCGACCTTCATCCCTCCAAAGAGGCGCCACGCTTTGCTCGTTTGTCCCCCGATCGGTACAGGAGAGCTCTGAATGCAGATCAAGTCCAGACGGCGCGTCCGCTCCGCCGTCACCGTCGTCGCCTTCGCCACCGCAGCCCTGCTGGGCACCGCGGGCACCGCCCTCGCGACCCGCAGCGACGACCGCGCCACCCAGGTCGTGGCTGAGAACGCCACCACCTGCGAAGGTGCCAAGCTGCCCGGCAAGGTCCTGCCCACTTCGGACCTGACCTTCACCGGCGGCACGCAGAAGGACATCCACCTCAACATCACCGAGGTCGCCAAGGGCGTCACCGTCACGGCGATCGTGGTCAAGGGCGGCCACGGCTACAACGTCTACGTTCCCGGGGAGAAGGGGCTGCCCGAGAACCCGCCGTGGACGCAGCTGCGTTCGCCGCTGAACAAGGGCGACCAGCAGGCACAGATCAGCCACTGGTTCGTCTGCGGCGAGAAGAAGACGCCGCCGACCGAGCAGCCGAAGCCGTCCGAGCCGACGAAGACCTCGACGGCCAAGCCGCCGACTTCGGCCCCGACCACCACGGACAAGCCGTCCCAGACGTCCGAAGCCCCGACCAGCACCACCGCCCCGGCCCCCGCGGTCGACGGTAACGGTGGCAACGGTGGCGGCCTCGCGGACACCGGTTTCGACAACGCCTGGCTGCTGTGGGCCGGTGGCCTGCTGGTGCTGGCCGGTGCCGGCGTCCTGGTCCTGCTGCGCGTGCGTCGCAAGGCCGACTGAAACTAGCTGACGCCTGAAGGCCCTCTTCCTCGTGAAGGGGGCCTTCAGCGCATTTGCGGGAAGTCCCCGAACAGCGATCCCTGCTCGCCCCAAGGGTTCGTGGGGCGGGGGCGGCCGAGACCGGCGGCCATCGCGACGGCGTTGTCCCATTCGGCGTCGACGACGTAATCCGTGTGCTTGAGGACGCCGGGCGCCCAGCGATGCCGTCCGGTCGGCCCGCGCATCGGGTCGGGCAGCCAGTGGTCGCCGCCGAGCACCAGGACGCCTTGCTCGTCGGCCTCGGCGGCCAGCGGCCCCGTCCCGCCGCCGGGCAGATAGCCGTCGCCCAGCAGTTTCCCGGACACCACGCGATGCCGCCACGTCGTGACTCCGCCACCGAAGATGTCCGTGCCGCGGCACAGCGCCCGCCAGCGGCCGTCGAGATCCTCGTACAACCCGGCGAGCTGCTCCTGCGGCAGCATCGCGGGGAAAGCGCGCTGATAACCCCATTGCAGGGGTGAGCCCGCGGTCAGCAGTCCGACGCGGTCGCGGTCCTCCGGCGGCAGATCGGCGATCACCCGCGCCGCGGCGAGCACGGTCAGCAGGCTGCCGAGGTTGTACCCGGACAGCACGACGCGCGTGCCCGGCTCGGCAAGATGCTCCTTGACCCGGTCCGCGAGTTCCGGGACGACCCTGAGCGCGTAACTCGGCGGCACGGTCGGATGGGCGGCACGCGGCCAGAAGCACACGAGATCCGCCAGCGCGCCGAGGTGACGGCTGCGCTTGGGGGTGGTCGCGGCGGCGAACACGACGCGCAGCAGCCCGGCCGCCATCGCGCCCAGCGCGAACACGCCGATCGCCGAAATCGGTTTGAACCAGTCGGGCAGCGGGCCGAAACCGAAGCGCAGCACCAGGAGTGCGCCGCCGCCCGCCGCCATCGCCAGCGCGACGGTGAGCGCGAGATGGTGCAGATGCTTGCGTTCCCACGAAGCGCGGGCCCACGCACTCGCGGCTTCCTCTTCCTGCGCCTTGTCGATCTCCATCAGCGCGACGATCTTCGGGATGCCGCGGCGCAACCGGCGCAGCGGGACGGCCACCGCGAAGCCCAGCACGCCGAGCACGACGGCGAGCGCGAGCCCGGCGCCCCACAGCACCGTCACCAGGGAGTAGGTGTCGGGCAGCCGGAGATCGGTCGCGCCGACCAGCTGCCGCAGCGCGACCGCGAGCCCGGCGCCGAAACCGCCGCCGAGCAGGCCTGCCAGCGCGACGACCGGCGCCGCCGCCCAGCCACCGAGCCAGGGCCGCAGCCGGTGCGGCAGATGCTTCCAGGCCGACCGGCCGAGCAGCGCAGCCGGGGCGAGCACCAGCGCGAACAGCAAGGTCACCGCGACCATCGCCGCGCCAAGCGCCTCGACCGTCCCGTCCGCTCCGCCGAGCCCGCCGCCCGGCAGACCCGCGGGCAGCGGCGTCCGGCGTACGACGGCGATCCCGACCAGGACGACGGCGACCGCGATCACCCCGCCCCGGATCACCGGTCCGGCGGAGAAGCCGACCGTCGAGGCCACCAGCGCGGCGAGGACGAGCGCCAGCGCGCAGATCCAGACGATCAGGTCGAACGTCACCGTCGGCAGCCGGAACGGCCCGCCGAGCAACGGGAGCGCGACACAGGTCAAGGCGGCGACGGTGTGCAGCGTGCGCAGGCCCGGCGTCCGCGGCAGGTCCTGCGGTTGCAGCGGGCTCGAACTGTGGGCGCGGTGCCGCTTGTTCCGTGACCGCCAGTCCGACGACGGGATCCGGTCGAGCACGAAGATCAGCACCAGCAGCGGGACCACCCCGATCGCGGTCCGCAGCGGCGCGAAGTCCCGCAGGAACGACGGCGCCCCTTCGAGGCAGGACGAACCCGGGGCGAGGCATTGCGCGGCGAACAGGTCGAGCGAGACCACCGCGAGCTGGCTGATCAGCAACATCGTCAGCAGCAGCGAGGCCACCCGCAGCAGCCCTCGGCAAACCGCGCCGAGCACCGCCGCGGACCGCCTGCCCTCCGGGACCGGCGGCAGCATCCAATGCGCGACGTTCGCCAGCGAGAACGGGAACAGCAGCGCCCACGTCGCCTTCGCCGCGCCACCGGAGGTCATCCCGCTCCACAGGTAGCCTTCGAGGATGCGCGGGATCGAACGGCCGAGCGCGGGCAGCACCGGACCGGGAGCGGGACGGCGCAGCCGGTCCGACGGCCGGATCAGCCTGCCGATGCCGTCGCCCGCGACGTCGACGACAGACGTCGAATCCAGCAGGCTTTCACCGCTCGTGCCCACTAGCCCGGGTACGCGTATTTCGACGACGCGGGTGTCGGGACCCGGCATGACCACGGTGAAGGCCTCCAAACCGTTCAGTGGGGACTGAGCCGACAACGGTACTGTTCCGATGTCATCCAACCTTGGAGGAAGCGCGCATATGACCCCCGAAAGCGTTGCCAAGCGGCACGACACCCGCAACGGCATCGAGTTCGCCGTCGCCGATCTCGAGGCCGCCGAGTTCGGCCGCAAGGAGATCCGCCTCGCCGAGCACGAGATGCCGGGCCTGATGGCGCTGCGCCGCGAATACGCCGAGGTGTATCCCTTGCGGGGAGCCCGGGTTTCGGGCTCGCTGCACATGACGGTACAGACCGCGGTCCTGATCGAAACCCTCGTCGCACTGGGTGCCGAGGTGCGCTGGGCCTCCTGCAACATCTTCTCCACCCAGGACCACGCGGCCGCGGCGATCGTCGTCGGCCCGCACGGCACGCCCGAGGAGCCCAAGGGCGTTCCGGTGTTCGCCTGGAAGGGCGAGTCGCTGGAGGAGTACTGGTGGTGCACCGAGCGGATGCTGACCTGGGACGGAGAGGGTCCCAACATGATCCTCGACGACGGCGGCGACGCCACCATGCTGGTGCACAAGGGAACCGAGTTCGAGAAGGCAGGCGTCGTCCCCTCGCCGGACGAGGACACCTCGGACGAGTTCCGCGTGTTCCTGCAGCTGCTGAGTGCTTCGGTCGCGGCCGACACCGGCAAGTGGACCAAGATCGGCGAAGGCATCCGCGGGGTCACCGAGGAGACCACCACCGGCGTGCTGCGGCTCTACCAGCTCGCCGCGGCCGGTGAACTGCTGTTCCCGGCGATCAACGTGAACGACGCGGTGACCAAGTCGAAGTTCGACAACCGCTACGGCATCCGGCACTCGCTGATCGACGGCATCAACCGCGGCACCGACGTCCTCATCGGCGGCAAGGTCGCGGTCGTCTGCGGTTACGGCGACGTCGGCAAGGGCGCCGCGGAATCGCTGCGCGGCCAGGGCGCGCGGGTGATCATCACCGAGATCGACCCGATCTGCGCGCTGCAGGCGGCGATGGACGGCTACCAGGTCAAGAAGCTGGAGAACGTCCTCGGCGAGGCCGACCTCATCATCACGACCACCGGCAACAAGGACGTCGTGCTCGTCGAGCACATGGCGCGGATGAAGCACCAGGCGATCCTGGGCAACATCGGCCACTTCGACAACGAGCTCGACATGGCGGGCCTGCAGCGCTACCCGGGCATCCGGCGGATCAACATCAAGCCGCAGGTCGACGAGTGGGTCTTCCCTGACGGCAAGAGCATCCTGGTGCTGTCCGAGGGCCGTCTGCTGAACCTGGGCAACGCGACCGGGCACCCGTCGTTCGTGATGTCGAACAGCTTCTCCAACCAGGTGATCGCGCAGATCGAGCTGTTCACCAAGCACGAGGAGTACGACAAGGAGGTCTTCCGCCTCCCCAAGAAGCTCGACGAGAAGGTCGCGAAGATCCACCTCGACGCGCTCGGCGGTGAGCTCACGAAGCTGACCAAGGAGCAGGCCGAGTACATCGACGTGGACGTCGAAGGCCCGTTCAAGACCGACCACTACCGGTACTGACGGCTGCCATGAACGGTCCGTTACTGGCAAAATTTGCAAGTAACGGACCGTTCATGGCACGCGCTAGCGCCACTCGACCTCGATGCCGGCCAGCCCCGGCCCGGCGTCGCTGAAGAAACCACTGGTCACGCCGCCCATGTCGAGCGGCAGCTCCTCGGACTCGACGGGCACGGCGTCGTCGCGGGTCCGGAACTGCCGCGTGCAGCGGGCGGGCAGCGCGCCGAGCGCGAACTTGAGCTGCACCAGATAGCTCGAGCACTGGTCCCGCAGCATCCGGAAGTAGCCGGGCGACGCGGTGCCGGAATCGTCGCGGACCTCGAAGCAGAACACGTGGATCTCGCCCTCGGCGAGCTTCCGGTCGAAGAGCAGCTCGGTGGCCATCGTCTCGGCCTCGGCGTTGCGCCGGATCCGGCCGACGCGGCAGCCCTCGGCGGTGATCAGTTCGACGTCGCCGATGTTGCAGCCGGGGTCGCCGTTGTAGACGGTGACGTACCGGTCCGGGCCGTGCCGCCGGGCCCGGCACACCAGCCGGGTCTGGAGACCGACCTGCCGGTGCGCGGCGTCGAAGGTGATCGTGTCGTGCACCGCGAGCATCTCGAGGTCGGCGTTGTAGCGGTTGGACGACGGGTACGCGCCCAGTTCGGCCAGCAGCTGGTCGACGATCGAGCCCATGTCGCCGGACCGGATGTCATGGAAGGACGCGGCCATCTGATGCCCGCGCGCCCGTGTCGTCCGCGGTCCGATCAGTACGACGAGCGCGTCCGGGGGTAGTTGCAGCACCGATTCCAGCGCACGCACGGCCGGGAGCGCCTTGGGTACCTCCGGCTGGCGCAATCCGCGCTGCCAGTAGCTCAATGTCGACTGTCCGATTTGGACACCGCGGAGCCCGAGGTGGGCACGGAGCCGGGCGAGGGACAGCCCCCGGTAGGCGATCGCCTGCCGCAGGGCGTGGTGGAACTCGCCGCTGCGGAGGGCCTCGACGAGCTCCTTGGGCAGGGCTTCGAGCGATTGACGGCGCGTGCCGTCGATGATCGTCGGGGTGTCGGCCCTAGTCGAGGCATGCTCTCCCGCCGAGAACGCATCGACACCGTCTCGTGTCACCGCTCGTCCCTTCACCAGACCAGTGTGTGCGCTGAGCGTGAACACCGCGGAACGTTCACGTTAGCAGCGCACTGTGAACACTACGTCCCCCGTTCGGGGTGGTTGACCCCGGAAGAGTGACCGTTCCGGGGTGTGGAAACGCCCCGGAACGGTCCGTTCCGCCGAGTGCCCATCTTGCTCTGCGTGAACCTTCTGTTCACCGTTGTGACCACATTGGTTCGCCATGGTGACCAGGAGGCCCGTCGTGCCTGTGTTCTCGAGCAGGGTTTGCGCCGCCGGCGCCGCGAGTCTGGCGGCGTGGCTGGCGATCCAGACCCCGGCGAGCGCGCTGCCCTCGCCGGCTGCCGTCCGGCACCCCATCGCCATGCAGGTGCAGGAGAAGTCCCAGTGGTGCTGGGTGGCTTCCGGCAACACCATCGCGGCACACCACGGTGTGGCCCTCACCCAGAACGAATTCTGCCGGATCGCCCACGACGAGCGTCGCCGGGAGTGCGCCGACAAGCCGGGAACGCTGGGCGACGTCCGGCGCGCCTTCGGCAAGCTCGGCTTCTCCTCCCCGGGGAACTACGTCAAGGGCCGCGTGCCCTTCGCCGCCGTCCATGCGCAGACCGGCGCGGGCAAGCCGGTACAGACGCGGGTCGGCTGGGCCGCGGGCGGCGGTCACATGCACGTGCTCTACGGCGCCGACGCCGGCCGGAAGTGGGTCTCGTGGGGGGATCCACTGCCCACCGGGAGCCGCCACAACCGGTCGACCTACGACTTCTACGCCGGTAACAAGTCCTTCACCTGGACTCACACCCTCTCCGGGATCCGGCGATGAGCGCGCGGCGTCTCCTCGGGCTCGCCGGGCTGGTCGCGGTCACGTTGCTGATCTCGGCGCCCGGAGCGCGCGCGGATCACCTGTCCAGTGAAGATCTCGCGGCCGCGAAGGCGGCTGCGGACGACCCCACGCTGCGTGCCGAAATCGGTCGCTTCCTCACCCAGACGAGTGGTTCGAGTCAAACGCCGTCAGTCAGCGTCTCCGACGATTCCTTCCCGGTTTACGAGCTTTCGAGGGACTTCGTCGCCGGAGACGGCGCGGTCGCCGGACGGCTCGCCTACGTCGCGGTCCCGGTGACGGCGTCCGACGGGCAGACCGCGACCCTCTGGTCGGTCCGCGGCGACGACGGCGCCTGGCGCGTCGGCAACATCGCTTCGGGCGACCGGGAAAGCGCACTGGCCCGGCGGCTGCCCGCCGGCGCGGCGCTGCTCCACGAACCCCAGGTCGACGCCTGGTACGCGCTGCGCGACGGCCGGGTGACGCTGCTCGACTCGGGCGCCAGTGGTTCCGCGGCCGGTGCTTCGGTCACCCTCGCGGAGTACCAGAAGACGGTCTCCGGCCGCTACGGCGCCCTGCTCGCGAACTCGCCGTACGCCCAGGAGGGCAAGGCCGGCGGTTACAACGCCCAAGTGATGCCTCGTGGCGACGGCGGCCCCGCGCCCGACGCGCAGGACACCGGCTTCGTGCCGCTGCTGATCTTCGGCGGCTTGCTCCTCATCGGTGTCGCCGGCTTCTTCCTGCACTCGAAGAGGCGCGTCCCCTAGCGGACCGGTGGGCCGGACGTGTGCTGACCCCGTCTGGCCCGCCGGTCGACCAAGGCGCCTTAAGGTAGGCCCGTGGGACGACTCGTGGTGATCGAAGGTCTGGACGGCGCGGGCAAGCGCACCCTCGCCGACGCGCTGACCGGTGCGCTGAACGCGGCCGGGGCGAGCGTCACGTCCATCGCGTTCCCTCGTTACGGCGAAAGCGTGCACGCCGACCTCGTGAAGGAAGCACTGCACCGAGGCCACGGCGACCTCGCCGACTCCGTCTACGGCATGGCGATGCTCTACGCGCTCGATCGGCGGGGCGCGGCCGGCGAGATCCGCGCTCGGCTCGGCGACCACGACGTCGTACTGCTCGACAGGTACGTCGCGTCGAACGCGGCGTACGGTGCCGCCCGGCTCCATCAGGGTGCGGACGGCGAGTTCGTGCGCTGGCTCAAGGAACTGGAGATCGACCGGTTCGGCCTGCCGGTGCCCGTCGCGCATCTGCTGCTCCGGGTCACCGCGGACGTCGCCGCCGATCGCGCGCAGCGCCGCGCGGAGAGCGACGCCGACCGCGCGCGGGATTCCTTCGAGACCGACGACGCGCTCCAGAAGCGGTGCTCGGTGGTATACGACGAACTCGCCGCGACGGGCTGGCTCGCGCCCTGGCACGTTCTCGACGGCGTCGCCGGCGTAGACACCCCCGCTCTCGCGACGTCCCTCCTCCGCGTTTAGTCCTCTGAATGCGGTCCTTACGCGTGCAACTACCGCGTTTCGTCCTCTAAATACGTGAGTAGCCAGGAGTGGAACTCGCCGATGTGGTGTTCGGACGGCATCAGCACCCCGCCGCCGCGGTAGGCGCGGGACGCCATCGCGGGCTGGCAGCGTTCGCAGGCGCCGAAGTCCTGCTCGTTGACGCGGTGGAACAGCTCCACCGAGCGTGACACGTCCCGGCCCGACGCCACGACCTCCTCGGAATAGAGCCAGTCGCATTCGACGACCGTCCGGTCCGGCGCGAGCGGATACATCCGGTGGAAGATCACGTGGTCCGGCACCAGGTTCACGAACACCTGCGGCCGGATGGTGATCGCGTAGTACCGCCTGTCCTGCTCGGTCGCGACATCGCCGAGCCGGTCGAACCCCGAACCGCCGTCGATGGTGAACCCGTCGACGTCCTCGCCGAACTCGGCGCCGTGCCCGACGTAGTACTGCGCCGCGTAACCGTCGGCGAATTCCGGCAGCACCTCGGTCAGCTCCGGATGGATGGTCGCGCAGTGGTAGCACTCCATGAAGTTCTCGACGATCAGTTTCCAGTTCGCCTTGACGTCGTAGGTGATCCGGCGCCCGACCGAGAGCCGGTCGAGGCCGTAGCGCTCGATCGATTCCAGATCGCCCAGCCGTTCCCGCACCGCGCCCTCGACGCCGTCCTCGAACGACGGCGGGTCCGCGGCGAGGCAGACCCACGCGTAGCCCAGCCATTCCCGCAGCCGCACGGCGTGCAGCCCGTACTCCGCCCGGTCGATGTCGGGGAGGTTCGCCAGGTTCGGCGCCGCGATCAGCTTTCCGTCGAGCCCGTACGTCCACGCGTGGTACGGACACTGGAACGCGCGTTTCACCGTGCCCGACTCCTCGGTGCACAGCCGGGCGCCGCGATGGCGGCAGACGTTGAGGAAGGCCCGCAGTCCGCCGTCCCGCCCGCGGCTGACGATCACGCTTTCCCGTCCGATCCGGACGGTCCGGAAGTCGCCCGCCGACGGCAGATCCGCCGCCCGCACCGCGCAGAACCACTGGCGTTCGAAGATCTTCTCCTGCTCGGCCGCGAAGATCACGGGATCGGTGTAGTAGCCGCCGCCGAGTGTCGGGATGAGGCTCGTCATCTCGGGACTCCGGCGAACCGGGCGGGATCGAACAGGGCGACCGGATGCCCGGTCGTGCCGTCCACGACCAGGTCGGCGAGGATCTCACCGACCACCGGGACGAACTTGAATCCGTGCCCCGAGAACCCGCAGGCGACCACCACGCGATCGTGGGCGGGATGGCGGGAGATGACGAAATGCTCGTCGGGGGTGTTCGTGTACATGCAGGTCGCCGCGCGGAGGAACGCGCCGGGCAGCGACGGCATCTTCCGCCCGACGAAACCCGAAATCTCGTCGACCTCCTCGGGGTGCACCGTCCGGTCGATGGTCTCCGGCGTGCACGTCTCGCCGCCGCGGAAGAACGCGACCTTCACGCTCCCGGCGTCGTCGTGTGAGGGGAAACCGTAGAACTGGCGGCCGTTCTCGCCTTCCCAGACGTAGATCGGATGCCGTCCGGCGCGGAACGGCTCCGCCCCGCCCGACGGCGCGAACCAGTACTGGACCTGGCGTTCGATGGTGAAATCGATGCCGAGTTCGGCGAGCAGCTCCGGTGCCCAGGCGCCGGGGCAGATCACCAGCTGGCCCGCCGTGTAGAAGTTCTGTGACGTGCCGACCCGGACACCGGTGGAAGTCTGCCGCCACGAAAGGACCTTCTCCTCGTGGTGCAGCTCGGCTCCGGCCCGGGCGGCGAGCTGGAGATGCGCCGCCACACTGCCTTCCGGCACCACGAACCCGGCGTTCTCCTCGTACAACGCGATTTCGTGGTCCGCCGGGCGCATCGTCGGGAACCGGCGCCGGATCTCCACCGCGTCCAGCAGTTCATGCGGCAGCTCCCATTTCCGGGCGCTGGCCAGGCTTCCCGCCACCGTCCGCGAATCGGGGCCGCCGAGCATGATGCCGCCGCAGCGGGTGAAGATCTTCCGGCCGGAATCCCGTTCGACGCCGTCCCACAGTTCGTGCGCCCGCAGCAGGAGCGGGACGTACGCGGGATCCTCGAAGTACGCCTGCCGGGTGATCCGCGAGCCGCCGTGGCTGGACCCGAGATTGTGCACCGGCGCGAACCGGTCGATGCCCAGCACGCGCTGTCCTCGCCGGGCGAGCCGGTACGCGGCCGCGCTGCCCATCCCGCCGAGACCGATGACGATGACGTCGTACTGGTTCATGCGGCGCTCCTGATCCGGGTCATGCCGGGGTCGAACAGCGGCTCACGCGCCACGACGGCGGGGATCCGCTCGCCGAAGTACTCGATCTCCAGCGACCTGTCCGGCTGGGCGAATTCCACCGGAAGCCAGGCGTACGCGATGTTCTTGCCGACGGTGTAGCCGTACGCGGCGCTGGTGACGTACCCGGCCGGACGGCCGTCGGCGTACACCGGTTCCTTGCCGAGCACGACGGAGTACGGATCGTCGATGGTGAGGCAGGTCAGCTTCCTGGTGACCGTGTCCTCCGAGCGGCCCGCCAGCGCGTCGCGGCCGATGAAGTACCCCTTGTCCATCCGCACGGCGAAACCGAGCCCGGCCTCGTACGGATCGTGTTCGGCGGTGACGTCCGTGCCCCATAGCCGGTATCCCTTCTCCAGGCGCATGCTGGAGAAGGCGTCCCGTCCGGCGGCGATGATCCCGTATGCCTGCCCGGCTTCCCAGAGCGTGTCCCACAGCCGGCGGCCGAGGTCCGCGCTCGTGTAAAGCTCCCAGCCGAGTTCGCCCACATAGGACAGTCGCATCGCGGTCACCGGCACTTGGCCGACGTACGCCTGCTTCGTCTTGAAGTAGCCGATGGCCTTGTGTGAGAAGTCCGTTGTGGACAGTGGCTGCAGTACCGCTCTGGCGAGCGGGCCCCAGAGCCCGATGCAGCAGGTGCCCGGAGTCGTCTCGTGGATCTGCGCGGCGCCGTCGCCGGGGAGGTGCCTTCGCAGCCAGTCGATGTCGATCGGGCTGTTGAGGCCGACCTGGAACCGCTCGGCACCGAGCCGGGCGACGGTCAGGTCGCTGCGCACCCCTCCGTCCTCGTCGAGCATCAGCGTGTACGTGACCGAACCGGGCTTCTTGTCGAGCTGGTTCGTGGTCATCGTCTGCAGGAACGGCAACGCGCCAGGACCCGTGACCTCCACGCGTTTCAGCGACGTCATGTCGAACATCGCCACCCGCTGCCGCGCCACCAGCGCTTCGGCGCCGCCGATCGGCGACCAGTACCGCGCGGCCCAGTCGTTGCGCTCCGGGATGAGGCCGACCTCCGGGAGATCCGCGTTCGCCTCGTACCAGTGCGGCCGTTCCCAGCCGCTCGCTTCGAGGAAGAACGCGCCGAGCTCGGCTTGCCTCCCGTGGAAGGGACTCGTTCGCAGCGGCCGTGGTTCTTCCATGGGCTGCAAGGGATGAACGACGTCGTAGACCTCGGCGAAACTCTGGCAGCTACGCGCCATGACGTAGTCCGGGGCCAGCTGCACCCGCTCGAACCGCGCGAGGTCGCAGCCGTGCAGATCCGCGTCGGGCCGTCCGTCGACCAGCCATTGCGCCATGGCCCGCGCGACCCCGGCCGAATGCGTGATCCAGACGGCTTCGGCGACCCAGAAGCCATCGAGATCCGGATGCTCGCCCAGCAGCGGCATACCGTCCGGGGTGAAGGAGAACAGGCCGTTGATGCCTTCCTCGACCTTCGTTTCACCCAGCGACGGCAGCAGGTCGACGGCGGCGGCCCAGGACGGCTCGAAGTCGTCAGGGGTGAACGCCAGTTCCGACGGCATGCCCTCGCCCGCCCCGATCTCCCCGGCGGGCAACGGCATCGGCCGGTGCCCGTACGCGCCGATGCCGATCCGGTCGACGTGTTCGCGGAAGTAGAGGTCGGCGTCCTGATGCCGCAGGATCGGCCGGGTGGCCTCCTCGGTCACCCCGGCGAGTGACGGCAGCGGGCTGGTGCGCGCGTACTGATGCGCCATCGGGACCAGCGGGATCGTGAGGTCCACCAGTTCGCCGAGCAACGGCCCCCACATCCCGGCGCAGGAGAGCACGATGTCCGCGCGGAAGTTCCCGGTCTCGGTGGTGACGCCGGTGACCCGGCCGCCCGACCGTTCGATCCCGACGACCTTCTGGCGCGAGAGGAACCTCGCGCCGCGCCCGATCGCCCGGCGGGCCTGCGCCTCGGCCGCCCGCAGGGGCTTGGCCAGCCCGTCGGAGGGAATATGGAACCCGCCGAGCACCTTGGCCGGATCGAGCAGCGGATGCAGCGCGGCGCATTCGGCCGGTTCGATCAGCCTGCTTTCGACACCCGACGCGGCCGCCCAGCCGTGACGGCGCTTGAGGTCGGCGAGCCGTTCCGGCGTCGTGGCCACCTCCAGCCCGCCGACGGGGCGGAAACACGGCTTCCCGTCGAGGTCGAGCGCACCGTATTTGGCGACGGTGTACCGGGCGAACGACGTCATCGTGCGGCAGGCGTTGGTCTGGAAGACCAGCCCTGGCGCATGCGAACTCGACCCGCCGGTGGTGAACAGGTCGCCCTGGTCCAGCACGGTGAGGTCGGTCCAGCCACGTTCGGTGAGCTCGTCGGCGAGCGCGCAGCCGACGATGCCGGCGCCGATCACGACGACGCGGGGTCCTGGGGGCATGGTGGGGTACCTCCTGCCTGCCCGGAGGAGTCCACAAAGGACACACGGGCATCGGGGTGACAGGCGCTGTTGCGGATGAGGCACGTTGTTCCGTCTTCAGCAACAAAGTGCGGCACGTGCGGGCACGCTGTCAAGAGCCGAAACGGTCGCGCTTGTCAACCGGCGCGTGCTAGGAACGGTCCTTTCCTTGCAAATTTCGCAAGGAAAGGACCGTTCCTAGCACGCTGAGGGACGTGAGAGGGCAGGTCGCGTCAGTCCGCGAAGTGACCCAGCTGCGCCGAAAGATCCGCCGCCGCCTCCGCGAGCGGCCGCACGATCTGCCGCACCCGCTGTTTCGAAAGCCGGTACGACGGGCCCGAAGCGCTCATCGCCGCGATGACCTCGCCGCCGGGGCCGTACACCGGCACCGCGATCGCGTGCATCCCCAGCTCCAGCTCCTCGAAGCAGGCCGCGTACCCGTCCTCGGCGACCCTTTCGAGTTCCGCGGTCAGCTGCTCCGGATCGGTCATCGTCCGGGGCGTGAACTGTTCGAGTTTCCGCCGGAGCAAACGTTTGCGTTCGGCGTCGCCAAGGTGCGCGAGCAGCACCTTCCCGCTGGACGTCGCGTGCAGTGGCGTGCGCTGGCCGGTCCAGTTCTGGGTGGAGATGGCGGCCGAGCCGCGGGCCTGGCTGATGTTGATCGCGACCCCGTCGTCGGCGATCGCGATGTTGACCGTCTCGCCGAGCGTCTCCGCCAGGCTCAGGCAGGTCTGCCTGCCGATCTTCGCCAGGTCCATCCGGCCGGCGGCGGCGCCGGCGAGCCGGACGATGCCGAAGCCGATCGCGTATTTGCCGCGTTCGCCGAGCTGCTCGACCAGGCCGCGGTTCTCCAGGACGCTCAGCAGGCGGGACGCCGTCGACTTGTGCACGCCGAGCTCGCCCGCGATCTCGGTGATCCCGGTTTCCCCGTTGCGCGCCAGTAGTTCCAGCACGCTGATCGCGCGGTCGACGGACTGTACCTGGCTGGGCGTTGCGTTCCCCGCGTCCTGGTTCCGCATGACGCAACAGTAGCCGTTTCGCCCGCATCCGCTCGGCTGAGTGGGCGAATCCCTTGACTCGTCGGCCCCTCAGGGGTGATTGTTGCGCAGAGCACGTCCCGTCTCGTAATACGCAACATCAACAAACCGTCGGTCCTTTCCCCGGAGGCCCCGATGATCCGTGCCTGCTCCGTTTCCGACCTGCCCGAAGGCGAAGCCGTCCGCTTGGACGGCCCTGTGCCCGTTTCGGTCTTCCATAGCGAGGGCGGCTACTACGCCCTCGACGACACCTGCAGCCACCAGGACGCGTCGCTCGCCGACGGCTGGATCGAGGGTTGCTTCGTCGAATGCCCGCTGCACGCCGCGCGGTTCGATCTGCGGACCGGCGCCCCCGACTGTCTTCCCGCCAAGAACGCCGTGCGCACCTATCCGGTCGTGGTCGCCGACGGCGTGATCTACGTGGACACCGAGGCGCGCCGGGAAGTCGCTTGAGATCGGTCGCCGTCGTCGGCACCTCGCTGGCGGGACTTCGTTCGGCACAGGAGTTGCGCGGCCAGGGTTTCGACGGACGGCTGGTGATGATCGGCGCCGAGCCACCGTACGACCGGCCGCCGTTGTCGAAGGAGTTCTTGCTGGGCAAGGCTTCCGCCGACGACCTCGCGCTCGCCGGACAGGACGACCTCGACGCGCTGTCCGCCGAATGGCATCTCGGCGTCCGCGCCGAAAAGTTCGGCCGGGATGGCGTGACGCTCGGCGACGGCACCACGATCGCCGCCGACGGCTACGTCATCGCGACCGGTGCGGTGGCCAGAACCCTTGGCGCGGCAAGGGATCTGACCGGCGTCCACACCTTGCGGACGCTCGGCGACGCCGTCGCGCTGAAACGGGATCTCGTGGCGGGGCCTTCCTCGGTGGCCGTCATCGGCGCGGGATTCATCGGCGCGGAGGTCGCGTCCGCTTGCCGCCTGCTCGGCCACGAGGTCACCGTGATCGAAGCGCTGCCCGTGCCGCTCGCCGCCGTCCTCGGCGCGCGGATGGGCGCGGTCTGCGGGGAACTGCACGCCGAGAACGACGTCCGGCTGATCACGGGCGTTCCCGTCGACGGCTTCACCGGGACCGGTCGCGTCACCGGTGTGCGGCTCGCCGACGGCAGGGAGATCCGCGCCGATCTCGTCGTCGCCGGCGTGGGGGCGCGGCCCGCCACCGACTGGCTGACCGGTTCCGGGATCGCCGTCGACGACGGGGTGCTGGCCGATTCCGGCTGTGTCACAGCGAATCCCCGAGTGATCGCGGTGGGTGACGTCGCCAGGTACCGCTGCCGTCTGCGCGACAGGCGGGTCCGCGCCGAACATTGGACGGCGGCCGGCGAACAGCCGCGCGTCGCGGTCGCGAACCTGCTCGCCGGTTCGACCGTCACGCATTTCGCACGACACGGTTACTTTTGGTCCGATCAGTACGGAAGGCGGCTCCAATTCGCCGGAGTGGCCACGGAAGACGTGCGGATCGCCGAAGGTGACGTCGCCTCGAAGCGCTTCGTCGCGACCTATCACCGCGACGACGTCCTGACCGGCGTCTTCGCGATCGACTCCCCAAAGCCGTTCACCAGGCTCCGACGTGCTCTCTAGGGCCCGAAGACCCTACTCGGATGGAGCAATTTGCCCGATTCGATGATCTTTCTGGTGGTCACATCGCCGGGTCGCGCGCCTGCGCGGGGAAACTAGTGCGAACATAGGTTTATGAAGGCACGCGTTCTGGTCGTCGACGACGACCCTGCTCTCGCGGAGATGCTCACCATCGTGCTGCGTGGGGAGGGGTTCGACACAGCCGTCGTCGCCGACGGCTCACGTGCGCTGCCCGCGCTCCGTGAGCTGAAACCCGACCTGGTCCTCCTCGACCTCATGCTGCCCGGGATGAACGGCATCGACGTCTGCAAGGCGATCCGCGCCGAGTCCGGTGTGCCGATCGTGATGCTCACCGCCAAGAGCGACACCGTGGACATCGTCCTCGGGCTCGAGTCGGGGGCCGACGACTATGTGGTCAAGCCCTTCAAACCGAAGGAACTCGTGGCCCGCGTCCGTGCCAGGATGCGCCGCACCGAGGCCGAGCCCGCCGAGTCGCTGACGATCGGCGACCTCGCGATCGACGTACCCGGCCACGAGGTGACGCGGGAGGGCAAGGCCATCCCGCTGACCCCGCTGGAGTTCGACCTCCTGGTCGCGCTCGCCCGCAAGCCGCGTCAGGTGTTCACCCGCGAGGTGCTCCTCGAGCAGGTGTGGGGTTACCGCCACGCCGCCGACACCCGTCTGGTGAACGTGCACGTCCAGCGGCTGCGCTCGAAGGTGGAGAAGGACCCGGAACACCCGGAGGTGGTGTTGACCGTTCGCGGCGTCGGGTACAAGGCCGGCCCGCCGTGATCACCCCGTGAGCGGACGCTTGCGAAGGCTTGCCCAAACCACGATGCGCCACCTCCGGCGCATCGTGGTTTTCGTGCGCCGCAAGGTCGTCTCGTTCAACGAACTGTGGCGGCATTCGCTGCAGTTCCGGGTCACCGTGTCCACGCTGGCGCTCTCGTCGGCCGTGGTGTTCGTACTGGGCATGGTGCTGCAGAACCAGATCACCGAACGGCTGCTCGAGACGAAGCAGAACGCGGCGATCGCGCAGACGAGGGCGGTCGTCGAGACCGCGGCCAGTGAGCTGGTCGGCGTCGGCACCGAATCCTCGGACGCGATGACGGCGCGGTTGAACAACGCGCTGAAGAAGATCACCAGCACCACGACCGCGAAGGACGGCGCCGGATCGGCGGCGGGCACCTTCGATCCGGTGCTGGCCGCGGGAGGCCGCGACCAGTCGAGCAGGCCCGCCGCCGCGGGCCCGTACGACAAGGTGCCGGTGCGGCTGCGCCAGTTCGTGGAGACCGAGCAGGTCAGCTACCTGATGCACACGGTCACCGAGGCCGACGGCGGCAAGACGACGTATCTGATCGTCGGCGCGCCGGTGACCACGATGATCAACCCGCTCCAGCTCTACCTGCTGTACCCGCTGACCAGCGAGCAGAACACCGTCTCGACCGTGCAGAACACGCTGCTCGTCGGCGGTCTCGTGCTGCTGCTCCTGCTGGCCGGGATCACGAACCTGGTCACGAGACAGGTGGTCCGGCCGGTCCGGCAAGCCGCCGCGGCGGCCGAACAGTTCGCGGGCGGCGAGCTCGACCAGCGGCTCGCCGTGCTCGGCGAGGACGATCTCGCCAAACTCGCCGTGTCCTACAACGAGATGGCCGCGAGTATCCAGCGGCAGATCCGCCAGCTGGAGGAGTTCGGCGGGTTGCAGCGCCGGTTCACCTCCGACGTCTCGCACGAACTACGCACCCCGTTGACCACCGTCCGGATGGCCGCCGACGTGCTCCACGCGTCGCGCGAGCAGTTCCCGGCCGGGCTCGCCCGCTCCACCGAACTGCTGGTCGACGAGCTCGACCGGTTCGAGGCGCTGCTCGGCGACCTGCTGGAGATCAGCAGGCTCGACGCCGGGGTCGAGGAGCTTTCGGCCGAGCTGATCGACGTCCGGCCGATCGCGACCAGGGCCGTCGAACAGGTCCGGGTGATCGCGGGCAACGCGGGCAGTTCGGTCGAGCTGATCCTGCCGGACGAGGAGGCGCCCGCCGAGGTCGACGCGCGCCGCGTCGAGCGGATCCTGCGCAACCTGCTGGCCAACGCGGTCGACCACAGCGAAGGGAACCCGGTGGTGCTGACACTGGCGGTCAACGAGACCGCGGTCGCCATCACGGTGCGGGACCACGGTGTCGGGCTCCAGCCCGGCGAGGCGGAACTGGTGTTCAACCGCTTCTGGCGGGCCGACCCGTCCCGCAACCGCCGGACCGGCGGCACCGGGCTCGGCCTCGCGATCAGCCAGGAGGACGCCCGGTTGCACGGCGGCCTGCTCGACGCGTGGGGCGAGACCGGCCACGGCGCCTGCTTCCGGCTCGTGCTGCCTCGGCAGCAGGACACGCCGATGGGGGAGAGCCCGCTGGTCCTGCCACCGCCCGATCACCAGGGGACCGAGCCGCACGGGTCGTCGTCCGGACTGCTCGAGGTCCGGCCCGCCCCCGACGCGATCCTCGCCGAGCCAGAGGAGGTGGGCCGGTGAAGCGGCTGCTGCCCCTGCTCGCGGCGTTCCTGCTGGTCGCGGGCTGCGCGAACATCCCGCTCGAATCCCAGCCCGTCGCCGTCCCCGGGGAAAAGCCGGGGCAGGCACCGGCGGACGTCGCCGAACCGGTGGCCGGGATCGACCCGCTGACCGTCACCCGCCAGTTCATCCGCAACTCCGCGACGCCGGGTACGGGGAACGCCGACGCGCGGGTCTACCTCGACGAAGAGGCCCGCCGCAACTGGAAGCCGTCGCCGGGGCTGACGATCATCGACAACACCTTCGGCACCGTTTACGACACTTCGTCGCCCTCGGCGAACCCGGACGAACAGACGGTGAACGTCCGCGGGTTCAAACTCGGCAACCTGAGCCCCGACAGCGCGTTCATCCCGGTGAAGGCCGAGTACTCGCAGCAGTTCAAGCTGCGGAAGCAGCCGAACGGCCAATGGCGGATCGTGGACCCGCCGCAGGAACTCGCCGTCATCGACGAGGATTTCGCGACCAACTACTTCCGGGTGCCGATCAGCTTCTACTCGCAGGATTCCGGCGCCTTCGTCCCCGACCTCCGGTACGTCGCGGCGAAACCGCAGGCCGGATTGCCCGGCCGGGTGATGGACCTGGTGCTGCAGGGACCGTCGGAAGGGTTGAAGGGCGCGGTCAAGGACCTCCTCGGCGACCAGGTCACCACCGAGTCCAACGTCCGCAGCACGGACGACGGGACCCTGGACATCAACCTGACCGGCGTCGGCGGGGCCAGCCTCGCGGACCGGAGCCTGATCGCCGCGCAGATCGTCCTCTCGTTGCAGACGGTGACGCTGAGCCGGATCCGGCTGCTCGCCGACGGCACCGCGCTGGTGCCCGAACACGAATACTGGCGCTCCAGCGAACTGCCCAACTACAACGTGGACATCGCGCCCAACTCGGAGCTGCTGGGACTGATGACCGTGAACGGGCGGGTCCGGTCGCTCGGCGACGGGGCGCCGGTCGGCGGGCCCGCGGGCAACGGCGGGTACAAGGTCGTCAGCGCCGCGCAGTCCGTCGACGGCAAACGGCTCGCGGTGGTCGAAGAACGCGAAGGCAGGCAGTGGCTGCGGGTCGGCGAACTGGGGCACGACCTCGGTTCGGTGGACCTGTTCGGCGGCAGCCTGAGCCGCCCCACCTGGCGGCCGGTCGCCCGCGGCGGCGGCGGGATTTCGGGCGAGGTCTGGACGGTCGTCGACCACAACACCGTCGCCAGGGTCACCCTGGCCGCAGACGGCCGCTGGGTGAAGGCCGGCGTCGACGCGACCATGCTCACCAGCCTCGGCCAGATCACCGAACTGCGGCTTTCGCGCGACGGCTCACGGCTGGCCGCGGTCGTCAACGGGCAGCTGGTGGTCGCCTCGATCGTGCGGACGGCGGATTCGGTGGCACTGCGGGCGCCGCGGAAACTGCAGGAACGCGACCTCAAGGACGTCGTCGACGTCGACTGGGCGACCCAGGACCACCTGATCGCCGCGACCTCGTCGAGCACCCTGCCGGTGGTCAAGGTGCCGCTGGACGGGCAGCGGATGGACACCTTCAGCGGCTCGAACCTGACCCCGCCGGTGCACGGCGTCACCGCGGCCCCGAGCAGGCAGAACCTGGTCGCGGACGCGGGTGGGCTGTGGGTCGCGTCCGAACTGGGCGAGGTGTGGCGGCCGCAGGCGCACACCGTCACCGACGCGGACCCGTTCTACCCGGGCTGAGCGTTCTTCTAAGTACATGAAGGCCCCCTTCCTTGCGTCAGGCGCAAGGAAGGGGGCCTTCATGTACTTGGCGCCGTCTTCGCGGCGGCGCTGATGGGGGAGCAAGGGACCTTTAGTATCGCTAGCTTTCCTAGCGGCGCTAGCGAAATCTGGGCTCCGGAAGTCCGTGAAGGCCTCCTTGAGGGACCCAGAGTCCCTCAAGGAGGCCTTCACGGACCGCGCCCCAGGGTGAGCTAGGACGGTCAGGAGAGGCGAAGGTGTGCAGCGACGCGAAGGCGCGTAGCGCGCGAAGGCGTCAGAGGCGGCGAAGGTGTGTCTCCGCAACGCGCACGGCCTTCTCCGGAACTGCTGTCATGACTGGCCCCTTCAGGCCCGAAAGTGTCCAAACAGGACCTGTCACGACATAACGGACCCCGGAACTGTCGGAGCCCCGGCCGACACTCGCCCCATGTCCAAAATCCTCGATCTCCTCATCCCCGCCCGCTGCGCGTCCTGCGGAGTGCCGGGCGCGCCCTGTTGTGCGACCTGTCAGACCGTCTGGGGTTCGCTCAGCGAGATCACCCGAGGCCCGACGGCCGGTCTCGTCCCCGTCTACGCCCTGGCTCGGTACGCCGACGAAGCCCGTCGCCTGATCCTCGCCTACAAAGAACACGGCCGCCGCGACCTCGCGCCGTCCCTCGGGCGGGCGGTCGCCGATGCCCTGGAGCAGCTGCCAGGCGAGCCGCGAGGCCCTTGTCTCGTCCCTGTCCCGTCGAGACGGCACGCGTCGCGTGTCCGAGGTGGACCGCACGTCCAGCGTGTCGCCGAAGAATGCGCGAAAGTGCATGCGAGCGAAGGAAAATCGGCGACGGTGGCGCCGGTCCTCAAGCTCGGCGCCGGGGTCCGCGACGCCGTCGGGCTCACCCGTGCCGAGCGGGCGGCGAACCTCGACGGTCGCGTTCGCCTCCTTCGCGGGGACTGTCCGAAGAGAGTCGTACTTCTTGACGACGTGATCACAACCGGAGCGACCGTCGCCGCTTGTGCACGCCTTTTGGGGGTAAACGGAATTCACGTTTCCGCGGTGATCGCACTGGCCGCCACCGGGTGATCGGGGCGTCACCTACAAGAGTGATGAATGATCGGGAACGCGAATGGGTACATGGGCGTTGACGAGATATGAGGGACCTTCCGGGGAACACTCCAACGGCCCGCCACTCCACCGGGGTGGCGGCGGTTTCCCCCGAGAGCGTCACCCTCGGCTTTTTCCTGTCCGAAGGCTTGCGCCGTCCGCGTGAAAACAAATCACGGGGACGACGCCCGACAGGCCGGATTGTCCCGCTGGTCGCACCCTTGTCGTCGCATGCGGTGACGAGGTCTCACGTCCTGATATCCCCCGGCTCGGGGGCTGTTGCTCGCGGCGTGTTAGAGCTAACGTGCAGCGCTATCAGCAATCCCGGCAGGCAGGGAGGTGACCAGCCCATGTCCCTGGCGCCGGAGCCGCGCTGAGTCCGCGCTCGGACATCCGACACGAGACGTCGTGACCGTATGCCGAGTTCCCTCATCGCCCGCGATCCGGGCTTCGTCCCCGCATTACCGGCGCCCTAGTGAACACATCTACAGCTCGCAGTCATTTCAGCGAGGGAGGTCGTGTATGGACATCGTCGTTAAGGGCCGCAACGTGGAGGTGCCCGACCACTATCGGGCACTTGTCAGCGAAAAGCTGGCCCGGCTAGAGCGCTACGACAAGAAGGTCATCCGTTACGACGTGGAGCTCTTCCACGAGCCCAATCGCCGGCAGTCGAAGAACTGCCAGCGCGTCGAAATCACCGGGAAGGGCCGAGGCCCCGCCGTACGCGCCGAGGCGTGTGCCGGCGACTTCTACGCAGCGCTGGATTCCGCACTGAACAAGCTCGAAAACAGGTTGCGGAAGACACACGACCGCCGGCGCGTGCACTACGGCCGCAGCCGCCCGGAATCCGTCGCCGAGGCGACCTCGATGGCGGCCGCCGGTGGTATGACCACCGACACCCGGCATCTTGCGGGAACCGCTGTACTCGAAGCGCCCGAGGCCGAACCCCTGGCCAACGGTTTCGCTGTCGAGAGCGGTGAAGAGTTCGAGATGCCCCAGCAGCGCTGGGATGACGGGGTGACCGAACACCAGCCCGGTCGCATCGTCCGCGAGAAGAAACACGACGCGGAGCCCATGACGGTCGACCAGGCTCTCTATGAGATGGAACTGGTCGGTCACGACTTCTATCTGTTCAACGACTCCGACGCCGGGTGCCCGAGCGTCGTCTATCGGAGGCGAGGCTTCGACTACGGCGTCATCCGGCTGAGTTAGCCGGCCCCTACGTCCATGACGGCGGCCCGCACGCGTCCCGTGCGGGCCGCCGTCGTGTCCGGATCAGGCGGGATACGCCCCCGCTCGGTCAGGTACCGACCGACGGTGCGTGCGCGAACACCGGGGTGTTCCCTACGATGGGGGCGGACGGTGGTGCGTTACCCGGCACCACCGCGTACGAGATTGCCCGGGACCGGCTCGGGTGCGATCACAATCAGCTAGTGAGGTCGACCGGATGGTGCTGAACCGCCTGCTCCGCGCGGGCGAGGGCAAAATGGTGAAGCGGCTGCGACACATCGCCGATCACATCAACACCCTCGAAGACGACGTCAAGGAACTTTCGGACACCGCGTTGCGGGCCAAGACCGACGAGTTCCGTAAACGGCACGCGGACGGCGAGTCCCTCGACGACCTCCTGCCGGAGGCCTTCGCGGTGGCGAGGGAGGCGGCCTGGCGCGTGCTCGGCCAGCGGCCCTACGACGTCCAGCTGATGGGCGGCGCCGCGCTGCACCTCGGCCAGGTCTCCGAGATGAAGACCGGTGAGGGCAAGACGCTGACCCAGGTGCTTCCCGCGTACCTGAACGGGCTGTCCGGCAAAGGCGTGCACGTCATCACGGTGAACGACTACCTCGCCAAACGTGACGCCGAGTGGATGGGCCGGATCCACCGCTTCCTCGGCCTCGAGGTCGGGATCATCCTGGCCGACCAGACGCCCGCGGTCCGCCGCGAGCAGTACGCCGCCGACATCACGCACGGTACGAACAACGAGTTCGGCTTCGACTACCTCCGCGACAACATGGCGTGGAGCCTCGAAGACTGCGTGCAGCGCGGCCACAACTTCGCGATCGTCGACGAGGTGGACTCCATCCTCATCGACGAGGCCAGGACGCCGCTGATCATCTCCGGCCCGGCCGACCAGTCCTCGCGCTGGTACGTCGAGTTCGCCCGGATGACCCCGCTGATGAAGCCGGACATCCACTACGAGGTGGACATCCGCAAGCGCACCGTCGGTGTCACCGAGAAGGGTGTCGCGTTCGTCGAGGACCAGCTCGGCATCGAAAACCTCTACGAGGCCGCGAACACGCCGCTGGTCGGCTACCTGAACAACGCGCTGAAGGTCAAGGAGCTCTACAAGCGCGACAAGGACTACATCGTCCGTGACGGCGAAGTCCTCATCGTCGACGAGTTCACCGGCCGCATCCTGCACGGCCGCCGCTACAACGAGGGCATGCACCAGGCGATCGAGGCCAAGGAAGGCGTCGAGATCAAGGCCGAGAACCAGACGCTCGCCACGATCACGCTGCAGAACTACTTCCGGCTCTACGACAAGCTGTCGGGCATGACCGGTACCGCCGAGACCGAGGCGGCCGAGTTCCACCAGACCTACAAGCTGGGTGTGGTGCCGATCCCGACCAACAAGCCGATGGTCCGCGCCGACCAGGCCGACCTGATCTACAAGACCGAGCAGTCCAAGTTCGAGGCCGTCGCCGAGGACATCGCCGAGCGGCACGAGAAGGGCCAGCCGGTACTGGTCGGCACCACGAGTGTCGAGAAGTCCGAGCACCTGTCGAAGCTGCTGCTCAAGCTGGGTGTCCCGCACGAGGTCCTCAACGCCAAGCACCACGACCGGGAGGCGCTGATCGTCGCCCGCGCGGGGCGCAAGGGCGCGGTCACCGTCGCCACCAACATGGCGGGCCGCGGTACCGACATCGTGCTCGGCGGCAACCCGGACATCATCGCCGACGAGGTGCTGCGCGCCCGCGGTCTCGACCCGGTGGAGCACTCCGAGGAGTACGAGGCCGCCTGGCCGAAGGTGCTCGAAGAGATCCAGGCGGAGACCAAGGCCGAGGCCGAGGAGGTCCGCGAGGCAGGCGGCCTGTACGTGCTCGGCACCGAGCGGCACGAGTCCCGCCGCATCGACAACCAGCTCCGCGGTCGTTCAGGCCGTCAGGGCGACCCGGGCGAGTCCCGGTTCTACCTGTCGCTCGGTGACGAGCTCATGCGCCGCTTCAACGCGACGATGGTCGAGCGGGTCATGACCACCATGCGGCTGCCGGACGACGTGCCGATCGAGCACAAGATGGTCTCCAAGGCGATCAAGAGCGCGCAGACGCAGGTCGAGCAGCAGAACATGGAGATCCGCAAGAACGTCCTCAAGTACGACGAGGTCATGAACGAGCAGCGCAAGGTGATCTACGCCGAGCGCCTGCGCGTCCTCGAGGGCGAGGATCTTCGCGAGCAGATCGAGCACATGCTGGTCGACGTCATCAACGCGTACGTCACCGAAGAGACCTCTTCGGGCTACGCCGAGGACTGGGACCACGAGAAGCTGTGGACGGCGCTCAAGACGCTGTACCCGGTCAAGGTCACCTGGGAAGAGCTCACCGAGGACGACGACCTCGACGCAGACAGTCTGCGTCAGGCGCTGCTCGAAGACGCCCACCGCGCGTACGACGAGCGTGAGGCCGAGATCGACGCCAAGGTCGGCGAAGGCGCGATGCGCAGCCTGGAACGTCAGGTGATGCTCACCGTGCTCGACCGCAAGTGGCGTGAGCACCTCTACGAGATGGACTATCTCAAGGAGGGCATCGGCATGCGGGCCCTCGCCCAGCGCGACCCGGTCATCGAGTACCAGCGCGAGGGCTACGACATGTTCCGCGCGATGCTGGAGTCGCTGAAGGAGGAGGCCGTCGGCTTCCTGTTCAACCTCCAGGTCGAGCAGGCCGAACCCGCCACGCCGTCGCCGGAGTCCGCGTCCGCGCTGCCCGCCGGTGTCGGCTCCGGGAACGGCCAGGCCGCCAACGGCGACGGACGGCACGCCCGTCCGACGCCGCCGCAGGGTCCGGCGACCGACACCGAATCCGTGCCGTCCGCCCTGCGGGGCAAGGGACTCGGCGGCGGTTCGCAGTCCGGGCTGACCATGTCGGGCCCGTCCGAGGACGGCGGCGTCGAGTCGCATTCGGACGGTGGCGCGAGCGACGGCGGTGACCAGAGCGGAACCCGCCGGGAGCGTCGTGCCGCGCAGCGCGCCTCCCAGAAAAAGGGCAAGAAGGGCCCGCGCCGCTAAAGCACCCCAAAGCGCGTGAAGGCCCCCTTCCCCTCGGCTCAACCGGGGGAAGGGGGCCTTCACGCGCATCAGGCCGCGAGCGCGGAGACCCGGCGCGGCGGCTTCAGCAGGTGGAAGCGGGTGCACACCCAGCCCGACGGAGTCCGCTCGAAGCGGGCGGCCAAGGCGAGGCAGCGGTCGTTCTGTTCGACGGTCGCGCAGGCCTCGATGACGCCGTCCGCGGGATGGCACAGGTGGATCGACTTCGGCCGGTAGCCGCCCGGCGGACGGCGCCGGCCTCGGTCGAGCAGCGCGCTGTGGAGCGCCGGGTCGAGGATCGGCCGCACCTGGACCGCCGGACGGCGTCCGTCGCAGGCTTCGAGGATGGTGGTCAGCAGCCTGCCGACCTGCCGCCGGTCCGGGGTGTCGGGCCGTGGCTCCGGTACCTCCACGATCTTTTCGCCGGACAGCGGCAGATCGAGCACGAGCTGGTTGTCCGGCGCCGCCACCCGGTGCACCGCCCTGCCCGGCCTGCCGGCGAGCCGGTACGGCGGTTCGAACGGCTCGAGCGGTCTCAGTACGTACGAACCCATCAGACAGTCCCCCTCCGCGGCCCCCTCGGCCACGCCCAGCAAGTAAGGGACCGGTGGCGGGCCGACCGGCGACAGGGACCGCCCGAGAGGATGAACCGTGCGGTGATCGCTTGTGTACGGTGGGCCGGTGCTGAAAGGGCTGGTCATCGACTACGTCGGGGTGCTCACGGACGACGGCGCGGACGAGCTGTACGCCTATCTGCGGGCGGCCAGGGGACGCGGTATCAAAACGGCCTTGCTGTCGAACGCTCCCGGCGCGTCGGACGAGGCCAAGCGGTCGCTCGCCCCGTTCTTCGACGCGCTCGTCTTCTCCGGCGAGGTCGGCGTGGCCAAACCCGAACGCGAGGTCTACCTGCTCACCGCGGGGCTGCTCGACCTGCCCGCCGACCGGTGCGTGTTCGTCGACGACGCGGCGCACAACGTCCGCGCCGCGGTGTCGGCCGGGATGGCGGGAGTGCACCACACGTCGGTCGAGGAGACGCTGACCGAGCTCAGCGCTTTGTTCCCGAAGCCGTAGCCCGGCGCACCAGCTCGAAGGACAGCACCGCGGCGGCGGCCGAGACGTTGAGCGACTCGACCTCGCCGGGCATCGGGATCGACACCCATTCGGTCACCAGTTCGCCGACCTCGGCGCCGACGCCGTTCGTCTCCCCGCCCAGTACGAAGGCCGCGCGCTGCGGCAGCTCGACGTCGAACACCGAACTGTGTGCCGAAGCGCCCAGCGCGTAGATGCCGTACCCCGCTTCGGTGAGCATTTCGGCCGCTTCGCGCGCGCTGCCGCACCGCAGCACCGGCGCGCGGAACGCGACCCCGGCCGAAGCCTTGACCACCATCGGGTCGAGGGCGGCGACCCCACGCCGCGGCACCACGACACCTTCCAGCCCGGCGGCGGTCGCCGTGCGCAGGATCATCCCGACGTTCGCCGGGGTGGTGATGCCGTCGAGCAGCAGCACCCGCGACGGCGGCCTGCCGTCGGAAAGGGCCGCGTGCAGCGACCGCATTCGCGGGGCGACGACGTCGGCCAGCACCCCTTGGTCCTGTTTGCCGTTGCCGGCCAGCACCTTCACGCGGTGCGCGCTCGCCCGCTGCACCGGCACCCCCGCGGCCTTGGCGGCACGCTCGATCTCGGCGGCGTTCGGCCCGCGCACGGTGTCGGCGAGAATCACCTTGTCCACCTCGAGCGTCGCGTCGTCCAACGCCTCGAGCACCGGTTTGCGCCCGTACACCGTCAGGAACCGGTCCTTCGGCGAGATCACCGACTCATCACCCACACCGGCGAGTGTCCCACTATGTAAGGATCGGCCCATGCCCGACCGCCTCTCCGCGCTCGACGCCTCGTTCCTGTACGTGGAAGACCACTCGACCCCCATGCACGTCGGCGGTGTGGCGGTCTTCGAGCGACCGCGCGACGGCTTCACCCATGAGCAGCTGCTGGACCTCGTCGGGCAGCGGCTGGCGTTCCTGCCGCGCTACCGGCAACGGGTGCTGGAGGTGCCGGGTCATCTCGCGCGGCCGGTGTGGGTCGACGACGTCGACTTCGACCTGAACTACCACGTCCGCCGGTCCGCGCTGCCGCAGCCGGGCTCCGACGGCCAGCTGTTCGATCTCGTGGCGCGCCTGATGTCGAGGCGCCTCGACCCGGGAAGGCCGCTCTGGGAGGCGTACTTCGTCGAGGGGCTCGCGGGGGATCGCGTCGCGCTGGTGACCAAGACGCATCAGTCGGTCGTGGACGGGCTCGGGACCATCGAGCTCGGCCAGCTGATCCTCGACGCCACCCCGCAGGAGCCGGAACCGTTCGACGACAACTGGCATCCGCGCCGGGAACCGAGCCGCACGCAGCTGATCCTCGACGCGGTGGCCGAGACCGTGCAGCGGCCGACGGAGCTGGTGGAGAACGTCCGGTCCATCGCCCACGACGCCACCGCCATGGCGGGCAAGGTCACCGAAACGGTCGGTGACGTCGCGTCGGCGCTGAAGACGATGGTGCATCCGGCGCCGTCCGGGCCGCTCAACGTCCGCACCTCCGGCGGCCGCATGTTCGCCGTGGTCCGCACGCGGCTGGAGGATTTCCGCAAGGTCCGCGCGGACCACGGAGGCACGGTCAACGACGTCGTACTCGCGGCGATCACCGGCGCACTGCGGGAATGGCTGCTCTCCCGCGGTTCGAACCTGACCGCGACGACCACCGTGCGCGCGCTGGTGCCGATGGCCGTCCGCGACGCCGAGACGGCCGAATACTCGACGCCCGCCCTGGTCGGGAACCAGGTCGACGCCTATCTCGTGGATCTCCCGGTCGGCGAGCCGAACGCGGTCCTGCGGTTGCAGCACATCGGCCACGCGATGGCGGACCACCTCGACTCCGGCCGTTCGGTCGCCGCGCGCGGGCTGCTGACGGTCGGCGGCTTCGCGCCGGCGACGCTGCATTCGCTGGGCGCGCGGGCGGCCGGGTCGATGTCGGGGCGCATCTTCAACGTGCTGATCACGAACTCGCCGGGCCCGCAGGTGCCGCTCTACGCGGGACAGGCGAAGATGGTGGAGATGTTCCCGGTCATGCCGCTGGTGCGCAATCAGGCGCTGGCGATCGGGGTCACCTCGTATCACGGTGGTGTCTACTTCGGACTGAACGGCGACCGCAAGGCCGTGTCCGATGTGGACCTGCTCGCCGGGATGATCGAGGAATCGTTGGAAGAGCTGAAGGGTGCGCACTGGTGAGGGTCTATCTACCGGCGACGATCGCGATGCTCCGTGAGCTCGAAACCTCGGGAGAGTTCCGGGCACGCAGCGGCACGGGATTCGCGCTGACCCCGGCGCTGCGGGAGTCCTACGCCAGCGGATCCGACGAAGAACTGGAGTACGCCGCGCTGCTCGACGCCGCCAGGGCGTCGCTCCGGCTGATCGAGGCCGAGGAGAAGCCCGAGCCGCGGCGGGTGGTGATCTCGGCCGACATCGAGGAGGTCACGCTGCGCCCGGACCTCGACGCCGCCGTCGTCCGGCTGTCCGGGCCGGTGAAGATCGCCGACGTCGCCGCGATCCACGTCGACGCCGCGGAGGCCGCGGAGTCGGTGCGGGCCGCCGCCGCGGTGATCGACCAGGCCGACCTCGGCGACCCGGACGCGGAGTTCACCCTCGGCGACGCCGAAGACCACGAACTCGCCTGGTACGCGCCCCAAGAGCTCCCGTTCCTGCTGGAACTCCTGTAGCCCGTCTGCGTTTCGTCCTCTGAACGCGGTCCTTGCACGCGCAACTACCGCATTCAGAGGACGAAACGCGTCAGAACCAGGACGGGCCGGGCACGGGGCGTTCGGGCCGCCAGCCGGTCGCTTCGGTGAGCCGGGCCGAGACGACCCGCTGTGAACGCGCCAGTACCGACATCAGGCCCAGCCGGTTCGCCAGCCACTTCGGCACCGCGCGCGGCCGCCGGACACCGGCCGCGACGGCCATCGCCTCGCCGAGTTCCTGCTTCCGCACCGGATCCGCGGCCAGGTTGTAGACGCCGCTCGGCGCCCGCAGCGCCGCGAGGACACCCGCCGCCGCGTCGTCCGGGTGAATCGGCGCGGTCCAGTCGGTCCGGCGGCCGATGATCAGCGGCGAACCGCGCCGCGCGGCCGCCAGCATCGTCGTGGTCATCGCGTCGTCTCCGACCAGGAGCCCGATCCGCAGCCGGATCGCGGTGCGGCCCTCGTCCGCCAGTTCCGCGATGTTCGCGTGCGCCACCGTCGAAGACGCGATGTTGCCGCTCAGCGCGAGAGGGGCGTCCTCATCGAGTTCCTCGTCGCCGCCGTCGGCGTAGACGAACGAAATCCCTTCCTGCACCACGATTCCCAGCTCGTCGACCCGTCGGGCGGCGTCGGCGAGGGTCCGGCTGCCCTCGATCCGCACTCGGTCGTTCTCGGCCCAGCCGGACAACGTCATCGCGTGGCGCGCGTCCGGGATCCGCGTCGCGACGTTCACCACCGCGTCGTGCCCGTTCAGCGCGCCTGCCAGCGAATCGACGTCGAACAACGAGCCCTGCACCGGTTTCGCCCCGGTCTCCCGCACCGCGGCGACGCGGTCCACATCGCGGGCCAGCCCGCTCACCTCGTGGCCTTCGGCCAGCAGCCGACGCACAAGCGGACGCCCCAGCACCCCGGTCGCCCCGATCACCATCACGCGCATGTTCATTCCTCCTGTCGCCTTCACAAGAGGGACGAGACGGCGCCGGGGAACGTGACAGGGTCAGCCTGCCGGGATCTCCCCGATCTCCTCCGGCGGCGGCGCCTGGATGTCGGCCTGCGTGCCCCATTCGCGGTAACGCGTGACGATCCGGGCCATCGCGCTGTCCGGGACGCCGGAAGCGGCGAGGACGGGGGCGAGGTCGAGCACGATCTGCAGCGGCTGGTTTGCGTCGTCGAGCCAGACCTCCATGGGGATCTTCCCGAGCTTGCCTTGCAGCTCGCCGACGGCCTCCGCCGACAACCCGGCGGGCAGGTCACCGCCCAGCGCGGCCATGTCGACGTCGAGCCGGTAGCGCTCGGCGGCCACGCCGTCGAGTTCGACGTGCCCCGATTCGGTGAGCGTGCCCGCCCGCCGCACCTGGTCGAGCGCGCGGGCCGGATCGTTCTGCTTCGCCAGCTGGTCGATGCTGCCGCCGGCGACCTGCGAGAACGGGTCCGCGCCGTCGGGGGACACCTTGACCCAGGGCTTCCCGCCGGGAACGTCCTCACGGGCGGCCTCGGGAACCTTGGCGAAGACGGTCTTGTCGACCAGCCGGAGTTCGAGCGCCTCGCCGAGGAAGTCCGTGGTCATGGCCAGCGCGGTGCCCGTCCCCGCGACCCGCGCCTGCCCCTGGCTCTTCGATCGCATCGTGCCCGCTGTGACGTCCGTGGCGAACTTCGCGGCCTTGCCGTTCATGGCGGACATGGCCCCGTCGGCGAGCGCGCGGGCGTCGGCGAACGAGACGGTCTCGCCGTCGCACGCGCCGAGCAGCGCGCCGAGGACGAGCACGACGGTCGACAGGGCCGTTCTTCGCATGAGGACCTGCTTTCACAGTGCGGGCACCCCAAGCGAAACACAGCCGCGGACCTCGCCCCGATCGGGGGAACGGCTCAGCGGCTGTCGCCGACCGCCTCGGGCGGCGGCGCGATGATCACCACGTCCGAAGCCCAGCTCTCGTACTTCACCGTGGCCTTGTCGACGCTGACCTGCACCGGCCGCTGCTCGGCGTCCAGCCACACCTCGGCGGGGGCGCCGCCGAGATCGAGGACGTAGTGCGTGGCGGCCGTGCCGTTCACGTCGGCCGGTCCGGACTTGGTGACCTTGCCCGATTTCGCGATCCGGTCGATCGTGCGGGTCGGATCCATCGTCTCGACGACCTTCGTCATCAGCGCGCCGTTGGCCGCCGAGAGCGCGTCCTTGCCGTCGGCGGTGATCTTGACCCATTCCTTGCCGGTCTTGTTCTCCTGGAGCTGGGCGTCCGACAGGTGGTAGTAGAGGACGCCGTCGGCGAAGATCAGGTCCCGTTTCTCACCGGCGACCTCGGCGACCATGGAGAACTTGCTGTTCGGCCCCTCGTAGAGCCCGGAACTGGTGACGACGACCTTGCGGCCGTCCTCCGCGGTGGTCTCGAGCGCGACCTTGGAAGAACGCGCCTTCTGGGTGCCCGCGGCGGCGGCCGAAGCCAGCTGCGCCGCGTCCCGCGCGGGTGGCGCCGCCGGTTCCTCTCCGCCGGAGCAGCCGCCCAGCAGCAGGAGAGCGGTACAGACGACGGCGAATCCGGTGGCACGCATAGGACTCCCTCGGGTGAATGGTCTGTACCACCACCGTAGTGCCTGTCGCGTGAATTTCCACCGTCCGAATGTCGGGGTACGCGTGAAGGCCCCTTCCCTCGGCTGAACCGAGGGAAGGGGCAAGTCGAGACCTTGCAGGTCAGGCGACTGTGTCCGATTGATGCCGCTATGTGCGGTTCTGCAGGGGGTCGTGAGTGGCAATGAGGGTTAGAACAACAAAAATCACTCACGACCCTCTCGCGAAACCGTGCAAATCGCCCAAATCGGGCACATTCGTCTCGTAAAGGGTCCCTTGTGGACAGTCAAGAGCCGGGTGAGGCTCCTTGCGGGAGCCCGCTCCTGTCGGGTCCGCCGTGACACGTTCGCCTTGTCCCGCTCTGGCGGCGGAGCCGACCAGCAGTTATGCGACTAAGGCCCGCTTCCTCGGCTGAACCGAGGGAAGCGGGCCTTCAGGTGCGAACAGGAGGCTAGCCGCCGGCCTTCTTCATGATCTCGGCGTAGTCGCCCACCTCGGCGGCGGGCGGCGGCGCGATGTCCACCGGCGTGCCCCAGTCGCTGTAGGTGTACGTCGACTTGGCCTCACCGGCCGGTGAATCTCCGATCGACCTCAGGAACGAGGTCATGTCCGTGGTCATCTTCAGCGGAACCTGCTCGGCGTTGAGCCAGAGTTCGGCCGGGACCCGCAGATCCTTGCCCGCGAGCCGCTTCTCGACCTCCGCCCGCTGATCGGCGGAGAGGTCGTCGCCGAGGAACAGTTCGATCTGCTTCTTGGCGTCGAACTCGACGAAGTAGTGGTTCACCGGGACGTTGTCCAGCTGGGTCTGCTCCGACCTGACGATGCGGCCGGTCTTTTCGACCAACTCCAGCTGCTTCGCCGGGTCGCTCATCTCGAACGACTTCAGCAGGGCCTTCCCCGCGGCCTTCGTCTGAGGATCCTCGCTGTTCAGCGGAATCTTCCCCCAGACCTTGTCCGTCTTGAGCCGAGCTTTCTCCGCCGCGGGGAACTTGACGAACAGCGTCTGGTCCACCAGACGCAACGTGCCCGTTTCACCGTCGAAGGTCATGTTCGCCTCGATCTTCGAGGCCGCGCCGTCGTAGAACGCCACCATGGTGCCCGTGACCTTGGAAGTCCCCATCATCCCGTCGACGGTCGTCTTGGAGGATTTCGCTTTCCGAGTGCCTTGCTTCGCCGCCTCGACGAGGCCGAGCGCGTCGGCGAACGGGGTGGCCAGCGCGAGCTCTCCACCCTTGTTCTCGGCCGTCACGGCCGGGCGGGTGCCGCAGCCCGTGACCACGAGGGTCAGGGCCGCGGCCACCGCTGCCGCTTTGAAAGTGCGACGCACTACCGGCCGCCGGCCTTCTTCATGATCTCCGCCAGGTCGCCGACCTGGTCGGCGGGCGGGGCGGTGACGGTGATCGGCGTACCCCAGTCGGTGTACTTGATCGTGGCCTTCGCCGAGCCCTCACCGGGAGCTCCCAGCGCCTTCATGAACGCGGTCTGGTCCATGGTGACCTGCAGCGGAAGGTTGTCGGCGTTGAGCCACAGCTCGGTGGGGATGGTGACGTTCTTGCCCTTGAGCTTCGCGTCGATCTGCTTCTGCGCCTCGGGCGGGAGCGGCACACCGGCCTCGCCCACGACGAGCGCGATCGCCTTCTCGACCTCGATGTCGATGACGTAGTGGTTGGTCAGCTCACCGTTCAGCTGGACCTGGTCCGACTTCGTGATCTTCCCGGCCTTCGCGACCTGCTCCAGGGTGCGGGACGGGTCGCTGTCCTTGACGGCCTTCGACATCATCTTGCCGAGCAGCTGCGACATCGGGTCCTGGCCGTCGGCCGAGACCTTCACGTACTCCTTGTCGGTCTTCATCTCCGCCTTGTCGGCGGCGTCGAGCTTGAAGTACAGCGCCTTGTCGACGAACAGGATGTCCATCTTCTTGCCGTCGCTGTCCATCGACATCGAGAACTTGCTGTTCTCGCCGTCGTACAGGCCCTGACCGGTCACGGTCATGGTCTGGCCGCCGGAAGAGGCCTCCATGGAGACCTTCGACGACTTGGCCTTCGTCGTGCTCTCCTTGGTGAGAGCGGCCAGCTGGACCGCGTCGCCCAGCGGTGACGAAAGCATGCTCTTCGCTTCGGAAGGAGCAGGGGCAGCCGCGCCGGGCTGCTTCTCGCCACCGCAGGCGGACAGCGCCAGGACGGCGGCCGTGGTGATGGCGGCGAGCGTGATTACGCGCTTCAAGTGGACCCCTCAGAAAAAGTTGATCTAATCCGAACGGGTTATCGCTCCAGCCCGGAATTAGTTACCGATCGTCGTCATGCCCAGCTCGGGACCCCAAAAGCCGGCGCAATGAGCCCAGTCGCTCCGGGCTGGCGTGACCGTCGGTGACCACGTCGTCGAGCGCGCAGTCCGGGTCCGAAGGCGGCCCGAGGTGGCCGCAGCCGGAAGGGCACTCTTCGGCGGCCTCGGCGAACTCCTCGAAGGCGAGCACGATGTCGTCGGCGGTCACGTGCGCGAGCCCGAAGGAGCGGATGCCCGGCGTGTCGACCACCCAGCCGCCGCCGGGAAGGGGGAGCGCGACCGCCGCGACGGACGTGTGCCTGCCCTTGCCGACCGCGCTGACCACGCCGGTCGCCAGTCCGGCGTCCGGCACCAGCCGGTTGACCAAAGTGGACTTCCCGACACCCGAATGCCCGACCAGCGCGGTGACCCGGTCCTTGAGCCGCCCGGTCAGTTCCTCCGGATGCTCGTCGTGCCGGGTGACCACGGCCGGGATGTCGAGGCCCGCGTAGCCGGCGAGGAGTTCGTCCGGGCTCGCGAGGTCGGCCTTCGTGAGGCACAGGACAGGTTCGAGGCCGCCCGCGTAGCAGGCGACGAGGCAGCGGTCGATGAACCCGGTGCGCGGCGGGGGATCGGCCAGCGCGGTGACGATCAGCAACTGCTCGGCGTTGGCGACGACCACCCGTTCGAAGGGATCTGTGTCGTCCGCCGTCCGGCGCAGCACACTGGAACGTTCGTCCACCCGGATGATTCGGGCGAGCGTGTCCGGCTTGCCGCTCACGTCACCGACGATGCCGACGGTGTCGCCGACGACGACCGAGACCCGGCCCATCTCGCGGGCCCGCATCGCGGTGACGACGCGCTCCGGATCCGAGTCGATCGCGCAGGTCCAGCGCCCGCGGTCCTTGCCGATGACCATCGCCGTGGAGGCGTCGGCGTGCTCGGGACGGCGTTTGCTGCGCGGCCTGGTGCCCTTGCCGGGACGGATCCGCACATCGGTTTCGTCCAGCCTGCGCCAGTCCTTGCCAGCCAAACCGCCTCCTGCTCTTCGAACACCGCGGAACAATGATCCCATGCTGCTCGCCATCATCCGGCCGGCGTGTAACGATGACGGTCGATCAGGGAGGTTTTCGCATGTGCGGGCGCTATGCCGCCACCAAGGATCCCGCGGCGCTGATCGACGAGTTCGCCGCGGTGGATCTGACCGAGGGCCGGATCCGGACCGACCACAACGTGGCGCCGACCAAGGACGTCCCCACCGTGGTGCAGCGGCATCCGCGGGACGCCGACGGCGCGGTGCTCGAGGACGAGCCCGCCGTCCGGTCGCTGCGGATGATGCGCTGGGGACTGGTCCCGTTCTGGGCGAAGGACCCCGGAGTCGGCTCGAAGATGATCAACACGCGTGCCGAGACGGCCAAGGAGAAGCCGTCGTTCAAGAAGGCGGTCTCCGCACGGCGTTGCCTCGTCCCCGCCGACGGCTGGTACGAGTGGCGGCGTGACGGCAAGGAGAAGCAGCCCTTCTTCATGACCGGACCGGATGACGGCTCGCTCGCGTTCGCCGGAATCTGGGAGACCTGGCGGCCGAAGGACGACAAGGAAGCCGACCCGCTGATCACCTTCTCCGTGATCACCACGGACTCGGTCGGCAGGCTCACCGACATCCACCACCGCATGCCGCTGCTGATGCCGCGCGAGAAGTGGGACACCTGGCTCGACCCCGACCGGTCCGACGTCACCGACCTGCTCGTCCCGCCCGCCGAGGACCTGGTCGACACGATCGAGCTGCGGCCGGTGTCCAGCCTGGTCAACAACGTCCGCAACAACGGCCCGCAGCTGCTGGACCGCGTCGAACCAGCCGCCGAAAGCGCGCTCTTCGACGTGCCGAAGTCATGACGAAACTGGAGATCGACACCGCCTACGGCCCCGCGCGGGCCGAGCTGCACTGTGCCGAGGAGGGCATCGCGGTGCTGATGCTCGGCCACGGCGCCGGCGGCGGGATCGGCGCGAAGGACCTGGTCGCGGTCACCCGTGCGGCGCAGGCGGCCGGTGTCCACGTCGCGCTCGTCGAACAGCCGTACCGGGTGGCGGGCCGCCGTGCTCCCGCACCCGCCACACAACTCGACACCGCCTGGCTCACCGTGGCCGACGAGATCTCCGCACACTTCGACGATCTCCCGATCGTCTTCGGCGGCCGGTCCTCCGGGGCCCGCGTCGCCTGCCGGACCGCCGCGGCGGGACAGGCGGTGGCGGTGCTCTGCCTTGCCTTCCCCGAACACCCGCCGGGAAAGCCGGAGAAGTCCCGGCAGGGCGAGTTGGACGCCGTCGAGGTCCCGACGCTCGTGGTGCAGGGCGAGCGTGACCCGTTCGGCCTGCCCAAGGCGGGGCCGCATCACGAGATCGTGGTGCTCCAGGGCGACCACAACCTCAGCGCGGACCTGGAAGGCGTGTCACGCGCGGCCGCCGAGTGGCTGGAGCGTGTGCTGCGGCCGCTCGCCTGAGAGCCGTCGCCGGGCGTAATGCACGGTGACCGCGGCCAGCAACGGGCCCCAGAGCAGGAGCGGCGCGTAACAGGCCGCCATGACGATGCCGTAGACCGGCGAGTCCTCCCAGCTGCCCGGCGGCATCGAAGAACCGGCCTCCGCCCAGCCGAACAGCGCCTGGACGCTCAGCGCGATCAGGGCGATCGCACCGGCGGCGGCCGGGAGGATCGCCGCGAGCGGCGGGATCCGGCGGCCACGCAGCCCCGGGATCCAGCGCGGCCACACCTCGCCCCACGGCCGGACCAGCCCGAGGGTGAGGAACGCGAGCGCTTCGGCGAGCAGGCTCAGGCCGAAGACGTAGGCCGTGCCCCAGCCGGGGATGCCGAACTCGACCAGCCCCTGCGCGGTGAACCCGACCGGGACGCCGAGGCCCATCGCGATCCGCCACAGCCCGGACGGCAACGTCGCCAGCAGCGTGGCGTGGGCGGCGAGGTTCGCCCATCTCGGTACACCGGACACGGTCTCGGTCATTTCGTCGCTCCCAGCAATCGTCGTTCGCTTGCCGATGACGATTCCCGAGCGCGGCCGCGTGATCTTCCCGCTGCGGACCGACCCCCCTCCCTCGCGAGGGTGAACCCCATCCCCGCATTTAGTCCTCTGAATGCGGTCCTTGCACACGCAACTACCGCATTCAGAGGACTAAATGCGGGGAGGTCAGCCGGCGATCGGGGCGACGACGGCACCCGTAAGCCGCACCAGGTCACCGGGCGCGAGTTCGACCTCCAGGCCGCGGCGTCCGGCCGAGCAGTGCACGGTCTCGAACTTCTCCGCCGAGGCGTCGATCACCACCGGCAGCCGGCTCCGGTGCCCGAGCGGCGAGATCCCGCCGAGCACGTATCCCGTCGCGCGCTGCGCGGCGGCGGGGTCGGCCATCTTCGCCTTCTTGCCGCCCGCGGCGGCCGCCAGCGCCTTCAGATCCAGCTGGCCGGTGACCGGGACCACGCCGACCGTCAGTTTCCCGTCGACCTCGGCGACCAGTGTCTTGAACACGCGCGCGGGGTCGAGCCCCAGCGCCTCGACGGCTTCGAGGCCGTACGACTCGGCCCGCGGGTCGTGGTCGTAGGCGTGCAGTGTGTGTGTCACTTTCTGCTTCGCCAGCAGCGCCGTCGCCGGGGTTCCCTTGCCTGCCATGGGCGGAGTCTACGAGCGCGCCGGGAATGCCCGGCCGGGCCGCACTGTTGGAAGCCACGTGTCCACCACACTCGAAGCTCCCCGAATCCTGATCCCGCGCACGCCGGGCGGCCAGGTGATCCGTCCGCGCGTAAACTCGTCGACGTCTCATGCGCACAAGCGCATCGACGCCGATCGGGAAGGGAACGGTTTGCCGAGCACGCAGAATCCCGCGCCGGACACGGGCACGGACGCCGAAGAGGCGGCCGCGCGGGCCGAGCGCTTCGAGCGGGACGCGATGCCCCTGCTCGACCAGCTGTACTCGGCCGCCATGCGGATGACCCGGAATCCCGCCGACGCCGAGGACCTCGTCCAGGAGACGTACCTGAAGGCGTACGCGGCCTTCGCGTCCTTCAAGGCGGGTACGAACCTCAAGGCGTGGATGTACCGCATCCTCACGAACACCTACATCAACGGCTATCGCAAGCGTCAGCGCCAGCCGGTGCAGCAGCCCACCGAGGAGATCACCGACTGGCAGATCGCCAAGGCGGAGAATCACACCTCCAGCGGGCTGCGCTCGGCCGAGGTCGAGGCGATGGACAACCTGCCCGACGCCGACGTCAAGGAAGCGCTGCAGAAGCTGCCGGAGGAGTTCCGCCTCGCGGTCTACCTCGCCGATGTCGAAGGTTTCGCGTACAAGGAGATCGCCGAGATCATGGACACGCCCATCGGCACCGTGATGTCCCGGCTGCACCGCGGCCGCGCCCAGCTCCGTGACCTGCTCGCCGACGTCGCCCGCGAGCGGGGCTTCATCCGCGCGGGCAAACAGCAGGAGGTGGCGGGGCGATGACCGACGACTACTGCAGCGGCGCGGACGACAAGGTCAAGTGCGAGGAAGCCCTCGCCGACATTTACCTGCTGCTGGACAGGGAGTGCAGCGAGGAGCGCGACGCCGCCCTGCGCAAGCACATCGAGGACTGCCCGCCGTGCCTCGAGGAATACGGCATCGACGAGCACATCAAGCAGCTGCTCGCCCGTAAGTGTGGCGGCGACCACGCGCCGGACGACCTCAAGTCCCGGCTGCGGGCCTCGATCCGCCAGACCGTGCAGACCAAGGGCGCGATCACCATCGAACGCACCGAGGTCAAAATCGAGCAGACCTTTGACTAGCACTGTGTAAACGCGGCTCAGCTCACACGAAGGCCCCCGTACCGGATCGGTGCGGGGGCCTTCGTGGTCTGATCGAATGATCAGGAGTTGGGCTTCTTGCCGTGGTTCGCGCCGTTCTTCTTACGGTCGCGACGCTTGCGGGCGCGCTTCGACATGTTTCACTCCTCGTCCGAGTGGCCCTCGCGGGGTGATACGACACCGCTGGGCCAGGGTCAACCTCTCCAGTGTGTCATGCGGCCCTCACCCTGCTTGGATGGGGACGTGTCCACCCTTTCCGATCTGCTCGCGGAGAACACCGGCCTGTCCGGCGAGGCCGCGGATCATCTCCAGACCGTGGTCGCCGAATGGCAGCTGCTGGCCGACCTGTCCTTCGCCGACTTCCTGCTCTGGGTCGCCGTCTCGGAGGAGTTGCAGCCCGACGGCGGCGACTACGTCTGCGTCGCGCACGCGCGCCCGACGACGGCGCCGACCGCCCATCCGGAGGACGTCGTCGGCTCCCGGTTCACCGTCGACGAGCATCCGCAGCTGGCGAAGGCGAGCCGCGAGGTGCGGATCTGCCGCGAAGAGGATCCACACTGGTATCGCGACCTGCCGATGCGCCGCGAGGCCATCCCGGTGGTGTTCGCGGGCACGGTGATCGCCGTCCTCAGCCGCGAGACCAACCTGGCGGCCTCGCGGGTGCCGAGCCCGCTCGAAATCGCCTACCTCGGCAGCGCGGGCGACCTGTGCCAGATGATCGTCGACGGCACCTTCCCCAGCCCGGGGAACCAGACGGACACGCACACCAGCCCGCGTGTCGGCGACGGCCTGATCCGCCTCGATCCGACCGGCACCGTGGTCTTCGCCAGCCCGAACGGGTTGTCGGCCTACCACCGGATGGGGCACGAATCCGACCTCGTCGGGCAGCGCCTCGCGCCGCTGACCCGGTCGCTCATCCGTGACCCGTTCGACGCGACCGAGGTTTCACACCGGATCATCGAGGCGCTCGACGGCAAGCCCAGCAGCCGCACGGAGGCGGATTCCCGCCGTGGCGCCGTCGTGCTGTTCCGTGCGCTGCCGCTGCGTCCCGCCGGGCAGGCCGCGGGCGCGCTGGTGCTGGTGCGCGACGTCACCGAAGTGAAGCGCCGTGACCGCGCCCTCCTGTCGAAGGACGCGACCATCCGTGAGATCCACCACCGGGTGAAGAACAACCTCCAGACCGTCGCCGCGCTGCTGCGGCTCCAGTCGCGCCGGACCTCCAGCGAGGAGGCGCGGCTCGCGCTCGGCGAATCCGTGCGCCGGGTCTCCTCGATCGCGATGGTGCACGAGGCGCTGTCCATCTCGGTGGACGAACGGGTCGATCTCGACAAACTGCTCGACAACGTCCTCCCGATGGTCGGTGAGGTCGCGACGGCCGAATCGCAGGTCGGGCTTTCGCGCAAGGGCTCGTTCGGCGTCGTCGTCGCCGAGATCGCGACGCCGTTGGTGATGGTGCTGGCCGAACTGGTCCAGAACGCCATCGAGCACGCGTTCCCCGGCGGACGGCCGGGCAAGGTCGAACTCGAGGTGGAACGCTCGGCCCGCTGGCTCGACGTCGTCATCCGCGACAACGGGCGCGGACTGCCGTCGGGTTTCTCGCTGGAACGCAGCGACGGCCTCGGGTTGCAGATCGTGCGGACCCTGGTGGAGTCGGAACTGCGCGGCTCGCTGTCGATCCGCGGACTGCGCGGGGAATCCGAGGAGACCGTCGGCCGCCGTGCGGGAACCGAAGCGGCGTTGCGGATCCCGTTGTCGCGACGGCTGTGAGCCACGCCGCCACGGCGTCCGGAGTGGACTGTCCCTTTTGATCGTCCCTTGTGGACAGTCTTACCCGGACACGTTTTAGGGCCGGCGCCCGAAGAGAAAGTTGGCGCCGGCCCTGTAACGGTTCCGCGGGAGGACTTGGGAAAGTCCGGTGAAGCCATACCCCCGTGGGGGTGTGTCGGCCTCGCTTGTTAAGCTCAAGTCGGGTACGTGTCACCTCACGACGCGCGGCCATACAGCCACTACGCCGCGGGAGTTTCCCGAAGCTTGGGGTCTTGCTCAGTTGTGAGTTATACGATGAAGCGTGCTGAGTCCGAAAGACTCAGGCGGAGGTACGCGTGCCGATGTGCGTACGACGGCGCTTCAGGGCCCGTCGCTCGTCCTCGCTCATCCCGCCCCAGACGCCTGCGTCCTGCCCGCTGGCCAAAGCCCAGGCCAAGCAGTCGGAAGCGACGGTGCAGCGGTGGCACACGGATTTCGCCTGAGTTACCTGCGACAGAGCAGGACCGCTGGTTCCCACCGGGAAGAACAGCTCGGGGTCCTCGTCTCGGCAGGCCGCGTCATGGCGCCAGTCCATGTTTCTGAGCTCCTTCATAACGGCGCGGTACACCGCGCCATAGTCGTCATGGCGGTCGTTTTTTTGGGTGCTTGTGAATGCTTTCACGAAGCACCCGTTTCGACAAGGGTTTTCTGAAGATCGGTGAGTCAGCTCACCCGGCCGAGCGACGCTTCTGACCTGCGGTTTCGTTCCGAAACAGCCTCCCGAAGGGAAGGCCGATGCGGTGAGCGGAGGTTCTGCGTCGATGAGCGGCAGGTCGTACTTTGCCGCAGGCGATCAGCGGTCCGGTCGTCAGACGATTACCGTCAGTGCTCCCGGGACGCTGAAGAACTCCACCCTCTTCCGCTGGCCGACGAGGTCGCCGTCCACCTGGAAGTTTACCGGTTCAGCAGCGTCTATGCGGATCATCGGCAGGTCATCGTGACGAAGGAGACGTCGTCCGCGTTGGTTGCTCTTCGTGAGCAATGCCTGCCGTACATGCTTGAACACGGTGGGCAATCCCAGACCGTTCAACGCGAAAAGGCCCAGTCCGGTGTCGAACGAGCTGCCCGGGTTGAGGTGGACGGGACGGTCCCCCAGGTAACTCCACGGATCGGTGTTCGACACGAAAGCGGTCAGCACTTCGGTGGGCTCTTCACCCGGGATCCGGACCGTGAGGGGCGGACGGCCGAGCGGAGGCCGCAGATGCGACACCACGGCGGCCCTCAGATAGAGCCCCGCGGTGGTCTGCTTGCCCCGTCGCTTGGCCACCCGGCCGACGACGTCGGCGGCCCAGCCGAGGCCGGCGTTGAAGGTGAACCAATGGCCGTCGGCGATCCCGAGGCCGACTTTGCGGCTCCGGTCGTTCTCGATGGCGTTGAGAAGCTGATGGGTCGCTTCCACGGGATCGTGCGCGATCCCCAGCGCGCGGGCGAAGACGTTCGCCGAGCCGCCCGGCACGACACCGAGCATGGGGACGTCGCCGATCTTCGCCGGATCGCCGTCGGCGTCCGCGAGCAGGCCGTTGACGACCTCGTTGACCGTGCCGTCGCCGCCGTGGGCGACCACCAGGTCGATCCCGTCGCGGGCGGCGGACCGGGCCACGGCCATCGCGTGGCCGCGGTAGTCGGTCTCCACCACGTCGAGTTTGACCTGGCTGGCCAGTGCGTGCGCCAGCACGTCACGGCCACCGGCGGTGGTCGAGGTGGCCTGGGGATTCACGACGAGGATGGCACGCACATACCGCAGGGTAAGCCTCTTCGGCCCGAAGAGGGGAGCGTCAGGTGACGCGAAGCTCAATGGCACGTGCGTCCTCGGAGCAGCACCTTATGACCCCTGTGGCGGGCGTCCCTCCTCACTGTCGCTGAATGACAGCGTGTCGTGACAAGTGCACCCGGGCCGACCGCCCGCTCATCGACGACGCCTCCAATTCTTCCCATACGGCGGTCCGGGGAAACCGGCCGACCGGGTGGCATACGATCGAAAGCGCTCACGTACGGTGACCCGCCCTGGTGGAGCGCCGTGACCGGAAGCCTGGAAGGCTGTTTCGCCGTGTCCATCGCAGACAAGCTCTCGCCCGCGCCCCGTGAAGTCCGCCTCGCCGGGGCCGTCACCGCGCCGCCGGGGCTCGCCCTGATCGTGTTCGCGATCCTGCTCCTGGTCAACGGCCAGGCCGGACCGGAGAACCTGCTGGCCGAGGTCGCCTACTACCTCGTCCTCGCCGCCGGAACGCTGGCCTGCGCGGCCGGCCTGGCGATGGGGAAGACGTGGGCTCGCTCGCCCGGTGTGGTCGTCGCGCTGATCCTGGTGGGGGTCGGCTGGTACGGCGCGGGCCCGTCCGGGCAGCCGCTGTGGGGAGTGCCGCTCGGGCTGATCGGCGTCGCCGTCATCGTGCTGCTGTTCCGCCGCCCTTCGCGCGCGTGGGCGCTCGGGATGCAGGACGGCGAGAGCGAGGAGGAAGCCGCCGAGCGCGACGGCGCCGCGGGTCGTGCGGCGCGTCGCGAACGCGAAGAGCGGGACCTCTGAATCTTCGAGTGCGGCGTCCAGTCACGTGAGTTACGTGTCTGATCACGTGAGTTACGCCTTCGCGCTCGCTAGACCTGGGCGGCGAGCGCCTTCAACGGCTCGTCGGTGAGGCGGTCGACGGTCCATTCGTCCATCGGCACCGCGCCGAGGGACTTGTAGAAGCCTTGCGCCGGGTTCCAGTTGAGTACCGACCATTCGAGGCGGGCGTAGCCGCGCTCGACGCAGACCGCCGCGAGGGTGGCCAGTAGCGCCTTGCCGAGGCCGGAGCCGCGCTGCTCGGGGCGGACGTAGAGGTCCTCCAGGTAGATGCCGTGCACGCCGCGCCAGGTGGAGAAGTTGAGGAACCAGAGCGCGTAGCCGACGATTTCGCCGTCGACCTCGGCGACGTGGCCGAACAGCCCGGGAGCCTCGCCGAACAGCGCGGTGCGCAGCTGCTCGGACGTGAGGTGGCATTCGTCCGGGGCGCGTTCGAACTCGGCGAGGTCGTAGACGAGCTGGACGACGGCGTCCACGTCTTCTTCGCGGATGCGCCGGATGCGGTCGTCCACTAGTCCTCCGTCGTGGGGAGCAGGTTGAGGTGTTCGATCTGCGGCTCGCCGCGTTCGTCGCCGAGCACCTCGACGCCGGCCGGGTCGAGTCCGAAGTGGACGCCCGCGGTCGACGGCAGGCCGACCCAGCGCGCGACCAGGACGCGGCTGAAGTGTCCGTGGCCGACGAGGATCACGTCACCCCTGCCGAGCGGTTCGTGGACGCGGTCGATCAGCTTGTCCGCGCGGGCGTTGACGTCCTCCGCGCTTTCGCCGCCGGGGATCGGATGCGACCAGACCGTCCAGCCGGGAACGGTCTCGCGGATCACCGGTGTGGTGACGCCCTCGTAGTCGCCGTAGTCCCATTCGGCCAGCTCTTCGGTGACCTCGTCGACGCGCAGCCCGGCCAGCTCCGCCGTCCGCAGCGCGCGGGTGCGGGGGCTGGAAAGGACGAGGGCGGGAGAGCCGCCGAGCACCGCGCGCAGGGTGCCGCCCGCCGCGCGGGCCTGCCCCTCGCCGGCGGCCGTGAGCGGGATGTCGGTGCGTCCGGTGTGCCGTCCGTTGACGGACCACTCGGTCTGACCATGCCGGAGGAGGAAGAGCCGATGTGCCACGTTGCGAATATAGCCTGCGGTCCGGTTATGCTACTGGTGAGTAACATGATGAGGAGACCGTGATGGCGCAGAATCCGACCTACGCGATGTGGAACCGGCTGGCGGGCAAGCCGGTCGGCAAACAGCTGTTCTCGGCGGCGATGTGCCTGCGTGTGCCGTACTTCCGGACGGTGCTCCCGACGGTGCGCGACCTGCGTCCCGGCCGGTGCGAGGTGACCTCCCCGAAGTGGTGGGGTGTTTACAACCACATCAAGACTTTTCACGCGATCGCGGCATGCAACCTGGCCGAGATCGCCATGGGCATGCTCGCCGAGGCGACCGTCCCGGCGACGCATCGCTGGCTGCCGAAGGGAATGACGGTCGAGTACGTGGCGAAGGCCGAGACGGGTCTGCGCGCGGTCGCCGAACTGCCGGAGTTGCCGGAATTCGGCGACGAGGGCTTCGAGCTCCCCGTGCCGGTGACGATCACGGACACGAACGGGAAGCCCGTCGTGACCGCGACCATCACCATCTGGGTGACCAAGAAGAAGTGAGCACCTTCGCATTTGGTCCTCTGGATGCGGTCCTTGCGCGTGCAACTGCCGCATTCAGAGGACTGAACGCGGGTGGTCAGAGGGGCTTGAACTGGACGTAGGTCGTCTGCTTGAAGGTGTTCTTCCCGCTCGGCGACGGCAGGCCGAGCAGCTGGTCCGCGACCGGCGCCAGCCTGCCGCAGCCGGTCGTGGCCGGCAGGGCGAGCTGAGTGTCGACGACGCCGAACTTCACCGTCTTCGGGTTCTGTGAGATCACCTCGAAGGGCACCGCGGGATCGTCCTTGACCACCGAGTGGAGCGGCGCTTCGAGGGTGCCGATCGTGCATTCCTTGGGCAGCAAGGGATGTCGCAGGGCGGCGTAGAGGTCCAGCTCGCCGCGGCGTTCGTCGTTCGACTGGAAGTCCGAGTAGCCGCCGTACTTCAGCTGCATGCTCGCGCCGAAAGTGCCGCGGATCCGGGCGGGCGCGTGCCGCAGTTCGCCGAAGACCTGCGCGAATTTCCCGTCGATCTCGCCTTCGGAGAACGTCAGGCGCATCTCCCCGAGCGGGATCTCCCGGTCGCCGATGGTCAGGACTCCTTGGGAGACAAAGGCTTCACAGCGCCAGGTCCCGGGGTCGGCGTTGGCGGGCGGTGCCGGGCATGCGGAGAAGTCGAAGTCGGGCACGGGCGACGGTGTCGCGGCGGCGTGGCCGGGAAGGGCGAGGAGGGCGGCTGCGGACAGTGCGGCCGCGGTCGCGGCGAGAAGACGTCTCATGACTCGAAAGAGTGGCCCGCGGCGGCCTGGGTCACATCGGGGAAGGCCCCCAGGGGACCCCTGGGATCGCCATGTCGCTTAAGTTGATCTTGGGCGGGGTTCTGGCCATAAGTGGTGACGGTTTCCGCAAGCGCTCGGTTGCCCTGGCCGACGGGAGCCGGCACGCTCCTGGTGTCCACCGTGGACGCATTTCGGTGACTGGATGTCCGATTGATGGCGAAATGGGCGTTTCTGTCAAGGGGTCGTGAGTGGCAAAGGTCGTTCTAACGAGCTTCCCCTTGGGTACCTACTGCGTGACCTGTGGCGCTTCTTGCGTGATGACGTGATGCCGGGTTGAAGTACATGAAGGACCCCTTCCTGTACCTAGGCGCAAGGATGGGGTCCTTCATGTACTCGGGTTCTGCGCGTGAAGGGCCCCTTTGAGACCTTCAACGTCTCAAAGGGGCCCTTCACGACATCACCACGAACCGCGAAAACTCACGTGAGCGCCTGGCTGGAGTCATTTGGGTACCGGGGGGAGGTGTGAAGGTCGAGTTTCCTCGGCTGAGCCGAGGGAAGGGGGCCTTCACGGACCGGGACCTGGCATCAACCTCAGCCTCAACCACGTAGGTACCTAAGACACCCTTGGTTCTAACGCTCATTGCCACTCACGACCCCCTCCCGCTGCTGCGCAAAGCACCCAAATCGGGCGCCCAGATTCGGACTGGTGTCCCGTGTGGACAGTCGCGCCCGGGTCTGCTGCCGGTGACCGGTCCGGCTTGATCGAGCAGACCGGCAGCCGCTCAAGGTCAACTTGTACGACGTGGCATTGCCCTTGGATCGCCACGTTCGAGTGAAAATAAACGGTGTTTACCCAGCTGACGCGAATCTGCTTCGGATTCGACCTTGAAGGTGCGTCGAACGGCGGGCGATCATCGGCCCATGTCCCCACTGTCACGCCGCAAGTTCCTCGGGTTCACCGCGCTCAACTCCGCCGCGGCTCTCGGGCTCACCACGATTTCCACCGCGCGGGCCCAAGAATCGTCTCCGGGCTTCTCGACGGCCGTGGTCATCGGCACCGGTTACGGCGCCGCGGTCACGGCGCTTCGGCTCGGCGAAGCCGGGATTCCCACGGTCATGCTCGAAATGGGCAAGTTGTGGGCCGACCCGGGGCCGGACGGCAAGGTCTTCTGCGACATGCTCCGGCCGGACCGGCGGGCCATGTGGTTCAAGGACCGCACGCAGGCCCCGCTCGCCTCCTTCCTGTGGCTGGATGTGGCCAACCGCGACATCAAGCGGTATCCCGGAGTCCTCGACAGGGTGAACCACGGCGACATGTCCGTCTACGTCGGACGAGGGGTCGGCGGCGGTTCGCTGGTCAACGGCGCGATGGCCGTGACCCCGAAGCGGTCGTACTTCGAGGAGATCCTGCCCGCCGTCGACGCCGACGAGATGTACGGGACGTACTTTCCGCGGGCCAACCAGGCCCTCGGCGTGAACCACATCGATCAGCGGTGGTTCGAGACCTGCCGTTCTTACCGCTACGCAAGGGTTTCCCGGAAGGCGGCGGCGCGAGCGGGACTCAAAACGGTGTTCGTGCCCAGCGTCTACGACTTCGAGTACATGAAGCGGGAAGAAGACGGCACGGTGCCGCGGTCGGCGCTCGCGTCGGAGGTCATCTACGGCAACAACCACGGCAAACGGTCTCTCGACAAGACCTACCTCGCGGCCGCGCTGGGCACCGGGAACGTGACCATCAAGACGCTGCACCAGGTCCGCGGGATCACCCGTCAGACTGACGGCACCTACGTCCTCGCCGTGCACGAGACCACGGAGGACGGCGTGGTCGTGGCGAGGAAACAACTCGGCGCGAAGTACCTGTTCCTCGGTGCCGGCAGCCTCGGTTCGACGGAACTGCTCGTGCGGGCGCGGGAAACCGGGACGCTGCCCGAGCTGAACGACGAGGTCGGCCGCGGCTGGGGCACCAACGGCAACGTGATGCTGGGTCGCGCCAACCACGCGTGGGATCTCGGCGGATCGCTGCAGTCGGGGATGCCCGCGCTCGGCATCGACGCGTGGGACGACCCGGTGAACCCGGTCTTCGCCGAGGTCGCGCCGGTGCCCGCCGGAATCGAGACCTGGCTGAGCCTGTACCTGGCGATCACGAAGAATCCCGAGCGCGGCCACTTCACCTACGACGCCGCCACCGACTCCGCGCGGTTGCGCTGGAACGCGGCGCAGGGGCAGCCGTCGATCGACGCGGCGAAGTCGTTGTTCGACAAGGTCAACCGCGCGAATCGCACGATCTACCGGAGTGACCTGTTCGGGGATACGCGGTCGTTCGAGAACCGGTTCACCTATCACCCGTTGGGTGGTTTGGTGCTGGGTAAGGCCACCGACCTGTACGGCCGGGTGAAGGGCTATCGGAACCTCTACGTGACCGACGGATCGCTGATCCCGGGCAGTACCGGGGTGAATCCGTTCGTCACGATCACCGCGCTGGCCGAGCGGAACGTGGAACGGGTGCTGCGGGAGGACTTGGCGCGCTAGCTCAGTTCGCGGCCCGCAACTTCTCGTAGTGCGCCACGCAATCGTCGTATCGCGGCAGCCATCCCTGCTCCAAGGCCTCTTTCAGATGGGGCGCGGCGGCGTCCTTTTCAGACACCACAGGTTCGATCTCCTGTGGCCATGGCAGCGCGAGATCGCTGTCCATCGGGTTGATGCCGTGCTCACCGGCCGGGTTGTACGGCTCGGAGCAGAGGTAGGTCATGACCGTGTTGTCTTCGAGCGCCATGAAGGCGTGGCCGAGGCCTTCGGCGACGTAGACCGATTTGTACTCGACGCTGTCGAGCACTACGGACGCCCATTCGCCGAACGTGGGCGAGCCGACGCGGAGGTCGACGATGACATCGAGCAGTGAACCGCTCGGGCAGTAGATGTACTTCGCCTGCCCGGGCGGGGTGTCCGCGAAGTGCAGTCCGCGGATGGCGCCGCGCCGGGAAACGCTGGTGTTGGTCTGCGCCAGGCGAAGCCGGTGTCCGACCGTTTCGACGAACACCTCTTCCTGGAACGGCGCCACGAACTGGCCGCGGTGATCGGGGAAAACGCGAGGGGTGAACTCGAAACAGTCGGAGATGCCGAGGCGCCTGGCTTGCATACCTCAATGCTAACCAGCCGTTCTCAAGCCGGACGGACGTCTTGCTATACCTCTCGTGAGCTGCGGAAAGCCGGACCGGTTTGTGACATGAACCGCACCAGAGGGGCACACTGGTCCGCACGCCTGTCACAATGATCCGACCGCTGCGTCCGCGGCCGTCGCCACACCCACGGCACCGATGGCCGATTGGACGCTTCGCCGACAGGCCGGCGCTACCGCGCTGGGCTGCCGTGTCGGAGGACGAGTTACCCCGGATGGCCGGGCCATGCCCTTTTCGGCCTGCCCATTCACCAGTTCCCCCGCTCGCAGTCCCAGGAGAATCCAGTGACTTACGCTCGAATCGAGACTTCGCCGTCCATAGACACGGCGGAAGCAATGACGGGAAGCACGATGACCACGCCAGTGACGGACACCGAGATCTTCGAGGGCCACGAGGGCGGCAAGCTCTCCGTGGCCGCGACGCGCCCGATCTCCTCGCCCCGTGACCTCGCGGTCGCGTACACGCCTGGGGTGGCGAAGGTGAGCCGTGCGATCGCCGAGGACGCGGCCAAGGCGAAGCGGTACACGTGGGCGGACAGGCTCGTCGTGGTGGTCAGCGACGGTACGGCGGTGCTCGGCCTCGGCGACATCGGCGCGAGCGCTTCGCTGCCGGTCATGGAGGGCAAGTCTGTCCTGTTCAAGACCTTCGGCGGACTCGACTCGATCCCGCTGGTGCTCGACACCACCGACGTCGACGAGATCATCGAGACCCTGGTCCGGCTGCGCCCGTCGTTCGGCGCGGTGAACCTGGAGGACATCTCGGCGCCGCGCTGCTTCGAACTGGAGGACCGCCTCAAGGAGGCCCTCGACTGCCCGGTCATGCACGACGACCAGCACGGCACGGCGATCGTCACGCTGGCCGCGCTGCGCGGGGCGAACCAGGTGCTCGGCAAGGACATCTCCGGCCAGCGCGTGGTCGTCTCGGGAGCGGGCGCGGCGGGGGTGGCCTGCGCCAGGATCCTGCAGAACGCCGGCGTCGCGGACGTCACCGTGCTCGACTCGCGAGGCATCATCCACGAAGGTCGCGAGGGCCTGAACCCGATCAAGCAGAAGCTCGCCGAGACCACCAACACGGCCGGTCTGCGCGGCGGCCTCGGCGAGGCGCTGAAGGGTGCCGACGTCTTCCTTGGCCTGTCCGGGGCGACCATCGACGAAAGCCTGCTGGCCGGGATGGCCGACGACGCGATCGTGTTCGCGCTGTCGAACCCCGACCCGGAGGTTCACCCGGCCGTGGCGTCGCGGTACGCCAAGATCGTGGCGACCGGGCGCAGCGACTACCCGAACCAGATCAACAACGTGCTGGCCTTCCCCGGTGTCTTCCGCGGCGCGCTGGACTCGGGCGCGCGGGCGATCACGGAGAACATGAAGCTGGCCGCGGCCGAAGCGATCTTCGCCGTCGCGCAGGACGACCTCGGCCCGGACCGGATCGTCCCGAGCCCGCTGGACCCGAGGGTCGCGCCCGAGGTGGCCGCGGCCGTCGCGAAGGCCGCCGAGGCCGACGGCGTGGTGTGACGGTCCCTTTCACGCTTGCTCAAGCGCTATGAACGGTCCTTTCCTTGCAAAATTTGCAAGGAAAGGACCGTTCATAGCGTGTGGGGGTTGCGCGTCTCAGCCAGTCGGGATGGACAGATCGGCACCGGGGACCAGCGCGGAACCGGTCAGCTGTGAGTCGGGCGAGACGAGCGTGCAGAAGACGGTGCGCACACCGTGCTTCCAGGGCTCGCGCTCAGGCTTCAAGTAGCCCAGATCGGTGTAGACACCTTCCGCGTCGAGTCGCGGCTTGTCCACGTTCTTGGCCAGGATCCGCTGACAGTGCTCCAAGGCTTCCGCTTTCAGTTCTCCGCCACTGGGCCAGGGGCCGTCCGTCGCGGTGAAGGCTCCGATCACCTCGGTGGTGTGCGGGCTCCCGCACGCGGTGAGTTCGACGCTCGTGGCAGAGGCCACGGGCTGTTGCAAACAATCTCCCGGCTTCAAGGTGCAAATGTTGGCGTGGCCGGACGGCGGGGTCGCGCAACTCGCGCTCGACGTGCCCGGAGCGTTCGGCGGGCTCGCGGTGTAGCGGTCCGGGTTCCCCATGGTGTTCCCGAGCAGGGCGATCCAGCCGACGACCCAGAAGCCGGCGGCCGCGAGGCCGCCGATCGCCAGGCCCCGGCCCGGCCGCTTCCCCGGTCCGGTCTGGGAGAGCGCGATGATGCCGATGATGATCGCGGGCAGCAACGGCAGTGCCAGGCAACCGGCAAGGCCCAGTACGAGGGTGGCGATCGCCAGGCCGCTGGTCTTGGGGTGGTGCGGCGGAAGCCCGGGCGGGTAGGCGTACCCGTACGGCTGCGCGATCGGCATTCGCGGTTCGTTCATGGGACCGAACCTAGGAAGAGCGCATGAAGTTCCGATGACAGGCCGGAAGCACCGCTCAGCCGAGCAGTTCCGCCAGCCGGTGCCGCGGCAGGTCGATCAGCCGCGCGTCCGTGAGGTCCGACGGCACGTCCAGCGACACGTTCGCCAGCCGCGCGTGCGCGCGGGTCAGGAGTTCGTCCGGGTGCTCGACGGCGTCCGCGACGACGATGGCGTGCCGGTTGTCCGGGGTGCTCCGCAGTAGCCGCAGCTTGTACTTCGCCTCGACCAGCCGGTTGAGCGCGCCCTGCGCTTCGGCGTTCGTCAGATCGGGATGCGAGTTCGGGAGCAGCAGCGCCAGCCGTCGTGCGTTGGTGCCCAGCAGGGTCCGCAGCAGCCACGGGCCGGGGTCGGCCGAAAGATCCATCGCGACCGCGTCGCCCTCCGGCCCGGAAACGGACCAGTCGACCGGCCGCGACTCCAGCGCCAGCCCGCCCTCCGTGGCGGTTTCGTGCAGCTTGTCCAGCAGCGACGGCTTGGCCGCGCCCGCGGATTCCACCGACTGCGGGCCGTGGGTGTAGATCGCGGCCTTTCCCTTGCCACCGCGGTTCTTCTTCGACTTCGCGGTCGGCTGACAGACGTAGAGGTCCGCCGCGCTCCCGATAGCCTGCGCGCCGAAGTACCGGTTGAAGTCCGGCAGGATCGCTTCGAAGGTCAGCCCGAGCGTCGCGAGTGCCCGCTGCACCTGCGCGCCCAGCGCGGGGTGGCGCGGGCTGTAACCGTAGGCGAGCAGCAGTCGCCCCTCCGAGGGTTCGCTGAGCGCCTGGACCCCGCGCGCCGCGAACAAGCCCATTCCTTCGGGGGTGTAAGGCGGATCACTGAACACGAGATCCATCCGCCCGGTCACCGAGGGTGGCAGGCCGACGCGCAGATCCGTGTGCAGGGTGCGGATCGACCGCTCGCTGAGTTCGTCGATGTAGGCGAGGACACGATCGTCGAGGTCGACGACGGTGAGGTCCGCGTCGGGCCGCAACGCGCGCACGGCCAGCGACGTGAGGTCATGGTCACCCAGGAACAGCAGCTTCGCCGTCGCGAGGTCGTAGCGCTCGTCCAGCCACAGAGCCCGGTTCAGCACGGTCTCGGGCGTCGCCTGCACGTGGTCGAGCGCGGCCAGCGGCGCCGGTACGTTCTCGACGTAGCTGGTGATGGTCTTCAGCAGGCCGGGATCGGATTTCCGGTCCCGTGCCTCGAAGCGCGCGTACTTCTCCCGGGTGGCGGGGGCGAGCCGGACGCGGGACTCGTTCCGCTCGAGGTCGTCGCCGAGCGCGTTCAGGACGTCTTCGACACTCCGGCGTGGCGCGGTGCTGAGCCGGACCAGTTCGCCGAGATCACGCCAATCCGTCCGGAGCAGGGAAATCACCTGATGGAGCGGTCGCACGTGGACACCGTGCGCCGCGAAGACGTCATCGACGGAGGAACTCACGCCCAGCAGCCTAGTGACCCGCCCCCTGGGACACCGTGCCAACAGGCAGGATGTGGGCTACGGTTTTTCGACCAGACAGGGGGAGAGACGCGTGACTATCGAGTTCCGTGGCGTGACGAAGCGGTATCCGGACGGGACGGTCGCGGTCGACGACCTGAACCTCACCGTGGAGGACGGCACCATCACCGTCTTCGTCGGGCCGTCCGGCTGCGGCAAGACCACGTCGCTGCGGATGATCAACCGCATGGTCGAGCCGACTTCGGGCACGGTTCTGCTCGACGGCAAGGACGTCAGCGAAGGCGACCCGGCACTGCTGCGGCGCGGCATCGGTTACGTCATCCAGCACGCCGGCCTCTTTCCACACAGGACAGTCCTCGACAACGTCGCGACCGTGCCGCTGCTGTCCGGCTGGGACAAGGGCAAGGCGCGCAAGCGTGCCGCCGAACTGCTCGAAACCGTCGGCCTGCCCGCGGAACTCGGCAAGCGCTACCCCGCCCAGCTTTCCGGCGGCCAGCAGCAGCGCGTCGGGGTCGCCAGGGCGCTCGCGGCGGATTCGCCGGTGCTGCTGATGGACGAGCCGTTCTCCGCCGTCGACCCGATCGTCCGCGAGGAACTGCAGGACGAATTGCTGCGCCTCCAGTCACAGCTGGGGAAGACGATCGTGTTCGTCACCCACGACATCGACGAGGCCGTGCGGCTCGGCGACAAGATCGCGGTGCTCCGCGTCGGCGGGGTGCTCGCGCAGTACGGCACGCCGTCCGAGGTGTTGCGTCACCCCGTCGACGACTTCGTCGCGTCGTTCGTGGGCAAGGACCGCGGCTACCGCGGGCTTTCGTTCCTGTCGGCGGAAGGGATCGTCGTCGAAGAGGTCGAGCGGGTCGAGGTCGGCAAGCCCGCCCCCGGACCCGCCGACGAGTGGCGGGTCGCGGTCAACGCCGACGGACAGCCGCGCGGCTGGCTGCGTCCCGGGTCCACTGTGGACGGGGAGCTCGCCGAGACCGACCTCGTCGCGGGCGGGTCGCTCTACCTCCAGGGTGCACCGATCCGCGGCGCGCTCGACGCGGCGCTTTCCTCGCCCGCGAGCCTCGGTGTCGTGGTCGACGCCGACCAAAAGGTCGTCGGCGTGGTCAGAGCCCAGCAAGTCCTCCAAGTGATCGAAACGCCGTCGCTGAGCTCCTGATGGGCGACTTCTTCGCGGAGCTCGGTCGTTACCTGGGCAGCGCCAACAACCGTTCGCAGTTCTTCGGCGACCTGCTCGACCACATCTATCTCTCGCTGGTCCCGCTGGTGCTGGGCCTGCTGATCGCGGTGCTGGCGGGCTGGCTCGGCCACCGGTTCGCCGCGGCGCGTTCCGTACTGCTCGTCGTGTCGAACCTGCTGTACACGATCCCGTCGCTCGCCTTGTTCGTGGTGATCCCGGGCATCATCGGTTCGAAGATCCTCGACAGCGTCAACGTGATCGTGGCGCTCACCGTCTACACCGCCGCGTTGCTCGTGCGCCCGGTGCTGGACGCGCTCGACGCGGTCCCGCCGCACGTCGTCGCCGCGGCCACGGCCATCGGCTACAAACCCGCGCGCCGCTTCCTCGCCGTGGAGCTGCCGCTTTCGGTGCCGGTGCTCGCGGCGGGCGTCCGGGTGGCCTCGGTCAGCAACATCAGCCTGGTCAGTGTCGGCGCGCTGATCGGCACCGGTGGGCTCGGCGTGCTGTTCACCGACGGCTTCCAGCGCGAGTACTTCTCGCCGATCGTCGTCGGGATCGTCGCGACGCTGCTGCTCGCGCTGGTCGTCGACCTGCTGCTGGTGCAGCTTCGCGATCTCCTCACACCCTGGGACCGGGTGGCGACCGCGGCGGGGGCGAAATGATCGGCGACGTCCTGAACTGGTTCGGGGACCCGGCCCACTGGCAGGGAACGAACGGCGTCCCGGCCCGGTTGCTGCAGCATCTCGGCTACACGGCGCTGGCGCTGGTCTTCGCGCTGATCATCGCGCTCCCGCTCGGGCTCTACGTCGGGCACACCGGCCGGGGCGCGGTGCTGCTGGTGAGCGGCGGCAACGCGATCCGCGCGCTGCCGACGCTGGGGCTGGTGACCTTCCTGTTCCTGCTCTTCACCGAAAGCGAGCTCTCGACGATCATCGGGCTCGTGGTGCTCGCGATCCCGCCGATCCTCGCCGGGACGTACGCGGGTTTGCAGGCGACCGACCACGGCTTGGTCGACGCGGCGCAGGGCATCGGAATGACCGGCTGGCAACGGTTGTGGAAGGTCGAGGTGCCCATCTCGCTGCCGCTGGTGCTCGGCGGGGTGCGGAACTCGGTGCTGCAACTGGTGGCCACGGCGGCCGTGGCCGCTTACGTCGGACTCGGTGGGCTCGGCCGGTTCCTGCTCGACGGACTGGCCATTTTGGACTATCCGCAGGTGGTCGCGGGCGCGCTCCTGACGACGTTGCTCGCGGTCGTACTGGATCTGGCGCTGGCGGGCGTCCAGCGGCTGCTGGTGCCCAAGGGAGTTCGGCTGGCGCAGGCCGCCAGCGGGAAGAAGGCGAAGGCATGAGGCGGAGGGTGGCGGCGCTGTTCGCCGGGATCGCTTTGCTCACGGCGAGCTGTGGCAACCCGCTCGCCGGCGGTGCGGAGGGCGGTGCGACCGGCGACATCATCATCGGCGCGTCCGACGTCGGGGAAAGCCTTCTGCTGGCCCAGATCTACGCGGGCGCGCTGCGCAACGCGGGCGCGGAGAACGTCACCGTGCGCCCGCCGGTCGGCAGCCGCGAGGTCGTCGTCAAGGCACTGCAGGACAAATCGCTTTCGGTCGTACCGGATTACAGCGGGAACCTGTTGCGCTACTTCGACAAGGACACGCAGGCCACCACGCCGCAGGACGTCTACGCGCAGCTGAAGCAGAAGCTGCCGTCCGGGTTCGAGGTCCTCGAACAGGCGCCCGCGGAGGACAAGGACCTGCTGGTGGTGCGCAAGGAACTCGCCGATTCCGGGGTGCGGACCTTCTCCGATCTCGGCAAGCGGTGCAAGGAACTCGTGCTCGGCGGTCCCGGTCAGTGGAGCAGCCGCTGGAAGGACAAGATCAAGGCGCTCTACGGCTGCGAGTTCGCGGAGATCCGCACGACCGACACCGGCGGCCCGGTCACGGTCGCCGCGTTGAAGTCCGGTGACATCCAGGTCGCGGACCTGTTCAGCACGTCTTCGTCGATCGCCGCGAACGGGTTCGTGCCGCTGGTGGACGACAAGAACATGTTCCCCGCGCAGAACATCGTGCCCCTCGCGGCGAAGGGGACGTTGTCGCCGAAGGAGATCGACGCGCTGAACCGGGTTTCGGCGGCGCTCACGACCGATCAATTGACCGAGTTGAACGTCCAGTTCAGCGAGGAGAAGCGCAACCCGCTCGACGTCGCCGAGGAGTTCCTGCGCCGGAACAACCTCCTCGCGCCCGCCTGACCCCCCACGCGTTCAGTCCTCTGCATGCGGTGGTTGCACGCGCAAGGACCGCATCCAGAGGACTAAACGCGGCGGGGGCTAGAGGCGGTCGAAGGCGGGGGAGTAGCGGAACTCGCCCTGGAGATCGGGCGTGTACGCGCGAAGGGTGCGGACCTGGAAGTGCGGCGCCCATTCCGCGACCGGCGGCGTGATCCCGTGCTGTGCGGCGAGTACGAAGCCGAAGCGGGAGTAGTAATTCGGGTCGCCCAGCAGGACGACGGCGCCGTAGCCGAGGGCGTCCGCCGCGCCGAGAACCGCGTGCACGAGCGCGGAGCCGATGCCGGAGACGTGGTACTCGGGCAGCACACCGAGCGGACCGAGGCCCACCGTCGACTTCTCGTCGGAGCCGAGTTTCGCCGGGCTGCAGCAGACATGCCCGGCGACCTTCCCCTCGCGTTCGGCCACGATGGACAGTGCGCCGATCAGGTCGCCGTCCTCCCGTAGTTCGTCGACGAGTTTCGCCTCGACCACCGGGACACTGTGTTTCGCGAACGCGGCCAGATGTACCGCGTGGATCGCCTCGCGGTCGGCCGGGATTTCCTGTCGGAGCAGCATGCTCCCGAGTGTGCTCCATCCGAAGGTAGGGTGGAAATCGATTTCCGCCCGGCGAGGTCGCGACTTTAGTAGGCGGCCATCCGTGTGTACTTTCACGCCACTGAAACGGCCGGTGGGCGGGAAAGCGACCACGGGATGTGCGGATCCCCAATTCTTCGTGGGCCGTACGGGCGCAAAACGCGACTAAAGGCGGGGGCTGAACGGTGCCCGAGCTGCGTCGATGACGTGTCCACTACTACCGGGATGTCCGTAATGCAAGGTCTTCCTTAGGGTGAATCGGCGACTTAGTCTCAGCCTGCGCTCCTAAGTGGAACGCGCTTCACCTCTGAGTCACCCCAACGATCCGGCGGGCCATTTCACGCCCGTGGGTCGACCCTGCCTGGGAGGAATATCTTGAACAATTCCCTGGGAACCTTGAAGAGACGACTGCCCGCCTTCGGTGTGGCCGCGGCCGTCGCCGTGCTGACGGCGCTGGGCGGTACCACCGTCGCGTCGGCGGCGGAGGGTTCGATCGTCAACGCGGGTAGCGACAAGGCGATCAAGGACAGCTACATCGTCGTGCTGAAGGACGGCTCGTCGGTCGAAGCCACCGCGAAGAGCGTGACCCAGCGCCACGGCGGCACGGTCGAGAAGACCTTCGCGTCTTCGGTCCGCGGCTTCTCCGGTGCGCTGACCGAAAAGCAGGCGAAGCGGGTCGCCGCGGACCCCGCGGTCGCCTACGTGGAGCAGAACCAGACCGTCTCGATCTCGGCGGACCAGCTGAACCCGCCGTCGTGGGGCCTGGACCGGGTCGACCAGCAGAGCCTTCCGCTCAACCAGAAGTACAGCTACAGCACCACGGCGTCGAACGTCACCGCGTACGTCGTCGACACCGGCATCCTCACCACGCACCCCGACTTCGGCGGGCGCGCGACCCACGGCCGTGACACCGTCGACAACGACAACGACGCCACGGACTGCCAGGGTCACGGCACCCACGTCGCCGGCACCATCGGCGGTACCGCGCACGGTCTGGCCAAGGGCGTCAAGCTCGTCGCCGTCCGCGTGCTGAACTGCTCCGGTTCCGGGACGACCGCCGGCGTCATCGCCGGTGTCGACTGGGTGACCGCGAACGCGGTCAAGCCCGCCGTCGCGAACATGAGCCTCGGCGGCGGCGCGTCGACCACCCTCGACCAGGCCGTCCAGCGGTCGATCGCGGCGGGCATCACCTATGGTGTCGCGGCCGGTAACGACACGGGCGCCAACGCCTGCAACGTCTCGCCCGCCCGTACGCCGGAAGCGATCACCGTCGGCTCGACGACGAACACGGACGCGCGGTCCAGCTTCTCCAACATCGGCACCTGCCTCGACATCTTCGCGCCGGGCAGCGGCATCACGTCGACGTGGCTGAACAACGGCACCAACACCATCAGCGGTACCTCGATGGCGACCCCGCACGTCGTGGGCGCGGCGGCCCTGTACGCCTCCGCCAACCCGACGGCCACGCCGAAGCAGGTCCGTGACGCCCTGGTCGCCAACGGCACCAAGGACAAGGTGACCAACCCGGGCACCGGTTCGCCGAACGTGCTGCTCTACACCGGCACCGGTGGCCCCGGCCCCGAGCCGACCCCCTGCGGCACGCAGACCAACAGCGGCGTCGTCGCCATCCCCGACGCCGGTGCCGCGGTGACCAGCACGATCACCGTCGCGAACTGCGCCCGCAACGCCTCGGCCACCACCAAGGTCGCGGTGAACATCACGCACACCTACGTCGGTGACCTCGTCATCGACCTGGTCGCGCCGGACGGCAGCTCGTACCGCCTGAAGGGTTCGAGCAACGACTCGTCCGACAACATCAACACCACCTACACCGCCAACGTCTCGACCGAGGCCGCCAACGGCGCCTGGAAGTTGAAGGTGCAGGACGTCTACCGGGTCGACACCGGCTCGCTCAACAGCTGGTCGCTGACCGTCTGATCCACATCCGGAGTACGTGAAGGCCCCCTTCCTCCTGCTGGGAAGGGGGCCTTCCCGTATCCGGAGAGTGATTCGGCGCCCAGTTGCGGCGTTCGTCCACTAAGGACCTTCGCGAGGCTTTACCCTCTCCGCATGCAGCCCGGACCGCCCTATCAGCAGGGACCTCAGCAGCCGTATCCGCCGCAGGGATATCCGGGGTATCCGCCACCCGGATACGGGCCGCCGCCCAAGAAGTCGAACACCGGACTCATCGTCGGGCTCGTCGTCGGCGCGGTGGTGCTGCTCGGCGGTGGCGGGGTCGCGGCCTTCCTGCTGCTGTCCGACGACTCGCGCTCGTCGCCGACCGCGGCGCCGACGTCGTCCAAGAAGACCGGTCCGCCGGACAAGTACACCTCCATGCCCGGCTGCGAGCGGATCGGGAGCAAGATACGGAACCTGCCGCCGCTCGAAACGCCGAAGGGCGAGGAGCCGGCGAGCACGTCGAACGACGACATCACCTACACCCGCTCGTCCTGCAGCTGGCGTGAGCCCAACGCGCCTTCGGCGACCGTCGTGATGTACCTGTCGAAGTCGAAGGAGCCGGGGTCGGGCGCCGGTGAGGCCTGGGCCAAGGCGAGTGTCGAGAACGCCGTGACGGACGGCGGCGTGCTCATCCCCACCATGGCGAAGTCGACCAAAGCCGTGCACACCAAGCTCGACTCGCCGAGCCAGTGCCAGATCAAGTTCTATCAGGGCAACGCCGAGGGCGAGATCATCGTGACCGGCCCCGACCCGTCCGGCACGGTCAACCAGACGGTGTGCAAGGAGAACGCGCTTAAGTTGGCCAAGGCGACCTCCGAGGCGATCGGCTGAAGGACGTTTTCCCAGCGTCAGACGCAGGGTCCCGGCAAAGTCGAGATCTTGCAGGTCAGGCGACTATTCCTGCACTGTCGCGGGGCCGCACGGTGCCGGTAGTGGAGCTTGATTCTGGACGCTGGCGGGGCTTCAGTGTCCACAAGGGACACCACCGGACGATTGAGTGTCCGATTGATGCCGCTATGTGCGGTTCTGCGGGGGGTCGTGAGTGGCAATGAGGGTTAGAACGACAAAAATCACTCACGACCCCCTCGCGAAACCGTGCAAGTCACCCAAATCGGGCACCTCTGTGTCGTAAAAGGGTCCCTTGTGGACAGTCAAGGGCCGGGTGAGGCTCCTTTTGCGCATCAGACGCAGCGAAGGGGCCCTTCACCGCATGGGATGCGGTGAAGGGCCCCTTCAGCTCACGTCAGGCGATCAGTCGAAGGCCCGCGCGATCAGCGCCTTCTGCTCGACCTCGTGCACCTTGGACGAACCCGCCGACGGTGCCGCCATCGGACGACGCGACACGACATCCAGGCTGGCGAACACCTCCGGGAGCTTCCGCGGCAGGTTCAGGCCGAAGAACGGCCACGCACCCTGGTTCTCCGGCTCTTCCTGGACCCAGACCGCGGGAGCGCCGTTGTAGCGCTCGAGCGCCGCCAGCAGCTTCTTCTTCGGCAACGGGTAGTACTGCTCGACCCGCACGATCGCGATGTCGTTCGCTTCGCGCTTCGTCCGCTCGGCCACCAGCTCCCAGTAGAGCTTGCCCGAGGTCAGGAGCACCTTGCGCACCTTCGACGGGTCGACGACGGCGTCGTCGATGACCGACATGAACTTCGACTGGCCGGTGAAGTCCTCGACCTGCGAAGTCGCCGCCTTGTTGCGCAGCATCGACTTGGGGGTGAAGACCACCAGCGGCCGGTTGACTCCGTCGAGCGCGTGACGGCGGAGGAGGTGGAAGTAGTTCGCCGGGGTCGACGGCACCGAGACGGTCATCGAGCCTTCCGCGCACAGCGAGAGGAAACGCTCGATGCGGCCGGAGGTGTGGTCCGGGCCCTGGCCTTCGTGGCCGTGCGGCAGCAGCAGCACGACGTCGGAGAGCTGGCCCCACTTGGCCTCACCGGAGGAGATGTACTCGTCGATGACGGTCTGCGCGCCGTTGACGAAGTCACCGAACTGCGCTTCCCACATGACCAGCGCTTCGGAGTTGGCCACCGAGTAGCCGTACTCGAAGCCGACCGCCGCGTACTCGGACAGCGCCGAGTCGTAGATCATCACGCGGCCCTGGCCGTCGGCCAGGCTGGCCAGCGGCGAGTATTCCTGGCCGGTCTTGCGGTCGATCAGCACCGAGTGGCGCTGGGTGAAGGTGCCGCGGCGGGAGTCCTGGCCGGACAGCCGCACCAGGCGGCCTTCCATCGCCAGCGAACCGAAGGCGAGCAGCTCACCGAACGCCCAGTCGATGCCGCCTTCGCGGGACATCTTGTGGCGGCGCTCCATGACCGGCTTGACCCGCGGGTGCGGGGTGAAGCCCTCGGGCACGTTGAGGAACGCGTCGCCGATGTGCTCGATGACCTCGGCGGTGGTCGCGGTGGGCACCTTGGCCGGGACCTGCTGCTCCTCCTCGACCGAGGGGCTGGCCTTCGCCGGGTGCTTCTCCAGCTCGCGGACCTCGTTGAACACGTGCTCCAGCTGGCTGGAGAAGTCGCGCAACGCGGCCTCGGCCTCTTCGACGGAGATGTCGCCACGGCCGATCAGCGATTCGGTGTAGGTCTTCCGGACCGAACGCTTCGTGTCGATGATGTCGTACATCGCCGGCTGCGTCATCGAGGGGTCGTCGCCCTCGTTGTGGCCGCGGCGGCGGTAGCAGATCAGGTCGATCACGACGTCCTTGTGGAACGCCTGGCGGTAGTCGACGGCCAGCTTGGCCACCCAGTGCGCGGCCTCGGGGTCGTCGCCGTTCACGTGGAAGATCGGCGAGCCGATCATCTTCGCGACGTCGGTGGCGTACTGGCTCGAACGCGAGTGCTCGGGCGCGGTGGTGAAGCCGACCTGGTTGTTGACGATGACGTGCACGGTGCCGCCGGTGCGGTAACCGCGCAGCAGCGCCAGGTTCAGCGTCTCGGCCACGACACCCTGGCCCGCGAAGGCCGCGTCGCCGTGCATCAGGACAGGGAGGACGGTGAAGCCCTCGCCACCCTTGTCGAGGATGTCCTGCTTCGCGCGGACGATGCCCTCGAGGACCGGGTCGACGGTCTCCAGGTGCGACGGGTTCGCGGTCAGCGACACCTTGGTCTCGCCGTCGCCGAACATGCGGAAGTACTTGCCCTCGGCGCCGAGGTGGTACTTCACGTCACCGGAACCGTGCGCCTGGCCCGGGTCGAGGTTGCCCTCGAACTCCTGGAAGATCTGCGCGATCGGCTTGCCGACGATGTTCGCCAGCACGTTCAGGCGGCCGCGGTGCGGCATGCCGATGACGACCTCGTCGAGTTCGTGCTCGGCGGCCTTGTCCAGCAGCGTGTCGAGCAGCGGGATCGCCGTCTCGCCGCCTTCGAGGGAGAACCGCTTCTGGCCGACGTACTTGGTCTGCAGGAAGGTCTCGAACGCCTCGGCGGCGTTCAGCTTCGAGAGCACGTACTTCTGGACCGCGGGGTCCGGCTTCTCGTGCGGGACCTCGATGCGGTCCTGGATCCAGCGGCGCTCCTCGGGGTCGAGGATGTGCGTGTACTCGATGCCGACGGTGCGGCAGTAGGAGTTGCGCAGCACGCCGAGGATGTCGCGCAGCTTCATCCGCTCCTGGCCGGCGAAGCCGCCGACCGGGAACTCGCGGTCCAGGTCCCACAGGGTCAGGCCGTGGGAGAGGACGTCGAGGTCGGCGTGGCTGCGCTGCCGGTAGTTCAGTGGGTCGGTGTCGGCCATCAGGTGACCGCGCATGCGGAAGGCGTCGATCAGCTCGATCACGCGCGCGGTCTTGTCGACCGGGCCGTCCGGGATGTCGGCGACCCAGCGGATCGGCTCATAGGGCAGGCGCAGGCTGGTGAAGACGTCGTCATAGAAGCCGTCTTCGCCGAGCAGAAGCTCGTGGATGCGCTTGAGGAACTCGCCCGACTCCGCGCCCTGGATGATGCGGTGGTCATAGGTCGAGGTCAGCGTCATGATCTTCGAGACGCCGAGGTCGACCAGTGCCTTCTCGCTGGTGCCCTCGAAGTGCGCCGGGTACTGCATGGCGCCGACGCCGATGATCGCGCCCTGGCCCGCCTGCAACCGCGGCACCGAGTGGTTGGTGCCGATGCCGCCGGGGTTGGTCAGCGAGATCGTGGTGCCGGCGAAGTCGTCGGCGGTCAGCTTGCCGTTGCGGGCCTTCTTGACGATCTCCTCGTAGGCCTGCCAGAACTGCATGAAGGTCATGTTCTCGGTGGCCTTGATGGAGGCCACGACGAGCGTGCGGGAGCCTTCCTTGCCCTTCATGTCGATCGCGAGACCGAAGTTCACGTGCTCCGGCGTGATCGCGAACGGCTTCCCGTCGATCAGCTGGTAGTGCCGGTTCATGTTCGGGAAGTTCTTCAGCGCACGGACCATCGCGTACCCGATGAGGTGCGTGAAGGAGATCTTGCCGCCACGCGTGCGCTTGAGGTGGTTGTTGATGACGATGCGGTTGTCGGCCATCAGCTTCGCCGGAACGGCACGCACACTCGTGGCCGTCGGCACGGACAGCGAGGCGTCCATGTTCTTCGCGATCGCCGCCGCGGCGCCACGGAGCTGCTTCGACTCCGGCTCGGCGTCCTTCTCGGCGGGCTTGGCCGGGGCCTTCTCAGCCGCCTTGGGCGCAGCCGCCTTCGCAGGCGCTGGGGCCTTCGCGGGCGCGGTGGCCTTCGCCTCGGTCTTCGGTGCGGGCTTCGCGGGGGCGTTCTTCGGCGCGGTCTGCTTCGCGGTGGACTCGGCGTTGCGGACTGTCTGGGGCGACGGGTTGGCGACCTGGCCGTTGGCGCCAGGACCTTCATTGCCGGGGTCTCCGGAGTTCTGACGCGCGTCGTCGGCCTTGGTCTGCGCGGCCTGCGTTGGCTTGAAGTCCGCGAAGAAGTCGTGCCAGGCGGCATCGACTGAGCTGGGGTCGGCGAGGAACTGGTCGTACATTTCCTCGACGACCCACTCGTTGGGGCCGAATTGTGACGCAGGGCTGCTGCTGGACACGGCTTGGACTCGCCTCTATCCGTCTCGAGATCTTGAACACCGCTGATGCGCCTACCAGGCTAACCCCCTCGGTCGCGGCCGTGTGATGGAACTGGCCTGTGTGAGGCGTGGCGCACTAGGTGATGGGTCACTGTCTCGATCAAGAGACCGAAAATATGTGGCGTGCCGTCCGGGCGCTCGGCCGTTCGGCGGAGCAAGGGACCTTTGCTGTCGTTTTCACCGTCCGTGCAGGTCAGGTCACTGTTTCGTCGGTGAAGGTTGGCCCGCTGGTCGTGCCCGGACAGCCTGTAGTTCACGTCAGGGGGCTTCGCTGGGTGGACGATGCGGCCGGTGTCGTGCCGGCCGCCGATCGCCCGCGAGGTGGTGGCAGCCGATGTGGCTCGACGAGTGCCCGTCGTTCTGGGACGAGGGGCGTGTGCGCCCGCTGGTCACCGAGTCCGGCAAGGTCGTGCTGATGTGCGACTCGTGCTCGGCGGTCTGGCCGACGCTCGCCGACTTCAAGGAGATGGAGCACGTCGAGCCCGACGAGCCGGACTGGGCGGTGACGGCCGGGGTGCACGTCCGGCCGGGGACCGTCCGGTGGGCTTCGGCTCAGGACCTCGAGGTCGCCGGGATGAGCGGCCTCAAGTGGCGGCCTTAGCCGGGGTACGGGCGCTCCGCGGGTAGCAGCGCTTCGGCGTCTTCGATGCGGTTCGCCGCGACCAGGGCACCGATCTCGCGCATGGTCGAGGTGACGTCGGTGACCGCCGTGATCCAGTTGTCGACATAGCGATCGACGGCCTCGCCGCTCAGCCCCATCTGGAGCGAGCGGTGCTTGAGCGCGCCGAGCCGGATGCCGCGCTCCGGATCCCACTGGATGCGGACCGGGCTGGTCTTGACCTCGTCCTGCCACGTCTTCCGGTCGGAGTGGACGTCCGGGTCGTAGTGGCTGAGCGCCGCGTGTTCGAGCGCCCACGCGAAACCCTCGCGAGTGATGTCGAGGGCGAGTACGCGTTCTTGGCCGGGCTTCGCGGCCCAGCCGCAGCGATACGCCATCCAGAGGAAGGACGGCTTGATCCAGGTCATGCGTTCGCGTTTGAACGGCGGCACGAACGTGCCCGCCTTCACGGCGGCGCCGGCGATGGCCGGCGAGTACGCCTGATAGACGCGGATCGTGGTTTCGGTGTGCACGGCGCGGATCTGCCGCGCCGGGATCTCTTCGTTCATTTGTCGTGAGGATGACAGGTGCGGGGGTGCACGCGCGACCGGAATTCCCTTGCCCGTGGAGTCATGCTGGCTTCATGGCATTGCTGCGCAGGGGGTCGCGACGGATCGGACGGCGGGTACTTCCTTTCGTACGGGGTGGAATTGGAGGGGGTGCGGGGTGCGGTGCTGGTGGTCCGGACGGATCACGCGCGTCCGTTGAACTACATGGGGGTGCCGTCGAAGGCCTTGCTGCCTGCGGACGTCGAACGCGCGATCCAGCTGGCGCTCGCGCGGGGGTGGGAGCCGTCGGCTCCGGGGGCGCAATTCCAGCTGGATCTGCCGGCTGGGTGAGAGGGCGGGCGCGCGTCGCGAAAGTGGCTTTCGCGACGTGATCGCCGGAGCCGCGTTCCTGGTGAGCGGCGGCGGATGTCGTGAGTGGTAGACGGCAAGAGGGGAGGATTTGGGACGTTGGACGTCCCAAATCCTCCCCTCTCGACCGACTTGATCAGTACCGGCGAGTTCGCGTGACTGACCGGACGACACGCGTGATCCGGCGGACGACACGCGTGACTGGATGGACGACACGACGCGCGGCCGGGGTTCCGCCACGAGAGACGCCCGTACCACTCACGAGGTCCGAGTCAGCCCAGTGACCACAGGCGTGCGTAGTGGCCATCCGCGGCGACCAGTTCCGCGTGGGTGCCCTGTTCGATGATCCGGCCGTGGGCCAGCACCACGATCCGGTCCGCTTTGGCGGCGGTGGCGAGGCGGTGCGCGACCACGAACGTCGTGCGGCGGCGAGCGAGTTGTTCCGTCGCGCGCAGGACGGCGGCTTCGGTGGACGGGTCGAGGGCCGCGGTCGCCTCGTCGAGCAGGAGGACGTCCGGGTCCACGAGTTCGGCGCGGGCGAGGGCGACGAGTTGCCGCTGCCCGGCCGAAAGCGAGCGTCCGCGTTCACCGACGGGCTGGTGGAAACCGGCGGGGAGCGCGGCGACACCGTCGAGTGCGCCGACGGACCGGACCGCCTCCTCGACCTCCGCGTCCGTCGCGGAAGGCCTGCCGTAGCGCACATTGTCCGCGACGGTCCCCGAGAACAGATGCGCTTCCTGCGGTACCACGCCCATCCGCGTGCGCAGGGCGCCCAGGTCGTACTCGCGGATGTCGGTTCCGTCGATCCGGACGACGCCGCCTGTCGCGTCGTAGAAGCGCGCGACGAGCTTCACCGCTGTCGACTTGCCGGCGCCCGTCGCACCGACCAAGGCGACGGTCTCTCCGGCGGCGACCTCCAGCGTCAGCTGCTTCAGAGCGGGGTCATCCGTTGAGGTGTAAGCGAAATCGACGTCCTTGAAGGAGACTTCGCCCCGTAGCCGCTCCGGAACCGGGACCGGGTTTTCCGCCGCGGGAACGGAAGTCGGCGTGCGCAGGAGGTCGCCGATGCGCGTCAGGCCGACTCGCGCCTGCTGATAGCCGTCGAAGACCGAGGACAGTTGCTGGATCGGCGAGAAGAACTGGCCGAGGTACAACAGGAACGCCACCAGCACACCGGCCGACAGCGTGCCCGCCGCGACCCGGTTCGCGCCGACGATCAGCACGACGACCTCGGCCAATCCGGAAAGCATTGCCGCGAAAGGGAAGTACGTCGCGACATAGCGTTGGGCGCGCAGCCGCGAACGCCGGTACTCGTCGCTGCGGGAAGCGAACTTCTCCGCCGTCCGCTCCTCGCGGGTGTACGCCTGCGCGACCCGCAGCCCGTTCACGTTCTCCTGCATGTCCGCGTTGACGACGCTCACCCGTTCCCGGGCTTCGGTGTACGCCTTGGACGACGCCCGGCGGAAGATCACCGTCGCCACGACGAGGATCGGCAGCACCGCGAGCGCGTACGCCGCCAGCCCGATGTCGGTGATCATCAGCGCCGCCGCGATCCCGACCAAGGTCAGCGCGCTCACCACGGCCTGCGCGACACCGGTCTGCAGAAACGTCGAGAGCGCGTCGACGTCGGTCGTCATCCGGGTCATGATCTTCCCGGACAGTTCGCGTTCGTAGAAGTCGAGCCCGAGCCGTTGCAGATGGGCGTAACTGCGGACGCGCAGCGAATACAGCACCGTTTCGCCGACCCGCGCCGTCATCCTGGTCTGGAGGTAGACCACCAGCCAGTCCGTGAGGATCACCAAAGCGCCGATCCCGGCGGCGAGCCAGATCACCGCCTCCGCTCCGGCGCGCACCCCGCTGTCGATGCCGTACTGGTACAGCGCGGGCATCGCGATGGTGGCCAGCGCGTCCGCCGCGACCAGCCCGATCACCACGGCGAGCGGGCCGCGCACCGGTTTCAGCAGGCGGCCGAGACGGAACTTCGGTTCGGGCGCGGTGACGTCGGTGCCCGGCAGCCGCGGGACGTCCGTGGCGGGCGGCAGTTTCCGGACGCCTTCGAGGAGTTCCCCGCTCGGCGGCAGGTCGACGTCCCATTCGCCGCCGGCGCCCTTGCGTTCGCCCGCCAGTTCGTCGGTCTTGTCCTGCTCCGGCCACAGGGCGGGGGTGATTCCCGAGGGGCCGCAGTCGAGGCCCTCACAGCGGTGCGGTTCCTCGACGTCGTCACCCGGCCCCGCGACGAGTTCGCGGAACAGCGGGCAGCGCGCCAGCAGTTCCTCCTCGGTGCCGACGTCGACGACGCGGCCCTTGTCCAGCACGGCGATCCGGTCGGCGAGGGCGAGGGTGGAGCGGCGGTGGGCGATCAGCAGGGTCGTCCGGCTCGCGGTGACCGAACGCAGCGTGTCGTGGATCGCCGCCTCGGTGACCGTGTCGATGGCGGACGTCGCGTCGTCGAGGACCAGCACGCGCGGATCGGTCATCAGCGCCCTGGCGAGGCCGAGCCGCTGCCGCTGACCTCCCGAAAGCGTGAGGCCGCGCTCGCCGACGAGCGTGTCGTATCCGTCCGGGAGGCGCTGGATGAACTCGTCCGCCTCCGCCGCCCGGGCGGCCGCGCGGATCTCCTCGTCGCTCGCGTCCGGCCTGCCGTAGGCGATGTTGTCGCGCACCGACGAGGAGAAGAGGAACGCCTCCTCGAAGACCACGCCGATCACGCTGCGCAGGTCGTGCTGCCGGACGTCGCGGACGTCGAGATCGCCGACCTGGACCGAACCGCTGTGCACGTCGTAGAACCGGGGCAGCAGCAAGGAGATCGTCGACTTGCCCGAACCGGCGGTGCCGACGAGCGCGAGTGTTTCGCCCGGCCGGGCCTCCAGGGTGAGCCCGTCGAGCACGGGATCCGACCGCGTGTAGCCGAAGGAGACGTCCTCCAGGCGGACGCCGAGCGGGCCTTCGGGCAGTGGCCGCGCGTCCGGGCTGTCGACGACGTCCGGCTGCGCGTCGATCAGTTCGTTGACCCGTTCCGCGCCGGCCCTGGTCAGCTGGGCCTGTACGACGAGGCTCGAAATCATCCGTGCCGGGCCGATCAGGATGGACAGATAGGTGGCGAACGCCAGGAAGGTGCCGAGGCTGACCTCGCCTTTCAGCGCGAGGACGCCGCCGACGGCCAGCACCGCGACCTGGCCGGCCGCGGGCAGCGCCGCCGTCGTGGCCGTCGGCGAGCACGACAGCCGCGCCGACCGCATGCGTTCCGCGAAGAGCTTCTTCGCCGTCTTCTCAAGCTTCGCGACTTCTCGCGTTTCCTGGCCGAAGCCCTTCACAACGCGTACGCCGGTGACGGTTTCCTCGACCTGCTGCGCGACGTCGGCCGCGCGCTGCTGGGCCGCCCAGGTCGCGGGGAAGAGCCGCTTCCGGCTCACCGCCATGATGATCGCGATCGCGGGCGCGACCACCATCGCGATCAGGGTCAGCGTCGGCGACATCCACAGCATCGCGCCGAGCGACAGGAGCGCGAAGATCACCGAACCCGCCGAAAGCGGCACCTGCATCAGGACCGACGTGACCAGCTGCAGATCCGAGATCGCGCGGGAGGCGACCTGGCCGGTGCGCAGCGCGTCCTGCTTGCCGCCGTCGAGCCGGGAGACCGCGTTGAACACCTGGCGGCGCAGATCGTGCTGGACGTCGAGGGCCAGCCGTCCGCCGACGTACCGGCGGGCGAAGGCGTTGCCGAAGGTCAGCACCTGCAGTACCGCCATCACGGCGGCGAGCAGGCCGAGACGGGAGGTGTCGCCCGCGACGGCGTCGTCGAGGGCCTCGCGGATCAGCAGCGGACCGGCGGCCTGCAACCCGACGCCGATGATGGCCGCACCCAGCGAAAGCACGACGAGCCAAGGATGTTTCCAGCACGAAGCGGCCAGGCGGCGGATCCAGCCTCCGGTGGGTGCCGGGGCCGTCTCACGTGCCGGGCTCGCTTGACGCGGACGAGGTGGAGCAGTAGTCACCCCGCAAGCCTATGCGGCCCCACCGACAGGACCGGCCGGTTCGCGCAGGGCCGAACGCCATGAACGGTCCGTTACTTGCAAATTTTGCAAGTAACGGACCGTTCATGGCGCTTGTGGACGGTGACTTACGTGATGTCCTTCTTCTGGTTCACGGCCCAGCCGGCGAGGAAGAACGCCATCGTCCAGCCGAAGAAGATGAGCGCCGAGGCCCACCACGAGAACGCGCCGGGAGCGCCCGCCGCGTACTGCAGTGCCCACGCCGTCTCGTCCTGCAGGCCGGGGACCTTCACGCCGGCGGCGCCGAACGCCTCCGCGCCGATGGCGCCCACGATGCCGTTGACCGTGCCGTTCGGCAGGACGCCGCCCAGCCAGGTGATGTCGGCGGCACCGAACATGACGAACACGAGGACGTTCTCGACCACGAGCATCCAGATGGTCAGCGTGATGATGCTGCCGACCACGCTGCGCCAGACCGCGCCGACCCCGATGCCGAACAGCGTCGCCAGGATGGTCGCGAGGACACCCGCCCCGAGCACGCCGAGCCACTGGCCCGCCGTCGGCAGGCGTGCGCTGTCGACCGTGATCACGGTGCCGAGGCTCGCCGCGCCCACGATGATCACGCCGTAGATCGCGCCCCAGGCGATGTAGGTGATCATCTTCGCGCTCAACGCCGAAACGCGGTTCGGGGCGGTGAGGAACGTCGTGGTGATCGTCTTCTTCGTGTACTCGCCGGCGAGGGCGAAGACACCGAAGATGATCGGGATCATCGTGCCGATGTTGATGCCGTGCCCGAGCGCCAGCAGGCCGACGGGCAGTTCGCCGGTCGAGATGCCGAGCGCCTCGGTCAGCTCACGGGTGTCGGAACGGCCGAGGAAGTCACTGAAATCGTTGGTGATCATGCCCCAGAACAGGGCGAACGCGAAAGCGAAGACCACCGCGGGGATCATCAGCGCCCACCACGCCTTGAGCGTGAGCGTCTTGCGGAACTCCGCCTTGATCAGGTTGCCCATCAGCCCTGGCCTCCCCAGCCCTCGTTCTGGCCCTGCTGCTGCGCCTGCTGCTGAGGCGGCGCCTGCTGGTACTGCTGCTGTTGCGGCGGCTGGCCCTGCTGCTGCAACTGCTGCGGCGGCGCGAAACCGGGCGGCGGCGTGTTCTGCGGCGCGTAGCCGGGAGGCGGACCCTGGTAACCGGGCGGCGGGCCCTGGTAACCCGGAGGCGGACCCTGGTAGCCCGGGGGCGGGCCCTGCTGGAAACCGGGCGGCGGCGCGGCGTACTGGCCCTGCGTCAGCTGGAAGAACATCCGCTCCAGATCCGCGGTCTCCTCCTGCATGCCGTAGACCGCGATGCTCGCCTTGGCGGAGATGTCACCGATCTGCTGCACCGTCGCACCCGACACCGCGACACGGCCGTCCGGCATCGGCGAGACCTGCGTGATGCCCGCCTCCTGCATCGCGGCGACGAGGCCGCTCGCGTCGGCCGACTGCACCAGCACCCGGGACTGGTTGCTCTTGCGCAATTGGTCCAGCGAGCCGTTGTACCGGGTCATGCCCTGGCTGATGATCACGACCTGGTCGATCGTCTGCTCCACCTCGTTCAGAAGGTGGCTCGAGACCAGCACCGTGCGCCCCTCACGCGCATACGCGCGCAGGAAGTTCCGCAGCCACAGGATGCCCTCGGGGTCGAGACCGTTCGTCGGCTCGTCCAGCACCAGCACCTGCGGGTTTCCCAGCAACGCCGTCGCCAGCGCCAGCCGCTGCCGCATACCGAGCGAGAACCCGCCCGCCTTGCGGTCCGCGGCCGACGAAAGGCCGACCAGCCCCAGCACCTCGTCCACCCGCTGATCCGGCATCCCGATCGCCGCCGAGTACACCCGCAGGTGATTACGCGCGGTACGCCCCGGGTGGAAACCCTCGTTCTCCAGCACCGAACCGACGACCCGAGCCGGATTCCCCAGCTGGTCGTGCGGGCGCCCGTTGATGGTCGCCGTGCCGTTCGTGGGCGTCACCAGCCCGAGCAGCATCCGGAGCGTCGTCGTCTTCCCTGCGCCGTTCGGGCCGAGGAAGCCGGTCACCGAACCGGGCTCCACCGTGAAGCTCAGATTCTGGACCGCGTTGACCGCACCGAACTGCTTGCTCAAATTCTGCACCGCGATGCGGCCACTGCCGTCGTGCATACCGTCCCCTTTTGTTGACGAAGGCCGATCACGCGACATCCTGCCTCACGGGGTGGGTCCGCACTCGCGGAAGGGGTCAATCCAGCGAAAGCGACCTTCGTCACGTTCCGTGCGGTGACGACTCCGTCCTCCGGCGCAGCCGACACTGGGCCGAATGGCCGCTGACTACCGGATATGCGCCGAGAAGCGCGGAAATTCACCGACAACGACGGCGTCTCGTGAGGAAATAATTCCGAAGACATGGCAACCCCATGCAGCGCGACGGCGACTTATTACCTACGATGAAGGAGGCGGCCCGCTCCCAGTGACCCCCAGGCTGGTCGAGCGGGCCGCCCTCAGCCCCTTTGCCCCACCTTGGTCGGTGCTTGCGCACCTTCCCCGAGGTGGGGCTTCGTCGTATCACCCGGGGGGGCCGAGCCCCCCGGACCCCCACGGTGCGTCCGGCTGCGGTTGGCGGGTGGGTGGCCTACGGCGCAGAGCGCCGTGGCCTGGTGGGTGGCCTGGGGCGCGGGGCGCCGTGGCCTGGTGAGTGGCCTGCGGCAAGGTGCGCCGTGGCTGGTGAGTTGTCTGTGGTGCGGGGCACCGTGGGCTGGGGCAGGCGAAGGTGGCGTACCGGCGGCGCGTTCGGTGCTCCCAATGTGGCATTGGGGACGCTGAGTGTCCCCGATGTGGCATTGGGGGCGGCTGGACTGGGCTCGCGGGCTGGCGCAAAAGGAGCGAGGGACCTTTGCGCACTGGGGTGGCAAAGGTCCCCCGCGTGGGAGAGTGGCTTGAGGGTCAGGCCAGCACGTCGGCCAGGTCCGCGGCGCGCAGCCCGTGCGCGGCCGCGACCGGGGCGTTGGTCAGTGCGCCCGCGTGCGTGTTGAGGCCCTTCGCCAGCGAAGCGTCGGCCTGCAGCGCCTTGTGCCAGCCGTGCTCCGCCAGCTGGACCGCGTACGGCAGCGTCACGTTGGTCAGCCCGTAGGTCGACGTCCGGGGCACCGCGCCCGGCATGTTCGCGACGCAGTAGAACACCGACTCGTGGACCTTGTAGGTCGGCTCGTCGTGCGTGGTCGGCCGCGAGTCGGCGAAGCAGCCGCCCTGGTCGATCGCGATGTCCACCAGCACACTGCCCGGGCGCATCCGCGAGACGAGGTCGTTCGAGACCAGCTTCGGCGCCTTCGCGCCGGGAACGAGCACCGCGCCGATGACCATGTCCGCCTCCAGCACGGACTGCTCGACCGACAGCGCGTTCGAGGTCACCGTGCGGATGCGGCCGCCGAAGTCGTTGTCGATCTGGCGGAGGCGGTCGACGTTGGTGTCGAGGATCTCGACATCGGAGCCGAGGCCGAGCGCGACCCGCGCCGCGTTGAGGCCGGCGACCCCGCCGCCGATCACGACCACGCGCGCCGGGTGGACGCCGGGGATGCCGCCGGGCAGCACGCCGCGGCCACCGCTCGGCTTCATCAGGGAGTACGCGCCCACCTGCGGCGCCAGCCGTCCGGCGACCTCGGACATCGGCGCGAGCAGCGGCAGCGCGCGGTTCGGGGTCTGCACCGTCTCGTACGCGATCGCGGTGGTGCCCGCGGCCAGCAGCGCGTCGGTCAGCGGCCGGTCCGCGGCGATGTGCAGGTAGGTGAACAGCACCTGGTCGGCGCGCAGCCGCGGGTACTCCTCCGCGATCGGCTCCTTGACCTTGAGCACGAGTTCGCCCTCGGCCCAGGTCTCCTCCGCCGTCGCGAGGATCTTCGCGCCCGCGGCGACGTACTCCTCGTCGGTGATGGAGGAGCCGAAGCCGGCGCCTGCCTCCACGAAGACGTCGTGGCCCCGCCCGGTCAGTTCGTGCACGCCCGCCGGGGTGAGCGCCACCCGGTATTCGTGCTTCTTGATCTCACGGGGGACGGCGATACGCACGGGATGCCTCCTGGCGGCGGGTCTGCGAACAAAGGTGCTGCCACTCACGGTGAGCCACCCGGACGGCGGTGTCATCGTGTGCGCACGACAAGGTTGGACACCGATCATGGTTTTCCGAGCACAATCGCTTGACCTCCAGTGAACTGGAGCTTGCACCTTGGGCTCATGAGAGCCGTGTGGTTGAAAGAGTTCGGCGGGCCCGAAGTGCTCGTCGCGGGCGAGGCCCCGGATCCGGTGCCCGCAGCGGGCCAGGTCCTGATCGAGGTGGCGTTCGCCAACATCACCTTCGTCGAGACGCAGTTCCGCGCCGGTGGGAGCGGGCCGTTCCGAGGCGAGCTGCCGATGATCCCGGGCAACGGCGTCGGTGGCGTGATCAGCGCGGTCGGCGAAGGGGCCGACCTCGGCCTGGTCGGCAAGCGCGTCGTGACCTCGACGGGCGGTTCCGGGGCGTACGCGGAACGGGTCGCGGTCGCCGCCGAGTCCGTCTTCGAGGTGCCGGACGGCCTGGCGCTCGACGCGGCGGTCGCGATCCTCGCCGACGGTCGCACGGCGACCGCGCTGGTGACCGCCGCGGGTATCCGGCCCGGTGAGCGGGTGCTGGTGGAGGCCGCGGCGGGCGGGGTCGGCGGGCTGGTCGTGCAGCTCGCCAAGGCCGCGGGCGCCGAGGTCGTCGGTGCGGCGGGTGGTCCGGAGAAGGCCGGGCACGTCCGGGAACGCGGCGCCGATCTGGCGGTCGACTACCGAGAGCCGGACTGGGCGGCGAAGGCGGGCGAGGTCGACGTCGTGTTCGACGGGGTCGGCGGCGACATCGGGGCGACGTCGTTCGGGTTGCTCAAGCCCGGTGGCCGAATGCTGATCTACGGGCTTTCGAGTGGTTCGTGGACGGAGGTGTCCGAAGAGGACGCCGCCGCGCGCGGGGTCACGGTGATCCAGGGCCTCGGCGGTCCGGCCGAGATGCGGGCGTTCACCGAGTCCGCGCTAGCCGAAGCCGCCGCCGGACGGCTGGAACCCGTGATCGGTCAACGGTTCCCGCTCGAACGGGCGGCGGACGCGCACGCGGTCATGCAGTCGCGTGGCGCGATCGGCAAGACGTTGCTCGAGGTCTGATGTTCGACGTCGACGAATTCCTCGCCGGGCCGCTCACCGCCAGGGTCGCCGCGGCCGGGCCGACCGTGCGCCCGACCTGGTACCTCTGGGAGAAGCGGGCTTTCTGGATCCTCACCGGACCGTGGGCGCGGCTGGCCCGCCTCGTCCGCGATTCGCCGTCGATCGCGGTGACCGTCGACGTGTGCGACGTCGGCACGGGCCTGGTGCGGCAAGTGCTCGCGCGCGGCGAAGCGGAGATCCTCCCCTTCGACGTCCCCCGTGGACAGCGGCTGCTGAGCCGGTACCTCGGGCCAGACGAACGCAAATGGGATGCGCGTTTTCGTTCGTACCTGCACGATGATCCCGAGGTGAAAGGGACCGTCTGGATCCGGATGGTGCCGAAGCGATTCGTCGCCGAAGACCTCGGTTATCGGGTGTGAAGCACGGCCGCGTTCGCTGGGGGTGGGCGCGGCCGTGCAACCTGCGAAACGGTAAATGCAGCACGATCGAGTCAAGATGTTGATCTTACTGGCCGGTAAGCTGCCATTCTGTTCCGCATGACAAATCAGGATTGGCGGCGGGAGCGGCGTGTCCGCACCGTCGATACCGAAGGCAATCCGGCCGATGTCATCGTGGGCCTGGTCGAAACCCCGGGGCACGGTTACGAAGCCGCGTTGCGGGTCGACGGTGGCCCCGGTGTCCTTTTGCCGCTTTACCCCGGTGCCGATCTGCTCGCCGCGGTACGGCAGACCATTGAGGACGGATATCGCGCCAGCGCGCACTGAACCGTCGGATGTCAGGAAAGGGTCTTTCAAGACGTTTTACGTCCTGAAAGACCCTTTCCTGACGTCTGGAGACGATTTTGTCGCACTACAAAGTGTTCGGTATTGAGCAGTTTGTAGTGGACTCAACTCCAGCGCAGGGAAACGAGTTGCGTGATCAGCGCCAGCCGGACGTCGGGATCGTCGAGATCCAGCGGGACGAGGTCGAGCAGCCGCCGCATCCGGTACCGCAGGGTGTTGGGATGGATCCGGAGTTCCTTCGCGGCCGCGCGCGGGTCTCCGGGATGCCGTAGCCATTGGTACAGCGTGTCGACGTAGCCGCTCTCGTGGGCTTCGTCGTGCGCGCGCAACAAGCCGAGCGGACCGAGTTCGGCGACCTTCGCGCTGCTCGCCGCCGTCGCTCCGCGGTGCAGCGAAAGGGCCGTCCACGCCTCGTCGAAGACCACGACGCGGCCGGGGACGAGCTTCGCGCGAAGCAGCCCCAGGGCCTCGTCGGCCTGGACACGCGACCTCGCGAGCTCGCCGATTTCGCAGGCCGATCCCGCCGCGGCCCGTGGTGTCCCGCCCTTCCTCGACGACGGCAGGGCTTCGAGCGCGGCCCGGAGTTCGGCCCAGCCGTCCCCGTCCGGGACGACCGCGTAGAGCATGCCGCCGAGTTCCGTGGCCACCGGCCGCCTGCCGACGCCCTGTGAGATCCGTTCGAGGAGGGCGAGCCGCAGGCCCTCGTCGTCGCGGCCGTCGCCGCCGGCGACCTCCACGACCACGACGCGGTGCGGTTCTTCGGACAGGTCGAGTTCCGCGATCGCCTTGCGCGGGCTGGCGTTCCCTTCGAGTACCGCGCGCAGGAGCTCGGCCGAGACCCGGCGTTGTGAATCGGTGTGCGCGCGGCGGCGCAGCAGGTGCAGTGCGACGACGGGCGCCGCGTCGGCGAAGGCGGCCGCGCGTTCGTCGGAGACCGGGCCCGCGACGACCGCCCACATCGAGCCCAGCAGTTCGCCGCCCATCCGGATCGGCACGATGAGCCGGGGCAGCGTGCCGTCGCGCTGCGCGGGCACGAAGATCGTTTGCCGCCCACGGGAAAGCTCGCGGAACACCCCTCGCGACCGGAACCGCGCGAGGACGTCGTCGGGGATGCGGCGACCCATGATCGTGGACACGCGCGCCGAGTCGGTCAGATCCTGCCGGGCCGAGTACGCGAGCACCCGAGAGTTGGTGTCCTCGATGGTCACGGGCGCGTCGACCACCGAAGCGACGGCGTCCGCGAGGCGAAACAGGTCGCCGGAACCAGGGCCGCCGCCGTCCTCCAGCGCGTCCGACTCGTCGGCCAGCGCGTCGAGGACCGTCCTGAGCAGCCAGACGAGCTGAGCCCACGACGTCGCCGAGCGCACTTCGATCAACGCGATGTCCGCCGACTTCGCCGCCCGCTTCACCGAGGGTTTCGCCGCGAGCGGCGGCTTCAGCAGGACCGCGGCGGCACCTTTCGACGCGCTGACCTTGACGAGCTCGGCCGCGTCCGACGTCTCGGTGATCGCGACGCCGAGGACGAGGTCGCCCGCGGCGAGGGTGTTGCCGGGTTCGGCGATGACGACGTCACCGACGGCGGGGGACTCCTCGGGGATCTGGAGGGCGTGCAACAGCGTCGGACCGACCCGATCGACCACGCTTCGCACGGAAACCATGCTTTATTTTGCGCCCGCTGACGAAAACGCGCCGCAGGGGCCGTCTCGAAGATCGCTCCCGTCGCGCGCCGAGGTGCCCCTTCATCACGTTTTCGTGGGCCTCCGGCCCCAAAGAGGCGGGCGCGGTGAAGTCTCCTCGTCGCGCTGCCGCGCTACCCGAGGAGACGTCCGCCGGTCACCTGACCGCACACGTCAGACCTCGCGTGGGGTCCTCGCGTCGATGTCTTCGGGGGTGAACCGCTCCCGTTTGGTCGTCAGCGCCCATCGATGCCCGTCGGGATCGACGATGCGGCCGTAGCGCTCGCCGAAGAACATCTCCTCGACCGGCGCCTCCACCCGCGCGCCCGCGAACACCGCGCGCCGCAGAAGGTCGTCGGGGTCCTCGGTCTCCAAGGTCAGGAGCATCGGCGTGCCGCCGAGGGTCGACGGCGAGAGCGCGTCCAGCTGAGGGATCTCCTGGCTCACCAGTAGCCGCGCGTCGCCGACGGCGAGTTCCACGAACAGCACGACGCCGTTCGGCAGCACGTTGCGGAACAGCTCCACGGCACCGAACGCCTTGGCGTAGAAGGGAAGCGACGCGTCGACGTCCTTGACGAACAGATGCGGCACCAACCCGAGCGCCCGGCTCACGCCGACTCCGCCCGCTTCAGCAGCCCGGCTTGTCCGGCCACGGCGACGAGCCTGCTCAGGAACTCCGCCTCGCGGGCGGCGACGTCGCGGCCGGCGCGGGTCAGCCGGTAGTAACGGCGTCGCGAGTCGTGCGGCTGGTCCTCGCTCGCGCCCGGGGCCTCTTCGACCAGGCCGTCGGCGACGAGCCGGGCCAGTGTCCGGTACAGCGTGCCGGGGCCGAGCTGGGCGGTACCGCCGCTCACTTCGTCGACGAAACCCATGATCGCGTAGCCGTGCGCGCGACCTTTCGCCAGCGCCAGCAGGGTCTGGAACGCCGCGGGGGTGAGCTGCGGGTTGCCGTCGGCCATCCGGGAAGCATACACTCCGATCTCGTTATATCCATGATGGATACAAGGGAGCCGGACATGGCGATTCAGGGTGTGCACAAGATCGTCGTCGGGGTGACCGACCAGGAGCGGGCGAAGCGGTTCTGGTCCGAGGTCGTCGGATTCGAGGTCACCACCGACGTGCCGTACGACGACAAGGGGAACCGGTGGGTCGAGGTGACGTCGGCCGATGGTGCGACGGCGCTCGTCCTGAGTACGGCGCCGGAGGACCTCAAGCGGTTCGCAGTGCGGGACGAACTCCCGACGGGCAATTTCTTCTTCTACGCCGACGACATCGAAAAGACGTATGAGGAGCTTTCGGCGAAGGGCGTCGAATTCCCGGCGCGGCCGGAGAAGCAGCCGTGGGGCTGGTGGGCGATGTTCACCGACTCGGAGGGCAACAGGTTCGCTCTTCAGGAAAAGAATCCCACGTCCTGAGAGTAGTTGGGTGCTCCGTTCGGCGGAGCTAGCTTCGGTGACAACAGCCGAAACCCTTGAACCGCTAGGAGAATCGCGATGAGCGCGGACGGATGGTCGTTCGAGACCAAGCAGATCCACGCGGGTGCGGCGCCGGACACCGCCACCGGCGCGCGGGCGACCCCGATCTACCAGACCACCTCGTACGTGTTCCGCGACAGCCAGCACGGCGCCGATCTCTTCAGCCTCGCCGAGCCCGGCAACATCTACACCCGGATCAACAACCCCACGCAGGACGTGCTGGAGCAGCGCCTTGCCGCGCTCGAAGGCGGCGTCGCGGCGCTGGCGTTCGCCTCCGGGAGCGCGGCCACGACGGCGGCCATCCTCAACCTCGCGAACGCGGGCGACCACTTCGTCTCCAGCCCGGCGCTCTACGGCGGCACCTACAACCTCTTCCACTACACACTGCCGAAACTCGGCATCGAGGTCTCGTTCGTCGAGGACCAGGACGACATCGAGCAGTGGAAGACGGCCGTCCGGCCCAACACCAAGCTGTTCTTCGCCGAGACGCTGGCCAACCCTGGCAGCAACGTGCTCGACATCCGCGCGGTCGCCGACGCCGCGCACGAATTCGGTGTCCCGCTGGTCGTGGACAACACCGTGCCGACGCCGTACCTCGTGCGCCCGATCGAGCACGGCGCCGACATCGTGGTCCACTCGGCGACCAAGTACCTCGGCGGCCACGGCACCACGGTCGCCGGGGTGCTGGTCGACGGCGGCACCTTCGACTTCGGCAAGGACCCGGAGCGCTTCCCGGGCTTCAACGAGGCCGACCCGAGCTACCACGGCCTCAAATACTGGGAGGCCCTCGGCCCGGGCGCGTACGCCGCCAAGGCCCGCGTCCAGATCCTGCGTGACACCGGCGCCGCGATCGCGCCGCTGAACAGTTTCCTGATCCTGCAAGGGATCGAGACGCTTTCGCTGCGACTGGAGCGGCACGTTTCCAACGCGCAGGCGCTGGCCGAGTGGCTGGAGCAGCGCGACGAGGTCGAGAAGGTGTACTACGCCGGGCTGCCGTCGAGCCCGTACCACGAGGCCGCGAAGAAGTACCTGCCGAAGGGGGCCGGCGCGGTGCTGTCGTTCGACCTGCGTGGCGGTGCCGAAGCGGGACGGGCCTTTGTGGACGGTACGGAACTGCACAGCCAACTGGTCAACATCGGCGACGTGCGCAGTCTCATTGTGCACCCGGCCTCGACGACGCACAGCCAGCTCACGCCCGAGGAGCAGGCGTCCAGCGGGGTCACGCCGGGTCTCGTGCGGCTCGCCGTCGGGCTGGAAGGGCTCGAGGACCTCAAGGCCGATCTCGAGGCCGGATTCCGGGCGGCCAAGGCGGCTCTGTGACCGGTGCGTGGCGAGCGGGAGATCCGCCTGGCCGTCGCCGGTTCGTCACCGGCGTCCAGCCGCTCGAAACCGGCGGGACGCTGCCTTTCACGCTCGCGTACGAGACCTGGGGAACGCTGAATGCCAGTGCCTCCAACGCGATCCTCGTCGAGCACGCGCTGACCGGGGACAGCCACGCCGTCGGTCCCGCGGAGGAAGGCCACGTCAGCCCCGGCTGGTGGGACGGCCTGATCGGGCCGGGCAAGGCGATCGACACGGACGCGTTCTTCGTCGTGGTCCCGAACGTGCTCGGCGGCTGCCAGGGATCGACCGGTCCTTCTTCGCCGCATCCGGACGGAAAGCCTTGGGGTAGCAGGTTTCCCGGCGTGACCGTGCGGGACCAGGTCGGCGCCGAAACCGTCCTCGCCGACACGCTGGGCATCGGCCGGTGGGCCGCGGTGGCAGGCGGATCCATGGGCGGGATGCGCGCGCTGGAATGGGCGGTGAGCGCGCCGGACCGGGTCGAGGCGCTGCTCGTCCTCGCGTCGACGGCGCAGGCGTCGGCCGACCAGATCGCCTGGGCGGCGCCGCAACTGCACGCCATCCGCGCCGATCCGGGCTGGCACGGCGGCGACTATCACGACGTCCCGGGCGGCGGCCCGGACGCCGGTCTCGGCATCGCACGCCGCATCGCGCACGCGACCTACCGCAGCGAAACCGAACTGTCGCAGCGCTTCGGACGTCGCCACCAAGACGGTGAAGACCCCTTGCGCGGAGGGCGGTTCGCCGTCGAGTCCTATTTGGATCATCACGCCGGGAAGCTTTCCCGCCGGTTCGACGCCGGCAGTTACGTGGTGCTCACCGAATCGATGAACACGCACGACGTCGGCCGCGGGCGGTTCGGCGCCGCGCTCGGGCTCGGCCGGATCACCGCGCGCACCGTCGCGGCCGGGGTGGACAGTGACCGGCTCTACCCGCTGTACCAGTCGCGGGCCATCGCGGACGGGATCGACGGGGCGGAGTTCGCCGTCATCGCCTCGCCTTACGGGCACGACTCGTTCCTGATCGAGACCGAGCAGATCGGGCGGCTGGTGAAACTCCTGCTCGATTAGGCCGCGGTGACTCGCGATGCTCAGCGTCCCGAATGCGACATCGGGAACCTGGCCGGCTCCCGAAGCCGCTCAAGCTCGGCGACCAGTCGCCCCAAGCCGTCGGCAAGCATGTCGCGAAAGCCACTTTGGGGACATCAGACGTCGCGAGAGTGGCTTTCGCGACACCCGGCGGAGCCAAGCCCTAGTCCGCGACGGCGTCCGAGATCCACGGTGCCACCGGCAGGTCCCGGTCCAGGCATTCCGCCGACAACCGGATCGTCCAGCGCAGCGCCTGCAGCACCAGGCTGTCGACCTCGTCCGGCGCGGCGTTGGCGAGCGCGATCTCGACCTGTTCCTGCGCGGCCTCGCTGTTGCCGTGCACCTCGGCGAGCAGCGTGCGCACCGCCGTCCGCACGGGCGGGTCGGCCTGGTCGATCGAGACCTCTTCACCGTCCTCGTCGAACACCTGCACCTTGACCGGCGCGCTCCCGCCGTCGCCGAGAGTGGACACCATGGCGCTGCATTCGCCGAACAGCATCATCACGAGCTCTTTGGTCTCTTCGGAGCGGGCCTGAGGCTCGACGGCGGTCGGCGAGAGCTCGTCGAGCGCCTCGGCGTCCTCCCCGAGGCTGATCGCCACGAGCGCACGCTGCGCCTTTTCGACGAGCCTCCGCTCGTACTCGCTCCTGTCCGGCTCCACGTGCCTATCAAACACCAGAGGACGGAAAAGTGGGGATAGGCCGAAACCCGGACGTGGTCACTTCGCGGCGTGCAGTGCACCCAGCGCGAGACGGCAGAGCATCTCGGCCAGTTCGCTGTCACCGAGATGGCGGTTGTACGGCGTCGAGTTGATCAACCCGAAGACCGCGTGTGCCGCCGAGCGCGCCTGACGCTCGCCGATCCCGGGGACGGCGTCGCTGATCGCGCGCACCCAGACCTCGACGTACTGGCGCTGCAGGGCGCGGACCTGTTTGCGGTCACTGTCGGTGAGGTTGGCGAGGTTGCGTTCCTGCACGGTGATCAACGCGGGATGCGCGAGCGCGAAGTCGACGTGAAAATTCACCAGTGCATCGAGAACCTCGCCCGGCTCGTCCCGCTGGCTCGCCCTCGCCGTCCCGCCGTCGAGAAGATAGCGGCTGATCGAGTTCAGCATCTCGCCGAGAATGGCGTCCTTGCTGCGGAAATGCCGGTACAGCGCCGGGCCGGAGATGCCGACGGCCGCGCCGATGTCGTCGATGCCGACGCCGTGGAACCCGTGGTGGGCGAAGAGTTCGGCGGCGGCGGACATGATCTGTTCGCGCCTGTTCGCCTTCTCGCCGTTCACGAGTGGGGTGGGGTTCGCCGGCATCTGGCCATATTAAGGCCGCGTGTTAGCGAGCGCTAACACGTGGCCGTACTTCCAGCCTGGGCCAAGCGGGTTACCTGGGGAAATGACCCTTTTGCGTGTGGCTACCACCTGGTAATGCTGTGTCTCGTTAACTTGTCACGAAGGAGTGACCATGGCCGTCCCTGCTCGGATCAAAGCTCTTTCCTTCACTCGTTCAGTCGCGGCCCTGGGGGTCGCTGTCCTTGCCACCTTCGGTCTCGCGGGCACCGCCCAAGCGGCGACCAACTACGTGGCGCTCGGTGACTCGTACTCGTCCGGCGTCGGTGCCGGCAGCTACGGGAACTCGGGCGACTGCATGCGCAGTGCCAACGCCTATCCCCAGCTGTGGGCCAACGCCCACGCCGGGACCACGTTCAAGTTCGCCGCGTGCTCGGGGGCGCGCACCGGCGACGTCCTCAACCAGATCGCGAACGTCACCTCCAGCACCACGCTGGTGACGGTCTCGGTCGGCGGCAACGACGCCGGGTTCGCCGACGTCATGACCACCTGCACCACCGGCAGCGACCAGACCTGCATCAACCGGGTCAACACCGCGAAGACCTACGTGAACAACACACTTCCCGGGCTGCTGAACAACGTCTACAGCAAGATCAAGGCCAAGGCGCCCGGCGCGCAGCTGGTCGTGCTCGGATACCCGCGCTTCTACACGGTGCCGGGTTCGTGCTCGGTCGGGCTGAGCGACACCAAGCGCACGGCGATCAACTCGGGCTCCGACACGCTCGCGTCGGTGCTCTCTGCCCGCGCCGCCGCGAACGGCGCGAAGTTCGTCGACGTGCGGCCTGCCTTCACCGGGCACAACATCTGCTCGTCGGCCAACGATTACCTGCACAGCCTCACCTGGCCGATCGTGAACTCGTACCACCCGACGGCCACCGGTCAGCGGGGCGGCTACTACAACCCGCTGGTCTCCGCGATCGGCTGATCGTTTCGCGCGTGAAGGCCCCCTTCCCTCGGGTCAGCCGAGGGAAGGGGGCCTTCACGCGCTTCGAGGAGTGCGGTGGACAGAGCGGGTTAGCAGGCGTTAACCTACGAGGGCAAGTTAACGACGGCTAACTTGGCGACGAGGAGCCATGGACACACCCGTACTGAGCACTTCGGCCGATCCGGGCAGCGACGAGTACGCCCGCAGCGTCACCTCCCACGCCGAGCTGGTCGAAGACCTGCGCAAGCGGCTCGCCGCCGCCCGGCTCGGGGGCACGGAGAAATCCCGCACCCGCCACGTCGAGCGGGGCAAACTCCTGCCACGCGACCGGGTCGACACCCTCCTCGACCCGGGTTCGCCGTTCCTGGAGCTGTCCCCGCTGGCCGCCACCGGACTGTACGACGACGAAGCGCCTTCGGCCGGGATCATCACCGGGATCGGGCGGGTCTCCGGCCGCGAATGCGTGATCGTCGCCAACGACGCCACGGTCAAGGGCGGCACCTACTACCCGATGACCGTCAAGAAGCACCTGCGCGCGCAAGAGGTCGCGCTCCACAACAATCTGCCGTGCGTCTACCTGGTGGACTCCGGCGGCGCGTTCCTGCCGAGGCAGGACGAGGTCTTCCCGGATCGTGAGCACTTCGGCCGGATCTTCTACAACCAGGCCACGATGTCCGCCCGCGGCATCCCGCAGATCGCCGCGGTGCTCGGCTCCTGCACGGCGGGCGGCGCGTACGTCCCCGCGATGAGCGACGAAGCGGTCATCGTGCGGAACCAGGGCACCATCTTCCTCGGCGGCCCGCCGCTGGTGAAGGCCGCGACCGGTGAGGTCGTCACGGCCGAGGAACTCGGCGGCGGCGACGTCCACTCGCGCCAGTCCGGCGTCACCGACCACCTGGCCGAGGACGACGCCGATGCCCTGCGCATCGTTCGCTCGATCGTGTCGACTTTGGGCCCGCGGACGCCACGCCCGTGGGACGTCCTCCCGACGGAGGCCCCGGCCGCCGACCCGAACGAGTTGTACGGCGTCGTCCCGACCGACCCGCGCCTGCCCTACGACGTCCGCGAGGTCATCGCGAGGATCGTCGACGGCAGCCGGTTCGGCGAGTTCAAGAAGGAGTACGGCTCGACGCTGGTCACCGGGTTCGCCAGAATCCACGGCCACCCCGTCGGCATCATCGCGAACAACGGCGTGCTGTTCGCCGAGTCCGCGATGAAGGGCGCGCACTTCATCGAGCTGTGCGACAAACGCTCGATCCCGCTGCTGTTCCTGCAGAACATCAGCGGCTTCATGGTCGGCCGCGCCTACGAGGCGGGCGGCATCGCCAAACACGGCGCGAAAATGGTCACCGCGGTGGCGTGCGCGCGCGTGCCGAAGCTGACCGTCGTCATCGGCGGCTCGTTCGGCGCCGGCAACTATTCGATGTGCGGTCGCGCGTACTCGCCGCGGTTCCTGTGGATGTGGCCGAACGCGCGGATCTCGGTGATGGGCGGCGAGCAGGCGGCGTCGGTGCTGTCCACCGTCCGGCGGGACGCCATCGAGGCCCGCGGCGGCGACTGGTCCGCCGAGGACGAAGAGGCGTTCAAGGATCCGATCCGCGAGCAGTACGAGGCGCAGGGCAGCCCGTACTACTCGACGGCGCGGCTGTGGGACGACGGCGTGATCGATCCGGCGGACACCCGCACGGTGCTCGGCCTCGCGCTGTCCGCGGCGGCCAACGCGCCCTTGTCCGATGTCAACTACGGCGTCTTCAGGATGTGAGCATGTTCGACACGGTTCTGGTCGCCAACCGCGGGGAGATCGCCGTCCGCGTGATCCGCTCGCTGCAGGGGCTCGGCATCCGTTCGGTCGCGGTGTACAGCGACGCGGACGCCGACGCCCGGCATGTCCGGGAGGCGCACACCGCGGTCCGCATCGGCCCGGCCGAAGCGGCGAAAAGCTATCTGTCCATCCCGGCGATCGTCCGGGCGGCGCTCGACACGGGCGCGCAGGCGGTCCATCCCGGCTACGGCTTCCTCGCGGAGAACGCGGAATTCGCCCGCGCCTGCGCCGAGGCGGGTCTGGTCTTCATCGGCCCTCCGGTCGCGGCGATCGACGCCATGGGCGACAAGATCCGCGCCAAGGCGACGGTGTCCGAGGCCGGTGTCCCGGTGGTGCCCGGAGCGTCCGATATGGACATTCCGGAAGGCGGTTTCGCCGCCGCCGCGGAGAAGGTCGGGTTCCCGCTGCTGATCAAGCCGTCCGCCGGTGGAGGCGGCAAGGGGATGCGGCTGGTCAACGAACTGTCCGAAGTGGACGCGGCCGTCGAATCCGCCCGCCGTGAGGCCAAGGGTTCCTTCGGTGACGACACGCTGCTCATGGAGCGGTTCGTCACCACGCCGCGCCATATCGAGATCCAGGTGCTCGCCGACACTCACGGCAACGTGATCCACCTCGGTGAGCGTGAATGCAGCCTGCAACGGCGGCACCAGAAGATCATCGAAGAAGCGCCGTCCGTGCTCCTCGACGAAGCCACGCGCGCGAAGATGGGCGCGTCCGCGGTCGAGGCCGCGCGCTCGGTGGGCTATGTCGGCGCGGGGACGGTCGAGTTCATCGTGTCGGCCACCGCGCCCGACGAGTTCTTCTTCATGGAGATGAACACCCGCCTGCAGGTCGAGCATCCGGTGACCGAACTCGTGACCGGGCTCGACCTCGTCGAGTGGCAGGTCAAGATCGCCGCCGGTGCCGTGCTCACCGTGTCGCAGGACGACGTCCGGCTCGACGGCCACGCCATCGAAGCCCGCGTCTACGCCGAAGACCCCGCTCGCGGCTTCATCCCGACGGGTGGGACCGTGCTCGCGGTCCGCGAACCGTCCGGCGAGGGCGTGCGCGTCGACTCGTGGATGAACGAAGGCGCGGTCATCGGCTCGAACTACGACCCGATGCTGGCCAAGGTCATCGCCTGGGGCCCGGACCGCGCGGCCGCGTTGCACCGGCTCGACCTGGCGCTCGCGGACACCGCGTTGCTCGGCGTCGGCACGAACATCGCCTTCCTCCGCGGGCTCCTCGCCGACGGCGACGTCCGCGACGGCAAGCTCGACACCGGTCTCGTCGATCGCCAGCTGTCCACTTTGGTCTCCGAAGAAGTACCGCCGGAATTCTTCGTGGCGGCGGCGCTCGACAGGCTGCTTTCCTTGCAGCCGCAGGGTTCCGTCGTCGATCCGTGGGATGTTCCCGACGGCTGGCGGCTCGGCGCCTCCGGCGGTATCGACTTCGCGCTGAAGTCGGGAAGCTCCGAAGTCGTCGTGCGGGTGCAGGGCACTCCGGCGAACGCGCTCGTCAGTGTTGACGGAGGCGAGCCCATGCGGGTTTCCGCGCGACGCGAGGGGGATCTGCTGGAAGTCCGGCATCCCACCGGTTTCCACCGGTACCGGCACGCCGTCGGGACCGGAAGGACCGTGTGGCTCGCGCGTGACGGTCACAGCTTCGCGATCGGCGAGCGCGAAAGGCTGCGTTCGGCCGCCGGCGCCGCGGGTGGCGCCGGACCGGTCACCAGCCCGATGCCCGGAACCGTGCTGGTGGTCAAGGCCGCGGCCGGTGACGTGGTGAGCGCCGGGACGCCGCTCGTGGTCGTCGAGGCGATGAAGATGGAGCACACGATCACCGCGCCGATCGACGGCGTGGTCAGCGAACTCCCCGTCCGGGTGGGCCAACAGGTCGCGCTGGACGAGACGGTAGCCGTTGTGACACCCCAAAAGGATGGACAATGATCGACTTCCGACTGGATGACGAGTACGAGGCGCTGCGCAAGACGGTCGAGGAATTCGCGCGCTCCGAGGTCGCCCCGGTCATCGGCGACCTCTACGAGCGGGAGGAATTCCCGTACGAGATCGTCGCGAAGATGGCCGAGATGGGCCTGTTCGGCCTGCCCTTCCCCGAGGAGTACGGCGGCATGGGCGGCGACTACTTCGCGCTCTGCCTGACCTTGGAGGAACTGGCGCGCGTCGATTCCTCGGTCGCGATCACCGTCGAGGCCGGTGTTTCCCTCGGCGCCATGCCGATCCACCGGTTCGGCACCGAGGAGCAGAAGCAGAAGTGGCTCCCGGAGTTGTGTGCCGGCACCGCGCTCGGCGCCTTCGGGCTCACCGAACCCGGCGGCGGTTCGGACGCGGGCGCCACCCGCACGCGCGCGAAACTCGACGGCGACACCTGGGTGATCAACGGCAGCAAGTCGTTCATCACCAACTCCGGCACCGACATCACGAAACTGGTCACGGTCACCGCCGTCACCGACGTGAAGGAGAACGGCCGCAAGGAGATCTCGGCGATCATCGTGCCGTCCGGCACACCGGGCTTCGCCGTCGCGCCGAAGTACTCCAAGGTCGGCTGGAACTGCTCGGACACGCACGAGCTCTCGTTCGACGACGTCCGCGTCCCGGCCGAGAACCTGGTCGGGGAACGCGGCCGCGGTTACGCCCAGTTCCTGTCCATTTTGGACGAAGGCCGGGTCGCGATCGCCGCGCTGAGCGTCGGGCTCGCGCAGGGCTGCGTCGACGAATGCCTGCGGTATGTCAAGGAACGCGAGGCGTTCGGGCACAAGATCGGTGAATACCAGGCGATCCAGTTCAAGATCGCCGACATGGAGGTGCGCACGCACACCGCGAGGCTGGCGTATTACGCGGCGGCGTCGAAGATGCTGCGCGGTGAGCCCTTCAAGAAGGAGGCATCGATCGCGAAGCTCGTCGCGTCGAACGCCGCCATGGACAACGCGCGCGAGGCGACGCAGATCTTCGGCGGGTACGGCTTCATGAACGAGTTCCCGGTGAGCCGGTTCTACCGGGACGCGAAGATCCTGGAGATCGGGGAGGGGACTTCGGAGGTGCAGCGGATGCTGATCGCACGGCACCTCGGCGTCGTCTGACCCGACAGAACACCCGCGCGTCCTCATGATGTTGTAGAACGGAAGCATGAGCGATTTCGTCATCCGCAAGGGTGGTTCTGGGGATTTCCAAACGCTGCTGGACATGTTCGACGAGGCTGTCGCGTGGCTGGCCGAACGCGGCAGCGCGGGGCAGTGGGGGACCGAGCCGTGGTCCACGATCCCGAAGCGGATCGAGCGGGTGCGCGGGATGGCCGACGGGCCCGGGCTGTACATCGCCGAGGTCGACGGCCAGGCGGCCGGGGCGACCATCTTCGGTGACCGTTTTCCGCACGTTTCGCCGGTCGACGAGCCGGAGATCTACCTCGGCCTGCTGTTGACCTCGCGCCGGTTCGCGGGTCACCGGGTCGGCTCGCGGCTGATCGAGTTCGCGCTGGCCGAGGCGCGGGAACGCGGCATCGGGCTGGTGCGGGTCGACTGCTGGGCCGGCGGCGACGGCGACCTTCAGCGTTACTACGAGAGCCAGGGCTTCAAGCCGACGGAACGTTTCGACGTCAAGGGCTGGATCGGGCAGGTGTTCGAGCAGCGCCCGTAGGACTGGCGTCCGCGCGGCTTCCGGTGCACCATAGTTGACACATCGCCAACAGTGCCCCGGACAGCGAAGTCGCAGAGGAGACCGGCATGGCCAAGCGTGAACGTTCCCTGGCAGGCAAGGTCGTCGTGATCACCGGAGCGGCGCAGGGCATCGGGGCCAGTACCGCGACGGCGCTGTCCCGGCTCGGCGCCAAGGTGGTCATCGGCGACCTGGACCAGGTCCTCGCCGAGAAGACCGCCGCCGAACTGGGCGCGGAGGCGCTGCCGCTCGACGTCACCGACACGCGCGGTTTCACCGAGTTCCTCGACGAGGACGGGCGGCGCGTCGGCCCGATCGACGTGCTGATCAACAACGCGGGCATCATGCCGCTCGCGCCGCTCGAAGAAGAGGACGACGCGGCGACCCGCAGGCTGCTCGAGATCAACCTGCACGCGGTCATCCACGGCACCAGGGAAGCCGTGAAGCGGATGCGCCCGCGTGGCACCGGCCACATCGTCAACATCGCGTCGATGGCGGGCAAGGCAGGCTTCCCCGGCGCCGCCACCTACTGCGCGACGAAACACGCCGTCGTCGGGTTGTCGGAATCGGTACATCTGGAATTGCACGGAACGGGCGTGCTGGTCTCCTGCGTGATGCCCGCGGTGGTCCGCACGGAACTGGCCAGCGGGCTCGGCGAGGCGAAGTTCTTCAAGTCGGTGCAGCCGGAAGATGTGGCGCACGCCATTGTCGATGCGTTACGCCGTCCCAAGTTCGACGTCTTCGTTCCCGCATCGCTGGACGCCATGGGCAGGATCACACGGCTGCTTCCACGCCGCCTCGGCGAGGGACTGCTCCGCGCGCTCGGCGGCGACAAGATCCTGTCCTCCGCAACGCATTCCAGTGCTCGCGCGGAGTACGAATCGCGTGCCGCGCGGAGTGCTCCGGCGGCGGAAAAGGACGCCGATTCTTAACTCGTACGGCCTAGCAACTGTCCGAAATGGACGCCCTGTGGCGGCCGGGGTGTTGAGTCGTGCGCTCCCAAGCGGCAAGATTACGTCTTACCGCGTTGATTCCTCAGGAGGCACACCATGGCCACACCCCCGGCACGGCTCGCCGCCGCCGCGTCGAACGTCGTCGGGAAGGTGCTGCACGGTGGGGTCGCCGATCTTCGCCCGGTGCCGCGTGTCCTGATCGACCAGGGCCCGAACCGTTCGCTGTACCGGCTGACGAACGGCAAGGCCCCGGCGTCGGGCCCGCCGGTGCTGCTGGTGCCGCCGCTGGCCGCGCCCGCGCTGTGCTTCGACCTGCGCCGCGGGTGCAGCCTCGCCGAGCACCTTGTCGACGGCGGCCGCAACACGTACCTGGTCGACTACGGGAACGTCGCCTTCTCCGACCGGCGCCTCGGCATCGAGCACTGGATCGAGGAAGTGCTCCCGCGCGCGATCCGCAAGGTCAGTGAGGACTCCGGCGGCCAGGGCGTGCACGTCGTCGCCTGGTGCCTCGGCGGGATCTTCTCCCTGCTGACCGCCGCGGACCAGCCCGATCTGCCGATCGAGTCGATCGCGACCATCGCGTCGCCGTTCGACTTCACCGCGATCCCGCTGATCGCCCCGTTCCGCCCGCTGGTGGACCTCACCGGCGGCCACCTGCTGACCCCGTTCTACCGGGCGCTCGGCGGCGCACCGTCCTATTTGGTCAGCCGGGTCTTCCGGGCGACCGGGATCAGCAAGGAGATCACCAAACCCCTTGCCATCCTGAAGAATCTCGACGACCGGGACTATCTGGCGCAGATCGAGGCCGTCGACCACTTCATGGACAACATGATCGCCTACCCCGGGCGGACGTTCGGCCAGATCTACCACCGGTTCTTCCGCGCCAACGACCTCGCCGAGGGCACGGTCGACCTCAACGGCCGCATCATCGCGCTGTCCGGGGTCAAGGTGCCGACGCTCGTCATCGCCGGGCAGAACGACACGATCGCCCCTCGCGCGGCCGTCGAACGGCTCACCGAACTGCTGGACAACTCGCCGTCGGTGACCTTCGAGACCGCGCCCGGCGGGCACCTGGGCGTGCTGACCGGCCGGAAGGCGCGCGGGACCACGTGGCGCTACCTCGACCGCTTCCTCGACGAACAGGTCGCCTGAGCCTCAGTCGTCCTTGCGCTGGGTCATGGCGCTGCGCAAGGACTGACGCGGCTCGATCAGGTCGACCATTTCGGTGATCCGGTGCCACGCGTCGGTGATCTCGGCGGTCGCGCGATCGCGTTGCAGGACGATCGTGGACAACACGAGCGCCGTCAGCCCGACCGTGGCGTCGAAGGCCTGGACGTGCAGCATCCGGGCGGCCAGCTCGTAGGAACCGTAGGGGCCGAGCCCGTGTATGGCGGCGAAGATCGTGAAGGTGCAGACGCACAAGGAGCACATCAGCGCCCCTGCCTGCCGGAACCGCAGCGCCGCCCAGACGAGCACCGGGAAGACCACGAACAGTTTGGACACGGTGGTGGACGCGAGGAGCGCCGTGCCGAGCCCGACCAGCGCGAGCGCCGCCGCCTCTCCCCAGCGGGCGAGCGAAACCCGCTTCGGCAGGCGGAACCTCGGCGCCAGGAGCAGCAACGGCGTGATCGTGAGGACGCCCATCGCGTCGCCGGTCCACCACACGAGCGCCGTCGCCCAGAACTCCCCGGAAACCAGTGCGCCGTCGAGGACCAGTACGCCGGTGCCCAGCACGGCGCTGACGGCGGTGCCGCCGATCGCCCCGACCACCACCAGGAGGACGGCGTCGGGAAGCCGGTCGAGCCGGTTGCGGCCACCCAGCCGCCGCATCACCGCGTAGGCCAGCATCGGGCCGATCGTGTTCCCCGACGAGATCACCAAGACCGCGGCAGGCGAGGGGCCGAAGGCGACGTTCGTCAGGAGGGCCCCGAGGAAGATCCCCGGCCAGTACCGCGGCCCCAGCAGCATCGGCACCGCCAGCGCGACCCCCGCGGCGGGCCACAACGGCGAGATCTGCTCGCGCACGATCGCCCACTGGATCCCGATCCGGGCGGTCGCGAAGTAGCAGATCGTCACGGCGAGGACGATGAGAAGCCAGCGTGCGGCAGGGGAGAGCTGTCTCATCGCGACTCCGGCCTTGGCGGGCTGGGAAGCTAAGAGAGTACCGCTGTCCGGCCGCCAAGGCCGTTCACTTGATGGTGTTGTCATTCTGTTGGGAATAAACGAAAAAAGGGCCCGTGCAGCTGCACGGGCGCCGGGGGGTCGTGAGTGGTAAGTGTCGTTAGAACGACACTTACCACTCACGACCCCGCGCGACCCGGTCCAGGACGGAGGCTACTTGAGCTCGGCGCTCGTCTTGCCCAGGATCCGGCGCGCCACGATCAGCTGCTGGATCTGTTGCGTGCCTTCGAAAATGTCCAGGATCTTCGCGTCCCGGCTCCACTTCTCCAGCAGCGATTCCTCGGTGTAACCCAACGTTCCGGTGAGCTCGACGCATTTCAGCGTGATCTCGACGACCGACCGGCCCGCCTTCGCCTTGGCCATCGAGGCCTGCAACGAGTTCGGCTTGCGGTTGTCGGCCATCCACGCCGACTCCATCGTCAGCAGATACGCCGATTCGTAGTCCGCCTCCAGCTGAAGGAACGCCGCGGCCGCGGCGTGCTGGCTGTGGACGGGCTTGTCGTAGTCGATGACCACGCCCGCGTCGGTGAGGATCTTCCGGGTCTCCTCCAGCGCCGCGCGGGCGACGCCGATGGCCATGGCGGCGACCAGCGGACGGGTGTTGTCGAAGGTCTGCATGACCCCGGCGAAACCCTTGGCGGTGTCGATCTCCGGTGTGCCGAGGAGATTCTCCTTGGGCACGCGGACGTTCTCGAAACGCAGCACGGCGGTGTCGGAGGCGCGGATGCCGAGTTTGTGCTCGACGCGCACCACCTCGAAGCCCGGCGTGCCCTTCTCGACGACGAACGACTTGATCGCCGCGCGGCCCTTCGTCTTGTCCAGAGTGGCCCAGACGACGACGGCGTCGGCGCGCTCGCCGGCGGTCACGAAGATCTTCTCGCCGTTGATCACGTACTCGTCGCCGTCGAGGCGCGCGGTGGCGGTGATCGCGGCCGAGTCCGAGCCGCAGTCCGGTTCGGTGATCGCCATCGCGGCCCACAGCCCGGAGAACTTCTTGAGCTGTTCGTCGGTGGCGACCGAGCCGATGGCGGCGTTGCCGAGCCCCTGACGCGGCATCGACAGCAGCAGTCCGACGTCACCCCAGCACATCTCGATCGTGCCGAGCACGATGTTGAGGTTGGAACCGTTGCGGTTGCCCGGTTTCTCGTTCTTCTCGGACCGGCGGACGCCCGCCGCGCCCGCGCCGCCCTCGCCGGAGGAGTTCAGCCCGTCCAGCAGCGCGGCGAACATGTCGAGTTCGGCAGGGTAGGTGTGCTCGGCGCGGTCGTACTTGCGCGAGATCGGCCGGAACACCTCGGCCGCGGCCTGGTACGCCTGGTTGATCAGGGTGCCGGCCTTCTTCGGAACCTCAAGGTTGATCATGATTGCCTTTCGAAAGTCCTAGAGAAGGACGGCGCCTTCCATCACGCCGATCGCACGGAGATCGCGGTACCAGCGTTCGACCGGGTGTTCCTTGACGAAGCCGTGCCCGCCGAGCAGCTGCACGCCGGCGCTGCCGATCTGCATTCCCTTGTCGACGGCCAGCTTCCGGGCCAGCGCGACTTCGCGGGCGTACGGCTTGCCCTGTTCGGCGCGGGAAGCGGCGCGGAGCGTGACCAGCCGCAGTCCTTCCAGCTCGATGGCGATGTCGGCGACCGAGAACGCGACGGCCTGCCGGTGGCTCACCGGTTCGCCGAACGCCTTGCGCTCGTTGACGTAAGGCACCACGTAGTCGAGGACGGCCTTCGCGGTTCCGGCGGCCAGCGCGGCCCAGCCGAGCCGCGACAGCCGGACGACCTCGGTGAAGACCTCGGCCTTGCCGCCGCCGAGCAGTGCTCCGGCGGGCAACGCGACCTTCTCCAGGTGCAGCTTCCCGGTCGCCGCGCCGCGCAGGCCCATCGCCGGTTCGGATTCGATGGTGACGCCCGAGTTGGACGACTCCACGAGGAACAGCGCGGGACCCCGGCCTTCGAGGTCGGCCGAGACGATGAACAGCTCGGCGTCCGCCGCCCTCGGCACCAGCGACTTCACGCCGTCGAGCTGATAGCCCTTCGGCGTGCGACGGGCCTTGGTGGCAGGCTTGAACGGGTCGAACAGCGCGGTGCGCTCCTGCAGCGCGAGCGCCGCGGCCGGGACGTTCTCGCCGACGAACGCAGGCAGGTAGTCCGCCTGCTGCTGCTCGTCGCCGTAGGACACCAGCGCGGTGCTGACCGCGGACGGCGCGAGCACCGCCACCGCGAGGCCGAGGTCGCCGTGCGCGAGGGCCTCGGCGACCAGCGCGTTCGTGACGACCGACCGTTCGGTGCCGACGCCGCCCAGCTCCTCGGGGATGCCGACGAGCGTGATGCCGAGTTCGGCGGCACGGCTCAACAGGCCCTCGGGCGCATGGAGCTTCGCGTCGGCGTCGGACGCGGCGGGCCGCAGCTGCTCGGCCGCGAACTCCGTCACGGTTTCGACGATGAGCTGCTGATCCTCACTCGGGGTGAGGTCGAACAGCCCGGTGTCCTCGGCAGGCGCGAGCCGCGCGGGCTTGCCGAGCTTTTGGGCGGATTTGAAGGTCCGTCCCGCCGCGCCCGCGACCCGGAAGCCGTTGCGCGTCCCGGCACTGACCAGGTTCTGCACGGGCTTCCGAAGTCCGGCCCGTTCAATGACCTTGCTCCCGGCCAGCCGGGTGAGCGCGGACAGGCCAAGGCCCATCGCGTCTCGTTTCCTAGGCGCACCCACGGTGAGTCTCCCTGCCTCGCTTACCTACTCGTGAGTAGGTTAACTCCCCTCGGGCGGATGCGCTACCACGGGGGAGGCGAACGTCACGCTGGTGAGTGATTCGGGTCGTTCTCATTGCCCAAAACACTCACGACTTTGCGTCGCTCGAAGGACACGAGCCCCACCGCCGCCAGCGCCACGATGCCGACCAGCGCCACCGCCGGCACCAGTTCCAGCAACGGCGTCGCCGCCAGCAGGACCACCGCCAGAACCAGCCGCCGCACATTCCAGGCGCCCAGGTTCCGGCGCCGCAGCCCGCTCAACGCGATCAGGTAGAGCGCGAGCCCGCCGGTGAGCGCCCAGATCGGCGTTCCGTGCAGGCCGTCGGAGAGGCTGTGGTGTTCGGTGTCGGCCACGTACAGCAGCGATTTCTTCAGGCCGAGCGCCACGAGCACGATCCCGGCGATGAGCGGGAGGTGCAGGAACGTGTAGGTATCCGTCCCGATCCGCACCCGCTCCACGCCCTCCGCGCGCTTCAGGTTGCGTTCGGAGACGTGCGCGACGACGGCGAAGTACATCCACCACATCGCCGAAGCCAGCGAGAGCCCGAAGACCGCGGCCAGCGTGATCGGCCAGGACATCGGATACGAGCTGATCCCGATGCCGATCGCCACGATCGACTCGCCGAGCGCGATGATCACGATCAGCCCGAACCGCTCGGCGAAATGGCCGGGCTGATGCAGCCGCCAGTCCGACGAGCGGGTCCGGAAGACGTTGACGTAGTCGGCCAGCATCGCGACCGCCCAGATCCCGAGCTGTACCCAGCCGGAGAAGAAAGCGGCGACGGTCAGCAGAGCGACGCTCGGCAGCAAGCCGGCGAACATCTTCAGGACGGTCTTGCGCAGCTCCGCGTCGTTCCGCCCGGCGCCGAGGTAGGCGATCAGGTGCAGCAGCCGCACGACGAAATAGCAGCCGACGAACATCAGCGGCGCGTACAGCCCGCCGGGCAGGTCGGTGAACGCCTCCGGAATGGTCAGCGAGACCAGGAACATCGTCCCCATCGCGGCGAACATCGCCAGCTGGGCGATGCCCCGGTCGACGTGCAGGGTGTTGGCCAGCCAGGCATAGGCGCACCAGCACCACCACAGCACGGCGATCATCGCCACCCCTTGCCCGATGCCGAGCGGGGTGAGGTGATCGGCCATCAGCTGCGTGGTCTGGGTGATGGCGTAGACGAAGACCAGATCGAAGAAGAGTTCCAGCGTGGTGACCTTGTGGTCTTCTTCCCGGGTCACCAGATGCAGGCCGCGTTTCGTGGGCACGCGCACATCGTGCCCGTCACCCCTTTGCGGCACACGCGAGTTTGCCCAGAGCTGGCTTTCAGACGCCGAGAACGGCGTGCATCAGCGTCGTCAGCTCGGCTTCGATGTTCGGGCGGCCGTTGACGCGGCGGGTGCGCGCGAGGTCGTTCGCGATGGTCAGCGCCGCGTGCACGGTGATCTTCACTTCGCGCAGGCTCAGTTCCGGGCGGACTTCCGACACCAGCGCGATCCAGCGCGCGACGTAGTCCCGTTGGACGCGGATGAGGTCCGCCTTGTCGCGTTCCGGCAGCTCCATGGGGCTGCCGGAGAACGACACCAGCAGCTCGGGGGTGTGCAGCAAGGTGTGCACATAGGACGCCGCGAGCCTCCGCAGCGCGTCGCGTTCGTCGTCGGTCCGCAACGCGCGTTCCGCGGCGAGCGCCAGCCTGTCGGCCGCGCGATGCCCGATCGCCACCATCAACGCGGCCTTGCTGGGGAAATGCCGGTACACGCTGGGTCCGGCGATCCCGGCCGCCGCGCCGATCTCCTCCATGCTCACCGCGCGGAAGCCGCGTTGCCCGAACAGCTCGGTCGCGGCCGCGAGGATCTGCTCGCGGCGGGACCGCTCGCCGAGCGTCATCGACGGCGTCTCTTCCGGCCGGTTCTCGGGCTCGGGCAGTGTGACATGCAGCACCGACTCCGCCAGCTGCACCAGGATCTGCGCGAAGCGTTTCTTCGCCACGGACGTGTGATGTACGGAGACGCTGCCGAAGACGCTCAGCCCCGCCCAGCACAGCAGCTCGGCGTCGTCGGCGGTCAGTTCCGGCCGCAGCGCGAGCAGCGCCTTGGACCACGCCGCGAGCACCGCGCCCGACCGGCGGCGGATCTCCTGGCGCCCTTCGCGGGGCAGATGCCTGCCCTCCCAGCGCCACAGCGCGGCGACCTCGCGCCGCTCCACGGCTTGCGCGGCGAGAGTCCCCAACAGGGCGTTGACCTGGGCGGGGACCGGTGTGTCGAGGTCGGCGAGCGTCTCGAGGGTGGCCGTCTCCATGTCGTCGATACCGGACAGCACGACGTAGGACAGCACCGCCTGCTTGTCCGCGAAATGCCGGTACAGCGCGGGCCCGGTGATGCCGGCCGCGGCGGCGATGTCGTTGATGCCGACACCGTGGAACCCGCGGGCGCGAAACAGTTCCGCGGCGAGGCCTGCCAGCTGGGCCTTGCGGTCGCGCGGTCGGGCTGAACGCTCGGTCGGGTGATCCATAGGTGAACTCACCATAGCGTCGGTTGCGTGCATCGCAACCCATTGACACCATGGGGTTATCGCGGTTTATGTTAATCGGCATTAGCATGGCTACTGGCCGGTACGTTTCATCCTGTTACAGCGCCGTACGCGGAGGAGTTTTTCTGTGAGTAGCGAGGCCTACATCTACGAGGCGATCCGTACGCCTCGCGGCAAAAACAAGGGGGGTGCCCTCCACGGCACCAAGCCGGTCGATCTCGTGGTCGGCCTCATCGAAGAACTGAAGGTCCGGCACCCGAACCTCGACCCCGCGGTGATCGACGACATCGTCCTCGGCGTCGTGTCCCCGGTCGGCGAGCAGGGCGCCGTGATCGCGCGCACCGCCGCCTTGAACGCGGGCCTTCCCGAGACGGTCGCCGGCGTACAGCTGAACCGCTTCTGCGCCTCCGGCCTCGAAGCCACCAACACCGCCGCGCAGAAGGTGCGCTCCGGCTGGGACCAGCTGATCATCGCCGGCGGTGTCGAGTCGATGTCGCGCGTGCCGATGGGCTCCGACGGCGGCGCGCTGTTCATGGACCCGGCCACCGCGTACGACAACTACATCGTCCCGCAGGGCACCGGCGCCGACCTGATCGCGACCATCGAGGGCTTCTCCCGCGAGGACGTCGACGCGTGGGCCGTCCGCTCGCAGGAAAGGGCCGAAGCGGCCTGGTCCGGCGGCTACTTCGCGAAGTCCGTCGTCCCGGTGAAGGACATCAACGGCGTCACGATCCTCGACCACGACGAGCACCGTCGTCCCGGCAGCACCGTCGAGGGCCTCGGCAAGCTCAAGCCCGCCTTCGCCGGCATCGGTGAGCTGGGCGGCTTCGACGCCGTCGCGCTCCAGAAGTACCACTCGGTCGAGAAGATCAACCACGTCCACACCGGTGGTAACTCTTCCGGCATCGTCGACGGCGCCGCGGTGGTGCTGGTCGGCAACGAGCAGATCGGCAAGGACTTCGGCCTGACCCCGCGTGCCCGCATCGTGGCCACCGCGACCGTCGGCTCCGAGCCCACGATCATGCTCACCGGCCCGACCCCGGCCACCGAGAAGGTCCTCAAGATCGCCGGCCTCACCCCGGACGACATCGACCTGTGGGAGCTGAACGAGGCCTTCGCCTCGGTCGTCCTCAAGTGGATCAAGGACCTGCACCTCGACGAGGAGAAGGTCAACGTCAACGGCGGCGCCATCGCGATGGGGCACCCGCTGGGCGCCACCGGCGCGATGCTGGTCGGCACCGTCGTCGACGAGCTGGAGCGTCGTCAGGCGCGCCGCGCCCTGGTCACCCTGTGCATCGGCGGCGGCATGGGCGTCGCGACCATCATCGAGCGGGTCTGAGGAAGAGACAATGACTGAAGCGAAGACCATCCGCTGGGAGCAGGACGCCGACGGCATCGTCGTGCTCACCCTTGACGACCCGAAGCAGTCCGCCAACACGATGAACGCCGACTTCCGCGAGTCGCTCGGCGTCGTCGTGGACCGCCTGGAGGCGGAGAAGGACAGCATCACCGGTGTCGTCCTCACCTCGGCCAAGAAGACCTTCTTCGCCGGCGGCGACCTCAACGACCTGATCCAGGCCAAGCCGGAGAACGCGGCCGAGATCACCGAGAGCAGCGGCCTGATGAAGGGCCAGATGCGACGGCTCGAGCAGCTGGGCAAGCCGGTCGTGGCCGCCATCAACGGCGCCGCGCTCGGCGGCGGTCTCGAACTCGCCCTCGCGACGCACTACCGCATCGCGGCCGACGTCAAGGGAAGCCAGATCGGTCTCCCCGAGGTCACCCTCGGCCTGCTCCCCGGCGGCGGTGGCGTGGTCCGCACCGTGCGCCTGCTCGGCATCCAGAGCGCGCTGCTGAACGTGCTGCTGCAGGGCCAGCGGCACCGCCCGGCCAAGGCGAAGGAACTCGGCCTCGTGCACGAGCTCGTCGGCACGGTCGACGAACTGGTCCCGGCCGCGAAGGCGTGGATCAAGGCGAACCCCGAAGGCGGCGTGCAGCCGTGGGACGTCAAGGGCTACAAGATCCCGGGCGGCACCCCGTCGAACCCGAGCTTCGCGGCGAACCTGCCCGCGTTCCCGGCGAACCTGCGCAAGCAGATCAAGGGCGCGAACATGCCCGCCCCGCGGGCGATCCTGGCCGCGGCCATCGAGGGTTCGCAGGTCGACTTCGACACCGCGATCACCGTCGAGACCCGCTACTTCATCAGCCTCGCCACCGGCCAGGTCTCGAAGAACATGACGAAGGCGTTCTTCTTCGACCTGCAGAGCATCAACTCCGGCGGCTCGCGTCCGGACGGCTTCGAGAAGTACACCGCCAAGAAGGTCGGCGTCGTCGGCGCGGGCATGATGGGCGCCGCGATCGCGTACGTCTCGGCGAAGGCCGGCATCGACGTCGTGCTCAAGGACGTCACGCTCGAAGGCGCCGAAAAGGGCAAGGGCTACGCGGTCAAGCTGGAGGAGAAGGCTCTCTCCCGCGGCAAGACCACGCAGGAGAAGTCCGACGCGCTGCTCGCCAAGATCAAGCCGACCGACAAGGCGGAGGACTTCGCCGGCGTCGACTTCGTGATCGAGGCCGTCTTCGAGAGCGTCGAGCTGAAGCACAAGGTGTTCCAGGAGATCGAGGGCTTCGTCAACCCGGACGCCGTACTCGGCTCCAACACCTCGACCCTGCCGATCACCGCGCTCGCCGAGGGCGTGCAGCGGAGCGAGGACTTCATCGGGATCCACTTCTTCTCGCCGGTGGACAAGATGCCGCTGGTCGAGATCATCTGCGGTGAGAAGACCTCGCCCGCCACGCTGGCGAAGGTCTTCGACTACACGCTGCAGATCAAGAAGACCCCGATCGTCGTCAACGACAGCCGCGGCTTCTTCACCTCGCGCGTCATCGGCACGTTCCTCAACGAGGCCGTCGCCGCGCTGGGCGAGGGTGTCGAGCCCGCGTCGATCGAGCAGGCCGGTGCCCAGGCCGGTTACCCGGCCCCGCCGCTGCAGCTGATGGACGAGCTGACCCTGACGCTGCCGCGCAAGATCCGCAAGGAGACCCGCGAAGCGATCGAGGCCGCCGGCGGCACCTGGAACGCGCACGCGTCCGAAGGTGTCATCGACCGGATGGTGGAGGAATTCGACCGCAAGGGCCGTTCCACCGGTTCGGGCTTCTACGACTACGACGAAGCCGGCAAGCGGACCGGTCTCTGGCCGGGCCTGCGCGACGCCTTCAAGTCGGGCAGCGCCGAGGTTCCGTTCGAGGACCTCAAGGAGCGCATGCTGTTCGCCGAGGCGCTCGAGACCGTGAAGTGCTTCGACGAGGGCGTGCTCACCACCGTCGCCGACGCCAACATCGGCTCGATCTTCGGCATCGGCTTCCCGGCGTGGACCGGTGGTGTCATCCAGTACATCAACCAGTACGAGGGTGGCCTGCAGGGCTTCGTCGACCGCGCCCGTGAGCTGGCGGAGCGCTACGGCGACCACTTCACCCCGCCGGAGTCGCTGGTCGCGAAGGCCGCGAAGGGCGAGATCTACGAATAAGCGCGTGACATGAAAGGCCCCTTCATTGCAAATTTTGCAATGAAGGGGCCTTTCATGTCGTCCGGGGGCTAGCGGGACGACGGTTCCAGCGCCACGTGCGGTAACCGCCGGTCCAGCCATCGCGGCAGCCACCAGGCGCGTTTCCCGAGCAGCCGCATCACCGCGGGCACCACGAGACAGCGGATCACGAACGCGTCCACCAGCACCGCCACCGCCAGCCCGAGACCGAACTGCGCCAGCATCCGGGCGGGGTTGAGCAGGAACGCCCCGAACACCAGGATCATGATCACCGCCGCGGCCGTGATCACCCCGCCGGTGGAGGCGAGCCCCTGACGGACGGCATGACGAGCGTCGCCGGTGCGTCGCCATTCCTCGTGCATCCGGGACACCAGGAACACCTCGTAGTCCATGGAAAGCCCGAACACGATGGCGAAGATCAGCACCGGCACGAACGCCTCGATCGGTCCCGGCTGCGCCCCGAACAGGCCATCGCCGAACACCGCCGTCATCACGCCGAGCGCGGCGCCGATGCTCAGCAGGTTCAGCAGGGCCGCCTTGAGCGGGATGAGGATCGAGCGGAACACGACCATCAGCAGCAGCGCCGACAAACCGACGACCACCAGCACGAACAGGGGTAACCGGTCGCCGACGGCGTCCGCGAAGTCCACCGCCGCCGCGACACTCCCGCCGACCAGGTACTTGCCCGGCAGCCCCGGCAACACCTCCGTCCGCAACCGTTCCACCAGATCGGCGGTCGCCTCGTCCTGGGGCGAAGAGGTCGGGAAGGCGAGGACCGTCGTGACGCCCTGGCCCATCGGCGGCGTCACCTCGGCGATTCCGGGCGTGGCTTCGAGTTTCCGTTGCAGCGCGACGCCATCACCGTTTTCGGTGACCACGACCAGCGGCTCACTGAACCCCGGGCCGAAACCCTCCGACATCAGGTCGTAGGCCTGCCTGGTGGTCGAGGTCTCCGGATCCGTCCCGGCGTCGGCGAACCCGAGGCGCATGCCGAGCGCGGGCAAGGAAAGCCCGACGAGAACGAGCAGGCCGATCGCGAGCGGCACCATCGGCCGTCGTTGTACCGCGTCCCCGAGCCGGCCCCAGGCTTTGCCGTGTTCCCGTTTCCCGGCGTGCTTGCGGATGCCCTTTTCCAGACGGCGGCCGAAAAGGGAGAGCAGCGCGGGCAGCAGGGTGATCGACGCGAGCATCGTCACGAGCACGGTCAGCGCCACCGCGAGGGCGACCCCGCGCAGCGAACCGAGGCCCAGCGCGAGCAGGCCGAGCAGCGCGATGATCACCGTGCCACCGGCGAACAGCACCGATCGGCCCGCGGTGTCGAGCGCCCGTCGCGCCGCCTGTTCCCGGTCGAGACCGCCCAGGATTTCGCTGCGGTACCGGGAAAAGATGAGCAGCGCGTAGTCAACGCCCACCCCGAACCCGACCAGCATCATCAGCGGCGCCGTGTAGCTCGCGATGTCGACGAACCTGCTGACGAGCACGATCACGCCGAGTGTGCTGCCGACGGCGAAGATCGCCGCGATCACCGGGAGCCCGGCGGCGAGGATCGACCGGAACAGGAAGACGAGGACCACCAGCGCGGCCAGCAACCCGACGCCCTCCGACGGACCGCCGCTTTCACTGGTCCGTTTGATCGGCTCGCCACCGAGTTCGACCTGGAGCCCGGCCGCCTCCGCCTTCTTCGCGGTGTCGACTACGCGCACGATGTCGTTGTACGGCAGATCATTCGACTCGAGGTCGAAAGCGATCGCCGCGTAACCGATCGTGCCCTCACGGGAGATGGCCGACGGGGTGTCGAAGGGACTCGTCACCGACTTCACATGCGGCTGGCCACGGACCTCGGCGAGCATCCCGTCGATCGGTCCGCGTGCGGTCGCGAGTCCGGTCTCGCTCTTGAAGACGATTTCCGCCGTCGCACCGGTCTGCGCGGGAGCCTGTGCTTTGAACAGGTCCATGATCTGCTGGGATTCGGTGCCCGGCAAGGAATGGTCGTCGTGGTAGGCGCTGCCCGCCAGCTGTGAGCCCAGCGTGACACCGATGAGGGTGAGCAGCCAGAGCGAAACGGCCAGCCAGCGGTTGCGCTGAGACCAGCCCGCCAGCTTCGAGAGCGCGCCCCCAGGCGGCTGTCTCCGGGAAAGAGTGATGGTGTCCATGGCGGAAAGCATCGGCTTTCCCGGCCTGGATGGCGTCGGGCTCCGGCGGGCACTCGGGCCACAACTTCTGGGTACCCCTAAGGCTCCTCCCGTACTACCGGGGTTGTGGTCACGGGGTCAACCAGCGAGGGGTGACCATGCCCGATTCGTAGGCGAGCACGACGAGTTGCGCGCGATCACGGACGTCCACTTTGGTCATGATCCGGCTGACGTGCGTCTTCGCCGTCGCCGGGCTGAGCACGAGTTCCTTCGCGATCTCGTCGTTGGACAGGCCGGCCGCGACAAGGCTCATCACTTCGCGTTCCCTTTCGGTGAGCCGGTTCAGGGTGGGCGAGGGGCCGGGCCTGGCGACCCGGCCGGCGAATTCGGAGATCAGGCGGCGGGTGATCGACGGCGCGAGCAGCGCGTCGCCCCCGGCGACCACGCGGACACCGCGGATCAGTTCCTCCGGTTCGGTGTCCTTGACCAGGAACCCGCTGGCACCGGCGCGCAGCGCGCCGTAGACGTCTTCGTCGAGGTCGAAGGTGGTGAGGATGACGACCCTGGTCCCGGTCAGCACCGGATCTTCGAGTAGATGCCGGGTCGCGGTGAGTCCGTCCATCACCGGCATCCGGATGTCCATCAGGACGACGTCGGGTTTGTGTTCGCGCGCCGCTTCGAGGGACTCACGCCCGTCGGCCGCTTCGGCGACCACGGTGATGTCGGGTTCACCGTCCAAAATGGATTTGAACCCGGCGCGGACCAGCCGCTGGTCGTCGACGAGCAGAACCCGGATCATTTCCTCACCCGCAAGGGAAGCCGGGCACGCACCCGGAATCCGCCGTCTTCGCGCGCGGCGGCGGTGAGCTCACCGCCGAGTGCCTCGGCCCGTTCGGTCATCCCGCGGATCCCGTTGCCGGGTTTCGCCGCGCCTCCCCGGCCGTCATCGTCGATCTGCACGGACACATCATGGGGCGTGTAGCCGATCCGCACCACGACGGTGTTCGCGGCGGCGTGGCGCGCGACGTTGGTCAGCGCCTCCTGGACGACGCGGAAGGCGGCGTGTTCGACGTCGGGCGGCAGCTCCGTCGCCGTGCCGTCGATCTCGGTCCGGACGGTCAGCCCGTGCGCGCCCGCGGCTTCCGCCAATTCGGCGACCCTGGCCAGGCTCGGTGTGTCCGCCTGCCGCAGCATGCCCAGGGTGGCGCGGAGTTCGCGCAACGCCTCCTTGCTGGTCTGTTTGATCGTGGCCAGCGCCTCCTCGGATTTCGCCGGATCCTTGCCGTGCAGTGCCGCACCCGCTTGGACGTTGATGAGTGCGAGATTGTGGCCGAGGACGTCGTGCAGTTCGCGGGCGATCCGGAGCCGCTCGTCGGCGGCCCTTCGTTGTGCCTCGGCTTCCTTGGTGCGCTCGGCTTCGCGGCGGTAATACGTCACCGCTCCGACCGCGACCAGCGCGATGAACCAGCCCGCCATCAGCAGGAACGCGAAGTCGTCCACTTGCCGTGAGGCGCCGGCCCGTGACTCGCCGATCGCGACGCCGCCCATCGAAGCCGCCGCGACGACCGCCGCGCTGCGGATCCGCCCGGTGGAGGCGTTGTTGTACAGCGCGAAGGCGAAGGCGAGCAGCACGAACCCGTCGGGATCGGTGTTCGGGTAGTAGATCGCGCAGCAGACCGCGGTGAAGATCGCGACGGGGAGCGGATACCGGCGGCGCAGGAACAGTGCGGCACAGGCGAGCACCGCGCAGACCCAGCCGAGGGCGGCGTTGCGCGGCGCCTCGGCGTTGTCGCCGAAGAAGGCCATGGCGGAACCCGCGAGCACCGCGACGGTGATCGCGATGTCCGCCGAGTACCGCCGCAGGATCGCCACACGACGAGAGTAGCGCGATCCGGCGCGTTTGACAAAAATGATTTTTACGTTCAAACTCATTTTTGTGATCAAGGATGTGCGGCCGTGAAGGATGTGGAGTACCTCGAGCGGCTCGAGCAGGCGGAGGCGTTGCTGAAACCGCAGCGGGTGGACGTCCTGCGGCAGCTGGCGGAGCCGCGGTCCTGCACCGAGGTGGCGGCGGTGCTGGACCAGACCCCGCAGCGCGTCTACTACCACGTGAAACGACTGGTGGAAGCCGGTCTGGTGAAGCAGGTGTCGGAGCGGAAGGTGCGCGCCGTCAGTGAAGGCGTGTACCAGGCGAGCGCGCGTTCGTACTGGCTGTCGCCCGGGCTGGTCGGCCGGATCGGCCCGCGGGCGGCGCGGGACGAGCTGAGTCTCGGCTACCTGGTGGACCTCATGGAGGAGGTCCAGTCGGACGTCGCCGCGCTCGACAGGACGGCGCAGGAACTGCCGTCGATCGGCGTCTCCGGCGAGATCCGGGTGGAGCCGGAGCGGCGCCAGGAGTTCCTCGACGAACTGAAGACGACTTTGCAGGATCTGTTCACCCGCTACGGCGGAGCGGAAGGCGACGCCTTCAAGCTCGCCGTGGCCTGTTACCCGAAGGGAAATGTCCGTGACTGAGCCGACGAGATTCCAGGTGCGGGTGCGCGCGCCGATCGACGAGGTCTGGCACGCGCTGGTCGATCCCGGGGCGCTGCGCACCTGGCTTTCCGAGTACGCGGAAGTCGATCTGCCGTCCCGGTACGAATTCTGGGGTCGCTACACGCCGGAGGGAGATCGTCCGCGTCAGCGACTCCTGCTGGCCGACGGCAAGGTCCTGCGGTTCGCCTGGACCCTCGGCGAGACGGAGACCGTCGTCGAGATCGCGCTGACCGAAGACGGGGACGCGACCTCCCTGTCGTTCAGTCAGACCGGTTTGCCGGGCTATGCCGAGATGCTGGCCGTCCCCGACTCGTCGCTCGGCATGATGTACACGTTCTGGGCGTTGTCCGTCGCGAACCTCGTCGACCACGTCGAAGGACGGCCGCTCACCGCCCGCTGCGACCTCACTTCCCCGCTGATGAACGAAGAAGTGCGGATCGACGCGCCGCGAGGCGAGGTCTACTCCTCGATCGCCGACCCCGCCGTGTTCACGCGCTGGTTCGGTGCCCGCATCGAGGCGGAGACCCACGTCGGCGGCCGCTGGGCGATGGGTTCGCTGGAGAACGACCCGGATCCGGCGAAGATCGTCGATCTGGTGCCCGATTCCAAGATGTCGCTCGCGTACGAGGACGGCATCGTCGCCTCCTGGGAACTCGAAGAATCCGGCGGCGGCACGAAGCTGACCTTCGTCCAAAGTGGATTCTCCGAAGGGAAACCGCCGTACGGCATGTGGATGGGCTGGCTCAGCGGTTTGGCGGAACTGCGCAGGTTCCACGAGGTCGACTCGTGGCTACCGATTTGGGTCGACGTCCACCTGGAGGGAACACCCGAAGGACTCATCACACTGGACGGGAAATAGGAGGATCCGATGTTGCTCGAAGGCAGGAACGCGATCGTCTACGGGGCGGCCGGCGGAATCGGAAGCGCGGTGGCCCGCGGCTTCGCCAGGGAGGGCGCGACCGTCCATCTCACCGGCCGCACACTGAAGAAACTCGACGTCCTGGCCGACGAAATCCGCGCGGCGGGCGGAAAAGCCGAGACCGCGGAGTTCGACGCACTCGACGAAACGGCCATCGACGAGCACGCCGCTTCGGTGGCTTCGTCGGCGGGCAGTGTCGACATCTCGATGAACGTGGTCACGCACAACGACGTTCAGGGCACTCCGCTGGTCGAGATGTCGTTGGAGGACCTCGAAAGCCCGGTCCGGACGGCGGTACGGACGAACTTCCTGACCGCGCGGGCGGCCGCCCGGCACATGATCGGGCAGGGGTCCGGGGTGATCCTGATGTTCGGCGGCGACGGTGATCCGTTGCCGGGGTACCACCTCGGCGGGCTGCAGGTCGCGTTCAGCGCGATGGAGGCGTTGCGGCGAGGGCTGGCGTGCGAACTCGGACCGAGCGGCATCCGTGTCGTCACCCTGCGCACCGGCGGGATCCCGGAGACGATACCGGCGGGCGCCGGACTCGACGACGCCATCCGCGACATGGAAGAAGCCACGATGCTCAGGCGGACGGCATCGCTCGATGACGTCGCCCGTGTGGCCGCCTTCGCCGCGTCGGATCACGCGCGCAGCATGACGGCGACGGCACTGAACATCAGTTGCGGCGCGATGGTCGACTGACGTTCTCTCTGTAACGACGGCGAACGCTCTCCCGACTATGCGGCACTACACCCAAGTGCCGGGGAGGCCGTTGTGCCGAAGAGAGCGACGAAGCTGGGCATGGCGCTGGCGATCGGGCTTCTGGTCGCCGGGGGCTGCGGTGTGGAGACCGTGCCCACCGGGCGGGTCACGCCGCAGAGCGGCCCGGCGTCGGCAACGTCCACAACATCGACGCCGAGCAGTAGCTGGGCGCCGCCCACGAGCACGGCCACGCCGACTCCGACACCTCAGCAGCTCGTGCCGCCGACCACGGCCGCGGTCGACGTGCCGAAGCAGGTCGAGCCGGCCCCGACGAAAACCCGTCTGAAAACGACGCCGACGGCAAAAGCGCCGAATCTGGCGGAATGCGGGAGCGACCACTACCGCAACACCGACGGTGTCTGTGTCCACCGGCCGGCGACCGGACCGGGCGCGGCAGACGGCGCGACGGCCATCTGCAAGGACGGTTCCTATAGCTACAGCCAGAATCGTCGCGGTACCTGTTCCGGACACGGTGGGGTCCGCACCTGGTTGTGATCCCGTCGGTCAACCGTTCACTGAGAAGGGTGGTGCTGTGTAAGGTCGGATCATGGGATGCGCATGGTGAAACCGGTCGGACGGGCACCTTCGCCCCGGATCTTCGTCGTCGTGCTCGCCACCTGCGGTCTGGTGGCCTCGTTCATGCAGACGCTCGTCGTCCCGCTCATTCCGGCGTTTCCCCGGCTGCTCGACACGACCCCGTCCGACGCGTCGTGGGTGGTGACGGCGACCCTGATCGCCGGAGCCGTGGTGATGCCGGTGAGCGGCAGGCTCGGCGACCTCTACGGCAAGCGCAAATTGCTGCTGATCAGCCTGGGTTTCTTGGTCGCCGGTTCGGTGGTGTCCGCGCTGACCAGCTCACTCGCGCTGATGGTCGTCGGCCGCGGGCTGCAGGGCTGCGCGATGGGCGCGATCCCATTGGGGATCAGCATCATGCGCGACGAACTCGCGCCGGAACGGGTCGGCGCCGCGATCTCGGTGATGAGTTCGACGCTCGGGGTCGGCGGCGCCATCGGTCTCCCGGTCTCGGCGCTGGTCGCGCAGAATGCCGACTGGCACGTCCTCTTCTGGGCGTCGGCCGGGCTCGGGCTCGTCTGCGGCCTGCTGATCCTGTTCGTGGTGCCGGAGTCGCCGGTGAAGACACCAGCGCCGTTCGACTACCTCGGAGCCCTGGGACTGACGGTCGGGCTGGTCTGCCTGCTGCTGCCGATCGTCAAGGGCGGCGAATGGGGCTGGGGCAGCGGCCGCACGCTCGGCTTCGCCGGGACGGCGGTGGCGATCCTGCTGGTCTGGGGTGCCTACCAGTTGCGGCGCCGCGATCCGCTCGTGGACCTGCGGGTCTCCGCGCGGCGGCCGGTGCTGTTCACCAACCTCGCGTCGATCATGATCGGGTTCGCGCTGTACTCGATGGCGTTGTCGTTCCCGCAGCTGCTGCAGGCGCCCGCCTCCACCGGCTATGGGCTCGGCTTGACGATGGTCCAGGCCGGGCTCTGTCTGGCGCCGAACGGGCTGGTCATGTTCATGCTGTCGCCGGTTTCGGCCCGGCTCATCGAGCGCTACGGCCCGCGTACGACGCTGATGGTCGGTGCCACCACCATCGCGGCCGGATACATCTTCGCGACCGTGTTGATGGACAACGCTTTCGAGCTGATCACGGCGTCGATCATCATCGGTGGCGGCGTCGGCATCGCGTACGCGGCCATGCCCGCGCTGATCATGGGTTCGGTCCCGGTCACCGAAACCGCGTCCGCGAACGGGTTGAACTCGCTGATGCGCTCCGTCGGCACATCGACGTCCAGTGCGGTGATGGCGACCATGCTCGCGTCGCTGGCGATCACCGTCGGCGGGGTTTCCGTTCCGTCCGCGGCGGGTTTCCGGCTGAGCTTCGTGGTCGCCGCCGGGGCGGCGCTCCTGGGCCTCATCTTGACCGCTTTCGTCCCGAAGCAACGTCGGCCAGAACCGCTGGTCGCCTCGGTCCGCTAGCTCCCTCCGTGCGACGCGGAGACACGCCGCACGGAGCGTGCCGCGCTTAGAACAGCGTCGGGACGATCGCGTCGATCAGATGCGGTCCCGGCTCGGCGAGCGCGCGCTGGAACTGCTCGGCCAGCTCTTCCGCGGTCGTCGCCCGGGTCGCCGGGACGCCCATGCCTTCGGCGATCTTGACGAAGTCCATGTCGGGCCGGGAAAGGTCGAGCAGCTCGTTCGCCTTGGGCCCGTTGGCGTCCGCGCCGACCCGCTGCAACTCCAGCCGGAGGATCGCGTACGCACGGTTGTTCAGCAGGACCGTGGTGACGTTGAGGTTCTCCCGCGCCTGCGTCCACAGCGCCGAAATCGTGTACAGCGCGCTGCCGTCGGACTGCAGGTTGATCACCGGCCGGTCCGGCGCGGCGACGGCCGCCCCGGTCGCCACCGGCATGCCGTAGCCGATCGCGCCGCCGGTCAGGGTCAGCACGTCGTGCCGCGGCGCGCCCGCGGTCGCGGCCGGCAGCAGCAGACCGGAGGTGTTCGCCTCGTCCGCGATGATCGCGCGCTCCGGCAGCAGCGCGCCGATCACGTCGACCCAGTTCTGCGGGGTCAACGTCCCGGACGGCAGCGCGGGCCGGGCGGCCTCCTGCAGCACGGGCTCCGTCTCGGCGGCGACCAGGGCCGCGACGTCGTTCAGGGCACGCGGCACGTCCTGCCCGACTTCGGCCAGCACATGGACCTGCGCGCCTTCGGGAACCAGATTGCTCGCCTTGCCGGGGTAGGCGAAGAACGACACGGGCGCCTTCGTCCCGGCGACGATCACGTGCTTGATCCCGTCGAGCTGGTACGCGACCTGCTCGGCGAGGTAACCCAGCCGCTCGATCGTCGGCAGGCCCTCGCCACGCTCGAGCCGGGCGGGGAAGGTCTCGACGAACGCCTTCACCCCGGTCGCGGCGGCGATCCGGCTGGTCGCGAGCAAGCCGGCCTCACGGCAGCCGCTGCCGCCGACGAGCAGCGCCACCGGTTCACCGCTGGCCAGCACTTCGGCGATGTTCTTCACCGTCGTCGCGTCGACGGCCTGCGGGATCCGCGGCGGGATGGGCGCGCAGGTCTCGCCGCCCTCACCCCAGGACGCGTCGGCGGGGAGGATCAGCGTCGCGATCTGCCCGGGGGCGTCCTGGGCCGCGGCGACCGCCGCGACGGTGTCGGCGCCGACGTCCTTCGTGTGCTCGGAACGGCGGACCCAGCCTTCGAGCGAACCGGCGACGCCTTCGATATCCGATTCGAGCGGGGCGTCGTACTGCTTGTGATAGGTCGCGTGATCGCCGATCACGTTGACGATCGGGGTGTGCGCGCGGCGCGCGTTGTGCAGGTTCGCCAGCCCGTTGCCGAGGCCGGGGCCGAGGTGCAGCAGCGTGGCCGCCGGCTTGTCGGCGATCCGTGCGTACCCGTCCGCGGCACCGGTGACGACGCCTTCGAACAGGCCGAGCACGCCGCGCATCTCGGGCACGGTGTCGAGTGCGGCCACGAAGTGCATCTCCGAGGTGCCCGGATTCGAGAAGCACACATCGACACCGCTGTCGACGAGCGTGCGGATCAGGGACTGGGCGCCGTTCATCTCACTCACTTTTCAAGCCCTCTCAGCGAAAAGAACGCCGGGGTTGAGGATCCCGGCCGGGTCGAAGCTCTCTTTGATCCGGCGCATCAGCGCGATCTTCGCCGGGTCTTCCAGGTCGAGGAAGTACCCCGACTTGGCCCTCCCGAGGCCGTGCTCGCCGGAGATCGCGCCGCCGAGTTCCATCCCGAGCGCGAAGATGTCGGTCAGCAGCTGCTTCCGCTTGTCCGGGTCCTTGCAGAAGATGGCGAGGTGGACGTTGCCGTCGCCGGCGTGCCCGCAACCGAGTGCGCCCGCCTCGCGCGACAACGCCATTTCCCTGGCCTTGCGCAGGAACTCGGGCATGGCGGACCGCGGGACCACCACGTCGATGACGTCGTCGGCGCCGGCCGCCTTGGCCGTCCAGAACGCCTTCTCACGCGCCTCGATGAGCTTGCGCGCCGAAGCGCCTTCGAGCACGTACACGTCCATCGCGCCGACATCACCCAGCAGCCCACCGAGTTCCTCGATGTCGGCGTGCAGCCTGTCGTTGTCGCGATTTTCCAGCGCCACCACCAGATACGCCTGCGCCTTGTCACGGATGGCGTCCGGGACACCGAGGCTGAGCTTCTCGTTGTAGCTGATCGCCGCGAGCGTGAGGTTGTCGATGTACTCGAGGATGTGCGGCGCGAGCCCGCTGGCGATGATCTTCGGGACGACGGTCATCACCTCGTCGAAGCTCTCGAACGGGGCGAACACCGTGGCGCCGTGTGGCAGGCGCGGGTACAGCTTCACGATGACCTCGGTCGCGATCGCGAGGGTGCCTTCGGATCCGATGATCAGCTGCGTCAGGTCGTACCCCGTCGACACCTTCGAGGTCTTGCCGCCGGTCCGGATGATCTCGCCGGTGGGCAGCACGGCCTGCAGGCCCACGACGTTGTGCCGCGTGACGCCGTACTTGACCGCGCGCATACCGCCCGCGTTCGTCCCGACGTTGCCGCCGACGCTCGCGCTCAGTTCCCCGGGATAGACGGTGTAGCCGAGTCCGGCTTCCGTGGTCTTTTCGTCCAATTCGGACAAGGTGACGCCGGGCTGGACGACGGCGACATGGTTTTCGGTGTCGATCTCCAGCACCGCGTTCATTCGCTCGAAGGAGATCACCAGGCTGTCTTCGCGTGGCCGAGCACCACCCGAAAGTCCGGTGCCCGACCCTCGCGCGGTGACGGGCACGCCGTGTTCGGTCGCCGCCTTGAGCAGCTCCGCGACCTCTTCGGCGCTTCCCGGTTTCGCCAGGTAGGCGGGTATCTGCGCGGAGGTGGTCAAAGCCTCGTCGTGTGCGTAGTCCTCGGGGATCGCCTCGCCTGACAGCAAGTTCGCGTCCCCGACGATTTCGGCGAACCGTGCCGCAACATCGCCCATGGACTGCCCTTCCTCACGCTTCTTTGCCTGGTTACCGAAGCGTAGTACGTCGTGGGCGGGGATGGCCATGAATCATTTTCATGTTTGCTCTCCGGTGGTCACAACCTCACGACAACCTCACTCGGCTACTGATGTCGCAGCGGGCCGCGACGGCCCGCCGGAAGGGGTGGAAGCTCGATGGGAACGAAGATGAGACGGATCGCGACGCTGGGGGCGGCGCTCGCGGTCACGTTCGGGCTCGCGGCTCCGGTGGCCGAAGGCGGGGAAACGGGCTGCACGGCTCCCGTGGTCAACGTCAGCGGGGTCAGCCAGGCCGAGGGAACCAGCGCCGGATACACCACTCTTCTTTTCACCGTTTCGCTCGCCGCCGGCGGCTGCGCGCCGCAGGGCTCGGTCGAATACCGGACGATCGAGGGCAACGGCTCGCCGGTCGACCCGGCGTTCATCGCGAAGGAGAGCGTCGACTACCTGCCGAGTGCGGGCACGCTGACCTGGTCCGGGACGGCGGACACGCGCACCGTCGCGGTCAGGGTCCGTGCCGACTCCCTCGTGGAGAACGACGAGATGTTCTCCCTGCGCCTGTCCGGTGAGAAGGGGCTGCGGATCGGGCACAGCGTCGGCGTCGCCTGGATCGCCGACGACGACGCCACCAAGGCTCCACCGCTCGTCACCACTCAGGAAGGCGAGATCTGCTGGTCGATCCCGCCCAACTTCGCGCAGGGCACCAGCTGCAAGGTGCCGCTCGTGCTGTCCCGCCCGTGGCTCGCGGGGCCGCTCACGATCCGCTACCGCACCGAAGGGTCCGCTCACGTGCCGGTGAAGGACGGTGTCGTCACCTTCTGGCCCGGTGAGACCAGGGGATACGCCGAGTTCACGGTCTTGTCCGGTCAAACGGGGAAGGCGCGGGTCGAATTCTTCGAGCCGTCGCAGGGCAAGCTCGTGTACGGGACCTCGACCGTGGTGATCAGTTCCGCCCGGTGACGAGGTCGGCATCGGCCGTCGCGTTCGCCCGCCGGTACAGCTCGATCGCTCGAGCCCAGTGGGCGGCCGCGGCGGCCGTGTCACCACAACGCGCCTCCAGGTCGCCGAGGTCGCGGTGCAAGTGCGCCTCCTCGTACGGATCCGGGACGCTCGCCCGGACGGCGACACCGCGCTCGAGGTGTTCCCGCGCGGCCACCAGATCACCGAGCCCCAGGTGGGCGCGGCCGAGCCGGTCGAGCGCGGCCGCCTCACTGTGCCGGTTCCCGACGTCCCGGCTGATCAGCAGCGCCTGGTCGAAGTCGTCCCGCGCGGCCCGGTAATCCCGGCGGGCGAGGTGGACCTGGCCGGCGTGCAGCAATGATTCCCACTCCTGCCACCGGTCGCCGATCGCCCTGGACGCGGCCAGCGCCTTGCCGAGATGGTCCAGCGCGACGTCGTGATCGCCGAGTTCTTCGTAGGCCTCGCCGAGCGTGTCGAGGGTGGCGGCCTCCAGCCGCGCGTTGCCGAGTGCGCGGAACGTCTCCAGCGCGTCCGTCAGCGGGCTGAGGCCCTCCATCGGCTGGCCTCGGCGGATGTAGGCGTGGCCGAGGTTGCGCTGGGACAGTGCGCGCCCAAGCCGGTTTCCCGCCGAGGTGCACCGCTGGACCGCGAGCCGGTACGCGGTGATCGCCTCGTCGAACCGGCGCAGCGCGGCGTAGGCGTTCGCGGTGTTGTTGTAGATATGCCCTTCGCCTTCGAGATCACCGGCCGCGCGGGCGGCCTTCAACGCGCGAGCGTTGGTTTCGAGCGCGTCCGTCAGCCTCCGGGTCATGAAGTAGGCCGCACCCAGCGCGCGCAGCATTTCCGCCTCCGCCAAGGGATCTTCGAGTTCGGCCGCCGCCGCGGCCCCCTCGCGGCAGAGCCCGATCCGCTCGTTCCAGCCACCCGTGGTGTCGTAGAAGCTGGTGAGCAGATAGGTGAGCTGCCAGGCGGCGGTGTTGCGGCCGTGTTCGCGTGCGAACCGCACCACGGGCAGCAGATTCGCGCGTTCGGCACTCAGGAACGCCAGCGCCGAACGCCTTTCCTCCGGGAACGGCCGCTCGGGCGGCGGGTGGCGCAGCGCCGGAGTGACCAGATCGCGGTTCGGGTCGATGACCCGGTTCGCCTCGGCGGCCACGTACAGGTACCAATCGATCAGCCGGTCCGCGGCCTCGGCGCGGCTCGACGTCGTTTCGTCGGCGCGGGCGCACCCGACGGCGAATTCGCGGATCAGGTCGTGGAGGCGAAAGCGATCCGGGCCCGCCGGGGTGATCAGATGCGCCGCGGACAGTTCGGCGGCCGCGGCCCGGCCCGCTTCGACGGGCACCCCGCACAACGCGCTGCCGAGAGCCGAGCTGAACGACGCCCCCGGGATCAGCCCGGACAGCCGGAACAGCCGAGCCGGCGCCCGGTCCAACGGCAGATAGGCGCTCGCGAGAACGGTTTTGACCGTCCGGGAATCTCCTTGTACCGCAAGGGTTTCCAGTCGGCCGGCGCCGGTCAGTTCGGCGGTGAGTTCCGCGATCGGACGGCCCGGTTCACCGGTCAGGCGCGCGGCGGCGATCCGCAGCGCCAGCGGCATCCCGTCGCAGAGCCTGGCCAGCCGCGCGGCCTGCGCGGGTTCACGGGCGACCCGTTCGGCGCCCAGCACCCGGGTGAGCAGGGTCATCGACTCCGGGTCGGCAAGCGCGTCGAGGGCGAATACGTGGACGGCGTGCCTGCTGCCGAGCGCTGCCAGGGTCTGCCTGCTCGTCACGATCAGCATCGCCTTCGCCGTGCCGGGGACGAGCGGGAGGATCTGGTCGACGCCACCCGCGTTGTCGGCGACGATCACGCAACGCCTGCCGTGCAGCAAAGAGCGGTAGAGCGCCGCGCGTTCGGCCGTCGCGTCGGGCAGCCGATCGTCGGGGAGGCCGAGCCCGCGCGACAAATGCGCGAGCGCGTCACCCGGTGAGAGTGCTTCGTTCGGGTCGTGCCCGGCGAGGTCGAGGAAGAGCTGACCGTCGGGGAAGCGGTCCGCGATGAGGTGCGCCCACTGCACGGCCAGCGCGGATTTACCCATCCCGGCCGCACCGGAGATGACCACGACCGGTGGCTCGGGTTCGTCGAGGAGCTTGTCGAGCGAAGCGAGTTCCCGCTGCCGTCCGGTGAAATGCCCGACTCGGGCGGGAAGTTGCGCGGGCGCGGTGCCCCGCGCCGGCGCGTCGAGTTCGGGCGCGCGCCGCAAGATCGACGTATGCAGCTCGACCAGTTCGGGGCCTGGATCGACGCCGAACTCGTCGGCCAGCCCGCGGCGCACGGCCCGGAACGTCTCCAACGCCTCGGCATGCCTTCCGCAGCGATGCAGGGCGAGCATGTGCAACGCGGCGAGCCGTTCGCGGTACGGCTGCTCGGCCCGAAGCCGCGGAAGCTCCCGGAGGACTTCTTCGTGTTCGCCGAGCCTGAGTTCGGCGTCCCAGAGTTCTTCCCAGGCGGACAGCCGCAGTTCCTGAAGCCGTTCGACTTCGCGTTGGCCCCAGCCGTCGAGTTCGGCATCTGCGAAGGCTTCGCCCCGCCAGAGCCGCAACGCCTCACGTAACGCCGCCACCGCTTGGCGGGGATTGCTCCGCTTGGCGGCACGAAGTTCCTCTTCGAAGCGAAGAGCGTCGACAGAGGACGGTGCGACCGTCAGGACATACCCGGGCTTGCGCGTCAGCAGGACCGGCGGGAATCCGCAGTCATCCAGCGCCTGCCGGATCCGGGCGACATGGCTGTGCAGGGTCTTCACCGCCGTGCGGGGCGGATCCTCACCCCAGAGCACGTCGACCAGCCGGGGGAACGGGACGACCGAACCCGCGTGCAGGGCGAGAACGCCGAGCACGGCTCGCTGGCGGGCGCCGTGCAACTCCGCCCGCCCGGTGGGGCCGATCGCTTCGACCGGGCCCAGCACCCGCAGTTCCCCTGGCCCGGGCACCCTGCTCCCTCCGGCAAGTGACCTCGGTGAGCGTATCCGGGCGAAGACCCACCGAAATCGGCCAATTAGGGCACACGATCTCGACAACCCCGCCACAACCGGTCTGACCGACGGTCAACGGGTCGACCTTTCGCCCAAGGAGGGGTACATGATCAGCAGGAATCCGCGACGCCGCCGAACGCTGCTCGCCTCGGCCGTCTTGGCCGCCGCGACACTGTTCGCGGGTGTCGCACCGGCGGTGCAGGCCGCGCCGGAGGCTCGTAGCGACGTCTTCATCCGGGACAACACGTCCGATGTGGGCTTCGAGCCCTCGAGCGGCTCGCTCTACTCCAGTCCCGACGTCCGGGTGTGCTTCTCGGCGACGGTCTTGTGCGCCACCGACGACCCCATCGTCCAGGGGAGCACCGCCTACATCCATGTCACCGCGAACCGCCCCGGCCCGTACGGGGACGACCTCGAAAACGGGAACTTGCAGGTCTGGTACACCAAGCAGGGCACCGTGGCGCAGTGGCCGAACCAGTGGACCTACATCGGGTCGAAGACCAACGTGGCCGTGCCGTTCGGCACCAAGACGGTCGTCATCCCGTGGCAGGTCCCGATCGGCTCGCACTTCTGCCTGCTGGCCCGGTGGCTTTCGCCGACCGACCTGCCGACGGAAGGCCTGAGCACGTCCGCGAATACGCGGAACAACAACAACATCGCTTGGCACAACGTGAACGCGGTGCCCGCGAAGATCAAGGTGCCGCAGTTCCGGCCGATCGTGTTCGGCTGGGACGGTCGTGAACCGACGGCGGTCGGCGACATCGTCTTCACGCAGCCGGGCAAGCCGTTCACCGGTCCGGGACGGATCACCATCGACCTGGGTCCCGACCTCGCCGCACGCTGGCGGGCAGGCGGCGCGAAGGGCGAGGGCATCGAACGGGTCGGCGAGACCGAACTGGCCATCGTGAACCCGCAGAAAGCCCGGATCGGCGGGCTGACGTTCAAGTCGGGTGAGCAGGTGCCCGCCCAGTTGAGCTTCACCGCGGGCGCCGAGGCTCTCGGCGGGAAGTACACCGTCCACGTGACCCAGGTCGACCAGCGCGGCAACGAAGTCGGCGGCGTCGAGTACCGGATCACCGGCGTCCAGTAAGCCAGGGAGGGGTGCCGGCCTGTGGGCGGTGAGGGTGGGGAACCCTCACCGCCCACAGGCTTTTACGCGCGTGCGAACGAAAGAGTCTCGCCCTCGACACCTCGCAGCCAGAGGTCCTGAGCGGCTTCCGCCATTTCGGCGAGTCCCTCTTCGATCGTCGCGAACACGTTCCCGGGCACCCAGCCCGCGTCGCCGTTGATCAGCAGGTTGTTGCGGCCGTAGAAGATCGCGAGATCCGTCGCGCCCTGGTCACTGTGGGCCTCGCTGTCCTCGTCGTAGCCGTACGCCGGGTTGCCGATTTCCCACGCCTCGAACCCGAAGTACACGACATCACCCGGAATCGGGGTCACCGTGGGGTTTTCGCGACCCGGCTTCGGTTCGGCGAAAGGCGGAACGAGGGTGTAGACCTCGTTGCGCGCGTACTTCGCGTGGTAGGCCGAACCGCTTTGGGGCAACGCTTCCCACACCGCCCGGCAGGTCCGCGGGGCTTCGGCGTCGAGCAACCGGGCCCGGCAAGACACTCCGCGCTTGTCGAGCGTGATCGTGATGTAGCGGGCCATCACGCGACCCCCGCCACGACGTCGCCCCAGATCCGCAGCGCCTCGTCGACCTGCTCGGAGTCGACGATCAGCGGCGGCACCATCCGCACGACGTTCATGTACGCCCCGCACGTCAGCAGCAGCAACCCGTTGGCGGACGCGGCCTTCTGGGCCGCCTGCGCCTTCGCGGTGTCCGGCTCGCCGTCCGGCGTGGTGAACTCGGAACCGACCAGCAGCCCCAGCCCGCGGACGTCGCCGATCGACGGCGACTTGTCCGCGATCACCCGGACGCCTTCCAGGAGCTGGCGCCCTCGTTCGGCGGCGTTCTCGACGAGCCCTTCCTGCTGGATCACCTCCAGCGTGGCGATCGCCGCCGCGCAGGCCACCGCGTTACCGCCGTAGGTGCCGCCCTGCGACCCGGGAAGCGCCTTCGCCATCAGCTCCTCCGACGCGGCCATGCCCGAGATCGGGAAGCCGCTCGCGAGCCCCTTCGCGATGAGCACGATGTCCGGGCTCACCCCGAAGTGCTCGTGCCCCCAGAACCTGCCTGTCCGGCCGAAGCCGGTCTGGATCTCGTCCATCACCAGCAGGATCCCGTGCTTGTCGGCGCGTTCGCGCAGCCCGGCGAGGAACTCGCGGTTCGCCGGCACGTAGCCGCCCTCGCCGAGCACCGGCTCGATGAAGAACGCGGCCGTCTCGTTCGGCGAGCAGACCGTCGCGAACAGGTAGTCGAGCTCGCGCAGGGCGAACTTCGTCGCCGTCTCCTCGTCCCAGCCGTAGTGGAAGGCGTACGGGAACGGCGCGACGTGCACCCCGGACATGAGCGGCGAGATACCGGCGCTGAACCGGGTGCCCGACGTCGTCATCGTCGCCGCCGCGACGGTCCGGCCGTGGAACCCGCCTTGGAAGACGATGACGTTGGGCCGCTTGGTCGCCTGCCGCGACAGCCGGAGCGCCGCCTCGACCGCCTCGCTGCCGGAGTTCGCGTAGAAGAGGGAGTTCAGGCCTTCCGGAAGGACAGCGCCCAGCTTCTCGGTCAGTTCGAGCATCGGCTTGTGCATGACCGTCGTGTACTGCCCGTGGATGAGTTTGCCGATCTGCTCCCGCGCCGCGCTCACCACGTGCGGATGACAGTGGCCGGTGCTGGTCACGCCGATACCGGCGGTGAAATCCAGGTGACGTTTGCCATCGGTGTCGTAGAGGTACACCCCTTCACCGTGGTCGACCACGACCGGCGTTGCCTGCTTGAGCAGCGGTGATAGCTGGGCCATGGGCTGCGCTCCTAGGTCGGCTGAGCTGTTGTCGATTGTTGACAATATCCATAGCATGGCTTTCGGGACAACATGGAGGAGCGTTGGGATGAGCTCGATCAGTGAGGCCGGCGTAGTCAAGGCGGTCGGCAAGGAACTGTTCATCGGCGGCAAGTGGGTGCCCGCCACGGACGGGAAGACCTTCCCCGTCCTCGACCCTTCGACAGGCGAAGCCCTGTGCGAGGTGGCCGACGCGTCACCGGCGGACGGTGTCAGCGCACTCGACGCGGCCGTCGCCGCACAGGCCGACTGGGCGAACGTCGCCCCGCGTGAACGCGGGGAGATCCTGCGCCGCGCCTACGAACTGCTGATCAAGCGCGCCGACGAACTCGCGCTGCTGATGACGCTCGAGATGGGCAAGCCGCTCGTGGAATCGAAGGGCGAGATCACTTACGCGGCCGAGTTCTTCCGCTGGTTCGCGGAAGAGGCCGTCCGGATCGACGGCGGCTACGCCGTCGCGCCCAACGGGTCGGGTCGCTTCCTGGTGACGAAGCAGCCCGTCGGGCCGTGCCTCCTGATCACGCCGTGGAACTTCCCCATGGCGATGGGCACCCGCAAGATCGGTCCCGCCGTCGCGGCCGGTTGCACGATGATCATCAAACCCGCTGCTCAGACCCCCCTTTCGATGTTGGCCCTCGCGGCGATCCTCGCCGAAGCGGGATTGCCGGAAGGTGTGCTGAACGTGCTCACGACGTCGGACTCCGGCGGCGTGATGGAGCCGCTGATCCGGGACGGCCGTGCCCGGAAGCTGTCCTTCACCGGCTCGACCGGCGTCGGCCGGAAGCTGCTGGAACAGTGCGCGGACAAGGTGCTCCGCACCTCGATGGAACTCGGCGGCAACGCCCCCTTCCTCGTCTTCGAAGACGCCGACCTCGACGCGGCGATCGAAGGCGCGATGACCGCCAAGATGCGCAACATCGGCGAGGCCTGCACGGCCGCGAACCGCTTCTATGTCCAGCGGGGCATCGTCGGCGAGTTCTCCCGGCGTCTCACCGAGCGCATGGAGGCCCTGCCGATGGGGCGCGGCACCGAGGAAGGTGTCGTCGTCGGCCCCCTCATCGACGAAGCCGCCGTCGAGAAGGTCAGCAGCCTGGTCTCCGACGCCACCGATCGGGGAGCGCGCGTCCTCACCGGTGGGTCTACTGTGGACGGTCCAGGCAACTTCTATCAGGCCACGGTGCTCATCGACGTGCCCAAGGACGCCAGGCTCGCTTCGGAGGAGATCTTCGGGCCGGTCGCCCCGATCACCCCGTTCGACAGCGAGGACGAGGCCATCGCGGCGGCGAACGACACCGAGTTCGGTCTCGTGTCCTATGTGTACACCTCCGATCTCAAGCGGGCGCTTCGGGTTTCGGAACGGTTGGAAGCCGGCATGATCGGCCTCAACCAAGGGTTGGTCTCGAACCCGGCGGCGCCTTTCGGCGGGATCAAGCAGTCCGGGCTCGGTCGTGAAGGTGGCACCGTCGGCATCGAGGAGTTCCTCGAGACCAAGTACATCGCGGTGGCCCTGTGACTTCCTCTTACCGGATCGCGAGCATTCCCGGCGACGGGATCGGTGTCGATGTGACGGTCGAGGCCCGCAAGGTCCTCGACCGCGCGGCGGCATCGCATGGTTTCTCCTTGTCCTGGAAAGAGTTCGACTGGAGTTGTGAGCGGTACACCAAGACCGGCTCGATGATGCCCGGCGACGGTATCGAGCAGCTTTCCGCTTTCGATGGGATCTTTCTCGGCGCCGTCGGCTTTCCCGGCGTTCCGGACCATGTGTCGTTGTGGGGTCTCCTCATTCCGGTGCGGCGGGCGTTCAGCCAGTACGTCAATCTCCGGCCGGTCCGCCTGCTGCCGGGGACGACGTCGGCACTGGCGGGCCGCGGTGCCGAAGAGCTGGAGATGGTGATCGTCCGGGAGAACTCCGAGGGCGAGTACTCGGAGATCGGCGGCAGGCATAACCGTGGCCTTGCGAACGAGTTCGTCTTACAGGAATCCGTGTTCACGCGGGTCGGGGTGGAGCGGATCATCCGCTACGCCTTCGAGCTGGCGAAGACGCGGACGGGCCGGGTCTGCTCGGCGACCAAGTCCAACGGGCTCATTCACTCGATGCCGTTCTGGGACGAGATCTTCGCCGAAATCTCTTCGGAGTATCCGGACGTGCACGCCGAACAGTGCCATGTCGACGCGCTCGCCGCGCGGGTGGTGCAGGCGCCGGACCGGCTCGACGTCGTGGTCGCTTCCAATCTCTTCGGCGACATCCTGAGCGACCTGGCGGCGGCCGTGACGGGTGGGCTCGGAATGGCGCCTTCGGGCAACATCAATCCAACCGGTGAGTTCCCTTCCATGTTCGAGGCGGTCCATGGCAGCGCTCCCGACATCGCCGGGCAGGGCATCGCGAATCCGGTGGCGCAGATCCTGGCGGGGGCGATGCTGCTCGACCATCTCGGGGAAACCCTTGCGGCACAGGATGTTCGCGCAGCGGTGGAAAAGGTTCTCGAGGAGGGGACCGTGCAGACCCCTGACCTCGGCGGGAAGTCCACCACCGCCGAACTCGGGTCCGCGGTGGTCGCCGCTCTATCTTGAACCATCCGCATGGGGGCGTGTCAAGTCCCGGTAGTCATGAATGGTCCATTCATGACTTCGGGCGCCCCTTAAGTACATGAAGGCCCCTTCCTTGCGTTAGGCGCAAGGAAGGGGCCTTCATGTACTTAAGGGGCGTGTGGCTGTCGTGGCGTTTCGAGTGGTGCGGGATCGGTGCCGCCGCGGTCCAGTGTCCCCAATGTCGCGTCGGGGGCACTGAGCGTCTCCAATGCGGCATTGGGAACCTGGCCTGGCTGCCGTGTCGCGAAAGCCACTTTCGAGACCTCAGAGGTCCCCAAAGTGGCTTTCGCGACCCTGGACCGGATCCAGGAATACGCCAGATTCACCTTGCGGAGTAAGGCGGTGGCATTCGGGGACCGCTGAGTGCGCCCAATGTGGCATTGGGGACACCGATCGTCCTCAATGCCACACCGGGGGCGCCGGTCCCGTGGAACGGCCTCGGCAGATTTTCTCGGAAAAGGCGAAAATGGTGTGCTGAAAGGGAATTCGGCGCGAAACCCGCCACGAAAGGACCGTTCATCGCATGGGCGCCACCCTGGGCCGCGAGTTTTTGTCGGTGCCCCGGTGCACTGTGTCGATCATCGGATTCGACGACTGGAGGAGTGCCGATGTGCTGGCATTGCGACAACCCCGGGAAGAGCCGCCGCGACTACCTCATCGAGGAGGTCCGTCCGCTGATCCGGAAGTACGGCTGGATGGTGCAGACGGTCGAGCGCGGAAGCGCCCAACCCGGTTTCGCGTACACGGTCGGGCTCACCGACGCAGGGCTCCCGGAGCTCGTCGTCACCGGACTGAGAGAGCGAAGATCGGGGCAGTTGCTGAACTATTTCGCCAAGCAGGTGGTCCGGTCGGGGCCGCCGGAAGCGGGTGAGGTGCTGCCCGCCGCGGTGGGATGGCCGTCATTCGAGGTCGTTCCGCTCAGTTCGCCGTCGGCGCACCTGATCACCGCCGTGCTCATGTACGGCGAGGAATTCCGTGCCCTGCAATTGGTCTACGAGGACGAGCACGGCAATTGGCCGTGGGACAGGGAGTTCCGCGGCGGGACGGGCGGGCAGCCGGTGCTGGGGGCGCGGGGCCGTGGCTGAATCCTTAAGGCACCGCGGGAGCTTCGCCCACTCGCAGGCTGGTTCCCGGGGCCAATCGCTGGACGGCGTCCTCCATATGGGCTTCCAGCAGCGACAGCGCGGTCTCTTCGTCGCCTGCCCGGAGGGCCTCGATGATCTTGGTGTGCTCGGTGACCCGTTCTTCGACCTGCTGATAGGTCGCCTGCAGCGCGGTGAGGCACATCCGGGTCTCGATCAGCAGGGTCCGGGCCATCCGGACGAGCCGCTTGCTGCCGGAGGCGGCGATCAGCGCTTCGTGGAACCGGAGGTCGGCCCAGGAGAGCGCGGTCGGATCGTCGTCGTCCGCGGCGGCGGCCATGGCGCTCACGGCCTGTTCGAGTTCGGTGGCGACCCGTTCCCGGTCACCGCGCAGCGCCCGCAGCATCGCGGCACGCTCGATGGCCGAGCGCGCCGAGTAGATGTCGTAGACGTCGCCGGGTTCGAGGTCGATCACGAACAGGCCGCGGTGCCGCTCGCTGCGCAGGAGCCCTTCGGAAACGAGGTGCTGCATCGCCTCTCGCAGCGGTCCCCGCGAAACCTGGAACCGGGAGGCCAGATCCGTTTCGCCGAGCTGGGTGCCGGGAGGGAGAGCGCCGGTCATGATCGCGTCCCGCAACTGGCGCGCGATGATCCCGGCGGTCGACTCCCGGCTGACCGGCTCGATTTCCGGCAAGGACATGGTTCAGTTGCCCCTTCTCCCGAACAGCGCGCCCAGTGTGCGGACGAGTGGCGACTTCCCGGCGAGCCGCAGGCCCTCCCAGACCGTGACCTGGTTGGCGGTCAGCACCGGCTTGCCGAGCCGGGTCTCGAGCGTGTTGATCTCGCCGAGCGTGCGCATGGCGGTGTCGGGGACGAGCAGCGCGTCAGCGGCCGGGTGGTCGCGGCTCACGACGAGCTCGACGACGGCTTCCGGGCTGAGTTCGCCGACCTCGGCGGCGGTGTCGATGTCCGCGCTGCCCATCGAGACCACTTCGACCCCGCCGGCGCCGAGGAACTCGACGAACAGCCGGGCGACGTCGTCCGGGTAGCTGGCGGCGACCGCGACCCGCCGGACGCCGAGGGCCTGAGCGGCGTGGACGAAGGCGAAGGACGTGCTCGACGCCGGGACACCGGCGACGGCGGCCAGCCGGTCGGCCTGGTCGCGGGCGCCTTCCCAGCCGTAGACGAAGCTGCCGCTGGTGCACGCCCAGACCACTGCGTCCGGTTCGTGTTTGGCCAGCAGCGCGGCGCCGTCGGCGAGCCGGCTTTCGCTGCCGAGGTCCAGCAGCTCCGGCACGGCGTGCAGATCGGTTCCGTAGATGTGCTCGACCGGCAGCTTGATCCCGGCCATGTCCCCGCCGAGGAGCTGTTCCGCGAGCGGGTAGTCGTCTTCGGCCGCGTGATCGGGGTAGATGAACCCGATCGTGGTCGTCTCGGACGGCGGCTCGGGTGGGGTGAGCGGCGAGATGGGCACGGGACCTCCGGAGGGCAGATTGTCGACAATCGTAGGGGAAGAGGTCAGTCGACCTCCCGCAGCCACTTGCCGGGCCCGACGATCGGCAGGTTCATCCGCCGGAGGCAGGCCCACATCGTGAGCTGGTTCGCGGTGAGGACGGGTTTGCCGAGCGCGCTTTCGAGCGGCTCGATCAGATCGTAGGTGGGGAGGTTGGTACAGCTGACGAAGATGGCTTCCGCGTCGGCGTGGTCGGCGGCGAGGATGCGTTCGGCGATGGTCCGGTAGCTGACCTTCCAGATGCCGCCGCCCAGGCCGAGATGGTCGCTGGAGACGGTGCGGACGCCGAGTTCGGCCAGGAAGTCGTGCAGCTTCCCGGTCAGGTCGCCGTCGTAGGGCGTCAGCACCGAGACCCGGTGCAGGTCGAGCTGGTGCAGGACCTCGGCCAGTGCTCCGGAGGTGGTGACGGCGTCCGGAGCGCCGGCGTCGCAGATCGCCTTGGTCAGAGAACGTTCGTAGTCCACACCGTTGACGAAACTTCCGGAGGTGCACAGATAGGCGACGACTTCGGGCTCCACGTGGAGCACGTCTCGCGTGGCGGCGGCGAGATGCCTGCTGTCACTGACGAGCTGGGCCATCTCCATGCTGACGGGGACGGGCTCGTACGGCGTCCGCGCCAGATGGAGGGAGACCTCCATGGGCACCCAGCGCCACAGCTCGCGTTCCAGGGCCAGGTCGAAGGGGGCGATGACGCCGATTCCGCGTTGCGCCAACGGGCCTTCGAACTCCAGTAAGTCGAAATCCAAGTCTCAGCCTCCGGAAACTTCTGCAGTCACAGTCCGGTGCTCCGGGGGTCGTTCCTCGGATTGTTGACAATCATACGAGCCACTTTTACGGTGTCAACGTGATCGCCTCGGAGACCCCTGTGCTGGCGGTGCTCTGCGGAGACACGCGCCCACCGGACATGCGCGCTATCGAAGCCGAAGCAGTGGTTCGTTACACCGACGAGGCCGGGCTGGCCGATGCGTTATCCGGTGCGGACGCGTTCTTCGTCTACGACTTCCTGTCGACCGCCGTCCCGGGTGCCTGGCACGCGGCTGACAGGCTGCGCTGGCTGCACATCGCCAGTGCGGGTGTCGACCCCGTGCTCTTCCCCGGGCTGCAGGAGAGCGACGTCGTGCTCACCAACTCGCGGGGGGTGTTCGACGGGGCGATAGCCGAGTACGTCCTCGGGGTCGTCCTCGCGTTCGCCAAGGATTTCGTCCGTTCGTGGGATCTGCAGCGGCGGAGGCAGTGGAAGCACCGGGAGAGTGAGCGGATCTCCGGTCGCCGGGTGCTCGTGGTCGGCACCGGGCCGATCGGCCGGTCGATCGCGCGGATGTTGCGGGCGGCCGGGATGTCGGTGGCGGGTGTCGGACGCCGTCCTCGTGAGGGCGATCCCGACTTCGGAGACGTGTACGCCTCTTCGGACCTGGCTCGCCATCTTCCCGAGGCGGACTACGTCGTCGCGGTCGCGCCACTGACCGAGCAGACGAAGGGCATGTTCGACGCGGAGGCCTTCGCCGCGATGAAACCCGGCGCGCGGTTCGTCAACGTCGGCCGCGGCGAACTGGTCGTCACTTCGGACCTGGTCGACGCCTTGCGGGACGGCTCGCTCGGAGGTGCGGCGCTCGACGTCTTCGACACCGAGCCGCTGCCGCCCGAGAGTCCTTTGTGGACTATGGAGAACGTGCTGATCTCGCCGCATATGTCGGGCGACTTCGTCGGCTGGCGTAATACTCTGGTAGAGGTGTTCGCGGACAACTTCCGTCGCTGGCGCGCGGGGGAGCCGCTGCGCAACGTCGTGGACAAGCAGCTCGGATACGTGCCGTCGGAGACGCTTCGCCAAGGTTAGGGGCCGGATGAACGACACCAAGACGACCGCGAGTGAGCTCGTGGCCGCGTATGCCACCGGAGAGCTGTCGCCGGTCGAGGCCACTCAGAACGCGTTGCGTCTCATCGAAGAACACGACGGCGAGACGAACGCTTTCTGCCTCGTCGACGCCGATGGCGCGCTCGAACAGGCGAAAGCGTCCGAAATCCGCTGGCGGGACGGGAATCCGATCGGCTGGCTCGACGGTGTCCCGGCCTCGATCAAGGACATGTTCCTGACCCAGGGCTGGCCGACGCTGCGCGGTTCGCGGTGCATCGACCCGAACCAGCCGTGGGACGTCGACAGCCCGGTCACCGCGCGGCTGCGTGAGAACGGCTTGGTACTGCTGGGAAAGACCACGACGCCGGAATTGGCGTGGAAGGGTGTCACCGACAACACGCTGACCGGGATCACCCGCAACCCGATCGACCCGTCGAAGACGGCGGGCGGGTCCAGCGGGGGAAGCGCCGCGGCCGTCGCGGCGGGGATGGGCGAACTCTCCGTCGGCACCGACGGCGGCGGCTCGATCCGGATCCCGGCTTCGTTCTGCGGAATCGTCGGCCTCAAACCGACGCACGGCCGGATCCCGCTGTTCCCGGCGAGCCCGTTCGGGCCGCTGTCGCACGCCGGCCCGATGGCGCGTTCGGTCGACGACACTGCACTGCTCCTCGACGTCCTCTCGCTGCCCGACCACCGCGACCCGGCCGCGCTCGCCCCGCCTGTCTCGACCTACCGCGAAGCCGTCCGCCGGGACGTGCGCGGGTTGATCGCCGCCTACTCGCCGACGCTCGGTTTCGTCGACGTCGACCCGGAGGTCGCGGCGATCGTCAAGTCGGCGGTCCAGTCGCTGGGCGACGCGGGTCTGCACATCGAGGAGACCGATCCCGGCTTCACCGACCCCAAACCCGCCTTCGACATCCTGTGGTCGACGGGGGCGGCCAAGTGGCTGGACGCCTTCCCTGCCGGTTCGGAGGCGAAGGTCGATCCCGGGCTGCTGAAGGTGTGGGAGTTCGGCAAGACCTTCTCGGCGAGTGACTATCTCGGCGCCAACGCCGAGCGGGCCGCGCTGGGCATCCTGATGGGCGAGTTCCACACGCGCTACGACGTGCTGATCACGCCGACCCTCCCGATTCCCGCTTTCGAGGCCGGGTACGAGGTGCCGCCGGGCAGCGGTCTGAGCGGCTGGCCGGACTGGACGCCGTTCACCTACCCGTTCAACATGACCCAGCAGCCCGCCATCAGCGTCCCGGCGGGCCGCACCTCTCGCGGTCTCCCGGTCGGCCTGCAGATCGTGGGCCCGCGGCACTCCGACGACCTGGTCCTCGCGGTCGCGAAGCTCCTCGAGGAGGTCCGTCCCTGGCCGTGACCTGCGGAAAGGGAGTAAGGGACCTTTGCTATCGCTTCCACGGGTCAGGGCTGGGCGGCGTGGGTCTTCCGGACGAGCCCGCGCACCTGGCGGCTGCACAGTGCGAGACAGGTGGCCGCCACGACCAGGGCGGCGCACGCGAGCAGTGTCGTGCTGACCCCGAAGTGCTGGGCGGCCGGGCCGGCCGCCATCTGGCCGAGGGGCAGGGCGATGAAGGAACCGAGCATGTCGTAGGAGTAGACGCGCGCGAGCTTTTCTTCGGGCACGTTCTCCTGCAGCGAGACGTCCCACGCGACCACGAACTGCTCGATCGCCAGGCCGGACACGAACATGGCGGCCAGCAGCAGCGGCAGCCACGGCGCCTGGCCGAGGAGGATCAACGGCGGCGCTTCGAAAAGGATCACCGCGACGCCGACGAACAGCGCGCGCCGCAGCTGCCATCGAGCCACGAGGATCCCGCCGACGAGTGAGCCGATCGTCTGCGCGGCGAGGGCGAATCCCCAGCCGGAGCGGCCGAAGCTGCTGTCGGCGACGACGGGACCGAGTACCGCGATCCCGCCGGCGATGACCGCGTTCACCACCATGAACTGCACGACCACGACCCACACCCAGGTCCGTGACCGGAACTCGCGCCAGCCTTCGACGAGTTCCGCCAGCGGGCGGCTGCCGGGGATCCGTTCCCGGCGGCTGAGGCGGATGCGCCGGTAGGACAGGGCGGAGCCCAGGAACAGCAGCGCGTTCCCGCCGAGTGCCCAGCCGGGGCCGACCGCGGTGACCAGGATGCCGCCGAGGCCGGCGCCGGCGATCCGGCCGGAGTTCGAGAGCAGCCTGCCGAGGGCGTTGGCCGGTGCCAGCAGTGCCGCGGGCACCGTCAACGGGGTGAGCGACGCCGACGCGGGAGCGGAGATCGCGGACACCGCGCCGTTGACCACGCTGAGGCCGACCAACAGCGGGATCGACGCGAATCCACAAAGGACGCTCGCCGCGATGACGGCCTGGGTCACGGTGGCGGCGAGTTCGGTGCCCTGCAGGATCACCGAACGCGGCAGGCGGTCCGCCAGCACTCCGCCGAACAGCAGCAGGACCACGCTCGCCACCGAACGCGCGCCCACGACGATGCCGATGTCGACGGCCGAACCGGTCAGGTCGATCACCGCGAACGCCAGCGCGAGCGGGGCGACGGCGTTGCCGAACTCCCCGAACGTGCGGCCGCCGATCAGCCAGCGGAAGTTGTGGTGGCGCAGGGGTTCGCGCAGCGATGTCACGATCGCGTCATTTCGAACAGGGACACCGTCGCGCTGACCGGGATGGTGCCCCGGGTGCGGGGCGGCCGCGCGGCCGAGTGCAGCAGCCTGCTCAGTTCGTGCGCGTGTTCGAGCGCCTTCTCCCAGGTCTCGCGGTCGACCCACATCTCGGCGTCGGTCGTCGACGCGCGTTCGCCCAGGGCGCGGAATTCGCTGCGGCGCTTGAGTTCTTCGGCCATTGTCGCGAGGAGAAGCTGCTTCTCTCGCGGATTCGACGACGTGAAATGCTTTCCGGACTCCGGATCGTGCCGGTAGCGCTTCGCCAGCCCGCCTCGGATCCGGACCTCCTCGGCGACGTCGAGCAGTCCGGCCTCGTGCAGCCGTCGCAGGTGGTAACTGACATTCGCTTGTGTCTCACCGAGTTCGCGCGCGGCCTCGGCCGCACTCATCGCGACACCGGTCAAAAGCGACAGAATGCGCAGCCGTACGGGATGGGCGAGGACACGCAACCCGTCGAGGCCGGGAGACTCGGACATGAAGTGAGTATCGACTGCCGGGACGCTGACCGTCAAACAGTTATTTGGGGGTTTCGTTGGCCGGGAGATCCAGTGCGGTGAACCGGCGTCTGTGCTCTGCTGAAGGTATGCGTACGACGACATTGGGCAGGAGCGGTCTCGAAGTTTCGAGGGTCGCTTTCGGCACTTGGCAGCTCGGCGGGGACTGGGGCTCCTTCGACGAGGACGCGGCCATCGCCGCGATCCACCACGCCCGCGAACTCGGGGTCAACTTCTTCGACACCGCTCAGGCCTACGGTTTCGGGAAGTCCGAAGCGATGCTCGGGAAGGCGTTGCGCGAAGAGCTCAAGCGCGACCGCGACAACCTCGTCATCGCCACGAAGGGCGGAATCAAGCCGCGTTCCGAACGGCCGCGCGACTCCCGGCGCGAGTGGCTGACCCAGGGGATCGAGGACAGCCTTCGTTTCCTCGACGTCGACCACATCGACCTCTACCAGATCCACTGGCCCGATCCCGCCGCGCCGGCCGAGGAGACCGCGGGGATCCTGCAGGAATTCGTCGACGCAGGGAAGATCCGGCACGTCGGTGTCTCGAACTACGACGCCGCGAGGCTGGCCGCCTTCGACCGGACCCGTCCGGTGGAAACCTTGCAGCCGCCGTATCACCTGTTCCGCCGGGACATCGAAACCGATCCGCTGCCGTACGCGCGGGAGAACGACATCGGCGTGCTCGTGTACAGCCCGCTGGGCAGTGGCCTGCTGACCGGTTCCTTCACGCCGGAGACGACGTTCGAGAAGACCGACTGGCGTTCCCGGTCTTCGGCGTTCACCGGGGAGACCTTCCGGCGCAATCTCGCCGTCGTCGACCGGCTCAAGGAATTCGCCGCGGGCAAGGGGATCTCGGTCGGTCAGCTCGCGATCGCGTGGACGCTCGCCCAGCCGGGCGTGCATGTCGCGATCGTGGGCGCGCGCAAGGCGGCCAACATCGAGGCCGGCCTCGCCGCGGCCGACGTCGACCTGACAGCGGACGATCTCGCGGAGATCGATCGCCTCACCGCCGACGCCGTCCCGGTGTCGGGCGCGAGTCCGGAAGGCATCGCCTAGAGCTTGAATTCGGTCCCGTCCAAGGGAAGCGAGGCGCCGCCGTCCAGGACGGCGGCGTGCTCCGGTGAGGCGGGGTCGATCACCGGGTTCGTGTTGTTCAGATGCGTGTACGCCCAACGCGGGCCAGGCCGGAGTTTCGCGAGACTTGCGGTGATCGGCAGATGTCCCATCGCCAGCTGGGCGCCGTCGCCGACCTCGGCCGCGGTGGCGCCCGACATCTCGTCCGGCGCGAAGAAGGTTCCGTCCAGCAACACCAGGCCGGCGTCGCGCGTGAACTCGTCGAAGCCGTCCGGCCAGCTCTTCAGGCAAGGCGCGTACACGAGGACGCCGCCGGTCTGGACGTCTTCGATCCGGTACGCCACCACCCATGGACCGTCCTCAGTGGACGAACGCGCGTACTTCGGCCGCTTGTCACTCACGGAAAGCGCGCTCACCCGAAGGCCGTCGATGGCGATCTCCGACGACGGAAGCCAGTCCCAGCCGCCGTAGCCGTCGATGATCGACCGCGCGGGGAACTGTTCGGAGAGCGCGTGCAGGACAGCGTCCGGTGCCCACACCGGGAGCCCGCCCGCTTCGCGCAGCAGAAGCAAGCCGAGTGCATGATCGAGCTCGGCGTCGGTGAGCAGCACCCCGCGCAGCGGGATCTCCCTCGGCCCGGGCCCGGCACGCAGCGGTGGTGTGGCGAGGATCTGCGCGCGGATGTCCGGCGACGCGTTGAGCAGGTACCAGCCCTCGCCGTCCGCGCTCACCGCGACGCAGTCCTGCGTCCGCGGCGGCGCGTTCGAAACGCACAGCGCGCAGGCGCAGTTCCATTGCGGGAAGCCACCGCCCGCCGCGGTGCCGAGCAGGATCACCCTCATCGCGGCCCGCGCATCACGAGTTCGTCCGTTTTCGGGGGCGTGGCGAGGATGAGGTCGACGACGTCGCGCTGTGGTGAACGCGAGCACACGGGGTCCGTGGCCGCGGCGTCGCCGGTGAGCTGGAACGCTTGGCACCGGCAGCCGCCGAAGTCGATCGCGCGCCGCTCGCAGGTGCCGCACGTGTCCGGCATCCAATCCTCACCGCGATAGGCGTTGAAGGAGCTGGACTCGTACCAGATCCACGCCAGCGGTTTGTCCCGTACGTTGTCGAATTCCAGCGTCTCGATCGCCGTCGAAGCGGGACACGGCAACACGTTCCCGTCGGGTGCCACGGTCAGCTGCCGTGCGCCCCAGCCGTACATGCAGGGCTTCGGGTACCGCTCGTAGTAGTCGGCGACGACGTAGATGATCTCCATGCGCCCGCGCAGCCGTTCGGTGGCCGCGCGCACGATCGGCTCGGCCTCGTCGAGTTGCCGCCTGGTCGGCATCAGGGCGTCACGGTTGCGCAGGGCCCAGCCGTAGTACTGCGTGTTGGCCAGTTCGAGCCGGTCCGCGCCCATTTCCTCGGCGAGGGTGATGATCCCGGCGAGCTGATCGTGGTTCTGCCGATGCAGGACGACGTTCACCGAAAGCGGCAGCCCGGCCTTCTTGATCAGCTCGGCGGCGATCAGCTTCCGGTCGTGGGCCCGTGCGCCGGCGAGCACGTCCGCGTGTTCGGCTGTCGCGCCCTGGACGGACAGCTGGATGTGCGCGATGCCGCGTTCGACGAGATCGTCCAATCTGGACTCGGTCAGGCCGAGCCCGGACGTCACCAGGTTCACGTAGCAACCCAGTTTCGTGGCGTGTTCGACCAGGATGGGCAGGTCCGGCCTGGCGAGTGGCTCACCGCCGGACATGTGCACCTGGAGCACCCCGAGCTCCCGTGCCTGCGAGAGTACGGAGATCCATTCCTCTGTGGACAGTTCGCCGTCACGGGCGATCAGTTCGACCGGATTCGAACAGTACGGACAGTGCAGCGGGCAGCGGTGGGTCAGCTCGGCGAGCATGCCCAGCGGGGGCGCCGCGGTCTTCAGGTCCATTCGACGATCCGCCGTTCTCCCAGCCGGGACAGGACGTCCAGGATCTCTTCCTCGCGCACACCGGAATAGCGTTCGCGCAACGCCGAAGCGATCGCCGCGACGTCTTCGACACCGTCGCAGAGCTTGAGGACGGCGGCGGCGGTCGGATTCGGGACGAGTACGCCTTCGGGGAACAGGAGGACGTGCGTTTCCCTGGTCTGGTCAAAACTCAGCCGGACCCCGCGCCGCAGCCGCGGCACCGAGCCCATTTCGAGGGTGCTCATCGCTACTCCTTGGCCGCGGCGCGCTCGATGGCGTCGAGCATGGACCAGAGCACGTCGGTCTTGAAGGACAGCGCGGCGATCGCCTTCTCCTGCTGCTCGCGGGTGACGGCGTGCCGTACGACGATGTCGAGCGTTCCCTTGCCCTCGCCGGAGACCTTGTCGATGCGATTGGTGAAATAGGCGAGGTCTTCCCGCGCGATCCACGAATAGTTCGCCAGCATGTCGGCGACCCGCCGCTGCATGAGATGGCCGGCGAACATTTCGGTCAGGCCCGAAGCGACCGCTTCGAGCCAAGGTTTCGTGCGGGCGAAAGTCACGTAGGCGTCGACGGCGAACCGTACGCCGGGGGCGACGTGCCGCTGATCGAGAACCTCTTCGCGGTCGAGTCCGACCGCGGTGCACAAGCGGAGCCACCGCTCGATTCCGCCGTCGCCTGCCTTCGTCCCGTCGTGATAGACGATGCGGTCGAGCCAATCCCGGCGTATTTCCGGCAACGGGCAGTTGCTGATGATCGCCGCGTCCTTCTGCGGGAGCACGCATTGGTAGTACCAGCGGTTCGCGGCCCAGATCTTCAGTTCGTACTCGGACAGGTCGCCGCGGTGCATCCGCTCGTGGAACGGGTGGGTGCCCCAATAGCGGTGCGAAAGCCCGCGCAAGGCCGCGATGAAATCCGACGACGACAGGGGGGACACCGTGCTGCCTCCAACGGCTCGCTGATCGGGACGGCGGCGCGGTGGTGGGGGGCGGCCCCCACCACCGGATGTGAAGTCAGTCCTCCATGCGGGCCGCGTAGGCGGTGACCTCCATGGGGGTTTCGTACTCGACGAAGTCGGGGGTGGTCCATACCTCGATGGTTTCGATCATTTTCGCTCCTAACGTCCACATGGGATCGAACAGGGCCGAGCCACCGTCACCCTAGAAGCGGTCCGCCGATTCTGACCAGACGTAAGGACCGACTTCCGGAGGTGTTTTGTAAAGTTTCCTACCTATGGCCGATCGAGCCGCGCCGATCGTCACGCTCGGCGCACATAACGGTTAACGGCGGGCACTGTCGATAGCCCGTCCAGTGGTGTCCGTTTCGTCCTGCGGTGTGTTTGTATCCAACTCGACGGGTGCACCCCGACCACCCGCCTACCGCCGCCATCCGAGCTCCAGGGGTGTAGCTGAAGGAGGCGTCCCATGTCCTTACGTCGTACTCTCGCCGCCACGTTCGCCGCCGCGACGGCCGTGTCGATCGCGGCCGTTCCGGCGGCGGCCGCCGAAGCGCCGTCCGTCCAGGCGATCAGACAACTCGCGAGCGGCCTCAACCAGGCGTGGTCGATCGACTTCCTGCCCGACGGCACCGGCCTCTTCACGCAGAAGGACGCCAAGACGATCAGCAAGATCGACAAGGCGGGCAAGGTCACCACGGTCCAGACCATCCCCGGGGTGAGCGTCACCGCGGAGGCCGGCCTGCTCGGCATCGCCGTCTCGCCGAACTACGCCACCGACGAGACGGTCTTCATCTACTACACGACCAGTTCCGACAACCGGATCGCCAAGCTGAAGCTGGGCCAGGCGCCGACGCCGATCGTCACCGGCATCCCGCGTGGTTCGCAGTACCACCACGGCGGCCGGATCAGGTTCGGCCCGGACGGTTATCTGTACGCGGGCACCGGCGACGGCCAGAACGGCGCCAACGCGCAGAACAAGAACTCCCTCGGCGGCAAGGTCCTGCGCGTCACCACCGACGGCGCCGCCGCGCCCGGCAATCCGTTCAACAGCCGCGTCTACTCCTACGGCCACCGCAACGTCCAGGGCCTGACCTGGGCGAACGGTCAGCTGTACGTCTCCGACATCGGCGCCAACCGGCTCGACGAGCTGAACAAGATCGAGGCTGGCAAGAACTACGGCTGGCCGACCTGCGAAGGCCCCTGCAATACGGCGGGGATGACCAACCCGGTCAAGGCCTGGCCGACGTCTTCGGCGACGCCGAGCGGGCTCGCGGCCTACAAGGGCTCGCTGTACATGGCTTCGCTCAAGGGCGGCACATACAAGCTCGACCTGAACGGCAACGGCGGCAAGCTCTGGACCAACCTCGGCCGCACGCGTGACGCGGTCGCGGGCCCGGACGGCCAGCTGTACACGATCACCCCGGGCGCTCTCTACGTCTCCGACGGCAGCTGACCCCCGGCGCATTTCGTCCTCTGGATGCGGTGGTTCAGCGTCGAACTACCGCATCCAGAGGACTAAATGCGGGGCAGGGAGACCGCGTGTTCGAGTTCGACCAGCGCGGTGTCCAGGTGGGTCAGGATGCGCTGGAGATGCGGGACGCTGCGGCGGCAGCCGGTGACGCCGAAGTCCAGGTTGTCCCCGTTGCTGGTCAGCGTGATGTTCAGCGCCTGCCCGTCGAGCAGCACCGACGCCGGGTAGATGCCGTCGAGCGACGCGCCGTTCCAGTACATCTGCTTGCGCGGCCCCGGCACATTGGAGATCACCAGGTTGAACGGCGGTTTCGTGTTGTTCACGAAACCGGGGATCGGTGACACGCCGAGCTGGGCGACGTTGATCCCCGACAGCAGCAGCGTCTGCAACGGGGTCAGCTCCGAGAACAGCTTCTTCCCGTTCCGCATCGAAGCGTTGATCGCCGCGAGCCGCGCGGCCGGATCGCTCAGGTGGGTGGCCATATTGCACAGCAGCGCGCCGATGTTGTTCCCCGCCGCGTCCCCGCTGTCCTTGCGCCGCAGGGAAACCGGGACCATCGCGGTCAGCGGCGCGTCGGGGAGCGCGTTCTGTTCGATCAGGTAGTCCCGCAGCGCTCCCGAGCACATCGCGAGGACGACGTCGTTGCGCGACACCCCGGCCGCCGTGGCGATCTTGCGTACCCTGTCCAGCGACCAAGACTGCGCCGCGAACCGCCGGGCACCGCCGATCGGGACGTTGAACATCGTCTTCGGGGCCTGCGAAGGCAGCGTCAGGGTGTGCTCCTGGAACGCCTCCCGCGCCACCTTCATCGCGGCGGGCGCGATACCGGCGAGCTGGTTGACCGTCTTGCCCATGGTCTGGAACAGCGAAGGGGACGCCTTGCCGTTGCGGCCGCCTTCGGGTTTGGGCCGGGAGCCCCACGGCGGCGGGCAGTCGAGGTCGAACGGGTCGTCCGACAGCGTGCCCTGCAGATGCCGCAGCGCCGAGACGCCGTCCATCAGCGCGTGGTGGATCTTGCTGTAGATCGCGAACCGGCCGTCCTGCAGCCCCTCGACCAGGTGGATCTCCCACAGGGGGCGATGCCGGTCGAGGAGGGTGCTGTGCCAGCGTCCGGTCAGCTCCAGCAGTTCGCGGATCCGGCCGGGCTGGGGCAGCGCCGAATGCCGGAAGTGGTAGTCGAGTTCGAGTTCGGTGTCGGTCGACCAGGCGAGGTGGCCCGCGGTGCTGACCGGCCGGGCGGGACGGCGCCGGAACACCGGGCGCATGTTGTCGGAATCGAGCAGTTTCCGGCGGATGTCACGCAGGTAGTCGGGCCCGGCGTCCTCGGGTTTCTTGAACAGTTGCAGCCCGCCGACGTGCATCGGATGTTCGCGCGTCTCGACGAGAAGGAACATCGAGTCGGTCACGGGCATGAACGGCATCGTCGGACCACCTTCCGCGCGGCGGCGTGCGAGCACGCCGGGTGCCAGAGTTTACGCACACCGAAACCACCATCTCACGCTTTAGGGTGGCTCACATGACGATCCCGACCGATCCGCAGACTGGTGAGTTCCGTCGGTCCGCCAACCATTTCGACGCGCGTGTCACCGCCGATGGCCGTGACGGCTGGCCGGTGGAGGCGGGGAGATACCGGCTGGTGGTCAGCCGGGCCTGTCCCTGGGCGAGCCGCGGGCTGATCGTCCGGCGGCTGCTCGGCCTCGAGTCCGCGCTGAGCGTGGCCGTCGCCGACCCGATCCAGGACGAGAAGAGCTGGCGGTTCACCCTCGATCCCGATGACCGGGATCCGGTACTCGGCATCAAGTACCTGGCCGAGGCCTATCACGCGGCCGACCCGCACTACATGGGCGGCATCAGCGTCCCGGCCATTGTGGACATTCCGAGCAAACGGCTCGTGAGCAACGACTATCCACAGATCACCCTGGATCTGTCCACCGAATGGACCAGTCTCCACCGGCCCGGAGCGCCCGACCTCTACCCGGAGCGACTGCGTGCCGAGATCGACGACGTCAACGTGGGCGTCTACGCGGACGTCAACGCCGCTGTTTACCAAGCCGGTTTCGCGACCAAACAGGCCGCGTACGAGGACGCGTACACCCGGCTCTTCGCCATGCTGGACGTGCTCTCCGAGCGGCTGGAAAAGCAGCGCTACCTCGTCGGTGACACGATCACCGAAGCGGACATCCGGCTGTTCACCACGCTCGTCCGCTTCGATCCGGTGTATCACGGGCATTTCAAATGCAACCGGAACAAACTGACCGAAATGCCGGTGCTGTGGGCCTACGCCCGTGACCTCTTCCAAACGCCGGGTTTCGGTGACACCGTCGATTTCGACCACATCAAGCGGCACTACCACGCGGTGCACGAGCAGGTGAACCCGACGCGGATCGTCCCACTGGGACCGGACCTGTCCGGCTGGACGGCGCCGCACCACCGGGAGCAGCTGGGCGGGCGCCCGTTCGGCGACGGCACGCCGCCGGGACCGCCGCCCGAGGACGAACGGATCGGGGACACGGATGGAGCCACTTCCTGAACGCACCGACGTCGTCGTGATCGGCGGCGGCATCGTCGGGGTCAGCTGCGCGTACCGGCTCGCCGCGGCCGGGGTCTCGGTGCTGCTGCTCGAACGCGGGAGCCTCGGCGGGGGCTCGACGGCGAAGGCCGCGGGCGGGATCCGGTCGTCGTTCACCACCCGGGTCAACATCGAGATCGGGCTGCGCGGGCTGGCCGAGTACGCCTCCTTCGCCGAGACGTACGGGACCGAGATCGACTTCCGCCGCGACGGCTACCTGTACCTGGTCACCGACCCGGCCGACCTGCCCGAATTCGAGCGCTGCGCCGAACTGCAGAACTCCTACGGTGTCCGCAGCCGTCTCGTCGAGCCCGCCGAAGCGCGGCGGTTCTCCCCGCTGATCGACACCGACGGCGTGATCGCGGCCCTGTGGTCGCCGGACGACGCCAAGGCGACACCGGACTCCGCGGTCCAGGGCTACGCGCGGGCGGCCCGCGGGCACGGCGCGATGCTGAGGACCGGTGTCGAAGTCGTCGGGATCGAACGCGACGGCGACGAGATCACCGGTGTCCTGACCGGCGAAGGCTTCGTGCGGACGAACGCGGTGGTCTGCGCGGCGGGCGCGTGGTCGGGACGGATCGGTGAACTCGCCGGCGTCGACCTCCCGGTGCGGCCGTTCCGGCGGCAGGTCGTGTTCACCGGCCCGGTCGCGGACCTGCCCGGATCCGTGCCGCTGACCATCGAGATGCCGTCCGCCTTCTACTTCCACCGCGAGGGCCTCGGCCTGGCGATGTCCTTCTGCGACGGTGACGGCGACCCCGGCTTCGACACCCGCTACCAGCCTGGCGACTGGCTGCCGAAACTCGCCGAAATCGCCGCGCGCCGGGTGCCCGCGGTACTCGACGCGGGGATCCGCGGCGGCTGGGCCGGGCTGTACGAGGTCACCCCCGACCGCAACCAGATCGTGGGGGAAAGCGTCCAGCTGTCGCGGTTCTTCTACGCGACCGGTTTCTCGGGACACGGGTTCCAGATGGGCCCGGCGGTGGGGGAGCTCGTGCGGGACCTCTACCTGGGGCGGGTCCCGGCCATCGACATCACCGGGCTCGACGTCCGCCGGTTCGACGGCGACCGGGCCTTGACGAGGGAGCACAACATTGTCTGAGTTCGTCGAAGTCACCACCGAGGCCGAGCTGCGCGAGATCCTGCCGCCGCCGCTGGAGCGGACCGCGAACAAGGCGCGTCCGAAGCTGCACGAGATGGACCGCCAGTGGCTCGCGGAGTCACCGTTCGTGCTGATCGCGACGTCGGCGGCCGACGGCACCTGCGACGTCTCGCCGAAGGGCGACCCCGCGGGGTTCACGCTGGTGCTGGACGACACGCGGATCGCCATCCCGGAGCGCCCCGGCAACCGGCGCGCCGACGGATTCCGCAACGTGCTGTCGAACCCGCACGTCGGGCTGATCTACCTGATCCCCGGCCGCGGCGACACACTGCGGATCAACGGCCGCGCGCGGCTCGTGCGGGAAGCGCCGTTCTTCGACGACATGATCGTGAAGGGCAGCCGGCCGAAGCTGGCGCTGGTGGTCGACATCGACGAGATCTTCCACCACTGCCAGAAGGCGTTCATGCGGTCGAAGCTCTGGTCGCCGGAGAGCTGGGCACCCGGCGCGCTGCCGTCCCGCGCGGCGATCGCCAAGACCTTCGAACGGCCGGAGGAGAGCTTGGCCGACCTCGAGGCTTACTACGCCCCTGCTGCCTACTCGGCCGGGTTGTACTGAAGCCACTGTCCGTGAAGGCCTCCTTGAGGGACCCAGAGTCCCTCAAGGAGGCCTTCACGGAACGCTTGGACCCGGTGCGATGGTTGCTGGATCGTTGAACGATCTGGCACTATCGGCGGGGTGCCTGCACCCACCGGAGCCCAGCATCTCGCCGACGCGCTGACCGCTCTGGGGACCGAAGTCGTCTTCGGTCTCCCTGGGGTGCACAACCTGCCGTTATGGGAGGCGCTGGCCGATACGGACATCCGGCTCGTCGGGGTCCGGCACGAGCAGACGGCCGGGTACGCGGCGGACGGTTACGCCCGCGCGACCGGCAAGCTCGGCGTCGCGTTGGTGACCACGGGGCCCGGCGCGGCGAACACGCTCGCCGCCGTCGGCGAGGCCATGGCGTCGGCGGCGCCGGTGCTGGTCATCGCGACCGACATCCCCTCCACGCTGCGGCGGCCCGGCGTGGTTCGCGGTGTGCTGCACGAGACGTCGGATCAGCAGGCGATGTTCGCGCCGGTCACCAAGGCCGGGTTCACCGTCTCGAGCGCCGACCAGGTCGCGGCGACGCTCCACCGCGCGGCCCGGCTCGCGCTCCAGCCGCAGAGCGGGCCGGTCTACCTCGGCATCCCGGCCGACTTCCTGTCGGTGCGGACGCCGGCGCGGCGTCCGCCGAGGTCGCACGCCCGGCCCGCCGAGATCCCGGACCTCACCGAGGCCGAGGCGCTCCTTGCCACCGCCGACCGGCCGCTGATCTGGGCGGGAGGGGGCGCGCTGCGCGCCGAGGCGGGTGAGGTGATCGGGAAACTCGCCGAACGGCTGGCCGCGCCGGTGCTCACCACGTTCGGCGCTCGCGGGCTCCTGCCGGTCGATCATCCCTGTCTCGCCCCGAATCCGGTACACGCGCCCGAAGTCGGGGCGCTGTGGGACGAGGCCGACGTCGTCCTCGCCATCGGCACCGACTTCGACGGGCTGATGACGCAGAACTGGCTGATGCCGCAGCCGAAGAAGCTCATCGCGATCAACGTCGATCCGGACGACGCCGCCAAGAACTACCAGCCGGACATCACGCTGGTCGGGGACGCCCGGGTGCTCACCGAGGCGCTCAAGGTCGAGGAACGGCCCGGGATCGCGGCGCTCGTCGGCAGGCTCGCCAAGGTCTCCGCCCGCGTCCGGCAGCGGATCAAGGAAGAGGAGCCACAGGCCGCGGATCTGCTGTCCACTTTGGACGAGGTGTTGCCGTCCGACGCCGTCGTGGTCGCGGACATGTGCGTGGCCGGCTACTGGATCGGCGGCTTCCACCGTGTCCGCGCGCCGCGCAAGCTCGCGTATCCGATGGGCTGGGGCACCCTCGGTTACGGCTTCCCGGCCGCGCTCGGTGTCGGCGCGGCGGGCACCGGCCGCGCGATCTGCGTCAGTGGTGACGGCGGTTTCCTGTTCGCCTGCGGTGATCTCGCCACGATGGCGCAGGAGCAGTTGCCGGTCACGGTGATCATCGTCGACGACGGCGGCTACGGGATGCTTCGGTACGACCAGGACCGGGCCGGGCTCCCGCGCCGGGGTGTCGACTGGGACAGTCCCGATTTCGTCGGCCTGGCGAGGTCCTTCGGCGTGCACGCGGACCGGGTGTCCGGGTTCGGGCGCGCGTTCCGGCGGCTGCTCGCCGAGTTCATCGAGTCCGACGAGCCGAACGTGCTCGTCGTCCGCGCGAAGATGGCGCCGCCGCTCAACACCTCGCCCCGCTGGTACCGCAAGGAATCCCCGTGACCGGGCTGCGCGTCGGCGTGGACATCGGCGGTACGTTCACCGATCTCTGCGTGCTCGACGATACCGGTGTCGTCGCCGTCGGCAAGGTGCTGACGACGCACGACGAGCCCGCTCGCGCGGTGGAGGAAGGTCTCAAGAGGACACTCGCCGACGCCGGGCTGCACGCGGGCGACGTCGAGCAGTTCGTGCACGGGACAACGCTGGTCACGAACGCGCTGATCGAACGCAAGGGAGCGCGCACCGCCCTGCTGGCGACGGCCGGTTTCCGCGACGTGCTGGAGATGCGGCGCGAGCATCGGTACGAACTGTACGACCTGCTCATCGAGCTTCCCGCCCCGCTGGTCCCGCGTCACCTGCGGTTCGACGTCCCCGAGCGGATCCTCGCCGACGGGACGGTCCACACAGGACTGGACGAGGAGTACGTCGCGCGGCTCGGCCGCGAACTCGACGCCCGCGGGATCGACGCGGTGGCCATTTGTTTCCTGCACGCCTTCACGAATCCCGCGCACGAACGGCGGGCCGCCGAGGTGCTCAAGGACGTCGCGCCCCGGCTCCGGGTCGCGCTGTCCAGCGAGGTCGTCCCCGAAATCCGCGAGTTCGAACGCGCGTCGACCACGGTCGCGAACGTGTACGTCCAGGATCTGACCGAACGTTATCTCCGTGATCTCGAACGGCGCCTGCACGAGGCCGGGGTGCGGCCGTCGCCGCACATCATGCTGTCCAACGGCGGGATCGCGACCGTCGACACCGCCGCGCGCTACCCGATCCGCATCCTCGAATCCGGACCGGCCGGCGGGGCGCTGGCCGCGTCCGCGATCGGATCCGCGGCGGGGACCCGGGATCTGCTGGCCTTCGACATGGGTGGCACGACGGCGAAACTGTGCATGATCTCCGACGGCGCGCCGCTGGTGACGCACGAATTCGAAGTGGACCGGAAGTACCGGCTGCTGCCGGGATCCGGGCTGCCGGTCAAGGTGCCGGTCATCGACATGATCGAGATCGGCGTCGGCGGCGGCTCGATCGCCCGCATCGACGCGCTCGGCCTGCTCACCGTCGGGCCGGATTCGGCGGGGTCCGAGCCCGGCCCGGTCTGTTACGGACGAGGCGGCACCGAGCCGACCGTGACCGATGCGGACCTCGTGCTCGGCTACCTGGATCCGGGGTATTTCCTCGGCGGCGGAATGACTTTGGACGCCGAAGGCGCGCGTGACGCGATCCGCTCGAAGATCGCGGACCCACTCGGCGTCAGCGTCGAGGAGGCCGCTTGGGGGATCCACACCAGCGTCAACGAGGACATGGCCAACGCCGCCCGCGTCCACGCCGTCGCCGACGGCAAGGACCCGGCGAAGCTGCCGATGTTCACCTTCGGCGGAGCCGGTCCGGTGCACGGGGTCGGTGTGGCTCGGGCGCTCGGCGCGCCCGAGGTGGTCGCGCCGAGCGCGGCCGGGGTGCTGAGCGCGGCGGGATTCCTCACCGCGCCACTGGCTTTCGACTTCGTGCGTTCGGCGCGTGCGGCGGTACTCGACCTGTCCTGGAAACAGGTCGACGCGCTGTTCGCCGAGATGGAGGCCGAAGGAAGGGAACTGCTGGAGGAGTCCGGTGTGGACGGTGCGGAGGTGACGCACCGCCGGATCGCCGAGATGCGGTACTCCGGGCAGGGCTACGAGATCCGCGTGCCGGTCGAGCGGGGGAACTGGCCGGATTCGCTGGTCGACGCGTTCACCGAGACCTATCGGACGTTGTACCGGCGGATCGGGCCGGACGTCGCGATCGAGGTGCTCAACTGGCGTGTCGTTTCCCGCGGACCGGCACCCGAGGTCACGCTGAAACTCGCGGGTACCGAGGCCGAAGGCGACGCGCGCAAGGGGAGCCGCCCGGCGTACTTTCCCGCCGCGGGTGGCTTTGTCGACACAGCGGTGTTCGACAGGTATCGCCTCAAGCCGGGCGATCGCGTCGAGGGACCGGCCATTGTGGAGGAACGCGAGTCCACAGTGGTCGTCCCGCCGGGCGCGAACTGCGTTGTCGGCGCGGACGCCGGCCTGGTGGTGACGGTATGAGCGTCGACCCGATCCTGGTGGGGGTGCTGGGAAACCGGCTGCATTCGATCCTGGCCGAACAGCAGAACGCGCTCGTCAACACGGCGTTCTCCTCCGTGGTGCGGGAATCGCTCGACCTCGCCTGCGCGGTGTTCGACTCGCGTGGCGAGATGATCGGCCAGTCCGTCGGCGGGACCCCTGGCCACATCAACGCGATGGCGACCGGGATGCACCACTTCGTCGCCGCGTACCCGCCGGAGACCTTGGAGCCGGGCGACGTCCTGCTCACCAACGACCCGTGGCAGACGGCAGGGCAGATCAACGACATCACCGTCGCCACGCCGGTCTTCCTGCGGGGACGGCTCGTCGCGTGGTTCGCTTCCTGTTGTCACGCACCGGACATCGGCGGGCGGCTGGTCTCGGCCGAGGCCAACGAGGTCTTCGAAGAGGGCTTGCGCCTGCCGATCATGAAGTTCCTCCGCGCGGGCGAGGTCAACGCGGATCTCGAACTGCTGATCCGCGCGAACGTCCGCACCCCGGAAGAAACCATCGGCGACTTGTACGCGCAGGTGACCGGGAATGAGGTCGGTGCCGCCAGCCTGGTGCGGCTGCTGGAGGAATTCGATCTCGATTCGTTGGACGACGTCGCCGCCGAGATCATGAACCGCTCCGAGCGGGCACTGCGGGACGCGCTGGCGAAACTGCCGGACGGTACGTACACCAGCGAACTGGTGACCGACGGATTCGACGACGAAGAGGTCGTCCTCAAGGTCGCGGTGACCATCGAAGGTGAGGAGATCCACCTCGATTTCGCCGGATCGTCGCCGCAGAGCCGCCGCGGGATCAACGTCGTCCTGAACTACACCCGGGCGTATGCCTCGTTCGCGGTCAAGGCCGCCATTTCGCCGGAGGTGCCGCACAACGCGGGCTCGTTCCGGCCGGTGCACGTCACCGCGCCGGCGGGCTCGGTGCTCAACTGCGCGCCGCCCGCGCCGGTCGCCTCCCGCCATCTGATCGGGCACTTCCTGCCGTCACTGCTGATCACCGCACTACACGAAGCCTTGCCCGGCAACGCCTTGGCGCACAGCGCGGACGCGCTGTGGATGACGATCTGGCGTGGCGCCGACGCCAGTGGACGCGAGTTCATGCTCAACGTCTTCCAGACCGGCGGGATCGGCGCACGGGCCACAAAGGACGGTCTGAGCACCACCGGATTCCCGAGCGGGCTGCGGTCCACGCCGACGGAGGTCATCGAGACGATGGCGCCGCTGATCCAGCGCGAACGCGTGCTGCGCACGGACTCCGGTGGTGCCGGGCGATGGCGCGGCGGCCTCGGCCAGTGCACCACGATGGCCGCCCGCGGTGAGATCTCGTGGAGTGTCAACGGGAACGTCGACCGGGTCCTGCGGCCGGCGTCCGGTGTGGACTCGGGGCACCACGGCGCGGTGGGCCGGTTCGAGCTCGCCCGTGGTCCCTTGCCGTCGAAGAGCCGGGTGAACCTGCGCCCGGACGACGTCGTGGACGTGATCCTGCCCGGCGGCGGCGGTTACGGCGACCCGTTCGAGCGGGAGCCGGAGGCCGTGCTCGCCGACGTCGTCGACGGATACGTGTCGGTGGAAGCCGCGCGCGAACTGTACGGCGTCGAAGTCACGTATCACGGAGACCCCGGGGCGCTGGTGCGGCTTCCGGAGGACTACACAGCGGTTTCGTCGAGAGGGAAGAGATGAGCATGGGTCGGCTGGCCGGCAAGGTCGCGGTGGTCTTCGGGGGCGCGAGGGGCATCGGCCTCGCCACCGTGAAGGAGTTCGTCGCCGAGGGCGCGACCGTGTTCTCCAGCGACATCCGCGAACTCGCCGAACCCGTCGAAGGCGTCCGGCACTCCCTTGTGGACGCCACGGACGAAGGACAGGTCGACGAATTCGTGCGCGGCGTGCTCGCGGAGACGGACCGGGTCGACGTGCTGTTCAACAACGTCGGCATCCACCTCGGGAAACCCCTGGCGGACACCACCTTGGCGGAATTCGACAACATCTTCGCGCTGAACGTGCGGGCCGCCTTCCTCGGCACGCGGGCGGTGCTGCCGCGGATGATCGAGAACAAGGCGGGCAGCATCATCACGACGTCGTCCAACGGCGGGGTGATGGGGCGCCCCGGCGACCCGGTGTACAACGCCACCAAACACGCGCTCGTCGGCATGATGAAATCGATCGCGGTCGCGCACGCGCACCAGGGGATCCGGGCGAACACGGTCAACCCGGGCGCGATCGACACGGACATGCTGCGCGGCACCCTCGCGTCGCCGGAGGAGTTCGAAGCCAAACAACACCAGTTGACCGCGAGCACGCCCGCGGCACGGGTCGGCGAGGCGTGGGAGGTCGCGAAGGCGGTCGTCTTCCTGGCCAGCGACGAATCGCGGTTCATCAACGGGGTCGCGCTCCCCATCGACGGCGCCAAGGCCGCCGGTGCCATGCCGGGCAACCGGTACAGCCTCGACTTCGAACTCGGCGTCAGGTAGCGCCATGTCCACTCCTGCCGCCGAGGAGACACTGGCCCGAGACAGACCCTTGCTCGAACGGAGCGGGACAGCGGAACGGGTCGCCGAGATCCTGCGCCAGCGCATCACCGAAGGCGTCTTCCCGCCAGGGTCGAGGCTTTCCGAACCGTCGATCAGCGCCGCGTTGGGCGTTTCACGCAACACGCTGCGCGAGTCCTTCCAGCTACTGGCGCACGAGCGGCTCGCGGTACACGAACTCAACCGCGGCGTGTTCGTGCGGGAACTGACCGCGCAGGACATCTCGGATCTCTACGTGATGCGGCGGGTCACCGAATGCGGTGCGCTGCGGCGTGCGGCCGAACTGCCCACTGTGGACCTTTCGGCCATCGAGGTCGCGGTGCGGGAGGGGCATGCCGCGGCGGGCGAAGGCGACTGGCAGGCCGTCGGGACCGCGAGCATCGCGTTCCACCAAGCGGTGGGCGACCTGGCGGGCAGCGAACGGGTCAGCACGACGATGCGTCAGGTGCTGGCGGAGACGCGGCTCTTCTTCGTGCTGGCGGAGAACACGCGCACGTTCTTCGAGCCGTTCCTGCGGCGGCACGAGCGGATCTTGCGGGACCTGGAACGCGGACGATTCGGGCCCGCGGAGACGGCGCTGGAGAAGTACCTGCGGGACGCGGAGAAGCAGCTGTTGGCCGCTTACGACCGGCGGGGTTCGTGAGCTGTGGCGGGCGGCCGGGACGCCATGAACGGTCCTTTCCTGGCAAATTTCGCAAGGAAAGGACCGTTCCTAGCACTTCGCCCATGAATGCCCATCTTCGAACAAGACCGATCAGCGTGGCTACAGTCCGGACAGGTCCGGGCCGCGAACTGTGCACGATGGAGTGTTCGCGTCCCGGCCGGTTCCGGGTGAGGATGGGGGCACGAGCACGAGGAGGAAGATCATGGTTTCGTCGGCGTCCGCGCGCAATCCGCTGTGGCACCCCTTCGCGGACATGGGAGCGGTCGACGGCGACCGGCTCGTCATCACCCGCGGTGAGGGTTCCTACGTCTGGGACGACGAGGGGAAGCGGTATTTCGACGCGACCGCGTCGCTCTGGTACGCGAACTTCGGGCACGGACGCGAGGAGATCGCGCAGGCCGTCGGGGATCAGTTGCGCACGCTCGATTCGTACAACCTGTTCGGCTACAACGCCAACGAGCCCGCGCTGAAGCTCGCCGAGCGGGTCTCGGCGCTGGCGCCGGAGCCGGGCTCGAAGGTGTTCTTCGGCTCGGGCGGTGGTGACGTCATCGACACCGCGGTCAAGATCGCCCGGTCGTATTTCGCGCACACCGGCCGCCCGGAGAAGGTGCACGTCATCGGGCGCGTGCAGGGTTACCACGGCACGCACGGTTTCGGGACGGCCGTCGGCGGCATCGCGGCCAACGCGGCGGGCTTCGGGCCGCTGCCGGGCGACATCTCGCACGTGCCTTACGACAGCGCCGAAGCGCTCGAGGCGGAGATCCTGCGCGTCGGGCCGGAGCGGGTCGCGGCGTTCTTCTGTGAGCAGGGCGTCGGCGCGGGCGGGGTCCTGCTGCCGCCGGAGGGTTATATCGAGACGGTCGCCGGGATCTGCCGCAAGCATGACGTGCTGTTCGTCGCGGACTGTGTGATCGCCGCGTTCGGGCGGCTGGGGACCTGGTTCGGGATCGACCGGTGGGCCGTGCAGCCCGACATGATCACGACCGCGAAGGGCATCACCGGCGGGACGATCCCGCTGGGCGCGCTGATCGTCGCGCCGAGGGTGGCCGAGCCGTTCTTCACCGGCGCGCCGGGTGCGCCGGTGCTGCGGCACGGCGCGACCTACGCGGGGCATCCGGTCGCCTGCGCCGCGGGGAACGCGACGCTCGACATCTACGAGCGTGACGGGCTCATCCCGCGCGGCCGGGAACTGGAGAAGCCGCTGGCCGACGCGCTTTCCGGGCTGGCTTCGCATCCCTTGGTCGCGGAGGTCCGGGCCGGGCTCGGTTTCCTCGGCGCGGTGGAACTGAAGGCCGACTTCCTCGCGTCCGACGCCGGCGCGCCGAACCGGTTGCAGCGGATGGCGCGCGAGGAGGGCGTCCTCGTGCGCAACCTGGCCAAGGGGATCGCGGTGTCGCCGCCGCTGATCGCTGGGGAGGCTGAACTGGACCTGCTCGCTTCGGCGCTGCCTCGCGCTCTGGACCGGCTGGTCTAGCGGGCCGCACAAGCGCAATGAAGGGGCCTTTCATAGCAAAATTTGCTATGAAAGGCCCCTTCATGTCACGTCCGCCGCACCCAGCGAGTGCGGGTGCGGCGGAGCGTGACGTGCACGAGGGCCTCGCGCTCGGTCATGAAGGGCACAGCCGACGGGACCAGGTCCCTTCATGACACCCCCAGTGCGACGGGCCCACGTGGGCCCGCTTCAGCGGAGGCGGAGTTCTTCGCCCTCGAAGTCCGCGGTGATGATCGACGCGGACGGTCTCGGTGTCACCTGGAAGTCATACGCCATACCGGCACATTAACCACGCGCCCCGACATTTCCGGGAGCTCATGCCCGCTGACCACGGTGAATCGCCATTTGTCGACCCCGCCGCCGATGATCTCGGCGTACCGCCGGGCGCCGTCCGCGTTGGCGAAGCGCACCTGCTGGCCGTTGGTGAGATGGGTGATCTTGACCGCCATCCGTGCCTCCTGAAGTCCGGTGCCGGCCCGCGGAGCTTCCCCCTCCGGGGCCGGCGCCGACAGTAGAACACATGTTCGACGACCCTCGCCAATCCGACCCCCCGTGCGGGTCATCGCCGCATGGTCACCCGAGGCCACGCGTCCAGCCCGAGGGCGATTTCGTGGGCCCGGACGGCGCGCAGGCCCTCGGTGAGGCTCTCCTCGTCGAGGGTCACGAAGCCGAGCCGGGCGTAGTACGGCGCGTTCCACGGCACCTCGGCGTACGTCGTCAGCGTCAGCCCCGCGAGACCTTCGCGCGAGGCCCAGCCGGCGGCGTGCTCGATCAACCGCCGCCCGAGGCCCCGCCGCGCGTGATCCGGATGGACGGACACCTGCTCGATGTGACCGTGGCCATCGACGACCTCGGCGAGCAGGTACGCCACCGGGCCGTCGCCGTCGTCCCACACCCAGGCCCGGCCGTCGCGCTGGAAGGCTGTGAGGTCCGCGATCGACGGCGGGTCGTCGTCGGCGATCGCGGCCATGCCGAGCGCGCGGAACGGTTCGCCCGCGGCGCGTTCGATGTCCTGGAGCACGGGCAGGTCTTCGGGGACGGCGAATCGGATCACGGATCGAGTTCTACCCCGCCGCGGGGAGCGGTCGCGCGCGAATTAGAGGGAGAACGACGAAACGGCCCGGTGGATCCTGTTCGCGTACGACTGGAGCGCGACGATGGCGGCCCGTTTCTCGTCGTCGCCGATCCGGGTCGCCGGGGCGGCGAGGGTCAGCACCGCGGGCCGGTGCCCGGTGTTCGGGATCGGCACCGAACAGGACCAGACGCCGTCGTCCAGTTCGCCCCAGCTGACCGAATACCGGTTCGCCCCCGCGCGTTTGACCTCTTCCCGCACGCTCGGGCCGCGGCGGTGGACGATCGACGAAAGCCGTCTTTCGCGTTCGCCCTCCGGCAGCATGGCCAGCAGCATCTTGCCCGACGCGCCGGTGCCGAGCGGGACGGAATGACCGGGCTGGAAGGTGAACCGCATCGCGCGTTCGCATTCGACCCGGTCCGCGCAGACGGCGGAATCGCCGAAATGCTGGAACAGCAGCACTGTCTCCCCGAGCGCGCGTGCGGCTTCCTCCATCGCCGGACGGGCCAGGCGGGCGAGGTCGTTGGCCAGCTGCGCCGCCCGCGCGAGCGGCATCACCTGGCTCGTCACGTGATAGCGCCCCGTCCTTCCCTCCTCCAGGAGCTGGAGTTCCTTCAGCAGTGCGACATAGCGATACGTCGTCGCGACCGGGGTGCCGATCCTCGCGGCGAGTTCGGCGACGCTGGCGTCCCAGCGGCGTTCGGAAAAGGAGAGCAGCAACTGCAGGACCTTGCGTGAGCTGCTGGCGCCGGGGGTCCGTTTCGGCGGGGCGGTGGTGTCCAGGGATCGTGCGGCAGGCGTCATCTCGACCTCTCGCCGGGGCAATCACAAAGAGTCAAGAAAGTAGCACATTGTGTGAATTGCGGGCCAGGGTCTTTGGTCCACGAAAAGCGGGCTTCTTGCTAGGTTCGGACCATGGAAACGCCATTGGCAGGCAAGATCGCGTTGGTCGCCGGGGCGACTCGCGGGGCAGGGCGGGGAATTGCGGTCCAGCTGGGTGCCGCCGGTGCGACCGTTTACGTGACCGGCCGCAGTACCGGTTCCCGGCGGTCGGAAATGAATCGCCCGGAGACGATCGAGGAGACGGCGGCGCTCGTCGGCGAAGCGGGCGGGCACGGGATCGCGATCGGTGTGGACCATTTGGCGGCAGACCAGGTCCGCGATCTGGTGCAACGGATCGACGCCGAACAGGGCGCACTGCACGTGCTGGTCAACGACATCTACGGCGCGCCCATCGAATGGGGCAAGACGGTCTGGGAGTCCACTTTGGACGTCGGACTGCGGACGCTGCGGCTCGCCATCGACACCCATGCCATCACCAGCCATTTCGCGCTTCCGCTCATGATCAGGAATCCGGGCGCGCTGGTCGTCGAGGTCAATGACGGGACGGACGGGTACAACTCGGAGAACTACCGTGTTTCGTTCTTCTACGACCTCGCCAAGACCGCGGTGAACCGGATGGCGTTCGCACTCGGGCACGAATTGGCACCGCATGGCGGTACCGCGGTGGCGGTCACCCCTGGCTGGTTACGTTCCGAGGCGATGCTCGACGCTTATCAGGTGACCGAAGAGAATTGGCAGGACGCCACGAAGGTGCAGCCGCATTTCGCCATTTCTGAAAGCCCCGCGTTCATCGGCAGGGCTGTCGCGGCATTGGCCGGCGACACGGAAGCCGGCCGCTGGAACGGGAAATCGGTTTCCAGTGGCGAATTGGCGAAGGAATACGGATTCACCGACCTCGACGGCAGCCGTCCCGACTGCTGGCGCTATCTCGTCGAGGTCCAGGATCCCGGCAAGCCGGCGGACGTCACCGGCTACCGCTGAGCTTCGCAAGGAGCGATCATGGCCAAGGCGGCACTGGCCGTCCCCGGCTGATCGCCCGCCGGATGTCAGGAAAGGGTCGTTCCTGACGTTTTTCGTCCTGAACGACCCTTTCCTGACATTTCGGATTCGTGATGGGGCGAGCTACTTGTGCCGTGCGTCAGGCGGAGTGAGCCTCCCGGCGCAGGAAGGGCGTGAGCAGACCGGGCGCGGCCTGTTCCGCCATCGCCAGCCCGGCCGATTCGCCGACGTCGGCCACCTGATAGCCGCCGCTGCCCGCCGCGATCGGGGCGGTCACGGTGATCAATCCGGCGCGGCGCTGGAAGAACGAGCGGCTGACGACGATTCCGGTGAGCCCTTCACGCCGGATCGCCACCGTCGCCCGCGCCAGCGAGCCGGAACGGCTGACCAGATACCGCCCGACGATCGCGTGGCCGAGATTGCGGTAGCGGTCCCAGCCCACGAGAGCGGCGAGCGGCACCAGGCCGAGCGTGACCTGCCACATCCACGATGGCAGGAAACCGATCCAGGCCAGGCCGAACAGCGCCGCAGCCAGGATCAGCACGCCACCCACCGCGCGAGTGAGGCGCCTGGTGAGTGCCCGTCGCGGATGCCGGTTCAGCGAAACGGTGGCCGGGTCGAAGTTCTCCCGCAGCACCTCGGCCGCGACCTCGTGGACCCGGCCGACGGGCGCGGGCGGCAGCAGGAGCCCGCCGCCCTTGTCCCCGCCCTTGCCCTCGCGCAGCCCGCCCGCGATCGCGGTGAGCCGGGCCCCGCCCGCGATCCGCAGCGGGAGCGGTTCCTTCACCTCGACGCCGCGAAGCCGTTCTTCCTCGATGGACACCGAACGCGTGGTGATCAGCCCACGCCGGACGTGCAGAGTGCCTTCCGGCTCCCGGGTCAGCTTGAAGTTCCAGAACGAGAGCACGTAGCCGCCGACGGAAAGCAGCGAGACCACCACGAGCAGGGCCACCGCCGCGACGACCACGATCAGCCACAATGCCGTGTTCGCCAGGTCGTCCATGAGGTCCCGCAGCGGTCCGACGTTCTCCGGGGCGATGTTCAGCTGGTGCGCGAAATGCCAGACGGCGGCGAACACGGCGCCCACCACGGCGAGCCCGGACAGGGTGAACGGCGCGTACCGCACCCACTTCCGGTCGATCTCCGCGACGACCTGCTCCGGCGGCGGCGCTGCCTCGGCTTCCGCGAGGACTTCCTTGCGGTGCAAGAGAACCGTGCGCAGCCGGTGTGCTTCGGCTTGGCTGACCGCGTCGAGCACCAGCTGGTCGCCGCTCGCACCCGAGCCCGCCGAATGCCGTCCGGTGCCGATGCGCACGGCGCTGAGGGAGAACAGGCGGTGCTTCGGTTCCGAGGTGACGTCGACCGTGCGCACCCGGTCCAGCGGGATCGCGCGATGCTTGCGCAGCAACAGGCCCGTGGTCCATTCCACCTGGCCGTCGGCGATGCGATACCGCGAAGTGAGCACATGCGAGATGCCGACGAGCACGGTCAGCGCGGTGACCCCCAGCCCGAACCACTCCCAGCCGTTGCCCCGGCCGAGGATCACCGTCCCGATCAGCACCGGCAGCGATTTGACGACGTCGAGCACCGGCCGGATCAGCAGCATCCGGCGATCGAGCCGGCGCCACCGGCCGACGGCGGCTTCCGCGGCTTCCGGCGGTGCCTCGGTGCTCATGTCGCGTCACCGGGAGTGGCCTGCGTGGTCTTCGTGAGCTCCGCGGCCAGCGCCAGCGCTTCGGCGTGGTCGAGACCGGCGATCTTGACCGGGCCCGCGGCCGACGCCGTCGTCACGGTGATCTTCGCCAGCCGGAACAGCTGCTCGACCGGGTCCCGTTCGATGTCGACGGTCTGGATCCGCGAGATCGGCGCGATCCGCCAGTCCTGTTTGAGCCAGCCCTCCTGGGTGTACACGGCCTCGCCGGTGACCTCCCAGCGGTGGATCCGGTAGCGCCACTGCGGCATGACCAGCAGATGCAGTGGAGCGAGCACGCACGAGAGCGTCAGCGTCACCGTGAGCCACGTCGGCGCGTCGTCACTCGTGAGGACGAACACCGTCTGGACGCCGATGAGCACCGCCCAGCCGACCGCCGCCCACACCGTCCAGTAGCCGATGGCGCGACGGCTCACCCGATTGGCGGGCGGGCGCAGGCTGAGCGTCTCTTCTGTCACCCCTCCACCCTGCACCACCTCCGTGCGGACCGCCCACGACAGCTGTCACGGACCGATAGGATCCAGGCCACCGCCGGCGGAATGGATACCCCCTATCGGGGCGTTCCACCTGGAGACGGTCGTACCCACGAAACCTGGAGGATCTGGTGGCGCTGGACCCGGAAGACCTGTACGAGGTGGACTCGGACGTCCCTGACCTCGGCGGGGCCGTGCTCCTGCACTACTTCGACGGGTTCATGGACGCCGGTTCGGCGGGCAAACTCGTCGCCGAGCACCTGCTGAACTCCTTCGAGCACCGCGTGATCGCGCGCTTCGACGTCGACCGCCTCATCGACTACCGCTCGCGCCGCCCCGCGATGACCTACTCCATCGACCACTGGGAGGACTACGACGCTCCCGAACTGGTCGTCAACCTGCTGCACGACGCCGACGGCGTGCCGTTCCTGCTGCTCACCGGGCCGGAACCGGACCACGACTGGGAGCGGTTCTGCGCCGCCGTACGCGGCCTGGTCGAACGCTGGGACGTCCGGCTCACCACCGGTTTCCACGGCATCCCGATGGGCGCGCCGCACACCCGCCCGCTCGGCGTGACCGCGCACGCGACCAGGAACGAACTGGTCGGCGAACACCGCCCGCTGCCCAACCGGATGCAGGTGCCGGGCAGCATCGCCGGACTGCTGGAGTTCCGGTTCGGCGAGTGGGGGCACGACGCGTCCGGCTTCGCCGCGCACGTGCCGCACTACCTGGCGGACTCGACGTACCCGAGCGCCGCGCTGAACCTGCTCGGCGCCATCGCCTCGGCGACCGGGCTGAACCTGCCGGACGGGGACCTGCGGGAAGCCTCGCACGAGGCGGAGGCCGAGATCGCCCGCCAGGTCGCCGGCTCGGAGAAGGTCGCCGACGTCGTGCGCGCGCTGGAACAGCAGTACGACACGTTCATGGAGGCGTCCGGCAAGGAGAGCCTGCTCGCGGAGTCGGTCGAGCACATGCCGACCGCCGAGGAGCTGGGCAGCCAGTTCGAGCGGTTCCTGGCGGAGCAGAACGGCGGGGAGACGCCGGAGCGCTGAGGTTTTGTAGTCCGTGAGGGCCTCCTTCCCTACCCTCAAAGTAGGGAAGGAGGCCCTCACGGACTCGATAATCGCCACGTTCGCCCCACAGGCACCAGCAGTCACAACAGTGGCGCGTGAAGGCCCCCCTTAACTCGGCTCAGCCGAGGAAACTGAGTACGTGAAGGACTCCAGTCAGGCGCTCATGTGAGTCGACGCCAGGCTGGGATGTCGTGAAGGGCCCCTTTGAGACGATGAACGTCTCAAGGGGCCCTTCACGACATGAGAGTTCGACGCCGGGCCGTTGGAAGCGCTGAAGCAGCCGCTGGCGACGGTTGCCGCAGGTCAAGCGCTCGGTTGCCCTGGCCGACGGGAGCCGACATGCCCCTGGCGTCCACTGTGGACACATTTCGATGACTGAATGTCCGATTGATGACGAAATGGGCGGTTCTGCCGGGGGGTCGTGAGTGGCAAATGTCGTTCTAACCCTCATTGCCACTCACGACCCCCGCCGCAGCTGCGCAAAGCACCCAAATCGGGCATTCAGATCCGGGCTGCCGTCCCGTGTGGGCAGTCGCGCCCCGGGTCCGCTGCCGGTGACCGGTCCGGCTACGTGGCATCGGGTCAGAACCCGAATCGCCACTCACGACGCGGTCAGTAGTCGACGGCGACCATCGCCCGCGAATGCTTCGGCCGTTCGACCTCGTCGACCAGCGCGACCGCGAGATCCGCGTACGAGAACGGCGCCGCGTCCTCCGCGCGCGGCAGCACCTGGTGGTCCCCGCTGCGGTATTCGCCCGTGCGGTCGGCGTGTTCGTCGAGCATCACCGGCGGCGGCGCGATGATCACCCAGTCGAGCCCGCCGCCGGACGCACGGAAGACCTCCAGCTCCGCCGTGTGCCCGAGTGAGAACTCGCGGTGCTCCGGCGGCCAGCCCGGCTGGTCGTGGAACGCGACGTCCGGCGCGATCTCCAGCGCCGATCCGACGCCGACGACGACCAGTCTCGCGACACCGGCCCGGCCGAGGCCGTCGATCAACGCGTGCGCGGCGGCCGGGTAGTACTCCCGCGACGGGAGGTCCGCGCGGTAGACGGAACTGATCGCGGCGTCGTGCCCGGCGGCGGCTTTCGCGACGTCGTCCGCGACCGTGACGTCGGCGGCGATCAAGGTGATGTTGTCCCCGGCGAGATCCGCGTGGCGCCGGGGATCGCGGACGGCGGCGGTGACCTGGTGCCCGCGGCTCACGGCTTCGGCGACGGCTCGGCGTCCCCCGCGTCCGCCTGCCCCGAAGATGACGATCCTGCTCATCGTGCTCCCTTTTTCCTTGCCGGTATCCGATCATCGGCGGCGAACGCGATGCTAGGTGCGCACCCCTCGGTTACCGCAACGAAACCGACCCCCGGGTGTTCTGGATCCGTTCACTCGAACGGTGATGGTGTACCGTCCCGGAATGCGTCACCTGGTACCCCATTCAGCACTGAAGACCTTGGGCCGATCGGCCCGCGGCACGCTCGGCCGGGGCCTGCACCGGCTCGCCCGGCGATTCCACGATCCGTATACGGAGGAACTGGAACGGGTCGCCGCGGAACTGCGCGCGGAGATCGTCCGGCAAGGGGATCGCTGTTTCGATCGGGTCGTCGAGTTCGAAATCCGGAGCCGTCGCGACATCATCTACGCCGGCGATCAGGACGCGGCGCGGGACAGCAATCGGTTCGCTCGCGAGCATCTGACCGCCACCCGGCACTTCGCGCGTCCACAGGAGACTCTCGCGTACGCGCTTTCCCTTGCCCCGTCAGGAGGGATGGCCCTCGAATTCGGCGTCGCGAGCGGGAACACACTGCGGGTGATCGCCAAGGCACGCGGTGGTGTCGAGACCTACGGGTTCGACTGGTTCCAAGGCCTGCCGGAGAACTGGCTCAACGGGATGCCCGCCGGCTCGTTCGCCCGCGACGACCTGCCGGACGTCCCCGGCGCCGAACTCGTCGTCGGTCTTTTCGCCGACACGCTTCCCGGCTTTCTCGAACGGCACGAAGGCGTCGTCGATTTCCTTCATGTGGACGGCGACCTGTACAGCTCGGCGAAAACCGTACTCGATCTGGCTGGCCCGCGCCTGCGGCCCGGCAGCATCGTGCATTTCGACGAATTCTTCAATTATCCCGGTTGGCAGCGGCACGAGCACAAGGCGTGGCTGGAATACGTCGAGCGCACCGGCACCCAATTCGAATACGTGGCTTACACGTACGCCGACAACCAGGTCACCGCGCGGATCACCGGCTAAAGCAGTTCGCGCACTTCGATCGTCCCGATCGCGGCCCAGGGGTGGGTTTTCGCCGCCTCGACGGCTTGTTCGCGGCTTTCGCATTCGATGATGTTGATGCCGCCGATCTGTTCCTTCGTCTCGGCGAACGGCCCGTCGGTGAGCAGTGCCTCGCCGCCGCGGACGCGGACGGTCGTCGCCGACTCGGGCGGCCGCAGGCCCATCCCGTTGAGGCGCAGGCCGCGTCGCGTCATCTCCTCGCCCCAGGCGCGGCAGGGCTCGGTGATGTCCGTGTCGAGCGCGTCGTCGCCGACGGTCCCGCAGAGCATGAGCAGGTAGCGCACCGTTCCTCCTAGTCGGTCAGTCCGTCTTCGTAGGCGCGCAGGGTGTCGATGAACATGCGCCGTTCGGCCGGGGTCAGCGGTGCGAGCGCCTTCTGCCAGGCGCGGGCGCCCTGCGCGAGCCAGCCGTCGATCGCGGGCCGCATCCGTTCGCTGATGGCGACGATCCGCCGACGGCGGTCCGCCTCGTCCTCGCGCCGGTCGAGTACGTCCTTCTTGGTCAGTTCGCCGACCATCAGGCTCACCGTGGTCGGGGCGACCTCGAGCCGTTCGGCCAGTTCGTTCACCGTCATCGGCCCGTCGAAGAGCAGGTACGACAACAGCGACAAGTGACGAGGAGCAAGCGACAGCGACTGGAGTTCTTCGGGGATCTTGAGCCGCTTCGCGCGGCCGACCATGCGTGGCATGAGCAGCAGCAAGGCCCGTACGGCGTCGTCGGCTTCCATGTCCTCGGTTGACACCGGGCACCCTCCTGGATACCTTTGCAAGCAAAGAGGCTTTGCTTGCAAAGCAAAATAGCTTTCTCGATGATGCTACCTGGGGAGTACCGTTGCTGATGACCACCGCGGACGCCGGAACCGGCCGTCCTCGCACTGTCGACGTCGACTGCCGCCGCTCCGGGAGCCGGTACCTGGCGTACGCACCGGACGTCGATTCGCCTTGGTACCAAGACCTCCTTGTCAGTCCACAAGCGACACTAGAGATCGATGGGGTCCCGCATGCCGCGCGGGCCGTGCCGCTCGAAGGCGAGGAGCGCGGTGTCGCGCTGCATCTGCTGGAAGTCGACGCCGCCCGCGGCCGGGCGATCGCCGATCAGCTGCTCGTCCATCACGGTGAACTCCGCAAGACGCTGACGGCCGCGCGGGCCGAACTCGACGGCGAGCAGCCCGCGCGGAGGGATCGGCCGGTGCTGCGGCGGGAACTGCTCGGCCATTGCGTGACGTTCTGCAACGACCTGCGCATGCACCATCTCCGTGAGGACGGCGCGTTCACCGCGATCCAGAAGGCCCATCCCGGGCTCGCGCCGGCGTTGGACCGGCTGCGCCAGGAGCACGAAACCGTGTCCCGCGCCCTGCGCGACCTCGATGAGTTGCTGCAGGGCAAGAAGGAAATCGAAAGTGCCGCGCTGCGCGAGGAGTTCGATCGGGTCGCGAATGGGTTGGAGGAGCATTTCGCCTACGAGGAGGCGAATCTGCTACCCGCGCTCCGCGGTGACGGCACGACGTCGCCGTGACCAGGGAACAAGCGGCGCGGCTACGCCGAGTGGGTGAGACCGTCGGGCCACTCGGCCGGAGACACCGGTAACGAATGCCGGTTCCTCGGCGACTGATCGTTGTCCGCATCGATCGGCGCGACGCCCCCGACCGGAACAGTGAGAACCCATGAAGCTTCGAAGAGCCTCACTTCTGTCTCTGGTGGCCACCGTGGCCACGATCATGCTCGTGGCACCCGCTTCCGCGAACGCGGCCCCGCCGACCAGTGCGGTGGAGGTCTCGCCGACCACTGTCCAACGTGGACAGACGTTCACCGTCACGCAGACCGTTTACAACGCCGAAGCCACATCGAACATCGAGGGTGGCAAGGCGACGCTCTACGGCAAGGAATCCTCGCTGCCGGCCATCGTCGACCTGGTGTCCTGTCCCGGCGCGTTCGCCTGCGACATGCTCGGCGGCAGCATTCGCGGCGGGGTCGGCACCGTGACCCCCGGCCAGAGCAAGACCGTGGTGTTCACCTTCCGGGTCAAGGACGACGCCCCGCTGGGCAGCGTCACCTTGCAGCACCAGTTCGTCGGTGAGAACTACAGTTTCGAGATCCTCGACGGACCCGTGCTGACCGTCACCGGCACGCCGAGCGCCGCCGATCTCGGTGTCACGCTGACCGCGTCGCCGCGCGGGATCCTGACGTCGTCGATCGAGTACACGGTCAAGGTCACGAACGCGGGCCCGGCCGCGGCGTCCGGGATCCGGGTGGTGTCGACCCTCGGCACCGGGCTGCGCTTCACCGGCTCGGCCACCTGCACGAACCCGGGCGGCGCGAAGACCGTCAACTGCGACTTCTCGTCGCTCGCGTCCGGAGCCGGCGCGACGGCCAAGTTCTCGGTGGCCGCCGGACTGCTGTCCCTCGGGCAGGTCAAGACGACCGCGAAGATCACGCAGAGCTCCGTCGCCGACCCGAACGCGGCCAACAACGCGTCGACGTCGACCTGCACGGCTGTCACCGGGCTCCTGCTGAGCTGCTAGGCCTCAGGCGCTGCTTGGCCGATGCGCCCAATGCCACATTGGGGACACTGAGCGTCTCCAATGTGGCATTGGGGGCGTTGGCCACTTCAGCGCAAGCGCGCGGCGCGTGAGCGCAGATAGCGCTGTTGCGGCAGGCTCGTCGCCCGTCGCGCGGCGTCCACATAGGACTCACCAGCCGCGGCGGTCTCCCCGGCCATCTCGAGCAGATGCGCTCGGGCGGCGTGGAATCGGTGGTCGCCGGAGATCCGGTCGCCGAGCTTTTCCAGTGCCGCCAGCCCTTCGCGCGGGCCTCGCGCCATCCCGACGGCGACGGCGTGGTTCAGCGCCACCACGGGATTGTCGGAGAGACGCAGCAGAAGTTCATAGAGGGCCTCGATCTGCGGCCAGTCGGTCTCTTCGGCGCTCGGTGCCTCGTCGTGCAATGCGGCGATCGCCGCCTGGATCTGGAACTGCCCGGTCGGCCCGTGCGGCAATGCCTCGGAAAGCAGCGCGACGCCCTCGGCGACGTACTCGCTGTTCCACCGGCTCCGGTCCTGTTCGGACATCGGGATCGGCGCGCCGTCCGGCCCCGTCCTCGCCGGGCGGCGCGCGTCGGTGAGCAGCATCAGCGCGAGGAGCCCGGTGACCTCGCTGTCGTCCGGCACCAGCCGGTGGACGATCCTGGTCAGCCGGATGGCTTCGGCGGACAGATCGCTCCGCACCAGATCGGGCCCGGACGTGCCGGCGTAACCCTCGTTGAAGATCAGGTACAGCACGTGGAGCACCGCGTCGAGCCGCGCGGCGCGGTCCGCCGCCGGTGGCATGCCGAACGGGACACCGCTGGACTTGATGCCGGACTTCGCGCGGGTCGTCGCTTCGGGGACCAGGAACGCGCGGGCGATCTCCGCCGTGGTGAGGCCGCCGACCGCCCGCAGGGTCAGCGCGATCTGCGACGCGGGCGAGAGCGACGGATGGCAGCACAGGAAGAGCAGGACGAGCGTGTCGTCCGAGTCGGCGGCCCGCCGGTCCGCCGCGGGGGCGAGCTGCTCCTCCGGCAACGCCCGGTGGACGACGGTGTCCTCGCGACGGCGCCGCGCCTGCTCGGCGCGGAGCAGGTCGGTCAGCCGCCGTGAGGCGACGGTGATGAGCCAGGCGCGTGGATCGTCGGGCCGCCCTTCGGCGGGCCATTGCGTCGAGGCCGCGAGCAGCGCCTCCTGTGTCGCGTCCTCCGCCAGGTCGAAGTGGCCGTAGCGGCGGACGACGGCACCGAGGACCTGCGGCGACAGCTCGCGCAGCAGGCCCTCGATGCCACTGTCCGGCACTTACAGCTCCAGTTCTTCGAAGCTGTCGGCGCACGGCCGGATGTCGACGTACCAGTCGCGGCCGAGGTCGGTGCCTTCCGGATACGGGGTGTTCGCCAGTTTCGCCGCGATCTCGGTCGCGCGGTCGTAGCTCGCGCAGTCGACGGTCGTGTAACCGACCAGGACCTCCTGCGTCTCGGCATACGGGCCGTCGGTCACCACGGGCGCGCCGTCACGCAGGGAGATCCGGCGAGCGTGCGCCGGCTGGGAGAGGCCCTGCGCGTCGACGAACTCCCCGGATTCGACCAGGTCGTTGTTCCATTTGCCCATGAACTCGTGCAGGGCCGTGATGTCGTCGGCGCTCCAGTTGCCGCCGATGCTGTCCAGGTCCTTCTGCGACCCCATCATCATGATCATGTACTTCATGGCTTGCTCCTCTCGGCAGGCACCGCTTCGGTGCCTTCTGCCGGAGACGTCGGAGCCGCCGGACAGGACCGGACATCGATCGCTGGAGATTTTTCCTCAACCGCGGTCGGCGGCGGTGTTCATCGCGTCGGCCGGTTCGAGAGTCCTCCCGCCGGTGATCTTCGCGTAGAGGTGCGCGCCGCCGAGGACCGGCGGATATTTCGGCGGATTCTCGGCGGACTGGCAGGTCGGGAGGCATTCGAAACGCGCGTCGTGGTCGCCGTCGAAGAAGAAAGCCACGCTTCGCCGCTGTGCCGGACCGGGTCCGGACGGCGGCACGACCCGGTGCAGGGTGGACCGCCAGCGGTCGTTGGTCCACTGCGCGGTGAGGTCGCCGAGGTTCACCACCAGCGCGCCCTCGGCGGGGATGACGTCGTGCCAGGCGCCGTCGGGGCCGTGGATCTGCAGGCCGGGGACGGGATCGGCGTAGAGGACGGTGACGATGCCGTAGTCGGTGTGCGCGCCGAGCCGCATCTGCCCCGGGAGTGGTTCGGGTGCGCCGGCGCGGCGCTCGAAGTGATTGACCCGCAGGGTGCGCGTCGGATGCCGCGTGTACGCGCCGAGGTAGCCGTCGGGGAGCCCGAGTGCCGTCTCGAAGATCTCCAGCAGCACCCGTGCGACGCGGTGCGCTTCGGCCTCGTATTCGGTGAGGGCAGGCTGAAGGGACTTCGGCAGCTCAGGCCAGATGTTGGGGGCGAAGAAACCGTACGGATCCTCGCCGTCGATCTCCTCCGCGCCGATGACGAACGACTCCGACAGGTCAGGCGGCGTCGTCTCGCCGAGGCTGTGCGCCAGCCCTTCGGTGCCTTCGGCCGCGTACCCGCGATCCGAGGCGCGGTCGGCAGGCGCGGACCGGAGCTTCGCCTCGACAGGGAGCGCGAAGAAGGCTGCGGTCGCTTCGCGCATGTCGTCGATCGTCGCCTGTGGGATGCCGTGCCCGACGACCTGGAGGAACCCGACACGCGTCAGGGCCTCGTCTACGGTGTGCGCGAGTTCCGCGCGGTCACCGTCGTTCCAGCTGCTCAGATCGACCGTCGGTACGAGAGTCATGATGTGACGGTAGCCCGCGACGGGTGCCTCGCAAGCCCGCCGAACACAGCAGACCGAGGAGCAGTACACCGACCGGAAGCAGGAAGGCGGTCTTGACCGCGTCCGTGAGGGCGGCCCCGGTGATCTGTGCGGCCAGTTCCCGTGCCTGGGCGGCGACCTCGGACGGCAGGTCCGCCGGGACCGCGGGGGAGCCGCCGAACTCGGTGGCGGCGGCCGCCGACCCGGCCTCACCGGTGAAGCCGCTGACGAAGCGCTGCCGGAATTCGGCGGGCAGCGCGGCCGCCGCCTCGTTCGCCCGGACGGGCATCGAGGCACTGGTCTGTGCCTGCAGCAGCACTCCGACGGCCGCGCCGCCGAGCACCCCGCCGACCTGGCGCGCGGTGTTGAAGATGCCCGACGCGCTGCCGACCAGCGAACGGCCGACCGAGTTGATGGTCACGTTGTTCATCGGGGAGAAGGTGAAGCCGACACCGAGACCGCAGAACAGCAGGGCGGGGATCAGGGCCTGCGGCGAACTCGCCGGGATGATCACCAGCGAGAGGACGCAGAGGCCGCCGGACAGGGAGAGCAAGCCGAACATCAACAGGTACTTGGGATTCACCCGGTCCGACAGCCGTCCGGCGAACGGCGCGACACCGCCGGACACCAAGGCGAGCGGCGCGATGAGCAGGCCGGCTTCGGCCGGGGACAGGCCGAGTACCGACTGCACGTAGATGACGAGCAGCAGGAGCATGCTGGTCATCCCGAAGCCGACCGCCACCGCGGACGCGGTCCCCAGTGAGAAGTCGCGGTGCCGGAAGATCCGCAACGGCAGCAGCGGTTCGCGGCGGTTGACGAGTTGCCACAGGACGAAACCGCCCAGCAGCAGCACACCGGCCACGATGATGTCGAAGATCGAGATCCCGGCGCCGACCGTGCCCCAGCCGTAGGTCTGTCCATTTTGGATACCGAAGACGACACAGACGAGACCAGCGCCGAACAGCAGGATGCCGGGAACGTCGAACCGGTGCGAATTCCCCGGCCGCCAGTCGGGGACGAGGACGAGGGTGAGCACCAGCGCGATCAGCCCGACCGGAACGTTCGCGAAGAAAATCCACTCCCAGCCGAAGTTGTCGACGAGTACGCCGCCCAGTACCGGACCGGCGATCATGGCGAGGCCCGCGACACTGCCCCAGGCGCCCATCGCCGGACCGCGTTCGTCCGGCGGGAACAAATGCGTGATGAAGGCCGTGGTCTGCGGGGTCAGCAACGCGGCGCCGAAACCCTGTACCGCGCGGGCGACGATCAGCGTTTCCACGTCGCCGGAAAGCCCGCACCACAACGAGGCGGCGGTGAACACGAGGAGACCGGCGACGAAGACGCGCTTCGGCCCGAACCGGTCACCCAGCCTGCTGGCAGGCAGGATCGGGACGGCGTAGGCGAGCAGGTACACGCTGGTCACCCAGATCACCGCGGTCAGGTCGGTGCCGAGTTCGCGCACCATCGAAGGCACCGCGATGTTCACGATGCTGATGTCGAGCATGACCATGAAGAAACCCATGCACAGTGCGAAAAGCGCGGACCAGGACTTGGTTCGCTTCGGCATCCGTCCTCCTGTTCCCGACGCCGGAGGGGTGGGACGACGAGCAAGGCCACTCGTCGTCCACCCCGGGATCACCCTGCTTGCCGCACCATGCCGACGGCGCGGGGCAACGGCTTCCTGGTGCTGTCCGGACGGCCGATGCCCTGATACGAGAGCCCCGCCCTGGCCACGGTGACCGGGTCGAGGAGGTTCCGGGTGTCGATGACGGCCCGGCCGTCGAGCCGGTCGGCGATCCGCGACCAGTCGAGGGCGCGGAACTCCGGCCATTCGGTCAGCAGCACGACCGCGGCCGCGCCCTTCGCGGCGTGATAGGCGGTGCCGGTGACCCGCACGTTGTCGGTCACGCCCGCCACCGGCGCGTGGACGCTGGGGTCGTAGCCGGACAGGTCCGCGCCTTCGGCGGCCAGCCGGGCCGCGATCGCCAGCGCCGGGGAATCCCGCAGATCGTCCGTCCCGGCCTTGAAGGTCAGGCCGAGCAGACCGATCCGGGTGCCGGCGAGGTTGCCGCCGACGGCCTTGCGCACCTTGTCCACCACCAGTTCCTGCTGCTTCAGGTTGGTCTCGATCGCCGCTCGCAGCAGGGCGAAGTCACTGCCCGCGGATTCCGCGATGTGCAGCAGTGCGAAAGTGTCCTTCGGCAGGCAAGAGCCGCCCCAGCCCGGCCCCGGCCGCAGGAACGACTTGCCGATCCGCGCGTCGTACCCCATCCCTGCCGTCACGTCGTCGACGTTCGCGTCGAGGTACTCGCAGAGCTCGGCGACGGTGTTCACAAAGGACAGACGCGTCGCCAGGTAGCAGTTGGACGCGTACTTGATCATCTCCGCGCTGGCGGAATCGGTCACCAGGACGGCGGTGTCGAGCTTTTCGTACAGATCGGCGACACGGCGGGCGGACACCGGGTCACGATCGGCCGAGCCGACCACGATCCGGTCGGGGTTCAGGAAGTCGTGGACCGCGAACCCCTCACGCAGGAATTCGGGATTGGACACGACCGCCACATCGGCGCGGTCGATCAGGTGCGCGACGCGGGCCGCCGTGCCGACGGGGACCGTCGACTTGTTCACCACGACGCAGCCGGTCGGCAGCAGATCCCGCACCTCGGTCACGACGGACTCCAGCGTGGTCAGATCCGCCGCGCCGGTGACGCTCATCGGCGTCGCCACGCAAAGGATGACGATGTCCGCCCCGGCCGCCGCCGCGCTCGCGCCGAGCACGAAGTCCAGCCGCCCGGACGCCAGCCCGTCCACCACCAGTTCGCAGATACCCGGTTCCCTGATGGTCGCCTCGCCGCGGCGCAACGCGTCGACCTTCTCCTGGTCGATGTCCGCGCAGACGACCTGATGCCCCAAGGACGAGAGGCACGCGGCCGTCGTGAGACCGACATAGCCCGCGCCGATCACGGCGACCTTGGCCCCCGATGTTGAACCCATTCTCTTCACCCTCCAGTTTTTCGATGCCATCGGGCAGGACGGAGCCGCCCTGCCCGATGGCATCGCGAGATACGGTTTTCGTGTTCAGCCGAACAAGTCGTGCGTCACGCGGCGTGCGGGATCGCCCGGATTCCCTGGTACGGGGTCTCCTTGCCGAGGTAGTCCACGGTTTCGAACAGGCCGATGGCGTCCATCGGATAGCGAGCGCCCGCTTCCGCCGCGAAAATGCACGGAAGGATCTGCTTGCGCTCCGAGGCGGCGGCCTGACCGCCCTTGCGGATGTGCTTGTGGGTGTGGATCAGGATCGGCATGTAACCGCCGCCGAGGAACGAACCCGCCTGCAGGACCGCCCCGCCGACGCAGTCGATCACGCAGCCCTTGCCGAGGATCGCGTCGCGGCCCTGGTAGTAGTACGAGGGCGTGGCGAGCGTGCCGTGCTCCACGTGGAAGACGCCTGCCGAGAGGCCGATGATCGAACGGCCGCAGGTCCGCAGCACCGACCGGTAGAAGTCGACCAGGATCGGCCGGACGGTCGTGTCCGGAAGCGAGAATTCACCGCACATCAGCGTGATGCGCACCAGTTCCGCGAGCGTGAGGCCGGAGCCGTGCTCTCCGGGGAATTCCTGGTCCCACGGCACGAGGTAGTCCGACGCCACCACCATGGTCGTCCCGACGTCTTCGAGGATCAGCCGCTCCGCGTCGCCGACCGGTTCCGACGGCAGGACGCCGTTCGCGAGGATCCGGACGGCGAACCGGTGCCTGGTCTCCAGCGTCTTCGCCTTGCTGGCCGCGATCAGGAGGTCGAGCCTGCCCGTCACCGTTTCCGGGATCTCGAAGAGGTGGTCGATGCCGTCGGTGGGAACGGCGATCTTGGCCTGGAGGCCACGGTTGGGCAGCGGTTCGTACGAGTCGACGACCTCCTGGAGTGCGTCGGCGAACTCACCCGTTCCGACCTCGACGAGCTTTTCCGCGGCCAGCGCCCGGTAGTCGTAGGGAATGGAGGGCGACGTCGACAGCACGATGTCGGCGAGCAGGGCGCGATGCCGGTCGTCGTCGAGCGACGCCGCGGCCAGTTCCAGTGACAGGTAAGGGGATTTGTCGCCGGGGCCGTGGATCCAGCTCGCGGTGAAAGGGGCCTCGAATCGGCACACCTTCCCGAACAACGCGCGGGCGTCGTCGTCGTTCTTGAGCTGGCTCGTGACCTCGGTCAGCGCCACTTCCCGGTCCGAGACTTCGGCCAGCATGTCCTTGGCCGGTCGCAACAGCGTCGAAAGGTCCTCAATGCTACGCGTCATGCTTCGCTCCCAATTCGTGCGAACTCTTCGTGGTCTTTTTCCGTTGTCTGCGGGAAGGTGCCGGTGAACATCGCCGAACCCAGCGCGGCGAGGAACCGGTGCTCGGCGGGCCGGGTCACCGTGGTGCCCTCGTCGAGGTGCCCCAAGAGGTTCAGCTGCGTCAGAAGTGCCTCCTTGAAATGGTTGACGGTGATCAGGAAATGGCGCGCCGCCACCGGTTCCAGAAGGTCGCCGGCGTGCCGGATGTGAACGGCGTGGATGTTCTTGTGGTCGAGGTCCGAGCCGAAGAACGGTTCGAAGACCAGGGTGACGTGTTTGCCGGAATGGAATTCCACGTCGGCGAAGCGATACCGGAACTCGGAGCCGTAGGGGATGGCGGCGGGGGCGATGAAATCCCTCGACACGTCCTCGGGGAACGCGAATCCGGCCAGCGCCGGAAAGGCGACGTCGCCGGTCGACGACGTGTAGAGCTCGACGTCCGGCAGGTCGATCGCCGAGGTCAGCACCCGCACCACCGCCGACACCGACGACGGCGCCGTGCGCAGATACGTCCGGTACTGATCGGCCGGAAGGACCGCGCGCAGAATGCTCAACATGTGGAAGCCTTCGTAGCCGGCTTCGCCGTATTGCGTGTCCACGAACCGGCCGTTCGCGACGTCGAACTCCCGGTTCTTGGTGAATTCGATGGTGACCTTCCGGATCGGATCGAATTCACCGGCTTCCCGCACCGACGCCGCGAAGCGCTGCACGGCTTCGCTGTGGGAATACACGTCGTTGACGATGATCCGGGCACGGGGATGCCGCAGGACCGTGCGGGCGAGGGCGTCGAGTTCGTCCGGATAGCAGGCCGGTTTCTCCAGCAGGATCCGCGCGTCGGGCTGAAGCCGCAGGATCTCGTCGACCACGGTGAGGTGGGTCGCCGTCGGGGTGGCGACCACCCAGGCGTCGACGTCCGACGGAGCCGGCACCTCCTCCACCCGGTCCCAATCGGCGCCGTCGCCGATGTCCACGGTGCGGACCCGATGGCCCGCTTGCCCGTAGCACGCGGCGTACAGCGACCCGATCTTGCCGAGCCCGACGATGACGATCGTCTTCTCAGCCAGCGACAGTGCCGACACGGGCTTCCCCTCCCCGCGACCGGATGGAGTGACGGGCGGCGGACGTGCCCGCGGCCCGGCCCAGCACGGCACCCGCCATCAGGCCGGTGCCGCCCGGATAGCCCTGGTCGTAAAGGCCGCCGACGATCACACCCGCCGCGTAGAGACCGTCGATCGGTTCGCCGCCGCCACGCACCTCGGCACCGGGGGACACGGACAGCCCGCCGTAGGTGAAGGTCAGGCCGCAGACCACCGGGACGAACAGGAACGGAGGCGTGTCGAGCCGCTTCTCCGTGCTGCCGGAATGCAGCCGCTCGATCTCGGCGGCCAGATTCGCGGCGTCGATGCCGAGCCGCCGGGCGCCTTCCTCGATCGAGGAGACGGTCACCGACGCCGGATCGCCGAGGTAGCCGTTCGGGAGCGACCCGGCCGAGACGACCTTGTCGTCGAAGATCTGGAACGCGATCCGTCCCGGCTGTTCCTGGATCTTCTGCCCGAGGGTGACGTAGGTGAGGTTGCTGTAGCCGCCGTCTTCGTCGAAGAACCGGCGCCCTTCCCGGTTGACCACGACACCCAGCGGGAAGGCGTACCTGGCGAGGCCGTGGGATTTGTGCATCTGCCCTGGCAGCATGTAATCGGGCAGTTCGATGCCCTGCGGCGTGGTGTGGCACTTTTCCCAGTTGCCCGCGGTGTCGGCGCCGAATTCGACGGCGGCCGCCAGCGGGGCGCCCTCGTTGAACGGAACACCGCGCAGCTTCACGTCCCGCCACTCCTCGCCGAGGTGGCGTTCACGCAGCCCGGTGTTCGCCTCGAAGCCCGCCGATGCCAGCACCAGCGCGTCGGCGATCACCGGGAAGGCGGGCCCGGATCCGTGGACCAGGTATCGGCCGTCGGCCGTCTTCTCGAAGCCGGTGACCGCGCTGTCGTAGAAGACCGTTCCCCCGAGCTGTTCGAACCGGGCGAAGTTGCGGTCCTGAAGGCTCTGGCCGCCGCCGTCGAGCACGATCGGCACGTCACCGGGGAGCGGGGTCGGCCGCGGGGCCCAGCGCTGCCCGAAGTCGCGCATCCAGGTGATCGTTTCCGTCGAACGGCGGACGATCGATTCGATCAGGGCGACGTCCACCTGGTCACCGCATACCCGCAGCCAGTCGGCGGCGTACTGCTCGTCCGAGTACCCCGACCGGCCGTCCAGGATCTCTTCGACCCGGTCTTTGTCGGCCTCCCGCAACAGGGCCGCGATGAAGGGGCTTCCCTGCCAGGAGAAACGCATGGTCCTGGTCAAGGAACTGTTCCCGCCGCGCAGTTCTTTCGGCGCGGCTTCGAGGACACTGACGGAGGTCGCGCCGGCCTGCAGCGCCGCAATACCGGCGCAAAGACCCGCATTACCGGCCCCGACGACGACGACCTGCCTCTCGGCCACATCATTTTGCCCGCTATGCATCAACAACGCTCCACAATCCGGTGTTCGCCATTCATGGACGACCGGGTTCGAACGAGACCGGGTCATACCGCCGCGGGACATGGCTGTTGCTTATGTCCACGCACGGTCACCGGGCCGATACGATCGGCGCGGCGCGTCGGTCTGCGAACCGCCGGTTCGCTGCTGGAATCGCAGCTTTTATTCCTCGTGTGTGCTCAGATGTGCGGCGCACGAGGTTTTCTCTTCGGAATCAGCAGATGCAGCCCGATGCGGGCGACGTCAGGCGTCATCCGGTCTACAAAGCAGAGATTTCAGTGGATGCCTTCCGAGATGAACCGAATGTTTCCGCCGGGTTCACCGTCGCCCTTGACGATGATCGTGCGGACTCTTCCGGTTTGCTCATTTTTCTTCGGGCCCGGTATTCCCGAGCCTCCCCCGAGGTGGCCGGCTTGGGGACCGACTGGGGCCAGCCTGACTTCCTGACCAGCGCGTGGGCAACCTTCGGGTAGTTCGGCCTTGTTCGAAATCGTTCGAGTGGCCCGAACAGCAGATTCCGGCGCCGCTGAATGGCGGTATCAGGGTCGAGATCGGTTCAGTCAATCTAGAGCGATGATCGTTGATGCGGGGGGCGACGACGGGGAGTCGTCGACGGGGGTTCCGTCACCGGACTCAGCGTCTTCACCGGCTGAGTTCACAGCGGCACTGCGTGTATTGAGAACGTGGTCCGGATTGACTTATCGACAACTGGCCGGACGGGCGAAAGAACTCGGGGGAACGCTTCCGGCGAGTACGGTCGCGACCACTCTCGGCCGGACCACACTGCCCCGCGAATCGTTCGTGGAGACGTTCACGCGCGCGTGCGGGTTGAACGACGACGACGTACGGCGGTGGCTCGGCGCCCGGACGCGGATCGCGATGGGGGTTCCGCTGCGGCTCGTCGACGACGTGAAGGTGACTCCCGCGCTCCCGCCGGAACCGGAACCGGAGCCCGCGCCGCCGACCCGGCGACCTCGCTGGCGCGGGCCGCTGATCGTGGCCGCGGTCGTGAGCATCGTCCTCGTCGGGGCACTCGGCTATCTGACCCGGTCCTTCGGTGCGGCCACGAAGGGCAAGGACACCGCGGCCGTGGTGCCGGGGCTCGACATCCGGGAGGTGGGCAGCTGGGCGCAGATCCGGCCCGCCCGCTCTCCCGAGTTCTGTCTCGCCGAAGGGGCGGACCGGACCAGGCTCTACGCCGGCACCGTCGTCGCCCAGCAGCTCTGCGGCAGCGACGCGGCTCCGCATCTGTTCATCGACCCGGTCGGCGAAGAGAACGCCGTGCAGATCCAGTGGCACCATCCGGAAAGCGGGGTCGGCTGCCTCACGGTCGTGAACGAGGGACTGGGGCACGACCTGATCGAACCCCGCGACGACTGCGACGACGATGGTATGGACCAGTTGTTCACCATCGGCTTGGCCGGTCCGACGGAGGAGGGGCGTTTCGTCATCCGTCCCGTCGGCACCAGCCAATGCCTCGGCCTGCGCGACATGGACACCGTCGCGGGTACGGAGGTCGTCCGGGAACGCTGCTCCGGCGCGCCTGACCAGACGTTCCTCATCGATCTGATCCCGCCTCCCTGAGCGTGCGGCCGGGTCGCCGCCGAGTCCGTGAAGGCCTCCTTCCCTACTCTCAGGGTAGGGAAGGAGGCCCTCACGGCATGCCGGGCTGAGCTCGGCCGAGCCGAGGCTGGGGGCGGGCAGGAACGCCATCTTGAGCCTCGGCGCTGCAGCGACAGCGCGTGAAGGACCCCTTCCCTCGGCTCAGCCGAGGAAACTCGACCTTCACACCAGCCGAAGTACATGAAGGGGGCCTTCATGTACTTCAACCAGGTATCACACAAGGTGCGGCTGGGTCGTGAGTGGCGATTCGGGTTAGAACCCGAATCGCCACTCACGACCACCTGGACCGATGTCGGTCGTTTCGCGTGATCAGGTGGACGACACGCGTGAGCCGTTGGACGACACGCGTGATCAGGTGGACGACCCGGCCGCGGCCGGGTTACACGGCGAGTCGTCCCGCTGATCACCCGAATCGCCACTCACGACCACTTGGACCGGCGCTCGCGTGATCACTCCACGAGAAAGGCGCCGAAACCGGGAACCGAAGACGACCTTTCGACGACTTGTGGGGCTGAATCATGCGGTCCGGCGAGCGGAGAGAGATGCACTGGTACGAGGACGACGACCTGTGGGTCGGCTTCGCGGACGTGATGTTCCCGCCAAGCCGGGCCGAAGAGGCCGAACGCCTGACGGCCACGTCACCGCTGCTCCAGGTCGCCGACGGCGCGAAGGTGCTCGATCTGGCGTGCGGCCCGGCGATCCACATCGTGCCGCTGGCGAAGAAGGGCGCCGACGTGACCGGCGTCGACCTCAGCCCGGCGATGCTCGAACGCGCGCGAGAGGCCTGCGAAAGCGCCGGAGTCGCCGCGAAACTGATCCAGGCCGACATGCTCGAGTACGCCGAGCCCGGCGCGTACGACCTGATCATCAACATGTACACGTCGTTCGGCTACTTCACCGAGCCCGGCGACAACCTGACCGTGCTGCGAAACGCCTACGCGAGCCTCGCGCCCGGCGGCAGGCTGCTGATCGACGTCCTCGGCAAGGAGGTGCTCGCGGGCTGGGTCGGCCGTCCGAAAGCGGTCGACGTCGACGGCGGGACGGTGTTCATGCGCGACACCATCCTCGACGACTGGACCCGCCTCAAGACCGAATGGACGCTGGTCCGCGGCGGTGCGGCGAAGCAGGCGTCGATCCTGTCCTTCCTGTACAGCGCGGCGGAACTGAAGGCACTGTTCGAGACGGTGGGCTTCACCGGCGTCGAGTGCTTCGGTGATTTCGACGGCTCGCCGTACGACAACCACGCACGCCGCCTGATCGTGCGTGGTGAACGTGCCGGCTGAAACGCTTCGCCTGTTCGCCGAACCGGACGATGACACCTCGCGCCGACTACGGCTCACCGGTCCGGTGCTCCTGCTGTCGGCGGCGCTGGTGATCTCGCTGATCGCGGGCATCGCGCTCGGCCCGTCCACCGTCGCCCTCCCGGATGTCCTGCGCTTCCTGGGAAAGGCCATCGCCGGCGGCACCATCACCGGCGACGAGGTCACCGGGTACTCGATCGTCTGGCAGGTCCGCACGCCGCGGGTGCTGCTGGCGGCCGTGGTCGGCGCGGGGCTCGCGGTGGTCGGGGTCGCCGTGCAGGCGCTGGTCCGCAACGCCCTCGCCGATCCGTTCGTGCTCGGGATCTCGTCGGGCGCCTCGGTCGGTGCCGCCGCCGTCGTGGTGTTCGGCCTGTTCGCCGGGCTCGGCGTGCTGGCGCTGTCGACGGCCGCCTTCCTCGGCGCGCTTGGCGCGACGGCGCTCGTCTATCTGGCCGCTCGCAGCAAATTCGGCCTGACGCCGTTGCGTCTCGTGCTCACCGGGGTCGCGCTCACCTACGCCTTCCAAGCCGTGATGAGCGTGCTCGTCTACCTCTCGCCGAGCGGCCAGGCCGCGCAGACCGTGCTGTTCTGGCTGCTGGGCAGCCTCGGCGCGGCGACCTGGGCGTCCCTGCCGCTGGCCGCGCTCGGGGTGGCCGTGGCGATCATCGTCCTGCTGCGGTACGGCACCGCGCTCGACGTTCTGTCCATGGGCGACGAGACCGCGATGAGCCTCGGCACCGACGCCGCCGCCTTGCGCCGCTGGCTTTTCCTGCTCACCGCGGTCGTCACCGGTCTGCTGGTGGCGGTCAGCGGCTCGATCGGGTTCGTCGGGCTGGTCCTGCCGCATGTGGTGCGGATGATCGCCGGTTCGGGGCATCGCCGCGTGCTGGCGCTCGCGCCGCTGGTGGGCGCGGTGTTCCTGGTATGGGTCGATCTGCTCGCCCGCACCCTCGTCGCGCCGGAGGAACTGCCGCTCGGCGTGATCACCGCGCTGATCGGCGTCCCGGTGTTCCTCGTCGTGATGCGGCGCCGCGGTTACGCGTTCGGGGGTCGCTGATGCTGTCCCTGCACGAACTTTCCGTCGAGGTGGCCGGATCGACGCTGATCCGCGAACTGCGTCTGGACGTCGGCGCGGGCGAGGTGGTCGGCCTCCTCGGCCCCAACGGCAGCGGCAAGTCGACGGCGTTGCGCTGCGTCTACCGGGCGCTGACCCCGTCCGGCGGCGCCGTCCTGCTCGACGGCGTCGACCTGGCGGAACAGGGCCTGCGCGACACCGCCCGCCGGATCGCCGCGCTCACCCAGGACAGCCGGGCGGATCTGGACTTCACCGTCGAGGAGGTCGTCGCGCTCGGCCGGTCGCCGCATCAGCGCGGCAACCTCCGGCTGTCGGCCCGCGAACGCGCACTGTGCCGGGAAGCGTTGCGGCGGATGGACATCATCCATCTCGCCCAGCGCAGTGTGCTGACACTTTCCGGCGGCGAACGGCAACGGGTACTGGTGGCGAGGGCGCTCGTCCAGGAACCGGAAGTGCTGGTCCTCGACGAGCCGACCAATCACCTCGACGTCCGCCATCAGGTGGAACTGCTGAAATTCCTGCGCGACTGCGGGCTCACCGTGCTCGTCGCCCTGCACGATCTCAACCTCGCCGCCGCCGTCTGTCACCGGATCGCGTTGCTGCGCGGCGGATCGCTCGCCGCCTGCGGGACCCCGGCCGAGGTGCTCACGCCCGAAACGGTCCGCGCCGTGTTCGGCGTCGAGGTCACCCAGGTGACCCATCCCGTGACCGGCGCGCTCCAGCTGCTGTACGACCTTCCCGCCGATGAAACCGAGGGGATCACACGATGAAGCCGTCCAGGGTGACCGCGCTCTTCGCCGCGGCGCTGCTCCTGAGCGCCTGCGGTGCCCAGGTCGAGGCCGGACCGGCCGCACCGGCACAGGCCACGGTGGCCAACTGCGGCGCGCAGGTCACCTTCCCGGCGCCCCAGCGCCCGGTGGCCTACGACGTCTCCGGCGCCGAGAAGATGTTCGCGCTCGGCCTCGCCGGCCGGATGCGCGGCTACGTGATGAACTCGCTCGGCGATCCGGCGATCGCCGGATCGCCGTGGAAGGACGACTACGCCAAGGTCGAACGGCTCGGCACCTCGCGGGTCACCCGCGAAATCCTGGTCAACGCCAAGGCGGACTGGGTGATCGCGGGCTGGAACTCGGGCTTCAGCGAGGAACGCGGGATCACGCCGAAGCTGCTGGAGCAGGTCGGCATCCGGAGTTATCTGCACACCGAGACCTGCTGGGAGTATCCGGCCGCGAAGTCGGAGGTGACGCCGCTTGAGGCGCTCTACACCGACCTGCGCAACCTCGGCGACATCTTCGGCGTCCGCCAGCGGGCCGACGAACTGGTCGCGGAACTCAAGGGACGCTTCGACAAGGTCCGGGCCGGAGCACCGAAGACCCCGCCCGCCAAGGTGTTCGTCTACGACTCCGGCACCGACCAGCCCTTCACCTCCGGGAAACACGCCGCGCCCAACGACATCATCGACGCCGCGGGCGGGACCAACGTCTTCCGCGACCTCCAGGACGGCTGGGGCAGCGTCGGCTGGGAAGCGGTGGTGAAGGCGGAGCCCGAGGTGATCGTCGTGGTGGACTACGCGGACCAGCCCGCGAAGGACAAGATCGCGTTCATCAAGTCGGCGCCACAGCTGAAGAACACGCCCGCCGTGCGCGACAACCGGTTCCACGTCGTCTCCTACGGGGACCTCGTGAGCGGCCCGCGCAACGCGGCCGGCGCCGAATCACTGGCCGCGTACCTGCGCTCGATCGGCCGGTGAACGCGATGTCCGCGCTGGTCCACGAACACGTCACCGACGCGATCAAGACACCGGCGTTGATCCGGCTCAAGCCGAACCTCGTGCTGATCCGCTTCGAGACCCTGAAGGTCTACGCGGCGCTCGGCGCGGTCCGGTCGCTGCTCGCCGACGGTACGGTCCGAAAAGGACAGACGCTGATCGACAGCTCCAGCGGGATCTACGCGCTCGCGCTGGCGATGGCCTGTCATCGTTACGGTCTGCGCTGCCATATCGTCGCGTCCACCACCGTCGACCTCACCATGCGTTCGCAGCTGGAGATCCTGGGCGCGACGGTGGACCAGATGCCGCCGTCGGACGATCTCCGGCTCGACCAGCGGCGCCGCGTCGCGCGCGTGCAGGAACTGCTGGAGCGCCATCCGGGGATGCACTGGATGCGCCAGTACCACGATCCCGTGCACTACCTGGGGTACGGCGAGGTGGCCGATCTCGTCGCCCGCGCGCTGCCGTCCGGGCCGCTCACCGTCGTCGGCAGTGTGGGCACCGGTGCGTCGACCGGCGGGATCGCGCGGTCGTTGCGCGAACGCGATCCGGACGTCCGTCTCACCGGAGTCCAGCCCTTCGGCAGTGTCACCTTCGGCAGCGAGCGGTTCACCGATCCGGACGCGATCATCGCGGGGATCGGGTCCGCCATCCCGTTCGGCAACGTCGATCACGCACTGTACGACCGGATCCACTGGCTGGACTTCGTGCACGCCATGGCCGCGACCGTCGGCCTGATGCGCGACCACGCCGTCTTCGCCGGGCTTTCCACCGGTGCCGCGTACCTCGTCGCGGGCTGGGAAGCGGCGCGGAACCCGGATCGGACGCACGTCGTGATCGGCGCCGACACCGGACACCGCTACACGGCAAGGGTTTTCGCCCGGCATCGGGAAGCGGTCGACCCGGCGGGGCTCGCGCCGCGCGAGATCGCTTCACTGGACGAACTCGCCCTGCCGTGGGCGGCGATGGACTGGAGCCGCCGCCGATTCGGGATACCCGCGCAGCCGCTGTACCGGAAGGAGCGGGCGTCGTGACCGTCGTCCTGTTGGAAGCCTTGACGTTCGGCCTGGGCAGGCTGGCCGACGCCGCGGCGTCGGCCGGGCGGAAACTGGTGCTGTTCACCGGAAACCGCGACATCTACCGGTACGAACTCGGCACCCTCGGGCCGGACAGGGTCGAGGTCGTCGACATCGACACCACCGACATCGCGGCCTGTGAAGCGGCGTTGCGTGCCATCCCGGACCTCGCCGGGATCATCAACTCGACCGACACGTGGGCGCTTCCCGGCGCGGAACTCACCGCCCGGCTGGGACTGCCCGGCCCCGACGCGGCCGCCGTCCGGGTCTTGCGGGACAAGGGTGCCGTGCGCGATCTGCTGTACGAACACGGGCTCACCCGCGGCAGGCCGGTACCCGTCATGGTCGCCGAGGAACTCGGGTTTCCCTTGGTGGTCAAGGACTCTTCGGGAACGTCGTCACGCGGGGTGTGGCTCGTTCGTGACCAGGGCGAACTCGAGCGAGCCAGGTTGGAGGCGAAGGAAACGCCACTCAAAGGCCATCTGATCGCCGAACCGTATTTCGCCGGCCCGCTCTACAGTGCGGAAACCGTCACCTGGCAAGGAAGGACGCGGCTGCTCGGGATCCTCTCCCGTCAGCTGTCACCCGAACCCGTGCGACGCGAGGAGGCCGCCGCGTTCCCGGTGGCGTTCCCCGAGGCCGAATACGCCGGACTGGCCGACTGGGTCGGCCGGGTGCTCAAGGCCGCCGGACACGAGCAGGGCTTCGCGCACACCGAATTCGTGCTCACCGCCGACGGGCCGGAGGTCGTCGAGATCAACATCCGGATCGGCGGGGCGATGCTCGGCGAGGCGCTGTGCCGGTCTTTGGACACCAACGTCTACTCCGCGATGATCGCCATGGCGCTGGGCGAGGAACCCGCCTTGCTGACCCAGGAAGCCGGTGGGGGGCCGGGGATCGCGTTCGTCCTGGCGTACCCGGCCGCGGAAGGTGTGCTGAAGGGTTGGTCGGGACTCGACAGGCTGCCCGGCCTCCCGGGCGCGCCGGAGTGGTATCCGACGGCGAGCCCCGGGGACGAGATCCGGCACCTCGCGGATCAGCGGTCCTGCACCGGGATCGTGCTGGCCGAAGGATCGACGGCGGAGCTGGCGCTGCATCGCGCGCTTGCCGCGGCGGGTGGGGTCACGCCGGTGATCGAGTCTTGAGAGCGTCGCGAAAGCCACTTTCGGGACGCCAGGCGTCCCCAAAGTGGCTTTCGCGACACAGGGCCGCGTGGAGGGTGGGTCAGGAGGCGGGCACGCATTTCTTGGCGGCCGCGGCGGCGGCTGCCAAGTCCGCCGTGTCCATCTTGATGGAAGCGAAGGGATCGGTTGTCTCCGTCAGCGGTTTCTGGGCCGCTTCAAGGGCTTTGAGTCCCTGGTCCAGCGCGGCCTGTCCCTTCGACGCGTCGAGCTGCCGCTTGCCGTCGGCCGCCGCGTCCCGTGCCGCGGTGTAGCGGTCCACAATGGACTTCTTGCCCTCGTCGCCGCCGGGGACCGGTGACGGGGGCAGCGCGGCCAGCTCGCTGATGACCTTGTCCGCGAGCCCGGCGCGCACGCCGAGGTCTTCGCTCAGCCAGCTCCGCGTCACTTCGACGCCCGACGCCTGTTTGCTCGCGTGATCGTTGCTGGCCTTCACATAGCCGTACAGCGCGCCGCACATCCCATCGAGCCACGCGACGGTCTTGGCGTCCGGAGTGGCGGGTGCCGAAGACGACGGGGTGGCGGTGACTGTCACAGGTGCGGCGGCAGGCGGTGGTTCACCCGAGCAGGCCGTCATCGCGAACAGGGCCACGGCAAGGGGAACGAGCAGTACTTTCGTCTTCATGGAGACTCCGTTCGCGGTGAAGCTTCGGTCAGTGGGGAGAAGCGCAACTCTTGGCCTCGGCCGCGACGGCCAGCAGGTCCGGTGTCTCGATTTTGAGCGCGGGCAGGAGATCCGGGGTTTCCGTGACGGGCTTCTGCGTGGCGTCCATCGCCTTGACCGCGGCGTCCATGGCGGCTTCGTTGCCGGACTTCTCCAGGCGTTGCTTGCCCGCGGTCGCCGCGTCCCTCGCCGCGGCGTATCGGTCCACAAGGGACTTCTTCACCACGTCACCACCGGGAATCGGTGACGGGGGCAGCGCGGCAAGATCGTCGACGACCTTGCCCGCGAATCCCGCGCGGATCCCGAGTTCTTCCTTCAGGGCGCCGCGGGTGACTTCGATTCCCGACTTCTGTTTGCGTGAGTATTCGTCGTGGGCCTTCAGGTAGCCGTACACCGCGCCGCACACGCCGTCGAGCCAGGCGACGGCCTTCGGATCGGGCGCGGCGGACGACGGTGACGGCAGTGACGACAGCGATGACGGGGTGACGGTCACTGTCGCAGGTGCGGCAGCCGGCGGCCCGCCCGAACAGGCCGAACCCGCGAACAGGGCACCCACCAGGGAAAAGAGCAGGAGTTTCGTCTTCATCGGATCTCCCTCCGGGGTGAACACGCACCGGAGGGCCCCCGGGTTGCCCTCAGTCGCAGTGCCCCATGAGCCGCGCGAGTTCGCCGGGCAGCAACGGCGGTTCCGGCAGCGGGCTCGCGGCCGTGGCCCGCATGCCGTCGAGCAGGAGTGCGAGGTGGCGGCGCCAGGCCTCCGGGCGCACGGCCGCGGTCGCCTCGACGGTGCGCGCGATGCCCCAGGTCACGAAGGCCATGTCCTCAAGGGTGAAGTCGGCGCGCAGGTCACCGCTTTCCTTGGCTCGCTCGACGATCTTGGTCATGAGTTCGTAGCCGCGTTCGAGATCTTCGGTCTGCGGCGGACGCGTCGAGGCGAGTTCGTTGTAACCGCGATCGGCGGCCTGGAGTTCGCAGATCCGTTCGGCGAAGTACGTCAGCCCGGCCCAGGCGTCGTCGAGGGAGAGCGCGTGTTCGGCCAGTTTCGCGACGGTCGCGGTCCGGTCGGCGAATACGGCGTTCACCAGATCCGCGCGCTGGGGGAAGTGGTTGTACAGGGTGCCGATGCTGACACCTGCCGTCTTCGCGATCTCTTCGAGCGGGACGTCGAGGCCGCGCACCGCGTAGAGCCCTCGCGCGGCTCGCACCAGCAGGTCACGGTTGCGCTGGGCGTCCTTCCGCAGCGGTTTGGCCATGACGCCATCGTAGTCAAGTTGAAGGCTCCCTCAAGTTACGGGTATAAGTTGAGAGGAGCCTCAACTTAATTCTTCTGGAGGAACCATGACCAAGACGTTCGCGGTCTTCGGCGCCGGACCGGTGCTGGGACTTTCGCTCGCGCGTCGCTTCGGCCGCGAGGGTTTCCGTATCGCCCTCGTCGCGCGCACCACCGAGAACCTCGACGCGCTCGTCGCCGAACTCGCCGAGGACGGCATCGAAGCGAGCGGGTTCGTCGCCGACGTCTACGAGCCCGAACAGCTCGCGGCCGCCGTCACCGCCATCGGCCGCATCGATGCGGTGGCGTTCAATCCCGGCGGCGGGACCATGGGTGAGGGCATCGTGCCGGTGCTCGACGTTGATCCGGAGAACCTCCGGCTCATCCTCGACCGCTTCCTGGTGTCCGCGGTGGCGCTGGTGCGGGCCGTGCTGCCGGGCATGACCGAACGTCGCGACGGCGCGATCCTGTTCACCGCCGGGCAATCCGGTCTGCACCCGGCGCCCTTCCTCGGCAACGTCGGCATGGCGCAGGCCGCGCTGCGGAACTACTTCCTCAACCTGAACGCCGTGCTCGCCGAGAAGGGCGTCTACGCCGGAGCCGTCAACGTCGGCGCGTTCATCGAGGGCAGTGTGCCGCATCGGCAGACCACGTCGTTCCCGCTGGACTTCGAGCCCGAGGTGATCCACCCGGACGTCTTCGCCGATGCCTTCTGGAAGCTCTACGAGACGCGCGAAGCTCCCGAAGCGCTGGTCGGTTCGTTCGGGAGGTGACCTACTTTTCGATGGCGTAGGCCTCGATCTCGACCTTCATCTTCGGGTCGAGCAACGCCGAGACCTCGAGTTCGGCGTCCTTGATATCGGTCACGTAGGTGACCGTGCGGACCACCGCGACCAGACTCGAACCGGCGTCCCGCAGCGCGGTCTCGATGATCGAAAGCACGGCCGTGGCTGCTCGTACGCGTCGCCCGAACGCGCGGGTTCCCGTGCCGTCGTCCCGGAAACGTGGATGTGCTCGCCGACGCGCACCGCCCGGCTGTAGCCGAAGACCCGCTCGAACGAAAGCACAAAGCGGCCCCGTACCGAAACCGGTACGGGGCCGCCAGTGTTCACTTCGCTTCGTCGCCCTCCGGCGGCTTCTCGTTCACGGCGGGCGGGATGGCCTTCGTCAGCTCGACGATGGTCTTCCCGGCCATGCCGGAAGCGCCGTAGGTCGGGTCGCTGAGGATCTTGGTCGTCTTCTCGATCGCGTCCGCCACCTTCGGGAACCTCTTGTGCAGGTCGCCGATCGGGAAGCTGTTCCAGTAGTCGAACCGCTTCAAGATGTCGGCCGCCTCGGGGCGCCCCTCCAGCACCTTCGTCAGCTTCTCGCGCACGACCCGGAGGGGCATGTCGCTGAGCTTTTCCCGAGGGGGCTTGGGCGTGGCTTCCGGAGTGGTGTCGGACGGTTTGGCGGGCGGGCCTTCGATCGGCTTCTTGCCGCCGGGCATCGGTGTCCCGCCGGCGGGTTTCGGTTTGGGCAGCGTGACCTTGCCGCCGCCGAGGGTCAGCTTCACGACGTCGTCCGCCGCCCCGCGCGTCTTGGCCAGGATCTTGATCATCTCGGCGAGCTTCTTGGCCGTGTCGGCGATCTGCTTGGCGATCTTGGCGATCGCCACCCCGACCGTGGTCATGATGGAGGCGATCGCCGCGATGATCGAACCGCCGAAGGTGATGGGCGCCAGCGCCACCGCCACGATCGCGGCCTTGAGGATGCCCGCCAGCGTCATGGCGATGATGTCGCGGACGATGCCGCGGACCGCGCCGATGACGGCACCGGCGATCCCCATCTGCTTGCCCGCGAAATTGACGTACTCGGCGAGCGCGTCGATCTGGGCGGCGACGCCCTCCATGTCGGCGCGGAACTTGTCGGCGGCCTCGCCGTCCCACTTCTCCATGAACTTCTTGGTGGCGGCCGCGTGATCCTCCGACCACTCCTTCACGGCCTTGCCCTCGTTGTAGATCGCCGTCTTGGCCGCCTCGATGCCCTTCGGGTCACCCATCAGGAAGTCCAGCGGCCAGCGGAAGATGACGATGTGCTCGATCAGCCAGCCGATCCCGGCGGTGAGCAGCGACCCGATCGGGTCGACGACCATGCCGAGGACCTCGATCGCCATCCCCGCCGAGGCCAGCCCGATGCTGAGGCTGTCGCCGTCGTCGACGGCCTTCTTCAGTGAGAACGCGGAATCGAAGAAGCCCGCGCCCGCGGTGTCCCCGCTGCCCGCGAGGAAGCTGCGGTTCTCGTCCTTGAAGTCGTCGGCCTTGGTCCCGGTGGCGTTCCCGAAGTCGTTCGGGCGGTACTCGTCGCTCACTTGACCTTCACCTCGTCGATGCCCTTGCCTGCGTCGGTGATCAGCTTCTCCGCCTCCTGCTCGTTGGCGTCGTACTTCTTCGCGGCCTCGCGCACCCTGTCCGAGAACTCCTGCACGTTCTCCGAGTACTTGTTCAGGTGGTCCCGTGCCTTCCCGCAGTGCATGCTCGCGCCGGCACCGTAGATCTGGCCGCCGAAGATGCCGAAGATGCCGGGATCCCCGACACAGCCGCCCACCATGCCGGCGCTCTTCCGCAGCGCGTCCTCGAGTTTGTCGAGGTGACCGGCGAACTCGTTCAGGGCTTCCGTCTTGACACCGAATCCGCTCACCACGGGCTCATTTCATCGTCGTCGGGGGTGGCCGGTCGCCGGGGTCGCGGCGCCGGGGGGTTCGGCGGCCGCACGGGACGGCCCGGCTGCGGCGGCATCGGGGGGCCTGCCTGCGGCGGGGGCGGCGGCGGCCGGAAGCCCGCCTGCGGACGCGGGTCCTCGTGGTGCGCCTCGGGAGCCCACTTGTCCTGCTCGGGGTTCTCCGGGGCGTCTTCCTCGTCCTCGACCTTCGGCAGGAACGTGCGGACCAGCTCGGCGGCCTCGTCGTTGCCGTTGATCTCGGTGTACGACTCCGTGACCTTCTCCACGGTCTTGCGCTGGGCCTCGCGCACCGTCTGCATGACCAGGGAGGAGAGCCGCGCGGGTCCCAGCGCGGTGGCCCGGTTGCCGAACTCGATCGCGCTCAGCGAGCCGTTGGCCTCGACGGTCACCGTCACCGAGCCGTCGGCGGACCGCACCGTGGACGCGGAGGAGGTGAACGCGGCTGTCAGGGCTTCGGCTTTTTCCTGGAGTTTCTTGGCCTCTCGCTCCAAAAGAAGCGCGAAGTCCTCACCTGCGTCGAAATTGGGTTGCATGCGTCGCCTTGGCTCGGTTCGGATGGGGTGCGAGGTCGACGAGGCGCTCCGCGGAACTGCCAGAGATCGTCACGTATCGTTACCATCGCGCGGGTGTTCGGACAACCCGGATGATCAGGGATTGCCCGAAAGGTCCTCCTGTGGTGGTAGTTCGGGCCAGAGCCTGGAAGGAACCGCGATGGGAACCGGACCGGTCGTGCGGGACGCCGATCGAGACGACGTCATGGCCATCTGCCGCTTCGGCGAGGAACACGTCCGAGCCCATTACACGCCACTGATCGGCGAAGAAGCCGCTGCCCTGCAGGTGCGGATGTGGTGGAACGAGACGAACGTCGCTGGCGCCGTCGCCCGCGGTTCGGTGGTGGTCGCCGACGACGGCGGGCACCTGGTGGGCGTCGGACAGCGCGGACTCGACGGTGCCGAGCACGTGATCTACAAGCTGTACGTGCACCCTCGTCACCGAGGTGGCGGGTTGGGCAGGCGGCTGCTCGACGTCCTCATCGGACAGTTGCCGCCGGGCACCGAACGGTTGTACATCGAACATTTCGTGGCCAACGAACGTGCGGGAGCCTTCTACGAGCGCGAGGGTTTCAGGGTGGAGCGGATCGATGCTGGGCTCGGTGTGGTTTGGCGAGTCCGCGATCTTCGCTAGCGGAGGTTCCGGGCCAGGGGGCCGTCGAGCCAGCGATCGACCTGGCGCTGACCCCGCAGGCGGACGACGACGAGGTCCGGATACCGGTTCTCGGCGATGACCTTGTGCACGCGAGCGCGCAGGATCGAATGGTAGCGCCAGGCGAGCTTGACGATGTGGTCGTCGTCGGTGAAGAACGTGTACAGAGGGCCTTCGACGTTGCCGCCGGCGATCTTCGAGCCGCGCCCCACACGACGTTTCAGCGTCCGGACGACCGTGCGTGCCACGGTCAGGGCGCGGGGATGATCGAGCCAGACGAGGACGTCCGACCGCTCGGTCATCCGCTCCCGAACCTCTTCGCCCTGCCATTCGATGGCCCACTCGTCGCCGGTGAGGAATTCCAGGACGTCGGCCTGCCAGGTCTCCCGCACCGTCCAGCCCGGCGCGTGGAAGAAGGACTCGAACTCGACGAACGGCAACTCCATGCGCTCGCACAGGGTTCGCGCCAGCGTCGACTTGCCGGATCCGGCGGGACCCGCCACCGCGACCCGCCGGATCCGGCGTCCGGGAAGAGCGTCGTCCGGCCCGATGATCTCCATGCCGTGAGCATAGGGACCATCGCTACCGCTTTCCGGCGGCCGTCTTGAGATCATTCAGCCAGATTTCGAGGCCCTGTCCGAGCATTTCGGTGGAGTTGGGCACGTCCTTGTCGACCTGGGGGCCGGTCCAGCGGATGCACTTGCCGGGCTGGAGCTGCCGGACGGTGGAAACGATGGTCACGTCGCCGGGCGGGTAGGGCATGCCGGGCGGAACGGGAATGGTCCGCTGGAACCGGGAATGCTTGCGGAACGGGCCGTGGTCCAGGCGTTTCATGGTGACGGGAAGGACGGGGTTCTGCCACGACGGCCAGGCCTCCACGTCGGTCTGCAGGTTCCAGACGGTGCGCAGCGGCGCCTTGATGAAGGTCTCGGCCCGGTAGTGCACCTTGGCGGCGCGGTCGATGTCTTTTTCCTGGCAGGTAAGGGAAGCCGGTTTGTGGCCGTGGGCTTGGGCGGGTGCCGTGGCGTCGAGGACGCCGGCGAGGGCCAGCGGGCCGGTGAGCAGGGCGAGCCGACGGCGTGAGGTGCCGAACATGATCCTTCTCCCTTGTTCGCGAGTCGCCTGATTAGCGCCTATCGCTATGGTTAGTAGCTATAGCGAGCTAATGGTTAGCGTCAAGAGGAAAAGTGAGAGGGTCTAATGCTGCGCGAGTTCGGCTTCCAGGCACCGCGCCGTCCCAGCGACCGGCCCTGAAGTAGTGAGGGCCTCCTTTCCTACCTTGAGGGTAGGAAAGGAGGCCTTCACGGAGTCGCATAACCGCCGGTGAGGTGAGTGGCTGGTGATGATTCGGGTTCTGGTTACGGGTGGGGGCTCGTCACAGTGGCCTGACACCTTCTCGACTGTCCACAGGGGACCTTTCCAGGTAGCAGTGCCTGATTCGGGCGTTTTGTGAAGGGCTCGTGAGTGGTAATGATCGTTCTAACGATCATTACCACTCACGACCCCCATCGAGAACCGCATATCTAGCCATCAATCAGACATTTCACCGCTCGAAAGTGTCCCTTGTGGACACTCAAGGCTTGACGCGTGCCTCGGGTCAGGCCCAGCCGATCCGCTCGTAGAACGGCGTGATCCATGCTCGGAACCGCTCCCCGTGGACCTCCTTGGCGGCGGCCACGATGGCGTCCGGGTCTTCGGCCGGTGTCAGGCCCCGATCCTGGAGCCACTTGACGAACTCTTCGTGCGAGCCGCTGTGGTCGTCGTCTTCCTCGCGGAAGTAGTCGGCCGAGTCGTGGTCGACCATGACCTCACCGTCGTAGCCCAGCAGCCGCAGGAAATCCCGGAAGTCCCGGGCGACGACCTGTTCACCGCCCTCGTCGCCGAAGACCACGACGGGCGACAGGGCGAGGTCCGTCTCGTCGCCGGTTCGCCAGATCGCGTAAGTCGAGCCGCTCCCGTTCGCCTGGGCGAAGGGAATCACGCGCGACAGGAACTCCGGGTCGTCCAGCTCCTTGGGGAAACGGTCCTTGTCGTCGTAGTCATGCAGCTCGAAGCCGTCGGCGATGAAGTCGCCGGCCGAGTCGTAGAGGTCCTTCAGCTCGTTCAGGACGGGGATCGGTGAGTACACGCCGGGCAGCATAAGCGAGACAGAAGTCCGTGAAGGCCTCCTTGAGGGACCTGGATCCCTCAAGGAGGACCGAACTCACGTGATCGGAGACGGAACTCGCGTGATTGGAGGCGGAACTCGCGTGATTGGAGGCGGAACTCAGGTCGAGCGGCCCAGGAAGGCGAGGAAGCGGGCTTGGGCGTCGGCGTCCGCGGGGGGTTTCACCCGGGGCCCGAAGGTGCCCGGCGTGCGGCTGATGATCAGCCGGGCGAGCGAGAACGACGGCGCGATGAGGTCGGGGTCCATGCGCACGTCCACGCCGAGGGCGGAGCCGATGTCCCAGGTGTGGACCAGGGTGTCGAAGGTCAGCAAGGCCAGGTAGTCGGTGACCGTCGCATCGGGACGGTTGGCCACGTACCACGTGGGGGCGGGCCGAAGAAGCATCTCGTCGGTGACGACGGCGTCGGTCGCGGAGCGGGTTGCGCGCCATTCGGCGAGCGGGTCGTCACCGGCCAGCTCACCGGGCTTCTCGGAGCCCGCGGGCCCGTTCTCCACCGCGAATTCCTGGCCGCCCGCGTGCTGCCGCAGCACCTCCAGGCCCCAGATGACGTGACCTGTCACGTCTCGCACCGTCCAGTGTTCGCACGCCGACGCCGCGTGCCACCGGTCCTCCGGTACGGCCGCGAGCACGGCGTCGAAGGCGTCCTGTGTCCTGCGGTAGCGGTCCGAAATCTCGTTCACGGGCACCTCATTTCAGCGTCGCGTTGATGGCGGCCAACAGCTGTTCGGGTCCCGGCACCAAGGCTTTGTCGAGCGCGAGGGCGTACGGGATGACGGTGCCGTCCGGGCGGCACACCCGCCTCGGCGGTGCGACCAGGTCGAACTCCTCGGCCGCCGTCGCGACGATCTCCGCCCCGAGCCCGCACATGCGGTTCGAGTCGTCGATCACGACCAGGCGCCCGGTCTTGTCGACCGATTTGCGGAGGCATTCCCAATCGAAGGGGTACACCGTTCGCGGGTCGATGATCTCGATCTCGGCCCGGTCGCTGAGGCTCTCGGCGACCTCGATCGCCGTACCGACGTGCTGGCCCACCGCCACCACCGTCAGGTCGCCGCCCTCCCGGACGACGTTCGCCTCGCCCAGCGGGACGATGTCCTCTTCGCCCGCGTAGACCACATCCGTCGCCCCCAGCAACGACGACGGGGCGAACACGGCGACCGGGTCGGGATCCTGGATCGCCGACCGCAGCAGCCCGTACGCGTCCGCGGGCAGGCCGGGGACGACCGTTTTGATCCCCGCGTGGGCGAGCAGGCTGTACGGATTGTCCGAATGCTGGCCCGCCCAGCCGAACCGCGATCCCGAACCGGACACGAGGTAGGTGACGGGGATCTGCACCTGCCCGCCGGTCATCAGGGAGAACTTGTGGGCCTGGTTCACGATCTGCTCGAAGACCAGGTAGATCAGCGAGGAGATCTGGAATTCGATCACGGGCCTCTTGCCCGCCATCGCCGCGCCGGTCCCGAAACTGGTGAAGGCCTGTTCGGACAACGGCGTGTCCAGCACTCGCTCCGCGCCGAACCGGGGCAGCAGCCCCGAGGTGACCCCGCTCGCGCCGACGCCGACGTCTTCGCCGAGCAGGAACACGTCTTCGTCGGCCGCCATCTCGGCGTGCAGGGCGAGGTTCATCGCGTGCATGTAGCCGAAGTTCGACGGAGAAGGCAGCTCGCTCACAGGATCACCCCAGGCCGGACGGCGGTCGTTCCCGCGTACAGGTACATCAATGCGTCCTTCGGATCGGGCGACGGGGCGTTCCTCGCGAACTCGACCGCCTCGTCGATTTCGTTCTTCACGGCGGCGTCGATCTCGGCGACGACGTCATCGCCGAGCTGACTTCCCAGCAGGGGAATCGGATCCCGCTCGCGCCACAGGGCCACTTCCTCGGGGTCGCGGAACTCGACGCCCAAGAGTTCGAGCACGGAGTGATGCCCGAAGAACCGATACGTCTGGCATTCCAGGAACGCCGGACCACGGCCCGCGCGACACCCTTCGACCAGTTCCGCCGCGGCTTCCGCCACCGCCTCGACGTCCATGCCGTCGACCGTGCGCGCGACCATCCCGAAGCCTTCCGCGCGCCGTGCCGCGCCGCCCGCGAGTCCCGATTCGAGTTTGAGACTCGTCGCGTACATGTTGTTCTCGCAGACGAACAGCACCGGCAGCGACCAGATCGCGGCCAGGTTGAAGGCTTCCAGCAGGACACCTTGGCTCATCGCCCCGTCGCCGAAGAAGCTGACGACGACCTCCGAGTTCCCGCGGGCCTTCGCGGCCCAGGCGGCGCCGGAGGCGATCGCCCCGCCGGCGCCGACGATCCCGTTGGCGCCCAGGATGCCCAGCTTCATGTCCGCGGCGTGCATCGACCCGCCGCGGCCCTTGTTGAACCCTTCGAGGGTGCCGAGGAGTTCGGCGAGCAGACGGCGCGGATCCGCTCCCTTCGCCAGCACGTGCCCGTGTCCCCGGTGCGTGCTGGTGATGAAGTCCCGGTCGGTCAGGTTCGCGCAGATGCCCACGGCCACCGCTTCCTGCCCGATGTACGGGTGGATGCCGCCGTCGATCTCACCGGCGATGGCCATCGCCAGGCAGCGCTCTTCGAATTCCCGGATCTGTTTCATAGACCGGTACAGGGCTATCCGGTTCTCACTGGTCATTTTCGCGACAGCCCTTCTGCGGAGGTCCGGACGAGCATTCGGTCTACGTAGCGAAGCAGTGCGCCGTCGTCGGGGCTCGGCACGACGATCGAGTCGAACGCGCTGCTCGGCACGCCGTTACCAGAAGTGTCCGACGTGGACTCGAAAAGCAACTTCAGGATGGCGTGTTCCTCGGGGGAATGGGCTTCCAGCAACGTAAGCCAGTCCGTCACCGGCCGGACGCCGATCTCCGTGCCGGTACTCCGCAGGAGTTCGACCAGATGTGTGAGACGCATCGGCCGCCTGCTCGCCAGCACGAACCGGCTGCCGCTCTGCTGCCCCTCCATGCCGAGCCGGGCGAGCGCGCCCGCCGTTTCGTCCACCGCGATCCACGGCTCCTCGATCTCGGTGTCGGGTGCACAGCCGAGTTCGAGGATGAGCCGCAGGACTCGCAGCATGATGTCGCGCGTGTTCCCTTGTCCGGTGCGCGAGTCACCGACGATCCGGGGCAGCCGGTAGATCGCCGCCGGCACCCCACGCTCGTGCGCGGTGGTGATCAGCTGCTCCGCGTGCGACTTGGTCTCCGCGTAACCGCTGCGGGACCCGTTTTCCTCACCGGCGGAGATGGTCGACACGAACTGAAGCCGCTTGAGCCGGGTGGTCGCCGCCAGCCGGATCAGTTCGCGGGTGCCGTCCACGTTGGCGCCTGCGAGCTGTTCATAACTGGAGAGCGCGTCGACCCGTGCGCCGTTGTGGCAGATCAGATCGATTTCGCCCGCGAGCCGCGCGAAGGTCTCGGCGGTGAGCCCGAGTCCCGGCGCGGCGAGATCGCCGGGGACGACGGTGATCCGCTCGTGGTCGACCTCGTCGGACAGGCCGTAGCGGTCCAGGTTCTCGCGCAGCCGTTGCCATCCCGCCTCTTCGTCGGCCGCGCGGACGAGACAGTGCACACGCACGTTCTTCCGTGCCAGCAACTCGCGGACCAGGTACGCCCCGACGAAGCCGGTGGCGCCCGTGAGCAGGATCCCCGAAATACCGGGTTCGCGTGGCGGCAGCTGGTCCGGGAGGACCCCGCGCAGTACGGCCTCGGGATCGAACGAGCGGGCGTCGGTCCGCCGCTCGCCGTTGATCTCTTCGGCCAGCTTCGCGATCGTGGGCCGCTCGAACAACGTCCGCAACGGCAGGTCGATCCGGAGGGTCTCCCCGATCCGGACGGCGAGTTGCGCGGCCTTCAGCGAGTGTCCGCCGACGTCGAAGAAGCTTTCGTCCCTGCCGACGGTCTCGCGGCCGAGGACCTGGGCCCAGATCGCGGCCAGCTTCTCCTCGGTCGGGTTGCGCGGGGGAGCGGTGTCGTCCGCCTTGGTTTCGCCCGCAGGTTCCGGGAGCGCCCGGACATCCAGCTTTCCGTTGATGGTCAACGGGAGTTCGGGAAGCGACACGAATGCCGCCGGCACCATGTACTCCGGCAGCACGCTTCGCAGGCGAGTACGCAATGCGGTGTCGTCGAGAGCGCCCGACACCTTTACGTAGGCGACGAGCCTCTTCTGTCCGGCGCCGTCTTCACGGGCGATGACAGCGGCCTGCGAGATGTCCTCTGTGGACAGAAGTGCGGCTTCGATCTCGCGGGGTTCGATGCGGAAGCCGCGGATCTTGACCTGGTCGTCGACGCGGCCGAGGTACTCGATGTCGCCGTCGGCGTTGTGCCGGACGATGTCGCCGGTCCGGTACAACCGGTCGCTGGTGGTGTCGTGGCGGTTAGGGACGAACTGCCCCTCGGTGAGCTCCGGCTGTCCTCGATAGCCCCGTGCGACACCGGGTCCGGCCACGTGGAGCTCTCCCGGCACTCCGATCGGCGCGAGCTCGCCGCGCTCGTCGAGGACGTACACGCGCGTGTTGCCGAGCGGACGGCCGATGGGGATTCCGGTGACGTCCTCGGGCACAGGCGAGGGGATCGGGTGACACGTGGCGAACGTGGTGCATTCGGTGGGGCCGTAGCCGTTGAAGAGCCGTGTGCCGGGAAGTGCGGCGGCGGCGCGGCGGACATGGGTGACCGACAGCGCTTCGCCGCCCACGAGCAGACGGCGAAGCCCGCTCAGCGCCGAGGTGTCCTCGTCGACGATGTGGTTGAACAACGACGAGGTCAGCCACGCCGTGCTGATCCGGTGCCGGGTGATCGCGTTCGCGAGCGGCCGGGCGGTGAGCACCCGTTCGGTCGAGATGACGCAGGTGGCGCCGGTGAGGAGGGCACCCCAGATCTCGAACGTGGCGGCGTCGAAGGAGATCGCCGACGCGTGCAGGACCACTTCGTCCGGGCCGAGGATGCCCTCCGGCAGCCCGGTGACGAGCCGGATGATCGACCGGTGCTCGATTTCCACGCCTTTCGGGCGTCCGGTCGAGCCGGAGGTGTAGATGACGTACGCGAGATCGCGCGGCCCCACCCCGGTCTCCAGCGCGGTCGCCGGCTCCTCGTCGAGGGTCGGGTCGCCGATCAGCTCGGTCGCGATCACCAGCCGCGCTCCGCCGTCGGTGAGCAGAAGCCGTTGGCGTTCCTCGGGATACCCGGGGTCGATCGGCAGGTACGCGGCGCCGGTCTTGAGGATCGCGAGCAGAGCGGTGATCAGCCCGATCGAGCGGGGAAGGCAGACGCCGATGACCGTTTCCGGCCCGGCGCCCAGGGTACGCAACCGGTGCGCGAGGCGGTTGGACCGGACATCGAGTTCGGCGTAGGTCAGGGAATCGTCACCGCAGACCAGGGCTGTCGCTTGTGGACGGACGCGGACCTGCTCGGCGAACACCGCGGGAACGGTCGCCGGGGACGGCAACGCCTTGGTCGTGTCGTTCCAGTCCTCGGTCAGCAGGCGGATCTCGGAATCGCCCATCATCGACCACGCCGAAAGCGGCCGCTCCGGTTCGGCGACGACGGCCGCGAGCAGCTGCCGGAAGTGCCCGGTGAAGCGGTCGATCGTGACCCGGTCGAACAGTTCGGCGTTGTAGTCGATCCGCGCTTCCAGCACGCCGTCCCGGCTCGCCACCTGGCATTCGAGATCGAACGGTTCCGCTTTCGTGCCGACCGGCGAGACGTCCGCCAACGGCCCGTCCACCAGCCGGAACACGACCTGGGTGAGCGGGGTGCGGCTGAAGTCCCGCCTGGGCGCCAGTTCCTCGACGAGACGCTCGAAGGGGATGTTCGGGTTCGCGTACGCGCCGAGCGTGGTCTCCCGCACACGGCCCAGCAGCTCCGCGAAGGTGGGATCGCCGGAAAGATCGGTGCGCAGCACCAGCATCTTGGCGTCGAACCCGGCCGTCGGCTCGGTCGTCGGCACGCCGACCGTCACGTCCGTGGTGCGCGCGTAGCGGGACAGGACGACGTCGAAGGTCGCCAGCAGCGTCATGAACGGCGTGACGCCGTGACGATCGCTCACTTCGCGGAGGCTCTCGGCGACGCCGGCATCCACGGTGAAGGGGAGCGAGTCGCCGCGGTAGGCCGCCATCGGCGGGCGTGCGCGATCCGTCGGCAGTTCCACCGCCGCGGGTACGTCGTCGAGCTGTTTCCGCCAGTAGTCCAGTTGTCCGCGCAGCGCCTCGAAAATCGGCTCGTCGGGATGTTCCAGCGTGTGTTCGACGAGCCGGACCAGCCTGCCGACGAGCCGTGTGGCGGTGGAGCGATCGAAAAGACTGGTGCGGAACACCAGTGAACCGTGCAGTTTGCCGTCCTGCAGATGGGTGACCAGCTCCAGATCGAACCGGGTCGCGACCCCCGCCCACGGCACGCTGGAGATCTCACCCTCGCCGGGCGTGGGGAGTTCCCCGTTGTGCACGACCACGACGTCGAAGATCGCGTTGCGGCCCGCGTCCCGTTCTGGCCGGACCTCGGCGACCACCTGGTCGAAAGGCGCCTGCTGATGCGCGTAGGCGTCGACCATCTTGGTCCGCGCCACCTTCAGCAGCTCGCGGAACGACATCGACGGCGTGATGTGCGTGCGCAGCACCACGGTGTTCACGAAGAAGCCGAGGACGTCGGCGAACCGGCGGTCGTCGCGACCGGCGAGCACCGTGCCGATCGTGACGTCCTCCTGTCCCGAATGGAGGGACAACAGGGCCTGGAACACCGCGGCCATGGCACTGGAGAGGGCGCAGCGATTCCGCAGGGCGAAGGCGCCGAAAGCCTTGGTGAGCTCGGCGGGGAACTCGAAATCGACGTGGTCGCCCGCGAAGCCGGGATTACCCGTGCGCGGCCGGTCCGTCGGCAGCCGCAGCGGCTCGAAGCCGTCGAGCTCACGCCGCCAGTAGTCGAGATGCTCCGCCACCGAGCCGGTGCCGGCGCGCTGCACCGCGACGAACTCCTCGTAGGTCACGTCGAGCGGTGCGAGGGTCTCCGACCGGTAGAGCCTGACGATGTCCTCGGTCACGATCTGGATGGACCGCCCGTCGGTGATGATGTGGTGGTTCACCAGGCACAGCACGGCCGATCCGTCGGCGCATTCGACGACCATCGCGCGAACCGGCGGTGCCGCCGCGAGGTCGAACGGTTCGCTGACCAGGTCGGCGGTGTGCTTCTGCCACTCGTTCTCGCCCGGCCCCGCGGTCCGCCGCGCCACCGGGATGCGGAAGCCCGGGGTCGGTACGGCCGCGGGGGTCCCCGACGCGTCCACGACGAACCGCCAGCGGAGTACCGGATGACGGTCGACGAGCCCGCCGAGTGCCCTGTCAAGCGCTTCGAAATCGACGCCGTCGTGGAACCGGAGGACGATCGGGATGTTGTACGCGGCGCTGGTCCGGTCGAGTTGCTGCACCAGCCACAGCCGCTCCTGTCCGAGCGACAACCTCATCGACTTCTCCTTCATCCGGCGTTCGCTCGTTGGGGGGCGACGACCTCGCGGTCCGTCGCTGCTTCGATCAGGGCTTTTTCGTCGACTTTCCCGTTGCGGGTGAGCGGGAGCTCGTCGACCACCACCCAGCGGGCGGGTATCGCGTAGCTCGGCAGCTGTTGTGACAGGAACGCGCGCAGGGAGCGGAAATCCGTGTCCTGCCCGGGGTGCGCGACGACGGCCGCCACGAGCTGAGGGCTTTGGCCCGGCTGCCGGGCGACGACGATCACGGCGTCGCGGAGACCGGAGTGACCGGCGAGGATGGTGCCGATCTCCTCGGTCTCGATGCGGTGGCCGTCGAGTTTGATCTGCTTGTCCGCGCGGCCGAGGAAGAGCACGTCGCCGTTCGGGTCGAGCCGGACCAGATCACCCGTGCGGTACAGGCGTTCGTCCACGTCCGGGGAGAAGTGGCCGAACCGCTTGCCCGTTTCGGTCTCGTCGTCGAGATAGCCGTCGGCCAACCCCGCTCCGGCCGCGTACAGTTCGCCGATCCCGCCGGGAGGCACGAGACGCGCGTTCCGGTCGAGAACGAAGACCCTGGTACCGGCGATCGGCCTGCCGATGGGCAGCGGGCCGTCGATCTCCGCGCTGCCGCGCACGGTGTGCGTGGTCGTGAAGGTGGTGTTCTCGGTGGGCCCGTATCCGTTGGTGAGCACCAGACCGGGGTACGACTCGAGGACTTGCGCGGCCGCGTCGTGCGGGACGACCTCGCCGCCGCTCAAGAGCCAGCGGAGTCCGGCGAGTGCCTGCGGCCGTGACTTGACGACCAGCCGGAACAGGCTGGCGGTCAGCCAGGCGACCGTGACTTCCCGTTCGCTGAAGAACTTTTCGAGCTTCCGGACCGTCGGAAGCCGTCCGGGGAAGGCCTCCAGCGTCGCGCCGTTGAGCAAGGTCACCCAGATCTCGTACGTCGACGCGTCGAACGCCAGCGGCGCCATCCGCAGCACCCGATCACCGGGGCGCATCTGGAGCTCCGGCGTCCGCGCCAGCCGCGTGACCGCGCGATGCGGGACGACGACACCCTTCGGTTCGCCGGTGGATCCGGAGGTGAACGCGATGTACGCGGTCCGGCCCGGATCGTCTGGCACTGTCGGCTCGGTGGCGGTGTCGATTTCCGTTCCAGGGAGCCAGGAATCGACCCGGACGAGCTCTCGCAAGACGGGATGGCCCGCCGAGGCGGCGTCGACCACCACTGCCGCGGGCGCCAGCTTGCCGACGATCCGTGCCAGCCGTGCTTCGGGCGCGTCTTCGTCGAATCCCGCGTACGCGGCGCCGGTGCGGGCGCCCGCGACCAGCGCCACGATCTCGCCGACGGACCGCCGGGTCGCGACGAGCACCGTGTCACCGGGCCGGACCCCGGCCCGCCGCAGCACACCGGCGTACTCGCCGGCGGCCAGCGCGAGCTGTCCGTACGTCAGCTCGGTGCTCGCGTCGCGGACCGCGACCGCCTGCGGCCGGAGCTCGACCTGTTCCAGGAACAGGCTTTCGATGCCCGCCGCAGGCGCGTCCGCGCCGACCAGCCCGTCGAGGAGGCGACGGCGTTCCGGCGCGATGCAGCGAACGTCCTCTAGCGAACCATCGAGGGAAGTCAGCTCGTTCACGGCGGCGGCGACGTCATCGACGAACCCGTGCTCGGAGCCCGGCACCTCGGTGACGAACCGGACCTCACCGGAGCGCAGATCCCCGTGCAGGGAACTGAGCACGAGATCCACCGGCCCGTCTTCGACGACGCCGACCGGGTGGACCGACCCCAGGAAGTCTTCGATCCACGCCCCGTCGTCGACCCGGACCCGGATCACCCTCCCCGCGACCGAGATCGCGGCCTCGCCCGCCGCCGTCCACCGGCACAGGGTCACCGCGAACGCGGCCAGCACCAGTGCCGCGCGACGGTACTCGGAGGGCTCGACCGCGAGCTCGGTCTTCAGCTCGTAGGGAGCGGCGAGCACATCAGGCATCGGCCTCGCTGCTCCCCGCGCGTTTGCGCTCCAGCCGGACATGAAGGTGATCGGGCCGCCGGAAGATGTGGCCCCGCTCCCGCAGGCGCCAGAAACCCTGCCGGACACCGTCGAGCGAACCGCTGAGCCGGACGCCGCCGAACCGCTGCGACAACCGCTCGAACAGCGTGTCGAACTCCGCCAAGGCCAGCTGGATGCCCAGGCAGGTGTGCGGACCCGCCGAAAAGGCCAGGAGCCGCTGGTCGGTCCGCTCCGGACGCCAGGAATCCGGCTCCTCGAAGGCGTTCTCGTCGCGGCTGGCGCTGCCCAGCGAGAGCAGCAGCGCGGACCGGCGCGGGATGTCCACCCCGTGCAGGTTCAGGTCCCTGGTCGCGTACCTGAGGATGGTGTGGCTCGGCGGTTCCCACCGCAGCGTCTCGCGGACAACCTGCGTGCGGTACTCCTGATCCGCCAGTGTCGACAGGTCGACATTGTGCGCCAGGACCGCGTACATGATCTTGCCGATGGTGGCGACGCTCGTCTCGGTGCCGGCCAGCAGGAACAGCGTGGCCGTGCCCAGCATGGACTCGTCGAGCGGTTCGCCCGGCGGGAAGACGAGGTCGAGGAACGGCATCCGGTCGCCTTCACGGCGTCGGGCGAGCTTGTCCTTGAGGTACTCGATCAGCTCCGCCTTGGCCGCGAGCGCCGAGTCCAGCGAGGTCGCCGGGAACTCGATCGCGCCCGCCAGCGGAAGGACCCGGGGGCGCAGCCAGGCCGCGTCCTCCGGCGGCAACCCGAACAGCCGGGTGACCATCGCGTACGGCACGCCGACCGCGACCCGCTCCATGAACTCGACGTCGATCTCGTTCTTGGTCCCCATTTCGGCCTCGATCGAGTCGAGGACCTGGTCCACCGCGGGAACGAGGATCTCCGTGCGAAGCCGCTTCACCGACCCGCCGGCGAACAGCGGCATGAACAGCTTCCGCAGATCGCGATGGCGGGGGCCGTCGGTGTCCAGCAGCGTCCGGCCGAACAGCCGCCTGCTGCTGCGCATCGGGAAGCCGCTGCCGACCTCGCGATCCGACAGCAGGTTCTGCACGTCTTCGAACCTGGTGACCAGGAAGGCGTTGAACGCCTCCGACCAGTACACCGGCTCCGAGCGCCGGAGCTCTTTGTAGATGGGCCAAGGGTCGGCGAGGAACTCGTCGGAGCTGAAGTCCAGCTTCACCGTGGTGGGGCTCATTTGTCGCCTCCGTTTCCGACCAGCTCGGTCCGGGACTTCAGCTGACGGGCGGCTTCTTCCGAGGTCAGCCGGATGGACTCGGTGGTGCCGTCGTATCCGCCGGTGAGGGCGGGCAGGACCTCGTGCGCGAGCCCGGTCAGCTGTTCGAGGGTCGCCTGGTGCGAAACCCACCTGGGGACGAAGAAGTTCAGCGACACCGGGTCACCGACGCGGTCGAGGAGATCGCGGATCCGGGCGGCGCAGGTCGCTGCGTCGCCGACGATGAATCCGCCCGTGTCGACGAGGTTCTGCAACGTCTTGCGGTGCGCGACGGGGGAATCCGGGATGGGCATGCCCAAGGTGTTGCGGTACAGGCCGCGGCGCAGCGCGGAGAATCCTTCGAGCAGTTCTTCCACGCCAGCGGCGGGGGAGTCGGCGATGTGGACGAAGACGTTGCACCGGACCCGCGTCCCGCCGGCGGACTTGTTCCGGTACGACTCGACGCGCTCGGTCAGCGCGCCGATCGGATCCGGGTCCATACCGGGCCGGATGGAGCCCCACGGCGGTGCCACGTGGACGGTCGGGGTCGTCGCGGTGTCGGTCAGGAGCTCGATCCCGGCCGGGCTGAGCGAAGACGCGACGACGGTCTCGATGGTGCCCGCGCCCCTGAGTGGCTGGAGCTGCAGGACTGCCTTCTTCGCGGTGAACCACGGTGTCGTGGTGTTGACCGTCTCGCCGTTGAGAAGCGCTTGCACCGTCGCCAGTGCGGCCCGGAAGTGATCGCGGACCGAGGCAGGGTCCACCCCGATCATTTCCATGTCGTGGACGTACGTCCCGGTCCCGACACCCAGGATCGCCCGCCCGGCGGTGAGGTGATCGAGCAGCACGATCCGTTCCGCGACATGCAGGGGATGGTGATACGGAAGCGGGATCACGCCGGTGGCGAAGTGGATGCGGCGCGTCTCGCGGGCCAGCGCCGCCATCAGCATCTCAGGGGAGCTGAGCGTGCTCCAGCCGCTGGAATGGTGCTCGCCGAGCCAGATCTCGTCGAAACCCAGGTCGTCGACCAGGCCGCACAGCTCGATGTCGCGCTTCAGCGACGCGTGCGGGCTGACCGAAGGGTCGTGGAAGGGAGGCAGGAAGCAGCCGAAGGCCTTGGTGTGCATGATGACGGGAACTCCTGATCTTGGGTCCGGGGAAAGGGCTCAGGCCGACGGGACCTGCTCCAGCAGGTAGTCGCAGAACTTGTCCACAGTGGTCAGATCCTCGTTCTCTTCGAGGTCGATGAACACGTCGAGCTTCGTCTCGATCTTCTCGATGAGCGCCAGGTACTCGATGGAGCTCATACCCGTCTCGGGGAACTCCGTGTCCGCCTCGATGGTCTGGTTTTCCAGAACGCCGCCTGCGACTTCGGACAGGAGGGAGAAAATCTGCTGACGCAATTCCGTCCGCGCGTCTTCCGCGTTCATGTGTCCCCTTTGCTGAATCCGCGCATACGGGCGCGAATGGATGATTTCTCAAGGTGTTTCCGCCGCGATCGGGCGCGGCGGACCAGGCCGGTGGTTTCAGGCCTGTTTACGTTGGTGCGGCAGAGAAAAGCACCACAGTGTGCGCTCCGCCGTTCCGCCCAGTGACTCCATTGTGTCTCGAAGCGTCCGCGATCCGCAACCGTCCGCGTCGCCGGTGTTCTTTGTTTTCCACGAAAAAGGGGCTTCCCGCGCATCGTGTGCGTGGAAAGCCCCTTCTGGTCGGATCAGCGCTTGCGCTTCTGGAGGAGTTCCGCGAACTGCCGCCAGTCCTCCGCCCGCGCCTTGGCGAGTTCGGAGATCAATTCCAACCGGTGTTCAGGGATGTTCCTGGCCACTTGATCCCACTCGTCGCGGTCGTTCAGATGACCGTCGAGCAAACGCACCAAGGTGCGCCCGGACTCGGTGTAGCGAATGGTGGGATCCGAGCGGAGCCGCTCCACCGCCGCTTGATTGTCGGCGCCCGGTGTCGTGCCGGGGTCGCCGGCTTCGGCCTGCCGGAGGCGCGGCCTCGCCGAGGTACGTGCCGGGGCCTCGCCCGGTGTCGCCGTGGGTGACGAAACCTCGCCGTGGCGGTGCCGATGGCGCACGTCGTGCGCCGTCGCGAGGGAAATCCCCGCGCCGCGCGCGATTTCCCGGATCGAGGCGGTGGGATTGCTCGAAATCAGCTCGTGAGCGCGCCGCCGTCCCTGTGTCGGGTCCAGCGCCCGGAGGCGTCCGTCCCGGCCGACGTGGGCGTTCGACTGGGGAACTTCCCCACTCGAACGACGGCGCAACTTGCCGACCGTCTTGTGCGACAGGCCCGTGACCGCCGCGATCGCGCGGTCGGACCAGTGCGGGCGGACGTCGAGAATCCGGCAGGCGGCGGTCTTGCGGTCGGCGAGGGAAAGCGGCAGACCGTGCGCGATGTTCGACTTCACCCCGAGGATGAACGCGGCCTGCTCGTCGCCGTCGAAGAACCGCGCGTTGATCACGGTGGCGTTCTTCAGCCGCGCCGCCTGCAACCGATGTGTGCCGTCGATCACTCGCATCGTGGAACGGTGCACGAGAATCGGCGGAAGCGGGGCGTCCGTTTCGGCGAGCACCCGCGCGTACGCCAGATCAACCCCCGCCGCCCTCGGGGAATCTTCCACGGACAACTCGTCGAGCGATACCTCGACGACCTCGCCCAGCGGCGGATCCGAGCCCGCGGAGGCCCACTCACCTTCCCTCCTGGCGGTGGGGATCTGCGTGCCGTCCGCAGTTTTCTCCTTATGCCAGTTTAACATCTTCTAGCCCCCAGAGCACTTGGTGAATGTCAAACCTTTGCCACTATTCAAGCGGGCGGGAGTGGTTGTCAAGTGCCGCCAGTCGAGCCGCGGTGGCTCACTGCTGGTCGCCTAGGTGTTCGACCACGGACTCGGCGGCTTGGTGGGTTCCGTGCGGTGTCGTTGAGTTCGCCGTCACTGTGCGTTGCCGTCGACGCCGGGCAGAACCCTTGAGGGGTAAGGCAAACTCGACAGGCGCCGTAAGTCGCTTGACGGGAGCACGTCGTCCGCGCAACCTGGTCTGGACCCCCTCGGGCGGAAGGAACCGCAGGAACCGGTCGAACGACGGCTCGGCTGATTCGCCCGTGAATATCCCGGGGATCTATCGTTGAATGGTGGGACGATTCTTTCGTGCCGTTCGTTGGATCAGGAACGAAATGGCCGCCGCCGCGCGATCGACCGAGTTCGCCGGGGTTGGGGCGGCGGAGCGAAGGGCTCACGACTACCCGCAGAGCTGACGATGGAGTTCAGTCTCCCAAATCCTCCATCGTCGCGAAGGCACACCCATCCGGGCCCGGCATCGCGTCGCGAAAGCGCCAGGTCCCCAAAGTCGCATTGGAGACGCTCAGCGTCCCAGATGCGACATTGAGAACCCCGCACCGGCGGCCCCGCCCGCAGCCGGCGCCCCAAGCAACCCCGCCACTCAAGAGGGTCACAGCCATTCGGCATCGGTGGCGATGCGGATCGCGTGGACTCGGTTGCGGGCGTTGAGTTTGGTGACGATCGCGGCCAGGTAGTTCCGGACCGTCCCGGGAGAAAGAAAAAGCTCGGCCGCGATGTCGGCGACGTTGCGCCCGAGTGCGGTCACCCGCAGGATCTCGATTTCGCGTGTGGTCAGCGGGCAGTCGTCGGTTTCCCAGGCGGCCAGCGCGAGTTCGCTGTCGATCACGCGCCGTCCGAGTGCGACGGATCGCACGGCGTTGGCCAGTTTGTCCGACGGCGCGTCCTTGAGCAGGAAGCCGTTCACCTTCGCGTCGAGCGCGCGCCGGACGGTGCCCGGGCGGCCGAGGCTGGTGAGGATCAGCGTGTGGCAGCCGGGCAGGCTTTCGCGGATCTCCCTGGCGGCGGTCAGTCCGTCCTTGCCCGGCAGGTCGATGTCGATGACCGCGACGTCGGGCTGGACGGACTTCGCGGTCGGGAGGATCTGGTCACCCGAAGCGACTTGGGCGACGACCTCGATGTCGGATTCCAGGTTCAGCAGCGCGACGAGCGCACCACGGACCATGTGCATATCTTCGGCAAGCAGCACTTTGATCACCACGAAGCACCTCGCACCCCAGTTCAGTGGCTCCGCCGTGATTCTACGGCAATCTCAACCCCCGCGGTGATTTCCTGGAATACGCTTTCCGGTGCGGCGATCGGGGGACGCCGGTCACGTCATTGTCCGCAGCCGGATGCCGCAACGGAATCGGCTTTCACAGCGCGTCCAGCTCCTGCGGCCAGTAGAGGGCCTTCGTGGTGAACCCGAGCAGCTCGAACTCCGAACGCGCCCAATCGATCCGGATCCGGATCGCGAGTTCGGGCGCCACGGTCAGCAGGAATCGGTCGGGGCCGCCGCCGACCTTGAAAACGCCGTAGGTCAGGAACGCGGATCCGTCGCAGATGGCGAACAACGCGGTGAAAACCGTCGCCCGTTCGCTTTCCGGAATCGAATCCAGCCATTCCAGCCCGCCGGTCAGCTCCAGCCGCACCGCCATCCGAGCCTCCTCACCGAACCGGCTCCCAGCATGGCGGATTCCGGCGGCGTGCGGCGTCTCGCATCCTGCGCGGAACGCGCTGAAGGGGACGCCCCACGCGGGACGTCCCCTTCAGCCGAGAGGCCTAGGCCTGTTGGTAGCGCTTGAGGTACTCACCGGTCAGCGAGCTCTCCGCGGTCAGGAGTTTCTCGGGCGGGCCGGTGAAGACGATCTCGCCGCCATTCTTGCCGCCGCCGGGGCCGAGGTCGATGATCCAGTCGGCCTGCTCGATCACCGCCAGGTTGTGCTCGACCACCACCACCGTGTTGCCCGCGTCGACCATGCCGTTGAGCAGGCCGAGCAGCATGTCGATGTCGGTCATGTGCAGGCCGGTGGTCGGCTCGTCGAGGATGTAGACGTTACCGCCGCCGGAAAGCCGGTCCGCCAGCTTGATCCGCTGGCGTTCACCACCGGACAGCGTGCTCAGCGCCTGCCCCAGCCCAAGGTAGCCGAGCCCGGTCTCGATCAGCGCGTTCACCTTCGCCAGCACCGGTGCCTCGGTGAAGTACTCCGCCGCCTGCTCGGCCGACAGTTCCAGCACGTCGGCGATCGACTTGCCACGCAGCTTGTGCGCGAGCACCTCGTCCTTGAATCGCCGCCCGTCGCAGCTTTCGCAGTGTGTCGTGATCGGGTCCATATAGGACACTTCGGTGATCAGCACGCCGCGGCCCTGGCATTCCTCGCAGGCGCCCTGGGAGTTGAAGCTGAACAACGCCGCGTTCGCGCCGCTCGCCTTCGCGAAGAGCTTGCGCACCGGGTCCATCAGGCCGAGGTACGTCGCCGGCGTCGATCGGGAGGACGCCGCGATCGCCGTCTGGTCCACGAAGATCGCGTCCGGATGTGCCTCGCGGAAGACACCGGAGATCAACGAGCTCTTGCCCGAACCCGCGACCCCGGTGACTGCCGTGAGCACGCCGGTCGGGATGTCGACCGAGACGTTCTTCAGGTTGTGCAGTGAAGCCCGTTTGATCGGCAGTTTTCCCTTGGCAGGCCGCGGATCCGTCTTGACGACACCGGCGCGTGCGAGCCCGGCGCCGGTCAGCGTCTTGCCGGCGCGCAGCTGCCGGTACGTCCCCTGGAAGACGACCTCGCCGCCGTGCACGCCCGCGCGCGGACCGATTTCGACCACGTGGTCGGCGATCTCGATGACGTCCGGGTCGTGTTCGACCACCAGGATGGTGTTTCCCTTGTCCCGCAACGCCCGCAGCAGGTCGTTGAGCCTGCCGACGTCACGGGGGTGCAGGCCGACGCTGGGCTCGTCGAAGATGTACGTCAGCCCGGTCAGGTCGCTGCCAAGGTGCTTGACCAGCTTGAGCCGCTGCCCTTCACCGCCGGACAGCGACGTCGTCGCGCGGTCCAGCGAAAGGTAGCCGAGGCCGATCGCCTCGATGCGCTCGAGCGCGGCCAGCACGCCTTGCGCCATCGCGCTGGTCTGCTTGTCCTTGATGGACCGGATCAGCTCGATCAGATCGGTGATCTGCAGCTCGCACCACTGCGCGATGTTCTTGCCCGCCAGTTTGGTCGCCAGCGCGGCCTCGCTCAGCCGTCCGCCGCGGCAGGCCGGGCAAGGCCCCTCGGTGATGAACTTCTCCGCCTGGGCGCGGGTCTTCTCGCTCATCGACCCGGTGTCGCGTTTGAGGTGTCGCCGGGTGAAGTTCGCGACCAGTCCCTCGAACGTCAGCGTCTGCGTCTTGCCGTTCTTGAAGGTGAGCTGGACCTTGCCCTCCTTGCCGTGCAGAAGGGTGTCCATCTCCTTCGCGGTGTACTTGCTGAGCTTCTTGGCCGGGTTGATGGCGTCGTGGTTGGCGTAGAACTGCCAACCCGGGCTGCCGACCGGATAGCCCGGCACCAGGATCGCGCCCTCGTCGAGCGACTTCGTCATGTCGAGCATCAGCTCGGGGTCCGGACGCAGCGCGCGCCCGATGCCCTCACAGTCGGGACACATCCCGTTGGGGTCGTTGAACGAGTACAGCGACGGGTTGCCCGCGCTGGGCTTTCCCTGACGCGAGAACAACACCCGCAGCAGCGGGTGGATGTCGGCGACCGTGCCGACCGTCGAGCGCGCGTTCCCGCCCAGCGGGCGCTGGTCGACCACGACCGGGGTGGTCAGGTTCTCGATGCTGTCCACATGCGGTCGTTCGTGTTTGGGCAGCTGGTTGCGGATGAACCAGGGGAAGGTGGCGTTCAGCTGACGCTGCGCCTCGACGGCGATCGTGTCGAAGACGACGGAGGACTTCCCGGAACCCGACACCCCGACGAAAACCGTGATCTGGTTCTTCGGGAGCTCGAGGGAGACATCCTTCAGATTGTTCTCGTGAGCGCCGGTGACGCGGATTCCCTCACCCGCCGGTTGCTTGGTCTTGCGGGCTGCGGCAGTCACAGAAGGTCCTTTCCTCGCCGTCGCGCGTGAATGATCGCGCCTGCTCGCCAGTATCGCAGTGCCGATGCTTCCCCGGTAGTCCATTCACGTGCGATCGGGGTATGTTTTCGTCACGACGTGATAATGAATTTTTCACGTCGGCGATTTCCGCGAATTCAGCCGGCCCGGTTGTAGACGGCTCCGATGACGCCGGTCTTCAGCGAATTCGACTTCGTCAGGGTCAGCGGGATCTCCTTGCCGACGCCGTCGAACAGCCGTGCTCCCTCGCCGGCAACCAGCGGCATGATGTTGAGCGCCAGCTCGTCCAGCAGGTCCTCGGCGAGCAGCCAGCTCACCAGTTTCGGGCTTCCCGGCACGCGGATCGTCTTGCCGGGGGCTTCCTTCAGCCGGGTGATCTCGCCCGCGATGTCGCCGGTGATCAGGCTCGTGTCCGGCCAGGTCAGCGTCGCTTCGTCGAGCGTCGAAGAAACGACGTATTTGTGCGTGCCGTTGAGGAACGCCGCCATCGGGTTGCTGTCCCCCTGCGGCTTCCACATCTGCTCGAAAGCCAGGTAGGTGTCCTTGCCCATCAGAATGGCGTCCGAGGCGGCGAGGCTCTCGGCGATGCCTTCGCTCATTTCGTCCGACCAGTACTGGCCCATCCAGCGGTCGGGCCGTTCCGCCACCCCGTCCAGCGACATGAACAATCCCGCGGCGATTTCACGCATGAGAACTCCTTCGTTAGCCGGAAGCCTGAGTTCAGGCCGCGGGCCGATCCTCCCACTGCCGCTCGTGACGCTCCAAAGGATCGAGCACGACGGAAGAGCTCCAGCGGACCGGCAGCGCCGATAATGCGCGCATCGTCGGCGAGACCGTCCAGGCCAGGGACGATTCGGGTACGGCGAGCGCCAGTTCCGGTGCGCGGCGGGAAAGCGCGCGCAGCGCCGACTGGACCTCGACCCGCGCGAGGTGGGCGCCGATGCAGTGGTGCGTGCCGTGCCCGAAGGACAGGTGCCTGCCGTTGCGGTCCATCGCGAACCGGTCCGGTTCGGCGAAGACGTCCTCGTCGCGGTTGACCACCGGCAGCAGCGCGGTCACCAGGTCGCCGGGTTCGATCCGCGTGCCGGCGAGGGTGACGTCCTCCGTCGCGATCCGCGTCATGCTGAAGTTCACCGCGGGGCTGTAGCGCAGGGCTTCCTCGACGGTGGCGTCCAGCACCGCCGGGTCCGAGTCCAGCTCGGCCAGCAGTCCCGGCCGGGAGATCACGCACAGCACCGTGTTGGTGATCTGCGCGGCCGCCAGCGCGTGCCCGTCGAAGAACAGCGAAGCCGCCAGGCCGGTCAGCTCGCTTTCGTCGAGCTCCCCCGAGCGGTGCGCCTCGATGAGTTCCGCCATCAGCCCGGACGGCGGGTCCTCGGTGTCGGCGAGCATCATCGCGACCTCGTCGTGCAGCAGCAGTTCGCCCTGGTAGACGGCGGATCGCGGGGAACCTGGCTTCCCGAGGCGCGCGTTCGCGCGTTTGCGGACGGCGTCGCGCCGCGACCGCGGCACCCCCAGCAACTCGGCCTGCGCGCTGAAGGTCAGCGGGGCGCAGAAATCCGCGAGCAGGTCCGCGGTGGGGCCCGCCGCGATCAGCCTGTCGAGCAGGTCGGTGGCGGCGGTTTCCACGTAGCCGCGCAGCTGCTCCGCCCGGCGCGCGGAGAACGCGCCGCCGATCAGCTTCCGGATCCGGGTGTGCCGTGGCGGGTCGAGATCGGTCACCGACATCCGGGTGGCGGGGCCACGCGGATGGGTCGTCTCGGCCAGCACGGCCCGGCTGAACCGCTTGTCACGCAGGAATTCGCGCGCATCGGAATAGCTGCTCACCAGCCATTCACGCCGCCCGTCGCGCGGGCGGGAACTGATAGGGCACCCGGCAGGGACGTCGTCCCCGACGAGTAGCCGCCGATGCCGTCCCTCGGCGAAATCCGAGCCTCCACGACCTCCTGTCACGTCGGCCATCTGGTCCCTCCTCCGATCAGTCGTTCCGGGCGGGCACGCGCAGGGCGAGCAGGCAGACCGCGACCGAGGCCACGGACAAGGCCGCGATGGCGACCCGTAGGTCGGTGTGGCCGGCGATCTGGCCGACCACGGCCGGGCCGAGCAACAGGCCGACGCTGGCCAGCGACGCGGCCGAGCCGATCACCGCGCCGCGGTCCTCCGCCGTCGCGCCGCGTCCGATCAGCCCGTAGACGGTGGGTGTCGAGACCGAGATCGCGCCGCCCACCACGGCGGTGCCGATCAGGCCGTGGACCGGCGCGTCGGCAAGGGAAAGCAGTAGTACGCCCACCCCGGAGAGCGCGCCGGAGGCGAGCAGCACCAGGCGGTCCGACGCGCGGCCGGACAGCCAGTGCCCGCCGAGCCTGCCCAGTGCCATGCCCGCGGCGAAGATGCCGGGCGCGGCGGCGGAGATCCCGACCGGTGCGCGGGTGACATCGGCCAGGAACACCGCGCTCCACTGCTGAACCCCGCTTTCCACGGCCACGGCGAGCGCGGCGAGCAGGCACAGCAGCAGGACCGCCGAGCCGAGCCGCAACCGCTTTCCCGGTTCGCGGCCCTGCCGCACCAGCCGTCCCGGCACGGAGTTCCTCGCCGCGACCGCGCCGATCACGACCAGCGTCGAAAGCGTCAGCGCGATCGCCTCGGCGGGGACACCCGCGCTCCGCGCCGCCCCGGTGCCGAGGCTGCACGTCAGCAGGCCGACGCTGAACAACGCGTGCGCGCGGTTCATGACGCGTGGCCCGTCGCCTGCTTCGGCGGACGCCGCCAGCGCGACCACGACGACATTGCAGGCACCGGATCCGAATCCGAACAATCCCAAGGTCAGGAACAAGCCTGGAACGGATCCGGCGAGTGCGGGCATCGGTGCGATGAGCGCGAATCCGGCGAAGGTCGCGACGGCCACCGGGCGGCCGAACCGGTCGAGCAGCTTGCCGATCGCGAACATGGCGGGCATCGCCGCGAGCGCGCCGATCAGCAACGCGGCACCGAGTTGCGCCTCGCCCGCGCCGGTGGCGTGGCGGACGTCCGGCAACATCGAAAGGTACGGGCCCCACAATGCGCCGTACGCGGCGAATCCGGCGAAGACCGTGCCGGTCCGCGGAGCTGCGGTGATGACGGCGACCATGGCCGAGGCGGTCCTTTCCTGGCTGGGTAATCGCGTTTTCGCCGAAAGGCGGACATTCGCAGATTAGCAGCGGAATTCGGGAGACGACCACGATTATTTACCGCATTTATGGAGAAGTGCGGCCACCTGCCGCGCGGGTATGGTCGGCGGCAATGTGATGTTTTCATGATGGGACATTTATCCCGAAAATGAGGAATTCATGCCCGAGAGGTTAACCAATCACTCCTCCCGCGCCGCGTCCGGTCGCATGATGTAACCGCACGAGAGTGTCTCCGTAGTGAGGAACAGGAAGGTAGTGCGTCATGTTGCAGAACGTCGAACCCGCGACCGCGTCGAGGGCCGGCCCGGAGCCGCGGGGGATCGAGACGGAATTCGCGATCCACGCCGAGGGGCTGGTGAAACGGTTCGGCGAGACGACCGCGCTCGACGGGGTCGACTTGACCGTCCGCACGGGTACCGTGCTCGGGGTCCTCGGCCCGAACGGCGCCGGTAAGACCACCACGGTCCGGATCCTGTCCACACTGGTGACACCGGACGAGGGCCACGCCACCGTGGCCGGCTACGACATCGAAAAAGACGCCCACCAGGTGCGGCAGCTGATCGGACTGACCGGGCAGTACGCCTCGGTCGACGAAAGCCTGACCGGCGTGGAGAACCTGCTGCTGATCGGGCGGCTGCTCGGCTTTTCGCGGCGGGCGGCCAAGGCCCGCGCGCATGAGCTCCTGGAGCGGTTCTCCCTCACCGAGGCGGGCGGACGGGCAGCCAAGGGCTACTCGGGCGGTATGCGCCGCCGGCTCGATCTGGCCGCCAGCCTGGTCGGCGACGCGCGCCTGCTGTTCCTGGACGAACCCACCACCGGCCTCGACCCGCGCAGCAGGCTCGAGCTGTGGGACGTCGTGCGCGGCCTGGTCGCCGACGGCGTCACGGTGCTGCTGACCACGCAGTACCTCGAAGAGGCCGACGACCTCGTCGACGAGATCGTGGTCGTCGACCACGGCAAGGTGATCGCCAAGGGCACCCCGGACGAGCTCAAGGCCAGCACCGGCGCCCAGCGCCTCACGGTGCGCGGCGCCCAGCCCGCCGACCTCGAGAAGGTCGTGCGGCTGATCGGCGAGATCGCCGGCGTGACGCCGGACATCTCGGGCCAGGTCGTCAGCGTCCCGGTCACCGACCCGGCGGCGTTGCCCGGCGCGGTCCGGCGGCTGGAGGAGGCGGGCATCGTCATCGGCGAGCTGTCCCTGCGCAGCTCCAGCCTGGACGAGGTGTTCCTGAGCCTGACCGGGCGTCCGGCCGAGGAGACCACCGAAGAGACCGAGGAGGAGGTCCGATGACCGCCGCGACCACGACGCTGCCGACGAGGCAGTTGTCGGCCAGGGTCGGGTTCTTCCAGGGCATCTCGCAGATGTTCACCCTCGCCTGGCGAAGCACGGTTTCGGTCAAGCACGAGCCGAAACAGCTGGCCGACATCAGCTTCCAGCCGATCATCTTCACCCTGCTGTTCACGTTCGTCTTCGGTGGCGCGATCTCCGGGGACCGGCACGCGTACCTGCAGTTCATGATCCCGGGCATGCTGGTGATGAGCATGCTGTTCGCGACCATCAACGTGGGCATCGGCCTCAACACCGACCTGTCCCAGGGCGTGTTCGACCGGTTCCGTTCGCTGCCCATCGCGCGCTGGGCGCCGCTGGCCGGGCGGATCATCGGCGACCAGTTCAAGCAGGTCTGGTCCGTGCTGTTGGTGGTCGGTGTCGGGCTGCTGCTCGGTTTCCGGCCGGAGAAGGGATTCCTCGGCGTGCTGGCGGCCGGGTTGCTGCTGCTGGTGTTCGCGATCGCGTTCTCGTGGGTGCCCACGCTGGTGGGCGTCGCCGCCGACCAGGCGGAGAAGGTCCAGGTGTTCGCGTTCGCGGTGATCCTGCCGCTGAACTTCGTCAGCGGGGTGTTCGCGCCGGTCGAGTCGATGCCGTCATGGCTCCAGGCGTTCGCGGAGGTCAGCCCGGTGGCGATTCTGCTCAAGGCGTGCCGCGGCCTGATGAACGGTGGTGTCGGGGTCACCTCGGCGGTGGTCTGGTCGCTCATCTGGGCGGCCGTGATCGCGATCGTGTTCGGGGCACTTTCGGTACGTGCCTTGAAGAAGCGGATCTGAGTATTCGTCGCTCGAACACCGAAGCCGTGACGCCTGCGCGCCACGGCTTCGGTGTTTCGGCGGCCTGGACCGGGGAGCGCTGATGGACGAACTGGATTACAACACCTGCAATGCCACCTTCCGGAGCCTGACCGATCAGCAGCGGCTGATGGTCGAGGAGACATCGAGACTGATCGGCGCGGGCGACGATCTCGAACTCACGTCGTACGGCTGCGGGTTCGGCATGTTCGAACTGGAGCTGATCGCGCGGGTGCCGCGGAGAACGGTGTGGTTCCAGGGTGTCGACACCAACGGCGAAGCGGTGGCACGGCTGCGCACGGAGCTGACCGGACTGCCGAAGGTGCGTGGCCACCGCGTGCTCACGGCTAGCATGGCCGACGTCGCCGACCTCCGGATCGCGCCGACCGAGTATGGCTTGTTCGTCCAGTCGCTGTGCTATCTCGACGCCGACGACGGCATGGCCGTGCTGAAGGAGGCCCGCAACCGCCATCGGGTCCTGATCGTGGCGGTGACCCCGCTGAACCGGCTGAACGGTCCCTTCGCGGAATCCCTCGCACGGCAAGGCGTCTCGCGTCCGCTCTTCGCGCAGACGCTCGCGGAGGAACTGGCGCGGTTCGGCTTCGAGTTCCGGTCCGTCACCGTGGGCGCGGAGATCGCGGTGCCGGTTTCCGAGCCGGCGCACCGTCTTCTCGAGTTCCTGACCTTCGCCCGGCACCAGCCGTGGCACGGCGGGACGAGCCGCGCGGAGCTGCTCGACGCCGTCGGTGAGCTGGGGACGCTCTCCGCGGGGCACGTTCGCATTCCGCACCCGGTCGAGGTCTTCGCCATCGGGTAGGAGGCCGTAACTCGCGTGATCAGAGGCGTAACTCGCGTGTCTGGAGACGTAACTCGCGTGTCTCCGGCCGGATGACACCTGGTGGCGAGAGTTCCGCCTCCAAGCACGCGAGTTACGTCTCCAATCACGCGAGTTACGCCTCTGATCACGGACTTCGGTGGGGTAAGGGCAAGGCTGGGGTGTCGCCAGCCAGCCAGCCAGCCAGCCAGGCCGCCCGTCACGTCCAGAAGTCCGTGAGGGCCTCCTTCCCTACCCTGAAGGTAGTGAAGGAGGCCCTCACGGCCTGCCGGCCCGCCGGACCCGGGAAAGGGCCGAACCCGGGCCCAGAGGAGGGGAGGCCCGGGTTCGGCGTGGGGAGGGTCAGGCGGCCGTGCCCGGTTTGGGCAGCTGCTGCTTGGCCGGGGTGTTCTGATAGGACGCCAGCTGCCAGCCGCCGTCCCGTTTGACGACCGTCCACGAGGCACGGATCGACTGGGAGTCGGCGACCTCGGTCTCGCCGGGGCCGAGCACGCCGCCCTGGGTGATCAGGACGCCGGAGTCCGGGGTGAAGAACCGGATCTCCAGCGGACGCCCGGTGACCTGGGTGCCCTTGTAGTTGCCTTCGAACGATTCCACGAGGAACGACCGGATCTCGTCGCGGCCCTTCTTGTAGACGCCGGGAAGGATCATCGTGCCGTCTTCGGTGAAGACGCCGGCGAAGGAATCGGCGTCGTGGTAGGCCCACGCGGCGATCACCTTCTGGGTCAGTGCCGCGATCGCCGCCTGGTCGGCGGCGGTGCCGGTTTCGGTCGTGGTCATCGGCGGATCCTCCTAGATGTAAAGGGTGTTGGGCTCGAGCCCGCAGAGCACGCGGCCGTACAGCTCGGTGTTGGTGTTGGGGTGCATCAGCGCGTGGAGGTTGACCGCGGCGACGTCGCGGGCGATGCGCTGGATCGGGATGCCTTGGTACACCGACGAACCGCCGGAAGCACCGGCCAGGATGTCGATGCCTTCCTTGGCGAGGCGGACCACGGCGCCGAGGTCGGCCCGCGCGATCGCGCGTTCCTCGAGTTTCCACGGCGTGCCGTCCGCGACCTTCCGGTCGACCAAAGTCGACAGACGATGCGCGTGGAATTCGGCCTCGTCGATCTTCAGCGCCGACTCGGCGACCTGGTGGTGCGTGATCGGGGCTTCGCGCTGCGAATCGTAGGCCGTGTAAGTGATCTTGCGGTCCGGCAGACGCTTGAGGAAGGTGTCCTGCGCGCCCTTCGCCATCCCCACCAGTGTTCCCACCGAGGACGCCGAGGCGACCGGAAGCAGCGGCGCCCGGTAGATCGAGGCCGAACCGGCGCCCTGACCTTCCAGCACCGCGGGCAGGGGGAGCACCCGCTCAGCCGGAATGAAGACGTCCTGCGCCACCGTCGACACGCTGCCGGTGCCGCGCAGGCCCGAGGTGTCCCAGTCGTCCACGATCAGCAGATCCGAGATCGGCACCAGCGCCATGATCGGGTACGGCTCGCCCTCCGGCGGCACGAGGATCGCGATGATCTCCTGCCACTGCGCGTGCAGTGCCCCGCTGATGAAACCCCATTTTCCGTTCACCACGACCCCGCCGTCGACCGGCGCGGCCATCGCGGTCGGGCTCAGCGTGCCGCAGACGCGGACGTCCGGGGTGGCGAACACCTCGTCCTGCACGGCCTCCGGGAACTGGCAGGCCATCCAGGTCGGGATCCAGTACACCGAGGCCACCCAGGAGGTGGAGCCGTCGGCGCGGCCGATCTCGGTGGCGACGTCGACCAGGGTCCGGGTGTCGGCTTCGTAGCCGCCGTAACGCTGGGGGCGGCGCAGTTTGAAGACGCCGGCGTCGGCCAGTGCCTCGATGGACTCCTCGTGCACCCGCCGGTTCTGTTCCTGCCAGTTCGAGTGCTTCTTCAGTGCGGGGGCGAGTTCGGCCACGCGGCGAACCAGTTCCTCCCGCGTCGGAACATCGGTGCTCGACACCTTGACCTCCTAGATCGTCGACTGTTTCAGCTTCGCAGCGGCCGGAAGGCGTCGCGTCTTCCTGCTTGCCGGTGCGTCAAGCTGCCGCACGTTCGGAGGTGCGGTCGAGGAAAGGCACCACGTTCTGGCCGTCGCGCCGGGCGAACCAGGTCGCCATCGGCGCCGCCATCGCGGTCGAGATCAGCGCCATGATCACCAGCATGGTGAACAGCGTCGGGGACAGCACGCCGAGGTCGAGCCCGATGTTGAGGACGACCAGTTCGGTCAGGCCGCGGCAGTTCATCAACGCGCCCACCTGCAGTGAGCGGTTCCAGTTCTCGCCGACCGCACGCGCGGCCAGCGCCGAGCCGCCGAACTTGCCGGCGACGGCCACCAGCAGGATCGCGCCGCACCAGAGCCACGCGCCGCCGCCGGAAAGCAGGCCGATGTCGGTGCGCAACCCGCTGTAGGCGAAGAACAGCGGCAGCATCAACGCCGTCGTCAGCCCACCGGCCTTGTCGTGCAGCCAGGTCGCGATCGGATTGTCCCTGGGGAAGACCACGCCGAACACGAACGCGCCGAACATCGCGTGCACGCCGATCCACTCGGTCGCCATCGCGCACACCAGCACGCCGACCACCGAAAGCGGCGCGGCCTTCTGCAGGCTCGCCACCGGAACCCGCGTCACGAGCTTCCGCAGCAACGGCCGGACGACCAGGCCGAGCAGTGCGACGAACGCCGCCGTCAGCAAGACCGTCAGTACCACTCCGAACAGCGAAGACGCGGTGGTCAGCGCGATCACCAGCGCCAGCAGGCTCCACGCGGTCACGTCGTCGACCACCGCGCAGGTCAGTGTCACCACGCCGATCTCGCTGCGGAAGAGCCCGATCTCGTGCAGGATCCGCACCAGCACCGGCAACGCCGTGATGCTCATCGACACGCCGAAGAAGAGCGCGAACGGCAGGAATCCGCCGCCGGGCGGGGCGAACCGGGTGTAGGCGAGCATGGCGAGCCCGACGCCGAGCAGGAACGGCAGCGCGATGCTGACGTGGCTGACGACCAGTGCGAGCCGACCGCGCCCGCGTAGCAGCCGGGTGTTCAGTTCCAGCCCGGCGAGGAAGACGAAGAAGATCACGCCGAGTTGTGCCACGACGTTGAGCTGCGGCACCACCGACGGCGGGATCAGCACGGCCGCGCCCGAAGGCCACAGCGCGCCGAGCACCGACGGACCGAGCAGGACGCCCGCGGTGATCTCGCCGATCACCGCGGGCTGCCCGATCCGCTGGGCCAGCCAGCCTGCCACCTTGCAGGCGCCGACCACCACGGCGATCGCCAGCAGCAGTTGCGCCAGCGTCGGCCCGGAGGACGTCTTCGCCGTGGCGACGATGTCACCGTCGTCGCCTTGGGTCAGCAGGATGATCGCGACCACGACGGGCACCACGACCAGTCCTATGTAGACACCCAGCGCCCGGTAGCCGGTGCGGGGTTTGCTCTCCACCATTCAGCTCCCCGCTCAGGGTTCGGTGACGTTCGCGATCAGGTCGTCGAGACTGATCTTCAACAGCGGATGTTTGCCCGACAGTCCGGAGACCAGCGTGACGAAGTCGACACTCGGCGCGTGGAGCTGCTCCGGGTCCACGACCTCCTGTGCGAGGTCGTAGTAGTACTCCTTGTACTTGGTCCGGTCGTAGAAGCGCTCGACGAAGTTACGGATCTCGTCGAAGAAGGCGCGGTAGTTCCCGGCGTATCGGTCGAGCGCCTTCTCCTCGATGGCCGGGTGTTCCAGGATCTGGTGGACCACTTTGGACAGTGAACTGCCCGCCAGCGTCGCGAGCGCGACACCGGTGGAGAACAGCGGGTCGACGAACGCGGCGGCGTCACCGACGAGCACCCAGCCGTCGCCGTAGAAGGTTTCGTTGGTGTAGGACCAGTCCCGCGCCGTCCGGTATCCCGCGTGCTGACGGGCGTTGGCCAGCAGTCCCTTGAGCCGGGTGGTCTTGTCCCGCTCGCTCAGGAAGAGCTGTTCCAGCGACTGGTCGTCCGCGTTGGCGAGGTCCGACTTGGTCACGTAGCCGACACTCATCGTGCCCTTGTCGATCGGGATTCCCCAGAACCATCCGTCGGCGGTGCCTTCGATGAGGATGTTGGTCCACTCGTCACCGGGCAGCCGGTCGCAGTTGTCGTAGTAGGTCCAGACCGCGACGTTGCGGAGCTCGTTGTGCCAGGTGATGTCGCTGAACTTCCGGCCGATCACGCGGGACTGGCCGGACGCGTCGACGACCAGCGAGGCGCTGGCCTCGTAGTCGCCCGCCGAACCGCGCAGGGTGAACCGGACGCCGGTGACCCGGCCGGTGTCGGACTGGAGCACGTCCTTGACCGTCGTCTCCTCCACGACGTACGCGCCGAGTTCGCGGGCGCGGTCGAGGATCAGCGTGTCCAGGTCGGCGCGGCGGGTGTGATACGCGTAGGTGCCTTCCGCGGCCTTCATGAACGAGAAGTTCCATGGCACGTCCCGGTTCCCCCACACCAGGCTGCCGCCGTACTTGCGTTCGAAGCCGCGGGCCTCCATGCGCTCGAGCAGGTCGAGCTCCTGCAGCGGGCGCATCCCGACCGGGATCAGCGATTCGCCGATGTGGTAGCGGGGAAACCGTTCGCGCTCGAGGACCAGGACCGTACGCCCCTCCTTCGCGAGGAGAGCGGCGCAGGTCGCGCCCGCCGGGCCGCCACCGATGACGATGACGTCGAACCGCTCGGGCATACCGTGAAGCGTGGCTGACATGAGGACCCTTTCCCTAGGCCGGTGGAGGAGTGGCGGCGCTCACGCGCGCCGGATGCCGATCTGCGGCTCATAGCTCAGGTACAGCCCGTTGATCGCCTTTTCGGGCTTCTCCGGCGCCTGTTTGTGCTCGTGGACGCGGTTGAGGTTGTCCAGCGGGTTGTGCTTGCCGCTCTCCTCGCCGAGCAGGTGGCCCTGGATCCGGCGGTAGACGTCCTCGGTGTCCTCGAGATCGGCGATGCCGGTGACGAACCGGTCGAACGCGGCCTGCACGTCCATGCCCGCCCAGTCCTTTTCGGACAGTTGCTGTGCGCGGAAGAAGTGGTGCTCCTTGCCGCGGTAGCTCTCGTAGAAGGTGGACACCAGCACCAGCAGCCGCTCGTAGGCGCGGCGGTACACGACCTCGTAGAAGTCCCAAGCCTCGGTTTCGCCGATCTCACCGCGGATGACGCTGCTGATCGCGGCGGTGCCGATCAGCGCGCTGTAGGTGCCCAGGTGCACACCGGTCGACAGCAAGGGGTCGAGGAAGCAGGCGGCGTCGCCGGCGAGCAGGTAACCGGGGCCCTGGAACTGCTCGGCCGCGTACGAATAGTCCTGCTCCACCTTGACCTCGGTGACCTGCTCGGCCTCGACCAGCAGCTGCTGTATCGCCGGGCAGTCGCCGATCGCCTTGTGGTACACCGGATCCACGCCGCCGAGTTCGTTGCGCGCGGCATTGAACGAGTCCTTGCCGGTGACCAGTCCGACGCTCATCGTGCCGTCGGGCAGCGGGATCCCCCAGAACCAGCCGTCGCCGACCGAGGCGACGGTGATCGCGCCACGCGGCCCGCGGTCGAGTTCCTTCGCGTCCTTCCAGTACGACCAGGCGGCGACGTTGCGGAACACGTTGTGGAACTTGCGGTTCTTCAGGTACTTGGTGGCCATCACGCCGCCGCGGCCGGAAGCGTCGACGAGGTAGTCGAACTCGATCCGGCCGGCGTTGGCCGGGTTCTTCGCCTCGGCCCAGTGCGCCGCGACCGGGCGGTCGCCGTCGAAGTCGAGCTTCTTCACCGCGATGCCTTCGTGGACCTCGACGCCGACCTCGCGCGCGTGGTCGAGCAGGATCTTGTCGAAATCGGCGCGGATGACCTGCCACGCGCTGGTGCTGCCGTCACGGCCGTGCGGCCGGAAGCGCACCTCCCACTCTTCGGGTCCCCAGAAGTAGTAGGCGCCGCCCTTGGGCTGGAATCCGGCCGCGGCGATCTTGTCCCAGACGCCGAGGCGCTCGAGGATCGGGCGGCACGAGGGCAACAGCGATTCGCCGATGTGGTAGCGCGGGAAATGTTCCCGCTCGAGAAGGGTGACTTCGAATCCCTCTTTGGCCAGAAGCCCGGCAGCGGTCGAACCCGCCGGTCCGCCGCCGATCACGAGGATCCGGGTCTTTGCGCGCATGACACCTCTCCAACTACGCCGACAGCCGGAATTACTTGATCGACGCTAACAACCGGGAATGGAGAGCCGCTCGAGAACACGTTGCCGCACAACGCTTTGGGGAACAGCAGTCGAAGAGACGCTCGCCGGCCGCCGTCGGACGACGATTCTTCACGTGTCGGACTCCGACGGCCCGGCCGACTACCCTATTGGAGGAATCCCGCGATGGGCGAATACCTTGGCGAACGCGCCGTCGTGCTCGGCGGCGGCATGGCCGGCCTGCTGACCGCCCGCGTACTTTCGGAACGCTACCGCTCCGTCGTGATCGTCGAGCGTGACACGATCGTCGGCGTCGCCGGGACCCGCCGCGGCGTACCGCAGGCGCATCACGCGCACGCGCTGCTCGCCCGCGGCCAGCAGATCCTCGAAGACCTCTTTCCCGGCCTGCAAGCGGAGCTGACCGACAACGGTATCCCCAGCGGCGACCTCTCCGGCAGCCTGCGCTGGTACTTCAACGGCAAACGCCTGCGGCAGAAGAACTCCGGGCTGCTCAGTGTGTCCGCGACCCGGCCGGAGCTCGAAGAGCACGTCCGGGCGCGCGTCGTCGCGCTGCCGAATATGGAGGTCCGCGAGCGCACGGTGATCCAGTCGCTGGTCGCCACCGACGACCACTCGCGGATCGTCGGTGTGCGGGTGACCGGTGACGACGCCGAACCCGAGACGATCCTCGCCGACCTGCTCGTCGACGCCACCGGCCGCGGCAGCCGTTCGTCGGTGTGGCTGGAGGAACTCGGCTACGAGCGGCCCGCCGAGGAGAAGATCAAGATCGATCTCGCCTACACCTCGCGGCTGTTCGAACTGGACACCGACCCGTTCGGCGACGACCTGGCGATCAACCCGGTCGCCTCGCCCGCGAACCCGCGCGGCGCCTTCTTCGTGAACCTGCCGGGGAACGTCGCCCTGCTGTCGCAGACCGGCCTGCTCGGCGACCACCCGCCGCGTGACGCCGAGGGTTTCCTCCGGTTCGCCAAGACGCTGGACGCGCCCGAGATCCACCAGGCCGTGCGCACCGCGAAGCCGATCAGCGAGATCACCAGCTTCAAGGTGCCCGCCAGCGTCCGCCGCCGGTTCGACAAGCTGCGCCGCTTCCCCGAAGGCATGCTGGTGATCGGGGACGGCGTCTGCGCGTTCAACCCGGTGTACGGCCAGGGCATGACGGTCGCGGCCATGGAGGCCGCCCAGCTCGCCACGCATCTCGACGCCGGTGGCGTGCGGCCGCTGCGGTTCTTCAAGGAGATCAGCCCGATCATCGACGTGCCGTGGGACATCTCGGCGGGCGGCGACCTCGCGTTCCCCGGTGTCGAGGGCCCGCGTCCGCTGAAGGTCAAGATGGGCAACGCGTACATGGCGAAGCTGCACTCCGCGGCGACCGTCGACGGCCGGTTCACCGAAGCGTTCTTCCGGGCCGCGGGCCTGGTCGACCCGCCGACCGCGTTGATGCGGCCGAGCCTCGTGGTCGGCGTGCTGCGCACCGCGCGGCGCGTCAAGACGGCCGGACCTCTCGCCCCCACCGCCACGATCGGCCAGGCTCCGCCCGCGTCCGGCGACCTCGCGGCCTGAGCACCAAGGAGCCATGGTCATGAACGAACCCGTCGGCAAACGCGCGGTGGTGATCGGCGGCAGTGTCGCCGGCACCCTGGCGGCGAGAGTGCTTTCCGAGTTCTATCGCGAGGTCGTGGTCGTGGACCGCGACGAGGTGCTCGGCGTGGACAAACCGCGGCGCGGGACCCCGCACACCTGGCACGCGCACGGGCTGCACGCGCGCGGCTACTTCATCCTCGAGGAACTGTTCCCGAACCTGCTCGACGACCTGCGGGACTCCGGCGTCCCGGTCGGCGATCTCGCGCGGATGAAGTGGTACTTCAACGGGAAGCAGGTCATGCCCGCCGACAGCGGGCTGCCGTCGATCACGGCGTTGCGCCCGGTGCTGGAGCACCATCTGCGGCTGCGCACGGCGGCACTGCCGAACGTCACCTACCGCGAACGCACCGACGTCCACGGCCTGCTCGCCACGCGTGAGGGCAAACGGATCATCGGGGTCCGCGTGCAGGCGAGGGACGGCTCGCCGGAGGAACGCCTCGGCGCGGACCTGGTCGTCGATGCCTCCGGACGAGGTACGCGCACGCCGGTCTGGCTGGAGGAACTGGGCTTCGAACGGCCGGCCGAGGAGCGCGTGAAGGTCGGGCTGGCCTACACCACCCGCATGTTCCGCAAGCGGCCGGAGATGTTCGGCGGCTGGCAGTCGATCAACCCGGTCGCCTCGCCCGCGCATCCGCGGGGCGCGTTCTTCGGGCAGGTCAACGAAGACGAGTGCATCCTTTCGCTGACCGGCCTTCTCGGCGACCATCCGCCGACCGACGCACGCGGCTACCTCGACTACGTGAAGTCGTTGCCCGCCAAGGAGATCTACGAAGCGGTGAAGGACGCGCAACCGCTGATCGAGCCGGTGACGTTCAAGTTCCCGGCGAGCCTGCGGCGGCGATACGAACGGCTCAAGCGGTTCCCGGAGCGGCTGTTCGTGCTCGGTGACGCGTTCTGCAGCTTCAACCCGGTGTACGGCCAGGGTATGACGGTCGCGTCGATGGAGGCGATCGCGCTGCGTGAACACCTCCGCCGCCGGTCCGAACCGGACTCGCGGCGATTCCTGCGCGAGATCGGCAAAGTCGTCAACGACCCGTGGGACATCTCGACCAGTGGTGACCTGGACTTCCCCGGTGTGGAGGGAAAGCGGACGCTGAAGGTCAAGATGGGCAACGCGTACATGGCGAAGGTCCAGTACGCGGCGACGATCGATCCGGAGATCACGGCGGCGTTCATGCGGGTGGCCGGGCTCGTCGACCCGCCGACCGCGCTGATGAAGCCGAGCGTCGTGCGCAAGGTGCTGCGGGCCAACCGGCGGCGTCCGGTGGCGGGGGCGACCGTGACGGAACTGCCCCGCTCCGGCAGCGAGTCGCGCGCAGCGTAACCCTGCCCTAGCGCGAACCGGCGATCTCGCGTGACTGGATGGACGACACACGTGATCAGACGGACGACTCGTGTGTCGTCCGTCTGATCACGTGTGTCGTCCGCTCAGTCACGCGAGATCGCCGTTTCGGTACGGTGGCCGTGAATGTTTTTCCTCCTCCGCAACAATCGAGATGCGTCTTTCGGCCCATCCGGCTGATCATTGATGTGTCGATGACCATTTCCCTGGCGGTGGGAGAGAAATTCATGAGCAGGTTCAAGAAGGTCATGATCGCGCTGGCCGCGGTCGCGGCGGTGGTACTGCTGGGGGGCGCGGCGGCGGGAACCTCCGCGAATACGAGCTGGAGACATTCCGACGCGGCGCTCGCACGTTCGCTGCAGGGCGGATTCGAAAGCTCTCACGCCGACGTCAACGGCGTCCGGCTGCATTATGTCGCCGGTGGTTCCGGCAGCCCGGTGGTCCTGCTGCCGGGCTGGCCGCAGACGTGGTGGGCATTCCACAAGGTGATGCCGGCGCTGGCCGCGAACCACCGCGTGATCGCCGTCGACCTCCGCGGGATGGGCGGATCGTCGAAGCCGCAGGCTGGCTACGACAAGGAGACGATGGCCGCCGACATCCACGCGTTGCTCGCCAAGCTCGGGTACGCCAAGGCGGATATCGTCGGGCACGACATCGGCGCCATGGTCGCCCACAGCTACGGGATCAAATACCCGCAGGCGGTCGGGAAACTGGCGCTGATGGACGTGGTCGCGCCCGACAAGAGCCTCTACCAGCTGCCGTTGCTGCCCAGCGGGCCCGGCCAGTTCTCGCCGTGGTGGTGGACGTTCAACCAGCTGCAGGGCCTGCCGGAGCAGCTCGTCTCCGGTCGCTCGCGGTACCTGGTGGACGCGATGATCGACCAGCTTTCGGTGGCGCCGTCGGCGGTGAGCGACTTCGACCGGAACGTCTACGCGCGTGCCTACCAAACGCGTGAGGCCGTCCGGGCCGGGAACGGCTGGTACCGGACGCTCAACCAGGACATCGCGGCTGGATCGTCGTACGGGAAGCTGACCGTGCCTGTGCTCGGTCTCGCGGGCGAGTTCAATTACCAGTACTTCACCCAGGTGATACCCGCCAAGGCGGCCGATCCGCAGGTGGTCAAGATCGCCGGGGCCGGGCATTACCTTTCCGAAGAACAACCCGCTCAGGTCATCGGCGCGCTGAAGAATTTCCTCGGCTGAATCCTTTGGAGGCAGTATTGAAGGCGTCCAGGCGAACTCGCCGATGGGATTCTGCGAAAAGGAAAAGTCCTGGAATTCCCAGCCTATCGGGCAAAGGTGGCTAAAATGAAGGTTGGTGTTACCGGTGGCACCGGGTTCATCGGGCAGTACGTCTGCGAGGAACTCGCCGCGAGAGGACACACGCCGGTCGTGTTCGACCATCGTGGCGAGGGGGACGGCGGGCCGTGGGAGGTCATGCTGGGCGACATCCGTGACGCGACGGCACTGACCGAACTCGCCGCGCATTGCGACGGGATCATCCACCTGGCCGCCGTGCTGGGCACCCAGGAGACGATCACCAATCCGCGTCCCGCGGTGGAGACCAACGTCATGGGCGGCCTGAACTTCCTCGAGGCCGTCGCCCAGTACGACCTGCCCGGCGTGTACATCTGCGTCGGCAACCACTGGATGAACAACAGTTACTCGATTTCGAAGACCACGGTCGAGCGGTTCGTCCGCATGTTCAACGCCGACCGCGGCACCCGCGTGAACTGCGTCCGCGCGGTCAACGCCTACGGCCCGCGCCAGAAGGCCGCGCCGCCGTTCGCCGCGGGCAAGGTCCGCAAGATCACCCCGGCGCTTGTCTGCCGGGCGCTGTCCGGCATCCCGGTGGAGCTCTACGGCGGTGGACGGCAGATCTCGGACATGGTGTGGGTCGGCGACGTCGCCCGCACCCTGGTGTCCTCTTTGGAGGTCGCCGCCGAGGGGCGGGTGCTGGAGAACACGGTCGAGATCGGGCCCGCCGATTCGGTGACGATCCGCGAGGTCGCGGAGCTCGTCATCGGCCTGTGCGAGCAGCGCGGCTATCCGCGGGTCGGCATCACCGACCTGCCCATGCGCCCGGGCGAGACGCCGAACACCCCGGTCACGGCCGACGTTTCGACGCTGCTCTCCGTCGGCATCCAGCCGGAATCGCTGGTCACGCTGGAGGAGGGCATGACGAAGACGGTGGACTGGTACCTCGAGCACCGCGGCACCGCCTGGGACGTCCCCCCGGCCGGCCTCCGCGCGGCCTAGGTCCGCTCTCTGCGCGTGAAGGCCCCCTTCCCTCGGCTCAGCCGAGGGAAGGGGGTCTTCACGCGCGTCGTGTGGCTGGTAGGGCGGCCGTTCCGTGAAGGACTCCTTGAGGGACCCAGAGTCCCTCAAGGAGTCCTTCACGGACTGCGGAGCTGCCGCACCACCGGCCAAGTACATGAAGGCCCCCTTCCTTGCGCCAGGCGCAAGGAAGGGGGCCTTCATGTACCGCTAAGGCTTGTGGACCTTCAGGATCAGCGAGACACCCCGCCGCGAGCGCGTCGGGAGGTATCGCTCCGCCGTGACGATCGCGGTCAGGGCGCGGTTGACCAGCCAGGGCGTGTGCTCGTTGAGTTCGTTCCCGCGGGCCGAACGCCGCCGCAGCGCCACCACCGGACGGAGCAGGACGTTCCAGCTCCACAGTTCGTCGACGACGAAGCCGGCGTCCTCGATGACCTTCCGCAGCGAAGCCCGGTCGTAGCGGCGCACGTGGTGCACCGCTACGTCGTGCGCCGACCACAGGTCCATTCCGGACGGGACGCTGATCAGCGCGGAGCCGCCGGGCCGCAGCACCCGGAACAGTTCCGCCGCGGCCTGGTCGTCTTCCTGGATGTGCTCGAGGATTTCGAACGCCACCACCAGATCGAACGACGAAGACGGCAGGGGCAGGTCACGGGCGTCGGCGTGGATCGCGTCGAGACCGCGTGAGCGCGCGATTTCGACGGCGTTCTCGTCGTAGTCCGTGGCGACGACGTCCCAGCCGCGCGAGCGCAGCACCCGCGTGTTGCCGCCGCCCGCCGCGCCGATGTCGAGCGCGCGGCCGGGCGGGCCGAGCCGGTTCAGCTCGTCGGCGAGCAGGTGCCGCTTTTCCCGGAACCACCAGTGGTGGTCCTCCATCTCGGTGATACGCGTGACGTCCGCCGTCTTCACCGGCGCTCCTTCCGGTGCTGGGCGAAGACCCAGCGGTCGAGGGCCACGAACCGCAGCAGCGTCATCAGCCCGTAGGCGACGATGAGCACGAGCAGTTCGACGACCGGCCCGGAGCCCGGGGCGATCAGGTGCAGCCCGGTCACGGCCGCCGTGGTCAGCAGATACGTGGTGGCGAACAGGATCGCGGCGCGGGTGTGCAACCCGAGCCGGTGCCCGCCGCCGCGGTTGAACGTCCAGCGCCGGTTCGCCTCGGTGTTGGCCACCCCGACGAGTACGAGCGCGACCAGGTTCGCCCCCGCCGGCGTCAGCGGTACGCGCAAGGGGAGATACAGGAGGGTGTAGAGCACTGTCGAGATGACGCCGATGACCGCGAAGCCCAGGAATTTCGCCAAGGTCGCGGCCCGTGGTTCGGCGAGCACGGCGTCGGGATGGGTGGCGCGCAACTGCGGGATCTCCGGCACGTTCACCCGTCCTTTCCCGGCGGCGATCGCCCGGCCCACGCGGACCAGGCCCTTCAGGTTCCCCATCGCGGTCTGCGTGACCTTGACCCGCGAATCGATGTCCTCGACCCAATCCAGCGGCACCTCGTGCACCCGCAGGCCGTTGTGCTCGGCCAGCATCAGCATTTCGGTGTCGAAGAACCAGTGGTCGTCCTCGACCGCTTCCAGCAGCTCGGCCACGGCGTCGCGCCTGGCCGCCTTGAAGCCGGCGGACGTGTCGGTGCTGCGCAGCCCGAACACATGCCGCGTGATCGCGTTGTAGGTGCGGGAGACGATCTCGCGTTTGAGGCTGCGGCGGATCCGCGAGCCGCGGCCGAGCCGGGTCCCGATGGTGATCTCGCAATGCCCGCTGACCAGTGGCGCGATCAGGGGAAGCAGGCTCTCGAGCCCGGTCGAGAGATCGACGTCCATGTAGGCGACGATGTCGGCGGTGCTGGCTCCCCACGTCGCCTTGATCGCCGCGCCCCGGCCGCGGACCGGCACCCGCCGCGCGGAGATACGCGGGTTCCGTTCGGCCAGTTCGGTGGCGATCTCCCAGGTCCGGTCGGTGCTGCCGTTGTCGGCGATGGTGATCGACCAGGGAAACGGGAAGCCGTCGCCGAGGAACGCGCTCAGCGTGGTGATGCAGCCGTGCAGGGCACGTTCCTCGTTGAGCACCGGGATGACGATCTCGACGGTCGCCGTCGTGCGGCTCCCCGGGGCGAGGCGGGGTGCCGCGGTGAGTTCAGCCGTCATCGGGCATCACGCTCCCGGTTTGCAGTCGAACAGGGCGGAGGTGAAGCCCATCCACGGGTTCGCGGTGTAGGCGGGCGGCGGGACGCGGGTGCAGTTGCGCACCACCCAGTCCTTGCGGGCGAGCGCGGTCGGGCTGTCGTAGGCGAATCCGCCGAACAGCACGAACCGCACCTGTCCACTTTGGACGGCTTCGGCGAGACCGGCGGCGGTCGGCATCGGCATGGTGCCGACGAAGCCGCCCATCGGCATCACGGACAGGCCCGCCCGGATGTAGGGCGAGGCGCCGGTGCCGCCGAAGGTCGCCAGGTCGAAACGCTCGCCGCGGTCGTTGGCCTTGAGGAAACCGAGGAGCTTCTGATCGGCGTCCGACGGCATCATCTGGAACATGATCGGCGGGGGCAACGGCATGGGCTGTCCGCCTGCCGCGCCGGGCTTCGGGCCGCCCGCCATGAACTTCGTCAGGTCGATGCCGGTGGAGAGCGCGTTCGGATTCGGCCCCGCGAGCGGGTTGAAGTTCTGGAACATCGCCGTACGCGGATCCGTCGGCGGCTGGAAGGCGGGCGCCGCCCAGGCGACCGGCCCGGCCAGCAGCGCGACCCCGGCCACGGCCCCGGTCACGATGGCGAACTTCCCCGTGCGACGCACGAGGACCAGCACCGCGGCGAGAACGGCCGCGACCGCGACGACAGGCCGCAGCCACGGCAAGTAGTCGCCGGAACGGCTCATCAGCACGAACGCCCAGGCGCCGGTGGCGAGCAGCCCGACCGGCAATACCCACGGGTGACGGCGGGTCGTCCAGGCGAAGTGCAGGCCCACGCCGGCGATCGCGGCGATGGCCGGTGCCAGGATGCTCGTGTAGTACGGGTGGATGCTCTGCGAGAAGCTGAGCGCGCCGGCGAAGAGGACGAGCCAGCCGCCCCACAGCAGCCAGCCCGCGCGCTGCTTGTCGGTGCGCGGAGCACGGCCCGCGGCGACCAGGCCGACGACGAGCAGCAGCAGCGCCAGCGGCAGCAGCCACGAGATCTGGCCGCCGATCAGGTCGTTGAACAGCCGGAACACGCCGGTGTCGCCGCCCTGGTCGACCGGCGTGACCTTGCCGTCGGGCAGGACGGGCAGTTCGGCCGAGTTCCCCGCCTTCGCGGCGTCCGTGCGGTCGAAGAGGTTGTAGGACCAGACCATCTGCCACACTGAGTTCGAGGTACTGCCGTCCATGTACGGGCGGGAGCCCGCGGGCGTGAACGACACGATGAGCATCCAGATCGACGACACCGCGGCGGTGACCGTACCGGCGCCGAGCAAGTGCAGCACCCGGCGTCCCGCCGAGGTCGGCGCGGCGACGAGGTAGACGATGCCGAGCACCGGCAGGATGGCCAGCGCCATGGCGAGCTTGATGTGGAAGCCGACGCCGACGAGCGCCGCGGTCAGCAGCAGCCAGCGCGGCGACGCCTTCTCCAGCGCCCGCCAGAAGGCGTAGGTCGCGACGAGCAGCGTCAGGATCAGCGTCGAGTCGGGCAGGTTGACCCGGGTGGCCGCGACCGTGATCGGCGTCGCGGCGAGCAGGACGGCGGCCAGTGCCGCCGGCGCGTGCCCGGCCCAGCGGCGCACGAGCACGAACAGGACGAACACCGAGACACCGCCCGCGATGACGCCGGGCAACAGCAGCGCCCACGTCTCGTAGCCGAAGACGCGGACGGAGAGCGCCTGCAACCAGAGCGCGCCGGGTGCCTTGTCGACACTCATGAACCCGGCGGGATCGTAAGCGCCGTAAAGGAAGTTGTGCCAGTTCTGGGACATGCTGCGAACCGCGGCGGCGTAGGCGTAGTGTGCGGCGTTCCCGCCGATACCCCACCCGTAGGCGACGCCGGCGACGAGTGCGCTCAGGACGGCGATGCGTTTGGCCGCCAGTGCGGACAACCCCGTCTTGGTCTTCTTCTTCGGCGTCCGCGCGGGCGGGGCAGCGCCCCGCGGCGGGGTGCTCGTGACCGGGGTGCCTAGGTCTTGGGACACGTTCTACTCCCTTCCCAGGAATAGGAGATGACGCGGCTCACGGACGTGAGATACGCACCGCGAATTCGTGATCGTCTCCGAAAGTGTCGCACCGCGGTTTCGGTCACGTCTTATCCCAGCCTGCGCGTTCGCCGCCCGGGTTCACCGGCGAAGTGTCCTTTGAGGACAATTGTCAGCGAAGCCGGACGGGAAGCGCTTCGAGGCCGTGCATCACCATGCTGACGCGCCAGCGGAGACTTTCCGTGGGAACGGCTTCGCGCAGATTCGGGAACCGCGTGAGCAGGGCGGCGAGCGCGATTCCGCCTTCGAGCCTGGCCATCGGCGCGCCGAGGCAGTGGTGGATGCCGTGTCCGAAGGCGAGCTGCGGATTGTCCGCGCGGTCGAGCTCCAGTGCGTCCGCGCCGGGGAAACGGGCGGGGTCGCGGTTCGCGGCCAGCAATGACACGATGACCAGCGACCGTGCCGGGATCGTCACTCCGCCGAGCTCGACTTCCTCGGTGGAGTAACGCATCGCCGCGTGTACCGGGCTTTCGTAGCGCAGGAACTCCTCGACCGCGGCGGGCATCCCGTCCGGATTCGCGCGCAACGCGGCGAGCTGCGCCGGGTTCTCGAGCAGGGCGAGAGTGGCGTTGCCGATGAGGTGCACGGTGGTCTCGTGCCCGGCGATGAGCAGGAGGAAGACCATCGACGTCAGCTCGTGCTCGGTCAGCCGGTCTTCGCCGTCGTGCACCGTGACGAGCGCCGAAAGCAGGTCCGTGCCGGGGTTCTCGCGCTTCTCGGCGAGGAGTTTCCTGACATAGCGCAGCATTTCGGCGGCCGCCGCGTCGAGTTCGTCGACGGGGAGCGCGCTGGCGGTGAGGATCTCGGTCCAGCCGTGGAAGGCGCCGGCCTCGTCCTCGGGTACGCCGAGCATCTCGGTGAGGACGCGGATCGGCAGCGGCAGCGCGAGCGCCTTGATCAGATCGACCTCGTCGAAGTCGGCCACGGCGTCGAGGAGTTCCGCTGTGATGGCCTCGATCCTGGGGCGCAGCTGGGCGATCCGGCGCACGGTGAACGCGGCGGACACCAGCTTTCTGAGCCGGGTGTGATCCGGCGGATCGAGGTTCAGCATATGCGTGTTCATGCCGAGCCGGACGTCCTCGGACAGCCCACGCCGGTCGCCGACGACGCCGGTGCGCCCGCTCAGCCCCGGATGCGCGAGGGCCTGGCGGACTTCGGCGTAGCCGCTGACCAGCCAGCCGCTGGTGCCGGAGGAGAGCGTGATCCTCCGGACCGGGCCGGTTTCGCGCAGCGCGGTATAGGCGGCGTGCCTTTCTGGCGCGCCACCGAACAGGAAATCGGAGCTGGAAGAGGTCGCAGAGGTCACTGAATCAGGTTCCCGTGCGCGCACTCGCGCCTTCTTCTCCTGGCTTGCCCGCGGCATATGAATTACGCACGAAGCGCGTGAGTTTATTGCACCTTTTTTCTTTCGGCCTACTCGAAAACTGCTCGAAGAAATCGTTGACGATCTAGGTCCGATGATCGTAACGTTGTTACCAGGACGCCGGGGGTAACGGAACCCGCGCCTGGTGAAGTCGGAAAATCCCTGTCAATGAATCGGAGTGATTACTGTGTCCGCAAAGCTTGTCGCCAAGTTCGCCGGTTCCGCCATCGCCGCTCTCGGCCTCCTGGCCGTCGTCGCCCCTGGTGCCTCCGCCGCGGCGGCCGTCACGGTCACGCCGTCGTCGGGGCTCTCGGACGGTGCGGTGGTCCAGGTGGTCGGAACCGGCCTCACGCCGGGCGGTACCTATCGCGTCGGCGAGTGCGCCCAGGACGCGGCGGGGCAGTTCCCTTGCAGCCCTTCGCAGCAGTCGCTGGTCGCTGACGCGGCCGGGAAGATCTCGGCCTCGGTCACCGTGCAGAAGAACTTCACCGGCGTGCTGCCCGACGGCAGCAGCTACGGCGCGGTGGACTGCAAGGCCATCACCTGCGTCGTCGGCCTCGGTGACGCCGCCGGCAACGGTGGCGGCGTGGTCATCAGCTTCAGCTGATGCTCGCGGCCGGCACAAAACGGCGATGGAGGAATTGGGACGTCGCGTGTCCCAATTCCTCCACCGTCGAGTAAGAGGATAAGCGCCCGAAGGCCTCAATGCACGTCTTGAGTCGTGTCAGGTGGTCGGTCCGTGAAGGCCTCCTTGAGGGACCCAGAGTCCCTCAAGGAGGCCTTCACGGACTACAAGGGCTCGGGGCCGGAGCGGGCCAGGTAGTGAGGGCCTCCTTCGCTACCTTCAGGGTAGGCAAGGAGGCCCTCACGGACCGGTGAACGCCTCGCTCGACGGCACGGCACCTTTCCTTACCTCTCAAGAGAACTGTCCTTGCCGCTCACGACCGCCGTCAGACACCCACGTGGCTTCGCCTACTGTCCAGCGTTGGTGATTCCAGCCGGATCTCGCGTGTTTCTAACCGCATCTCGCGTGCTTGAAGCCGTAACTCGCGTGTTTGAAGCCGTAAGACAAGGTGCGGGCCGGGCCGCGGTGAGTTCCGCCTTCAATCACGCGAGTCGCGCCAAAGCCCACCCGCGCCGCGAGCTCAGAGCGTCTCCGCGAGCAGACCGCGTTTCCGCAGCAGCGGCATGACGCCTTCGCCGAACGTGTAGGCCTCTTCGAGGTGCGGCTGAGCGGAAAGGATCAGGTGGTCGAGGCCGAGGGCGTGGTACTCCTCGATCCGTTCGGCCACTTCCTCGTGGCTGCCCACCAAGGCCGTGCCGACGCCGGGGCGCACGAGGCCGTAGCCCGCCCACACGTTGGGGTGGATCTCCAGCGAGTCGGTGCTGCCGGAGTGCAGCGCCGCCATCCGCCGCTGGCCCTCGGATTCGGTGGCGGCGAACCGTTCCTGCGCCTGCCGGATCCTGGCCGGGTCCATCCCGGCGAGCAGCTGGTCGGCCACCTTCCACGCTTCGGCCGAGGTGTCCCGGCTGATCACGTGGAATCGGGTGCCGAAACGCAACGAGCGGCCCAAGGCCTCCGCTCGCGCACGTGACCGTTCGAGGTGTGAGGCCATCGCCGCGGGCGTTTCGCCCCACATCAGCAGGACGTCCGCCTGCGCGGCCGCGACTTCCAGCGCGGCCGACGAAGAACCGCCGAGGAACAGCGTGGGCCGCACCGCGTGCGGGCGGGCGACCATGCCGGCCTTCAACTTGTAATGCGTGCCGGTGAAGTCGAACCGCGAACCCGGCCAAGCCTGACGGAAGACGTCCATGAATTCGCCGGTGCGCGCGTACCGCTGGTCGTGGTCGAGCCAGTCGCCGTAGCGGCGCTGCTCGTCGGGGTCGCCGCCGGTCACGATGTTCAGCAGCAGCCGCGAATCGGAGACGCGCTGGAACGTCGCCGCGGTCTGCGCGGCCAGCAGCGGCGAGATGAAACCCGGCCGCATCGCGATCATGAACTTCACCGACCGCGTCACGCCCACCAGCGCCGACGCCACGACCCACGGGTCCTCGCAGAACAACCCGAACGGCGTGAGCATCCCGGTGAACCCGAAGCGGTCGGCTGCGAGCGCGACCTGGGTCAGGTACTCGATGTCCGGTTCGCGCCGGGCGCCGGGTGCCGCGACGCCGTCGGCGGTCTTGGCGACTTCCCGCCCGTCGCCGTGTGACGGCAGGAACCAGTGCAGTTGCAGGCTCATGAGTGCTCCCCGAACAGTGAGTGCGCGATCGCTTCCAACGGTCCCGAGGCGAGTTCCGCCTCCAGCCACAACGCGCGCCGGAACCAGCGGTGCAGCGGGAATTCCCAGGTGACGCCCATGCCGCCGCAGACCTGGATCGCCGTCTCACAGACGGTGATCGCGGCGCGGCTCGCGGCGTGCGCGGCGCACGCGACGGCTTCCGCGGAGGGGGCTTCGCCTGCCGCGGCGCGGTAGGCCAGTGAACGCGCGAGCTCGACCTCGGCGTAGCCATCGGCGAGCTGCTGGCTCACCGCTTGGAAGGAACCGATGGGCCGGTCGAACTGGGTCCGCGCCTTCGCGTGCTCGACGGCGATCGCCAGCGCCCGGTCCGCGACGCCGATGGCCTCGCCCGCGAGCAGGGTCGTCGCCCGGCCGCGGATCGCGGTGAGCAGCGGCGCGGCGGCGGTCGGCCCGATCAGCAGCCGTCCCTCGGCTCCGGCCAGCGCGATGTCCGACGTCGCCCGGAGCGGGTCGACGCCGTCGCGCGCGGACAGCGAAGCGGCAGCCGGGTCGACGCCGAACAACGCCACCCCGGCAGGCGTACGGGCGGCGACCACGATCTCAGTGGCGACGTCGGCGTGCAGGACGGCCTGCACCGCGCCGTCCAGCCGCCAGCCGTCGTCGCGACGTGCCGCGCGACAGGTGCCGCTGCCGTCCGCCAGCGTCGCCGGGCCGGGCGGTTCGACGCCCGCGGCCCGGTAGACGGGCAGGGCGAGCGCGGCCGTGGCGAACCAGGGCACCGGGTGCAGCGCGCGACCGCCCTCCTCGGCCAGCAGAACGAACTCCGCCAGGCCGAGATCCGCGTCCAGCCAGCCCTGCCGGACCAGTTCGGGCCACGCGGCGAGGTCCTGCTCGCCGTCGTCGGCCAGCGCCGCGATCCGATCGAGGCCGTACGTGTCCTCGAGGTAGGTGCGGGCGGCGGTCTTGAGCCCGGTCTGGTCCTCGGTCAGCGCGAAATCCATCAATGCTCCCTAACGTGATTTCGGCAGACCGAGGACCCGCTCCGCGACGATGCCGCGCAGGATTTCCGATGTTCCGCCCTCGATGCTGTTGGCCCGGCTGCGTAACCGCTGGTGCTGCCAGTAGCCGCCCCAGAAGGCGTCGGTCCCGTCCGCCGCCGCGCCCGCGCCGAGCAGCCGCAGAGCGAGCGCGCTCACCCGCTGGTTCGCCCGCGACCAGCGCAGTTTCAGGATCGAGCTCTCCGGTCCCGGTTCGCCGGTCCGTTCCATCGCGGCCAGCGCGCGGTATCCGGTGAAGCGCAGACCCTGCAGATCGACGTAGAGCTCGGCGATCTCGGCGCGGACCCGCGGGTCGGTGTCGCCTCCGCACGCCTTGGCGGTCTTGACCAGCCTGTCGAGCTGGACGGCCAGCCGCGCGGTGAGCGTGATGCCGAACGTGCCGCGCTCATGCGCGAGAGTGGTCAGCGCGACTCGCCAGCCTTGTCCCGGTTCGCCGAGCACACAGTCATCGGGAATTTCGACACCGTTCACCAGGATCTGGTTGAAATCGGTGTCGCCGGACAATTGTCGCAGCGGCCGCACTTCGACACCGGGTGCGCGCATGTCGAGCAGGAAACAGGTCAGTCCGCGGTGTTTGGCCGCGTCCGGGTCCGTGCGGGCGAGCAGCAGACAATAGTCGGCCAAATGGGCGTAGGAGGACCACACCTTTTCGCCATCGACGACGTAGCCGCCGTCGACGCGGCGGGCGCGGGTGCGCACCGATGCGAGGTCCGAGCCGGCGTCCGGTTCGGAGAAGCCCTGACAGAAGATCGTTTCCCCGGAAAGGATGCGGGGAAGATGGGTGGCCTTCTGCACGTCCGTTCCATAGTGGACGATCGCGGGGCCGACCATGCCGAGCCCGATCACCCCGGCGTGGTCCGGCGCCTCGGCCAGCGCGCTCTCTTCGGCGTAGATCGCTTGGTACGCGGGAGAAAGCCCTCGCCCGCCGTGTTCGGCAGGCCAGGTCAGCCCCGCGTATCCGGCCGCGTGCAGCGCCTTGCTCCAGGCGCGCAATTCGTCAGCGGACCAAGCACGAGGCGCGCTCGGCGTGCTTTCGGGTAACTGTCCGGCCAGCCAGGCTTTGAGGCCAGCCCGGAATGCCGCCTGATCTTCGCTGTCGTCCAGCCGCATGTACGCACCATAACCAGCGTCGATGATCGTGAGGGGCCACGCGAACGTTTCCCGCAACTACGGAGAACCGCTGGTCGGCTCCGCAATCCGTGAGACGTTCGCCCGCCGGGGGCCGCACCACGATGGGGTAGCCGGGCACCCCGTCCGGTGGAGAGGCAGGTACCCGCCCGTGGCCGCGCTGAACGACCGGACCCCGGTCATCGTCTCCGCCGTCCGCACCCCGCTCGGCAAACGCGGTGGGGTGCTCGCCGAGCTGAAGGCCGTCGAGCTGATGCGGCACGTCCAGCTGGAGGTCATCGCCCGCGCCGGTATCGAGCCCGGCGACGTCGACCAGATCATCGGCGGCTGCGTGACCCAGTCCGGCGAGCAGAGCCTCAACGTCACCCGCAACGCCTGGCTCAATTCCGGTCACGACCCGGCCGTCGGATGCTCCACAGTGGACGTCTCTTGTGGATCGGCGCAGCAGGCGAACCACCTGATCTCCGCGTTGATCGCCGCGGACGCGATCGACACCGGGATCGCCTGCGGCGTCGAGTCGATGAGCCGGGTGCCGATCGGCACGAACCTCTACCAAGGCCCCGGGCACTACAAGACGCGGGACTATCCGTGGGACGACCCGCCGAAGGCCCAGTTCGGCGGCGCCGAGCGGATCGCCGCGCGCGAAGGCATCGGGCGCGCGGACGCCGACGACTACGGCCTTCTCTCCCAACAGCGCGCGGCCCGAGCCTGGCAGGAGGGCCGGTTCGACCGTGAAGTCTCCCCGGTCGGCACGGTCACCCGCGACGAGGGCATCCGCGACACCACCCGCGAGGGGCTCGCCGCGTTGCGGCCGAACATCGAGGGCGCGGTGCACACCGCCGGTTCGACGTCGCAGATCTCCGACGGGGCCGCCGCCATTCTCTGGATGTCGTACGGGAAGGCCCGCGCGCTCGGCCTGAAACCGCGCGCGCGGCTGGTCGGCCAGGTCGTCACCGGCGCCGATCCCTACTACCTGCTCGACGGTCCCGTGGTCGCCACCGAACGGGTGCTGCGCCGGACCGGCCGCCGTCTGTCCGATGTGGACATCTGCGAGGTGAACGAGGCCTTCGCCGGGGTGGTGCTGAACTGGGCCAAGGCACACGGCGCGGACATCGACCGCGTCAACGTCAACGGCGGCGCCATCGCGCTCGGCCACCCGCTCGGCGCGACCGGGACCCGGCTGCTCGTGACGGCACTGCACGAACTCGAACGCACCGATACCTCGACAGCGCTGATCACCATGTGCTGTGGCGGTTCGCTCGGCACGGCCTCACTGCTGGAAAGGCTTTGACCATGCGCGAAGAGGAGTTCTTCCGCCGGGCGCGGGCAGGTTCGGCCGGCCCGCTGGAGGGTGTGCGCGTCCTGGACGTGACCAAGGTCTGGTCCGGTCCGCTCGCCACCTGCGTGATGGCGGACATGGGGGCCGACGTGGTCCGGATCGAACTCGCCGACGGCCACGACGGCGAGGTGCCGCCGAACATCCCCGGCACCGGGCTGTCGTGGTTCCGGGAAACCGTGCACCGCAACAAACGCAGTGCCGGGCTGGACCTGCGCGTCGACTCCGACCGCAAGCGCTTCCTGGAACTGGTGGCACACGCGGACATCGTGGTCGAGAACTACAAACCCGGCACGCTGGACGGCTGGGGTGCCGGGTACGAGGCCTGCCGGTCGGCACGCGAGGACGTCGTGTTCGTGTCTGTGTCCGGCTTCGGGCAGTACGGCCCTAAGTCGCATCTGCCCGCCTACGACCCCGCGATCCAGGCCGCGGCCGGGTGGATGTCGCTCAACGGCCTGCCCGAGGGGCCGCCGGTGCGTGCTCCGACGTTCCTCGCCGACGAGCTGGCCGGTCTGCACGCGGCGATCGGCGCGCTCGCCGCGCTGACGCACCGGAACCGGACCGGCGAAGGACAACACGTCGATGTGTCCATGGTGGACTGTCTGCTCGCCAGCAGCAGCGGCCTGCCGACCCTCGCCGCGACGGGCGCCCCGCCGCCGAGGGTGGGCAACGAGACCGATTTCGTCGTACCCGCCAATGTCTACGCATGCGCGGACGGCCATTTGTATCTCGCCGTCGCGATCAACCGGCATTGGCGCGCGCTCGCCGAGATCATCGGCAGACCGGAACTCGGCCTCGCCGACGGATTCCGCACGGCCGCCGAACGGATGACCAACCGCGACGCGATCAACACGATGATCTCCGGCTGGTGCGCGGGACGTCCGCTCGCCGAAGCACTCGACGTGCTGAACGGCCGCGGGCTCGTCGCCGCGCCGGTGCGCACGCTCACCGAAGCCGTCGCCGACGAGCATGTCCAAGTGCGGGCGATGCTCCAGGAAACGGTGCTGAGCAACGGCACCACCGCGCCGATCGTCGGGCCGGCGGTGAAATTCTCTCGTACTCCGACGAAGGTCCGCCACGGTGCGCCGAGGCCGGGCGCGGACACCGCCGAAGTACTCGCGGAGCTCGCGGCAAACGATGAGAAGAATAGTTTGCGCCGCGCTTCTTAAAATGGAAACAAATTGTGCTGGAAAACGAGGAGGCGTCGTGGCGGAGCACCACCGGGCCCTGGTCACCGGGGCTTCACGAGGGATCGGCCGGGCCGTGGCGCTGCGGCTGGCCCAGGAGGGCTACGCCGTCGCGGGTTGTTTTTCGAAAGCGAGCGCCGCGTCGGAGGAAACCGAAGAGGACATCGCCGCCGTCGGCGTGCCCTCGTATTTCGCGGAATGCGACGTCGCCGATTCCGAAGCGGTCGAGCGATTCGTCAAGGACGCCGAGGAGAAGCTCGGCCCGATCGATCTGCTGATCAACAACGCCGGGATCACCAAGGACAGCCCGCTGGTACTCGCCAGCGCCGAGGACTGGCACGCGGTACTGGCCACGAACCTCACCGGCACCTGGAACTTCTGCCGCACCATGGCCTTCCGGTTCATGAAGAACCGTGGCGGCGTCGTGGTCAACATGTCCTCGGTCGCCGGCGTCTACGGCCACGCGGGCCAGACCGCCTATTCCGCCAGCAAGGCCGGGATCATCGGCTTCAGCAAGTCGCTGGCCAAGGAGGTCGCCGGGCACGGTGTCCGGGTCAACGTCGTCGCTCCCGGTTTCATCGAGACCGACATGACCGGTTCCCTCGGCGAAAAGCAGCGCGCCAAGGCGCTCACGCAGATTCCGGCCAAACGCTTCGGCACCGGCGAAGACGTCGCCGAACTGGTCGCGTTCCTGGTCTCCGACCGCGCCTCGTACATCACCGGACAGGTGCTGCAGATCGACGGGGGGATCACGCTGTGACCGGGATTCCCGCCTACGCCGCGCCGTTGCGGGCGGTCGACACGCTGGACGTCCGGCAGCACGGGGACGATCTGGAGCTGGTCGCCCGGATCACCGTGGACGGCAAGGAACCCAACCTGCGCGGGCATTTCCCCGGCCAGGCGGTGTACCCCGGCGTCTTCGTCATCGAGACGCTGGAGCAGGCGATGCGGGAGGCCGCCAACGCCCGGTTGCGCACCGTCCGCTCGGTCCGGTTCCTGGCGCCCCTGCTCGACGGCGACCTCATGGTGCTCACGGCCACCGCGAAGCGCACCCCGGACGGCTGGGAAGTCATCGGTAGGGCCGTACTCGGCGAGACGACGACGGCCAAGGTCCGCGCCACCTTCGAGGAGGACGCGGAATGACCGAGCACCACGACATCCGGATCCTCCTCCCGCAGCGGTATCCGCTGCTGCTGGTGGACCGGGTGCTGGACCTGGTCCCCGGCGAGTCGATCGTCACGATCAAGGCGGTCACCGGCACCGAGCCGTGCTACGCGGGGATTCCCGACGGCGCACCGGCGAGCCGGTACGACTACCCGAAGTCGCTGATGATCGAGTCCTTCGGGCAGAGCGCCGCGCTCCTCTGGCTCGACGGCCGCGCGCCGGTCGAGGACGACGACTCGACGTTGATGTTCATCGGTGCCCGTGACTACCACTTCACGGCCGCCGCCCGCCCTGGTGACGTGCTGCGCCACGAGGTCCGCCTGGAATCGGTACTGGCCGACACGGCCTTCGCCACCGGCCGGACCTGGGCCGGTGATCGCCTGATCGCCACCGTCACCACCTTGACCGCGACGCGGCGCCCTGTGCGGCCCGCGGCGTGAGAACCGCACGCGGACAACGAAACCGGAGGATCGTCATGACGCAGACCGACACCCAGCTCGAGGAGCTCCGCGAGCTGGTCGCCGAGGTGCTCGAGCTCGAGCCCGAGGAACTTGAGGACAACGGGGACTTCATCGACGACTACGAGGCCGACTCCCTGCGTGCCATCGAGATCCTCGCCAGGATCGACAAGCAGTACAAGATCGAGATCCCGCAGGCCGAACTGCCGGAGCTGCGCACGCTCAAGGCGGTCAACGACGCCCTGATCCGGCACTCCGTCAAGAAGGGATGAACCGTGGCCCGCGTTGTCGTGACCGGGGTCGGCCCGGTGTCGAGCATCGGGATCGGGATAGCCGCGTTCGCCGAGGCGCTGCGCACCGGCCGATCCGGGATCTCGCCCATCACCAGCTTCGACCCGGCCGGGTTCCCGCACCGGAACGCGGGCGAGGTCCAGACCTTCGATCCGGGTGCCCAGCTCCGCCGGGTCGACCCGGCGGGGTGGGGCCGGTCCAGCCAGTTCGCGGCCAGCGCCGCGCGGCTGGCGCTCGCCGACGCCGGGCTCGACCTGACGTCGGTGGCGCCGGGGCGTGCCCACGCGATCATGGGCACCACCAGTGGTGAGTCCGCGGTCGCGGAGGCGCTCACCGCGCAGATCATCGAGGGTGGTTTCGCCGCGCAGGACCCGGCCCTGCTGACCCAGCTGCCCGCCAACCGGCTGGCGAACGCGGTCAGCGAGGAGCTGGGCTTGTCCGGCGAGTCGCTGACCATCGCGACCGCCTGCTCGGCGAGCAACTACGCGATCGGCTACGCCTACGACCTGCTGGCCGGCGGCGAGGCCGACGTCGTCTTCGCCGGCGGCGCCGATTCGGTGTGCCGCTGGGCGCACGCCGGGTTCTACCGGCTCGGCGCGTTGGCGAAGGACGCCTGCACCCCGTTCGACAAGGACCGCGCGGGCATCCTCACCGGCGAGGGTGGCGCCGTGCTCACCTTGGAAACCTATGACCACGCCCGGAAAAGGGGCGCCACGGTCTACGCGGAACTGCTCGGGTACGGCGTCAACTGCGACGCCATCCATCCGGTCACGCCGGACGCGCCGACGGTCGCGGAATGCATGCGCATCGCACACCGCAACTCCGGCATCTCACCGTCCGATGTGGACTACATCTGCGCGCACGGCACCGGCACGCAGGTGAACGACCTGGTCGAGAGCAAGGCCGTGATCGAGGTCTTCGGCGAGCGCCCGCCGCCGATCAGCTCGATCAAGTCGATGCTCGGCCACACCATGGGCGCGGCCTGCGGTTTCGGGGCGATCGCCTCGACCATCGCGATCGACCGCGGTTTCCTGCCGCCCACGGTCAACTGGACCACCGCGGATCCGGAACTGGGCGTCGACCCGGTGCCGAACGCGGCCCGCGCGGCGACCGTGCGGGTGGTCCAGAACGACGGTTTCGCCTTCGGTGGCAACAACGCCATCGTGATGTTGGGAGCGCCAGAATGAGCGGTGTGGTGGTGACCGGCTGGAGCGCGCTGACCTCCGCGGGCGTCGGCGTGGACGCGCTGGCGAAGCGGCTCGCTCTGGCCGAGGCAGGTCAAGTCGAAAATGGCCACGAGATCGGCGACCTCTACGAAGAGCCGCTGCCCGCGACGAGCGGGCACTTCCTCCCCAGCTTCAGCCCACGGGAACATCTGGGGCGCAAGGGGACCAGCACCTTCGACCGGGCCACCGGGCTGGCCGTGGTGTGCTGCCAGGAGGCGTTGCGCGAGGCCGGGGTGTCCCTCGACGACGAGGTCCGGCCGCGGATCGGCGTGGTGCTCGGGACCTCGCTGGGCAGCTTCAAGTCCACCAGCGACTACACCCGCGAGACCCTGGTGCAGGACAAGCCGTACCTGGTCAACCCGATGCTGTTCCCGAACACGGTGATGAACTGCGCCGCCGGGCAGGTCGCCATCCGGTTCGGCCTCCGAGGGGCGAACACCACCATCGCGGGCGGCACCCTCGGTTTCCTCAACGTGCTGCGGTACGCCGGCAACGCCATCGAGCGCGGCCACGTCGACGTCGTCGTCGCGGGCGCGGTGGAGGAGTTCACCCCGCACCGCGCGTGGGCGACCCATCTGACCGGGGCGACCGACGTCGTCGCCGCCGGTGAGGCGGCCGGGATGTTCGTGCTGGCCAAGGAGAACACCCCGGAGTGGGCGGGAACGCGGCAGCGCGCCGGTGTCCTCGCGGTCGCGACGGCCTACGGGCCGGGCGGGGGCGAGGCGGCCGAAACCGCGCTCGCCGGATGCGTGCACCGCGTGCTGGCGAAGGCGGGAGTCGACGCGACCGAAGTGTCCACTGTGTACACCGGCGAGGTCGAAGACGGCGACGAGCGCGAGTACGGCCCGATCGTCCGAGTGTTGGGCCACCGCCCGGAGCGGGTCATGGTCAAGCGGCTGTTCGGCGAATGCGACGCGGCCTCCGGAGCGGTGGCGCTGGGTGTCCTGCTGGCCGAAGACCGCGATGCCGGCCCCGGCGGGCTGAGCCTGCTCACCGCGCGGGGCGCGGACGGTGCCGTCGGCGCCGCCATCGTGAGGAGGTACGCCGATGGCGGTCTTGATCGCGGGTAGCGCGGTGCGCACCTGCCTCGGTTCGGGAGCGGAGACGTTCGACGGTCTGGTCCGCGGCGTTTGCGGCGTCTCACCGCTGCGGTACGGCGATTCCGGACAGCTGAACGTGGCCTATGGCTACCACGCCGAGTTGGACGGTGAGCCGTTCCGCGCGGGACGGCTCCTGGCCGAATGCCTGAAGGAAGCGGTCGCTCAGTCCAAAGTAGACGCTGCGACACAGCGAGTCGCGGTCCTCGTCGGCACGGGACTGCGCGAGTTGTCCGCGGTGGAACGGCTGGCGCTCACCGGGGAGCCGGTGTCCGCCGGACGGCTGGACTTCGCCGACGTGGTGGCGGAAACGCTGCCCGGCGCCACGTACGTGACCACCGTCGTCAACGCGTGCAGCGCCGGCGGCCATGTGCTCGCGCTCGCTCAGGACATGCTCGAACTCGGCGAATGCGACGCCGTCGTGGTCGCCGCCGCCGACGCGATGACGCGGTCGATGCTCGCCATGGTCGGGCGCGTCGCCGAGACGCCGACCGAGCGCGTCCGCCCGTTCGACCGCGAGCGCGCCGGCGTACTCCTCGGCGAGGGCGCGGCGGCGCTCGTCGTCGTGCCCGAGAGCTGGGACGGCCCGGCGCTCGGCCGGGTCGCCGCGACCGGCCTCTCCTGCGACGCCCACCACGCCACGGCGCCGGACATCGAGGGCATCGCCCGCGCGATGTCCGACGCCTACACGCGTGCGGACCGCGCACCGTCCGATGTGGATCTCGTGGTCGCACACGCGACCGGCACCGCGCTCAACGACCCGGTCGAATGCGAGGCGATGCGCAAGATCGTCCTCGGTGGCGGCGGGAACCCGCTGGTCACCGCGGTCAAGGGTTCGACGGGCCACACCTCGGGCAGCGCCGCACTGGTCAATGTGGACGTCGCACTGCGGATCTTCGCCTCCGGCGAGGTTCCCGCGGTCACGGGCCTGACCGATCCGCTCGACGAGGGCATCGGATTACGGCTGGTCATCGGGGACACGGTCACCGCGCGGCCGGATCTCGTGCAGGTCAACTCGTTCGGCTTCGGCGGGGTCAACGCCGTCACCCTGTTGGAGCGCGTATGAAATCCCGGTTGCTGCTCACCGGCTGGAGCCTGCATCTGCCGGGGGTCGCGGAGTTCGACGGCGCGCCGCCGGAGAAGGCCGCCACCGTACTCGGGCGGAAAGGCCTGCTGTACAAGGAACCCTCGACCCGGCTGGCGTTGTGCGCGGTGCATCGCGCGCTCGGCTTCGAACCAGGGCACCGGGTCACCGGGCCGATCGAGACCGGCACCGCCGTGGTCGCGTGCAGCAACCTCGGCAACGTCGAGACGGTCGCGAAGGTCACGCGCGCGGTCGAGGCGGAAGGCAGCCGCGGGGTGAGCGTGCTCGACGCGCCCAACGTGTCGCCGAACGTCGTGGCCAGCACGGTCGCGCTGTGGTTCGGCTTCGGGGGCCCCAACCTGATGCTGTGTTCCGGCAGTACGGCCGGGCACGCCGGGCTGCGGATGGCGAGTCTGCTGCTGCGCTCCGGCCGGGCCACCCGGGTGGTGCTCGTCGGCGCCGAACCGGAGGACGAGATCGCCTCGATCCTGCACGACGGACCGCTGCGGTCCGGGAGCGCCTGCGTGATCCTCGAACCCTGGCGCGAGAAAGCCGGCCACCTGGTCGTCGACGTCGACCCTGGGGAGGCCGCGCCGCTGCCCCGGCGCACGGTCGGATCCGGCGGTTTCGACGTCAAGGAACGGTGGGGCGACTTCTACGGCGCGCACGGGGTCGTGGAGCTCGCGCTCGCCGCCCACCTCGCCGTGGCGGAAGGCGAAGGCCGCGTGGGCATCGGCCCGCACCGGCCGGACGGCGGGCCGTCGGTTTCGGTCGCCGTCACACACCACAGCGATGAGATGGGGTACCGGTGAACGGTTCGGCGGTGAAGGCGCACACGATCTCGCCCGGCAGGCCCGGTGCGCCGCTGGTGCTGTTCGCACACGGGATGGAAGGCCACTGGAAGAGCTGGACGCCGCTGGCCGCGCATCTCGACCAGGGCTACCGGGTCGTTTCGCTGGAGCTGCCGTGGAAGGCGGGCAACGACTTCCGCTGGCGCAACCGCTCCTTCGGCAAATGGCTCGGCGACGGCCTCGACATGGTCGGGGCCACCCCGGACGTCCTCGTCGCGCATTCGTTCGGCGCCAACGCCGCGCTGGACCTGATGTGCCGGCTCGACCCGCGCGTCGGTTCGTCGGTGGCGTTGTTCTGCCCGTTCTACCGGCTGCCCCGGTTCGAGGTGACGTGGCGGATGTTCGAGCGCTCGCGCGAGACGTTCACCGCGCACGTCGGCGAGGGGGTCCGCGCCCGGCTCGGCAAACGAGCGGCCACTTTGGACCCCGAGGTCGTCGACGGCATGGTCAAGATCGCGTTGAACCGCGCCGGGCCGCTCGGCTTCGCGGCGGTGTTCGACCGCTACGCCGCGAGCGCCGACCTTCAGCTCGGCAACGTCGAGATCCCGACGAAGGTGCTGGTCGGCGGTATGGACCCGACGCTGCCCGCCGAATCGGCGCGCGCTCTCGCCGACGGCATGCCGGGGGCGACGCTGCACACGCTCGACCGCGGCGACCACTTCTTCCACGTTCGCTACGCCCGGTACGCCGCGGCCGAGGTGACCGGCCTCGTCGAAGACGTCCGGACCATTCCGAAGGTAGGTGAGCTCCGATGACCGCAGTCCTGCGGCCAAGCCGGACCGTCACGCACGGCCGCCCCGCGTTCGAGGGCGCCAACATCCGCACCTGGATCGGTTTCAAGCACTTCATGTACCTGGTCGAGCAGGGTGTCCTGCAGTGGCTGCGCGACCAGGGCACGAGTGCGCGCGACCTGTTCCTCGAGCACGGCCTCGGCGCGGAGATCGTGGACTGCTCGGTGCAGCTGCCCGCGGTGCTGGAACTCGACGACGAGGTCGAAGTCGAGGTCACCCCCGGCCGCGGCGACAAGCTGAACGTCCAGCTCTCGGTGGTCCGCGGCGGCGAGAAGGTCACCGTGCTGCGCGGCAAGGTCACCGTCGCGCTGGTCCGCGAGCGGGCGGCCGACAGCACGGCGGCCGCGCCCGAGGCGTTGGCGCAGCTGGAGGTCCCGGCGCTGACGTCCACGGTGGAGCGGATCGCGATCCCGGTGGGCGAGACCGCCGAGTCGGTGCTGACCGCGGCGCCGGGAGCGTTCCTGTGGTCCTGGCGGGCGCCGTACTTCTACTGCCACTACTCCGACCGCGTCCAGCACTCCGGTTTCGTCCGGACGCTGGAGGAGGTCGTCGACCGCTATCTCGCCGAACGCGGCATCTCCGTCGGCCGCATGCTGTCCGAACGCGCGTGGATCCCGGTCGTCTCCCGCGCCCGCGTCCGGCTGCTGGAGGACGCGCGTATGGAGGAGACGGTGCACACCGTGTTCACCGTCACCGACATCCTGCGCGGGGTCATGTTCGACGGCCGCATGGACTGCTACGTCCAGCGTGGCCAGGAACTGGTCCCCGTCGCCACCGCCCAGATCCTGCACGGCTACGCCATCGCGGCAGGCCCTGGCGCGGGCGGGATGGCCCAGCTGGACGAGGGTGTCGTGCACGCGCTGATCGGGGACCGGGCGTGACCCGGCCTGCCAAGCTGTACTTCTCGCTGCGCAGCCCGTACAGCTGGCTCGCGATCAACAAGCTGCGCGCCGAGGTGCCCGGCGCCCTCGAACAGCTGCAATGCTTCCCGTACTGGGATCCGGACACGGTGACCGGGGCCGGCCTCGACGAACGCGGCGGCGAGTTCCACTACGTGCAGATGAGCCGCGCGAAGCATCTGTACATGCTGATGGACACCAAGCGGATCGCCGAGCAGCAGGGTCGCAAGATGGCCTGGCCGATCGACATCGAACCGTGGTGGGAGCTGCCGCATCTGGCCTGGCTGCGTGCCCGCCGCGAGGGTGTCGAGTGGCCGTTCTACGACGCGCTGAACGAGGCGCGGTGGGGCCGCGGCGAGAACATCTGCGAGCCCGGCATCGTGCGTGCCGCAGCCGAGCGGGCCGGGCTGGACCCGGAGCTGGCCGTGGGCGCCGTCGACGACCCGGAGATCCGCGCCGAGGGCGTCGAATGCCTCTACCAGGCCTATCTCGACGACATCTTCGGCATCCCGTACTTCAAGTGGGGCCGCCACCGCTTCTGGGGATTCGACCGGCTGGACGGCTTCCTCGGCGTCTGGCAGCCCACGGTCCGAGAGGAGCGTGCCGCATGAGCGACGACCAGGAGGCCACGGTCACCGAGCTGCCCACCGACCAGTGGTACGGCGTACCCGCCGAACTGCTGGACGAGGGCGCCGCCTACGACTGGGACAGCCCGGGCGGCTGCGGATGAGGACCGTCGAAGAGGAACGGCTCTACCGCAAGCAACGCCTGGCGGCGACCATGCGGCTGTTCGCGGTACGCGGTTTCGACGAGGGCGCGGGCGGGCACGTGACCGCCCGCGACCCCGGCGACCCGGACCGCTTCTGGATCAACCCGTTCGGTGTCCACTTCGGACACGTCCGGGTCAGCGACCTGCTGCTGGTCGACAGCCGGGGTGAAATCGTCGAAGGCGACGGGAGGATCAACCCGGCCGGGTTCGTGATCCACTCGCACGTCCACGCGGCCCGTCCCGACGTCGTCGCGGTCGCGCACGCGCACTCCACCTACGGGCGCGCGTGGGCCGCGCTGGGCCGCAAGCTCGACCCGATCACCCAGGACGCCTGCGCGTTCTACGAGGACCACGAGGTTTTCGACGAATTCGGCGGCGTGGTGCTGGATTCCGACGAGGGCAAGCGGATCGCGGTCCGCCTCGGCACGGGCAAGGCGGTGATCCTGCGCAACCACGGGCTGCTCACGGTCGGCGGCACGGTGCAGGAGGCGGCCTGGTGGTTCACCACCATGGACGGCTCTTGTCACGTGCAGCTGCTCGCGGAGGCGGCCGGGAAGCCGGTGCCGATCGAGCCCGGGGTCGCGCGGCACACCGCGTCGACGATCGGCACGCCGGGGATGGGGCGGCTCAACTTCCGGCCGCTGTACGCCGATCTCGTGCGCACGCAACCGGACTTGCTGGATTGAGGGGAAGGTCATGCCGACGCTACTGAACGACTACATCGCCGAGGACGGTGCCGGGATCGCGATCGTCGACGAGGCGGGCGCGGTCGGGTGGCGGCTGCTGGGGGAGCGGGTGAACCGCTGGATCGCGCTGCTGCGTGACCGCGGGATCGGCGAGGGTGACCGGCTGGCCTGCGTCCTCGGAAACCGCCGGGAGACCTTCGAGGTCCTCCTGGCGTGCCTGCACTCCGGGATCACCGTGGTACCGATCAACTGGCATCTCACCGATCCCGAAATCGCTTACATCGTCTCGGATTCCGGGAGCAAGGCGCTGATCGTCGAGCCCTCGTACGCCGAGACGGCCGGCCGCGCGGTGGCGCGGGCCACGGGGGAATGCGCGACGCTGATCGTCACCGGTTCCGCGGACGAGGCCGGTTTCGAAGCGGCGGAACCGTTGCTGGCGCGGATGTCCCCGGCCGAACCCGATGCACAGACCTGCGGCGCCACGATGTTGTACACCTCGGGCACGACAGGCGCGCCCAAAGGCGTGGTGAACGGTCTGTTCGTCGTCGGCGCGCCGTTCTCCCGGGTGGCGAAACTGACCCGGTACGCGCACGTCGTCCTCGACGTCCCGTCGCGCGAACGATGCCTGCTCGACGGCCCTTGGTACCACTCGTCCCAGCTGTTCTTCTCCCTGCTCGGGCTGCTGCTCGGCTCGACGCTGGTGATCCGCCGGTCGTTCGACCCCGAGTCCACATTGGACATCATCGACCGCGAGCGGATCACCGCCGCGCATCTGGTGCCCACCCAGTTCATCCGCCTGCTGCGGCTGCCCCCGGAGGTCCGCGCGCGGTTCTCGGGGGCGAGCCTCGGCCGCGTGTGGCACGGCGGCGGACCGTGCCCGCCGGACGTCAAGCGCCGGATGATCGACTGGTGGGGCCCCGTGCTGACGGAGTACTACGGCGCCACCGAGGGCGGTGCGGTCACGATCGCCGGCTCACGCGACTGGCTCGCGCATCCCGGCAGCGTCGGCAAGGCCATTCCCCCGAACGAAATCGTGATCCTCGGCGAGGACGGCACCCCGCAACCGACCGGTGCTTCCGGGCAGGTGTTCGTCCGGCGTGTCAAAGGCAAGAGCTTCTCGTATCACAACGCACCGGAGAAGACGCGGTCCGCGCATCTGGAACCGGGCACCTTCACCTTCGGCGACGTCGGCCACCTCGACGAGGACGGCTTCCTCTATCTCACCGGACGCGCGCAGGACATGATCGTCTCCGGCGGGGTCAACGTGTACCCGGCCGAGATCGAGGCCGTGCTGCTCAACCATCCGGTGGTCCGGGACGTCGCCGTCATCGGCGTCCCCGACGACGAGTTCGGTGAACGGGTCGCCGCCGTCGTCGAGGTCACCGACGATGCCCCAGCCGACCTGTTCGCTCTGCTGGACCCGTTCTGCCGCAAGTCCTTGGCGGGTTTCAAGACCCCGAGGACGTATCACGTCATCGAGCGGCTGCCCCGTGAGGCGACCGGCAAACTCCGCAAGGACGTGCTGCGCAAGAGCTTCGCCGCGATCGGCATCGAGCGGCCCGACATCGCGCATCCGGCGACGTTCGCCGACGGCGTGCCGCATGCGGAGTTCGCCCGTCGTCGCGAGACCGAACCGGTGGCCTGGACCCCGGAACCGTTGCTGACGCGGCATTCCAGCGCGGGCAGCAACACCCAGCGTGGCTCCGGCTACTGGGCGGTGACGCGCTACGACGACGTCTACTCGGTGTCACGGCGGCCTGAGGAGTTCTCCTCCGCGGCCAAGGGCGCCTTCTTGCCCGACCCGCGCACGCCGGGCGACCTCAAGCAGACCCGGCAACTGCTGGTCAGCATGGACGGCCCGGAGCACGTCCGGATCCGCCGTCTGGTCGCGACCGTGTTCACGCCCAAATCCGTCCGCGGGCTGAGCGACAGCATCGCCGGGCACGCGCGGCGGCTGGTGGAAAAGGTCACCGACGGCGCCGAGTTCGACGCCGTCGCCGATTTCGCCGCCGAGTTGCCCCTGCTGGTCCTGTGCGATCTGCTCGGGTTCCCGCCGGACGACCGGCATCTGCTCTACCGCTGGAGCAACGCGCTGGTCGGCTTCGACGACCCGGAGTTCGGCGGCGGCGACGTCGAGGCGTACCGCCGGACCTTTGCCGAAGCGTTCGCCTACGCGATGAAGCTAGGCATGTCCCGGCGCGAGACCCCGACCGACGACCTGATCAGCAGGTTGGTCAACGCCGAGGTCGACGGGAAACACCTGAGCGACCGCGAGTTCTGCAGCTTCTGGCTGCTGCTGGTGGTGGCGGGCAACGAAACCACCCGTCACCTGATCTCCGGTTCACTGGAGGCACTGGTGAACAACCCGGCGGAACGGGACAGGCTGGTGTCCGGTGAGGTACCGGTGGCCACCGCGGCCGACGAGCTGATCCGCTGGGTCACGCCGATCATGCAGTTCCGCCGCACCGCCGTCCGGGACACGGAGATCGCCGGGCAGCCCATCGCCGAGGGCGACAAGGTCGTCGTCTACTACACCTCGGCCAACCGCGACCCGGCCGTGTTCACCGATCCGGACCGGCTCGACCTCGGCCGCGATCCCAACCCCCACCTGTCGTTCGGGATCGGCCCGCATTTCTGCCTCGGCGCGCATCTGGCCCGGCTGGAGATGTCGACGCTGCTGACCGCACTGCTGCCGCATCTGTCCCGCCTGCGCCTGACCGGGCCGGTGACCCGGCTCGAATCGAACTTCGTCAACGGCGCCAAGTCCATGCCCGCGCGCTTCGGATGATTCCACGAGAAAGGGAGGCCGTCGTGCCCTCGAAACCTGTCCAGCCGAGCCGTGCGGGAACGGTCCCCTGGCCCGCCGACCTCGTCGAGCGCTATGTCGCCGAAGGCCACTGGAAGGGCCAGGCACTCGCTTCGCGCTTCGTGACCGCCGCCGACGCGACTCCGGACGTCGAAGCGCTGACCGACGGCGACTTCCGGCTGACCTACGCCGAACTGCTGTCCCGTGTGGACGGTGCCGCGCAGCGGTTGCGCGCGCTGGGCCTCCGGCCCGACGACCGGCTCCTGATGCAGCTGCCCAACGGCTGGGAGTTCGTCGTGCTGACGCTGGCGTGCTTCCGGCTCGGCGTGATCCCGGTGATGGCGCTGATCCAGCACCGCAGGCACGAACTGTCCTACCTGGCCGAACTGTCCGAGGCCCGCGCGATCGCCGTGCCGGACCGCGTGAAGGACTTCGACCACCAGGAACTCGCGGCCGGGATCGCCGCCGGGGCCGAGACGATCCAGCACGTCATCGTCGCCGGTGACGTCCGCGACGGCCACGTCGACCTGCGTGCCCTTTGTGCCCCTGCGGCGAATGCGGTGGCGGCGCGCACCGAGCTCGACGCGTTGGCCCCAGACCCGCGTTCGGTCGCGCTGCTGATCCTTTCCGGTGGCACCACGGGTCTGCCGAAGCTCATCGCGCGCACCCACGACGACTACGCCTGCTACGTCGACGGATCCGCCGACGCTTTCGGTTTCGACGCGTCTTCGGTGTATCTCGCCGTGCTGCCGTTCGGGCACAACTACCCGCTGAGCGCGATCCTCGGCGTGCTGTGGGCAGGCGGCCGCGTGGTCGTCTCGCCGTCGCCGTCCGCGCGTGACTCGCTCGGCGCGATCGAAACCGAACGTGCCACGGTGACGTCGGTGGTGCCGGCGATCGTGGTGCGCTGGCTCGAGTACCGCGAGGCCGACCAGCACCACGACCTGTCGTCGTTCCAGGTGCTGACGCTGGGCGCCGCGCGGCTGCAGGACCAGCTGGTCCGGCAGATCAGCTCGGTGTTCGGCTGCACGTTGCAGCAGGGCTACGGAATGGCGGAGGGGCTGACCAACCTCACCCGGCTGGACGACCCGTTCGACATCACCTGCGACACCCAGGGCCGCCCGATCAACCCGGCCGACGAACTGCGCGTCGTCGACCCCGACGGGAACCCGGTCCCGCCGGACGAGCAGGGCGAGCTGATCACCCGCGGCCCGTACACGATCCGCGGCTACTACCGCGCGCCCGAACACAACGAGCGCGCCTTCACCCCGGACGGCTGGTACCGCACGGGCGACGTCGTACGGCTGCGCCCGGACGGCTACGTCGTCGTCGAGGGGCGCACCAAGGACGTGATCAACCGCGGTGGCGAGAAGATCGCGGCCGAGGAGGTCGAATCCTTCGCGTATCAGCTCGACTCGGTGGAGATGGCGGCCTCGGTCGCGATGCCGGATCCGGTGCTGGGGGAGCGCGGCTGCCTCTACGTCGTGCCGGCACCCGGCAATTCCGTCGCACTGCAAGACGTCATCGACGTCATGGAGACGGCGGGGGTGGCCCGGTTCAAACTGCCGGAGCGGCTGGTCGTCGTCGACGCGATGCCGCGCACGCCGATCGGGAAGATCGACAAGAAGGTCCTGCGCGCTGACATCGCGCGACGCCTCGAAGAAGAAGCCGCCTGAGCCGGCTCGTGAGTGGTAAGGACGGGTTCTGGTGGTCTCGCACCGTGTCCCCGATCCTCCGTTGATCAAGGCTGAAACCGCAGTAGCTTGCTGACGATGTAGGAATCGGGACACTGAAGGTCCCAATTCCTACATCGTCAGCCTTCGGACTGGTCTTCACGACCCCGCTCACGGCGGAAATACTCGCAGAATGGGATAAGACGTAGCCCATACAGCGGTGCGAAGCTTGCGAGGCAGCCGGTTACTGGTCTGGGTTCCGCCGCGTGAAGTGGAAATGCTCGAACGCGGTTCACCCCCATCGCTTTTGGGAGAAAGGACGCACAAATGAGCGTTACCGCAACGCGGACTGGCGGGCCGCCCGCAGCCGCGGAAAAGCCAGCCAAACAACGCTATCTCGCCGTCGACGGCCTGCGCGGGGTCTGCGCGCTGGCGCTGCTCTTCACGCACGTCGCGATGATCGCGGGAGTGCTCGGCACCAAGGAACTCGGCGGCACGATCGCTTCGACCAGTGCGGTCGGTGGCTTCTTCACCGGCGGGTTGCAGATCTTCGCCGGCGTCTTCTTCGTGCTCACGGGCATGTTCGTCTACCAGGGTTTCGCGAAGTCGATCATCAACGGCACTCCGCGCAAACGCGAAGGTACGGTGATCCGGCGGGTGCTGCGCCTGGTCCCCGCGTACTACGCGATGTACCTCGTGGTGCTGGTCGCACTGAACCTTCAGCAGGTCGAGAACCTGTGGGACGTCCTCCGTCCGATGCTGCTGCTGCACATCTACGACTGGGACGGCTGGAGCAACGGCATGGAGATCACGTGGACCGTGCCGGACATGGCGCAGTTCTACCTCCTGCTGCCGCTGCTCGCCTGGGCCACCTTCAAGTTCGCCTCCCGCGGCAAGACCGCGCGGGCGCGGGCGTACCGGATGATGCTCCCCGTGCCGCTCCTGTTCGCGGCCGGTATCGCCTGGCTGCTGTACTCGCAGATGAACGGCCTCGGCACCCGCGCGCTGTTCTGGTACCCGATGGGCCTGATGCCCGAGGTCGCGATCGGTATGGTCATCGCGATCTGGCTGGAGCTGCAGAAGGCGTCGCCCCGGGATACGCCCAAGCTGCTCGCTTTCGCCGGCCGCCACCGCGTCCTGTTCCTGGGCATCGCGCTGACCTGTCTGCTCATCAACTGCGCCCGCCCGGGCAGTGAAATCGGCATGGACGACTATTACAGTCTCACCGCGCTCGGGATCTTCTACGGCCTCTTGGCCATTCTCTCGGCGAGCCTGCTGCTTTCGATGGTCGCACCGGGACCCGAGTCACGCTTCATCCGTGCGGTGTTCACCAACCGGGTGATCCTGTTCATCGGCAAGATCTCCTACGGCGTTTATCTGTGGCAGTTCGCGGTGATGCATTTCTATCTGCAGAAGCCGGACGCCTATTTCAACGGCGAGCCGATGCCGTTGATGATGATCCGTGCCGGTACCGGGTTCTGGGAGCTGCAACTGGTCACCCTGGTCGGCACGATCATCCTGTCGACGATCTCGTACTACCTGTTGGAACGCCCCCTGATGAACTGGGGCGAGCGGGTCATCAAGCGCCGCGCCGACCGCAAGGCCGCCGCGGTGCCGCCACCGCGCGGGGAATCGGTTTCGGTGTAGTCCTTTCGCCATCGGACCCCTCCGGCCTGGCGTCCGCCGCAGCGGACGCCAGGCCGTTCCCGCATTCGCTTTCCGGAGGTTCGTCGTGTCCTTTTCCGCCCCCTTGAAAGGTTTCCGGGTCCACTGTGGAGGGTCAGGCCCGGCCGTCGAGACCGCTCTCGATCGGCTGCGGATGCTGGAGGCCGAAGTCGATCGAGAGCGGCCCGGGGGACTCGGCCTGAGCGGGCCGGGCGTCTCCGTCGAGGCGGGTTTGCGCGGGCCGTTCCCGGAGAACCTCGTGCAGGCCGACTGCGGGATCATGGCACTGCACGGACGGTCCGAGGCGCAGCCGCGCCCGCTGGGCATCGACTATGTTTCGGTGCTCACGGGAATCGCCGCCGTCCAAGGCGTGCTGGCCACGACTTTGGCTCAGCTGCGCGGAAATCCGGTGTCCCGGGTCGAGCTGGGCGCGGACGCCGTCGCCTTGCTCGCGGTCGGGCAGTACATCGCGGCCGCCACCGCGGACGAGGATCCCGAGGGACCGGAAGCAACGCCGTCGGCAGCGCGGCCGCCATTCGTCTCCGCCGACGGGGTCGCGTTCGAGGTCGAAGCCTTCGGCGGTGAGGCCTGGCAACGGTTCTGGACCTCCCTGGGAACGCCGGAGCGAGCGATCGGCCGGGGCTGGCGGCCGTTCCTCCTCCGCTACGAACGTGCGTCGGTGTCGCTCCCGCGCGAGTTGCACGAGGCGGCCGAGTCCACCTCGTTCGAGGAGATCCGCTCGATCGCCGCGTCGACCGGGATGCACGTCTGCCCGCTGCGGACGGTGGCCGACCGGCGTGCCGATCCTGACGCGGGCCTGCCGCCGTGGTCCTTCCGTGCCGGACGTGCGGCGCCGCCCGGATCCGGCGCCACCGCCGGTCTGCCGCTCGCCGGAATCCACGTCGTCGAGTCGACGCGCCGGGTGCAGGGCCCGCTGGCGACCCGGCTGCTGTCGCTGCTCGGCGCGACCGTCACCCGGATCGAACCGCCGGGCGGCGACCCCTTGCGGGGTATGCCGCCGATGGCGGGCGACTGCTCGGCGAAGTTCCGCGTGCTCAACGACGGCAAGCGGGTCGCCGAGATCGACTTCAAGCAGGCGGAGGGCCGTGCCGCAGTCCTGGACCTGATCCGCGACGCCGACGTCTTCGTGCACAATTGGGCGCCCGGCAAGGACGTCGAGCTCGGCCTGGACGCGGCCACCATGCACGCGGTGAACCCCGGGCTGGTCTATGCGGCAGCGTGCGGCTGGGGTGACGCGCTGGGAAAGAACCCGCCCGCCGGCACGGATTACATGGTCCAGGCCTACTCCGGGGTGGCCGACGCGCTGACGCACGCCGGGGCACCGCCGCGTCCGACGTTGATGATCATGGTGGACGTCGCGGGCGGATTCGTTTCGGCGGAAGGGATCCTGGCCGCGCTGGTGGCGCGGCACCGTACCGGCCGCGGTGGCGCGGTCACGACGTCGCTGCTGGCCGCGGCCGACGCCCTGCTGCACAAGCCGTCGCCCGCCGCCGTCGACGGCGTCTTCCCCGCGGCCGACGGGCTGCTCGCGATCGTGACCGACGACGTCGGCATGCTGTGTTCGCTCCTCGACATTTCCTTACCCTTAAGCGAAGAATTGCCGGACGCGATCACCAAGGCACTGGGCACACGGCCGGCGGCGGACTGGGCACGAAGACTGGGCCCGATCGCGATGCCCGTCCGGCGCGACCTCGGCACGCTCGTGGCACGCCATCCCGGGCGGTTCGAGCGGAACGGATGCGCGATCGCCACTTCACCGTGGGCTTTTTCTTGATCCGTGGCAGCGCAGGAGATGTCCACCCAGTGAGAACGCTGCGACCATCAGGTGCGAACAGTGGTCCGGTCGGCGGAGGAGCTTCGGGATGAGTGGGAACACACTGGGCGTGCTGGGCTCCGACGTCAAAGTGGGGTTGGCCGACGGGACGAAGATCGCCTACGCCAACCTGGATTACGCGGCGAGCGCGCCGTGCCTGCGCGAAGTGGCCGACGTGGTGGGGGAGCTGCTTCCGCTCTACGCGAGCGTGCACCGCGGTGCCGGTGCGCTTTCCCGGCTGTGCACGGAAAAGTACGAAGCCGCCCGCGAATCCGTCACTACGTTCCTCGGCTGCCGCCCCGACGACGAGGTGGTGTTCACCCGCAACACCACTGACGCGCTGAACCTGCTCGCACACGCCGTCCCGGCGAACACTGTCGTCGTCGCGTTCGAAGGTGAACACCACGCGAACCTCCTACCCTGGAACGAAGTCGTCCGGCTCCCCGCGCCTTCGTCGCCGGGTGAAGCGATTTCCGCCGCTACGAACGCGCTTGTAAAGCAGCACGAGGGCCCGGTGCTGCTGGCCGTCACCGGAGCGTCCAATGTGACCGGTGAGGTCTGGCCGCTGGCCGAACTCGCCGCCACCGCGCACCGCTTCGGCGCCCGCATCGCGGTGGACGCCGCGCAACTCGCGCCACACCGGCGCATCGACATCGCCGCGCTCGACCTCGACTATGTGGCTTTCTCCGGCCACAAGCTGTACGCGCCCTTCGGCACTGGCATACTCGCGGGCCGCGCCGACTGGCTCGACCGCGCACGGCCGTACCTTTCGGGCGGCGGTGCCACCGCGCACGTCGGTGACGCGCCCGGCGACGTCCGCTGGGCGTCCGGTGCCGCGCGCCACGAGGCGGGCTCCCCGAACGTCATCGGCGCCGTGGCTCTCGCCGCCGCGTGCGATGCCCTCGCGGCGGCGGACCTGGACACGGTCCGAGCCGAGGAGGACGCCCTCATGACCCGGCTGCACGACGGCCTGGCGGCGATCCCCGCGGTGCGGATACTCGGAGCCGGCGGCAGCTGGCCGGACAGGCTGGGCATCGTCTCCTTCACCGTCGACGGCGTCGAGACGCGCACGGTGTCCACCCGCCTGGCCGCCGAATTCGGCATCGGCGTACGCGACGGCCTCTTCTGCGCACACCCCTTCACCCGGCGGCTGCTGGACGAAGCTGGTGCGACCACGCCGACCGCGGTGCGCGCGAGTATCGGCATCGGCACGACGTCCGAACACATCGACCGGTTGATCACCGGAATCCGGGCCATCTCCGGGACCTGAGTAGCGAGCCTATCGCCGGAACCAGCGTCGCCGCTTTTCCGTGGTGCCGGACGGCTGTAGACCCAGCCTTCCGGTCAGGAAGAAGGTCCCGGTCACGATGTTGCCGCGCGCGGGTGGTTCCTTGAGGGCGGTGGTCGCGATGGCGACGTCGACTTCGATCGCGGCGATGGTGCGGACCCGGATCCGATGGAATGCCGCACCGGTAACGGTATTCACGGGAGTCTCGGCTTCGATGACCTCGCCGGCGAACAGCGCGTGCGCTGAGGGCGTCCAGTCGGACGCGGGCTCTGCGAGCGCGAAGGTGCCGGAAGGGATGAAGTGGTCGGCGGCGAATTTCGGCCCATCGTCGCCCTGCGAGGCGTAGTAGGACTCGGCGTCGGCGTGCACGGTGACGTCTTCTGCCAGAGCTGCCAGCACCAGGGACCCGGTCTCGAGCTGCCCGCCCGCGTCGGCGAGGACCGCTCGGTCTTCAAGCTCCACCGCGATGGGACAGACCATTTCCCCCTCGACGCCGTCGAGGAGGTCGAGCGTCGCGGTCTCGTCGTCGACGAGGCGAACGTCGCGCACCGGTACCGCGGGCGTCGTGCCTGCCAGACACGGCAGGAGGTACTCGATCCCGCGGTTGCGGACCTGTGCGACCAGCCGGGCACCCGAAGCATCAGTCCAAACATGTTCACTGAGCTTTGCGGCGATCTGCCGGGTTTCGCCCATACCGACCAGGGAAATGACCTTCTCCCCGAACTCGTCCTGGTCGGTGAAGCCGATCCCGATCGCCTCGAAGTGGCTCGACACGCGCATTCCCCCTGTTTCGTTGTCCGCTGGAGACTACCGACCAGGCCGGACAAGGTCATCCAGGTTTATTTGAGGGGTTAGGCAAACGTGGCGTGTCTCGGGTGAGGCGGTGGCTGGGTGACGCGGCACCGTACTCGCGTGCTCAGACCCGGATCTCGCGTGTCACGTCCCCAAGCACGCGACCAGCCGCCGAGGCCACAGCCGCCCCACCGTCACCAGGGACCACATCCGACGGTAGCGAAAGCCTCCTTCCCTACCGTCAGAGTAGGCAAAGAGGCCCTCACTACCAGGAGAACGCGTACGCAGAAGCGACACCGGCCCCACGCCACGACACGTTTGCCTTACCCCTCAATACCCGAGGTACCGGCTGAACCGCCGCTGCGGGTCGTACGCCGCCCAGCCCGGGTCCCCGGTACCGGCGAACGTGACCCAGGCGCCGTGCATCCGGGCCGCGAGGTCGTCCGGGGCAGGGTCGGGACCGAGCAGGCCAGTGTCGCCGTGCAGCCAAGGCTTGTCGGCGATGTCGAAGACGAAGGGCAGCTCGACGGTGTGGGCGGCGCCGAGTCGTCCGTTCAGGGCAGTCGAGCGATATCCGAACGAGTAGACGTGTGTGCGGCCGCCCGAGAGTTGTGCGTGGGCCTGCGCCATGCGTGCCGTACCGGCTCCGAACAGAGCCTCCCCGAGCACATCGGCCTCCGTGGAAGACTCCCGATTGCCTTGCGGCGCAAGGTAAAGGTTCCCCTCTTCGGTGTTGGTGCCGATCAGCAGGTCCACGTCGCGCGCCGGGCCGTCCGCGAGACCGTCGGCGGGCTGGACCGCGAGAACCAGGCCGAATGGGCTGAGGCCTGCCAACGGGTCTGTTGCGGTGCTGGTGCGCAGGTCGAGTCCGGCCAGTGCGGGCAGGACTTCGACGAAGCGCTCGTCCGGGATCGCGGCGAAGGCGTCGGCGGTCGGTTCGACGCCCAGCGTGGCGGCCGCGGTGGCGGTGACCCGCCGCGCCTGTTCCGGAGTGAAGGCGCCGGTGCCGCTGCCGCTCTGGATGATCGCCCGCCGGAACAGCCCTTTGGCTTCCGGCGTCGCGAGTAGCGCTCCGACGAGGGTGGCGCCCGCGGACTGGCCGAAGATCGTGACGTTGTCCGGGTCGCCGCCGAAGGCCGCGATCGTGGCGCGCACCCAGCCGAGCGCGGCGAGCACGTCGAGCAGTCCGCGGTTGGGCGGAGCGCCATCCAAGTCGAGGAAACCGGGGATGCCGAGGCGGTAGTTCACCGTCACGAGGACGATGCCGTCGCGGGCGAACGCGCTGCCGTCGTAGAGCGCGGCGCGGTTCGAACCGGTGACGAATCCGCCGCCGTGTACAAAGACCAGGACGGGTCGCCCGCCGCTGTCGGCGGCAGGCGTGCGGACGTCGACGGTCAGGTACTCCTCACCCCGGACCCAGCCCGGTCCGAAATAGGGGGTCATGTCGAGCTTGCCGAAGTCGCGGACCGGTTGGGGAGCCGTCGGCGAAGGCCGGGTGCCGTCGCGGACGCCGGACCAGCCGGGATGCGGCGCGGGCGAGCTGAAACGGCGGGCACCGATCGGTGCCGCCGCGTAGGGGATGGCACGGTAGAACTCGCCGGAGTCGTCGCGGACGCCGCGCACGGCGCCCGCCGGGGTTTCGACGACCGGGTCTGCGTACTGGGTCACGGGAAACGCTACCTTTCCTGGAATATCAGGAGATGCGGGAGAAGCCCGCCCACTCCTTGATCGCGAACTTGGACCCGTCGCGTTCGACCTCCGCGGCGCCCTGGCCCGCGAAGTGCGCGGGGAAGACGAGTGCGTTGGTCTCGGCGGCGTGGCCGAGCAGCTTGTGCCGGGTGGCCCTGGACTCGGCCGGGTCCTCGCAGAAGCAGGAATTGGTCTCCGGCTCCACGATCTGCAGCGCGGTGTGCACCAGGTCCCCGACGAACAGGGCCCGGTCGCCGCCGGACTCCAGTGCGAGCACGGACGAGCCGGGGGTGTGCCCGGGAGCGAGGTCGAGCCGCAGGTTCTTGTCGATCCGGTACGACCCCTCCCACAAGTGCGTCAGCCCCGCCTCGTGGACCGGCGTGACGCTGTCCTCGAAGACGTTCTGGTTGCCGCGGCCGAGCACCGTCTCGTGCTCGTTGGCCGGGTCCCAGAACTCGAAGTCCCGCCGCGTCATCAGGTACGTCGCGTTCGGGAAGGTCGGCACCCAGGTGCGGCCGTCCAGCCGGGTGTTCCAGCCGACGTGGTCGATGTGCAGGTGGGTGTTGACCACGATGTCGACGTCCTCGGGGCGCACCCCGGCGGCGGCGAGGTTGTCGAGGTAGCCGGTGTCCTGGCGGCTCCATACCTGCGCGTAGGGCCGGTCCTTGTGGTTGCCGACGCCGGTGTCGACGAGGATCGTGCGCCCTTCGCTGCGCAGCAGCCACGACTGGATCGCCGAGTGGCATTCGCCGGTCTCCGGGTTCCAGAAATCAGGCGCCAGCCAGCCGCGATGCTCGTCCCACGAGCCTTCGGGGCTGTCCGGGAAGAACTGGCCCGGGCTCATATCGACCGAGCCGTAGAACTCCATGACGCGGGTGACGGTGACGTCGCCCAGGGTGATCTGATCCATGTGGTCCGTCCTCGGTTCGGTGAATGAAACCGAGCCTGGCCACGGGAGCGCGCACGAACCAGTCCCGCGTTGTCCTACCCCTCACAGGGGGTGGCTGGGATCGGGCCGCGCGCCGGATACTGAAGGTATGGACGGACCTGGCCCACTCGGCGACTTCTTGCAGGCCCGACGCGCGCTCCTCCGGCCGGCAGACGTCGGCCTGCGTGACCTCGGGCCGCGACGGCGGGTGGCCGGGCTCCGGCGCGAGGAACTGGCCCAGCTGGCGGGCGTCAGCGTCTCGTACTACACGAGGTTGGAGCAGGGACTGTCCCGCGGGGCCTCGGCCGAGGTGCTCGAGGCGATCGCCCGCGCCCTGCTGCTCGACGACCACGAACGCGAGCATCTCAACCGGCTCGCCGATGCCGCCCGCCACACTCCCCGCCCGCGCCGCCCCCGGCCCGAGAAGCTCGCCGACGAGACGCGGGACCTCCTGCGCGCCGTGGACGGCGTCCCGGCGCTGGTGCTCGGCCGGCGTACGGACGTACTGGCATGGAACACCCTCGGGCACGCCCTGCTGGCAGGCCACCTGGACTTCCACAGCCCGGACAATCCGGCGGAGCGGCCGAACATGAGCCGGATCCTGTTCCTGGACCCGCACTGCCGGGAGCTGTACACGGACTGGAAGCGCAAGGCCCGCGCGGTGGTCGGCAACCTGCGGAGCACCGTCGGCAGGCACCCGCAGGACCCACTGCTCGCGGAGCTGATCGGCGAACTGACGATGAAGAGCCCGGAGTTCGTCGCACTCTGGGGCGACCACCGCGTGGCACCCTGCGACGCCGCGTCCTACGACCTGCACCATCCCGTCGTCGGCACGGTGACCATCACGCAGCAGACCCTGTCGATCGCCCGCTCACCGGAACAGATGCTGATCGTCTGCACGACCCCCGCCGGATCCCCCTCCGAAGAGGCTCTCGCACTGCTCCGACAGACGAGCGAACGTCGGTGGTCCTATGTGGACACTTCGCTGAGCGCGAAGGCGGGTTTATCCTGATGTCGATCGAATTCAGTGCTGCTCACCATGCCGTTGAGATGGGTGATCTTCCGCGGCTTCGTGAGATTCTCGACGGCGGCGCTGACATCAATGAAGAGCATGATGGGCTTACTTTGCTGCACCATGCCATTGATGTCGAGATCGACAGTCACACGCAGACAGGCGAGCCGCTGCATGTGGACGTCACGGCTTATTTACTGGCGCGAGGAGCGGACCCGACGCGTCCTTCTGATGGCGGATGTGGCGTTACTGCCGAGCAGATGGCCTTCGCAAGCCGTCATTGGCTGGCGTCGGCTCTCTTTGAGGGATGGGCCAAGGCCGCCGCACCGCAGTGCTCTTCATCGTCGACTTCGGGGCCGTCCTGCGGCAACTGACCGATCTGCGCCGCAACGGCAGCCCACAGACCTGCGGCGGACGGTGCTGACCCGCCGGAGCACCGCCCCGGCGCTTGCCTGCTCCGGGGCGGTGACCGGTCAGGGCAGGATCTTGCCCGCTCCCGCGCCGGCGGTCACACTGCCCTTCACCGCGCTCGCGGACTCAAGGCTGTAGGAGTACGGAATTCCGGCCACCGTTCCGCTCGCCTGCGGTGAACCGGATCCGGTGAAGAGGTTCCCGCGTTGCACCAGGGTGCCTGCCGGCGAACCCGCGTAGCCGACCAGCGTGGGTTCGTCGACGTTGTCGAAATGGTTGTTCTCGACCAGTACGCCACCCTTGCAGGTGGACGCGACACCGTATTCGTTGTCTCGATAGTAGTTGTTGAACACGTGTACCGGATTGGCGAATCGCACACGCGGATGCCGTGTCCCCGAGCCGTCGAAGTAATTGTGGTGATAGGTCACCCGCAATTTGCCGGTATCCTGGCTCCCGTTGTCGTCACTGTGCCCGAGCAGCATGGACTTGTTGTGCCCGTGCACGCGGTTCCAGGATACCGTGATGTAATCCGAAGCGCGCTTGATGTCGACGGCGCCGTCGTATCCGTTGGTGAACGTGTTGTGGTCGACGACCACGTTGGTCGAGGCCTTTTCGATGTTGATCGCGTCGTCGTCCCAGTCCCGGAAGGACAGGTTCTGGATCACCACGTTCTTGGAGCCGCTCAAAGTCAGGCCGCAGCCGTCGATCGTCGCGCCGGCATTGCCGAGAATGGATTTGTTGGACCCCACCTTGAGCATGCCGGAACAGGAAATGGTGCCGGAGACCCGCACCACCGCCGCCGTGGTTCCGCTGATCGCCGAACTCAACGCGGACGCCGAGGTCACCGTGATCGGCGGTGCGGCACCGCCACCGTGGGTGCCGCCGTTCTGGCTCGCCCAGCCGATCGGTGCCGCCTGCGCGGAGATTTCCGCATTGACGCCGGTGGTCACCACGGTCGTCGAAGTGACCATGGTCAAAGTCAGAATCGAAAGAAATCGAAAAGGACGCAAATTCATCACGCCGCCTCCTTGCGGTCGATGAAAACGGAATGTCCTAAGAGGATTGATTCGGATCCGATGGCGAAGTGCCGAGAACAGGAGACCAACGAACCGGCGTCACGTCAACCCTCGATCGCCGATTCCCGGTTCACACTGATGAATCGTGAGGCCAGCCGTGCCGCGATTCACCGATATTGCTCCAGGTGGACGATCCGGCTTGACGGGAGCGCTCCCAGCTATCACGATGCGTTTACAAGTGTGGACGTCGTTCAGATATGTGAATCGAGATGTGATCATGAGTCTTACGCGCCGCAGCTTCGGATTCCTCGCCACCGCTGTGCCGGTGGCCGTCCTCGCGGGTGGACACCAGGCCGTGCAGGCCGCCGTGCCGGGAATTCCGGAGGCCATGCGCCGGGCCGCGGGGTTCTTCGACGAACAGCTCTCGCATCGCGGCGCCTATGTCTGGAGCTACCTGCCCGACCGATCCCAGACCTGGGGTGAGATGGCGGCTAGCCGCACCATGTGCTGGGTACAGCCACCGGGAACGCCGTCGATCGGGCACAGCCTGCTCGACGCTTACCACGCCACCGGTGACGAAGCCTTCTATCGCGCCGCCTCGCGCACCGGTCTCGCCTTGGCGGCGGTCCAGTTGCCGGTCGGCGGCTGGAACTACGTGCACGACTTCGCGGGTACGAAGGCGCTGCGCAAGTGGTACGACACCGTCGGTGCGAACGGCTGGCGACTGGAGGAGTTCCAGCACTATTACGGCAACGCGACTTTCGACGACGCGGGCACGTCCTCCGCCGCGCAGTTCATCCTGCGCCTCTACCTGGAACGCGGCGATAACCGGTTCCGCGTGGCCCTCGATCGTGCCCTGCGCTTCGTGGTGAAGGCGCAGATCCGCGGAGGGATCGCCGACGGCGGCTGGCCGCAGCGTTTCCCCCGGCTCGCGGGGGCCGTGAAAGACACGCCGTGGCCCGAGGTGCTGCCGTCGTGGCTGCCCGCCGACATCCGGCACGGCATGGAGGACGGCGACTACACCGGGCACGTCACCTTCAACGACGACGTCCTCGGTGAGAACATCAAGTTCCTGCTGATGTGCATGTCCACTTTGGACATGCCAGGCCTGGCCGGGCCGATCCGGCGCGCGATGGACTGCCTGCGCCGCCTGCAGCAGCCGGGCCCGCAGGCGGGCTGGGCGTTGCAGCACCTGGCCAGGGAGTCGGGCGGCAGGCCCGCGGGTGCTCCGGCGGGTGCGCGGTCCTACGAACCCCGTGCACTGGCCACGCACACCACCCAGACCAATGTGCAGCAGCTGTTCCACTACTTCCGGCTCACCGGTGATCGAGTGTTCCTCGACCGTGTTCCCGAGGCCATCGCCTGGCTGGACAGTTGCCCGCTCACCGCGCGGCAGCACGCCGAGAACCCGTTGCTGGCCGGGCGAACCCATCCCACCTTCGTGGATCTGGACACCAACCGGGCGCGGTTCGTCCACCGCTTCGGCTCGAACGTCCGCAACGGCGCCTACTACACCGACAACGACCACCGTGCGACGCTGAGCCATTATTCCGGCGGCCGCGTGATCGACACCGCAGCCCTGCGCGCCACCTACGAGCAACTGCGTGCCCTCACCCCCGCGCAGGTCGCCGACCTGAAGGCGCGCTCGCCGCTCAGCGGCGTCTCGGTCCCGCTCCCTCGCTATTTCACCCCGCGCGAGCCTCAGCTCACCGACCTCTTCCTCGGTGCGCCGTCTCAGCTGCCGGTCGTGTCGGACGCGGAGGCGGCGGCGCTGGTCGACGGGCTCGGCGGCAACGACTACTGGCTGACCCCGGCGGACGCGATCACCAATCCTTATCGCGGTCCCTCCCCGGCCACGCCTTACGTCGGGAAGGCGTATATGAGCAAGCATGTGGGCGACCTGTACGACACCTCGCCCTACGATCCACTCACTCCACCGGAGGAGCCGCCGTACCGGCCGAAGGAGCGTCCGCCGGTGATCAGCGCCGGCACCTATGTGGCCAACATGGGCAAGCTGATCTCCTGGGCCGCGGCCAGGTAGATGTGGCTCGGGTGTACCGGCAGCTCCGCAAGGCTCGCGAAGGCGCGGGAGATGGGCCCAACGCCGGTGACTTCTACTACGGTGAGATGGCAGCTGAAAGAGCTGTTCATCAGTGTGCCCTCGGCAGGATTCGAACCTGCGACACCTGCCTCCGGAGGGCAGTGCTCTATCCCCTGAGCTACGAGGGCGTTGCCGCCTGAGCGACATTGGGAAGCTTAGCGCACGTCTCCGCGGGTCCGCGCGAGTGGTGGTCGTTAGCCGTTGTGGTGCTCGACGACGCGGGCGAGCAGTCTGGTCAGCTGCTCGCGCTCGGCGGGGTCGAGTGGCGCGAGGAGCGTGTCCTGCGTGTCTCTGACCAGGTCTTCCAGCTGATCCAGGCGCTGGGCGCCGGGTTCGGTGAGGCTGATCAGGTTGCGTCGGGCGTCGGCCGGGTCGGGGGAGCGGTCGACGTGGCCCGCGGCGGCGAGTTCGTTGATAACGGCGACGACGTCGCTGCGGTCGATGCCGGTGCAGCGGCTCAAGGTGGCCTGGCTCGACGGGCCGTTCTCGTCGATGGCCGCCAGGATCCCGTAGTGGTATCGGCGGGAGCCGCTTTTCACGAACTCGTCCATGGCGAGCCGGTGGGCCACGGTGGCGGCCTGGTTGACCAGCCAGCTGGCCTTGGTGCGGAGCCGGAGGGGTGCGGTGGTCATCGGGACAGCGTAGCGTTGGTGTCACCAACGAACTGGGAGGGCGCATGATCGAACCGTTCGAGGTGGCGATCCCCGAATCCGCCATCGCCGATCTGCGGGCCAGGCTGCGCGCCACGCGCTGGCCCGAACCGGCCACTGTGGACGGTTGGGAGCAAGGGGTTCCGCTGGAGTTCGCGCGCGAGCTTTGCCGGTACTGGGCGGAGGACTACGACTTCGGTTTGGCGGTCCGTGTCAACGCTTTCCCGGGTTTCAAGACCACTGTGGACGGTCTCGGGATCCATTTCCTCCACGTTCGCTCGCCGGAGCCGGACGCGACGCCGCTCGTGCTCACGCACGGCTGGCCGGGTTCGGTGGTCGAGTTCCTCGACGTGTTCGGCCCGCTGACCGATCCCGCCGCGCACGGAGGCGATCCGGCGGACGCCTTCCATGTCGTGGCGCCGTCGCTGCCGGGGTTCGGCTGGAGCGACAAGCCGTCGTCGGCCGGGTGGAACGTCGAGCGGATCGCCCGGGCCTGGGACGAGCTGATGGGGCGGCTCGGCTACGGGCGTTACGCCGCGCAGGGTGGCGACTGGGGTGCCGGGGTGACGAACATGCTCGCCAAGGTCGCGCCGGAACGGCTGATCGGTGTGCACGTGAACATGGCGAGTGTTCCGTATGACGAGACCCGGCTCGGTGAGCCGACGGCGGAGGAGAAGGCGGCGATCGCCGATCTCGCCCGGTTCCGCGCGGTCGGTTCCGCGTACTCGCAGCAGCAGGCCACGCGTCCGCAGACGGTCGGCTACGGCCTCACCGACTCGCCGGCGGCGCAGGCGGCGTGGATCGCCGAGAAGTTCTGGGAGTGGACCGACAACGACGGCTCGCCGGAGACCGCGCTGTCCTGGCGGCAGATGCTCGACGCGATCTCCGTCTACTGGTTCACCGGGACGGCGGCCTCGTCGGCGCGGATCTACTGGGAGAGCAAGGAGCGGGACCTCTCCGCGGTTGAGGTTCCTTCGGGTATCTCGATCTTCCCGAGGGAGATCATCCGGCCGTCCCGGCGCTGGGCGGAGCTGCGCTACACCGATCTTCGCTGGTACGAGGTGCTGTCCAAGGGCGGGCACTTCGCCGCGTTCGAGCAGCCCGAGGTCTTCATCGGCCAGCTGCGGGGGTTCTTCCGGTCGCTTCGGTAGCGGTGCGTGTCGGTTCCAGGTTTCGGGAAGGCCCTCATGGGGGATGGTTTCCATGTGTGGCTTAAGACATGGTGAACTTAGGCTCACCTGTATTGCACATATGCGCATGTGACAATATATTCGGCCTGTCGACTTCACGAGAGGCGGAGCAATGGGTCACGGGCACGGGCATGGGACGGCCTCGCCGTCGAGCGCGTCAGGCCGCTACCTCAAGAGCTTGACGATCGCCCTGGTCATCGGCGCCGGCTTCATGGTCATGGAGTTCATCGTCGGGTTCGCCACGGGCTCGCTCGCGCTGATCTCCGACGCCGCGCACATGTTCACCGACGTCCTCGGGGTCGGCATGGCGCTGGCGGCCATCATGCTCGCCCGGCGAAGCGGCCCGACCCTCACCCGGACCTTCGGGTTCTACCGGGCCGAGGTGCTCGCGGCGCTGGGCAACGCCATCCTGCTGTTCGGTGTCGCGGGCTACGTCCTGATCGAGGCCATCGGCCGCATCAGCAACCCGCCCGTCGTACCCGGCCTGCCCGTCCTGCTGGCCGCCGCGGCGGGTCTCGTCGCGAACATCGTCTCCTTCCTGGTCCTGCGCAAGGGCGCGGAGGAGAGCATCAACGTCCGTGGCGCGTACCTCGAAGTCCTCGCCGACCTGATCGGCTCCGTCGGCGTGCTGCTGAGCGGCGCGATCACGCTGGTGTTCGGCTGGCGCTACGCCGACCCGATCATCGGTGTCGCGATCGGCCTGTTCGTCCTGCCCCGCACCTACGCCCTCGCCCGCCGCGCGCTGCGGATCCTGTTCCAGCACGCGCCGAAGGGGGTCGACGTCGCCGGAATCCAGGCCGAACTCGGTGGGCTGAAGGGCGTCGAAGACGTCCACGACCTGCACGTCTGGACGCTGACTTCGGGGATGGAGGTCGCTTCGGCGCACCTCACCATCGCGCCGACCGTCGAGCAGGCGGCGGTGCTGACAGAAGCGCAGAACCTCCTGGCGGACCGCTACTCGATCGAGCACGCGACGTTGCAGATAGAAGTGCCCCAATGCGCGCAGCGCTGCCGGGAGCTTTCCTGGTAGCGCCTGCGGTGGTTTTCATCAGTGAGTGGGGAAGATTCGGGACGCTCAACGCCCCGAATCTTCCCCACTCACCTGATGCGGGTCGGCGTGCCTCGCGACGATGGAGGATTTGGGACACTCAACGTCCCAAATCCTCCATCGTCAGCCCTCGATGGGGTGAAGGCCCCCTTCCCTCGGCTCAGCCGAGGAAACTCGACCTTGCCTAGTACATGAAGGCCCCCTTCCTTGCGCTAGGCGCAAGGAAGGGGGCCTTCATGTACTTCACGCGCATCGAGGGCACCTCGGCGCCCGCTCCAGGCTGGGTCACCTAAAGCCGTGAAGGCCTCCTTGAGGGACCCAGAGTCCCTCAAGGAGGCCTTCACGGAACAACAGAGAAACGCCTCAAGCAGGAAGCGGAGCCGCACCGCGCTCCTGCAACAGCCCCTTCATCAGGGTGATCTCGGCACCCTGCGACACCAGCATGCTCTGCGTCAGCGACTTCACGTCCGCGATCGCCGTGTGGTCGTGGCCGTACTGCGCCATCGCCGTCCCGCCCTCGTGGTGCCGCAGCATGAGCTGGAGGAAGAAGACGTCCATCTCCTTGCCGGTCAGCGACCGCAGTTTGGTGAGTTCGGCCGTCGTGGCCATGCCGGGCATCGGGGCGCCGTTCGACGGCTTCATGCCGGCGTCGCCGTGCGCGCCGTGGCCTGCCATCGGTTCGGTCATCCAGGTCATGTAGGCGCCGGTCGCCTGTTCGGGCCGGCCCCACAGGCCGAGCCAGCCCTTCATCCGGCCGACCTGGCCGGTCTGCGTGCGCTCGATGTCGAACGCCAGGGTCTTGATCGCCGGATCGGCCGTGTGGTCCCGCGCCCAGCCCGCCATGGTGACGGCCTGGAGGTGGTGCACCGACATGTCCTGCGCGAAGCCGACCTCGACCGAGCCCGCGGCCGGGGTCGCGGGCTCCGCGTCGGAGTCGATCAGCCTGGTCGTCAGGGCGCCGAGGCCGAAGCCGAGGATCAGCATGACGACCAGGGCGGCCCCGATCACCAGCCATCGGCTCTTGGTCGACCGCGAGGTGTCGTCCGGTTCGTCGACGTACTGGAGATCGGGGTCCACTTGGCTCACTACTTGCTCGCGGGCGCCGAGGGCTGGGTGGCGGGCGCGGACGGCTGACCGGCGCCGGGCTGGTCCTGCTGCGTTCCGGCGGTGCCCTTGTAGTCCATCGGCTTCGCGTCCGGCCCCGGCGGGGTCGGGTCGAAGTCGCCGGGCTCGATCTGCGCGTCGCAGGTGGCGTCACGCTCGGGGTACGCGCCGTACGGGTTGGTGCGCAGCGCGGCGATGAACTGGTCGATCCGCTCGTCGGAGGCGGAGTCGAGCTTCAGCTGGTGGCCCCAGGACTGCACCGAAATCGGCTTGTCCAGGTTCGGGTACGGCGACATCACCGTGTACGGCTTGCCCTCGACGCGGACCCGCAGCAGCTCCAGCGCGTCGCCGGAGATCTGGGCCGGGTTGTAGGCGATCCAGACCGCGCCGTGCTCGAGACCGTGGACCATGTTCTCGTTGCGGACGGCCTTCTCGTAGACGACGCCGTTGCACGCGGCCCAGGCCTGGTCGTGCGGGCCGCCGAAGGGCGGGGTCTTGTCGTAGGCGACGCGCTCGGCGGCCGTGACGTGCACGGATCCCTCGTAGGTCGCCGTGGTCACGCCGGCGATCCGCTTCGAGGGGTCGGGGTCCTGCTGTGAGGGTGCGAAGGCGGCAGCGGTCTCTTCGCGGGTCTTCTGCTCGCGCTTCGGGGCCGAGGCGACCATGTAATAGGTGACCACCGAGGCAGCCAGGGCGACGATCGCGACGACGGCGATGATCGTGCCCCAAGGCGTGCCCTTCTTGGACACGACGGAACTACGGGCGGCCTTCATGGCGTTCTTCGACGACGCGCCCTTTTTTCTGGTTGTCCCGTTAGCCATGGCTCCTGCGTTCTCCAAAGGGGGTGGTCCCTGCGCGGGCCAGTGTAGAGACCCCGCGTCTGATCACCGTGAACAGTGCGAAGATCACCGGCTTGGCTCACACCTTCCGGCGGTCGCTGCGAAGCCCGGACCAGGTCACACCTAGAATTCCGCGAGTGACTCCCGCAGCTCTCGCCGACCTGGTCCGTAACTCCGCCGTGCAGGTTCTCGCCGCGCGCGGCCTCGACGATTCCGTGCTGCCGGAGAAGGTGACGATCGAACGTCCCCGCAACCCCGAGCACGGCGATTACGCGACCAACCTGGCGCTGCAGGTGGCCAAGAAGGCGGGGATGAAGCCCCGTGACTTCGCCGACGCGCTGGCCGAAGCCCTCGCCGCGACCGACGGGATCGACTCGGCCGAGGTCGCCGGGCCGGGCTTCCTCAACCTGCGGCTCGCCGCGGACGCGCAGGGCCAGATCGTCCAGCAGGTGCTCGACGCCGGTGAGAAGTACGGCCTCGGCGACACGCTGGCGGGCCTCAAGATCAACCTCGAGTTCGTGTCGGCGAACCCGACCGGCCCGATCCACCTCGGTGGCACGCGCTGGGCCGCGGTCGGCGACGCGCTGGGCCGAGTGCTGTCCGCGCAGGGCGGCCTGGTCACCCGGGAGTACTACTTCAACGACCACGGCGCGCAGATCGACCGCTTCGTCCGGTCACTGGTCGCCGCCGCCAAGGGCGAGCCCGCCCCCGAGGACGGCTACGCGGGCGGCTACATCAACGACATCGCCGCCGAGGTCATCCGCCAGGAGCCGAGCGCGCTTTCGCTGCCGGACGACGAGCGGGCCGAGACCTTCCGCCGGGTCGGCATCGAGCTGATGTTCACCGAGATCAAGCAGAGCCTGCACGACTTCGGCACCGATTTCGACGTCTACTTCCACGAGAACTCGCTGCACGACTCCGGCGCCGTCGCGTCGTCGGTCCAGCAGCTGAAGGACTCCGGCAACCTGTACTTCGAGGACGGCGCCTGGTGGCTCAAGTCCAAGGAGCACGGCGACGACAAGGACCGCGTCGTCATCAAGAAGGACGGCAACCCGGCCTACATCGCCGGTGACCTCGCCTACTTCCAGGACAAGCGCAAACGCGGTTTCGACCTCTGCATCTACATGCTCGGCGCGGACCACCACGGCTACATCGCCCGTCTGAAGGCCGCAGCGGCCGCCTTCGGTGACGACCCGGCCGTGGTCGAGGTGCTGATCGGCCAGATGGTCAACCTGGTCTCCGATGGCAAGCCGGTCCGGATGAGCAAGCGGGCGGGCACCGTGATCACGATGGAGGACCTGGTCGGCACCGTCGGCGTCGACGCGGCCCGCTACGAGCTGATCCGCTACTCGGTCGATTCCACTTTGGACATCGACCTCGATCTGCTGCGCAAGCACTCCAACGACAACCCGGTCTACTACGTCCAGTACGCCCACGCGCGGCTGGCCTCGTTGCAGCGCAACGCTTCCGACCTGGGCCTGAAAACCGATGGCGAAGTCGACTACGGCCTGCTTACGCTGCCGGCCGAGGGCGATCTGATCCGCACGATCGGCGAATTCCCGACCGTCCTCCGCCGGGCCGCACTGCTGCGCGAACCGCACCGCGTCGCCCGGTACCTCGAAGAACTCGCCGGCGCGTACCACAAGTTCTACACCGTGGGCCGTGTTCTTCCCCAGGGCGACGAGGAGGCCACCCCCCTCACGTTCGCCCGGCTCGCGCTGTGCCAGGCCGCCCGCCAGGTGCTGGCGAACGGCCTCAACGTGCTCGGTGTCTCTGCTCCGGAACGGATGTAACCCAGAATGGCTCACCCCGCGGGCCCCCGCCACGCCGACGTCTACCCCCACGCCGACGCCTCCGGTTTCCCGCCGTCGAGTCCGGAAGAACTCGACCGGCTGTACCCGAAAGTCTGGCCCCGTAACACCTTCCGCGGTGGAGACGGTGTCGTGCGCATCGCGGGCGTCGACGTCCGCGAACTCGCCGAGAAGTACGGCACGCCGCTGTTCGTGGTCGACGAGGCCGACTTCAAATCCCGCTGCGCCGACTACGCCGAGGCGTTCGACGACCCGGCGCTCGTGCACTACGCGTCCAAGGCGTTCCTCTCCATCGAGATCGCCCGCTGGGTGGCCGAGCAGGGGCTGAGCCTGGACGTCTGCAGCGGCGGCGAACTCGCCGTCGCGCAGCGCGCGAACTTCCCGGCGGAGCGGATCACCTTCCACGGCAACAACAAGTCGCTGCCCGAGCTGGAAGCCGCTGTCGAAGCAGGCGTCGGCACGGTCGTGGTGGACTCCTACTACGAGATCGCGCGGCTGGCCGATGTCGCCGCCCGGAACGACGTCGTGCAGAACGTGCTGATCCGGGTCACCGTCGGCGTCGAGGCGCACACCCACGAATTCATCGCGACCGCGCACGAGGACCAGAAGTTCGGTTTCTCGCTGGCCTCCGGTGACGCGGCCGAGGCCGTGCGCCGGGTGCTCAACGCGCCGTCGCTCAAGCTGATCGGCCTGCACAGCCACATCGGTTCGCAGATCTTCGACGCCGACGGTTTCGAGGTCGCCGCCCGCCGCGTGGTCGGCCTGCTGGCCGAACTCGCCAAGGAGCACGGCACCGATCTGCTCGACCAGCTGGCCATCGTCGACCTCGGCGGCGGTTTCGGTATCGCCTACACCGACAAGGACAACCCGCCCCCGCCCGCGCAGATGATCACGCAGATCCGCGAGATCGTCCGCAAGGAATGCGAGTACGCGGGCCTTCCGGTGCCGAAGATCGCCGGCGAGCCTGGCCGCGCGATCGCCGGTCCCGGCACGATCACGCTGTACGAGGTCGGCACCATCAAGGACGTCTCGCTCGGCGACAAGGCCGCCCGGCGGTACGTCAGCGTCGACGGCGGGATGAGCGACAACATCCGCACCGCGCTCTACGACGCGGTGTACGACTGCCGTCTCGTTTCCCGCTCGGCCGACGACGACGGTGACGGCCAGGCCGCCGCCGCGTTGTCCCGGGTCGTGGGAAAACACTGTGAGTCCGGCGACATCGTCGTCCGGGACTGCTGGCTCCCCGACACTCTTGCTCCCGGCGACCTGCTCGCCGTGGCGGCCACCGGGGCGTATTGCTACTCGATGGCCAGCGGCTACAACCGGCAGCCGCGGCCCGCGGTGGTGGCCGTGCGCAACGGCAGCGCCCGCGTGCTGCTGCGGCGGGAGACGACGGACGACATGCTGCGCCTGGAGGTCTAGCAAGTGTCTACTGTGGACGGACGCGTGATCAGGGTCGCCCTGCTCGGCTGCGGCACGGTCGGTGGTGAGGTGGTCCGGCTGCTCACCGAGCAGGCCGATGAGCTCGCCGCCAGGGCGGGCGCCAGGGTGGAACTGGCCGGGATCGCGGTGCGGCGCCCCGACAAGCACCCCGAGCTGCCGCCGGAACTGGTGACCTCCGACGTGACGAAGCTCGTCACCTCCGACGACGTCGACGTGGTCGTCGAACTGGTCGGCGGGATCGAGCCGGTGCGCGAGTGGCTGCTCGACGCGCTCAAAGCCGGGAAATCCGTTGTCACGGCGAACAAAGCGCTGATGGCCGAGCATTCCGCGGAGCTGTTCGAAGCCGCCGACGCGTCCGGCGTGGACCTGTACTTCGAAGCGGCCGTGGCCGGGGCGATCCCGTTGCTGCGCCCGCTGCGCGAATCGATGGCGGGCGACCGCATCACCCGCGTGATGGGCATCGTCAACGGCACCACCAACTTCATCCTCTCCGCGATGGACCAGACCGGGGCGGGCTACGCGGAAACGCTGGAAGAGGCCAGCAGGCTCGGATACGCCGAGGCGGATCCGACGGCCGACGTCGACGGCTACGACGCCGCGTCCAAGGCCGCGATCCTCGCCTCGCTCGCGTTCCACACCCGGGTGACGGCCTCCGAGGTGCACCGTGAAGGCATCGCCGACGTCACCGCGTCGGACCTCGCCGCGGCGAAGGTGCTGGGCCGCACGGTGAAACTGCTCGCCATCTGCGAGCGCGTCACCGCCGACGACGGCACCGAATCCGTTTCGGCGCGCGTGCATCCGGTGATGATCCCGCGCAACCACCAGCTCGCCGGGGTCGGCGGCGCGTACAACGCCGTCTACGTCGAGGCCGACGCCGCCGGTGAGCTCATGTTCTACGGTCAGGGCGCCGGTGGCGCGCCGACCGCGAGTGCCGTGCTCGGCGACCTCGTCGCGGTGGCTCGAAACCGGGTCGTCGGCGGCCGTGGCCCGCGCGAATCCGCGCACGCCGCGCTCCCGGTCAGGCCGATGGGCCAGACGCCGACGCGGTACCACGTCAGTCTCGACGTGGCCGATCGAGCGGGCGTCCTCGCCCAGGTGGCCCAGGCGTTCGCCGGGCACGGCGTCAGCATCGCCGCGGTGCGGCAGCGCGACGCCAACGACACGGCCAGCCTGGTCGTGGTCACCCACCTGGCGCCGGACGCGGCACTGCGGTCCACTGTGGACGACATTGCCGAGCTCGATGTGGTGAACCAGGTCGTCAGTGTGATGCGTGTGGAAGGCGAAGACCAGTGATTCCCCAACCATGGCCAGGAATCATCCAGGCTTATCCCGACCGGATCCCGGTCCCCTCCGGCGCGAAGGTGATCACGCTCGGCGAGGGCAACACCCCGTTGCTGCCCGCCCAGCACCTTTCCGGACTCACCGGATGCGAGGTCTACCTCAAGGTCGAGGGCGTGAACCCGACCGGTTCGTTCAAGGACCGCGGGATGACCGTGGCCATCACGCACGCGCTCGCCAGCGGGCTCCAGGCGGTCATCTGCGCCTCCACCGGCAACACCTCGGCGTCGGCCGCGGCGTACGCGGCCCGCGCCGGGCTCACCTGCGCGGTCCTCGTCCCGCAGGGCAAGATCGCGATGGGCAAACTGGCCCAGGCCGTGCAGCACGGCGCGCGGATCCTGCAGGTGGACGGCAACTTCGACGACTGCCTCGAACTCGCGCAGAAGACCGCGATCGACTACCCGGTGACCTTGGTCAACTCGGTCAACCCGGTGCGCATCGCAGGCCAGAAGTCGGCCGCGTTCGAGATCTGCGACGTGCTCGGCCGGGCGCCGGACATCCACTGCCTCCCGGTCGGGAACGCGGGCAACATCACCGCGTACTGGGCCGGATATTCCGAGTACGCGGGCGACGGTGTGGTGAAGAACACCCCGCGGATGTTCGGTTTCCAGGCGGCCGGTGCCGCGCCGCTGGTGCACGGCGAACCGGTGGCCGATCCGGACACCATCGCGACCGCGATCCGCATCGGCAGCCCCGCGTCCTGGGACGGCGCGATGAAGGCGAAGAACGCTTCCGCCGGGCTGTTCGAGGCGATCACCGACGAGAAGATCCTCGAGGCGTACCGGCTGCTGGCCCGCAAGGAAGGCGTGTTCGTCGAGCCCGCTTCGGCGACCAGCGTCGCGGGCTTGCTCGCCACGGCCGCGGATGGGCGCCTGCCGAAGGGTTCGACGGTTGTGTGCACCGTCACCGGACACGGTTTGAAGGACCCCGCCACCGCGTTGGAGGGCAACGTCGAGGTCGAGCCGCTCGCCGTCGACCCGACCGCCGTCGCCGCCGCGCTGGACCTGCGATGACGTTGATCGAGGTCAAGGTCCCGGCGTCGTCCGCGAACCTGGGCCCTGGCTTCGACACCCTCGGTCTGGCGTTGGCGTTGTACGACCGGGTCGAGCTCCGGATCACCGACGCGGGGCTCAAGATCGAGGTGACCGACGTCGGCGCGGGCGGCGTGGAAGACGTCCCGACCGACGAATCGCACCTGGTCGTCCGCGCTTTCCGGCGTGCTTGCGAGCACCTGGGTCTCAAGCCCCCTGGCCTGCATCTGCGGTGTTTCAACGCCATTCCGCACGCCAGGGGCCTCGGCTCGTCCGCGGCCGCCGTGGTGACGGGCGTCGCAGCGGCGTACGCGCTGGCGGAGAAGGCTTTGGACGACGACGCGCTGCAACTGGCCGCCGGGTTCGAGGGACACGCGGACAACGCCGCCGCGAGCCTGCTGGGCGGCTTCGTGGTCGCCTGGAACGAGGGTGAGCGGTTCCGTGCCGAGCGGCTCCAGCCGCATCACGACATCCGGCCCGTGGTCGCCATCCCGGCGCTGCGGTCCTCCACGGACGCGACGCGCGGACTGCTTCCCGCGCAGGTCCCGCACGCCGACGCGGCGTTCACGGCGGGCCGTGCGGCGCTCGCGGTCCACGCGCTCACCGCGCGGCCCGACCTGTTGCTCTCCGCGACCGAAGACCGGCTCCACCAGCATTACCGGGCGCCGGCGTATCCGGCGAGCAGCGAACTGGTGCGCGCCCTGCGAGCCGAAGGGGTGGCCGCGGCCATCTCCGGAGCCGGTCCGACCGTGCTCGCGCTGACCACCGGCGGAATACTCCCGGCAGGCGTCGACGTTACGTCTTTCGAAGTCACCGAGCTGCCGATCGATCCGGGCGGCGTCCAGGTTGCGGCCCAGTAAAGCCTCGGTCACAGGCAGGCGCCTCGCCCCGCCACGCGGGGGGTGGTTGTTGCACCGGGCCGTGGCGCGGTCTACCCTCGGGGGCGTTCGATCACCGTGCGTTTCCGCACCCGGTGCCGGTCCAGGTGACCAGTGTCATCCTTGGCCCGCATCCTTCGTTGATCCGCCAGTACCGCACACCGTTTGGCAAGCGGGAGTGGCGGATGGACGCAGGCGGGTTCCCGGTTTCGGCGGTGCCGAATTCCGCTTCCTCCGTTTGGAGGACGCAAATCCCTGTGCTGGAGGCCTTTTCTTGGTCCTGTTGGAGCAGCTCCGCTGTGTTCGACACGGCTGAGGAGTTGATCGCCCGTATCGGGGGCCAATTACGCCGTTTCGCAATCGGACGCGAACGGCGGTCCGCTGATCCACCTGGAGGCGTGGATCGGTCAGGAAGGACATTTGTGAGCAACACCGATCTTTTGAGCGACGTCGAAGGTGGCGCCGCCGAGTCGAACGGCGCCGTCGCTCCCAAGCGCACGGTCGGCGGATTGACCGGCAAGACCGTCGCCGAACTGCGCTCGATCGCTGGGGACCTCGGCATCGGCGAGACGACGGGTATGCGCAAGGGCGATCTGATCGCGGCCATCCGCGAGCGCCAGGGCAAGACCAAGCGCAAGACCCCCGCCGCGGCGAGCGAAACGCTTCCGCTCGAGGGGATCGACGCACCGCGCAAGGCTCCCAAGGCCGAAGCGCCCAAGACGGAGGCCCCGAAGCAGGAGGCCCCGAAGGCCGAAGCACCGAAGGCGGAAACCGCCCCGGCCGAAGCCCCGCGTGCCGAAAAGGTCGCGGAGAACGGCTCCGTGCCCGCCACCGAGCGGACGGCACAGCAGGAGAACGGCCAGCAGGACGGCCAGTCGTCGCAGGAAGAGGGCGGCCGCAGCCGTCGTCGTCGCGGCTCCAACCGCGCCGCGGGATCGCCCGAGCAGGGTGGCCAGCAGCGTGAGCGTGGCGAGCAGCGTGACCGCGGTGAGCAGCGCGAGGGTGGCCAGCAGCGTGATCGCGGTGAGCAGCGCGATCGCGGCGACCGGGGTGACCGGGGTGACCGCAACGAGCGTGGCGACCGTGGTGAGCAGGGCGGCAACCGTCAGGGCAACCGCGGCCAGGACCGCGACAACCGCGGCCAGGACCGCCAGCGCAACCAGCAGAGCGGCGGCCAGGACAACAGCCAGCGTCAGGGCCAGGGCCCGCAGGGTGACGACGACGAGGAAGGCGGCCGTCGCGGCCGTCGCTTCCGCGACCGTCGCCGCCGGGGTTCCGGCGGTGGCCGTGAACAGGGCGGTTCGCCCGACACCGAGATCCGCGAGGACGACGTCCTGCTGCCCGTCGCGGGCATCCTGGACGTGCTCGACAACTACGCGTTCGTGCGTACCTCGGGCTACCTCGCCGGGCCGAACGACGTGTACGTCTCGCTTTCGCTGGTCCGCAAGTACGGCCTGCGGCGCGGTGACGCCATCACCGGTGTCGTGCGCCAGCCGCGTGACGGCGAGCAGCAGCGGCAGAAGTTCAACCCGCTGGTGCGCGTCGACTCGATCAACGGCCTGGAGCCGGACGAGGCCAAGCGCCGTCCCGAGTTCACCAAGCTGACCCCGCTGTACCCGAACGAGCGACTGCGTCTCGAAACCGAGCCGCACAAGCTCACCACCCGCGTCATCGACCTGGTGATGCCGGTCGGCAAGGGACAGCGTGCACTGATCGTCTCGCCGCCGAAGGCCGGTAAGACGACGATCATGCAGGACATCGCGAACGCGATCTCGACGAACAACCCCGAGTGCCACCTGATGGTCGTGCTCGTGGACGAACGTCCGGAAGAGGTCACGGACATGCAGCGGTCGGTGAAGGGTGAGGTCATCGCCTCCACCTTCGACCGCCCGCCGTCCGACCACACCTCGGTCGCGGAGCTCGCCATCGAGCGGGCGAAGCGGCTGGTCGAGATGGGCCACGACGTCGTCGTGCTGCTCGACTCGATCACGCGTCTGGGCCGTGCCTACAACCTGGCGGCCCCCGCGTCCGGCCGGATCCTCTCCGGTGGTGTCGACTCGACGGCGCTGTTCCCGCCGAAGCGGTTCCTCGGCGCGGCGCGCAACATCGAGAACGGCGGTTCGCTGACGATCTTCGCCACGACGATGGTCGAAACCGGATCCACCGGTGACACGGTCATCTTCGAAGAGTTCAAGGGCACCGCGAACGCGGACCTCAAGCTCGACCGGAAGATCGCCGAGCGGCGCGTCTTCCCCGCGGTGGACATCAACCCGTCCGGTACCCGCAAGGAAGATCTGCTGCTTTCGCCGGACGAGCTCGCGGTCACCCACAAGCTGCACCGCGTTCTGCACGCGCTGGACTCGCAGCAGGCCATCGACCTGCTGATCTCGCGACTGCGCAAGACGAAGACCAACATCGAGTTCCTCATGCAGGTCTCGAAGACGGCCCTCGGCTCGAACGACGACGACTGATCCTTCGGTCGCCTTCGGCACTGCAATGAAGGGGCCTTTCATAGCAAATTTTGCTAATGAAAGGCCCCTTCATTGCATCCAGGGGGGAGGCCGTTGTGGGTTCGGTGCCGGGACGGATCGTCGTCTACGGGGTCACCGGTTCGGGTAAGTCGACGCTGGCGCGAAAGCTGGCCGACCGGGCAGGGCTGCCGTGCCATTCGGTCGACGACGACCTCGCCTGGCAGCCGGGCTGGGTCCCCGTCCCCGACGACGAGCAGCGACGCCGGATCAGCGCGCTGGTCGCGGGGGACCGCTGGATCATCGACGGGATGTTCGCCAAATGGCGCGATATCGCGTTGCCCCGCGCCGAACTGATCGTGGCGCTGGACTATCCGCGCCGGGTTTCGCTGAGCCGTCTGGTGCGCCGGACCGTGGTGCGCTGCGTCACGCGGCGCCGGATCTGCAACGGCAACGTCGAAACGCTGCGGAGCATGCTCTCCGGCGATTCGATCATCGTCTGGCACTTCCGGTCTTTCGCCCGCAAACGGCGCACGATCCGCGCTTGGGTCTCGGACCCCGACGTGCCGGTGGTGCGGTTGACCTCGCCGCGCGCGACGGAGCGCTGGCTGGAGTCGATCGACGTTCCGTGAAGGCCTCCTTGAGGGACCCAGAGTCCCTCAAGGAGGCCTTCACGGACCACGAGACCCGAGGGGCTCAGCGGTGCGGGACGGCGGCAGGGGTCCAGCCGCGGTAGTTGTTGAAGTAGTGCACGCTCGACGCGTGGCCGATCTTGCCGCCGATGCTGGAGGCGTAGATCCCGCCGGAGCCGTCGGCGATGCCGACGTGACCCCACTGGCTGATGTTCCAGTACACGAAGGAGCCCTTCGGCGGCGTCCCGGTCGTGTGCTTCGGGCTCGCGCCGTTCCAGTGCGCGTTGGCCGAGGCCCAGACGCCCGTGGTCCCGTACGCGTTCTCGACGGCCTTCTCGCAGAGGCCCTGGTACGCGGTGGAGCCGATGCGGTTCTTGAACCACTGGACGGCGCCGGCGGGAGTACCGTCGCCGGCGCCCTGGATGGCCAGGTCACCGTCGGACACCGTGGTGAACGTTCCCGCGGCCGGGTTGATGTCGGCGGCGGTGATGGTGGCGCCCGCTTCGGGGGCGGCCGGGGCTGCCCCGGCGACCGGAGCCAGGGCGAGGGCCGCGATGGCCAGCGCGGCGACGGACGCCGGCTTCGCCACCTTGGCGAGAATGCTGCGCATGATCAGTACCTCCTGTTGAGGAATTACCAACAGTGAGGAGAATCTCGTGATCAAGTACAAATTTCGTACAACCGGGCGTGATAGTTGATAACTCAACGTGTTGGAATACCCCGGAGGAGGGGTGCGTTGAGTCCACTGCCAGCGCATCTGGCAAAATCATCCGCTGAAGTCCGGCACCGGTTCACCCCGCACGGGGACCCGGGGCCAACGAGAGAGGACACCATGAAGAGCGGTATTCACCCCGAGTACGTTGTCACGCACGTCAACTGTGACTGCGGCAACGAATTCACCACCCGCAGCACCAAGACCTCCGGCAACCTCCACGTCGAGATCTGCTCGAACTGCCACCCGTTCTACACCGGCAAGCAGAAGCTCATGGACACCGGCGGCCGCGTCGCGCGCTTCGAGGCTCGCTACGGCAAGCGCAAGAAGGCCGAAGACGCCAAGTAGCTTGAACGACGGCGCCTACCCGCATGTCCGGGTAGGCGCCGTTTTTCATGGTTCTGTCCAGGTCGTTGAGAGGTGGAGTGGTGGATTCGAGTTCGCTGAGGGGTCTGCTCGAAGAGCACGCCCAGCTGGAAGAGCAGCTGGCCGATCCGTCCGTGCACGCCGACCAGGCGCGCGCCCGCAAACTCGGCCGCCGGTACGCCGAGCTGAGCCCCGTCGTCAAGACGGTCCGCGAGCTCGACTCCGCGCGCGACGACCTCGAGACGGCGAAGGAACTGGTGTCGGAAGACTCGACCTTCGCGGCCGAGGCCGAGGAGATCTCCGCGAAGATCCCCGTGCTCGAGGCCAAACTCACCGAACTGCTCCTGCCGCGCGACCCGTACGACGGCTCCGACGTGGTCATGGAGATCAAATCGGGTGAAGGCGGCGAGGAGTCGGCGCTGTTCGCCGGCGACCTGCTGCGCATGTACCTGCGCTACGCCGAGCGTCACGGCTGGAAGGCCGAGGTGCTCGACTCGGTCGACTCGGACCTCGGCGGCTTCAAGGACGTCACCGTGTCCATCAAGAGCCGCTCGGCCACCGTCGACGGTGTCTGGGCGCGGCTGAAGTTCGAAGGCGGGGTGCACCGCGTGCAGCGCGTGCCCGCCACCGAATCGCAGGGACGCATCCACACCTCCGCGTCCGGCGTGCTCATCTACCCCGAACCCGAGGACGTCGAGGTCGAGATCGACCCGAACGACCTGCGCATCGACGTCTACCGCTCGTCCGGCCCCGGCGGCCAGAGCGTGAACACGACCGACTCGGCCGTGCGCATCACGCACCTCCCGACCGGCGTGGTCGTCTCGTGCCAGAACGAGAAGTCGCAGATCCAGAACCGCGCCCGCGCCCTGCAGGTGCTGCAGGCCCGCCTCCAGGCGATCGCCGAGGAGGAGGCCGCCGCGAAGGCGTCGGACGCGCGCCGCTCGCAGATCCGCACCGTCGACCGCTCCGAGCGGGTCCGCACCTACAACTTCGCCGAGAACCGCATCGCCGACCACCGGGTGAACTACAAGGCGTACAACCTGGACCAGGTCCTCGACGGCGACCTCGACGGCGTGCTCGACGCGCTCATCACCGCGGACCGCGAAGAGCGACTGGCCGAACACGCCGGCTGACCCCACGGGTCAGAGCCACGACCTCGGTGCCGGTCCGTTGTCGAAACGGCCTTCATTGAGCAGTGTTTGCAGGTATTCGTCCATATAGGACGAGCGGTAGGTCCCGTCCACCAGGCCGACGGCCTCCGCTTCGGCCTCTCCGAGGAGACGGAAAGGTCCTTCCAAAGGACCCGCACCACCATGCTCACCGAACCGATGCCCCGAGGCGGTCACCGCGTTCCAGTAGAGATCGGGTGGATCAGGGAACAACTCGAGCAGGTCCGGATGGTTCCCGACGATCTTCCAAGTCCCGTCCCTGATCAGTCGAGTACCTGTGTGAATCGGGATGTGCCGGGCGCGATGGCGGCGCAAGTCGCCCACCTCTGGTCGCGAGAAGACACCTTCCAACAGCCCGATGGCGAGGCCCATCCTGTCGTTGCCGAGCACAACCGCCAAGTGGTATCCCTGCGGCTCCGCGGCGATCGCGATGACGTCGCCGTTCTTCGACCGGAAACTCTTCTTGGCTTTCGGCATCGTCAGCGCATGGATGTTCTCGGCGGTGATATCGGCAAAGGCACGTCCGCTTGCCTGAAGAACCCGGAGGACACTGTTCGCGAGATCCTCGGTTGACATCGTCGGGGTACCACCGGCCGTGTGCTGGTCCATGAGAAGCGTCAGGAACGCACCGGCCTCGGCGAAGGTGTTGTCGTTGAGTGAAGCCACCCTGTCGGAAGGTTCGGCTTTGTACCACCGACCGTTCGTCCTCTTCGCCCTCATCAGCAAGGGGACAGGAGCATCAGGTAGGACATCCTCGTCCGGCTGAATCGAGAAGCTCATTATTTCGAGGAATTCACCGAGTGTCGGTTCTTCGTCGATCTCCTCTGTGAATGCCTCGAAGACGTAGTCCAACGCTTCCAGGGCGCTTCGCAGATCTTGCGGGGTGAGTGACGGGTTCACGATCGGCTCCGGTGGTTCGATGCTCCAGTGAACGGGATACACAGCGTGCTAGCCGGGTTCGGTGTAGAACGGGTCGTCCTCCAGCCCGGTATGGATGGCCCGGACGGACATGCTCACCTGCGAGAGCCTGTCGGCCACCTCGCTCGTGACCCGGCTGAGCGCCTCTTCGCCGCTTTCTCCGGCTTGAGCCGGAAAAGCCGACAGCAGCACCGCCTCGCAAGGGCCCGCGTCCGTGCTGATCCGGACCAGCGAGGCCGACAGGTCGGTCGCGGGACGGCCGCACAGATCCACCGCCGAACGCAGGTCGCCGGTGGGGACGTAGAGATGCACCCGCGAAATGACATCGGTTTCGGCACGCGGGGAGAAATCGTGCCGGGGGACGTACGCGGGTTCACGCGGATCGGTGCCGCCGACGGCCGCCATCAGCGAATAGAGCGTGTAGCCGTCGGCTTGGGTGTCGTAGGCGTCGTAGCTTCCGTATTGGCCGGTCTCCGGCGTGCCGTGAATTTCGAAGAATTCCGCATTCAGGCCGAAGTGAAAGAGCGCCGGTACCGCGGCCCGGTGCAGCGTCTCGGCGAGTTCCTCACCGTCCGCCGGAGGCGTGCGATAACCGACGGAGACCGAGTAGCCCTTCCGGCCGCCTTCGGGGTCCGCACGGCAGATCTCCAGCTCGGTGGCCTCGAACTCGCTGATGAGACGCTCGCCCAACGTGGCGGCATCGGTGAAATCCTCGGTCTCGATATTCGCGGATATCCGCGTGACGACTTCCGTTTCCCGGAGATCCATGACTGTTCGGCGGGCCCTTCGGCGACAACAGATGCGTCTCAGTCTACGTGTCGCCCACGTCGCATGCTGTTGCGGGCTGCCGGGAACCGAACTTATTCGGCTCCCGGTGCGTCAGAGAGTCCTCGGCGAGCAATCAATCACTGCCGTGTAGCTGATTCGCGATGGACTCGTGGAAAAGCAACTCTTTTTCCGACCCTTGTCGGGAATTTCTTGTTATTCGAACCCGTGACGCCACCACGAACCCCTCTGCATTGGGGCTGCTCAGTTCGAACAGTAGGTCTGGCGATTTGAGTGCTTCGGGATATGGACCATGACTCTCCACTACTTTCAGGGAGAAGGGCGCCCGGTAGAAACGACTGACCTCCAGTCGGTCGACATTCTCGAAATACACCCGTATCACCTCGTCGTCACCGCTTGCACTCTGCAGCACCAGCTGAGAATGACTGACAGTGTACTGCCAAAGCTGAAAGGCCTTATCGCTGTGCCAAATCGAGTTGTTCATCGACTCATTTCAATGGGTTGTATGGCAACGACTTTCCGTCTCTGGGGATATAGCTCCCAGGTGGTCGATAGGGGCCCCTGTTTTAAGTGAGAATTCGAAGAGTGCCGCTTCGTTCCTGCTTGTCTTATCGAGGCCGAGTGCGATGTCGTCGCAGCCAGAGTTGTGGACCAAGGCGGTTGCGCCAACCGTGAGATCGTGGACACGGGTGGCGGCGCACAGCACCACCGTGCCGGGCAGGCGGATCGGCACAGCAAATTCGCCGGCCGCGGCGGCACGGGGCAGTACAGGCAGGACAACCTCGACGCGATTCAGAGGATCAGCCGGAGATGGACGCCTTCTCCGGTTCGCGTTCTTCGACGACCGGCGCCTCTTCCTTGCGCCGCGGCAGGAACGAAAGCGCGGCGAAGGCGGCGGCGAGCAGGGTCGGGTAGATCGTCAGCTGCTGGTGCTTGACGTTCTCGATGCCTTCCGCGAGGCCGGAGACCAGGATCTGGCCCATCGCGAAGAGCAGGAACATGAGCACGACGATGCCGACGTCGCGGCGTCCGGTGCGGTTGCGGAAGGCGCGGAGGCCCGCCCAGCCGATGAGCAGCCAGATCGGCAGGAGAGCGAACAGCCCCAGCGGGGCGAGCCAGCCGGTGATCCCGGACAGCACCGGGACGCGGTACTCCTTGGCGAGCGGCGGCTGCCCGGCGTGTTCGCCGAAGCTGCCGAGGTTCGGCACCCGCGCGGTCAGCGTCTCCTGCGCCGACCGGTGCAGCATCTGGACCACGCGCCCCGGGTGATCGAGGTAGTACTGGGCCACGTTGCGGCGGCTGATCTTGTCGCGGTACTGGGCGTACTCGGGGTCGCGCCAGGCGGCGTTCGCGCTCCACCAGCCTGTGCCGATGTACTTCGCGAACTCGGGCGGGAGGCCCAGTGCGGCGAGGTCGGCGGTGGTGTCGTGCTTTCCGTCCACGATTCCGTTGAACACGACGTGGTACATGTTGGCCTCGCGGTATTCCGCGTTGGCCGAGTCGCCCGCGCCCTGCACCAGCGCGGTCCCCGTGCCGACGACGGCGAGGACGGCCAACGGCAGGGCCCACCGGGCGAGGCCGCGGGTGCCCGCCGGGCGGACGAACAGCAGCGCGAGCGCGAACAGCGGGATCAGCAGCAGCGTCTGCGACTTCGCGTTGATGCCGATCATCGCGCCGAGGACGGTGACCGCGGCGCCGGTGTAGCGCCACGGTCCGGTGCGGTGCATGAGCAGCAGCCCGCCGGCGAGCAGGAGCATCCCGACGAAGGCGGCGCCCTCGCTGAGCACCGAGGCGAAGTACCCGAAGAAGGCCGAGTCCGCGGCGACCAGCAGCAGCGCGGCCGTGGCGATGACGCTGTTCCGGACCGAGAGGCGCAGGCCGACGACGATCGCGGCGATCCCGCCCGCGACCAGCAGACAGCCCAGCACGCCCAGTACCAGCAGGTTCAGGATCGCGGACGAGCCGAGCAGCTGCCCGATCTCGCTGGCGATCTTGTCGATCCAGCTCTGGCTGGAGATGTACTCGCTGTTGCAGGCCGGGGCGGGACCGTAGGAGAAGCGGACGAAGTATTCCGAAGGCCTGTCGAGCTCGCGGGCGCCGAGCCGGCACAGGATGCGCCAGCCGTCGCCGTTGTCCGCCATGCCGATCGGACGCGGTACCAGGAAACGGACGAGCAGCACCCCGAGCGCAGCGAAGAACACGCCAAGGGTCAGTCGGATTTCCCGGATCTTCACCCGCGTCACCTTAGAAGATTCCGCAGGGTGATCAGCTCGTACCCTCGCTAAAACCGGCGGAGAGGAACTTCTGGATCACGCCGAGCCATTCGTCGCGGGCTTCCACCCCGATCCCGTGCCCGGCCTCGATCTCGACCAGTTCGGCGCCGGGGATCCCGGCCGCGAGTTCGCGGGAATGGGCGGGCGGGGCGAGGCCGTCCAGTGTCGTGGCGATGACGAGGGTGGGGACCGAGATCCCGGCGAGTTCGGCCCGGGTGTCGACGCCGGCGACGAGGCCGACGTGCTCAGGGCTGCCTTCCGGGATGAAGCCGGCGAGTCCCTCGATGGCGGCTTCGAGCTCAGACGGCGACAGCGCGTTCAGGTGCTTCTCGCCGGTGGCGGCGAAGGTGAGGAACTTCGCCAGCAGCTTCCGGTCGCCGTCCAGCAGTTCGCGCCAGATGTCGACGGCCAGCAGGAGCCGGTTGTCCGGTTTCGTGAACCCGGCGGTCAGGATGAGACCGGTGACCCGATCGGGGTGCCGGGTCGCGGCGCGGACGGCGACTCCGGTGCCGAGGGAGTAGCCGAGGATCGTGAAGCGGTCGAGCCCGGCGTCGACGGCGATGGAGACCAGTTCGTCCGCGACGGTGTCGAGATCCAGCGGTTCGGTGCTGCGCGGAGTGAGGCCGGAGCCGGGGTAGTCGGGACCGACGACGGTGTGGGTGTGGGCGAGGTCGTCGATGATGCCGCCGAAGTTGCCCTCGACGCTGCCGCCACCGCCGTGGGCGAGCAGGAGACCGGGGCCGGAACCGCGGACGACATGCGCGAAATGATTCGTCATGCCGGCGACGTTAGGTACTGACATCGATGTGAAGGTCAACCACGGATGACGGGGGTCACATGCTGATCGGCGAGCTGTCCCGGCGGACCGGCGTCAGTCACCGGCTGCTGCGCTACTACGAGGAGCAGGGGCTGCTGGTCTCGCGACGCGACTTCAACGGCTACCGCACCTTCGACGACGACGCGGTCACCACGGTGCGGCAGATCCGCGCGTTGCTCTCGGCGGGGCTGAGCACGCAGGTCATCGCGAAGGTGCTGCCGTGCGCGAACGGCGAACTGCCGGAACTCGACCTGTGCCCCACGGTCGTGACGGAGATCCGGCGCGAACTGGCCGAAATGGACGACCGCATCGACACACTCCGGCGGCGTCGCGGGACACTGGCCGGATATCTCACCGTCGTCAACGTGTAGGAGAACTGTGGAAGCCCTGGCCAGATTCGGGTTCGAACTGGGTGTGCTCAAGCGGATCCGGCGGGCCGGGTGGTGGCAGGCCGGGGTCCGCGATCCCGAATCGGTGGCCGAGCACACCACCCGGGTCGCGCAGCTGGCCGGACTCCTGGCGGCCGAGGGCGGCGCCGACCCGGCCCGGGCGGCGTATCTCGCGCTCTGGCACGACACGCAGGAGACGCGGACCGGCGATCTTCCGCACACGATCAAGGGTTTCGTCGAGAAGCCGGATCCGCGGGCGATCACCGCCGCGCAGACGTCGGCGCTCCCCGGCGCCGCGCGTGACTCGGTGCGCGACGCCGTCGACGAGTACGAAGCCGCAGAAAGCCCTGAAGCGCTGTACGCACGCGACGCGGACAAGCTCGAAATGCTGCTTCAGGCCCTCGAGTACCGCGATGTCGGCGTACGGAACGTCGACGAGTGGATCGCTTCGGCGACGAAGAGCCTCCAGACCGACCTCGCGCGTCGTGTGGCCGAAGCGGCGCTGACGTTGTCGTCGCTCTCGTGGCGGGTGCGCTGAAAGCAATCGATACCCTGAGCCCGCGTGTATCGACCCCGGCACGCGTGCCTCGTGTGTCAGGCTTGACTCTGTGAAGGAACACCAGTGAACCGGCAGCCGTTGCGCCTCGCCATCATGGAAGCGACCCGCATTCTCACCGAGGCCGGTGTGGCGTCACCGCGCTCGGACGCGGAGCTGATCGCCTCCCATGTCCTCGGCGTCGACCGCGGCCGTCTGCCGATGGTGCCGCTGGTGGACCCGCCGGTCATCGACGCGATCGGCCAGCTCGTGAACCAGCGGGCCAAACGGATCCCGCTGCAGTACCTCACCGGCTGGGCCGCGCTCGGCGACATCACGGTCAACGTCGGCGCCGGGGTGTTCGTCCCGCGCCCGGAGACCGAACTGCTCCTGGAATGGGGCCTCAAACTACTGCACGGGCGCGAGTACCCGGTGGTGGTCGATCTGTGCACCGGCTCCGGCGCGCTGGCGCTGGCCGTGCAGCACGCGCGGCCGGACGCCGTCGTCTACGCCGTCGACATCGACGCGCAGGCGCTCGCGTGGGCCAGGCACAACGCCGACGTCCACGCGGACGCGGGGGACACGCCCATCCGGCTGTACTCCGGCGACGTCGCGGACAGCACGATGTTCGCCGAACTCGACGGTCTCGTCGACCTGGTCCTGTGCAACCCCCCGTACGTGCCGGAAGGCACGCCGGTGCCGGCCGAGGTCGCCGAGCACGACCCGCCGCGGGCGGTGTTCGCGGAGGAAAGCGGGCTCGCGGTGATCCGGCACGCGATCGCCGCCGCCGCCCGGCTGCTGCGGCCCACCGGCGGGATGGCGATCGAGCACGACGACACGCACGGCTCCGCCGTCCCGGCACTGGTGCGGGCGCGACGGGTGCTGACCGACGTGCAAGGGCACCTCGACCTCGCCGGACGGGCTCGTTTCGTCACCGCCCTGCGCGTCTCCTGAACCCTTGCATTTCGTCCTCTGAATGCGGTACTTGCACGCGCAAGGACCGCATTCAGAGGACTGAACGCGGGGATAGTTAGCGAGACTCACGACTTCCGGCGGTGCCCAGGGCAAAGCCCACCTCCTAACGTCGGTCTCGGCCGCCTCATCGGCGGTCCGACTGGGAGGTGTACCCCGATGCGATCGTCTCTCCGACGAGCCCCACTCAGAACACTCGCCGTCCTCGCCACCGTCGTGCTACTGCCGGGTCTGGTCGCCCAACCCGCGTCCGCCGCGGTGCCCGTGAAGGGCTGGCCCGCCCCGATCGACGGGTCGACCTGGGAGAACCAGGACCACATGACGTGGGACGACTACCGCAAGCCGCCCGGCACCAACTGGGCCGATCCGGCGCTGAAGCCGACAAAGCGGACATTCAAGGGCGCCGTGGTGCTCGCGGACTACCCGGACCAGGAGTTCGCCGTCACGCAGCCGACGCATTCGACGGTGTTCGGCAACCCCGGACCCGCCGCCAGCAACATCCCCCGCGCGAACGTCGCGAAGTTCTACCAGGACTTCCTGAACAAACCGCAGGCGCTGAACCAGGGCCACACCATCAACGAGTACTGGATGGAGGACTCCGGCGGCAGGATGGGCGTCGAACTGACCGCGTTCGGGCCGTACCGGCTGCCCGGCAAGTCCTTCGAATACGGCATGGAGTTCCAGCCCGACGCGTGCCCGCCCGGCGCGAACTGCAAGCGCGACCTCCGCGCGGACGCGGGCGCCGCCTGGCGGGCGGACGTGGGTGACGTCTCCAAGCAGTTCGACTTCATCTTCTATCTTTCCGCGGGCCAGGACGAGAGCGCGACCTGGCAGGAATTCGGCGTGATGAAGTTCGGCGAGCCGGGGAACGTGCCCGCCGAATTCGGTCCCGGTGTCGAGGGAATGCCGAACGCAGCGTCCACCCGCTATGTCCCGTGGACGTCGTGGAAATCGGCCGCCAGTATCTGGCCGAACGCGGTCACCGGCTCCTCGACCCAGGCGGAAAGCTCGGGTCAGGCGGTTTACGCGCACGAATTGAGCCATATTCTCGGCATCGGCGACAACTACAACAACCCGTTCGGCACTCCGCCGTCCCGGACCTACACCGGTCCGTGGGAGATGATGTCGCGCGGCAGCTTCAACGGTCCCGGCGGACCGCACACGCGCTGGCAGATCCCGGCGACGCAGGGCGGCTCGATGGGTTCGCATCACATGGTGCGCACCAAGATGAAGCTGGACATCATCGATCCCGAAGACGTCCTGAAGATCGACCGGAACCAGCTCGCCGCGAACGGCCCGGTCTCGGCCAGGATCACGGCGCGTTCGGTCCTTCCGGGGAAGGGCGCCTACAGCGGCATCAACATCGCGCTCAACGGCGGGGACCTCTCGCCGAAATGCGATCGTTCGAAGGATCCGTTCTGCGACGGTGGCGGCTACGACAATTACACCGTCGAGGTCGTCGACCGGATGGGCAGCGATTCCTTCGCCCCCGATTCCGGCGTCATCATCGCGAAGACGAAGAACAAGGACAACGCGCCGTTCGAATGGATCGTCGACGCCAATCCGGCCGACATCGGCATGACCGACTACAAGAAGCCCGACGGCACCGCGGTCCCCATCCCCATCGGCGACTACCGCCAGCTCAACGACGCGGCGTTCAAGGCGGGCACCGGTTCGGCGAGCAAGTACGAGTACACCGACGAGGCGAACAAGCTGAAGTTCCTCGTCTCGGACGTCGAGCGCGACCGCAAGGGCGTGCTGTCCTACGTCGTCACGGTGGCCTCGCTCGACGGGGCCGGTTCGCAGGCCAGGGGCGTTTCGCTGTGGCCGTCGGCCCCCGCGTTCGCCAAGCAGGGGCTCGCGAGCTGCTCGTTCCCGGTGCTCAACACCGGCAACGCGAAGGGCGCGGCGGCGCCGTTCAACACCGACACCTACCGCCTGAGCGCGTCCACCAGCGCGAAGGGCTGGGAGGTGCGGCTGCCGAACGAGCTGTCCACCGTCCCGTTCGGCGGGCGGTCTTCGGCGACGGCGCACGCCAAACGGGCCGCGGGCGGTGACCACGTCGCGCACATCAAGCTGACCGCGACGTCGATCGCGGACCCGGCGAAGACGGCGACGTCGTTCTGCACCGCTTTCGCCTTCTGACGGTCGCCTCGGCCGCAATGAAGGGGCCTTTCATAGCAAAATTTGCTATGAAAGGCCCCTTCATTGCACGGGCCGGGCGCCTTCGCGGATCCGGCACAGCGCTAGGCTCAGGCGCCATGAGCGCGGTGTACGACTGCAGCAAGCGTGAATCGCGGGCCGACGGGCTCGCCCTGGCGGCGAGCGCGGTGCGCTCCAGCCGCCTCGTCGTCCTCCCGACCGACACGGTCTACGGCATCGGCGCGGACGCCTTCGACGGCGGCGCCGTCCAGTCCCTCCTGCGGGCGAAGAACCGCGGCCCGGACATGCCGGTCGGCGTCCTGGTCGGCTCCTGGTCCACTGTGGACGGACTCGTGCTCGGCACGCCGCCGCAGGCCCGCGCGCTCATCGAGGCCTTCTGGCCAGGCGACCTCTCCATCGTCCTGCCGCACGCGCCGAGCCTGCAGTGGGATCTCGGCCAGTCACGCGGGACGGTGATGCTGCGGATGCCGCTGCACCCGGTCGCGCTGGAACTGCTGCGTGACGTCGGCCCGATGGCGGTCTCCAGCGCCAACGTGTCCGGCCAGCCGCCCGCCTCCACCGCGCAGGAGGCCGTCGATCAGCTCGGCGACAGCGTCGCGGTGTACCTCGACGGCGGGTCCACCGGGGAGCCCGTTCCGTCCACGATGGTCGATCTCACCGGCGACGACCCGGTCATCCTGCGGGAGGGCGCGGTCAGCCGTGCCGCCGTCGCGGAAGTACTGGGAGTGCCCGCGGAGTCACTCGCCTAGACCGTTGGCCGCCGTATCCCCCCAGCGCGGTAGCGTGTTCGAGTGACTTGGACCTCGGCGGCGTAACGCATCATGCCTCCTACGCAAGGTCTCCCGATCAGGGAGTACATCCTCGTCGCCCTCACCGCGGCGGCCGTGACCTTCCTGCTCACCGGCGTCGTGCGACGGGTCGCGATCCGGATCGGCGCGATCGCCAACCCGCGGGCCCGCGACGTCCACGTCACCCCGATCCCGCGGATGGGTGGCATCGGCATCTTCCTCGGCGTCGCCGCCGCGATGGGGCTCGCGCACCAGTTGCCGGCGCTGAGCCGCGGCTTCGACTTCTCCTTCGACTCGCTGGGCGTCCTGCTCGCGGCCGGGGTGATCTCCCTGATCGGCGCGCTCGACGACCGGTTCGAACTGGACGCCTGGACGAAATTGGCCGGCCAGGTCATGTGCGCCGGGATCCTGGTGATCTTCGGGGTCCAGTGGGTGTCGTTCTGGGTGCCGTGGGGCGGAGGTGGCGAGTCCTTCGGCCAAGTACTGGTGCTGGACAAGAACCAGGGCGCGCTGCTGACCGTCGTGCTGGTGGTCGTCATGGTCAACGCGATGAACTTCGTCGACGGCCTCGACGGGCTAGCCGGCGGTCTCGGCTTCATCGCCGCCGCGGCGACGTGCTCCTTCTCCCTCGGCCTGCTCGATTCCTCGGGCGGTGACGTCGGCGCGTACCCGCCCGCCCTCATCGCCGCCACGCTCGCCGGGGCCTGTCTCGGCTTCCTGCCGTACAACTTCCAGCCCGCGAAGATCTTCATGGGCGACTCGGGTTCGATGATGATCGGCCTCATGCTGGCGGGCGCGACGACGTCCGCCTCGGGCCGGGTGCCGTATCCGCAGTTCAGCGGTAAGGACGCGCTCGCGCTGCTTTCGCCGCTCGTAGTGGTCGCCGCGGTCCTTTTCGTACCGCTGCTGGACCTGATCATGGCGGTCATCCGCCGCACCCGTCGCGGCGAGAGCCCGTTCGCCGCGGACAAGATGCACCTGCACCACCGCCTGCTGGAGATCGGCCATTCCCAGCGCCGCGCGGTACTGCTCATCTACTTGTGGGCGGGCCTGCTCGCGTTCGGCGCGGTTTCGGTGACGTTGTTCGACAGTGCCGCGGTCTTCTGGATCGTCGGCTTCGGTTTCCTGCTGGCGACCCTGGTGTCGATCGTGCCGAGACTGCGGTCGAGGAACCGGACCGCCTGAACGGCACAACTCAGACTGCCTGAACGCCTGTATCGGCGCGGGCCTACACTGGCGGGCTGAGACGACCAGGGAGTTTTCTGTGAGCGAGACCGAGAAGACCGTCGAGGCGGAGGAGAACCCCCACGCCAAGGTGGTTCTGCAGGCGGCCAACGCGATGATGAAGGCCTCCCTGATGCTGGTTCCGCCGGCGGTGCTGGTCTGCATCGTGGTGTTCACCATCCTCAATGGACTCCCGGGCCTGCTCGGCTCGGTCATCGGTGGCGTGCTCGCCATCGTGTCCGCTCTCGCGACGCTGGGCCTGATGCGCTTCAGCGCGGGCATGGACCCGATGTTCGTGATGGTGATCGCTCTCGGTGGTTACGTGCTCAAGATCGTCGTCCTTTTCGCGGCGCTGAGCCTGCTTCGCGGGGTGACCTCGATCCACCCGATGGCGCTGGGTGTCACCATGATCGTCGCGATCCTCGTGGCCGCCGCGGTGGAGTTCGCGGCCTTCCGCAAGACCAAGATCCCGACGATCATCCCCGCTTCCCGCTGACCCCGGGACCGAGGTCCTGACCTGGGACGGGACCTAGGTCCTCGGCCGATCGGGGGCAATGTAGTACGCCTGTACGGCCCGCCGGTACCTGCTGATATGGTCCGCGTATGGGCGGCGGCCTCGGCTGCCGGCTCCTGATGACGAACCCCGAACAGCAGCGTGGCGACGGCGTTGAATCGTCCCCTCTTACCCGCTGGTAGGCGTCTGTCTCCCGGGAGCACTGCATCGAGAATCCTCGTGTGCGGAACGTGAAACCGTGTTCAGCACATCGTGGGGTGGCCGCCTCCGACGGCCCGATACGTGTCGGGTACGTTAAGTCCAGATCGTGACGATTCCCCCGGCGGAGTGAACGCCGGCCGGGAGAACCGGAAGGAGCCCAGTGGGCGCGCTGGTACTAGCCGAGGGTGCGGAGTTCACGCCGCCTGGCGTCAAAGACTTCAACCTACCGCCGTTGTTCGGCTCCGGCTATTGGTTGAGCTTCACCAAGCCGATGTTGCTGGTGGTCATCTCCCTGATCATCCTCGTCACCTACTTCATGGTGTCGTCGCGCAGGCTGAAGGTCGTCCCTGGTAAGGGACAGTTCATGGCCGAATCGATCTACAACTTCGGCCGCAACAACATCGCGCGGGAACAGATCGGCTCTGCCGACTTCAAGCCGTTCATCCCGTTGGTTCTGGGACTGTTCAGCTTCGTGCTGGTGAACAACCTCTTCGGGATCATCCCGTTCTTCCAGTTCCCGACCATGGCGCGTGTCGGCTTCCCCGTCGCTCTCGCGTTCCTTGTCGTTTACCCGGTGTACCACTACGTCGGGTTCAAACGCCACGGCTTCAAGGGTTACCTGAAGAAGGAACTGGCGCCGGCGGGTATTCCCGGATTCGTTCTGCCGCTGTACTCCACCATCGAGTTCGCGCAGAAGTTCTTCATCGCGCCGGCCACGCTGGCCATCCGAGTCTTCGCGGCGATGTTCGCCGGGCACCTGATCATCATGGTCTTCACGCTCGGTGGGAGTTTCCTGCTGACCGAGGGCGAAGGCATCGTGAAGGTCGCGTCGCCGGTGGCGTTCCTCTTCGCCATCGCGATGACCTTCCTGGAGGCATTCATCCAGGTCCTGCAGGCATACATTTTCGCACTGCTGTCCGCAGGGTACATCGGCGCTGCGCTGGCGTCGGAGCACTGAGAAACACCAAAAGCCCCCGATCCGCGTGAGTCGCGCGGACCGAGTTTGAAGGGAAACGCACGTGAGCAACATCGTTCTTGCGCAGGCCGCCACCGAGGCCGTCAACATCAACCCGGGTCTCGCCGCCATCGGTTACGGCCTCGGCGCGATCGGCCCCGGTATCGGTGTGGGTCTCATCTTCGCCGCGGTCATCAACGGCACCGCCCGTCAGCCGGAGGCCCAGGGCAAGCTGCAGAGCATCGCCTTCTCGACCTTCGTGCTGACCGAGGTGCTCGCGCTGATCGGTATTGTTATCTACTTCCTCGCCTCCGTCTAAGGCTGAGTTCCGCTCATCGCTTAAGGAGACGTTGTGCTGAAGACCGAATTGGTGTTGGCGGCCGGAGACGCGCCAAACCCGATCGTGCCGCACGTTCCCGAGTTGATCCTCGGGTTCATCGCCTTCCTTCTGCTGCTGTTCGTTCTGAAGAAGTACGTCGTCCCGCGTTTCGAGACGGCTTACGAAGAGCGGACCAAGCTGATCGAGGGTGGCATCGAGCGAGCCGAGAAGGCTCAGGCCGAAGCCGAAGAAAACCTTGCGCAGTACAAGGCGCAGCTGGCGGAAGCCCGTTCCGAGGCCGCGAAGATCCGCGACGACGCCCGGCTCGAAGCCGAGCAGATCAAGGCGGAGCTTCGCACCGAGGCGGAGGCCGAGTCCCAGCGCATCGTCGCCCAGGGGCAGGCTCAGCTGCAGGCCCAGAAGGCGCAGATCATCGCCGAACTGCGCGCCGAACTCGGCCGTAACTCCGTGGAGCTGGCAAGCCGCATCGTCGGCGAGTCGCTCGCGGACGACGCGCGCCGCCACGGCACCGTGGACCGGTTCCTGGCCGAATTGGAGACCGCCGGTACCAACGGTGCCGGTCTCGGAGCGGGAAAGTAGACCAGAATGACGCTGCATGCTGCGAGCCGTGAAGCGCTCGACCTCGCCGAGAATCGTCTCGGCGAGGTGTTGGCCGCCGCGGGTACCGACCCGGCGACGGTCGGCGACGAGCTGCTTTCGGTCGTCACCCTGCTGGACCGGGAGATCGGCCTGCGCCGGGCCGTCGCCGACGGTTCGGCCACGCCCGAAGCCCGGATCGGCCTCGCCCGCGGGATTCTCGCGGGCAAGGTTTCCGAGCCGGCCCTGCAGGTGCTCGACTCCGTGGCGGGCAGCCGCTGGTCGAGCCCGCGCGAACTGACCGACGGGCTCGAGGCCCTCGGCCGCTCGGCGCTGCTCACCAGTGCGGAGAAGTCCGGGAACATCGACGCTGTCGAAGACCAGCTGTTCCGGGTCACTCGTATCGTTGCGGGTGCACCGGAGCTCGAACAGGCACTTGCCGACCTGACCGCTCCCGCCGAGGCGAAGCGGACCCTCGTCCGCACTCTGTTCGCCGACAAGGTGGACCTGGTCACCAAGACCCTCGTCGAGCAGGTCGTCCTGCGCGCCAAGGGCCGCGGGGTCGCCAACGCCCTCGAGCGGCTGGTCCAGCTGGCCGCGGAACGCCGTCAGCGCTCGGTCGCCCAGGTGACCAGCGCGAGCGCGCTGTCCGACGAGCAGCACGCTCGGCTGAGCGAGAAGCTCAACGCCCTGTACGGGCGGCAGCTCGCGCTGCACGTCGAGGTCGACCCGTCACTGGGCGGCGGACTCGTGGTCCGCGTCGGCGACGAGGTCATCGACGGCAGCACCGCGGGGCGCGTCGACGCCCTGCGTCGCCGGCTGGCTAGCTGACCCACAACAACGACTTTGCACACTGGCACGAACGAAGCGAGAGCGGGATTGAAATGGCGGAGCTGACGATCTCCTCGGATGAGATCCGTAGCGCGATCGAGAACTACGTCTCGAGTTACGCCCCGGACGTGAGCCGGGAAGAAGTCGGCGTCGTCGTCGACGCCGGTGACGGTATCGCCCACGTAGAGGGCCTCCCCTCGGCCATGGCCAACGAGCTGCTCGAGTTCCCCGGCGGGGTCCTCGGGGTGGCGCTGAACCTGGACGCGCGCTCCATCGGTGCCGCGATCCTCGGTGACTTCGAGACGGTCGTCGAAGGCCAGGAAGTCAAGCGGACCGGGCAGGTCCTTTCGGTTCCGGTCGGCGAGGGCTACCTCGGCCGCGTCGTGAACCCGCTGGGCGCCCCGATCGACGGCCTCGGCGAGATCGAGACCACCGACCGCCGCCCGCTGGAGGTCAAGGCCGCTTCGGTGGTCGAGCGCCAGCCGGTGTCGGAGCCGCTGCAGACCGGTATCACCGCGATCGACGCGATGACCCCGATCGGCCGTGGCCAGCGTCAGCTGATCATCGGTGACCGCAAGACCGGTAAGACGGCCGTCGCGGTGGACACGATCATCAACCAGAAGGCCAACTGGGAGTCCGGCGACCCGAAGAAGCAGGTTCGCTGCATCTACGTCGCGGTCGGCCAGAAGGGCTCCACGATCGCCGCGGTCAAGAAGTCCCTCGAGGACGCCGGCGCGATGGAGTACACCACCATCGTCGCGGCCCCCGCGTCGGACTCCGCCGGCTTCAAGTGGATCGCGCCGTACACCGGTTCGGCCATCGGCCAGCACTGGATGTACGAGGGCAAGCACGTCCTCATCGTGTTCGACGACCTGACCAAGCAGGCCGACGCGTACCGCGCGATCTCGCTGCTGCTGCGTCGCCCGCCGGGCCGTGAAGCCTTCCCCGGCGACGTCTTCTACTTGCACTCCCGTCTCCTTGAGCGTTGCGCGAAGCTCTCGGACGAGCTGGGCGCGGGCTCGCTGACCGGTCTCCCGATCATCGAGACCAAGGCGAACGACGTGTCGGCGTACATCCCGACCAACGTCATCTCGATCACCGACGGTCAGTGCTTCTTCCAGTCGGACCTGTTCAACGCCGGTCAGCGCCCGGCCATCGACGTGGGTATCTCGGTTTCCCGCGTGGGTGGTGCCGCGCAGGTCAAGGCGATGAAGTCGGTTTCGGGTTCGCTCCGTATCGACCTGTCGCAGTACCGCGAGCTGGAGGCCTTCGCGGCCTTCGCTTCGGACCTCGACGACGCGTCGAAGGCGCAGCTCGAGCGTGGTGCCCGCCTGTACGAAGTGCTCAAGCAGCCGCAGTACTCCCCGATCCCGGTCGAGGAGCAGGTCGTCACGGTGTACCTGGGTACGAACGGGCACTACGACTCGGTCCCGACCGAGGACGTGCGCCGCTTCAACCACGAGTTCATCGACTCCGCCCGTCGTAAGCACGGCGAGCTCCTCAAGGACATCCGCGAGTCGGGCAAGTTCTCCGACGAGACCGCTTCCGGGCTGGTCGACGCGGTGAACGAGTTCAAGAAGGAGTTCACCACCGCCGAGGGCAAGAGCCTCGTCGAGGTCTCCGACGCGATGGCCGCCGAGAAGGTCGGGCAGGAGACCGTCAAGGTCAACAAGCCCGCACCGAAGAAGTGAGCTGATAGCTCATGGCCGCACAACTCCGAGAACTCCGGTCGCGTATCAAGGCGACCAAGTCCATCGGCAAGATCACCAAGGCGATGGAGCTCATCGCCACCGCGCGCATCACCAAGGCGCGGGCGAAGGTCGCGGCGTCCCGGCCCTACTCGGACGAGATCACGAACGTGCTCTCGGCCCTGGCCGGCGCCTCGGCCAACCTCGACCACCCGTTGCTGGTCGAGCGCCCCAATCCGAAGCGTGCGGCGGTCCTCGTGATCACCAGCGACAAGGGCCAGTGCGGTGGATACAACTCCAACGTGCTGAAGGCGACGGAGGAGCTCCTCACGCTGCTGCGTGACCAGGGCAAGGAGCCGGTGCTGTACGTGACCGGCAACAAGGGCCTGAGCTACTACCGCTTCCGTGGCCGCGAGGTGACCGAAAGCTGGACGGGCTTCTCCGACCAGCCCGGTTACGTCAACGCCGCGGAGGCCGGTGAGCTCATCGTCGAGTCGTTCCTGAACGGCGCCGACGACGAGGCCGGCAACGCCGACGGCATCCTGGGTGTCGACGAGATCCACGTCGTCTACACCGAGTTCGTCTCGATGCTGACCCAGCGTCCGACCGCCAAGCGCGTCGCGCCGCTCGAGGTCGAGTACACCGAAGGCGAAGAGAAGCCGGAAAGCCTGCTCCCGAGCTACGAGTTCGAGCCCAGTGCCGAAAAGCTGCTCTCCGCGTTGCTGCCGAAGTACATCAACACGCGGATCTTCGCGGCGATGCTCGAGTCGGCGGCGTCCGAACTCGCGGCCCGCCGGACCGCGATGAAGGCCGCGTCGGACAACGCGAACGATCTGGTGAGCACGCTGACGCGGGAGATGAACCAGGCCCGTCAGGCGCAGATCACCCAGGAGATCTCTGAAATCGTCGGTGGCGCGAACGCGCTCACCGCAGCAGGAAGTGATGACTGATGACCAGTACTGAAGCCCGTGCCAAGGGGCGCATCGTCTCGGTGACCGGCCCGGTCGTCGACGTCGAATTCCCGCGCGGTTCCGTTCCCGACCAGTTCAACGCGCTCAAGGTCGAAATCGAGTTCGAGCAGCTCCGCAAGACGGTGACGCTCGAGGTCGCCAGCCACCTCGGTGACAACCTCGTCCGCACCATTTCGCTCCAGCCGCAGGACGGCCTCGTCCGTGGCGCCGAGGTCACCGACACCGGCGGCCCCATCACCGTTCCGGTGGGCGACAAGGTCAAGGGCCACGTCTACAACGCGCTCGGCGAGTGCCTCGACGAGCCCGGCTACGGCGACGACCTCGAGCGCTGGGGCATCCACCGCAACCCGCCTTCCTTCGACCAGCTCGAAGGCAAGACGAAGATGCTGGAGACCGGCCTCAAGGTCGTCGACCTGCTGACCCCGTACGTCGAGGGTGGCAAGATCGGCCTGTTCGGCGGTGCCGGCGTCGGCAAGACGGTGCTCATCAAGGAGATGATCACCCGTGTCGCCCGGAACTTCGGTGGCACCTCGGTGTTCGCCGGTGTCGGCGAGCGCACCCGTGAGGGCAACGACCTCTTCCTGGAGATGTCCGAGGACGGCGTCATCAACGACACCGCCCTCGTCTTCGGCCAGATGGACGAGCCGCCCGGCACGCGTATGCGCGTCGCGCTGTCCGCGCTGACCATGGCGGAGTACTTCCGCGATGTGCAGAACCAGGACGTGCTGCTCTTCATCGACAACATCTTCCGGTTCACCCAGGCCGGTTCCGAGGTGTCGACCCTGCTGGGCCGCATGCCTTCGGCCGTGGGTTACCAGCCGACGCTGGCCGACGAGATGGGTCAGCTCCAGGAGCGGATCACCTCGACCCGTGGTCGTTCGATCACCTCGATGCAGGCGATCTACGTCCCCGCGGACGACTACACCGACCCGGCCCCGGCCGCGACGTTCGCCCACCTGGACGCCACCACGGAGCTTTCGCGTGGCGTGTTCCAGAAGGGCATCTTCCCGGCGGTGGACCCGCTGGCGTCGACGTCGACCATTCTCGACCCGGCCATCGTCGGTGAGGACCACTACCGCGTGGCCTCCGAGGTCATCCGGATCCTGCAGAAGTACAAGGAACTGCAGGACATCATCGCGATCCTCGGTATGGACGAGCTCTCGGAAGAGGACAAGCTCACCGTTCAGCGCGCGCGCCGCATCGAGCGGTTCCTCTCGCAGAACATGCTGGTCGCCGAGGCGTTCACGCAGATCCCTGGCTCGACCGTGCCGCTGTCGGAGACCATCGAGTCCTTCGACCGCATCACCAAGGGCGACTTCGACCACTACCCGGAGCAGGCGTTCCTGGGTATCGGTGGCCTCGAAGACCTCGAGAAGAAGTACAAGGAAATCACCAAGAAGTGATGTTCCGATGAGCGGCGGGATCAGTGTCTACTGTGGACGCTGGTCCCGCCGTTCGCATAGTTGGAACTTTGACTATTACACTCGGTGCCAGCACCTGAAGTGAAGGGAAGCTACGTGGCTGAGATTTCTGTCGAGCTGGTAGCCGTCGAGCGCCGTCTCTGGTCCGGTACCGCCACGTTCGTGGTGGCGCAGACCACCGAGGGCGAGATCGGCATCATGGCCGGTCACGAGCCTGTCCTCGGTCAGCTCGTCGAGGGTGGCGTCGTCAAGGTGACGACCACGGACGGCGAGACCGTGACCGCCGCGGTGCACGGCGGATTCCTGTCGGTCACCGCGACCGGCGTGAGCGTCCTCGCCGAAAGCGCGGAACTTTCGCACGAGATCGACGTCGATGCGGCCAAGAAGGCGTTGAGCGGCGACGACGAGCAAGAGCGGGCTAGGGCGACCGCCCAGCTCCGCGCGGCCGGTCAGTCAGTCTGACCGGGCGAAGGACAGGGGCCGGGCCGTGGAAATCGCCGTGGGTGTTCTCGGGGCCCTGACCATCCTGGCCGTTCTCGCGGCCTGGTATTCGTTGCGGTGGGTCCGGATGCGCCGCGGTGGCGGCGTGAGCGTCGCGCTGCGGTGGCGTCCGGACGAGGCGCGGTCCAGCTGGCATCTGGGGCTGGGCCGCTACGAGGGCGACGAGTTCGTCTGGTTCCGGGTGTGGAGCCTGCGGACCGGCCCGGACCGCGTGTTCCAACGAGCGAGTATGGAGGTCGCGGACCGTCGCGACCCCTCCGGCACGGAGGCGTACGCCGTTCCCGAAGGCTCGATCGTCCTGCGGTGTGAGTCCGCCACGCAGGAGGCGATCGAGATCGCGATGGGCCCCGGCGCCCTCACCGGTTTCCTCTCCTGGCTCGAATCGGCCCCGCCAGGCCGTCGCCTCCCACGCGCTTCCTGAGTTACGCCTCCAATCACGCGAGTTACGCCTTCAATCACGCGAGTTACGCCTCTGATCACGTGAGTTCGCCGTTCGAGCACGCCGTATGCTCACGCGGTGACCATCGTCGACATCCCCGGTTCGAAGTCGATCACCGCCCGAGGCCTGTTCCTCGCGGCCGCCGCCCACGGGACGACCGTGCTGAGCAGGCCGCTGCGTTCGGATGACTCCGAGGGCTTCGCCGAAGGCCTCCTCAAGCTCGGCTACCAGGTCTCGCGCTCCGAGTCGGAGTGGACCATTTCCGGCAGGCCAGAGGGCCCCGCCGTCGACAGCGCCGACGTCTTCTGCCGCGATGGCGCCACCACCGCCCGTTTCCTGCCCGCACTGGCCGCCGCCGGTCACGGCACCTTCCGCTTCGACGCCTCCGAGCAGATGCGCGCCAGGCCGCTGGGTCCGCTGACCGACGCGTTGCAGGAGCTGGGCGTCGACCTCACCTTCGAAGGCTCGCCGGGGCACCATCCGCTGGTCGTGCGGGCCGCCGGGATCAAGGGCGGGGAACTGACGCTGGACGCGGGGCTGTCCTCCCAGTTCCTGACCGCGTTGCTGCTGGTCGGGCCGCTGACCGCCGAGGGGTTGCGGATCACCGTGACCGACCTCGTTTCGGTGCCGTACGTCGAGATCACCATCGCCATGATGCGGCGCTTCGGCGTCGACGTCGTGCGGGACGGCGACACCTTCGTCGTGCCGCCCACGCCGTACCAGGCCTGCCGCTACGAGATCGAGCCTGACGCCTCGACGTCCAGCTACTTCTTCGCGGCCGCCGCGCTGACCGGCAACTCGGTGACCGTGCCGGGTCTGGGCGAAGGCGCGCTACAGGGCGATCTGGCCTTCGTCGAGGTCCTGCGGCAGATGGGCGCGGACGTCGAGGTGGGGCCGGACGCGGTGACCGTGACCGGCACCGGCGGGCTGCGCGGAGTCACGGTGAACATGCGCGACATCTCCGACACCGTGCCGACGCTCGCGGCCATCGCGCCGTTCGTGGACGGTCCGGTGCGGATCGAGGACGTCTACAACACGCGGATCAAGGAATGCGACCGGCTGGCGGCGTGCGAGGAGAACCTGCGCGCGCTGGGCGTCTCGGTCGAGACCGGGCGGGATTGGATCGAGATCCAGCCGGGTGTGCCGACGGGGGCTCTGATGAAGTGCCGGCGGGATCACCGGATCGCGATGGCGTTCAGCGTCACGGGACTGCGGACGCCCGGGATTACGCTGGACGACCCGGATTGCGTGAAGAAGACCTTCCCCGGCTTCCATGACGCCCTCGCTTCGCTGCGGGCTTCCTGGGGCATTTAGTCCTCTGAATGCGGCTCGCGAAAACATGGGATCATCACGAAGCGGCATTTCTACCGGGTTTCCGACGTGATCCACGTCTATTCTCGGCCTATGACTCAGAGCGAGGACGCGAACCGCTGGAGCCACCTTCCCGAGTCCGTGTCCCTGGAGGACACGATCACGATGAAGGCGATCGACCCGGGCAAGGACGGCACACCCGAAGTCGACCTCGAGCGTTATTGGGCAGCACGAGAACAGGGCTGAACTCCTTACCCATCACGCAATTCGGCACCTGGTTGCGGTAGTTGCCCACGCAACGACCGCAACCAGGTGCCGAATTGCGTCGTCAGGACGCTCCGCCGGGCTGCCACAGGATGTCGCCGTCCGGGTTCGCCAGCCGCGACAGGATGAACAACAGGTCCGAAAGCCGGTTCAGGTACTTGATCGCCAGCTGATTCGTCGTGGCCTGCTCGGCCTCGAACAGCGCCCAGCCGGAGCGCTCCGCCCGTCGTGCGACCGTGCGGGCCTGATGCAGGAACGCCGCGCCCGGGGTGCCACCCGGCAGGATGAACGACGTCAGCTTCGGCACGCGCTCGTTGAACTCGTCGCACCAGCCTTCGAGCCGCTCGATGTACCGCTCGGTGATGCGCAGCGGCTCGTACGGCGGGTTCTCCACGATCGGCGCGCACAGATCCGCGCCGACGTCGAAGAGATCGTTCTGCACCGCACGCAGCACCTGCGTGATTTCCTCGGAGAGGCCGCCCATCGCGAGCGCGAGCCCGATGACGGAGTTGGCTTCGTCGACGTCGGCGTACGCGGCCAGCCGCGGCGAGGTCTTCGGCACGCGAGAGCCGTCGCCGAGTGCCGTGGTGCCGTTGTCGCCGACCTTCGTGTACACGCGGTTGATGCGAACGACCATGAAGCCGACTCTACCGGCCCGGCGTAAGGCAAATCCGGGCGAGAGGGCATGATTGGCGCCCATGAGTGAGCACTTCGACGTGCACGGCGGAGCTCGGCTGGTCGGCGAGGTCGACGTGGTCGGGGCCAAGAACAGCGTCCTGAAACTGATGGCCGCGGCCCTGCTGGCCGAAGGCACGACGACCATCACGAACTGCCCCCAGATCCTGGACGTCCCCCTGATGGGCGACGTCCTGCGCAGTGTCGGCTGCGAGGTCGTCATCGACGGCGACACCGCCAAGATCACCACCCCCGCCGAACTGTCGCACCGGGCCGATTCGGCCGCGATGGGCAAGCTGCGTGCGTCGGTCTGCGTTCTTGGTCCCCTGGTCGGACGGCTCAAGCAGGCCGTCGTGGCGCTGCCGGGCGGAGACGCGATCGGTTCCCGTCCGCTGGACATGCACCAGAACGGCCTGCGCAAACTGGGCGCCACCAGCACCATCGAGCACGGCTGTGTAGTGGCGAAGGCAGACGGGCTGCGCGGCGCGCAGATCTGGCTGGACTTCCCGAGCGTCGGCGCCACCGAGAACATCCTGATGGCGGCCGTGCTCGCCGAGGGCACCACGGTCATCGACAACGCCGCGCGCGAGCCCGAGATCGTCGACATCTGCACGATGCTGACCGAGATGGGCGCGAAGGTCGAAGGAGCGGGCACCTCGACCCTCACCGTCGAGGGCGTCGAGAAGCTGCACCCCACCGAGCACCGCGTGATCGGCGACCGCATCGTCGGCGCGACCTGGGCGTTCGCCGCCGCGATGACCAGGGGCGACCTGACCGTCCGCGGCGTCAACCCGCACTACCTCGACCTGGTCCTCGACAAGCTCCGCCTGGCGGGCGCCGAGGTCGAGACGTTCGAGGGCAAGGGTTTCCGCATCGTCCAGAACGAGCGCCCGAAGGCCGTCGACTGGGTGACGCTGCCGTACCCCGGTTTCGCGACCGACCTGCAGCCGTTCGCGGTGGCGTTGTCGGCGGTCTCCGAAGGCACGTCGATGATCACGGAGAACATCTACGAGGCCCGGTTCCGGTTCATCGAAGAGATGATGCGGCTTTCCGGCGACGCCCGCACCGACGGGCACCACGCCGTCGTCCGCGGCGTGGAGAGGCTTTCGAGCGCTCCGGTGTGGGCCGCGGACATCCGCGCCGGCGCCGGGCTGGTGCTGGCGGGGCTGTGCGCGGACGGCGTCACCGAGGTCTGGGACGTCTTCCACATCGACCGCGGCTACCCGCATTTCGTGGAGAACCTGAACCGCCTCGGCGCCCGGATCGAGCGCGTCGCGGGAGAACCCGACCGGGCTTGATCAAACGCGCGTGAAGGCCCCCTTCCCTCGGCTCAGCCGAGGCAAGGGGGCCTTCACGCGCGATCAGGGCAGGGCGACGAACGGCGCGAGGAAGTCACGCGACGTCGGCGAGTCCAGCCGGTAGGTGACGTTGGTGGCGTAACAAGGCCCGTCACCGGTGATGGTGGTCGACACCAGGACGCGCTCGCCGCCGATGGTGGCGAAGTTCGGGCCGCCGGAGTCGCCGTAGCAGGCACCGCCGTTGCCCTGCGGTGCCGTCATCGCGAGCCGCACCCACGTGTTGTTCAGTGCGTTGAAGGTGACCGGCGCCTTCATCCGCACCCCGCCACCGGGATGCGTGTGCCCGCCCGGCCCGTTCACGGCTTCTTGCGTGCCGTAGCCGGCGACCACGAACGGCGTCGAGTTCAGCGCCTGCGGGCCGAGCGCGTCGAGCTGTCCGGCGCTGGGCAGCTTGGCGGGTTTGAAGGTCCAACGCGCGGCGACCTGCTTCGCGGGCAACTGGACGACGGCGATGTCGTGCGAGTCGGCCGAGTTGCCGGGGTAGCCGGGCTCGTTGTGCGCGACCCCTTCCACGGCGACGGCCTTGGCGACCGCGGCCGGGTCGCCGGGGTACTTCTTCGCTGCCGCGTCGAGCCCCGCTTGCACGTCCTGGTCGAGTGAGACGAAGAACCGCACGTTGGCGGGCCAGCCGGTGGTGCAGTGCGCGGCGGTGAGGAACGTGTCGGCGTCCACCATGGTGCCGGAGCACACCCAGTCGACCCGGTCGGGCGTGGCGGGGTCGCCGTCGTTGTCCCAGGTGGCGACCAGGGCGCCGACTTCGGTGCGCTCGGGTGCCGGGGTGGCGTTGTAGGAGTTGATCGCGGGCGCGGCGGTGGCGCCGCCCAGCAAGAGGGCGGCGGACAGCGCCGCGACGGTGGCGGCGGGGGTGAACCTCACGAACGGCCTCCTCGACTAGTGCTTCTGGAGACGGGATTCAACGTGGTGGACGCCGCGAAGTCATCCGCCGAAAGTAGTCACGCGTCCCTGCGCCGCCGGGTGCCGGCGAAGACCGCGGCACCGCCCGCAGTCAGCAGGCCCAGCCCGGCCAGCAGCGCGGGTTCGAGATCGAAACCGGTCTTGGCCAGTGACGGAGGCGTCGCGATGGCGGCGTCGGCGCGAGGTGCGACGGCCACTACCGGCACGACCGCGGGCGCCACGACTTCGGCGCGCGATCCCCCTGGCGGGGGAGTCTCGACCGGCGGGTTCGTGGCGGGCGGTGTCCGGTCCGGCACACAGGCCGTATGCGCGGGATTGCCGCGCCCGACGCCGTGGTTGCGGTCGCATTCGTAGCCCGCGTCGGCGTCGGAACCACCGGGCAGCTGACCGGGCGGGTTCTTGTTGTCGGCCTTGCCGACGCAACCGGCACAGGGTTTCCCGGCGGCTTTCCCGCCGCCGTTCCCGTTGGCGGACGGCGAACCGTCGCGGGTGGAATCGTAGGGGCCGTGCTTGTTGGCACCGTGCCCGGAGAAGTCCGCTTTGGACGGTGGCTGCGGTTTGGTGTGCCCGGGAGGAGCGCCGCCGTTGCCGCGCTCGCCGGCGTCGGCGGGGCCCGCGCCTAGAAGAAGGAGAGAGAAGGCGGCTCCGGCGAGAACGCCGTAGGTCTTCTTGTTCATCGAAGCCTCCCTGAGGTCGCGCCATTGCGACATATGGAGTATCGCGTGAACGGCCGAAGGGGTTACTCGAGCACGAGAGCGGCGCCGAAACCGACCAGTGCGGTCCCGGTGACACCGTCGAGTGCGCGGCGGACCTTGCGGCGTTCCAGCCAGGTGCGCACGCGGTGCACGAAGAACAGCAGCAGAAGCTGGGCGACGGTGCCCGCCGCCGCGATCGTGTAAGCCAGCAGCAGGGCGTCGCCGGTGCCGGTGATGCCCGGGATCAGGAACTGCGGCAGCACCGACAGGTACAGCACGAGGACCTTCGGATTGGTGACGTTGGAGAGGAAGCCCTCCCGCCAGCGACGGAATCCGCTCCGCCGGGCGGCGGCGGTCTCGGCGAGCTGCCCGTAATCGCCGCGGTAGGCGCCGATCAGCGCCCGGATCCCCAGGTAGCAGAGGTAAGCCGCACCGGCCCACTTCACGGCTTCGAACACCGGCCGCGAGTTCATGATGACCGCGCCGAGACCGAGCGCGGCGGCGGTGGCCTGCGCGAGATTCGCGACGCCGACGCCGAAACAGGCCCAGCCCCCGCCGCGGATGCCGCCGGAGAGCGCGTTCTTCAGCACCACCATGTTGTCCGGACCGGGGACGAGCGCCAGCGCCAGCATCATCAGCGCGAAACCGCCGTAGACACCCCAGGTCATGACTCGAGCACCAACGCCGCGCCGAAACCGACCAGTGCGGTCCCGGTGACACCGTCGAGTGCGCGGCGGACCTTGCGGCGTTCCAGCCAGGTGCGCACGCGGTGCACGAAGAACAGCAGCGTCATCAGCCAGATCGCGCCCAGCACCGCGACGGTGTAGGCGAGCAGCAGCGCGTGCCACGCCGACGTCGTCGCGGGGTCGAGGAACTGCGGCAGCACCGACAGGTACAGCACGAGCACCTTGGGGTTGGTGATGTTGGAGAGGAAGCCTTCGCGGAAGCGGCGGAATCCGCTCGCTCCCTGCTGCTTCACCGCCGCGACGCCGGAGTAGTCGCCTCGCCACGCGCCGCGCAGCGCCTGGAAACCGAGGAAGACGAGGTACGCGGCGCCGACCCACTTGAGCGTCACGAACACCGGCTGCGACTGCGCGATGACGACGCCGAGACCGAGCGCGGCCGCGGTGCCCTGGACGGTGTTGGCCACGAAGACCCCCGCCGTGGCGAGGAAGCCGCCGCGGGTGCCGCCGGAGAGCGAGTTCTTGAGCATGATCATCGTGTCCGGCCCCGGCGCGAGGACGATCAGGACGACGATGAGCAGATAGCTGCTGTACGAACTCCAGGTCACGGTCACTCACGCTAGCCGCCGTCTGTGGGCGAGTCTCCCGGATTTCGGTCACAGTCCCCGGGCGCCGTCGCGGTGGGCCCTGGGCCGGGTGGGTCGTGAGTGGCGATTCGGGTTCGAACCCGAATCGCCACTCACGACCACTTGTACCGACGGCTCGGCCCGCAGCTTCACCGACGAACGGACACTCCTCGCCCGCCTCGCGGACGGGTAGGGTGCCTTGGCATGCATGAGGGGCAGATCGACCTCCTTCCAGGCGAACGGGTCATCTGGGCCGGACAGCCGGTACGCAGGCCCCTCTTCAATCCCGGCGACTACTTCAACGTCCCCGTCGGCCTGCTCTGGCTCGTCGGGGTCACGCTGTTCTTCGCCGGAAACCACGACACGGCGTTCCACGTCGCCGCGTGGGCCGTGCTCACCGTCGCGGGGGCGTTCCATTTCGCCGGCAGGCCGCTGATCCGCTATCTCAGGCTCGCTTCGACGACCTACGCAGTGACGGACGGCCGGGTCATCGAGACCAGTTCGCTGGTCCGCCGCAAGGAAAGGTCCAAGGAGCTGGCCGGGCTGGCCGATCCCGTGGTCACCCCGGGGCCCGGCAAGACCGGGACGATCACCTTCGGCAGGCTCGGCGTCCTGGCGTGGGCGTCGGCGAACTTCGGCGCGGGCACCGGGAAGGATCGCGAGGCGCCGGTCATCCTGGTGGGTGTCAGCGATGTGGCGAAAGTGCGGGAAAAGCTCGCGAAAGCCGTGGACGAGGCACGACAGCGCCACGAACCGGTCGCCGGAGAATGACCCGACTGTGTCTGATTCAACTACGCGGTCGATGTTACCGGCCGGTACACTCAAGCGGTCGTCCAGCGCCGGAGGTGTACCGTGCCCTATCCCACGGACCGTGAACGGGACCGCCCCTGGGTGATGCGGACCTACGCGGGCCACTCGTCCGCGGCCGCGTCCAACGAGCTGTATCGCCGCAACCTGGCGAAGGGGCAGACCGGTCTCTCGGTCGCCTTCGATCTGCCGACGCAGACCGGCTACGACCCGGATCACCAGCTGTCCAAGGGTGAGGTCGGCAAGGTCGGCGTCCCGGTCTCGCATATCGGCGACATGCGGCGCCTGTTCGACGGCATCCCGCTCGCCGAGGCCAACACGTCGATGACGATCAACGCGCCCGCCATGTGGCTGCTGGCGCTCTACGTCTCCGTAGCGCGCGAGCAGGCCGAAGCCGAGGGACGTGACGTCGACGAAGTGCTGGCCAAGCTCACCGGCACGACGCAGAACGACATCATCAAGGAATACCTCTCCCGCGGCACCTACATCTTCCCGCCGGGCCCGAGTCTCCGCCTGATCACCGACATGATCGCGTGGACCGTGCACCACGTGCCGAAGTGGAACCCGATCAACATCTGCAGCTATCACCTGCAGGAAGCCGGCGCGACGCCGACGCAAGAGGTCGCGTACGCGTTGTGCACCGCCATCGCCGTCCTCGACGCGGTCCGCGATTCCGGGCAGGTCGAGCAGGCCGACATGGCCAAGGTGGTCGCGCGGATCTCGTTCTTCGTCAACGCCGGTGTGCGGTTCGTCGAAGAGATGTCGAAGATGCGCGCGTTCACCGCGCTGTGGGACGAGATCACCCGGGATCGTTACGGCGTCACGGATCCCAAGGCGCGGCGGCTGCGTTACGGCGTGCAGGTCAACTCGCTGGGACTGACCGAGGCGCAGCCGGAGAACAACGTCCAGCGCATCGTGCTGGAGATGCTCGCGGTCTCGCTTTCCCGCGGTGCCAGGGCCCGCGCGATCCAGCTGCCCGCGTGGAACGAGGCGCTCGGCCTGCCCCGGCCGTGGGATCAGCAGTGGGCGCTGCGGATGCAGCAGGTGCTCGCGTTCGAGACCGACCTGCTGGAGTACGAGGACATCTTCGACGGCTCGCACGTCATCCAGGCCAAGGTCGACGAGATCATGGCGGGCGCGCGCGAGGAGATCGCGCGGGTGCAGGATCTCGGTGGCGCGGTCGCGGCCGTCGAGAGCGGCTACATGAAGTCGCAACTCGTCGCTTCGCTCGCGGAGTACCGGCGCGGTATGGAGAACGGCGAGCGGATCCTGGTCGGGGTCAACAAGTTCGAGACCACGGAGCCTTCCCCGCTGCAAGCGGAGGGCGCCAAGGCGATCGAAACGATCGACCCCGCCGTCGAGAAGCAGGCCGTCACGGCGATCGAGGAATGGCGGACGCACCGCGACAGCGCGGCCGCCGAGTCGGCGCTGGAGAAGCTGAAGGCCATCGCGAAGACGTCGGAGAACCTGTTCGAGGCGACGATCGAGTGCGCCCGCGCCGGCGTCACCACCGGTGAATGGTCGGGTGCGCTGCGCGAGGTGTTCGGCGAATACCGTGCTCCCACCGGGGTTTCCGCGTCGGCGGCCGCGGGCGAGGGCAACGCGGAACTCCGCCGCGTCCGCGACAGGGTCAAGGCGACGAACACCGAGATCGGCGAGCGGCTGCGGATCCTGGTCGGCAAACCCGGCCTCGACGGGCATTCGAACGGCGCCGAGCAGGTGGCCGTCCGGGCGCGCGACGTCGGGTTCGAGGTGGTGTACCAGGGCATCCGGCTCACGCCGGAACAGATCGTCGCGGCCGCCGTCCAGGAGGGCGTGCACGTGGTCGGGCTTTCGGTGCTCTCGGGTTCGCATCTCGAGGTCGTGCCGCAGGTCGTGGACGGTCTGCGGGCCGCGGGCGCGGGCGACATCCCGGTCATCGTCGGCGGGATCATCCCGCCCGACGACGAGAAGCTCTTGCTGGAGCGGGGGATCGCGAGGGTGTTCACGCCGAAGGACTACGAACTCACCGACATCATGGACGGAATTGTCGGATTGGTGCGGGAGCGCCACGGCCTGAGCACTTAACGTCACCGTTAATCTCGGTACCGTAACGGCCACTGGTGGGTGAGCCGCTCACATTGCCGGGACAAAGGTACCCACCTACGTTTCGATTAAACCGATTAATCGAAAAGGGGTGCGGCGATGGCGCACGGCGAGTGGTCGAGGCGAGAATTCTTCCGGCGGTCGGCTGTTCTTGGCGCGGTGACGATCGGCGGTCCGGTGCTGTTGTCCGCGTGCACGTCGACCTCCTCCGGGGACGCGCTGCAAGCGGCCAAGGACGCGAAGAAGATCAAGATCGGTATCGCGAACGAAGCGCCCTACGGTTTCACGGACCAGAGCGGCAAGGTCACCGGGGAAGCCCCCGAAGTCGCCCGGGCCGTCTTCAAGGCCATGGGCATCGACAACGTGGAAGCCGAAGCGGTCTCGTTCGACCAGCTGATCCCCGGGCTCAACGCCAGGAAGTACGACATCGTCGCGGCCGGGATGAACATCAAGAAGGAGCGGTGCGACGCGGCGGCCTTCTCGATCCCCGACTACTCGGCGCTCACCGCTTTGCTGGTACCCAAGGGAAATCCGCAGCAGGTGCTGAAGTTCGAAGACATCGCGGCCAAGAAGGTCAAGGTCGCCGTGCTCTCGGCGGCCGTGGAGAAGGGGTACGCCACCGACTCCGGTGTCGCCGAGGACCAGATCGTCACCCTCGATTCGCAGGACAACATGCTCCGCGCGGTCACCGACGGCCGGGTCTACTGCGCCGCGCTCACCGACATCTCCCTCAAGGACGTGCTGGGCAAGAGCCCTGGCGCGGCAGCCGAAGTCACGCCCGGCTTCGATCCGATCAAGGACGGCAAGCCGGTCGTTTCCGCCGGTGCCTTCGTCTTCCGCAAGGACGACAACCCCTTGCGCGAGGCCTTCAACGCCGAACTCAAGAAGCTGCAGGACAGTGGCGAATGGACCAGGATCGTGACGCCGTTCGGGTTCACGGCGGCCAACCTGCCGAAGCCCGACGTCACCACCGAGAAACTCTGCGCGGTGTAACGGGGCTGACGTCATGTCGTCGTCGGTGTCGCATATCATCACGACCGTCCTCAGTGGACTGACCGCGACCGTCACCGCCGCTTTCGGCGGGATCGCGCTCACCGTGGTGCTGTCCTTGGTCGCCGGGCTCGCGCTGAGATCGCCGTCCCGGCTCGTGCGGGGGATTTCCCGGGTATACGTGGAGATCTTCCGCGGTACCTCGGAGGTCGTCCAGCTGTTCTGGCTGTATTTCGTCCTGCCCGTGCTGGTGGGCTTTCAGCTGGTCCCGATGTTCGCCGGGATCCTCGTGCTCGGGCTGAACCACGGCGCGTACGGCGCCGAGATCGTGCGCGGTGCGGTGAATTCGGTCCCGCGGGCGCAGTTCGAAGGTGCCATCGCGCTCAACCTGACACCCGCCCAGCGGATGCGGCGCGTGATCCTGCCGCAGGCGTTCGCGGAAATGCTGCCGCCGTTCAACAACCTGTTCATCCAGTTGCTGAAGAGCACCGCGCTGCTCTCGTTCATCGCCGTCCCGGAGATGGCACGGCAAGGTGAACTGCTGCGGCCGGTGTTCGGCTCCGAGATCGGCTGGATCTACGGCACCGAACTCGTCCTCTACCTGCTCATCGCCCTGCTGATCACCAGCGGGATGCGGGCGCTGGAGCGGGTCGCGGCGCGGCGCCTGGGCAGGGCGCCGGCGAAGATGACTGCCGCGGCGGGGGGTATCTGATGGACTGGAGCTGGGAAGCGGCCTTCGATTCGATTCCCCTGCTGCTGGAGGGTCTTCTCGTCACGGTCGAGATCACCTTGCTCGCCTCGGCCGTCGCCTACGCGCTCGGGCTGGTGTTCGCGCTGATCCGCCGCACGGGGATTCCCGTGCTGTCGCAGGCGATCACGCTGTTCATCGAGTTCGTCCGCAGCACCCCGTTGCTGATCCAGGTGTTCGCGATCTACTACCTGGTGCCACCGCTGACGGGTTTCACGATGTCGGCGTTCGTCACCGGTGTCGTGGCGCTGGGCGTGCATTACGCGACGTACGCGGCCGAGGTGTACCGGGCCGGGATCGAGGCCGTCCCGAGAGGACAGTGGGAGGCCGCGACCGCGCTGAACCTGCCACGCCAACGGGTGTGGACGGCGGTCGTCCTGCCGCAAGCGGTTCCCCGGGTGTTGCCCGCCTTGGGTAACTACACGATCTCGATGTTCAAGGAAACCCCGCTGCTGCTCGGGATCGGCGTCCTCGACGTGCTCAACCGGGCGAAAGAGGTCGGCGCCGAAACATTCCGCGTCGTCGAGCCGTACACCCTGGCCGGGGTGCTGTTCCTGCTGGTGAGCCTGCCGGCTTCGATTCTGGTGAGAAGGTTGGAGCGACGTGCCGCCCACAGTTGATTCCCCGATGATCCGGTTCTCGCAGGTTGTCAAGTCCTACGGCGAGCACGTCGTGCTGCGGGACCTCGATTTCACTGTCGCGCCAGGGGAATTCGTTTCGCTGATCGGGCCGAGCGGGTCCGGCAAGACGACGATCCTGCGGCTGCTGATGACCTTGGAGAAGGTCGACGGCGGCACCATCGAGGTCTGCGGCGACTACCTGAGCCACCAGAAGCGCGGCGAGAAACTGGTGCCCGCGGACGAGAAGCACCTGCGGGAGGCCCGCAAGCGGATCGGCATGGTGTTCCAGCAGTTCAACCTGTTCCCCAACATGAACGTGCTGCGCAACATCACCGAAGCGCCGATCCACTCGCTCGGCGTCGCGCGGGACGAGGCCGAGGCGCGGGCCGTCGAACTGCTGGAAATGGTGGGGCTCACGGACAAGAAGGACGAGCACCCCAGCCGGCTTTCCGGTGGCCAGCAGCAGCGCGTCGCGATCGCCCGTGCGCTCGCGATGCGGCCGGACGTGCTGCTGCTGGACGAGGTGACCTCGGCACTCGACCCGGAACTGGTCGCCGACGTCCTGCGCGTGCTGCGCGAGATCGCGGCGTCCACCGACATCACGATCCTCTGTGTCACGCACGAAATGCAGTTCGCGCGGGACGTCTCGGATCGGGTGATGATGTTCGACCAGGGGCAGGTGCTGGAGGACGCCACACCGGACAAGCTGTTCAACGATCCGGACCACGACCGGACGCGGCGGTTCCTCAAGGCGGTCATCGACCGCGCTTGAGGGAGGGGGCTGCGGGAGGGGGCGGGAGGGGGCTGCGGGAGGGCGTCGGTACAGGTGGTCGTGAGTGGTAAGTGTCGTTCTAACGACACTTACCACTCACGACCACCGCGCCCCATCCCGGTCCGCCGGTCTCAAAGGCTCCCGAGGATCTCCTTCGTCGAGGTGACCGTGGCGAACCCGCCGCCGTGCAGGTTCGTCGCGGTCGCCTTGGACAGCTCGTCGGCGGTCAGGACGCTGCCGTCCGGCCCGGCGAGGTCGAAGGTGAAGGTCGCGTCGAGCGCGAAAGTCACGTCGTAGCCGAGGTTCCCGCCGACGCGCGCGGTGGTCTCGCAGCAGAAGTTCGTCTGGATACCGGCGAGCACGAACGAAGTGATGCCGCGCGTCTTGAACCAGCCGTCGAGATCGATGTCGCCGTGGAAGGCCGAGTTGACCTTCTTTCCGAACACCAGATCCGCGCGCACGCCGTCGAGTTCGGGCTTGAAGTGGTTGCCCTCCTGGCCAGGCTGCAGCGACGAGCCGGGCTTCACGGAATCGTGGTGCACCAGGACGATCGGCAGCCCGCGCTCCTGGTAGGCGTCGACGAGCGCCTTGATGTTGGCCTCCGCGCCGGGGTTGTTGCGCGGGCCCCAGACGGGCTTGTCGAAGCCGCGCTGGACGTCGATCACGAGCAGGGCCTTGTTCTCAGTGGTCATGGCTTCGAGTTTCACGCGTTCCGTCGCCGGAGGGGAGTGGCAGAAGAAGCGCGATGCGGTACTTTTCTGCCATGAGAACCGTGGGTGTGCTCCTCTTGCCGGGCAGCCGGTCCTTCGATCTGGGCGTGATCGGCGAGGTCTGGGGCGTCGACCGGACCGACAGCGGCATCGGCCCCTTCGATGTCCGGCTCTGTGCGTCCGGCCGCGGCCGGATCGCCACTCACCCGTTCGGCCAGGTCGAGGCGACCCATGGGCTGAGCGGACTGGCGGGCTGCGACCTCGTCCTCGTGCCCGGCCGGGTCGATCCGCACGCCGAGGTGCCCGCGGCGGCCGCCGCCGCGCTGCGCAAGGCTCACCGGGAGGGGACAACCGTGGCGTCGCTGTGTTCCGGGGCCTTCACCCTCGCCGCGGCCGGGTTGCTCGACGGCCGGTCGGTCACCACGCACTGGCGGCTGCTGGACGACCTCGAAGCCGCCGCTCCCGACGCCGTCGTCCAGCGGGACGTCCTGTTCACCGACGAGGGTGACGTGCTGACGTCCGCCGGCGTGGTCGGTGGGCTGGACCTTTGCCTGCATCTGGTGCGCCGCGATCACGGCGCCGAGATCGCCGCCGCCCTCGCCCGCCGCCTCGTGATGCCGCCCGCACGGGAAGGCGGCCAGCGGCAGTATGTCGACAACCCGTTGCCGCCAAAGCCGTCACGGCCGAGTGTATCGTCCACAATGGACTGGGCGCTGGCGCGGATCGCCGACGACATCGGTGTCGACGACCTCGTCGGTCACGCCGGGCTGAGCGAGCGGACCTTCCACCGCGAGTTCGCGGCGGCCACCGGGGTGACGCCGGGGCGGTGGCTGCGCGCGCAGCGGGTGCGGCTCGCGCGGCGGCTGCTGGAGACCACCGAGCTCCCGGTCGAGCGGGTCGCGCAGCGTTCCGGCCTCGGCACCGCCGCCAACCTGCGACGACGGCTGCGGGCCGACGTCGGTGTCGGCCCCGATTCGTATCGCCGGACGTTCCGGTCGGTTACCGTCGAAGCATGGCCGAGTACGAGCACATCCTCGTGAAGCGGGACGGTGACACCGTCACGATCACCATGAACCGCGCCGCGCGGCGCAACTCACTGTCGGCGGACCACCTCGCCGAGCTGCTCGCGGCGTTCCGCGAGGCCGGGCAGACCGACGCTACCGGGATCGTCCTGGCTGGCGCCGGGCCGGTGTTCTCGGCGGGACACGACTTCGGCGACGTCGCCGCGCGTGACCTGATGGGCGTGCGCGAGCTGCTGCGCCTGTGCACGGACCTGATGGGCACGATGCAGTCGGTGCCGCAGGTCGTCGTCGCGCGGGTGCACGGGCTCGCGACCGCGGCGGGCTGCCAGCTGGTGGCCTCGTGCGACCTCGCCGTCGCCGCCGAATCCGCCGGATTCGCCCTCCCCGGTGGCAAGGGCGGCTGGTTCTGCCACACCCCGGCGGTGCCGGTGGCCCGCGCGATCGGGCGGAAACGGCTGATGGAACTGGCACTCACCGGCGACGTCGTCGACGCCGCGACCGCACTGGACTGGGGTCTGGTGAACCGCGTCGTCCCGGACGACTCGCTCGACGAAGCCGTCGCCTCACTGCTCGGGCGCGCGACGCGGGGAAGCCGGGCGAGCAAGGCGATGGGCAAGCAGACCCTCTACGCGCAGCTGGACCGGCCCGAGGCCGACGCCTACGCGCTGGCGCTGGAGGTGATGGCCTCGGCGTCGCAGCTGCCGGGGGCGCGTGAGGGAATGGCGGCCTTCCTGGAGAAGCGTTCCCCGGTGTGGCCCGACTGAGCGCTCCCGCGCGCAATGAAGGGGCCTTTCATAGCAAATTTTGCAATGAAAGGCCCCTTCATTGCACGGGGCGAGCTGGGTCAGAGCGCGCGTTCGCGCATGAGCAGCAGCGTGTACGCGGCCAGCGTCTGCGCGTCGGTGATGTCACCCGTGGCGATCATCTTCTCGAACTCGCCGAGCTCGAACCACGCCGTCCGCATGTCCTGCTCCTCGACCTCACGCTGAGCTTCACCCTGCGTGAGGTCCGTGGCGAGGAAGACGCGCCCGCGCTGGCTCGAGGTACCGGGGGCGACGTCGGTCTGGCCGAGGTCGGTCATCGTCCCAGCGATCAGCCCGGTCTCCTCGCGCAGTTCGCGAGCGGCGAGTTCGACCGGCGGGACGTCGGCCCGGTTCGGCGCGGTGCCCATGGGGAACTCCCACCGCCGCAGCCCGATCGGATAGCGGAACTGTTCGACCAGGTGGAACCGGGCACCGTCGAAGGGGATGATCACGGCGCAGGTGGGTTTGTCGACGACGGCGTAGATCCCCTCGGAACCATCGAGCCGCCGGACGGCGTCCTCGCGCACGGTCATCCAGTTGTTCCGATACACCTCACGCGAGCTGACACGCTGAACGGGGTCCATGCGCACAGTATCGCCGTGCTTGTCCTACCCTCGCGTGGTGCGCCTTGTGATCGCTCGCTGCCAGGTCGACTACGCCGGCCGTCTGACCGCCCATCTGCCGATGGCCACCCGGCTGCTGCTCGTGAAGGCCGACGGCTCGGTGTCCGTGCACTCGGACGACCGCGCCTACAAGCCGCTGAACTGGATGAGCCCGCCATGCTGGCTGATCGAGGACGGCAAGCTGTGGATCGTCGAGAACAAGCAGGGGGAGAAGCTCGTCATCACCATCGACGAGATCTTCCACGACCACGCCCAGGAACTCGGCGCGGAACCGGGACTGCAGAAGGACGGCGTCGAGGCGCACCTGCAGGAACTGCTCGCCGAGCACATCAAGACCCTCGGCGACGGCTACACCCTGGTGCGGCGGGAATTCCCGACCGCGATCGGACCGGTCGACATCATGGCCCGCGACGCCGACGGTGCCAGCGTCGCCGTCGAGATCAAGCGGCGCGGCGAGATCGACGGCGTCGAGCAGCTGACGCGATACCTCGAACTGCTCAACCGCGACCCGCTGCTGGCGCCGGTGCAGGGCGTCTTCGCGGCGCAGATCATCAAGCCGCAGGCGCGGGTGCTGGCCGAGGACCGGGGTATCCGGTGCCTCACGCTGGACTACGACGCTTTGCGCGGCATCGAGTCGGACGAGTTCCGCCTCTTCTGACCTCCCGCTCGCGTTCAGTCCTCTCGATGCGGTGGTTGCACGCGCAAGTACCGCATTCAGAGGACTAAATGCGGTGGGGCCGTGGGCTGCGAGCTCACCAGCAGGTGTGTCCACCCGGGTGAGTTTCCGAGTAGCGTTTGATCGCAGTGCAGTTGCCCAGGTAGGAGCTGTAATCGTCGAGGGTGCCCAGTACCGCGTCCGGAGAAGGCTCGGCGTATACGCCCGGCGCGAGCATCACCATCTTGTCGCCTGTGACGTACTGGGTGTACCGCTTGTCGACCTTCGACTTGGGCACGAATTTCGGGTACTCGCTTGGCTGCGTCGTCGAGATGATCGTGCTGGTCGGAGTGGGGTTTGAAGACGGTGGCCGCGTCGATGTCGTCACGGCGGACGAAGTCGACTTGCCCGTGGTCGTCTGAGAAGCGCCTTGCTGTTCGGCACAACTCGCTGTGAGCACGGCGAGAACCACGACGAGGAACGCGATCACGACACGGTTCATGCTGCGAAGTCGATCGCCGACGGCGTTGTGTTACGCGCTCACTCGCGTTCAGTCCTCTCGATGCGGTGGTTGCACGCGCAAGTACCGCATCCAGAGGACTGAACGCGACGCTGAACAGTCGATACCGAATCGAGTCCTCGGTTTTGTATCTGCATTATTTCCCGCGCCACAGAATGCCCGAAAGGGCGGCGGGAAATTAACGAACTCGGGTTCTTTCGCAAAAGAACCAGCTGTTTCCGTGCCATTCGGGTGAACGGCGGATTCCTCCGTCTCGCGCTGTGCCACACTCGATTTCCGCGAGGGGTACCACCGACATCCGGTGGTCGCGGTCGCAGGGGTGATGGGCCATGAGTGATTCTCGGAAACACGTCGATCTCGTACTAGAAGGCGGCGGCGTCAAAGGCATCGGGCTGCTGGGTGCGGTGCTGGAGTTGCACGAAGCCGGTTATTCGTTCCCGCGGATCGCCGGGACGAGCGCCGGGGCGATCGTCGCGACGCTGGTCGCCGCTTATCAGAAGGCGGGGAAGGATCTCGGCGGTCTGGAAGCGGTGATGAACGACATGGACTGCCGCCGGTTCCAGGACCAGTCCCTGCTCGACAAGGTCACCGGCCCGATCGGCGACGGCGTCGATCTGCTCCTGCACGACGGGATGCATTCCGGTGACTATCTCGTCGAATGGCTCACGCCGTTGCTGGAAGAGGTCGGTGTGCGCACTTTCGCCGATCTCGCCATCGAGGATCCCGAAGGTACTTTGCTTCCGTACCAACGGTATTCCCTCGTCGTCCACGTCAGCGACCTGACCCGCCGCGTCCTCGTCCGGTTGCCTTGGGATTATTCCCAGTACGGCCGCGACCCCGGCGCGGAGAAGATCGTCGACGCCGTCCGCGCGTCGATGTCGATTCCGCTCTACTTCCGGCCGGTGCAGTTCGACGTCCGTCCCGAGGGCACGGTCACCTGGGTCGACGGCGGCCTGCTGTCGAACTTCCCCATCACCGTCTTCGACCGGACCGACACGAAGAAGCCGCGATGGCCGACCTGGGGCGTGAAGCTTTCCGGGGAGCCACTGGGCGGTAGGGACAAACCGGTGAAGAGTGCGTTGCGGATCGCCATCGGTTCGCTCGAAACCCTGCTGTCGGACTGGAATCGTTACCGGTTGCACGAGGAAGGTGTGAACCGGAGGACGGTCTACGTCGACACGACCGGGATTTCCGCCGTCGACTTCGGGCTCGGCGAAGAGGAGAAGAAGCGCCTCTTCGAAAGCGGGCGGGAGGCCGCGCGGCGGTTTCTGGAAAAGATCGTGCCGCAGTGAACTCGCCGGCGGTATTCCGGTGGGATGAGGGATAGGAGGATCCCATGCGTTATCGCCCGATCGGCAGTGACCCGGCGGACGGCCGCCTCGGCCGGTTCGTCCCGGACGACTGGCGTCACATCGAGCGCTATCCGTTGACCGCGCTCGCCACCGAGGACCGGCCCACCCGGTCTCCGGTCGTCATCGGCGTCAACTGGTACAAGGAATTCGACGTCCCGGAAAAGGACGAGAAATCCGGCGAGTTCTTCGTCGCGAAGGGTGGCGCCAAAACGCTCACCAGGATCCGCGGCGGGCACTGTGTCTGCCTCGAACCCGGTGAATCGACCGACGGAGACACCCAGTACTCCTTCTACGACCAGGGCAAGGAAGGCGCTTGCGTCGGCTTCGGCTGGTCGCGGTGCATGACGCTGTTCAACAGTGACCTCTACGCCGCGCGGTGGCTGTGGGACCAGTCGAAGCTGCGTGACGAATGGGGCGAGACCAACCCCGGCGACAACAACGGCACGTCCGTCCGCGCGGCGGCCGAGGTGCTGCTCGAACTGGGGCACGTCCCGTGGTCGGAGACCTACGCCGACGACGATCACGTCAAGCGGGCCGCCTACACGCCCGACGCCAAGAACGGCCTCCAGGCCTACCGCTGGGCGAAGACGGTCGAGGAGGTGCACGCGGTGCTGGGCAACCCGCGTGCCGACGAACTCGGCGCCGTGCCGTTCCTCAACTCGTGGGGCTCGGGCTACCCGCACCGCACGTACATGCCGGACGACGTCCTCGCCCGGCTGATCGAGGAGGACGGCGAAGTCGGCCTGCCCACGGACCGGTAAACCCCCACCGCTCACGGGAGTCGTGAGTGGCGATTCGGGTTCTAACCCGAATCGCCACTCACGACCACCCGGCGGGCGCGCTCACCGGACCCCTTCACGCGCGGTGAACCGGACAAGAATTGTCAAAAACTGCCCTTTCGTACACATCCGGGCCGACCTCGCCCACCCGCACTGCCGTTCCTGAATCCATGCAGTATGGTCCGCGATTGACGCGATACCGGCGTTTCTCGTGAACGTTTTCACTAATGGAGGTGGGTCGGTTGCACGTGCTGGCCGATGCGAACCTGCGGCTCGACGCAAGTCCGATCGACTACGTCCTGCTCGCCTTCTATTTCGCGCTGGTGCTCGGCATCGGGTACCTGGCGCGAAGGTCGGTCTCGAGCAGCCTCGACTTCTTCCTCTCCGGCCGCTCGCTGCCCGCCTGGGTCACCGGTCTCGCCTTCATCTCGGCGAACCTCGGCGCGGTCGAGATCATGGGCATGTCGGCCAACGGCGTGCTCTACGGCCTCCCGACCTTCCACTACTTCTGGATCGGCGCGATCCCGGCGATGCTGTTCCTCGGCATCGTGATGATGCCGTTCTACTACGGCTCGAAGGTCCGCAGTGTCCCGGAGTTCATGCTCCGCCGGTTCGGCAAACCCGCACACCTGGTCAACGGCATCAGTTTCGCGAGCGCGCAGATCCTCATCGCCGGCGCGAACCTGTTCCTGCTCGCCAGCGTGGTGAACCTCCTGCTCGGCTGGCCGCTGTGGGTGTCGATCATCGTCGCGGCCGCGGTCGTGCTCTCCTACACCGCGCTCGGCGGCCTGTCCGCCGCGATCTACAACGAGGTCCTGCAGTTCTTCGTGATCGTCGCGGCGCTGCTACCGCTGACCATCGTCGGCTTGGTCAAGGTCGGCGGGTGGCAGGGCCTGGTCGACAAGGTCACCGCGAGCCCCGGCGGCGAAGCGCAGCTGTCCTCTTGGCCGGGTGACAACCTCACCGGCTTCGGCAACAGCTTCCTCTCGATCCTCGGTCTCGTCTTCGGGCTCGGTTTCGTGCTGTCCTTCGGTTACTGGACCACGAACTTCGTCGAGGTCCAGCGCGCCATGGCATCGAAGAGCATGTCGGCCGCGCGGCGGACGCCGATCATCGGCGCCTTCCCGAAGATGCTCATCCCGTTCATCGTGATCATCCCCGGCATGATCGCCGCGGTCACCGTGTCCGAGTACGTCCAGGACAAGCAGATCCTGCTCGACGGTGGCGAAGCACCCAGCGGCGTCACCGCGAACAACGCGATCCTGCTGCTGATGCGCGACCTGCTGCCCAACGGCATGCTCGGGGTCGCGATCGCCGGTCTGCTCGCCTCGTTCATGGCCGGGATGGCCGCGAACCTGAGCTCGTTCAACACCGTCTTCACCTACGACATCTGGCAGTCGTACGTGAAGAAGAACGAGTCCGACGGCTACTACCTCCGGCTCGGCCGCCTGGTCACCGCGGTCGGCACCGTGCTCGCGATCGGTACCGCGTTCATCGCGTCGAACTCCGGGAACATCCTGACCTACCTGCAGGACCTGTTCTCCTTCTTCAACGCGCCGCTGTTCGCCACCTTCATCCTCGGCATGTTCTGGAAGCGGATGACGCCGACGGCGGGCTGGGTCGGCCTGATCTCCGGTACCGCGTCCGCGATCACCGTGTGGCTGTTGTCGCAGGCCGGGATCCTCGGCCTCACCGGGCAGGGCGTCAGCTTCGTGGCCGCCGGTACGGCGTTCGTCGTCGACATCGTGGTCAGCGTCGCGGTCTCGCTCGCCACCGCGCCGAAGCCGGAGGCCCAGCTGGTCGGCCTCGTGTACTCCCTCACCCCGAAGGAGTCGCTGAAGCACGACGAAACCGGCGACGACGCGGGCTGGTACCGCAAGCCCGGCCTGCTCGCGGGCATCGTGCTGATCCTGACCATCGTGCTCAACATCATCTTCTAGGAGGCCGGAGATGGCTGCGTCCCAAGCTCCGAAGAAGGCCGGCGTCTTCGACATCCGGCTGATCATCGCCCTGCTCATCGGCGGCTACGGGCTGGTGCTCACGATCATGGGCCTTTGGTTCACCACCGAGGAGGAGCTGGCCAAGGCCGCCGACGTCAACATCAACCTGTGGGCGGGCATCGGCATGCTGGTGTTCGCGGCGTTGTTCATGCTGTGGGCGAAGCTGCGGCCCATCGTGGTGCCGCCCGGCACCGACGGCGAGAGCGGCGAATAGCCGGGTTGTCCGGACAGGCGCGAGGCGGTCCGGCTACCGTGCACGTCGTGTCGCTCAACGCTCGACGTCGCCGGATCGCGTCCGTGCTGGCCCTGGTCGCCGCACTCGGCGCGCTGTCGGCCTGCGGTCAGAACCTCGGCAAGTCCAACTTCGCCCGTACCACCGTCGCCGCCGAAGCGGGCTCCGGTTCCGGTCCGGTGCCCGACGGGGACATCAACGACCCGGCGGTCACCCCCGTGGTGATGCGCACGATCGATCCTTGCCCGCTGGTGGGCAAGGAGGCGTTGAGCAGCCTCGGCACCCCGGAGGACCCACGGCCCTCGACCATCTCGTTCGGCAGTTGCCGGACGAAGGTCGTCGATGCCGGGGGCAAGGAACTCACGATCGGCGTGGACATCGGCGCGTCGACATACGTCTCGACCAGTGGCGTCACCGTCACGGCGGTCGAAGGGCTCCCGCAGATCGAGCGGAAGAGCAAGGACGGCAAGAGCTGCGACGTCGGCATCATGACGCTGCGCAAGCCTGAACGCGGGGTGAGCTTCTCGGTCACCTACGACGGCGGGGACCCCTGCGCGACCGGGCGCGCGGTGGCGGCCAAGGCCGTGAAGAGCCTGCACGCCTCGCCGGCGAAGTACCCCTCCAGCGCGGGCACGCTGACCGCTGTCGACCCGTGCACCGCGGCTGACCCCGCCGTCCTCGGTGAAGTGGTGCCGCACGGTGCCACCACGCTGACCACCTTCCACTCCTGCGACTGGACCCCGGGCTCCAACCCGCGGATCTCCATCGGCTTCCGCCCCGGCCTGCCGCCGGAGCAGCGCGAGGGCAGCACGAAGGTCGAGATCGACGGCGTCACCGCGTACCAGAAGGGCGGCAGCGGCAGCGACGCCGAGTGCAAGGTCGAATGGCAGCACAAGCCGTGGGCCGACGACGAGGCCGAGATCGTCAGCGTGATCTACAAGAACTACGACGAGAAGAAGGACGAAGCGGCGTCCTGCGCGAAGGCGGCGAAGATCGCCAAATCGGTGATCTCCAAGCTGCCGAAGCCCTGACGCTGGCGGCATCCGGCCTGGCGAGGTAGGAAGGGGACACCCCACCCACCGACGTGTCGGAGGCCGCTTTGAAGAAGATCATCAACGACCCGAAGACGGTGGTCGCGGAATCCTTGCGCGGACTCGCCGCGGCGCACGCGGACGTCCTGCGCGTGGAGGACGACCCCGCGATCGTGGTGCGCGTGGACGCGCCACTGGCCGGGAAGGTCGCGGTGATCTCCGGCGGCGGCTCCGGGCACGAACCGCTGCACGGTGGCTTCGTCGGACAGGGCATGCTTTCCGCCGCCGTACCCGGCGCGGTGTTCACCTCGCCGACGCCGGACGCCGTCGAAGCCGCGGTCAAGGCCACCACCGGGGACGCGGGCGCGCTGCTGATCGTGAAGAACTACACCGGCGACGTGCTCAACTTCGAGACCGCCGCGGAACTCGCCGCCGCCGAGGGGCTGGACGTGCGCAGCGTGGTCATCGACGACGACGTCGCGGTCAAGGACTCCACCTACACCGCCGGCCGTCGCGGCGTCGGCGGCACGGTGCTGCTGGAGAAGATCACCGGCGCCGCCGCCGAACGAGGTGACCCGCTCGACGCGGTGGAGGTGTTGGCACGCAAGGTGATCGGCCAGGTCCGGTCGATCGGCGTCGCGCTCACCGCGCCGACGGTGCCGCACGCGGGCGAGCCGAGTTTCGACCTCGCCGACGACGAGATCGAGTTCGGCATCGGCATCCACGGCGAGCCCGGAATCGAGAGGACACCGGCACTGTCCGCCGACGAACTCGTCGCGCGCATGGTCGACGCGGTGGTCACGGACCTGCCCTTCGGCGAGGGCGACAAGGTCCTGCTGTTCTCGAACTCGATGGGCGGGACCCCGCTGGTCGAGCTGTACCTTGCCCACGGGATCGCCGAGCGGCTGCTGGCCGAGCGTGGGATCGTGGTCGAGCGGCGCCTGGTGGGGCCGTACATCACCAGCCTGGAGATGCAGGGGATGAGCCTGACGTTGCTGAAACTGGACGACGAGCTGACCGAGTTGTGGGACGCGCCGGTGAACACCCCGGCACTGAGGTGGGGAGTCTGATGGCCTGCACCGCCGAGACGCTCGCCGCCGCCTTGCGGGCGGCGGCCGCGGTGATCGCCGAGCATCGCGCCGAACTGGTCGACCTCGACCGCGCGATCGGCGACGCCGACCACGGTGAGAACATGGACCGCGGGTTCACCGCCATCGTGTCCGCTTTGGACAACGCGACCCCCGAGACCCCCGCGGCGGTCGCGAAACTGGCCGCCACGACGTTGATCTCGAAGGTCGGCGGTGCGGCGGGCCCGTTGTACGGCACGGCTTTCCTGCGCGCCTCGGTCAAACTGGGCGACGCGGCCGAAGTGGACGGCCCGCTGCTCGTGGAGGCTCTGCGCGCGGCACTCGAAGGAGTGCAGGCGCGCGGCAAGGCCGTCGGGGGAGACGCGACCATGGTCGACGCCCTGATCCCCGCCGTCTCCGCCGCCGAGGAGGCTTCCGGCTCCGACGTCGCGGCGATCCTGTCCGCGGCCGCCGACGCCGCGGACAAGGGCGCCGAGTCCACTGTGGACCTCGTACCGCGCAAGGGCCGGGCGTCGTACCTCGGTGAACGCGCCAAGGGGCATATGGATCCCGGTGCCCGTTCGACCGCGTTGCTGCTGCGCGCGTTCGCGGAGGCCGCCAAGTGAGCGTCGGAATCGTGCTCGTCTCCCACAGCTCCAAACTCGCCGAGGGGCTCGCGGAACTCGCCGCGCAGATGGCCCCGGACGTCACCATCGCGGCGGCGGGCGGCCTGGCCGACGGCGGGATCGGAACGGATTACGACGAGGTCGTCGCCGCGACGCAGCGCGCCGACGCGGGAGCGGGCGTCGTCCTGCTGTACGACCTCGGCAGCGCGCAGATGACCGCGGAACTGGCCGTCGAATCGCTCGCCGACCCGTCGGCCGCGGTCGTCGTCGACGCGCCGCTGGTCGAAGGCGCGATAGCCGCCGCCGTCGCGGCACAGGGCGGGGCGGATCGTGACGCCGTCGCCGCGGCCGCCGCTTCGGCAGGCGCCCCGCCGGACCTGACGTTCGACGAAGGTGTGCGGGACGGCGAGAGCAGTGTCGAACTCACGCTGCGGAACGAGGTCGGGCTGCACGCACGGCCCGCCGCCGTCCTGGTCCGGAGCATCGCGGGGCTCGACGCGGAGGTCACCGTGCGGCTCGGCGACGAGACCGCGGACGCCAACAGCGTGCTCGCGCTGATGGCGCTCGGCGCCCGCCAGGGCGACCGGATCGAGGTCCGCGCGAAGGGCGCGCAGGCCGAAGAAGCGCTCACCAAGGTGAAGGACCTCGTCGACCAGAACTTCGGCGAGTGAGCTGAGGCGCTCGTCCGGGTCTCGTGCGGCGCTCGTGCCGTGAGGGCCTCCTTCCCTACCGTGAAGGTAGGGAAGGAGGCCCTCACGGACTCTGGGTCCCTCAAGGTGGCCTTCACGGCGGGACCGGCCGGAGGCGGTAGGCCAGAGGCGGTAGCAAAGGTCCCTTGATCCCTCGCCTAACGCCAGGAAAGGCTCTTTCCTTGCAAAATTTGCCAGGAAAGAGCCTTTCCTGGCATCCGCGGCCGTGAAGGGCACATTCCTCGCGTCGCACGCAGGGAAAAGTCCCCGTGGGACCTCGTCCGCGAGTGACACTTACTCGATTCGGAGGGTGACAGCCGCTGCTTTCCGCGCCCCGGCATGGCACGATCGGAGAAACTACCAGCGAGTAACCTCCGGAGGCCGGTTGTGGCGCGGGAAATCTCGAGTGTGGGAGTCATCGGTCTCGGCACCATGGGTGCCGGGATCGCCGAGGTGCTCGCGCGGAGCGGCGTGTCCGTCGTCGCGGTGGAGATCGACGACGACGGCGTGAGCCGGGGCCGCGGTCATCTGGAGCATTCGACCGAACGGGCGGTGTCCGGCGGCAAACTCGACGCCGGCGGACGTGACGCGTTGCTCGGCCGGATCCGGTACACCACGTCGCTGGCCGAACTGTCCGATGTGGACCTCGTGATCGAGGCGATCCCGGAGAGTCTCGAAGCGAAATCGGACGTGTTCTCGCAGCTGGACAAGATCACCGGTCCGGACACGATCTTCGTCTCGAACACCTCGTCGCTGTCGATCACCGAGATCGGTGTGCACACCGCGCGGCCGGGCAAGGTCGTCGGGATGCATTTTTTCAATCCGGCACCGATCCTCAAACTGGTCGAGATCGTCCGTACGGTCGTCACGGAACCCGACGTGATCACCGACGTCGTCGCGTTCGCCGAACGCCTCGGCAAGACCCCGGTGGTGATCGGGGACCGGGCCGGGTTCATCGCGAACGCGCTGCTGTTCGGGTATCTCAACCACGCGGTGCGGATGTACGAGCAGCGCTACGCCACGCGTGAGGATCTCGACGCGGCGATGCGGTTCGGCTGCGGGTATCCCATGGGGCCCTTGGCGTTGCTCGACCTCATCGGGCTGGACACCGCGTACGAGATCCTCGACACGATGTACCACCAGTCGCGCAACCGGCTGCACGCGCCGGCGCCGCTGCTGAAGCAGATGATCACCGCCGGACTACTCGGCCGGAAGACGGGGCAGGGTTTCTACACCTACGATGAGCCCGATTCGCCGACCGTGACCGACGCGGTTACGAAGTCCACAGTGGACATCGGCTCGGCGCGGGAGGTGCGCAAGGTCGGTGTCGTCGGGACCGGGACCATGGCGACCGGCATCGTCGAGGTCTTCGCGAAACGCGGCTACGAGGTCATCCTGCGGGCGCGCAGCGCGGAGAAGGCAGCGGCGTCCGTCGCGCGGGTGAAGAAGTCGCTGGACAAGGCCGTCGTCAAGGGCAAACTGTCCGAAGAGGACGCCGCCGCCGCGTTGGGCCGGATCTCGTCGGCCGTGGAGTTCGAGGAACTGGCCGACGTGGACCTCGTCGTCGAGGCGGTGGCCGAGGATCTGGCCGTCAAGCAGGCCGTTTTCGCCGCGCTCGACGACGTCGTGAAGCCGGGCGCGGTCCTGGCGACGACCACGTCCTCGCTGCCGGTCATCGAATGCGCGGCCGCCACCTCGCGGCCTTCGGACGTGGTCGGCGTGCACTTCTTCAACCCGGCGCCGGTGATGAAACTCGTCGAGGTGGTCTCGACCATCGCCACCGCGCCCGACGTGATCGCGACCGTGGACGCAGTCTGCGCGGCGGTCGGGAAGCACCCTGTGCACTGCGGCGACCGGGCCGGGTTCATCGTCAACGCGCTGCTGTTCCCGTACCTCAACGACGCGGTGAAGATGCTCGAGGCGCACTACGCGGAGGCCGACGACATCGACACCGCGATGAAGGTGGGCTGCGGACTGCCGATGGGCCCGTTCGAACTGCTCGACGTCGTCGGGCTGGACGTTTCGCTGGCGATCCAGCGGACCCTGTTCAACGAGTTCCGTGAAGAGGGCTTCGCGCCCGCGCCGCTGCTGGAGCACCTCGTGACCGCCGGACGGCTGGGCCGGAAGACCGGAAAGGGGTTCAAGGACTACTCGGCCCGGTAGCTCCCCGGATGTCAGGAAAGGGTCGTTCAGGACGAAAGATGTCCTGAACGACCCTTTCCTGACACTCGACCTGGCAGCACTGCGCCCCGCGTCGGTAACTTGAGCGACATGCCGGTTTCCTCGGGGGTCAGGAAACGGATCAAGGAACTCCTCGATCCGGACGACGAGATCCACTACGTGTTCCCGGCCGACATCGTGGGCAGCTTCGATCCGTGCGTGTTCTTCGCGGTGAGCCGCAAGACGATCACGATCATGACGACCGGCCGGTGGAGCAGGAAGGCGCCGAAACGGGTCGTCTCGGTGACGCTGCGCAACCACCGGATCGGGCCGGTCGAGACGGCGACCACCCCGTGGTTCGAATTCAACGGCGTCGCCTACGAAGTCGACGACGAGTACGTCGCGGTGGTGCACGCGGCCGATGCCGAGATCCTGCGGGCAAAACCTGAAGATCCGCTGCCGGACCTCTAAGCTCGCGTGAGTGCGTCAGCTCACATACGACGGGATGCCCATCCCCGGCCTGAACGACCTGGTCCGGACGGCCATCCGGCTGCACCCCGCGCCGGGGGTGCCCGGTCCGGACGAAAGCCACTTCGGCGGCCCGCTGCTCTGGCCGTCCGACGAACCGTGGCCGGAGTGCCCGGTGACCTGGCCGCCCGACCCGGACGCCTCCGACGACGCGTGGGCGGGCGGGCATCCGCTCGACCAGCCGGTTCCGGCGATGGTCGGCGCGGCGCAGTTCTTCCGCGACGACTTCCCGGAGCTGCCCTTCCCGGAGGGCACCGACGTCCTGCAGATGCTGTTCTGCCCGATGGACCACGACAGCCTTCATCACCAGGGGCCCGCGGTGCGGCTGATCTGGCGTGATTCGAGCGAGGTGCGGGACATCGCGGACGCGCCGCCCGCCCCCGAGGACGCCAAGGCCGCCTACCTGCCGGAACCCTGTGTTTTCGAACCGTGCTCGATCGACGAACTGCCCCGGCTCTGCGACTTCCCGGCGGAGACCCGCTCGGCACTCGGTATCCCCGAGGGCGCGGGCGACGAGCCGGAAGGCTGGCCCGAGCTGGGGCACTATTCGAAGATCGGCGGTTGGACAGCCTGGGACACGACCGATCGGCACGAGCTGGGCTGCCGGGAGTGCGGCGCCGAACTGCGTCAGACGATCGCGTTGGCCACGGAGGAGCACGAGGTCGGCTGCGGATGCGAAGCAGGCGAAGGCGAGCCGGCGGGCTGGACGTTCGGCCGTCAAGGGGCGCTGAACGTCTTCACCTGCCCCGCCGACGTCACACATCCGTTCAAGGTCCGGATCGACTAGGCGGTAGCAAAGGTCCCCCGCTCCAGTGCTGGAAGACCAGGTTCGTGTGCACCCTCGCGACCTCGTCGCGGGCGGTCAGCTCGTCGAGCACCAGCCGTTGCAGCTCGGTCGCCGAAGCGGTGGCGACGTGCGCGAGGAAGTCGTCCGGGCCGGTCAGGTGGTAGACGGCGCGGACTTCGGGCAGCGCCAGCAGATGCTCGACGAACGAGTCGACCAGCGCCCGCCGGTGCGGGCGGACCTGGACGAACAGGAGCGCTTCGAGCGGGCGGCCGAGTTTGGCGGCGTCGACCTCCGCGCGCTGGCCGGTGATCACCCCGAGCTCACGCAGCCGGTTGACGCGGTCGAGACAGGTCGAAGGCGCGATACCGACCTCGGCGGCCAGATCCTTGTTCGAGATCCGGGCGTCGTTCTGGAGGAGCCGCAGAATTCGAAGATCAACCGTGCTCAGTTCGACAGAATCCGACATCGGCGAATGATATCCGATGATATTGCGGATGATCCGGAGAAAATCGCACCATCTGGAGTATGACCGCAACGCTGCGTACCCGAGCCGTCCACGCCGGCCGTGACGATCTCACGGACCTCGGCGTCCACGCCGTTCCGCTCGACCTGTCCACGACCTACCCGTCGCGGGACAGCGTCGAGGAGGCAAGCCGCATCGATGAATTCGCCGCCTCGGGCTCGCTGTCCGGGCTCCCGGTCTACGGGCGGCTGAGCAATCCGACCGTCGAACGGTTCGAAAAGGCGCTCGCCGAGCTTGAGGGGTTTGACGACGCCGTCGCGTTCGCCACCGGCATGGCCGCGGTTTCGGCTTCGCTGCTCGCCGCCGTCGCGCAGGGCAAACGGCATGTCGTCGCCGTCCGGCCGGTCTACGGCTGCACCGACCACATGCTCACGTCCGGTCTGCTCGGCACCGAGGTGACCTGGGCTGATCCGGAAGGCGTCGCGTCGGCGCTGCGGCCCGACACCGGCCTCGTGCTGCTCGAAACACCCGCGAACCCGACCCTGCGCGAGGTCGACATCGCCGAGATCGTGCGCGCCGCGGGCGAGGTCCCGGTGCTGGTCGACAACACCTTCGCGACTCCCGTGCTCCAGCGGCCGGGACGGCACGGCGCCCGCTTCGTCCTGCACAGCGCGACCAAGTTCCTCGGCGGCCACGGCGACGTCATGGGCGGCGTGGTCGCTTGTAGCGCCGAAGACGCGGGGATGCTGCGGCAGATCCGCTTCGCCACCGGAGGCGTGCTGCACCCGCTGGCCGGATACATGCTGCTTCGCGGCCTCTCGACCCTCCCGCTGCGCGTGAACGCCGCGTCCGCGACGGCCGCCGAACTCGTCGAGCGGCTTCGCGGTCACGCGAACGTGAGCGCCGTGCACTACCCGGCCATCGGCGGTCCGCTGATCGCGTTCGAGGTCGACGGGGATCCGCACGCGCTCATCGGCGCGGTCCGGTTGATCACCCCGGCCGTCAGCCTCGGCAGCGTCGACTCGCTCATCCAGCATCCCGCGTCGATCAGTCACCGGATCGTGGCCGAGGACGACCGGCGCGGCGCGGGGGTCACCGACCGGCTCATCCGCATGTCGGTGGGGCTGGAGGACGTCGAGGACCTGTGGCACGACCTGGATCAGGCACTCAAGGCGTGCTGAATTCTGCGATCGTCGTCACCGGGATGTCGACAAATCGTCCTGCGTGGCTAACCTGGTCGGGTGAAAGATCTGGTCTCGTCCTGGGTGGAATCTTCGGCTCGTAGCACACTTTCCCGGCTGCACCAGCAGATCGGTGTCGCCGGGCTAGCCGCGGCTGCGGCCGTGCCCGGGCTGTCGGCCGTCTTCGATCAGCACTCCGCCGCGGTGCGGGACATCCTCGCGGCGGGGGTGGAAGGCTCGGCGGCGGTCGCCGGGGCGGTCCTCCTCGCCGGATACGCGCGAGGGCTGCTCGACGAGGCGAAGACCAAGGGGTGGACGCTCCGTGCTCCGGCCGATCTGTCCGCTTGGACCACCAGTGACTGGATGACCGCGCGGCTGGTCGGCGTGTGTTCGCTGGCCGCCACGATCGACGACCGGCCGACCGGGAACGGGTAGGGCGGCCGGATGCCCCACCCGCTCCCGTGAAAGGTCAGCGGTACTCCGGCGGAGGGGGCATGTTTCCACCGGGGGGCCGCTGGCCGGGATCCTGGTGCTGAGGCACCTGGCCCTGGCTTGGCGGGAACTGCTGGTGCTGCGTCGGCTGCTGACCCATCCGGTTCGGGTCGGCCGCGTGGTGCCCGGCGGACACCGGCTCGCTGACCGTCGTGCGCTCGGCGGGCACGCCGCCGGAGCGGCCGGCGTCCTCGCGACCGCGCTGGTAGGCCTCGGCCTGCGCCTTCGCGGCGGGAATCTCCGCCTCGGCCCGGCCGAGCCAGGTCTCCCAGCGCTGTTGCATCGGCTTGATGAGACCACCGCCGACACCGACGACGGCGATGCCGCCGACCGTGGCGAGCACGGTGATCAGCACCGGCAGCGTGACCGCGGTGGCCACGCCGATCTGGTTCAGCGCGGCGATCGCACCGAGGCCCCAGATGAACACCGAGGCGATGGTGGCGAGCACCTTGCCGTAGGAAACGCCGCCGAGGGCGTTGCCGACCAGGTCCTTGACCGCCTTGGCGATCGCGCCGGCGATCACCACGATGACGATCGCGACGATGGCGCGCGGCAGCCAGGCGACGATCTCGTTGAGCAGCGAGCTCACCGGGTTCGGGCCGAACACGCCGAACGCGAACTGCAGGGCGATCAGCAGGATCGCGTAGTAGACGATCTTGCTGATGATGTTCGACGCGTCGAACTGGCTGCGTGCGAGCATCTGTTTGAAGCCCCCGCGATCGAGGAGCCGGTTGAAGCCGACCTTCTCGAGCACCATGCTCACGGCTTTGGCGAGGGCCTTCGCGATCAGCCAGCCGATGAACAGGATGACCAGGAACGCGAGTAGTTTCGGGACGAAAGTGGCGACCGAACTCCAGGCGCTCGACACGCCTTGACCGAAGTCGACGGCCGCCAGTGCTGATGTGGCCACTGGACGTTCTCCCTTCCACCACTGGAGCTTCCAGGCTGGTGGGAGGGGGGTACCCGCCAATCGGGCGATCACACGTTGCGCCACCCGAACGGGTGGGTCAGCTGCAGCAGCCGCCTCCGCAGCAGCCGCCTCCACCTGCTGGAACGGGGGCCGGACCGGAGGCCGAGCCGGTCAGCGCGACGGTCGTCAGCAGCTTGACGGTGTCCTGGTGACCCTCCGGGCACGGCGCGGGCGCACCGGACTCGCTCATCGGCCGCAGCAGTTCGAAGGTCCCCGCGCATTCGCGGCAGCGGTAAGCGTAAGTCGGCATGTCCGGCATTATCCCATCTCCTCGACGGCTGCGGGATGGCAAGCTGGCCGGGTGGAACTGCCTGTCGCGGCGCATGTGCCGCATCTCGGCCAAGTCGTCCCCTCCGTGCTGTCCGCCCTCGGCGCCGACGGGTTCGCCAACTCGCTGAGCCTGGCGGAGGCGGCCGGCGCCTGTGTCCTGCTCATCGACGGGCTCGGCTGGGAACTGCTGGCCGAGCACGCCGCCGACGCACCCGTGCTCACCCAGCTGGCGAAGTCGCCGCTGCGGGTCGGTTTCCCGTCGACGACGGCGGCCGGTCTCGGCGCGATCGGCACCGGGCTCGCCTCGGGGGAACACGGCCTGGTCGGGTACAGCTTCGAGGTGCCGGGGACAGGCGTCCTGAACGCGTTGCGCTGGACCGGCCACGTGGACGGCGGCGATCTCCGCGGTGCTCTGCCGCCGCGCGAGGTCCAGCCCCTGCCGACGACGTTCGAACGCGCGGCGGCCGCCGGGATCGCGACCAGCGTGGTGTCTTCGGCGAAGTTCGCCGACACCGCGCTCACCCGCGCGACACAGTCCGGCGCGCGGTATGTCGGCGTCCACGCGCTCGGCGACCTGGCCGCCTGCATCCTGCACTGCCTCGAAACGCGGCCGGCGTTCTGCTGGGGCTACCACAGCGAACTCGACATGCTCGGCCACATCTACGGCCCCGGTTCGGCGCCATGGCGGATGCAGCTGCGCCACGTCGACCGGCTCGTCGAGTCCATTGTGGATGGCCTGCCGTCCGGCGCGCTCCTCGCGGTCGTGGCCGACCACGGCATGGTGACCGTCGAGGGCGCGCTCGACATCGACGAGACACCGGCGCTGCTCGGCGGCGTCCGGGCGATCGGTGGTGAGGTCCGGGCGCGGCACGTCTACAGCGAACCGGGCGCCGAGACCGACGTGCTGGCTGCCTGGCGCGAGGTGATCGGCGATCGGGCGTGGATCCTTCCGCGCGACGAAGCCGTCGAGGCCGGCTGGTTCGGGCCGGTCTCCGACCGGGTCCGGCCGCGGATCGGCGACGTGGTCGCGGCGTCGAAGGGGCGGTTCGGGCTCGTGCGGGAACTGGCCGAGGCTGTCGAGTCCTCCTTGGTCGGCCAGCACGGCTCGCTGACCCCGGCCGAGCAGCTCGTCCCGCTGGTCCTCGCGCGCGGCTAGCCCCGCGTCAGGCGGGCTTCCTGGCCGAGAACTTCACGCTCCGCTTCGGCACGTGCTCGACGTCGATGCCGGTGAACCCGGCGGCGGTGAGACGGGGCCAGAGCGAAACCGGGTCGAGCGCGTTCATCGTGTCGCCGAGGTGGAAGAGCCGGAACGGCACGTTCGCCAGACTGTCGATCGCGCGCAGGACGCCGCCGGGGCGGAGCACCCGGAACGCCTCGGCGAAGATCGCGTCCTGCAACGCCGTCGTCGGCACGTGATGCAGCATCGTGAAGCAGACGACCGCCGAGAACTCGCCGCCCTCGAAGGGCATCGCCGCGCCGTCGCCCCGGACGATCCGCACCCGGCCGTCGAACTCCCGTTTGAGCAGGTCCGCCGAGGCCTCGTCGATCTCGACCGCGGTGAGCCGGGGGACCAGCCGGACGAGCGCGCGCGTGGTCGCGCCGAAGCCGGGGCCGACCTCCAGCACGGAGTCGCCGAGGTCGAAACCGGCGACGTTGCCCGGCATCTCGGCGGCGACGGCTTTCGCCCACAGCGCGGAACTGCAGAGTTTGCGGTGCACCAGGTTCATCGGCATGAACCCGAAGCTAGCCGTGACCGGTAGGCGATAGGCTGCCAAGTGATGTCGAGAATCGGACTCCTTCCCCCGATGCCGACGGCGATGGTGCTCGGCGAGATGGAGCTTCCCGCCGGTACGTGGCTTCCGTGGCACGAGCACGACGGCCACCAGCTCGCCTGGGCGGCGCGGGGGATCCTGAGCGTGAACGTCGGCGAGCGACACTGGGTGCTGCCGCCGACGCGTGCGCTGTGGATCCCGGCCGGTGTCGTGCACCGCACCGGCGCCACCGCGCAGACCGTATTGCGGGGGATCTACGCCGCTCGAGACCGGTGCCCGGTGCACTGGCGCGAACCAACGCTCGTCGCCGTCCGCCCGCTGCTTCGCGAACTGCTGGAGCACCTCGGCGCGGCCGGCCTCGGCGACGACGCGCGCCGCCGGGCCGAGGCCGTCGCCTTCGACCTGCTCGAACCGGTGGACGTCGTCCCGATCACCGTGCCGATGCCGTCGGACGGGCGCGCGCTGACCGTCGCGCGGGCGGTGATCGCCGATCCGGCGGACCGCCGCGGCCTCGCGGATTTCGCCCACGACGCGGGCGCGAGCGAACGCACGCTCGCGCGGCTGTTCCTCACCGAATGCCGGACGACGTTCGGCGCGTGGCGGGTGCAGGCCCGGCTGCGCGCGGCCCTGCCGCTGCTGGCCGAGGGCATGCCGCTGACCGCGGTCTCCCGCCGGATCGGCTACTCCTCGCCGAGCGCTTTCGTCGCCGCCTTCCGCCGGGCGGTCGGTGTCACGCCGGGCGCCTACTTCGGCGGCTAGCCCGCGAGTTACGCCTTCAAACACGCGAGTTACGCCTGCGATCACGCGAGTTACGCCTTCCGTCACACCCGCGGTCCGATTCCGCCGCGCGCCGTCCCTCCGGTCACGTGATGTCCCGCGGAACATGCGTGATCGGAGGCGGAACTCGCGTGTCTGGAGGCGGAACTCGCGTGTTTGAAGGCGTATCACGCGACCGAACCGCGAGCGAGCGGGATCACCGGGCCGTATACCGTTTCGGCGTGCCACGACGTAACCGGCCCGAACGCGGTAAACGCCCCGACCTCGGCGCGTCGACCGGCTGGGCGCGCTCCGAAACCGCCGCCGACGGCGAATGGCTGGTGCGCACCGTGCCCGGCGCGCAGGCCACCAAGGACTACCGCTGCCCCGGCTGCGACCACGAGATCCGGCAGGGGACCCCGCATGTGGTCGCCTGGCCCGCCGACGGCACGGGCGGGGTCGCCGACCGCCGCCATTGGCACAAGGCGTGCTGGGGCGCGCGGTCCCGGCGCCCTCCCGGACGCTGGTGACTCAGCGCCGCATGTGCAGTGAGGGCGCTCCCTCGAACTCCTCCTCCGTGTGGATCTTGAAGCCGAGCCGCTCGGCGACCCGGACCGACGGCTCGTTGGACACCATGATGTTGGCGATCACCGGGATGCCCGGGATCTCCCGTTCGGCCCATTCGACGACGGCGGCCGCCATCTCCGTCGCGTAGCCGTTGCCCCAGGCGAACGGCCAGAAGCGGTACGCGAGATTCAGCACGCGCTCGCCGTTCCATTCGTGATGGCGGACGCCGCCGAATCCGACGATCACCTCGGGATCGTCCAAGGCGGACACCGCGAGATAGCCGAACCCGTACTCGGCCCATTGCCTCATCCAGGCGTCGTACAGCTCCCGCGCACCCTCGACGGTGTGCGGCACGACGTTGAACTTGTTCGTCTCCGGATCGGCCTGCAGCGCGACGATGTTCTCGCGATCCGCCTCGCGCAGCCGCCGCAGCAGCAGCCTCTCCGTCTTGATCTCTGTCAGCACGGATCTGACGGTAGCCCCAGGGTGCGACAGAATTACGCCATGAAGGATCTCCCGCTGGTACTGCTGCACGCCTTCCCCGTCGACGCCCGCATGTGGGACGCGGTCCGCGCGCCGCTCTCGGAGCGGCTGCGGCTGATCACCCCGGACCAGCGCGGCCTCGGCCGCAGCCCGCTGCCCGAGACGGACCGCGAACCGGATCTGGACGACGCCGCCCGTGACGTCGTGGCGCTGCTCGACCGGCTCGAACTCGACAAGGTCGTCCTCGGCGGCTGCTCGATGGGCGGCTACCTGACGATGGCGGTGCTGCGCCTCGCGCCGGAACGGGTCGGCGGGCTCGTGTTCATCGACACGAAGGCGACGGCCGACACCCCCGAAGCCGCGCAGGCCCGGCACGACGTCGCGGCCCGGGTCGAGGCGGAAGGCGCCGGATGGATGCCCGATGCCGTCACGCCAGGACTGCTCGCCGAGAAGGCAGCCCCCGAAGTGGCCGGACGGGTTCGTGAACTGATCACGACGCAGCCGCCGTCGGGGATCGCGTGGGCGGCGCGCGCGATGGCGGCCCGGCCCGATTCGCTCGAAACGCTGCGGGCGGCGGACGTGCCGGCGCTGGTGGTGGTCGGCGAAGAGGACGGCCTGACCCCGTTGGAGGCGGCGAACACCCTGGTGGAAACGCTGCCGGACGCGACCTTGGTCGTACTGCCGGAGGCGGGACATCTGACGCCGCTGGAGGATCCGGCCGGAGTCGTCGAAGCGATCTTGGGCTGGTACCCCGCGTGAAAAGCGTTTCCCTCGCCCCTTCAAAGGTATAGCGGACAGGGGGACTTGCGGCAAGCCCCCATTCCCGGTCCACAATTCCCCCTTCACATTTTTTGCCGAAGGGGGATTCCCATGCGTGTACTCCTGTCCACTATCGGGACGAGGGGTGAGGTGCAGCCGTTGGTGGCACTGGCGGTGCGGTTGCGGGAACTCGGCCAGGATGTCCGGCTCTGCGCGCCGCCGGATTTCCGTGACTGGGCGGAAGGTCTCGGGATCTCCTTCGCGCCATTGGGGCCGGAACTCCGGCCGACGGCGAAGCCGGATTCCGCGATGACCAGGGCGATGGCCACGCCGGAGGGGCGGCGGAAGATGGCCGAGGCCATGGTCGTCGACCAGTTCGAGACGATGCCGGAAGTCGCCGAGGGCTGCGACGCCGTCGTCGCGGGAATGGCGTTGAACATCGCCACGCATTCGGTGGCCGAGCGAAAAGGGATTCCCTATTTCTTCACCGCTTACTGCCCGATAACGCTGCCTTCGCTGCACCATCGTCCGCCCGTTTTCCCGGGATGGGTGCCGAAGAATCCCGATGCCGCCATCCCGGCGTTGTGGGCCGACGACGCGGAACGGTGGAACGAGCAGTGGGGCGGGGTGCTCGGCGCGCGACGGAAACGGCTCGGCCTGCCACCGGTCGACGACGTCCGCGGGCACATCTTCACCGAGAGCCCGTGGCTGGCCGCCGATCCGGTGCTGGCGCCGTGGCGGGGACCGTCGGCGCTGGACGTGCACCAGACCGGCGCCTGGATCCTGCCGGACCACAGCCCGCTGTCCCCGGAGCTGGAGGCGTTCCTCGACGACGGGGAACCGCCGGTCTACTTCGGTTTCGGGAGCATCCGCGCCCCGGAGGCGATCGCGAAGGCGATGATCGAGGCGGCGAGGGCGCACGGGCGGCGGGCGATCGTGTTCCGGGGCTGGACCGGACTCGCGCCGATCGACGACGAACCCGACTGCCTCGCCATCGGGGACGTCAACCAGCAGGCGCTCTTCCCGCGGGTCGCGGCGGTCGTGCACCACGGCGGCGCCGGTACGACCACGGCGGCGACCCGGGCAGGTGTGCCGCAGGTGCTCGTACCCCAGATGTTCGACCAGCCCTACTTCGCGCAGCGCGTCGGGGAACTCGGGGTGGGGACGTCGATCACCGGGGAGCCCTCCGCCGAAGCGCTGACGCTCGCTCTGGGCGAGATCCTGCGCCCCGAAGTCGCCTCGCGAGCCGGGCAGATCGGCGGTGAGGTGCGGACGGACGGCGTCGATGTGGCGGCGAAACTCCTGATGGACGCCGTCTGACCCCCCTGCATTTAGTCCTCTCGATGCGGTAGTTCGCATCGAGAGGACTAAATGCAGGAGAAGTAGCGCTCCAGGGCCGCCTCGGCCTCGGGGAGCCGCTCGGGGAACCGCTGCGCGATCACGAATCGCCAGGGAACTTCGAACAACCGCCGCAGCGCGATGAACGGCTCCAGCGACGGGGGCGGCACGTCGGCGGGATACGCCGAAAGCGCCGTGGGACCGGCCTCCGCGTAGAGCACGCCGAGATCCCAGCCGAGCGGCCCGCGCCAGGTGTCCTCGAAGTCGAGCCAGCACGGTCCGGCCGCCGTCGCGATGACGTTCCCCCGATGGGCGTCCCCGTGCAGCGGCCGGACCTCGTCCGCCGGGAGCGCCGCCGCGACCCGTTCGAGTTCTTCGTGCAACCGGGGTGCCGCGCCACCCATGACGGAACCGTGCCGGTCGAGCAACGTCCGGAGTTCTCGGACCGGTCCGAGAACCGGCAGCTCGCCGGGGTAGTCCGCGAGCGCGACGTGCACCCGGGCCAGCGAGATCGCCACCTCGCGCGGCGACAGGGTGTGCCCCGGTTCGTGTGGCGTGTAGTGCCAGAGAGTGACCGGGAGGCCCTCGGCGAAATGCGGTCCTGCCGGGGGATCCGTGGTCGGTGAGACGACGAGCACATCACGTTCCGTGAGGTACCTCGACAGCTCGACGTCGCGCGCGAGCCACTCTTGGGGGGAGGAGCGCGCGAGGCGCGTCGTGCCGGGCACCCGCGCCACCACCGGACCCAGTCTCACCAGCACGTTCGACTTGAAATGCAGGACCTCGGGGGCATCGGTCGGCAGCCCGTGCCGAGCACCGACCGCGATCGCCGCGGCCACTCCCGCACGCGTGTGTTCGTCGGTCACGGCGCGATCTTGCCAGCCGGTGCGCGCGACTGTCGGTAGTGAGGGCTACGATCCCCATTAGCCGCCGGAATGGGTCTCGAACCCCGGCCGACGGCAGAACATTGACCACCACAAGGTTTGAGTGTTGGAGGCAGGAGTGACGGCCGTAGCCCCCAAGCCGATCGCCACGCGCCCGTATCCCGCGCGGGAGTCGGTTAAGGGTTCGTACCTGCTGCGGTTGTTCCGCACGACGGACCACAAGCAAATCGGCATCATGTATCTGGTCACGTCGTTCGCCTTCTTCATGGTGGGCGGCGCGATGGCGATGCTGATCCGCTCCGAGCTGGCACGTCCCGGGCAGCAGTTCCTTTCGCAGGAGCAGTACAACCAGCTGTTCACCATGCACGGCACGATCATGCTGCTGCTGTACGCGACGCCGATCCTCTTCGGTTTCGCGAACTTCATCCTGCCGCTGCAGATCGGTTCGCCCGACGTCGCCTTCCCGCGGCTGAACGCGTTCTCGTACTGGCTGTACCTCTTCGGCGGCCTGATCGTGATGTCCGGCTTCCTGACCCCGGGTGGCGCCGCCGACTTCGGCTGGTTCGCCTACACCCCGTTGTCGGACGCCATCCACTCGCCCGGCGTCGGTGCCGACCTGTGGATCTCCGGTCTGGTCGTCTCCGGTCTCGGCACCATCCTCGGTGGCGTCAACATGATCACCACGGTGGTCTGCCTGCGCGCCCCGGGTATGACGATGTACCGGATGCCGATCTTCACCTGGAACATCCTGGTCACCAGCATCCTGATCCTGCTGGCGTTCCCGATCCTGACCGCGGCCCTGATGGGCCTGCTGGCGGACCGGCATCTCGGGGCGCATGTGTTCGACCCCGCGAACGGCGGCGTGATCCTCTGGCAACACCTGTTCTGGTTCTTCGGCCATCCAGAGGTCTATATCGTCGCGCTACCGTTCTTCGGGATCGTGTCGGAGATCTTCCCGGTCTTCAGCCGCAAGCCGATCTTCGGTTACAAGGGCCTGGTCTGGGCGACGCTGGCGATCGCCGCGCTGTCGGTGGCCGTGTGGGCGCACCACATGTACGCGACCGGCGCCGTGCTGCTGCCGTTCTTCTCCTTCATGACCTTCCTGATCGCGGTCCCGACCGGTGTGAAGTTCTTCAACTGGATCGGCACCATGTGGAAGGGCCAGCTGTCCTTCGAGACGCCGATGATCTTCTCGATGGGCTTCATCGTCACGTTCCTCTTCGGTGGTCTGACCGGCATCATGCTGGCCGCGCCGGCGATCGACTTCCACGTGTCCGACAGCTACTTCGTCGTCGCGCACTTCCACTACGTGCTCTACGGCACGATCGTGTTCGCCACGTTCGCCGGGATCTACTTCTGGTTCCCGAAGATCACCGGCCGCATGATGGACGAGAAGCTCGGCAAGTGGCACTTCTGGACCACGTTCATCGGCTTCCACGCCACGTTCCTCGTGCAGCACTGGCTGGGTGCCGAAGGCATGCCGCGCCGGTACGCGGACTACCTGCAGTCGGACGGGTTCACCACGCTGAACACGATCTCGACGATCGGCGCGTACATCCTCGGTGCCTCGACGCTGCCGTTCATCTGGAACGTCTTCAAGAGCTACCGGTACGGCGAGATCGTCACGGTGGACGACCCGTGGGGCTACGGCAACTCGCTCGAATGGGCGACCTCCTGCCCGCCGCCGCGGCACAACTTCACCGAGCTGCCGCGGATCCGGTCCGAGCGGCCGGCGTTCGAGCTGCACTACCCGCATATGGTCGAGCGCATCCACAAGGAGGGTGAGATCGGCTTCTTCGGGAAGCAGAAGGTCAACACCCACCGCGCGCCGTCCCAGGTGCTCACCGAGGCGGCCATGCCGGGTGATCACTCCAAGGACAACTCCAGCGAGAAGTGACCCGATAAGCGGAATCGGCGCGTGCCTTGCCTCACACAGAGGCAAGGCACGCGCCTTTTTATTGCCTGGCTGAGGGAGACTGACCCCGTGACGCAGACACCAGTTCTCATCACCACGACCGGTCCCGACAAGCCGGGTGTGTCCTCGGTGCTGTTCGCCGTGCTGTCGCGCCACGACGTCGACGTGCTCGACGTCGAGCAGGTCGTGATCCGCGGCCAGCTGGTGCTCGGCGTGCTCGCGGGGGTGTATCGCGACCCCGAAGGCCTGCAGGAATACGTCGAGCAGGCGATGGCTTCGGTCGGGATGCAGGTCGAGGTGAAGATCGGTTCGGCCATCGGCGCCGACCCGTTCGCAATCGGGCAGAAGGACTCGACGCATGTCCTGCTGATGCTCGGCCGCCCGGTCACCGCGCGGGCGTTCTCCGACGTCGCGCGCCGCCTCGCCGCGCTGGACGTCAACATCGACTCGATCCGCAGTGTCGCCGACTATCCGGTCACCGGGCTGGAGCTGTACACCTCGCTCGCCCAGGACACCCCGGAGGCCGACGCCGCGCTGCGCACCGCGCTGGCGGACGCCGCCGTCGAGGCCGGGATCGACATCTCGGTCGAGCGGGCCGGGCTCGCCCGCCGCGCCAAGCGACTGGTCGTCTTCGACGTCGATTCGACGCTCATCCAGGGCGAGGTCATCGAGATGCTCGGCGCGCACGCAGGCGTCGAACCGCAGGTCCGCGAGATCACCGAGGCCGCGATGCGCGGCGAGCTGAACTTCGGCGAGTCGCTGGAGCGCCGCGTCGCGCTGCTGGAAGGGCTCCCGGAGACGGTGCTCGACGAGGTCGCCGCGTCCATCGAGCTCACCCCCGGCGCGCGCACGACCATCCGCACGCTGAAGCGGATGGGGTTCCGCTGCGGGGTCGTTTCGGGCGGGTTCACCAAGATCATCCAGTCCCTTGTGGACGACCTGGGCCTCGACTTCGCCGCCGCGAACGAGCTCGAAGTGGTCGACGGCAAGCTCACCGGCCGGGTGGTCGGGGAGATCGTCGACCGCGCGGGCAAGGCGACGGCGCTGCGCCGGTTCGCCGAGGAGTACGAGATCTCGCTGGAGCAGTGCGTCGCGGTCGGTGACGGGGCGAACGACATCGACATGCTGTCGGTCGCCGGAATGGGTGTCGCCTTCAACGCGAAGCCCGCGCTGCGCGAGGTCGCCGACACCGCGCTTTCGCATCCGTACCTCGACGCCGTGCTGTTCCTGCTCGGGGTCACCAGGGCCGAGATCGAGGCCGCCGCCCGGGCCGACGGGCTCGAGTTTTCGCGGCCATGAGCGTGCTGGAGCCGCTGGCCGCGCGCTACGCGTACTGGCTGGGACTGCCTGCCGAAGACACGGTGGACACCTCTGACGAGGACCCCGCCGAAGTCCGCGCCATGCCGGTGATCCTGCGGATGGAACGCGCCGAACCGCCGTCGCGGACCGCGTTGCTGGAGGCCGCCGCGGCGGCCGCGGTCGCGGTCTGTCTCGACGAACGCGCCGAGCCCGAAGGCGAATGGCACGAGCCGCTCAAGGCGTGGGTCGACGGCCGGATCCGCAAGGTCGCCCGGCGTGCGCGCGGCGCGCATTGGCAGGCCGTCCAGGAGTTGCCCGGCATCACGATCGAGGTGGACGGCGCCGAGGCGCGGGCGTTGCTGCCCGGCCGCGTCGTCGACACCCCGAAAGAGGTCTCGCGGTTGCAGATTTCCGGGAGCGAACTCCCGGCCGACGAGCCCGGGCCCGCGGCGGGCGGTCTCCCGCGGTTGCTGCTGAACCCCGAGGTCACGATGACCGTCGGCAAGGGCGCCGCCCAAGTCGGGCACGCGACCATGATCCTGGCCTCGCTGCTGGACGAAGCCGAACGGGCGGCCTGGGCCGAGACCGGGTTCCGGTGCTCGGTGCGGACGCCGCCGGTCGCGACCTGGAAGGCGCTGTGCCCGGTCGAGGATCCGGAGGGCTCGTGGCGCCGTGATGGCGTCGTCGCGGTCCGGGACGCCGGGTTCACCGAAGTCGATCCCGGAACCGTCACGGTCCTAGCCCAAAGGGCCTAGCCTCCTATACTCCCCATATGGGTGACCGGCTGATCGCCGGGCGCTATCGCTTGGAGGAGCGGATCGGCGCCGGGGGTATGGGTGTGGTCTGGCGTGCCACCGATCTGGACCTCGGCCGGGTCGTCGCCCTCAAGCGTTCGCAGGCCGGGGACAGCGGCCAGATCCGGCGCGAGGCGCGGATCGGCGCGGGGCTGCATCATTCGAACGTCGTCACCGTTTTCGACGCCGTGATCGACGGCGACGACCGCTGGCTCGTCATGGAGTACCTGCCTTCGCGCAACCTCGCCGACGTCATCGACACCGGCGGGCCGCTGTCACCCGGCAAGGTGGCGAAGATCGGCGTCCAGCTCGCCGCCGCGCTCGCGGCGATGCACGAGAAGGGCATGGTCCACCGCGACCTCAAACCGGGCAACGTCCTGGTGGCCGACGACGGCACCGCCAAACTCACCGACCTCGGCATCGCGCAATGGGCGGAGGTGACCCGCACCGGCGGCGGCCTCGACGTCGGCACTCCCGGCTACGTCGCGCCCGAAATGGCCGAAGGGCGCCAGGCGGGCGCCGCGGCGGACGTGTTCTCGCTCGGAGCGACATTGTTCGCCGCCGTCGAGGGCACTTCGGTGTGGGGAGACGCGAGCGTCGGGCCGTTCGTCCAGCTCCGGCGGGCGACTTCGTACTCCCTGGAGCCGATCCGGCGGGCGGGACCGCTGGCGCCGGTGCTGACCGAACTGCTGCGCCGTAAACCCGCCGGCCGTCCGGACGCCGTCGACGCGGCCGAGCTGCTGTCCGGAATCGCGGATGTCGCCGTTCCCGTGCGGGCGCGGCGGTTCCGGGTGACCAAACGTGCCGTCGCGATCGCGGCCGTCGCGGCGGTACTGATGCTGATCGGTGGCCTGCTCTACGCCACGAGGGAGCCCGCGTCGATCGCGGCCGGGCCCACCCCGATGGACTCGGTCGGCGATCCGCGCACGGCCGACCCCTGCGCACTGGTGGACCCGTCCGTGCTGAAGCACCTCGGGACTCCACGGCTCGACACCGCCAACGGCAATTTCAACGCCTGCGGTGTCCTGCTGAGGCTGAGCCCGGACGAAGAGGACGTCGTCGAGGTCCGGCTCGAATTGACCATCCCGGGGTCGCCGATGCTGGAGAAGCCCCCGCCAGGGCAACTGCGCGTGCGTGAATGGCCGAGCGACACCGAAGAGAAGTGCCAGCGGGCCATCGAACTGCCGGACGGCAACCAGATCTGGGTTCATTCCCGGCATATCCAGAACTGGCACGCGCACCTGTGCGACTACGTCGACCCGGTCGCCGCGCACGCCGCCGCGGTACTGAACCGCGGACCGCTCGAGCGTCGTCCCGACCCCTTCCCCGCGGGTTCGCTCGGGACCCTCGACGCCTGCGCGCTGGGCGGGACCCTGCCGCAGGCGATCGTCGGCGGCCCGGCCAAGCCGGATCCGGTCTTCGGCAACTGGGAGTGCTACTGGAACCATCGCGAGACGGAGGTGACGATCCGGTTCGAGCGGGAGCGGGCGCCGTTCGAAGACGACGGCAGACGCGTCGCTCTCGGATCGCGGGAGGCCTTCGTCGAGATCTCGACCGAGTGGGAGGCTTGCCAGGCCGAGATCCCGCACCGGACCTTCACCGGCAACGGTCGTGCCATGATCGAGACGGTGGAGATCTACGTCGCCGACAAGGTCAAGAAGCCGCAGGAGATGTGCCCGGCCGCGGAACGGCTCGCCGGCGAGATCGCCCCCAGGCTGCCGCCACTCTGAAAGGGAAAACCGTGTCCTTGGAAGTCCAGCGCGATGGCGAGCACCGCTTCATCGGCCGCAACGAACGCGGCGCTGAGGTCGTGATCGGCCGCAAGGGCGCCGAGGGCGCCTTCTCGCCCGCCGAACTGCTGCAGATCGCGGCGGCGGGCTGCTCGGCCGTCACCGCCGAGAACCTCATCACGCGCCGGATCGGCGAGGACTCGAAGTTCCGGGTCGGGGTGACCGCGGATAGGCGCGAAGGCGCTTCGGAGCTCGACGCGGTCCATGTGGCTTTCGACGTCGACGTGTCTTCTCTGCCCGCTTCGGAGCGCGAGGCGCTCGCGGCGGCGGTGGACCGGGCCATCGAGCGGCTGTGCACGGTGAGCCGGACGTTGAAGAAGGGCGTCCCGGTCACGGAGAGCTTCCCGGTCGAGTAGGTCCACCGGATGCTATGAACGGTCCGTTACTTGCAAAATTTGCAAGTAACGGACCGTTCATAGCGCTTGGGCTCAGTGTTTGGCGGCGTGACCTTCGGCGCTCCAGACCACGTACGCCTCGTCGGCGTCGGTGGTCATGGCCTCGATGAACTTCTCGTTGTCGAAGCCGGGCAGCGTCTGGAGCCGCTCGATCAAGGCGTCGGCGGCCGGGTCGCCGCTGGGGATCGCGGTGCCCTTCCCGTCGGCGCCCGCGAGCATGAAGAAGACGTCTTCTTTCCACGGGCCTTCAGGGATCACTCTGACCACCACCGCGGACAGCTCGGACCACGTGACGGCTTCCTCGCTTCCGTCCGCGAGCTGGCGCCGCACTCCGGTGTCATCGACGCTGACGGTCCGGGATTGTGCGTTGGGCGACTCGTGGGACAACCGGCTCTCCCTGTCTTCGGCGTTCCGTTAACGGTACTCGGCCGTGTTCCAGGCCACTCAGCCCGGGGCGGCGGCATCGAGGCGGCGCAGCGCGTCGCGGGCGACCTTCGGATCCATGGTCGGCCAGAACGGCGGCAGCGAGGCACGCAGGAATCCGCCGTAGCGGGCGGTGGCCAGCCGCGAGTCCAGGATCGCCACGACGCCGCGATCGGTGACCGAACGGTGCAGCCGTCCGGTGCCCTGTGCGAGCAGCAGCGCGGCGTGCGTGGCCGCGACGGTGAGGAAACCGTTGCCGCCCCTGGCTTCCACGGCTCGCTGCCGCGCCGACGAGACCGGATCGTCGGGGCGGGGGAACGGGATCCGGTCGACCACCACGAGCTGAAGCGACGGACCGGGCACGTCGACGCCCTGCCACAACGACAGCGTGCCGAACAGGCAGGTGCGCGCGTCCTCGGAGAACTTCTGCACCAGCAGACCGGTGGAATCGTCGCCCTGGCAGAGGATCGGCAGGTCGAGCCGCTCCCGCATCTCCTCGGTGGCCTGCTTCGCCGCGCGCATCGAGGAGAACAGGCCGAGCGTGCGCCCGCCCGCGGCCTCGATCAGCTCGGCCAGTTCGTCCATGGTCGAGGGCTGCAATCCGTCCCGTCCCGGCGGCGGAAGATGCTTGGCCAGGTAGAGGATGCCGTTGCGTTTGTGGTCGAACGGGGAGCCGACGTCGAGGCCGGTCCACTTCGGGCCCTCGGCGTCGTCGCTGTCGGCGGGAGCGGCCTTGTCCGTCGCCGCGCCAGGCGCCTTCTCCACCCTCGCGCCGCCGGGCGGGAGACCCCACTGGCGGGCCATGGTGTCGAACGTGCCGCCCAAGGTCAGCGTCGCCGACGTGAGGACGGTCGTGTGCTGGTTGAAGACCCGCTCCCGCAGCAGACCGGCGACACCGAGCGGGGCGACCTTCAACGCGGGCGGACGCGGGTTCGTGGAGAAGCGGTCCCCGGTCAGCCAGACGACGTCACGCTGATGGGCCTTGTCGTCGTCGAAGGCCTCGAGCAGCCGGACCGCGGTGTCGTGGACCTCTTCGAGCAGCGACCGCGCCAGTTTGCGGGCCGTGGCCTCGTCGACGTCCTCTTTCCGGTCCTTGCCGAGCGCGGTGAGACAGCGGTGCGCGGCGTCGCGGACCGCGGGGATCGCGCCGGTGAGGGCCTGGGGCAGCGAGTCCATGCGGCCCGACGGCAGGTCGTCGAGGATCAGGGCCAGCCCGTCGCTCGCCTCCAGCAACTGGTCGGCCACTTCGTCGTCGACCAGTTTCCCGCAGCGCCGGGCGGCGGCGGAGACCATGCCGCTGGTCAGCTCGCCGGTCGCCACGGACGTCACGCGGTCCACGAGGTCGTGCGCCTCGTCGATGATCACGAGATCGTGTTCGGGGAGTACCTGGTAGCCCTGCAGCGCGTCGATCGCCAGCAGCGCGTGGTTGGTGACCACGACATCGGCCTTGCCCGCCTCGGCGCGGGACCGTTCCGCGAAGCAGTCCGTGCCGATGGGGCAGCGCGAGGCGCCCAGACATTCCTTGGCCGTGACGGACACCTGCCGCCACGCCTGATCCGACACGCCGGGGACCAGCTCGTCGCGGTCGCCGGTTTCGGTGTCGGACGACCATTCCCGCAGCCGCGTGACCTCCTTGCCGAGCCGGGACACGGCGAACGGGTCGAACAACTGCTGGTCTTCCGGCTCGTCCGGGGCGCCGGAATCGAGCCGGTGGAGGCAGAGGTAGTTACGGCGGCCCTTGAGGATCGCGAAGGTGGGCTCGCGGCCGAGGGGCTTCTTCAGCGCCTTCGCCAGCCGGGGGAGGTCTCGGTCCACCAGCTGGCGCTGCAGGGCGATGGTGGCCGTGGAAACCACGACCGTGGCCTCCTTCTCGACCGCGTGCCGGATCGCGGGAACGAGGTAGGCCAACGACTTCCCGGTGCCCGTGCCCGCCTGGACGGCCAGGTGCTCGCCGGTGCGGATGGCGCGGCCGACGGCGTCCGCCATCTGCACCTGGCCCTCGCGCTCGGCACCGCCCACGGACTCGACCGCGTGGGTCAGGAGTTCGAGGACACCGGGGAAGTCAGCACGGGAAGGCACGGGACAAGACGATAGCCGGGGGCACCGTCAAGATCGTCCGCCCCGTGCAATGAACGGTCCGTTCCTCGCAAAATTTGCAAGGAACGGACCGTTCATGGCAGCTCGTGGGGCCGTGAAAGGACCGGTCACGACTCCTTGCGGAAGCGAGAGACGAGCGCCCAGGTGCCCGGAAGCAGCGCGGCCGCGACGGCGATCTTCAGCGCGTCCCCGATGAGGAACGGCACGACACCCTTCTCGAGCGCGGTCGACAGGCCGAAGCCGGTCGACGCCATCAGCCACGGCACGCCGACCGAGTAGATGGCGAGGTTGCCCAGCACCATCGTCCCCGCCATGCGCAGCGGCGTGCGGTCGCCGCCGCGGCCGGCGAGCGCGCCGACCAGGGCGCCGGCGAAGACGAACCCGACGATGTAGCCGGCGCTGGCGCCGAACAGGCCCGAAGAGCCGTTCTGGAACCAGCCGAAGCCGGCCGCGCCGACGGCCAGGTACAGCGCCATCGACAGCGCGCCGCGCTTCCAGCCGAGCGCGGCGCCGACCAGCAGGGCGGCGAACGTCTGGCCGGTCATCGGCACCGGCGAGCCGGGCACCGGGAGCAGGATCTGCGCGGCCGCGCCGGTCAGGGCGGCACCACCGGCGACCAGGACCGCGTCGCGGACGAGGGCGCCGCGGGCGAGGTCGGCGAGGACCGGACGGGGGCCGGCCACGGACAGCGAAGACACTCAGACCTCCTATGAGTACACGAATGTGAACCGAGGTTAACGCCAGACGGCGGGCGGCGGACCGAATGTCGGGCACCTCACGATCCACTCGACCGGGTGGCATGACCCTGCACGGGAAAGGCAGTTGGTGGAGGCTGCCGGACATGAAGAAACCCGTTTCGAGGCTGTTGTCGGTGACGCTGCTGACCGGGGCGCTGGTGACGGGAGGACCGGCGATCGCGTCGGCCGAGCCCGCGCCCGCGACGGCGGCCGCGTCGGTCGGTTCGCTCGACGTGGAGATCGGCGACGAGCACGTGGTCACCGGCGAGCTGGCCCCGTGCGACGTCGACGGTCCCTTGACCGCGACGACACAGGGTGGCGCCACCGGCGACTTCGCCCGGTTCGGCGGCGGTGAGTCGCGCTGCGGGCGGAACGGTGCGGTGGCCATCGGTGAGGCGGCCGGGCGGCGATTCGAGACCACGCTGCTCAAGCGGTTCGGCGGCCCGGTGATCAAGGTCCGCACGTTCATGGCGAAGTGCAGCACCACCAAGGACGGCAGCCTCGGCTACATCGAGTTCGGCGACGTCTCCGGGTTCACGCTGCCGGAGAACATCCCGCAGAACTACCGGCTGACCATCGCCGGCGGCAAGGGCGGGACGGCGCTGGCGTCGCTGACGGTCAACGAGACCGTCACGCCGACGCCGCCCGACGGGAGCCTCGTGACGCACATGCTGCACATCAAGCTGTTCCCGCAGGGTGACGGCCCGGCGAAGGGCGACATCTACCTCGGGACCGCGCGCTGCGACCCGTACGGCAAGAAGAAGCCCTGACTCCCTGCGTTTAGTCCTCTGGATGCGGTCCTTGCACACGCAAGTACCGCATCCAGAGGACTAAACGCGTCAGAAGCGCGAGACGTACTTCGCGGCCGCGGCCACGAACTCACTCGCCCGGGTGGCCAGGTCCGTCAGCGACCCGCTCGAGGTGAGCGCGTCGCCGAGAAGCGGCGTCGCGGCGGCGACGGCGATCGAACCCGCATCGAGGTACTTCCCGACGTCGGCGAGGTGGACGCCGCCGGTCGGCACCAGCGGGATGTCCGGCATCGGCGCCCGGATCGCCCGCAGGTAGGCGATCCCGCCGACGGCCGCGATCGGGAACACCTTCACCGCGGCCGCGCCGAGACGCCACGCCTGGTCGATCTCGGTCGGCGTCAGCGCGCCGCAGATCACCGGCAGCCCGCGTTCGTGCGCGCGTTCCATGACCAGCGGGTTCACCGTGGGCGTGACCAGGAAGGTCGCGCCCGCGTCCGCCGAGATGTCCACATCGGACACCTCGCGGACGCTCCCGGCGCCGATGTACGCGTCGTCGCCGAGCTTCTTGCGGATGGTCTTGATGGCGTCGGTGGCACCCGGCGTGGTCAACGCCGCTTCGAGCACTCGTACCCCGGCGGCGTGCAGCACCGTGGCGGCGTCGGCGAACCGGCTCGCGTCCGCGGCCCGCAGGATCGCGACGAGCCGGTTTTCGATCAGGGTGTCCTGGAGGTCGTGCTGGATCATGCGGCGGGGACCGGCGCCTTCCCGGTGTAGGTCACGCCCGCCTCGTCGAAGTCCTTGAGCGCGGCGTCGACGGTCGGCTGCGAGCCGCCGACCGTGAGGTCCAGCAGCACCCGGACCTTGAAGCCCGCCTGCGCCGCGTCGAGCGCCGTCGCGCGGACACAGAAGTCGGTCGCGATGCCGACGACGTCGACCTCGGTGACGTCGTGCTCCTTCAGCCACGCGTCGAGCGTCTTGCCGTCGCGCGCGTTGCCCTCGAAACCGGAGTACGCGGCGGTGTACTCGCCCTTGGAGAAGACCTCGCGGATCGGGACCACGTCGAGCGCGGGGTGGAACGACGCGCCGGAGGTGCCGGCGACGCAGTGACGCGGCCAGCTGTCCTTGAAGTCCGGCGTCTCGCTGAAGTGGTCGCCCGGATCGATGTGGTAGTCGCGGGTGGCGACGACGTGCGCGTAGCCGCCTTCCGCTGCCTGCTTGGAGATCGCTTCGGCGGCGGCGGCGCCACCCGGCAGGCCGAGCGACCCGCCTTCGCAGAAGTCGTTCTGCACGTCGACCACGATCAAGGCGGTCCCCATGTGTTGCTCCTGAGTCTCTTTAGACGAATACGGTCGGGATGGCGGGCTCCCCGTGCGAGAGCTTGAGGCCTTCCCAAGGAAGGCTCACCAGCGCCCGCCGAAGCCGCTGGCGCGAGTCGTCCAGCGTGGGCAGATCATCCACCGTCCGGCCGTCCCGGACCAGCGGAATCTGCAATTCGTGGTCGTTCGGTCCCCGTTCCGGGACCTCGGACGCGGCCGTCCAGATCACCTCTTCGACGGCGGTGCCGGTCTCGCGGTGCCGTCGCAGCGCGGATTTCCTGCCGCCACGCGACTCCTTGTGCGCGCTGCGCTTGGCGACCGGCCTGCCGTCGACCTCGACGAGCTTGTAGACCATCCCGGCGGTCGGCGCGCCGGAACCGGTGACGACCGAGGTTCCGACGCCGTACGCGTCGACGGGCTCCGCGCGGAGCGCCGCGATGGCGTGTTCGTCGAGGTCGCCGGATACGACGATGCGGGTGTCCTTGGCGCCGAGGGCGTCCAGTTGCTCGCGGGCCTTGCGCGCCAGCGGGCCCACGTCGCCGGAGTCGATGCGGATCGCGCCCAGTTCGGTCCCGGCCACCCGGACGGCCGTTTCGATGCCCTTGGTGATGTCGTAGGTGTCCACCAGGAGGGTGGTGTCGGCGCCCATCTTGTCCACCTGAGCGCGGAACGCCGCCTCTTCGCTGTCGTGCAGCAACATGAACGCGTGCGCGACGGTGCCCCGGGTCGGGATGCCGTAACGGCGGCCCGCTTCGAGGTTGGAGGTCGTGGCGAAGCCGGCCAGGTACGCGGCCCGCGCGGCGGCGACGGCGGCGTACTCGTGCGTGCGGCGCCCGCCCATCTCGATGATCGGCCTGCCGTGCGCGGCGCCCGACATCCGTGCCGCCGCGGACGCGATCGCGCTGTCGTGGTTGAGGATCGAGAGGATCAGCGTCTCCAGCACGACGGCCTCGCCGAAGGAGCCGGTGACGGTCAGGATCGGGGAGCCGGGGAAGTAGAGCTCGCCCTCGGGGTAACCGTGGATGTTCCCCGAGAAGGAGTAGTCCGCGAGCCACGAAAGTGTGGCGTCGTCGACGACCGCCGTCGCTTCCAGCTGACTCAGCTCGGCATCGGTGAACCGGAAGTCCGCGATCGAGTCGAGGACCCGCCCTGTGCCCGCGACGACGCCGTAGCGGCGGCCGTCCGGCAGACGACGTGCGAAGACCTCGAAGACGCATGGCCGGTCCGCGGTCCCGTCGGACAGGGCGCTGGCCAGCATGGTCAGCTCGTAGTGGTCGGTGAGCAGCGCGGTGCTGGCGCCAGTGGCCGCCTCGGGGAAACCCATGGCACCAGCCTATTCACCCACATGGCCGGACCTGCCAGCCCATACCGGAATGGGCCCGTGACACCATGGAGTGCATGTCCACGCCTGTCGCATCCGAGCAGACGCAGGTTGATCCACAGGGAGTAGAGGTCGTCTCTGAGGACAAACCCTGGCGGACGGTCGTCTGGAACGATCCGGTGAACCTCATGTCGTACGTGACGTACGTGTTCCAGAAGCTGTTCGGTTACAGCCGGGACCACGCGACGAAGCTGATGCTCGACGTACACCAGAAGGGCAAGGCGATCGTGTCCTCCGGTTCCAAGGAGAAGGTGGAGACCGACGTCGCGAAACTCCACGCCGCCGGTCTCTGGGCGACGATGGAGCAGCCTTCATGAACGGATGGCGCCGTAAGGGCGAGACCATCGTCGCGGGGTTCGAGCAGCAGGAGGCCGCGGTTCTGCGCGGTCTGGTCAGCCAGCTGGAGGACATGCTCACCGCGCGCGCCGAGGAGGCGCCGCAGGACGAGCTGGCCGAGCTGACCGGCATCCGGATGGGCCCGACCGAATCGCCGGACGATCCGGTGCTTTCCCGGTTGCTGCCGGACTTCCACAAACTGGACCCGGACAACCCGACCCGCGAGGACATCGACTCGGCCGCCGCGATGCGGTCGATCCACGAGCCCGAACTGCTGGACAATAAGGTCGGCGTCGCCAAGATCGTGCTGGACACCCTGCCGCGTGACGGTGGGAACGTGCGGCTGACCTTCGAGCAGGCCGACGCTTGGCTCGGCGCGCTCAACGACGTCCGGCTCGCGCTGGGCACGGCGCTCGACGTCACCGAAGACATGCCCGACGAGCTGCCCGAAGACGATCCGCGTGCGCCGCATCTGGGCGTTTACCACTGGCTGACCTGGGTGCAGGAGACCCTCATCCAGTCGCTGACGTCATGATCACCGACGTGCCGGGGGTGCTGGTCGGGCATCACGAGCGGGTCGGCGACGGCTGGGCGACCGGGACGACGGTCGTGCTGGTCCCCGGCGGCGCCGTCGGAGCCGTCGACCAGCGCGGCGGCGCGCCCGGCACCCGCGAGACCAACCTGCTGGAGCCGGAGAACCTGGTCCAGCACGTCAACGCGATCTGCCTGTCCGGCGGGAGCGCGTACGGCCTGGCCGCGGCGGACGGCGTCATGCGCTGGCTCGCCGAACGGAACCTGGGCATCCCGGTCGGGACCGAACCGCACGAGGTGGTGCCGATCGTGCCCGCCGCGGTGCTGTTCGACCTGCCCCGAGGTGACTGGGGAAACCGTCCGGACGCCTCTTTCGGTTATGCGGCCTGTGAAGCGGCCGTCGCCGGCCCAGTCGGGCTGGGGACCGTCGGTGCGGGCGCAGGGGCGAAGGCGGGATCACTCAAGGGTGGGATCGGGACCGCCTCGGAGAAGGTCGGGGAGTTCACCGTCGGCGTCGTCGCCGCCGTGAACGCCGCCGGCGAGGCCGTCGACCTCTCGACCGGCCGCGCGTTCGCGGCTGATCACGAGGTCGACGGCGAATTCGGCGTCCGCTGGCCCGACCGGCCCGGCGATGTCGTGGCGAAGGCGTCGGGGCTCAACACGACCATCGGCGTGGTCGCGGTCGACGCGGCGCTGTCCAAGGCGGAGGCACGACGGCTCGCGGTGGCCGCGCAAGACGGTCTCGCCAGGGCGGTCCGCCCGGCGCACACGATGTTCGACGGCGACACGGTGTTCGCGCTGGCGACCGGTGACCAGGAGCTGCCCGGTGGCGCCGGACCCGTCGCGGCGACCCGGCGCGCGATGGTGCTGGACACGCTCTGCTCGGCGGCCGCGCGGGTGTTCGGGCGGGCGATGGTGCACGGCGTGCTCAACGCCACTTCCGCCGGGGATATGCGCGCGTACCGCGACGTCTGGCCCGAAGCCTTCTCCTGACCGGGCGTGGTCCGAGTGGCGGCAATCTCAGAGTATGGACCCGCCCCGTCCAGCACCTAAGATGGGCGACGTGCTCCGGATCCGCCGTGAACTCGTCGACGAGATCGTCGCCCATGCCCGTCGTGACCATCCCGATGAGGCGTGCGGGGTGATCGCCGGTCCCGAGGGATCGGACAGCCCCGAGCGGTACATCCCGATGCTGAACGCGGCGCGCTCGCCCACGTTCTACGAGTTCGACTCGGGTGATCTGCTCAAGCTCTACCGCGAGATGGACGCCAACGACGAGGTGCCGGTGGTCATCTACCACTCGCACACCGCGACCGACGCCTACCCGTCCCGCACCGATGTCTCGTACGCCTCGGAACCCGACGCGCACTACGTGCTCGTTTCCACCAAGGACCCCGATTCGCACCAGTTCCGGTCGTACCGGATCGTGGACGGGGAGATCACCGAGGAGCCCGTCGAGATCATCGGCTGAACCCGGCCCCGGGAATAACCCGGCCCGGACCGAACGTCTGCGTAGCAGAGAACCCACCGGAGGTAGAAAACCATGGCCGTGACCGTGTCCATCCCGACCATCCTGCGTACGCACACCGGCGGCGAGAAGTCCGTCGAGGCGACCGGCAAGACCGTGCTCGAGGTGATCGACGACATCGAGTCCCGCCACGGCGGCCTCAAGGCCCGCCTGGTCAAGGAAGAGAAGCTGCACCGCTTCGTCAACGTCTACGTCAACGACGAGGACGTCCGCTTCTCCGGCGGCCTCGAGGCCGAGGTCAAGGACGGCGACACCCTGACCATCCTGCCCGCCGTGGCCGGTGGCTGATCGATGGCTCGCTACGAGTCGCTGCTCGACACGCTCGGCGGCACCCCGCTGGTCGGTCTTCCCCGGCTTTCGCCCACCCACGACGTGCGGTTGTGGGCGAAACTGGAGGACCGCAACCCGACCGGCTCGATCAAGGATCGCCCCGCACTGGCGATGATCGAGGCCGCCGAGCGTGAAGGCATCCTCCGGCGCGGCTCCACGATCCTGGAGCCGACCTCCGGCAACACCGGGATCTCGCTCGCCATGGCCGCGAAGCTCAAGGGCTACGGCCTGGTGTGCGTGATGCCGGAGAACACCTCCACCGAACGCAAGCAGCTGCTGCAGGCGTACGGCGCGCGGATCGTCTTCTCCCCGGCCGCCGGCGGGTCCAACGAGGCCGTGCGCCGCGCGAAGGAACTCGCCGAGGCGAACCCGGAATGGGTCATGCTCTACCAGTACGGCAACCCGGCCAACGCCGACGCGCACTACCGCGGCACCGGGCCCGAACTGCTCAAGGACCTGCCGACGCTGACGCATTTCGTCGGCGGCCTCGGCACCACCGGCACCCTGGTCGGCGTGGGGCGTTACCTCCACGAGGCGAAGCCGGACGTGCAGATCATCGCGGCCGAACCGCGCTACGGCGAGCTGGTGTACGGCCTGCGGAACCTCGACGAGGGCTTCGTCCCGGAGCTCTACGACGCGAGTGTGCTCAACGGCCGGTTCTCCGTCGGCGCGTACGACGCGCTTCGCCGGACGCGCGAGCTGCTGGAGCACGAAGGCATCTTCGCGGGGATCTCGACCGGCGCCGTGCTGCACGCGGCGCTGGCCGTCGCCGAGAAGGCCGCCGCTTCGGGGAAGCCCGCCGACGTGGCCTTCGTGGTCGCGGATGCGGGGTGGAAGTACCTCTCGACGGGCGCGTACGCCGGCTCGCTCGACGAAGCGGCCGAAAGGCTCGACGGGCAGCTCTGGGCCTGACTCTCGGTTTTCGGGATGTCATGAAAGGTCGTTCAGGACGTTTTTCGTCCTGAACGACCCTTTCATGACATTTGGGGCCGACGCGCGGCCGCAACGATCGCGACTGCTATGAACGGTCCGTTACTTGCAAAATTTGCAAGTAACGGACCGTTCATTGCATTGGCGGCGCTGGCACGATGGCGGGCATGAAGGTCATCGGGCTGCTGGGCGGGATGAGCTGGGAATCGTCGGCCGAGTACTACCGGCTGGTCAACGAGCGCGTCCGTGAGCTGCGCGGCGGCTACCACTCCGCGCGCACCGTGCTGTACTCCGTGGACTTCGCCGAAATCGAAGCGATGCAGGCCGAAGGCCGCTGGGACGACGCCGGACGGGAACTGAACACGGCCGCGCGCGGCCTCGAAGCCGCCGGAGCGGACTTCGTCGTCCTCTGCACCAACACGATGCACAAGGTCGCCGACCGGCTCACGGACGGCCTGGGTATCCCGCTCCTGCACCTCGCCGACACCACGGCCGCCGCGATCAAGGCAGGCGACATCAAAAGGGTCGGACTCCTGGGCACCGGTTTCACCATGGCCCAGCCGTTCTACCGCGAACGTCTCGCCGCGCACGGCCTCGACGTGCTCGTCCCGGAGGAGAAAGACCGCGAGACGGTGCACCGGGTCATCTACGACGAACTCGTCCACGGCGTCGTCACCGAGGGCTCCCGCGAGCGGTACCGCGAGGTCATCGCGAGGCTCGTCGAGGCGGGCGCGGAAGGCGTCATCTACGGGTGCACCGAGATCGAGCTCCTCGTCGGCCCGGAAGACAGCCCGGTGCCCACCTTCCCGACCACGAGGCTGCACGCCGAAGCGGCCGTGGATCACGCGCTGGGCAAGGCCTCACTCCCTCCCGCGGTGTGACGCTCGTGCTGGGAGACGGCCTGCCGCCACAGCCTGTCCTGTTCTTCACCGGTGAAACCGGCGCGAGGCACGCCGAAGACGTCCTCGATCGCCGTCCACCACTCGGCCGGTGACTCCAGCACCGTCTTGCCGCCCGGCAGACCGCTCAAGGTCAGCGCGCGCAGCGAATCCACGCCCTCGGCGTCGCGCCGCTGCAGCACCAGCGTGCGGACGAAGCCGGACTCCGCGGACGTGGACAGCTCGACGTGCTTTTCGGCGAAGTCCGCCATCACGGCCGCCTCCGGCGCGAAATCCATCCCGACGAAACTGCCCTGCGGATCGTGGTCGAAGCGCCAGCCGCCGGGCGTGACGTCCGAAGCCCGTATGCGGAACACCAGCGAGCCCTGTTTGTACTCGCCTTCACGCAGCGGGAGCGGCTCGTGGATGCCGTCCCCGAGCCCCACGTCGACCAGCCAGCCGACCTCGGGAGTCTCCGGCAGCCCGGTCACCGTCAGGGCCAGGTGGTTGAGGTGGATCCCGGCGGGATCGCCAGGGAGCTGCGCGCCGCTCGGATGCCGGGTGACCTGGTAACCGAGCGCCCGCAGCAGCGCCGAGAACGCGCCGTTGAGGTGATAGCAGTAGCCGCCGCGACCGGCGACGATCCGGCTGAACGACACCGCGGGATCCAGCGAGGTCACCCGGCCGAGCTGGACCTCGAAATCCTCGTACGGCACCCGCTCCACATGCGCCGCGTGGAGCCGGAAAAGCGCGTCGAGGCTCGGCGGCTCGTGCTCGAGGCCGAGTCGCGTGAGGTAGGCGGGCACGTCGACGTGCTCGGAAGAAGAAGTCCCCATGTGATCGACGGTAGCGGCCCCCACCGACAATTCAGGGTTCTCACGGAGGCGATCCCGCCGGTCGCCGTCGTAGCCTGGGGAGGTGACCCCTTTGCCTCCCCAGCCGGTCCCGGCGAGCGAGCCCGGTACGGACCCGGCCAAACGCGTCCTGCCGCCGAACCCGAAGGCCGCCGCGATCGTCGCGCTGGCCTTCACCGCGCTCCTCTACCTGGTCGAACTGGTCGACGTCGTGCTGCCCGCCGACCTCGACCAGAGCGGCGGAATCGTCGCCCGCGAGGTCTCCGATCTCGACGGCGTGATCTGGGCGCCGTTGCTGCACGCGGGCTGGGGGCATCTGTTCTCCAACACCGTCCCGGTGCTGGTGTTCGCCTTCCTCGCGATGTCCGCGGGCATCGGCCGGTGGGTGCTGGTCACCGCGATCATCTGGGTGCTCTCCGGCGTCGGCGTCTGGCTGATCGCGCCGAGTGGCACGGTGACCGTCGGCGCCTCGGGCGTCGCCTTCGGCTGGCTCGCGTTCCTGCTGGTCCGGGGCATTTTCAATCGTGCTGTCGGGCAGATCCTGGTGGCCGTGGTGCTGCTGGGCATCTGGAGCGGGATGCTCTGGGGCCTGCTTCCGGGTACGCCGAACGTCTCCTGGCAGGGCCACCTGTTCGGCGCGCTGTCCGGGGTCTTCGCGGCCTGGGTGATGGCGCGGATGGACAGGTCCCAAGCCAGGAAGGCGACCGGTCCCGGTAGCCTCGCCGGGTGACCAAGCCGAGCGCCGACGCCCCGATCGGCGTCTTCGATTCCGGAGTGGGCGGGCTCACCGTCGCCAGGGCGATCCTGGAGCAGCTGCCCGGTGAGCAGTTGCGCTACGTCGGCGACACCGCCCGCAACCCGTACGGTCCGCTTCCCATCGCGACGGCTCGCCAGTACGCGCTGGAAGCGCTGGACGACATCGTCGACGGCGGGGTGAAGGCGCTGGTCATCGCCTGCAACACAGCTTCCGCAGCCTGCCTTCGCGACGCGAGGGAGCGCTACGACGTCCCCGTGATCGAGGTCGTCCTCCCGGCCGCGCGGCGGGCCGTTTCCGCCACGCGCTCCGGCCGCATCGGCGTGATCGGCACCGAGGGCACCGTCCGGTCCCGCGCCTACGACGACGCCTTCAACGCCGCACAGGACGTCGAGATCACCAGCGTCGCGTGCCCGCGGTTCGTGGACTTCGTCGAACGCGGGATCACCACCGGGCGCCAGGTGCTGGGACTCGCGCAGGGCTATCTGGAACCACTGCTGGACGCGCAGGTCGACACGCTGGTCATGGGCTGCACGCACTACCCGTTGCTGTCCGGGGTGCTGCAGATCGTCATGGGCCAGGACGTCACGCTGGTGTCCAGCGCCGAGGAAACCGCGCGTGACCTCGTGCGCGTCCTCACCGAGGCCGATCTCCTGGCCGAGCGCGACACCCCGCCGCGGCACGAGTTCGTCGCCACCGGATCCGCCGAGCCGTTCACGAGGCTCGCTCAGCGGTTCATGGGTTTCGCTCCGGGTGTGCTGGCTCCCACCAGCGCATAAAAACGCCGATTCCGTGCTTAAGGTGTCACAGTGCGTCTCACGATCCTCGGCTGCTCCGGCAGCATCCCCGGGCCCAACGCCGCCGCGTCCGGCTATCTGATCGAGGCGGACGGGTTCGTCCTGGGGCTCGAACTCGGCAACGGGACGCTCGCCAGGTTGCAGGCCCTGCGCGACCCGTTCGACCTGGACGCGCTGATCCTTTCGCACCTTCACCCCGATCACTGCGCCGACGTCAGCGCGCTCACCGTGTTGCGGCGCTACCACCCCGAGCTGCCGTATCCGGCGAGGCCGCGACGGCTGCCGGTGTACGGGCCCTCGGACGTGCACGAGCGGCTCGCCCACGCTTACGCGGCGAACGAGGCTGAGCGGGCGACCACCGATCTCTCCGACGTCTTCTCCTTCGACATCCTGCGGGAAGACACCATGGAGATCGGGCCGTTCGAGGTCACCGCGGTCCCGGTCGACCATCCGACCCCGGCGTTCGGCCTGCGCGTTTCGCACGGCGGCAAAACCCTCGCCTACACCGGTGACACCGGCGTCTGCGACACCCTGACCGACCTCGCCGGCGGCGCCGACGTCCTGCTGTCCGAAGCGTCTTGGACCGACTCGCCCGACCGGCCTCCCGGCGTCCACCTGTCCGGCAAGGAAGCGGGAGAGCTGGGCCGCAAGGCGGGGGTGGGGCGCTTGCTGCTCACCCACGTCGCGCCCTGGACCGACCGCGACGCCGTCCTCGCCGAGGCGGCCGTCGCGTTCCCCGAGGCCGAGCTGGTCGAGCAGGGCGCCGTCTACGACCTCTGACACGGGGTTCTAGAGTGGCGGCCGTGGCGAGAAAAGACGGCAGGAACGACGACCAGCTTCGCGACATCAAGATCACCCGCGGCTTCCAGCGGTGGCCCGCGGGCTCGGTGATGATCGAGTTCGGCGACACCAGGGTGCTGTGCGCGGCGAGCGTCACCGAAGGCGTCCCGCGCTGGCGGGCAGGCTCCGGCCTCGGCTGGGTCACCGCCGAGTACGCGATGCTGCCGTCGGCGACCAACACCCGCAGCGATCGCGAATCCATCAAGGGCCGCGTCGGCGGCCGCACGCACGAGATCTCCCGGCTGATCGGCCGGTCCCTGCGCGCCTGCATCGACCTGGCGGCGCTGGGGGAGAACACGATCGTCATCGACTGCGACGTCATCCAGGCCGACGGCGGCACCCGCACGGCCGCGGTGACCGGTGGCTACGTCGCTCTCGCCGACGCCGTCACCTGGCTCGGCGCGGCGGGCCGCCTCGCCGACCCGCAGCCGCTTTCGGCTTCGGTCGCGGCGGTGAGCGTGGGCGTCGTCGATGGCCGTGTGCGCCTCGACCTGCCGTACGAAGAGGACTCGCGCGCGGAGGTCGACATGAACGTCGTCGCCACCGACGCGGGCACCATGATCGAGGTGCAGGGCACCGGTGAGGGCGCCACCTTCGCGCGGTCCACTTTGGACACGATGCTGGACATGGCGCTCGCGGGCTGCGAAGAGCTGACCCGCCTCCAGACCGAAGCCCTCGCGTTGCCGTATCCCGGCGAGCTTCCCGAGCCGCGCCCGGACAAGAAGAAGGGCGCGAAGTGACCAAGCTGCTTCTCGCCACCCGCAACGCGAAGAAGCTCGGCGAACTCCGGCGCATCCTTGTGGCGGAGGGGATCGAGGGCATCGAGGTCATCGGACTCGCCGACGTCCCCGAGTTCCCCGAAGCGCCCGAAACCGCTCCGGACTTCGAAGGCAACGCGCTCGCGAAGGCGCAGGACGCGGCGGCCGCGACCGGTCTCCCGGCCATCGCCGACGACTCCGGCATCTCCGTCGACGCGCTCAACGGCATGCCGGGCGTGCTCTCGGCCCGCTGGTCGGGCAAACACGGTGACGACGAGGCGAACCTGGACCTCGTGCTGGCGCAGCTGTCCGACACCCCCGACGAACGTATGGGCGCCGCTTTCGTCTGCGCGGCCGCGCTCGTCGTCCCCGGTGGCGACGAAACCGTGGTGCGCGGGGAATGGCGCGGCTCGCTGATCCGGGAACGCCGTGGCGCCAACGGATTCGGCTACGACCCGATCTTCGTTCCCGAGGGTGAGACGCGGACTTCGGCGGAGCTGGAACCGTCCGAAAAGGACGCGTCTTCGCATCGGGGGAAGGCGTTGCGGGCGTTGGTGGGAGAGTTGCGGAAGCTGGCCGGTTGAGGTGGTCGTGAGTGGCGTTTCGGGGTTAGAACCCGAAACGCCACTCACGACCGTCAGCGGATTATCTTCACGTTGGGACCGAGTTCGTCCAGTCCGGTTATGCGGGATTCCGGTCGTGCGAAGAGACTGATGTCGAGACCCGTCAACGCCCGGACGTCAACCGCGTCCGGGCCGGGAGCGGCCCAGATAAAGACGCTCTTCAGCGTTGGGTGCGCGGCGAGCGGAGCGAGGTCGTCCAGCGCGCACTTCACGAGTTGGAGCGATTTCAGTGGAAGATCGGCCACCGGGATCAAATCCGTCATGTCGGCTGCCGTCGCCGAAAGGAACGTCAGGCCGGGGAACTTCTCGGCGATCAACTGTGCGGTGATTCCGGTCCTCAGGCTGCTGCCCAGGCTCAGCATGTCGATTCCGGGCATCGGTGGTGTGGCGGCCAGCGCGCGGCGGGTACATTCCGAGATGCTCAGTCCGGCCAGTGAAGTCATCGCAGCGAGAGCCGCGAGACTGGTGACCGATTGCAGGCAATCGAGCGACAGGTCTCGTACGTGTGCCAGGCGGCCGAATGCTTCCAAACCGCGCCAGGGCGAGGCCCGGAAGATGGTTAACTCTTCGAGCGACTCCAAGGATTTCAGGCCTTGCAGACCGGTGTACTTTTTGGCGAAGTACAGGCTGACTTTCCTCAGCGTCGGATGGTCGGCCAGGGAGGTCAAGTCCACGACGGAGTTCTCGTCGAAGTGTAGGCTGAGCTCCTGGAGCTCGGGCATGCCCTCGATCAGGTCGAGGCCATACACTTCTTCGGAGGGGCTGACGGACAAGGCGTCAAGATGGCGAAGCCGTCCCGTATAGGGCAGCAGCCTGCTGGCGTTGACCTCGAACTTGCCGTTCCATAAAGGGGAATCGGCCAGTACTTCATCAGCGAAGCGTTCCGGATCGAAGTATTGCCACGCCTCGCTGAGCTGATTTTGGACCTTCTCCCGAGGATCCTGGGCGTAGCCGCGCAGAAGCTGCAGAGCATCGTCGCCCGCGGTGAGTGTCGCAGCCCGGACGGTCGCGGCAGCGGCCGCCTCGCTGAGCTCGCCGGTGGTTTCCGGGAGATAGCGCAAAAGTCTGGGACCGACAGACGCGAGAGACTGGGTTTCGCGAAGGTCTCTCGGCGGGACGAGATGCTCTCGGATGACATGTTCGACGCGTTCGATCACGGCCGGATCGATGTTGCTGACCGTCTCTAGACAGGCCGCCGCGAGCAACCGCAAGCGACGGGTGTACCGCTGCTCGGAGTCGGCGCGATCGAGGATCTCGGTCAGCAGCTTGTCGGCCTGATGGTGTTTGGCGTGACCACAGGCCATGATCACGGTCTCTCGCCAGGTGTCCCGATGCGCGTTCGCAATCAGGGTGTCCAGATAGCGTGCCTCGGTGGCTTCGCTCGCAGCGAGGAATTCCTGGAAGGTCCGGTGCACGAAGTCCACCCGGCCGCTCACCGGCTCCCGCAGCACGCCGCTGCGTTCGAGGAGGTGGCTCAGTACCTCTTCTGCGCCGTGGTCGACGTGTGGTATCCAGCGCAGCCGATAGGCGATGTGCTCCAGGACTTCGTCCTTCGGCAGTTCGACTTTGCCACTGGAAGTGAGCCGCCAGGCGAGATGCCCGAGCAGGATCAGTTTCTGCTGCTCGGTGAGCAGGACGGTGATGCTGCGCGCGGTGTCGCGCAGGTGCAGCAGCATCGACAAGGCCTTGCGGTACAGATCCATCCGGTCACGCGGCAGTTCCGAGCGGTGCGCCCAGTTCAACGCACACAACATCGAGCAGAGCAACGGACTCGAAGCCAGCGTGCGCAGATGTGGGCGATTGTTGAGCTGGCTCAGCAGCCGTCGCCGAGCACCGTCGAGATCCTCTTCCGGGCGGACCGAAACGGCCGCCTCGTGCCATTTGTCGACGAGGGCGTGGATGTCGGCGGGACTCATCGGTTCCAGCAGAACGGAACCGAAGCCTTCCTGGTAGAGCCACCGCTGGTCCGCGGCCGCGCTCCGCGAGGTGACGACGAAACGGGCCTCCGGATACGTCAACCCGAGTTCCTGGAGCCAATCCTTGACCTTCCGGCGGCGGGGAGGCTCGACCTCATCGACGCCGTCGACCAGGATCATCGCCTTTCCGCTTCGCAGCACACGGTCCGCCCAGTTGGCGGGTGCCCGTCCGGCGAGCGTGGGGGCGGCGTGGGCCACGAAGTGCTCGGCGCCGGGGAGCTCGCCGGTGGTGAAGCTCCGCAGCCGGATCGGGAACGGGACGAATCCGTTCCAGCACGACAGCTTCCCGGTGAATCGGCTGCCCGCGGCGCTGATCGCGAGCCAATTCAGCAGGGTGGTCTTGCCGGAACCCGCCTCGCCGCGCACCAGTGTCCGCTGCTCTTCACCGATCGCGCTCTCCGCCCGCATCGTCGTGCCGTCGCGGCGACCAGGGTGCTTTTCGAACCAGTTCTCCGGCCGGTCGTCACTGTGCGAGCTTTCGGAGGAGACCGAAAGGCTGAGGTAGGCGACTGTCAGCTGCAGGGTCGGCTGGTCGTCCTTGGTCAGCCCGAGCAGGTCGAGCCTGTCCAGTTTCCGGGAGAGCAGGCTCAGGTACTCCGCCTTGAACTCCTCGTCATGGTTGGTCCCGGCCGGTGCGGTGAGGCTCGTTTTCGGGATCCGCGCGAGGAGTTGGTCCAGCTGGTCCGACTGCCGGGACAGACGTCCCAAGATCTCGGCGAGCGTTGCCGGCTGGAACGACGGTAGGTGCCGCACCACCATCACGAGGTGGCGGCACGCCTGATCCAGCGCCAGTTCGTACAGATCCGCCGCCCGCTCGGCGAGCAGGGCCGAGCGGGCGGGAAACTGTTCGCGGACGCGCCGGGCCAGGAGTTCCGGGTCGGCGTCATCCGCCAAGAGGGCTTCATCGGAGAGATCGACCTTGCCGAGGGTGTCCTCGACAGCGAGGAACGCCGCGGTGATCTCGTTCTCGGGCAGTGTCGAGAACCGTGCGGCGAGAACCGGCTTCAGCTCCTCGGCCACCTGCAGGCCGATCGTCTCCACCAGGTTCTCGAGCTTGCGTTTTTCCAGCGGCCCTTTGAGTTCGTCGGTCGCCAGTTCGGCGAGGCTCGACTCGCGCTCGGTCTTCTTCCGCCGTCGCTGCAACCACGACTTCGCCGCGTGCGTGGCGATACTGCCGCCCAGTTTGAGTGCGGGTCCCTCCAGCCCCGTCATCGTCAGGACGCCAGGGAAAGGTCCCGGAGAAGCTTCGCGACGTGCCCCGTCGCGCGCACGTTGTACTGCGCCACGGCGATCTTGCCCTCGGGGTCGACGACGAACGTCGAGCGGATGACGCCTTCGTAGACCTTGCCGTAGTTCTTCTTCTCACCGAAGGCGCTGTATGCCTTCAGGACGGTCTTCTCCGTGTCGGACAGCAGCGGGAAGGTCAGCCCTTCCGCCTCGACGAACTTCGCGAGCTTCGCGGGCTTGTCCGGCGAGATGCCGAGCACGCGGTAACCGGCGTCGTTGAGCTGCGCGAGGCTGTCCCGGAAGTCGCACGCCTGCTTCGTGCAGCCCGGCGTGCCGGCGCTCGGGTAGAAGTACACGACGACCGATTCGCCGCGGAAGTCGCTGAGCTTGACGTCGTTGCCCTCACTGTCGGGGAGGGTGAAGTCGGGCGCTTTGTCGCCGGGGGAGAGTCGCTGCTCGGTCATGACGCACACGGTAGCGAACCGGCGGCGTCAGACCCTCCCGCAGTACTTCGCGGCGACGGGCTCCGAGGGGCTCGGCCGCACCTGGAGGCGCAGCCTCACCGGCTTGTCCGGAACGGCGAACGCCAGATTCAGCCGGACCGACCGGCCCGGCGCCACGTCCTTGCCGGCGTCCGCGACGCCGTTGTAGCCCTGCACCGGGTCGACGACCTGTTTGACCGCCGTGGTTTCCCCGTCGATCTCACCCGCGACGGACAGGCCGGAGAGCCGGTACGTGCCGTCGCCCGCGTTCGTCACCTCGATGCCGAAGGCCACCGCACGGGGGCTCTGCGGGTACGCCGACGCGCTGGGGCGGAACGAATTCGGCGCCGACACGGAGATCGTGACCCCGGTCGCGAACCGATGCGGGGCGCCGAACGCGAGGTCGCCTTCCGTGTGGGTGGCGGCCACTCCCTGTTTCGGGGCGTCCGCGCCGAGCGCGGCGGCCCCTTTTTCCGGTGCCGGAACCCCGCAGGCGGCCGCCAGCATCAGGGAGCAGGCGGCGATCAAGAGCTTCGGGGTGCGCGGGGGCGCCATGTGCGGTTACTCCAGTCGGAGGTGCGAGTGGGCCGTTCGAGGTAGGTATTAGTGCCGAAGAGTCCAGAGTGACGGTCTTCCGCAGCCGAGAGGAGCGGCACGGCCGGGTTGAGGCGCACCTGGTGTACAGCCGTGGCCGATCCGTGATCGGAAGGGTACGGCTAGTGACAGTCGTCACCTCGGTGGCACACCGGCGACGATCAGACGGCGAAGGCGAAGAACAGGATGAAGATCGCCAGACCGGACACCCAGGCCACGATCAGCCAGCCGAAATCGCGCATCGGATCGACCGCTCGGCTCTCCTCGCCGGGGACGTAGACGCCGCGCTCTTCGAACCAGTCCGCCCACCGGGTCATCCAGCGAAAGGGGCTTCGAGACGCCATGTCGTCACAGTACGGGTATGGGTGAGCCGCGTCAGCCGAGGAGTGGCCGCCCAAAAGGGCGAATCGGACGTACCAGTTATCGCCCACTAGGCCCTTTTGTCCAATCGGTTCACCCGCCAGGCTGTAACGATGGCGCTGGGAATAGATGTCTACAGCCGCTTTCAGTCCGTTACCAATTGGCAGGCCGTCAAGGATCATGGCGTGACGTTCGTCTTCGTCAAGCTCACCGATGGTGGTGGATTGCCGAACGGCGGCCGCAACACCGGCGATGCCTTGGTGGCCGGAGCCAGATCGGTGAAAATCCCGGTGGGCGGCTACCACTTCGCTCAGGCGAGTCCGTCGCCGGAGGCGCAGGCCGACGTGTTCATCGCGGAGGTCCGGCGGCTCGGGGCGACCGGATGCGTCCCGATGCTCGACCTCGAGGACAACCCGCCCGGTTCGGGGACGCCGAACATCCCCGACGCGCGCAAGCGCGACTTCTCGATCAGGTTCTGCAACCGCGTGGCCGGACACGGGTTCCGGCCGGGCATCTACCTGAACAACTCGCTCGCCAAGATGCTGCGGCCGGATCGATTCGGCGTGCCGGACCTGGTCATCTGGATCGCGCGCTACGGCGCCAAACCCGATGCCGCCGCGGGCCACTACGACGTGCACCAGTACTCCGACGCCGGCCAGGTGCCCGGCATCCGCGCGAGCAGTGTCGACCTCAACGAGTCCTACACGAACGCCCACTTGACCGGCGGCGGCGCCGCCCCGAAGCGGAAGGCGACGACAGAACTCATGGAACGCAGGACCATTCCGGCCAGCCCGTCCGTCACGTCCGTGCGGCTGCTGCTCTCCGGCAGCGAGACGGCCGCGATCATCGTCCGCCCTCGTGTCGACGGGGACGGCATCACCGACGCGCCCGTATGGCAGGGCAACATCTACGCCTGGGGAAGCGACAAGGTGGGTGTCGGCGGGAATCCCATGCAGACGCCCGGATTCAACCCGAAGACGGTTTCGCACCGGCGGTACCACCTGCCGGGCGCGGTGTGGGCCGACTTCGAGTACAGCTCGAACGTGGACTTCGAGATCGACATCGTCGGCTGAGCGTGGAAGTCCGTGAGGGCCTCCTTCCCTACTCTCAAGGTAGGGAAGGAGGCCCTCACGGACTTCGGGGTGTGGCACGATGATCGGGTGATGGATTTCCGAAAGGGCAATGCCGCGTAGAGCGCCCGCACGAGTCCGGCGAGGGCTTCGACTTCGGCGTCCGGCCGAACTCCGTGACCCGTGGGGTTTTTCGCCCGCACTCGCCGCCGAGATCGCCCGGCTCGAACGTTCCCGGAACTATCTCGGGCCCGGTGCGACCCGGACCGCGCTCCGCCTCTGGCGAGAGTTCACCGCGGACCCGTACCGACGGCTTCGGGTCGACACCGAGGGCTGTGGTATCTGGGAGTGTTGCGGCGATCCCCGGCAAGCGAGGGAAATGCTCGAAGGGGTGCTGCTCGCCCTCCCGGCGCGAGCCGCCAAGGAGTTGCGGAGGCACGTCGGCGAGGAGTGATGGTTCTCGCGAAGGCGCGCTCCCCACCTCAAGAGAAGGTGACGACCTGCCGCACCGCGGCGCCCCGCCGCAGTCGGTCGAAGCCCGTGTTGATCTCCTCCAGCCCGATCCGGTGCGTCAGCAACGCCTCCACGGGCAGCAGCCCGGCCCGGTAGAGGGCGATGAACCGGGGGATGTCGCGCCGGGGGACGCACGAGCCGAGGTAGCTGCCGCGCAGCGTCTTCTCTTCGGCTACCAGGCTTTGCGCGGGCAGCGCGAGTTCGGCGGACGGGTCGGGAAGGCCGACGGTGACGGTGGTACCGCCCGGCCGGGTCGCCCGGTACGCCTGGTGCAGGGCGGCGACCACGCCGGTGGTGTCGACGGCGTGGTCGGCGCCGCCGTCGGTGAGTTCCCTGATCGCGTCGACGTCGCCCTCGAGTGCGTGGGTCGCGCCGAGGGACAGTGCCAGCTCGCGCTTTTCGGCGACGAGGTCGACGGCCACCAGTGTGGCCGCGCCGGCGGCTTTCGCGGCGAGGAGTGCGGCGAGGCCGACGCCGCCGAGGCCGAAGACGGCGACGCTGTCTCCCGGTCGTACGTCGGTCGCGTTGAAGACGGCGCCGGCGCCGGTGAGCACCGCGCAGCCGAACAGGGCCGCGACGTCGAACGGCAGGGCGTCGTCGACGGCGACCACCGAACGGGCCGAGACGACGATGTGTTCGGCGAACGCGGAGACGCCCAGGTGGTGCCCTGGGCGGCCGTCGGGGGAGGACCAGCGGGTGCCGCCGCCGAGCAGGGTGCCGTTCCGGTTCGACTCGGCCGCCGGGGCGCACAGGGCGGGCCGCCCGGTGAGGCAGGGGCGGCAGTCGCCGCAGGAGGGCACGAACGACAGCACGACATGCTGACCCGCCGTGAAGCCGGTGCCCTGCCCCGCTTCGACCACCTCGCCAGCGGCCTCGTGTCCCAGGACCATTGGCAGTGGCCGGGGCCTGGTGCCCTCGATCACCGACAGATCCGAGTGGCACAGCCCGGCGGCCCGCACCCGGACCAGCAGCTCACCCGGCCCGGGCGGCTCCAGCGTCATCGTCTCGATTTCCAGCGGGCGGCCGACTTCGCGGAGGACCGCGCCCCGGACCCGCATCATCGCCCGCTCCCGGCCGGGACACAGGTGGTGACCTGGCGTTCGGACAACAACGGAACCACCTCGCCGAGCACGATCCGCCGGAAGTGCTCCGACTCGCAGTGGCCGGTGAAGTCCTGTTCGGACTCGTACTCCTCGACGATCACCACCACTCCGTCCTCGGTTCCGGAGTGGACGGTGTAGCCGACACAGCCAGGCTCACGCAGTGAGGCGGCGGCCATCGGCTCCAGCAGTTCGAGGACGCGGTCCCGGTGCGCGGTCACGTACCGGGCCACCACGACGAAAATCATTTTTCTCCTGCGCTCAGCTGGGACCGGGTCAGCGACCACAGCCCCGAATCGGACGACGCGGCGCCCAGCGCGCCCATCGCGAGGGAATGGGCCACCCCGGACCGGTCGGTGACGAAACCGGCCGCCACGAACGGCGACATGGTTTCGCGGGCCTGCGCCGACATCCAGGGGATGATCGGCGCGGGCATGAGCTCCACCAGGTCGGGACGGCTGCGTTTCACCGCTTCCAGGCTGCGGTTCAGATTCGACCGGTCGGTGACGAACACCTTGTGCATCGTCAGCATCGACAACGTGCGTGCCCGTTCGATCGGGGCGACCCTGGTGCTGACCACCCCGGTCGCCCCGATCTCCTGGAGGAAGTCCACGCCGCCGCGATCGGTGGCGAGGCCGGGACAGGAGTCGATGTTGACGAAGAGGACCTTCTCCAGTCCCGTCAGCACCGGCACGATCTTGGCCAGCTGCCCGACCGGGACCGCCGCGAGGATGCCGACGCGGGACGCCGAGTTCGCGAAGTCGCCCACCTTGGCGGTGCCGACCACCGACGCGCAGACCGGGACGTCCGCGAACGCCGCCGTGATCCTCTCGTTCATACGGTCCACAGTGGTCGATCAGCTCGTGGAGTCAAGGGGGTTCGGCCCGAAGTCACTGGGCAGCCCGAGCTTGCCCGGGTTGAGCAGGCCCTGCGGATCGAGGGTCCGCTTCACGGCGACGAAGGTGTCGAAGCCGGTGCCGAGCGTGTCCGCGAGGTACGGCCCGCGAAGCAGACCGGAACCGTGGTGGTGGCTCAGCGCGGCGCCGTGACGTACGAGCACGGCGTTGGCCGCGTCCCAAGCCGAGCGGTACCAGTGCCGCCGCTTCTCCGGCTCGACGTCGCCGCGCAGAGAGAAGTACAGGCACGCGCCGTCGGTGTAGGCGTGCGACTGGTGCGCGGAGGCGGCCACGGTGCCCGGAACGGCCTGGATCGCGGCCACGACCTCGTCGTAGATCGTGGGCAGCGCCGACCACGCCCCGGCCATTTCGAGGGTGTCGGCGACGAAACCCGGGCCGGGCGTGAACCCGTCGGCGGACTTGCCGACCAGCATCCGCTCGTCCAGCCAGCGTTCGAAGAGGGCTTCGCCGTCCAGTTCGGACCCGGTCGCGGCGCAGACCTCGGAGCTGACGCGCAGCATCGCGTCGACCAGTACCGGGTCGCCTTCGTCGGCGATCAGCAGCAGGTTGGTGTCCGGCAGGCCGAAATGCGTTCCGCTCTCCAGCTTGTCGTAGAGCCGCATCGCGGCCGGGGTCGCGCCGCGCTGCATGATCAGACGGCACGCCTCCAGCCCCTCGGCGAAGGTTTCGAAACCGTAGGCGACCGCCTTGGCGTATCCGGGCAGCGGATGGGTGCGCAGCCGCACGGAGGTGATCACGCCGAGCGTGCCTTCCGAGCCGACGAACAGCTGGCGCAGGTCAGGGCCGGTGGCGGCCCGCGGGTAGTCGCCGAACCGGGCGAGCGTGCCGTCGGCCAGCACGACGTCGAGGCCGACCACCATGTCCTCGATCTTCCCGTAGCGGGTGGAGAGCTGACCCGCGCCGCGGCAGGCCACCCAACCGCCCACAGTGGACAGTGCGAAGGCGGACGGCCAGTGCCCGGTGGTGGCGCCGTGCGTCTTCTGCAGTTCGGTTTCGAACAGGTCGCCGAACATGCCCGCCTGCACGTCCACGACCTGGGAGTCCGCGTCGAAGGACAGGATCCGGTTCAGCCCGCAGACGTCCAGCACCACCCCGCCGAACACCGGCAGCGCGGCGCCGGTGACGTTGCTGCGCCCGGCGGACACGGTCAACGGCACCCGGTGCTCACCGCACAGCCGGACCACGGCCTGTACCTGCTCGACCGTGCTCACTTCGGCGATCACCGCGTCCGGGGTCGCCGGGTTCCCCGCGGTCTCGCCGATCATCGAACCGGCCCACCAGTCGCGGGTGCGCAGCACGACCTCGTCGTGGTCGGTGTGCACCGCGTCCGCGACGCCCCGCAGCGACTCGGTCAGCGCGGCGGGCACGGCGACGGTGGTCGTCTGCAACGATGCCGCTCCCTGGCCGGGCGGGGTGCGGTCGCCCCAGCGCGGCGGCGTCGGCGCGCCGACCACGTAGTTGCCCCGGTTGAACGGGTGGGCGATGGTCTGGCTGCTGATCATGCGTTGTCTCCCAACAGAATCGACTTCTCCCGGGCGACTTCCGCCCGATAGTCCTCCACTTGCGCGGCCACGGTGTCCGGCGACAGCCCGAGTTCGGCGCCGAGCAGTTCGCCGACGAGCGGAGCCGCCTCGGCGGAGGCGTCCCTGGCGAACAACCGCAGCCGCGTGCGCCGGGACAGCACGTCGTCCACCGAACGCGCCATCTCCGACCTGGCCGCGAACACGACCTCGGCCTTGAGATGCGGCTGTCCGGGGATGAGCGGCTCGCCGAGCGTCGGATCCTCGTCGACGAGCGCGCTCACGAAACGGGCTTCGGTGCCGTAGCGGCCGCCGAGGTGCGCGGCGATCCCGCCGGTCGCCGCGGTGGCCTCCGCGTCGTAGCCGGCGCCGCCGAGCAGGGGCAGGTTCTTGGTGCGGCAGCGGGCTTTGCGCCCCAGCAGGCCGAGCGCCTTGTCCACGACGAGCTCGCCCATATGCCTGCTGGTGGTGAGTTTGCCGCCGGTCACGGTGACCATGCCCGAGGCGACGGTGATGTGGTGATCGCGCCGCATGTCGAGCGTGGTTCCCTCGGAGCCGCCGACGAGCGGCCGCAGGCCCGCGTAGCTGCCCAGCACGTCCTCGGGGCCGAGCTTGGTGTCGAAGGCGATCGTGGCGCCTTCGAGCAGGAACTCCATCTCGTCGCGGGTGCAGTGCACGTCGTCGGTCGGGCCGTCGTAGTCGGTGTCGGTGGTGCCGACGACGACCACGTCGCCCCAGCGGGTGCAGGTCGCCCGCCTCGCCCGGCCCGGGATCGGGACCGTCACCGTGCAGTCGTTGCGGATCTTCGACCACGGCAGCACGATGTGGACGCCCTTCGCCGGGCGCACCTGGGGGCGGTGTCCCGCGGACGCCATGCCGTCGACGTTGTCGGCCCACACCCCGGTCGCGTTGACGACCACGCGTGCCCGGACGTCGATCCGCTCGCCGTCGGCTTCGACCGTCGCGCCGGTCACGCGTCCGCCACTGGTGCGGAGGCCGGTCACCTCGGCGCCGTTGACGACGACCGCGCCGAGCCTGGCCGCGCTGCGCACGATCGCGAGGGTCAGCCGCGCGTCGTCGGCGCGGCTGTCGTAGTACATCAGGCCGCCGCGCAAATGGTCCGCGCGCAACGTGGGGGCGTGCGCCAGCACCTCGTCGACCGTGAGCCGCTGGTGCAGCTTGCCGATCCGCCAGCCGCCCGCGAGATCGTATGTCCACAAGAGACTTTCGAAGGCGCGGGCGATCCTGGCGTCGAAAACGCCGTCCTTCGCCAGGATCGGGAACAGGAAGGGCAGGCGCTGCACCAGATGCGGGGCGTTGCGGCGGAACCGCTGACGCTCCAGCAGGGAATGCCGGACCAGGTCCAGGTTGCCCTGCTCGATGTAGCGCAGGCCGCCGTGCACCATCTTGGACGATTTGGACGACGTCCCCGAGGCGAAGTCGTCCCGTTCGACCAGCGCGACCGAAAGGCCGCGGGAGACGGCGTCCAGCGCGGTGTAGGCGCCGGTGATCCCGCCTCCGATCACGAGCAGGTCGAACTCATCGGTTTCGAGTCCGGTCAGCGCGGTGCGACGGTCCAGCCGCAAGGGTGCCGAAAGCGTCGCTCCCGCGGCGACGGCGTTCGGCCGCCGGGACGGCAGTGTGAACATTGAGGAGCCTTTCCGATCAGAACAAGGGATTCACGACAGCGAGACGGCGAGCACGTCTTGCCAGCGCGCCCGCAGCTTCAGCCGGTCGGTTTCGGCGAGGCCGGGTTCGAAGATCCGGTCCGGTGGGCGGTGGGCCACCGCGCCGGCCAGCGATGGCCACAGCCCGAGCCGCGTGCCGGCGAGATAGGCGGCGCCGCGCAGGCTGGCGGTCGCCGAATCCGCCACCCGCTCGATGGCGAGACCGGTGAAATCGGCCTGGCTCTGGAGCAACGCGTCGCTCGCCGCCAGACCGCCGCCCACCCGCAGATGTGTCATCGGCCGGTCCATGGTCGTCCGCAAGGCGTCGACGGTGTCACTCACCGCGTGGGCGATGCCGTCGATCACCGCGCGGGCGAGGACTTCCCGTGTGGTCGCCAGGTTCAGCCCGGCGAGCAGGCCACGCGCTTCGGGCCGCAGTACCGGCGTGCGCAGCCCGGCGAGCGTCGGCACGAACCAGGTCGCCTCGCCGCTCGGCTGTGTCGCGGCCAGCGCGCTGATCTCGGCCGCCGAGGCGAACAGGCCGAGATCCTCGGTGAGCCAGCGCAGGGCGGAGCCGGTGGTCGAGGTGTAGGCCTCGAGACTGAACCGGCTGTGACCGCGGCTGCGCCAGGCAACCAGGCACAGCACTCCGTCGAGTCCGCCCACCGCCTCGGGCGGCTCGTCACCGGCCAGCGCACCGACGAAGGTACCGGTGCCGTGGACGCAGGTGCCCTGGCCGGGCGAAAGCGCGCCCAGCGCGATCAGTGACGCATGCTGATCACCCATGACCGCCGCGATCGGCACGCGGATACCGAGCAGTTCCGGGTCCGTGTAACCGTAATCGCCGTCGTCGTCCTGCGGCGACGGCGCCAGCTCGACGGGAAAACCCAGTGCTGCCAGCCACTCCGCGTCCCACGCGTGCTCACGCAACCGATAACCGCCGAACGCGACGGCGTTGGTCGCCGAGATCGTGAAGCGCTCGCGACCGCTGAGATGCCACACCAGCCAGGTGTCGACGGAACCGAACAGCACCCGTTCCGCCGGGACGTCGAGCCGCTCCAGTTGCCGTGCCGCCCACAGGAACGGGGCGCGAGTCCCCACTGGACGGCCGGTCGCCTGCCACAGGTGCCGGTCCCACTCCGGAGCGAGCTGCGCCAGTTCCGCGGCGTAACGGCTGTCCTGCCACACCACGGCGGGGGCCAGCGGGCGGCCGGTCTCCCGGTCCCACAGGACGGCCGTCGCGCGCTGGGTGCAGATCGACATCCCCGCGATCTCCACGCCGTTCTCGGCGGCCCACGCCACCGCTTGACGGGCGACGTCGACGGTCCGGTCCAGGAGCTGCATGGCGTCTTGTTCGACCTGCGCCGGTTCGGGGTGGCTCACGTCGATGGAGGTGTAGAAGGAGGGCCCGCACCGGCCGTCCTCGCCGACGACCGCCGCCCTGGTGCCGGTGGAACCCTCGTCGACCGCCAGGATCCCGCGCCGCATCAGGCGCGCCCGAGTTTCAAGTCGATCGTCTCGTCGTCGGGATCGATTCCGCTGCGGGTCGGGTCCCAGCGGACGATCAGGCACGAGACCAGGCCGAGGAACGGCACCACCGCGAGCAGGGCGATCGTCGGCCCCAGCCCCATCGCCTCCTTGATCTGCGGGAACACGTACAGCCCGATGACACTGCCGAAGCTGCCGAGCATCCCGGTCACCCCGGTGCCGAGCGTGCGGATGTCGCTGCGGTAGGACAGCGCCGCGATCGACTTGCCGTTCGCGCCCGGTCCGGCCGAGTGGAAGAAGATGAACAGGAACGGGAGCAGGAAACCGACGGCGATCGGGAGTTTCCCGAAGCCCAGCCCCATCACCAGCAGGATGGCGAACGCGAACGCGTAGCCGATGGCGGAACTCGTCCGAAGCCCGATCTTCCTGCCGACGTACGCCGAAAGCGCGCCGCCGATGATCCCGGCGATGTTGAAGACCATCGAACCGAGGGTCGCGGTCTGGAACGCCTGGCCGAAGATCGCCAGGCTGATCACCGGCAGGTACCACCCGACGGCGAAGTACTGCATCGACTGGGTCAGCGAGATCGCCGTGGACAGGAAGGTCCGCGGCAGATACGGCTTGCGGAACAGCACACCCGCGTGCCGGAACCCGATCTTCTGTTCCGTGGCGGGGTCCGGCCCGCTCCCGGTTCCCGGAGTCACCTGGAAACCGTAGATCCGGCGGAGGCTGACCGCGGCCTCGGCGAGCTTTCCCTTGGCCGCGAGCCACGACGGGCTCTCGACGAGGAACATCAGCTGCAGCACCAGCAGCGCGATGGCGAAGACGCCTGCCGAACCGACGGACCACCGCCAGATCCCCACCCCGGCGTCGAGGTGGAAGAACACCAGCGTCAGCCCCAGATTCACGGTGGTGGCGACGTACCAGACGGATTGCCAGAGGTTGAGCCGTCCGCGCAGTTTCGCGGGGGTGTACTCGGCCAGCATGGCCATGGCGACCGCGAAGTCGATGCCGTACGCGACCCCGACCAGGCCGCGGCCGAACCACACCTCGCCGAAGCCGCCCGCCGTCGCCGTCAGCACGGCGCCGATCGCCGCGAGCGCCTTGGCGGCGATGAGCGGTTTGACCCGCCCGATCCTGGCGGCAAGCCAGCCGCCGATCGGGTTGAACAGGATGGCGACCGCGGGCGCGGTCGCCGTGAGCACGCCGACCTGGGTGGAGCTGAGGCCGAGTTCCTTGATCATCGGCGACAGGCCCGCGCCGAGCGCGGCGTTGGAGTAGGCGTCCAGGAAAAGGCCGCCCAGCACGAGATACCACAGCAGATTCGCCTTGCGCGGCAACTTCGAAAGACTGTTGATCAGCGCGGCTACCTGGGAAACGTTCGAGATCGAGCCTGTCGGGCTGAGCGTCGATGAACTCATGGACCGCCAACTTTCTGCGCTGGCTGTCAGCGATCCGACACAAAAAAACAGACACGACGAAGACCGCTGACAGTGGCTCTTCGTCTGTGCCTGTCTGAAGGGAGAAGAGTAGATCCCGATCCGTGGCCCGTCAAGACGGTGCCTTGTCCGGCCACAAAGGACACTTGGCGCGGAAGGACGTTCCCCAAGTACATGAAGGCCCCCTTCCTTGCGCCAGGCGCAAGGAAGGGGGCCTTCATGTACTTCCGCCTGTCGAGAGGTCAGACGAACCGGCGATGGCGCGTGAAGCCTGCCCAGGCCAGGTAATCGGTCCGGCCGTCCTCACTGACCCCCGCTCATCGCCTCCCGGTCCGCCACCGGCAGCCATTGCCGCTCCGGCTCGAACGGCCGGTACCCGGACCGGACGTGTTCGATCAGCAGCGGCAGCGTGGGATGCCGGTTCTCGTGCCGCCACAGCAGGGAGAACGGGTACACCGGCGTCGGGTCGGCGAGCGGGATCTGGACGACGTCCGGATGCCAGGGCACGTGCATCTTCGCGCCGACGAAACCCAGCCGGTCCTTCGACGTGCCGATCACCTCGATGTGGTGTTCGAGCCCGAAGTTCGGGCCGTCGGTGTCGATCAGGATGCCGAACTCGGGGCACAGCTCCTGCCAGAACTCCGCCCATTCGCTGGCCCGCGCGTTGTAGGGCATCCACGCCGTCATGCCGTCGAGTTCCGCCATCGCGACCCGCCGCCGCCGTGCGAGCGGATGCCGCCGTCCGACCAGCAGATTCGCCGGCTCCAGGTAGGCGGGCGTGCGGCCGATGCCCGGCTCCGGCGCGGTGCTGACGCGCGCGAAGGCGGCATCGACGGTCTCGGGCAGCATCGACCGGCGCACCGCGCCCAGCCCGGGCGTGACCAGTTCCAGTTCGTCGTCGTGGTCGGCGTGGAACGCCCGGATCACCTCCATGGTCGCCAGCCGCGTGCCGAGGACGTCGACACGCAGCGGACGGCGCCTGCCGTGAAGTCGTTCGACGGCCTGGTCCGCCAGGTTGATCAACGCGCGAGCGTGTTTGAGGAACTCCTCGCCGTCTTCGGTCGGCTCGGCGCCGCCGCGTGTCCGCGACAGCAGACGTACGCCGAGATCGGCTTCGAGTTTCGCGACCCGCTTCGAGATCGCCTGCTGGCTCACCTCAAGCCGGATCGCCGCCTCGCCGAAATACCGGTCCTCGGCCACCGCGACGAACGCGCGTACCGCGCCCAGGTCCAGCTCCACTGTCTCCCCCTACAACTGCCGGTTGTCGATCGCCGCGTGTCGTTTGTTGGACAACGCCTGTGCGCCTTGGGTCCAATCGCCGCGTCGGACCGGATCGTACAACCGTGGGGAGTGGCCGGTGGACTCCTTCGTGCACCTGCACGTTCATACCGAATACTCGATGCTCGACGGCGCGGCCAAGATCGCGCCGCTGTTCGAGGAGGCCCAGCGGCTCGGCATGCCCGCGGTGGGCATGACCGATCACGGGAACATGTACGGCGCCGACGAGTTCTACCGGCAGTCCGTCCGGGCCGGGCTCAAACCGGTGATCGGTATCGAGGCCTATCTGGCGCCCGAGTCCCGCTTCCACAAGAAGCCGGTGTTCTGGGGTCGGCGTGGCGACGGCGGTGACGTCTCGGGCGGCGGCGCCTACACGCATATGACCATGCTCGCGGAGAACGCGACAGGGTTGCGGAACCTGTTCAAACTGTCCTCGCTGGCCAGTCTGGAGGGCTACTACCGCAAACCCCGGATGGATCGCGAACTCCTCTCGCGGCACCACGAAGGCATCATCGCCACCACCGGATGCCCGTCCGGCGAGGTGCAGACCAGGCTCCGGCTCGGCCAGCCGGAGGAGGCGATCCAGGCGGCCTCGGACTATCGCGACATCTTCGGCGCGGACGACTTCTTCCTGGAACTGATGGACCACGGCCTCCCGATCGAGCGGTCCGTACGGGACGGACTGCTCGACATCGGGCGGAGGCTCGGCCTGAAACCCTTGGCCACCAACGACTCGCATTACGTCACCCAGGATCAGGCGGCGGCGCATTCCGCGCTGCTGTGCGTCCAGTCCGGCAAGACCCTCGACGATCCCGGCCGGTTCAAATTCGACGGCGACGGCTATTACCTCAAGTCCGCGGAGGAGATGCGCCGGTACTGGGACACGGAAGTCCCGGGCGCGGCGGATTCCACGCTGCTCATCGCCGAGCGGATCGAGCCATACGACGACGTCTACCGGCACGTCGACCGCATGCCGGTCTTCGAAGTCCCCGATGGACACGACGAGGAATCCTGGCTGCGCGAAGAGGTCGCGGCAGGGCTTCGCCGCCGCCTGCCGGACGGCGTTCCTGACGCCTACCTCGCCCGAGCCGACTTCGAGATCGGCGTGATCGCCGAAAAGGGCTTCCCGGCGTACTTCCTGATCACCGCCGACCTGATGAACCATGCCCGCCGTGTCGGCATCCGGGTCGGGCCTGGCCGCGGTTCGGCGGCGGGCTCACTCGTGGCGTACGCGCTCGGCATCACCAATCTGGACCCGATCGACCTCGGCCTGCTCTTCGAACGGTTCCTCAATCCCGAGCGGGTCTCCATGCCGGACATCGACATGGACTTCGACGACCGGCGCCGCGGCGAGATGATCCGGTATGCCACCGACAAGTACGGCGCCGAGCACGTCGCTCAGGTGATCACTTTCGGCACCATCAAGACCAAGGCGGCCATCAAGGATTCCGCCCGTGTCCACTATGGACAGAGCGGTTACGCGATCGCCGACCGGATCTCCAAGGCGCTTCCGCCGCCCGTCGCGGCGAAGGACATCCCGCTAGCGGGGATCGTGGAGCCAGGCCACGAGCGTTACGCCGAAGCGGCGGAGGTCCGCGCGCTGCTCGAAGGCGACGGCGAGGCGGCAAAGATCTTCGATACCGCGCGCGGGCTCGAAGGACTGATCCGCAACGCGGGGGTGCACGCCTGCGCCGTCATCATGTCGAGTGAACCGCTGCTCGACGCGATCCCGTTGTGGCGGCGGGACGACGGCGCGGTCATCACCGGCTGGGACTACCCGTCGTGCGAGGCCATCGGCCTGCTGAAGATGGACTTCCTCGGCCTGCGCAACCTCACCGTCATCGGTGACGCGCTCGACAACATCAAGGCCAACCGCGGCGAGGAGATCGACCTCGACACGCTCGGTGTCGAGGATCCGGCGACCTATGAACTGCTCGCCCGCGGTGACAGTCTCGGCGTCTTCCAGCTCGACGGCGGCGCGATGCGGGATCTGCTGCGCCGCCTGAGGCCGACCGGATTCGGCGACATCATCGCGGTGAACGCGTTGTACCGGCCCGGCCCCATCGCGATGAACACGCACAACAACTACGCGGACCGCAAGAACGGCAGGCAGCCGATCGAGTCGATCCATCCCGAACTGGCCGGGCCGCTGCGCGAGATCCTGGCCGAGACGCACGGCCTGATCGTGTACCAGGAACAGATCATGCGGATCGCGCGCGACGTCGCCGGCTATTCCATGGGCCGCGCCGACGTATTGCGCAAGGCGATGGGCAAGAAGAAGAAAGAGGTACTGGAAAAGGAGTTCGAGGGGTTCCGGGACGGCATGCTCGCCAACGGGTTCTCCCTCGATGCCGTGCAGGCTCTCTGGGACGCGATCCTGCCGTTCGCCGGGTACGCGTTCAACAAGTCCCACGCCGCGGGCTACGGCCTGGTCGGCTATTGGACCGCGTACCTGAAGGCGAATTACCCCGCCGAGTACATGGCGGGCCTGCTGACTTCGGTGGGGGACAACAAGGACAAGTCGGCGGTCTACCTCTCGGAATGCCGTCGGCTGGGGATCAAGGTGCTGCCGCCGGACGTCAACGAATCGGGGCTCCGATTCTCGGCGGTGGGGGACGCGATCCGGTTCGGGCTTGGCGCGGTGCGCAACGTCGGCGCGAACGTCGTCGAAGCGATCATCGCGACACGGCGGGAGAAGGGGAAATACGCGTCGTTCGGCGACTTCCTCGACAAGTCGGCGCTGGTGGCCTGCAACAAAAGGGTCATCGAATCACTGGCCAAAGCGGGCGCGTTCGACTCGCTCGGGCATACACGGCTGTCGATCCTGCGGGTGCACGAGGACGCGGTGGACGCCGTGGTGCCGTTGAAACGCAAGCAGGCGATGGGCCAGTTCGACCTCTTCGGCGCGGGCGAGGAGAGCGAAGAAGGCACCTCACCGCTCGCGCATCTCAAGTTGGGTGTCGAAGAGTGGCCGCGCAAGGAATTGCTCGCCTACGAACGGGAAATGCTCGGGTTGTACGTGTCCGCGCATCCGCTCGACGGGGCGGAACGCGTCCTGCGCGGGCACGCGCCCCGCCCGATCGCGGCGATCCTCGACAATCCGCCGCGGGAAGGCGAGGTGGTCGTCGCCGGGCTCATCACGTCACTGGAGCGGCGGGTGAACAAGAAGGGCGAGCCGTGGGCCATCTGCACGATCGAGGATCTCGACGCGGCGCTCGAAGTTCTCTTCTTTCCCAAGGCGTACGCGCTGTTCGCGGCGGATCTCGCCGAGGACAACGCCGTCCGCGTCAACGGCCGGGTGAACTGGCGGGAGGACAAGATGTCCGTATTCGGTGGCGGCCTCGTACCGCTCGATCTTTCGGCGGCGGAAGACGGAGAGCCGCCACTGACCCTGCACGCGACCGCCGAACGGCTGACCGAGGACGCCGTTCTCGAATTGAGGCAGGCTTTGCTGGCACATCAGGGAAAGACTCCGGTCCGGGTGGAGCTCGCCGGGACGGTGTACGCGCTCGACGACTATCCGGTGGCCGTCAGTTCGATGCTCCTTGGCGAGCTGAAGTCCATTCCCGGCATCACGCCGCGCTGAGCCGCAGCAACCTGAGCTGGCCGATCTCGGACACGTTCTTCATCAGTTCGGAGTTCACCCAGGCGACGGTGTGGGCGAAGGTCAGCCCGGCGTCCTCGCCCCACGGATAGGCGGAGGGCGCGTCCAGGTCGGCGTCGGTCAAACGATCCAAGACGGCCAGCCATTCCTCGCGAAGTCCGCGCAGCCATTCGATGGCGGATTCTTCGCCGGGCCAGGTGACTTCCTCGCGCTCGCGCGGAGTCCGCCCGTTCGCGTGGTCCAGCGCGACGCTCCACCACCAGCCGATATGCCAGGTGAGCCAGGCGATCGTGGGGACCGGGATCGGGTCGGGTTCGGTGTCCGCCCAGTCGGGAGTGCCGTCCGGCCGCACCGTCCAGCAGAGGGCCGAGGGCTCCCAACGGAAGTCCGCCGGTTCGAGGGCGGCGAGGTGGTACTCGAACAACGACCAGGTCAGGTCGAACTGCCAGCGCGGCAGTCCGGAACGCGAAGCGGGCACCCGCGGGATCCTGCCGCCGGGGCACCGCGGCCGCAACCGGATTACGGTGCGGATATGAGTTCCTATGTCGCGCAGCGGAACGGCGAGACCGCGACCGCCGAAGACCTGGCGCCACTCGCTTTCGCCGGCTTCGCCCACTTCACGGCCATGCAGGTGCGCGACGGCCTGGTCCGCGGTCTCGACCTGCATCTGGACCGGCTCCGGACCGCCTCGCTGGAGCTGTTCGGCGACGCCCTGCCCGACGACCTGATCCGCTCGTACGTGCGCAAGGCGATCGAGTCGGGTCCGGCGGACGTCTCCCTGACTGTGACGATCCACCTGCCGGGTGAACTCGAAGTCCTCGTGCGCACCCGGCCTCCGGCGTCCGGCCCGGCGGGTCCGCTGAAACTGACGGCCGTCGAACACGAGCGCGTCATCCCCGCCATCAAGCACACCGGCGAGATGGCGAAGACGTACTTCCGGCGTCAGGCCGTCGATGAAGGGTTCGACGACGCGGCGTTCGTCGACCGTCAGGGCCGGTTGAGCGAGGCGACGATCTGGAACCTCGCCTTCTGGGATCGCGATACGGTGGTGTGGCCCGAAGCCGGTCTGCTGCGGGGAACGACGATGGGCATCGTCCAGCGGCGGCTCGGTGTGCCGCAACGGGTTCAGGAGGTCACGCTCGCCGACCTGCCGGGGCTCGGCGGCGCGGTGGTCATGAACTCGTGGACGCCCGGGATCGCGGTGCGCCGGATCGGCGCGACGCCGTTGCCGGAAGCGCCGTCGTTCGTCGCGGCGCTTCACCGGGCCTACGAAACGGAACCTCTCACCCGCCCTTGAAAGGAAGACGCCGATGAAGATCCTCGTGATCGGTGCCACCGGGACGATCGGGGCCGCGGTCTCCGAAGCGCTCACCGCACGCGGGCACACCGTGCTCGCCGCGTCCCGCTCCGGCGAAGTCAGGGTGGACGTCGAGCAGCCCGCCACACTCGACGCGCTCTTCGCCGCCGAGCCGGGTATCGAGCACGTCGTGTGCTGCGCGGGGAGTGGCTCACTGGTGCCGGTCGACGGCGGCACCGACGAAGAGTTCACCCAAGGCCTGCGAGGGAAACTGCTCGGCCAGGTGTTCCTGCTGCGGCACGCCGTACCGTATCTGCCGGACGGCGGTTCGGTCACGGTGACCGCGGGCCGGATCCCGGAGACGTTGCGCGGTAGCGCTTTCGGGGCCCTCACCAATGCCGGTCTCGAAGCGTTCGTCGCCGCCGCGGCCCGTGAACTGCCACGTGGGCTGCGCGTCAACGCGGTCAGCCCCGGCTGGGTGAGTGAAACGCTCGCCGCGCTCGGCGAACCGGACGGCGGCACCCCGGCGGAGGAAGTCGCGCGGAGCTATGTCGAGGCGGTCGAGACCGCGGGACTCACGGGGCGGACGCTGACCCCGTAAACGCACTTGACCGCGCTGCCACAGTGGATCTTCGTGACGAACCACGACGACAGAAACGATCTCCTCCGGCTGGCCGGGCTGGCGACGCCGATGGCACTGCGGGTCGCGGTCACCCTCGGGTTGCCGGACCGGCTGTCCGGCGACGGCGCGACCGCCGGTGACCTGGCGGCGGAACTCGGCCAAGCGCCGCTCGCGCTCGATCTGCTGCTGGGGCACTTGACCTCTCTCGGCGTCCTTGAACGGACTTCGACCGGTTATCGCACCACCGGCTACGGGGCGAACCTGCGTGCCGACGCGGGAAACGGTCTCGCCGGGCTCCTGGACATGAACGCCGCCGGCGGGCGGGGCGAACTGGCGTTCGTCGAACTCGCGCACAGCGTCGCCACCGGTCAAGCGGGTTACATCCGCCGCTACGGCCAGGATTTCTGGGCCGATCTCGCCGAACATCCGCATCTGCGGGAGACGTTCGACCGGCAGATGACCCAGCGGTTCCTGACGCAGGTGCCGGGGCTCGTCGCCGGTTTCGACTGGGCCCGCTTCGGCACGATCGTCGACGTCGGCGGAGGTCATGGCAGCCTGCTGGCCGCGATCCTGAAGGCCAACCCCTCGGTGCGCGGCCATCTCGTCGACCTCGCGCCCACCGCGGCCGTCGCCGAAAAGGAACTGCGTGAGCAGGGGCTCGAAGGCCGGACCGAGGTGACCGCGGGCAGCTTCTTCGACCCGCTCCCGGCCAGGGCGGACGCGTATCTCCTGTCCGACATCCTCCACGACTGGGACGACGAGCACGCCCACCGCATCCTGGCCCGCTGCGCCGAGGCCGCCCGCCCGGGTGGGCGTGTCCTCGTCATCGAGGCGGTCGGCGGGATCGGGGCGCAGACCGAGTGGGACCTGGTCATGCTCGTCCTCTACGGCGGCCGCGAACGGCGCCTCGACGAACTTCGCGAGCTTGCCGCCGCACACGGCCTGGTCTTCGACTCCTTCTCCACGCTGACCGAGCAGCGCAGCCTGGTGGAGTTCCATCGTGAAAATATTCCTTGACAAGAATATTCTGACAAGTGAATACTTCTCGGCATGGAGCAGATCGCAGCAGCACTGGGAGACGGAGCTAGGTGGCGCATCGTCGAGCTTCTCGCGGAGCGGCCCCGGTCCGTCGGTGAGCTCGCCGAGCTGACCGGCCTGCGCCAGCCGCAGACCACCAAGCACCTGCAGACCCTCGCCCGCGTCGGTCTCGTGACGGTCTTCCCGCTCGGGCAGCGTCGTGTCTACGCGGTCGAAGCGAGTCCGCTGAAGGACCTCGGAAGCCGGGTGCGGGCGCTGATCGAGACCATCGAAGCGAACGAGGGCGAGCGCGATGTCCTCACGCGCTATCAGGCCGCGATCTCCGCGGACACCGCGGCCGCGAGCCAAAACCGGTGGGCGGACGGACGGGCGTTCGCGTTCGACCGTCTGCTCGCCGCGCCGCGCGACGACGTCTGGCGGCACTGGACCGACTCCGCGCTGCTCGCCTCCTGGTGGGCGCCGCCTTCGATGACCGTCACCGACTGCGTCATCGAGCCGTGGACGGGCGGCCGAGCCGTGCTCGACTACCGCGACGCGGAAGGGCGATACCGCTCCGCGGGCGAGGTCCGCGCCGCGACCGAACCCGAACACCTCGAGTTCGACCTCTCGGTGCTGGACGCCAAGGGGGACACCTTCTTCACCGGTCACTACGACCTGAAGTTCACCGAGGCGCCGGGCGGGACGCGGCTCCGCCTCGACCTGCGCATCACCGAAACCACCGTCGAGGCCGTCCCCTTCATCGCCGGCATCGAAACCGGCTGGGGCCAGGTGCTCGACAACCTCGCGGCTCGAATCACCCAGGAAAAGGACTGAACGCCATGACGAACCCGACCGGCCGCCGCGTCACCGCGAACATCGGCCTCACCCTCGACGGCCACTACAGCGGCCCCGGCGGCCCCGGCGACATGGGCGCGATCGTCTCGTACGCCACCACCGACGTCGCCCGCGCGGCCCTCGCCCGCATCCACGAAAAGGCGACCACCGCGGTGCTCGGCAGACTGAACGCCGAGGGCTTTCTCAGCTTCTGGCCGGCCATCGCCGCCGACGAGAACGCCGACCCCCGCGACCGCGCCTACGCGAAGTGGCTCACGGACGCCGAAAAAGTGGTCCTCTCCACAACCCTGACCGAAGCGCCCTGGGACCGCGCCCGCATCGTGAACGCCCCCGCCGCCGACGTCATCGCCGGCCTGAAGGCGAACGGAGACGGCGACATCCTGGTCAACAGCAGCGCCAGCGTCATCAAGGCCCTGCTCGCCGACGACCTGATCGACCGGCTGTACCTGATGATCTGCCCCGAGATCACCGGCGGCGGGCAACGCCTGTTCGTCGACGGGCTGCCCGCGTCGAAGTGGACGCTGGCGTATCAGGAGGTCGGGGAGCTGGGGGAGATGGCGCTCGTCTACGACCGGGTGCGCTGAGTGGGGATACGGGTCTTAGGTATCGACGTGGATTCCGGCTGCGGGTTGGTGCCAGGCACGGTCCGTGAAGGCCTCCTTGAGGGACTCTGGGTCCTTCATGTACTCAGGCGGGCAAGGACACTGGCTAAGCACTCGTGAGTGGCGTTTCGGGTTAGAACGGCGAAACGCCACTCACGACCACCTGCACCGAACGGACGACACGCGTGATCCGATGGACGACACGCGTGACTGGATGGACGACACGCGTGAGGCCGGGTCCCGCCGCGAGTCGTCCGTCCACACACGCGTGTCGTCCATCGGATCACGCGTGTCGTCCGTCTGATCACGCGAGTCGTCCATCGGATCACAGCAGTACGTGGCCACGACCGCTTACTCGGCTTTGTCGGCGCGCGGCTCCTCGGTCTCCGGCACGTCGGCAGCCGAGGCGGCCGCGGGTGCCGGGGCGAGCGCGGCACTCCTGGTCTCCAGCGCACGAAGCCGCCGCTTGATGTCGCGCAGCTCAGTGAGCAGCGAGTCGGGCTGGTTCACGCGGGTCATGACGGTCCTCCACTGATCGGTGACACGGTGAGCTGCACCTGTTCCTCGCCCGCGTCGTCGCCGGGGGTCACTTCGAGCGCGACGATCCGGACCCGGAACTGGGTGCCGAGCGGGAAGAAGTCGTCGCGCACCACGATGAGCGCATGGTCGCCGACGGCGTACGAGCCGAGCACCGGGTCCAGATCGCCCCGGACGACCAACTCGGGTAGCACGACCGGATCGACAGCGGCGGCCAGCGCCGAGCGTGCCTGCGAACGAAGCAGCCCCGGATCGCTCAGGTTCACGAGCGACACCTCGGTTTCCAGCAACAGCCGGGCTGCCGAGTTGTCCTGTGCGATGCCGACCTGCTGGCCCGCTTCGTTCTCGTCGCCGAGGGCGAACACCCGGGTCGCCATCGACGATCCGTCGCGTGGCCACGAGTATTCGATGAGGTTGCCGCCGAACTCCCACACATGCGGTGTGCCCTGCTGGCCCAGTTCCGGTGTGCCGATCCGCAACCTGCGCACCGCGTGGCCACCCTCGCCGTAGCCGACGTCGAACGCGAAGTCCGGTCCGTTCTCCAGATCGGACAGCTCGCGCAGCGCGTCGCCGACGGACTTGAGCTCACGGCCCGGATAGCTGATCGTGCGCCGGATCCCGGACGTCACCGAGGGATCGGACTGCACCCGGATGTTGCCGCGCGGATGCCCCTGCGCGGTGGCGACCAGGTTGCGGGCGATCTCGGTCTGGTCGACACCCGTGTACGTGACCGCGATCCCCGCCAGGGTGCCGCTCGCGGGGTCGAAGTCCTTCGGCAGCACCCGGCGATGGTCGAAATAGGACAGGAAGCCCGCCGCCCCGATCTCGATCGCGCGGCCCGCCGACGAGTACTTGCTCGTCCAGACGATCCCGCCCCACACCAGCACACCGTCGCGTTCGACGTACAGCGCCGTGTGCGCGGGTCTCGTCACGAATTCGGGTTCGCCCACGGCGATGCGGGGATCACCGAGTACGAGTCTCCCCTGGAATTCGCCCGCGTCGTTGAGCACCGAGCTGAACGAGACGTCGCGCAGCGGCAGTTCCGCGTGTACCTGCCCGGTCCGCAGATCGGCCACGATGTACCGGTAGCGGGCGGTGTTCCGGTTCGTCATCGTCCGGTCAGCCCAGCAGGTAGGACGTGTTCAGCATGACGGTCTCGCCGACGGGCACCCCGACGTTGTTGTCCGTCCACATGGCCAGGACACCGTTTCGCTGGATACCGAGGTCGAGGAACTGATGCGAGCCGATGGCATGGCCACTCCAGGTGTTCCCGGCCCAGTGGTGCCCGAACTGCGGGTGATAGGCCTGCGGCAGCGTCAGGATCACCGTGCCGTGGCCGGCCGGGGTGTTCTGGCGGGTGACCGCGCCCCGCACGTACACCTCGGGGCCGATCCTGCGTACGTGGACCACGGTCGCTTCCTCGGTGTCATTCGGCCTTCCCGCCGTCCAGCCGGCGGCCACGGGCACGACCTGCCAGCCCGTGTCGTCGTCCACCACCAGCGACTTCCACGCGCTGCCGCTCCAGAATTCGAGCTTGCCGGTGTCGGCGCGATGCACGTACAGGCCGGGGTAGGCGTCGACGGGACGCTCGCTTGCGTTGCGCACCGGCAGGATCCCGCCCACCGCGCAGGTGTACGGGCGCAGGTCGGTGATGTCGCCTCCGGTCACGGTCGAAGTGTTGGCACGCACCGTGATCCGGGCGAGCTTGAGTACGTCGCCGGTCACCGTCGGGTCGCTCGGCTGCGACGCGGCGGTCCCCGCGACGACCTCGACGATGAACTTCGAGGCCGGGTCGCCGTACTGCGCGTCGGTCTGCCGGGCGACGACGAGATCGTGACGGTTGTACGAGCCGTGGGCGGGCACCTTCAGCACTTCGAGCGTTTTCTGCTCGTCCAGTGTCGCCAGATAAGCGCCCGCGGCGGCGTGCCGTGTGCCCTGAATGACGGCCTGGAACGGTTGCACGGTCACGTTTCCCGACGGCGTGGGGGTCGCGCGGACCAACCCGGGGTCGCCGGGAGCAGGCCGCAGGCCGGTGCGGGACTGGGCGGGGGACCTGCCCGGCGCGGCGAGGGCAGCGGTGGCCAGCCGGGCGTCCTCGGCGTCGACCACGGCGCCGCCGACCCAGCCGGAGTCGCGTTCTGGCATGGTTTTCGTCTCCTAGCTGGGGATCGCGAGAACGTTGATGGAGTCGTAGGGATGGCCCCACCCGACTTGGACCGTCCCGTCGCCGGCGAACCGCTGGATGCCGAGTTCAACGGTGACGACCGTGTCGGCGGGCTGGCTGGCGATCCCGGTCACCGAGCCGGTGGCCATCCCGGCACCGATCGGGGTGTTCACCACGGTCAGGCCGACCGTGGTGCCGTTGGCCTGCAGGGTGATGTCGTACCGGTCGGCCGCGCCGGACGTGTCGTAGAAGGCGATCGCGGTGATCAACAGCCTGCGCGCGAAGTACACGGCCGGCACGGTCAGCCGGTTGAACACCCGGCGGTCGCCGCCGACGGTGGCACCGCCCAGCGGCCAGCCCGGATCGTTGGGCCCGTAGATGGCCAGCGAGTTGGCGACCGCGGGCTTCCACGCCGTGCCCTCGTAGGCTTCGAGCACCCGAAGGTCCTGCCGGTACACCAGCTGACCGGCGTACGGCACGGGCGGCCGGTTCACTTCGCCGTGGACCGGTACGACACCGCCGATGGAGCTGGTGAAGACGCGCCGATCCTGAAGCTGCGTCAAACCGATCGTGGTCGCGTTGGCGGGGACCGTGATCCGGGCCAGCACGATGACGTCACCCGCGACCGTGGGCTCCACCGGCGTTTGCGCGGGCGTTCCCGCGACCAGGGTCACCGTCATCGCCGACGTCGTGTCGCCGTACTGCGTGTCGGTCTGGCGCGCCACGATGAGGTCGTACCGGGCGAAGGTCGCGTGGGCGGGCACGGCGCCGAGCACGTCGATGGTCTTGGCCTGATCGAGTGTCACCAGGTACGAACCCGCGCTGGGTGAACGGGTGCCCTGGATGACCGCCTGGAACGGGGCGACCTGGACCTTGCCGGACGGCGGACTGGTGGGCCCGACCCGGCCGGCGCTCGCCGCCGGCCGCAGCCCGGTCCGGCTCTGCACCGGGGAGCTCCCGGCGGCCACGAGGGATCCGGTGGCGAGCCGGGCGTCCTCGGCGTCGACGACGCCACCGGACAGCCAGGCGGAATCGCGCTCGGGCATCAGCGGGCTCCTAGTCTCGAGATGTTCAGCTCCATGCGTCACGCCATTCGGCGGTGAGCCGCGCGGCCGGGTTGTAGGCGCCCGCCCGGAACGCGACGTCGATCCCGCCACGGACGAGCGGGAACCAGCGTGAATGGGGCAGCATCACCGAGCGGCGCGACGCGAGGCCTTGCAGCAGAACGGTTCTCGCGTCGGTGTCCACGACGAGCACCTCGCCGGCGGCCAGCTGGATCTGGAAGGCCAGCTCCTCGCCGGTCTGGGTGTTGATGAGCACCGGATCGGCGCATGGGCCGCTGATCTTCCACGTCGGCCAGGCCGCCACGGTGCCATTGTTCTCCAGCGACAGCCTGCCGCCGGTGGCGCCGGTCCCGAAATCCAGCGGGAAGGCCAGCGGGAAGCTCAATCCGCCGGCGGAACTGGGGAGCGGGCAGGTCGCGACGCGCAGTTCGGCGGAGTAGCGCAACGGGTCCGGCGCGGTGACCTGCACCGAGAACTCGAACGCGCCCGCCTTCTTGTCCATGATCTTCGACTCGCCGGACAGCCGCACCATCGCCCGGCGCACCGCGTGCGGCTCGGTCACCACGAGCGGGAACAGCCGTGAGCCGTCGTTGAGCACGGCGGCGAGGCCGTCCTTGGCGCGTTCCTTGCTGATCCGATCCGGCGCGATCGCGGTGCCCTCCAAGGTGATCACCCTCGGCGAGCGGTAGGACGGCGCGTCGAACGCGCCGTCCCGCTCCGGCCGGTCGGTCATCGTGAGCCGGACGGCGGGGGAGGACGCCCAGCCTTCCTCCTTCGTCACCCACCACTCCACGCCCTCGGCGTCGACGGTGTTGCCCGCCCAGCCGTCGACCGAGAAAACCGGTTGCTGCAGAACGGTTCCCGGGGGCCGCATCGCGGTCATCGCTTCCCCGCCCACGCCAGCTCGCGGGCGGCGATCCGGCCGATCTCGTACTCGGACTGCCGTGCCCTCGGGTGGATGTTCACCGTGACCGGTTTGACGTCGCGGCGTTTGTTCGTCAGGTCGAGCAGTTGCGGCAGCTTCGACAGCGGGATGATCGCCTCGGCGTGCCCGGCCTCGGCGACGTTCACCAGCCGCCCGCCCGGCACCGGCGTGGCGATACCGCCCGAGGCCAGCTGCGGGATCTGCGGCAGGTTGAGACCGAACGTCTTGCCACCGACGAACGGCACCCAATCCGGGATGGTGACGCTGATGCCGTTGAGGCCGCGGATCGCCATGTTGACCAGGCCGATGATGGCGTTGATCGGGGCCTTGACCGCGCCGAGCACCGCTTCGAACGCGGCGCGCGCGAAGCCCGCCAGCCCGTCCCACGCCGCACGCAACGCTCCGGTCACCCGGTTCCACACGGCCGGGATCGCCTCGCCGATCCAGTTGATGACCGGCATGATCACGTTCTTGATGCCGTTCCAGGCACCGGAGACCACCGCGCTGATCACGTTCATGGCCGTGCGGAAGATCGTGGAGATCACGTTCCACACGGTGGAGATGACCGTCTGGATGACGTTCATGACGGTCCGGATCACCGTCATGACGATGGTGATGTACGTCCGGACGTAGGTCTCGATCCATGGCCAGACCGCGCTGATGATCTTGCGGACGAAGTCCATCACCGCGCCGACGACCTGTCCGATGATCCGGAAGGCCGCGGACACGACTTGTCGCACGCGTTGCGACTGCATGGCCATGTCGACGATCTTGGCGATCAGCGGCAGCAACAGGCTGAGCAGGAAGCCGAGGACATTGGCCTTCATCGCGGTGTTGAGTCCTCTTTGGGCGGTCGTCGCGGTGCGCAACCCCTGGCTGAACCGGGAGAAGAACCCGCCGCCGGACGCCGCCTGCCGCCCGGCCTGCTGCACGGACCTCGCCGCCTGGTCGGCCGCGGTCTTGAGCTGGCGGACCTGCGTGGTGCTCTGGCTCGTGGCCGTCCGGAACCGGCCGCCCGCCCCACTGGCCTGCGTCAGCGCCGCGCGGAACCGGCCGACCGCGCCCGTGGCCTGTACCAAGGCATTTCTCATGCTGGCTGGCTTCCTTCGTCTGCGTGGTGAGGATCAGCGGAGCGACTGCTCGATCGCGTCGAGCTGCCGTTTGAACTGCTGGGATCCGGGGCCCGCGCCGCGCATCGCGGCGGTGAGTTCGCGTACGGCCCGGCGGGTCCGGTCGCCCTCACGCCTGAGCGCGGCGGCGTCCTGGCCGCGCCCGCCTTGGCCGGTCTGCTGCCTGCGCTCCAACGTGGTGATACGCCGGGTGAGCTGGTTCTGGCCGGTGCCGACCCGCCGGACCCCTTGCAGGGCCGCCGTTGTCTCCCGGCCGATGGCCGCCGCGCGCCGGTCGAGCCGGGTGACCTGGCCGCGCAACGTCGAGATGCTCTGCGAGATCGGGTTGAGTCGCGCGGTGATGCCCTGCTGTACCCCGGTGCCGACCTGGTTGGCTCTCCGTAGCGCGGTTCCGGCGTTCTGGTTGGCATTCCGGGCGAGCCTGTTCGCGGCGGCGGCGTCCTGGGTGACACGCCGGTCGAGTTGGGTGATCCGGCCTTCCAAACGCTGTTCGAGCGGCTTGATCTGGTTGGTGACGACCCGCTGCAGTGCTGAATCAATCTGGTTGGCTTTGCGAAGGGAGTTCTGGGCAAGCTGATGGGCGTCATCGGCTTTCTTCTGAGCGGCCGCGGCCTCTGCCTTGATCTGCTCGGGCTTTTCGCCTTTCTTGCCCGCGAGGTATTCCTGGAGATCGAAGAGTGGCTTGGACTCCAATCGCACGAGGTCGGTCTGGGCACTGACGATGTTGAACTCGCCCTTGATGCCGTTGATCGCGAGGTTGAGGGCGTTGAGCTCGTTCTTGATCGCGGTGATCTCGCCCTTGTGCAGCACGGCCGGGTCTGGGAACGCGACCTTGAACGCCGCGACGGCCTGCTTGAGCAGAGCCTCGCTCTGCTCAGGCGTCAGCGGGCCAGGGCCGGGACCGGTCGGGTGGTAGCCCCCGATGGGCGGCATGGTCACGTCCGTCTCCTAACCAGCGCTGCGGAAGAAGGCGAGGATTTCGCTCGCGTCCGTGCTCTCGGGTTCCGCCTTGAGTGCTTCCTCGTCGACCGCTTCGGGCCCTGGCCGGGGAATGGCTTGCGGGTACGGGATCTCCTCGGCGTTCTCGTCCCGGTTGACCGTGGCGAACATCCAGTTCGACACCGCGAGGTGATCCACCACCGCGGCCAGCAGGTGGTCGCTCAGGTGCCATTCCGCTTCCTCGCCGTGCAACGCTTTCGCGAACGACGAATCCCGCGGCAGGTGTTCGATGAGCACCTTCAACCGCCGGGACGACAGCTTCTCCCGGTACCAGTCGAGCAGATCCACGTTGTAGTACCGCAGCAGGTCGGCCTCGAGGGCCTCGGCATGCTCTTCGACGAGCGTGCCGAGGCTCAGCCTTCCCCCAGCGGCAGACCCGTCTCCTTGCCGTAGGCCTCCAGCAGCGCGGCGACGTCCTGCACGGTCACCGTGTGCTTGTCGAAGCGCGCGTACTGCTCCTCACCGAGCAGCACCTCGAGCAGGCCGTCGATGTCGTTGTCGTCGATCTGGCTCAGCTGTTTGGCCATGGCACGCGGGAACTCGCGGGGCAGCCGGAAGACCTCGTCGTCCAGTTCGAACTCCCAGTCCGTGCCGTCCACCTCGAGGCGTTGGGCTCGAGCGGCGTTGACGTTGAAACGGCCCATGGCGATGTCCTCTCGATGCCGGGCAGGGGGGTGGTCAGACGGCGGCGTACGACGGGTCCTTCATCAGGAAGGTGACCAGCGGGGCCTTCTCGTCGACGGCCAGCGCCGTGTAGGTGACGCCGAGCTTCAGCGGAGCGGTGCGCACCAGCGCCATCTCCTCGGTCTCGGTGACCTGTCCACGCGCGACGACGAGGCGGTACCGCACGTCGTTGCCGTCGGTGAACTCCACGCCGAGCATGCGCTCGTCGAACTTCGGCTCGGCGGCCATCTCGTACTTGTAGACCCCGGACGTCCCGACCTGCGCGACCGCGCCGCCCCCGAAGAAGAACGGCATCGTGTCCTCGTTGAGCTGCAGCATCTGGAACTTGAAGGTCAGGTCGCGGTCGGAGTAGACGAACCGGGCGGGGCTGACGCTCTGCCACGTGTCAATCGGGTCGATCTTGTCCTTTTTGGCGACCTTGACACCGTCGGTCGTGGTGTAGCCGAGGTCCTTCCAGTCGGCACCCCAGGCCGCGGTGGTGTCCGCGGGTGCCGCGGTGCCCAGCGGGGCGACGAGGATGCGGCCGCTGCCGGCGACCCGGATCTCCTTGGCGTTGGAACCAGCCATCAGCGCTTACTCCTTGCTCGGGGAATCGGTCAGGCGGGCCGGACGAGCAGCCGCACCGTGGCCAGGTAGCGGCTGGCCGCCGCGTGGTGGTAGTCGGGCAGCCAGCGCGGGCCGTCCATCTCGGCGACGTCGACCACCCGCGCGCCGCCGTAGCCGGTTTCGCGCAGCGTGAGAACCGCGGCCCTCGCGAGCAATGACACGCCGTGCGCGGCCGTCTTGTCGGGGCCGTAGCACTCCAGGTCGATCAACGGCTGGTCGAGGTACTGGTCGTCGATCCACGCCCCGCCGACGCGCGAGACCAGCACGGTCTTCTGGGTGCCGTTGAAGCCGGGCGGCGGCTTGTTGTCCACGACGATCCCGGCGAGTTCCGCACGGTTCTTGATCGAGTCGACGACCAGCCGCTCGACGTCGGGGAAGGCGATCGGGGCGGTCACGCCTCGCTCGTCTCGGACCGCTCGGCCGCGGGCTCGCCATCGTCGTCCTCGGCTCGCACCCCGATCCGGCCGACCAACGTGACCGCGACCTGGTCGTCGACATCGACCACGTCACCGGGGGAGTGGCCGTCCCACCAATAGGTGAGTCGAATTCTGGGCATGGCTCTCCTAGAAAGGCGCCGACGGGCAGCGAAACGCGAGCAGGATCGATTCCGCGCGCGCATTTGGTGAGCACGGTGAACTCTTGAGTGGAGAGGTGCAGGCGAACCGGCGCATGAATTCCACAATGGACAATGCGCCGACGTGTCAACCGTCGAGCGGGTACACGTATCCCCCCGGGAATGTGTGGTATGCCGCGAAAACCCCATCGCGCCGCGGTGAGATGGCTGCTACCGGCGCTTGAGGCCGAGTATACGCAGATCGGCGTCCGGCTCAACCGGCTCCGCCGAGAACGAGTGCGTAGTGATCAATTAGCTGAAATGTCTTTTACGAATTCATTCGGCGGTGCCGATTCGCCGACTGTTCGACGGGAGAAAGCCTTCGTCGTTCCAGCGGAATCCGCTGATTCGGACCGGCTTTCCGAATGTCGGCGGCGAACCGGCCGCGGGGGCGTGGCGGGCGGCTTCCGCGCGAGCACGCCGCCATGCTCGCGCGGGCCGGTGGGGTGGACTTGCTTACTCACTACTCCAACCGCCTAGACGTGCTGGCTGACCTGCGTGAAGTACAGCGGCAGCTAGAGCGGGCGCAGTCTGCCACGGACGTCGGCAGTCATAGCGTGCGAAGCCTGCCGCCACCGCCAGGGGAGCGGAAACAGTGGGTCAAGCGTCCGCCGCTGACTGAGCAGTTCACCCCGGATGAGCTAGCGCAGATCGTCCGGGACACGAAGGACATGACGCAAGCGGTCGTGGCGGAGAAGTACGGCGTCAGCGTGGTAAGCGTGTGGCGATTGGTGAAGAAGTACAAACGCAAGTAGCCGCACAGAACGAGCCTGCCCCGAGAAACACGGGCAGGCTCGTTCCTTGTTGCGGCTAGCAACCGCTACGCGGCGGCTACACCCCGTGCCGTGTCGTACAGCCAGCCCCGGAAGTCCGGCGAACTGGTGTAGACAGTCGGTGCCTCACCAGGGTACTGCGCAGCTCCCCGGCTGCCCGTGCCGACGAGCTTGGGCACACCGTTGCCCAGCTCCACGGCCGGGCTGCCGGAATCGCCCGCACCGGGTCCATCCGTGCCGTGCGGGTTGTTCGTGCAGACCTCTCCGGCCGACTGCCGGGCGTCGGCGCACTTGACCGGCGGCAGTACCCGCGTGCTGAGCTGCTGGAGCCGCGTGGGGAGGGGGCCGCTGCCGTCCGGCTGGTCGGCACCCCAGCCGTAGAGCATCACGCGGTCGCCCGGCTTGGCCGCACGTCCGGCGAGCTGGATGGGCTGGACGTTCACGGCGTGGTCGAGCTGGAGCAGGGCCACGTCGTTGACGGGCTTGTCCGGCGCACCGGCCGCCCACTGCCAACCGGGGTGTACCACGATCTTGACCACCTTGGCTGCCTCGCCGCCCTGCGTCCGGTCCTTGGAACCGACGCGCACGGAGAAGGTTTTGGCACTGGTCGGCACCTGCCCCGGCGGATTGCCGGGCATGTCGGTGACACAGTGGGCGTTGGTGACCACCCACGAGCGGAACAGCAGCGCCGCACCGCAGGTGTGGTAGCTCACGCGTCCGTAGGCCGGGGCGTCGTATTGGAGCGAGGCTGCCCAGCCGGTATTTCCGATGGCCTCGTTGCCGCCCACGATGTTCGGCTGCACGTCAGCCGTCGCTGGACTGGCGGCGAACACTCCGGACAAGCTCAGAAATGCAAGCGTGGACGCAATTACAGTCTTTCTCAAGGGCTTCCTCTCTCGTATTTTCTGTGGTGCTTTTGCTACCTCCGACGTGTCGGGTGCCGGAGGGGATTAGGGAGAGCGCGTGCCGCTTTTAGAGCTGCCGTCCGTGTCGGGCGCGGTAGGCCGCCAAGGCCGCTGCTTCGGCCGGTTCGTTGCCGTCGCTGTAGCAAAGCGTCAAGTGATGCACTTCCGGCGTTCCGGCTTGCTCGTCTTCTAGTTCCAGCTCGGCGGTAATGGCCAGCACGTTCACGCCGTCTTGTCCCGGCTCGTTCAGCCAGAAGGCTGCCTCAAAGAAGCTGTCCGCCAGTTTGGTGTTGGAGAACGTCATCACGTAGGCCACGGGTCGGCGTCCAATTCGGTGGGGGTTATTCAAGGCGTTTTAGCCCGTCCAAAATGCGCTGCATGAGTTCTTGCTCTGGCCGCTTGGCTGTCTTCTGGCGTGGCCAGGGCGTCGGCGGCCGGTTAACGTACGGCCGTCTGCGACGCGGCAACGGTGGCAGCTTCGGCATCGGCTGCGTCGGGATGTCGTCCGGAGAAATCACCGGTAGTACTTCCGTTGGGGCACGAGCGAAATCCGCTTCTGCTCGCTCTTTTGCAACACGTGCAATGATCGCTGCTGGGGACCGTTCGTCCTTGTGCCCAATGCCGCGCCGGTTGCGTAGCCGAGTTGTCGCGAGCATTCCCAGCCCGACAAGGAGGAAGCCACCACCCAAGATGACGACGTACCAGCCAACCGGGTTCACGGCCCTAGTGAGGTGTCGTCCGGTGGTTCCCGTAGTGCGTGACGCCCGAGCGGTGAACCAAGCTTGTCGGCGTAGTAGTGCACCGTCTCGGCCAGTTCAGCCAGCAGAAAGCCAAGCTCGCGCAACTCCGTCCCTGGCAACTCGCCGGTCTTGAGTTTCCCGGAAACGAACAGCATGTGGTTGGCAATCGCTTCGATGCTGTCAGGGAGCTTCATCTGGTGCTTGGTCACCGGCCTGCCTTTCCTGCGCCTCGGCATGGTCTTCGAGTAGTACGGCCAGCTCACGCAGTAATCCGGCGTATTGACGCTGCTTCGGTGGCGGCATTTGGCCGACCAGGAGTGCGCCCGCAATGTTTTCGACGTTGGCCGTCACTGCTCGCAGTGCTTTAACCAGGTCGATCGTTTCTTTCATCATTGGTCTGGTGTTAGTCGCTTTCCCGAAGCACGAGTACTTCGGCCGCGGCTTCAAATTCGAGTTCTCCGAGCATGGTGTTTTGCAGCAGGATGCTGCGCGCGAGATGGCGCAACGACGGAATGACGACATGGTGAGCATCGGCACGCTTAAGCTCGATAATGAGTTCCTGGAACGCCTCGTGCGAGCCACACGAAAACTCAAAGAAGAACGTCACCAGGTAGAAGCCCTTGAGCGCAGCGAACGTCCGCAAGGCTTCTTCCAGCCGTCGCACCTTGTCGTCCGGCACGTCACACGGCACCCGCATGTAGCCGTAGGCCAGCGGCCGGGTGATCGGTTCGCCTTCGGCGGCTATGTCCCGTGCTGGCCGTTCGGCCACTCCCGCCGTCATGTCGTGCTCCGTTCGCCTTAGTCGCCTGGTGAGCCGGTTGGGCGACACCCGGCAGCCGGGACGATCGACCAGGGCGGGCCAGTGAACCGTTGCGGGAGGCCGCCCGTGGTCTCGGGGGAGGCGACCGGTCAACCGGCCGCCGGGTGTCTGACCTGCATGATTGTGTGGTTGACTGTCCGAAGTCGAGGAATCACCGGCGGTTGTGAAGAACTGTCAAGGAGCGATCGATGCCTGGGGACGTGGCGCTCGGTACGGTGGTACGAGACCTGCGGCGTGCCCGGAAACTGACGTTGGCCGCCGTCGCCCGTCGTGCGGGCTGCGCTGAGTCCCAACTGTCGTACGTGGAGTCGGGCCGTCGCCAGCTCCACCGCTGGCTGGCCGAGAAGTTAGACGCCATCTACGACACCGGCGGCATCATCACCAGCTTGTTGGCGGGCGGCGACAACCGGACGTGTGGCTCGGTTGCACTGCGGGTACCCGATGACTCTGTGTTACACGTTCAGCTGCCGGGAGGAGGTGGCCAGGTGCCCATTTCGCGGCGTGAGCTGCTGGCTAGCCTCGGTATCGGGCTGCTAGCTAGCCCGACGCTGACGCGGCTGGAACAGGCCCTTGGCGCGGTGCAGCCGAACCGCGACACGCTGACTACGCTGGCGGACGCGCTGGAGCACTACCAGGCAGCGGCGCGGGCCTTGCCGCCGTCCCGCCTGCTCGACGCGCTGACTGCCCAGATCGCCGTCCTCGACAGTCTCCGCCGCCGGGCTGAACCCGGCCTACGTGCGGACTACCTGGTACTGCAGGCCCGCTACGCCGAAAGCTTGAGCTGGCTGAGCGAGGAGGCCGGCCGTGCTGAGGAGGCACTGTTCTGGACCGACCGGGCAACGCAGTGGGCGCAGAGCAGCGGGTGGACGGCGATGACTGCCTACACATTCGTCCGCCGCTCCATGATGGCGGTCAGTTTTGCCAGTGACGGCCACCGCGCCGTTGACCACGCCCTGGCGGCCTACGAGATGCCGCTGGCTCCGGTCCGTATCCGGGGTCTCGCCGCCAAGCAGATGGCCTTCGGGCATGCCTTGGCGTGGGAGGCTGACGCCAGCGCTCGCGCACTCGACCAGGCCATGATCCTGCTCGACGAGCCTGGTGACGACGGCAGCGAACTCGGCCAGCGCAGTGTGGTCAGTGATGACCTGTACGCCATCTTCCGGACGACGTGCGACATCTACCTTGGCAAAGGTGAAGCCGCCATTGGTGTGCTGGAACCGCGCCTGGCCACGCTCTCCACTGCCTCAGCTCGTACAGCGACGATTACCCGCGCCAAGCTGGCGCGCGCTTACGCCAACGTCGGCCAGCCGTACGAAGCGGCCCGGCTGGCCTGGCAAGCCATTGATGACAGCACCGCCCTGCAATCGCTGTCCGCGCGCAGCGAACTCCGGCGCGCCGTGCCGGTACTCCAGCACTGGCGGCAGCGCAGCGAAGTCGCCGATGTGCTCCACCGCTTGCAGAGCGACACACCTACGAACGCTTGAGTCGCTTGATATCCAGCGCCGTTTCCCTTACTGAACCGTCCGCCTGCCGCTCCACCCAGTAGGCCCCGGCGTTCTTCCGGTCGCTGATCGCCGCCACCAACTCCGTGCCTTCGAAATGCAGTCCGGCCCCGGCGTCGGTGGCGTAGCCCGCAGGCAAGGTCACATCCCTGATGAGCTGCTGAAACTGCTCACGGCGGTCGGCGTAGTGCACGGTGTTGGCGTACGGCAGTAGGCCGAGCCCATCCGTGACGGCTTGCACCGGTCCAAACGAGTCCGTTGTCCCACCGACAAACCAGCAGAGCGAACCGGCCGACTCCCCAGCCAGCACCACGCCCGCTTCCCAGCAGTCCCGCAGTACCGCGTCAAGCCGATGCGCACGCCAGACGGCCAGCAGATTCACCAGGCTGCCGCGATCTACCCAGATGACATCTTGGCTGTGCAGGTGCGCAGCAACGTCGTCGACGTTTGGCTTGTCGAACAGGGCGAGGTGCGACAGTTCGACCGGCTGGTCGGCAAACGCTGTTTCGAAGTGGTCCAGCGTGTCGCGCTGGTCGCCACTAGCCGTGGCCACGACGCAGAGCTTGGGCGTACCGGCCGGACGGGCCAGCTCACAGGCGTAGTCGAAGACCGGGCCGGGCTGCCACAGGTCACGGGCGCGATTGAGGCCCATGGAGGTGGCGAGGATGGTGGGAGTGTGGGCTGGCACGGAGTTATGGTGCCAGGTTCACCCTGATGGTGCACGATGTCGTGCTAGAACACGAGAATCCCGAAAGGGGCAGCTTCGCCAGTTAGAACGCGCGTATACCAGGTAAAAGTTGACAGTCCAGGTTCAGGAAATGCATCCTCAACCGCCAGCGGAACAGGACAGTCTTTTTCGTGTAGCGGAGCTATAAGCATTCCTCGGTTTCCTTCCGGAGACGCTGCCAACACGAAATGCGCCACAATGCAGGCTTCCTGCGTCAGTTGGGCAAGCCCGTAGCGCTGCGCGATAGTAGCAAAAGAGATTAGGTCGCCAATGAATTGCTCGCCGAGAGTTAATGGCAACCGCCCGTGTGCAAGCAATGTGTGCAACTTCGTTCGCAGTAACAAAATGTGCAACATTTCTTCTGGGTCTGAAGTGTCCTTGAATTGCTGCAACAACTCATTAACTTGAAATGCGACAGTAGCGAAGTCGCCATGACGAACCGCGTCATATCGTAGTTGATGGCGCTTGTTGGTCAGAATTTCAAGTAGGCCGCTATCAAAGCGTTCTAGCTGATACTCAAACCACTCTGACTGGTTGTTGATGTACCTGCCATGAATCTCCGGATTGTGGCTATATGACATCGCCTTGAGTACTTCTGTAAGATTTAGTAGCTCCTGCGCCTCGCCTATTTTCCTTGTTGTGTTGATGCTTATGAGTATAGGCGGAGAGGCGGCGTCACCCTCCCATTTATTAGACTCGCTCTTGAATACCTGCACCGCATCCCTGCACAACTGCCACCGAGAACCAACGCTTGCCAGTGTCATGAGTCTGAGCGCTGCCGTCATGGCGTATACGGCGCCATTCCGGCAGTTGGCGTTGTCGGGGTTGAGCTCAAATTGCTTCTGGGCGAACCCGTAGAGGCCGATGGCAGCATTGAGGTAGGCACACCTGGCCTCCGTCGCAGCCAGGCGCAAAAAGGCCTCACCGAGCCAGATCGGATTGTGCGTATGCGGCGACGCTTTGATCATCGCCATCGTGTCCATAGCCAGTTTGCTCGGAACCGGCGTGACGCAACCAACTAGGCGAGCGTCAATCTCGACAAAGTTCATCCATACTTGCCGTTCTAAATCATCTGGAGCAGCCGCGGTTCGCATGGACGCTATTACCGACAGAGTCTTGTCAGCGTATCCTACGGCGTCCCCACTGTTATCGTAAACGCTACGCGCATCAGCGTAGAGCAGGTCGAGCAGGTCGATGTCCGAGTGAACATAGTTAAAGACTTCTGCCTGTTCGGCGCGTGGTCTGTTACGTAGGGCGAGTTCGAGCACTCTGGCGAGGCGCTTGCGCTGGAACAGCGCAGTGCCCTGGATATAGTCAAACTTGTTCATTGCAATGACAACTCGACCAAGCCTTGCGTACCTGCGTTCAGCATCGCTGAGCTCATCGAGTCGGGCAAGTGCACAGTCCATGTGGCAGTATAAATTGATTGTAAGGCCGTGGATTGAACTGCCAATGAACACGTCATTGAAGAGATACGAAAAGTTATGTAGCAGCTCCACGATGGCGTCGTGCGCGTAGTTCTTCACTTGTTCGCCGATAAGTCGATGTGAAAGACTGTGCATCATCCAACCGCTTGCCTCCTCGCGAATGAGGCGAAGCCGTCTCAGTTCGGAGAACGCCAGGGAAAAAGCATACTCCGGGGCGACGTCCGGTACACCGTAGTAACGAGCGAAGAGTGTGCGATGGCTAGCCTGTAGCAGCTCGATTGGTAGTTCCTTGGGAAATACCTGCGCAATCAGCGCTAGAGCAAGCAGTGCTTCCGGCCTTCGCGCGGCCTGTTCGCGTAGCAGCTCAGCATAGATAAACGTCAGCGAGCGTTCGCGGTGTAGTTCACTCCCCGTTCCAAGGGCGACCGATGCATTTATGTGCAGTTGATCTAAAAAGACCCTGAGCGGCATCCAGCCGTCGCTAATAAGGTTAGCGGCGTGGTCGATGGCAAGCGGTAGATATCCCAGCTGATCTGCCAGCTGGCGGCAATCGTCATCAGTCGCATGTGTCGGCTCGATAAGCATACGCGCTAAGGCCGTCGCTTCTTCCGCCCTCATAACGTCGACGTCAATCATGCGATGTGCACAAGACGGACGCAGTTCGCCGTTGTTTGACGTGACGACGAACAGCACTGTCGGTCTAGCAGCGACAAGGGATTCTATTGTCTCCCAAGCGGATACGTCGTCGATAAAGACGACTGACTTGTTGTTGCGTGGAGCGTTGATGTAGCTAATGAACGTGCGTACAAGTTCGTCATCATTGTTGTCGACGTGGATATCGCGTTCGGACAGTTCGCGGGCGAGCGAATTATAGAGGGCTCGTGAGGATGAGCCGTCTAGCCTGAGGCAATCACGGCCGCCGGCCTCGGCTTGCTCAATGAGTTCGGATGCGAGTCGAGACTTCCCTGTGCCTCGTGCGCCAACGAAGCAGATGACGCCTTGTGGCATCTCCCTCGCTGCTTGCCAGAACTGTTCTTCCAGTGGTGTTCGTCGGACATAGCTACTGAGCTTCGCCGCGTCGGCTTGAGGTAGTTCTGTTAGAGACACATCGGTCATGTCATCTGGGCATAGATACGCCGCTATCTGTCGGCAGGCGTGGTTGAAGTCTTTTTGACAGGTACTAACGGCGATTCGAAGTTTCTCGTCAAGGCTGTGAGCAAGCTTCGTTCGCCGCTTGGTAATAATCTTATCAGTCACACCTTCCGGTGACACATTGAAGCAGACAGTTACGGCGTTTCTGTACTGCTCGGCGCGGTCTTTAATGCTCAGCTTCTGGCGAGCCGGTCGTACCTCTAGCTTCAAGATTCTCACACGGAGAAACTGCACGACATCTTTCCAGGTCGCACTGAGTTCGCCTTCGGGGTTAATACGTAGCGCGCGGCAAAGCGCGCGGCCGTCACTTCGGAAAAACTTGATCAGCTTGTCATCCGGCCGTCCAGCGCCTTCGTCTTGGGCGAATGCTCGCAAGCTGCGGTACACCTCGGAGAAAGTTGGCCCAACGTCGTCGGTCATGTGCTCCCGCCCTCGTTGCGTCGCTGGCAAGCCAGTCTAGGTGGCTAACAACCGCGTGGACATCGCTTTGCTAAAATGTTATAACTTACTCTGTAAGAGCTATTTATTTCATGACAGAAAAACCACCTTCTGATTCCGGCAAAGGACAACGCGCGTGGATGTATTTGCCTGAAGACCCTCGCAGCAAAGAATCAATAGCCGCGCGGGGCGGATTGCCACCAACCTGGCTAGAGGTTGCGCAATACGTCCAATCTGAGGGCGCATTTACAGATTACGACGTACACAAGCTTGCTGCGATGCTGGAACGTGGAGAAAGCCCCGGTCTTGGTCCAGTTGTAGAAGAGACTCCAGGATACAGCCTCGACGAGCGTCCCCGTTACAAAGACCTTCCGTACATTCCAGAGCTGGATTTCGACTATCCGGAGGAGCGGGAGCGTCCCGAGTCTTGGCCACCTAAGGCTGCACCCCACGACCCGGCCGCGTCTCCGCCAGCCACACCAGATGGTCCGGCCAGTCACTAGCCTCGGCGTTGATGTGACCAAACCACCGCTGAGCTGCGCAAACGTACTGGTCACTAGCTAGTGACTGGTCACAACTTCAGCCTGTGCCCTGGCCGCTGGTCTAGTGGTTGATGTCAGGCAGTCACCGCCACCCGGAGCATCTTTTCCCGGTTCGCGGCCTGCATCCCGCTAGTTTCGGGGGAGGTGTTACCTCACATGAAGCAAGGCTCTGGTTCTCTTCTCGGACGCATCATCGGCATTGTGGCCGGGCTGTTGGTGCTTGGGTTGTTCCTGCGGCTCATTGCCGGAATATTGTCCCCGATCTTGCCCGCCCCGTTGTGGCAGGCTATTTCGAGTGGCTGGGACATGCTATACGGCACTATCGGCCCTGCACTTCCTGCAATTGGAGCCGCGGTCATCCTCGGCGGCATTGTGTGGGTCATTATCGGCCGCCGCAAGTAATCCACTCTTTCGAAAGAAGGCATACCCATGCTGTTTTTCCTGTGCTGGCTGGTCTTTGCCATTTTCATGATCGGCCTGTGTATCGACCTCATCATTCACTTCGCCGGTGCATTTCTTCTGATCGCGGCGGTTATCGTCGCTGTTCTGGTGCTCTATCTGGTGCTGCGAAAGAGTCGTCGATGACCCCTGTGGCATTCGGCCTCGTTGCCTCCGCGTGCGGCCTGGCCGGCTACGCCATCGGGAGGGGCCACCAGTGGTTTCGGACTGCCCGTCATCTCATGGGCCCCACCAAGAAGGGAAAGAAAAGATGACCGAACCATCTGCTCAACCGACCGGAAACTTCGGTGTGCAGCTTCGACGGTTGAGCAAGTTGCTGGAAAGCACCGTAAAGCGCTTGGAGGAAGTGGAAAGCCTCCAGGCCGTGACGGTCGGCGAACAGGACGAGTTGGGCGAGCGACTGACGGCTTTGGCTGACCGGCTGCGTATCGCCATGGAACGGCGCTGCGTCTGCCAGAACGTTGAGACGTTGGCCGTTGACCCCTTCCGGAACTCCACGGAGCACGAGGAGTATCGGGGGTCGTGAAGACGCAGCCGGGCGGCTCGTGGCACGGCAAGGCTGGCAGTGCGGCGCTCGTGCTTGTGGGCGTCGCACTGGCTGGCCGCCTGTCCTGTCGCGTCGATGCTGGCGCACGATCAGCCGGGCGAGCGGCCTACCGGCAATGCTAAGTGCTGTATATAAAACAATAATTTGACGTTGGCATTCGGCCCCAAGTCGCCGCCGTATATTCGGTGTAGCTGAATTTACACACTCTCTTGAAGTTCTGTACGCGTGTCCCTATAAGAAGATGTGGCACAGCTTTGCACGCGTGCAACTTGTGAGCCATCCAACTAACGTGAAGGAGGTTTACTATGCGCAAAGTACGTCGAATACGTGTCCGCGGTGCGCCCCGGAAGAATCCGGACGCCGCACTCGTGGCACAAGCAATCATTCAGCTCGGCCGTGAGATCTGGGAACGCGAGAAGCGCGAACAGTCGGACGAGACACCCGAGGAGGGGCGCCGATGAATGCGGCGCTCATCATCATCATCGGCGGCGGCTTGGTGCTGCTTCTACTCATCCTGGCCGCCCGCTGGCTCGACAGCCAGGCATGGCGTAGAGGACTTGTCGCCCTGCGCCTGCAACTGTCTGGCACTACCACAACGGCTGAAGTCGCCGAGTGGCTCGGACGCGTCCAAGTCATGACTGAAAGCCCCCGCTGGTACTTGTTGCCTAATACGCCTGTGGCACTTGAGGTCAGCGCCGAACAAGGGGCCATTACACATACCGTGCTGGTGCCAAAGCGGCTAGAGCGGCCAATCCTGGCGAGCCTACGAGCAGCGTTGCCGAACGCCCGAGTTGACGAACAGCCGGATTACTTCAAGAGTCGTCCACGGTTTCGCATGGCTGCCGAAGCAACACTAACCGACGAAACGCGGCCGCTCGACGTGAGCCGCGCCCGCGAAACGTCCCAGCACTTTCTATCTTCCCTGCAACCGCTCGCTAAAGACGAACGTGTTGTGATGCAGTGGATTTTCAGCGGCACCACGCGGACAGTGCCGCGCCCAGCTCAGCCGGACAACGCCATGCCGTGGTGGCTGGATAGCGAAGCGCTCTCAACGGCTGATGACGTGCGCGAGCAACGCAACAAATTCAAGTCGCCGCTATTGGCCGCCTCGCTCCGCGTCGGCGCACAGGCCGACAGCAAAGCGCGGGCGCTCGAACTCTTCCACCGCGCCTGGATGCCGCTCGGCGGTATGGATGCGCCTGGAGTGCGCCTACTTAAACGCTGGCATATCTCCGGTTCAAGTGCGATAAGTCGTCTGCGCGATATCCAGCAGCCGCTTACCCGCTGGCCGCTGATCGTGAACGTGCAGGAAGCGAGCGGCCTTGTCGGTATGGCCGCCGAAGGGCTGCGCCTGCCTGGCCTTCCGGCCGGAGTGGCGCGGACATTGCCGACACCGCCGACAGTTGCTCGGCACGGACTCGTCATCGGCGAGTCCAACTACGTTGGTGATCGCCGCCCGATAGGTTTGCTACGCAGTGACCGCCTGCGCCACTTGTGGGTGCTCGGCCCCACAGGTAGCGGCAAAAGTACGCTACTGCACAATCTGATTAAACAGGATATGGAGAATGGCGACGGCATCGTCCTAATTGATGCTCGCGGTGACCTTGTACATGACGTCATTGATACGGTGCCGGAACACCGTCGAGACGATGTAATTGTGATTGACCCGGCAAATACGCGGTACGTGGTCGGCTTCAATCCGCTGGCGCTCGGCTATGACGAACGCAGCCGTGAACTATCCGCCGAACATATCTTGTCAGTGCTGCACTCGGTGTATCAAGCAAGCTGGGGGGTGCGGACGGCGGATATCCTGCGGGCAAGCCTGCTAACCCTTGTGAACACAAAGGCTGTCGACGGCTCGCGCCTGACGTTAGTGGAACTACCGGAGCTGCTGCTCAACGACGGTTTCCGTTCGTTCATTGTGGGACAGCCGCTACCGCCTGCACTTCGACCGTTCTGGGCTTGGTATAACAACCTGAGTCAAGTCGAACGGGCTACGGTCATTTCGCCCGTTTTGAATAAGCTTCGAAATTTTACGCTTTCGACGCCGCTGAGACTGACGCTTGGGCAGAGCACAGGTGTCAATCTTGCTGACGCGTTCACCAAGAAAAAGATAATCCTTGTACCGCTAAAGAAGGGGCTGCTCGGCGCGGAAACCACAGCGCTTGTCGGGTCCCTGGTTATGGCAGGCGTCTGGCAGGCAACGCTTTCGCGGGCTGATATTCCGCGTGAGAGGCGGCGGCCAACCTGGTTATACGCTGACGAATTCCAGGAAATAATGAGACTACCCCTAGATTTGGCTGATATGCTGGCTCAGGCACGTGGATTAGGACTTGGCCTGACTTTGGCGCACCAGTATCTCGGGCAGTTGCCGCCAGAGCTGAAAAGCGCTGTACTGGGAACAACGCGAAATCAGATTGCCTTTCAAGTTGAACACGAAGACGCAAGAGCACTTGCGCCTCGGTTCTCGCCGCTCAGTGTTGACGATCTGCAAGGACTCGGCGCTCACGAAATCGCACTGCGCCCCTCGGTACACGGTACGACACTCGCACCTATTACCGCCGTGACGTACCCGCCGCCAAGCAGCCTGGGTAGTACTGCCGACGTGCTACGCCGTAGCCAGCGAGCGTATGCCGTATCGGCCGCAGACATTGAGGCCGGACAAGCCGACCGTATTGCGTTCGGCAAAAGGAGAACCAATAAACGAACCAAAGGAGGTACGTCATGAAGCAATCAATGACCTGTCTTGTCGGCCGTCCGGTCGCGTCGAGTAGCTGCCTGCAACGCCCCTGGTCAGAGGCGGTAAGTTACGCGTTAATGCCAACGACTCATACTCTCTTCAGGAGAATGGTATGAGCGGGGCGCGTGCCAGCTGGGCAACTATTGCCAGTCTCGCCGAGCGGCTGAGCGAGCGTGATAAAGAGGTCATTCGTGGTCTCGCCAGGGTTCGGCTATTGACGGGCGGACAACTCGAACGCCTGCTATTTGCCCACAACGCCGATTCGCAACAATCTCATATCCGACGCCGTGTCATGAAGCGCCTTGTTGACCTCGGATTAGTTGCGACACTTAACCGCCGTATTGGTGGCGTTCGTGCGGGTTCTGTGGGCTTGGTTTACTGCCTTGGGCGTATCGGGCAACGAATGGCTGACTTCATCAATGGTAGCACTTTGTTGCAACGTACGCGGGCACCGCGCGCACCAAGTGAGATGTTCTTGCGGCACACGCTGGCAATTAGTGAGGCATTCGTGGCACTGGTAGAAACGGCGCGTGGCACTAACAAGAAAGTGCACACGTTCTCGACTGAGCCGTATTGCTGGTGGCCGGACGGCAACGGTGGCACGCTGCGGCCGGATGCACTCGCTATTGTGGAAGACGCTCGTTACGAAGCGACGCATTGGCTTGAGATCGACCAGGGTACGGAAGACCTTGGGCGGATTCGTGGAAAAATTGCCGCCTACGAAGCATTTGCGGCGACGGGCATAGAGGGCGTACACGGCGTGCTGCCGCACGTCGTGTTTGCGACCTCGACTGACGAACGCGCCGAGCTGATCGCACGGGAGATTGCGCATCAGGGCACGTTACGCATGGTCTACAAAGTGACGTCCCAGGCCAGGCTAGCTACCTCATTGTTTCGTAGCCTCCACGCATAGTTTGCGTTGCACGCGTGCAACGTCCGTGAGATAATGTGCGTACATAAGTGGAGGGTAACGTGAAAGTCGAACTTAGTAACATTATCGGAACGCATATCAACGCTAAACGCACAAAAGCGGGGCTGACCTTCGCGCAACTCGGCGAAAAGTCGGGCGTGGCTGCTTCAACTATTTTGCGCATTGAATCGGGCGGCAAGTTGCCGACGCTTCCCACGCTGTTGAGCCTTGACGGGGTGTTGAACTTGGAACTCCCGCAGTTGCTAGCCGACCTTGGTGCGCACGCTGGCCGCGACCTTCCGGAGTTTGAAGAATACCTGCGTGAGAAGTACGGCATGAGCGAGGAAACTGTCGCCGAGGTGGCCGCGTACTTCCGCGCAGCAGTGAACAAGAAGTAGAGAACATAATCGATATGGAGGATGATCTATGGAAGAAGATAGCAAGCAGGAAAAGGATATCGTGAAGCGTTCGGTTTACCTCCTGCGTGTCTCTGACAAAAAGCAGATGTACACCGCAACGGATATCGACCCCGAGGGTAACTCTATCCCAACGCAACGCGAGTGGTGTGACAAGCGGAACCGGGAGTTGAAAGCCCTCAAGGTTGACGAGTATGTCGAAGCGGGCTACTCCGGTCAGGCAATAGATAAGCGGCCGATCTTTAAGCAACTCTTAAAACGTATTGTTGAGCAACGCGACATTGACTATGTCGTTATCTACATGCGCTCCCGTATCTTCCGCAACTACGTGGAAGCTGCCGTTGTTAAACAGCAGCTAGATAAGCTGGGTGTAAAGCTGATCTCTGCAAGGGAGAACTTCGGCGAAGGCTATATGGCCGAAGGCATGGAGGCAATTACGGACGTTATCAACTGGATTGACGTCCGGCGTAACGGTGAAGACATAAAAGTGAAGATGCTCAACAAAGTAAAGAATGGTGGCACCAACGGACAGGCTAGACTAGGCTACATCAATACTACCGCAATCATTGATGGCCATAAAGTGAACACGATCGCTGTCGATGAGGAGCGCGCGAAGTACGTTAAGATGGCCTTTGATCTATTCGCTACGGGCAAGTATAACGTGGATGAGCTGCGGGATAAGCTGACTGACCTAGGGCTCCGAATGCCGAGAAGCAATGAACCCGTATCGCCGCAGACGCTCAACTTGCGTCTCCAAGACCGCTATTACCTTGGTTACGTAATCCACAAAGGTATGGAGTACCCCGGCCGCCATGAGAAGCTTATTTCGGAGGAGCTTTTCGACAAGGTGCAGCGTGTACTTGCTTCGCACTCAGGGTCTGGTGTCCGCCACCGGAAGCATCATCACTACTTGAAGGGGACTATCTGGTGTGACCGCTGCAAGCAGCGCTTCATGGTGCAGCGGGCGAGAGGCCGAAGCGGTGGGGTTTACTTCTATTTCTTCTGCGGCGGCCGTGAAGACAAGGTTTGTGAACAGCCGTATATCCCGATCAAGGCCATGGAAGCAGCCGTTGCGGCTCATTACGGCCGTGCGCTGCACCTAAGCGGTGCGTTCCGCGCTGCCGTACGTGACGCGGTGGATGCCGCTGTGGCGACTAGTTCAAGCCTGTCTGACGACATGCGGGCAGAGTTTGAGCAGCGGCTAGCCAAGTTGGACAAGAAGGAAGATTACTTCCTGGAACTGGCGGGCGAAGAAGACTGGCCGAAGGACAAGCTCCGAGCGAAGGTGCAAGCCCTGCGCTCGGAGCGGCAGAGCATCCGGCGACAGCTCGATCAGGCGGAAGCTCAGCTTGAAGCAGGCCGCCAGGTCTTCTACATGGCCCTCAACCTCCTGGAGCGTCCGCAGGCGGCCTACCAGGCTGGAAGCGAAGAGGTACGGACAGTGCTCAACCGAGCGTTCTTTACCCGCCTCTATGTCGACGTCGAGGATGACATGCCTGTGGTCACCAGTCAGAAGCTCAAGGAGCCGTTTGACGTCCTGTGTGCGACGTACACCGCCTATGAGGCTGCACAGGCGGCTGAGCCGGGGCAGACGCTTGTATGTAGCTCTGAGAAGCAAGCAGGCGCCGCACTCGATGAGTACGGCGCCTGTGGCTTGCGTTCATCCTTGTCAGAGGCGCTAGACCGGGCTTTGCTTGCTGATGGTTCTAGTACGTCTGACATGGTGGGCCCGGAGAGACTCGAACTCTCACTGGCACGGACCTAAACCGTGTGCCTCTGCCAATTGGGCTACGGGCCCCCAGTGCTGCCACGCCGATCGTAGCGTGCGACACGATCGGCGTTTCTCGGCGTGGCCGGTGCCACCGTGGGGGGGTGGCGTCCTCTAACGTGGGCGTTCAGCAAGTCCGTCGCGGCGAGGAGGACACGTGGCTCGCGATCCCGAGACCATCGAGCGTGAGATCGAGCAGGCCAGGAACGCGCTGGTCGCCACACTCGACCAGCTGGGCACGAAGGCGAACCCCGCGAAGCTGGTGGATTCCGCGAAGACCGGTCTGCGCGCGAAGCTGGACGAGCCCAAGGTGAAGTACCCGCTCATCGGCGGGGCTGTGCTGATCGGCGTGCTGCTGATCCGCAAACTCCTGAAGTAGGTCTCAGGAGGTCTGGGCCGCCTTGGCGGGTGTCTTGGCCGACTCAGCCTTCTTCGGGGCCTTCGCCTCGTCGACGGCCTTCGGGAGCTCCTTGCCCTGGGGCACCGGAGGCTTGCCGCCGGTCTTCTCCTTGGCCTTGCCGTTCGACGGCGGAGGAACCTCGAGCGGCTCGATCTCCGGAAGCGTGAGCCTCGCCGTCATGTAGGCGGCGGTGAACTCGAGCGCACTGCCGTTGAGCAGGTGCACCACGGTCGACCGTTCGGGCGGGGACAGTTTCTCCACCAGCTGGTCGGCCCGGTCCCGTGCCGCGATGATGCCCGGTGCGCGACCGGTCAGTTCCTTACCGGAGCCGCTGACCGTGATCTTCCAGTCGTCGTCCTCCTGGACGTACGACGCGGTGATCGGTTCGGTCATCCGCCTCACCCCTCTCCTCGCGAGCATGCGTCACTCAGTGGACTTCGCCACGCCGTCGTCATGACGCCACTTTCGGGTGGTGGCGCCCCCTCCTGACGGAGGCCGTGACTGTCCATCAGAGTTTCTACAGTGTCATCGATACAGTAGGACAACTCTGTGTCACAAGACACTGGCGGCAATGTGCTCTGAGTGACGACCGAATGGCCTAATGCACGCGCATCTTCACAGTCGCTTCAGCGGGCCCTCGCGGACAGGCCCGACCAGAGGACATCCATCGCGTATCCGGTCGCCGTTTCGGGGCTGACGTCCTCGTGCTGCTCGCACCAGATCGCGAGCCGTTCGCACGCGCCGACGACGAACTCCGCGGACGCCTCGGCGCGCAGGTCGTCGCCCGCGTCGAGGTGGTCGCTCATCAGTGCGGCGATCAGATCGGTCTGCTGGCGGCGGGTCCGCTCGATCTCGTCGGCGGCGCCGGTGCCGATCAGCGCCATTTCGTGGCGCAGCAGTGACCAGGCTTGCCGTCGTTCCCGGATGAAGACGAAGAAGGCAAGCAGTCCGCGCCGCAGCGCGTCCTCGGCGGAGGTCGCTCCGACGGTCGCCCGTTCGGTGACCTCGCGCAACGCCGTCCGCGACTGCTGGATGCAGGCCAGCAGCAGTCCCTCTTTCGAGTTGAAGTACTCGTAGAGCATCGGCTTGGAGACCCCCACGCGCTCCGCGATGTCGTCCATCGACGCCGCGCTGTAGCCGCGTTCGGCGAAGACTTCCTCAGCGATTTCGATCATCTGCCGCATTCGCTCTGCTCGTGGCATGCGTTTGCGCTTCGCCGTCGTCACCACAGCACTCTACCGAAGGTAACCTACTTCGAGTAAGGTGTACTCCCGGTAACAGGTAATTCGAACGAGAGGCCGGAGCATGGGCAACCGCACCGAGACCGGGGTCGTCATCGTCGGAACCGGCTTCTCCGGGCTGGGTATGGCCATCCAGCTGCGGAAAGAGGGCCGTGAGGACTTCGTCATCCTGGAGAAGGCCGACGACGTGGGCGGCACGTGGCGGGACAACACCTACCCCGGCTGCGCCTGCGACATCCCCTCGCATATGTATTCGTTCTCGTTCGAGCAGAACCCCGGCTGGTCTCGCGCGTACTCGCCGCAGCCGGAGATCTGGCAGTACATGCGCGACGTCGCCGCGAAGTACGACCTGCACCGCTTCATCCGCTTCGGCCAGGAGATGACCGGCGCCCGCTGGGACGCCGACGAGAACCGCTGGCATGTCGCGTCGAAGTCGGGCGACGAGTTCGTCGCGCCCGCGCTGGTCGCCGGGGTCGGCGCGCTGCACCTGCCGCAGATCCCGAAGCTGCCCGGCATCGAGCGCTTCCAGGGCCGGGCGTTCCACTCCGCCCAGTGGGAGCACGACTACGACCTCAAGGGCAAGCGGGTCGCCGTGGTCGGCACCGGTGCCAGCGCGATCCAGTTCGTGCCGCAGATCGCGAAGGACGTCGCCGAACTGACCCTTTTCCAGCGCACGCCGCCGTGGATCATGCCGAAGCCGGACCGCGAAATGCCCGAAGCGCTGCGGAAGGCGTTCAGCTCGGTTCCGCTGCTGCAACGTGCCTTCCGCGACGTCCTCTACTGGGGGCTCGAGGCCCGCGCGATCGGCTTCAACGGCCAGCCGTGGGTGATGAAGATCGGCCAGCGCATCGCGAAGCGCAACATCTTCAAGAGCGTCAAGGACCCGGAACTGCGCCGGAAGCTGACGCCGGACTACACCATGGGCTGCAAACGCGTCCTGGTCTCCAACGACTACTACCCGGCGCTCGCGCGGGACAACGTCGACGTCGTCACCGAGGGCGTGAAAGAGGTCCGCGAGCACAGCGTCGTCGACGGCGCCGGCGTCGAGCACGAGGTCGACGCGATCATCTACGGCACCGGATTCCACGTCACCGACGCCTTCGACGACCTGGAGATCATCGGCCGCGACGGGCGCAACCTCGGCAAGGAGTGGGCGACCGAGGGGATGCGGACGTATCAGGGCATCACCGTATCCGGGTTCCCGAATCTGTTCTTCCTGCTCGGCCCGAACACCGGACTGGGCCACAACTCCGTGGTGTTCATGATCGAAGCGCAGATCTCCTACGTCGCGCAGGCGCTGCGGCTCGCGCGCGGCAAGGCGCTCGACCCGCGGCCGGAGGCGCAGGAGCGGTTCAACGGCGAGATCCAGCGCAAACTCGCCAAGGGAATCTGGACCCAGGGCGGCTGCAAGAGCTGGTACCTGGACGCGAAGGGCGTCAACCGCACGATCTGGCCGGGCTTCACCTGGCGGTACTGGCTCGACACCCGCAAGGTGAAGCGCGAGGACTACGAACTCCTCGGCTGACCTCGCGAACGCGCGTGAAGAGGGGGAGGGTCCGTGAAAGCCAAGATGGGGGGCATGGCCTTCACGGACCGGGGAACGCCGCGCTCATGAGGGGTTGAGCCGGCGAAGCCTTCCGATGAGATCGACGGTGGGGATGCCGCAGAGCTCGGCCATCCGTTCCAGCGCCGCGAAGTCGAGGTGGACCTCGGCGCTTCCGGCGTCACCCGACCGTTTGAGCCGGTCGTCCGCCCACCGTCTCAGGGGGAACAGTTCCTCCTGGTCGTCCTTGATCACCAGGCGCAGGTCGACCCGGACGCGGCCCGGTTCGTCCACGAACACCCGGCGGTGCACCTTGGCCAGCAGATCCTGTGGCAGCTCGTCCATCGCGACGCACAGTTCGACCAGCCGCACCACGGAACAGTGCCGGGTGCCCAGCTCGTAGGTGGCCAGCGTCTGGAGCGAGATCTCGCTCTGCAGATGCTGGTTCAGTTCCTTGCGTGTCCAGCCACGTTTACGGCGGAGCTTGCGGAGCTCGTCTCCGAGTATCCGCTGATAGCTCTCAGCGTCGATCAGCACTCCCCATCCCCTGCCTTGCCAACCTTCTCCACCGCCCGCCGGTGTGACAAAACCCGGGACGAGCGCGCTCACGTGTATGAAAGTCGGCAGGGCCGCCGCTCTTACGCGGTTTCGGGGGTGCTTTTCCTATCGATTTTGGTCCGCTGGGCCGAATGGGTGAACAAAACCGGCTCGAAGGGCGCGTTTCGGTGGCCGTCAGGCCGGTCAGGGCTGCCCGCCGCCGGGATGCGGCCGTGTCGCGAAAGCCACTTTCGGGACGCTGGACGTCGCGAATCTTCCCCACTCGACCGGTCTGAGCCTGGTCAACGGAGGATCGGGGACGTTGAGTGTCCCCAATCCTCCGTTGACCGAAGTCCGAGACCGGCGCGACCTCGTGACGATGCAGGAATCTGGACACTGAACGTCCCAATTCCTACATCGTCAGCCTTCGGGCCGGTCCGGCGTAGGTAGGCAAATACCGGTCCGCACTCGGGACGCTGCTCGCCGGAAAGGATCGACAGCCGCTAAGAGTGCGCGTCAGTTGACGCAGGGCACGCCTTCGGCCGTGATCGGCTTCTCGTCGGACTGCTCGGGCGGGGGTGCCGCGGCCGACGAACCGGCGGCGTTCTGCGACGAACCGGAGCCCTCGGCGCCACTCGGCGACTTGAAGTCCGAGCCGAGGAAGACCATCACGCGTCCGGCTTCGACGCTCTTGTCCTCTTGGACGGTCGGGTTGCCGCCGAGTTCGTCGGCGACGGCCTGTCCCGCCGCCTTCTGGCCCTTGGCGACCCAGACCACCGTCTTCTTGCGCGCGCTCGCGGTGGCCGTGTCGCCGGCGGTGAAGCCCTTGTCGACGAGTTGCTTCAGCACCGTCGAGGCAAGGCCGTCCCGGTTCGTGGAGTTGCGGACGTCGACCGTGGTCGCCTTGTTGGGCGACTCGGCGGGCGGCGCCTGCTGCTGCTCGCCGGGCTGCGGGCCCGCGAGCCCCTGGACGAAGTTCTTGACCTGTTTCGGGTCGACCTGGATCGCGACGCCGTCGTTCGGGGTCTTGTACTCGATGTTGACGATCGGGATCGTCCGGAACTCGAGCTGACCGCCGGTCAGGCTCTTCATCTGCTGCGCGAAGCCGAAGACGTCCCAGTTCTGGTTGAGCACGACCGACTTCTTGATGGCCGTGATCAGGTCGTTGAGCTTGCCCGGGTTCGCGAGCGTGCCCGCCGAGAGCACCTTCCGCGCCATCCCGGCCATGAACACCTGCTGCCGGACGACCCGGTCGAGGTCGCCGCGCGGCAGCCCGTGGCGCTGCCGGACGAAGCCGAGTGCCTCCACCCCGGAGATGGTGTGCGGGCCCTTGGTGAACTTCGCGCCGGAGAACTGGTCGTTGACGTCGTCGTTGAGGCAGACGTCGACCCCGCCGATGGCCTGCGTGATCTCGCTGAAGCCCAGCAGGTTGATGGCGGCGTAGTTGTCGATGGTCGAGCCGGTCAGCTGCTCGACGGTCTTGATCAGGGTCTTCGCCCCGGCCTCGTTGGCCTTCTGGTCGAGTTCCTTCGGGTCGGAGACGCCGTTCTCCTGCTGCTTCTTGCGCTCGTCGAGCATCGCGCGGGCATACGCGGAGTTGATCTTGTGCTTGCCGTATCCGCCGGGAATGTCGACGTAGGAGTCGCGCGGCAGCGAGATCGCGACGGCCTTGGAACCGTCGTTGGGGATGTGCACGAAGATCAGCGAGTCGGTGTTCAGCTCGCCGTCGGCCTGTCCGGCACGCAGCTGGGCCAGGACTTCCTTCGACAGCGGGTTGCCCTGCGCGTCCGTGCGGCTGTCGAGGCCGACGAGCAGGATGTCGCGGGCGCCGTCGGCGGGTTTGTCGCCCTCGTCGGCACCGATGCCGACGTTCGCGAACGTCAGGCCGTCCATCGCGGCCCACGCGTAGCCGGTCAGGCCCATCACCAGCAGCGAGACGAGGCCCAGCGCGATCTTGGGGCCGCGGAACGACCGTCGTCGCGTGGCCGGCCGCCTGGGCGGACCACCGGCGGCCTGGCGGGCGGGTGCCTGCCGGTCTCCACGGGGCGGGGCCGGGCGGGAAGGAACGCGTCCGGGCGCGTCCTGCCTAGGCCGGGCGGGACGTCGATCCCCATACCCATTCCGAGGCGGATACTCCACGCGGTCTGCTCCTTCTGGTCGCTACCGGTCGACGGTCTTCTCAAGGGACGCATGGTGCCTGTTGAGGGTTGTCGCAGGATTACACATCCCCCCGAAGATGTGGCACGCACCACCGGTTTCCTCACCATGGTACGAAGAACGCCTGGTCAGCGCTGTCCGGCTCAGGGCAGGACACGCCGGGCGGCGCGGGCGGGGACCAGCGTGGCGGCCGCGGCGAGCATCGCGACGACGATCGTCGCGACCGGCAGCGCGACCGAGGCGGCGCTCACGTGTTTGCCGTCGAGGGCGCTCATCAGCGGCGGCGCGCACGCGACCGCACAGACCAGCCAGGTGCCGGTCATCCGGCTGGTGCCGTTCCGCACGGTGTGCAGCAGGTACACCCCGAGCAACAGGTTGACCAGGCTCTGGACCGGGCCGAACCGGAGCCCGAGGAGGTCGGCGTCGGCCGACGCGCCCCCGAAGCGGGTCAGCGCGAAGCCGAACACGCCGAGCATCGCGTACGCCATCCCGACGGTCGCCGCCGCTCGGCAGAACACCGCCGCGCGCAGACCCGGCTCGTCGACCGCTCGCTGTTGCGGTCCCGCATGGCGTTCGAACCACCAGAAGACGAGCACGGCGGGCACGGCCAGCAGGGCCATCGCGAGCAGGACCCGAGGCCGGGCCAGCCAGCTGAGCCCGTCCACGAACGGGCCCGGCAGATAGACGACCGCGACGAGCAGCAGCATCGTGGCCAGGAAGCCGAGGTAGAGACTCATCGGGGCGCGGAGGACGAGGCGGGCGGTCGAGGCGACCGCGGCACGTTCGCCGAGCCGGGCCAGCGGCCGCGCGAGCAGACCGAGGAGCGCGAGCTGGACCAGGCCGAGCAGCAGCACTCCCCACGGCGGGCCCGACAACGCGGCCGGGGCGCCGGGACCGCCGAGCAGCATCGGTCCTTCGCCGCGGACGGCGGCGGCGACGGCCAGCCCGGCGGCGCCGGTGAACGCCGTCGCCAGGAGGGCGCCTCGCCGCAGGCGGACGCCGTCGGCGTGGGCGAACGCCAGCTGCTGGACGAACAAGGCGAGGAACAACGTCTCCGCGTAGCGCGGGACGGCCGAGCCGGACCAGTGCGCGGCGGCCTCGCTCGCCAAGGTCAAGGCCAGCAGCCCGGCGACGGAGGCGGTCCGCGTCCGTCGATACAGCGTCAGCAGCGCCGGCGCGAGCACGACGGTCAAGAGGAAGACGCCGAGCAGCCAGAGCGGATGCAGCGCGATCCGCATGACGGTGGCGTTCGTCCCCGTCGGGATGCCCAGCACCTCCAGCGCGAGCGGGACGACCAGCGCGACGACGGCGAAGATCAGCGCCGGGCGCAGCAGCGGGCTCGCGCGGTCGGCGAGGTACTGCGGGTAGCGGCCGCCGGTCGCGCGGATCGACCGCCAGCCCGCCTCGTTGATCCGGCCGACCGCGAAGAAGATGACCGGACAGAGCTGGGCGAGCCAGGTGAACGGCCACAACGATCGTTCGGGTGCCCCCGCCCAATGCGCGAGCGCGACGGCGGATTCACCGAGCAGCATCAGCACGACACCGGCGACCCCGAGCAACGCCCACCGCCCGACCGGGACCACCGGCCGCGGCTCGCGGGGAAGCGTGACGACGGTCCGGCGGGCGCGGGCCCAGCCGCGGAGGCGGAACACCAGCAACGCGCCGATCACCAGCACGCCGACGATCATCGGGCCGAGCGGGTCACCGACCGGCGGCCCCCAGCGCTGATGCCAGGAGTTGAGCACCAGACCGGCCGTATAGAGAGAGGCGACGACGTCGCAAGTGCCGCGCGAGTCCATCGGGTTGAGGACGCAGGCGTTGTGCATGTCGGCCGAGAGCCGGTCGTCGAGCGAGGCCCTGGCCTCCTGGCCGAGCGGGTGCCCCTTGCGTTCGGCGTAGCGGAGGATGTCGTAGCCGAGGTCGTGGGCCTTGCAGGGGACCGCGTAGTCCCATTTGGTGTTGTCGTCGCCCCAGGGCGCCGAGCAACCCCCGTCGGTGTGGACGGCGCGCACGGTGCCGTCGCGTGCGGTCATCACGCTCGGGGTGATCCCGCTGACCGCGGTGAAGTCGGCGGGCAGTTCGGCGAGCACGTTCTCGACCGGACCCGGCCGCACCAGCGCGTCGACCGCGTTCTGTGCCGCGAGCAGGTCACCCGTCGGTGGGCCCTGGTCCGGCGGCGACGCGGGCCGCGACGCGATCAGGCCGAAACCGAACACCAGTACCGTGACCAGCAACAACCAGCCCGAAGTCGACCATGGCCGCCGGATCCGGGTAGGACGAGCGGCGGCTTGGGCTGTCGCTGGCATGGCGTCCAGGGTGCCATCCGCCGATCAAGGCCGACATCCGGATAACCCCGGGGTTTCCGCAGGGTTCCCCTGATGGCGTGACCCGGGTTCGCGTTCGGTCCAGGTGGTCGTGAGTGGCGTCACGCCTTGCCGAAGTACATGAAGGCCCCCTTCCTTGCGCCTAGCGCAAGGAAGGGGGCCTTCATGTACTTCACGACTGGCGCCGAGGTCACTCACGACCACCTGTCACCAGGGATCACAGCTGAAGGTAGCGAAAGCCTCCATCACTACCTTCAGGGTAGGCAAGGAGGCCCTCGCTACCAGGAGAACGCCTGCGCAGGAGCGACACCGGCCCCGCGCCACGACACGTTTGCCCTTCCCCACAATAGAACCCGAAACGCCACTCACGACCACCCTCAGGCCTCGGCGGCCGGCGGGGGAGCGGGCCGGTCGACGTCCTGGGCGAACCGCACCTGGTTCCGGCCGTTCTCCTTGGCCACGTAGACGGCGGCGTCGGAGGCGTGCAGGAGTTCCTCCAGGGATTCACCGTGACGAGGGAACAGTGCCGCCCCGATCGAGGTGGTGCGGCCCGAGATCGTCACCCGGCTGCCCCTTTTGTCGGTAGTCACTATATGCAGTTCCGCGATAGCACTGCGCACTCGCTCGGCGGCGAGTTTCGCCGCGGTTTCGTCGATATCCGGCAAAAGTACGAGGAATTCCTCGCCGCCGAACCGGCCGATGACGTCGGCGGGCCTGGTGACCTCGTCCAATTTCCGTGCCACATCGCGGAGGACGTCGTCGCCCGCCGGGTGTCCATAAGTGTCGTTAATCCACTTGAAGTGGTCGAGATCAATCATCAGAAGCGCAAGGCCGTCGTCCGATCGGGCAGTCCTTCCGAGTGCCCGATCGGCCGACTCCGACCATCCGCGCATGTTCAGAACACCGGTTTTCGGGTCCGTCCTGGCGTCGTTTTGCAGTTGGTCGATCTCGGCGAGGCGATTGAACACCACCGTCACCACGGCCATCACGATCACCATCGGTGGCATGATCAACAGCAGTACCGCGGTGACCGCGCCGAGGCCGATCGTGATGGCCTCCAGCAGGTTGTCGGCCGTATTGCCGAGCACGGTCGACAGCGAGGGCCGCTTCGGCGAGCCGATCGTGAGGATGCCGCCGATGTAGGCGATCTGCACCGCTTCGAAGACCATCCCGGTGATGATCAGGACCCCGAATTCACCGAGGGTGTCCCAGCCGGAAATCCGTCCCCATTCATGCGGGCCGAACGCCGCGAAGGTGAGCGACGCCAGTGTCACCGAAACGCCGTGCGTGACCGAAGAGAACACGAAGTTGTGCGCGGGCCGCCGGGCGATGAACCAATGCTGGATCCGGACGATCGCGATGATGGAAAGCGTCAGTGAAAGCGGCAGGATGACCGCGGCCGGAAATGTCCACACCGCGGTGAGGTCGATGAGTACGGTGCGACTGCGATCGCGCCGTCTTTCCTCTTGTCGCTGGGTCAGCTGAATATGCGCGGTGGCGCCGACGGCGAGAATCGCGAAACGAACCCAGTCCGTTCTTCCGGGATTCGTGGAATCCATCGTCGCGACGACCATGATCGCGATTCCGATCGCCTCCATGGCGAAAAGGAACGCGATGAACCGTTTCGGCCGCTGCCAGAGTGCCCACGCCCTGGGATCGTAGGGATGGCGCTCCCGTGGTCCGGCCTGGTCACCTTCCGGGCTCACCTGCCCGCGTTCGGTCACCGGTACCTCGCTCCGCGCCGCGGACGGCGTGGCCGCGTCGTCAAGGTCGCCGGTGCCGTCACCGTGCTGGCGGCGGTCACCGGTCTCGGCTGGCAATTGCTACCTCTTTTCCGCGCGGACGGCACGGCTGAGTAATCTCACCGGTACCGACTGATACACCGTTCGTATTCCACGGCCGGTATCATCCCATCGCATCAGTTGTCCGACAGCGGCAAGGGTGCCCGCGAACACGGACCGGAGGTGGCAATCGTGTCCCGTGATTTCTGATCTTGGTGACTGAATGTTTTTCGAGACGCGACGCGGAAGGGGTGACGGATAGTGTCCAGTCGTGACTTCTGAGCCCGGACAAGGTATTAGTTCGCTGCGAGGTTCCCAGGAGGTGTCCGACCATGTCGAGCCGTGACTTCTGATCGAGAGTCGTTTCTTTTCCCCGAGGTGTGGAAGCAGTGTCCCGTCGAGTTTCTCGTGTACGAACCCACCGGGCGGCCGAGTCGCCGCCCCAGGGGTCGTCCAGTGTGGATTCGTCATGACAGCAACGGTTCCGGGCTGGTTCCGTTGATGTGCCACCAGCTGAGCGCGACCAGTACGGCCAGCAGCAGGCCGACCACGCCTGCCAGCGCGATGGCCGAGGTCGCCGCCCCTAGCCGATCGGCGGCGAGCCCGCCGAGTCCCGCCCCTATTCCTTGAGCCACCCGCAACCCCGTGCGGTACACCCCACCCGCACCGCCCCGGAGTTCGTTCGGGACCCAGGTGATGAACGTGGCGCTCACCGTGATCAGGTACGCCCCCGCGGCACCCGCCGCCGCCAGCAGCAGCAACGCCGGGATCAGCCCGGGTTTGAGCACGAAGGCGATCAGGGCGAGCATCGGTAGTGCCGCCAGAACGCCGAGCAGCCTCCGCCGTTGTTCCGCGGAGACGAACCGGGACAGCAGGAACGCCCCGATGACGAAACCCAGCGGATCGGCGGCCAGGAGCCAGCCGACGGCCTGTTTCCCGACGCCCATCTCCGCGGCGAGCGGTGCCGCGAGCCCCTCGGGGATGACGGCGAGGCCCACCAGCCACGAGAACCAGACCAGCACCCGCAGGTGACGGTTGCCGAAGACCTGCTTGACCGCGCCGAACCAGCTGCCGTTGCCGTCGGACGCCGCCGCCCGCCGGGACACGGAGAAGCGGACCACGGCCGCGCTCAACAGGAAGGTCGCGGCGTCCAGCGCCAGCGCCCAGCTCACCCCGACCTGCGAAACCAGCAGACCGCCGCCCGCCAGACCGAGCAGCATGGCGGTGTTGGTCGAGATGCCGCGGATGTCCTGGCTCTTGAGATAGAGGTCGTCGTCGGTGAACACCTCGCGCGTCAGCGCGTTCTGCGCCGCGTTGCCCGGCGCGTTCACCAGCCGCGCCAGCACCACCAGCCCGCACAACAGGGCGAGCGGGGTGCCGGGGATCGCCATGATCGCGATCAGCAGCCCCTGGATCAGCGACGAGACGACGAGGACGGTGCGCCGCGGGTAGCGGTCGGCCAGCTGGGAGAGGCCGAGGCCGCCGGCCAGCGCGGGCAGGAAGGTCAGGGAGTAGACCACCGCGGAGAGCAACGCGGAGCCTGTCCGGTCGTAGACGAGGATCGCCAGCGCGACGATGGTGAGCTGATCCCCGATGAGGGACTGCACCTCGGCGAGCCAGAGTGCGCGGAACTCGCGGTTCGCCAGGGCGGCGGTCATCCGCGGCGCCGCGTTCGTCTTCACTGCGTGACCACCTCCCCCCGATCGGGTGAACTTGCTTCCCTCGCATTCTTGCCTGCCGTGTTACGTGGTCGACGAGGGAGTCACAGTCGATGTCCCGCCGGACAACGTTCAGTATGCCTCCGGCTACAGGGAGACGAACAGAAGACCGGTGAATCCCGCGCCTGTTGAGCTGATCGGGCTACGCCGTCCGACCGGTGGGTGACGTCGGCCTGACTCGCCCGCGGGTATCTGCGCGGCTATCGCCGTGCCCTCGCTCGGCGCAGCCGGGCCGCCGTTCGCCGCCGCCTGAGACCCGGCTGGGCCGAATGGGCCAACACTGAGTAGAGACCGGTCTGGAGGTGGAGGCCGGCTGGGTTCAAAGGGGTGAAGGCGATGAACGGTTTGCTCGACGACAAGGCCGTCGTCGTGACCGGGGCGGGGCGGGGACTCGGTGAGGCGTTCGCGGTACACGTGGCGAGGGCGGGCGGCGCCGTCGTGGTCAACGACATCGACGCCGAACTGGCCGAACGGACGACGGAGAACATCCGCCGGTTCGGCGGCCGGGCGGTTGCCAGCGGGCACAGCGTCGCTGATCCGAAGCAGGCGCAGGAGATCGTCGACCTGTGCCTCGCCGAGTTCGGCGCGATCGACGGGCTGGTCAACAACGCGGGCCTGAACTACGAGGCGCTGCCGTGGGAGGACGACGTCGAGCAGGCACGCGAGCTGGTCGAGGTGAACGTCCTCGGCGTCATGTACACCGGGCTCGCCGCGATCAAGGCGATGGTCGAAAGCGGCAGGCCGGGCTCGATCGTCAACATCTCGTCCGGCGCCTCGCTCGGGCAGCGCAAGCTGGGCGTGTACGCCGCCAGCAAGGGCGCCGTCGCCTCACTGACCTACTCCTGGGCGCTGGACCTGGAGGAGAGCGGGATCCGGGTGAACGCGGTCTGCCCGCTCGCGCACACCCGGATGGTGTGGAAATCCGAACGGTCGCTGCGGGCCTGCCCGCCGGACCGGACGCCGTCGCGGATCGCGCCGATCGTGCTCTTCCTGCTCGGCGCCGGATCCGACGGCATCACCGGGCAGATGATCCGCTGCAACGGTCCGCAACTGCACGTCATGGGGCAGCCGTACCTGAAGCAACCCATCCTCGAACGGCCGGTGTGGGACACCGAGACCGTGCAGCGCGCCTTCGACGAGGTCTTCAGCGCGCATCTGGAGAACTACGGGCTCGAAAAGCGTGTCCCGCCCCGGCTGCGGAAGTGGACGGAGTCGACCCGGACGGCTTGATCACGCGTGATTCGACGGACGACACGCGTGATCAGGTGGACGACACGACCGTGTCGTCCGTCCAATCACGCGTGTCGTCCCTCCGGTCACGCGTGTCGTCCGCCGACCTGGGACCGCCTAGCCGACTACGAAGGGCAGCTTCGCGGCCAGGTCGCCGAGTTCGGCCTTCTCGGCGTCGGTCGGCTCGCGGCGGCCGGTGCCGACCAGCAGCGCGTCCGTGTCGGAGAACGACGCCGGGAACGTCTCGCCGGTGCGCTGCTCCAGGATCTGCCGCGTCCTGGCGAGACTGTCGGCGGCGGGCCCGTCGAGGTGCGGGAGATGCGCGACCAGATCGAGGTGGTGCAGCGTCCATTCCAGGACGTACGCGGACAGGAAGTCGCCCGCGGACAGGACGATGTCGCGGGTGGCGACCCGCATCCCCGGGTCGGCCAGGCCGGCGGCCCGGCCCGCGGCGGAACCGACGTCGTCGAGATGGAACTTGAGCAGCCGCGGTTCCTGGTAGGCGGCGGCGAGCCGCACGATCAGCGCGTCGAGGTCGTCCTCGCCGGTCGGCGGCTTGTCGGCGAGCTCCCAGTAGGTGACCGCGTCGCGCGTGGGTTCGGTTTCGGCGGGAGTGGCGAGGGTGATCAGGACGTCCTGCGCGTCGATCACCAGGTGACACACCAGGTCCCGCACCAGCCAGCCGGCACAGCCGGAAGGTTTGGCGAAGTCTTCGTCAGGGGTTTCGGCGACGGCGGCGAGAAGCGCCGCCCAGGAGCGGGAGAAGAGATCCACGGCGGCAAGTTAGCAGCGGCCGCTTCCCGGTCGCGACTCCTTTCGTCCCGTGCTCGGAGACGGAACTCGCGTGATTGGAGGCGGAACTCGCGTGATCGGAGGCGTAACTCGCGTGTTACGGCTCCAGACACGCGAGTTACGCCTTCAATCACGCGTCTTACGACTTCACGCGCGTCAGGAACCGGCGGCGGGAGCGGGTTCCGGAGCGGAGGCCGGGTACAGGTCCGCGATCGTGGGCGCGTAGCGGTCGTTGATGATCCGCCGCTTCAGTTTCAGGGTCGGGGTCACCTCGCCGCTTTCGGGCGTCCAGGCCTTGGGGATCACGTGGTACCGCTTGATCTGCTCGATCCTGGCCAGCCGCGCGTTCGCCGCCTCGACGGCCTTCTCGATCTCCGCGCGGACCTCCGCGTTGTCGGCGAGCGATTCGCCCTCGGCGAGCTGGATGCCGTTCGCGGTCGCCCAGCCCGGCGCGATCTCGTCGTCGATGACGATCAGCGCGGTGACGTACGGCCGTTTCTCGCCGATCGCGACGGCCTGTCCGATCAGCGGGTGTTCCTTGAGCAGCCCTTCGATCTTCGTCGGGGCGATGTTCTTGCCGCTCGAGGTGATGATCAGTTCCTTCTTGCGGTCGGTGATCGTGACGAAGCCGCGTTCGTCGATCGTGCCGATGTCGCCGGTGGCGAGCCAGCCGTCGGCGTCGACGTCGGGCTTGATCGTGCCGTCTTCCTGCAGGTAGCCGAGGAACACGATGGCGCCCCGGACGAGGAGTTCGCCGTCTTCGGCGACCTGCACCTCGATGCCTTCCAGCGGACGGCCGACCGAACCGGCCTTGAACGCCGACGGCGTGTTCGAGGTGACCGCGCCGGTGGTCTCGGACAGTCCCCAGACCTCCTGGATCTCGACGCCGAGCCCGGCGATGAAGTACAGGATCTCCACCGGCAGCGCGGCGGCACCGCTGGAGGCGACCTCGATCTGGTCGAGACCCAGCATCGCCCGGACCGGCGCGAGCGCGGCGGCGTCGGTCTGCGCGATCTTCTCCGCGAGTTCCGGCGGGACCTCCTTGCCGTCACTGCGCAGTTTGTAGCCCTGCTGCAGCAGTTCGTTCGCGCCGAGCAGGCCGTTCCGCTTCTCCTCCGGCAGCGAGCCGAGCAGGTTCTTCAGGCCTGCCACCATCTTTTCCCACACTCGCGGGACGCCGAAGAAGCTCTTCGGGTGCACTTGGCCCAGCGCGCCGACGACGCCGGTCGGGTCGCCGACGGTGTGCACGTGCCCGGCCCACACGATCGGCATGTAGATCGACAGTTCGCGTTCGGCGATATGCGCGAGCGGCAGGTACGCGATGTTCGTCGCGTGCATCGGGGAGTCGTGCATCCGCTGGACGGCGACGGCCTGGTAGATCGCGTTGCGGTGCGACAGCACGACACCCTTGGGGTCGCCGGTGGTGCCGGAGGTGTAGATCATCGACAGCGGGTCGTCCGGGGTGATCGAGGACCACGCCGTCTCGAACGCCTGAGGATCGGCCGCGTGCGCCTCCGCGCCCGCCGCGCGCAGATCGGCGAACGACAGGAAACGCTTGTCGTCCGGGGGGATCACGGACCCGTCGAGCAGGACGATGTGCCGCAGCGCGGGCAGTTCGTCGAGCACCTGCGACCAGCGGCCGAGTTCGTCGGCACCGGCGAGGACGACGACACCGGCGGCGCTGTGCCGGGCGACGAACCCGATCTGCTCCGGGCTGAGCGTCGCGTACGCGGTGCAGGGGATCGCGCCGAGATGGGCCGCGGCGAGGTCGGCGATCAGGTGTTCGGGACTGCTCGGCGCCATGATCAGCATCCGGTCGCGGACGCCGATCCCGAGGCCCGCGAGCCCGCGCGACACCTCCGCGATGGCGGTGCGGAATTCGGCCCAGGTCAGGGTCGGCTTGCCCTCGTTGTCGAGTGACGTGACCGCCGGCAGCTCACCGAACTCCTGGGCGTTGCGGTGAAGCAGGGCGGGGATGGTCTGGCCTTCGATCTGCTCGGCGACGGTCGGCTGGGTGGTCAACGCTGGCCTCCTCGATGCTGCCTGATCAGGCACACTGTAAGGGCTGTCGGCAGTGCTGGATAGAGAATCGCGGCCACGGTCGCGGCTCGCGAAATGTCCACCTTTTCCGTTTTCACCGCGTCAGTACCGAACGGGAGGACCCTCGACGATGACCGGTTCGGCACGCGAGTTGATCGACGCGGTGCAGGCGGAACTCGCACCCCGCGACGACGAAAACCGGCTCGTCCCGTCGGTCGCGGCGGGCGAGGCGGCACGGGGGATCTTCGCCGCGATCGCCGCGGAGGAGTACCGGATCGTCCGCAGTGATTGGCGTAGTTTCCTGCATCTCGCGTCCCGCGCGCGGGAGCGGAACGCGCGGGAGTTCTTCGTGGCCTTGGCCTCCGGTGAGGGGCTGGCGCTCGGCAAGCTTCCGTCGCTCGCCGAGGAGTCGCCCGGCTTCGAGCCGCGCGCGGGCTGCCAGGCGTATCCGGCGTTCGTCGCTTGGTTGGCGCTCAACGGCGAACCGGCGGACGTCATCGTGGCGATCGTCGCCAACTTCGCCGCCTTCGGCCGGTACTGCGCCGCGATCGCCGCCGCGATGCGTGAGCGCTACGGCTTCGACGACGAGGCGTGTGCCTTCTTCGACTTCTTCGGCGCGCCGTCCCCGGAGCTCGAAGAGCTCGCCGTACGGGCCGTGCAGGCCGCGCTCGACGCCGGGAAACTGTCCGAAAAGGACGCTCGGACCCACGCGCGGTTGTTCCAGGCGTACGAGCTGGACTTCTGGAACACTCTCGCCGACGATGACCACCGTGACTGATCTCGTAGCGGAGGCCGCGGCACTGGACGCGGCCGATCCCTTGGCGCACAAGCGGAACGAATTCGACCTCGACGCCGATGTCGCCTATTTCGACGGCAACTCGCTGGGCGCCCCGCCGAAACACGTGGCGGACCGGGTCGCCGCGGTCGTCCGCGAGCAATGGGGTGGACGGCTCATCCGGTCCTGGTCGGAGGGCTGGTGGGAGGCGCCGGTGCGGGTCGGCGAGCGGATCGCGCCGCTGGTGGGTGCCGCGCCGGGACAGCTCGTCGTGGCGGACTCGACCAGCGTGAACCTGTTCAAGGCGCTGGTCGCCGCGACCCGCCTCAGGCCGGGCCGCGACGAGATCCTCGTCGACGCGGACACGTTCCCGACCGACGGCTACATCGCCGACGAAGTCGCTCGGCTGACCGGGCGCACGGTGCGCCGCGTCGTCGCCGAGGACATGCCGCGAGAGGCGAGCGAACGGACGGCCGTCGCGCTGATCAACCACGTCGACTACGTGACCGGACGCGCCCACGACATGGCCACGCTGACCGGGGCACTGCACCGCACGGGCGCGCTGGTGCTCTGGGACCTCTGCCACAGCGTCGGCGCGCTCCCGGTCGAATTGGACGCGGCGGGCGTGGACCTCGCCGTCGGCTGCACGTACAAGTTCCTCAACGGCGGCCCCGGAGCACCGGCCTTCCTTTACGTGGCAACGAAATGGCTGGACGGGTTCGAGCAACCGCTGGCTGGCTGGGCCGGCGACAGCGACCCGTTCGCGATGCGCGGCGCGTACGAGGCGAACGCCGGCATCGCGCGCGGCCGCGCGGGCACTCCCGACATCCTTTCGCTGCTCGCGCTCGACGCGGCCCTCGACGTCTGGGACGGCGTGGATCGCGGGCTGCTGCGGGCGAAGGGGCTCGCGCTCGGCGAGTTCTTCTTCCGGTGCGCGGACGAACTCCTCGACGGCGCGACGATCGCGACCCCGCGCGGCGAAGACCGCGGGCATCAGATCTCGGTCATCGACGAAGACGCGGCCAAGACGATGGCGGCCCTGATCGAACGCGGGGTGATCGGCGACTTCCGCCCGCCCAACGTGCTGAGGTTCGGGCTGGCTCCGCTCTACACCACCTACGGCGAGGTGCTCCGCGCGGTAACGACGCTTCGGGAGCTTCGACACTGAAACGATGAATCTCATTCGGGAATCGGTGGCAAATAGGTGATCGCCTCGCCCCCGCGGGGGAGAACGCGCGATCTTTCGCGAATCCGCTGTTAATCTCGATATTCGCTCTCGCCGCGAGTGTGACGTAGATCCTTCCCCTGTGGCGTAAGGGAAACCCGCGTCGCGCGTCTTACCGGCGAGGCGCGGGCCCGGCGCCTGGAGAAGGAGGGGATCGTGTCGTTCACCTATACCGCCGTCGCCGTGTCCGGTGTCGCCTCCGGTTTTCTGCTCAACGAATTCGGCTCCCGGTACCCGGTCGAGACCGTGCTCGTCGCGATCCTGATCTGCGGGGTGGCGACCCTGTGCTGGGCGGGCGTCCGGATGCTCCGGGACGCCTCCGGGAAGGTCGACGCGCTCCTCGACGACGAGCTCGGCCGCGCCGACGAAGATCATTTCGCCGAATCGGCGGCGATTAGTGTCCGTAATTCTCGATTCCGTGGCGCGAACGGCGTTACGACGGCGTTCCTCCGCGGCGAAGTCGTTCGCAAACCGAACGGTATGTGGAGCGCTGGTCCGAAAGCGTGAGCGACGTCACGGCGAGTAGTTTTCGCCGGGTTTTTCACCGCGAAGTGAGCGCCGCGAGCGGTGACTTGATCGAGTCCGAAGACTGTCGATCAAGCCGCTGCCTGCGGTAAACCGCCAGGTGACCTACTGGTGAGTCACTTGTCGGGGTGCCCAGGTCCACGTGGTGGACTTTCGAGGTCCACCGACCTCTCGTGACCTGGTCACGGCCATACGCGACTACCCTTCGCGTCTGGACTTGACTCACCCGTTTGGGTCTCCTAGCGTCTTCGCGGGCGGAGCGGACCACGCTGTGTTGATCCGGCAATCGGATCCCGCGGGTATGAGATCCCCGGCGACCCGACACCTGAAACTGCCGGAAGGAAAACGGACCACGGTGAAGCAAATTCCCCTTCCACGAGGCCGCGGCTCTTCGATTCGTTCGCGCGTTCTGACGATCGCGCTCATTCCGAGCATCGCGCTGATGCTGGTCGGTCTGGCGATCGGCGGGTACCTGATCTTCGACGCGGTCAACGGCCGTGACTACGCGCAGCGGATCCGTGACTCGGAAGCCCCCTCTCTCCCCTTCTTCGTCCAGGTGCAGGAAGAGCGGCGCCTGACGCTGCGCGAACTCGCCGGGGACCGGTCGCAGCACGCGACGCTCGTCGAGCAGCGCGCGAAGACCGACGCCGCCACCCAGGGCGTCGTCGCCCACCTTCAGAAGTTCATCGGCGACTCGCCCGACAGCGTGCAGCGCAACATCGCCACGGTGAACGGGCTCTTCCAGAAGATGCCGCAGATGCGGCAGTCGGCCGACTCCGGTCAGCTCCCGCTGCTGGACGCCTTCACCTTCTACAACCAGATCCTCGACCAGTTCGTCGAAGGTCTCACCGGGCTGGCCCAGGACGCGCCGAACGCGGAGAACGCCTACCAGCGGATCACCGCGGTGCCGCTGTTCACCGCCATCGACCAGATGCAGCGCGCGAACGCCCTCGCCGCCGCGGCGGTCGCGGGCGGCGGCTTCACCGACGAGACCTACCGCGCCTACGTCACCGAGGTCGGTTCCTATCGTTCGCAGCTGGAGTCTTCGGTCTCGCGGATGCTGCCGGACGTCAAGGCGAAGTTCGACCAGCTCGTCGCGAGCGATCCGTGGAAGGCCGTCAACACGGTCGAGAACACCTTCCTGCAGAACAGCAAGGCCACGCTCCCCATCCCCGAGCAGACGTGGCTTCAGGCCGCGCGCGGCGTCAGTGACGCGATGATGCGCGGCTTCGTCGAGCAGAGTGGTACGGCCACGACGCAGGCGGTCGACGACGCCGACCGGACGCTGATCACCTCGGCCATCGCCGCGGCCATCGCGCTGCTGGTGGCGATCGGCGTGTTCATCATCGCCCTGCGGCTGTCCAACCGGCTCATCGGAAGGCTGGCGCGGCTGCGCGAGGACACCCTCGACGTCGCCGAGATCCGGCTGCCGGAACTGGTGGACCGGGTGCGGGCGGGTGAACCCGTCGACCTCGACGACAAGGGTCACTTCCTCGACCACGGCGACGACGAGATCGGCCAGGTCGCCGAGGCCTTCAACAAGGCGCAGCAGACCGCCATCGCGGCCGCGGTGGAAGAGGCGAGGACCCGTGAGGGCACCAAGACGGTGTTCCTCAACATCGCGCACCGCAGCCAGGTCATCGTGCACCGCCAGCTCAAGGTGCTCGACCAGGCCGAGCGCAAACAGGAGGACCCGGAGCAGCTGGAGACGCTCTTCCAGCTGGACCACCTCTCCACGCGCGCCCGCCGCAACGCGGAGAACCTGATCATCCTCGGTGGCGGTCAGCCCGGTCGTCAGTGGCGCAAGCCGGTGACGCTGGCCGAGCTGACCCGCGGCGCCTCCGCCGAGACCGAAGACTTCGCCAGGGTGAAGACGGCGAAGATGCCCGCGATGGCGGTGCAGGGCCCGGTCGTCGGCGACCTCGTGCACCTGCTCGCGGAGCTGATCGACAACGCGACCGCCTTCTCGCCGCCGCAGTCGCGCGTCGAGCTGCGGGGCAACGTGGTCGGCAAGGGTGTCGTGATCGAGGTCGAGGACCAGGGCCTCGGTATCGAGCCCGAACAGGCCGCCGAGCTGAACGCGATGTTGGCCGATCCGCCGGACTTCGGCATCATGGCCTTGTCAGCCGAGCCACGGCTGGGCCTGTTCGTGGTCGCGCGCCTCGCCGCGCGTCACGGGATCTCCGTGCACCTGCGCGAGTCGGCGTACGGCGGCACCAGGGCCATCGTGCTCGTCCGCACCGACCTGCTCGCGCCGGTCCCGTCTGATCAGCCGGAGGACGAGGTGGACCCCGAGAGCACCGAGGTGCCGGAAGCCGCGCCGCTGCTCCCGGGCCGTCGTGCCCGCCACCGCACCGAGTTCCCCGCGGAACGGCCCGAACTGCCCGTGCCGATGCCGGTGGCACCCCAGCCGCAGCAGGGCCCGGAGCAGCCCGGCGGAACGTTGCCGCCGCTGCCCCCGCGTCCGCCGCGGGTGCCCCGGCCGGAGACGCCGCGGCCCGAGCCGATCCGTCCCGAGCCCGTGCGTGCCGAAGGCCGTCCGCAGCCGGTGCAGCCGCCGGCGTGGCCGCCCGTCGACAACCGGCCTCAGGACACCCGTCCCCAGGACGGCCGCCCGCCGCAGACCCGGCGGCCCGGCCCCGAGGCGCCCGGCAGGCCACCGCTGCCGCAGCGCCGCCGTCAGGCGAACCTGGTCCCCCAGCTCATGGAGGACCGGCCCGCCGCCCACGCCGAGGAGGTCCGCGAGGACACCCCCGAGCTGGCGAGGAACCGGCTCGCCGCGTTCCAGCAGGGCACGCGCCGCGCGCGGGACACCGAACCCACCGACGACTACACCGACCTCGACATGTACGGAGATCGTGACTAGATGGCCAACGCGGGAGTCAGTGAACTCGACTGGTTGCTGGACGACCTGGTCAAGCGGGTCAGCGGTGCCGACAGGGCGGTGGTCCTGTCCTCCGACGGCCTGCTCATCGGGCGGTCCGGGAACCTCTCGGAGCAGGACGGCGAGCACCTGTCCGCGGTCGCGTCGGCGTTCCAGAGCCTCGCGCGGGGAACGGGACGGCACTTCGGCGGCGGCAACGTCCGCCAGACCATGGTCGAGATGGACCACGCCTTCCTGTTCGTCACCGCCGCCGGGCGTGGAGCGTGCCTCGCGCTGCTGGCGAAGGAAGACGCGGACATGGGTCTCGTCGCCTACGAAATGAACCTGATGGTCAAACGGGTCGGCGCGGTGCTCACTTCGGCGCCCCGCGCCGCGACTCCCACTTCGCCATGAGCGGGCGGCACGAGTCCTGGTTCGAGGACGAGGCCGGGCCGCTGGTCCGGTCGTACGCCGTCACGGGCGGGCGCACCCGCTCCGACACGCTCGGCCTCGACCTGATCACCCTGGTGGTCGCCATGCGCAGCGCGAACGAGGTGGCGGGCTTCGAGCCGGAGTACGGGCGGATCCTCAACCTGTGCCAGAGACCGACCTCCGTCGCGGAGGTCGCCGCGCGCATAGACCTTCCGCTGCCGGTGGTGAAGGTGCTGCTGAGCGACCTCATCGAACAGAACCTCGTGCTGTTCCGCACCGCGACCCCGGTCACCGACACCCCCAACAAACACGTACTCCAGGCGGTTCTTGATGGCATCCGGAAACTCTGAGCCCCGGCGATCCTTGACCGCGAACGCGGTCAAGGTCCTCATCGCCGGCGGGTTCGGGGTCGGTAAGACCACGATGGTCGGTTCGGTCAGCGAGGTTCCCCCGCTGCGCACCGAGGAGGTCATCACCGCGGCGTCCGAGGGCGTCGACGACCTCACCGGTGTCGAGAAGAAGACGACCACCACGGTCGCCCTCGACTTCGGCCGCATCACCATCAACCCCGAACTGATCCTGTACCTGTTCGGCACGCCGGGACAGGACCGGTTCTGGTTCATGTGGGACGAACTGGCCGAAGGCGCGCTCGGCGCCGTCGTGCTGGCCGACACCCGGCGGCTCGACAGCTGCTTCGCCGCCGTCGACTTCTTCGAGCGTCGCGGACTGCCGTTCGTCGTCGCCGTGAACTGCTTCGACAACGCTTACCGCTACGGCACCGAGGAGGTCCGGCAGGCGCTCGACGTCAGCATGGACGTCCCGCTGCTGCTGTGCGACGCGCGGGAACGCGAGTCGACGAAGCAGGTGTTGACCGTGCTGATGGAGCACGTGCTGGCGTTGTCCGACTTGGCGGCCGGGCTGCCGCAGGGCCGCTGACGCCACCTCGAACGCTATGAACGGTCCTTTCCTTGCAAATTTTGCAAGGAAAGGACCGTTCATAGCATCGGGAGTGGCTCTGGTCTCTCGTGAGTGGTAGGTCCGTGAAGGCCTCCTTGAGGGACCCAGAGTCCCTCAAGGAGGCCTTCACTGACTCGGTCGTCGGCTCAGGACCTCCGGCGCCGTCGCAGCAGCGTGTCGAGCGCGTAGGTGCCCGGTCCGACCACCGCGAACAGCAGGAAGATCCAGGAGTACAGGGCCGCCGTCTCGCCCTTGTTCTGCAGCGGTAACAACGCGTCGGGCTGGTGCACGACGAAATACGCGTACGCCATCGTGCCCGAAAGCAGCACCGCGACCGGGCGGGTGAACAGGCCGACGAGGATCAGCAGCGAGCCGACCGTTTCGATGACCCCGGCGTACCAGCCCGGCCAGGTGGCGAACGGCACGGCGGGCTTGTCGAAGAGTCCCAGCTTCTGCAGACCGTGGCAGAGGAACAGGAACGCGACCACTACGCGGACGGCCGAGAGGGCCAGCCCCTGCCACTTGGGGGCGGTCGGACCGATCTCGGTGGTCGTGGCGGTGGCTGTCTGGGTCATGACGCATCCTTCCGGCTCAAGGTGGTCTAAACCATTGATGTGATAGAGGATGCCGGATACCCCCATCGGTAGGGAACTTTCTTTCGGGGGGTAATTCGATGTTATGTCCGAATTTAACAACGCCGAAACGCGTTAAAGGCCCCTTTCCTGGAATCGTTCCAGGAAAGGGGCCTCGCGATTCTCCCTCAGCGTCGGCGGCGCAGGGTGTCGAGGGCGAAGGTGCCGGGGCCGATCGCGGCGATCAGCAGGAAGATCCAGCAGTAGAGGGTCGACAGCTCGCCCATGTTCTGCAGCGGCAGCAGGCCTTCCGGCGCGTGGACGGTGAAGTAGGCGTAGGCCATCACGCCGGAGAGGAGCACCGCGACCGGCCGGGTGAACAGGCCCACCAGCACGAGCGCGGCGCCGACGACCTCGATCACGCTGCCGTACCAGCCGGGCCAGGAGCCGAGTTCCACCGAGCCGCCGGCGCCGTCGACACCACCGAAGAATCCGAATCCCTGCAAACCGTGGCAGAGGAAGAGGAACGAGACGACGATCCGGACGGCCGACTGGATGGCGCCCTGCGCCTTCGCGGCACGCGGGGTGGTGGTCTCGGCGGGGGTGATGGTCTGCGTCATGGTTCCGGTCCTTCCGGGAGGGAGTGTCTGTGGGGCGGCTTCTGACAACGCGTCGGACGGGCTCGACGTGAATCGACATCCGGGCGGAAAGTTTTTTCGCGGGCCGGTCGCATCACCCGATCGGCGCAAGGCCAGACTGGATGTCATGGCGGGTAAGACGAGTGCCGGGATCCTGCTCTTCCGCAGGTCGGGCGAGGTGACCGAGGTGCTGCTCGGGCATATGGGCGGACCGTTCTGGGCGAAGAAGGACGCGGGCGGCTGGTCGGTGCCCAAGGGGGAGTACGAGCCCGGCGAGGCGCCGGAGGCCGCGGCGCGGCGCGAGTTCACCGAGGAACTGGGGCTGCCCGCGCCGGAGGGGGAGTACCTCCCGCTCGGCGTCGTGAAGCAGTCCGGCGGCAAGGTCGTGACGGTCTGGGCGGTCGAGGGCGACCTCGATCCGGCTCAGGTGGTGCCGGGCACCTTCGAAATGGAGTGGCCGCCGCGGTCCGGCCGGACGCAGGAGTTCCCGGAGGTCGACAGGGTCGCCTGGTTCGCGCTGGCCGAGGCGGAGGAGAAACTGCTCAAAGGCCAGCGTCCGTTCCTGGCCCGCCTCGGCGAACTGCTCAACGGCTGAGCAACTCGCCGAGCGGTTTGTCGGCCAGTGAGCCGAGTACGAGATCGGCGTGGTCGAAGTTCAGCACCGCGGTGATCGGATTCGGCACCGCCACGCACTGGAGTCCGGCGGCCTTCGCCGCGGTGACGCCGTGCGGTGAATCCTCGAACGCGATCGCCTCGGCCGCGGGCAGGTCCAGCGCGGCGAGCGCGGCGAGGTAGAGGTCCGGGCTCGGCTTCGCCTCGTGGAGGTCGCCGGTGAGAACGGCCTCGAACGCGTCCGCGAGGCCGAGCCGGTGCAGATGCGTGGTGACCCAGTCGCCGGTCGAACTGGACGCGATGGCCAGCCGCAGGCCCTGTTCCTTCGCGTCGTCGAGATACCGCTGGACGCCCGGGCGAGGCCCCACTGATTCCAGTAGTTCGGTGACCCGGGCGCGGACGCCGGTGCGGACCGCGATCCGGTCGAGGTTCTCGTCGTTCTTCTCGAGCAGTTCGAACATCGCGACGGCGGTGTTCTGCGTGCCGATCACGGTGTGCCAGACGTCGAGAGGGAGTTCGCCGCCGCGTTCGCGGAACGTCTCCTGCCAGGCCACGAGGACGGCCGCCTCGGTGTCGACCAGCGTTCCGTCGAAGTCGAAGATCAAGGCGCCGATCATGGGACGAGTCTACGTCTTGACGCACTGAGTGGGACGGATTACCGTACGCATTCGTTAGGAAACTTACCAAACGAACAACGCCGCGCACCCGTCCCTCTCAACCCGCCGCCACGGATTCCCGGGGAGATCGATGTGAAGGCCCGAACCCGACTACTGCCACTAGGCGCGGCCGCCATCCTGTTGCCGACGCTGCTCAGCGGTAACGCCCAAGCCGCTGATGTCCTTTTGTCCCAAGGTAAATCCGTCCTTGTCTCCTCGGTGGAGTCCTCCTCCTACGGCGGCCCGCTGGCCGTCGACGGGAAGACCAGCACCCGGTGGGCGAGTGCCGAAGGCGTCGATCCGCAGTTCATCCGCATCGACCTCGGCGGTCCGTCCGCCATCAACCGGGTCAAGCTGAACTGGGAAGCGGCGTACGCCACCGCGTACAAACTCGAGGTCTCCAACGACGGCTCGGCGTGGACCCCGGTCAAATCCGTCACCAACGGCAACGGCGGGACCGACGACCTCACCGGCCTGTCCGCCCGCGGCCGGTACCTCCGCCTCGTCGGGACCAAACGCGCCACGAGCTACGGCTACTCCCTCTGGGAGATGCAGGTCTACGGAACATCGGACTCCTCCGGTGACACGCAGGCGCCCACCGCGCCGTCGAACCTCAAGGCCGGTTCGGTCACCGCGTCCACTGTGGACCTGACGTGGACCGCTTCGACCGACAACGTCGGCGTCACCGGCTACGAGGTGCTGCGCAACGGCCAGGTCGTCGGCACGACCGAGACCGCGTCCTACACCGACAGCGGGCTGGGCGCGTCGACCGCGTACACCTACACCGTCCGCGCGAAGGACGCCGCCGGCAACACCTCGGCGGCCAGCAACCAGATCCAGGCGACCACGCAGGCGGGCGGTTCGTCGTTCGTCATCGCCGCCTCCGGTGACATCGCCGAACAGTGCACCGCTTCCTCGTCTTCGTGCGTCCACCCGAAGAGCGCCGCGCTGGTCGGCCAGATGAATCCGGCCGCGGTGATCACCATGGGCGACAACCAGTACGACGACGCCCACATCGAGGACTTCACGAAGTACTTCGACAAGACCTGGGGCAAGTACAAGAACATCATGCACCCGGTCCCCGGCAACCACGAGACCTACGACCACACCCCGCTGGGCGCCTACAAGCAGTACTTCGGCAAGATCGCGACGCCGAACGGGAAGACCTACTACAGCTGGGAAATGGGCAACTGGCACTTCGTCGCCATCGACAGCACGGAGTTCTCGCCCGGCCTCGCCGCGAACGCGATCAGCGACGAGCAGCTGAACTGGATCAAGCAGGACCTGAAGAACAACACCAAGCCCTGCGTCGCCGCGTACTACCACCACCCGCGCTACACCTCGGGTGACCACGGCGACAACAGCAAGATGGCCACCCTCTGGGAGACCATGGTCCAGAACAAGGTCGACCTCGTGCTCAACGGGCACGACCACCACTACGAACGGTTCTATCCGCAGAACGCGGACGGGGACAAGGACGCCGCCGGTCCGGTGCAGATCATCGGCGGTGGTGGCGGGGCGAGCCTGTACCCGGTGAAGACGGAACACCCGGCCACGGCGAAGGCGATCTCGACCTACGGCGTGCTCAAGCTGAACATGTCGGACAACGCCTTCTCGACCCAGTTCGTCGGTCTCGACGGCAAGACCATCGACTCGTCTCCCACCTACACCTGCCACTGATCCTCGCGTTTCGGCACCAGGTTGCGATGGTTCGCGTCGCGGACCATCGCAACCTGGCACCTGATTGCGGTCGTTCGGTGCGCGTGAAGGAGGTCTCCCATGTACATAGCCACCACTCGGGGAGCGGACGCTGCGGCGGACGTCCCGAAGAGCGGCGTGAAACGGGCCGTCACGGGGAACGTCGTCGCGCTCGGCCTGGTCAGCCTCGTCACCGACATCTCGTCGGAGATGGTGACCGCGGTCCTTCCGCTCTACCTCGTCCTCGGTCTCGGCCTGAGCCCGCTGCAGTTCGGCGTGCTCGACGGCCTCTACTCCGGCGTCACCGCCGTGGTCCGGCTCGTCGGCGGGCATCTCGCGGACCGGTGGCAACGGCTCAAAGCCGTCGCCTGCTTCGGTTACGGGCTTTCGGCGCTGGGCAAGATCGGCCTGATGCTGGCGGGTTCGTCCACCGTCGCGATCGGTGCCGTCCTCGCGGCCGACCGCACCGGTAAAGGCGTCCGGACCGCGCCGCGGGACGCGCTGATCACGCTGAGCAGCGAACCCGAACATCTCGGCCGCGCGTTCGGCGTGCACCGCGCGATGGACACCTTCGGCGCGTTCCTCGGCCCGCTGGTCGCGATGGCGGTGCTGTGGCTCAGCCTCGGCAGCTACGACTCGGTGTTCTTCACGAGCTTCTGCATCGCCGCGATCGGCGTGATCATCCTGCTGGTGCTGGTCAAGGACCACCAACCGAAGCCGGACGCCGTACGTCCCAAGGTCTCGTTGCGGGAGACCGCCGGCCTGATCCGGCAGGCGTCGTTCCGCCGGATCTGCGTGTGGGCGGCGTTGCTGGGCCTGGTCACCCTCAGCGACTCGTTCCTCTATCTCGTACTGCAGCGCCGCTGGGATCTCGGCGCGGTCTTCTTTCCCTTGCTGCCACTGGGAACCGCGGGCGTGTACCTGCTGCTCGCCGTGCCGTTCGGCAGGCTTTCGGACCGGATCGGCCGCTGGAAGGTGTTCCTCGGCGGACACGTCGCGTTGGTCGTCGCGCTGCTGGCCCTGCTGGGACCGGTGGACGGCGGCATCCTCGCCGTGCTGGCGCTGGTGCTGCACGGTGTCTTCTACGCCGCCACCGACGGGGTCCTGATGGCCGCCGCCGGACCGCTGCTGCCCGAGCACCAGCGGGCGAGCGGACTCGCGCTGGTACAGACCGGGCAGGCGACGACGCGGATGCTCGCGTCCGTCCTTTTCGGACTCGCCTGGACCACCTGGGATCTGCACGCCGCGGTTCTGGTCGCCGCCGGGGCGCTGGCCGTGGTGGTCGTCGCGGCCGCCGTCATCCGTCCTTTGAGGACACCCGCATGAGGGCGCGCATCCTGGGGGTGGCAGGGGCGGTCGTCCTCCTGATCGCGGCCGCCGTCGGCTACGGGCTCCACTCCCGCGACCGCGGGCCGGAGGTGAACTCCGTCGCCGTCGTGACCGGGCAGCCGGTTTCGGTGCAGGCCAAGGGACAGCTGCTGTTCCGCAACACCGCCGAGGGCCCCGACTTCGGCCATCTCGCCACCGTCCCCGTCGACCGGCCGGGCGAACCCCGGAAGGTGTCCGGGCTCAGCTGTGACCGCTTCGCCGCTTCGGCGGGGACCGCGCTGTGCCTGTCCGCGCAGCCGGGGGTGCTGCCGCCGATGACCGACGTCATCGTGCTGGACAAGGACCTCAACGAGATCCGCCGGATCGAACTGCCCGGCACCCCCAGCCGCGGCAGGGTCTCGCCCGACGGGAAACTCGCCTACTGGACGCTGTTCGTCAATGGCGATTCCTATGCGGAGACCGGGTTTTCGACCAGGGCCGGGATCTTCGACCTGAGGACCGGGAAGCTGATGAAGAGCATCGAGGAGATGGGCCTCCTGCTCGACGGCAAGCCGTACTACTCGTCCGACGTGAACTACTGGGGGATCACCTTCACCCCCGACGGCAAGCGGTTCTACGCGACCGTGGGGACAAAGGGGAAGACGTACCTGGTCGAGGCGGACTACGAGAAGCTCGTCGCGAAGATGATCCGGGAGAACGTCGAATGCCCGTCCCTTTCGCCGGACGGAAAGCGGATCGCCTTCAAGAAACGGGTTTCCGCCGATCTCGCCGCGCCGTGGCGGCTCGCGGTCCTCGATCTGGCCTCCGGACAGGAGACCCTGCTGGCCGAGACGCGGAGCGTGGACGACCAGGCCGCCTGGCTCGACGACCGGACCATCGCGTACGGGCTGGACTCGGGGATCTGGGCGGTTCCGGCGGACGGGAGCGGGGCGGCCCGGCTGGTGGTGGAGCGCGGGGCGTCGCCGGCGGGCGTGTAGTGGGTCCGGCGCCCTTTCTTTAGGTACATGAAGGCCTCCTTCCTGTACCTAGGCGCAAGGATGGGGTCCTTCATGTACTGGGGAAGGTGTGAAGGTCGAGTTTCCTCGGCTGAGCCGAGGGAAGGGGTCCTTCACGCGCCACCGGTGTGACTGGTGTTGCACCTGGGGCTCAAGGGGTCTCCGGAGGGTAGTGAGGGCCTCCTTCCCTACCCTCAGAGTAGGGAAGGAGGCCTTCACGGACCCGGCGAGCAATCGCCACTCACGACCCAGCCACGCCCAGCGCTTCCGCCTGCTCCAGGAACACGTCGTACGCCGCCTTCCCGAACAGCACGAACCGCACCAGCTCCACCGAACACGATCCGGCCGAAAGCGTGCTCAGCACGGTCTCGAGGGCGATCTCCGCCGCGGATTCGACCGGCCACCGGTAGATCCCGGTCGAGATCGCGGGGAAGGCCACGGTGTGCGCGCCGAGGTCGGCGGCGACGTGCAGCGAGTTGCGGTGGCACGCTGCCAGTAGCGCCGAGCGGTCTTCGGAATCGGACCACACCGGCCCGACGGTGTGCACCACCCAGCGCGCCGGAAGGCGGCCCGCCGTGGTGGCGACCGCCTCTCCGGTCTTCAGTCCCTTGCCGTAATGCCCCGCGCGCAGTGCCCGGCATTCGGCGAGGATCTCCGGTCCGCCGCGGCGGTGGACCGCGCCGTCCACCCCGCCGCCGCCGAGCAGTGACGAGTTGGCCGCGTTGACCACGACGTCGACCTGCTGTTCGGTGATGTCGCCTTCGACCAGTTCGATCTTCATGATCGCTCCGTCAGTCGTTGAAGTACTCGATCAGTACCGGGGCCACCGCCTTCGGCTTGAGCATATGCGTCTGGCCTGCGATCGTCCGGTGCTCGGCGCCGGGCACCGCCTTCGCCAGCGCGGCGACGCCGTTGCGGATCCACGCGGGGCTCTTGCCGCCGTCCATGACCAGCGTCGGCACCGAAACGCCCGCCCAGCGGCCCTCGGGCAGCGGGGTGCCGTCGTGCAGGCCGTCGAACAGGGCGGCGTCGTAGCGCAGGGTCGGCGCGACCGTCTTCATCTTCGGCCAGGCGGGCATGAGCTGCATCATGAACACGAACGGCGCCGGAACGCGGACGCCTTCCCGCATGAAGGTCTTGATCGCGGTGCCGGGCCGCCCGGTGGCGATGGCCTTCTCGAGCCGTTCGGTGTAGTCGGCCGGGACCGGCGGGCGCGTGTCGTCGACGACCAGCGGGAATTCGTACACCGCCAGTTTCGTGATCGGGAGCCCGGCTTTCGCGGCTTCGAGGGCGAGCGCGGCGCCGGACGAGATGCCGTAGACGTGCGCCGTCCCGCCCGCTTCCTTGATCAGCGCCGCGATGTCCTCGACTTCGCGGGCGACGGAGAACGGCTCGGTGTCGCCGCTTTCGCCGCGGCCGCGGCGGTCGTAGGTGTAGACGGTGAAGTGCGCGGCCAGTTCGGCGGCCAGCGGCTTGGCCGGGCCGAACTCGCGGTGGCACATCGCGCCGTCGACCAGGATGACGGCGGGGCCGGAGCCGGTGCGGGTGTAGGCGATGGTGGTGCCGTCTTGCGAGGTCACGGTGCTCATGGCGGGAATTCTCCTAGGGTTGTCTAGCGGCTTGTGTGGACGATGACGGCGGTGACCCAGCCCCAGGCCAGCATCACGGCGGCCCAGAAGGCGAGCATCACGACGGCGTTCGCGTTGCCGGAGCTGATCCCGGCGAACGAGGCGAAGAATGCGATGCCGGTGGCGCGGGAGTAGACGGCCCAGCCGCGGCGGCCTTCACGGGAGAAGCGGCTCGCGAACACGAAGGTCGCGACGATCAGCGAGAGGAAGCCGACCGAGCCGGCGGCCATGTGCAGGACGCCCGCGGTGCTGATGGTGCCCGGGCCGCTGCCCGCGGGGAAGCCGTTGCCGGGGTCGGCCTTGAAGACCGCGGCGAAGAGCAGGCTGACGCCGAAGACGCCCAGCAGTCGTGGACCCCACGTGCTGCCTCTGCCCGGTTCGAGCGTCCGGCTCAGGCCGATCGCGCCCGCGATCATCAGGACGCCGGTGACCAGGAAGTTCGTCACCTGGATCCAGCCGGCGTCGCCGTTGCTCAGCATGCTCGCCGGGTGCTTCGTCACGTCGAAACCGTCGCGGACGGCGGCCTGGGTGAGCGTGGTCAGGAAGTACAGCGGGCCCGAGACCGCGCCGCAGGCGAGCAGGGCGCGGGCGGGGAGTGCGACGTGGGTCCGGGTGGCGGCGATGGTCATCGTTTCGGCCTTTCGGGGCGGGAGTTCGTTGGGCACAACTCTCGCTCCGAAAGTCTCGATTGTCAAGACAAAAAAAATTGTCGGTGGCGCCGAATGCGACGCCGGAGGTGTCGCAACCAGGTGGCTACTTGCTGTTTCGCAAGGTCAGGAGGGTGATCTCGCTCGGCGCGAAGACGCGCAGCGGCGGTCCCCAGAAGCCGGTGCCCCGGCTCGTGTAGAGCTGCGTGCGCTCGCCGTGGCGCGAAAGCCCGGCTAAGACGGGCTGATCGAGCCGGACCAGGAGGTGGAACGGCCAGATCTGGCCGCCGTGGGTGTGCCCGGAGATCTGCAGGTCGATGCCCGCCTCGGCGGCCTGCTTGACCTGCTTCGGCTGATGGGCGAGCAGGACGACCGGCGTGCTCGCGGCGACGCCGTCGAGCGCGGCGGGGAGGTCGGGGCCGTGGCCGGGCAGTCCGGAGGCGGCGCCACGCGTGTCGTCGATCCCGGCGAAGACGAGCGTGTCGCCGCCCTGGTGGACCTTCGCGTGCCGGTTGTGCAGCGTGTCCCAGCCGAGGTCGCGCATGTGGTCGAGCCAGGCCTGCGCCTCGCCGAAGTACTCGTGATTGCCGGTGATGTAGAACTTGCCGAGTTTCGCCCGCACCTTCCCGAGCGGCGCGACCTGCTGTGCGCGTTTGGCGACGGAACCGTCGGCGAGGTCGCCCGCGTGGGCGACGACGTCGGCGTCGAGTTCGTTCACCGCCTCGACGACCTTCTCCGACCATTTCGTCCGGTTCAGCGGGCCGAAATGGGTGTCGGTGATGATCGCGAAACGGAGACCGTCGAGGCCCGCGCCCAGCCGGGGGAGTACGACGTCGAGCTCCTTGAGCCTCGGCACGCGCCGGGCTTCGGCCATCCCGTACGCCGCCAGCGCCGCGAAGGCCACCAGGACGACGCCGGACACGATTCCCGCCGCACTGTCCACTCCGGACACCGCGAGCACGAGTCGCAGCACGTTTCCGAGTACCGACAAGGAGAACAGCAGCCAGATCAGCCCGAGGGAGAGGTCGCCGATCTTCGCCGCGAGGTCGCGCTGCCACGGGCCGTGGCCGAGGACCATGCACGCGGGCACGGCGATCGCCGCGGCGGCGAACACGATCGTGCCGAGGACTTCGAGCGCGGCCGGGAGTTCGGGTGAGCCGACGATCGTCCACCACGGCACACCGAACAGGAGGGCGAGAACGGCGATCAGCGCGGCGACGCGGACAAGGATGCGGGGCATGATGTCGGCCAGACTAACAGACCAATGGTCTCTACCGCCGTCTTCGCTGAGGGGCCTCTCAGGTACGTAGGCGGGCGTACGCGCGATGTCGCTTCACGGCTGACGCTTTTCGCCGCGAGCCGGAAGACACTCTTCGGCATGAAGGAATCGCGAACGATCGAACGCGTCGCCTACGTGGTCGGAGCACTCCTGTTCCTCAGCGGGCTCGTGCACGCCGGAGTGCTGATCGTGTCCGGTGGTTCGTGGACCGGGCCGTTGTCGATGCGGAAAGCGGTTACGTTCGGCCTGTCGTTCGGGCTGACCCTGGTCACCGTCGCTTGGGCGACTTCGTACGTCGCGGTGCGGCCGAGGGTGCGGAACGTGCTGCTCGGCGTCTTCACCGCGGCGAGCGTCGTCGAGACGGTGCTGGTGAGCATGCAGGCGTGGCGCGGGGTGCCGTCGCATTTCAACTTCGAGACCGGCTTCGACAACGCGGTGTCGACCACGCTCGCGGCGGGCGGCGGCGTGATCATCCTGACGGCGATCTCGTTCACCGCCGCGGCGATGCGCGGCGAAGGGGAGACCACGCCGAGCATGCGGCTCGCGGTGCGATCCGGGCTCGTCGCGCTGCTGGTGGCGCTGGGCGCGGGTGCGGCGATGATCGCGAGCGGCGTCGTCGAGGCGCGCGGCGGGAACCCGCAGGCCGCGTACGCCACCGCCGGCGCGCTGAAGCCACTCCACGCGGTGGCGATGCACGCGATCCTCATCCTGCCGGGACTCGCGTGGCTGCTGCGGTTCGCGGACTGGACGGAACGGCGGCGCGTGCGGCTGGTGTGGGCCGCGATCGGTGCCTACGCCGTGCTGACCGCTGTCGTGGGGCTGGAGTCGGTGACCGGGGTTTCGCCGCTGGCGGCTTCGCCTGTGGAGATGGTGACTTCGGGGCTTGCTTTGGTGGTGCTGGGGCTTATCGGTGCGGTGGCTGGTCGTGAAGCGGTTCGGCGGCGGTCCCGAGTGCTATGAACGGTCCGTTCCTTGCAAAATTTGCAAGGAACGGACCGTTCATAGCGCGCTACTGGCCCACGTAAGCGCGAAGGTGCTGCGCCGTGAGCGTGTCACCGGAGGCGACCAGGTCGGCCGGAGTCCCCGTGAACACCACCTGACCCCCGTCCGAACCGGCGCCCGGCCCGAGGTCGACGATCCAGTCCGCGTGCGCCATCACCGCCTGGTGATGCTCGATGACCACCACCGTGTTCCCGTCGTCGACGAGCCGGTCGAGCAGCCCCAGCAACTGGTCGACGTCGGCGAGGTGCAGACCGGTGGTCGGTTCGTCGAGGACGTAGGTCGCGGACTTCTCCGCCATCCGGATGGCCAGTTTGATCCGCTGCCGTTCGCCACCGGACAGCGTCGTGAGCGGCTGCCCGAGCCCGAGGTAGCCGAGGCCGACGTCGGAGAGCCGGTCCAGGATCGTCCGCGCCTGACCCGAGGTGAAGAACTCGCGCGCCTCGGCGACCGGCATCGCGAGGACCTCGCTGATGTTCTTGCCCCGCAGCGTGTACGTCAGCACCTTCGCGGTGAACCGCTTGCCCTCGCATTCCTCGCAGACCGTCGCCACCCCGGCCATCATCGCCAGATCGGTGTAGATCAGGCCGATGCCCTTGCACTTCGGGCAGGCGCCTTCGGAGTTCGCGCTGAAGAGGGCCGCCTTGACGCCGTTGGCCTTGGCGAACGCGGTACGGATCGGGTCGAGCAGGCCGGTGTAGGTCGCCGGGTTGCTGCGCCGCGAGCCGCGGATGGCCGACTGGTCGAGCACCACCACGTCGTCCCTTGTGGACAGTGAACCGTGGATGAGCGAGCTCTTGCCCGAACCGGCGACCCCGGTGACCACGGTCAGCACGCCCAGCGGGATGTCGACGTCGACACCGCGCAGGTTGTGCCTGGTCGCGTTCCGGATCGGGATCTGCCCGCGTGCCACGCGGACGTCGGTGCGCAACCGCGCCCGGTGGTCCAGGTGGCGCCCGGTCAGCGTGCCGGACGCGCGCAGCCCGGCGACGTCGCCGGTGAAGCAGATCTGCCCGCCGTTCGGCCCGGCGCCGGGACCGAGGTCCACGACGTGGTCGGCGATCTCGATGGTCTCCGGCTTGTGCTCGACGACGAGCACCGTGTTCCCCTTGTCCTTCAAGAGAAGCAGCAGGCCGTTCATGCGCTGGATGTCGTGGGGGTGCAGGCCGACGGTCGGTTCGTCGAAGACGTAGGTGACGTCGGTGAGGCTGGAACCCAGGTGCCGCACCATCTTCACGCGCTGCGCTTCCCCACCCGAGAGTGTCCCCGACTCACGGTCGAGGCTCAGGTAGCCGAGGCCGATCTCCACGAGCGACTCGAGGGTGCCGCGCAGTGTCTGCATCAGCGGGCCGACCGACGGATCGTCGATCTTGCGGACGAAATCGGCCAGATCGCTGATCTGCATCGACGAGCAGTCGGCGATGTTCAGGCCCTCGATCTTCGACGACAGCGCCGCCTGGTTCAGCCTGGCGCCTTCGCAGGCCGGGCACAGCTCGAAGGTGAACGCGCGGTCCACGAAAGCCCGGCCGTGCGCCTGCATCGACTCCTTGTCCTTCGACAGGAACAGCCGCTGGACCTTCACCAGCAGGCCTTCGTAGGTGGTGTTCATCCCGCCGAGCTTCATCTTGGTGGCGGGTTTGTGCATGAAGTCTTCCCACTGCTGCGGCGTGTAGTCCTTCAGCTTCACGGCCGGGTCGACGAAGCCGGCTTCCGCCAGCCCCTTCCAGTACCAGCTGCCGGGCGCGAAGTTCGGGACGGTGATCGCCCCTTCGTCGAGCGAAAGCTCCTTGTCGACGAGCTGGTCGATGTCGATGGTGGAGACCTTCCCCAGCCCCTCGCATTCGGGGCACATCCCCTCGGGAAGGTTGAAGCTGAACGCCCCCGACGTCCCGATGTGCGGCTGTCCCAGCCTGCTGAAGACGATCCGCAGCATCGTGTGCGCGTCGGTCGCGGTGCCGACCGTGGACCGCGAGTTGGCGCCCATCCGCTCCTGGTCGACGACGATCGCGGCGCTCAGGTTCCGCAGCGCGTCCACGTCCGGCCGTCCGACCGGGGCCATGAAGGACTGGATGAACGCGGTGTAGGTCTCGTTGATCAGCCGCTGTGATTCCGCGGCGATGGTGCCGAACACCAAGGACGACTTCCCCGAGCCCGAGACACCGGTGAAGACGGTGAGGCGGCGTTTGGGGATGTCGACCGAGACGTCGGCGAGGTTGTTCTCTCTGGCTCCGCGCACCTGGATCATGTCGTGGCTGTCGGCGGCCGAAGGCATGGCTCTCCCCTGGTTGGAACTCTTTAGCCTGTAAAGTGAGGGTAGCAGAGGTTGGTTTATGCTGTAAGGAGTTGGCACGTGGTCGTCTACGCGGCTCAAGGAGACCCCTGGCGGTCGATGGCACTGCTGTGGCGGACCGAGTCGCCGGACGCCGAACGGCCAGGCCCCAAACCGGGGCTTTCGGTGGAGCTGATCGTCGAAACCGCCATCGCCATCGCGGACGCCGAAGGCATGGCGGGCCTTTCGATGCGTGCCGTCGGGGACAGGCTCGGCCGCACGGCCATGGCGCTGTACACCTACGTCCCCAGCAAGAGCGAGCTGCTCGATCTCATGTACGACAAGGCGCTCGTCGAGCTGACGGGTGCCTACGACGGGGAAGACTGGCGGGCCGACGCCGCGCGCTGGGCCGAGGACCTGTGGGACTTCTACCTGCGGCATCCCTGGGTTCTCCAGGTCTCGCAGGCGCGGCCGGTGCTGGGGCCGAACGAGTACGTCGTACTGGAGGCGCTGGTGAAGATCCTGCGTCGGACCGGATTGCGCCCGGCGGCGCTGCGACGGCTGGTCAGCGCGCTGTACTCGTGCGTGCGCGAGCCCGCCAGGACGGCGTCGGAGTCGCGTCTGGCCGAAAAGGTGACAGGGCAGTCCGACGATGAGTGGTGGTATGCCCGGTCCGCGCAGCTGCGGGAGGTTTCGCCGGACTTCGCCGAGCGGTTCCCGACGCTGACCTGGATGGAGAGCGAGCAGGCGTTCCGGATGGAGGACGAGACCGTGTCCTATCTGGAGCAGGAGGCGAGGGAGGCCTTCGAGTTCTCGCTGGCCGTTCTCCTGGACGGAATCGAAGTCGCGATGAAAGCGGAGTAGCCTTCTCCGCATGCCCAGTGATTTCGCCTTGAAGACCATGAACGCCGTCCATCGCGTCATCCAGAAGGTCAGCGGCGGCCGCGCCGGCTGGCAGGTCGCCGGGATGACCGTGCTCGAACTGACCACCATCGGCCGCAAATCCGGCCAGCCGCGCACCGTGCTGCTGACCTCGCCGCTGCGGGAGGGCGACGCGTACGTCATCGTGGCGTCCCGCGGTGGCGACGACCAGCACCCGGCGTGGTTTCTCAACCTCCGCGACAACCCGGACGTGCAGGTCACCCTGAAGGGCGAAAGCCCGCAGCCGATGGTCGCGAGCGTCGCCGACGCCGAGCAGCGCGCCCGCCTGTGGCCCAAGATCACCGCGGACTACAAGAACTACGCGCAGTACCAGACCAAGACCGAACGGGAGATCCCCGTCGTGTTGCTGGCGCCCAAGGCGTAAGTGCGCGTCCGGTACAGCGGGTCGTGAGTGGCGATTCGGGTTCTGGTGGACCTGTATTCGCCTGCCCACTGGATGCTGATGTGGGTGAGCGGGGAAGACCACGACGATGGAGGAATTGGGACACTCAATGTCCCGATTCCTCCATCCGGTCCGCGCTAACCCGAATCGCCACTCACGAGGGCTTGGCCTTCACGGACTCGGCCTGGCGCCAACCGCAGCCGGAATCCATGTAGATACCTAAGAACCTTGGTTTTATTGAGGGGTAAGGCAACGTGGCGTGACGCCAAGGCGTGTCGCGTAAGCCACTTTCGCGACACGACCACCCAGCGGCCCCCGGTCCTTGGACACTCCGCCCGAAAAGACACGTTTGACTTACCCCGATAACCCGAATCGCGACTCACGTCACGCGTGATCCAGCGCCGCTTCTTGCGTGATGCCAGGTTGGAGTACATGAAGGCCCCTTTCCTGTACCTAGGCGCAAGGATGGGGTCCTTCATGTACTGGGGAAGGGGTGAAGGTCGAGTTTCCTCGGCTGAGCCGAGGGAAGGGGGCCTTCACGCGCTGTCGCTGTAGTGCCGAGGCTCAAGGTGGCGTTCCTGCCCGCCCCCAGCCTCAGCTCGGGCCGGCATGCCGTGAGGGCCTCCTTCCCTACTCTCAGGGTAGGGAAGGAGGCCCTCACGGACCTGCGATCACGACCCACCGGACCGGCCGCCATCCCCCGCACGGGCCGGGTCCATCGGCCCTACCGGCGAGTCGGTAAGCCGGGGACCGTGGAACTCGACGTAGTACACGACGAGAACGCGGGGATGCCGATGTCCGACTCCTTGGGTCTCGAAATGCTCGACCGCGAGCAGTGCCTGTCACTGCTCGCCGGCGTCGGGCTGGGCCGGGTGGTGTTCACCTCCCGCGCTCTGCCTGCGATCCAGCCCGCGCGGTTCGCGCTCCACCACGGCGCGATCGTGGTCCGGACGCCGTCACAGAGCGCGTTGTTCGCCGGGATACTCGACAGTGTGGTGGCGTTCGCGGTCGACGAGTTCTCCGCGGATCTCGGGAAGGGCTGGTTCGTGACCGTCCTCGGCCGCGCCGCCGAGGTGCGTGATCCGATCGTGATCGCCGAGCTGGAGACCCTGCCGCTGTGCTGCTGGACTGGTCAGGCGGACGCGCGCTATCTCCGCATCCCGGTCGAGTCGGTCACCGGTCGGAGGATCCTCGGCGGTCGCGGTAACGAAGCACTGTCCGTGATCGACGCACCAGATGAGCGATCCGGGCGAGTTTGTCATTCCTGACCCCACTGCCCGGGGAGTTACTCCGGGACGGTGACGCCAGTGCGGCGGGTGAGTGCGGCGAGTGACGCCAAGGCGCCCAGGATTCTGGACGCGGTGGCGGGGATCGCCCACGATCTCAGTCTCCCCGACGTCCTGCGGCGCCTGGTCGAATCGGCCTGCGACCTGACCGGCGCGCCGTTCGGCGCGCTGAGCGTGCTCGATTCCGACGAGTTCATCCGCTTCGGCGACGCTTGGGTGCGGCCGCCGTCCGAGGACGAGTCCCGGGTGGTGCCGATCCGCATGCGCGGCCGCATCTTCGGGATGCTGTACCTCGCCCGCAAACCGGACGGCGAGGAGTTCACCGAATCCGAAGAGGACCTTCTCGTCGCGCTCACCGCGGCGGCCGGTGTGGTGATCGAGAACGCCGCGCTGTTCGAGCAGGTGCAGCGGCGCGAACGCTGGCTCGAAGCCTCCTATCACGTCACCGGCGCGCTCCTGACCGACCAGGATCTGACCGCGACCCTGCACCTGATCGCCGAACGCGCGCGTGTCGTCGCAGGTGGCACCGCGGGCGCGGTCGCCCGTCCGCGTGGCGACGGGATGCTGGTCTTCGAGATCGTCGAGCCGCCAGGGCCGGACGCCGATCGGATCGCCGGGGTCACCGTGCCGACCGAGGGCACCGCGACCGGGCTGGCGTACACGAGCGGTAAACCCGTCGTGGTCCGGGAGTACGGCGACAAGGTGATCGAGCACCAGGGCGGCCGCGGCGTCACGATGCCCGCGATGATCAAGGACCTGGATTCCACGGTCGCCGTCCCGCTGATCGTCGGGGAGGAGAAGCTCGGCGTCCTGCTGGTGGCGAAGTTCCGCGACAAGACCCCGTTCTCCGCATACGACGTGCAGCTCGCCGAGACCTTCGCCGCGCACGCCGCGCTCGCGGTCGAATTCGCCCGCGCGCAGCAGGACAGGCAGCGGCTCGCCGTCTTCGAGGATCGCGACCGGATCGCCCGCGACCTGCACGACCTGGTGATCCAGCGGCTGTTCGCGATCGGGCTCGGCCTGGAGGGGCTCAGCAAGTTGACGGGCGAGTCCGCGGTCTCCGACCGTGTGGCCGGCTTCGCGCACGAGATCGACCGCACGATCCGCGAGATCCGCAACAGCATCTTTTCGCTGCAGGAACCGGCCGAGGCGCAGGGCAGCCTCCGGTCGGAGTTGCTGCGCGTCGCGCTCGACGCGGGCTGCATGTCGGAGCCAAGGGTCGGCTTCGACGGGCCGCTCGACTCGGCCGTGCCGGACACGGTCCGCTCGGACCTCATCGCGACCCTGCGCGAAGCGCTGTCCAATGTGGTCAGACACGCGGCGGCGACGGCGGTGTCGGTCGACGTCTCTGTCGATCGCGACGGGCGGCGGCTGGAGCTTTCGGTGGTGGACGACGGCGTCGGCATGCCCGCCGAACCCGGCCATCGCAGCGGCGTGGCGAACCTCGCCGAACGCGCGGCCCGCTGGAACGGCGCCTTCGCCGTCGAAGCGCGGCCGGAAGGCGGGACGAGGCTCGACTGGTCGGTGGAGCTGCCGGCCCGACAGGGGAGTGTGGGATGACGATTTCGGTGTTCCTGCTGGACGATCACGAACTCGTCCGCACCGGGCTGAAGACCGTCTTCGAGGCGGAAGACGACCTCACGGTGGTCGGCGAGGCGTCCACGGCCGCCGAGGCGTTCGTGCGGATCGCCGCGGTCAAACCGCAGGTCGCGGTGCTCGACGTCCGCCTGCCGGACGGTGACGGGGTCAGCGTCTGCCGCGAGATCCGGTCGTCCGTCGACCCGCCGCCCGCGTGCCTGATGCTGACGTCCTATTCGGACGACGACGCGTTGTTCGGCGCGATCATGGCGGGCGCGGGCGGGTACATGCTCAAGCAGGTCTCCGGCAGTGCGCTCGTCAAGGCCGTCCGCACCGTCGCCGCGGGAGGATCGCTCCTGGACAGCACGCTGACGGCGTCGGTGATGAACCGGCTGCGCGGCGAGAGCGATGCCCCGGATCCGCGTTACGAACAGCTGAGCCCGCAGGAGCGGCGGGTGCTCGACCACATCGCCGACGGGCTGACCAACCGCCAGATCGCGGAAAAGCTGTACCTGGCGGAGAAGACGGTCAAGAACTACGTGTCTTCCCTGCTGCACAAGCTCGGTTTCGAACGCCGCACCGCTGCCGCCGTCTACGCCTCTCAGCGTCGCAAGCCCATCGTCTAGAAGATCGTGAACTCGCCGGCGAAATCGGGATCGTCGCGCAGCACCCGGCGAAGTTCGTTGAGCGCCCTGTGCTGGGTGACGCGGACGGCGCCCGCGCTCGCCATGCCCAGCGCGACGGCGGTCTCCTCGGCGCTGAACCCGTGGATCACGCGCAGCACCAGCACGTCGCGCTGCCTCGCCGAAAGGAACTTGAACAGCCGCGACATCCGGCGGCCGCGATCCGCCTTCTCGACTTCTTCGAACGTCGGGTTCCAGGGACCGTCCTGTTCGGGCTCCGGATCGGGCACCGGCGCGGACGGGTCGCGGGCGAGGTTCCGGCGGACGTCGGTGACCTTGTGCGAGGCGATCCCGAAGACGTACGGCAGGAAGCTGGTGTCCTGGTAGTTGTAGCGCGGCAAGGCGACGAGGACGGCCATGAGGACCTCCTGGGCGCAGTCTTCGGCGTTGGCGATGCCGCGCGTCGCCCCGCCGAGCCTGCCCGCGCAGTAGCGGAACACGATCGGCCGGAGGAGCGTCAGCAGGCTTCCCACGGCCCGCCGGTCACCACTGATCGCCGCGCGGATCATTTCGCCGTCCGGCTCTCCCGGCCGGGGCTGATATGCCGGGCGCACGGCTGTCACGGTCATCACGCCGGATGGGCCGTTCTCGGCATGTGCCTGTGCGTTCCCATCGTCCCCACCTCCCGAAAGCCCCCAGCCCTCTTTGGCCCTTCCGACGTTACGGAGCGCGCTCGCGCGTCACACCGGTACAGCAGCCCGGAGTAGTCGGGTCTTTAGGCCCTGGTGTCCGCGGGGTATGGACTTTCGCCAGATTGGTCTAGACAATTGGCCCAGCGCGGCGGCAGGCCGCCCTTTCACGGAGGAATCGCGATGAGGCGTTCCAGATCCTTGGCCTTTCTGGCCGTATTGGTGCTCACCTTCACCGGCCTGATCACGGGCGGCGGCACCGCGAACGCGGCCAACCTGCTCCTCAACCCCGGCTTCGAGGCGGGCTCGACGTCCGGCTGGTCCTGCGCGGCGGGCGCGGCCGTGAGCACCCCGGTGCGGTCGGGCGGTTACGCCGTTTCGGTCACGCCCGGCTCGACGACCGGGAAATGCGCACAGACGGTGTCCGTCCGGCCCAACACGACCTACGCGGTTTCCGCATGGGTGAACGGGAACCCGGTGTACCTCGGGGTCACGGGCGGGCCGTCGACCTGGACGGCGGCGACCTCGTACACGCAGCTGTCGCTCTCGTTCACGACGTCGGCCACGCAGACGACGGCGGAGGTGTACGTCCACGGCTGGTACGGGTCGGGCACCTTCTACGCGGACGACATCAGCCTCGACGGGCCCGGCGGTGGCACCCCCGGCGCGCCACCGACGCCGGGAAATCCGGCCGTTGGCGCGGTGACGAACTCGTCGATCGCGCTGTCGTGGGGTGCCTCGGCGGGCACGGTGACCGGCTACCGCGTGTACGAGGGCGGGACCGTGGTCGCGACGGTGACCGGGACTTCGGCGACGATCTCGGGGCTGACAGCCTGTTCCTCGCACAACTATTCGGTGGCCGCGTACAACAGCACGGGCGAATCGCCGAAGACGACGGAGGCGAGCGCCACGACTTCCGGCTGCGTCGACACCGGCCTGCCGAAACACGCGCTGATCGGCTATCTGCACGCGAGCTTCGCCAACGGCTCCGGCTACACGCGGATGGCCGACGTCCCGGCGGCGTGGGACATCATCAACCTGGCCTTCGGCGAGCCGACTTCGGTGACCTCCGGCGACATCCGCTTCACCCGGTGCCCGGTGGCGGAATGCCCGGCCGTGGAAAGCGACGCGGACTTCATCGCCGCGATCCGCGCGAAGCAGGCGCAGGGCAAGAAGGTGCTGATCTCCATCGGTGGCCAGAACGGCCAGGTCCAGCTGACCACGACCGCGGCGCGTGACGCTTTCGTCAGTTCGGTCTCCGCGATCATCGACCGGTACGGGTTGAACGGACTCGACATCGACTTCGAGGGCCACTCGCTGTACCTCAACTCCGGCGACAACGACTTCCGCAACCCGACCACGCCGGTGATCGTCAACCTCATTTCGGCACTTAAGACGCTGAAAGCCAAGTATGGAGCGGGATTCGTCCTGACAATGGCGCCGGAGACGTTCTTCGTGCAGACCGGCTACCAGTACTACGGCGGCCTCGGCGGCGCCGACAACCGGACCGGTTCGTACCTGCCGGTGATCCACGCGATGCGGGACGCGCTGACCGTCTTGCACGTCCAGGACTACAACTCCGGACCGGTGATGGGCCTGGACAACCAGTACCACTTCATGGGCGGCGCGGACTTCCACATCGCGATGACCGACATGATCAAGGCCGGCTTCACCGTGTCCTCGACCGGTTTCCGGTTTCCGGGGCTGCGTGAGGACCAGATCGCGTTCGGTCTGCCGGCCGCGGTGAGCGCGGGCAACGGGCACACCGCGCCCGCCGCGGTGCATTCGGCGCTGAACTGCCTGGTGAAGAACTCCGGCTGCGGGTCGTATTCCTTGCGCGGCGGCGCCTCGCCGGCGTTGCGCGGGCTGATGACGTGGTCGATCAACTGGGACCGGTACTACGGCTGGGAGTTCCAGAACGCCCACGAACCGTTCCTGAACGCCTTGCCCTGACGGCTTCACGGAAAGTGCGGCCCGGCTCGCGACCGCCCACCGTGCACTTAGTCCTCTGGATGCGGTCCTTGCGCAACGCAAGGATCGCATCCAGAGGACTATTGAGGGGTGTCGTGGCGCGGGGCAGTGTCGCCCCTGCGTGGGCGTTCTGGGTAGTGAGGGCCTCCTTGCCTACTCTGAAGGTAGTGAAAGAGGCTTTCGCTACCGTCAGATGTGGTCCCTGGTGACAGTGGGGCGGCCGGTCGGTAAGGCGTGATTCGCGTGCTTGGGGACGTGACTCGCGTGTCTGGATGCCGCACTCGCGAGTTACGTCTCTGAACACGCGAGTTACGTCTGTAAACACGCGAGATCCGGGTCTGCGCACGCGAGTGCGGTGTCGCGTCACCCAGCCCGCCGTCTCGCCCCGAACACGACACGTTTGCCTTACCCCTCAATAATTGCGTGGACGCAAGGAGCGGGCCCGCACCGTGCAGCATCGGTGCGGGCCCGCAGTTCAAGGGGACGTCAGAAGGCCGCGGTGATCCGCGTGAAGTCCCAGTCGTTCTGGGCGATGCCACTGCAGTTCTCGGCGACTCCGCCGTTGGGGCAACCTCGGTCGCGGTTGGTCGACCAGAACGCGAGCCTGGCGATCTTGTTGGTCTTGGACCAGTCGGTGATCCGGGTCCAGGTGTCGAGACTCGTCAGTTCCCGCTGGTCCGAAAGACCGTTCATCCCGCTGATGCCGAGGTGGCTGTACGCCGTGGCGTCGTTCCACCCGAAGGTCGACTTCAGCTTGTCACGCAGGCCGTTCGCCGCCTTGATGGTGTTCCCGTACATGTCCGCGCCACCACCGAAGTCGAACGGCATGATCGTGTAGACGTCGATCCCGGCGTTCAGCGCCTTCGACTGGTCGATGAGCCGGTTGCCCCAGGAGTTCGGGCCGCTGGTCGTCGTGCCGAAGGTGAGGATGGTCTGGATACCGGGGTTGTTCGCCTTCACGATCTTCAGCGCGTTCAGGACGCGGTCCTGCACCACCGCGTTCTCGAACTCGTCGGTGTTCTCGATGTCGATGTCGATCGCCTTGAGCGCGTAGGCGTCGATCACCTTCTGGTAGGCCCCGGCGAGCGCTTCCGGCGTCGAGCAGTTCGGGCCGAGCTTGTTGCCGCTCCACCCGCCGAAGGACGGCACGATCTGCCCGCCCGCGGCCTTGATCTGCGCGATCGCGTTCGCGTCGACGCCGCCCTGCAGCGGACGGCTGCCGTCCCAAGCGGGATTGCACCCACCGGACGACAGGATGAACGCCATCGTGAACCATTTGATCCCGGTCGCGTTCATGACCGTCTGCGGGTTCGGCGGGCTGCCCCAGCCCATGTACAGATACGGCGCGCCACGGCCGCCGGGCGGCGGCGGGGTGCTCGTGGTCGTCGTCGGAGAGGTCGTGGTCGTGGTGGTCGGCGTGGTCGGCGTCGTGGTCCGGCCACCGCCGCCCGGATCGCAGGAACCACCGTTGATCTTGCAGTTCGCCGGGGCGACGTAGCCCCCGGAGTACTTGACGTTGAAGCCGAAGCTGGTGGAACCGCCGTTGGAAAGGTTGCCGTTCCAGGTGTTCTTCACCGTCACGTGCTGCCCGGAGACCGAGTAGCTGCCGTCCCACAGCGAAGCGATCGAGTGCCCCGCGGGGAGGTCGAATTCGACCGTCCAGGTGGGAAGGCCCGATCCGGAGTTGTTGCTGATCGTGTACTTGCCCTCCCAGCCGGAGCCCCAATCGGAGCCCTTGCTGAAGGCGGCGCCGACGCCGCCGGCCGCGGAGGCCGGCGCGATCACGAGGACCGCGCCGGCCGTTGCGGCAGCGGCGGCCAGGCCGACGGCCTGGATCCAAATCCGCTTGCCCACTGTCAGACTCCTCAGTTCAGGCCGTTGCGCATGGCCGAGACGAGTTCGCCGTTGGAGGTGTCACCACTGAGTTCCCAGAAGAACGCGCCGCCGAGACCCTGGTTCTTGGTCCAGCCCATCTTTCCGTTGATGGTCGCGGGAGTGTCGTAGCTCCACCAGTTGTTGCCGCACTTCGCGTACGCGGTGCCCGCGACGGTGCCGGTCGACGGGCAGCTGTTCTTGAGGATCTTGTAGTCCTCGATGCCCGCCTCGTAGGTGCCCGGTGCCGCTCCGGTCGCGGTGCCGCCCGGCGTGTCCTGCGTGACACCGGTCCAGCCTCGGCCGTAGAAACCGATACCCAGCAACAGTTTGTTCGCCGGGACGCCCTTTGCCTTGAGCTTCTGGATGGCGTCGTCGGAGTTGAAGCCCTGCTGTGGGATGCCCGGGTACGAGGTCAGCGGCGAGTGCGGGGCCGTCGGTCCCTGCGCCGCCCAAGCGCCGAAGAAGTCGTACGTCATGACGTTGTACCAGTCGAAGTACGCCGACGCGGGGCCGTAGTCGGCGACGTCGAGCTTGCCGCCGCTGCTGGCGTCCGCGGTGATCGCGGCGGTGACCAGGAACGAGGAACCGAACTTGGTGCGCAGCGCCTGAGCCACGTTCTTGATCGCGGCGGGACCGCTGGTGTCACAGGTGAGACCGCAGGCGTTCGGGTACTCCCAGTCGATGTCGATGCCGTCGAAGACGTCGGCCCACCGCGGGTCCTTGATCAGCTTGTAGCAGGACTCCGCGAACGCGGCCGGGTTCTTCGAAGCCTGGCCGAAGCCGCCGGACCAGGTCCAGCCGCCGAACGACCACAGCACCTTCAGGCCCGGGTACATCTTCTTCAGCTTGCGCAGCTGGTTGAAGTTACCGCGCAGCGAGCCCGCGTCCCACGAGTCCGCGACACCGTCCACACTGGACCCGGCGTCGTAGAACTTGTCGTAGTCGGCGTAGGTGTCGTCATTCGCCGAGCAGGAACCGTTGGTGACGTTGCCGAACGCGTAGTTGATATGCGTCAGCTTCGCCGCGGAACCGGAAGTGTGAATGTTCTTCACGTGATAGTTGCGGCCGTAGACGCCCCACTGCACGAAGTAACCGAGGTTCTTCTTCGCGCCGGGGTTCGGGTTCGAAGTCGTGGTGGTCGGCGGGTTGCTCGTGCTGGTCGAAGTCGGGGGATTGGACGTCGTGGTGGTCGGTGTGGTCGGCGTCGTGGTCGGGTTGCCGCCACCCGGGTCGCAGGAGCCGCCGTTGATCTTGCAGTTGGCGGGCGCGGTGTAGGCGCCGGAGTACTTGACGTTGAAGCCGAAGCTGGTGGAACCGCCGTTGGAAAGGTTGCCGTTCCAGGTGTTCTTGACGGTCACGTGCTGGCCGGAGACGGTGTAGCTGCCGTCCCACAGCGAGGCGATCGAGTGCCCCGCCGCGAGGTCGAACTCGAGGGTCCAGTTGGTCAGGCTCGATCCCGAGTTATTGGTGATCGTGTACTTGCCTTCCCAGCCGGAGCCCCAGTCCGAGCCCTTGGTCAGGGTGGCTCCGACGCCACCGGCCGCGTTCGCCGGCACGGTCACCAGACCGACGGCCAGCGCCGCCACGGCCGTGAACAGGCCGACCAGATGCCATCTTTTTCTCGACATTTCACTCCTTACAACCCGGTGCAGGGAAATGATCTTGGAGATGATTTCGCTAAAGGGAAATCGGCGACATCGCGTTGCCGCGGCCGGAGCCGGGCAGGCGGGGATGCGTCTTCATCGACCACCTCCATGCGGAAACGCTTTGTTGCCGGAGACGGTACGTGGTCTGGACCAATATGGGAAGCGTCACTACGTAGAGTGGTGATTTTCCTGCGAACGGCCTAATACGTTCGACAGCGTTAATCGTTCACTGGTTCACTGCCGTTCAGCGGCGGAATTCGTCCATTTCGCCGAGCCTGGCGATATTCGCGGATTCGTCGGGGTCGGGCAGCACGCCGGAAAGGAAGACCTCGGTGATTTCGACGGCCACGTCGGGGGCCAGCCGCTTGAGGCTCAGCGCCAGCACATTGGCGTCGTTCCACTTGCGCGCGCCGGCGGCGATCCAGGTGTCCCAGGCCAGTGCCGCGCGGACCCCGGGGACCTTGTTGGCCGCGATGGCCGTACCCGTCCCGGTCCAGCACATCACCACGCCGAAATCGGCCTCGCCCGCCACGACCGCCCTGCCGACCGCCGCGCCGAGTTCCGGCCAGACGTCCGACGTCGCCGGGCGGAACACCTCGTGGCCCGCCTCGGCGAGATACGCCTGGACGGCGTCGGTGGTGGCGTTGCGGTCGTCGGCGGCGAAGGCGATCCTCATGTCCGGATCGTAACGCCGCGTCGACGGGTGACGAACCGGAAGTCATGGGAGGATCGCGGCGTGGACTCGTCTGCGGAGGAGCGCCAGGTCCAGCGTGACCAGGAGATCGCACGGACCCGGATTCTCGACACCGCCGCCCGCCTCATCGGCGAGGCAGGCTTCGCCCGGCTCAAGATCGGCATGATCTGCGCCAGGACCGGCTACCCCAGCGGCGTCGTCTACCAGCTGTTCGGCTCGAAGGAGACGCTGGTCCAGCGGCTCGTCGAGTTCGCGGCGGAGAAGTTCGCCGACGTCTTCAGCGCCGCCGTCGCCACCCGGACCGGTGGGCTGACCCCGAGCCCGATGGACATGTTGCGCGCCCTGCTGGACATCTTCTTCGAGCTGCTCACCGACATGCCGCCGCTGAACCGGGCGTTCGTGGTGCTGTGGACGGACGCGACCGTCGGCGATCCCGCGGTGCGGTCGGCGATGACCGAGGCCGATCGCCGGTACCGGTTCGCCATCGCGCAGACCGTCGCCGCCGGGATCGCGGACGGCTCCATCAGCGGCGTCCGCGATCCGGACGCGTACGCGGCCGCGCTCGTGGGACAGCTGCGCGGAATCGCCGTGGCGGCGATCATCGATCCCGGCGGCATCGATCTGCGCGCCGTCCGCGCGGAGATGGAGTACGCCGTGGACCGGCTCGCCTAAACCTTCTTCAGTTCGGCCGCGCCGAAGGAAACGCTGAACCGTTCGCACCAGATGGTCACGCTCGAATACCGCGCCAGATCGGTGCCCGCCGGCAGCGTGTAGTTCTGGCTTCCCTTGTTGCCCTTGAGTTTCCCGGCGCTCACGTACGCGCCGTCGTCGAACACGAACCAGCCGCCCTTGCCGGGGATGACCGGCGCGTCGGTGAGCCAGACCCGCAGATCCGGTCCGTTGCTCGTGTCGAGATTCTCCAGGCGCAGCACCAGGGATCCGTCGGCCGCGCGCAGGATCCGGACGTCGCCGCTGGTCGTGTGCTCGTGGCTGATCAGTGCGCCGGTGGCCACGACCGCGGGCTCTTTCGGGGCGGGCGTGGCACTTCCGGAGGTCTGCACCGAGGGCTGCGCCGACGGCTGGGCCGCGACGGGCAGGGCTTCCTGGACCGTTTCGTTCACCCAGAGCTTCCACGGCTGGAACCAGTAGAGGCCCGCGGCCACCGCCACCACCAGTCCGACCGCCAGTACGGCGAGCACCCGCTTGCGTTTCATGGGGGACATTCAACCGCGCGAACCGTCCGGATCGCCCGGTTCGCCTGGTTACCGACTTCTTACGACGTGGGTCACGGCTGGGTGTCGGTGCCTTGACCCGGTTCACGCCGCTTGACACGATTGCCGAGCTGAAAAGGGCATATCGGACGGAGGCCCTCGATGGGTTCGGCGATGTTTTCCATTCTCCTGCCGATAGCGCTGGCGCTGGTCATGTTCGGGCTCGGGCTGACCCTGACCGTCGGCGACTTCACGCGCGTGCTGAAGTACCCGAAGGCCGCCGTCATTGCGCTGGTGTGCCAGATGATCGTGCTGCCCGTGATCTGCGTCGGCCTCATCATGCTGTTCGGGCTCGGCGGTGTGCTCGCGGTCGGCATGATGCTGCTCGTCGCCTCACCCGGTGGCACGTCGGCGAACCTGTTCAGTCACCTCGCCGGCGGCGACGTCGCCCTCAACGTCACACTCACGGCGATCAACTCCGTGCTGGCCGTGTTCACCTTGCCGCTGGTCGTCGGCCTGTCGATGGCCCAATTCCTCGACGGCAGTGCCACTGTCGGGCTCCAGCCCGCGAAGTTCGTGCAGGTGTTCGCGATCGTGCTGATCCCGGTCGTGATCGGGATGGCGGTGCGGCACCGGTTCACCGACTGGGCCGAGCGGATGCGCAAACCGGTCAAGATCGGCTCCGCCGTGGTGCTCGTCCTGGTGATCGCGGCGGCGATCGCGCAGGAGTTCCGGACACTGGTGGACAACATCTGGACGCTCGGGCCGGTGGCGCTGGCGCTCTCCGTGCTGAGTCTCGCGATCGGGTACTACGTGCCGCGGCTGTTCCGGGTGGACCGCGGGCAGTCGATCGCGTCCGCCATGGAGATCGGTGTCCACAACGCAACACTCGCCATCGCCGTCGCGATCTCCGTGCTCGGCGACAAGGCGATGGCCGTACCGGCCGGGATCTACGGCGTGCTCATGTTCCTCCCCGCCGGGATCGCGGCCTTCCTGTTGTCCCGCAGCAAGGTGAGCGCACCGGTCTGAGTTACGTCGGGGCGTGCCTCGTTTCCCCATCGGCGACCTCCTCGACGTGAACGGTGTCGCCGTCCATGTCCGCCAGGACGGCGCCGGGCCGCCGATACTGTTGTTGCACGGGTATTGCGGATCGGTGCACTGGTTCGACAGGCTCACCCTCGGCCTGGCCGCGCGACATCGGGTGATCCGGGTGGATCTGCTGGGGCACGGATGTACCGGTGGCTCTTCCGGTCTCGACGCGGCGTCGCAGGCACGCATGGTGGCAACCGTCCTCGACGCGTTGGACGTCGAGGACGTGCGGGTCGCCGGTCATTCCTTCGGTGCGGATGTCGCCTTGGCGCTGGCCGCGATTTCCCCGCGAGTCGGTTCCTTGGTCCTGATCGGACAGGCGCCGGACTACAGCTACGCGTCCTTTCCGCCGGGCAGTTCGGTGCTGCTGCCGATGGTCAGTGCTCTCGTGCGGGTCGTCGCCCATCGGCGGTGGATCCGGTTCGCGTCCCGGTTCCGGCGGGTGAGCTGGTTCGACGATCCGTTGCAGGACTTGGCCGATCACGCCGTCACCACGCCGGCGATGGCCCGGGTGGTTCTCGTGGAACGCGCGCGACTGCTCGCGTTTCGTCCTCTCGATGCGCAAGTGGCGGCCTTGGGCTTGCCGTGTCTGGTGATTCTCGGGCGGCGGGACCGTTTTTACGACTGTGAAAAGACTTTCGCCCGGTACTCGGCGGTCGGGGCTCGTGTGGAGGTCGTCGAGGGCGCCGGGCACTCGCCGTTCTTGGAGCGGCCAGGCGAGGTGGCTCGGTTACTTCGCGAGTTCCGGGCATAGCGGCCGACGCTCACGCGTGTCCGGATGGACGACACACGTGTCTGGATGGACGACACGCGTGATGGGATGGACGACACGCGGCGGAACGCGGTCGCGCGTGTGTCGTCCGACCAGTCACGCGTGTCGTCCGTCGGATCACGCGTGTCGTCCACTCAGTCACGCGAAACCACCTTGAGCGGCGCGTTCACACCTTCCCCAGTACAGGAAGGGGGCCTTCATGTACTTCAGGCGCCGGCGTCGCCGATCGCCTTGTCCAGGATCCCCAGCCCTTCCGCCAGTTCGTCCTCCGTCGCGGTCAACGGGGGAGCGATCCGGAAGACCCCACCCATTCCCGGCAACTGCACGATGTTCATGTGCAGCCCCAGTTCGAGACAGCGCCGGGTGACCAGGGCGCCCAGTTCGTCGGAGCTTTGCTTGGTGGCACGGTCCACGACGAGTTCCACGCCGACCAGCAGGCCGCGGCCGCGGATGTCGCCGACGACCGCGTGGCGGGTGGCGAGGTCGTCGAGGCCGCGGCGGAGGAAGGCGCCCAGTTCGGTGGCGCGTTCGTCGAGGCGGTCGCGGGTGAGGACGTCGAGCACGGTGTTCCCGACGGCCGCCACCAGCGGGTCCGCGACGTGCGTGGTGAAGAACAGGTAGCCGCGGTCATGTGCTTCCTGCTCGATTTCGGCGCTTGTGATCACCGCCGCCAGCGGCAGTCCCGCGCCGAGCGTCTTGGACAGCGTGAGGATGTCGGGGACGACGCCGTCGCGCTCGAAGGCGTACCAATTCCCCGTGCGGCACAAGCCGGTCTGTGCCTCGTCGAGGATCAGCAGCATCCCGCGTTCGCGGCACTTCTCTTGCAGAGCTGCGAAATAACCCACAGGCGGCTCGATGATCCCGCCCGAGCTGAGGATCGGTTCGACGACGCACGCTGCGAGGCTGCCGACGGACTGGGCGTCGATCATCTCGAAGCCGAAGTCCAGCTGCCGCTTCCAGTCCAGCTCCCCGTCCGGGGTGAGGAAGTCCGGCCGATAGGAATTCGGCGCGGGGATGGCGAAGTTGCCGGGCGCGGACGGGCCGTAACCCTTGCGGCCCGCGCTGTAGGTCGCGCTCGCCGCCGCGTGTGTCATCCCGTGCCACGACCTGGCGAACGACACGATCTCGTGCTTGCCCGTCACCAGTTTCGCCATCCGGATCGCGGCCTCGTTCGACTCCGCGCCGGTGGTCAGCAGCAACGCCTTTTCCAGCGGTGACGGCAAGGTCTCGGCCAGCCGTCGCGCGAGGTCGACGACGGGGCGGCTCAGCATCCCGCTGAACAGGTGGTCGAGCGAGCCGATCTGCCGCCGCACGGTCTCGACGATCTCGGGATGCGAATGCCCGAGGATCGCGCTCATCTGCCCGGAGGTGAAGTCGAGGATCCGCCGCCCGGACTCGGTGAACAGGTAGCTCCCGGCGGCGTGGTCGATGATCTCGCGGGTGAAGTCGCCGGCCCCGGCGTAGCGCACGAGGTGCCGGTCGGCGTCGGCCCAGAAACGGTCGGCGGTGGACAGGTCGGTGTGGGGAGCAGCCATGTCTCGACGGTAAATCCGACCCGAGCGACACGTCCAGCTCACGATTCCGGCTGTGCTGTTCGGCCGATCCGTACAACAATGGGTCCATGCTCAACCCCTGGAGGCTCGGCCTGCTGAGCAGGCTGGACACGCTCGGCACTGTCCGCGCGGTCGCGAAGGCGGCCAACCTGAGCGCGTCGAGCGTGTCCCAGCAGCTCGCGGTCCTCGAGGCCGAAACGCGGACCCAGCTGCTGGAACGCACCGGCCGCCGCGTCCGGCTGACCCCTGCCGGACGGATGCTCGCCCGCCGCGCGCGGGAGATCCTCGACCACATGGACACCGTGGAGGCCGAGCTGCGGGGTCTCGGCGAGGGACCGGCGGGGCTCGTCCGCCTCGGCGCCTTTCAAAGTTCGATCCACACCATCGCCGTCCCCGCGGTGAACCGGCTGGCGCGCTCACATCCGCGTCTCCAGATCGAACTCCTCGAACTCGAACCGCACGTGAGCATGCCCGCGCTCCGCGTCGGCGACGCCGAAGTCATCATCACCACCACGGACTTCGTCGAGCAGCCGCTGGGCCCCGACATCGAGCTCGTACCGCTCGCGACCGACCCGATCGTGCTCGTCGTCCCGCCCGGTCATCCGGCCGCGGGCCGGGGTCCTGCCGACCTCGCCGCCTACGCGAGCGAGCCATGGGCGTTCGACATCCCCCAGTCGTACATGGCGAACCTCGCCACCCGGCTCTGCCGCGAAGCCGGTTTCGAACCGCGCGTGATCGCCCGGTTCAGCAACTACATGATGACCTTGCAGCACGTCGAGGCCGGGCATTCGATCGCTCTCCTGCCCGGCCTCGCCGTCGACCGGCGCTACCGCGTCGTCACCCGTGAGCTCGCGACGCCGGTCGACCGAGCCATCACCGCGGCGATCAGGCGCGGGTCCGCGCCTCGCGCCGCCGCCGACCTGGTTCTCGAGGCGCTCCGGAGTCATCCGGAACTGCCGCTGTGAACCCGTGCCGTCGCGCCACCAGCACCACGGCCAGCGTCGGCACGAGCAGCACCAGGACACCCCACGGGAACGAACCGGCGCCGAAGCCGTCGAGGAGGACGCCGCCGGCGATCCCGCCGCCCGCCATCGCCGCGTTCCACAGGGTGACCAGCATGGCCTGCGCGATGTCCGCCGCGCCGCCCTTGTCGCCTGCTTGCGCGGCCGCGGTTTGCAGCAGTGTCGGGATCCCGCCCCAGCCGAGTCCCCACAGCGCCACGGCGACGTAGACCAGCGCCGGACTTTCGCCCAGTAGAGCCAAAATCGTCGCCCCGAGCGCTACGAGAAGCGTGCTCGCGACGGTCAGCGGGCGCAGCCGCCGGTCGATGAGGAGGCCGACCAACCAGATGCTGACCATCGACGCCAGCCCGAACACCAGCAGGATCCGATCCACCGATCCGCCCATCGACACGTGCTGGAGGAAGGCGGCGATGTAGGTGTACAGGATGTTGTGCGCCAGCACGAACGTCAGCGTCACGAACAGGACCGCGGCCACGCCCGGCACGGCGAGGGTCTTGCGCACCGGGAGCCTGCCGCCCTTGGCCTGCCCGGGGAAATCGGGGACCGCCAGCGTGATCCAGCCGAGCAGGACGAGCGCGAGCGCCGACATGAGCGAGAACGTCACCTGCCAGCCGAAGAGGCCGCCGAGGAAGGTGCCGGCGGGGATGCCGAGGGAGAGCGCGAGCGGGATGCCGGTCATCACGATGGCGATCGCCTTGCCCCGCACCGGTTCCGGCGCCAGCCGCCGGGCGTAACCGGTCAGCAGCGCCCAGACCACGCCCGCCGCGATCCCGGCGACGAACCGCGCGCCGAGCGTCAGTGGGTAGTTCGTGGACAGTGCCGTGACGGTGTTGGCGACGGCGAAACCGGCCACACCGGCCAGAAGCAAACGTTTGCGGCGCCAGCCCGCGGTGGCGGCGGAAAGGGGGATCGCGGTGAGCGCGGTGCCGATCGCGTACACCGTCACCAGCTGCCCTGTCGCCGCTTCGCCGACGCCGAGGCCGGCGCTCATCGCGGGCAGTACACCCGCGGGCAAGGCTTCGGTGAGGACGGTGACGAACGCCGCCGTGGTCAGCGCGAGCAAGGCGCCGAGCGGGAGTTTCGGAGTCATGATCCGTATGCTCGAACCATCACATAGATGTGAAGGTCAAGTCGGCCGGGGTGAGGTGGCGCACATGCGGATCGGGGAGCTGTCGGAGCGGACGGGGACGTCGCGACGTCTGCTGCGGTACTACGAAGAGCAGGGTCTCATCATCTCGGAGCGCCAGGCCAACGGCTATCGCGACTACGGCGAGTCTTCGGTGGACCGGGTCATCCAGGTCCGCGGCCTGCTCGACGCCGGGCTGCCGACCAGGATCATCAAGCAGATCCTGCCGTGCCTGGACAAACCCCGGCAGATCTACTTCCCGGACGCGACCAGGGAGATGCTCGAGACCCTGGAGGCCGAACGCGACCGGATGACCCGGCGTGCCGAATGCCTGCTGCGCAACCGGGACGCCATCACCGAGTACCTCGACGCCGTCCGCGCCTACGACCCGGCGTCCTGAGCCGGAGGGACTTTCCTCGCACGGCCTTGACAGGGTGAGAAAGCGCTTTCAGGATGTGGGCAGGAAAGCGCTTTCAAAGGAGAAACGGATGACCACGCGGAAACTCGGCGTCGTGATGAACGGCGTCACCGGGCGGATGGGCTATCGGCAGCACCTGGTGCGCTCGGTCCTGGCGATCAGGGAGGCCGGCGGGGTCGAGCTGGCCGATGGGTCGCGGGTCCAGCTGGAGCCGGTTTTGGTGGGGCGCAACGCGGACAAGCTCGAGGAGATCGCCACCAGGCACGGGCTCACCCGCTGGACCACCGACCTCGACGCCGCCCTCGGCGACGACGACCTCCCGCTCTACTTCGACGCGCAGCTGACCGCGGTCCGCGAGAAGTCGATCATCCGCGCCATCGACGCGGGCAAGCACATCTACACCGAGAAGCCGGTGGCCGAGTCGGTCGAAGGCGCGCTCGCGCTGGCACGGCACGCCGAGGCGGCCGGGGTCAAGAACGGCGTCGTCCACGACAAGCTGTATCTGCCCGGCCTGCTCAAGCTGAAGCGCCTGATCGACAGCGGCTTCTTCGGCCGGATCCTCTCCGTGCGCGGTGAGTTCGGGTACTGGGTCTTCGAGGGCGACTGGCAGGCGGCGCAGCGTCCCAGCTGGAACTACCGCGCCGAAGACGGCGGCGGCATCGTCGTCGACATGTTCTGCCACTGGAACTACGTGCTGGAGAACCTCTTCGGCGCCGTCAACGCAGTGACCGCGAAGGCCGTCACGCACATCCCGGAACGCGTCGACGAGAAGGGTGACCGGTACGCCGCGACAGCCGACGACTCCGCGTACGCGATCTTCGAGCTCGACGGCGGGATCATCGCCCAGCTCAACTCGTCCTGGTGTGTGCGGGTCCACCGCGACGAGCTGGTCGAGTTCCAGGTCGACGGCACCAAGGGCAGCGCGGTCGCCGGCCTGCACAAATGCGTCATCCAGCCGAGGGAGGCCACCCCGAAGCCGGTGTGGAACCCGGACCTCGCCGAGACGCGGTCGTACCGTTCGCAGTGGCAGGAAGTGCCGGACAACGAGGACTTCGGCAACGGTTTCCGCGCACAGTGGGAGCAGTTCGTCCGCCACGTCGTGGAGGACGCGCCGCACCCCTACGACTTCATGGCAGGGGTGCGCGGCATCCGGCTGGCGGAAGCCGGCCTGGAGTCGTCACGCGAGAACCGCCGGATCTCGCTGGGCTAACGGCCGAAAACCGCGCCCGGGTCTTCCGCGATCAACACGGAGATCTCCCGGATCTTGCGGTTCGTGTGCTGTGACGCCTCGGTGAGCCAGCGGAAGGCTTCTTCGGCGTTCAGCTCCAGACGTGCCATCACGATGCCCTTCGCGGTGGCGATGGCGTCCCTGGTCTCCAACGCGGCGACCAGGGTCTCCGCTTGTCGTTCGGCGGCGGCCCAGCGGGACGCGGTCAGGATGATCGCCGAGATCGCCGAGGTGAACATCGCGACCAGTGCCGCCTCGACCGGGTCGAAGGCGTTGTCCTCGAAGCTCCAGACATTGAGGGCACCGGCCAGCGACTCGGTCTCGCGCCGCTTGAGGTGGGAGTCGTCGGGAACGAACAGTGGACAGGACAGCGCGGTCCGCACGCCGAGCTGTTCGGCGGCGGCCGCGAAATCCGGCCAGCGTCCGGCCGCCTCGCCGCCCAACCGGGTCCGGACGATCGTGCCGCTCTCGGCGGCTTTCAGGCAGGGGCCCTCGTCCGCGCTGTACTGCGCCTTGTCCAGGGGCAGCAGCGATCCGTCGGTGGCGGCGACGGTGCTCGGCTCGTCGCCGGAGTACAGGGTGACCGTCGCTCCGTCCGCGCCCGGCAGCAGGCCGACCACCTTCTTCGCCACCCGTTCCAGCAACTCGTCGCGGGGCTCGTCGAGCCGCATCGACTCGGTGAGCTCCCGCAACGCCGAAGCGGTGTCGCGAAACTGATCCATCATGGCCCTTTCCCTCGGACGGCGGATTTCGCCGACCACCACGAACGTACTCGTTCCGGCTAGCCGGGCATTGGCCGATTCGGACTAACCCGTGGGCGGTGGCCCGCCGGTTCGGTGGTGATCAGGCCTTCGCCGCGGGTGAGCCCCGGCAGCTGCTGTTCGAACTTGGCGACCTCCCCCGCGGGGAGGACGCCCGTCAGTTCGGCCCGGTCGCCACGGGCCGCCGAACCGGTGACGGTCCCACCGCGTTCGACCAGCCGGGACAGCGTCGCGGTCACCGAGTCCGACGGCAGTTCCACCTCGATCCGGTTGACCGGTTCGAGCACCTCGGTCCCCGCCTCCCGGAGCGCTTCGTCCAGCGCGAGCGGGGTGACCTTGCGGAAGTCGCCCGCCGCGCTGACCGGGCTGAAGTAGCCGGTGTGGGTGACGGTCACCGTGCAGTCGATCACCTCCCTGCCGGAGGGGCCCCGCCGCAGCGTCGCGTCGACGGTCTCCTCGATGGCCTTGTGGAAGGCGAGCGGAAGAGAGCCGAGTTCGACGTCGAGGCCGAAGGTCAGCCCTGATCCGGGAGCGCCGGGGCCGACCCGCAGCCCGAGCGTCGCGAAGTACGGGTTCCGCTTCTCCGTGATGAGCCAGAGCGAGGATCCCGTGCCGACCGGCCGCTCGACGCAGATCGGCCGGGTGAGGCTGAATTCGACGTCGAGCCCGTGCTGTGTGGCGAGTGTCTCCGCGATGATCTCCTTCTGCACCTCGCCGTAGAGCCGCACCGAGATCCGGCGGGTCTCGTCGTCCTGCCGGACGGTGATCAGCGGATCCTGTTCCGCCAGTTCCTGCAAGGCCGCGAACACTGCGGGGGTGGCGGGGCTGACCACTGTTTCCAAGGCGGGCGGTGGAAACCGTGCTGTGGCGCCGTCGCCCTCGGCAACGCCGACGAGGTCGCCGATCCGGATCTCCTTGAGCCCGGTGACCTTGGCGATCTGACCGGCCCGCGCCCGGTCCTCGACGGTTTCGTCGCCGAGTTCGAAGACGTGCACCGCACTGACCTTCGCCTCCTTCGTGAGTCCCCGGCGATGGAACCGGACGTGGTCCCGCGCGCCGATCTCGCCGGAGAACACGCGGACGTAAGCGATCTTCTCGTGCGCGCGGCCGCGTTCGATCTTGAACACGGTGGCGCGCAGCCGGTCGTCCGGCACCGGTTTCGCCGCTCCGGCAAGGAATTCGCGGATACCGGTGGTCAGCTCGGCGATCCCTTCGCCGCTGCGCGCGGAACCGAAGAAGACGGGGGAGACGACGCCGAGCCGGGTCTGACGGACGACTTCGGCCCGGTAGTCCTCGGCCGTCACCGTGTCTTCGAGATACGCGGTGAGGAACGCGTCGCTGTGCTCGGCGAGCTGTTCGGCCAACGCGGGCGGCGGTGAGACCGGCCGGATCTTCGCGGCCGCCGTGCCGATGGCGTCGACTTCGGACAGTGGCACGCAGGTGACACCGAGGCGTTCGGTGAGGTCGCTCAGAAGGCCCTCGTACCTGGCACCTGCCCTGTCGACCTTGTTGGCGAAGATCAGCACGGGGATCCGCAGCCGCTTGAGCGCGTGCATGAGCACCCGGGTCTGCGCCTGCACCCCTTCGACGGCGGAAACGACGAGGACGACGCCGTCGAGCACCCGCAGCGCACGTTCGACCTCGGCGATGAAGTCCGGGTGGCCGGGCGTGTCGATCAGGTTGACGTGCAGCTCGCCGATGTGGAAGGCGACCACGGCCGAGCGGATGGTGATGCCGCGACGGCGTTCCAGCTCCATCGTGTCGGTGCGGGTGTCCCCGTCGTCGACGCGGCCGAGGGTTCCGATCGCGCCGGTGTGGTGGAGCAGGCGCTCCGTCAGGCTCGTCTTACCGGCGTCGACGTGGGCGAGAATTCCGATGTTCAGGTGATCCATGGATGAACGGCTCCAGGGCTGTCGAAAGGTCCGCAGGGCTCGGGGACTCGACAGCTCGGCGCACGCCGTTCTCCATCTTCTGAGGGAAACACCTGGTCAGGCCGGACGTTAGCAGCGTGTTTCCGGCCGGTCACGCGATTTAGGGCCGGGCGTTGACTTGCGCCGCCTCATGGGCTGTAATTCTTGAACATTTCAGCGCAAGAACATGACAAGAGTCAGGAAGATTCCGCTCAGTCCCCTCCCGGAACAGAGGAATGTCATGAGAACGAAGCGCCTTCTGACGCGTGCGGTGACGGTTGCCGCCCTGTCCCTCCTCCTCGCTCCACCCGCCATCGCGGCGAACGGCGCCCCAGTGCCGGCCGCCGTCGTGACTCCCGCCGCCGCCGAAGCCGCCGACGCGACGTACACGGCCAGTAGTCAGCTGCCGGGCTATGCCGTGTCGAACGTCGGGGACGGCAACCAGGCCACGTACTGGGAAAGCACGAACAACCAGTTCCCGCAGTGGATCCAGGCAGACCTCGGCGCGGCGACGAACATCGCCCGGCTCGTACTCAAACTGCCTTCTGGCTGGGAATCCCGCACCCAGACCTTCGCGGTGCAGGGCAGCGCGAACGGCACGAGCTTCAGCGACCTCGTGCCTTCTGCCGGGCACCGATTCGACCCGGCGACCGGCAACACGGTCACCCTCGACGTCACCGGGAACACCCGGTTCGTGCGGCTGAACATCACGGCCAACACCGGATGGCCCGCCGCCCAGCTCTCGGAGTTCGAGGTGCACGGCCCGGCGGGCGGGGACACGCAACCGCCGTCCGCACCGGGGAATCTCACCTATACCGAGCCTTCGAGCGGCAAGATCCGGCTCACTTGGTCGGCTTCGACCGACAACACCGGTGTCACGGGCTACGACGTCTACGCCAACGGGCAGCTTCGCGGCAGTGGCGCGGGTGACGTCCTGACCTACACCGACGACCAGCCGGACAGCGCGACGGTCGCGTACGCCGTGCGCGCTCGCGACGCGGCGGGCAATCAGTCGGCGAGCAGCGGCACCGTGACCAGGACCGGTACTCGGGCCGGGACGAATCTCGCGCTGGGCAAACCGATCACGGCGTCCTCGGTGCAGCACGGTTACGTCGCGGCCAACGCCAACGACGACTCCGTGACCACCTATTGGGAGGGCGCGGCGTACCCGAACCAGCTGACCGTGGCGCTCGGGTCCAACGCCGACCTCGACCGGGTCGTGGTCAAGCTCAACCCGGATCCGGCCTGGGCACAGCGCACGCAGACGATCGCCGTCGAAGGGCGTGACCAGGGCGCGGCCGCGTTCACCACGCTGGTGCCCGCGCAGACGTACACCTTCACTCCTTCGAGCGGGAACACCGTGACGATCCCGGTCGGTGGCCGCGCCGCCGACATCCGCCTGCGGATCACCGCCAACTCCGGCGCTCCCGGCGGCCAGGCCGCGGAATTCCAGGTCTTCGGCGTTCCCGCGCCGAACCCCGACCTGACCGTTTCGGGCGTGTCCTGGTCGCCTCAGAACCCGGTGGAGACCGACGCGATCACCGTGTCGGCGACGGTCCGCAACGCCGGGACCGCGGCCTCGGGCGCGACGGACGTGAACCTCTACCTGGGCACGACGAAGGTCGGCACCGCACCGGTCGGCGCTCTCGCGGGGGGAGCGTCGGCGACGGTGTCGGCGGACATCGGCACCAGGGAGGCGGGCAGCCACCAGCTCACCGCGAAGGTGGACGAGGCCAACACCGTTGTCGAGCAGGACGAGAGCAACAACTCCTACACCGGTTCGACGGCACTCGTCGTCAGCCCGGTGCAGAGCTCCGACCTCGTCGCGGCCACCGCTTGGTCGCCGGGCAATCCGACGGCGGGTGACACCGTGACCTTCACCGCCACGGTGCGCAACCAGGGCACGGTCGCTTCGGCGGGCGGCGCCCACGGCGTCACGGTGACGATCACCGATCAGAACGGTGTCGTCGTCAAGACACTCACCGGCTCGTACACCGGCGCGATCGCCGCCGGGGCCACCGCGCCGCCGGTGAACGCCGGCACCTGGACCGCCGGAAACGGCCGGTACACGGTCAAAACGGTCGTCGCGAACGACACCAACGAGCTGCCCGCCAAACAGGGCAACAACACGAGCACGCAGGCGCTGTTCGTCGGCCGCGGCGCGAACATGCCCTACGACATGTACGAGGCCGAGGACGGTGTGGTCGCGGGCGGCGCGTCCGTGATCGGCCCGAACCGCAAGATCGGTGATCTCGCGGGCGAGGCGTCGGGTCGTAAAGCCGTGACGCTGAACTCGACCGGCTCCTCGGTCGAGTTCACCACCCGCGCGGCCACGAACACCCTGGTGACCCGGTTCTCGATGCCGGACGCCGCGGGTGGTGGCGGGCAGAACTCGACGCTTAACGTCTACGTCGACGGCACGTTCCTGAAAGCCATCGACCTGACTTCGCGCCACGCCTGGCTTTACGGCCCCGAAGCCTCTCCGCAGAACTCTCCGGGAGCCGGGCCCGCTCGCCACATCTACGACGAGGCCAGCATGCTGCTCGGCACCACGGTGCCCGCCGGGCACCGGATCAAGCTGCAGAAGGACGACGGCAACGGCTTGAACTACGCGATCGACTTCGTGAACTTCGAGCTGGCCACCGCGGCCGCGAACCCAGACCCGGCGCGCTACGCCGTCCCGGCCGGATTCACGCAGCAGGACGTGCAGGCCGCGCTGGACAAGGTCCGCCAGGACCCGAACCTCACCGGTGTCTTCCTGCCGCCGGGGCAGTACCCGATGACCGGCAAGGTCACCGTGTACGGCAAGCCGGTCACGGTGCTCGGCGCCGGGCCCTGGTTCACCAGGTTCACCGCGCCCGCCGGGCAGGAGAACACCGACATCGGGTTCGACGCGCAGGCGAGCGCGAGCGGTTCGACGTTCGGCGGGTTCGCCGTGTTCGGGAACTACACCTCCCGCATCGACGGCCCCGGCAAGGTCTTCAACTTCACGAACGTCACGAACATGACCATCGACGACATCTGGGTGGAGCACCAGATGTGCCTGCTCTGGGCGACCAATGTGGACAACACGACGGTGAAGAACTCGCGCATCCGCGACATGTTCGCCGACGGCGTCAACTTCACCAACGGCAGTACGGGAAACCGGGTCACCAACAACGAGGCCCGCTCCACCGGCGACGACAGTTTCGCGCTGTTCGCCGCCACGGACCTCAATGCCGGCAACCAGTACGACAACGTGTTCGAGAACCTGACAGTGCTGCTTCCGTGGCGCGCGGCCGGGCTGGCGGTGTACGGCGGGCACAGCAACACCTTCCGCAACCTCTACATCGCGGACACGCTGACGTACTCGGGGATCACCATCAGCTCGCTCGACTTCGGCTACCCGTTCCTCGGGTTCGGCCCGCGGCCGACGACCGTCCAGAACGTCTCGCTGGTCCGCGCCGGCGGCCATTTCTGGGGACAGCAGACGTTCCCCGCGATCTGGCTGTTCTCCGCGTCCAAGGAGTTCCGCGGTATCCGGGTGTCCGATGTGGACATCCAAAGCCCGACGTACAGCGGCATCATGTTCCAGACCAAGTACACCGGCAACCGGCCGGAGAACCCGGTCGAGGACACGGTGCTGACGAACGTGTCGATCACCGGCGCGCACCGCAGCGGTGACGAGTTCGACGCGAAGTCGGGGATCGGGATCTGGGTCAACGAACTGCCGGAACCGGGCCAGGGCCCGGCCGTCGGCTCGGCGACGTTCACCGGGCTCACCCTGAGCGACAACGCCGAGGACATCAGGAACAAGACGAGCACGTTCACGATCAGTCGGAACTGAGCGACCGCCTCGTGAGTGGTAAGTGACGTTCTAACGACACTTACCACTCACGAGGTCCAGTACCGGCGATGTCACGTGATCTGCCGCCCAATCACGCGTGTCGTCCATCCAGTCACGCGTGTCGTCCGTTCAATCACGCGAAACCGCCACTCGAGCTCCCGGCAGCACGTACCTGAGCCACCTGCGGTCCAACCGTCCTTACCACTCGCGAGGCACGTTGCTGAAGTGCGGAATCCGTGCTTCACTCTTTGGCGTGCCGTACCGACGCACCCCGAAGACGCAGGCAAGACTGGACTCCCAGCGAGGGGAGATCCTGGTCGCGGCCATCGCGCTGCTGGCCGAGACCGGCTACGCGGGCTGCTCCATGGCCGCGGTCGCGGCGCGGGCGGGCGTCGGCACCGGCAGCGTGTACCGGCAGTTCCCGTCGAAGGCCGACCTCGTCGTCGAGGTCTTCCGCGAGGTGGTCTCCCGGGAGGTCGACGCCGTCGAAGCCGCCGCGTCCGAAGGCGACGTCCGGGAGCGGGTGGTCGCGGTGATCGAGACCTTCGCCGGCCGGGCGTTGAAGGCACCGAGGCTGGCGTACGCGTTGCTGGCCGAACCGGTCGACGCCGTCGTGGAGGCCGAACGGCTCGTCTTCCGCCGCGCGTTCCGCGAGGTCATCGCGAGGAACATCGCCGACGGCGTCCAAAAAGGACTGCTGCCGCGGCAGGACGCGGAAGCGACCGCCGCGGCGCTCGTCGGCGCGGGGGCGGAAATGCTGGTCGGGCCGCTGGCCGGGGAAAGCGGGCCGGACACGATCCCGCATCTGGTCACGTTCACCCTTCGGGCGCTGGGAGGCTCCGATGGAGCTTGAGACGCTCACTTACCGCGTCGAAGACCGGAAGGCCTATCTGACGTTGAACCGCCCCGAGCGGCTCAACGCGATCAACGACGTCATGCCCGGCGAGATCCGGCAGGCCGTGGAGCTGGCGAACGAGGACGACGCTGTCCGCGTGATCGTGGTGCGCGGCGAAGGCCGGTCCTTCTGCGCCGGATACGACCTCAAACAGTTCGCGGAGGAAGACGCCGAAGGCCGCTGGAACCAGGGCCCGGTCTGGGATCCGGTCAAGGACTACCGGGTGATGAAGCGCAACACCGACGACTTCTTCAGCCTGTGGCGGTCGCTGAAGCCCACCATCTGCCAGGTGCAGGGACACGCGATCGCCGGCGGCAGCGACATCGCGCTGTCGTGCGACGTGCTGATCATGGCGGCCGACGCGCGCATCGGCTATCCGCCCGCACGGGTGTGGGGCTGCCCGACGACGGGGATGTGGGTGTACCGCGTCGGCGCTCAGCGCGCGAAGCGGATGCTGCTCACCGGAGACACCATCGACGGCACCACTGCTGCGGAGTGGGGACTCGCGCTCGAGGCGGTGGAGCCCGGACGGCTCGAAGCCGCCGTCGAGGAACTGGCCGACCGGATGGCGGGAGTGCCGACGAACCAGCTTGTAATGCAGAAGCTGATGATCAACCAGGCCTACGACAACATGGGCCTCTCCGGCACGCAGACGCTCGCGACGCTTTTCGACGGCATCACCCGGCACACCCCGGAAGGCCGCTGGTTCCGCGAATTCGCCGAACGCGATGGTTTCCACGAGGCGGTGGCCTACCGCGATTCCGGACAGGTCATCCCGGACGGTGGCGGACCGCTGCCGGAGCACACGGATCCGAGGAGGTCGTCTTGACCGCGAACGCCGAAAGCGAACGTGTCGCCGAGCGCCTGCAGCGCTCCTCCGCACGGCTTTCCTACGACCCGGACGTCGACGTCGACTGGCTGGCACCGCTGGTCGAAGGAGCGTACGGCAAGGCCCCGGAACGATGTTCCTTGTACGGCACCGAATTGTGGGAACGTCTCGACGAAAGTCAGCGCGCCGAGCTGAGCCGTCAGGAGGCCGCGGCCGCCGCGGCGTCGGGTATCTGGTTCGAGCTGATCCTCATGCAGGGCCTCGTGCGCCACGTCTACAACAGCGACCCGACGACGCACAACGCCCAGTACGCGCTCACCGAGATCGCCGACGAATGCCGTCACAGCACCATGTTCGCCCGCTCGATCGTGAAGAGCGGCGGCGTCGTCCGGCGCCCGAGCCGCTCGGCGCACCGCGCGGGCAAGGTGTTCGGCGCGATCTGCGGTCCGGCGTTGCTGTTCGCCGGGGCCATCTACGTCGAAGAACTCGCCGACGGCATGCAGCGCGAGATGATGCGTGACTCCAGCCTGCAACCGATGACCCGGATGATCTCCCGGATCCACGTCATCGAAGAGGCACGCCACATCAGCTTCGCGAAGGACGAATTGGGCCGGGCCTGGGCAAGGCACGGCCGCGTCGGCCGCGAACTGATCCGCTGGGCGATCGCCAGCATGGCCTACGTCGCGACGTCGGAGCTGTTGCACCCCAAGGCATACACCGCTGTCGGACTCGATCCCCGCGAAGCCCGCCAGGTCGCCGCCGCGAATCCGCACTGGCGCCGGACCAAGGCGTCGTGGGCGGCCAAGGCCGTCGAACACTTCACCGAGATCGGCCTCATCGGCGGCCAGAGCCGCCGGCTCTGGCGCCGCGCCGGCGTCCTCGACTGAACAAGGAAGGCAACTCCATGTCCTCACGCACCGGCAAGGTCCTCGGCCTCGGCATCGCCGCGACCGGTCTCGCCCACTTCGCCGCTCCGGCGGCCTTCGAGCCCGTCACGCGGATGGCCTTCGCCGACGACGTCCGCAACTGGACCTACCGCAACGGCGCCACCGAAGTCGCCATCGGCCTGGCGATCGCGGCCCGCCCCACCAGGAAGGCCGGGTTCGCCGGACTGGCCGTCTACGCCGGTTGGCTGGCGAAGCGAGTCCTCGCCCGGCGCTGACCTGCCGCCGGGACGAAGCTGCCGTCACCGGCGGTATCTCGTAGGGTGATGGTTCCGGGTGTCAGCTCGGATGGCCCGCGGCGGACGAGGAGCACGGCGGTGGATGGGCGGCATCGGGGACCGTTGTGGCGGGCCATTGCCTCCGCCGAGGATGTGGCGGGTCGCCGTGACAGCTGGGCACAGACCGTCTGTCTCGCCTGTGTGGAGACTTTCGACCGGGTGGACGCGGCGATCCTGGCGTTGCGGGGTGGTTCGCACGCCGAGGAGGTTTTGGGCGCCAGCGACCCTTGGGCCGCCGACCTGGCGGAAGCGCAGTACACCGTCGGCGAGGGTCCTGGCGTGGAGGCGTTCGCCGCTGGAACCCCGGTGCTGGTCTCCGACCTCAGGGTCGAGCAGGTGCGCTGGCCGGGTTTCGCGCAGGCCGCCCTCGACGGCGGGGTGGCGGCGATGTTCGCGTTCCCGCTCCAGTTCGGGGCCATCCGGCTCGGCACCCTGGAACTGATCCGCCGCGGCCCCGGCGGGCTGCCCAGCGACGAACTGAGGGATGCCGTGCTGGCGGCGGACCTCGGTGCCGCGGCGCTGTTGCGGCAGGCGAGGACGGCCGAGGTCGAAGGCCACGAATTCGCCCCGGATCCGGTGCGGTCGTTCCAGGATGTCAATGTGGCCACCGGCATGCTCGCCGCCCAGCTGCACATCGGCCTGGATGATGCCTTCACCCGGTTGAGGGCGCACGCTTACGGGCGGAACCGGTCGATCCTGGACGTCGCCCGTGATGTGCTGGACCGGCGCATCGTCCTGGACGAGCTCGCCGAATGAACCGTCGACCTGGAGGAAACATGAGTCGCCACCGAAGGGCTGACGGCGGTCCCGGCACACTGCCCGCCGATCTGACCGAGGCCTTGGCCGCCATCACCGCCCGGCTGGTCAACACCCCGGACAACGCCTCCGTACTGCGCCTGATCACCGAGGTCGGTACGGATCTGCTCGGCGCGTCCGCGACCGGCGTACTGCTGGTCCGGCCCGGCGGCGGGTTGGACGTGGTGGCCGCGTCCGACGGGAAGGCGCGGTTCCTGGAGTCGCTGCAAACGGACATCGATCAGGGACCGTGTGTCGATTCCATCGCGTCGGCCACCCTGATCACTTCGCCCGACTTGTCGGCAGATCGGACGAAGTGGCCGGACTTCGTGCCCGCCGCGCTCGCGGCCGGATTCCGTTCGGCGGTCGCGGTGCCGATGAGGCTGGACGAACGGGCGGTGGGCGGGTTCAACCTGCTCTACGACACCGAAACGGTGTTCGAGCGGTGGCAGCTGGAACTGGGGCAGGTGGTGGCGGATCTGGCGGTGCTCGCGCTGGTGCAGGAACGCGGCGAGCGCCGTGCGGACCGGTTCCTCGAAACCACGGTCACCGCGCTCAACGACCGGGTCCAGTTCGGCCAGGCCGTCGGCGTCGTGGCGGGAACACTCGGCATCGAGCCCGCGGCCGCTCATGCCGCGATCCTCGGCTACGCGACCGAACACGCCCTCGCGCTGCGCGACGTCACGGGAGCGATCACCGACGGCTCACTCGACCCGGCGAACCTGACCTAGACCCAGCCCTCGTAATCGGGGTCGGCGGTGCCGTCGGCCTGGGCGTCGACGATGGCCGCGATCCGGACGGCCTCGGCGTCGCGCCCCGCGTCGATCGCCGCGTTGAGCGCGTGCGCGGTGTCGCAGCCCTGCCAGCCTTGCAGGACACCGACCGCTTCATTGACCGCCGCCCGTCCCTCGAGCGCCCGGACGAGGCCGGCCGCGGCCTCGAGCAGTTCGGGATCCGGCTTGGGGGAGGTCATGCCCCCACCGTCCTCCATCCGGCGTAGGAACACCAGTGGCGCTCAATGGTGTGCTTGGACGATCGCGGTGACGAGCTGCTCGGCGCAGTCGCGGAGTTTGACGTTCTTTCGCTGTGATTGCTCCACCAGGAGCTGGAAGGCTTCGTCGGCGGAGACGCCGTGTACACCCATGAGGATGCCTTTGGCCTGGTCGATCACGGCGCGGGAGAGCAACGCGGTGGCGAGCTGGTCGGCTTCTTCCCTGGCGATCCGATACCGGGCGGTGGCCCGCATCGCGCCTTCGACCGCGGTGACGAACAGTTCGAGCAGTACGACGTCGACCTCGCGGTAGGCATGGACGTGGAATCCGTAAAGGTTCAGCGAGCCGGTGTGTTCGGCGTCGATCGCCAGCGGCGCCGAGAGGAAACTGGCGACCCCGGCGGACGCGGCCTGTCCGGCGAACTCGGGCCAGCGAGCGTGCGCGGACCCGACGTCCACCCGGACGATCTGTCTCTTCACCGCGGCTTCCAAACACGGCCCGGCACCGGCACGGTACTGGTCGGTGTCGATGCCCAGGGCACGTTGATCGGTGCAGGCGGCCGTGGTCGGGACCCCGCCCTTCAGCAGGGTCACACTGACGACGTCCGCGCCGGGAATGACGTGGAGCAGCTGGCGGGAGATCACCCGGAGCGCGGTGTCCAGGGCGCCGTCGTCCTCCAGGGACCGGATGAGCGCTTCCAACGCCGCCGTCACGTCGTCCAGCTGACGGCGGATGCCGGTCGGTTCGTCTGGCGACGACATGGCGGTTCCCTTTCCCCGAACCACCGTGGGGTCGCTCAGGACTCCAAGGTATTGAGAGAACCCTGTGTGTTCAAGCCGCCACTGTCGATGACTCAGCGGTCCTGAACGGCCGGCTCTCCCCTGGGAGTTCCACCCTCACCAACGGAAAGCCGGCCGTCCTGGGGCGCGGTGGGGTGCGTGCACACCGCCCACCGCCGTCGAGGTCCCGCGGGACTCGACGAGCGGCTACCCGCTCTCGGTGGGGTCAAACCCGGCAGTGCCACATTCAGGAGAACTCCTTTCTGGCCTTGGTGCCCCCGTCGACCAGGATGTCGACCCCGGTCAGGTAGCCGGGTGCTTCGCCGGCGCAGAACGCGAGAACGGACGCGACCTCCTCCGGCCTGCCGAATCGCTTGATCGCCGCCGACTTCACCAGGTCGCCGGCGCCGTGGTTCTCTTCCAGCCGTCCCATCGCGGTATCGAAGCTCCCCGGCGAGACGGAAACGACCCGCGCTCCCCGTTCGCCGAACTCGGCCGCGAGGAACCGGCTGTCATCCTGGTCCTTCCCGGCTGTCGCCGCCCGGGTCTGGGGCCCGGTCCGGTCGGGCTCGCCGCTGGCAGGGCGGCCGGGAATGAATCGGCGGGGCGGCTGGTTGTACAGGGTGGTCGTAGTTTTGTGTGTTCGTGTCACCGCACGCTCGCAAGGAACGTTGTTGCGGGCGCCGCTCTTTTCTCCCTCAGGGATCAGGCAGCCGCGTCGAGAACCGGCCAAGGGTGTACCGCACGGTGCGGTCCCCGTAACCAGCCCTATGAGGAGAATAGATGTCTCAGGGAACTGTCAAATGGTTCAACGCGGAAAAGGGCTTCGGCTTCATCGCCCGCGAGGATGGCCCGGATCTGTTCGTGCACTACTCCGAGATCGAGGGCAACGGCTTCCGTAGCCTCGAGGAGAACCAGCGCGTGACGTTCGACGAGGCCCAGGGCGCCAAGGGCCCGCAGGCCACCCGCGTCCAAGCGGTCTGAGCCACGGTGGGCGATGCCCGCCATGAATGACACCGGACGAGGGGCCGGCACCACAGGGTGCCGGCCCCTCGCCTTTTGGCTGCCGTCGGATGAGCTTGCCGGAACGAGTGGTCCGCAGTCTCAGCGTCTTGGGACTGTGGACAGAGAGAACGCAAAAAATCAGGTTACGGTGATCCGTGACCTGGAGTCTGGGAGTGCGCCATCAGGGAGACGGTGGCTCCTTCTCTCTGAGTCAACAAGGAGCCACCGTCGCTCATCGGTCGTTTAATTGGTCAGCTCAAGCTCTTGGGCTTGCTTCACGAGATCGACTAACTCCGTTACAAAGTCGTAGACTTCGTCGTCACCCGGGTACCATTCGGCAACCGCAGGTAGGAGTGATTCTCGGACTACGGCCATGATCTCTTCAGCTTGCTTGCTTGTGTATACGCTGAGGGAGAAGAAACCGTAGCCTCCTTCGGCGAAGTGGTGCAGCTTTTCGGAAAGTTTATCGTCCGCAACTTCGCCGGCGATAAATTCAACTACTCGGAGCAGCAGTCCCCGCGAGGGCATCCATGACAGCATCTGCGGTGGCTGAACGCGCCCCGGTGGTTCTACGATGAAATCTCCGGACAACTCATTTCACCTCAGGATGAACACGAATGGTTCGTGTGGTCGAATAAAGTCCTTGAGTTTTTGGATCTGCCAAGAACTCGTCGTCTGGTCGCGGGTGTGGCATCCCCACGCCGGCCGAAGCGGCCGAATTGGCCAAGAAAGCAACCCTACCGGATCGGCTCTCAAGGCCGATACCTGGCACAGGGCAGGCTCGTTTGTCGTAGACGAGATCGGCAAGAAGGGCATCGTGTTCAAGATCGGCAGCAAGGATGGCAGGGGGATGCCACTCTGATCCAGATGCCAGGAGAACTCAACGGCAAACCAGGTAGATATGAGTGGATAGTTCGAGATGGTATCATGAGCCATCAGATGTTCATTCGCGGTGGAGCAATCAATGGAATAGCGATCAAGCCATGAGTGATAGTGACCTGGTAAAGTTTCGTATTCCAGCCTCGTTCGTGACTGATAATGTGGCGCTGACCCCGGCCGAGGCGGCGTATGGATTCGAGCACGGGTGGCTCACCGCGGACGATGTAGTCAAGGTGGCTCTCGCAGCGTATGAAACCTTTACCGCTATCCCTGGCGCGTTCGAGGAACTCGCGTTACTCCTGTCCGATGACTATGACCGTGTTCCCGACTTGCTGAGCGCGCTGCCTCGTCGCGAAGAGAAAGAAGAGGCTCGTGTCTGGTTCTTTCTCGCTCTATCCTGGGTGTATGACCACAAGGACTCCTATGTGGACCCACTTGAAACAGTTGAGATGATCTCCGCTGATTTCGGATACCCGGAGGAAGGTCGCGCACTCCTTCGATTTACGCCAGTCGACGATGACAGGCTGGTCGGTGTGGAGTCAATGTACGAAAGGTGGCTGGAATACATTCAGCGTACAAAGGCGTACCTTTCCAAGCGTGCTGCCGGTAACTGACCGGGCAGAGTGACGAGACCGGCTGCCGTCATCACGGCCTGACCCGTGCGTCGGACACCGTCCGACGCACGGGTCAGTAGCAGCAGTGGATTGGGTCAGATGCCTCCGATACCTTCTTCGTGGCTCCTGGTCGAGGAGCTGGTGGTCACCAGGCCCGGTATGACTGATGCCCCCAGTCGTACGCACGTTCCGGGGTGGTGTCGCCGGGTTTGGTGGCATCCGAGAACCGCTGACAAGGGCACGGCCGCCCCCTGGGTATGTCGTCGGAACGTGACTGTCGGCCGGCGGTGCTCGATCCGGTGACGGTGCACGGCGGACGGAAGATACCTCAGTGTGCTCCCGTCGCTCGCTCATGGCCTGCGCCGAAGCGACAGAAAGCCTGGTTCGTCGAGCCCGGCTACGAACCAGGCCGGGGCGGCGACCGAGGTCTGCGCTCATCCGTCCCGGAGGGCAATTGACGGGGCTCATGGCGGGCCCGCCTCGGGCTCAGACATCAACAAAGCCCGCCGACGGCACCCGGAAAACCGGGACAAACCGTTGGTGGGCTTTGATTTCTCACTGTGCGCCATCAGGGACTCGAACCCCGAACCCGCTGGTTAAGAGTCGGCACTTGGGCGTGTCGGATGGTGTCGAGTGACGCTGGACAAGACCTTTTCGTCTGGTTGCGACGGGTCTGCGGTGTCGTCGTGTGTCGCCTGGTGTCGGACTGTTTCAGACTTCTCGGGCTCGTCTCGGGCTCGCGGATGTCGGGTTCTGCCGCCTAGCTCAACCGTCTTGGAGAGCCGCATTGCCAGGTGGTGTGTGCGATGACGGAGGGGGAGCGGCGCGATCCGATTGTGTCGGCTGTGAGCACGACGGTGGTAACCGTGGTCGGGCTGAAGTTCCTCTCCAGGACTCTCGACTGTGGACGGTACGGCGACTACCGCGCATCTTGGCGCGCCCGTTGTTGACCATCACCGCGCAGGCCGAGCGGGCGTTCTCTTTCTGGTCCGACAAAGCGAGGCGGGCCAGCGACCGGTGCAGTGGGAGCCGAACCGGTGGATGGCCCCGATCGCGCCGCAAGCGAATCGCGCACTGAATAATACAAGTGACCTAGGTCACCTCAATGGATGCGCTGCTTGCCGCCGCCACGTCATAACGACCGATGGCGCAAATTTCAGCAGTGACGGCGGACACGGTCTTGCTGTCCCCTGCCAGATGCCGGGCCACGTTCCCTGACGAGCGGGTTGCCCTTTGCCGGATAAAGGCTGTGTCGTCGATCTCATTCTCTGGGAACGTCATCAGTGATGGAGCCGTCCGAGGTCTCCTAGTTCGAGGGAGACAGGGCGGGGAGGAACGGCTTTGCGGGTTACCGAGCGGCGGTCAGCGCTCGTCGTCGTCGCGGTCGAGCTCGGGTTTCCGCTGAGCTTGCTGGCTTGGCGGTATTCGCTGCGGCACGCGTCGCCCGCGCTGGCCGCTGAACTTACCCCCGTCGCCCACCTGCTGCCGTTGCTCGCGGCTCCGCTGCTGATCCTCATCGCGACGTCACTGCGCCGGCTCCGCCACGGGCCGCCTCCCTGGTGGTGGACGGGCGCCGCACTGATCATCCAGCTCGCCTTCGTCTTGGTCGCCGCAGACCAGGCGGACACAACCGTACTGACGCTCATACTCGGTTGCACGCTGCTCGTCACGTTGCCGAAGCCCTGGTCCTGGCTGGCGTTCACCGTGACGATCGTCCTGGGCGTCGCAGCGCATTGGACAGCTCCCGTACCCGCGATGCTCGGCCTGCTGGCCCACAATCTGCTTTCGGGCGCGGTGATCTACTCCGGCATTCGCATGGGCGAGTTCGCCGTGGCACTACGCAAGGCCCAGGACCAGCTCGCCGGGCTCGCGGTGGTGCGGGAACGAGCACGGGTGTCTCGCGATCTGCATGACAATCTCGGCCAGGAGCTCACCGCGATCGGACTGCGCGCGGAACTCGCCGCGCGTCTTGTGCTCAAAGCACCTGACCGCGCCGCGACCGAAATCCAAGCGGTGCAGCACAGCACCGAAAAGATCATGGACGACGTGCGCCGGATCGCCAGGGGCCACTGGCAACCGGTGTTCGAGGACGAGCTGGCCACCGGAACCGCGTTGCTGGAGTCCTCGGGCATACGCTGCCGGACGCGCCTGGGTACCGCCCCCGGCGACCGGATCGCGCCGATTGCCGGCTGGGCGCTGCGTGAAGGGATCACCAACGTCCTCAAGCACAGCAATGCGGAGCAGTGTCTGATCATCACCGAAACCCGCAATGAGCGGTTCCGGTTGGTTATCGAGAACAACGGTGCCCGGCGTGCCGGGCCGCCTGGCACAGGGATAGCCGGGATAACCGACCGGGCACTCGGCCTCGGCGGGCACGTGCGGGCAGGCCCGGCCGCGGGCAAACGATTCCGTCTCATCGTCGAACTACCGAACGGAGAGTGAAGATGCCGGGCGCGATCAGGATTTTCGTGGCCGAGGACATGGCCGTACTCCGAGACGCACTCACCGCGCTGCTGGCTCTCGAACCGGACATCGAGGTTGTCGGCGAGACCGATCGCGGCGACCAGGTTCCCTCGCTCGTCGCCAGCTGCAGGCCCGATGTCTTGGTACTCGACATCGATCTGCCCGGACAGAACGGCCTGACCCTCGCACGGCACCTGCAGGACCACCGGATCCTCGTGCTGAGCGCGCTCGATCGGCCAGGCATCGTCCGTGAGGCGTTGGACGCGGGAGTACGCGGGTTCCTGCCGAAAGGGGCGTCCGTGGACGCGTTGACCGCCGCGATCCGGCAAGTTGCCGCCGGCGGCTTGGCAATCGCGCCCGACCTGCTGAACGCGGCGATGAAGGACGGGAAGAACCCGCTGAGCGAACACGAGCAGACGATCCTGCGCCGGATCGCCACCGGGGCCACCGCCGCCGACATCAGCCGGGAACTGCACATGGCGATCGGGACCGCCCGCAATCACACGACCCGGGTGCTGCAGAAGCTCGGTGCCCGCAATCAGATCGAGGCGATCAGGACGGCCGAGCGGTATGGCTGACTGTGACCTCCGGGCCTGAAGCAGGTCCTAGGCAACGTCTCTGGCGTTCATCGACCACCACGCGACGGCGCCTGTCACGAGCAGCCAGGCAAGCAGCACGATTACCGCGAGCGGCCGTGAAAGCAGGTTCATTTCGGCGTCGGTGAGCAGGGAGAGGGCCGCGCCGAGGGGCAGGGCGCGGCCGATTCCCGGCCAGAGTTGCAGCACCACCGCCGACCCGGCAAAGGCCCCGAACGCCGCGACCGGCGCGAGGAAGTAGTTCCCGATCACCACGCCGAAGCACAAACCGACGACTGCACAAGCCGCGGCAGCCGGCATCGCGCCGAGCACGATCGCGAAGTCCCACGCTGTTGCCCCGGCGACCGCCGCGCCGGCGGCGCCTACGAGTCCGAGCAGACCACCACATAAGGCGGTCACGACGGTTTTGGCCGCCAGTGTCGGAGTCCTTTGCCCACTGAGGACGGTCCTGGCGACTACGCCATGACGCCGGTCGAGCGCATATCTGTGCGCCCCGTAGAGCGTCGCGACGAATGCCGACTGACCGATCCCGCTGGATGGCGCGGACAGCAACGCCGTCATGGCCAGATAGCCGAGCAAGACAAGGTCGGTGCGCAAACGCATCGTTTCGGCACGCAACAACCGAAGAGTCATCGGATTTCCCTCTTGCAAAAGAGCTGCCAGCCCGTGAACGCCGCGACGGCAAGCCAACCCGCCCCGATCAGCGAACCGAGCACTGGGCCGGACAATCCCGGAAGCGGCGCTCCGACGATGCTCGCAAGCGCACTGGCAGGCAGGAAACGCGTGACTTCGGGAGCGACGATACTCAGCGGCAGCTCAAGGGCGAAGGGCACCAGCAGCGAAACAGACGTAGCCGCGTAGTAGTTCGGCAGGATCCAGCCGACGGCCGCCCCGATGCCGCCCGCCAGCGTGCACGCGGCCACACAACCGGCGAAAGCGCGCCAGGCACCAGGATCGACACGGTCGACCGCCGCCGTGATCGCGCCCCACCCCACGGAACCCGCCACTCCGGCCACGAAACCGCCCACCGCTCCCGCGATCAGCTTGGCCGCGAAGACGTGTGCCCGGCGGTGCATGAGCACGGCCCGTTCCATCGACTTGTAGTAGTAGTCTCGAGTGACCACGAACGAGCCGAGGAAAGCCGCGGCGACCGGGCAAACCGCGAGGTAGGCCAACATGTCCTGACCCTCACCGGTGATCTGCCAGGCGAACCACGGCAACAGCAGGGTATAGGCCAGTACGAACAGCATCCAGAAACCGCTGCGAGCCTTGAGTAACTCCGTACGAACGGCCTCACGCATGGTTCACCAGCTCGAAATACCGATCCTCGAGCTGGTGAACACCGTTGCCGGTGAGCTCATCGAGTGAACCCGCGAAAACCGTACGGCCCTTGATGATCACGATCTCGTCCACGGTCTGCGCGAGTTCGGCGAGCTGATGGCTCGACAGCAGCACGGTGCCACCCCGGTCGGCGAAGGACCGCAAAAGCCGGCGCAGCCAGCGAATTCCCTCGGGATCGAGCCCGTTGGCCGGTTCGTCCAGCACGAGCATCTCGGGATCTCCGATCAGCGCGGTGGCCAGGCCGAGCCGTTGCCGCATCCCGGTGGAGTACTGGCCGAGGCGGCGCCGGGCAGCGCGGCCCAGGCCGACCTCGTCCAGCACGGCGTCCACCCGGTCTTTGGACGCTCCGACAGCCGTCGCGCAGATCTGCAGGTGGCGGCGGCCGGTGATACCGGTCTCGAAGCCGAGGCCCTCCATGTGCACGCCGACCTGCCGACCGGGCATCTTGAGCTGCCCGTAAGGCAGGCCGAACACGGTCGCGTAGCCCGAAGTGGGCCGCACCAATCCGAGAAGGCCCCGCAGTGAGGTGCTCTTGCCCGCGCCGTTGGGCCCGATCAGCCCGACGACGCGACCGGCTCCGACCGCGAAGTCGAGGTCCTCCACGGCGGTCACACCGCCGTACCGTTTGCCGAACCCGCTGAACTTGATCGTCATTCTTCTCCCTTGAACAGGTATTTCCAGGCGGTGAGCACGTGTTCGCGCAGCAACCATCGCCCGAGCGGCTCGGTCCCTCCCGGCACGGTCGCGCCGCCTTGCGCGTCGAGTCGCGACACCGCAGCGCCGTCGAGAGGCACGATCACCGCGTCGATCGCCGAGTCGGATCGGAACGGCATGAGTGTCTCCGCGGGGACTTTCGCGTCCCGCGGCTCTCCGACGCCGACGCGCGCCGTGCCCAGTTCCGTGGTGAGGAAGATGCCTTTGCGTTGCAGCAGGACAGGTTCGCCCGGACGCACCGCGGTGAGCGGCGGCAGCACCAAATGGACACCCGAACGGTCCACGATGTATCCGGCCTTGACGTCGTTCCGGACTTCGATCAGCCCGAATGGCACTGCGAACATCCCGGATACGACCAGGGAAGCCACCACGAGCCTGCACAGGCCGGCGCCGCCGCGTTTCGCTTCTCGCAGCGCGATGAAGGCCTTGCGGCAGAGCCAGTACAGCAGAAATCCGGTCAGCAGCAGTTTCGCGGCCGCACCCGCGGCGCCAAGACCCAGCAGCAGTGGACTCCACTTGGTGACGACCAGCGTCAGTACCACCGCGGGGAACACGAGACACAGCAGGCCGAAGGGGATCACCCATCGCCGACCTGGCAAAGTCCGGTCCAGGCGTACGCCGAACAGGAGGCGAACGAGCCATCCGCGCGCGTCGGCCATCGCCTTCTCGCGAAGCCGCGGGATGTCGAGGTACGACATCAACGCCAAGTAGCCGTCGAGTTTGATCCACGGAGCCAGATTCACCGCACCGGCGAGGTAGGAGGCGATCGCGAAGCCGAGAACCGTTGCCCGGCCGTCGCCGGCGGGCAGGATCGGCGCGAGCAAGGCGGCAAGGCTGCCGATGACCGCCTGGGTGGCGACGCCCGCCATCGCGACTACGACCCGCTGCCGGGGACGCGCGAGCCGCCAGCCGTCGGTCACCTCGCAGAAGCAGGCCGGTGTCAGGTAGAAGAGCATGATTCCGAGCCAGCCGGGTCTGCCCCGGAAATGGGTGAGGGTGGCGCCGTGCGCGAGTTCGTGGACGACCGTGGTCGCGCCGAGACCGAACCAGATCAGCACCCCTGAACTCATCGGCAACGGCCGGGAGAGGGCATCGGCCAGCGTGGCGCGCTGGACGGCCAACGCGGCCAGGCCGGCGAGGAACACCGCGATGGTGGTGCCGAGGACGGCCCGGCCGGACAACCTGGTCAGCATGGGACGCAAGGGGTCAAGCAAGCGGGAAGCCTCGACCACGCGCAGTCGCAGGACCGTCCACGATGGGGCCGTGAACCGGCATTCCGGTGGCGGCGGCCGGTTTCCCGGCTCCCAGAGCAGGCCGAGCCCGCTGAACCTGCGCACCGCGTCGCGTACGAGGTCCGGCGTCCAGCCCAGCGCGGCCGACAGTGTCTCGGCGTCGCGCTCGCCGTCGAGGGCGGAAAGAAGTTCGCCCAGGTCGTCGCTGACTCGCAACGGGTTGGCGCCGGGGCGCTCGATGATCCATGGTGCACCATTGGTCAGCGGGCCGTGCACGGTGATCCACGGCGCGCGCCGCGGTTTCGTCAAGCTCTCCATGTCAGATCAGCGGATGAGGGAAGTAGCGGACGGGTTTCGTGGCGGCTGCGGCGATCCGAGCACGCTGCCAGGTGAATTCGTGCCGCTCGTCCATCCGCAGTGGCTGGTAGCCGGCGACCACGACCTTTATCGCGTGCCAGCCCATAGCCCGGTGCTCCGGGGGCAATCGTGCCGTCAGGTCGACCGCGACCGGCCGTCCCCCGTCGGCCACCACGGCCGCCACCAGGTCGGTCAGCGAGTGCGGCGGGCGGCTCGTCGCTCCCGGCTCGGTCGTGGCCAGCCCGCGTAACCGCCGGTCAAGCTCGGTGACAGCGCTTTCGGTCTGCCACAGAGCGGCTCGGTCCATGTCGTCACGCACGACTTCCGGAACGGTGCGCCGTCCGATCCGCCGCAGTGCTTCGCGGACCTGCAAGGATTCTTGGAGCGCGATCAGCAACGCCCTGCCCAGCTCCTCGTGTGCCTTGGCGCCCACGGCAGCGCGGCCACCGTCGATCACAGCCCCCAGCACGCAGTGGAATCCAGGCAGCACGGGAACACGCAGCAGCCGGGGCTGAAGCCCTTGAGCACACACAGAGCGGTACAGCCGGGTGAGGTGGCGCCAGTCGGCGGTCGGGCGGGCGGCGGCGATCTCGGCCTCGACGTCGAACTCCTCGAGTTCCACATCGGCGGCCCAGGCGACGCTGACCGCGTCCCGCTCGATCAGCTCCAGCAAAGCGCCGCGCAGCGCGAACTCCCGGGTCGGGCCTGCAGCGGCTCCCGACGGCGTCGGGTCGAACCAGGGGTCCTCCGCCGGGTAGTCGACCAGCCCGGCCGGCACCCAGACGCTCTCGCCGGAGCCCAGCCGCCTGCCGCGATACCAGCGCAGCGGACGGCCTTCAGCGCGTGCGTCACCAAGACCTTCGAAATCGAGAGCGGTGTCGCCGAGTGCGTCGCTCGTGGCCTTGATCGCGTCGGGGCCGCGTTCGCCAGGGAACAGGGCAAACCGTTCCACCGCCTCACCGGCGGCCCGCGAGATCGTGTCCTTGCGGCTCACCCCGCAGGCGCCGACGATATGGACCGGGTATTCGTCGATCGTCCGCCCGCGGACGGCGAGACCGCCGATGTCGACCGCAACGTTCCACAAGGGAGGTTCTGACCGCTGTGGTGGCGCGACCCGCCAGCCTCGGGTGAGACCGTTGGCCGGATCCAAGGTCTTGATCATGTCGAGCACGACAGCACCTCCCCGAAGAGTTCTTCGATGTCCGCGACGGCCAACCCGGCGAGCATCGGCAACCGCCCGCCCCACGACCGCACCGCAGCTTCGGCAGCCTTCCTGATCACGTCCGCCGGAGCGGTGAGCTCATACTCGATCCGCCAGCGCCGCAACAGATTCCGCAGACCGGTGACCGGGTCTTCGTGACCGAGCCGGCCCCACGCTTCGGTGAGCGACGCGGTGTTGCCATACCGGGTGTCGCCTTCGAGGATCCGTGCCCAGACCGCAGGAAGCAGACACGCGGTCGCGACCATCTTGCGCACCCCCAGTGCGCAGGAAAGTTCGTTGGCCAGATACCAATGCTTGGCCGAATACCGGCCGCGGCCGGCGAGTGCCCAGCCCGTGTGCGTGGCAGTGCTGAGCATCGCGACGCTGAGGCGGGCATCTTGCCCGCTGTCCCCCGCGGATATCCGATCGCCGACGGCGACCAGCTCGGCTGCCAGTGTGGCCGCCTCGGCGTCCGGCAGCCCGCCTACCCGCGCACTTCCCGCCACGGGGCCGAGTACCCGCAGCAGTGCTTCCAGCGCGCCTTCGCGCAGCAGATGCTCCGGAAGCGTCGCGGTGAGTTCAGGGTCGAGCACGGCGAGGTCGGGGCGCAACGCGCTGCCCGCGACGATCCGCCGGTCCGGCCCGATCCGCACGCACGCGACCGCGCTGGCCTCCACCCCCGTGCCGACGGTCGTCGGCACGAAGACCCTGCGTATCAGGGGTTTCCGGGTCTCGGGCAAGGTGATCGCGCCCGCTCTCCAGCCCCATGCCTCTATCAGGTCCGCCGCCGCGGGGTCGGCGTGCACCACGCTCGCGAGCTTGACCACGTCCAGCACGCTGCCGCCGCCGATGGCCAGCACGGCGTCCGGGGCGAACTCGCCCAGACGCTGTGCCAGCCCTCGGACCGCTCCGCACCCGGTATCCGACGCGTCGAGCCGTATCGCCTCCCCCTCGAAGGCGATCATGGCGTCGACGACGACCAGGGTCCGCTTGCCGAGTGACCGGCGTGCGATGTGGAGCGCGCCAGGCCCGGCGACCACCGGAGTCGGCGCGTCGCGGCGAAGTATCATGCCGCCACCTCATCCAAAGTGGACACAAGAAGTGCTTCCAGTTCCTCGAAGTCCGCCTCGGTGTAGGTCAACGCGGGAACCAGCTGCACGCAGTCGGGGCCTGGCTGCACGATCAGCCCCGACCGCCGTGCCACGGCCATGACTTCCGCGGACCGTCCGGTCAGTTCCACTGCCCGGAAGCACCCGCGTCCGCGATGCCCTGTCACCATCGGGTGAGCCGTGAGCCGGTCGAGCAGCTTGCCCAAGCGTGCGCTGTTCCTCGCCGCGAGCTCGACCGCCTCCAGCCGTGCCATCTCCTCGACCATGGCGAGCACCGCGGCACAGCTGCTCGGCGAGCCCGCCTGGGTCTCGCCGTGTACCAGGACCGCGTCGGCGCGCTCGAAGTCCTCACACACCTCGTGCGAAACGACCACGGCCGATGCCGCACAGGTCCCGTTGGTCAGACCCTTCGAGGTGACCAGCACGTCTGGGCGTACCGGCCAGTCTTGTGAGGCGAAGTACGGTCCTGTTCGGCCGAAGCCGGTCGCCACCTCGTCGGCGACCAGCAGGAACCCGTGCTCGGCACGTAGCCTGCCGAGCGCGTTGATCAACCGGTCGGACACCTCGTACGCGCCGGAACCGAGTACGGGCTCCAGCACGACCGCGGCGACGCGGTGACCTTCCCTGGCGAGAAGGGTTTCGAGTTCTACTTCGTCGTGATGGCCTACGTGGCGGACGGCTCGCTGGTCCACGCCGTAGCCACGCTGGCCGAGTTCCTCGCCGGTGAGGGAAAACCCTCCGTAGGTCAGGCCGTGATAGCTGCCTTTGAGCCCGACCACGACCCGGCGCGGCTCCTCGCCGCGCAGCGCTTGGCAGTGCCGGACGAGCTTCATCATGGCGTCGTTCGCGGCTCCACCGGACGTGGAAAACAAGACCCGGCCGTACTGTTCCGGCCCACAGACCGCCAGCAACGCGTTCGCCGCGCGCACAGCCAGGTCGTGCCCGCCCCGGAAGAGGCTCAGGTACGAGGCCGTATTCAACGATTCGCCCACCGCGTCGGCGATGGCCCTGTTGCCGTAACCGAGGTTGACGTTCCACAGGCCGCTCGTCGCACACAGCGCCCACGAGCCGTCGGCGAACCGCACGCGGGTGCCCTGCGCGGAGACCGCGTGCCGTTCCGGTTTGCCGTATTCGCTCGGCGGGATCAGCGACTCCCACACCGGGTAGCGCTCAGGCATGGCGGCAGACCAGCTGGTAGGGAACCTGCTCACCGGGCTTGCCGCGACGCTGTTCGACGACCGTCAGGCCCGCCAGCGCGAGTTCGGCCGTCAATTCGCCCGAATCGAGCAGCTGAACCTCGCTGGTGAACAACTCGCGGCCGACCGTCACGTGGTCGTCGACGGTCTCGGTCAACACACTGGTGGTACGCACGCCCCGGCGGCCGTCGAAATGCTGGAGCAGCGTGAGCACGGTGGCACCGTCCTGGACCATGGCGACCCGTTCGGTGGCGCGCGTCCTCGGCGTGAGCGTCGCGGCGATGTCCATTCCGCTGACGTAAAACACGCCGTCCGGCCTGAGATGGTCGACCACCAGGCCGAACAGGGTCGCGCGCTGCGCCCGGTCGAGCAGGCACACCGACGAGGTGCCCAGCACGATGAGGGCGAAAGTCTCATCGAAGGCGAACCTGCTCATGTCGGCCTCGATCACCCGGATCCGTTCGTCCCGGCTTCTCAGGAGGTCCAGCAGCGCGAAAGAGTTGTCGAGTGCGACGACCTCGTGGCCGCGCGCGGCAAGGGGGATGGTCAGCCGGCCAGAGCCGGCGGCGAGCTCCAGGATCGGCCCGGCGCTCTCCAGCGCCAGACGGAGCACCTCGGACAGTTCCGAAAGATCATGGCGGGACAGGGCGTCGTAGACCACCGCGCCCGCCGGGCCGTAGAGCGGCTGGGGACGCAGCCCGTACAGGGCCGCGAGTTTTCCCGCCGTGCCGGGAGCCGCGGCGGTCATGCCGGCTCCTCGGCCCGCAGCACGCCCGCGTTCACGAGCTTCGCGACTGTGGTCTTGACCGCGCCCGGCGCGGCGCCACCGAGGCCGAGATGCTCGGCGGCGAGCTCGATCGCCTGTTCCGCGGCGCCGGTGAGCAGCACGAGTTCGAGGATCTTCGCCGCGTCCACGCCGAGGCGGAACACTCGTTCCCGCACGGGATCGCACACCAGGTACTCGTCGTCGTTCCACAACAGCAGCGGCGCGTCGACGGGTTCTTCGAGATCGGGCAGCCCCTTGGTGAGCCGCGCACCGAAACCGGAGACCGCGTAGCCGGATCGCCCGTTCGCCCGCAGGTCGCGCAGCGTGTCGATGGCACGCAGGTAGCGGGACAGCCAAGGACGGCTCGCCCGTGCGTCGTCCAGCACCGAAGTATCGATCACACCACCGAGGCAACCCTCATTTTCGGCGTCCGTGAAGGATTCGACAGTGCCGAGCGGCAGGCCGCCCGGCGCGGTGCGCACTTCGCCGGTGTCGCTCACGTGCAGTCGCCGTGTCCCGGCGCAGGGATGAGTGGTGCCGAGCGCGCACTGGTCGGCGAGGAAGACACCGGGATGCAGCAACTGTTCGACGAAGATGCCCTGGGTCCTGGCGAGGTCCGCGTCCTGCAGAAACCCCTTGTGGTCGGCCGAACCGCCGATCCTGACGATCGTCGGACCGGCGATGGCGAGGAACGGCGTCGCCAAGTAGTCCTGGGTGTATACGAACAGATCGTCCCCGACGAGAAGTTCGTCGCCTGGCTCGGACAGTCCACCCTCGTAGGCGACGACGGGAGGATCGCCGGGCTCGGGACTGAACACGAGTCCCTTCGGACCGGACAACCGCACGGCGTGCTCGATATATGCCGCGGACTCGATAAAGACAATCCGGTCCGGACAATCGGTAGCCGGGAACAGACCACCGGCCAGCTGCACCACCGCCGCGAGCACAGGCTGCTCCTCCATAGTTCTTCTCCCCAAGGTGTTTGAGCGCGGTCTACCGCGTCGACATGGAAGATTAAATGAGCGATCGACCGAAACCGGAATTCCGGGAAATATTCCCGACAACTCGGGAAATGCTCCCACGCATTGGAAAACGCCCGTGAAACCGATTAGCGTCCACGCTGACACCAAGAGGGGGTGAACACAATGGATACCAGCACCAAGCCGGAGCTCGACCTTTCCGTCCAGGAACTTGAGCTCATGGTCGGCCTCGGCGGAAACTGCGGGGGGAACGTCGACCCCGTGGCCTGTGACGCGTCACTGGGCGGCGCCATCAGCCTGAGCGTCGCTTTCACTGTGGCCGTCATCACCTGATCATCATCCCAAGGAGGGCAACCGTGCGAACGGACATTCTGGATCTCTCGGTCAATGAGATCACGTCGAACGAGCTTTCGCTCGGCGGACTCAAGTCGATCGACCTGTCGATCACGGAACTGGAAAGCGCGGCCGCGCCTGATGTGGCCAGCTTCCTTGGCGGCGTCTCCGCCGCCACCGCGGTGAGCGCGCTCATTCTGACGTAGCGCGGAAACCTGGAGGAGGCACCCGGAAAGGGTGACCCCTTGCTATCAGGTGCCTCCTCCGGGCTATAGTCCGATCATGATCAAACGAAATCAGGACAATAAAGTCGCGACCCTCTCGGCCTATCTGGTCATCGGAATAGCACTGCTCACCATTTCCTTTACCGTCAAGGATCCGCAGTGGCTGAAGATCGGTCTGCTGGTGCTGGCGATCGTCTTCATGGGCACCATTTCGGCGCAGCTGCTGCGTGAGACGCGCCGCCGCCGGAACGACGAGGGCTGAATGAAAGGGTGACACCATATGCCTGCTGTGCGGGACAGGCACCGGGTCGACACGGTCCTTGACCGGTTCGGCCTGGGCGGGCTCGATTGGGCCGCGGCCACAGCGGCGGGCGGGCGGAACGACAACTGGCTCGGCACCACGGGCACCGGCCGCGGAGTCTTCGTCAAGACGATCTTGGGCTCGGGCACGGTGGTGACACACGGCCTGCGCCGGACCGAGGCGTTCTACCGGGCACACGCTGACTCCGGCGCTCCGGACACGTTGCGCACCACGGTACTGATCGGGCAGGACGACCACGCGGCCGTGCAGATCTTCGACCGGCTCGACGGCGCCCGTGACGGCCGGGAGACCGCGCGGGACGGCACCTTCGACTCCGCACTCGCCACACAAGCGGGTCAAGCAATCGGCGCGTTGCACGGCATCTCCCCCGCCCCGCTGCACGAGGTCGAGAAATCGCTGCCTCCATTGCCGGACGAGAATCTGCTCGCCGGGTTGACCATGGAGATGTTCTACGCCGCCAGCGCCGCCGAACTCGATGTATGGCGCATCCTCCAGCAGGACAGCCTCATCCAGGAATCCATCACCCGGCTGGACCGCGACGCCGCCGATGCGGCGCAAGTGCCTGTGCACGGCGACCTGCGCCTGGACCAATTTCTGATCGCGGACGACCGGCTCTACCTCGCGGACTGGGAGATGTTCCGGCTCGGCGACCCGGCGAGCGACCTCGGCGGCTTCGTCGGCGAATGGCTGCACCACGCCGTCACCCGCTTCCTCGGGGACAGGATGAAGCGCGGCACGGCTCCCGCCCCCACCATCGCACTGAGCCCAACCTGGCGACCATGGCGCGATACACGCCCCTTGGCCGAAGCGTTCTGGCTGTCCTACCGCACGGCTCATCCGGCCCTGGCGCCCGGTTTCGCCTCCCGTGTCACCCGTTTCACCGCCTGGCACCTGCTGCTGCGAGTGGTCACCGACGCCCGGTTCCGCGCCAAGCTCGACGGCTCGGGCCTCACTCTGATCCGACTCGCCAAAATGATCTTGCTTGACCCCGGCCGCTTCGCCACCGTCCTCGGGCTCGGTGACTGATGACTTCGCTCGCCCCTCGTCTCCGCACCCTGTTGTCTCGAACGCGGATCACTGCCGATCAGGTCACCATCTGCGGGCGGAAGATCAAAGCCGGCAGCCGCGGCGAACTGGAACAGAAACTCGCGGCGCACTTGTACGCGACCTTCCACGCGGGTCTGCCGAACACGGCATCCGGCAAAGCACGCCTCAAGAAAAGCCATTGGCTGGAACAAGAACTCGCCGAAGCCATACCGCACACCACGACGCCGGTCACCGCCATCGCACGAGAGGACAACGGTGAACAAGTCCTCGTGGAATGGGACGGCGTGCTCGTCCGAGTGCCCCGTGAACTCGCCGCGGACACCCCGGATCCCGGCATGCCGGTCCGGCTGCTCGTGCCACCCGCGCGCCCCGGTCTGTCGCCGGGATTCCAGTTCGTCACCGGTTCGCGGCCGCCGGTATTCGCCGGCCCGCTACTGCGGGTCTACGTACATCTGACCGATCCCGCAAAGGCCGCTTTCCTATGGCAGGCCGTCCTTGGTTCACTCGAACTAGCAGGCGTCGCATACCAGGCGAAGGTCTTGATCCGCGCCGACGAGTACCCGCGACGCGATGCCATGGTCGTCTATCTTCCGGCAGAGGAAGCCGACGTCGCCCGGCTCATCGCCGACACGGTGCGCGGCCAGCCTGGAACCGGCGAGATCACCTCGCTGTTCGCCGAGCAGCTCGCACCCGGCGTGGCGCGAGCCTGGGAGCCCATCGACACCAGGTTCGGCATGGCCGGACTCAGCTTCGGCCTGCACCGCTGCAGAGTGCTCGCCAAGGCACTGCTCGACGACAGCGAACAACCGGAAAAGGCCGTCCTCCAAGCCTTCCTCGCGGCGGGCATAGACCCGGAAAATCCAGCACTGAACTCCGGCAAGTGATGAAACGTGGTCTCCTACTCCGTACACGTACCGTTCCTGCCTGCCGACATCGACCGCATCGCTCCGCTCATCTCACTGGTGAACCGAGCTCGCTCCCGTCTCTGGCTCGGCCAGTCGGTGACCGTCGAGCCACACCAGTTGTTCGCCTATTTCGCCGGGCGCGGCATGCGCGTGCCGGTCGGCACCAGCGTCACGCTCATGCCACTGCGCAACCCGTTCGAGGCCGCGGTGCAAGCCCGATCACTCGCCCAGCTCACCGGCCACCCTGTCGTCGCGGGATACGGCCCCGGGCCCGCAGGGTTCCAACGTGCCCTGCTCGGATCCGCCTACCGAAGTCCGCTCACAGCGACCAGGGAATACCTAACGTCGATACGCAGCCTGCTCAACGGCGACACAGTCACCCTCGACACCGGATACACACGACTCAACGCCGCGCTCCCGTCCATGCCACACCCACGAGTCGAACTCGGCCTCGGCGTCCTGCGCGCCGGCATGGCCCGCCTGGCCGGCGAGATCGCCGACGTCGCCATCACCTGGCTGTGCCCCCCGGACTACCTGCGCAACGTGCTGATCCCTGAAATCGCCCTCGCGGCCGCGGCGGCGAACCGGCCGATGCCCCGCGTGGTCTCGGTCGTGCACATCGCCGAACGCAAACCGAAACGCGACCCGGTCCAGCTCGCGCGCACCGTCTGCGGACCACATCTGCAGTCCGCACACTACGTCGACATGTTGGGCAAGGCCGGAATCCACATCGACCCGGCGGATCCGGAGTCCGGAGCCCGCGCCCTCGTCGACGCCGGAATATTCCTGACCGGCACAATGCCCGAACTACTCAGCGGCCTTTCGGCCTACCAGTCAGCCGGAGCCGATGAAGTCGTCCTAAATCTCAGTGCCGTCGGCGCCCATCGCGGTGCGCAAGTCGCCCTACGAGAAATGGAATTCCTCCTCACCTCAGTGGAAGCGTTGAGGCCCGGCTCTTGGTGAGCCGGGTTCTACCGGTGATGAACAGCGCCCATCGCCTTCCACATTGCACTGGTCTGAAGTGGTGACAACGCTCGACGGACGGATTCCGTACCGCCTCGGGAGAACCGAGGTTCAGTGCCCGCATACCCTCAGTCGCCAGCGCCGCGTTAATCGGATCGGTGGGCCCTATACGTGCCGAGAAATGGATCCGTTCAGGTCAAGGGTCATGGGCGGGTGACCGCTCGCGGTCCGGCATGATCGCGTCTCGTGCTGGTTCGCTTCGTCTATCTCGCCGTTGTCCACGTGTTCGCTGTGTTGCGGCTACTGTCGATGACCGACCGCGAGAGGGACGTCGAGATCCTTGCCCCTGCGCCACCAACTGACCATCTTGCAACGACAACTCGGTGACCAGCGCTCGCAACTTCGGCCTGAGGACAGGATGTTCCTTTCAGCGTTGCTGGTGCCGCTGGCGCGCGGGGTGTTGCGTCGGCTTCGGCTTGTGGTCAGCCCGGACACGGTGCTGCGGTGGCATCGCGATCTGGTGAAACACCGTCATGCCCGCCTGAGCGTGAATCGTGGGCCTGGGCGTCCGCGTGCTGCCTCGCATGAACGCGATCATGGAACGCTGGGTGAAGACGCTGCGGGCCGAATTGCTGGACCGCATGTTGATCTGGAACGAGGCTCACCTCCGGCATGCGCTTCGCGAGTACGAGCGGCACTACAACCAGCATCGAACCCACCGGTCGCTGGCCGCCGCGGCGCCCCTGCGAGCCCGACCCCAGGCCCTTGAACCCGACCGGATCGAACGCCTCGTGATACGCCGGCAGGACCGACTGGGCGGAGTCCTCCATGAGTACATACAGGCCGCTTGACCTGCACGGACGTAATTTTCGGCACCCACAGGGTGGGAGACCGGCCAGTCAGCGCCGAAGACCAACTCCTCGGAGGGCCTCGTCGCACTCGACGCGAACACTGTCCTCGTCCTGCGTCAGCACATCGCGTGTCAGGGCGCGGACAAGGTCCGGCTCGGTAGCGAGTGGGTCGACAGCGGTTTGCTGTTCACCCAGCCGGACGGGAGCCCTCTGCATCCGGCCGATGTCACCGAGCGGTTCTACGAGATCGTCCGCCAAGCCGGGCTGCCGCCCATCCGCTTACACGACCTTCGGCACGGCGCCGCCACGCTCGCCCTCGCCGCCGGTGCCGATATGAAGGTCGTGCAGGCCATGCTCCGGCACTCCTCGATCACCGTGACCGCCGAGGCCACGGCCAAGCTCATCCCCAGGAACTCCACCCGACAGCTCGGGCTCGTCTCGGGCGCGGATCAGACCACAATGGACAGTAAGGAAGTGGAAGAAATGCATCCACATAACACAAAGCCCCACGTCATCGAAATCGAAAACGTGGGGCTTGAGAGTGCGCCATCAGGGACTCGAACCCCGAACCCGCTGGTTAAGAGTCGACACCTTGGCGTGTCGGATGGTGTCGAGTGATGCCGGACAAGACCTTTTCGTCTGGTCGGAACGGCTTTAGTAGACCTCTTGGTGTCGACAAATGTCAATGAGTATCGTCCTGTCCGTGCGCTCTCGGGCTCGCCTCGGGCTCGCAGGTGTCGGGTTCTGTCGTTGAATCCGTCGGGGTCAGGGTGCTTCGCCAGTCTGAGTCCAGCCTCTTCGTACGGTTGCGGGGAGCGGAACTCGGGCTCACCGTTGGTGTCCGTCGCGACTGGTCGACCTACCTAGAAGCCCGCGCGACCGACAGCAGCACCACTGACCCGGCCTCGGAATAAGTGCCCTCCACAAGTAACCGCAGTCGCCAATCAGGTCTGGTCGCGCAGTTCGGGTCGTGCCCGTCAGGACTCAACGGTGCGCGTCCGCCAGATCGTCGAGTACCGACGCCGCACGTACGGCGCCGTCACCGGGTGACCATCGGCTCCACTCGGTGCCACCGTGCATTTTCGCCCGCTCCAGCAAACGTGGCCATTGTTCCGGCTCGGGCCAGTCTGACGTGACGACAGCAATGTCGGCCTGGTGAAGCATCGCAGCGGTGGCATGCTGCTCGTCGTGCGGTCGTTCCTGGGGGATCACTACGGCGGGCCGTCGGGCTGCGGCTACCTCGGCGAGCGCGTTCTGGCCAGCGTGGGTGACGACAACGTCGGCGGCGCTCAGCCTGGACCAGACGTCGTCCACCCAGCCGTGCCAGGTCAAGTTGGGCTGATCCGCCGCACCGGGGGCGAGGGGCCCGAGAACATCCCAATGCCATTCGGCGGTGGCCGCAGCAGCAGCACCGATGTCCTCGACGCTGATGTCCAAGCCACCTGAGCCCCACAAGGCGAGGACTCGCCGGCCAGGTTCGGGCGCGGCTGGGGGCTGGCCGTCAAATCGCGAGAGGGCACCCAAATGGACGGTCTTGTCAAGCCATCGCTGAGGCCACGTCGAAGCCGCGAAATGGGGCCATGGCGCCAGCAGTCGCTCGGCGAGATCATAAGCGAGCCGGTGCGGTCGGTCGTCGCGGTCACCTGGCTGGGCGATGACGACGACGGGAATCCCGTGCAGGCGCGCAAAGACCGACACTTCGACTGATACGTCGACGACCATGACCCGGATCTCGCCCTTGGCGAGCTCCTTCCCGATGAGTCCCATCCGGTCACGCAGTCCTGCGTGACCGCGGGGAACCCAGTGCAGCGTTCCGCCTGCGGTGATATCGGTAGCTACGGAGTCGACGGCGTCGTCGGGAAGCTGGATCCATCGGCCGGTCCACCCGGTCGGCTCCGGCTTGGTGGAAAAGCCGATGACCGGAGTCTTTGTCTCGGCGGCGATCGCGGCAGCTCGATGGATGTGGCCGGCGCCAAGGTGATGTGCGTAGTAGCCGATCATTCGCCGAGGACTGCGTCGCTAGTCAAGTCCTCGGCCAACAGTTTCCGCGGGGAGGATTCGCGCCACAACAGGAACAGCGCGACAGTGCCCAAGCTGATGAGAGTGGAAATCACGCCGGCGATGATCAGGAGGGCGTGTCCTCGGATCAGGGACCAGCCGACGACCAAGGCCACGAGCGAGCTACCCATGAAAACCGACCGGACACCCCAGTACCCGAGCATGCCGAACCGGAGCGGATTCCTCCGGACGAACCCTTCCCAGCCCAATGCCCCGTTCCCACGGTGTGGTTCGAAGTCTTGCGAAAGGTACAGGGCGCACCGGCTGATCGCATGCGCGTGATTGAGCCAAGTGATGCCAAGGATGAGTGCCGGCACAGGGTAGACGAAAGCCAAGCCGGAACTTTGCGTCTGGACGGCCACACCGAGCACCGCGCCTACGGTCACCACGGCAAGCGAAACAAGCTGTGACTGGAGCTCGATGAGTTTGATGATTTCCGAGCGCAGGCCCACATATTCCGCCACGACCAGCGCGTCGTGACCGGGAGCGTCGGCGTCCGGATCCCTGTCGACATCTGTCACTCGATCACCCTAGCCCAGCTGTTCCGATGCCGTGCCTGGCCGAGAACACCGGACAGCGGCGAGACCACGTAACCGAACCGATCGGGTTCCTGTTCACCAATCGGCACCGCGGGCCACTGAGTCCTGGCTATGTGACACACACCTTCACCCGGCTGGTCGCCGAGGCGGGATTGCCGCCGATCCGGTTGCACGACCTGCGGCACGGCGCGGCCAGTCTGTCGCTGGCCGCGGGCAACGACCTCAAGGTCGTGCAGGCAATGCTCGGGCACTCCAGCATCGTGCTCACCGCCGACACTTACACCAGCGTGTTGCCCTGCTTGGCTCATAGCGCCGCAGAAGCAACGGCGGCGCTAGTGCTAGAGGCGGCTCGCAGCACTGCGACCTCATTGCGAGGCCATGGAGGCCGGAAACAATCCCGACGACGCAAAGGAAGCCGTGGTCGAGGCAAGAAGGCCAAGAAATAAGGGGCGGCGCGTACGGTCTCATTCGGACCCACGCTGGTCCCATCCATGATCAAAGCCCACCGGCAAGATCCGCTTAAGCGAGAAATCCTCAGATGGGCTTCGGTTCAGAACTGTGCGCCATCAGGGACTCGAACCCCGAACCCGCTGGTTAAGAGGGTGTCGGATGGTGTCAAGTGATGACGGACAAGACCTTTTCGTCTGTTCGCGGCGCATCCGCGGTGTCGGGGTGTGTCGCCTGGTGTCGGTCTGTTTCAGACCTCTCGGGCGCGGCTCGGGCTCGGCCGTGCCGGACTCTGTCGCCGTGTGGCGCAGGTCAACCGAGCTGATCCTGGTTCACGGTCCCTACTCGTCTGCCAGGAGTGCCAGCTGCTCGAAGAGCGGAGCCAAACGGTCTGGACGCTGGTTAGCGTTCCAGTCAGCGTCCAGCGCTATCCCCATCGTTGCGAGGTGTTCCTCCACGTGAGCGATGAATTCGGCGGCGGATGGCTTGTCTCTTAGCGCTTCGTGCACGACGGTATGGGCCGCCTCGCGCCGGAGACCCGCGGACATGAGACTCACCACGGTGGTTTCCGACAGTGCTGACGGGTATGCGCCAACCAGCGTGTCTGACATCTGGGTCGTTTTGACCACAAGTTCCTTGGCCAGCGATGTCGACGACAGCAGGATGTGTTCCACTACCGCCGCCGCGTCCGGCAGGCAGATCCTTTCCACTGAGCTGTGCGATATGTCGCGTTCATGCCACAGGGCGATGCCTTCCATGACCGGCACGACGTAGGAGCGGGCAACCCGGGCAAGACCGCAAATCTTCTCGGCTGTGATGGGGTTTCTCTTGTGTGGCATGGCTGAGGAGCCGACTTGTCCGCTCGTGAATCCTTCCGCCAGTTCGTCGACCTCAGTTCGCTGACCGTGCCTGATCTCGAGCGCGAAGGTTTCGCACACCGTTGCGAGCAGAGCGAGGGCACAGATCCACTCCGAGAGTCGGTCACGCATGACGACCTGGGTGGCGACGTCCACCGGCTCGAGGCCGAGAAGGTGGGCGGCGTGGCGTTCGACCTCCTGGGATACGTGGGTGTAGGTGCCGGTCGGGCCGGAGACCTTGGCCTTGGCGATCTCCTCTCGTGCCCTCGTCAAGCGCTTTCGTGCCCGGTCGGCCGCGAGCGCGAGATCGGCGACACGATGACCCCAAGTGTCCGGGACAGCGTGCATTCCATGCGTCCGTCCGACTCGACTGGTGTTGCGATGCTCGATGGCGTGTTTCGCCAAGGTCCGCACCAGGTCAGCGGTGCGCTCCAGCAAGATGTCGGATGCTGCGGTCAACTGGAGTGCGAGGCCGGTATCCACGATGTCTGAGCTGGTCAGGCCCCGATGGACCCAGCAAGCTGCTTCGTCGGGCATAGTCTTCGTCCAGGCATCGAGGAAGGCGACGACATCGTGCTTGGTCTGTGCCTCGGCGGCCTTGACATCGGCTGCTGCCGGAGTGGGCGCATCGCGCGCCGCACGCGCCGCGGACATTGGTGCTTCCCCGAGTGCGACGCGGGCGTCGAGCACAGCGAGCTCCACTTCTCGCCAGCCGGTGTACGAAGCTTCCGGCGCCCAGAGCGACCGCATGTGCGAACTCGTGTACCGGTCGAGCACCCTGACCTCCTGCCGGGAACACTGAAAATTCTGCCTGAAATCCTGCGGCGTGGCCGATCGAGGGGCCGGTTCACAGGTGTGGCAAGGTGTCCCGCATGATTCGGCCGAACGAGGGAACGCCCCCCGAAGCTCAGCATAGTTTCGCCTCGCGAGCTGTCGCAGAGTTCCACAGCGTGTTCCGGCTTCCGATGACCGCGAAGCCGACTGTGGAGGTAGGGGACGAGCTGGCCAAACTCAGGGTGGACTTGCTCGTCGAAGAGGTAGGTGAGTTCGCCGACGCCACCAAACGCGAGGACCTGTTCGCTCTCGCGGACGCGCTCGGAGACATCGTCTACGTCGCGTACGGCGCGGCATTGACCTACGGAATCGACTTGGACGCAGTGCTCGCCGAGATTCACCGGTCCAACATGAGCAAGCTGGACGAGCACGGACAGCCGATCTTCCGGTCGGACGGCAAGGTTCTGAAGTCATCGTCGTACAGTCCGCCAGACATGGCTGGCGTTCTCTCTCGTCAAGGCGCTCTTCCTGTCGCGTTGCCGTCGACGGACAAGCCGAGCTTGAAGTGAAATCACCCGATGTGGTGGTTCTTCGTCCTCTGAATGACTGGTCGCCTGGGGCTACGTCGCTATAGTCGGTGAATGCCTTCGACGGATGCAGGCACCGGGTGGACCAACCCCTCAGTGCTGCGTCTGGCGAACGGAGCGGACCCACTCGAGGTAGCGGGGCAGCTCGCGAAGCAGGTCACCGCGGCCGCAGTAACGGAAGGCCTCGACGGGCCTCCATTTGACCCCTTCGCGCTGGCGGAGCTGCTCGGACTGTCATTGCGCGCTCGGGCGGACGTCTCAGATGCCCGGATCCGCGCCGATACCGTCGGGGTCAGGTCGACCCCGCGGAGTCCACTGCGTGAGTTCATCGGCTCATCTGCCCCGCTTGTCGTCGAGTACAACCCGACCCGACCCCGTGGCCGTCTTCGCTACAGCGTTGCCCACGAGATCGCCCACGGCTTGTTCCCCGACGTGGCTGACACGGTCAGACACCGGACGAGCACCGGTGCGCTGCCGGGCTATGCCGTCGACGACGCTTGGCAGCTCGAGTTGCTGTGCAATTTGATCGCCGCCGAGCTGTTGATGCCGGAGGAGGCCGTGTCAGGCCTCATCGACGTAGATCCGGACATCGATTTCATCATGGAGCAACGACGCAGGTTCGACGTGTCGACTGAGGCTCTCCTGCGAAGGCTCACGACGGTGTCGGATCGCGAGTTGGGATTGGTAGCGGCATCTCGGATCCAGGATCGGCCGGAGTCGGAGCTGACCGTCGAGTACTTCGTACCCTCGGTTCGCTTCGCGCCGCGGATCCGGCAGCGGGTTCACGTCCCTGTCACCAGTGTGCTGAGCAACTGTCTCGCGGTCGGACAGACGAGCCGTGGTGCCGAATCGATCGACGGCCAGGCGCTGCGTGTCCAAGCAGTAGGGATACCGCCGTACCCAGGACGAGTGCTGCCACGCGTGTTGGCTCTGGTGGAACCGGAGTCGGCCGCCCAACCAGAACAGCGGTTCGAACGTCGTACGGGCGATGTCAGCGAACTCGACAACAGTGCCGATCCTGTCCTTATAGCGCACGTTGTCACCGACTCGGCGCGAACGTGGGGGCGGCGTGGTGTCGCAGCGTCACTGACGCGGCGGTTCCCGGATGCGGCTCGGGCGTTCCGTTCATGGGCGATCGCTGACCCGGACAACTTGACCCTGGGCAATGTCCACTTTGCTGCCCTGCAGGTAGGAGAGAAGGAGATCTTCCTGGCTAGCATCGTCGCACAGCGCGGATATGGACCAGGTGTGTCAACTCGTTTGGACTACGGAGCGTTGCGGCAAGGCCTCTACGCTGTGGCTCAGTACGGTGCAAAAAGAGGGGTGGCCATCCACCTCCCACGCATCGGTGCGGGCCAGGCTGGCGGACGTTGGGACGAGATCGGCAAAGCCATTGAGGGCACTCTGGTAAAAGCTGGTCTGCGCGTAGTCGTCTATACGATGCCATCGCAGCCCACCGAGCGTGATGTATGACCAGCTCCGAACTACGTGGGCGCCTGCGATGACTGTGCCGAGCAGACTCGTGGTCATCAGCGGTCCGGTGGGGGCCGGAAAGTCGACTCTGGCCGCACGGATCGCCCAGCTGCACGAGGCCCTGCACATCCGAACTCACGACCTCATGGAAGAACACGCGCTCGCTTACGGTGATGGCCTGGCGGCCGAACGGCGCGCATTTCAGGAGTACGGGGATCGGCTGGACCAGCAGACCCAGGGAGGCTGGGTCGCCGAAGGTGTCGCGAGGAGCCTCGACGAGGCTACCCGTTCTGTCTCGCCGTCCGAGCTCGTGATCATCGACGCGGTTCGTGAGCACAGGCAGGTTGAGCGGTTGCGCGAGGCGTTTGGTGCCCGCGTTACGCACGTTCATTTGAAGGCACCGCATGGCGTCCTGGCGAAACGATACCTCGATCGAGGGAACAGCAGTGGCATGGTCGAACTGGCTTCGTACGACGAGGTTGCCAGCAACCGGACAGAAGCTGCGGTATCAGATCTAGAGGCTGATGCCGACTTGGTGATCGACACTGATCGGAACTCGGTACGAGACGTGGCGACTCGTGTCGCTGCCGGCCTCGGTCTCTACGCCTCGCGCGATGACCGCCTTGTAGATGTTCTGATAGGTGCTCAGTACGGCAGCGAAGGTAAGGGGAACATCGCCTTCTACCTCGCCCCAGAATACGATGTCCTGATGAGGGTCGGGGGGCCGAACGCAGGACACAAGGTCCCCCTTCCCACGCCTTACACTCACCGTCTCTTGCCATCCGGAACCCAGTCCAACATGGACGCGGCGATCGTGATCGGACCGGGCGCGACACTAGATGGCGACCTCCTGCTGAAAGAGATCGCCGAATGCTCGGTCGACGTCGACCGACTGTTCATCGATCCACAAGCGATGATCATCGAGCAGGAGGACCTGGACACGGAACAGAGACTCGTCACCGGAATAGGGTCGACTGGAAAAGGCGGAGGTGCGGCAGCTGCTCGCCGTATCCTGGGGCGAAACGCAGACGGGGTATCGACGCCCGTCCGGCTGGCGCGCGACACACCGGAGCTCAGGCCGTACTTGAAGCCGAGTTTCGACGTCCTCGATCGAGCGTTCGCTCGTGGCCAGAGGGTGTTGCTCGAAGGAACGCAGGGGACGGCGTTGAGCATCTTCCATGGTCACTACCCGCATGTAACCAGTCGCGACACCACGACCGCGGGAACTCTCGCGGAAGCCGGCATCGGATCCCACCGTCTCCGCCGCACCGTGATCGTCGCACGCACATACCCCATTCGAGTGAAGAACCCCGAAGGAGCGACTTCAGGTCCGATGTCGCAGGAGATCAGCTGGCAGGACATCGCCGTGAGATCCCAAGTTCCGCTAGACGAACTTCTGCGTCAGGAGAAAGGCTCGGTGAGTCACAACCAGCGTCGTGTCGCGGAATTCGATTGGGATCTCTTGCGTCGTGCTGCCGAACTTAACGGCGCCACCGATGTCGCGCTGACGTTCACGGACTACCTCGACGTGCGAAACCGAGAGGCAAGGCGGTATGAGCAACTGACACCGTCAACGATCGAGTTCGTGGAAGAGGTGGAGCGGGTGGCCGGTGTGCCGGCCTCGTTGCTCGGAACTCGGTTTGATGTACGGAGTGTAATCGATCGACGGCGGTGGTGACTCCAGATGCTTGCTGATGACCTTATAGCTCGATATCCCATCGTGTATCACATGGCGGAGAACGGGACCTGGCCATCGATACGCGAGCGTGGGCTGTTGAGCACCAAGGCGCTGGTCGATCTCTATGAGCCTGATGCCGACACTGCAGAAGCGATCCTCACCAGGGTTCGTAAGAAGAGTGTAACCATCGAGAGTTCGCAATACGGTCGTTCGGTAATTCGTGATCAGCTCCCGCTGAAGTTTTTGGACCAGTGTCTGCTTCCCGGTACGTCGCCACTGCAGTTTCTCGACGCGCTCAACGGCAGGGTTTTCTTCTGGTTGAATATCGAAAGACTGCAGAAGCTTCTCAACGCTAGGCAATATCGCCACAAGCAGCAGACTGTCCTGCACGTTGACACGGCGGAGTTGATCGCTCGCTACGGCGACCAGGTTCAGCTGGCGCCGTACAATACAGGCAGCATGCATGTGCCAAACTCGCCTCCGCGAGGTGTCGGCGTGTTCGTAGACCTGGCAGACTATCCCTATGATGAGTGGGTTGAAAAGCGTCGCCGCACTCGTGTTGACCCGGTCGTTGAGCTGACCGTGCCGTATTCGGTGCCTGACATTAGGGATTTCACAATTCGCGTCGAACGCTGGAAAAATGGTTCGCCTGTGGAAACTCTATGTCAGAAAAACGCATAGGCTTTGAGGTAAAATATCTCGTCTACGCGTTGGTTGCTACGTCTGCGACGCTCTGTCTGTCGAGTTGTTCTGCGGGACTCATAGGTGGGTCCCGTCTGCAGGGTTGAACTCGGCGGCGCACGACTTGCATTGCGATCAGACGCTGGCCCAGGACGGTCTCGGCGGTCGCCGCCGCTGCCGTGGTGGTCCACGTGTGGGAGAAGGCGAAGTCTTCTGGCGGCCTGGATAGACTGAGTGGCGGAGGAAGGAACAGGTTTGGCCGTGCGGGCTGGAAAGTTTGTCCTCCGCGGGTTTGACGCCCCGACAAGTCGAGGCCCTCTGCGAAGCCCCAACGGCCGAAGTAAACGCCCGTAGAGCGAACGCGGAGCCCGAAGACCGCCCGCGGTCGCAGGACGATGTCAGCCGTGTGGCGGACGTTGTCGGGATGTATGGGAATCGATGGGGCGAGTTCGTGAGTCCTGGCGTGCGCGGCCGATGGAAATGCTGGCCCACCCATGCTCGCTCTGGTGTTCGCAGTCGTACTGGGCAAGGTGAGTGACAGCGAGTTGCGGTCGAGCCACGGCTATGCGGGCGGCGTCGCGTGACGTGAGATGCGCTTCACCTGCGAATCTGTTGCTGAGAGGAGGTTGGTTGTCAGTCACGGTTGAGTCTCGTTCTATCACTGCTTGTAGCAGCCATGTTGTGGCGAGCGAATTGTGTGGTGATCGTGCTCGGTGGCGGAGTGGAGGCGAATCGTGGCGCGAAGCAGGGCGTTTTCGATCTTTTTGTTGAAGGATGGATTCGACGCGACGACCGCGCTGAAGGACGACAACCCGTTGATCGAGTCGGTTCCGGCGAGCAATTTGCCCGTTGGGGCGACGTTGTTCGTGTTGGATGGTCCGGCTCGACCGCCATGGTGGAAGTCGTACTTCGGGGTGCAGCGGGAGCTCTTTCAGGCGAGCAAGGGTGCGTTGGTATTCGTGCCAATCGCCGGGCGGGTGTGCGTACTCGCATTCGGCCATGTCTCGCACAATCTGCGCGACGAGTCCTACGAGTACGACTTCGGGATCAAGGTCACCCTGAACTGTGTGGACCCGCAGAAGCTGAAGAACACCGACACGTTGGAGCCAGGCTCGGCGCGACGGCAGCGCACTCAGCACGCAATCGAGACCGAGCTGACCTACTTCGACTTCGACCAGGACAGCTCGGTGTTGAAGAGCATCACCGGTAAGGTCAAGGACGAATACGCCGATGTGGTCAAGCACGCCACCGGGGCGAGCAGCCTGAGGGTGAGCACCCCGGTCACGTCGGCGGACTTGACGGATCTGTGCGAGCGGATGCTTGTCCTGTATGCCGACGAGTCCTACATGGAGTCGTTCCCTGACATCCAGAAGATCGTCCCGGTACGCGACCCCGCCCACGTGTCGGCGTTGAACCGCCAGTTGCAGCAGCAGATCCGCGTCCAGGCGGACAACATCTACCTGGCCGTGCCCGACATGATCGACTACGGCCACGATAGTGACAGCATGTACGCGACGTTCAGCGGCTGCGGTGGTGGCGACCTGTGCTCGGATGTGGCGATTGAGCACTACTACGACTATCTGGCCGCCAACGGCGTCGCGGTGTCGGCGTTGACCGTCGAGCAGCTCAAGGCGCACCGGCTGCACCTGGTAAACGAGCACGGTGACGCCCGGGACAGCCACCCGGTGTTCAAGTCGCTGCTGTTCGACACCAGCCTGCCGGGCAGCGACGCGGCGTTCTACCTGAACGAGGGCAACTGGTATGAGGTTGACCGCGACTATGTCAACCGGTTGCGGACCAGGCTGGACCCGTTCTGGTCGGAGCTGGCGTTCCTCGATGACTGCAAGCACCACCTGGAGGCCGACTACAACGAGGAGATTGGCACAAAAGCAGGGTTCGTATGTTTGGACAAGACGAACGTGAGCCGGAAAGGGCAGACTCAGATCGAGCCTTGCGACGTGTTCACCGTTATCGGCGGCCATGCAGTGTTGATCCATGTGAAGATTTCCACCGCATCGAGTCAGCTCAGCCACCTGTTCAATCAGGGTGCGAACTCCGTGGAGCTGCTCAAGAGCGACGACGATGCGCCAGGCAGGCTGATCAAATGCCTGCGGGAGAAGAGGAAGAGCACCGACGACATAGACGCCCTGGTCGCTTCGGTCGAGGACGGCGACTATGAGGTGGTGTTCGCGATCATCACGGCGAAGGACCCCGACTGGAAGGCGCTGAACCTGCCGTTGTTCTCGCGCATCAGCCTGGCCCGCAATGTCAGAGTCCTGCGCCGGGTGATGGGTGTGCCGGTGAGCTTCGGCTTCGTCAAAGACGTGTCGCCGCCGCAGCCACCCAAACCGAAGACCAAGAAACCGGCTAAGCCGCGAGCATCGAAGAAGGGCACGCTGAAACCCTAACGGAACGTTAAGATCTGCGAAGTATGGTCTGTCTGGAGAAGGCAGCACATCGCGGTGACGTGCTGCCGGATTCGATGAACGCTAGTCGGCTACGCCGCGGAAGCCTCGGAGATAGTCGAGGTTTGCGCGCCACGTGGTCGTGGAGAATTCCAGTGCCCGTGTTCGCGGGTCTTGGTGTCACGAGCGAGTATGTTTTCGGGGCAAAGAAACACTTCTACGCAGTCGTCGTTGTTGATACTTCTGCTAGCGACGACGGGCTCGATCCGAGCCGGGTCGCCGGCGCGGCCTTCGAGTCCCAGGGGCGATCCTCATACGCTCGCCCCGATAGCCGTAGGGCGCCGTCCGGTGTTGAAACCGGCGCGAACCGGTTTCTCGGATGCGCGGCGGGCATGGGCGAGATTCGTCGTGCGATAGTCGCGCAACACATTGCTTCGGATCTGCGCCGCCCCGTTTCGGCGACGGCGCCCGGTTCGCTGGAGTCTGCCATAGGCGGCTTAGATGGAGTCTTCGTCCAAGTGCGCGCATCGTTGGTGAGTCAGTGTTCTCGGTGGACGGAGGAATCATGGCGAAGCGATCCGGTGGACGGGTGTTCAAGCGGTGCGGGTGTGCCAATCCGGCTGATGGTCGGCGGTGGGGTTTGCATTGTCCGAGGCTGAGCGAGCGCGGCCATGGGCGGTGGTATTTCACGGTTGAGTTGGCGGCCGGCCGGGACGGTCGCCGTTGTCGGTTGCAGCGCGGCGGCTTTGCTTCTCGGGCCGCGGCGGAACGTGCGCGGGGGTTCTGGCTGGGTGATGACGTGGATCCTGGGCGGGCTTTGGTGACGGTGGGTCAGTGGCTGGATGTGTGGCTGGCGACCAGGAACACGCTGCGGCCGTCGACAAGGCGGCTTTATGGACAGTTGATCAGGGACTATCTGCAGCCGCAGCTGGGCGGGCTCACAGTGTCGGAATTGAGCATTGGCAAGGTGCAAGCCGCCTTCACTGCGTTGTTGCGGGCCAACGAGGTGCGGTCGAGGCCGCTGTCGCCGACCACGGTGCAGCGGATTCGTGAGGTGTTGCGAGCTGCGCTCAACGGTGCGGTCCGGCGTGGATTGATCACGAGCAACCCGGCACGCTGGGTGGAGTTGCCGTCAGCGCGTCGCCCTCGTGCCGTGGTGTGGACAGACGGCAGGGTCGAGCTGTGGCGCAGGACGGGGGAACATCCTCCGGTCGCGGTATGGACGGCGGAACAGACCGCGAGGTTCCTCGAGCATGTCCGGGATCATCCGCTGTACCCGCTGTATCACGTGGCGGCGCTGCTGGGGCTGCGGCGCGGGGAGGTGGTCGGCCTGCGGTGGTGCGATGTCGATCTGGCGAACCGGACGGTGTCGGTGGTGCGGCAGCTCGTTGAACGAGATGGCCGGGGCGTTTGCCTGCCCAAGACCGACGCCAGCTGCCGAACCATTGCGTTGGACCGCGGTACGACGTCGCTGTTGCGCCGGCTCGCCCGGCGCGACCCGGATGGGGATTGGGTCTTCTCCCATGATCAGGGTCGGCCGTGGAGTCCGAGTTACGTCTCACATACCTTCCGGAGGCTGGTTGGCGAGGCCGATCTGCCGCCGATCAGGTTCCATGACCTGCGGCACGGCGCGGCCACGCTGTCGCTCGCGGCGGGTAACGAGCTGCGGGTGGTGCAGGCCCTGCTGGGGCATTCCAGCATTGTGCTCACCGCCGACACCTACACCAGCGTCCTGCCCTGCCTGGCGCAGCAGGCGGCGGATGCGACGGCGGCGCTTGTCCGGCGCGCCGGGTACCAGCGTGGCGCCAAGATCAACCAGGTGGTGGTGCCCCGGCAGCGCGGTGGGTCACCGCGGGCGCGGCTGGTGGCGGTCGGTGACTGAATCGGGGTGACACGTCGGCTGCACCCAGGCTGCACATACGATCAAAGCCCACCGACGGTACCCGGAAATCCGGGATAAAACCGTTGGTGGGCTTTGATTTCTTACTGTGCGCCATCAGGGACTCGAACCCCGAACCCGCTGGTTAAGAGCCAGCTGCTCTGCCAATTGAGCTAATGGCGCCTGCTTGTCCGCCGCTTTGGTGTTCCCCTCGGCGACGTGGAAAACATTAACACAGGGTTGCTGGGGCCCGTTTCAGGGGGGTCCCCTTGCGACGGGCCGGGACGTATTCGGCCATCCGGCCGCGGGCGTTGCGGCCGGTCAGGCAGACTATAGCCAGACGTTGGGGTTGGTACCACGCGAAACGGGCGGTGTGCATGAGGGTCTGGGGAGCGACGGGGCGGTCGCGGGTGGCTGTGGTGGCTTTGGTGGCCGGGTTCACACTGGCCGCCTGCAGCAGTACACCGTCGGGTGAATCGCCGTCTCAGGGTGGTGCTCCCGGCGGCTCGCAGCAGAGTGGAGCGCCCGCGCCGGAGCCGAAGGCCGCCGTGGTGACGCTGACGCCGGCGCAGGGCGCGGCGAACGTGGCGCCCGGTGAGCCGGTCGTGGTGGCTGTCGCCGACGGCAAGGTGGGCGAGGTCAAACTGACCGGCGCCGACGGCAAGGTCGTCGCGGGCAAGCCGAAGGAAGACGGTTCGGGCTGGGAGTCGGCGGAGCCGCTCGGCTACGGCAAGACCTACACCGTCACCGCGGCCGCGACCGGGACCGACGGCAAGCCGGTCACCTCCACCTCGACGTTCTCCACGGCCAAGCCGGGCCGTCAGATCGGTGTCTCGATCAACCTGGTCGAAGGCGAGACCGTCGGCGTCGGGCTGCCGTTGATCTTCACCTTCACCGCCAACGTGCCGGACAAGGCGGCGGCCGAGAAGGCGCTGAAGATCGTCACCGAGCCGCAGGCCGAGGGCGCGTTCCACTGGTTCGGCGAGAAGACCGTGATGTGGCGGCCCAAGGAGTACTTCAAGGCTGGCACGAAGATCTCGGTCAACGCGGCGATCTACGGCAAGAACCTCGGCAACAACACCTTCGGCCGCGAGGACAAGCCTGCCAAGGTGGTCGTCGGCGACAAGCTGGTCGCGACTGCGGACGGCGGCACCCACCAGATGAAGGTCGTGGTGAACGACCAAGAGGTCAAGCAGATGCCGATCTCGATGGGCAAGCCGTCGAGCAGCACCCCGGCCGGGACCTACACGGTGATGAGCGAGCACACCGGGTACACGATGGACTCGAGCACCTACGGCGTGCCGACGGACAGCAAAGCCGGCTACCGGACGTTCGTGAAGTACGCGGTGCGGATGTCGAACAGCGGCATCTTCTACCACTCGGCGCCGTGGTCGGTCGGTTCGCAGGGCAAGCGGAACGTGAGCCACGGCTGCATCAACCTGTCGACCGAGAACGCCCAGTGGCTGATGGAAACTTCGAAGAAGGGTGACATCATCACCGTCACCAACTCGGGCCCGCAGGTGCTGGAGCCGACCGACGGCTGGTCGGTGTGGCAGATGTCCTGGGACGACTGGAAGACCGGCGGCGACCGGAACTGACCCGTTTGTCATGAGGGGTCCTGTCAGGACGGAATCAGTCCTGACAGGACCCCTCATGGCGTTCCGGGCGGCAGGGTGCCGTAGAGGTACTCCCATTGCGTCTCGCCGCTGGTCTTGTAGCGGCACTTCTGGTACTCGAGTTCGGCGAGGTACTTCTGAGACTGGGCCTTCGTGCAGTTCGGGTAGCCGGGTTCGCAGCGCCACGGTGACTTCTTGGCCGATGTGGCCGTCTTCGCGGGCTTGGGCGGCTCACCGTCACGGCCACCGTCTCATGGCATCCTCCGCGCGAGTTCCTTCCTGAACTCGCGTGAGCGCCACGCCGTGTTACCGGACCCCCGAAAAAGCGAAACCCCAGCCTGGCGGAAGTACCGGCCAAACTGGGGTGATGGGGTGAGCGACGGGTTTCGAACCCGCGACCTCCTGGACCACAACCAGGTGCTCTACCAGCTGAGCTACGCCCACCATCGCCGGGCTCGGGAAGCTTCCCCATCACCTCGGCCGCACTATATTAGCGCGCCGGTTTCCGGGGCTCGCAACGGGTTACCGTTGGTGGCGTTCCTGCACTTCAGCGGCCGCGGCCTTGGCCTGTTCGGTGGTCGGGCCGGGCTGCGGGACGAAGGCGGCGCGACGGTAGTAGTCGAGCTCCCAGATGGATTCCTTGATGTCGGCGAGCGCGCGGTGCGCGAGGCCCTTCTCGGGCTTGGCGTAGTAGATCCGCGGGTACCAGCGCCGGACGAGTTCCTTCACCGAGGAGACGTCGACCATGCGGTAGTGCAGGTGCGCGTCGAGAAGGGGCATGTCGCGGGTGATGAAGCCGCGGTCGGTGGCGATGGAGTTGCCGGCGAGCGGGGCGACGTTGGCCTCGGGCACGTGTGCGCGGATGTACTCGAGGACCCGCTGCTCGGCTTCTTCCATGGTGACCGTGGAGTGCCGGACCTCTTCGGTGAGGCCGGAGCGGGCGTGCATTTCGCGGACGACCTCCGGCATGCCGTCGAGGGCTTCGTCGTCGGCGTGGATGACGATGTCGACGCCTTCGCCGAGGACGTTGAGCTCGGCGTCGGTCACCAGCGCGGCTATTTCGATCAACGCGTCCTTGCCGAGGTCGAGCCCCGTCATCTCGCAGTCGATCCAGACTAGGCGGTCGTTCACCCCGGAACCCTAACCCGACCCGGGGATTCGTGGCGCGCGACGTGCGGGTTCGGCGCGTTGCTGGCAGCGTGTGCACCCTCAGGTGAGTCATGTCACAGACCAGGGGAGCGACAGTGGCCGAACAGGGTCCAGCCCAGGAGATCGCGCAGGGGTACGTCAGCGAGGGTCCGGCGGTCGAACTCGGCGCCGTCGTGATCGACGGCAAGGCCGACGCCGGCGCCGCGGTCCGGCTGCCGCTGGCGACGCTGAACCGGCACGGGCTGGTCGCCGGCGCGACCGGTACCGGCAAGACGAAGACCTTGCAGCTGATCGCCGAACAGTTGTCGGCCGCGGGTGTGCCGGTGGTGCTGGCGGACGTGAAGGGGGACCTGTCGGGGCTCGCCGCGCAGGGCGAGGGCAACGACAAGGTCGCCAAACGCGCGGAGGAACTGGGTGATTCCTGGGAGCCCGCCGCGTTCCCCGTTCAGTTCCTGTCGCTGGGCACCGGCGGCAAGGGGTCGCCGATCCGGGCGACGATCACGAGTTTCGGCCCGATCCTGCTGTCGAAGGTGCTGGGGCTCAACGAAACCCAGGAGTCGACGCTCGGCCTGATCTTCCACTGGGCCGATCAGCGCGGGTTGGCGCTGCTGGACACGAAGGACCTCCGCTCGGTCATCACGCATCTCACGAGTGACGAGGGCAAGGAGGACCTCAAGGGCATCGGCGGCGTTTCGGCCGCGACGGCCGGGGTGATCCTCCGGTCGCTGTCCAATCTGGAGGCTCAGGGCGGCGAGGACTTCTTCGGAGAGCCCGAGCTAGACGTCCACGATCTGATGCGCGAGGTCGACGGCAAGGCGATGGTGACCTTGCTGGAGCTGGACAACCTCCAGTCGAAGCCCGCGCTGTTCTCGACGTTCCTCATGTGGCTGCTGGCCGAGTTGTTCGAGGAACTGCCCGAAGAGGGTGACCTCGACAAGCCGAAGCTGGTGTTCTTCTTCGACGAGGCGCACCTGTTGTTCAACGACGCGTCGAAGGCGTTCCTGGAACGCATCGAGCAGACCGTGAAGCTGATCCGCTCCAAGGGGGTCGGCGTGTTCTTCTGCACGCAGCTCCCGACGGACATCCCGAACAACGTCCTGTCCCAGCTGGGCGCGCGGGTGCAGCACGCGTTGCGTGCGTTCACGCCCGAGGATCAGGCGGCGCTGACGAAGACCGTGAAGACGTACCCGAAGACGAAGCACTACGAGCTGGACTCGGCGCTGACGTCGCTCGGTATCGGCGAAGCGATCGTCACGGTGCTTTCCGAGCGGGGCGCGCCGACGCCGGTCGCGTGGACACGCCTGCGCGCGCCGCGGTCGAAGATGGGGTCCATCGGCGCCGAGGCCATCGCCGCGGCGACGACGTCTTCGGATCTGCACGCGAAGTACGCCGAGACGATCGACCGCGAGTCGGCTTACGAGAAGCTCGCCGCGAAGGTGGCCGTACCGCCTGCCGGTGAGGCTCCGCCCCCGGCGGAAGCGCCCCCGGCGCCGAAACCGGAGAAGGAGAGCCCGGGCATGGTCGAGCAGGCGATGAAGAATCCGGCGGTGAAGTCGTTCTTCCGCTCGGCGGCGAGCGCGCTCGGACGGGAGATCACCCGCGGTTTGTTCGGGAACCGGAGGCGATGAGGAATACCTGACGCGTTCTGTCAGGTATGTCCGGCAGGCTGCACGGCATGACCAACACCGCGACAGCGTCGTTCACTGTGGACGGCTGGGAGCCGCAAGCCACCGACAAGCCCGAAAGCACCGAGTTCTCCCGGGTGTTGCTGACCAAGACGTTCACCGGTGACGTCGAAGGGACCAGCGCCGTGGAGATGCTGACGGCGGTGAACGGGACGTCGTCGGCGTACGTCGCCTTCGAGCGGTTGGCCGTCACCGTCGACGGGCGTAAGGGTGGCTTCGTCCTGCATCACTCGGCGGGGGAGAACGGCCACCACCTGATCGTCCTGCCTGGCTCCGGTCACGGTGAACTGGCGGGCCTCACCGGAACGGCGGAGATCGTCAAGGACGACGAGGGCAACCACACCTTCACCCTCACCTACGAACTCTGAACGCGCGTGAAGGACTCCTCCCCCGAAGGAGTCCTTCACGCGCTCACCGGCTGGGCCGCCCCCTGACGCGGTCCAGACGGCAGGGTCAGCCGACGATCTGATCGACGATCTTCTTGGCATCGTTGATGGGGATCGCGAAGCCGATCCCGATGCTGCCGGTCGAGGCCGGGTTGTACAGCGCCGAGTTGATGCCGATGACGTTCCCCTGCGCGTCCACCAGCGCCCCGCCCGAGTTGCCCTGGTTGATCGGTGCGTCGGTCTGGATCGCGGTGTAGCTCGGCCCGGCTTCGTTCGTGGTCCTGCTGTAGGGCGAACGCCGTTCCTGGCCACTGCTCAACTCGTCGAGCTTGCGGTTCAGGGCGCTCACGATCCCGGTGGTCACGGTGTTCTGCAGCCCGCCGGGCGAGCCGATCGCGACGACCTGCTGGCCGACGGAAAGCTTGCTCGAATCGCCGAGTGAAGCCGGCGTCAGGCCGCTCGCGTCCTTCGCCTGGAGCACGGCGATGTCGGCCTTCGTGTCGGCGCCGACCACGCTCGCCTTGTACTGCTTTCCGTCCGACAGCGTGACGGTCACGTCGCCCTGGGCGTCGGCGACCACGTGGGCGTTGGTGAGGATGCGCCCGTCCGCCGTCAGGATGACGCCGGAGCCGACGGCCTCACCCTGCGCGGTGGTCACGTTCACCTGGACGACGCTCGGGGTCACCTTCGCGGCGACGCCGCTGACGTCACCCGAAGTGTTGTTCCCGACCAGTTGCCCGTTGGCGACCGCGGACGAACCCGTGCCCGATGCCGACGACGTGGAGCCGAGCCCCACGATCGCCGCTCCGCCGACCCCGCCGAAGAGTGCGGCGGCGAGCGCCGTCGCGGTGACGAGGACGGCGACCCGGCCGCCCTTCTTACGGGGTGCGGGAGGCTGCGGGGTGAAGAGCGGATTCGGCGCGGCCTGCCAAGGGGTGTAGCCGGGGTACTGCTGCTGGTGCGGCGGCTGGGGCCCACCGGTGGAGGCGGGGCCGGGCCGACTCTCGTTCTCGGTCATGGAACAAGATTCGCGCCCGTACTTGTGAGCCGCCTGTGGAAAACCCCAGGGCTTTCCTGAGAATCTCAGTCGAAGAAAGCCGGCACGTCCAACGCTCCGCCCGATGCCTCGAACTCCTCGTGCACCGCGGCGCGGAGGTTCGCGTCGGCCAGGTAGTCGACGGCGGTCAGCGCCAGCCCCAGTGCGCCGTCGACGACCGCGCGATCGCCGTCCGGCGAACCGGCCGCGGCCGCGAACTCCTTGGTGTGCAAGGCGGTCGTCGGTCCGGCGATGGCGATCATCGGGTGGATCGCCGGCATCCGGTAGGAGAGGTTGCCGAGATCGGTCGAGCCGGTGAGGAATTCGGGCACGATCCCCGGCGGCAGCGGTTTGCGGCCGGCGTCGACCTGATGCACCGACCAGCGTCCGGCGAGGGTGGTGTTGAACCGGATCGGCAGATACGCGGGCTGGGCGTCCCACTTCAGTTCGACCCCGCAACCGGTCATCTCCGCCGCGCCGCGCGCGATCGCCGAAACCCGCTCGGCGAGGTCGCGCAGCGTGTCCGGTTGCGCGGAGCGGAGGTAGAACAGCAGCGCAGCGCGTTCGGGGACGACGTTCGGCCGCGCGCCACCGTCGGTGAAGACGCCGTGGACGCGGTCGCTGGAGGGCAGATGCTGCCGAAGAGCCGCGACGCCCTGATAGGCCGCGACGGCGGCGTCGAGCGCGTTGCGGCCCATGAACGGCTGAGCCGAGGCGTGCGCGCCGACCCCGTGGAACACCATTTCCAGCTGCCGCCTGCCGAGGAACGGGTGCATGGCGATGTCGTGGCTGAACGGATGCAGCATGACCACGGCGTCGACGTCGTCGAAAACGCCCGCGCGGGCCATCGTCTCCTTGCCGCCACCGCCTTCCTCCGCCGGCGTGCCGATCAGTGAGACCCGGCCGCCCAGCCGTTCGGCGACCGCCGCCGCGCCCAGGAAGCCGCCCGCGCCCGCGGTGCAGATGACGTTGTGCCCGCAGCCGTGGCCGAGCCCGGGAAGGGCGTCGTACTCGGAGAGGACGGCGATGTGCGGACCGCTGCCGGGGGTGGTCGCGACCAAGGCGGTGTCCAGTCCGCCCGCGCCGATCGTCACCTCGTGGCCGTGCCGCTGGAGCAGGTCCGCGAGTGCCCGGACCGAGCGGTGCTCGGCGAAACCCTCTTCGGGATGAGCGTGCAGGTCTTGGCTCAGCCCCACCAGTTCCGCCGTCAGCGCGCGGATCTCGGTGCTGACGGCGTCTCGCGTGGCGGCGTCCGCGCCGTCGTGGGGCGAGCCGAGGGGGTCGGCCGCGGCGACGGCGCCCGCGGTCGCTTCGACCAGCGAACGGAGGTAGCCGTCGTCGGGGGGAATCGGCGAAGCGTGCTCAGAGCGGATCATTTCCGGATGTTAACTCCTAGCTCCGCCGTGACGATCTGCGTGACACCGGAGTACCGCTCGTCGACGTGGTCGAAGCCGCGCCGGAGCAGTTTCGCCGCGATCTCACCGCGGTCGAACATCCGCTGCCCGCTCAGCCTGCCGAGGACGGTGTCCGCCAGCCGCATCGGCTGATCGCTGTGCCGGGCACTGGTCAGCATCACCAGTGAGCCGCCGGGTTTCAGCACGCGGGCGAACGAATCCAGCGCCGCGTCCGGATCGGCGAACATGTGCAGCGCGGCGAAGCAGCAGACGGCGTCCACAGTGGAATCATCGAGCGGCAGGTCGACGGCGTCGGCGCGAAGATAGGCCACCGTCGGCGGATTCGGAGCGGAGAGCGCCTTTTCCAGCATCGTGACCGAACCGTCGAGTCCGATGGACAGCCCGTCCGGGCCCACCGCTTCGCCGAAGGCACGCGTGAACCGGCCGGTGCCGCACGCGACGTCCAGTGAGACCTGGCCGGGACGCAGGCCGAGCGCTTCGATCGCGATACGGACCTCGTCCGCCATGGTCGGGCCGTTCAGTCCTTTCGCGACCCTGCCCAGCGTCGGGCGCCAGTACCGCTCATAGATCATCGGCACCGCGGAGGTGCGCATCAGCCGCTGCGCGAGTCCGGTCGGCGGCCCCGCCTGCGGGATTTCTCCCAGCAGGTCAAGGAAATCCTTCGGAGTGGCGGTGGGTGTGGTGCCCGGCCGCAGCAGGCTTTCGAGACGTTCGCGATGGTCCGGCATGGCTGCTCCCTTCACGGTCTTCACCGGAGAATCTGCCATGACCGGCCCGTTCGCGACATTCCCGCCGCCGCGACCCGAAACTGTCGGTGGCCATCTCTAACGTCGGAGGGAGTCGCCGTTCCCCAGCCGAAGGAGCCCGAAATGACCGGCTCGATCCTGCAGCACACCGCCACGACCACGCTTCGCATCCCGGTGCGCGGCCCGTTCGACCTCGACAAGTCCATCCGGTTCCTGACCGACTTCCCGCCCGCGTGCCGCGCGGACGCCGCCGCCGAACCCGGCACCCTGCGCTTCGCCTTTCCCGCCGAAGCGGGCTGGGTGCACGTCGGCGCGGCCGTCAGACAGAGATCGCCCGGCTCGATCGAGGTGGAGGTCTTCGCCGAGGAAGGTCTCGCCGTCGAGGTCGGCGCCCAGGTACGCCGGATCCTTTCGGTGGACGTCGACGGCGTCGGCTTCGCCAAGATCGGCGCCGCGGATCCCGTGGTGCGCCGCCTGCAGCAGACGTTCCCCGGGTTGCGGCCCGTGCTGTTCCATTCGCCCTACGAAGCGGCCTGCTGGGCGATCCTGAGTCACCGCGCGCGGATGTCGCAGGCCGCCACGGTGAAACGACGGCTCGCCGAGGAGTTCGGCAGGCCGGTGGACGTCGGCGGGAAGATCCTCAGGTCGTTCCCGGCCCCGGACGTGCTGGCCGGGCCCGAGGCCGGGCGTGGCCTGCCGGAGGTGAAGGCCGAGCGGTTGCGCGCGGTGGCCAACGCCGCCAAGGACGGTCTGCTCGACGCCGCGTATCTGCGTGCGATGCCGGTCCCGGACGCGCTGCGCTGGTTGCAGCGGTTGCCGGGGATCGGACCGTTCTCGGCGCAACTGATCCTGATCCGGGGCGCCGGGCATCCGGACGTCTTCCCTGCGGGCGAACCCCGGTTGCAGGAGGCCATGCGGGCCGCGTACGACCTGCCGATGGCGCCGCCCGAGGAGCTGGAGGAGCTGTCCGCGGTGTGGCGGCCGTTCCGCAGCTGGGTGGCCTTCACCCTGCGCAACGACCGGGAGTTTCGCACGCGCGAGATCGGGGGTTCGATGACCGCCTGACACAGGACATATCCGGCTTGTGGTGAGCTGGTGCGGTGAGCGCGTCTCCCGCCGAAACGTTTTCCGACATCGCCCAGTCCACCCCGCCCGGCACGATCACCCTGGTCACCGGTGGTCTCGCCCTGCTCGTGGTGCTCTCGGGCAGGCCTTGGCGGATCGCCCGCAACCTGATCACGCTCGTCCATGAGGCGGGTCACGCGGTGGCGGCGGTGCTGGTCGGCCGTCGGCTGCAGGGCATCAAGCTGCACTCGGACACCTCCGGGGTCACCGTCTCCCGTGGCAAACCGGAGGGGCCGGGCATGGCGTTCACCGCGCTGGCCGGGTACCCGGCGGCCGCCGTGCTCGGGCTGGTGTTCGCGGGGCTGCTCTCGTCGGACCTGATCACCGTCGTGCTGGTGGTGATGGCGCTGATGCTGCTGGGCGTGCTGGTGATGGTGCGCAACACCTACGGCGTGTTCACCGTGGTCGCCAGCTCGGTGGTGCTCGGGCTGGTCGCGCTGGTGGCGCCCTCGTGGTTCCAGGCGATCTTCGTCTACCTGCTGACCTGGTTCCTGCTGTTCGGCGGCGTCCGGCCGGTGGTCGAGCTGCAGATCAAACGGCGCCGGGGTGCGGCGAGGGATTCCGACGCCGATCAGCTCGGCAGGCTCACCGGGATGCCCGCGGTGCTGTGGGTGCTGGTGATGGCCGTGCTGACGGTGAGCTGTCTCTTCGCGGGCGGGTTGTGGCTGCTGGAGCCGACCGTCGCCTGACCGGGGCGGTACGGCAGACTGATGGCTCGTTCCGCGCGGAAGGAGTCACCAGATGGACGAGGTCGCCAAGGCCGTCGAGGAATGCGCTCGATCGGCGAAACGGGCCGCACCGTCGCTGGCCGCCCTCGCCGCCGAGGCGATCGACGCCGCGCTGAACGTCATGGCCGGCAAGCTGGTCGAGCACGCCGATGTCGTGCTCGAAGCGAACCAGGCCGACATCGCCAAGGCACGCGAGGACGGGATGAGCGCGGGTCTGCTCGACAGGCTCACCATCACCCCCGAGCGGCTGACCGGCATGGCCGAACAGCTCCGTCTCCTGGCGGGCGCGCCGCATCAGGAGCGGTCCGTCGATGTGTCCACTTTGGACGGAGGGCTGCGGCTGGTGGAACGCCGCCGCCCGGTCGGTGTGATCGGCGCGAATTACGAGGCGCGGCCGAACGTCACGGTCGACGTCGCCTCGCAGCTGGTGAAGTCGCGCAACGGCGGCGTGCTCCGCACGGGTTCCGCCGCGCTCGGCTCGGCCCAGCGCCTGCGCGAGACCGTGATCGCCCCCGCGCTCGCCGAGGCAGGCATCGACCCGGACGTCATCCAGCTGGTGCCGCGCGCCGAACGCGAAGCGGCTTCCGCGCTGGTCCGGTTCCCGGCGCTCGTGCCGCTGGTCATCCTGCGCGGCAGCGGTGACAGCACCAGGGCGCTGGCCACCGAGGCGGCCGTCCACGGCGTACGCACGCTGGCCCACGCCGATGGCGGCGGCGTGCTGTACGTCGACGAGGCCGCCGACACCGACAAGGTGCGCGACCTGGTCTTCAACAGCCTCGACCGGCTCGGCGTCTGCAACCGGCTGAACCTGCTGCTGATCCACGAAGACGCCCACGACCGCGTCTGGCCCGGCATCTCCGGCGCGCTGGCCGAACGCGGCGTGACCCCTTCGCTCGCCCCGCACGAGCACGCCATCGGCTACGAATGGGCCCTCGACTCCGACCGCGAAGCAACCGTCACCGTCGCGAAGGTCTCGGGCCTGCCTGAAGCGGCGGAGATCGCCAACGAGCGCACCTCGGGCCTGGCCGCCGGCATCGCCACCGAAAGCAGCGAAGCCGCCGACGCGTTCTTCGACGCCTACACCGGCACCGGCGTCTTCTGGAACGCTCCTACCCGGCTGCTTGACGGCTTCAAGCTCCTCGCCGTCCCCGAGACCGGCATCAACCTGGACAAGGTCCCCGGCCCGCGCGGTCCGGTCACCTACACCGATCTCTACGTGCGGCAGTACGCCGTGCTGCCCGCCTGACCTCGCGCTGGTTCCCTTCACGGATGTCATGAAAGGGTCGTTCAGGACAAAAGATGTCCTGAACGACCCTTTCATGACACTGGGGCTTCCGCGGCCGCAGAAGCGATAGCAAAGGTCCCTTGCTCTCCCGGCGGGAGCTCAGCGCCGCCGGTGCTTGGACCGGGGCCGCGGCTGAGGCGGCAACGACTCGGCGGTGGCGTCCTCGACGTCTTCCGGAGCAGGCGCGGCAGCAGGAGTGGCGTCAGCCAGGCCCAGCATCTCCGCGGCAAGCTGCTGCGAAGAGGCGAACATGCCCGAAGGCCGTTCCCGCGCCCGGCGCAGGGAGGAAGGCCGCAGCCGGTTGTATCCCCGCACCGACACCGGCCGCCGCGTGCGAACCTCGTATTCCGGGAAGTCCGACAGCTCCGTGGCGAGTTCCTTGTCCACCAGGATGGTGCCCGGCCGCGCGGTCGAGGTGAGGCGGGCGGCGAGGTTCACGACCGAGCCGTAGACGTCGCCGAACCGGCTGAGGATCCGGCCCGAAGCGAGGCCCGCGCGCACGGCGGGCAGGGTTTCGTCGGCGTCGGCGCGTTCGGACAGGGCGAGGGCGATCTCGGCGCCGTCGACGGCGGAATCGGCGACGAACAGGACCTCGTCGCCGATCATCTTCACGATCCGCCCGTGGTGGTCGGCGACCACCTCGGTGGCGACGGATTCGAACCGGTCGAGAATGTCGGTCAGCCGCTCTTCGTCGACCTGCCTGGTCAGCCGGGTGTAGCCGACCATGTCGACGAACCCGACCACCTCGGTCCTCGTTTCGAGGTCCTCGTCGGGAAGGGCCATCGCCCGGCCGGCGTAGGCCGCGAGGTGGCGGCGCCAGACGAACTCCTGGATCTTCTCCAGTTCGGGCAGCAGCCGTTCCACGAGCCGCCCGATCTGCCGTTCGCTGCTGCCGATCTCCTTGTTCTCGGTGATCATCGTCCACAGCATGTGGACCTGCCATTCCGCGAGCCGCGAAAGGTGCTGGCCCAGCGCGCGGGTCACGGCCAGTTCGATGCTCGGGTCGATCAGCCCCGAGTTCATCAGCTGATCCGCGGTGCGGATCGCTTCGATGTCGGCGTCGGTGAAGACGACCTCGTCGTCATCGACGGTCGCGAAGCCCAGCGCACGCCAAAGCCGCCGAGAACGTTCCTCGGGAACGCCTGCCTTCTCGGCGACTTCGAGCCGGGTGTACTTGCGCTTTCCGCCGAGCAGGATCCGTTCGAGGCGCTGTTGCAGCGCGTCGGCCGAGATCTCGCCGGGTTCGGGCATCAGGTGGTGTGGACGATGAGCACGTCCACCCCGGACTTTCGCGCGACTTCGGACGGCACGGAGCCCAGGATGCGGCCCGCGAGGGTGTTCAGCCCGCGGTTGCCGACCACCAGCAGGTCCGCGGAGCGCTCGGCGACGACCTTGCGCAGCGAGTCGACCGGGTCGCCGACGACAGCGGCGGTCTCGATGTTCTTCGCGCCGGCCTTCGCGGCCCGGTCACGGGCGGACAGGAGGGTGTCCTCGGCCGGTGCCGAGCCCACCACCTGGTACGCCTCGTCACCGAGGACGTCCTGCGCCTTCTCCACGTCGCCCTTGTTGGCGGGGTAGTAGGCGCACACGACGACCAGGGTCGCTCCGGAATCCCCGGCGACACTCGCCGCCCGGTCGACCGCGGCGAACGAGGAATCCGATCCGTCCGTGCCCACGACCACGGTCCGATATGCAGCCATCCGCAACCTCCACCGATCTGACAGCCCGCACCTGCGTGCGAGCAGCGACGATAACCGCTCGGCGAGTGGCTCGCAGGCCGTCGTGAGAGCGGTCGGGTGGAAAGGTTACTCGCCAGTCGGTTTCTGCGCTGCCGCAGGTCGCGGTGAAGGCTTCGCGCCGGATGTGGCCTTCGGCACATCGGCCGTCCGCAGCTGCACGGTGGCTTCCGAGTCGGGTGACGGCTTCGCCTTGAGCTCCGCGGGGATATGCGGTTCGTCGCCGAGCACGTGCGTCGCCTCGGCGAGCGCGGTCCGTGCGGTGCGGACCTGCTCGGCAAGGCTGGAGCGCACCTTGCGGAGCGCTTCCACCCGTTCGGTGGCCTGGGTGATCCGCCGGTTGGACTCCTCGGTGGCCTGCCGGACGCGACGGCGTGCCTCGTCGGCCGCCTCGGCGAGCCGGGCGTTGGCCTCGGTGATCGAGTCCTGCTTGCGCTTGTTGGCGTCCGCGACGGACTCCCGCTGACGGCGTTCGATGTCGGCCTTGGCCGTCGTCTCCTCTTCGAGCACCTTCGCGCGGATGGCGGCGGCGTCCTCGGTGGCCTCGCGGACGCGGCGGGCGGCCTCGGCCTTGCTCGCGGCCTCCTGCTCGGCCAGCGCGTGCATGGCCTCGGTGCGGCGCGACGCCATCGCGATCTCGAAGTCCTCTTCGACCTGCGTGCGGCGCTGCTGCGACTCGGCGTCGAGCTTGTCGCGCTCGGCCTTCGCCTTGTCGATGATGTCCTTCGCCTCGGCGCGGGCCTTCTCGAGCACACCGCGGTGCTCGGCCTCCATCTCCTTGCGGCGGAGGTCGAGCTCGTTGAGCAGCTGCTCGTAGCGGGCACGCATGGCGCTCGCGTCGGTCTCCGCCTTCGCCCGGATGTGCCCGGCTTCGGCTTCCGCGCGCGCCTTGGTGTCGGCTGCTTCGTCCTGCGCGAGCCGCAACATGCGCTGCAGGCGCTCGGAAAGGCCTTCGACACTCGTCGGCGGCTGGGCGAGCCTGTCGACCTGCCCGCGCAGGTCCGCGATCTCGCCGCGCGCGATCTCCAGCTGCCGTGCCAGGTCGCCCGCCTGTCCGATGGCGGCATCGCGATCGGCGGTGAGCATCTTCAGATCGGCGTCCAGCCGTTCGAGATGTTCGTCGACCTGCGCACGGCTGTAACCGCGCTTCGCCACGTCGAAGCCGGCTCCCAGCGGCACTAGCTCCCGTTCCTCGCCAAGGCTCATCCTTCTACCGTAGTCGAGCTGGAGTCACGGAAGGGTGAGCACCCACGCAACGCGCGGCGAAAGCGCGTTCTGGCGCGCTAAACGTTCCGGAACGCGTTGATCCCGTCGATGTGCTTTTCGCGCAGCTCGTGGTTCCGGACGCCCAGACCTTCTTCCGGCGCAAGGGCGAGCACGCCGACCTTGCCCTGATGCGCGTTGCGGTGGACGTCCAGCGCGGCCTGGCCGGTGTCTTCGAGCGCGTAGGTCTTCGACAGCGTCGGGTGGATCAGACCTTTCGCGATCAGCCGGTTCGCCTCCCACGATTCGCGGTAGTTCGCGAAGTGGCTGCCGATGATCCGCTTGAGGTTCATCCACAGGTAGCGGTTGTCGAACTGGTGCATGTAGCCCGAAGTCGACGCGCACGTGACGATCGTGCCGCCCTTGCGCGCGGCGTAGACCGAAGCGCCGAAGGTCTCACGGCCAGGGTGTTCGAAGACGATGTCCGGGTCCTCTCCGCCGGTCAGCTCGCGGATCTTCTTGCCGAACCGCTGCCACTCCTTCGGGTCCTGGTTGTGCTCGTCCTTCCAGAACTTGTAGCCCTCCGCGTTGCGGTCGATGATCAGCTCCGCGCCGAGCTTCCGGCAGATCTCCGCCTTTTCGGGGCTGGAGACCACACAGACCGGGATCGCTCCGCCGTTGAGCGCGTACTGCGTCGCGTAGGAACCGAGGCCGCCCGAAGCGCCCCAGATCAGCACGACGTCACCCTGCTTCATGTCGGCGCCGTTGCGCGAGACGAGCTGGCGGTAGGCGGTGGAGTTCACCAGACCGGGGGAGGCGGCCTCTTCCCAGGTGAGGTGGCCCGGCTTCGGCATCAGCTGATTCGCCTTCACGAGCGCGATCTCGGCGAGCCCGCCGAAGTTCGTCTCGAAACCCCAGATCCGCTGCTCGGTGTCGAGCATCGTGTCGTTGTGCCCGTCCGGGCCCTCGAGTTCGACGTTGAGACAGTGCGCGACGACCTCGTCGCCCGGCTTCCAGTTGTGCACGCCGGGGCCGGTCCGCAGCACGACGCCGGACAGGTCCGAGCCGACGACGTGATAGGGCAGGTCGTGACGCTTCGACAGCGGCGAAAGCCGCCCGTAGCGCTCCAGGAACTTGAAGGTCGAGACCGGTTCGAAGATCGAGGTCCAGACGGTGTTGTAGTTGATCGCGCTCGCCATGACCGCGACCAGCGCCTCGCCAGGGCCGAGCTCCGGCGTCGGGACCTCGTCCACGTGCAGCGACTTGCGCGGGTCCTTGTCCCGGCTTTCGAGGCCTTCGAACATGCCTGCCTCGTCCTTGCGCACGGTGACCCCGCGATAGGACTCCGGCACGTCGAGCGACGCCACGGCGCCGAGGTCATCGTTGAGAATGGCCTGCTGGATCTCGCCGATCTGCGTCATCGAAACCTCCGCGATTGGGGGGACGGCGTAGGCGCCACAAATTACTCACCGGTAACCAGGTTCACAACTGTACGAGACGTGGAGCACGTACACATCCCGAAGTGTTATCGACCGGTCTTGACCGGCTGGCCAACCAAGCGGACCATGGGCGGTGGAGACCTCTCCGACCTGCAGGTTCAGCCGATTTTCGGAGGTGAGCACGCATGAACGAACCCACGACGCGCCCTTGGACCCGTCCCCATGACTGGGCGGAGGTGGCCATCGGTGTCGTGGTCGCTCTTTCACCCCTCTGGATGACCACGGACAACACCGCCATGTGGTCGCTCGTCATCCTCGGCGCACTGATCGCCCTCGACGGCCTCGCGTCGCTTGCGATGCCTGGCATGGTCTACGGCGAAGGCATCCAGATCGTGCTGGGCGCGCTGCTGTTCATTTCGCCATGGGTGATGGGATACGCCGACTTCATGGGCGCCTCCTGGACCGCTTGGATCGGCGGCGTCCTGACCGTGGTGGCCGGGGCGGCGGCGATGCCGATCGCACAGGCGACGCACCGGACGGCGGGGCAGCACTGACCCGGAAGGGAACAGCGTGAAAGAGGATTCGGCGAAACAGCGCATCCTGCGAGCCGCGGAGGCGCTTTTCGCCGAATCCGGTTTCGACGCCACGCCCACTTCGCGGATCGCGGAGCGGGCGGGCGTACCGAAAGGCCTGGTGCACTACTACTTCCGGCGTAAGTCGGACCTGCTGGCCGCGCTGGTCGCCGAACTGCCGGACGCCCGGATCGAACCGGCCGTCGTGGTGGTCCCCGGCGACCTCGTGGGCAGCCTCCGCGGCCTCGTCGTCGAACTCGACAGGCGGTTCAACCGCTCCTTGGCGCTGTCACATCTGCTGTGGCGCGAGGCCGACACGCACCGCGCCGTCCGCGACGCGCTGGCCGACCGGTTCCAGCAACTCGTCCGACAGGTGAAGGCGGTGATCGTCGCCGCGACCGGCGGCAAGCTCGCCGCGGCCGACATCGATTCGGCGTCCGGGCTGCTCGCGCGGGCGGTCAGCCACCGGCACGCGACAGCACGGCACACCGAGGACGAGGACCCCGCCGAAATCGATCGCGAGGTCCTCTTCATCGCCTCAGCGTTGACGCGGGGTCAGTGACCGCTCTTCGCGGGCTCCACCAACTCGACGAGCACGCCGCCGGCATCCTTGGGATGGACGAAGTTCACCCGGCTGTCGGAAGTGCCGCGCTTCGCCTCGTCGTAGAGCAGCCGGAGACCCTGCGCGCGCAGTGCCGCCGCGGCGGCGTCCACATCGGACACTCGATACGCCAGCTGCTGCAGCCCGGGGCCGCTCTTCGCGAGGAACTTGCCGATCGCGGAATCGTCGCGCAGCGGCGCGAGGAGCTGGATCGCGGTCTCGGTCCCGGCGGCGCCCGGCGCGCGCAGCATCGCCTCGCGGACGCCCTGCTCCTCGTTGACCTCCTCGTGCGCGACCTCCAGGCCGAAATGCTCGGCGTGGAAGGCGATCGCGGCGTCGAGGTCGGGTACCGCGATGCCGACGTGGTCGATGGCCGTCACGAACGGTTTCAGCGCCTGGTTCATGCAGAGCAGGATAGGTGCGCGGGCGGGCGGACCGGCGTGCGCCGCCTCACACTGGCTCCATCAAGAGACCCGCGACCCGGGTATGGTCGCGAAGACCCCCTTTGCCCTTGCGCCGATGCTTGGAGGACGCCGTGTCCGGTTCCGTGATCCTGGGTGCCGCCCGTACACCGATCGGGCGATTGCTCGGTTCCCTGAAGGACTTCTCGGGCGCACAACTCGGCGGATTCGCCATCAAGGCGGCGCTGGAGCAGGCCGGTGTCTCGCCGGACGCGGTCCAGTACACGATCATGGGCCAGGTGCTCACCGCCGGCGCGGGCCAGATCCCGGCCCGCCAGGCCGCGGTGGCCGCCGGTATCCCGATGAGCGTCCCGGCGCTGACCATCAACAAGGTCTGCCTTTCCGGTCTCGACGCGATCGCGCTCGCCGACCAGCTCATCCGCGCGGGTGAGTTCGACCTGATCGTCGCGGGCGGCCAGGAGTCGATGACGCAGTCGCCGCATCTGCTGCCGAAGTCCCGCGCGGGCTTCAAGTACGGCGACACCACGCTGGTCGACCACATGGCTTACGACGGTCTGTTCTGCGCCTTCGACCAGGTCGCCATGGGCTCGTCGACGGAGAAGTACAACAGCCGCTACGGCATCACCCGCGAGCAGCAGGACGAGTTCTCCGCGCGCTCGCACCAGCGTGCCGCCGCCGCCATCGCGGAGGGCCGCTTCGACGCCGAGATCGCGCCGGTGTCGATCCCGCAGCGCAAGGGCGACCCGGTCGTCTTCTCGAAGGACGAAGGCGTCCGCGCCGACACCACCGCGGAAGGCCTCGCGAAGCTGCGCCCGGCGTTCGCCTCCGACGGCACGATCACCGCCGGTTCGGCGTCGCAGATCTCCGACGGCGCCGCCGCGCTGCTCGTGGCCAGCAAGGCACTGGCCGAGAAACTGGGCCTCACCGCGCTCGCCGAGATCGGCGCGCACGGCGTGGTCGCCGGCCCGGACGCGAGCCTGCACGAGCAGCCGTCGAACGCGATCCTCGCCGCACTGGCCAAGGAGAAGCTGACCGCGGACGCGCTCGACCTCATCGAGATCAACGAGGCGTTCGCCGCCGTCGGCCTGGTCTCCAGCGACAAGCTCGGCGTCAGCGCGGACAAGGTGAACGTCGACGGCGGCGCCATCGCGCTCGGTCACCCGATCGGCGCGTCCGGCGCGCGGCTCGCCGTGCACCTGATCCACGAACTCCGCCGACGCGGCGGCGGCCTCGGCGCGGCCGCTCTCTGCGGTGGTGGCGGTCAGGGCGACGCTCTGCTGCTCCGCGTCCCGTAAAGCCCTTGCCGGTACAGCTGGACATCGACGAACTGGTCGATCGCGCGCGGGACGGCGTCCCCCGCGCGATCGCCCGGTTGCTGTCGCTGGTCGAGGACGCCCATCCGCGGCTGCCCGAGGTCGCGGCGAAACTGACGCCGCACACCGGCAACGCGCGGGTCATCGGACTGACCGGCCCGCCCGGTGTCGGCAAGTCGACATCGACCTCCGCGCTGCTCACCGCGTTGCGGGCGAAGGGATCGAGGGTCGGCGTCCTGGCCATCGACCCGTCGTCGCCGTTCTCCGGCGGCGCGCTGCTCGGCGACCGGATCAGGATGACCGAACACGCGACCGATCCCGGCGTGTTCATCCGTTCGATGGCCACTCGCGGGCATCTCGGCGGCCTTTCGTGGGCGACGCCGCAGGCCGTCCGGGTGCTCGACGCGGCCGGTTTCGACGTCGTGCTGATCGAGACCGTCGGCGTCGGTCAGTCCGAAGTGGACGTCGTGAAACTGGCCGACACCACGGTGGTCCTGCTCGCGCCAGGGATGGGCGACGGGATCCAGGCGGCCAAGGCGGGCGTGCTGGAGATCGCGGACGTGTTCGTGGTCAACAAGGCCGACCGCGACGGCGCGGACGCGACCGTGCACGACCTCAAACAGATGATCTCGTTGGTACGCCGGGAAATTCGCGGCCCGAGCTGGCGTCAGCCGATCGTGCGAACGGTGGCTTCACGAGGCGAAGGCGTCGAGGACGTCGTGCGGGCGTTGGACGACCACCACGATTGGCTGGTCCAGCGCGACGAACTGCCCGGCCGTCGCGCGGCGCGGGCCCGCGACGAGGTCGAGGCGATCGCCTTGCAGCGGCTGCGCGCGGAACTCGTCGACCTGCGCTCCGGCGACCGGCTCACCGAACTGGCCGAACGCGTGGTGGCGCGGACGCTCGACCCGTTCGCCGCGGCCGAAGAACTCATCAAGGACCTTCGCGGCTCGTGAGTGGTAAGTGTCGTTAGAACGACACTTACCACTCACGAGGCTTGACCGGCTCGGCTAGGTGTGAAGGTCGAGTTTCCTCGGCTCAGCCGAGGGAAGGGGGCCTTCACGGACCGGGCCGGACACCAACCGCGGCCGGAACCACGCAGGTACCTAAGCCGCCCTTGGCCCTAACCGTCCTTACCACTCACGAGGCTGGTCAGATTTCGACGTACATCTTGATGTCGCCGAAATCGCTGTCGAGATTGTCCAAATGGGCGACCGCGTCCTCTTTCCAGACCTCGAGCTGGTTCGTCTCGCCGTAGGTGAGCTGTTCGCCGTCGGCCACCTTGTTGGCGTAGTTCGTGATCGTGACGGTCTGGCCCCGGCAGAACTCGACGCGCTCCAGGAACCGGTCGGCCATGTCGGGGTCGAAGACGCGGCCCATCCGGACGTAGCCGTTGTTGATGTGCTCTTCGCAGTAGAAGTGCGCCGCGGCCGAGGCGATCCACTCGGTGAGCGACGCGTCGCGAGGCGGCCACTTCTCCCGGACGTGCGACTTGATCTCTCTGGCGAGGCGGATGACCCGGCGCCGTTCGAGATCGGTCAGCCCGTCCTCCTTGCGGAAGTCGAGGATCATGTCGTCGACGACCTTGGCGAGCCTGTGCATGCGCGGTTTGTCGAGTTCGGCCGGCTTGTCCGGCGGCAGCCCCGCCATGACCCGTTCGTGCACGAGGACGTACTGCGTGTACGCGTACAGGAAGGTCAGGGCGTTCAGCTGCCATTGGTGTCGTTCGGCGATCTCCACGGTTCCGACCCTAACCGCGGACCTACTTCCGGACCTGTGTGAGCGGTGGGGATTCACCCTATGCTCTCCTCTTCGTCCACGGCTGGGAGGCAGGAACCGTGCAGAGGATCGCGAAGGTCTTTGTGGCAGTGCTGGGTGCCGGGCTGATGCTCGCGGCCGGTACCGGAACGGCGGCCGCGGAAGGCACGCCGCCGAAGGTCACCAAGGGGCCGTGCCAGTACACGCGGACGCCGGACGAGCCGGCCGCGCGGCCGGTCCCGTTGCCGCCGGACCCCCGTCGTACGCCGGATCGGGGCAAGGTGCCGGTCCAGCTCAAGACGAATCAGGGCGAGATCGACCTGACCCTCGATCGGGCGAAGGCGCCGTGCACGGTGCAGAGCTTCCTGCATCTGGCGAAGCACCGGTTCTACGACCGCACGACTTGCCACCGGCTGACCGCGTACCCGACGTTGAAGGTGCTGCAGTGCGGTGACCCGAGCGGCACCGGCGAGGGCGGCCCCGGCTACAAGTACAAGGACGAACTGCCCGTCGGCCTGCCGCCCGCGCCGACCGACCCGACCGGCGAGCGCAAGGTGTACTCACGCGGTGTCCTCGCGATGGCCAACGCGGGCCCGGCGACGAACGGAAGCCAGTTCTTCGTCGTGTACGGCGACTCCGCGCTGCGCCCGAACTACACGATCTTCGGCACCGTCGGCCACGAAGGCCTCGAAACCCTCGACGACGTCGCCGCCGGCGGCATCAAGCCGACCCCGGAGAACCCCGCCCCGGTCGACGGCGCCCCCGTCCTGAAGACCGACATCCTCCGGGCGCGCCCCTGGTTCTGCTGATCCCCTCATGCATTTAGTCCTCTGGATGCGGTAGTTGGCAGTGCGTACTACCGCATTCAGAGGACTAAATGCGGGGGTTGTCAGGTGACTTCGAAGATGGCTTCGCGCAGGGCTTGGGTGGCGCCGCCGAAAGCGTGTTTCGCGGCGGCGCCGTACCCGATGATGAGCCCTTCGCGTTGTGGCTCGCCGATCCAGTGGCCGCTGAGCCCCTCGAGCCCGATCGCGCGACGGCGGCAGGCGGCCAGCACCTCCATCTCCCCTGGCAGGTCACCGGGGAACTGGAGCACCAAATGCAGCCCGGCGGAGATCCCCTGCGGCAGCACGGAATCCGGCAGGGCGGCGAGCAGCCGGTCCCGCCGGGAGCGGTATTCGGCGCGACAGCGGCGGATGTGCTGGTCGTAGGCGCCCGATTCGATCAGTTCGGCCATCGCCAGCTGGTCCAGCAGCGCGGGCCGGGCCCCGCTCGCGGCCATCTCCACGCGTACCGATTCGACCAGGAACCGCGGCAGCACCATCCAGCCCAGCCGCAGCGACGGCGCGAGCGTCTTGCTCGTCGTGCCCACGTACACGACCCGTTCGGGTGCCAGCGCCTGCAACGCGCCGACCTGCTGATGGTCGAACCGGAACTCGCCGTCGTAGTCGTCCTCGATGACGACGGCGCCGGTTTCCTCCGCCCAGCGGGTGAGTTCCGCCCGTCGTCCCGGCGCGAGGGTGACGCCCAGTGGGTATTGATGCGCCGGGGTGACCACGACCGCCGGACTGTCCAAAGAGGACACAGTGATCCCGTGGTCGTCGACAGGGACGCCGACCACGCGGGGACCGTTGCGGGCGGCGATGTCCCGGTAGATGTGCAGTGACGGGTTCTCGAACGCGATCTCGTCCGCGCCGCGCGCGTGCAGGACCCGCGCCAGTATCGCCATCGCGTGCGAGAACCCGGCGCACACCAGGATGCGTTCGGGATCGGCGACCACGCCGCGGCTGCGGGCCAGGTACGCGGCGAGCGTCTCCCGCAGTTCCGGCGCGCCGGATTCGGCCGTGTAGTCGAACGCCGACATCGGCGCCCGGTGCAGTGCCCGCCGCATCGCCGCGAGCCAGGCGGACCGGGGGAACGCGGACAGGTTCGGCCTGCCGGGGCGCAGATCCCAGCGCGGCGCCGGGTCGCGGGGGACGGGCCGCGGCGGTGACGCGGCAGCGCGCCCGCCGTCGCGACGCGGGTCGGCGCGCCCTGCGCCGTCCGCAGGTAGCCCTCGGCGGCGAGGTCGGCGTAGACCCTGGTGACCGTTCCCCGTGCCACCCCCAGGTCGTGCGCCAGCGCCCTGGTCGAGGGCACCGCGGCGCCCGCCTGCCAGCGTCCCTCCCGGATGGCCGCGCGGATCGCCGCGGCGAGCCCGGTCCGGCCGCTTTCGGGACGCCAGTCCAGGTGGACGTCCATCCCCGAACTGGACCATGAATCTGCCATGTGACTGGACCATACTCGTGGGCCAGTCGCCGCTAGATTCGACGGCATGACCGAGCGAATCCATGTGGGCAAGCGAGTGCCCGAGATCTACCAGGCGATGGCGAAACTGCAGGCCGAAGTCGAGAAGGCCGCCGCCAACGCCGGTGTCGACCAGAAGACCCTCGAACTGGTGAAGATGCGGTCGTCGCAGATCAACCACTGCGCGTTCTGCCTCGACATGCATTCCCACGACGCGCTGCAGATGGGCGAGTCGCCGCGGCGGCTGTTCGTGCTGCAGGGCTGGCGCGAGACCGAGTTGTTCACCGAGCAGGAGCGTGCCGCGCTCGCGCTCACCGAGGCGATCACGAACGTGGCGACCCTGCACGACGTCCCGGACGACGTCTACGAAGAGGCCACCCGCGTCTTCACCGAGGAGCAGTACCGCGCCATCGTCTGGGAGGCCATCGCGATCAACAGCTGGAACCGGATGTGCGTGACCAGCCACGCGCCGCTGCCCGAGCGCGCCGAATGACGGCGGCTCGGCTGCGGGAACTGCACGTCGCGGGTACGCCGCTGCTCCTGCCGAACGCGTGGGACGCCGACAGCGCGCGTCTCGTGGAAGCCGCCGGCTTCCCGGTCGTGGCGACGAGTTCCTTCGCCGTCGCGAAGGTCCTCGGGTACGAAGACGGGGAAGACGCGCCCGTCGACGAGATGTTCGCGGCGGCGGCGAGGATCGCGCGGGCGGTCTCGGTGCCGGTGACCGTCGACGCGGAAGGCGGGTACGGGTTCGAAGCGGGAGAACTCGCGGCGAGGCTGGCCGAAGCGGGTGCCGTCGGGTGCAACTACGAGGACACCGACCACGCTTCAGGTGGAGTCCGTTCGCCTGCGGCGCAGGCGGAACGGATCGCGGAGTTGCGCGACGCGGCAGGGGACACGCTGGTGATCAACGCCCGCGTCGACGTCTTCCTCGGCGCGTCCGACGAGCGAGCCGTATTGGACGACGCGATCTTGCGGGCGAAGGCGTACTTCGAGGCCGGGGCGGACTGCGTCTACCCGATCCTGGTGAAGTCGCCGGACGTGCTCGGCGATTTCGTGCGGGCGGTCGCGTCGGGGGCGGTCAACGCCTCCCCGGTGCCTGGAGGCCCCGATCTCTCCGCGCTCGCCGCACTGGGGGTGGCGCGGATCTCGCTGGGTACCGGGCTGTGGAAGTCGGTCCGCGCGGATATCCGCGCGAAACTGGCCGAGCTGACGGCGGGCAAGCTGCCTTACTGAAGTGGGAACCGGGACGGTGCGGCCGGGGGCGTTGGATGCCGGCCGCACCGTCCCGGCGACTAGTGGGCGACGGCCTTTTCGGCGCCGACGCCGGTGAGGGAGCGGACCTCCATCTCGGCGTACTTCTTCTGGTTGTGCTCCTTGGACAGCACGGTGCCGAGCCAGCCGAGGAAGAACGCGACGGGGATCGAGACGATGCCGGGGTTGTCGAGCGGGAACCAGTGGAAGTCGACGCCCTGGATCATCGAAGCGCTCTTGCCGGTCTTGGCGTCGACGGGCTTACCCGAGACGGCCGGCGAGAAGACGATCAGCACGATGCAGACCGCGAGTCCGCCGTAGATGCTCCACAGCGCGCCCTGGGTGTTGAACCGCTTCCAGAACAGCGAGTACAGGATCGTCGGCAGGTTCGCCGACGCCGCCACCGCGAACGCGAGTGCCACGAGGAACGCGATGTTCTGCCCGTTCGCGAGGATGCCGCCGAGGATCGCGACCGCGCCGATCACCAGCGCGGTGATCCGGGCGACCTTCACCTCCGAGGCCGGACTCGCCTTGCCCTTCTTGATCACGTTGGCGTAGACGTCGTGCGCGAACGACGCCGACGCGGTGATCGTCAGACCCGCGACCACGGCGAGGATCGTCGCGAAGGCGATCGCCGCGATCAGGCCGAGCAGGACCGGTCCGCCGAGTTCCAGCGCCAGCAGCGGGGCCGCCGAGTTCACGCCACCGGGCGCGGCCTTGATCTTGTCCGCGCCGACCAGCGCGCCGGCACCGTAGCCGAGCACCAGGGTGAACAGGTAGAAGAGGCCGATCAGGCCGATCGCCCACACCACGGAACGACGGGCTTCCTTCGCCGTCGGCACCGTGTAGAAGCGCATCAGGACGTGCGGCAGGCCCGCGGTTCCGAGCACCAGCGCGATACCCAGCGACAGGAAGTCGAGCTTGGTGGTACCAGTCTTGCCGTACTGGTTGCCCGGCCCGAGCAGTGCTTCACCGGCGCTGCCCGCCCTGTCCACGGCGCCTTGCAGCAGCGAGGAAAGGTTGAAGCCGTACATGCCGAGCACCCACAGCGTCATCACGAGCGCGCCGACGATGAGCAGCGCCGCCTTGATGATCTGGACCCAGGTGGTGCCCTTCATCCCGCCGATGAGCACGTAGGCGATCATGATGATGCCGACGATCACGATGATCGCGGCCTGCCCGGCCTTGCTCTCGATCCCGAGCAGCAGCGCGACGAGACCTCCGGCACCGGCCATCTGCGCCAGCAGGTAGAAGAACGAGACGGCCAGCGTGGACGTCGCCGCCGCGGCCCGCACCGGCCGCTGCTTCATCCGGAACGCCAGGACGTCGCCCATGGTGAACTTGCCGGTGTTGCGCAGCAGTTCCGCGACCAGCAGCAACGCCACCAGCCACGCCACCAGGAATCCGATGGAGTAAAGGAAACCGTCGTAGCCGTAGACGGCGATGGCGCCCGCGATCCCGAGGAACGACGCGGCGGACAGGTAGTCGCCCGCGATGGCGACGCCGTTCTGCGGACCGGTGAACGCGCGGCCCGCAGCGTAGTAGTCCGACGCCGTCTTCGAGTTGCGGCTGGCCCGGAACACGACGAAGAGCGTGACGACCACGAAGAGGCCGAAGATGGTGATGTTGAGTACGGGGCTGCTGCCCTCGACTCCGGCGGCGAGGGTCATTTGGTCTCACTCTCGAGGTCCGTGCGGATCTTCTCCGCGATGGGGTCGAGTTTCTTGTTCGCGTAGCGGACGTAGAGCCCGGTGATCACGAAGGTCGAAACGAACTGCAGCAGACCGAAGACCAGGCCGACGTTGATGTTGCCGACCAGCTTCGTGCTCATGAAGCCGTGCGCGTAGTCGGCGAGCAGCACGTAGAGCAGGTACCAGACGAGGAACAGCACCGAGACCGGGAAGACGAACCGGCGCAGCCGCGCACGCAACTCCTTGAACTCGGGGCTGTCGTGGGCTTTCTCCCAGTCCGTTTCAGGCGGACTGGGAGCGTTCGTTTCGGTACTCATCGTGCTCTCCTTGCGCCGCGAATGTGTTCCGCGACACGTTAAGGAGAGGTCAAGGCGACCGGAACCTTCAGCGGTTCAAACGTCTGCCGAGACGACGAACGGTCGACGAACGGTGGTCGGACCACGACGAAGGGGTTTCGGCTGTGCGATCGTCCAGATGCAGCCGCAACATGGCGGCCGTCGACCAGGCGGGTGGCCTGCCCCGCAAGGAAACCACGATCATTACTCCGAATGCCAGCGGAACCGACCACGGCGCCGGCTGCGACACCAGGATCGCGGGCAGCCCGCTCAGGCTCGGGACGAACAGCGCCACCAGGATCGAGCCCGAAGACGCGACGAGCCCGGCGAGCACGCCGCTGATCGCGCCCGCGGCGGTGAGCCGGTTCCACCAGATGCCGAGTACCAGCAACGGGCAGAACGTCGACGCGGCCACGGTGAAACCCCACGTGACGAGGACACCCGCGTCCAATCTGGCGGACGGCAACGCGAGCAGGACCATCACCGCGGCCGCCCCGAGCACCGACCAGCGCAGTCTCCGCAGGCCGCCGGGCGCGAGGTCGTACGCGACCGCGCCGGAGATCACCAGCAGCAGCCCGAGCGACGTCGCCAGGAACGCGGCGAACGCGCCCGCCGTCAGCAGTCCGGTGAACAGCGACCCCGCCCAGCCGTCGTCGACCTGCGCCGGCAGCGCGACGACGACGGTGTCCGTCGCGCCGGAGACGTACAGTTCGGGCACCAGCACCCGGCCGAGGACGCCGTAAACCCCTGGGAACAGGTAGAAGACGCCGAGCAGGGCGACGGTGATCGCCGCTGTCCGGCGCGCGGCGCGGCCGTCCGGGCTGGTGTGGAAGCGCATCAGGACATGCGGCAGGCCCATGGTGCCGAGCATGGTGGCGATCAGGATCGCCCACGTGCCGAGCAGCGGATAGCCATGGTCGCCGAGGTCGAGCAGCGGCCGTTGCCAGTCCGGGCCGCCCAGCGGGGCACCGCCCCGGACGGCGGGAACCGGTGTGCCCTCGGCGAATTCCAGGGTCTGCCCGCTCCTGGCCACCAGTTCCCCCGGCGGCACGACGTGCTTTTCCGGGGTGAGCAGGGTGGTCGGCTCGCGCAGGGTCAGTGTCACGTCGATCTCGAAGGACAGCCGGGTGTCGCGGGCGAAGTGGGTGAACTCCACCGGGTGCACCGAAGCCGACCGTTCTTCCGGGGAGACCTGGGAGACCAGCCAGATCGCGGGAATGAGGAACAGCAGCAGTTTCAGCACGAACTGGAAGGCCTGGACGTAGGTCGCCGCGCGCATCCCGCCGAGCGCCAGTGTCGCGCTGACGGCGGCGCCCGCGATGACGACACCGACCCAGTACGGCGTGCCGCCGACAGCGGTCAGCACCAGCCCCGCGGTCCGGAATTGCGGGACCAGGTAAAGGGTTCCGATCACGAGGACGACGACGGCGGCGAGGCGGCGCAGGGCGGGGGAGGCCAGCCGGGCTTCGGCGAAGTCCGGGACGGTGAGCGCGCCGGAGCGCCGCATCGGTGCCGCGACGAGCACCAGCATCGCGATGTACCCGGCGGTGAACCCGACGGGGTACCAGAGCGCGCCGATGCCGTCCTTCACCACCAGCCCCGCCACCCCGAGGAACGACGCGGCGGACAGGTATTCGCCGGAGACCGCGGCCGAGTTGACCAGCGGCGAGATCCGGCGCGACGCGACGAGGAAGTCCGACGTCGTGCGCATGGCCGCGACGCCGCGCAACCCGATCAGCAGGGTGATCAGCACGACCGGAGCCACCGAGAGCGCAGCGACCACTAGTCGTCCTCGATCTTTTCCGCGCGGCGCAACTGCCACCACGAAAGCAGCGCCATCGCCGGATACGGGAGGATCGCGATCATCAGCCAGGACAGCGGGATATCCAGCAGCCGCACCGAATCCAGCCCGGGGAACACCCCGAACACCAGCGGGAGCCCGAACACCAGCCCGGCCATCCCGGCCAGCGCGGGGAGCCCGCGACGGCGCTGGGCGCGGTAGAGCGCGTCCGCGCGTTCGGCGTCGCCCGCGGCCAGCCGGGGGACCCGCCAGCGTCCGCGCGAACGGCGCCGCGAATGCGCGAGCCGGGTCTGCGGGCTGGTGACGGCGACCCGTTTGACGCGGCTCACCGGGGGATTCCCCGGCCGAGTTCGCCACGTTGCGCGGCGGCGAGCAACCGGTCGCGCAGGTCACGCGCGTGGCGGCGGCTCACCGGCACGTCACCCGCTTCGGTATGCGCCAGCAAGCCGCCGGTGGTGTCGCTGCGCAGTTCGAGCACGGCGTCCACGGCGAGCAGGAAACTCCGGTGCACGCGGGTGAAACCCGTGCCCTCCCAATACTCTTCGAGCCGGGAGATGGGCATGCGCGTGACGTGGACGCCGGATTTCGTGTGGAGCCGGACATAGTCGCCGTGCGCCTCGACGAACTGGACTTCGTCACGGCGGACGTACCGCGTGCGCCCGCCGGATTCCACCGGCAGCGCCGACATCGCGTCCGGCGCCGGTTTCGGCTCGTCGGCCTGGTTGCCCGCCATCCGGACCACTTTGGACAGTGCGGCGGACAGCCGTTCCGCGCGGACCGGTTTGAGCAGGTAGTCGACGGCGCCGATGCCGTACGCGGCCACGGCGTGACCGTCGTGCGCGGTGACGAACACGATCACCGGCGGCCGGTTGAGCCGCGCCAGCAGCGAGGCGAGTTCCAGCCCGTCGAGCCCCGGCATGGAGATGTCGAGGAAGACGGCGTCGAAATGGTCACCCTGCAACAGCTTGAGCGCGTTCAGCGCGTCACCGGCCGCGACCACCTCGGCGACTTCCGGTGCCTCGCGCAGCAGGCTGCACAGCTCGTCGAGGGCGGGCGGGACGTCGTCGACCGCCAGCACCCGCAGCCCGTTCGTCACGGCAGCACCCCCGGCTGGAATCGGGGCACCCGCACCACGACCCTGGTGCCCGCGCCGGTCTCGGTCTCGACCGTCAGTCCGTACCACGGCCCGTAGACGCTGCGCAGCCTTCTGTCCACATTGGCCAGTCCGACGCCGCCGTCTTCGCCGCGGCGGGCCAGGATCGCCGCCGCGCGTGCGGGGTCCATGCCGACACCGTCGTCCTCGACGCTGATCACGCAGTCGTTCCCTTCCGCCATTCCCTGAACCTGGATGAACCCCGCCTCGGCGCGTGGCTCGATCCCGTGCCGGATCGCGTTCTCCACCAACGGTTCCAGCACGAGGTACGGCACCGCGACGGCCAGCACCTCCGGCGCCACCCGCACCTGCACCCGAAGCCGCTCGCCGAGCACCGCGCGCTGCAGCGCCAAGTACGTCTCGATGGCGCCGAACTCGTCGGCGAGCATCGTGTACTCGCCGTGCCGGGCGACGCTGTAGCGGGTGTACTCGGCGAAGTCGAGCATCAGATCGCGGGCGCGGTCGGGGTCGGAGCGGACCAGCGAGGAGATCACGGTGAGCGCGTTGTAGACGAAATGCGGCGAGATCTCGGCCCGCAGCGCGCGCAGCTCCGCCTCCGCGGCCTGCTCGGCGGAGGCCTCCAACCTGCCGCGTTCGAGCGCGTGGACGACGAGTTCGGCGGCCTGGCGGGCGACGGCGGTCCTTCCTTCGATGACCAGGAGGACACCGGCGAGTTCGTCGTGGACGTGGAGCGGCAGCGCCACCAGCCCGGGCTCGGACACCGGAGTCTCGGAGTGGAGTACCTCGTCGAGCGCCGAGACCACGACGTCGTCCGCCGCCGGGCGGCCGGACCAGATCAGCGAGCCGGAAAGGTCGGTCAGCCCGAGACCGGGGACACCGAACAAACGGCGGAGGCCGTGCGTGGCGTGGCGCGCGCGGGGCCCGGCGAGGCCGTCCATGAGATCGTCGGAGACGCGCTGGGCGGCCACGAGCACCGGCACCGGATCCGCGCTCACGGCAGGACGCCAGGGCAGACGCGTGCTCATCGGCCACCTCCTTCCGCGACGTCGAGGACTGGATCCTAACGTCGGTGCGGGGTTTCGGCGGTTACGCTCCGGGCATGGTCACTGGGGATGCCGTGGTGCTCCGGCTGGACGTCGTGATGCGCCGGCTCGCGTGGGCGGGGTTCGTGGTGTTCAGCGTGGGCGGCGTGGTGGCCGTCGTTCTGTCGCTGTTCTCCCGCTCGGTTTCCGGGGTGGTGTTCAGCCTGCTCAGCGTGGGTTTCGCGGGGCTGATCCTGCTCGCTCTGCGGCGGTCTGCCACCTTCTTGACGGTGTCCGCTTCGGGCTTCGAGGTGGCGGGTCAGTTCGCCGTCGGGTGGACCGAGGTGCGGCGGCTGCGCGTGTGGCGGGAGAAGCGGCGGGTGGGGCGGTGGATGCACTGGTGGCACTACCGGCTGTCGTGGATCGGGTCCGGGCCGGAGGACCTGCTGGAGGACGGCGAGTACGTGTACGCGCTGGGTCACCTGGGTGGGGGCGCTGCGCTGTACGCGGCTCTCACGCGTTTCGCTCCGGCTGGGGTGGTGGAGTTCGCGGAGTGAGCGGGTTCCGGATGTCAGGAAAGGGTCGTTCAGGACGTTTTTCGTCCTGAACGACCCTTTCCTGACATCCGGGGCTTCACGGCTGCGGGCCGCGGCCCGGCAGCGGGACCGGACATCGGCACCGACACCGCGCTCGAACGCGGCCCCTCGACCGCGGGAGCGAGCCACTCCCGGATGCTATGAAAGGACCGTTCCTTGCAAATTTTGCAAGGAACGGTCCTTTCCTAGCGGTACCGAAGCGCGTCAGCAGCTCTGCTTGTAGAAGTACTGGGCGTTCGCGTCCATGTTCGCCTTGGTGATGGAGTGCAGCGAAGCGGTCAGGTTGCGCGTCACCGGCTTGCCCTCCAGGGCCGCGATGGCCTGCTGCACGCCCTGCTGCCCGATGGCGGCGGGGTCCTGCGCGATGAGGCCCTGGTACTCGCCCTTCTTCAGGCCCTCGATCTCCGACGGCGACGCGTCGAAGCCGATCAGGTTGACCGCGCCGATCTTGCCCGCGTTCCGCAGGCCGGTCGCGGCGCCCTCACCGGTGTTGAGGTTGGTCGCGAAGATGCCGATCAGGTCCGGGGTGGACGCCAGCGCGGCGGTCACCTTGGACGCGGCCTGGTCGGGCTCGTTCTGGGTGAACTGCACGCCCGCCGACTTCAGGTTCGGGTAGTTCTTCAGCTCGTCCTCGAAGCCCTTCGCGCGGGTGTTCGTGGTCGAGGTGCCCGCGATGGTGTCGAGCACCAGCACCGAGCCGGTCTTGCCCGCGGCCAGTTCCGCCATCGTCTTGGCGGCGAGCTTGCCGCCCTCGGCGTTGTCCGAGGAGATCGACGACTCCGCCACGCTGGTGTCCTTCAGCGCGGTGTCGACCTCGATGATCTTCGCCCCGCGCGTTTTGACCTGCTGGATCGGCGCGAGCATCGCCTGCGCGTCGGTGGGCGCGATGAGCAGCGCGGCGGGCGGGTTGGAGCCCAGCGCGTTGACCAGCTGGGTCTGCATGGCCGCGTCGAACTTTTGCGGGGCCTGCGTGGTGAGCTCGTAGCCCGCCTTCTTGGCCTCGGCTTCGGCACCGCACTGCATCGAGATGTAGAACGGCTCGGCCTGCACGCCCGGGATGAGCGACAGCTTCTTGTTGTTGGTCTTGGCACCGGAGTCACCGGAGGGCGACTCGCCGACCGTGCCACCGCCGCAAGCGGTCAGCAGGAGAGCGGCGGAGACGGCGGCACCGGCGACGAGCAGGGTCTTCTTCATGGGGATAGCACCTCTTTGTGCGTGTAGGGATCTCAGCGAGAGTTGCGGCGACGACGGCGCCGCTGGTCGAACCAGACCGCGGCGATCAGCACCGCGCCGACCGCGATCATCTGCCAGAAGTCCTGGACCTGCGTGATGTTGAAGCCCTTCTTCAGCACGGCCGGGATGAACACGCCGATCACCGTGCCCAGCACCGAACCGACGCCGCCGAAGAGACTCGTGCCGCCCATCACCGTGGCGGCGATGGCGTTGAGGTTGTCGGTGGTGTGCGCCGAAATGGTCGTCGACGCGTAGTACGCCAGCGACAGGAAACCGGCGACACCGGCGAGGAAACCGGTGAGCGTGTACACCTTCAGCAGATGCGCGGTCACCCCGATGCCCGCCCGGCGCGCGCCCTCGGCGTTGGAGCCGACGGCGTAGGTGTAGCGGCCGAATTTGGTGGTGTGCAACAACCAGGCGCCGATCAGCGTGATCACCACGGCCACCAGCACCAGATTCGGCACCCCGCCGAACGACGTCCCGTAGCCGAGCGTCTTGTTGAGCTCGGTCGGCACGCTGCGCACGTCGGACCCGTTGTTCAGCAGGTACGCGGCGCCGAGCGCGGCACCCATCGTGCCGAGCGTGACGATCAGCGGCGGGATGTTCGCCACCGCGATCAGGAAACCGTTGATCAGCCCCCAGATCGTGCCCGCGACGACAGCCGCAACGAGCCCGGCGGTGATGACGCCCCAGCCCGCCTTCGTCGCGTCACCGTCCGGGCTGAGCGCCTCCATCGTCTTGCCCGCCACCATGCCCGCGAAGATCAGCACCGAACCGACCGAGAGATCGATACCGGAGGTGATGATCACGAACGTCATGCCGACCGAGAGCACCAGCAGCACCGAGGTCTCGATGAGCAGGGTCTGGAAGGTGAACACCGTCGCGAACTCGGCGGGCGCGATGGCGGTGAACACGATGATCAGCGCCAGCAGCACCAGCGCGATCCAGAACGTGTTCGCCCCGATCAGCCGCTGTCCCAGCGAACGCTTGCCGAAGCCACCGTCCACCGAGGTCTGGATCTCGGGATCGTTCTTCGCCGGAGTGGACACGGTCATGCCGCCTCCTCTTGTACGAGGGCGCCCGTCATCGCGGCGACCAGGTCTTCCAGTTTCGTGTCGGAGCCGGTGAACCGGGCGACGCGCTTGCCGAGCCGCAGCACCTCGACGCGGTCGGCCACCGACAGCACCTCGGGCATGTTGTGGCTGATCAGCACGACGGCGATGCCCTTGTCCCGCACCTTCTTGATCACGTCGAGCACGCGTTCGCGCTGCACGACGCCGAGCGCGGCCGTCGGCTCGTCCATGAACACGACCTTCGACGCCCAGACGACCGACCGCGCGACGGCGACGCTTTGCCGCTGCCCGCCCGAAAGCGAGCCGATCGGGACGTCGGTGCTCTGCAGGGTCACGCCGAGCCGCTGGAACTCCTCCACGGCTTGACGCTTCATTTCGGCCTTGTCCAGCATCCCGAGCTTGCCGAGGATCCCCTTGCGGTGGATCTCCCTGCCGAGGAACAGATTCGCGGCGGGGTCGAGTTCCGGTGCGACCGCGAGGTCCTGGTACACCGTCTCGATCCCCATCCGCCGCGCCGTGGTGGGGGATTCGAGCACCACCTCGGATCCGTCGAGCAGGATCTTGCCCGACGTCGGCTGTTCCGCGCCGGACAGGCATTTGACCAAAGTGGACTTCCCGGCGCCGTTGTCGCCGATCAGCGCGGTGACCTCACCGGCCCGCGCCTGGAACGAAGCGCCGCGCAGCGCCTCCACCGAGCCATAGCGTTTGACCAGGTTCTGTGCGTCGAGCAGGAGTTCGCTCACGATCGCTCCCTCTTCTCGGGGGCGGGCGGACGGCAGCGGATGATCGTGACATCGCCCTCTACAGTGGATTGCCCGGCGTCGTGCGGGACCACGTAGGTCTCGCCCTTGCGCAGGGCGTACTCGCCGCCGTGTTCGGTGCGGAGCGTTCCCGAACCGTCCATGACGACCAGCACCGCGAACGACGGGTCGAGTGACAACGTTGTCGACCTACCGGAAACAGCGGGACGGAGCCGGTCGGCACGGAAGAACGCGTCACTGCCGTCGGCGAGCAGGTCCACAGTGGACGCGTTCTCGCCCGCGGTGCGCTTGACGATCGAGCCGAGCCGTTCTTCGTCCCAGCCCGAGGTGTCCAGGGTTTCGATGGCGGTTTCGAAGCCGATCCCGAGGTGCGCCTTCTCCGGGTTCGCCAGGAAGTCCCGCCATTCCAGGGTCAGCGAGAAGTCGGTCGGCTGCTGGAGTTCGACGACGAACACGCCCTCGCCGATCGCGTGCGGCAGGCCCGCCGGGATGTAGACCGTGTCGCCGGGGGTGACCGCGACACTGTTCAGCGCGCCGAGCATGGCGGGCGCGTCTTGGCTGCGGGCCCATTCGTTGACCGTCGCTTTGTCGACGGTCTCCTTGAAACCGGGGTAGACGCGCGGGTCTTCGCCGTAGGTGCCTACCACGATCCACGCTTCGGTCTTGCCGAAGTGCGAGTCGAAGTGCCGCTTCGCGAACGAGTCCGACGGATGGAAGTGCACCGGCAGGCGCTGACCCGCGTCGAGCAGCTTCACCAGCAGGCCGGTCGAATCGCCGAGCGCCTCGACGTGTTTCGCCCCGAGCCAGGCGGACGGGTTTTCGCGGACGGCGTCGCGCAGCCAGACCCCGTTGGGCAGCTTGGTCAGGCCGTTGGTCTCCTGGCCGAACATCGTGGTGGCCGAGCCGACCCAGTCTTCGGGGCCGAACTTGCTCTCCGAGGGGGCGTCTCGCAACGCGGCGATGGCGTCACCGCCGCGGTAGAACTGCGGCGGCTGGTTCGCCGGCAGGCGGATCGGTTCGAGGTGGCCGCTCATGAAGGGGCGACCTCCCCGGAACCGCGGGCTACGAGATGCACGGGCAGAACTACCTTTCTCGGTGCGGATTGATCTCCCTGTACCCGGGCGAACAGCAGTTCCGCGGCCGCCCGGCCCAGCGCGCTCACGTCGTGCGCGATCACGGAGACCGGCGGATCCAGCAGATCCGCCAGTTCGAAGTCGTCGAAGCTGATCATCGCGGGACGCCGCTGCGCGTGCGCCAGCGCGCGCAGCAGGTGCACGGCGACCCGGTTGTTGCCCGCGATCACGGCGGTGGCCGGATTCGGCCCGGTGAGCAGCCGTCGCACGGCGTCGCCGACGCCCTCGGCGGTCGGCGTGCGCATCACGACGAGGCTCTCGTCGTAGGGGATCCCGTTGCGGACGCAGCCCTCCCGGAACCCGCGCAGCCGTTCGCCCGCGGTGAAGATGTCCGGGCTGTCGGCGAGGAACGCGATCCGGCGGTGGCCGTGTTTCGCCAGGTGGGCGACCGCTTCGACGGTGCCGCCGATGTTGTCGACGAGCACCGTGTCGGCCACGATGTCGCCGGCGGGCCGGTCGAGGAACACCACCGGCGTGCCGGCGCGCATCTCGGGGACCAGGTAGCCGTGCTGCATCCCGGCCGGGACCACGAGGATGCCGTCGACCCGGCGGGAGCAGAACTCCAGGACCAGTTCGCGTTCGCGGTCGGAGTTCTCCTCCGACGAACCGGTCAGCACCTGGCGCCCGAACGAGGTCGCGATGCGTTCGACGGCCCGGTTGAGCTCCGAGTAGAACGGGTTACCGACGTCTTCGACGATCAGGCCGATCGTCCCGGTCGTCGAGCCGCGCCGCAGGTTCCGCGCGCCGAGATTGCGCCGGAACCCGAGCTGCTCGATCGCCGCCATGACGCGCTCCGCGGTGTCCGGATGGACGGCGGGCTCGTCGTTCACTACCCGCGAGACGGTCTTGATGCTCACGCCCGCGAGGCGGGCCACGTCACTCATCGTGGCCCGTCGGCCGGTGGTGCGGTGGCCGCTGTCCGGTCCGCTGGAAGACAACGTTGTCATAGTGGCCGGAATTGAACGCCAGCGACGCGATGATGTCAATGCCCGATTCGCGTCAGCCCGGTTTTCCGAAGTCGAACCGTTACGAGTCGGACTCCGGCCGGGCCCTGTCCGGAATCGGACAGGGTTTGGCGGACCTCTTGACCAACCGGTCCGTTCTTGTCGAAGGTGAGCAGGCAGCGACAACGTTGTCAGGAGGCGGCCTTTCCCATGCCTGCACGCACTTCGACCCGCGTCGCCGGGTTGCTCACCGCGCTTGTCGTCCCCGCCGGGCTGCTCACGCCCGCCGCGGCGGCGGCGCCCGGCGGCGACCCCGTGGACGCGGTCAACACCTTCATCGGCACCAAGGACGACGGCAACACCTTCCCCGGCGCCTCGGCCCCGTTCGGGATGACGCAGGTCAGCCCGATCTCATCGCATTACGCCGGCTACCGCTACGACGACACCGCGATCCGCGGCTTCGGGCATTTCTTCCTGTCCGGCGCGGGCTGCTGGGAGCAGGGCGGCCTCGTGTCGTCGCTGCCCACCACCGGCGCCGTCGGCCCGGGCGCGGCGTTCGACACCGCCGAACCCGAGACGTTCGACCACAAGAAGTACGCCTCGCCGTACACGCACGAGGGTGAGGTCGGGAAACCCGGCTACTACAAGGTGCGGCTCACCGGCTACGGCGGCGTCGACGCGGAGACCACCGCGACCACGCGGACCGGTGTCGAGCGGTACACCTTCGCGAAATCGGGCGATGCGAACGTTTTCGTCAACGTCGGGCAGGCCAACGACAAGGAACCCGTGACGGCGAGCCAGATCCGCGTCGTCGGGGACCGGACGGTCGAAGGCATGGTGGAGTCGCAGGCGTTCTGCGGCGGCAAACCGTACAAGACCTGGTTCACGACGACGTTCGACAAGCCGTTCAAATCCTTCGGCACCTGGTCGCCGACGGGTGGCACGCCGGGCTCGAAGGAGTCCGCGGGCGGTGAGGGCCTTCGTGGCGCTTGGCTGACCTTCGGCGGCGGACAGGTCACCGCGACGACGGCGATCTCCCATGTGGACGCTTCCGGCGCCCGGCTGAACCTGGCGGCCGAGAAGGGCCGCTCGTTCGACGCGGTCCGCGACGGCGCACAGCGCGCCTGGCGCAAGGAACTGTCCTCAGTGGACATCAAGGGCGCGTCGAAGGACGACCGCACGGTGTTCTACACCTCGCTCTACCACGCGCTTCTGCAGCCGCTGACAGGCAACGACGCAGACGGCCGGTACCGCGGTTTCGACGACAAGATCCACCGGGCGGTGGGCTGGACCTACTACGAGTTCTTCTCGTTGTGGGACACCTATCGCACGCAGAACCAGCTGCTCGCCCTCTTGCGGCCGGCGCGGGCGAAGGACGTCGCGAAGTCCGTGCTCGCCATCCACGACCAGGGCGGCTGGCTGCCGCGCTGGGCATACGCGAACCAGGAGACGAACACGATGACCGGCGATCCGGTCACCCCGTTCCTGGTCGACCTGTGGCGGTTCGGCGCGCTGTCCGGACAAGAACTCAAGGCGTACCAAGCGCTTCTGCAGAACTCGCGGGAGATCCCACCCGCGTCCTCGCCGTTCCAGGGGCGCTCGGGGAACGCGAGCTATCAGAAGGACGGGTTCGTCCAGTACGACAAGGACTTCCCGAAGAAGGGGCAGGACACCGACCCGAACCACGGCGCTTCGGCCACGTTGGAATACGCGCTCGCGGACTGCTCGCTGTCCATCATGGCCGCCGGGCTCGGCAAGAAGGACGACGCGAAGGCCTTGGCGGGCAAGGGACGCAACTATCGCACGCTGTGGGATTCCTCGGTGACCGACCGCGGCTTCACCGGCTTCTACCGGCCCAAGCTCGAAGGCGGCGAATGGTTCAGCCCGGCGGGCAAGCCGTTCGATCCGCAGAGCCAGGACGGGTTCCACGAGGGCACGTCGTGGCAGTACCAGTGGCTGACCCAGCAGGACGTTCCCGGGCTGGTCGAACGGATGGGCGGCAAGGAGAACGTCGGCAAGCGGCTCGACGACTTCTTCGCCTACGGGGATCTGGTCAAGGATCCGGCGAAGACCGTGCGCGAAGAATGGGTCGTCGGCCCGTACAACTACTACAACCAGTTCCGGTACAACCCGAACAACGAGCCCGACCTCCACTCGCCGTGGATGTACACGCTGACCGGGCAGCCGTGGAAGACCTCGGCCGTGGTGCGCGCCGCGCACACGCTGTTCACCAACGCGCCGAACGGTGTCACCGGCAACGACGACCTCGGGACCATGTCCGCGTGGTACGTCTTCAGTGCGCTGGGCCTGTACCCGGCGGTGCCGGGCACCGGGCAGTTCGTGCTCAACGCGCCGCGGTTCGAGAAGTCGGTGGTGCATCTGGAGAACGGCCGTGACATCACGATCAAGGCCGGCGGCGCCGACGCGTCGAAGCTGCAGTACGTCCAAGGAATGGGATCCGGCTCGCAGCGGGCCTACGTCGGCTTGGAACAGTTGACGCGGGGGACCACTTTGGACTTCAAGCTCACCGAAAACGCCGCCGAGGCGACATGGGCGACGGGGCCCGAGGGGGCGCCGAAGTCGCCCTGCGCTGGGTGATCCGAGTGGTTTAGACCGGTTCGTTCCGGGGGTCGTGAGGAGCATCACGGCCCCCGGTGTTCCGGTGAGGGCCGTCACGCCTCACACTGGTATTACCACGTCCGACAGCGCTGTTGACGTTCTTGGCGAGTCCGCCTTGGACAGTGCTCGTCGGACGTAGTCATGTGCACACACGTAGTGGTGAGACCCCACAGGAGGAGAAGTGTCCAGCAAGGCCGCTCTAGTATTCCGCGTGGCCGCGGTAGCCGAAGCCCTTTCCTGGGCCGGGCTGCTGGTCGGGATGTTCCTCAAGTACGCCGTCAAGCTCGGCGAGGGCGGCGTTCCCGTCCTCGGCATGGTGCACGGTGTCGTGTTCGTCCTCTACGTGCTGGTCTCCCTGTCCGTGGCGAAGCCGCTCGGCTGGCGCCCGAAGACCCTGATCCTCGCGCTGCTGTCCAGCATCCCGCCGCTGTTCACCTGGCTGTTCGAGTCCTGGGCGCTGCGCAACGGCAAGCTGGACGGCCCGCAGCGGCTCACGCACGGTGGTGTCGGCCTGTTCGACCGCACTCCGGAAACCGCCGCCGTCTGATCTTCGGCAAGTACATGAAGGCCCCCTTCATTGCGCTAGACGCAATGAAGGGGGCCTTCATGTACTTGCGGGCTTATTCGGTGAAGTCGCCGGTGGCCTTGCGGACCTTGGTGAGCAGGTCGGTCAGCTGCTCGGTCTGCTTGCCGGTGAGCCCGGTCAGCCCGAAGTCGATTTCGGTGACCGCCTTCGTGGCCTCTTCGCGCCGTGCGCGGCCTTCGTCGGTGATCTCGACCAGCGTGGTCCGGCGGTCGGTCGGATGCGGCACACGCTTGACCAGGCCGTCCTTCTCGAGCCTGTCGACGATGTTGGTGACGCTCGTCGGATGCAGCTGGAGCCGCTCGCCCATCACCCGCATCGGCAGGTGGGAGGCGCGGGCGAAAGTCAGCAGGACCAGCGCCTCGTACCGGGCGAAGGTCAGCCCGTGCGGTTTGAGCGCGCCGTCCACCGCGGACTGGATGATCTGTTGCACGCGCATGATCCCGGTCACCGCGGCCATGGTTTCGGACGGCCCGATACGGGCTTCCCACAGCTGCGCCGCGCGGGCGATCGGGTCGAACGGCAACGGACGGCTCATGGCGGTCGAAGTTACCAGCGGGTACCCGTGCCACGCCGCACGACCGGGTGTTATGCGTGGGAAAAGTGTCTGAACGAGGAGCAGAAGATGATCGTGGCCTTCAGTGTCAGCCCGTCCGCGGCCGAGGAAGACGGCGGGGTCAGCGAGGCCGTCGCCCGCGCGGTGAAAGCGGTGCGCGAGTCCGGCCTGCCCAATTCCACCAACGCCATGTTCACCAACATCGAGGGCTCGTGGGACGAAGTGATGGACGTCGTCAAACGTGCCGTGGAGGCCGCGGGTGAGGGCTCGTCACGGGTCGGGCTGGTACTCAAGGCCGACATCCGGCCGGGTTACGAAGGCCAGTTGACCGCGAAGGTGGAACGCGTCGAGAAGCACCTGAGCGAGTAGGTCAGGGGAGCGGCGGGGTGAAGGACACCAGCCACAGCTCGCCCTTGACCGCGATGGCCACCGCGTAACCGAACGCGCTGCCGTCGGCCAGTTTCCCGCTGACGGTCGCCGAAGTCGGCGCGAGATCGTCCGGCGCGAACTTCACCGTGACGTCATGGGCGCCGCGGCCCGCCAGCGCGTCGATATAGGACTTCGCGAAGTCGCCCGCCGACGCGGGCGGGTAGTCGATGAGTTCGGAGAGGGCCTCGACGTCGTGCTCGTTGAGTGCGGCGGTGAGGCCGTCCCGGAGTTGTGCCGGGCTGCCGACGCCGGGGTCGGGTTGATGGGCGATCAGCACCGTGATCACGCTCACCCAGACGATGGCGACGGCGATCGCGACGGCCACCGTCGCCGTCCTGCGGGTCGGAATGTCGATCACCCCCTCGTGGCGAGCCTGCCGGAACGGAACCGTCCTGCCAAGCGGGCAGCCGGGGGCATGCGGTGAAACCCTCGGGGATGCGTGCCAGGATGGAACCGTGACACACCCACGCGGATCAGCATCGAAGACGGCGGCCCTTTCCGCCGCGCTTTCCGGCGCGGTCGACCTTTCCGCGCTCAAGGCGCGTGCCGAAGCGCCGCAGAAACAGCCCCCGCCCCCTCCGCGCCCGGCGGACGGTGCCGCACCAGGCGCCCCCGCCGCGGGTGGCGCCGTGATCGACGTCACCGAAGCGACCTTCCAGTCCGAGGTCGTCGAACGATCCATGCAGCAGCTGGTCGTCGTCGACCTGTGGGCCGAATGGTGCGGCCCGTGCAAACAGCTCAGCCCGGTACTGGAGCGCCTCGCCGCCGAGTCCGGTGGCGCCTGGGTGCTCGCGAAGGTGGACGTCGACGCGAACCCGCGTATCGCGCAGCTCTTCGGCGCGCAGTCGATCCCGACGGTCATCGCCATCGGCGGCGGCCAGCCGGTCGACGCGTTCTCGGGTGCGCTGCCCGAACCCGAGATCCGCAAGTGGCTCGGTTCGCTGCTCGACGCGCTGCGCGACCGCCTCCCCGGCATCAAGGCCGCCGAGGAGAACGGCGGCGGCGTCGAGGTGCCGGAGGACCCGCGGTTCACCGAGGCCGAGGAGGCCTTCGAACGCGGTGACTTCGAGGCGGCGCAGGCGGCCTACGAGCGCATCCTCGACGTCGAGCCGGCGAACGAGGAGGCCAAGACCGCCCTCGCGCAGGTCAAGTTCACCGCCCGCGCCGAGGCCGCCGGCCCGGACGCCATCGCGAAGGCCGACGCGAACCCGGCCGACCTCGACGCGCAGCTCGCCGCCGCCGACCTCGAGGTCGCCGGGCAGCAGCCCGAGGCGGGCTTCGCGCGGCTGATCGCCGTCGTGCGGCGTACCGCGGGCGACGAGCGCAACAAGGTGCGGGAACACCTGGTGGCGCTGTTCGATTTGTTCGACTCGGCGGACGAGCGCGTCATGAAGGCGCGACGGGATCTGGCGAGCGCCCTGTACTGAGGTTCTGTACATGAAGGCCCCCTTGCTTGCGCTAGGCGCAAGGAAGGGGGCCTTCATGTACTTGGGTGGCGGTTTGGCGAGTCCGCAACCCCCGAACGCTAGGAACGGTCCTTTCCTTGCAAATTTCGCAAGGAAAGGACCGTTCCTAGCACTTCAGAGGCCGTGACCGGACCGATCAGCCGTACTGCGTCGAGCACACCGAGGAGCTCTCCAGGTAGCCCTTCCGCAGCGCCTCGACCCGCTCGAAACCGTTGTCCACGCGCTTGCCGTTGACGTCGGCGGAGACCAGGCTCTCCGGGCTCAGCAGATCCGAGATGGCCTCGTCGAGGTCACCGGCGGAAAGCCGCAGCGTCGCGCCGGGCACCGAGCTGGCCTTCGCCCACGCGCCGACCAGGCAGGCGGTGCGGAGTCCCGCGTTCGCGTTGTCGATCGACGCGCCGACACCCTTCTGGATGCCCATCGCGTACCGGGACGCGATTTCCGAGAACGCGGCGAAGTCGCCCTTGCCCTCGCTGTGCCCGCTCTCCCATTCCGCCTGCTGGTCGACCGGCTGGGCGAGTTCACGCAGCTTGGCCATGTCGATGCTGACGGTGTTGTTCGACGGGCAGTACGACGCGGGCGGGGTGCTGGGGCCGCCGGAGCAGCTGCCGTTGCCGTCCTCGGTGATCTCCGGGCCCGGGACTCCGGCGCCCTTGAAGGCGTCGTCGAGGCTCTTCTTGAGGATCGCGATGATCTCGGCGTTGAGCTTCGCGTCGCCCTTGCCCTTGTCACCCTTGTCGAACGGGCGCTCGGTGATCCGCGCCTTGATGTTCTCCTCGTTCATCTGCGCGCATTCCTTCGGGCCCTTCTCGAAGCCGACCTGGAACGCGTACGTGCGGTCGAACGCCGTGCCGTGCGCGCCCTGTTTGGTCGCGCTGGTGCCCGCCTGGTCGCGGATCAGGAACAGCGACGCCATGACCTGGTTGAGGCCTTCGGAGGTGGAGACGCGGTAGAACTTGCTCTTGTCCTCGGCGACCCAGCGGAAGTAGCCGCCGGCGAAGCAGTCGGCCTGCTGCTCCTTGACGATCGACGGGGTGTTCTTCTTGATGTTGGCCTTCTCGGCGAGCCGGTACTGCACGGCGTGCCCGAGTTCGTGCGAGAGCACGACGGCGCCCGCCATCTTCCCGAACCGTTCGCGCAGCATGGGTAGCAGCACGCCGCGGTCCCACGCCACCAGGTCACCCGGCGGGCAGTAGAACGCGTTGACGAGCTTCTTGACGCTGCCGCATTCGGTCTCTTCGTCGTCGGTCTTCGCGCTGTAGGACAGCAGCGCCTTCAGCGGCTCGTACGGCTGGCCGAAGTCGCGCGGCATGACCTCGGTCCAGTAGGCCTGCGCGTCGGCGATCGCGGCGATGGCGAGCTGGTCGTCCTCGGAGCCGTCCTCGTTGCGGACCTGCAGATCCGGTTTGGGCGCGCCCGGCTTCAGACCGCTCTCGAAATGCGTGACCGGAAGTCCGGCGATGTCACCGGCGCCCGGCTGGCTGCCTTCCTTGCCGGTCGAGCTTCCCTTGTCGCTGCAGGCGCTCAGCCCGAGGGCCAGCACCGTCACGACCGCGATCAGAGCCGGGCGGCGAAAGCCCCGCGCTCCCCCTTGGAACATGTTCACTCGCTTGTCGTCAGGGCCCCGACCGGGCCGCGTACTCCGGCAAGCAGGGACCCTACCCAGCGCTTATGGCCCGCGTGCAGGTAATCCCCGAAGTGGGTCTCGTGCAGGGCGGGGTTCCTGCCGATATGGTCGCTCCTCATGAGAGCAGTCCGCCGGTTCACCGTCCGCGCGAGCCTGCCGGAGTCGCTCTCCGGCCTCGGTGACCTCGCCACGAATTTGCGCTGGACCTGGCATCCGCCCACGCGCGACCTGTTCGCGTCGATGGACGCGGAGTTGTTCAACCGCGTCCGCGACCCGCTGCGGATGCTCACCGCGCTGCCACCGGCCCGGCTCGACGAGCTCGCCGTCGACGACGCCTTCCTCGCCCACGCGCGCGAGGAGGTCGCCGATCTGGACCGGTACCTCGCCGAGCCGCGCTGGTACCAGAAGCAGGACGACGCCGACCTTCCGCCGGCCGTCGCGTACTTCTCGATGGAGTTCGGCGTCACCGAGGCACTGCCGAACTACTCCGGCGGCCTCGGCGTGCTCGCCGGGGACCATCTGAAGGCGGCTTCGGATCTCGGCGTGCCGATGATCGGCGTGGGGCTGCTCTACCGCGCCGGGTACTTCCGGCAGGCGCTGTCGCTCGACGGCTGGCAGGTCGAGCACTACCCGGTCATCGACCCCAACGCGTTCCCGCTGGAGCTGCTGACCGACGGCGGCAAGCCGGTGCTGGTCGACGTCGCGATGCCCGCCGGGCGCACGCTGCACGCGCAGATCTGGAAGGCCCGCGTCGGCCGGATCCCGCTTCTGTTGCTGGACACCGACACCGAGGCCAACGACGAGGATCTGCGCGCGGTCACCGACCGGCTGTACGGCGGCGACGCCGACCATCGCATCCGGCAGGAGATCCTGGCCGGGATCGGCGGTTTCCGCGCCGTGCGGCGGTACTGCGAGCTGACCGGGCATCCGCAGCCGAAAGTGTTCCACACCAACGAAGGCCACGCCGGTTTCCTCGGGCTCGAACGGGCCCGCGAGATCATCCAGACCGACGGGCTGGCGTTCGACGAGGCACTGCCCGCCGTCCGCGCCGGCACCGTGTTCACCACGCACACCCCGGTCAGCGCCGGGATCGACCGGTTCCCCGTCGACCTCGTCCAGCGGTACTTCACCGACGGCAGGCTGGTCCCGGACGTCGACCCGCGCCGTGTGCTCGCGCTCGGCGCGGAGGACAACCCCGGCCTCTTCAACATGGCGCATATGGGACTGCGGCTCGCGCAGCGCGCGAACGGCGTCTCGGCGCTGCACGGCCGGGTGTCGCGGCGGATGTTCTCCCGGCTGTGGCCAGGGTTCGACTTCGACGAGGTGCCGGTCTCCTCGGTCACCAACGGCGTCCACGGGCCGACCTGGGTCGCGCGTGAACTGAGCGCGCTGCTCGGGCGCAACCACGAGGAGCTGGGCCTCGACGGCGTTCCTGGCAAGCCGCTGCGGGACGGCGTCAGCGACGAGCAGCTGTGGGGGTTGCGTCGTGAGCTGCGCGAGAAGCTGGTCGCCGAGGTGCGGCGCCGGGTGCGCGCCGCGTGGATGCAGCGCGGCGCTTCCGCGCTCGAACTCGGGTGGACCGACACGGTCTTCGACCCGGACGTGCTGACCGTCGGCTTCGCGCGCCGCGTGCCGACGTACAAACGGCTGACGCTGATGCTGCGCGACCCGGAGCGCCTGCGCGCGCTGCTGCTCGACGAGCGGCGCCCGATCCAGCTCGTCGTCGCGGGCAAATCGCATCCGGCCGACGAGGGCGGCAAGCAGCTGATCCAGCAGATCGTCCGGTTCGTCGACGATCCCGAGGTCCGGCGCCGGATCGTCTTCCTGCCGGACTACGACATGTCCATGGCGCGCTACCTCTACCGCGGCTGCGACGTCTGGCTGAACACGCCGGTGCGGCAGCTGGAGGCGTGCGGCACCTCGGGGATGAAGTCCGCGCTCAACGGCGGCCTCAACCTGTCCATCCGCGACGGCTGGTGGGACGAGTGCTACGACGGCAGCAACGGCTGGGCGATCCCGACCGCGGACGGCGTCACCGATCCGCTGCGCCGCGACGAACTGGAGGCCGCGGCGCTCTACGACCTGCTCGGCCACCAGATCGCGCCGCTGTTCTACGACCGTGACGCGGGCGGTGTGCCCGGCGGCTGGCTGTCGATGGTGTGGCACACGCTGGAGACCCTCGGGCCGCGCGTGCAGGCCTCGCGGATGGTGCGGGAGTACGTCGAATCGGGTTATCTGCCCGCTTCACGGATGGTCGCGGAGGCCACGGACGACGGCTATCGCGGCGCGTTGTCGCTGGCCGACTACCGGACCAAACTCGACGTCTCGTGGCCGCGGGTGCGGATCTTCGACACCGAACTGCTCGTCGAGGACGCCGCGCCGATGGTCACCGGCACCGAGGTGACCATCCGGGCCCGGATCGACCTCGCCGGCCTCGAACCGTCCGAAGTGGACGTTCAGGCCGTCGTCGGGAAGGTGGGCGACGGGGACGAACTGAGCGACCCCGTCACCGTTCCGATGTCGGGCGACGGGATCGGCGCGTTCGCGGCGCGGCTGAAGCTGCCGCATCCGGGCTCGATCGGTTATACGGTTCGCGTGCTGCCGAAACACCGTCTGCTGGCCACGCCGGCGGAACTGGCTCGCGTCGTTCACGCTTAAGCCCTCGTCAAGCCGGTACCGAACAAAAGAAACCGCCGATTCTCGATTTCCGCCGAACACTACGGAACGGCCCGGTGAAATACACTTTGCCGGGCCGATCCTGAATGGCGGAGGAATGGTGGCTTCGGCTAAGGAAACGAGAACGTCGCGCAGGGCCAAGGACCGGCTGCACCATATCCACGCCCGCGCCGGGATCCGGCAGGACGAGCTGGGTCGCGCGCTGGGACCGGAACTGCGGGAGATCTGGGGTATCGCCGAGGACGCCGAGCCCGGCAGGGTGCGCGAGATCGTCCTTCTGCGGCTGAACCGCGTTCTCGAACGGTTCGCCGATCCGCTCATGCCCGAAATCGTCTGGACCGCCTACAACCTCGGCGTGGATCCGGTGGACGGCGGGGCGGGCATGGTCGGCCGGATCAGGACGATGGTCGACAGCGGCCGCGTCGCGGTCTCCGAGCGGACCTGCACCCGGCGGTTCTACGACTTCCTGGGGAGCGTCAAGAACAGCCTGGACGGTTTCCAGGAAGACCTCACCGGTGAAGACTTCCGGCTCGCTTCACGGTGGATTTCCGGCAACGTCCGGCCGGAGCGGGAGCAGGCCGATGGCGGTCTGCGCGACCCCGTCCCCTCGGTCCTGCGGATGTTCCTCGACGGGACGGTGTGCGGCCCGGCGGACGAGGCGGGCGCCCCGGTCCCGGCCCGCCTCGGCGTGCACGGCGACTGGTTCTGCGTCTTCACCGACGAGCGCCTGCTGGCCGAGTACCGCGCGGTCACCGGCGCGGGCTGGTCCCGGATCCGGCACCGGACCGGCCGCGATGTCGTGCTCGCGGCCGCCGGCCGTGACGTGGCGACCGGGGTGCTGGTCAACCCCAGGCCGACGCGATCCGCCGGGATCCACGCCGCGCTCCCGCTCTCCCCGGACTCGATCGCCCGGCTGGCGATCCGTCGTTAGGGAACGGCGGGGGTGCCGCCTTCCCGGATCGGGAGGCCCGCCGAACGCCAGGCACGGAACCCGCCTTCGAGGTCGGTCGCGCCCGGCAGGCCGAGCCGCTGCAGATCGGCGGCGGCCAGGCTCGACGAGTACCCCTCGTTGCACACGACGATCACCGTCGAGTCCGGTTTCACCTGCGGCAGCCGCCACTCGCTGTCCGGCGCGAGCCGCCATTCGAGGTGGATGCGCTCGACGACCACCGAGTCCGGGATCTCACCCTCTTCGGCCCGGTTGACGTGCGGGCGGATGTCCACGATCAGGGCGCCGTCGCGTTGCAGCCGCAGGGCCTGCTCGGGTTCCGCCCGGTCCAGTCCGGACCGGGCGGCCACCAGGAGGCTGTCGATAGAACTCATGCCTGCTCCTCGTAGTGGGTCGCTCTGCGTCGCATGAGCAGGCGCACTGTGTTGATCGATTCGCTCGCACGCTCGCTCATGGGCCCAGTATCGGGGCGAGCGAGGGGATCTCGGCGGGGACTTCGGCGAGCGTGCCGTACTCGCGGGTCGCCACCAGCGGCGGCGAGTAGGCGTGGACGCTGGCGGCGGGCTCGGAGCCGATGCCGGTCACCTGGTGCGCGCGCCCCGCGCCGAAGCCGATGCCCTCGCCCGCGACGTGCGTGCGGCGCCGGATCGGGCCGCCGGGATAGCGGTACTCCTCGCCGATCTCGCCCTGCAGCACGGTGAACGAGCCGGACGCGCCGCCGTGGTCGTGCGGTTTGGTCCGCTGACCGGGCAGCCACGACAGCAGCCACAGTTCGACGCCGTCCGTCAGCGCGAGCCGCGCCCACCAGCGCTGTTCCTCGTCGAAGCGCAGCAGGCCGCGCAGGCCCGAGGTCAGCTCGGTGGTGACCGTGGAGGTCAGCTCGGCCAGTTCACGGGGTGTCCAGAGCAGGCGCTCGGGGTGCAGCAGCTCCGGCAGCAGCGGGTCGATCAACTGGGGGTGGATCTCGAAGTCCTGGTCGGGAGTGATGGACGTGGTCACGGTGAGGCTCCTCGTGAAGTTCGCGGGCGCGGAAGCATGGCCGAACGCGGCGCGACACGGGGTGCCGTCGGAAGAGGGGGACTCAGCCGTGTCGCGCGGTGGTACATCCGCACGAGGCGACGAGGAGCAGGTCGATGGCCCGGCGGCGCCAGAAAGAGCCCCCGATGACGGGGAAGGCGGCGGACACGGACCTGATCACACCGCCGATGGTGCCACAGCTGCCTGCCGAGGGTCGCTTCGTCCCACTTCCTGGACCAGCCGCTTTCTCCCGACCGGCGGCCCGGTGCACACGCGCGCGCGTGTGCGGACACAATGGGCGCGTGAGCGAGCCGATCCAGCCCAGCGAACTTGACGACCTCGTGGTGAGGATGACCGGTGTCGGGGTCCGCCGAACAGGCAACGACCTCCTCGCCGACCTCGACTGGACCGTGGAACTGGACGAACGCTGGGTGGTGCTCGGCCCGAACGGCGCGGGCAAGACCACCCTGCTCCGGCTGGCCGCGGCCGAACTCCACCCGACCTCGGGAACGGTCGACCTGCTCGGCGACCGCATCGGCAAGGTCAACATCTTCGAGCTGCGCCCGCGGATCGGGTTCACCTCGGCCGCGATCGCGCAGCGCGTGCCGGGTGAGGAACGCGTCGTCGACGTCGTGGTGAGCGCCGGTTACGCCGTCGTCGGCCGCTGGCGTGAGGAATACGACAGCCTCGACACCGACCGCGCCGTGGAGCTCCTCGGCGCCCTCGGCATCGCGCACCTGGCCGACCGCACCTTCGGGACGCTGTCGGAGGGCGAGCGCAAGCGGACGCTGATCGCCCGGTCGCTGATGACCGACCCGGAGATGCTGCTGCTCGACGAGCCCGCCGCCGGACTCGACCTCGGCGGCCGCGAGGACCTCGTCGCGCGCCTTTCGGAGCTGGCCCTCGACCCCGAGGCCCCCGCCATGGTGCTCGTCACCCATCACGTGGAAGAAATCCCGCCGGGATTCACCCACGCGCTGCTGCTGCGCGACGGCCGCGCGGTCGCCTCCGGTCTCGTGGACGACGTCGTGACCAGCGACAATCTGTCCAAGACGTTCGATCAGGACCTGCTGCTCGAACGGTCCGGTGATCGCTTCTTCGCCCGTCGCCGCTGACGGGTCGTACTGACCGGTAGCCTGCAATCTGTCTTGGACGGTTAAGGAGGACGGCGTGGGAGAGTTCGTAAGTCTCGAGGTCGAAGGCGGGGTCGGCACGATCCGGCTGGACCGCCCGCCGGTCAACGCGCTGAACAACCAGGTGCAGGCCGAGCTGGCCGAAGCGGCCCGTGAGGCCTCCGAGCGCGACGACGTGCGCGCCGTGATCCTTTACGGCGGTGAGAAGACCTTCGCGGGCGGCGCGGACATCAAGGAGATGGCCGAGCGCACCTACCCGGAGATCGCGAAGTTCGGCGCGGCGCTGACGGCGTCGCTGGCCACCATCGCGAACATCCCGAAGCCGGTCGTCGCGGCCATCACCGGCTACGCGCTGGGTGGCGGACTCGAACTCGCGCTGACCGCCGACCGCCGGATCGCCGGTGACAACGTCAAGGTCGGCCAGCCGGAGATCCAGCTCGGCGTCATCCCCGGCGCGGGTGGCACGCAGCGCCTGGCGCGGCTCATCGGCCCGAGCAAGACCAAGGACCTCGTGTTCACCGGCCGTTTCGTGAAGGCCGAGGAGGCCCTCGCGCTGGGCATCCTCGACGAGGTCGTCGCGCCGGACGACGTCTACGCCGCCGCGCACAAGTGGGCCTCGCAGTTCGCGAACGGTCCCGCTGTGGCGCTGCGCGCCGCGAAGGCCGCCATCGACGGCGGTCTCGACACCGACCTCGCGAACGGTCTCAAGCTCGAATCCCACCTCTTCGCCGCGCTCTGGGCGACCGAGGACCAGCGCAACGGCATGAAGTCGTTCATCGAAAACGGCCCTGGCAAGGCCACCTTCGAGGGGAAGTAAGCGCCATGACGCAGGTGAACGATCCGGCGCCGAATCCGCACGCCACCGCCGAAGAGGTCAAGGCCGCCTTCGACGACCCCAAGCTCGCCAACGTGCTCTACCACGACTGGGAAGCCGGGACCTACGACGAGAAATGGTCCATCTCCTACGACGAGCGCTGCATCTCCTACGCGACGGACGTGTTCAACGCCGCCGCCGGTGAGGACGGCCAGCCGTACCCGACCGCGATGGAACTGGGCAGCGGCACCGGTTTCTTCCTGCTGAACCTGATGCAGGGCGGGGTGATCAAGAAGGGTTCGGTCACCGACCTCTCGCCGGGCATGGTCCAGGTCGCGCTGCGCAACGCCGAGAACCTCGGGCTCGACGTCGACGGCCGGGTCGCCGACGCGGAGCGGATCCCGTACGAGGACAACAGTTTCGACCTCGTCGTCGGACACGCCGTGCTGCACCACATTCCGGACGTCCGCGCGGCGTTCGCCGAGGTGCTGCGGGTGCTGAAGCCGGGCGGGCGGTTCGTCTTCGCGGGCGAGCCGACGAAGGTCGGCGACTTCTACGCGCGCAAGCTCGGCCAGGTCACGTGGTACCTCACCACCAACCTGACCAAGCTCCCGGTGCTGAACGGCTGGCGCCGTCCGCAGGAGGAACTCGACGAGTCCTCCCGCGCGGCCGCGCTGGAGGCCGTGGTCGACATCCACACCTTCGACCCGTCCGACCTCGAGTCGATGGCCCGCGGCGCGGGCGCGCAGGACGTCCGCGCGGTCACCGAAGAGTTCGCCGCCGCGCTGGCGGGCTGGCCGATCCGGACCTTCGAAGCCGCCGTGCCGCAGGAGAAACTGACCCTGCGCTGGCGTCTGTTCGCGTACCGGCTCTGGCTGCGACTGTCCGCTTTGGACAAGAAGCTGCTCGCCAAGGTGCTGCCGCGCGAACTGTTCTACAACGTGATGATCACCGGTACCAAGCGATCGTAGGTTGCCGTATCAGTTCAGCCTCGACGACGTCGCCTTCCTGCGCTCCGGCGCGGGAAGCGCGGCGCTCGCCGAATGCTCGTCCCTGCCGCTGACCGACAAGACCCGCATCGCCGACGTCGCCGCCGTGCGCCGGATCGCCCCCGAGCACGCGGCCGCGGTACTGGAAACGGTGGTGCTGCGGCGGAAGTCGTCGTCCAAATTGGACTCCGCGGACTCGTGGCTCTTCACCGGCGACGCCCTCCAGCAGGCCAGCGCCACACTGGTCGCCCGGCACCGGGCTTCACGGCTGGCCGGTCGCGACGTCCACGACGTGACGTGTTCCGTCGGCGCGGACCTGATCGAGATCGCCCGCGTCGCTTCCCGGGCACTGGGCTCGGATCTGGACGAGGTCCGGCTGGCGATGGCGCGCCACAACGCTCTCGAAGCCGGGGTTTCGCCCGCTCTGGTGCGTGCCGACGCGCTGCGGCCGATCAGCCGGGATTCGGTCGTCGTCGCCGATCCCGCCCGCCGCGACTCCGCCGGACGCCGGGCGTGGAAGCCCGCCGATTTCCTGCCGCCGTTGGACGGGCTGGTCGAGTCGTATGCCGGCCGCGAGCTTTCGGTGAAATGCGCGCCGGGTCTCGATTTCTCCATCGCGCCGTGGGCGGACGAGGTCGAACTGGTCTCTTTGGACGGTCAAGTCCGTGAGGCCTGCCTGTGGCGCGGTGTGGGCTCGACGGTGTCGCGCCGCGCGACGGTGTTGCGTTCGGACGGTACACAGTGGACGGTCACCGACGCGGATCCCGACGAAATACCCCTGCGTGAGCCGGGTGAATGGATCGTCGACCCCGACGGCGCCGTCGTCCGGGCCGGACTCGTACGGCATTACGCGGCGCGGCACGGCCTGTGGCAACTCGACGAACGCATCGCGTATCTGACCGGCGACGTCCCGCCGCCGGGAATCCGGGCGTTCCGGGTGTTCGAGCACGGACCGTACAGCGAGAAGAATCTGCGCGTATTACTGAAAAAACACGATATCGGCCGAGTGGAAATCCTCGTCCGCGGTCTCGACATAGACCCGGATGCGTTGCGGCGCAAGCTGAAACCTCGCGGTGGTGAAGAAGCGACTTTGGTACTGACCAGAATCGGTCGTTCTGGAGTAGCGTTCCTTTGCCGCGCACAGCTGACGTGAGGAGCATTTCCCTGAGCCGGTTCACCGGTCCGCTGAAACTGGCCGCCGCCGCGTGCCGTACAGGCTGACCTGCACCACCGTCCAGTACAAAGCGGGCACGAGGAAGCATATCGCCTCCACCGGCGCGACTACCTGCCCTGATGGGGAATATCCCCGTGCCCGCCGTCGCTGTGCCCGGTATGTCTGACAAGAAGGTGTTGAAGCCCAGCGCGGCCCACCCGATCACGGTGGAGCCGAACAAGGCGCGCGTGGTCGTCACGGTCGGCGGGAAGGTCGTGGCGGACAGCGCGAACGCGCTCACGCTGCGGGAGGCGAACTACCCGCCCGCGCAATACATCCCGCGTGCCGACGTCGACTTCGGCGTGCTGGAGCGGACGGAACACTCGACGTACTGCCCGTTCAAGGGCGACGCGGCGTACTACAGCGTCCGCACCGGCGACGGCGTCGCCGAGAACGCCGTCTGGACCTACGAGGCGCCGCACGACGCGGTCGCCGAGATCAAGGACCACGTGGCGTTCTACCCGTCGAAGGTGGACGCGATCGAAGAGCGCTGAACCGCTTCACGGCAGCTGGTTGATCCGGTCCCCGTCGGCCGCGAGCGAGGTGTCGGATTCGATCCGCCAGACCTCCAGCCCCGGCGCCTTGACCAGGGCGTCGATGAGGGCCTCCTCGCCCGCGACGAGGGTCGAATCGAAGTCGACCTCGGTGGCCACGCACCAGGCGCGGTCGTCCGGCCAGAACAGGTTGGGCGACTGCGCCTCGAACCAGTTCGGCCGGGGCCGCCAGCCGAGTTCCGTCGCGGACGTCAGCGGTCCGCGGAAGAGCAGGTAGTCCCGGCCGGGGTGTCGCACGCGCGGCGCGTCGAGGTGCTCGCGGGACAACGTCGCCTCGTCGGCCCAGCCGTAGCCGTCCCAAACGCAGAACCAGGCTTCCGACGCGGCTGTGTGGTCGCCGAGAACGGCCAGCAGAGCGGTGAGGCTGTGTGAAGGCAGCGTGCCGCGTCCCGGCGGGGAGCCGCGCCAGCGCGAGCCGGTGAGATTCACCGGATCCGGGGAGCCGACCAGCGCGTGCCACTGCATGGCGCCATGGGCACGCCGCCCCGTCTCGGCCGCGGCTTCGCTCCAGCTCGACCAGCCGCCGCGGTCACGCTCGGCGGGGTGGCAGACGCGGGCGTAGGCGGCGTAACCACGGGGGACCGTGCGGCCGGCCGCGCCGAACGCGCCGCCGAGCCTGGAGAGGATCCAGTCGGCGGGGGACGGGTCGAGTACCGGTCGCAGCACGGCGGCAAGTCTCCAGCAAGATCATGTGCGGCGCATCTTGTCGGTGGGCGGGGGCATACTGCCGGCGTGGGTGTTCCGCTGCGTCGCCGTTCGGGCCGTTCGGTGTACCGCGAAAGCACGCCGGTCGCGGCCGTGGCAGGCGTGGTCGAGAGCGTCTGGACGGGTGTGGTGGGCGGTCGCCGTCCGCTGAGGGTGTTTCCGGACGGCTGCGTGGACCTGGTCTGGGACGGGCGAAGGCTCGACGCGGTCACTACCGTGCGCGGAGTGCTGCGGCACGAGCTGCCTTCGGCGGCCTGGACCGTCGGGCTCCGCCTGCGATGCGGTGCCGGAGGCGCGGTGCTGGGCCTGCCGATGACGGAGCTGGCGGCGGGTGCCACCCCGTTGCGCGACCTGTGGCCCGCGAGGGCGCGCCGCGCGGAATCCAGACTGGCCGAGTGTGGGACACCTGGTGAGGCGCGGTCGGTGCTGGAAGCACTGGTCACCGGCAGGCTCCGGGACATCGAGCCGGACGGCCTGTCCGTCGCGGCCGCTCGCGCGTTGCGTGCGCCCGGCGCTCGCGCCGACAAGGTGGCGGCGGAGCTGGGAGTGAGCGAGCGCGGCCTCCGGCGGCATGTACGGCACGACGTCGGTGTCGGCCCGAAGGAGCTGCAGCGGGTGCTGCGGTTCCATCGGTTCCTCACGCGGCTCGAGGTCGTCGTACGGGACGGCTCGTCGCTTGCCGACGTCGCCGCCGAGGTGGGTTACGCGGATCAGTCCCATCTGGGACGGGAGTGCCGTCGGCTGTCCGGCGTTTCGCCCGGCGCACTCGTACGATCCTGGACTGGCCGAAACGTTCCAGACTGAGACGGCCCGCCGAGGCGAAGATCGTGAAGTGCTCGAACCTTTCCGCGTCACCATCGACATCCGCACGGACGACCTCGACCTCAACGGGCATGTCCGCGGCCCCGCCTATCTCGCGTACGCCGATCACGCGCGCTGGGAATGCGTGTGGGCGGCCGGCGTGGACCCGTTGGCGCTCAAGGCCGGGAACCTCGGCCCGGTCAACCTCGAAACGACGATCCGGTTCCGCCGCGAGCTCCGTGCCCGCGCACGGATCGACGTCCTGACCCGGTTCATCTGGGAACCGGGGAAGGTGTCACGGGTCGTCCAGGAATTCGTGACGCCGGACGGCGCCGTGGTCGCGGAGGTGGAAAGTCTCTCCGGCCTGCTGGATCTCGAACGACGGCGGCTGGTCCCGGATCCTGGACTGCACTGGCGAAAGTACGCGGTGCGGCCGGAAATCCTCGGTCTGCCGTGATCAGATGGCCGCCCGCTTTTCGTAGAGGCTGGTCGGCCATTTCGCCTCGGGCGGGTCGGCCACATGCTCGAAGCCCGCGCGCTCGTAGAGCCCGCGCAAGGCCGGGTTGTCCCTCGTGGTCGCCACGCGGACGAACGCTTTGCCTCGTACTGCGGCTTTCTCGCCGACCCAGTCGATGATCCGGACGCCGAGCCCGGCTCCGGCCGCCTCCCGCGCGACCGCGAGGCGGCCCGCGTAATAGGCCGGTTCCGTGGTCTCGCCCCAGAGCTCAGGCTCCGCCTCGGTCACCACGCAGGTCGCGATCGGCTTGCCGAATCCGATGACCAGCAACACTTCGCCCGCCTCGATCTGGTCGCGCACCGATTCCCGCGGGAAGCGTGGTGGCCATTGACGGATTCCGCGCCCCGCCAGCCAAGCGGCGGCCTCGGCCAGTAGGTCGAGTACGACGTCCTCCTCGCCCGGGCGGACCGGGCGGATGGTGGTGCCCGGCGTGAGTGGCTCGGGGCCGGTGATGATCGGCATGCCTCGATGATGCCCCGGCGGTGGTTGGATGTCTGGCGTGGTCGACGAGAACCTCGTACGGAAGCTGATCGCGGCACAATTCCCTCGATGGGACGGGCGGACGATCACACGGTGGCCGTCCGGCGGCACGGTCAACGCCATGTTCCGGCTGGGCGACGACATGGTCGTACGGTTGCCTCTGACCGCGGGCGGCGCGAAAGACGTGCTGCTGGAGCAGGAGTGGCTGCCCCGCATCGCGTCCCACTTGCCCACGTCCATCCCCGAAGTGCTCGGGGCCGGCCGCCCCGCCGACGGTTATCCGTGGCCGTGGTCGGTGTACCGCTGGTTGCCCGGCGAGAACCCGCGGGAGGGCACACCCATGCCGCCGGCCTCGGCCCTGGCCGAATTCGTGCTGGCGATGCGAGGCCTGCCGCTGACCCCGCAGGCGCCGCAGGCCCACCGCGGCGGACCGCTCGCAAGGCTCGACGCCGAGACCCGGTCGGCGATCGAGCGACTGCGCGCGATCCCGGAGGAGAAGGTCGACTGCGACGCCGTCCTCGCTCTATGGGAGGAGGCGTTGCGTGCGCCGGCATGGGAAGGACCGCCGGTGTGGCTGCACGCCGACCTGATGCCGGGCAACCTGCTGGTGGACGGTGACCGCCTTTCCGCGGTGATCGATTTCGGCTGCATGGGCGTGGGCGATCCGGCCTGCGACCTGTTCCCGGCGTGGAACCTGTTGCCCGCCGACGCACGAGAAGCCTTCCGGGAGACGCTGGACGTGGACGACGCGACCTGGAACCGCGGCCGCGGGCGGACGCTTTCGCAGGCGCTGATCGCACTGCCGTACTACCGGATGACCAACCCGGCGATGGCACGCAACGCGCGATACGTGATCCGGACGGTGCTGGACGAGGTGGCTTGATCTCTTGAGGTAGGTGCATACGGCCTGCTAGCTCATGGGTGCACGCCTTTCCGTTGCGGTAGCCCGTATCCGGCGGAGGGATGCTCCCAATGTGGCATTGGGGACGGGGAGTGTCCCCAATGCCACATTGGGATCACCGTGTTTGGCGCACCGTGGGCACGCAGGGTTGGCCGCTATATCGAAAGCGTCGCGGTGTCGGCACGTTGTCCTTATGTCCCAGGGGGTGGATAGATCGGGTGGTCGGCCTAGATCCTGAGGTGCATGGTGTTTCTCCGTGGTGTTCCGGTGGGGTCGAGGTAGGTGGGGGCGGTGAATTCGGGGAGTCCGTCTTGGGCGATCTGGACTTTCCATTCGCTGCGATGGATCAGCCGATGGTGCCGGGTGCAGAGCAGCACGAGGTTGTCGATCTTGGTTTCGCCGTGGTGTTGCCAGAAAACAATGTGATGGGCGGTGCAGCGCGGTACGGGCATGTCGCAGCCGGGGAAGGCACAGCCGCCATCACGGAGGGTTAACGCATATTTCTGGGCGAGGGAGACGGTGCGTTTGGAGCGGCCGATGTCGAGTGGTTCGCCTGCGGTGCCGAGAACACCGGGCCGGACGCGGGCATCGCAGGCGAGGATCCTCGCGTCGGTGGCGCTGATCGGCCCGACGAGATCGAGGTGAGCCTCACCGATGTCGCGGATCAGGTCGTCGTAGGACATGGTGACCAAAATGTGGGTCGCCTCGCCCGCCTGGCCGGGGAGGTTGCGGCTGGTGGTTTTCAGGCGGACGTAGTCGGTGAAGGCGTCGCCGTAGCGTTCGTCCTGAGTCCGGGAGTCCCGGACACCGTCGATGGCTTTGTGGGGTTTGGCCATGGGATCGAGGTCGGATTTCAGGCGGGCATACGTTTCCAGGTCAAGTCTGGCTTTGAGGCCGAGGGTGCCGTCGCGGTGTTTGACGAACCGCATCTCTGGTCGGGTGTCCTTCGGATCCTCGTTGCGGGGTTCTTTGCCGTCGGGGTCGAGTTCGTCCAGCAGGCGGCGTCCGGCGCGAGCGATCTGCCGCGGTCCCGCATGACGAGCAAGGTCGACGAGGATCTTCTCCCCGGCTCGCACGTCTTCCTCGGGCACAGTTGAGGGGATGCGGGCGAGGGTGCGGATGATGGCGTCGATCTGGCTACCGCCGATCGCGCCTTCCGCGGCGGCGTGAGCGGTTAAGGGTGCGAGTGGTGGCACGGTGCCGCCGCCGACTTCGACGCCGGGGTGCAGGGCGAGGACGCGGTCGGCGCGGGCGCCGGCTTCCTTGTCCGTCACATGAAAGTCCTCGAAGATCAGCGCCGCCAACGTCGAATGGCCCGAGCATCCGCGCACGCCGCGGGAATTGATTTCCGCGAGGATCGCGTTCTGTTCCGCATCCGCCTGGCGTTTGATGATTTCGAGTTCTTGTTTGCGGGCGTGCAGCGTCGCGGTGTCGACGCGCCACCACTCGGTGGGCGTCTTCGGGGTTGCGTCGTTGCTGGCCACGCCCTCAACAATACACCGAATCGAACAGGCGTGCGAGCGCGAACGGCCTAGCATTCGAAAGTCCGCAAAATGCACGTGCAGCGAAGCGGTTTAAGAACGCGAAGGTGCTTAAGTGGCGCTTCGGAGAAAGCGGGAATAGCGGCGTGCCGGCGTCGGAAGGCATGTGCCGATCACCGCGTGGGGTGAGTCGACACGCCTTCGTCCACGGTCAGGTTGTGCCCCGTCAGGCGTGCGCGCCCGGAACGGCCTAGCGGGAAAGAATCCGAAATGCACATGCAGAGAAAGCAGCGAAGCGCATTAAAGGTGCGAAGGCGAGCAAGGCCGGTGCGCGGCAGTGGGGCCCTGTGCTAACGTTGTCCCCGAGCCCCGTATGGGCCTACGCATGGAGGTAGCGGCTACTCAGCCACCAGAGATCGGCACACACCGTCTCTCGCATTCAGTCATCCCCGCGTCGTGGGATGACGCCTCCATGCGGTGCGCCCGAAACCCGGGCGTGCCAAGGCCCGTGTGCTCTTTTCCGGTGCTGGTTCCGCGCCTCCTGTCGACACATCGACGGGAAAGGACCGCATTGACCGGCTTCAACGACCAGGTGATCGAGGAATTCAGGCGTAACAAGGGAAAGCTCGGCGGCATGTTCGAGGGGTGGAAGCTGATCCTGCTCACCACCACGGGCGCCAAGAGTGGCAAGCGGCGGACGAATCCGTTGGGGTACATCGAAATCGATGGCAAGACCGTCGTCGTCGCTTCCAGCATGGGATCTCCTGCCCGCCCTGCGTGGTACCACAACATCCGGCGCGACCATCGGGTCACGATCGAGACAGGTGTCGAGACCTACGAGGCGATCGCGGCCGTTCCGCCGCCGGCGGAACGTGACGCGTTGTTCGCGCGGGTTGTCGCCGAGGAACCGGGTTTTGCCGAGTATCAGGCGAAAACGTCGCGCGAGCTGCCTGTTGTGATCTTGCACCGGATCGACGACCGGGTGCGGGGGATGGGGGACTTCCTGGTGGAGGTCCACGACTGGCTGCGGGAGGAACTCAAGACGCTGCGCGCCGGGGTGGACGACCTCGTGGCGGGCCGCGCGGATTCGCTCACCATGGAGGAATCCTTGCGGGCGCACTGTGTTTCGTTCTGCGAGGCGCTGACCAAGCATCATACCGGCGAGGACATGGGAGCGTTTCCCATGCTGGCCCAACGGTTTCCCGCGCTCGCGCCGACGCTGACGAAGCTCGGGGAGGACCACGTCGTCGTCGCGACGTTGCAGAAGCGGATCCGCGAGCTCGTGGAGGGCTACGTCCACGGTGAGAGTGACCCCGTTCGCCTGCGCGACGACTTCGACGAGCTCGCGGGGAAGCTCGAAGCGCATTTCGCGCACGAAGAGCGAACGGTCGTGACGGCACTCAACGTGACGGCGCCCGGCTGATCGGTGCGGACGCCCTGGGGTTTCGGCCCCGGGGCGTGTATCGTAGTAGGTGGCGGCGCCTTCACAGCGCGACGCCGATCCGGCACGAGGCGGGTGGAATTCGCCCCCGGCCTCGCCGAAGACCGCGAACCAGCGGTCCCTCCGAAAGGTTTCACCGTCAAAACTCACAGCACCGACAGTGCGCTGTTCAGCCACCCGCTCGACTCCGAGGTCGAGCGACAGGACCCCGCGACCCCTCAAGGGGAGCGATACATGGATCTTTTTCGCGAACCTTCCTATCCCACACCGGAACCTTCGGCCGACGCCGTTCGTTGACGGAGCAGACCAACGTTTTGGGTGTCGTGTTGTCCAAGCACGCTCGCGCAGAATTCGTCGCGGGCGTCGCCTTCTCTTGCGTCGCGCCGTGACACCGGCTGACACAGCCGGTAACAGTCCTGGCACTCGACAAGAAGCGACGATATGACTTCAGTTCTCAACCACCCGGACAGCGCAGAGCGGCAGGCGCCACAGCCCCTGTTGTCCGGGGAACAGACCAACACCGAAAACTTTCTCGTCAAGCTGTTCGCGGTGGTGCCCCTGCTGGCACTGGCCGCTTCCGTCCCGTTCGCGTGGGGCTGGGGGCTCGGCTGGGTGGACCTCGGCCTGGCCGCCGGGTTCTACTTCCTCACCGGCCTCGGCGTGACCATCGGTTTCCACCGTTACTTCACCCACGGCGCCTTCAAGGCCAACCGTGGCCTGCGGATCGCCCTCGCGGTCGCCGGCAGCATGGCCATGCAGGGCCCGGTCATCGGCTGGGTCGCCGACCACCGGCGCCATCACGCCTTCGCCGACCGTGAGGGCGACCCGCACTCCCCGTGGCGGTTCGGCAGCACCCCTGCCGCGCTTGCCCGCGGCTTCTGGCACGCCCATATGGGCTGGCTGTTCGACCGCGAGAAGACCAACGCGCAGCGGTTCGCCCCCGATCTGCTCGCCGACCGTGACATCGCCCGGATCGATCGCTTGTTCCCGCTGCTCACCGTCGTGACGCTGCTCGCGCCCGCCGTCCTCGGCGGCGTGATCACGATGTCGTGGTGGGGCGCGGTCACCGCGTTCTTCTGGGCGAGCCTGGTCCGCGTGGCGCTGCTGCACCACGTCACCTGGTCGGTGAACTCGCTGTGTCACATGATCGGTGACCGCCCGTTCGCCGCCCGCGACAAATCCGCGAACTTCTGGCCGCTCGCCATCGCCTCCATGGGCGAGTCCTGGCACAACTCCCACCACGCCGACCCCACCGGCGCCCGGCACGGTGTCCGCCGAGGTCAGCTCGACATCTCGGCGCGGCTGATCTGGCTGTTCGAGAAGGCGGGCTGGGCGACGGAAGTCCGCTGGCCGAAGGCCGATCGACTCGGCCGCAAGCTCAACCCCGGTCACTCCCTGTCACTGCGCCGGACCGCGAAGCGGGCCTGAGCCCGTCAGCGGATAGCGCTCGCGATGGCGTCGATCAGCTCCGGTCCGTCGGATAACGCCGGATCGTTGTGATCGGCGCCGGGGACTTCGATCGTCCTCGCGCCGGCGGCCCGTGCCACGTCACGGCTCTGCTGTGCCGGGACGATCGAGTCCACGGCGCCGAAGACGACGGTCACCGGCGCCTTCACACGCGCGACGTTGTCCCTGGTCGGGAACTCGTCCCGCAGCAGCCACCGGACCGGCAGGAACGGATAGTGCAGCTGTCCGACCGACGCGAGGTCGACGAACGGCGAGCGCAGCACGAGCGCGGACGGCGGACGTTCGACGGCCAGTTCGGTGACGACCGCGGAGCCCAGGCTCTCGCCGAAGTAGATCAGCGGCACGTCGGCCTCGCGGGCCAGGAAGTCCTGTGCGGCGCGGACGTCCAGCTTGAGCCCGTCCTCGGACGGCTCGCCGGGATTGCCCCCGTAGCCGCGATACTCCAGTAGCAGCACCGAGAGCCCGCGTGCGGTCAGCGCGCGGGCCATCGGCGCGCGGTACACCCGGTTCCCGGCGTTGCCCGGTGCGACCAGCACGGCCGCCTTCGCGCCGGCGACCGGGAAGTACCAGCTCGCGAGGCTCAGCCCGTCCGAGGTGGTGAGCGTGACGTCCCTGCCGCCGGACAGGACGCCGGCGGCGCCAGGCGGCGGACCTGCCTCGGGGAGGTAGATCAGCTTGCGCTGGAAGGCGAACGCGCCACCGAAGACCACACCGACGATGGTGACGGCCACCGCCAGTGCGATCAACGCCTTTCCCCGTGCGGTACTCAGGGCTTCGTCGGGGGTAGGTCGAATTTCGCGAACAGGTCCGCGTCGATGAACGAGGTGATCTCGCGGATCCGATCGCCGCGGAAAGACAGCACGTTGATCGACCAGCCATGGTGGACGGCGTCGGCCGCTTCGCCGAGGTAGCAGGCGACGGCCGGCTGCCCGTTGGCGGTGACGACCTCGGTGCGCCAGCTCGGGCACCGGCCGATCGGGACCTCGACGGCGAAGCGGGACACGGCCTCGATGCCGCGGTACCAGTGCGCGAACGGCGGCATGGACCAGGTGACGTCCTCGGTCAGCAACGCCACGAGCGCGTCGGCGTCGCCGCGGTCCAGTGCGGAGGCGAAGCCCGCGGCGATCTCGCGGACCCGGGGATCATCGAGCTTCCGCAGCGTCTGCTGCCGGTCGGACGGCGGGACCTTCTCGGCGACGATCGCCCGCGCGCGTTGCAGCGCGCTGGTCACCGCCGCCACCGAAGTGTCCATTGTGGACGCGATTTCGGCGGCGGAGAAGCCGAGGACGTCGAAGAGCAGCAGGGCGGCCCGCTGGTTGCCCGGCAGATGCTGCAGCGCGGCGATGAACGCCAGCTCGACGGCCTCGCGCTGCTCGTACCGGACGTCCGGCCTGCTCCCGCCGGGGTACGGGCCGAGCCACGCCACTTCGGTCACCGGGGCTTCTCCGAGCACCACTCGCTCGCTCGACGGGCCGAGGTCCATCGGCAGGGCGCGCTTCCCGCGCGCGGCCGCGACGTCGAGGCAGGTGCGGGTGGCGACGGTGTAGAGCCAGGTCCGCATCGAGCTGCGCCCCTCGAAGCGTGCCAACCCCCGCCAAGCCCGCAGAAGCGCGTCCTGCAACGCGTCGTCGGCGTCGTGGGTCGAGCCGAGCATGCGGTAGCAGTGGGCGTGCAGTTCGCGGCGCAGTGGCTCCACCACGCGGTTGAACTCCGCCTCGTCGGTGCGCAGGACGTCTTCGCTCACAGTCGACGATTGTGCCCTTTACTTGGCGCGAAGCGCGGTGACGGCAGGGGTGAACATCGTCGTCTTGATCGCGGACAGCGTGCCGCGGTCCTTCCCGGCCAGCGGGCGGACGAGGTCCGTCGCGTACTCCAGCAGCGCGGGTTTCTCGGCGACGGCGTCCACGAGACCCAGGTCGCGAGCGTCCGTGCCGCCGAATCGCCGTCCCGTGGTCATCGACGCGATCGCGGCGGCGGGGGTGAGCTTGCCCTGGATCAACGCAGCCATCCCCGGCGTGAACGGGATGTTGATATCCGCTTCGGGGAAGCAGAAGTACCCGCGGTCGGCGCGCATCACCCGGAAGTCGTGCGCCATCGCGAGCATGGCCCCGGCGCCGAAGGCGTGCCCGTTGATCGCGGCGACCGTGTGCACGCCGAGGGTGAGCACACGGGCCAGCAGTTCGTGGACGTCGGCGACGTACTGTGCGGCCTGGGTGGGGTTGCTGGTGAGCCATTCGAGGTCGAGGCCGTTGGAGTAGAACTTGCCGGACCCCACGGTGACCAGCACCGCCGGATCCGGATAGGCGACGACGGTGTCGAGCTGGGAATGGACGGTTTCCAGCCAGGACGGCGAGAAACGGTTCTCGTCGTCTCCGAGGTCCAGCAGGAACACCGGGGCGTCTTGACGCAGTGTGGGCATGTCAGTCCTTCCGTGGGGGTGGGAGCAGGAGTATTGCGCGGACCGCGGCGGCAAGCCGGGCCCGGGAGTCTTCGGAGATCGGTTCGCCCGCGGTGAACGCGCGGCGGAACAGGGCCGTCGGCAGATCGACCACGCAGGTCGTCAGCACTTCGACGGCCTGCGCGTCGCGCCGGTCCCAGAGTCGGATGGCCAGTTTGACCAGGAATGCGATCAGGCGTTTGTCGAGGGCCAGGAAGTCGGCGGCGAGGTTTTCGGGGACCTGCGGGCCGAGGACCTGTTCCTTCTTGACGGTGATGAGCAGGCGGGCCGCCTCCGGCCGGCGGTCGGCGAACGCGGCCGGGGTGCCCGCCGCGGCCACGACCGCCGGGAGCGGGTCTTCCGCCTCGGCCGCGAGAGCGGTCTGGAGGTCGAGGAACTCGCCGGCCGCGCGGAGCCAGACGTGGGCCAGCAAGGCGCCGAGCGAGCCGAAAGCGTGGTAGATCGTCCCGTTGGACACGCCCGCGGCGGCCGCGAGGGACCGGACGGTGACGCCGTGGGCGCCCGTCTCGACGACGAGGCGTTCGGCCGCGTCGAGCAGCCTTCCCAAGTCGTGCACACGGGGGCGGGGCATGGGGCGACGGTAACAGAGCACGTGCTCTAAAACAATAAGAGAGCGGCTGCTCCACTATGGGTCGGAGGTGGGCTGTGACCTGGTTCACGAACGTCTTCACCGCGAAGTCGTCACATCGGCCCGGCGGCCGGGGTCAACCGGTCGAATCACCGAGAAGCCGAGGAGAAACCGATATGACCACCGCTTATGTCATCGTCACCGTCGTCGGAGCGTTCATGGCCGCCTTCTCTGCAGCCTCGATCTTCTTCCGCGCCAAGTGGGTCGTTCAGCCGCTGGCCGACTACGGCGTCCCCCGCGGCTGGTGGACGCCGCTCGGCGTCGCCAAGGCCGCGGGTGCCCTCGGCCTCATCGCCGGACTGTGGGTGCCCGCGCTCGGCGTCGCGGCCGGGATCGGACTGGTGCTCTACTTCACCGGTGCCGTGATCACCGTGCTGCGTGCGCACTGGCCGTCGCACGTCGCGTTCCCGCTGATGTACCTGGCGCCCGTCGCCGCCTCCTTGGTGCTGGGCTTCGCCGCCTGAAGCCGGGCCGGAAGCTGCTCCGGACCACCGACAGGAATCGCTCAGACGCTGCGCAGCACGGAAACCACGACGCCCAGCACGGTCGCGCGGTCCCCGTCGATGACGTCGTAGGCGGGGTTGCGCGGTTCGAGGTACACGTGGCCGTCGCGGCGGCGGTACACCTTGACGGTGGCCTCCTCGTCGATCATCGCGGCGACGATCTGGCCGGAGTGCGCTTCCTGCTGCTGCTTCACCACGACGATGTCGCCGTCGCAGATCGCCGCGTCGATCATCGAGTCGCCGCGCACCCGCAGGCCGAAGACGTTGCCCCGGCCGGTGAGTTCACGCGGAAGGGTCATCACGTCGTCGACGTGCTCGACGGCCGAGATCGGCGTTCCCGCGGCGATGTCGCCGACGACGGGGACCGGCACCGAGTCCTCTGTGGAGTCCCGTGACGTGGTGCCGTGCAGGAACGCGCGGACGTCCATGGGGCGGGAGATCGAGCCGCTGCGGCGAAGGAAACCCTTCTCCTCCAAGGCCGCCAGATGCTTCGACACCGAGGACGTCGAACGCAACCCGACCGCTTCACCGATCTCCCGAGTGCTCGGCGAGTACCCGTGCTCCACCACCCATTCGCGGATGGTCAGCAGGATCTTCTGCTGGCGCTCCGGCAGGGAAGCGGCTTCCTCGAACAGCTCAGGATCGTGGTAGGCGGTCATCAGCGGAATGGTAGTTCGTGCAGGCCGCCGCGATCGCCGCGGTGTCCCAGTAGAACGGCCGCACCTCGGTGATGCGCCCGTCCTCGACGGTGATCGTCTGCAGGATCGGGAAATCCAGCTCGCGTCCGGTGGTCCTCGCGCGGACGTGCACCTGGGTCAGGACGACCAGTGGGCTGGTTTCGCTCAGGAAGCTCTGCTCCACCATGTCGAAGACCGCCCAGGTGTCGCTCATGGCGGCGAAGAACCGTTCCAGGCCTTCGTGGCCGTGCCAGATTCCGCCGTAGGGCAGGGCATCGGCCTGGTGCAGCACTACGTCGGGGGAGAAGAACGGGGCGAGCGGTGCGAAGGTCGCCTTGCCGGGACCGCCTGCCGCGAAGTAGCCGGCTTCCGCCGCGTACATGCCTTTGAGTACGGACAGGGCGTCCGTTGTCGATGTCACGACGACCACTGTGGTGCGCGGCGGGTCCGGGCGCTGGCGGTTATCCGTCGTCGAGATCGGCCGGATGGCGGCCCGGCCGGACCGAAAGTCCGATCCCGTGCGCGGTTCCGCGAGGTTGACTCGATCGTATGAACACGAAGATCACCGCGGCGCTTCTCGCCGCCGCGACGGCCACGGTCGCCCTCACCGGTTGCGGTCTCAAGGAAGGCTTGACCGAAAAGGCCAACGGGCACGTCAAAACGGTCGGTTACGCGACCGGCGCGGAAGGCAAGCGCGACACGGACGCCCGGCTGCCGGAGTGGGTGCCGGACGGGGCGGCGGCGGTCACCGAGGTCATCCGGACGACGGGTTCGGAGCGGCTCCTGCGGTTCACCGGCGGGACGTTGCCCGCCGTTTGCGTGCCGGGTCCGGCCGCGACGCAGGCCGCCACCCTCGCCGCGAACTGGTGGCCGCAGGGGCAGGAAAGCAAGACGGACAAGGTCTGCGGTGAATGGCATGTGCTCGTCCAAGGCGTCGACGTGTTCGCGTTCAAACCGGAAACCCTGGTGAGCACGAGATCCTGAGTCACTCGGAGAGCGCGTCCGCGCAGGCGGCGAGATCACGTAACAGCCGCTCCTGCTCGGCCGTCGAAAACGGTTCGAGCATCCGATCCTGCACGGCGCGCACGACGCCGCTGGCGGCGCGGAGCTGGGCCTTTCCGGCGGGAGTCAGGGTGCTGGGCAGGGCGCGGCCCTGCGGCGCCGACGTCGGACGGGTGACCAGGCCGCGGTCCTGCAGGCCGCGCAGCACCAGGTTCATCGACTGCCGGGTGACGAACACCGCCCTGGCCAGTTCCGCGTTCGACAGCCCTGGTCGCTGCGAGAGCACTTCGAGGCAGGAGTACTGCGGCACGGTGAGGTCGAGGGGGCGCAAAGCGGTGTCCATCGCCGTCCGGAGCGCCGTCGCCGCTCGTTTCAGCATGTACCCCACCGCCAGGTCCAGCGGTCCGACCGGCTCTCCTCGGCTCATGTCAGCATCATGACACGGCCCTTAGGCTGACAGTGCCTGCCAGGCCGGTGCCAGCGTCGTGTGCGCCGCCTGCCAGCGGCCCCCGGCACTCTCTGGAATGTCATTCCAGAAGCGAACCGAGGGGTCACCATGTACACACCTGTCACGATCATCGGCGCCGGACTCGGCGGGCTCACCCTGGCCAGGGTCCTGCACGTCCACGGCATCCCGTCCGCGGTGTACGAAGCCGAGGCCTCGCCGTCGGCGCGGACGCAGGGCGGGATGCTCGACATCCACGACTACAACGGCCAGCTCGCCCTCGAGGCGGCCGGGCTGCTCGACGAGTTCCGCGGCATCGTCCTGGAGGGCCGCCAGGCGATGCGGGTCCTCGACTCGGACGGGTCGGTCCTGTTCGAGCGGGCCGACGACGGCACGGGCGGCCGCCCCGAGGCGCAGCGCGGGGACCTGCGGCGGATGCTGCTCGATTCGCTCCCCGATGGCACCGTCCACTGGGGACACAAGGTCGTCGTCGTCCGTACCCTCGACGACGGCCGCCACGAGGTGACGTTCGAGGGCGGCACCACCGTCGTCACGGGTCTCCTGGTCGGCGCGGACGGTGCGTGGTCACGCGTCCGGCCGCTGCTCACCGGTGCCGGCCCGGACTACAGCGGCACGTCGATCGTCGAGACCTACCTGTACGACGCGCTCACCCGGCATCCCGCCGCGGCGAAGACGGTCGGCGGCGGATCGATGTTCGGGATCGGGCCCACGCCGGGGATGAGCATCCACGGCCACCGCGAAAGGGGCGACACCTTGCACGGCTACGTGGAGCTCACGAAGCCGCTGGAGTGGTTCGACGACATCGACTTCAGCGACGCCGAAGCGGCCAAGGCGCGGATCGCGGCGGAGTTCCGCGACTGGTCGCCGGAGCTCACCGCGCTGATCACCGAAAGCGACGTCGCGCCGATCCATCGTCCTGCCTACGCCTTGCCGTCCGGGCTGCGGTGGGCCCGCGTTCCGGGCGTGACCCTGCTCGGCGACGCCGCGCACCTCGCGCTGGCGAACGGTGAGGGCGCCAACCTGGCGATGCTCGACGGCGCCGAACTCGGCAAGGCCCTCGCCGCGCGTCCGGACGACGTCGAGACCGCACTCGCCGACTACGAACAGGCCATGTTCGTGCGCGGTGAAACGCCGATGGAGGAGGATTTCCTGCTCGAAAGCGTCTTCGGTGAGGACATCCCCGAGCGGCTGCTCGACCTGTTCGGGATCGAGCAGCGGAAGGCCTGAGCGGGTCGCTCACTCGGGCGATCGCGCCCCCGCGTACGGCTTGAGGGTGATGGAGTTGGCCGCTTTCTGAATCCCGCCCAGCATCTTGCCGCCGCCGGGCACGTGCGGAAGCATCCGCATGAACCGGTTGCGCATGCGGATCCCGCGGCGGGTGCGCGGGGCGAAACCGCCGGCGCCACCGGGCGGCCGCTTCATGTTCGCCGCCACGTACTCGCGCATTTCACTGTCATATCGGGGAAACGCGACAAGATGGTCGCCCTCGGCCTCGGCGAGCTCACCCGCGAGCACGTACGCGCCGACCAGCGCCATGCTCGTGCCCATCCCGAGTGAGCCGCCGAAGGCCGAGTCGCCGAGAAGCACGGTGCGGCCGCGGTACCAGTGGTCGACCCGGACCTCCCCGACCCGTGCGAAGTACAGGTCGTCGGTCTGCCGCAGCTGATCGAGCAGCGCGGGGATCTCCCAGCCCGCCCCGGCGAACACGTCGGCCAGCAACTTCTTCTGGGCCCGCGAATCCCGCCGGTCATAGGCCAGCTCCGGCGAAACGAATCCGAGCAGCGCCCGGACCTCCCCGGTGTTCCCCAGCGGGTACAGCACCGCGACCCGGCCGTCGACGCCGTTGCCCGCGGGCAGGTTGTACATCACCTCCCAGCCGTCCAGGTCGAGTTCGGTGCGGGCGGGGAAGTACGAGGTGTAGTAGCCGAGGTCCCGGACGAATTCCTTGTCCTGCCCGAAGGTCAGCGCTCGCACGCCGGAACGCAGCCCGTCCGCGCCGACCACGAGGTCGAAGGAGCGCGGCGGCGCGTTGTCGAAGGTGACCTTGACGCCTTCTGCACTCTCGGCGATCTCGGTGATCACGGTGTCGTACAGGATTTCCAGGTCCGTGCCCGCCGCCTCGTGCAGGATCCGCACGAGGTCGCCGCGCAGGAGTTCGATCTCGGCGACGATCCCGCCCGAATCGCCGAAGTCGTCACCTCCCATGGCCGCCACGCGGTTCCCTTGCTCGTCGAGCCAGGCGATTCCGTGCGTGCCGGTGTGATGGGCCTTGACGGCGTCCATGACGCCCATCCGCTCCACCGCGTCGCGGGCCGCGCCGCGGATGTCGATCGCCTGCCCGCCGGATCGCAGGGCGGGGGAGCGTTCGACCAAGGTGGTTCGGAAGCCGTAGCGGCGTAGCCAGTACGCCAGGGAAAGTCCGGCGATGCTCGCGCCGGAGACCAGAACAGTGCGCATGACGGCAACGTACAGCCGGTTCGGTACGGTGTATATTTGTTCTAGTGCGCTGCTGCTCATGTCGAACCTAGTGGCTTGAGCGCACTAGTACGCTAGGAGGCTTGGTGGACAGCGTGGACAGTGTGGACAACGGGGCGCCCTACCGGAAGATCGCCGCGGAGATCCGCGACAACATCACGAGCGGACGGCTGCGCCCGGGCGACCGGATCCCGCCGACCCGGCAGATCACCCGGGACTGGGGAGTCGCGATGGCCACCGCGAGCAAGGTGATCGCCGTCCTGCGCGACGAAGGCCTGGTGGACACCAAACCGGGCTCGGGAACGGTCGTGCGGTCACGGGATCGCGCGTACACCCCGGCGGCTTCCCGTCGCCAGGAGCTGGACCGGGACCGGATCGTCCGCACGGCGATAGCGATCGCCGACGCGGAAGGCATGGCCGCGGTGTCGATGCGCCGAGTCGCCACCGACCTCGGCGTGGCGACCATGTCGCTGTACCGCCACGTGTCCGGCAAGGACGATCTGATGCTGTACATGGTGGACCTGGTGACCGCCGAGAAGACCGCGCACGCCCGGCCTCCGGCGCACTGGCGCGAACGACTGGAGTTCTCGTCCCGTCTACTGTGGACGATCTGCCGCGGTCATCCCTGGGTGGCCGAGGTGCTGTCCATGACCAGGCCCCGGGCCATCACCCCGAACCTGATGTTCTACGCCGAATGGGTCCTGACCGCGTTGCGCGGTCTGGGGCTGGGCATGGACGACATGATGTACATCCACCTGAACCTCTTCAGCCACATCCGCGGCCTGGCCCTGTCCCTCCAGTCGGAGGCGCGGGCCCGGCAGGACACCGGCATGACCAGCGACGAATGGATGGACACCCAGGTCGCGGAGTTCCGGGAAGTCGTCGCCACCGGCCGGTACCCGACCATGGAATACGTGGTGACACAGGAATTCGAGCAGGACATGGACACGATGTTCGAATACGGCCTGCGGTTGTTGCTCGACGGCGTCGAGCGGCGGCTAGCGCGCGGTCAGGCCGTCGGGCGGCCCGCCCCGGCGTAGTCGTCGCCCTGCTTCCGGTAGGTGTGCACCTGCACCGCCTGCCCGGTCTGCGGGGCGTCGATCATCTGCTGGTTCCCGATGTACAGCCCGACGTGGTGGATCTTCGTGTTCGGCTCGCCGTAGAAGATCAGGTCGCCCAGCTGAGGATCGGTCACCTTGTCCACGCTGTGGTACTGCGTGTGGGCGGTGCGCATGAGCTTGACGCCGGCGCTGGCGTACGCGGCCGTCGTCAGGCCGGAGCAGTCGAAGCCGGGGTCGCCGCCGCCGGTGCCGTTGCCGCCCCAGACGTAGGGCAGCCCGATCTTGTCGATGGCGAAGTTGACCGCGCTCAGCGCCGCCGCGTTCGGCGGCTGCGGGCTCTGGCCGACCGTGCCGTAGACGTTCACGGTCGCGAGCGTGCGGTGCATCAGCAGCGGCGCGGGCTGCAACGTGCTCACCGCGTTCCACCACGTCTGGCCCTGGCCGAGGTCACGCCCGCCCGCGCACAGGGCGCGTCCGGCGGTGAGCGTGGCGTCGTCGATGTTCTGCGGATTCGGTTTCCCGCCGGTGGCCGAGGCCTGGAACTGGTTCCACACCGACGGTGTCAGCTGCAACGGACCGCTGGCGTTCGCGGACGAGACGACCTTGTTGTAGAAGTCGCGGACCTCGACCGCGCCGAGCGGCGCGGTCATCACGCCGTCGGCGTTCAGGTTCGAACCGGTCGCGCGGCCGTGGTCGGAAGCGATCTTCCCGAGCGCGGCCAGCGTCACCCAGGAAAGGCGGCAGCCCGGCGTTTCCTTACTCAGAGCCACGGTGGTCTTCGCGTAGCCGGTCATCGCTCGCAGCGGGATGTCGAGCCAGCCGCTGGTCTTCGACACCCAGGCGTCGAACTCCTGCCCCATCTGTTGCGGCACCTTCGGCTGCTCCTTGGGCATCTCCGCGGGGGCGGACGACGACACGGGCGGCGCGGGCGGGGCCGAGGACTGGACGGCGGCGGCTTCCGGTTTCGGCTCGTCCTTGGGGGCGAAGGTGATGGCGGCGACCAAGGCGGCGCCCGCGACGACGACGGCGGCGACGATCACCGGAAGTCTGCGGCGGCGGGAAGTCTGCTGCTCCATCAGAGCCCTCCGACGATGCGGCTCAGGACGAACTCGCGGAAGGCGTCGACATCGGTGGTCAGCGCGACGTCGATGGTGCGGCCCGGCACGGCCTGCGGATCGGTGCTTCGCAGCCTTCGCCGGTCTACGAGCGTCGCGCCGCGCGCGGGGCCGAAGCCGCACTCGACGTCCACGGGGTAGGACTCGACGTCGAGGATGCCCGGCCGGATCGCCTCGGCCACCGCGACCGCGTCGTGCATGACCATCCCGGGGAAACCGAGGATCGGGGTGTAGTGCTCGACGTAGGTGGGTGTCAGCGCTTCGAGCGCCGCGCCGAGCGGGCCGGAAGCGGCGAGCTTGCCGAGCCATGTCGTGTCGACCGAGCACTGATGCGTGATGTCCAGCGGGACCAGCACCGTCGGGATGTCCTCGTCGACCAGCACGCGGCGCGCGGCCTCGGGGTCGCTCCAGATGTTGAACTCCGCCGCGGTGGTGGAGTTCCCCTTGGTCACCCCGCCGCCCATGACGACGATCCGGCCGATCTTCTCGCGGACGTCCGGATGGGCCGCCAGCAGCAACGCGATATTCGTGAGCGGGCCGATCGGGGCGATGGTCACCGGCTCGTCGGCGGCCTCCAGCAGATCCACCAGCAGACGGACGGCACCGCGTTCGTCGAGCGGGCGCTTCGCCTCCGGCAGCGTCCCGGCGTGGCCGGAAAGACCGTCCTGACCATGGACGAACCCGGCGGGTTTGGCGTTGTCGTACACCAGCGGCCGCGCGGCGCCGGCCGCGACAGGGACGTCGTCGCGGCCGAAGAGCTGCAGCAGGCGGCGTGCGTTGGCGGTGGTGTGGCTCAGCGGCACGTTGCCGAACACCGTGGTCACGCCGAGCAGTTCGACGTCCTCGCACTGTGTGGCCAGCGCCAGCGCGAAGGCGTCGTCGACCCCCGGGTCGGTGTCGATGATCAGCTTGGTGCCCATGCGCGTGCTCCCCTTTGCGGTCGACGGCCTGATCACAGGTTACGGTCACCGGTATGACGTCCATGTGGGGTGCGCCCGCGCTGTCGCGGCTCCGCGCTTGGGGCCAGGCCCGTCGTGATCCGCGTCAGGCGAAGTTCCTGACCAAGGATTCGCTGCGCTGGGTGCTCCGAAACCGCGCGTACAGCCCTTGGTACCTGGTCCGATACTGGCGGCTGCTGAAGTTCCGCGTCGCGAACCCGCACATCATCCTGCGGGGAATGGTGTTCCTCGGCAAGGACGTCGAGATCCATTGCCGCCCCGGCTACGGGCGGCTGGAGATCGGCCGCTGGGTGCACATCGGCGACGGCAACGCGATCCGCTGCCACGAGGGTTCGCTGCGCATCGGCGACAAGGCGGTGTTCGGACGGCAGAACGTCCTCAACGGCTACCTCGACATCGAACTCGGCGCGGCCACCCTCGTCGCGGACTGGGTGTACATCTGCGACTTCGACCACGTCACCACCGACATCACCGTCCCGATCAAGGATCAGGGCATCGTGAAGTCGCCGGTGCGGATCGGGCCGGACACCTGGATCGGCACCAAGGTCTCCGTGCTCAAGGGCACCCGGGTCGGCCGTGGTTGCGTCCTCGGCGCGCACGCCGTGGTGCGGGGCGAGATCCCGGACTACTCGATCGCCGTCGGCTCGCCGGCGCGCGTGGTGCGGAACCGGCAGGACGACTACGCCGCCGACGCCGCCCGCCGCGAGGCTGTCGCGGACATGGCGCGCAAGGCGAACAAGGCACTCCAGAAAACCCTGGGCGTCGACTCGTAACTCGCGTGTCGTCCGCTGGATCACAGGTGTCGTCCATCTGATCACGCGTGTCGTCCGTTAAAACACACATGCCGTCCGTCTGATCACGCCCACTAGCCCGGTCAGCCGGACAGCGTTGGGAAGCCGTCCGGTGGATCCGGCCCATGCGGTGATACTCAACGGACGACACGCGTGATCCAGCGGACGACACGCGTGATCAGGTGGACGACACCGCCCATCGAGCGGGATCAGCCGCGCAGCTGCTCCCGGACCTCCATGAGCGCGAAGCCCAGCAGGTTCTGCCCGCGCCAGTAGTCGGGGCGCGTGGCGTTCTTGTCGTCGCGGGCGACGCCGCTGCCCCAGACCAGGTCCATCCTCGACGCCTCGACGATCACCTTGTCGCCCGTGGCCAGCAGGAACTCGCGCTCCTCGGCGTGCTGGCGGAACTTCTCCAGGTTGCCGTCGATGACGATGTCGAAGCGGTGCCGCTCCCACAGTTCGGCGTCGAAACCGGAGACCTCGCGGCCGAGGATCTTGGCGGTCTTCGGGTCCGGCGCCTGACGGATGGCCACCGCGGCCTCGTGGTCACCGAACAGTTCCGCCTTGCTCGCCATCATGTAGTGCTCGGCCGTCGGGTACTGCTCGCCGCCCGCGACGAACGGCGCGTGCCACCACTGGCTCAGGCAGGCCGCGTTGATCCGGCCGCTCTTGAGCGGGGTGTGGCCGTAGAAGAGCTGGTACTCGGGCTCCGCGCCGCTGTGGACCAGCTCGCGCAACGCATCGAGACTCCGGACTCCGTCGACCTTGCTCACCATGGCGACCAGTGGACCACAGACCACCGACAACCGGTGAACTGGATCGGACCACTCTCCGTCGTGGCCGGAGGCGGTCAGTACATTCAGCATTCGTGCAACGGATCGAAACGGTGAGCGCCCGAACGGTCGAAGAGGCCGCCAAGCGATTGGCCGGGGTGGTGACCCGGACGCCGCTCGAACCGAACGAACGGCTTTCGGCCAGGGTCGACGCCCGGGTCTGGCTCAAACGCGAAGACCTCCAGACCGTGCGCTCGTACAAGATCCGCGGCGCCTACAACTTCATCGTCCAGCTCGACGCGGAGCACCGGGAGCGCGGCGTCGTCTGCGCGAGCGCGGGCAACCACGCGCAGGGTGTCGCGTACGCGTGCCGCCGCCTCGGCGCGAACGGCCGGGTCTACGTTCCCGGCACGACTCCCCGGCAGAAGCGCGAGCGGATCGCGACGCTGGGCGGCTCGCATATCGAGGTCATCGTCGTCGGCGAGACCTACGAAGACGCCTTCAGCGCCGCGAAGCACGACGCGGAGACCACCGGCGCGACGCTGGTCCCCGCGTTCGACGCGCCGGAGACGGTCGCCGGACAGGGCACGGTCGCGATGGAGGTCGTCGCGCAGCTCGGGTTCATCCCGGACGTCATGGTGGTGCCGGTCGGCGGTGGCGGCCTGCTCGCGGGCATCGCCGCGTGGGCCGCGGAACGGGCGCCGGAGATGCGGATCGTCGGCGTCGAACCGGCGGGGGCGACCTGCATGGCGGCCGCGCTGGCCGCCGGTGAGCCGGTGCGGCTCGAAACCGTCGACACCTTCGTCGACGGAGCGGCGGTCGCGCTGGCCGGATCGGTGACGTATCCGCTGGTCCGCGACGGCGGCGTCGAACTCACCGAAGTCGCCGAGGGCGCGATCTGCACGGAAATGCTCGCGATGTACCAGTCCGACGGCGTGATCGCCGAACCCGCGGGCGCGCTCGCGACCGCGGCGCTGGGCACGACGGTGAAGATCGACCCCGGGCAGATCGTGGTGTGCGTCGTCTCCGGCGGCAACAACGACGTCAGCCGCTACGGCGAAGTGCTCGAACGGTCGCTGGTCCACGAAGGACTGAAGCACTACTTCCTGGTGGGGTTCCCGCAGGAGCCCGGCGCGCTGCGGCGGTTCCTCGACGAGGTCCTCGGGCCGGACGACGACATCACGCGGTTCGAGTACGTGAAGCGCAACAGCCGCGAAACCGGTCCGGCGCTGATCGGCGTCGAACTCGCGCGCGCCGGTGACCTGGAAGGCCTGCTGCACCGGATGGACGTGAGCCCGCTGCAGGTGGAGCGGGTGGAGCCGGGCAGCCCGCTCTTCCACTTCCTGGTCTGAGGGCTCAAGGCGCCTTCGGCACCGCCGGGTACGGGACGAAGGTGCTGGTGTTCTCGTCCACGGTCAGCTGTTTGCCGATCGTGGGGAACGCGCGCTGCGAGCAGGCCGGTCGTTCGCAGACTTTGCACCCCATCCCGATCGGGGTGGCCGCGGCGCGGTCGTCGAGATCGAGCCCGGTCGAATAGATGAGCCGTTTCGCGTGCCGCAGTTCGCAGCCGAGGCCGACGGTGAACGTCTTGCCGGGGCTGCCGTAGCCGCCGATGTTGCGCGACACCGTCCGCGCGACCCAGAAGTAGCTCTTGCCGTCGGGCAGGGTGGCGATCTGGGTGAGGATCTTGCCGGGCTGGGTGAACGCCTCGTAGATGTTCCACAGTGGACACGCGCCGCCGACGCGGGAGAAGTGGAAACCGGCCGCGGACTGGCGTTTCGACATGTTTCCCGCCCGGTCGACCCGGACGAACGAGAACGGCACGCCGCGGTTCTTGGGGCGCTGCAACGTCGAGAGCCGGTGACAGACCGTCTCGAAACCCACGCCGAAGTGGTCGCAGAGCCGCTCGATGTCGTAGCGGAACCGTTCCGCGCATGCCAGGAACGGTCCATAGGGGAGGATCAGCGCGCCCGCGAAGTAGTTCGCGAGCCCGACCCTGGCCAGCGAACGCGCGGCGGGGCCGGAGAACGCCCACGAATCGGCGAGTTCGGTGATCAGGTCGTCGTATTCCAGCAGCGCGATCTGCGAAGCCATCCGGAACGCCTGCTGCCCGACGCGCAGGCTCGGCGCCAGCCGCAGCACGCGCGGCCCGGGTTCGTACCGGTGCTGTTCGCCGTTGGACTCGTCGATGCCTTCGTTCGTGACGTCGACGCCGTAGCGCTGGGTCAGGGTCTCCTTCAGCGCCGCGAGCACCTGGCCACGCTGCAGGGGGATGTCGTGGGCCATCCGTTCGGCGCGTTCGTCCAGCTCGGCGACGTAGTTCTCCCGCTCGTAGAAGAAGTCGCGGACCTCTTCGTGCGGCAACGAGCCTGCCGCGCTGCCGTGCATGCCCAGCCCGTTTTCCGTGGTCAGCACGGCGGTGTTCTCGACCGAGTTGCGATAGCTGCGATGCAGTTTGACCAGGGCCTGGGCGATCGTCGGCAGGTTCGTGGCGAGGTCGTTCAGCTCGCTGGTGGTGACGTCCACCCCGAGTACCTCGTCGAGCAGTGCCTCTTTGACATCCGCCACCAGCCGCGCGGTGTCGTTGTTCGCGAAGAACTCGGTGTCCACTCCGAACGCTTGCGTGATGCGAAGGAGCACCGGGACGGTCAGCGGACGCGAGTTGTGCTCGATCTGATTGAGATAACTGGGTGAGATCTCCAGCACACGAGCCAGGTCGGCCTGGCTCATCGACCGGCTTTCGCGCAGATGCCGCAGCTTCGCTCCGGCGAAGGTTTTGTCCACTGAGGCCTCTCTGTCCGCAAGGTTTCCGGGCCTGAACGATTCAGTGAACGGTCAAGCCCGTGGATTTTGCCGGTACTTGCGAACCTGCGATTCGCAATCTTTGCAAGATGCTACGGAAGCTTCGCAGAAATTGGCAAATTGGAGGCCTGGATCGGGTTTCCCCTGTCATGTCAGGGTCAGGTCAGGAAAGGCGATCACTCGCAAACTTCGCAACACGGGAGAATCCGATGACTCAGCACGCGCAGCAGCTGGAGCAGGCGGCCGCCGAACTGGCCAAGCAGTGGGAGACCGACCCCCGCTGGGCGGGCGTGAAGCGTTCGTACTCCGCGGCTGACGTGGTCAAGCTGCGCGGCAGCGTGGTCGAGGAGCACACGCTCGCTCGCCGCGGCGCCGAGAAGCTTTGGGACCTCCTGCACAACGAGGACTACGTCCACTCGCTGGGCGCACTGACCGGTAACCAGGCGGTGCAGCAGGTCCGCGCCGGCCTCAAGGCCATCTACCTGTCGGGCTGGCAGGTCGCCGCCGACGCCAACCTCTCCGGCCAGACCTACCCGGACCAGAGCCTCTACCCGGCCAACTCGGTGCCTGCCGTCGTCCGCCGCATCAACAACGCGCTGGGCCGCGCCGACCAGATCAACTGGGCCGAGGGCAACACCGACATCGACTGGTACGCCCCGATCGTCGCCGACGCCGAGGCCGGCTTCGGTGGCCCGCTCAACGCCTTCGAGCTGATGAAGGGCATGATCGCCGCCGGTGCCGCGGGTGTGCACTGGGAGGACCAGCTCGCTTCCGAGAAGAAGTGTGGTCACCTCGGTGGCAAGGTGCTCATCCCGACCAAGCAGCACGAGCGCACGCTGAACGCCGCCCGCCTCGCCGCGGACGTGCTGAACGTGCCGTCGCTGATCGTCGCCCGCACCGACGCCCAGGCCGCCACGCTGATCACCAGCGACGTCGACGAGCGTGACCGCAAGTACGTCACCGGCGAGCGCACCGCCGAGGGCTTCTACAACGTCACCAACGGTATCGACCCCTGCATCGACCGCGGTCTCGCCTACGCCGAGTACGCCGACCTGCTGTGGATGGAGACCTCCAAGCCGGACCTCGAGGTCGCCCGCCAGTTCGCCGAGGCGATCAAGGCGAAGTATCCGGACCAGATGCTGGCCTACAACTGCTCGCCGTCGTTCAACTGGAAGAAGCACCTGGACGACGCGACGATCGCGAAGTTCCAGCGCGAACTCGGCCACATGGGCTACAAGTTCCAGTTCATCACCCTGGCAGGCTTCCACGCCCTGAACTACTCGATGTTCGACCTGGCGCACGGTTACGCCCGTGAAGGCATGACCGCCTACGTCGACCTGCAGGAGCGCGAGTTCGCTTCGGAGGACCGCGGCTACACCGCCACGAAGCACCAGCGCGAGGTCGGCACCGGCTGGTTCGACAACGTCGCGACCGCGCTGAACCCGGAGAGCTCGACCACCGCGCTCGCCGGCTCCACCGAGGCCGAGCAGTTCTGATCACCCGCAATTAGGTGCCAGGTGGCGGTCTCTCGACTCCCAGGGGAGACCGCCACCGCCCCCCTTCTATCCCCTCGCGAAGCCCAGCGGAGGCACACCATGGTTGAGAAGCTGAACTACCGGATCGACGTCTGCGGACCTGCCGGTGACCGGTTCGACGAGATCCTCACCCCGGCCGCGCTGGACTTCGTGGCCAAACTGGACAACGCGTTCGCCGGGCGCCGCCGCGAGCTGCTCGACGCCCGCCGTCTGCGCCGCGAGAAGCTCCAGTCCGGCGAGGAGCCGCTGGGCTTCCTGCCCGAGACGCATTCCGTCCGCGACGACAGCAGCTGGTCGGTCGCCCCGGCCGCGCCCGGTCTCGAAGACCGCCGCGTCGAGATCACCGGCCCGACCGACCGCAAGATGACGGTCAACGCGCTGAACTCCGGCGCGAAGGTCTGGCTCGCCGACTTCGAGGACGCGACCTCGCCGACCTGGCACAACGTCATCGACGGCCAGATCAACCTGTTCGACGCGATCCGCCGCAACATCGACTTCACCACCGAGGCCGGCAAGCGCTACACGATCGGCGACGAGCCCGCGACGATCGTCGCCCGCCCCCGCGGCTGGCACCTGGTGGAGAAGCACATCCGCATCGACGGCCGCCCGGTTTCGGCGAGCCTGGTCGACTTCGGCCTCTACTTCTTCCACAACGCGCGCCAGCTGCTGGCCCGTGGCAGCGGCCCGTACTTCTACCTGCCGAAGCTGGAGAACCACCTCGAAGCGCGGCTGTGGAACGACGTCTTCCTGCTGGCGCAACGGGAACTCGGCATCCCGCGCGGCTCCGTCCGGGCCACCGTGCTGATCGAGACGATCACCGCCGCGTTCGAGATGGAGGAGATCCTCTACGAACTGCGTGAGCACGTCTCCGGGCTGAACGCCGGCCGCTGGGACTACATCTTCAGCGTCATCAAGAACTTCTCCTCGCACGGCGCGGACTTCGTGCTGCCGGACCGCGCACAGGTGACGATGACCGTCCCGTTCATGCGGGCCTATACCGAACTGCTGGTGCGCACCTGCCACAAGCGCGGGGCGCACGCCATCGGCGGCATGGCCGCGTTCATCCCGAGCAAGGACCCGGAGATCAACGCGACCGCGCTCGAAAAGGTCCGCCAGGACAAGGAACGCGAGGCGAACGACGGCTTCGACGGCTCGTGGGTCGCGCACCCCGGCCTCGTCCCGGTCTGCCGCGAGGTGTTCGACGGCGTGCTCGGCGGCTGGCCCAACCAGCTCGGCAAGCTCCGTGAGGACGTCGTCGTCACTGCCGAGGATCTGCTCGACGTCGCCAGTGCCGGCGGCGAGGTCACCGAAGCGGGTGTCCGCGCCAACATCAACGTCGCGCTGCGCTACATCGACGCGTGGCTGCGCGGCACCGGCGCGGCGGCGATCCACAACCTGATGGAGGACGCCGCCACCGCCGAGATCGCCCGCTGCCAGGTGTGGCAGTGGATTCGCAACGGCACGAAGCTCGAAGACGGCACCGCGCTCACCCACGAACTCGCCGTGTCCTATTTGGACGAAGAGCTGGCGTCGGTGCGCACAGAACTCGGCGAAGGCAACCGCCTCGGCGACGCCTACGAGATCTTCACCGAGACCGCGCTGGGCGAGAAGCTGCCGAGCTTCCTCACCACCGGCGCGTACGCGCGGTACCTGACCGCGCGGTGACGCAGGCTCCGGCCGCCCCTACCTGACGCGGGGCGGCCGGGTTCCACACCGGTTTGGGACGGTGTGGCCCAACGGGTCCGGTGGCGGAGGCTCCCCGCCACCGGACCCGCTTCACGCGCGCGCCCCTCCGGTAGCGCCTGTCGGGCGTGCGCCTCGCCGCGGAGACCCCGCTCACCTCCCACACCGTGGTTGGGCGGGGTCTCCGCGGCTTTCTTCTGCCGAACTCGCGTGATTGAAGGCGTAACTCGCGTGATTGGAGGCGTAACACGATGATCCGGCTCCAATCACGTGAGTTACGGCTTCAGACACGCGTGATACGGCTCTGATCACACTCACGGGACCGGACGAATCGGTCACGGACCGCGAATAGGTAGGGGTACCTACTGAAGCCCCCGTTGTTTCGGCGGCGGGGCGCGCGGATGCTCGGCGCCGGGTGGGAATTCCGCCCGTTCCCCCGAGGAGCCACCATGAAGAAGCAGTTGAGGACCCTCTTGGCCGCGACTTTCGCCGTCCTCGCCGTCGCCCTCGCCGCCCCGGCGGTGTCCGCTTCGGCCGGGGTTTCGGTGCAGCCGGACTGTGTGCGGCCCTGCCACTTCTGATCTTCGTCACCTAGAGCAGACACGGGGGTCGCGCCCCTCGCGACCCGCGACGCTCGTGGAGGGCGGACCCGGGTTCCCCGACATCCGGGTCTTCCCTCCGCCCCACTCCTAAGTGTCATGAAAGGGTCGTTCAGGACGAAAAATGTCCTGAACGACCCTTTCATGACATCCGGGCCAGGCGGATCAGGGTTCGAAGGCGTTGCCCGTCGCGATCTTCGGGCGCCCCAGTTCCACGGGCTCCGCGACGCGGGCCCGCCGGTAGACGGCGGCGGTCGCTTCGGCGATGCGGCCCCAGTCGAAGTCCGCGGCCAGGCGCGACTGCGCGGTCAGTGCCCGCCGCGCCGCGGCGACCTCGTCGTCCAGCACAGCTTCGACGGCGTCCCCGAGGGCGTCGACGTCGCCGGGGCTGAACGCCAGGCCGGTCTCGCCGTCGACGACGACCTCGCCGAGTCCTCCGGCGGTCGAAGCGACCAACGGCGCCTTCGCGGCGGCCGCTTCCAGCGCGACGATCCCGAACGGTTCGTACCGGCTGGGCAGCACGACCGCGTCGGCCGCGGCCAGCACGGCGCGCAGTTCGCGGTCGGAGAGATGCCCGACGAAGTCCACCGCGCGGCGCACGCGCAGTTTGCGTGCCTGATCGACCAGTTCCTCCAGATGCCGTCCCTTGCCGGCGATGACCAGCCGTGTCCCCGGTTTGGCGCGGCGGATCCGGGGGAGCGCGGCGAGCAGGTCCTGCACGCCCTTCTCCCATTCCAGCCGGCCGAAGTAGAGCAGCAGCGGCGCCCCGGAGGGGCTGTAGACCTCGCGAGCGTGCGCGACCTCGTCCGCGGGCACCTGCCAGGTGCGTTCCTCGATGCCGTTGTGGATCACGGTGACCGCGTCGCCGTCGACCTCGAACAGCTGCGCCACCTCGCGGCGCATGGCCTGCGAGCAGGTGATCAGCGCGTCCGAGCGGTTCGCGAGCCACCATTCGACCGAGTGAACCTGCTGGTTCAGCGGATGCGAGAGCCAGCCGGAGTGCCGTCCGGCCTCGGTGGCGTGGATCGTGCCGACCAGCGGCACCCGCGCGGCCTCCGCGATCGCGATCGCGGGATGGGTGACCAGCCAGTCGTGCGCGTGGACGACGTCCGGCTGCCAGGTGCGCAGCAGGTCGGTGGCGGCGCGGACCATCGCGTGCCCCATGGCCAGCGTCCACGCGACGAGGTCCCGTTCGAAGGTCACGTGCATCGGGTCTTCGGCGACCCGGATGATCCGGACGCCTTCGACCACGCGATCGGTCCTCGGATGGGTCTCGGCGTCGGTGCCCGCCGTGTGACGGCACAGGACGACCACGTCGTGCCCCTGCCCGGCGAGGTGTCTGGCCAGGGCGTGGACGTGCCGTGCGAGTCCGCCGACGACCACGGGTGGGTACTCCCACGACAACATCAGCACGCGCATGGGTGGAGGTTACTCGTGAGTCGGTCGCCACCGGGACGGGGCGATCACCCCCACAGGTGAAGCCGATGGCGGACGACAGGGGCGGCGATCTTTGCCACCATCGGGTTGATGACGTCCTCGGTGAACGCGGCCGAACCGGCCTTCGAATCCGTCGAACCGGTGCTGTCGACCCCGTGGTCCGCGCAGGTCGGACCCGGCAACGCGCTGCCGGAGTACCCGCGCCCGCGGCTGGTCCGGCGGCGCTGGCTGAACCTCAACGGAGTATGGGAGTACGCGGGCAGCGGCTCGCCCGGCGGGAGCGGATACGGCGAGCGGATCCTGGTGCCGTACCCGCCGGAGTCGGCGCTCTCCGGTATCGGGCGGCGCGACGAAACCCTGTGGTACCGCAAGGTGTTCCGGGTCCCGTCCGAATGGGACGGTCAGCGGGTGCTGCTCCATTTCGGCGCCGTCGACCAGTCCGCGACGGTCTGGGTCAACAACCAGCAGGTCGCCGTCCACGAAGGCGGGTACACGGCGTTCAGCGCGGACATCACCGACGTGCTGCGCCCGTCGGGATCGCAGGAACTGACCGTCCGCGCGACGGACCGGACCGACGCCTCGACGCACACCGTCGGCAAGCAGCGGAACGACGCGAAAGGGATCTTCTACACCGCCGCTTCCGGCATCTGGCAGACCGTCTGGCTGGAGCCGGTGCCGTCCGCGTACGTCCGGGATCTCCAGGTGACGCCGGACCTCGACGGGGTGACGGTTGTGCCCAAGGTCACAGGCGGCGCCCAGGTGGAAGCGATCGTCAGTGAGCCCGGTGGCGCGGAGGTGGCACGCGTCCTGGGGGAAGTGGGACGGCGGTTGCGCGCGGAGGTGCCTTCGCCGCGTCTGTGGACGCCGGACGATCCGTATCTCTACGACCTCGAAGTCCGCTTGCTCGACGAGAGCGGCAACGTGCTCGACGCCGTCGAGTCCTACACCGGGCTCCGCACGATCGGGACGGTCACCGACGCCGAAGGCAGGCCGCGGATCGCGCTCAACGGCCGGATCACCTTCCTGCACGGCCCACTCGACCAGGGCTACTGGCCGGACGGCGTCTACACCGCGCCCACCGACGAGGCGTTGCGGTTCGACCTGGAGAAGACCAAGGAGCTCGGCTTCAACTTCGTCCGCAAGCACGTCAAGGTCGAGCCGGAGCGCTGGTATTCCTGGGCGGACAGGCTGGGCCTGCTGGTCTGGCAGGACATGCCGTCGCTCACCGTCTCCTTCGACGGTCCGCCCGGGACGGCGCCCGATCCGGTGCCGGAGGCGAAGGCGCGGTTCGAAGCGGAGCTGACCGAGATGGTGGAGCAGCTGCGCGGGGTGTCCTCGATCGTCGGCTGGGTGCCGTTCAACGAGGGCTGGGGCGAGTTCGACACCGCGCGCGTCGCGGAACTGGTGAAACGCCTCGACCCGACCAGGCTCGTCGTCTCGAACAGTGGCGTGAACTGCTGTTTCTCGCGGCCGGACGCCGGTGCCGGCGACGTCTACGACGACCACACCTATGTGGGGCCGGGGAAACCCGCTGTGAAGGACCACCGGGTGATCGTCGACGGCGAGTACGGCGGCCTCGGCCTTGTCCTCGACGAGCATCGCTGGCCGGGGGAGCCGCAGGCCTACGAGATGACGCTGACCTCGGCACAGCTCACGGAACGCTATGCCGAGGTCAGCGAGCGCCTCGAACGGTTCATCCCCGAAACCGGGCTCTCCGGCGCGATCTACACCCAGACCACCGACGTCGAAAACGAGGTCAACGGCCTGCTCACCTATGACAGGCGGGTGCTGAAGGCCGATCTCGCGACCGTGGCCGCCCGCAACCGCGCGGTCATCGCGGCGGGTCAGTCCGGCTGAGCCTCCACCGGCCCGCCCGGGTCCCGGACCCGGACGGGCACCCCGAGCAGCTGAGAAGGCAGCTGCCCGTGGTCGTGGCCGGGGGTCATCCACACGTCGATCGTGGGTGTCCCCTCGGCCTCGCCCTGTCCGACGCCGACCACTCCCGGTACGTCGTCGAGCCAGCGTGACGCCGAGACGAGCGCGGCGTCGACATCCGGAGCTTCGTCGGTCACTACGGATGCACCCTGATCCCGAGCGACGCTTCGACCAGCGTGATCCGGTTGATCACGGTGACCACCGGTGACCCCGCGAACAGCAGGCCGACGGCGTTCTCGTTCAGGTCCGCCACGATGCTGCCCGAGTCGCCACCGGCCGACATGTCGGTGGTCAGCAGCTGCTGCGCGAACCGGGCCACCCGGCCGCCGCCGTAGTTCACGTCGACGGTGGCGTTGATGTTCGTGATCCGGCCGGTCGTCCAGTTCGTGGTCCGGCCGGTCTTCTGCACCAACGTGCCGACCGCGGGCGCCACGTTGGTGCCCTTGAGGTCGCCGACCCAGAAGATCCGCCGGTCGAGGTCGTGGAACTGGCCTTCGGCGATCGCGGCGTCGACGAAGTTCAACGGCACCGGCTGCCCCGGCTGGATGAACTTGATCGGCACGAACCGGCTCAGCCTGGCGATGACGTCGGTGGGGACGACGCCGCCGTCGAACGGGCCGGGCTGCAGGATCGGGTCGCCGATGGCGGCGGCGTTCGAGTTCGCCAGCACGTGGTTGTTGCTCAGGATGTAGTACCTCGGCGGCTTCCCCGGCAACGCGGTGGCGTCGTAGACGGCGGTGCCGTAGGTGCCGGCGGTGATCTTGAAGTGGCCGACGCTCAGCCCGCCGAACGCCGGGCGGAACCGTTTGGCCAGCGTGAACGGGCCGACCTGCTCGCGGGCAAGTTCGTCGGGGCGGGCGAGCGTCGGAGCAGGCGGCTCGTCGAGCATCGTGGCGGCACCGTTCGCCTTCGACGGTGCGATGCTCCGGCCCGCTTGCAGGACGCCGACTTCCTGGACGTCGGTGTGCACTCCGGCCAGCGTCGCCGGGACGAGGTCGTCCTCGCGGAGCATCTCGAGAGGCATCTTCGTGTCGACCAGGACCGTGATCACCTTCTCGCCGGTGTCCTGCCCGCCCGACCATTTGGTGCCGAGCGCGACACCCACGACGTTCTGTCTCGCGAGCAGTGCGTCCTGCTCGGCCGCTTGTACGCTCGCCAGTGAGAGGAATTCATCCGGGATCATATTGTTTTCGATCACGTCGGCCACACTTTCCCGCTATTTTCGGATGGCTTGCAGGGAGTCCCGACGTGCGAGTCTTCTCCGGTGCCCGTGGTGGCGCCATAGGGCAATCGGGTAGACCGGTTCACTGTGGAACGGCAGGGTTTTCCTTGTAGGGCAAGGGTTTGTGATCGACCCACCGGACATCGCGCGAAGCGACGTCGCATTTTAGGGACTTTGGTCCCTTCTTTCGCGGAAAAAGAAACGGGCGGTTCACCGGATCATTCCGGTGAACCGCCCGTTGCCGGGAAAAGCGTGATTCAGGCGCCGACGGTCGCCTCGATCGCCTTGGTGATCGTGTCGTCTTCGGGTTCGGTGCGCGGGCGGAAACGTCCCACCACTTCACCGGACGGGGCGACGAGGAACTTCTCGAAGTTCCACTGCACGTCGCCGCCGGCGCCTTCCGCGTCGGCAGCCTTGGTCAGTTCGGCGTAGAGCGGGTGACGGGTTTCGCCGTTCACGTCCAGCTTTTCGAACAGCGGGAACGAAACGCCGTACGTCGTCGAGCAGAAGGTCTGGATCTCCTCGGCGGTGCCCGGCTCCTGCCCGGCGAACTGGTTGCACGGGAACCCGACGACGGAGAAACCCTTGTCCGCGTAGCGTTCCTGCAGCTTCTCCAGCCCGGTGTACTGCGGCGTCAGCCCGCATTTCGACGCCACGTTCACCACCAGCAGCGTCTTGCCTTCGAGCGCGCCGAGCGTGGTGTCCTCGCCCGCGAGCGTCTTCAGCGGGATGTCGTGGATACCCATGGTTGCCCCTTTCGTCATTTCCTCAGCAGGTCACGCGCGTCGACATGGCCGAAGGGTCCGTCGTCGCGCCGGAAAGCGGCCGCGGTCTCCCGCGCGCGGTCGAGCGCTCCCTCGCGGAGCAGTCCGGCGAGCGTGTCGAACCGTTCGGTGTGCACTTTCGCCCGCCGCCGCGCGTAGTCGGCGGCGGAATCCTTGGTGACCATGAACGCCCAGTCGCTCGAAAGCGCCAGCATCGCTTCGGCGACGGCCTGATCGCGGACGGCGTCCCGCGTCGTCGTGTCCATCCCGGTGACCAGGTCGAGCATCCGGTGCTGCAGCGCGGTGTTGTCCCGCACCATGTCGGCGACCTGCTCGCCGTCCCAGACCCGCCAATCCTTGCCCGATCCCCACGACGACGCCGGGAGGTCGACCTTCCCGCCGAGGTGGCCGGCTTCGAGCGCGCCCTTGAGCGTGGTGACGCGGACGCCCGCCTCGGGCAGCGCGCGCAGGACTCCTTCGAGCCAGGCGGGGCCCTCGTGCCACCAATGCCCGAACAGTTCGGTGTCGTACGCGGCGACGACGAGCGATTCGCGGCCGTGCTCGGCCTTGAGTGAGCGCAACCGGGCGACGACGGTGTCGACGAAGTCCTGGACGTGGCCGCCGAGGGTGGCCGCCGCCATCGCCGGGTCGTACGGCGCCTTGTCCGGCGGCTCGACGGTCTTGCCGGTCACCCTGGACGGCTTGAGGCCGACTTCGTGTGCCCAGGTGTGGAAATCGCGATAGGCGGCGTGGCCGGGGTAGCCGGCCTTCGGCGACCAGACGCGGTACGTGACTTCGAGATCGCGGCCGAAGCAGACGACGTCGGAATCGCCGACGGTCCGCGCCGCCGACGTGTCGCCGTGCAGGGACGGGCCGTCGACCATGAAGCGCTGGACACCCGCGGCGGTGTAACCGGCTTCCATGCCGGGTTCGTAACCGCACTCAGGTGCCCAAATGCCTTCGGGACGCCGTCCGATCCGCAGTGCGGTGTCGGCGAGGCCGCCGCGCAGCATGAAGTCGCGGACGGCCGGGTCGAGCAGCGGCTGGAACGGATGCGCCAGCGGGCCGCCGAGCAGTTCGATCGTCCGGTTGTCCACAAAGGACCGGAGAATCGGAGAGAAACCGTGACGCCATTGGGTTTCGAGTTCTTCCGACGCCTTGGTGGCGGTCCGGTACTCGCTCGCCGCGAGGTCGCGCAGCAGTGGGTCGCCACGCCAGAGCGTGGACGCGTGCCAGGCGCGCAGCTGCCAATGCCCGAGCCAGTCGTGGAAGGCGTCGATGCAGTACGGGTCGTCTAGCTGGGCGGCGAGGATCGGCGTCATGCCGAGCGTGAGGACGTCTTCGCGGCCCTCGTCGGCGAAGCGGCGCAGGAGATCGACCATCGGCAGGTAGGAATGCGCCCACGCCTGGTAGAGCCATTCTTCGCCGACCGGCCAGGAACCGTGGTGCGGCAGCCACGGCAGATGGCTGTGCACGACGAGGCAGAACGTGCCCTCGTATTCGGTCATCGGCGCACCGCCACGGCGACGAGGTCGAGGCTGGCGTCGAGGTCCTCACCGTGGACGTCGAAATCCGCGGCCTGGATGGCTTCGACGTCGGCGAGCAGTTCCGCGGGCCAGGTCGCCTGCCCCGGAAGCTGCCCCATGACGACGTCGAGCTGGGCGTCGATGATCGAGCCGCCGTACTTGGCGTCGAGCTTCGCGACGCCCTCGCCGTGGTGGAGGCCGTGCAGCGTCTCGACCTCGAAACCGGCGTCACGCAGCAGTTCGTCCAATTCGGACGGTGCGAGTTCCCTGGTGTGGAACGGGTTGAGCGGGGTGTCGCTGTCCGGCGTGAAGGTCAGCCGGTTGGGTGTGGTGACGATCAGCCGTCCGCCGGGGGAGAGCACGCGGTGGCATTCGGCGAGGAAAGCACCTTGGTCCCAGAGGTGCTCGATCACCTGGAAGTTGGCGACGACGTCGACCGAGGCGTCCCGTAGCGGCAGGAACACCAGGTTCGCCCTGGTCACGCCGATGCCGGGGTAGCGGCGGGCGACGTGCTCGGTGGTGGGGGCGTCGTAGTCGAGCGCGAGCACCCGCTCGGCGACGGTGGCGATGAGTCCGGCGCCGTAGCCCTCGCCACAGCCGGCCTCCAGGACGGTCTTGCCTTCGCACAGCGGCAGGAGCCTTTGGTACGCGGCCTCGTGACGGCGGTACCAGTAGTTTTCCTCGGCGATGCCCGGCACGGTGCGTTCACCGGTGAGGTGCAGCGCTTCGGCCCTGGTGGCTGGGGTGGTCACGCCGCGACCCTACCGGCCGGTCACTTCCAACCCCTCCGCAGTTAGTCCTCTCGATGCGGTCCTTGCACGCGCAAGGACCGCATCGAGAGGACTAACTGCGTGTCACGTTTCGCGGCGCTGTCCAGTCCAGGAGGTATGCAAAGGACATTCACCCGCGTACTGCTCGTCGTCTTCGGTCTCATCGAACTGCCCGTCGGGCTGTGGCCGCTGTTCAGCCCGGACGGCTTCTACCGGGACTTCCCGGGATTCCGCACCGGCTGGGTGGCGATGGACGGCCCCTTCAACGAACACCTGATCCGCGACTTCGGCGGCCTCAACCTGGCGCTCGCCGCCATCCTGATCGGCGCCGCCGTGATCGGGACGACCGCCGTGGCCAGGCTCGCGGCGCTCGCGACCTTCCTCTTCGGACTGCCGCACTTCCTCTACCACCTCGGCCACGTCTCGCATTTCGAGCCGGTGGACCAGGTGCTGATCGTCGCGACGACGGCGCTGGGCGCGGTGCTCCCGGTGGTGCTGGCACTGATCCCTTCGCGGGTGTCGATTCCCAAAGAAGGGGCTACACCGGCGACACCGTGATGCCGATGGCGCCGGGGCCGAGGTGTGCGCCGAGGATCATGCTGGCGTCGACCAGGGTGCTGTCGACCATCCGGGGCAGCCGCGCCCGCAGCCGCCCGCCGATCTCGAGGTCGCGTTCGTCGGGGCCGAACCTGGTGATGGCCACCTCGACGTCCCGGTCGCCCGCGCATTCCACCGCGAGGTCGACGAGTTTGTTGAGCGCGCGTCGCTGGCCCGGCACCCGGGTCAGCTGCGCGACCTCGCCGTTCTTCAGTGTGAGCAGGGGTTTGATCGAGAACGCCGAACCGAGGAACGCCTGCGCGGCGCCGATCCGGCCGCCACGCCGCAGGAACTCCAGCGTGTCGACGTAGAGGATCTCCCGGCTGCCGCGGAACCGGCGTTCGGCGGCGTCGATGACCCGGGTGGCCTGCCCGCCGGCGGCGGCGACCTTGGCCGCCGAGGTGGCCGCGAAGCCGAGGCTCATCCCGGTGGTCCCGCTGTCGAGGACGTGGACCGGGACGCTCACCTGCTGGGCGGCCTCGCGGGCGGCGTTCACCGTCTCCGACATCCGGCCCGAGATGTGGATGCTGACGATCGCCGAGGCGCCCTTGCTCGCGGCGTCCTGGAACGCCCAGAAGAACGCGGCGACCTCGGGCGGTGCCGTCTTCACCGGCGTGCCCGCCCGCAGATGGCCGATGATTTCCTCGCGGTCGTAGCGGTTCTCTTCGTCGAACTGCTCTCCGACCTGCAATTGGACCTGAACGACGCCGATTCCCCAGCGTTCGGCGACCGGGACGGGAAGGCAGGCGGTCGAGTCCGTGATCACGGCGACGGGGCCGGGCATGGAACGCATGGTGGGGCAGGTTAGCCCGTCGCACACACCGGGAGTACCCCGGAATACGGCCGTTCGGGTTAGTCGCCCGGTTACACTCACTTCCGGGTGAATTACCTGGACGATGGTCCCACTAAAACGTGCATCCAGGTGAATGAGGTCACCTCGGCGGGCCGCGGCGCTGAAATGGCCCTAATCTACCGGCCAGTAGAGCTGTTGCCCCGTGGCCGACGCCGGCCACTAACGGGAGGTCGAAGTAGACCCATGACGAACATCGTTGTCCTGGTCAAGCAGGTACCGGACACCTACTCGGAGCGCAAGCTCTCCGGTGCCGACAACACTCTTGACCGCGAATCCGCCGACGCCGTGCTCGACGAGATCAACGAGAAGGCCGTCGAAGAAGCCCTGAAGATCAAGGAAGCGGGCGAGGGCGAGGTCACCGTCGTCTCGGTGGGTCCCGACCGCGCGACCGACGCGATCCGCAAGGCGCTTTCCATGGGTGCCGACAAGGCCATCCACGTCTCCGACGAGGCCCTTCACGGCTCCGACGCGATCGCCACCGCCAAGGTGCTGGCCGCCGCGATCTCGAAGGTCGAAGGCTTCGACCTGGTCATCACCGGTAACGAGGCCTCCGACGGCCGCGGTGGCGCCGTGCCGGCGATCATCGCCGAGCTGCTCGGCCTGCCGCAGCTGACCCACGTGAACGAGCTGACCGTCGACGGCACCTCGATCAAGGCCGACCGCTACACCGAGGACGGCGTCACGCACCTCGAGGCGAACCTGCCCGCGGTGGTGAGCGTCGGCGAGAAGATCAACGAGCCGCGCTACCCCTCCTTCAAGGGCATCATGGCCGCGAAGAAGAAGCCGGTCGAGACGCTGACCGTCGCGGACCTTGGCGTCGACGCCGGCGAGGTCGGCCTCGGCAACGCCTGGTCGTCCGTGCTCGAAGCCTCCCCGAAGCCGCCGCGCACCGCCGGTGAGCGCGTCGAGGACGAGGGTGACGGCGGCAGCAAGGTGGCCGCCTACCTGGTCGCGCAGAAGCTCATCTGAGACAGGTTTCGAGGAGGAATAGGGAAATGGCTGAAGTACTCGTCCTCGTCGACCACGTCGACGGTGAAGTCAAGAAGGTCACGCTCGAGCTGCTGACCGCCGCTCGTGAACTGGGTGAGCCGTCCGCGGTCGTCGTCGGCCCGACCGGCACCGCCGCCAAGGCGAAGGAAGCCCTCGCCGCGCACGGCGCCGCCAAGGTGTACGTCGCCGAGGGCGACAACGCCACCGGCTTCCTGGTCACCCCGAAGGTGGACGTCCTCGCCGCGCTCGCGGAGCGGACCTCCCCGGCCGCCGTGCTCGTCGCGGCCACCGCCGAGGGCAAGGAGGTGTCCGCCCGTGTCGCGGTCCGCCTCGGCTCCGGTCTGCTGTACGACGCCGTCGGCGTGAACGGCGACGGCACCGTGGACCAGTCCATCTTCGGTGGCGCGTTCTCGGTGAAGTCCAAGTCCACCAAGGGTGTCCCGGTCATCTCGGTCCGCCCCGGCGCGGTCGAGGCCGCCCCGGCCGAAGGTGCGGCAGCCGAGGAGACCGTCGAGGTCCCCGCGGGTGACCCGGCGAAGTCCGCCAAGATCACCGGCGTCGAGCCGATCGTCGGCGGCGACCGGCCGGAGCTGACCGAGGCCTCGGTCGTCGTCTCCGGTGGCCGCGGTGTCGGCTCGGCCGACAAGTTCGACGTCGTCGAGACGCTCGCCGACTCGCTCGGTGCCGCCGTCGGTGCTTCCCGCGCCGCCGTCGACTCCGGCTACTACCCGGCGCAGTTCCAGGTCGGCCAGACCGGTAAGACGGTTTCGCCGCAGCTGTACATCGCGCTGGGCATCTCCGGTGCGATCCAGCACCGGGCCGGTATGCAGACCTCGAAGACCATCATCGCGGTCAACAAGGACGCCGAGGCGCCGATCTTCGAGATCGCCGACTTCGGTGTGGTGGGCGACCTGTTCAACGTCGCGCCGCAGCTGACCGAAGAGGTCCGGAAGCGCAAGGGCTGAGTCCCTCGTTCGAAGCGGGGCCGTCCGGGATTTCTTTCCCGGGCGGCCCCTTTTCTGTGATCCGAAAGTGATCTTCCAGCCTGAGAGAACCCTGAGAACCCGCAATTAACTGAACGTGCACTAATCGGCCATCAGGCGCATTGTCGTTGGTACCCCCCGAGGGGTAGACCTTGGTTATGACGACGTCACAGCTCCTCGTCAGTACTGACCAGGCAGGTGTCGAACTCCCGGCCGACGCGCCGCGTTACTCCCTCTTCGTGGCCAACGGGAACGAAGAAGTCGTTGCCGCGCAACGCCTTCGATATCAGGTGTTCGCCGAGGAAATGGGCGCGACGCTCAATTCGCTCGAACCCGGCCTCGACGTCGACTACTTCGACGAGTTCTGCGATCACCTCGTGGTGCGGGACGACAACACCGGCGAGATCGTGGGCACGTACCGGATGCTGCCGCCCGATCGGGCGACGCTGGCGGGAAAGCTTTACTCCGACAGCGAATTCGATCTCACCGCGCTCGATTCGCTGCGTCCCTCGCTGGTCGAGACGGGCCGCTCGTGCGTGCACCCCGACCACCGCAGCGGTGCCGTGGTGAGCCTCGTCTGGGCGGGGATCGGGCGCTACATGCTGCTGGCCGGACACCGGTACCTCGCGGGCTGCGCCTCCGTGCCGCTGACCGACGGCGGGGTGTACGCGGCGGGCGTCTGGGATGTCCTGCGCGCCAAGCACTACGCGGACGAATCCTTGCGCGTGACGCCGTTGAACCCTTGGCGGACCGAGGATCTCGAACGGCCGAGCCGCGCGATCCTCCCGCCGCTCATCAAGGGCTACACACGCCTCGGCGCGAAAATCTACGGCCCGCCCGCGCTCGACGCGGATTTCGGTGTCGCGGACTTCTTCGTCCTGCTGGATCTGCACAACGTCGACGAGCGATATCTCAAGTTCTTCCTGGGAGTGCAGGGATGACTCACGCCTGGATGCCGAAGTCGCCGTGCGGCGACGGCTGCCTGAGCGAAGGGGCGCCGACGGTGGCGTTCCCCCGGCGCGTTCTGCGATTCACCGCGGCGATCGGCGTCATCTTCGGCGCTTTCCTGTCGGCGCCGCTGGTGCTCGTGCTGCGTGGCATGCCCCGGGAACGGTTGGTGCGCCTGCTTTTCGTGGGGATCCTCCGCTCGTTCGGGGTGAAGCTGCGCGTGCTCGGCGACGAGCGGTTCCGCGCCGTGCCCGGCCGCGGCGCGCTCGTGGTGAACAACCACATCTCGTGGCTGGACATCATCGCGGTCAACGCCGTCCAGCCGATGCGGGCGCTCGCCAAGAAGGAGGTCGGCACCTGGCCGGTGCTCGGCCTGCTGGTGCGCCGCGGCGGCAGCATCTTCCTCGACCGGGAGAACCTGCGCAGCCTGCCCGCGACGATGGACGAACTCGCCGACGCGATGCGCGGCGGATCACTCGTCAGCGTGACGCCGGAGGGCACCACCTGGTGCGGTCTGGGTTCGGGCCGGTTCCGCCCGGCGACCTTCCAGGCCGCGATCGACGGCGGGGTCCCGGTGCGGCCGCTCGCGCTGCGCTTCCGGCTCGCCGACGGGCGGGAGACGACCCAGCCGGCGTTCATCGGACCGGAGTCGCTCATCGCCTCACTGCGGCGGGTCGCGGCGCTGCGCGGTCTGGTGCTGGAGGTGCACGTGTGCCCGGAGATCGCGCCGGGCCGCGCTTCGGATCGGCGGGAACTGGCCCTGCTGGCGGAATCCGCGGTGCAGGCGGCGCTCGGGCGGGTGCAGATCCCGGTGCAGCGGCGGCGGCGTGTTGCGGCTCCGGTCTTGGCTCCGGCCGCGCCTTCGGTGCCCTCGGCTTCCGAGACGGTCTCTCCGTAGCGCGAGTGTCATGAAAGGGTCGTTCAGGACATATTTCGTCCTGAACGACCCTTTCATGACACTTTGCTGGGGGCAGTGGCCGGTGGGGCGGCCCCCGTGCAATGAAAGGACCGTTCCTTGCAAAATTTGCAAGGAACGGTCCGTTCATAGCAGCCGCCGGTGGGCTCACGCGGCCGTCAGTCGAAGGTCAGCGTGATCTTCCCGCCCGCGTGACCGGTAGCGCTCTCCCGATGCGCCTCGGCCGCATCGGCGAGCCCATAGCTGGAGCCCAGCTTCAGCTTCAACCCCCGCGCGACCAGATCCTCGAGCACCGCAGCGCTTTCCGAGCCGCCCGCCGAGAACTTCAGCCCCTGCGCGTACGCGGACGGGTCGGCGATGGTGATCAGCCGGGCGGGTGATCCGAGCAGTTCGACGGACTCACCCAGCACACCGAAGCCCGCCGCGTCGAACACCGCGTCGACGCCGTCCGGCGCCACCGAGCGGACCCGCGACACCCAGCCGTCGCCGTACTGGACCGCGAGAGCGCCCAGCGCCTTCACCTCGTCCAGCGACGAAGCACCGGCGAGCCCGATGACCGTGGCGCCGAGTGCGACCGCGGCCTGCGTGGCGATCCGGCCGACCTGGCCGCTCGCGCCGTGGAGCACCACCGTCTCGCCCGGCTTGACTTCGAGTTCGCCCAGTACTCGCAACGCCGTCTCACCGGCGATGGGCAGCGCGGCGGCCTCGGACCACGAAAGCCCGGCGGGTTTGCGGATGACGTTGGTCGCCAGCGCGTACTCCGCGTACGTGCCGGTGTCGGACCAGCCGAAGACCTCGTCCCCGACGGCGAAACCGGCGCCTTCGCCCACCGCGTCCACCACGCCCGCCAGTTCGAGGCCGAGGATGTGCGGGAACTCGACCGGGCGGATCTCCGCCATGGCACCGGACCGGATCTTCCAGTCGATCGGGTTCACGCCGGCCGCCTTGACCGCGACCCGCACCTGGCCAGGACCGGGCTCCGGCAGCGGGACCTCGGCAAGCCCCAGGACGTCCGCTTCGCCGTACTGGGTGATGGTGATCGCTCGCATGTTCACTCCTATCGGGATTTCTTCGCTGCGATCAGTCAACCGGCGCCCGGACACCGCCCGAACCGCTCGGACGAGCAGTGTTCGCTAGCCGGGAGAGCAGCGTGCCCGCGCCGGGACGCGCCTACTGTGGACTCATGGACCCGCTGCACGTGTTGAGCCAGGTCGAGTACATGCTCGCCGCTCCGCGCCCCGAACTCTTGCCGCGTTTCTCCGCGACCGCCGCCGCGTTCCTGCCGCATCGCGCGGCGGCCATGGAGACCGGTGACTGCTCCCGCCTCCCGATCAAGGTCCACGGCGATCCTGAGATCACCGGCGCGGTCACGAGTGCGGAGCTCCAGCGGCTCGCCTCGTTCGGCGTTCCGGGCCAGGCGGTGGTCACCGAGGAGACACTCGGCGGGAAACGCCGGAAACTGGTCGTCCTGACCTCGGCCCCGGTGATCGGCAAGGGCGCGATGATCGCGCTCGTCCCTGCCGAGGACGCGCCCGCGGACGGCGCGCTCGAGTTCGTCGCCAAACTGTGGGACATCGTCAGCGTGAACGCCGCCCAGCGCCCCACCGCCCCCGAGCCCGCGGTCCTGGAGAGCAACATCGCGGCCGCGACCGCGCGGGCGCGGGCGATCACCGATCTGGGGCAGACCCACGCGACCGCGTTGACGTCGTTGCTCTCGGTGCTGCGATCACGGCGGCTCGGCGACGCCGCCGCCCGGCAGGCCGCGACCGACCTCGCCGCGACCGCGCTGGTCGAACTGCGCTCGATCGCGGACCGCGATCAGGAACTCTCGGCGGAGCCGGCGTCGGAGGCGTTCGACACCCTTGTCACGCAGCTGGATCCCTTGGTGCGCCACAACGACGTGACCGTCGAGCTCGCCGGGCCCGGTGACGGACGGCCGCTCCCGCAGGACATCGCGCACACCGCGCGCACGGTCTCTCGCGGCCTCGTGCTCTCCGCGCTGGAGCGGGGCAGCACCCGGGTCCGGGCGTCCTGGCGGATCGACGGGGAGACGCTCCGGGTCACCGTGCGGGACGACGGCCCGGACATCGCCCGCGCCGTGCCCGCCACCGGTCTCACCGAGCGGATCACCCCGCTCGGCGGTCGCTGGGAGGTCGACGCGGTACCCGATTGGGGTGCCACGATCACCGCCGTCCTGCCGTTGGGTGTCCGGGAAACGCCGGAACTGCGCCCGCTCGACCGGCTGAACCCGCGTGAACTCGAAGTCCTCGCCGGGATCGCGCGCGGGAAGCGGAACCGGCAGATCGCCGAAGAGCTGGCGCTGACCGAACACACGGTGAAGTTCCACGTGCGGAAGATCCTCGGGAAGCTGGAAGTCACCTCGCGCGGCGAGGCCGCCGTGCTGGCGCGGGAGCTGCGCCTGGAGTCCGTCAGCGCTTGACCTCCACCCAGCTGGAGGTTGCAGGCTCGTCGTATGACGATCACTGGGGAAAAGAAGGGTGTGCTGTGGACACCTGAGCACCGCGTGACCACCATCGGGTTGCTGCTCATGGTCACCCTCATCGCGTTCGAGAGCATGGGCGTCGCCACCGCGATGCCGACGATGGTCGCCGATCTCGACGGCCTCGCGCTGTACGCCTGGCCCTTCACCACCTTCCTGGTCGCCAGCGTGGTCGCGACCGTCCTTTCCGGACGCCTCGGCGACCGCAAGGGCCCGGCGCCCGCGCTGCTCGCCGGTACCGCGCTGTTCGCCGCCGGGCTGCTGGTCGCGGGGCTCGCGCACGACATGCCGCTGCTCCTGCTCGGCAGGGGATTGCAGGGCTTCGGTTCCGGTCTCCTGCTGGTCTCTGTGTCGCTGCTGATCGCGCTCACCTTCAGCGATCGCGAACGTCCGGTGATCTACGCCGCCAACGCCGCCGCGTGGGTGCTGCCCGCGGTGATCGGCCCTTCGATCGCGGGAGTGGTGACCGTGAGCGTCGGCTGGCGCTGGGTGTTCCTGGGACTGATCCCGCTCACCGGGATCGGGCTCGCGTTGCTGGTCCTGGTCACGCGCAAGCTGCCCGCCCACGTACCCGGCGAATCCGCCAGCCGGGCCGGGGTCGTGCCCGCGGTGGTCGCCGCCCTCGGCGTCGCCGCGCTCACCTGGGCGGCACAGCACCCGTCCCTCGCGGCCCTGGCCTACGGCGGCGCAGGTCTCTTCGCCCTCGCGTACGCCCTCCGCAAACTCCTGCCCGTCGGCACGCTGACGTCGCGGCCGGGGTTGCCGACAGTGATCGCCTCGCGCGCGCTGATCGCGGGCGCGTACGCCGGGATGGAGGCGTACCTGCCGCTCACGATGACCGAGGTCCACGGCTACAGCCCCGCGCTGGCCGGGCTGCCGCTCACGGTGACCGCGCTGGGTTGGTCGGCGGGCTCGATGCTGCAGGGCCGCATGCTGGACTGGTCGCGCGAAGCGTCCCTGCGGACCGGGTTCGCGCTGGTCGCGGCCGGTTTGGCGATCTTCGTCTTCGTGCCGCTGCCCTCGTTCCCCAGCTGGATGGCGTTCGTGGCGTCGGCCGTCGGCGGCGCCGGGATGGGTATCGCGATGCCCGCGATCTCGGTGCTGCTGCTCCGCTACTCGCCGGAGGCCGAACGCGGCTTCAACACCTCGGCGCTGCAGCTCGGTGACTGGGTCGGATCGGCTCTGACCATCGGTTTGGGTGGAGTTCTGCTCGCTTCCTTGGCGTCGGCGAAGGAGCCTTCGGTCGCGATCGTGGTGCTTTCGATCGTGCTGACCGGCATCGCGTTGCTCGGGGTGCGGGTGACCGGCCGGTGGCCGTCCGGTATGAGCGGCGCCACCCGCTGAGCAGGGTGGGCTTGGTCACGCCCCGGAGCGGGCTACCCTGAAGGGTGCGATGACCTATCTCGACCACGCGGCGACCACCCCGATGTTGCCCGAAGCCGTAGCGGCGATGTCAGAGGCGCTGTCCACAGTGGGCAACGCCTCCGCGCTGCATTCCTCGGGGCGCCGGGCCCGCCGCCGCGCCGCCGAAGCCCGCGAAGTGATCGCGGAGGCGCTGGGCGCCCGGCCGTCCGAGGTGATCTTCACCGCCGGCGGCACGGAGAGCGACAACCTCGCGGTCAAGGGCATCTTCTGGGCCCGCAACGGCGAGGACCCGCAGCGGAACCGGGTGCTGTGCAGCACCGTCGAGCATCACGCCGTCCTCGAGTCCGTCGAGTGGCTGGAGCAGCACGCGGACGCCGAGATCGTCTGGGTCGAGGTCGATCAGGCGGGCCGGGTGACGCCGGAGTCGCTGCGCACCGCCATCGGCGACAGCCCCGAGACGGTCGCGCTGGCCACCGTGATGTGGGCGAACAACGAGGTCGGCACGGTCAACCCGATCGCCGGACTCGCCGCCGTCTGCGCCGAACACGACATCCCGCTGCACACCGACGCAGTGCAGGCCGTCGGCGCGGTCCCGGTCGACTTCGCCGAGAGCGGAGCGGCCGCGCTGACCCTGACCGCGCACAAACTGGGCGGCCCGTACGGCGTCGGCGCGCTGCTGCTCGGCCGCGACACCGCGTGCGTGCCGGTCCTGCACGGCGGCGGCCAGGAGCGAGCCGTGCGTTCGGGCACGCTCGACGTCCCCGCGGTGATCGCGTTCGCGACAGCGGTGAAGGCCACGGTCGACGGCCGCGAGGAATACGCCAAACGCGTCGCCGAACTGCGGGACGACCTGATCGAGGCCGTCCGGCGCGAGGTGCCGGACGCGGTGCTCAACGGCGGCGAGGGCGAGCGCCTGCCCACCCACGCCCATTTCACCTTTCCGGGTTGCGCGGGTGACAGCCTGTTGATGCTCTTGGACGCCAAGGGCATCGAATGTTCCACCGGTTCGGCGTGCACGGCGGGTGTCGCGCAGCCGAGCCACGTGCTGCTGGCCATGGGCGCCGAACCCGCGGCCGCGCGCGGATCGCTGCGGTTCTCGTTCGGGCATACCTCGGCGCCGGAAGACGTTGAAGCGGTTTCGAAGGAGATCGCGGGCGTCGTCGACAGGGCGAGGCAGGCGGGACTCGCCGGAATGCGCAAGCAGACGCAGAAGCAAGAGGTGTGAGGAAGATGCGCGTACTGGCCGCGATGAGCGGGGGAGTGGACTCGGCGGTGGCCGCCGCGCGCGCCGTGGACGCCGGGCACGAGGTCGTCGGCGTGCACCTGGCGCTGTCGGCGAAGCCCGGCACGCTGCGCACCGGATCCCGGGGCTGCTGCACGATCGAGGACTCGGGCGACGCGCGACGCGCCGCGGACATCCTCGGCATCCCGTTCTACATCTGGGACTTCGCCGAGCGGTTCACCGAAGAGGTCATCGAAACCTTCGTCGGCGAATACGCCGCGGGCCGGACGCCCAACCCGTGTGTCACCTGCAACGAGAAGATCAAGTTCGAAGCGTTGCTGGACAAGGCGATGGCGCTCGGCTTCGACGCGGTCGCCACCGGGCACTACGCCCGTCTGTCCCTTGTGGATGGTGTGCCGGAACTGCGGCGCAGCGTCGACTCCGGCAAGGACCAGTCCTACGTGCTGGCCTCGCTCACCCCGGAACAGCTGCGGCATTCGCTGTTCCCGCTGGGGGATTCGTGGAAGACCGACGTGCGTGCCGAGGCCGCGAGCCGTGGCCTTTCGGTCGCGAAGAAGCCGGACAGCCACGACATCTGCTTCATCCCGGACGGCGACACCAAGAGCTTCCTGGAGAAACGGCTCGGTCAGCGTCCCGGCCAGCTCGTCGACGCCGAGACCGGCGCCGTGCTCGGTGAGCACACCGGCGTGCACGGCTTCACCGTCGGCCAGCGCAAGGGGCTCGGCATCGAGGCGCCGGCGCCGGACGGACGGCCGCGCTACGTGCTTTCGCTGGAGCCGGTTTCGGGCACCGTGAAGGTCGGTTCCGCGCGGGACCTCGGCGTGAACGTGATCGAGGCGGACCGCCCGATCTGGCCGAGCGAGCGGCCGCTGGACGGCCCGACCGAGTGTGTCGTGCAGGTGCGCGCGCACGGCGGGATCGTCGAGGCCGTCGCTGAGGTTTCGGGTGACGAGGTGACCATTCAGCTTCGTGAGCCGCTGCGCGGCGTCGCGCCCGGGCAGGTCGTCGTGCTGTACCGCACCGACGCGACCGAAGGCGACCTCGTGCTCGGCAGCGCGAAGATCTCAGGTACCCGCTGACTCTTCCCGCATTCAGAGGACTAAATGCGGGAAGAGTTCAGAACTTCAGCTTGAAGCCGGTGTGCGTGGCTTCGAAACCGAGGCGCTCGTAGAACCGGTGCGCGTCCTCGCGTTTCACGTCCGACGTCAGCTGCACGAGGGCGCAGCCCCGCCGCCGGGATTCGTCGATGGCCCACCTCATCAGATCGCCGCCGAGGCCGGAGCCGCGATGGCTCGCCCGCACCCGGACGGCCTCGATCTGCCCGCGCAGCGCGCCTTTCCTGGCCAGGCCCGGAATGATCGACAGCTGGAGCGTGCCGACGGCCTCCCCGCCGTCGTCGGCGACGATCAGCAGCTGCGCCGGATCGGCGTCGATCTCCTCGAAGGCCTTCAGATACGGCGTGAGGTCATCGGTGGAATCACGGGTGCTGCCGATCTGGTCGTCGGCGAGCATCCCGACGATCGCCGCGACGTCTTCCCGGCGCGCTTGACGGATGATCATGAGGCGTAGTGTCGCACCCCGTCGGTCTCGTTCTCGGTCAGTTTTCCTTGGGCCACCAGCAGATCCAGATGCGAGCCGGTCTCGAGGACGGCGAGCATCTGGTTGAACGGGTCCATTTCGCCGAGCTTGCGCCGCCTTCGCGTCCAGCCGAGGCGCAGCGCGACCTCGTACGCCGTCGTGACGTCCGCGGTGATCTCGGCGCCCATGACCTCGAGCCGGTCGCGGTGGTGCTCCAGCAGCGCGTCGACGCGGGCGTGGACGCTGTCGGTGACGGGGCCGTGCGCGGGGAGCATGCGCCGGTCCGGCATCCCGCGCACCAGACGCAGGGAGTCGAGGTAGTCGCGCAGCGGCAGTTCGGCGGGCACCGGCTGGAATCCGATGGACGGCGTGATGTGCGGCAGGACGTGGTCGCCGGAGAACACCAGCCCCGCCTCGTCGTCGACGAAGACGACGTGCCCCGCCGTATGGCCCGGCGTGTGCACGACGTCGAACTCGCGGCCGGGCACGATCTCGCGTTTGCCGGCGGTGAGCCATTCGTCCGGCTGCTCCCACAGATGCGCCTCGGTGTGCCGGATACCGCCGAAGGCCCTGGCCAGCTCCTCGACGACAGGCTCCGCGCCACAGCGTTCGAGCAGGCCGACCTGCGCCTCCATCGGGAACCGGTCCGGATCGCCGGAACGCGTCAGCGACGGCTCTTCCAGCTTCCCGAGCCCGAGTTTGCCGCCGAATTCGCGGCGCAGTTCCACGGCGAGGGTGTAGTGATCGCGATGCACGTGGGTGATCAGGAATTCGTCGATGTCACCGAGGTCGGCGCCGAGCGCCTTCAACCCGCGCGAAAGCCGCTCACGGGCGGACTCCAGCGCCCAGCCCGAGTCGACGAGGACCAGCCGGGTGCCGTCGGTGACGACGTAGACGTTGACCGCGCGCAGCGCGTCCTGCGGCAGGGGCAGCGGGATCCGGTGGACCCCTGGCGAAACCGTGTAGACGCCTGGCTCGGCCCAGTCCCGCTCGCCGTCTTCGGGCAACGGCTCCATGGTGACCTCCGTCCCGGACGCACTCCAGCGTGCCGCCCCAGTCCCTCCACCTTGAGCCGCCGGAAGCCGAGTGTCCACTTGTGCGGGTGAGACCCCGGTCACGTGTTGTTCAGTGCCGCGATGGTCCGCGATGCAGATCAGTGCAGATCAGTGCAGAACATGCCGGGCGATGTGTTGCGTATACGCAGACCAACGGGGTTACAGTGACGTGGATAAGGTCGAATCTTTCGACCTTACAAACCATCGCCGGAGCCATCCGGCCGGACAGCCCCGGCGATGAGTTGCCCAGGTTAGTGCTGGTACAAGGTTGCTAGGCCTAACAGCGCCAGCACGCCCAGGGTTACCACATGGTTCGCCGTCAGTGTCAGTTCGAATCTGACTCTGACGGTGAACCGGTTACTACGGCCCTTTCGTGCCATGGGCCTTCACCTCCACCCCCTGAAGTACCGCGCGGGCTTGTGCTCGGCAGCGCCAAGAAGCCAGGGGTTCCTCCTCGACGGCCGTACGAGGAGGAAAGTGGACGAGCTTCGCGATGCAGCGTAGGAGGCTGGCGAGACATGTTCGGCTCGACACGCGGGACTCGTCTGAGGCCGGATTATTGCGCTCGTGCAAGTCCAAAACAGAAGCGAGCTCCGTCGGGTGATGCCCCCAATGTGGCATTGGAGACGCTGACCGTCCCCAATGCCACATTGGGGGCATCGACGGCTATCCGGAAGGCCGCGTCAGTTCGTGTCCTGCTTCAGCGCGGTGTCGATGGTCAGCGCCGAGGCGACCACCATCGAAGCCAGCGGATCCCGCAGCGGCCGGTGGATCTCGACGACGTAGTTGTCGGCGGTGGTGAAGGCGGCCTTCACGAAACCGCCCCAGGTCTTGGTGATCCGCGCGATCTCGACGTCGGCTTCGTCCTTGACGACGAAGTTCCACGCCCGCCAGTTCTCGGCGAAGATGCCGCCGATCTTCCGGCCGTCGACCACGAACCCCAGCCGGATCTTGCCGAAGACGTTTTCCTGCACGATTTCGCCGATCGGGGAGTCGTCGGCCTTCGTCACCAGGAAGCGGGATTTGAACACCTTCGCCGGTCGCGTCACCTTCAGCACGGTGCTGTGGTTCGCGTCGCGGATTTCGAAGCGGTGGGTGAGGAACTGGTCGTAGTTAGTGAGCAGCCGGATGGCCTTCTTCAACGTGCTCTGCCCGACCTGGACGACGCCGCCGAGGCGGTTGCCGTGCTGGTCGAACACCCCGAACTCATTCGACATCTCGATGAGTTTCGCGCGCTGGTTGACCACCAGCACGGGTTCGGAGAACAGCGTGCCGCCGCCGGTGGCCCCGCCGCTCCTGCCTTGGGTCCCCCTCACCGCCTGCGCCCGGACCTTCGCCGGGTCGTGTGCGCCTTCGATGTCCAGCTCGATCATCTCGGCGTCGTGCGAAGGTCGCGTGTTCGCGGTCCAGGCCTGCCCGTCCCACCACCGGTACATCCGGGGGTTCTGCTGGTCGGGATACCAGCCGGCGGGCTGTGGAGAGCTCGTCATGGCAGGTCAGAGTAATCCGCTCGGCGCCGTCACGGGCTCGCCGACGGCAATTGCGCCGAATGTCCGTGTCCTCCCCCGCCCCGCCGTGCTCTCAGGCCGGACCAAGGGGAGAATCCGGGTGTGAACGAACGACCTTGGCCTCTCGGCGCGGCCACCGCGATCGGTTCCCTGCCCGGTACCGACCCGGTCGAGGCCGCTTCGATCGTGTTCGGCGAACTGCCCGAATTCCCCTGTATGCCCGAACTTCCCGCCCGCGGTGTCGGGGCCGACATGATCGGCCGGACGGCGGCGCTGCTGGTCGACCTCGCCGTCGAGGTGGTACCGAGCGGGTACCGGGTCGCCGCCCGTCCTGGGCACGACCACCGCCGGGCCGTCGACCTGATGAACTGGGACCTCGACGCCGTCCAGGAGGCGAGGGAGAAGGCAGGCGCCGCGCCGCCCGCCTTCAAGATCCAGGTCGCCGGGCCGTGGACACTCGCCGCGAACGTCGAACTCCCGCGCGGGCACCGGATCCTCACCGACAAGGGCGCGCTGCGCGATTTCGCCGCGTCGCTGCTCGACGGACTGGTCGAGCACGTCGCGGAACTGAAGTCACGCATCGGTGCGCCGGTGGTGATCCAGTTCGACGAACCGTCGCTGCCCGACGTCCTCGCCGGCGATCTCCCGACGGCGTCCGGATACGGCACCGTTGCCGCCGTGCCCGCGCCGGAGGCACGCGACCTGCTTTCGACGGTGATCTCCGGTGCGGAGCGCATCACCGGACAGCCGGTCGCGGTGCACTGCTGCGCGCCGAAGCCGCCGATCTCGTTGCTGCGCGCGGCGGGGGCGCAGGCGATCGCCTTCGACTTCACCCTGCTGAAAGGTGCTTCGCCCGCGCAGCTCGACGAGATCGGAGAGACGCTGGACTCCGGTACGACGTTGATGCTCGGGCTCGTCCCCACGACCGATCCCGGCGTGCCGGTGGAGCTGCGTGGCCTGGTCACGCCCGTGTTCAAACTCGTCGACCGGCTGGGTTTCCGCCGCGAGATCCTCGCCGAACGGATCGTGCCGACCCCGGCGTGCGGTCTCGCGGGGGCCACTCCCGACTGGATGCGCCGCGCGCTCACGCTCAGCCGCGAGGCGGGCAAGGCTTTCACCGAACCGCCTGAAGGCTGGTGAACGGCGCGGTAGCGTGCCTCTCATGCGTTTGTTCCGCCGACCTCGTAAGTCCGAGGACGTTCCCGACCCCCGCACCGCCTGGCCGGAGCAGCCGGTCCCCGAGGACGCGGCCGCCGCGGCGGCGACCTTCTGGGAGGCGTGGTTCGCGCTCCTGCCCGAGGTCAGCGCCGCCCTCGGCGACCGTGAACCGCACCGGGTGGAACACGACCTCTGCACCATCGTCGAGGCGCTGCACCCCCGGCTGCACTTCTCCCTCGACCGGGGGCACCGGGCGATCTACTCGCTGGTGCTGACCGGCCAGGAGGATCCGGAACTGCGCCCGTACACCGACGCGTGGAAGGCCGCGGCACCGCCGGAGGACGCGATCTGGGAGTACCACGACTCCGTGCCGCCGGTCCCCGATCCGAATGAGGTCACCGTCAACCTCGGCGAGACCCGCATCGCGCTCGCCGACGTGCGGGTGACCGCGAAGGTGGACGAATCAGCCGGACGGGTGGACGTGACCGTGTTCCATCCGCTGATCGACGAGCTCGCGCCGGAGACCCGGACGACCATGACCTTCCTCCCGCTGGATGCCACGCTGGGTGAGCGGGTCGCGGCCGAACGGCTGCGCAAGGTCGAGCTGGTGACCGAGGCCCAGGACGGGCAGCTGACCCTGCTGGAACTGCGTGAGGTGGTCGGCAGGCTGTCCGGAAATGTCGGTACCCCCGACTAGAGTCACCCCCGTGAGCAGCGAACTTCCCGAAAACCTCGAGCCCGCGCAGGATGTCACGGACGTACCCGCCGACGTCCGTGAAAGGCATGCCGAACTGGCGGAGGAGATCCGCGGTCACCAGTTCCGGTACTACGTGCTGGATTCACCGATCGTGTCCGACGGCCAGTTCGACGAGCTGCTCAACGAACTCCAGGCCATCGAGGACGAGCATCCCGGGCTGGTGACGCCGGAGTCGCCGACGCAGAACGTCGGCGGCACGTTCTCCACCGAGTTCGTCGCGCACGACCACCTCGAGCGCATGCTCAGCTTGGACAACGTCTTCGACACCGAGGAGTTCGAAGCCTGGGTCGAGCGGGTCCAGAAGGAGATCGGCGCGACGAAGTACCTCGCCGAACTGAAGATCGACGGGCTCGCGATCAACCTGCTGTACGAGAACGGCCGCCTGACCCGCGCGCTGACCAGGGGCGACGGCCGCACCGGCGAGGACGTCACGCTCAACGTCCGCACGCTGGAGCAGGTGCCCGAGCGGCTGACGGGGACGGACGAGTTCCCGGTGCCCGCGCTGGTCGAGATCCGCGGCGAGGTGTACTTCCGCGTCGAAGATTTCCTGGCGCTCAACGCGAAAATGGTCGAGGCCGGAAAGGATCCGTACGCGAACCCGCGCAACACCGCCGCCGGATCGTTGCGGCAGAAGGACCCCAAGATCACGAAGTCCCGCAATCTGCGGCTGATCTGCCACGGTCTCGGCAAACGTGCGGGCTTCGAACCGAAGCGGCAGTCCGAGGCATACGACGCGCTGGCCGCGTGGGGCCTGCCGGTCTCGCCGCACAGCAAGGTGCTCGGTTCTGGCAAGGAACTGCTGGCGCACATCGAATACTGGGGCGAGCACCGGCACGACGCCGAGCACGAGATCGACGGCGTCGTCATCAAGGTCGACGAGGTCGCGCTGCAACGCCGTCTCGGGACGACCTCGCGGGCGCCGCGCTGGGCGATCGCCTACAAGTACCCGCCGGAAGAGGCGATCACCACCCTGCTGGACATCCAGGTCAACGTCGGCCGCACCGGGCGGGTCACCCCGTTCGCGGTGATGGAGCCGGTGAAGGTGGCCGGGTCCACGGTGGCGATGGCGACGCTGCACAACCAGGAAGAGGTCAAACGCAAGGGCGTGCTGATCGGGGACAAGGTCGTCATCCGCAAGGCGGGCGACGTCATCCCCGAGGTGCTCGGCCCGGTCGCCGACGCGCGCACCGGCGAAGAGCGCGAGTTCGTCATGCCGTTGCGCTGCCCCAACTGCGACACCGAACTGGCGTACCAGAAGGAGGGCGACATCGACATCCGTTGCCCGAATTCGCGGTCGTGCCCGGCGCAGCTGCGGGAGCGGCTGTTCCATCTCGGTGGCCGGGGCGCGTTCGACATCGAGGTGCTCGGCTACGAGGCCGCGGTCGCGATCCTGGACGCCGGTGTCGTGCACGACGAGGGCGACATCTTCGATCTGGACGAGGAAAAGCTGCTCCAGGTGGAGCTGTTCCGCACCAAGGCGGGGGAGCTGTCGGCCAACGGGCGCAAGCTGCTGGACAACCTGGAAACGGTGAAGGACCGTCCACTGTGGAAGGTCATCGTCGGCCTGTCGATCCGGCACGTCGGCCCGACGGCGGCGCAGGCGCTCGCGCGGGAATTCGGCTCACTCGAACGGATCGAGAACGCCTTGGAGGAGGAGCTCTCCAGCGTCGACGGCGTCGGCCCGACCATCGCGCGTGCGGCGAAAGAGTGGTTCGAGGTCGATTGGCACCGCGAGATCGTCGAGAAGTGGCGCGCGGCCGGCGTGCGGATGGAGGAGGAACGCGACGAGTCCATCCCGCGCAACCTCGAAGGCCTGTCGATCGTCGTCACCGGTTCGCTGAACGACTACTCCCGCGACGAGGCCAAGGAATACATCATGGCCCGCGGCGGGAAGGCGGCCGGTTCGGTGTCGAAGAAGACGGCGTTCGTGGTCGTCGGCGACGCGCCGGGCACGAAGTACGACAAGGCGGTCCAGCTGAAGGTGCCGGTGCTCGACGAGAACGGCTTCCGCGTGCTGCTCGAAAGCGGCCCCGAGGCCGCCGCCGAACTCGCGCTGCCGACAGAGGAGGAAAACGGTGAGTGACCTGGAGATCCGGCCCGCCCGCCCCGACGAGCTGACGGCGGTCGGGGAACTCACCCTGGCCGCGTATTCCGCGGAACGGAGCCTCGTCGACGGCGTGGGCTACGCCACCGAACTCCTCGACGCCGCCCGCCGCGCGGAGCTGGCGGAACTCCTGGTCGCGGTGGACGGCGACGGCACGCCGGTCGGCACGGTCACCATCGCCCGGCCGGGCACGCCGTTCGCCGAACTGTCCCGCGAGGGCGAACTGGAGTTCCGGATGCTCGGGGTGCTGCCCTCGGCGACCGGACGCGGCATCGGCGAGGCCCTGACCAGGGCGGTCCTCGCGCGGGCGCGGGAACTGGCCGTGGCGAGGGTGGTGCTGTGCAGCCTGGTCACGATGACGCGGGCACACCGGCTCTACGAGCGGCTCGGCTTTGTGCGGCTGCCCGACCGGGACTGGGAGCCGCATCCCGGGGTGACCCTGATCGCCTACGGCCTGGAGCTCACCTAAGCCCCTCCGCCAATGCTATGAACGGTCCGTTACTTGCAAAATTTGCAAGTAACGGACCGTTCATAGCGCGCGTGAAGGGTCAGTCACGCGTGCTCCGGATGTCATGAAAGGGTCGTTCAGGACAAAAAATGTCCTGAACGACCCTTTCATGACATCCGTGAGAGGTGCGAGCGAGCGGTCAGCTGTCCAACACGACGGCGACGATGCCCGCGAAGTGCGCCAACCGCGCCACCTCGGCGGCCCGGAAGTTCGGCCCGCCCGGCCGCGCGACCAACAGCGCCTTCCCGGGCTTCCCCAGCGGCGTGGCCGCGAGTTCGGTCCCCAGTTCCTTCCACGTCTCCGGCACCCACGCCTCCTCGGCGTCGAGGATGGTGGCGCGTTCCAGCGGCAGCCACGGCAGGTCGGTGATCGGCGTCTCGGGCGCGGCGTTGGACGACGCCAGGCGCACCGCGCCGGACTCCGCGTGCTCGACGACGACGGCCCAGCCCGCGCGGATGATCCGCGGCACACCCTCGGCGAGGATCTCCAGCCCCGAAGCGGGCTTCGCGGCGATCTCCTCGACCAGTTCGAGTTCGCGGTGCGTGTCGAGCACCCCGGCGTACGGGCGGACGGCGTCGACCTCGACACCGTCGACGCTTTCGGCGGCGGTGATGAGCGCGTCCGGCAGCCTGCCGGAGGGGATCTCGACGACGAGGTCGTCGATGGCGACACCGCCGCCTCGTTCGACCACGTCCACGCTCAGGATGTCGGCGCCGACGGTGCCGAGCGCGGTGGCGACCGCGCCGAGGGTCCCCGGGGTGTCCGGTAATTGGACCCGGATCAGGAACGACACACGCGCCCCTCTCGCCTCAGGCGTCCCAGCCTCGCCGTGGAACGCGCTACGCCGGGCGCCGATTGTGACAGACCGGACGAGGTAATGGGGACCGACGTCCGGGGCGCGGGATAACGAACCAAGCACTCCTTACCCGACATGGGAGCGCAGGCCGCGGCATAACCCAGTCGAGTCAGCCGACGCCGCCACCATAGACTTGCAGCTTCCGACAGAACCCGCACAGCACACCCCGGGAGTCACCCGCGTGCCCAACATTTCCCGCGACGAGGTCGCACACCTCGCCAAGCTGGCCAGGCTTGCCGTCACCGAAGAGGAGCTGGACGTCTTCGCAGGCCAGCTCGACCAGATCCTGGACTCGGTGGCCAAGGTGAGCGAGGTCGCAGGCGAGGATGTCCCGCCCACTTCGCACGCCGTGCCGCTGACCAACGTGTTCCGTGAGGACACGGTCCGACCGGGGCTGACCCAGCAGCAGGCGCTGGCCGGTGCGCCCGCCAGCGAAGAGGGTCGTTTCCGGGTGCCGCGGATTCTGGGAGAAGAACAGTGACCGAACTCATCAAGCTGACCGCCGCCGAGCTGGCGGAGAAGATCCAGTCCCGTGAGGTGTCGGCCGTCGAGGTCGCCAAGGCCCACCTGGACCGGATCGCCGAGGTCGACGACCACATCCACGCGTTCCTGCACGTGGACACCGAGGGCGCGCTCGAAGCGGCCCGCGCGGTGGACGCCGACGTCGCCGAGGGCAAGGCGCCGAAGTCGCCGCTCGCCGGTGTGCCGCTGGCGCTCAAGGACGTGCTGACCACCAAGGGCATCCCGACCACGGTCGGTTCGAAGACCCTGGAGAACTGGATCCCGCCGTACGACGCCACCGTGACGCGCAAGCTGCGCGAAGCCGGTGTCGTGGTGCTCGGCAAGACCAACATGGACGAGTTCGCGATGGGCTCCTCCACGGAGAACTCCGCGTTCGGCCCGACGCACAACCCGTGGGACCACGCCCGTATCCCCGGCGGTTCCGGCGGTGGCTCCTCGGCGTCCATCGCGGCGTTCGAGGCCGCGATCGCGATCGGCACCGACACCGGCGGTTCGATCCGCCAGCCCGGCGCGGTCACCGGCACCGTCGGCGTGAAGCCGACGTACGGCGGTGTCTCCCGCTACGGTCTCGTCGCCTTCTCGTCGTCGCTCGACCAGGCAGGTCCCTGCGCGCGGACGGTGCTCGACGCCGCCCTGCTGCACGAGGTCATCGCCGGGTACGACCCGATGGACTCGACCTCGATCGACGCGCCGGTCCCGCCGGTGGTCGCCGCGGCCCGCCAGGGCCTCACCGGTGACCTCAAGGGCGTCCGGGTCGGCGTGGTGAAGGAATTCGCCGGCGACGGCTACCAGCCGGGCGTGTTGCGGTCGTTCGAAGCCGCCGTCGAGCAGCTGCGCGCGCTCGGCGCCGAGGTCGTCGAGGTCTCGTGCCCGAACTTCACCTACGCGCTGCCCGCGTACTACCTGATCGCGCCGAGCGAGTGCTCGTCGAACCTCGCCCGGTTCGACGCCATGCGCTACGGCCTGCGCGTGTCCGACGACGGCGCCCACAGCGCCGAAGAGGTCATGTCGCTGACCCGCGAGAAGGGCTTCGGCCCCGAGGTCAAACGCCGCATCATGCTCGGCACGTACGCGCTGTCCTCCGGCTACTACGACGCCTACTACGGCTCGGCGCAGAAGGTCCGCACGCTCATCACGCGCGACTTCGAAGCCGCCTACGAAAAGGTGGACGTGCTGGTCTCGCCGACCACGCCGACCACCGCGTTCAAGATCGGCGAGCGCGTCGACGACCCGATGGCGATGTACCTGGCGGACCTCTGCACCATCCCGTCGAACCTCGCCGGCAACGCCGCGATGAGCGTCCCGAGTGGACTGTCGCACGAGGACGGCCTGCCGGTCGGCCTGCAGATCATGGCCCCCGCGATGGCCGACGACCGGCTGTACCGCGTCGGCGCCGCCTACGAGGTCGCACGCGACGCTGCCAACGGTGGCTCGCTGGTGCACGAGGTTCCGGAGCTGGGAGGAAAGAAGTGACCGCCGTGGTTGAGTTGATGGACTACGCCGACGTCATCGAGCGGTTCGACCCGGTGCTGGGCCTCGAGGTGCACGTCGAGCTGAACACGAACACCAAGATGTTCTGCGGCTGCGCCAACGAGTTCGGCGGCGAGCCGAACACCAAGGTGTGCCCGACCTGTCTCGGGATGCCCGGTGCGCTGCCGGTCGTGAACGCCAAGGCAATCGAAGGTGCGATCCGCATCGGCCTCGCGCTCAACTGCGAGATCGCCGAATGGTGCCGGTTCGCCCGGAAGAACTACTTCTATCCGGACATGCCGAAGAACTTCCAGACCTCGCAGTACGACGAGCCGATCGCCTTCAACGGCTACCTCGACGTGACGCTGGACGACGGCGAGGGGGTCCGCGTCGAGATCGAGCGCGCGCATATGGAGGAGGACACCGGCAAGTCGCTGCACGTCGGCGGCGCGACCGGCCGGATCCACGGCGCCGAGCACTCGCTGCTCGACTACAACCGCGCGGGCGTTCCGCTGATCGAGATCGTCACCAAGACGATCGAGCACACCGGCGAGCGTGCCCCCGAGGTCGCCCGCGCGTACGTGAGCGCCCTGCGGGATCTGCTGAGCGCGCTGGACGTCTCCGACGTCCGCATGGACCAAGGTTCCCTGCGCTGCGACGCGAACGTGTCCCTGATGGCCAAGGACGCGACCGAATTCGGCACGCGCACCGAGACAAAGAACGTCAACTCGCTGCGCAGCGTCGAGCGCGCCGTGCGGTACGAGATGACCCGCCAGGCGGCGATCCTCGCCGACGGCGGCACGATCAAGCAGGAGACGCGGCACTTCCAGGAGGCCGACGGCACCACGTCGCCCGGCCGCACCAAGGAGACCGCCGAGGACTACCGGTACTTCCCGGAGCCCGACCTGGTGCCGATCGCGCCGTCGCGCGAATGGGTCGAGGAGCTGCGCAAGACGCTCCCCGAGATGCCGTCGGAGCGCCGCAAGCGCATCCAGCGCGAGTGGAACCTGACCGACGAGGCACTGCGCGACCTGCTCAACGTCGGCGCGGTCGATCTGGTCGCCGCCACCGTCGAGGCGGGCGCGACGCCGGACGAGGCCCGCAGCTGGTGGGTCAACACGCTGGCGCAGGAGGCCAACTCCCGCGAGATCGAACTGGCGGAGCTGGCGATCTCCCCGGCGCAGCTGGCCGAGGTCATCGCGCTGGTCAACTCCGGTGAGCTGACCAACAAGCTGGCCAAGGAGGTCGTGCAGGGCGTCCTCGCCGGCGAGGGTTCGCCGTCCGAGGTCGTCGAGAAGCGCGGCCTGAAGGTCGTCTCCGACGACTCCGCGCTCATCGCGGCGGTCGACGAGGCGCTGGCCGCGCAGCCCGACGTCGCCGAGAAGATCCGCGGCGGCAAGGTGGCCGCGGCCGGGGCGATCGTCGGCGCGGTCATGAAGGCCACCAAGGGCCAGGCCGACGCCAAACGCGTGCGCGAACTGATCGTCGAGCGAGTCGGTGCCTGATCTCGCTTTGAAGAAGGTCACCTGGCGTGAGTGGCTCGGCCTCGCGGCCGGGCTGCTCGCGCTGGTGGCCTTGTTCCTGCCGTGGACGACGCTGACCGCGTCGCGCCCGGAGATCGAGGACGTCCTGACGACGTTGCCCGCCGACGACGTCACGCGTGACGCGTGGCGGTCGGGCTTCCTCTCCTGGGCGCCGGTGTTCCTGCTTTTCCTGCCCGGCCTCGCCGTCGTGCTGTTCGGCCGCGTCGACGCCGTCCGCCGCGCGGGCCTGCCGCATCTGTGGCTGATGGCGGCCATCGGCGCGCTGCTGCTGATGCTGCTCGGCTGGATCAGCCTCGACTGGCAGTTCGACGCCGACCAGCGCGGGATCCTTTCCGCCGCCGGAATCGAGATCGGGTCCGGCCTCGGCCGCTACCTCGGCATGTTCGCCGCCGTCGTCTCCGCGGTCGTCGCGTTCGTCGACGTCCGGCGCCTGCGCGCGGAAACCCGCGTCCGCCGCCCCTGAGTCCCCTCTCGCATTTAGTCCTCTGAATGCGAACGAGTAGGAAGAAAGCGCTTTCTTTCGAGGAGATCATCGTGTTCCCCCTTCCTGGAGGCATCGGCCTCTCCCATCTGTGCGCCTACGAATGGGAAGCGGCGGACGGGGTGTGCGGCGGCAGCCCGCATCTGCACCTGGCCTGCACCGAGGCCTACGTCGTCACCGGCGGACGTGGCGCGGTGCAGACGCTCGACGTCGGCGGCTACCGGGAGACCGAACTCGAGCCCGGCGTCGTCGCGTGGTTCGCGCCCGGCACGGTCCATCGGATGGTGCAGCGCGAAGACCTGCGGATCACCGTGCTCATGCAGAACAGCGGGCTGCCCGAAGCGGGGGACGCGGTCTTCACCTTCCCGCCGCCGATCCTCGCCGACCCGGACGCGTACGCGGATGCTGCCGCGATGCCCGCGGACGACGCCGCCGCCCTCGGCGCGCGCGATCTCGCGATCGAGGGCTATCTGCCGATCCGCGACGCCCTCGTGTCGGGAAACCCCGGCCCGCTGAGGGATTTCCACCGTGCGGCCGCCGCGCTGGTCGCGCCGAAGGTCGACGCCTGGTTCCCGCGCTGGCGCGCCGGTGCGCTGGCCGCCGCCGAGTTGACCGGGGAACACCTGGAAGCGCTCGCGAACGGCGACGTGAGCCACCTGGAGCGGTCCGGCGTCCGGGTGGTCGCTCCGTCCAAAGAGGACGGTTATGGCATGTGCGGGCACCGGACGGAGTACCCGGTTGACATGTGACCATATAGTCACCTATTTTTCCCGGTATGACCCACTCACGCAGGACACTCGTCACCGTGCTCGTCGCGCTCCTCTTCGGCGCGCTGCTCACCGCCGCGCCGGCGGCCGCCGAAGAACGCCCGCACGTCCACGAGGGAACGATCGACGGCGCGGACTTCCTGGTCAAAGTGCCGAAACGCTGGAACGGCACGCTGGTGCTCTACAGCCACGGGCTCTACGTGGACCCGTGGAAGCCGGCACAGATCATGCTGGCCACCAGACCCGAGACCGAGTCCTGGCTGCTCGACCAGGGCTACGCGCTGGCCGCGTCGAACTACAAGGGCGTTTTCGGGCACGCGATCGAGGAGGCCTTGACCGACCAGATCGCGCTGCTGGACTGGTTCCAGGCCGAGGTGGGGAAACCGCGGCGGACCATCACCAGCGGGATGTCCATGGGCGCCGTGATCTCACTGAAGCTGGCCGAGAACAACCCGGGCCGGTTCGACGGCGTCCTGACGCAGTGCGGCGAGTACGACACCAACGGCACGTGGAACAGCGCTCTGGACATGCTTTTCGCGCTCAAGACCCTGCTGGCGCCGGACGCGGACATCGACCTGGTCCGGCCTCGTGATCCGCAGGCCGCGCAGGCGGCACTCGAAGCCGTCGTCGCCGAAGCCCAAAAGACCGAGGCGGGCCGGGCGCGGATCGCGCTGGCCGGAGCGCTGGGCACCATCCCGGGCTGGGCCCTCGCGCACGAACCGGAGCCGACGGCGCCCGCCGACCGCCTCGCGCAGCAGGCGCTGTGGGTCACCGGGGCCTACCTGCCCGGCTACGGACCGTCCGCCCGCCCCGAAATCGAACGCCGGGCCGGTGGCAACCCTTCCTTCAACACCGGGATCGACTACCGGAGTCAGCTCGCCCGCTCGGCCGGGCTCGATCTGGTGCGGCATGCGTACCGGGCGGGAGGCGTGGATCTGCAAGCCGACCTCGACCGGCTCGCCGCGGCCCCGCGGATCTCGGCGGATCCGAAGGCGCAGGCCTACATGCACCGCTACACGGTGGCGCGCGGGACCACGCCGTCACCCGTGCTGACCGCGCACACCACCGGAGACGGCGGCGCCGTCGCGGGGCAGGCCCGGTGGTACGGCGACCAGGTTCGGCGCAACGGTGATCCCGCTCTGCTGCGGCAGACCTACGTCAGCCGGGGCGGTCACTGTTCGTTCAACGCGGCCGAGGAGATCGTCCTGCTCCGCACCCTGCTGTCCCGAGTGGACACCGGACACTGGCCGTCCACCGATCCGCGCCTGCTCACCGCCGCCGCGACCGCGCTCGGATCCTCGTATCGGCTCGTGCCGGAGCTGTTCGATCCGCTGGGCAAGGAGAAGGCCATGGCGCCGTTGTTCACCCGGTTCACGCCGCCTGCCCAGCCGAGGCCGTCGAGGTAAGGCCGCTCAGTCCTTGCCGCCCCCGCCGGCGCTGGCCGACGGCGTGATGATGACGACGCGGTCGTCGCTCGAAACCGGTGAGCCGCCGTCCTTGTTGATCGTCCCGGTGATCGCGACCTGCGGGTTGATCATGCTCATCGCGGAAAGCCTGCCGAAGGTCTTCGGCGGCTTGCCGACCTTGCCGTCCATGGCGACGCTGGGTTTCCCGGTCACCGCGCCGTCCGGGGTGACCGGGAGGTTCTGCAGGTTGCCCGCGATCGAGGTCGTGATGGTGAGATAGCCGGTGGCACCGACGAAGTCCGCGCAGCCCGCCACGCCGGGTTTGTCGGTCCAGCTCCACGCCGGGGTGGTCAGCGGCTGGCCACCCCGGAGCCGGTACAGCACGTCCTTGTCGGCCAGCCGGTCGGTCAGCCACATCCGCGAACCGGTCTGGTCACGGCAGATCCCGCCGGGGGAGTGCACGCCGGTCGAGAAGACCGCCGAACCCGGTGTGGGGTTGCCCGCCGCCGGTTTGCCCGACGTGTCGATGCGCAGCACCTTCCCGGCGAGCGACGCGGGATCGGCGGCGAGCCCGGCGTTGCCCGCGTCGCCGGTGGCGATCAGGAGGGCGCCCTTGGCGTCGGTGCCGAGCGCGCCGCGATTGCCGGTGGCGCCCTTGGGGATGCCGGTCAGCACCGGTTTCGGCGCCTGGCCCTTCGCCAGCCGGACGACCCGGTTGTCGGTCGGCGTGGTGATGTAGGCGAAGACGAGCTGGTCTTCGGCGAAACCTGGGGAGAGGGCGAGCGAGGTGAGGCCGCCGTCGCCGGAGCCGTCCACGGGGATGGTCGCCCAGTCCGCCGGGTCCTTCTCCGAGGCGGCGAGCACGATCCGGCCGCTCTTGCGTTCGCCCGCGAGCGCGCTGGGCGCGGTGCCGTCGCCGGGGATCGCGGCCACGGCGGCGACGGTGTCCAGGCAGGTCGCGATGACGGCCTTGTCGAAGTCCTTGCAGCCCTGCGGCGGCGGGACCGGCGTCGGCGTCTGATTCCGCCCGTTGCCGCCGCGGCCGGGACCGGGGTCGCCCGCTTCACCGCCGGGCCCGATCTGCGGCGGGACCTCGGGGGACGGCGGGTTGACCGGGGTGAACTTCTGCCCCGCGGCGGTGTTGTCGAATTCGGCGCAGCCGGAGAGCATCAGCGCACCGCAGGCCAGGATGGCCAGCGGCGCGGTCCATTTCCGCCGGTACCGGGTACGCACGGGGCAAGCCTAGGTGGGCGCGCGTGAGCCACGGGTAAGCGGTAGTGGATACCGTGGAGATCATGACTGTGACCGTTCTCGTGCCCGACGAAGAGGGAGTGGCCGCGCTTTCGGAGATCGACGGCGTGCGTCCGGTGGTGTACCGCCACGGCGAGCCGGTGCCCGCCGAGGCCGCCGAGGCCGAGGTCCTCGTGACCGGTGACCGGCCGACCGAGGAACTCTGGCGCGAACTGCCGAACGTCAAACTCGTGCAGCTGCTGCTGGCAGGCGCCGAGGACTGGATCGGCAAGGTGCCGGACGGAGTCCTGCTCTCGACCTGCCGCGGCGCGCACGGCGGAAGCTCGGCCGAGTGGGTCGTCGCGGTCCTGCTGGCGATTTACCGCGGTCTCGACGGCTTCGCCGACGGCCTGCGACGGAGGCATTGGGAACGGCGGACCACCGACACCCTGCAGGGCAAACGGGTCCTCGTCATCGGCGCGGGCGACCTCGGCAGGCATCTGCGCCGCCGGCTGGAGACGTTCGACGTGCGCTGCACGATGGTCGGCGCGAGCGCCCGTGAGGGCGTCCACGGCGTCGACGAACTCCCCGCCCTGCTGCCCGAGCACGACGTCGCGGTCCTGATGGTGCCGCTCACGCAGCACACGCGCGGCATGGTCGACGCGGAGTTCCTGGCCGCGATGCCGGACGACGCGATCCTCGTCAACGTTTCGAGGGGGCCGGTCGTGGACACCGGCGCGCTCGTCGCGGAACTCGCGTCCGGACGGTTGCGTGCCGCCCTCGACGTCACCGATCCCGAGCCGCTGCCCGCCGGGCATCCGCTGTGGGACGTGCCGGGACTGCTGCTCACCCCGCACGTCGCGGGCGCGGTGAGCGGGCGGCGGCAGCGCGCGTACGCGGTGGTGGCCAGGGAACTGAGCCACTATCTGGGTGGGGAGTTGCCGAAGAACCTGGTCCACGGCGAATACTGAGCACCGTGGCGAATCTTCATGTCGGCTGCGCGATGTGGACGCACAAGGCGTGGGCCGGGCGGTTCGTGCCGCGGTCGCTGCCCGCGGGGGAGCGGCTGCGGGCCTACGCCGGCTGGTGCAACGCGGTCGAAGGCAACACCACCTTCTACGCGATCCCGACCCGGGACACCGTCGCGACGTGGGCACGGCAGACCGATCCCGGCTTCCGGTTCGTGGTGAAGCTGCCCAAGATCGTCACGCACGAGCGAAGGCTCGCCGGGGTCGAGACCGAGATGCGGGCGTTCCTGGACGCGATCGAACCGCTCGGTGACCGGGCGGTCCTGTGGACGCAGCTGCCCGGCTCGTTCGGCCCATCGGACGTCGACGCCCTCGGCCGCTTCCTGCGCAGGCTCCCCGCCGGCCGCCGTCGCGCCGTGGAGGTGCGGCATCCCGGCTTCCACACCGACGCCCGCTCGACGTCGTCGCTGGAGAGGACACTCGCCGACGCGGACGCGGAGTGGGTGCCGTTCGACACCACGGTCTTCTTCCGGCGACCGCCCGCCAGCGAGGCCGAGCAGGACGCGTGGGGCAAGAAACCGCGGCTGCCGCGGCGGACGCGGGCGCTGACCGACCGGCCGATCGTCCGCTACCTAGGCCGGGACTCGGCCGAGGAGACCGCCGAGGGATGGCGGCCGTGGACCGAGGTGGTCGCCGAGTGGCTGCGTGAGGGCCGGTCGCCGACGGTCTTCGTGCACACCCCCGACAACGACGACGCCCCGGCGCTCGCCCGCCGGTTCCACGACGACGTGCGCGCCCTGGTGCCCGGCCTCGCCCCGCTGCCCGAGCCCGAACCGATCGAGCCGGCGACCCTGTTCTGAGCCGCTCCGCCACCGGTCCGGCGGTTCGGTCGCCTGACGGGCCGGTTTCGCCTACCCTTCGCGCGTGAGCGATGACTACCAGACCAGCATGATCTCGGACGTGGCCGAGCCCGACAGCGGCCCGAACCCGGCGGAGACCAGGGGCGGGATCGACCTCGGTCTGCTCGTCCTGCGAGTGGTGCTCGGCGTGACCATGGGCGCGCACGGGCTGCAGCACCTCTTCGGTGCCTTCGGCGGGCCCGGGGTCGGCGGCTTCGCCAGGGTGCTCGGCAACTTCGGCTACACCACCCAGACCACGCTGCTTTCGTGGATCACCGGGATCAGCGAGGTGGTCGGCGGCGCACTCGTGCTGGTGGGCCTGTTCACCCCCGTCGGCGCCGCCGCGTTGCTGGGTGTCTGCGCGAACATCGTGTACGTGAAGTTCGGCGGCGGGTTCTTCCAGAAGGAAGGACAGGGCTTCGAATTCGAACTCCTGCTGGCCGCGGCTTCGCTGACCGTCCTGCTCGCGGGCTCGGGGCGGATCGCGCTGGACGTCAACACCCCGTGGCGGAAGCGGCCGCTCTCGTTCGGGCTGATCGGACTACTGCTGACGGCGGCCGCTTCGGTCGTGGTGCTCGTCCTCTGCCGCTGACGCTCGCATTTCGTCACCTACTTGCGGCGAGCCCTCGTGCCGCGAATGTCATGAAAGGGTCGTTCAGGACGTTTTTCGTCCTGAACGACCCTTTCATGACACTTGAGGAGACCTACTTGTTCGGGTCCCGCACCGCGCCGGTGTCGGCCGAAGTCGCCATCCGCGCGTAGGCCCGCAGCGCCGCGGTCACCTTCCGGTCCCGCGAGACCGGCGGTCACGGCCGCTCGCTCGCTTCCATCTTCGCGCGCCGCTCGGCGAGGACGTCCGCGTCGACGAGCAGTTCGAGACGGCGTTCGTGGACGTCGAGCAGGATCCGGTCGCCGTTCTGGACCAGGCCGATCGCGCCGCCCGCGGCGGCCTCTGGCGAGATGTGCCCGACCGAGATGCCCGACGAGCCGCCGGAGAACCGGCCGTCGGTGATCAGCGCGCATTTCTTGCCGAGGCCGGAGCCCTTGAGGAACGCGGTCGGGTGCAGCATCTCCTGCATACCGGGGCCGCCCGCCGGGCCTTCGTAGCGGATCACCAGCACCTCGCCGGGCTGGATCTCCTTCTTGAGGATGGCCGAAACCGCCTCCTCCTGGCTTTCCAGCACCCGGGCCGGGCCCTCGAAGTGCCAGAGTTCTTCGTCGATGCCCGCCGACTTGATGACGGCGCCGTTCTCGGCGAGGTTGCCGCGCAGGATCGCGAGCCCGCCGTCCTTGGTGAAGGCGTGTTCGACGTCGTGGATGCAGCCGCCCGCGGCGTCGGTGTCCAAAGAGGACCAGCGGTTCTCGGTGGAGAACGCCTCCGTGGTGCGGACCCCGCCCGGCGCGGCGTGGAACAGTTCGATCGCGCGCTCCGACGGTTCCTTCGCGCGTATGTCCCAAGTGGACAGCCAGGATTCCAGATCCGGCGAGTGCACGGAGTGGACGTCGGTGTTCAGCAGGCCGCCGCGGTACAGCTCGCCGAGGATGGCCGGGATTCCGCCCGCGCGGTGGACGTCCTCCATGTGGTAGTCCGAGTTCGGCGCGACCTTCGACAGGCACGGCACGCGGCGGCCGATGGCGTCGATGTCGTCGATGGTGAAGTCGACCTCGCCCTCCTGCGCGGCGGCGAGGATGTGCAGCACCGTGTTGGTCGAACCGCCCATCGCCATGTCGAGGGCCATCGCGTTCTCGAACGCCTTCTTCGACGCGATCGAACGCGGGAGCGCGGACTCGTCGTCCTGTTCGTACCAGCGCTTGCACAGTTCGACGACGGTGCGGCCCGCGTCCTCGAAGAGCGCCTTGCGGGCGGCGTGTGTGGCGAGGGTGGAACCGTTGCCCGGCAGGGAGAGCCCGAGGGCCTCGGTGAGGCAGTTCATCGAGTTCGCGGTGAACATGCCCGAGCACGAACCGCAGGTCGGGCAGGCCGAACGCTCCACAATGGACAGACCGTCCTCGTCGACCTCGCTGCTGGCCGACGCGGCGATCGCGGTGATCAGGTCGGTCGGCGCCTGCGCGACCCCGCCGACGACCACGGCCTTCCCGGCCTCCATCGGCCCGCCGGAGACGAACACCACGGGGATGTTCAGCCGCATGGCGGCGTTCAGCATGCCGGGGGTGATCTTGTCGCAGTTGGAGATGCAGACGAGCGCGTCGGCCTGGTGTGCGTTGACCATGTACTCGACCGAGTCGGCGATGATCTCGCGCGAGGGTAGCGAGTACAGCATTCCGCTGTGCCCCATGGCGATCCCGTCGTCCACGGCGATCGTGTGGAACTCGCGGGCGACACCGCCCGCCTCCTTCACCGCGCCCGCCACGATCTCGCCGAGGTCCTTGAGGTGCACGTGTCCCGGCACGAACTGGGTGTAGGAGTTCGCGATGGCGACGATCGGCTTGCCGAAGTCGCTGTCGGTCATTCCGGTGGCGCGCCAGAGCGAGCGCGCGCCCGCCGCGTTGCGGCCGTGGGTGGTGGTCCGGGAACGGAGTTGAGGCACGGCGGACTCCAAGGTTCGGGATGAGGACCAGGGCGAACTGGCGCCAAACTGGTCCTACCAATCCTACTCCCCGGAATTCTCGCTCTTCTCCGGAGCCTCGGCCACGTCGTCGGTCAGCCCGGAAGGATCGGCCACGCGGCCCGCGCTGACCAGCGAGATCACCGGAAGGTGACGAGTACGCACGGCGGGAAGGGCGATCTTGGTGTCGTCCTTCAGCACCGCCTGCACCTTCGCCTTCTCGGTGATGGCGAGGCCCTTGAGCGAGGACCACGGCAGGTCGCGCCGCCCGAACATCGTGCGGACTTCCAGTCCCGTCGCCGTCGCCGTCGTGCGGGTCCGGATGACGAACACCGCCAGCGCGATCGGGAAGAGATAGAGCCACTGGAGGTACGGCACGTCGCCGAACGCGACAGGCGTCACACAGACGACAAGGAAAGCGATCGCCAGCAACGCCGTGTTCGGGATTTTGAAGACGGCCTTGCGGTCCTCGTTCGCCTGTTCCTGCTGCTTTTCTTCTGCCACGTCAAAGATGGTGCACCGCCGCCTTCGGAGCCCCGAACGCGGGTCGCGCCATCCGCCGATGGTGTCCAGCATGCGGAATCGCCATCCCGCAGAGTTGACACTCTTGACGGCGACCGGCTAGCTTCACTCTCGTGACAACGCAGACCGGCCTCGTACTTCCCAAGCGCGTCGACGCTTAGGGAAGTCTCCGCTGCGTCGACGCGCGACCCTCGTGCGACCACTCCGGTCGGCGGGGGTTTTTTGTTGCCTGGAACAATTTCACTTGCCCGACCAGCCAATGAATACCCGAACGAGTGACTAGACAAGACGAGGCAGACAAGCGATGACTAGTGCCACCTCGCGAGCTGAAGCGAATGCCGGAACCTCTGGAGCACGTCCCAAGCCGGCGCCGCCGGCCGGGACCCCGGTGCGGGTCACGGGCGCGCAGTCGCTCGTCCGCTCGCTCGAGGCGGTGGGCGCGGAAGTCGTGTTCGGTATTCCCGGCGGCACCATTCTCCCGGCGTACGACCCGTTGCTCGATTCGACGAAGGTCCGCCACGTCCTGGTCCGCCACGAACAGGGCGCCGGGCACGCCGCCACCGGATACGCGCAGGCGACCGGCAAGGTCGGTGTGTGCATGGCCACCTCGGGTCCCGGCGCGACCAACCTGGTCACCCCGCTGGCCGACGCGAACATGGACTCGGTCCCGGTGGTCGCCATCACCGGTCAGCAGTCCCGCGCGCTGATCGGCACGGACGCCTTCCAGGAAGCCGACATCTGCGGCATCACGATGCCGATCACCAAGCACAACTTCCTGGTCACCGACCCGGCGGACATCCCGCGCACCATCGCGGAGGCCTTCCACCTCGCCTCGACCGGCCGCCCCGGCCCGGTCCTGGTGGACATCCCCAAGGACGTCCTGCAGGAGATGACCTCCTTCTCCTGGCCGACGGAGATGCGGCTGCCGGGCTACCGGCCCACGCTGCGCCCGCACGGCAAGCAGGTCCGCGAGGCCGCCCGCCTGATCAGCAAGTCGCGCCGCCCGGTCCTCTACGTCGGCGGTGGCGTGATCAAGGCCGACGCCTCGCGCCAGCTGATGGAACTGGCGGAGCTGACCGGGATCCCGGTCGTCACCACGCTGATGGCCCGCGGCGCCTTCCCCGACTCGCACCCGCAGCACCTCGGCATGCCGGGAATGCACGGTTCGGTCGCCGCGGTCGCCGCGATGCAGCGCGCGGATCTGCTGATCGCCCTCGGCGCCCGCTTCGACGACCGCGTCACCGGGCAGCTGTCGTCGTTCGCGCCGGACGCCGCCATCGTCCACGCCGACATCGACCCGGCCGAGATCTCCAAGAACCGCAAGGCGGACGTGCCGATCGTCGGCGACTGCGCGGAGATCATCACCGAACTGATCGAGGCCGTCCGCGCCGAGACCGACAAGTCCGCGAAGCCGGATCTGACGGACTGGTGGACGCAGGCGAGCGCTTGGCGTGACGACTACCCGGCCGGTTACGAGTGGCCCGACGACGGGACGCTTTCGCCGCAGTACGTCATCGAGCGGATCGGTTCGCTGGTCGGCCCGGACGCGGTCTACACCGCGGGCGTCGGCCAGCACCAGATGTGGGCCGCGCAGTTCGTGAAGTACGAGAACCCGCGCACCTGGATCAACTCCGGCGGTCTCGGCACGATGGGCTTCGCCGTCCCCGCCGCGATGGGCGCCAAGTTCGGCATGCCGGACAAGCAGGTCTGGGCCATCGACGGCGACGGCTGTTTCCAGATGACGAACCAGGAACTGGCCACCTGCGCCATCGAAGGCGCGCCGATCAAGGTGGCCGTCATCAACAACGGCAACCTGGGCATGGTCCGCCAGTGGCAGAACCTCTTCTACTCCGAGCGGTACTCCAACACCGATCTCGGTACGCACAAGCACCGCATCCCCGACTTCACCCTGCTCGCGGAGGCGCTCGGCTGCGCCGGGCTCCGCTGCGAGACCAAGGAGGACGTCGACGCCACCATCCGGCGCGCCATGGAGATCAACGACCGCCCCGTCGTGATCGATTTCGTGGTGGGGAAGGATGCCCAGGTGTGGCCCATGGTGGCCGCGGGCACCGGTAACGACGAAATCATGGCCGTGCGCGGGATCCGCCCGCTCTTCGACGACGACGAAGTCGCCGCCGAGGCGGAGATCAATGCGGCGGCAGAAGGAGACGCCCGATGAGCGTGCACACCCTGAGCGTTCTGGTCGAGAACAAGCCCGGTGTCCTCGCACGGGTTTCCGGACTGTTCTCCCGGCGTGGTTTCAACATCGAATCCCTCGCCGTCGGGCCCACGGAGAATCCCGAGGTGTCCCGGATGACGATCGTGGTCGCCGTCGAAGAGCTACCGCTCGAACAGGTGACCAAACAGCTCAACAAGCTGGTCAACGTCATCAAGATCGTGGAATTGGAAAAGTCCACAGCCGTGCAGCGTGAACTGCTGCTGGTCAAGGTCCGGGCCGACGCCACCGTGCGCAGCCAGGTCCTCGAGACAGTCCAGCTTTTCCGCGCGAAAGTGGTGGATGTGTCCCCCGAGGCGCTCACCGTCGAAGCCACCGGGACCTCCGACAAGATCGGTGCCCTGTTGCGGATGCTGGAGCCCTATGGCATCCGCGAACTGGTCCAGTCCGGAATGGTCGCGGTCGGCCGGGGCGCCCGGTCCATTACCGCCACCTCCGCCCGATAACGAATCTTTGTCTGTAAGTCAGGAAAGGAAGTAGTACCCCTCATGGCAGTGGAAATCTTTTACGACGACGACGCGGACCTTTCGATCATCCAGGGTCGCAAGGTCGCCGTGATCGGCTACGGCAGCCAGGGTCACGCGCACTCGCTGAGCCTGCGCGACTCCGGCGTCGATGTCCGCATCGGTCTGCCCGAGGGCTCGAAGTCGCGGGCCAAGGCCGAGGAGCAGGGTCTCCGCGTGCTCACCCCGGCCGAGGCCAGCGCCGAAGCCGACCTGATCATGATCCTCGCGCCGGACACCAAGCAGCGCGCCATCTACGAGAAGGACATCGAGCCGCACCTCAAGGACGGCGACGCGCTGTTCTTCGGCCACGGCTTCAACATCCGCTACGACCTGATCAAGCCGCCGTCGAATGTGGACGTCGCCATGGTCGCGCCGAAGGGCCCGGGCCACCTGGTCCGCCGCCAGTTCGTCGACGGCAAGGGCGTCCCGGCGCTCATCGCGGTCGAGCAGGACGCTTCCGGCAACGCGCAGGCGCTCGCGCTCTCCTACGCGGCCGCCATCGGTGGCGCCCGCGCCGGTGTCATCAAGACGACCTTCACCGAGGAGACCGAGACCGACCTCTTCGGCGAGCAGGCCGTGCTCTGCGGTGGCGCCTCCGCGCTGGTGCAGACCGGTTTCGAGGTGCTCACCGAGGCCGGCTACGCCCCGGAGATCGCCTACTTCGAGGTGCTGCACGAGCTGAAGCTGATCGTCGACCTCATGTACGAGGGCGGCATCGCGCGTCAGCGCTACTCGATCTCCGACACCGCCGAGTACGGCGACCTGACCCGCGGCCCGCGCGTCATCTCGCCGGCGGTCAAGGAAGAGATGAAGAAGATCCTCGGCGAGATCCAGGACGGCACCTTCGCCCGTGAATGGGTCGCCGAGGACGAGGCCGGGCGGCCGAACTTCACCAAGCTCGAGGAGCAGGGCAACCAGCACCCGATCGAGGAGACCGGCAAGAAGCTGCGCGACCTGATGTCGTGGGTGGACCGGCCGATCACCGAGACCGCCTAGTTGTTGGGCTGAAGGGGCCCTTCCTCGTGAAGGGCCCCTTCGTTTTGCGTGTCGGAAAGCGATAGCGTGGACACCATGAGTGAGCAGCCGGTGGACGACAAGGCCCACATCCGGCCAGAGCTGGACTTGAGCGACGCGGTGTGGATCCGGGCGGAACCAGAGGGTGCGAACCTCCAAGACCGCGCCGAGTACGCGCTGGTCCCGCACACTGACGGCCTCACTTATACCGCGATGCGCCAGGCGTCGGATCCGGACGGCCATGTCCTCGTGTTCACGCCGACCGAATGGGACGCGTTCCTGAAAGGCGTCCGGGACGGCGAATTCGACCTTCCCGCCTAGGGCGTGTCCTGTAAGTCACTGGAGCCAGAGGATGATGGCGGCGGTGGTGAGTTCGGCCTGGTAGTAGGCGGCGCGTTTGGCGTAGGGGGTGGCCAGGTCGCGGAACTGTTTGAGCCGGTTGAAGCGCCGCTCGACCACGTTGCGCTGTTTATAGACCTCGGCATCGAAGGTTGGTGGTCGTCCGCCGCTGCGGCCTTTGGCTGTGCGGCGGGCGATCTGGTCATCCCGTTCCGGGCTGACAAACCTGATCCGCCGGTCTCGCATCGCTCGGCGGGTTGACGGATGCGAATACGCCTTGTCCGCGATCACCGTCTCCGGTCGGCAGCGTGGCCGGCCTGGACCGACCCGGGCGACGGTGATGCCGTCCAGCAGCGGAACCAGCTGCGGGTTGTCCGCCGCTTGGCCCGGGTTGAGCAGGAAGCGCATCGGCAGGCCACGCCCGTCCACGGCGAGGTGGATCTTGGTGCTCAGCCCGCCGCGGGACCGCCCGAGTCCTTCCCCGTCGAGGGCGAGGGCTTCGATTCCGTCGCTGCAGCCCCTTTTTTCCGGGCACCGGCGGCATGCTGATGCGCCCGGACCACACTCGAGTCGACGGATACGACCCATTCGAGGTCGCCGACGGCGTCGTCTTTGACGATCACCCGGCCGATGATCCGGTCCCAGGTGCCGTCTTGGTCCACAACCGCAGCCGTTCATGCGCGGTCTTCCAGGGCCCGTAACGATCAGGCAGGTCACGCCAGGGCGCACCAGTGCGCAGCTTCCACAGAATCGCGTTGATCACTTGACGGTGATCCCGCCACCGCCGTCCACCACCTTGCTGCGGCGGCAGCAGTGGCTCGATCACCGCCCACGCCCTGTCCGTCAACTCACCCCGACCAACCACCGGGCACAATTACCGGACCCACAGCTCAACCACATACAGGACACGCCCTAGTTGCCTCAGTCGAACCGTTCCCGCACCGACTGACGGCATATTCCCAGTGCCTCGCAAACTCGGGTCCTACGCGATGCCGTGACGACGGGCCGCGCTGATCCAAGAGCGCTGGTCGTGTCGATCAGACGATGGATCGCCTCGATACGCGGTAGATGTGTCAGGAGGGCCGCGTAGTCGACACCTTCCCTGACGAGTGTGGCGCGTTCAACCCGGCGGGCTCGTTCTTGATCGCCTCAGCGCACAACACCACACACTCGCTACACGTGTAGACACCGCCTCGGCGACCAGGTTTTCCACGTTGTCGGCCGAATGTTGCAGCAGACGCGATGCGAGATGGTCGGCGTAGTCACGCGATTTCATGATCAGCTTCCACGTCAAGGTCCAGCATGGCGATCCGAGATTGTGGCTACAAGTTCGCGATGCCGGTGTCGGTTTCAGCCTGCGGGCGTCGAGTCCAGCTCATGGTTGGGCTGCCGCCAACTTGCCTACTCGGCTCGTCCCAGCTTGCTAACAACTAGCACGCAGCATGTGCGTTCAACGCGTCTGATCGGAGTAACGGCGATAGAGGCTGGCCTTCTGTCGCTCTGTCGGCCGACAAGAGCTCGAAGCTAGCCGTCTGACGTCTGTGCAGACCCGCCGCGATGGCTGCCCCAGTGTGCCCGCCCCTAAGCAACAATTAGGCGCCGCCTTCTGGAACTCGGTGGGTGGCTGGCAACATCAGACCGCAGGCTGTGGAACACCTGGGAAAGGGGGCTGTGGTGGTGCGTCCTGTCGAGCATTGGTCACACTGACCTTGGGCCAAGGCTAAGCTCGTTACTCGTAGACCGTAACCAGAGATTGGCAGGCCCCGCTGGCCGCTGGAGGTACAGTTGACGGATCCGTACCCGGAGTATCGAAACATCAGCGTTACAGACCCGTTGAGACAAGGCGACATCCTGGAAGCAGCTGATCCAGCCGCCTCTCACTGGCAACGGCATCTACTTGTGATCACTGCTGACTGCGACTTCGCACATGCCAAGCATCAAGGTCGCGTGACGTGTGTTCCTGTGCTTACCGCCCAGGAGTACTTGCTGGAGATGCAGATACCTCGCATCCGTGAAGCGGCTTTAAAGAAGTTTGTGGCGACTCTTCGTGCCACCCTGGCGTCAACCAGTGCCGCCAATATTTCTGACCAGCGCCTTAGGGCGTGGCCATGTGAAACGGCTCCGGGCGATATCGTTGCCTCCCTTGAGCTCGATGCTCGTAAAACTGCCACCGCAAGGGCTGCCTTGGAGTCGATTCGCCTCGCTAGTCAACCAGCGGAATCTCTGGGGCAAGCTGTCGAATTTCTGATCGATTCGTACCTCGCTGCATCTGCGCCGCAGAAGCGAGATAACATTGTCAATGGAATCGTTTCCAAGCTAAAGGGGCCATACTCTCAGCCGCCGGGCGACGCACTTTTTCTCTCTGCGATTGCGCCAGAATGTGACCTCGGCTACTTCGTCTACTTGCGACATTTGGAGCAAGTGCGGGAAGCGGATATTGCACTCGGCCCGACGAGGCGTACTGCGAACTATCGGCGTATCGCTCGTCTGCAGGACCGATACGCACACGCTCTGGTTCAGCGTTTTGCGCTCGTCTTTATGTCGATCGGTCTACCTGCGGAGTACGAGGAAATTCGAGAGCTCCACTCCGACTATCTGGGAGAGAATTTCAAGTGAAGCCGTTCGTTGTCACTGTGCGAGCCCTTAGGGAGCTGGCCACCGGTTTGTCGCAGGAGGCGATCCCGTCCTCTCCGCTGTTGTTTGAGTACGCCGGGGCCAATGTTGATGTGCTTCTGGCGGTGGAGGATAGAGTAAATGAGCAGCGGGTCGTGTTCATGCGAGAAAAGAATTCTAGAGAGCGTATTACGCCAGGGCATCCTGCCGACCTTCGGGGTCATGTTCTCAGTCGTGCTGCGTCATTCGTAGAACGCGCAAGAGTGAATGGACCGCTCACTTTGCCCCGCGGCTGGCATCAATACAAGCATAACAATCTAATCGCGTTTTTTGCTGCCCCAAGTGGAGATGCCGAGGCTAGCCGATGGATCGCGGAAGTCATGCCGGGCGAGTCACCGGATGTCGTCTTCTGGGGGATGACGACATCGGATCGAACCTCGACACTGGAGGAATTCGAGCTGGTCAAGCCGCGTCTGTCGACCGGTTGGAAAGCCGACTGGCAAGCAGCGATCGAAGCGTGTGCGGACCAGGTCGAGCAGGCGAAGCGGTCCCAGCCATCAGATGTCGAGATGCTGCTGCCGCCGTTAGAGCAGCCTATTACGATGGGGCGCTCATATGAACAATGGCTAGATGTTATTACCGATGATCAGCGGTCGTTTGTTGAAGCTAGCACCGCCAAGTCGATTCGCCTACGCGGCCCAGCGGGCTCCGGGAAGACGCTGGCCTTGACGCTCAAGGCGGCTCGTGAGGTTCTAAATGCTCGAGACAAGGGCGACGAACTGCGCGTACTGACAGTGACTCACAGCTGGTCTCTTGCCACTGACATCTCTGATTCGCTTGATTCGATGGGAATGGGGCTACTTCACGAGGTTGACGTCTTCCCTCTTCTTGAAATTGCAAAGACAATTTCGCCGCAGTACGCAAACGATGAATCAGGATTCAGTCTAGCCGGGAACGACAGTTTTAGTGGCAAGCAAGCCCAGTTAGACGAGATCCTTGAAGTTCTGGGCGACTTCATAAATGGTGATTGGATCACGTATCGCGAAGGTGTAGCGGACAGCCTGCGTGTCAGGTTCGACTCCCCTGATTCTGATGAACGTTATGCGCTTGCGTGGGATCTTCTGGTTGAATTCGGATCGGTTATTGGGGCGGCTGCCATATTCCCCGGGGCTGGTGCGGAGGCTCGGTATTTCCAGTTACCGAGAGCTGCATGGATGCTTCCATTGCAAGGCCGACAGGAAAAACATGTCATTTTTACCCTTTACACCAAATATATGGAAAACCTTGAGGCGCGATCCACGCTAACGTCGGATCAAGTGCTTGCCGACTTATTGAGTCATCTTGAGACTCATGCATGGAATCGTGCACGTAGGTCGCAGGGATATGATCTGATTTTTGTTGACGAATTTCACCTGTTCAGTCCCCTTGAGCGCCAAGTGCTCCACTATCTCTCGCGGGACGTCAGCATTTACCCCCGGGTTTTCATGGCTGTTGATCCAAGGCAATCGCCGTCCGAGGCCTTCATTGGAATAGCGGCGGATGGCACGCGATCGTCATCAGTCGCATTTGAGGACGAGATCGGCGACATTGCTAATTTCGAGCTGACGACAGTGCACAGGTTTACGCCTCAGATTCTGAATCTAATTAAACATGTTCATCATGAATTTCCGACTCTGGATCTCGGAAAAGATTGGCAGATCAATTTCAGTACGGTCGAATCGGTGCAAGAGCCAGGTCCTCTGCCTCTTCTGAGTACCGCCGCATCGCGAGTCGGAGAAGAGGATGACATTGCGAAGGCGGTTCAGCGACTATATCATTCTGGGCGCATTGCCCTAGCTGTTGTGGATAGTCGGCAATGGCGTCGGTTTAGTGAGCTTGCGTCTCGTATCGGAACCTCCGGGAAGTTTCATGTCTCGACCATATCGGGCCGAACCGACATTGAAGGCCTTGGCTATCGCAGTCGTGGCCTGGTCGTCGGGCCTGCCGAGTATCTGGCAGGGCTTCAGTTTGATGTGGTTCTGGTTGCAGGTATCCCCGACATGGAAATCAGCAGAACGTCGACTAGTGAACGAACGCGACTCTTATCGCTACTCTATCTCTCTTTGAGTCGCGCTCAGCGAGAGGTGCGTGTCTACGTGAACGAAGATGACGATGGCACAGCCGAGGTGCTTACCCGCGCAGTCGCCAATGGAATTATGAAACAAGAGCAAGGTAGCCTGGTTTAACTCAATGAATCGGAGAATTCACGCGAGTATGTGAACAGTTCGTTGAGTCGTTCGGCGGAGACGGAGGCAAGAAGGTTGGCATAGTTTTGAGATTTGGTGGCCAGGTCGTCGCACGTGTAGCTCAAGTGTATTGGAACGCGGAGTTCAGGTTACACGTCCCAGCCGAGGATGAACGGCGGATCGCCCATCGGGCCGATGCCGCCGGTCTCCCGGGTCTTCCAGTCGACCGGGTTGACGCCGGCGGCGTGCACCCGGACTAGGATCTGGGGTCGGACCGGGGGCAGGTCTTTCGACGTCGACGAGTTCGAGGACTTCGGAGCCGCCCAGACGGTTTTGGCTGATATAGCTCGCATGGGCTCATTGTTCGGTGGGCGTCGTACTTTCGGCGAGGTGCGGGCGGGTCAGGGGCGTCAGGATCGGGACAAGCGGCGGGCTATGCAGAGGCGATGGCACTCCACTGGCGCCAACGGGACGTAATCCTATTGGAGAGGGCAGTTTGGCGCGTTAGGCGTTCCGAGGCGTGCATCTACTTGGTGAACTAGCCTGCTAGGGCGCTGCGGAGAGTTTGCAGGCTGTCACTAAATGTGTTCGGCATGAGTCGACCATTGGGGCCCGGGCGGCGCCGGACTTGTTGCGACCAGCGTCGATCTGACATTTTCCGGTATTTGCTAGATGTTGTCGATCCTGATGCGTATCATACCTCCATGCTTATGCTTGGTTCCCGCCTTCTGCAAGATCTAAATATCAAAGAAGCGGTTTTAGATGAAGCGACTTGGAAGTCGGATCTAGTGCCAACTCCGCTGGTGAACGATTTTGCGGGCGATCAGCCAGATTTTGTTTCCGACTTTGTTTCGGAGATCGGACAGGCTGGAATCGACTTGTCTCAAATGAGTGAGATATCGGCGAGCAAGTGGCGCTACGGGAGAAGGCCTGTGGCATTACTCCCTTTGGTCGAGCGAGTGCTGTATAGAGCGATGGTTAGTTACCTTGACGCTGATTTAGTGCCGGTCAATAGAACCGCTGATCATTATGATCAATTCCTTAGGGCGCCGCTATTGGATTCAAAGTCACGATTTGTCGTGTCCACTGATTTGGCCAACTTTCACAGCTCCATACCAACTGATCGAATTGCGCAAGAGCTTGTTCAAGTGACAGGGCGTTGGGAGGCAGTTGAATGGCTGAGGCGCTTCTACTTGGGTATCTCGGGTGGTCGCAATGGGATTCCTCACGGTAGCCCGCCAAGTACGCGAATCGCGGAAGTCTATGCAAGTGAGCTTCATCGAAGGCTGCTCCTTCGAGGGTTGAGTGTTTGGCGATATGCCGATGACTTTCGAATTGGTGCTGCCAGTGCAATCGACTGCGTGGTGGCGCTTGATATATTTGACGAAGAGGCCAGGTCGCTAGGGTTATTCGTCAATGAGCGAAAGACATTCTACGTGGGACGCGATCGGTATGAGAGCATAGTCGAAGCTCCAGCCGAACGCCTTCAGGAAATATCTGGCGAAGTGGAAGAGGATTTGACCCTGCTTGGCTACGAGGATGGCACCCTGATCGCCGACACATCTGGCGTGTCTTCGGAAGTGGCAATAAAGATCCTCGAATACTGGAAGCTTGAAAGAAAGGAAGTTGATAGAATCGACGTAGGGAAGGAAATTGAAATAATTAGATTGGTAAAGCTTGCCTTTGATGTGCTGCAGAGCGAAAATGATTCATTTGGGTTGACATTTTGTCACGATGTTCTTCGATGGGAGCCTCAGGTAACGCCTGCGGTTGCTAGTTACATGATATCGCAGGCGCGGCTATATCCCGGAAAAGTGCAAGATGTGATTAGGAGGGCGACCACAAGTTTGCCTTTGACAAAGTGGCAGAATCTTTGGTTGCTACATGTTGTGGCCAAGGGCGAGAATATTCCAAGGGGCTATCCGGATAGCTTTCATGAGTGGCTTATAAGTGAGACTAGGAACTCTCTAGAAATAAACCGATCAGAAGCAGTTTGGGCGCTGGCTCGAAATAGTAATTTGGATATCGACCTTTGGAGCAGCGCGAGCTTGCGGGCGACCAGGTTGGGTTATCCGTACCTTGCGGCCGCCTTTAATGGGATTTTGCCAGCTGCTCCGCGGTCTCTCAGGCCGGCCAGTGCTCTTGATCGGAAGATTGCGGAATGGGTGGAGGGGAATTTCCTGATATGCCCTTTTTGAGTGAAAGTGCAGACCGGGCTACTCGAGAGATAATGCTTGTATCTGCCGAATGGGAGAGAAGTTTCGGCGGCCACCGTGTGGGCGTGGCTTTACAAGGACCGTTGTCAGTTGGAGCGATCTTAAACCTTACACTGGCGTCACTGACGCAAATAAGTCGATGCGTTAGCGCAGTGGAAGTATTCACGTTTGACAGGGTTATGGAATGCATAGATTCGCAGGTAGTGCATGTTGGTAACCCAATCCTTTATTCTCTCTACAAAGATAAGAAGAAGTCAATCGACGGGTCTTGGGATTCAATTAAGAAGGCGGCGGCGAACTGGCTCAACGTTGATTTTGGAAATATAGAAGTTTATAAGAAAATTGAGGGCTGCGTGGAGGTGCGTAACTCAACCTTGCATGCTGCCGGAAAGATTACAAGGAGGCAGAGGGGTAATTTGACTGCTGTAGTAAAAAAGATGAACTCGGTCGGCGTAGAGGTCTCTGGTGATCGCTTAGTGGTGACGGATGGATGTGTTAGAAATTGTGCAATTTATTGCCGCGACTTTGTGAAGGCATTAGATTTCCTGATTAAAGAGTGAGCTTGCAATTGACCAGTCTACTGGAGTAAAATCTCTAATTTATTGAGGTTGCCTTAGGGAAACAGGCGGTTCTATGTCTGTAACTCAGGTCTCCCGCAGCACCGCCAAGATCTCCGCCTGCTCGAAGTGTTCCGCCCATCCCAAAGCCGACGACGAGTACAGCGAATCCTCCACCGAGGGATCCGCCCCCACCTCCAGCAACGCCCGGACCGCGTCGACGTGCCCGCCCTGCACGGCCAGGTGCAGCGCCGTGACGCCCTCGCCGTGGGAAAGCCCGCCGAAGGTGCCCTGGCGGTTCACCGAAGCACCGAGCTCCGCCAAGGTCCTGATCACCGAAGCCTTTCCCTGCGCGGCTGCCCAGGTCAGCGCCGTGCCGCGGTACACGTCGGCGTCCACGTCCGCACCCCTCGCCACCAGGGTCCGCACCGCGTCGGAGCGGTCGTTCCGCGCGGCCCACGAAAGCGCCTCGTCGACGATCTCGGCGGGATCGTCGCTCGGCAGCCATTCCGGGAAACCGCTGTGCGGCCGGTGGAATTCGCGATGCGCGCCCGCCGCGGGGGAGAGTGTGCCGTCCGGCGCGAGCAGTGAATCGAGCAGGTCGGCGCGGCCGAGTCCCGCGGCCACCCGGAGGTTGCCGGGGGAGAGGGCACGTGCGGCCAGCAGTTCCGCCGCCTCGCGATGGCCCCAGAACAGCGCGACCACCAGCGGCGTCCCGCCGTCGCCACGGGCGGGGAGGCCGACCGGGGCGCCCGCGTCGAGCAGCATCGTGACCAGCAGCGGCAGCCCGGCGTACCCGGCCTGGTGCAACGCCGTCCAGCCGTGGACGTTGGCCGAGGCCGGATCGGCGCCGTGGTCGAGCAGGATCCGGCACAGCCGCTCGTCGCAGGTCGCGGCGGCCATGCCGAGCAGGTCGTTCCCGTTCTTCCCGTGCGCGTGGACGAGCGTGGGCAGGTCGCCGATCAGGCGCGCGAGCCCGGCGAGGTCCCGCGCGTCGATCAGTTCCCGTGCCCGTTCGAAAGCGAGTTCAGCCGGTGACGTCACGCTCCCGCACGTTACCCCCGACCCCCGACAGAATCCGCCATTCGGCCAGTGGGATCCGGTCGTCCCCGGTCAGGACCTGGAGGCAGACGTGATCCGCGCCCGCGTCCAGATGTGCTCGCACTCGCGCGTCGATCTCGTCCTCGCCGACAGCGACCAGCGCGTCCACGAGCCGGTCGGAGCCGTAGTCCTCCTCGGTGAACCCGAATCGCCGCAGATTCGCCCGATGGTGGGCGGCCAGGTCCAGGTACATCGACACGTGCCGCCGCGCGATCTCCCGATCCGACCCCACGACGACGGCCTGCTCGACGGCGAGGAAAGCCGAAGGCCCCATGGTCTCCCGCGCCAGCGCGGTGTGCTCGACGGGGACGAAGTACGAATGCGCCCCATCGGTGCGTTCCGCGGCCAAGGCGAGCATCTTCGGCCCCAGTGCGGCGAGCACGCGCCGACGCGGAGAGTCTGGTGTGGACAGTTCGGTCCCGTCCATTTCGTCGAGATAGCCGCGCATCGCCTCCAGCGGTTTCGCGCCCGGCAAGTGCCCGCCCAGCCCGAGGATGAACCGGCCCGGATAGGCCTCGGCGAGGGTCCGTTCGGCGGCGTCCGCGGCGACCGGTGCCCGGTGGGAGAACCGCGCGATGCCGCTGGCAATGGTGAGCCGGGACGTCGCCGCCAGCAGCAGCCCCGCCTGCGTGAACGCCTCCCGCCCCAGATACTCCCCGAACCACAACGTGTCGAAGCCGAGTTCCTCGACTTCCGCGGCCGCCTCGCGGACTTCGCCGATTTCCTTGCCGTCGAACGAGAACGTCCAGACTCCGACGCTCATCGGGTCACCTCCGCCAATGCCGGGGCGAGCCGTTCCAGCTGGTCCACTATGGACGGGAGATCGTCCCCGACCGGATTGACGAGCACGGTGTCCGCGCCGGCGTCGACGAGTTCCTTGATCCGCCCGGCGATCCGCTCTTCGTCGCCCCACGCGGTCAGCCCGTCCACGAGCCGGTCGCTGACGCCGTCGATGTCGGCGTCGGTGTAGCCGAGCCGCTTCCAGCCCTTGAAGTAATGCGGGACGTCGTATCGTTTCATCATTTCGATATCCCTGGTCACGCTCGCCCGCGCCTGCTCGCGATCGCCGAGCAGGACCGAATGGGTGGGAATGAGCAGTTTGTCCTCACCGAGGATTTCGCGGGAGTACGGCGTGTGCTCGAAGGGCTGGGCGAACGGATGCGCGCCGTCCGCCAGTTCCCGTGCGAGTTCGAGCATCTTCGGGCCGACGGCGGCGAGGACGCGAGGGAACGGCACCGGTGAAGGGAATTCCTTCTCCGCCGCGTTCATCGACGCGAGGTAGTCACGGGTCTGTTCGAGCGGCCGGTAGTCCGAGCCGGTCTTCGCCGCCTGATGGCTGTGCCCGATCCCGACGCCGAGCACGAACCGGCCGGGAAAGGCCTGCGCGAGGGTCCGCCCGCCGCTTTGGGCGGTGTACGCGGGCCGGGACCACATGTTGGCGATCCCGGTGCCGACCACCACCCGTTCGGTGGCAGCGAGCGTGATGGCGCTGTACGCGAACAGCTCCCGGTTCCCCGGCCCTTCGCCACCCCACACGGTGCGGTAACCCAGCTCTTCCAGCCGTTGTATCGCCTGCCGTTCCTCGTCGGGTGTCGGCGCGAACATGTCGACCGGTAGCCAGACACCCACCGCTCCCAGCCGGTTCCGCGTTTCTTCGATCAGGTTCATCGCAAGTCTCTCCGCTAACATGAGGCAGCCTCCGCTTACGCCGTCAGACTATACGGAGGCTGCCTCCGATTTGTCGAGACTAGGCTTGGGAGCGCGATGGACACCGAGAAGAAGCCGCTGCGGGCGGACGCCCGGCGCAACTACGAGCGCCTCCTCGAAGAGGCGAGGCGCGCCTTCGCCGCGCACGGCGTCGAGGCGTCATTGGAAGAGATCGCGCGCCGGGCCGGTGTCGGCATCGGCACGCTTTACCGGCACTTCCCGACGCGGGAGGCTCTGGTCGAGACGGTGCTTCGCGAGGGCTACGACGCGCAGGCCTCGGTGGCCCGCGAACTCCTCGACTCCCCGGATCCGGTGGAAGCGCTCAAGGCCTGGTTCGCCGGGATGGGTGAACAGGCGGCGCGCTACCGCGGGCTGCCCGAGCTGATGGTCGACGTCCTCGACGACGAGACCTCGCCGCTGTACGCCTCATGTCACGCGATGCGGGACCAGGTGTCCCACCTAGTGGAAAGGGCGAAGGCCTCGGGTGAGCTCCGGGCCGACGTCACAGTGCACGAGTTGCTGGTGCTGCTGCACGCGCTTTCCTGGGCCAGTGAACACCTTTCGGGTGACAAGGGCCTCGAACGGCTCCTCGACCTCGTTTTCGCCGGATTACGGGCGAGTTAACAATCCCCTGTCACCAGGTCTAAACTGCGGCGCAACCGGGCACAACGGCGTGACCGTCAACAGTGAGTCGCAGGCACAGACCAGATAGTGGGAGCCGTATCGTGACCAAGCCGAACAAGCCCGTCGTCCTCATCGCCGAGAAGCTCGCGCCTTCCGTGCTGAGTGTCTTCTCCGACGAGGTCGAGGTCCAGCATGTGGACGGCACGGACCGCCCCGCGCTGCTCGAAGCCGTGAAGACGGCGGACGCGCTGCTCGTGCGGTCCGCCACCAAGGTCGACGCCGAGGTCCTCGGTGCCACCACCTCGCTCAAGGTCGTCGCCCGCGCCGGCGTCGGACTGGACAACGTCGAGGTCCCCGCCGCCACCGAACGCGGTGTGCTGGTCGTCAACGCGCCGACCTCGAACATCGTCTCCGCCGCCGAGCACGCCGTCGCGCTGCTGCTCGCGGTCGCCCGCCGGGTCCCGGCCGCGGACCAGAGCCTCCAGGGCGGCGCGTGGAAGCGCAGCGCCTACTCCGGCGTCGAGATCCAGGGCAAGACCATCGGTGTGGTCGGCCTCGGCAAGATCGGCCAGCTGTTCGCGCAGCGGCTCGCCGCGTTCGACACCAAGCTCATCGCCTACGACCCCTACGTCTCGGCCGCCCGCGCCGCGCAGCTCGGCATCGAGCTGGTCACGCTGGACGAGCTGCTGGAGCGCGCCGACGCGATCTCCATCCACCTGCCGAAGACCCCCGAGACCAAGGGCCTGATCGGCGCCGAGGCACTCAAGAAGACCAAGCAGGGCGTCATCATCGTCAACGCCGCGCGCGGTGGCCTCATCGACGAGCAGGCGCTGGCGGACGCGGTCAGCTCCGGCCACGTCGGCGGCGCCGGTGTCGACGTGTTCGTCACCGAGCCCACCACCGAGAGCCCGCTGTTCGGCCTGCCGAACGTCGTCGTCACCCCGCACCTCGGCGCGTCGACCGCCGAGGCGCAGGACCGCGCGGGCACCGACGTCGCGAAGTCCGTGCTGCTCGCGCTGCGCGGCGACTTCGTGCCGGACGCGGTGAACGTCGCCGGTGGCGGCACGGTCGGCGAGCACGTGCGGCCGTACCTCTCGCTCACCCAGAAGCTCGGCACCTTGCTGACCGCGCTCAACCCGAAGGCGCCCGCCTCGGTCACCGTCGTGGTCAAGGGCGAACTGTCCAACGAGGACGTCAGCGTGCTGCCGCTCGCGGCCGAACGCGGCGTGTTCTCCGGTGTCGTCGAAGACCAGGTCACCTTCGTGAACGCGCCGCGCGTGGCCGAAGAGCTGGGTGTCCAGGTCGATCTGGTCATCGAGCCGGAAAGCCCCAAGTTCCGCAGCCTGGTCACCCTCCGCGCGGTCCACGCCGACGGCACGACCCTTTCGGTGTCCGGTTCGGTCACCGGCAAGGACGAGGTCGAGAAGCTGGTCGAGGTCAACGGCCGCCACTTCGACCTGCGTGCCGAGGGCAACGTGCTGCTCCTCGAGTACCCGGACCGCCCGGGCATCATGGGCCGCGTCGGCACGCTGCTCGGCGAGGCGGGCCTGAACATCGAGGCCGCGCAGATCAGCCAGACCACCGACGGCGCGGACGCCGTCATGTTGCTGCGGGTGGACCGTTCCGTGGATTCGCACCTGCTGGAGCCGATCGGCGCCACCGTGGGCGCGCACACGATTCGCGCGGTCAACTTCGGCTGACCCCCAAAGCGCGTGAAGGCCCCCTTCCCTCTGATCAGCCGAGGGAAGGGGGCCTTCACGCGTATTCCCGCAATTAGTCGACCAACTGCGATCGTTGTGTGTGCGGGGTTCGCGAGAACGAGAGCAAGATTCAATAACGGTGAAAATTGCCTACTGAAGTCGGGCGGATGGGCCGATAGGTTTTTCCGGCGAGGCCGAACCATCGCGTCGTCAAGGGCACGGCGCGGCGCCGGGGCTCACCGTCGGGGGTGTGTTCGAGAGGCAGGCAGGTTCGAAGTCAAGGCCTCGAGTGAGGGCACGTACTCATGAACAGATCCCGCGTACCCCGATGGGCCATCCGCTCATCGGCCGCGGTCTTCGCCGCACTGCTCGCGACGTCCGTGACCGGGGCGACGGCAGCCGCACAGGATGTCCCGCTCGCGGACGGCGTCACGCCGGCGAAGATCGACCGTAACGGATTCCAGGGGAAGGTCGAGCCGAAGCTCAAGGCCGCACAGGGCCAGATCACCGCCTTCGTCGAGCTGGCCAAGCAGCCCGCCGTCGACGCCTTCAACGCCGAGCAGAACAAGGGCGCAGGCAAGGAAAAGGCGAAGAAGGCCGCGAAGGACGCCAAGGCGGCCGCCGCGGCGACGGTGGACTCCGTCGTCGGGCAGCTCAAGGCCGCCGACGCCGGCACCCAGCTGGTCACCCAGACCTCGAACGCGGTCGCCGGCGCGGTCGTCACCGCCGACGCGGCGAAGATCCGCGAGCTGGCGAAGCGGCCGGACGTCGTCTCGGTCAAGAAGGTGGTGCCGAAGACCCGCACGAACTCCAGCGCGGTCCAGCTGACCAACACGCTCGCGTCGTGGCAGCAGACCGGCCGCTACGGCGACGGCATCCGCGTCGGCGTGATCGACGACGGCATCGACTACACCCACGCCACCTTCGGCGGTCCGGGTACGGCCGAGGCGTACAAGGCGATCAACCGCGACCAGGCCACCCCCGCCTTCCCGACCGACAAGGTCGTCGGCGGTATCGACCTGGTCGGCGACGCCTACGACTCGGGCAGCGACGACCCGGCCCTCAAGACCCCGAAGCCCGACCCCAACCCGATCTCCTGCGGCCACCACGGCACGCACGTCGCGGGCACGGTCGCCGGATTCGGTGTGGACGAAGCGGGCAAGACCTTCACGGGCGACTACAAGAAGCTCAACAAGAAGAAGATCGAAGCGATGCAGATCGGCCCGGGCACCGCGCCCAAGGCCCTGCTGTACGCGATCAAGGTCTTCGGCTGCGACGGCTCGACCAACGTCACCTCGCAGGCACTCGACTGGTCGCTCGACCCGGACGGTGACGGCGACTTCACCGACCACCTCGACGTGGTCAACCTGTCGCTGGGCGGCGACTTCGCCACCCCGGACGACCCGGACTCGCTGTTCGTGCGCAAGATCGCCGCGAACAACGTCGTGCCGGTGTTCTCCGCGGGCAACGGCGGCGACCTCAACGACGTCGGCGGCGCGCCGGGCAACACGCCCGAGGCGCTGACCGTCGCCAGCAGCCGTGACGCGTCCGTCCTGCGCGACGCCGTCGAAGCCGTCGCTCCCGACGGTGTCAAGGGTGCGAAGACCGGGCAGTTCAGCCAGAACTACGCGGCCTACGACACGCTCGACGTCACCGCGCCGGTGGTCACGCTGTCGGCAGGCAACGCCGCCGGCTGCAAGCCGTACTCCGAAGCCGACAAGGCCAAGGCCGCGGGCAAGATCGTGTTCCTCGAATGGGACGACAACGACGCGACCCGCGCCTGCGGTTCCGGCGCCCGTTCGAACAACGCGCAGGCCGCCGGTGCCAAGGGCGCGCTGTTCTCGTCCACGCTGGAGCACTTCTCGGCCGGTATCGCGGGCAACGCGGCCGTGCCGACGTTCCAGCTGACCGGCGGCGCGACCGCCTCGGTCCGCCCGGCGCTGGCCGCCGGCACGCTGCAGGTCCGCATGACCGGCAAGGGCCGCGTGTCCGTGCCGACCACCGACCAGTCCATTGTGGACACCCCGAGCTCGTTCACCTCGCGTGGCGGGCGCGGCCCGGCCGTCAAGCCGGACGTCGCGGCGCCCGGTGACTCGATCTCGTCCGCGCTGAGCGGAAGCGGATCCGGTCGCCTGGTCATCTCCGGGACGTCGATGGCGGCTCCGCACACCTCGGGTATCACCGCCCTGATCCGTCAGGCGCACCCCGACTGGTCGGTCGAGGAGGTCAAGGCCTCGGTCATCAACACCGCCGGCCACGACATCCGCGACGCCGCCGGCCGCACCTACGGCCCGCAGCGCGTCGGCAGCGGCCGGATCGACGCGAAGGCCGCGCTGGACAACCAGGTCCTGGCCTACGTCGTCGACAACCCCGGCTTCGTCTCGGTGAACTTCGGTGTCGTCGAAGCGGGCGGCCCGGTCACGCTGACCAAGACGGTCAAGGTGGTCAACAAGGGCATCAAGCCGGTCGAGTACTCGGTGGGCTACGAAGCCGTGAACTCGCTCCCCGGTGTCGAGTACACAGTGGACAAGCCGACGGTGAAGCTGAGCCCGCGCGGTGTCGCGCTGGTGAAGGTGACCCTGAAGATCGCCGACCCCAAGGCGCTCCGCAAGGTCATGGACCCGACCATGGCGGCCTCGCAGGTCGGGCTCGCCCGGCAGTTCGTGGCGGACGCCTCCGGCCGGATCGCGTTCACCCCGAAGAGCGGCACCACCGTTCCGCTGCGGCTCTCGGTGTACTCCGCGCCGAAGCCCGTCTCGTCCATCAACACCCCGGGCAACGTCAACTTCGGCGCCGGCCAGAACCAGGCCGTGCTGAACCTGACCGGCAAGGGCGTGGACCAGGGCACCGGTCCGCAGCGGTACCGCTCGCTGATCAGCGTGCTCGAGCTGCAGGCGGAATCCCCGCAGCTGCCCGAGTGCGACGGCGACGTCACCACCGACTGCACCCTGAACCAGACCGCCAAGGGCGCCGACCTGCGCTACATCGGCGCGGCGTCCACGGCCCCGCTCGCCAAGGCGCAGGGTGAGCCGGAGAACGCGTTGCTGGCCTTCGGTCTCACCACCTGGAGCGACCTGGCCAACCTGGGCAGCAACACCTCGCCGTTCGTGGACATCGACACCACGGGCGACGGACAGCCGGACTTCGAGACCTATGTCACCAAGGTGACGGCCACGGACGTCCTCGTGGCGGTCACCGTGGCGCTGAAGCCGGGCTTCCCGCAGGTGGACATCCAGCCGATCAACGGCCAGCTCGGCGACGTCGACACGAACGTGTACGACACCAACGTCGTCGTGCTGCCGGTGAGCATCGCGGCACTGGGCATCGACCCGAACGCCGCGTCGCACAAGATCAGCTACACGGTCGGGACCTCCGGGTTCTACGCGGCGCCGGGTGCGGACTCGTCGACGATCGACTACGTCGGCACGCCGCTTTCGTTCGACGCCTTGGCTCCCGCGTACACCGTCCAGGGCGGCGGCGACTCCGCGCTGGGCTACGTCGCGAAGCCGGGCACGGCGCTGGTGGTCAACCGCAACACGGCCGCGCAGGACACCGTGCTGGGCCTGCTGGCGATCGAACACCACAACGCCTCGGGCAACCGGGCGAACGTGGTGAAGATCCAGACGAACGCCGGTGGCGGCAACGCCGACGTCGACCGGCCGGGCAACGGCGGGCGGCACACCGGGCGTCAGCCGATCGGTGTGGGCTGACGCGGTAGTGCGGTGATCCGCGTTCGATGAGGTGAGGGACGCCCTGGCGGCAAGCTTTCCGCCAGGGCGTCCCTTCTCGTATTCACCCTTTCGGCTGTCTCGCTCTGTGGGAGATTCCGGCATAAGGGTGGTGCGGCTACGGCTACCGGGCTACGGCCGGTAACCTTCCGCTGCTGGCGTTTTCTTGCGGATGGGCCATCCGGACTGCCGGTGGCCTGGTCTACGGAGGTGTGTGGATGCGGCTCGCGGTGATCCCAGGAGACGGGATCGGGCCCGAAGTGGTCTCCGAGGCGCTCAAGGTGCTCGGTGAGGTCGTACCGACGGCGGAGATCACGAACTACGACCTCGGCGCCGCCCGGTGGCACTCCACCGGCGAGCTGCTTCCGGAGTCGGTACTCGGTGAACTCCGTCAGCACGACGCGATCCTGCTGGGCGCGGTGGGCGACCCGACGGTGCCGAGCGGCATTCTGGAGCGCGGTCTTCTGCTGCGGCTCCGGTTCGAGCTCGACCACCATGTGAACCTGCGGCCCGCCCGGTTGTACCCGGGCGTGCGCGGCCCACTCGCCGATTCGAGCGAGATCGACATGGTCGTCGTGCGTGAAGGCACCGAAGGCCCGTACGCGGGCAACGGTGGCTTGCTGCGCAAGGACACCGAACACGAGATCGCGACGGAGGTCAGCGTCAACACGGCGTTCGGCGTCCGGCGCGTGGTGACCGACGCGTTCAACCGGGCCGAGGCGCGGCCCCGCAAGCACCTGACGCTCCTGCACAAGACGAACGTGCTGGAGTACGCGGGCTCGCTGTGGTCGCGGATCGTCGAAGAGGTCTCGTTGGAGCACCCGGAGGTGACCGTCGCGTACTCCCATGTGGACGCCGCGACCATCCACCTGGTGACCGACCCGTCCCGCTTCGACGTCGTGGTGACCGACAACCTGTTCGGCGACATCATCACCGACCTCGCGGCGGCGGTGACCGGCGGCATCGGGCTGGCGGCGAGCGGGAACCTCGACATCACCCGGCGGAACCCGAGCATGTTCGAGCCGGTGCACGGCAGCGCCCCGGACATCGCGGGCCAGGGTCTCGCCGACCCGACCGCCGCGGTGCTCTCGGTCGCGCTGCTGCTGGACCACCTGGGACAGAAGGAATCGGCGCGGCGGATCGAGGCATCGGTGGCCTTCGACCTCGCGACCCGCGACCAGGCGTCGCCGGGTGCGACGCACGCGATCGGTGACCGGCTGGCGGCACTGGTGTCGTCGAACGTGCGCCCGGTCACTCAGTAGTTCTCAAGCGCGCTATGAAAGGTCCTTTCCTTGCAAATTTCGCAAGGAAAGGACCTTTCATAGCATTCGGGACCGCTGCGGCCTCCCAGGAAGTGGGAAGTTCTGACCGGCTTGTGGACGCCCCTCGGAGCGTGTGCCATGATGCGTTCGTGACCTCCTGCACCATCATTATCGCCGAGCGCGCCGGATAACAGCTCCACAAGAGCCCCCGGCGCGCAACCTCTCGCACCCATGCGGGAGGTTTTTTTGTTGCCTGAACACGTTTTGCCACCACCATGAGGAGTTCCCCGTGACTCGCACGGAGCCCGCCGATACGCCGCTCGGCGACGCCTTCCACCTCTACGACACGACGTTGCGCGACGGTGCGCAGCGCGAGGGGATCTCCTACTCCGTCACGGACAAGCTGGCGGTGGCGAGGCTGCTCGACGATCTCGGGGTCGGGTTCATCGAAGGCGGATGGCCGGGCGCGCTGCCCAAGGACACGGAATTCTTCGCCCGCGCGGCTTCGGGTGAACTGAAACTCCGCCACGCCGCGCTCGTCGCGTTCGGCGCGACGCGGAAGGCCGGGGCCAAGGCCGAGCAGGATCCGCAGGTGCGGGCCTTGCTCGAGTCGCAGGCGCCGGTGGTCACGCTGGTGGCCAAATCGGACTTACGGCACATCGAGCGGGCACTGCGGGTCGATGTCGACGAAGCATGCGAGATGGTGCGAGACACCGTCGCGTTCCTCGTCGGCGAAGGACGTCGCGTCTTCCTTGACGCGGAACACTTTTTCGACGGCTACGCGTTCTCCCCGGACACCGCTTTGAAGGTGCTCGACGCGGGAGTGAACGCGGGCGCCGACGTCGCCGTGCTGTGCGACACCAACGGCGGCCAGCTGCCGCTCGGCCTCGCGGAAACCGTCCGCGAGGTCAAGGAAAGGACCGGATTCCGGCTCGGAATCCATTGCCAGGACGACACTTCCTGCGCGGTGGCGAATTCCGTCGCCGCCGTGCAGGCCGGCGTGACGCACGTCCAGTGCACCGCCAATGGATACGGCGAACGGGCGGGTAACGCCGATCTGTTCGCCGTGACGGGAAATCTGGTGACCAAGCTCGGTATGGAGGTGCTCCCGACCGGAGGCGCCGCCGAGCTCACCCGGGTCTCCCATGCTCTTGCCGAAATCGCCAACCTCGCCCCCTACACCCACCAGGCGTACGTAGGGGCGTCGGCTTTCGCCCACAAGGCGGGACTGCACGCGAGCGCGATCAAGGTGGATCCGTTGCTGTACAACCACATCGATCCAGCTTCTGTCGGCAATGACATGCGGGTACTGGTCACCGAGATGGCCGGCAGGGCCAGCCTGGAGCTCAAGGGACGTGAGCTCGGGGTCGACCTTGCCGGCCAGCCCGAGGCGCTGACGAGCGCCATCCGCAAGGTGAAGCGCCTCGAATCCGAAGGCTGGTCCTTCGAGGCCGCGGACGCGTCACTGGAACTTTTGCTGCGACGGGAGGTCGACGGCCCGCAGAGCGACGTCCTCGACGAACCGCCGTTCGAGCTCGAGTCGTACCGGGTCGTGCTGGACCACCGGTCCGACGGCGAGGTCGTCTCCGAGGCGACGGTGAAGGTGCACGTCGCGGGGCAGCGCGTGATCGCGACCGCCGAGGGCAACGGTCCCGTGCACGCGCTCGACGCCGCGCTGCGCGAGGCCCTCAGCCCGCATCTGTCCTGGTTGGACAGTGTCGAGCTGGCCGACTACAAGGTGCGGATCCTGCCCGGCCATCCGGGCACCGACGCCGTCACCCGCGTGCTCGTCGAGACCAGCGACGGCGAACGGGAATGGACCACCGTCGGCGTGCACGGCAACATCGTCGAGGCGAGCTGGCTCGCGCTGTGCGACGCGCTCGTCCACAAGTCCCTCAGCGAGGCGCCCGCGCACAGGTCGTAGAGTGGGGGAGTGCGCCTAGCCCGAATTGCTCATCCCGGTGGTGTCGCGTTCGCTTCGATCGAAGGGGACGGCGACGACGCCCAGGTACTGGAAATCGCCGAGCACCCCTTCGGCAACCCCAACTTCACCGGCAAGCGCTGGCCGCTCGCCGACGTCCGGCTGCTCGCGCCGATCCTGCCGTCGAAGGTGATCGCGGTCGGCCGGAACTACGCCAAGCACGCCGCCGAGTTCGGCAACGAGGTCCCGCAGGACCCGATGCTGTTCATCAAGCCGTCGACCACGGTGATCGGCCCCAACGCGCCCATCCGCAGTCCGCGCGGCATCGGCCGCGTCGACTTCGAGGGCGAACTGGCGATCGTCATCGGCCAGCCGGTCAAGAACGTGCCCGCCGCCCGCGCGGCGAGCGCGATCCTCGGCTACACCGTGGCGAACGACGTCAGCGCCCGTGACCTGCAGAAGTCCGACGGCCAGTGGGGCAGGGCGAAGGGGTTCGACACCTTCTGCCCGCTGGGCCCGTGGATCGAGACCTCGCTCGACGCGGCCGACCTCGCGCTCAGGTCCGAGGTGGACGGTGTGCTCAAGCAGGACGGCCGGACCTCTGACCTGGTGCACAAGATCCCCGAGCTGGTCGAGTTCGTGTCCGGCGTGATGACCCTGCTGCCCGGCGACGTCATCCTGACCGGCACGCCCGAGGGCGTCGGCCCGATCGAGGACGGCCAGTCGGTCTCGATCACCATCGAAGGCATCGGCACGCTGACCAACCCGGTGCAGGAGATCTGACCTCAGTGCTATGAAAGGTCCTTTTCCTTGCAAAATTTGCAAGGAAAGGACCTTTCATAGCGTTCGGGACCTAGCCACCGGCCGGCTCCATCGCCCGCCGCGCGAAGGCCGGGGCGTGCTCGGGCCGCAGCCCCAGGCCCAGCAGCCGCGCGGGGACGTAGGACAGCACGGGGAACCGGCTGAACAGCTTCACCATCACCGCGGGCGGACCGTTGCGCCTGCCTGCCATGACCGGCCCCATGACGTTCTTGTGCAACATCCGTTGCAGCCCCTGCACCAGCATCGTGGGCGCGAGACGGCGCCTGCGGACCTTCGCCAGGTCCGCCACCGACGGCCTGCCCCGGCGCAGCGGTCCGGCGAGCAGGGTGGCGGCCGCGACCGCGTCCTGCACCGCGAGGTTGACGCCGACGCCACCGACCGGTGACATCGCGTGCGCCGCGTCACCGATGCACAGCAGCCCGTCGAGGTGCCACTTCCGCAGCAGGTTCATCTTGACGTCGAGGAACTTGACGTCGTCGGTCGTCTTCAGCTCGTCCACGCGGTCGGCCAGCTCGGGAAGGATCGCGGCCACGTTCTCCCGGAACGCTTCGATGCCGTCCTTGCGCAGGTCGCCGCCCTTGGGGCTGAGGTAGGCGATCTGGAAGTAGCCCTTGCGTGGCAGCGGCACGGCGAAGCGTCGGTCCCGCATCTTCGGGGTCAGCACGCCTTCGAGTTCGCCGTCCCGGCGCGAGATCCGGAACCACCACGCGTCGAACGGGATGGCGTAATCCTTCGTCATCAGCCCGGCCTCGCGCCGGGCCAGCGACCAGCGGCCGTCGGCGGCGATCACCAGGTCGGCGCGTAGTTCGCCGGTCTTCCCGTCGGCGTCGCGGTAGCGGACCCCGCTCACCCGGCCCCGTTCCAGGATCAGCCCGGTCATCTCGGTGCTCTGCCGCAGCGTGAACGTGGGCTCCTTCGCGCCGGCGTCGGCGAGCAGGTCCAGGAAGTCCCACTGCGGGACCATCGCGATGTACGGATGCGCCACCTTCAGCCTGGTCAGATCGGCCAAGCGCATCATCGTGCCGTCCTCGGCGGGGAAACCGGCGTAGGAGATCTCGCTGTGCGGCAGGCTGAGGAACTTCTCCCCGAGGCCCAGTTCGTCGAGCAACGTCAACGTCGACGGGTGCACGGTGTCGCCGCGGAAATCCCTCAGGAAGTCCTTGTGCTTCTCCAGCACTGTGACCTCGACCCCGGCCCTGGCCAGCAGCAATCCGGCGACCATGCCCGCGGGGCCACCGCCGACGACCACGCAGTTCGTGCGTTCGCTCATCCGTCCCACCCCTTCGAAACCCTTATTCATCACTTGTTGAATAAGCTCAGCATGCACCCGTCCGACGGGCGCGTCAAGCGCCATCCGAGCGGATGCCCTGTTCGGCCTATGGCCTGCGTCTCACCGGTTCGCGCGAGCTTCCCGGTCGCGGGCAATGATTGTCCAAAAAGGACTCACAAGGTCGCATGACAGTCCTGGAAGGACGGCGATCGCGCGAATGCCCTTGTGGACGGTCCGCGTCTCAAGCGGTGTAAGGATTTCGTTGTCGTCACAGGGTGTGCGCGGCGCGAATCGGACGGGAGCACGGATCTCGGCAATTCACCCGGCCGCCCGCGTTACTCGTTGTCCGGTAACTAAAACACGACATCTCACCAACTGGGAGTAGAGTGCCCGCGCCGGAACAGACCAGCCTTAATCACCTCATCGGCAGAGTCGCGATCGCGTTGAGTGCCCTAGCCTCACTTGGTGGATTTCGCTCTCGTGCCCCGGACCCCGTCACGAACCACGCCGGACGCTCCGGAGGGAGCCCCGTGGGAGCCCCCGGAGTTACGGTTGGTGTGCCTCGACATCGATGACACGCTGATCGACTGCACGGCGGCGATCCGCCTCAGCCTCCGCGCGCTCACCGGCCAAAACGATCTCTGGCCACTGTGGGATCTCATCACCGAAGAGCACGTCGCGCTGGTGGTCGCGGGCGAAATCGATTACGCGACCATGCATCACAAGCGTACTGAATGTTTCCTCGCCGAGATCGGCATTTTGGCCGACGAAGACCAGGTCAAAGGCTTCGAAAGACGTCGCCGTGAAATTCTCACCCGTTCGTGGCAATTGTTCGAAGATGTCCTCCCATGCCTGGAATGGCTGCGGGCCGCCGGTGTCCTCGTCGCGGCCGTCACGAACGCCTCGGGCACGCATCAGCGCAAGAAGATCGCCGACCTCGGACTCGCCCGGTTCTTCGACCACGTGGCCATCGCCGGTGAACTCGGAGTAGCCAAACCGGACCCGGCGATGTTCCACTCGGTCTGCCTCGGCCTCGGCTGCGACCCGGCGCAGGCCGTCCACGTCGGCGACAAGCTCGACACCGACGCCATCGGCGCACGCGACGCCGGACTGGGCGCCGTCTGGCTCGATCGGGACGGCATCGCCGAGCGCGCCCCGGCGGGCGTGCACACCATCTCCGGCCTCGACGAGCTGCCTGAGCTGCTCGTTTCCGAGTTCGCCAAGCTCGGCGTCCCGGCCCAGCGGGCTACGGAGACCCCCGCTTTCACGGTGCGGAACAGCGTGCTCTAGTATTCTTTCTCGTGCGGCACCGAGCCGGTCAAGGCCGGAACGGTACCTCACTGGGGTATGGTGTAATTGGCAGCACGACTGGTTCTGGTCCAGTTAGTCTAGGTTCGAGTCCTGGTACCCCAGCTGGAGAACTCTCCGGAGTGAAACACAGAGTGACCCCCCTGCGAAGGAGGGAAACCCGGTCTGGTAAGTTTCTCCGCAGCAACACAGCAGGTGAACAACTGAAAATCTCCTCCTGGAGGAGAAAGATCCTAGCCCCCGTCGTCTAGCGGCCTAGGACGCCGGCCTCTCACGCCGGTAGCGTGGGTTCGAATCCCATCGGGGGTACGTACAGCTACCACGCAAAGAGCGCCGATCATTCTGATCGGCGCTTTTTGCTGTTTCGGGAGCTGACATCGCGTTGGTGATCCTTTCTGCTGCTTCGGCTATTGCGGTCACTTGATCTGCTGGCAGTTTAACTTTGATCGTCACGACGTCGCCGAGGCCGTTCAACTGCACGGTGAGCTGCGTCACCTCGAACAGTGCCTGAAGCAGGGGGTGCGGCGCCCTGGCCAACTTGACCCGCAAGTAGGGAACCGCGTCCAGCAGGCTCAGGTCCGAGGGCGTGTGCGGTGCGGGAGTCTCGATGTCTTGGGCGTCCAGCTGAGCCAGTTCAGCTTGAACGGTGTTCTTGTTCGCCGCCAGCTCGTTGTAGCTCTGTCTCGGTGCCTTTGCGAAGGGGCCGTCGGGTGCGTCGTCTTGTGCTTGGCGGAGCAGTGCTTCTTGCTTGCGCGGCGTTGCCGTCCACAGTGGTCAGGTCTGCTTCCAGAATGGACGTACGGTCAGGTCCGAAGATGCGATCGGAGAGGAAGCGTCCGACGGCGTCCAGGCGCTGTGGACGACCCGTCCGTGGACCAGTACGTGCGTTCGGCTTGCGGGTGCGGATTGATGGTCCCGCCGGCTCGTGAACCACGTCTGGATCCCTACGCCGCCGATGGTGGCCTGCCCGCCGAGGATCGTGTTTCCGGCCAGTGGAGTGCCGGTTTCGCCTTTCGCGGGTGCGGTCCCGACACGCTGATAGCTGCGACGGTTAAGGGGTGTGTCAGGTGGCCCGCGGCGTGGCTGTGGGCGACGGAGAACGATCCCTGTGGCGGGCTGGGCGGTGCCATCACCCAACGCGGCGCTCGCCATACGAGTCCGCGATGAGCAGTGATCCGAGAGACGCGACGGCCAGCACGACACCACGGGCGGCATGCACCGCTGTGGGAAGTCCGACGGCTGCGGTCACTGGCGCAGTTCAGGCGCTCGGCCGGAGCCACAGTCCCGTCTTGAGCAGCAGTCTTCTTCGTCGAGTGCGGTCCGGTACTCGTCCATGTTCGTGGGAAATGGCCTGAGGACCTGCGCGGTCTAGACGTTGTTCGCTGCCGGCGCACGACCACCGCAGCCGATCCTTGTTGGGGGACAAGGACAACAGCTTCTTTGCATACCCTACGGGGGTAATGTTAGTGTGGCGGCGTGGCGGCGAAGAGGTCGCCGTGAAACGAGTTGTCGAACCGAAGGGTGAGAGCTGATGAACACCACCGTGTACGCGGTCAAGGGCATGACCTGCTCGGGTTGCATGACCAAGGTGACGACGGCGGTGAACGGTGTCGCCGGGGTCGATGAGGTGGACGCGGACGTCGCGACCGGCGAAGTGACTGTCGTGAGCGAGGGGCCGGTCGACGCGCAGCTGGTCCGAGCCGCGGTCAAGGAGGCGGGCTACGAGGTGGTCGGCTGACGTCGATGGCCGAGGAGACCGGAACTGAACCGGCTGTCGTCATCAAGGTCGTGAACAACGGGCCGTATCAGGTGAAAGGGCCCGTCCGGCTGGTCGACCACGACGGCGAGGAATACGAACTGACCGGACGTACGCAATTGCTGTGCCGGTGCGGGAATTCCGCGAAGAAACCGTTCTGTGACGGCGCCCATGTCCGGACCGGGTTCACGGCGACCAGGGCGGAATGAGAAGCGGGCGGGTGACGTGAGGTCACCCGCCCGCTCGTTGTGCTGAAGGAGTCAGGAGCGAACCAGGCGTGCGATCGCTTCAGAGGCTTCGCGGATCTTCCTGTCCGCCTCGGCGCCGCCTTTCGCGGCGGCTTCCATGACGCAGCCGGCCATGTGTCGCTCGAGGAGTTCGAGGGAGAACGACTGCAGGGCCCGGGTGGCCGCGGAGACCTGGGTGAGGACATCGATGCAGTATTTGTCCTCTTCGACCATTTTCTGCAGTCCGCGGATCTGCCCCTCGACGCGTCGTAGGCGTTTGAGCTGGCGCTCCTTGTCCTCGCCGTGATCGGCCACGCTCACTCCTCGAGTCGGGATTCCGCGTACGTCCCAATCATGCCCGGTCGGGAGTCGCTCGCGCAGGCGGGTTTCGAGGATTCAGCGAGGCGGATGCGGCCGAAGCCGGCGTGGCATACGTCACGGGGGTATGCCGGTTGCCCTACCCCCCTAGGGTATGTAGAGTCGGTTTCAGGAGGTCGAGAGATGCACGGATACACGCAAGGCAAAGACGAATACCTGACCCGGCTACGGCGGATCGAGGGTCAGATCCGGGGCCTGCAGCGGATGGTCGAGGAGGACAAGTACTGCATCGACATCCTCACGCAGGTGTCCGCGGCCACGAAGGCGTTGCAGTCGGTGTCGCTGGGGTTGATGGACGAGCACCTCCGGCACTGTGTGTCCGACGCCATCGCCAAGGGCGGCGCCGAGGCCGACGAGAAGATCCAGGAGGCGAGCGACGTCATCGCCCGCCTCGTCCGTTCCTGATATCCCGCAAGGAGAACCACGATGAGCGAGACCATCTACACCGTCACCGGCATGACCTGCGGCCACTGCGTCAGCTCGGTCACCGAAGAGGTCGGGAAGATCAGCGGCGTCACGGATGTCCGGGTGGATCTGCCGACCGGTGCGGTGACCGTCGTCAGCGCGGAGGAGCCCTCGGTCGCGGATGTGCGTGCGGCCGTCGAAGAAGCCGGATATGAGCTGACCGCCTGATTCGCGGTCCGGCTCCCGATCGCGGGGACCACCCCGCACTAAGGACTTCACGATGAACACAGTTGCGAAGCTCTCCGCCTACGGTGTGGCGCTTGCCCTGGTCGCCGGTGGCGGCTGGGCCGCAGGCACCGCTGTCGGTCCTTTCGCCGGTGCTGCCGGCCTTCCCGGTGGCGAGGACGCCGGGCATGGGGACGCTCACAGCGGCACCGTCGCGGAGGCGGCGCCGACCGACGAGCCCGGCGGGCTCGCGTCGTCCAGGGGCGGCTACACCCTCACGCCCACCAGCACGACGCTCACGCCGGGGACCGACCAGCGCTTCTCCTTCAAGGTTCTCGGACCCGACGGCAAGCCGGTCACCGGCTACGACGTCGAGCACGAGAAGCGGATGCATCTCATCGTCGTCCGCCGCGACACGGCGGGCTTCCAGCACATCCATCCCGAACTGGGCGCGGACGGCCTCTGGACGGTGCCGCTCGCGCTGCCGCAGGCGGGTTCGTACCGCGTCTTCGCGGACTTCAAGCCGACCGGCGGAAGCGCCACGACCTTGGGCGTCGACGTCGCCGCGGCGGGGGAGTTCAAACCCGTCGAGCACCAGCCGTCACGCGTCGCGGACGTCGATGGTTACCAGGTCCGCCTGGACGGGGACCTGACCCCGGGCCGGTCGTCGAAGGTCACCCTGACGGTGACGAAGGACGGCCGCGAGGTGACCGATCTCCAGCCGTACCTGGGCGCTTACGGGCATCTGGTGGCGTTGCGCGGCGGTGACCTCGCGTATCTGCATGTCCATCCGGACGGTGAGCCCGGTGACGGCCGTACGAAGCCCGGTCCCGCGGTGACCTTCTTCGCCGAAGTCCCGTCGAACGGCACTTACCGGCTGTTCCTGGACTTCCAGCATCAGGGCAAGGTCCGCACGGCCGAGTTCACCGTCGCCACCGCGGGCACCCCTGCCCCGGCCCCTTCGGCCACCCCAAACCAGACCTCACCTCCGGCGGCCGATGACGGCCACGGCGGACACGGCTGACCGCGAGCCGGAAAGGAGTGACCACGATGACTTCCGATCTGGACCAGGCCACCACGGCCGAGGTCGAACTCGCGATCACCGGGATGACCTGCGCGTCGTGCGCGATGCGCATCGAGAAGAAGCTGAACAAGCTGGACGGCGTCACCGCCACGGTCAATTACGCCACGGAGAAGGCGAAGGTCACCTTCCCGGTCGACGTCGAGCCGCAGAAGTTGATCGAGCAGGTGGAAGCGGCCGGGTACACCGCCGCCCTGCCCGCTCCGCCGAAGCAGGAACAGCCGGACGGGCCCGTCGAGGAGGCCGATCCGATCGCGCCGTTGCGGCAGCGGCTGATCGGTTCGGCGGTGCTGTCGGTGCCGGTGATCCTGCTGGCGATGGTGCCCGCGTTCCAGTTCACCTACTGGCAGTGGATTTCGCTGACGCTCGCGGCGCCGGTGCTGGTGTGGGCGGCGTGGCCGTTCCACAAGGCGGCGTGGGCGAATCTGCGCCACGGGGCGGCGACCATGGACACGCTGATCTCGATGGGCACGCTGGCGGCGTTCCTGTGGTCGTTGTACGCGTTGCTGTTCGGCAGCGCGGGAACGCCGGGGATGACGCACGCCTTCGAGCTGACCGTGGAGCGGATGGCCGGGGACGGCAACATCTACCTCGAGGTCGCCGCCGGGGTGACGACGTTCATCCTCGCCGGGCGGTACTTCGAGGCGCGGTCCAAGCGCCGGGCCGGTGCCGCACTGCGGGCGTTGCTGGAACTAGGTGCGAAGGACGTCGCCGTTCTCCGCAACGGCAAGGAAGAACGCATCCCGGTCGACCAGCTCGCCGTCGGCGACCAGTTCGTCGAGCGGGAGGGGGAGAAGATCGCCACCGACGGCGTGATCACCGAAGGCAGCTCCGCCGTCGACGCGAGCATGCTGACCGGCGAAAGCGTCCCCGTCGAGGTCGGGCCCGGCGACGCCGTGGTCGGCGCGACGGTCAACGCGGGCGGCAGGCTCGTCGTCCGGGCGACCCGCGTCGGCGCCGACACGCAGCTGGCGCAGATGGCGAAGCTGGTGGAGGACGCACAGACCGGGAAGGCGCAGGTCCAACGGCTGGCCGACCGGGTGTCGGGTGTGTTCGTGCCGATCGTGATCGCGCTCGCCGCCGGCACGCTGATGTTCTGGCTCGGGGCCGGTGGTTCGGTCGCGGCGGCGTTCACCGCGGCGGTCGCCGTGCTGATCATCGCCTGCCCGTGCGCGCTCGGTCTCGCGACGCCGACCGCGTTGCTGGTCGGCACCGGCCGGGGCGCGCAGCTCGGGATCCTGATCAAGGGCCCGGAAGTGCTGGAATCCACCCGCGCGGTCGACACGGTCGTCCTCGACAAGACCGGCACGGTCACCACCGGACGGATGGCGCTGGTCGAGGTCCACGTCGCCGACGGCGTCGACGCCGACGAGGCGCTGAGGCTCGCGGGTGCGCTGGAGAACGCTTCCGAACACCCGATCGCCCAAGCCATCGTGGCCGGCGCGCGGGACCGGGTCGGTGAACTCCCGGCCGTCGAGGACTTCACCAACGTCGAAGGCCTTGGTGTGCAAGGGATCGTCGACGGCAAGGCGGTACTGGCCGGACGCAGCTCGCTGCTGGAGGACTGGGCACACCACCTGCCGGAGGCTCTCGCGGAGGCGAAGGCGTCCGAGGAGAAGGACGGCCGGACCGCGATCGTGGTCGGCTGGGACGGCGCGGCACGCGCGGTCCTGGTGGTGGCGGACACGGTGAAGCCGACCTCTGCCGAGGCCATCACGCAGTTGCGGGCGCTCGGGCTGACGCCGGTCCTGCTGACCGGGGACAACGAGGCCGTGGCGCGCGCGGTGGCGGCGGAGGTGGGGATCACCGAGGTGATCGCGGAGGTCCTGCCCAAGGACAAGGTCGACGTGGTCAAACGGCTCCAGGCCGAGGGCAAGGTGGTCGCGATGGCGGGCGACGGCGTCAACGACGCGGCCGCGCTGGCACAGGCCGACCTCGGCCTGGCCATGGGCACCGGCACCGATGTCGCCATCGAGGCATCGGACATCACCCTCGTCCGCGGTGACCTGCGGGCGGCGGTGGACGCGATCCGGCTCTCCCGGCGGACCCTGCGCACCATCAAGGGCAACCTGTTCTGGGCCTTCGCCTACAACGTCGCGGCGCTGCCACTGGCCGCGGCAGGGCTGCTCAACCCGATGATCGCCGGCGCCGCGATGGCGTTCAGCTCGGTCTTCGTGGTCACGAACAGCCTGCGGCTCAAGGGATTCCGCAGCACAGCCGGCTGACATCCGGTTCAGCGTTCTACTGAGGGATAAGTCGAACGTGCGGGGGGCCAGTGTCGCTCCTGCGCAGGCGTTCTCCTGGTAGTGAGGGCCTCCTTGCCTACTCTGAGGGTAGTGAAGGAGGCTTTCGCTACCGTCGGATGTGGTCCCTGGTGACGGTGGGACGGCTGTGACCTCGGCGGCCGGTCGTGAAGTACATGAAGGCCCCTTTCCTTGCGTCTAGCGCAAGGAAAGGGGCCTTCCTGTACTTCGGTAAGGCGTGATTCGCGTGTCTGGATGCCCGCACTCGGGTGTCCGGGTCTGAGCACGCGAGTGCGGTGTCGCGTCACCCAGCCCACCATCTCGCCCGAGACACGACACGTTTGCCTTACCCCCTCGCGCCTGACCAGTGCCAAGGCTCCCCTCGTCGCGTCGGACGCGGCGAAGGGAGCCTCCACCCCACAGCCGGCTCCTCAATGACCGTGCTGTTCGGCGAGGAATCGGCGGATGGCGGGCGCGAAGGCGTCGGCGAGATCTTCGGCCGTGCGCAGAGTGCTCGACAGGGAAGCCGGAGCGAGACGCCCATCGGGTATGACGCGGGCGGCGTTCTCCGCCAGCGCGGCCGGATGCCGTTCGTCCATGCCGGGGAAGACCAAGGTGGGGGCTGTGATCGCGGCGAGTTCGTCGACGGACCGGAACGAGCGGTCGTGGCCGATGGCGGCCGCTGCTGGGATGTCTTCGACGCTGATCAGGATGGCGGCGCGGACCCTGCCGGGATGTTCGAGGCAGGTGCGCTGGGTGATCGTGGCGCCGAGCCCGGTTCCGCCGACGACGGCGCGCTGTTCGCCGAGGTGCTCGAGAAGCGCCGCGACATCGTCGGATCCATGCTGGTCGCCCTCGACGGTGGCTCGGCGAGCGGCCGCATTGGCTCGGTGTCGATCACCGATGAAGACGGCACGACCTACGACGGTCTGTAACTGCAGCACCTGTTTGAGACCTCCCGCGACGACGGTTCGGCCGCGCACGTCGGGGAGGGTGACCGTATGGCGGTCCGTCGGCCGCTCGGCCGGCGGGATGAGGCTGTGATGGTCAGGGCCGCCCCGTGCAGAAGCACAAGGGGCGGCCCTGATCCGATGGAGATCGCGTGGAGCGGGCAGCCGTCGCTGCCGTGGTACGTGATTCCATTGTGGACTTTTCTTAGTGGTGGTAGGCGTGCACGACCGCGTGTCCGGAGCCGCGGCCGATGAGCCACTTGTTGACCGGGGTGGTGAGCAGGAAGGCGACGAAGAGGGCGAAGGCGAGCGCGCCCCAGAACAGCCAGCTGGCGAGGCCGGCTTCCATCGCGCCGGGGACGACGAGCATCACTCCGTTGTCGATGATCTCCATGACGAGGATCGACACGGTGTCCGCCGCGAGGGCGACCTTGAGGGCCTGCTTGAACCCGACACCCGCGCGGAGCACGCCGCGCATGGTCAGGGCGTAGCCGAAGACGAACGCCAGCGCGACGGCGAGCACGATGGTCGCGACGTTGCCCCAGCCCAGCGCGGTGCCGATCACCATGCCGAGCACCTCGCCGATGGCGCAGCCGGTGAGGCAGTGCAGGGTGGCCGATGCCGCCATGCCCCAGGAGACCTTGCCCGGTTGGTGGTGTTCGTGGCCCTCGTGACCCGCATGGCCCCCGTGGTCGCCGTGGTGCTGGTGTTCGTGGTGCGAGTGGTCGTGCTCAACCGACATGGTCGTGTTTCTCCTTTGTGGACTGCTCGGCAGGTGCGGGTTCGAGTCCTGCGACGAGATTGAAGGAACCAGTGAGCAGGTTGAGCGACACCAGTCCCACCGTGTCGGCGATGATCTGATCGCTCCAGCCGTGCTCTCGCAACTCGGCGATGTCCTCGTCGCCGAGCGAAGACGGTTCGGCGAGTACCCGCACGGCATACGCGATCAGCGTGGCCTCACGCCGATCAGTGGAGGTGCCCTGCCGGGCCAGCGCGATGTCGTTGTCACTGAGCCCAGCGGCCTGTGCGGCACGGCTGTGTGCCTGCAGGCACAGCGCGCAACCGATCCACTCCTGCAGGGCGAGTGAGATCTTCTCGCTGAGTGCCCGGGGAAGCTTGGCCCGCTTCATGGCCCGCGAGAAGTCGAGATAGCCCTGAAGGAGTGCGGGGGAGTTGGCCATCGCGGACACCATCGGGCCTACCGAGCCACGTCGTTCGATGATGTCGCCGAGCAGCTCGGCGGACTTGGCCGGCGCGTCGGCCGGATCAAGCGACTGAAGACGCTGCACGGCTCCTCCTCATGTTGTCGGTCGGTCTCGGGAACTTTATACCCGTAGGGGGTATCTGTCCAGCGTCGATGGTGCGAGTTGTCGATGCGGGGCCGACTTCCTCTGGGCGACCGCCATTGAGGTCTTCGATGTTCTACGTGACGACTCATTGCCGTGCAACGGGTTTTGCTGTCAAAACGTCGCCTGTGACGATCGCTACACCAATACCCCCGTAGGGTACTTGCGCGGCGTCATGAACCGGTCTACGTTCAGGTCCGCAATACCCCCTAGGGGTAAGTGGTCTTGAAAGGACGGACGTCATGGCGGAGACAACCCCGGACCCACGACGGTGGTGGGCGCTGGGACTCATCGCGTTGGCCCAGTTCATGGTCATCATGGATACTTCGATCATTGGTGTCGCTCTGCCGGCGATGCAGCAGGATCTCGGGTTTTCCCCGGGGGATCTGTCGTGGGTGTTCAACGCCTACGTCATCGCGCTGGCCGGGCTGCTGCTGCTCGGCGGACGCCTGTCGGACCTGTTCGGCGCGCGGAGGATGTTCACCGCGGGCTGGGTGGTCACCCTCGGCGGCTCGGTGGTCGCCGCGGTCGCGGGCACCGCGTGGGTCGAGCTGCTCGGCCGGGTGCTGCAGGGCGCGGGTGCGGCGCTGATCGCGCCGTCGGCGCTGACCTTGTTGATGATGCTGTTCGGCGCGCGTCCCCGTGAGCTGACGAAGGCGCTCGCGCTTTATGGGGCGGCTGCTCCTGCTGGTGGTACGGCTGGGGTGTTCCTCGGTGGTGTGATCACCGAGTGGTTGTCGTGGCCGTGGATTTTCTGGCTCTATGTCCCGATTTCGCTGGTCGCGATCGTGGCGACGGGCAGGCTGATGCCGTCCGCGCCTGCCAGGAGTGGTTCGGTTGATCTGGCGGGTGCTGTCGCGGCGACCGCGGGTCTCGGGCTGACCGTGTTCGGTGTCGTGCGGGCGCCGGAAGCGGGCTGGGCGGCGGCGGGCACCTGGGGCGCGCTGGCGGGCGGTATCGCGTTGCTCGGAGTGTTCGTGGGGATCCAGCGCAAGCGGGAAGTCCCGTTGGTGCGGCTCGGTATCTTCCGCACGCCGAACCTTGGTGGCGCGAACCTGGCGCAGTTCCTGCTCGGTGCGGCGTGGATCCCGATGTGGTATTTCCTGAACCTGTACCTGCAGCAGGTCCTCGGGTACGGGGCCTTCGCCAGCGGTGCGGCGTTGCTGCCGATGACGGTGCTGATCGTGGTGTTGATGGTCGCGGTCGCGCCGAAGCTGATCGGCCGGTTCGGGCCGAAGAAGATGATCATCGGTGGTCTGTGGGCGCTCGCGGCGGGTCTGGTGTGGTTGTCGTTCGTCAGCCCGACCGGCAACTTCGTCGTCGATGTCCTGCCCGCGTCGCTGGTCGCGGCGCTCGGTCAGGCGCTGGCGTTCATCCCGTCGCTGGGCACCGCGATCTCCAGCGCGAAGCCGGAGGAAGGCGGGCTCGCGTCGGGGATTGTGAACACCTCGTATCAGATCGGGTCGGCGCTCGGTCTGGCCGCGATGTCCGCGGTCGCCGTGTCCTTCGGCGCCGGAAGCGTCGGTGACCCGGTCGCGTTGACCGGCGGCTACTCGGCGGCGTTCCTCGGGGCCGCGGGCATCGCGATCGCGGGTGGCTTCCTGGCCATGGCCACCCTGCGCGCCCCGAAGCCCGAGCTCAGCGACGCCGGCGGAGGTGAACCGGCGGTGCTGCGATGACCGGCTGTACCACCGCGTGGAGGGCGAGACCATTTCCAGGTCTGCCCTCCACGCGGTGTTTCACCTGGTCTTGGACTGCTGTGATTCCACCGGCCTGTCGACACTGATCGTTCTCAAAGCCGCCGGTTGTCGCTGCGTACTGGACTGTCGGGCCTGTTGCCGATCGGCTGAGCCGGCTATCAGCAGAAGGCCAGGCTGAACGCCCCCATGAGGGCGACGGCGACGGCTGCAGGGGCGGTCAAGCAGGCGATGCCGCCGATGATGCTGGTCATGCCGGACCGCAAGGGCAGCCGTTGACGGTCCTCGAGCCTGCTGATCCGGATCGAAGTGTCACCACCCGACATCGCGAGCGCTTTCCTCGGACCGCCGGTGGCTCCGATGGTCAGCAACGCCGACCGCACCGGGCCGGCTCCACATTCCGCGGCCGCCGTCCGGTCTGCGGCCAGCTCGACGAACAGGCTGATCGCTTTGGGGAGCTCGCGCATGAGCGGGACGAAGCGCAGCGTCCTGCCCAGCACGTCGGCACAGCCGGTGAGCAGGTGGTGACGGCTGCGAACGTGAGCGTTCTCGTGGGCGAATACCGCCTGCAGTTCGGCAGGGGTGAGCCGGACACGTAACCCGTCGCTGGCGACGATCATGGCGTGGCGCCCGCCCAGGCTGTAGGCGATCGGGTGCTCGTGCGGCAGCCACAAGGTGCGGACGCGATCCGATGGGCGGGATCCGGTCAGCCGCAGTGCGTCGAGATGCCGCTCATGCAGCTGGTTGCGGCGCCGTCGACGCCTGATCGACGACGAGAGCAGGCGGATGAGCGCGAACGTCAGCAGGGTTCCGGCCGTACCGCCGACCACCAGGTCAAGCGACGGAATCCCGTCGTGGCTGATCGTGGACAGACAGGCGTCGATCAAGCGGGTGATCTGATCCGCGGGGCCATGACCGGGCAGGGCGAGAAGGAGCACGCCGCCGACCGTGCTCACCAGCAGACCGATCGAGGTCATGAGCCACCAGGTGATCGCCGCCGCCGGGCTGCCCTGTGGCGTCCCGAATCTCGCCAGGACCGGTGGGGAACACCAGCCGACGATCAGGACGCCGAGGAGGAGCGCGGCGGCGGGGATCACCGCTTTCGCTGCTTTCGGCGTAAGGCGCGGCGCAGGATGTCCGACTCTTCCTCGGAGACCGACTGTGCGAAGTGCAGCAGCACCGATTCCGGGTCGCTTGCCGTGTCGAGCACGTCACGAAGAGCCTGAGCGGTCGCTTGTTCGCGTGAAGTGATCGCCCGGTAGCGGTATGCGCGGCCTTCCATTTCGCGGACGACCCATTCCTTGCGGTACAGGTTGTCCAGCACGGTCATGACCGTGGTGTACGCCAGGTCCCGCTCTTTGGCGATCTCCTGAAGCACCTCGCGGACCAGCATGGGTTCCGAACCGCGCCACAGCACGTCCATCACCGTGGCTTCAAGTTCGCCCAACCGACGCATGGCACCTCCTGGCAGGAAGGATACCGTCCTGCCCTGCTCAGCCGACTATGCGCCTCGCGCCCATCAGGTGCCCGTCACCCTTCATCGAGCGCACGTCGACGAGCTGTCCTTCGGTCGGCGCGTCGACCATTTTCCCGCTGCCCACGAACATGCCGACGTGGTGGATGGCGCCGGGATTGCCGGTTCCGTCGTCGTAGAACAGCAGGTCGCCAGGCTGCAACTGGTCGAGGGAGACCGGTTTTCCGGCTGTGTACTGCTGTCGGCTGGTGCGGGGGATGTTGACGCCTGCCTGGCGGTAGGCCCAGGAAGTCAAACCGGAGCAGTCGAACTCGGCGGGGCCGGTGGCACCCCATTCGTATTGCGAGCCCCTTTTGGACAGTGCGGCTTGCAGCGCGTCGTTCGCCGCTCCGGGCGGACCGAGATAAGAACCACTGTCCTGGACCTTGCCCAGTTTTGCCTTGTCCTGCGCCGGAAGTGCCCCCAGTGCCTGACGAACCTGCTTGATCTGCCGGTCGAGGTCGTTCTTCCGGTCGGTGACCTGGTCCACCGCCCACTGCGCGGCCGCGGTCGCCTCGCTCGCGCGTTTCTGGGCTTCTGCCGCCTGTGCCCGGCCTTGGGCGGCCTGATCGAGTACGGTTCTCAGCCCGGCCAGCGCGTCCGCCTTCTGTCCGGACAGGAGGGAGATGGCCGCGGACTTCTGCAGGAAATCCGTCCGGCTGTCACTGTCGAGCAACGCCGCGAGCTGATTGACCGAAGAAGCTCCCTGGAAGTTCGCGGCGACGAGTTTGTCGACCTCGCCGCGGAACTTCGTGATCGAGGCCTCCGCGTCCGCCAAATCCTTGTTGGCGGCCGCGAGGTCGGCGTCGGCCCTGGCGCTCGTGGCTTTCCGCGCTGCCAGGTCATCCTGAGCGGCGGAGAAATCCTCTTCGGCCTTCGCGGCGTCGGCGCCGAGGCGCTGGTAGCGAGACATCGGATCCTGCGCCTCGGCGGGTGGCAGCGCCGGCTGCGCACTCGCGGGGAGCGTGCTCAATCCGAGCGGGAGAACAACGGCGGCAGTCAAGACGCGCAGTGAAGCCATCCGGCGTCGGTGCGGTGTCACGGGTGCTGGATCTCCTGTCGTGTTTACGAGCTTGGTCACGGACCGCCCCGAAGGCCCGCCGGTCACCGTAAGGTAACGAGCCGCACTTGTCCACTATTTCACTTAGTACTAAGTAGGTGGCATACAGTAGTGAGAAGCCAGAATGTGGTGATCACTACTGCTTGCGCCGGTACAGGCTCACCAAGGTCGTTTCGCGGGAGCCTTCGCTGAGCTCGGAACGGTGCACGCGGCGCAGTCCGGCCATCTCGGCGATCAGATCGAGCTCATCGGCGATGTGGATGTGCGCGCCGTGCCGTGGCTCGATTCGCCCGGGACGCACTTCCACGAGAACGACGCCGTCCGATGTGACGTGTTCGGCGGCCTTGCGCAGCAAGTGAATCTGAGAGCGCAGACTTTCCCGGCTGGTCAAGGCTTCCGAGCTCAGCAGAATCGAGTCGAAGTAGGTTTCGCCGGGCAAGGTGATGTCGAGATCGTCCGCATTGGTCGTGACGGTCACCAGAAATCCCGCATCCGCGAGAGCTGCCTTCATATCCTCGCCTGCTGCGCCCATGTGCAGGACGCGAGGCTCCTGTGTCCATGAGTACAGGAGCTGCACGAGGTGGCTTCGGGTCGGTGTGACGATCCGGAGCGCATGACGCGACATCGATCACCTGTGGTCCGAGTCGGAAGAGATCTACGGCAAGTAGTACTAGATGTAATAGTAACTACTGGCGGGGGATCCCGTCGAGACCCGGCGGGCGGCCGCCGGGCCTCCTGCGCATCAACCTGGGACGCGCCGGTTGGTCGATGACGTTGCTGTCGTCCGGATTCTGGAAGACGGTCGCTTCTCATGCGGCCGGGTAGCGGCTGCATTGTCCACAGTGGCCAGTCTGGCTTCCGGAATGGACGTACGGTCAGGCTGTGTCGCGCAGCAGCCCGGCGAGCTCGACGGGTGTCGTGACCATGCAGTCGTGGCCGGTCGGCAGTTCCCTGGTCCGCTCACCCGCGGGGACCGGTCTCCGGGTGATGCCCGCCGGACGACCTCCGACGCAGTGGATGTGCGTGCGCGGGATCGTGCGCGCGGCAGGGTTGTCCAGCCGGACGGGCTCCACGAGACAGCGGACCGGTTGATCCGACAGCATCGAGCGCAACCAGGCGATGTCGTCGGGATCGGTGACCCCGAACAAGCCCAGCGGCGGTGGTTGCTCCGGCATCGGCGGAACCCGCCAGCCGTCCACGGCGAGGTCGACGAGTTGTTTGGTGACCGGAAGGACATCGACCGCTGTTTCGCCGTCCTCGGGCACCATCGCGTCGAGGAACACAAGATGCGCGATCCGCTCCGGGAGCCGGTTGGCGACTCCCGATATGACCATCCCGGCGTAGCTGTGCCCGACGAGCACGACGTCGTCGAGACGCTCGTGTTCGATCAGGCCGGTGACGTCGTCGATGTGGGTGTGGAGCCCGACCTCGGGGCCCAGTAGGTGTGCTTTGTCGCCGTAGCCGGTCAGGGTCGGCGCGAATACCCGGTGGCCTGCCGACTCGAGCAGTGGGGACACCCGGTCCCAGACCTGTCCGCTGTGCCAGGCGCCGTGTATCAGCAGGAATGTGGCCATGTGCGTGTGGTTCCTCCTCGTGCCTCGGTACCCTTTGGTAACCGGAAGCATCATGATCCCCACGACGAGCACCGGGCAATACGGCACTTTCGGGTGCCCCGGTTCTCTGGAGGTAACCATGCAGGACCCGTGTCAGGCCCGCGAAGTGCTCGGGATCGTCGGGGACAAGTGGGCGCTGCTGATCGTGCGCATGCTCAAGGACGGGCCGCGACGCTTCACCGAACTCAAACGTGCCATCGAGGGCATCAGTCAGCGCATGCTCACCGTGACGCTGCGCGACCTCGAACGCGACGGGATCCTGACACGCACGGTCCACAACGTCATGCCGCCACACGTCAGCTACGAGCTGACGACGATGGGGCGGACCCTGCGCGAGGCGACCGCGCCGTTGCTCGACTGGAGCATCACGCACCTGCCGCGTATCGACGCCGCCCGCGCGGCATACGACAACCGCTGACGGACGTCGTAGGCTCGCGGGAATGCGGATCGGCGAGGTGTCCCAGCGCACGGGCGTGAGTCCGCGCTCACTGCGGTATTACGAAGAGCAGGGCCTGCTGACCAGTACGCGCTCCGGCACGGGGCAGCGTCACTATTCCGACGCGGAGGTCCAGCGCGTGTCGCTCATCCGGCAACTGTTCGACGCGGGTATGTCCAGCCAGGTGATCGCGACCGTGCTGCCGTGCGTGGACATCCCCGATGACCTCGGCGTCGCCGAGGAGACGTTCACGCTGATGATGCTCCAGCGCGACCGGATCGACGCCGACATCGCGCACCTGATCGAAAGCCGGGAAGCCCTCGACGTGCTGATCAAAGCCAACAGCCGGCACCGGGCGAAGCTGTCCACGGTCCCCGAACCGGTGGTGCAGCCGACCTGACGCTGTGACCCGCACCTCAGGCGCTTGCCCCTTACACCGATGTCAGCGGTGAGGATGGCGACAGCGCCCGGAACCACCGGGCCGGTCACCCGGGAGACGGCGAAAAATGGGACAGGTGTGGGGTTTCGGCAAGCACGGCGGGCCCGAGGTGCAGGAGTTCTTCGAGCGTCCCGATCCTGTCCCCGGTCGCGGCGAGGTGCTGATCCGGGTCGATGCCGCCGGCGTGAACCCTCTCGACCACGCGGTGCGCTCGGGTCTGGTCCCCGGGCTCGACGGCGGGCGTCCGTTCCCCCGCGTGCTGGGCATGGAGGCGGCCGGAACCGTGCTTGCCCTGGGCGAGGACGTCGACGGGCTCGAGGTGGGTGACGCGGTTTTCGGCTTCGCCCTCACCGGTGGTGGTACCTACGCCGAGACGACGGTGCTGTCCGCGCCGAACACCGCGCGCATCCCGGCGGGCCTGTCCGCGACCGTCGCGGCGACGCTGCCGGTGGCCGGGACGACTGCGGTGGACGTGCTCGACCAGCTCGGCCTCCCGTCCGGTGCCACGGTCCTGGTCAACGGGGTCGGGGGCGGCGTCGGCCTCGCCGTCGCGCGGCTGGCCATCGGGCGCGAGCTGCGGGTGATCGGCACCGGGAGTGCCGCCAGACGCGAGCACGCCGAAGCCATCGGGGTGCGGTTCATCGACTACGCCGCCGAGGACGTCGTCGCCGTGGCACGCGAGCTGGTTCCGGACGGCTTCGGCGGGATCGTCGACCTGGTCGGGGGTACTTCATTGCGGACGGTCGCTCCGCTGGCCCGGGATCCCCGCACTGTCATCTCCGTGGGTGACATGTCGGTGCCCGAGCTCGGTGGGCGTTTCGTCGAGCGCCGCCTCGATCGCGGGAACCTGGAACGATCCGCCCGGCTGGCCCTCGACGGACTCCTCGCACCCGTGATCACCGCGGTCCACTCGCTCTCCGACGCCCCGGCCGCCCTCGCCACCGTCGAGAACGGCCACGCTTCGGGCAAGGTCGTCATCGAAGTGGCATGACGGTCGTCATGGTGCGCCCTCGGCTGTCTTGAGTTTGCGGGCCAGCCGCTCTGACCTTGGCCAGCGGACTTTGGTGGCCCAGCCGAGTTTTTCGAAGATCCAGATGAGGCGGGCGGAGATGTCGATCTGGCCGCGGCGCACGCCGTGGCGGGCGCAGGTGGGGTCGGCGTGATGGGAGTTGTGCCAGGACTCGCCAATCGACAGGATCGCCAGTGGCCAGAAGTTCGCCGACTTGTCTCGCGACGTGAAGGGCCGGTCGCCGATCATGTGGCAGATCGAGTTCACCGACCAGGTCACGTGGTGCAGGAGCGCGACACGCACGAGCCCGGCCCAGAAGAACGCGGTCAGCGCACCCCACCAGGACAGCGTGATCAGCCCGCCCGCCAGCGCGGGCAAGAGCAGCGACACGACGGTCAGCGCGGGGAACAACCGGTTGACGCGGAGGATGTCGGCGTCGGCGAGCAGATCGGGCGCGAACCGTTTGGCGTTGGTCTGTTCTCGTTCGAACAGCCACCCCATGTGCGCGTACCAGAACCCCTTGACGAGCGCCCGCGCCGAAGTGCCGAACCGCCAGGGGGAGTGCGGGTCGCCGTCGCGGTCGGCGTAGGCGTGATGGCGGCGGTGATCCGCGACCCAGTCGATGATCGGGCCCTGCAAGGCCATGCTGCCGGCGACGGCGAGCGCGATCCGCAGCCCGCGGGTGGCGGTGAACGCGCCGTGGGTGAAATAGCGGTGGAAGCCGATGGTCACGCCAAGGCTGGTCACCGTGTAGAAGAACGCGGCCAGCCCGATATCGAGCCAGCCGAGACCCCAGCCCCACGCGAGCGGGACCGTCGCGGCCAACGTCACGGCGGGCACGATGGCGAACAGTTTGACCAAAAAGATCTGGGCCGAGCTCTTACTGCCCGCCAGCACGGGTTCCGGCGGTCGCTGACGAGTGTCCTTTATGCGGTTGTCGACTGGCGAACTCACGGTCCCTGCCTCCGGGATGACGAACACGGTGCTCAACCGACGGGGTCACGCGTAGCCCCGTCAGGAGCCGCTACCCCTCACTTCGGTCGGATACCCCGCCGACGCCGCGGCAAACGCGGCGATCAAGTCCGGCGGGGACGGCGAAGCGGTGCGCCGACGGCGTGCAGGTGGCGCAGGATTCGGGCGTACGAGGCCATGAGGCCGCAGTGGCTGTAGGAGATGCCTCGCCGCAGGCAGAATTCCCGCACGACCGGTTGCGCCCGGCGCAGGTTCGGGCGCGGCATGGTGGGGAACAGATGGTGCTCGATCTGGTAGTTCAACCCGCCCAGCAGTTCGTCCACCCAGCGGCCGCCGAGGACGTCGCGGGAAGTGAGCACCTGCTTGCGCAGGTAGTCCACTCGTTCGTCCTTGCCGAGGATGGGCATGCCCTTGTGGTTGGGGGCGAACGAACATCCCAGGTACACACCCATCAATCCCTGGTGCACCAGGATGAACAGGACCGCTTTGAACGGGGACAGCACGAGGAACACGGCGCTCAGGTAACCCACCAGGTGGATGGCGATCAGGATCGCTTCCAGCCAGGTGGCTTTGACCTCGCGTCGCAGGACGGCCTGGACGCTCGCGACGCGCAGCATCACCGCCTCGGCCATCAGCAGCGGGAAGAACAGGAACGCCTGGTATTTGGCCATCCACCGCAGCAGGCCTCGTTTGGCCATGACCTGCTCGTCACTGAACGCGAGTGCGGGGATCTCGATGTCGGGGTCCTCGTCCTCGTGGTTCGGGTTGGCGTGATGCCGGTTGTGTTTGCCGACCCACCACTGGTAGCTGATCCCGGTGACCGCACCGTGCACGTATCCGACGAGGTCGTTGCGGCGCCGGGAACCGAAGATCTGCCGATGGCCAGCGTCGTGGCCGATGAACGCGAATTGCGTGAACACACCCGCGAACAGTGCCGCGGTGAGCAACTGCCACCACGAGTCGCCCAGCAGCACGAACGCGACCCCGCCGCCGGCCAGCAGCAAGGCGTTGACCGCGATCCGCGCCGCGTAGTAGCCGTATCGCCGGCGCAGCAACCCCGCGTGCCTGACCCAGCGGGCCAGCTCCACGAAGCCGCCGCCGCCAGGTTTTGAGGATTGTGTCGCCGAAACAGCCGATCCAGTCATGATGAGGTCGTTCTCCCCTGAAGGCGTCCAATGCCGTGCCTCGGGAGCACGGCTACCTCACTGATCGGGTTTCCGCCGCGACACGGACTCAAACCCGCACGCGAGTACCTCGGTCCGGACAGGCCGATGCCCCCCAACCGGGACTCGGTTGAAGGGCACCGGGATCTTGGTGTCTCCGTCAGCGTCTCCGCTGCTCAGAGCACGATCTGGGCTGTTTCAGCCCTCAGACGGCGCGAACGCCGGTGGCCTGCGGGCCCTTGGCGCCCTGGGAGACCACGAACTCGACGCGCTGGTTCTCGTCCAGGCTACGGAAGCCGTTGCCGTCGATCTCCGAGTAATGCACGAAGACGTCCGGGCCGTCTTCCTGGGCGAGGAAGCCGAAGCCCTTCTCAGCGTTGAACCACTTCACGATTCCCTGTGTCATAACTTAATTCCTTACCGGTGACTTGACGGGTGCCGCACCGTGCGGCGCCCGTGGCCGGGTGTCAGATCGCGACTTCTCCAGCCTGTCCCGCAAGAAAGAAAGAAGCGCTCGCAACATCGTTTCCGCGAGCGTGATGAACACACGAACACAAAACTCTACGACCACCCTGTACAACCCGGCCGTCGTCCGATTTCTTCCCGGGGACACGGTGGCGTGTCGCACCGCACCTGCCACCCCGTAGCCCATCGGTGTGGTGTTCAACGGGAATCGCGATCGTCGGCGGCGCCCTGGTGCTGTGGGTCTTCGCGCTCGTCCTGACCCGCCTGTTCCGCCACTTCGAGTCCCGCGACCCGCGACGGTCAGTGCCGGTTGTCGCCGAGGTAGACCAGGACGGCCGCGAGCAGCAACCAACGCACGTCCCGCCGGATCGCCCATCCGCCGTCGCCACCGCTGATCAAGCTCGGCGTCGCGGCGATCGCGCTCGTAGGAGTGGCCGTTCCACCAGTACCCGGTGGACAGCAGCACCGGTTCTGGCGCGGTTTCGGGCAGCCGGTAGTCGTTCTGGAGCACAAGACCGCACCACCTGCCCGCGAGGCGGCGGAACAGCGTGCCGAGCCAACGCGCGCACACCAGGGCGAGCGGGAGAAAGATCACCAGCAGGCCTGCCCACGACCACGGGTTGGTCCACGACCAGGCGAAACCCGACAGCGCGGAGACCAGAGCGGGCACCAGCGACAGCGCGGGGACGAGCAGAGCCGCGGCGGCGAGCAGCACCGACTTGGCGAATCCGCCGCCCACCGCGCTCAGCCACGCACGCGGCCGTCCCCTTCGCCGTCCATGGTCGATTCTCACCGGGCAGCCCGCACGACGCGACGCCGGGTGATCACGGCGACGGCGATCAGCGGCACCGCCGACACGGCCTGCATCACCGTGTACCAAGAGGGGCATACTCCCGGGATCAGGTCCACCCCGACGATCGCGATCGGCAGGATCGTGCTCACCACGCGCAGGCGCTCCAGGCTTTTGCGCTCCTCCCGCGCCGCGAGCCCGTGCAGCAGCGGAGCGGCGAGCAGCAGGATGACGGCCCGGACCCCCATGAAGGTGTTCACCGAGCCCCCGGTCAGCGCGACCGCGGCGACGGTCGCCAGGACGATCGCACTGACCACACCGAAGAGCAGGACGCACTTGCGCACCTGATCGAAGGACTGCCGGACGTCACTCTCGGCCGCCACTTCCTGGTTCCTTGAATTCGTCATGGCGGTGACGCTACGAAGACCAAGATCAGCCCGGTATGGGTCTGGCCCCACCAGCTGGTGGGGCCAGACCCACGGCCGGCATCCTGGAGTGCGACCTCACCGGATGATCTCGGCACGCACTCGCTCGTCCGGGGTCGCGATGTCCCAGAAACGAACGGTGCCCCGCGCGGTGCGGTACTCGCCTGTACCGCCGGAGATGGCCATGTCGAGCGGACTCGTGCCCCTTGTCCAGATGGACTGCATGGTGATGGAGCCCTGCCCGAGTTCCATCGTGATCAAGCACTGCATCGTGACTTTGTCGCCGTCGACATGAAGGGTCTGGCACGAGCCGCCGCCCTGTCCGACTTTGCGACCGTCCCTTATCGCGTTGCCGGAGTAGACGTCCATGTCGCCCAAGCTCACCCCGGCCCGGCCGAGATCGAGAGCCTGGTACTGGGTGTTCTCGACCTTGAGTTCGAGGACTTCGACCTGATCCCTCGCCGGTATCTCCGGCTCGCTCCCGGCCGCGCCGCAGCCGCCGGCCGCGGCGGTGATGAGCGCGACGGTGACGAGCCGGAGGAACGCTGTCTTGAAGCGCGCTTCGGTGGTTCGCATTCGGATTCCCTGTGTTTCGGAGTTCGGGTGGACGACGGGTTCGTGACGGCGAGAGACCTTCACGACCGCTGTTCGGTGACCCAGCCGCGCTCGACGATCCACTCGCGTGTGACGTCCTCCGCGGCGGGCAGCGTGAGGAGCGAGACGGCGGACAGAACGACGAGGAGTCCGATCGAAACGGCCCAAGCGCGAGGACGATTTTCCGTCCTGTCCACCTTGTCCTGGCCGGTGTCGGCAGGGCGGAGCCTCGTCTCAGGGAGCCGACGGTCGGCAGGCCTCAGCGCCCAAGACGCGACGGCGAACGCCAGGAACATCAGCGGCGGCCCCCACGACACAAAACCGTCGCCCAGTGCCAGATGCGACACCACTGCACCCGACCACAGGAAAGAGATGCCCGCGTACGCCCATTCCTTGATCAGCCGGAACCCGGGCACGGCGATCGCGACGGCCGCTCCGATATGACACACGCCCAGAATGTAGGCGAAGTAGTCCGGGTAGCCGAGGTGGTCGAACTGGGCTTCCATCCAGTCGATCGTGAAAAGGTTCCAAGTCGATCCGGCGATCAACTCGAAGACGATGACGAAAGTGGTGAACCAGAAGGCGATGGGGCGGATCCGGCTCCCACCGGTCGCATGCTGGTGGCGGTCGCTCGGTTGAGTTCGCATTTCGGGTTTCCTGTCAATCGATTGTCGGCGAGGTTCGGGAGCTACCGGCTGATCCGGCGCCGTACCGTCGCCGTGAGGAGTTTGTCGGGGTTGCGGACGGCGTAGATGTCGGTGATCTCGCCGTTGGTGATCTCGATGAGGAACACGCCCTCCAGGTGATCGCCGCGGTAGGCGATCAGCGCCGGCGCGTTGTTGCAGTTGACCGTCTCGATCCGCAGGTCTGGCATCCCTCGCCCCTTGTGGAAGAGGCTCACGAGGCGTGCGGCCACCATTTCCGCGCCCACCACCGGCATGCGCGCCGCGGAGGCTTTTCCGCCGCCGTCCGCTGTGAAGGCGGCGTCCTTCGCGAGCAGAGAGAGCAGCCCTTGGAGGTCACCCGTGGTGGCGGCGGTCATGAACTGCTCGGTGATCCGTGCGGTCGTCGCGGTGTCAGCGGGCTCGAAGCGCTTGCGTCGCGCCTGCACGTGCTTGCGGGCGCGGTGCGCCGCCTGCCGCACCGTCGCCACGGTTTTGCCCACCGCGGCGGCGATGTCGCTGTGTTCGAAGCCGAACACCTCGCGCAGCACGAACACCACACGCTCGTCGGGAGTGAGTGTTTCCAGCACCACCAGCATCGCCATGGACACGGACTCGGCGAGCACCACGTCGGCCGACGCGTCGTTCTCGTCGAGCAGCAACGGCTCGGGCAGCCACGGGCCGATGTAGTCCTCGCGGCGGCGTGCGCTCGCTCTCAACGCGTTGAGAGCCTGACGGGTCACCAGCCGCGCCAGGTACGACTTGGTGTCCCGCACCGTCGCGAGGTCCACCGCGGCCCACCGCAGGTAGCCGTCCTGCAGCACGTCGTCGGCTTCGGTCGCCGAGCCGAGTATCTCGTAGACGATCGTGAACAGCAGCGGTCGCAACAGGGTGAACCGGTCGGCGTGTTCGCCGGTGGTCACGGCGACGACCTCGATGTTCGGTGTGCTGTGTTCGGACATGCCTCCCAAGACACCGCGGAACCGGCGAAACGTGACATCACGCGACGTGATGTGGAGCACAGCCTCCCGGATACTCTTGCGGCGTGATGAGTGCCGAAGATCCGAATCCGCCCCGGCTGACCGCGCGGGTGGCCGGTGGCCCGCGGGAGTACGACCAGCCGTATCCGGTCGAAGTGCGGCTGCTCAACACGAGCGACATCGTGGAGCTGTTCGAGGTGACCTTCCGCGCCGACGGCGGTTCGATCCCCGAGTCACTCCAGCGAGTGAGCCAGATCGTGTATCCCCGCGGCGATCACGTCTGGACGATCCCGGTACTGCTCGACGAGCAGACGCAGGCCCGGTTGGTGGTCGAGGCCCGCGGCGAGCACACGAAATCACATCGGCGTATCGAGCTGACCGTCCCGAGCGAGTCCGAGGTCGACTCCGGTGAGGACAGGGCTGCTCGCGTCCAGTCCTCGAAGCCGGCGTCGCCACCGTTCGCGTTGCTCAGCGACCATCCGATCGACCCGGATGAGGACATGTTCGAGCATCGCGTCATCGCCGAACGCATGGCCGGGTTTCTTCTCGACGCGCGCGCCGTCACGCCGTTCACGATCGGCATCCAGGGCGGTTGGGGCGTCGGCAAAAGCAGTCTGATGCAGTTGCTTCGCCACGCCATCGAAGACGGGGCCGAGGAACATCGCGGGCGGGTCCGCGTCGCTTGGTTCAACGCCTGGACCGCGGAAGGCACCAACGCGCTCACCGGCCTCATCCGGTCCGTGCTCGACCAGCTCGACCCCAGTGTGCTCCGCCGGATCCTCCGCCGCACCCGGCGTTCCTCGTGGCTCGCCACGCCGTTCGTCGTCCTGGCCTCCTGGGTCGGCCTGCGGGCACTGGCCGACGACCTGTGGCAACGCTTCCGGGTCGACGCCGCACAGCGCAACCGGATCCGCAAGGAGATCCAGGACGCCGTCGCCGCGTGGTCGGACAAGAACCGCCCCCTCGACCAGCGGCGGATGCTCGTGGTCTTCATCGACGACCTCGACCGGTGCTCCCCGGAGAACATCGTCCAGGTCTTCGAAGCGATCCGTCTCTATCTCGACGCGCCGGGACTGACCTTCGTCATCGGCTACGACCCGGCGATCGTCGGCGACGCGCTAGCCCAAAGCGAACACGCCTCCTCCGCCGACCTCAGCCGTGCCTACCTGGAAAAGATCATCCAGGTCGACTACGTCGTTCCCGTCCCGGACCCCGAACGGTCGCTTGCCCTGGCGCGTGCCTGCGCCCACGCCTCCGGTATCGCGCATCTGCTCGCCGACGAAGACCTGTCTCTGCTCGTCCAGCGCAGTGAACGCAATCCACGGCGGCTCAAGCGGTTCCTCAACACTTTCGTGCTCTCCCACCAGATCGACGGTCACTCCTCGCGACTACGCTCGGACGAGCACATCAAGATCTTGTTGCTGCGCATGTACTTTCCCAGTCTGTTCCGGCGGATCCTCGTCGAGCCGGAACAGGACATGCTCGGCCAGCTCATCGAACTCGCCCGCCTCCGGGCGGCCGTTCGCGCCGGCAGCGACATGGACCGTGAGCAAGTCGAATGGCTCTGCCGGATCACCGGTCTCGCCGCGCCGGTCGACGGCGAGTCGGCGGAGGACGTGTTGACCCGGCTGGAAAAGAACGTCCCCGAAGGCGTGATCGCCTTGTCCCGTGACAACGGCCTGTTCTCCCTCGCCTGGAGCCTCGGCGCTCCGCACCAACGCGCGGACCTGCTGCGGCGCACCCGCGAACGCCTCCCCTCATTGGCGCCGATGGGGTTGTCAGGCCCGCCGGGAGGCGGGACGGGCAACGATCGCGTCGTCGTGTGTTCCACCTGTGGCTCGTCAGTCCATCTCAGCGACGCGTTCTGCGGGAGCTGCGGCGCCTACCTCGAATTGTCAGGCGTCAGTGGCCGGCCAGGTCCATCGTGAACAGCAGCAGCCCGAAGAAGAGCTGGAGTGCGGCGATGCAGACGCCTGCGACGACAAGGCCGTCCAGCCGATATTGGCGGTCTGTCAGTATCGACAGTGCTCCGGCGGCCAAGGCCAGTGCCGAGGCCACCTCGCCGTAGGGGAGCAGCCAGCCGAGCAGGCTGAGTACGAGACAGATGGGACCGAGCAAGCCTTTGAACCCGGGCCGGTCGCCTGCTGACAGTCGTCGAGTCACGGTGCCCCGGATCCTTTCGGCTCGTTCGGCACACGCTACCGCGTCTCAGATGCCGGTCGCTTGCACCCGCTGCGGCGGGCCACCGGCCACGACGACGTCGAGGTCCTGGTTGGCTCGTATGCCACCCATCACCACCGACGGGTCGATGAGTCCCTCGGTGTGCACGTGGTCTTCGGTCGGCACGCCGGTCACGTCGAAGAACGGTTCGAAGATGTCCGAGGTGAGCAGGCCGAGCAGCTGGGTGTTGTGCGCGGTGACGGCGAAGCTGTGCACGGTCCCGGGCGGGGCGTGCAGGAAGTCTCCTGGGGTCAGGAGGATCTCCTCGCCGTTGACCCACAGCCAGATCCGGCCGGAAAGGCACAGGAAGTTCTCGGTGTGCCGCTGGTGGAAGTGCCGGATGATGTACGGCTGCGGCGCGGCGAGGGTGTTCACCGCGAAGTACCGGCCTCCGGTGTTGCGGCCCCTGGCCAGGAACGAGTTCACCGCGTCCGGCCAGCCCCGCCGGTCGCCGGTGCGGGCTCGCAGGAAGTAACCCTCGGTGCCGGCGGGCAAAGTGTCGTCCCACACGTCACCGGGGGCCACCTGCGGCAGGTCGTGCGGCGTCGCTCCCGGCGGCACTTCGCCCGCGATCACCGCTCCGGCGGCGTAGATGTGCTGTTCGACGTTCGCCGCCTTGGGGAGTCCGTCGAGCGTGCCGCCGGGGGCGGAGTACTGGAGCACTTTGGTCAGGTGACTCAGCATGCGGCAGGCCACCGGCGTGCCCGGCGGGACGTGCACCGAGTCGCCGGGCACCAGGATCCGGCTCTCGCCCGGCAGCCAGAACTGGGCGCTGCCCTCGAAGACGTAATAGGACCGCTGGTGGCCGGCGAAGCTGTGGAAGGGGATCTCCGCGCCGCGCGGGCCGAGTACGAACGCCGCGTCGAAAAGGCCTCCGGTGTCCTCGGCCCGGGCGATGACCGTCCACAGTAGACCGCCGGTTTCGTACCGGAGGCCCTCACCGGTGGCGAGGTAGTAGGGGACCGGTTCGCCGGGCAGGGCGTTGACGACCGGAGCGAGCCTGTGCATGGTCTCCGGATCGGGCGTTGTCACCGGGTTTCTCCTGTCGTGGAACGGGTCTTGAGGTGCTTGCGGAAGAAGCCGTGGACGTCGGAGAACCCGAACGCGGCCGGTTCGCCGTCGGCGGCCGAAGTCCGCCGCAGGGCGGACGCGGTGCCTTCCGCCGCCAGCCTGCCGTCGTCCATCACCCCGCCGAGTGTGACGTCGAGGCGGCCGGGCGGATTGAGGAAACCGTGCCGGTACCCGTCCAGGAGGTACAGCTCGCTCGGCACACCGGCGGCCACGAGTGCCGCGTGCAGGCGTTCGCTCTGCCGGTGCGGCACCAGCACGTCCCCGGTGCCGTGGGAGAGCTGGAACGGGGGCGCCTCGGCGCCGACCCAGTTCAGGGGACCGGCCTGCCGGGCGAGCTCCGGCAGACGCGCCGGATGCCCGCCGAGCAACCGTGCCTCCGGCGAGGAAGCCCCGCCCGGCAGGGGACCGGCCACTTCGGCGAGATCGACAGGTGGATAGGACGCGGCGACCGCCCGCACCGGCGCGGCGCCTGTCTCCCGCTCGCCCGGCACTTCGTCGAGGTGCCCGGTGAGCCCGGCGAGCGCCGCCAGGTGGCCACCGGCCGACGCGCCCCAGAGCCCGACCGCGCCGGGGACGAGGCGATACCGCTCGGCGTGCCCGCGCAGAAACCGGATCGCGGCGCGCACGTCGTGCAGCTGGGCCGGGAACAACGCCTGCGATGAGAGCCGGTATTCGATGCTCGCCATGGCGCAGCCGGTGGCCATGACGTGCCGTGCGAGGTCGGGCGCCAGGGTGCGGTCGCCGGTGAACCAGCCGCCGCCGTGCAGCCACAGCACCACCGGGACCGGTCCGCCGGTCACCGGGCGATGGAGATCCAGCAGCAGATCCCCGGTTTCCCGCCGGGCGAAGACGACGTCGGCGTCGACCCGGACCGCGTCCGGCGGCGAGGTGAAGCGGTGTGCCATGTCGTCAAGCTTGGTCGCCGGGACCGGGACACACCAGCGCGATCGTCCGCACGATCGTTCGGCGGATCCGGATGATCAGCGGATCGGGTCACCGAGTCCGGCGGCGATCCGGACGAACCGGTCCAGCGCGTCGGATCGGCGTTCCCGGCGCAGATACAGGGAGGTCGTCGCCGGCGGGGAGTCCACGATGGGCACGAACGAAAGCCCTGGTCGCGCGTAGGTGGCGGGCGCCGATTCACCGGCGATGTTGAGCCCCTGCCCGGCCCCGCACAGTTCGAGCACCTCTTCGAAGTTCCGCGACACCGGCAACAGCCGGGGAGCGACACCGGCCGAGGTGAGCGCCGAATACCAGTGCCCGGCGATCTCCTCGTCCTCGACCGAAACGAAGGTCTGCCCGGCCAGATCGGCCAGCCGTACCGAGTCCCGTGCCGCCAGCGGATGCCGGTCGGACACCACCAGCACGCATCCCTCCTCCCACAACGGCACCGAATCGAACGCGGGAGCGGGGTTCCGGCCGAGTTCGGCGACGAAGGCGCAATCCACCTCGCCGTCGGTCAGCGCGTTGTGGCAGCCGAGGAAGCCCAGCTGCCGGATCTGCCAGCGGACCTGCGGCAGTTCGTCCGTCACCGCCGCCATGATCTCGCGGAACCGCGGACTGGAGACCATCAGCCCGACCCGGATGCACGGCTCGTCGGCCGCTTTCCGTGCCCAGTCCAGGACCTCGTCCATACCCGCGACGGCGAGCCGGGCCCGCGGGGCGAGCTCCCGGCCGTGCTCGGTCAGTTCGACGCTGCGGGAGGTGCGCTTGAACAGCGTGCGGGCGAGCCGTCGTTCGAGTGAAGCGATCTGCTCGCTCATCGCGGAAGGGCTCAGGTGCAGCCGGGCCGCGGCGCGGCCGAAATGACGTTCCTCCGCCACCGCGAGGAAGCACCGGAGGTGATGAATGGTGAGGTCCACGTCTTCTGCCTGTCCAGGCCGGTCAGAGCGCGGGTTGCGGCGGGGGCGGCGGCAGCGTGACGTGGGGGTCGAGTTCGACACCGCCCGCGCGGAGGGTGTCGTCGAGCAACCGCCATATCCAGCGGATGAGCAGGGCGGCGAGTTCGGTTCTCGGTACGCCGCGGGGGTTCTCGAGCCATTGCGCGGCGCAGGAATCGACGAGCCCGACGACACCGAACGCGACGGATTCCGCGATTCGGATGTCCATTCCGAACATCGTCATGTAGTGCTCGAACAGCTGGGTGAGCTGCCGGGCGATGACGGTCCTGACGTCGGCGACCGCGTTCCGGTCGCCGTGTGAACGCAGGCTCAGGTACCGGTAGAGGTTGCCGTTCTCGGCGAGCCAGCCGGTGTGCGCGTCGACCGCCACGGTGATCAGCTGCATCGCGCTTCCCCGCAGCTCCCATACCGGCCGCAGTGCGGTGGTGACGAGTAGCGCGGCTTCGTCGGCGATGGCCTGGTTCAGGTCGGTCGCGCCGTCGAAGTGCTTGTACAGCTGTGGCCGTGCGACACCGGCCTCCTCGGCGATGTGTGCCGTCGACGCTCGCGGTCCGTGTTCGGCGATCGCACGCAGGGCCGCCTCGACGAACTCACGACGACGGCGCTCCCGCTGCCCCGCCCAGCGGGCCGCGCGGCCGTCGCCGGAGCGTGAGGTCGCGGAAGGGGAGGTCACTTCCGCGAGCCTACCGTCACGGGTAGGGGATACGCCGTTGTATCTGTTACTTTGTCGGTCACTCCGTGGCGGCGGGTGCGTGCCGCGAATCCCTTGTTGATCAACAGGAATCTGGAGAAGGCGATGTGGGATGCCGTGGACGACGCCCCACCGGACGCGAGACTGCTCGGGAGGCTCCGGGAAGGGGACCTCGAGGCGGGTGATCTGCTCTTCCGGCGGCATGCCGGGCCGCTGCGCCGGATCGCCGCCTGCTGGGTCGACCAGCCCGCCGAACGGGAGGATCTCGTGGCCGAAGCGTTCACGCGGGTGCTCGCCGCGGTCCGCGACGGCGGTGGACCGCGCGATGAGCTGCGGCCGTACCTGGTCGTCACGATGCGGCACGTCGCCGCCCAGTGGAGCCGTCACCGGCTTCGCGTCCAGCCCCACGCGGTGGTCCCGGCGACCGAGGACGTCGAAGGAGCCGACGGGCCGGCCCTGCAGGAATCGACCGATCAACTGGTCAGATCCGCTTTTCACACGTTGCCCGTGCGGTGGCGTGCCGTGTTGTGGAGCACCGTCGCCGAAGGCCGCACACCGGCCGAGCTGGCACCGGTTCTGGGGGTGTCGCCGAACGGGGTCGCCGCCTTGGCCCACCGCGCCCGCGCAGGCCTGCGACAGGCGTACCTCCAGGCTCAGGCGCACGGCGAAACCGAGAAGCGCGCGTGCCCGAGCCGTGCAGTCAAGTCGCTACTGTGAGCACAGACTTCAGGGCTGCGGATCGCCGCCGCCCTCGCCGCCGAGGCGCTCGACGGCGGCGATGAAGTCCAGCAGCCGGGCGTTCTCCGCGTCGAGGCGCCAGACGAGGCCGTACCGGATCGGCGGGGCGTCGCTGATGGGCAGGTAGGTGATGTCGGGCCGGAAGTAGTACCGGCGGGCGTCGCCGCCGGCGAGGCACACTCCTCGGCCCGCGGCGACCAGGGACATCGCGTCCTGCCAGTACCGGACGCTGTGGGTGTGGCGGATCGGTCTGCCCTCGGGCGTGCGATGCGGGAAGAAGTGCTCGCGCTGATAGGCCGGCATCAGATCCCCGAACACGATCATCTCCTCGCCCGCCAGATCCTCCAGGGTGACCGCGGCGCGTTCGGCGAAGCGGTGCCGGGTGGAAACCGCCAGGAAGCGCTCTTGGGCGATCAGCGGCGCCGACGTGCGCAGATCCGGCTCGGACACCGGGAACTCGGTCAGTTGCACCTCGACCTCCCTGGCGCGCAGCGGCCCCAGCGGGTCGGACAGGTGGATCTCCCGGACGTCGACGAACGTGCCGGGGTGCTCGGTGTGCAGGTCATCGCCCGCCAGGTTCAGCAGCTCGGCGCACCAGGGCCCGGAGAATCCGGCACGCAGCGGTTTCCCGCGTCCCCGTGCCGCCTCGCGGGCGTCCTCGATCGCTTCCACGATCGCCCGGTGATGGGCCTCGAGCTCATCGGACAGACGGCGTCCGATCGCGGTCAGCACGACCTTGCGGCTGGTGCGGTCGAACAGGCGGGCTCCGATGCGTCGCTCGAACGCCTGGATGTTCTGGCTGACCCGGGCGCGAGAGGTGTACAGCCGCTCGGCGGTGCGGCCGAAGTGGAGCTCCTCGGCCAAGGTCAGGAAGCACTCGAGCTCCCTCCACTCCACGGCGGCGTCCTCCGATCGGTAAGCGCGGATTACCGATTGTTGCAGGTTTCGCCGTTGTTCCCGCACGTCGGGTGACCAAGACTCGGCAGCACTGGGGCTCCTGCACGAATCCGTGATCCGACGGGCCTCCATCACCCGCACCCCGGTGGTGGAGGCCATGCCGTCATGCCCCGGTGATCCAGCACAGAATCCTTGAACGAAGCGAGAAGCGATGAGTACCACCCATCTCCCCGACGCCTCGACCCCGGCGTCGGCCACCCCCGACCCCAGACGCTGGAAGGCCCTCGCGCTGCTGTGCGCGGCCTTCTTCATGGTCATCGTCGATTCTCAGATCGTCCTGCTGGCGCTTCCGGCGATCGAGACCGAGTTCGGTTTCGACCCGGGCAACGCCCAGTGGGTGATGAGCGCCTACCTGCTGGCCTTCGGTGGCCTGCTGATGTTCGGCGGCCGGACCGCCGACCTGCTCGGCGGCCGCCGGATGTTCCTGGTCGGTGCGGCACTCTTCGGCGTCGCGTCCATCCTCTGCGGACTCGCCTGGTCCGGTGAGGTGCTCATCGGTGCCCGCCTGCTCCAGGGCCTCTCGTCGGCGATCATGACGCCCACGGCGATGGCCGTCCTGATGAACACCTTCGGCGAGGGCGCCGAACGCAACAAGGCCCTGGGCATCTGGACCGGCATCGGCGCGTTCGGCGCCACCGCCGCCCTGCTGATCGGTGGCCCCATCACCGACGGCCTCGGCTGGGAGTGGATCTTCTACATCAACATCCCCGTCGTGCTGGCGGTGCTGTTCCTCGGTCCGCGCCTGCTGCGGGAGACGCCGGTCCGGCCCGGTCGCAAGTCCTTCGACCCGCTGGGCGCGCTCACGATCACCGCCGCGATCGGGCTGCTGGTGTACGCCGTCGTGGTCGCGCCGGAGGCGGGCTGGCTGTCCGGCCGCACGCTGTGGATGCTGGCGGGCGCGGTGGTCCTGCTGGTCCTGTTCGTCGTCGTCGAGAGCCGGGGGAAGTCACCGCTGGTGCCGCTGCGGATCTTCCGTTCCGGCTCGCTGGTCGGCGGGAACATCCTGATGCTTCTCGTGGCGATGTGCGTCTACGGCGGAGCCTTCGTGACCTCGCTGTACGCGCAGCAGGTCCTCGGCTACAGCGCGGTCCGCTTCGGGCTGAGCACCGCCGTCTACGCGGTCATGTCCATCATCGGGGCCAACGTCGCGGCCCGCCTGGCGGCGAAGATCGGCTACAAGGCGATCGCCATCGTCGGCATGACGCTGCTGGGCACCGGCCTGCTGCTGCTGACCGCCATCTCGCCGCAGGGCGGCTACTGGACCGACCTGTTCGTCGGGCTCGTGGTCTTCGGCTCGGGCATCGGCAGCACCAACGTGGCGGCGTCCATCGCCTCGCTGTCCGGCGCCCGGCCGGAGGAGTCCGGCCTGGTTTCGGGGCTCAACAACGCCACCTTCCAGGTCGGCGCGGCTCTGGGCGTGGCGATCACCTCCTCGGTGGCCTTCGCGGTGACCGGCGGCTCCACCGACAAGGCAGCCCTCACCGACGGTTTCAGCGCCGCCTTCCTCGCCTGCGCGGTCTTCGCCGCGATCGGCTTGGTGACCGCGCTTCTCCTGCTGCTCCAGCGGAAGAAGACCGCGGCCTGAGCTCCGGCCCGTCCCCGCGGTCGTGCGGGGACGGGCATTCCGTTCTCGACGGCGCGAGGCCGAGCTTCGACGATCCGCGGTGGGTAATGCGGCTCCGCCGGCTGTGGACGTCAACCGGCGAAACCTCCGCCATGGTGATACCCGGGCAGCACCACGGCGTGCCACGGGGATACCCAGGGATGCCGTACTTCACACAGGCGGCCTCGCTGCTCGCGCAGGCACCACGCCACCTGCCGCATTCGCTCCGGGGCGGGACGCCGACCGCATCCCGCCCTTCCGTCCGCCGTTGAGAGCGTACGAGACCTGGTAAGCGTCAAGCCGCGCTTCTCTTGAGGGGTAAGGCAAAGGTGTCGTGGTCGTGGGTTGGGGCCGGCGGTGAGCTGAAGGGGCCCTTCGCCGCATCCGATGCAGTGAAGGACGCCTTCGCTCCTGGGTCCGCGGTGCGAGCCCGTTCGTCCCGGGGTGGCGGGCGGAGCGAAGCCGTGACTCGCGTGCTTGGGCACGTAACTCACGTGTTTGGAGCCGTAACTCGGGTGTCCGGCGTCTGATCACGTGAGTGCGGTGCCGCGTCACCCCAGGGCCATCTCACCTATCACGCCACCTTTGACTTACCCTCAGTACAATCGGATCATGGCTCGGTTTCGTCGATGACACCCGCTGACGCGGCCATTCCACCGACACTGCTGAGCGCGGTCGTGGCGATCGGCCGCCAGGCCGGGCTGCCGGTCTCGGCCTGGTTCTCGGGGACGGGGCTCGAGCCCGGACTCCTCGACGACGTCGATGTCCGCGTGTCGTTGGACCAAGCAAGGACGGTGCTCCGCAGAGTCGTCGCGGCGCTGCCCGACCGGCCCCTCGGCATCGAGGTCGGAGCCCGCGACGCGTTGCTGTCCTTCGGCTTCGTCGGCGTCGCGATGAGATCGTCCGCGACCGTCGGCGACGCGTTCGGGGTCCTCGACGAACTGCATCGGGCTTCCGGCAGCCTCGCCGACTTCATCGCGGAAGGGCTGGACGGGGACGAGATCGAACTGTATCTCCGGGAGCGCTGGCCGGATCCCGCTCTGCTTCCCTTCCTCGCGGAGGAGGCGTTCGCCAGCACCATCGCGTTCCTGCGCTCCGTCCTCGGTGAGACCTGGACGCCCACCCGGCTCTTCCTGTCCTATCCGCCGCCGGTGTATGCCGCCCGGTACGAGCGGTTCTTCCGTTGCCCGGTGCACTTCGCCGCGGACGCCGACCGGCTCGTGATCAGTACCGATGTGCTGGGATCGCGGATTCCCACTCACCACGAACCGACGCTGCGGACGGCGCTCGCGGTGTGCCGGAGCCTGATCGCCCCGGCGCGGACCAGGCCCGGAGTCGTCGCCGCGGTGGAGGCCATGGTGAACGCGCACCTCCACCGCCCGCTCACCATGGCCGAGGTCGCCACGCAGATGCACATCAGCGAACGCACGTTGCGCCGGCAACTGGCCGAGGCGGGCGACCAGTTCGGCGCCATCCGCGACCGCGTCCGCGAGCGGCACGCGACCGCGTTGCTCCGGCACTCCACCCTGGCGATCTCGGCTGTAGCCGCCGAAGTCGGCTTCAGCGACGGACGCGAGTTCCGCCGTGCTTATCGCCGGTGGACCGGCCGGACCCCACTTGCCGCCCGCGCCTCGGCCGACGGGTCTCAGGCCTGAAGGCTCGCGGGCAGCGTGGTGGCGCCCTCCGCCAGGCGTGTGGCGGCCCGGTGGTGCCGCTTGTCGACGGGGACGGTCTTCGTCGCCTTGGGCAGTCCCATGGCCGGCGTCCCGACGAACATGCTCTCGGCACGCTCGACGACGAAGGTCTCGTGCCAGACTCCCACGGCTTCGGGGTGTTTCCTCGCCATCGCGTTGAACCTGGTCCATGCCGGCCGGTGACTCTGCGATCCGGCGGACGCGTAGGCGTAGAGCTTTTCGGCCGAGGACCAGTACTGCACGGCGAACGGTCCTCTGCGGTTGAACAGGAACTCGTAGCCGAGCAGTCCCGAGTCCGGGTCGTCGGCGAGTTCCCGCATCATCGCCGGCATGGCGAAGAAGACCGGCAGATAGAGATCGGGCCGCCACCACTGGTTGAACGTCATGCCGATGTGGAACACCACCAGCTCCCCGTCGTACTGATGCGTGACCCTGCCTGGGGTGATCTTCACTGTTTTCTCCTTTGTGAACATGGCTCCGAACGGGGATCAGTTCACCGTGTGGCAGGGCTTCACGTGGAGGGCGGCGACGGCCACCACGGGGGGCGAACCGGACATGTTCCGCGCCGGCCCCGGAGTATGAGCTCCACGTTCCACAATGGACAACCGACGCCGGAAGCTCAGGGCGAGCGCCAGTCGTGCGCGGGGTAGGCCGTCCCGGCCTGGGCGGCCATCAACATCAGGCCGCCGTCCACGACCAGTGAGGCGCCGGTGATGTATCCGGCGGCGGGCCGGGTGAGGAACGCCACGGCCGCCGCGACGTCGTCGGCGTGCCCGGTCCGGCCGAGGGGGATGCCGGGCCGTTCCTGGTCGCGGGGGTCCGCGTCGGTCTGCCCGGTCATCGGGGTGGAGATCTCACCCGGCGCCACGGAGTTCACCGTGATCCCGTGTTCCGCCAGTTCCAGCGCCAGCACCTGGGTGAGCGCGCCGGCGCCCGCCTTCGCCGCGCAGTACGGCGCCGCGCCCACCCGCGGAACGTGCTCGTGGACGCTGGTGATGGTGATGATCCGGCCGCCGTGCGCGGCGTCGACCATCTGCCGTGCCGCGCGCTGCGAGCAGAGGAACACCCCGTCGAGGTCGACGTCGAGCACCTGCCGCCAGCGGTCGTAGGTCATGTCGACCGCCCGTTCGGTGCTGCCGGTCCCCGCGCAGTTGACCAGGACGTCGATACCGCCGAGATCCTCGGCGAACGCGTCGATGACGCCGGCCGCGCCGGGCAGTTCCGTCAGGTCGAGCCTTCGCACGTGCGCTGCCACCCCTTGTTCGCGCACCTCGGCCGCGGTGGCTTCCGCACCGGCCGCGTCGGAGTGATAAGTGATGCCGACGTCGAGGCCGTCCTTGGCGAGGGCGACGGCCCCCGCACGGCCGATCCCCGAATCGGAGCCGGTGACGACGGCGCGCCGCGGTGGTGCGGCCTCGGCGGGCAGCGGGGCGGGGGCGGCTTCATGACCGTTCACGGCTATCTCCTCCAGCACGGATCTCTTGGGCGCCTCCTCAGGCCGTACCCGGTACGCCGACGACGAAACGATGCGGGAAAGTCGCGTTCCGGCTGGTGGACGGGCGGGATATGGTATACGGACAGACCTTTCCCCATGCCCGGCGCCGGGCATGGAAAGATCATCCTCCGCCAGCGGCGCCTGGGTGGGAGGAGACGATCATGGACCTTCGGCCGGACGAGACCTGGCCCGCGGTGCTCGACGAGGTCACCGGGGCGCTGGAGTCGCTGACCGCGACGCTCGACACCGAGGACGACTTCGCGGTTCTTCTCCGCCGGACCTGTGAGCAGGCCATCCACGCCGTGCCCGGCGTCGACGAAGCCACCATCACGCTGCTGCGCGGCCACCATCCGGCCACCGTCGCCAGCACCAGCGACGTCGTCACCCGCCTCGACCACGACCAGTACAAGGCCGGTGACGGCCCCTGCATCCATGCCGCCGGCACCGGCACGGTGGTGCGGGTCTCCGTCGCCGACGCGGCCGAGCGGTGGCCGCTCTTCGCCCATGGCGCGGACAAGGCGGGGTTCGGCAGTTTCCTCTCCGCGCCACTGGTGGTCGGCGAGGGCCAAGCCGCCGCGGTCAACTGCTACTCCAGCCACGGACACGGCTTCGCCGAACTGGACGAGAAACTGCTCGACCTCTACACCAGCGCCGTCACCGCCCTGCTGCGCGTCTACGCCCGGTACCAGCACGCTCGCGACACCGCCGAGCAACTCCGTACCGCGCTCCAGAACCGCGCGGTGATCGACCAGGCCAAAGGCATTCTCATGGTGGTGCACAAGATCGATGCCGACGAGGCCTTCAGACGGCTCGTCGAACAATCCCAGCGGGACAACCTCAAGCTTCGCGACGTCGCGATCCGGTTCGTCATCGAGACCACCGGCGCCGACCCGGCTTGACCGGTGGTTCGTTCATGCCGCGCTTTCGCGGTCCTCCAGGCCTACGGCGTGCCGCAGTTCGTCGCGATCGCGACGTAGCTCGGGGTGGTCTTCGCCGACTGTTCTCATCAGGTCGGACAGCGCGTCGGCGATGGCGTTGAGCTTGTGCTGTACGGCGTCGTCGGCGCGTTTCTCAGTGTTCTGCAGGAGTGCGACCAGCAGGATCCAGGCGGCAGGCTCACGTGTGGCGCCGGACGAGGTGAAGGCCGGGATGCAGGGCAAGATGATGAAGCCCGGGTCGGCGAACGAATGACCTAGTGGCGGCCGAGCCGGCGCGTCAGGGCGTGAAGCAACTCAAAACCGGCGGTGTTCCCGCGGGGGTGTCGGACAGTTCCGTCAGCCACATGAGCAAGTTGAAGACCGCGAACACGAAGTCGGTCGCTCCGCCGCCTCCTGCCAGCCGCATCTGGATGGCTCGGCCGCCATTGTCTCCGGCCAACTCGGCGAGCAGTGCGCGCAACGCCGCACGCGGGCCCGGCGGCATGCGGTCGATGGTGACCTCGGAACCCGATCGATCCGTCAAAGCCACGGTGTAAAGATCTTCGGGCTCGGCGGGGAACCGGGCACGGATCGTCGCCGCACACCGGTCGACGAGTTCGTTCAAGAGCGCCGCCGAGGTCGCCGCCGAACCGGCGTTCGCCAGGATCGCGAGCGCGTCGGCGATGTCATCGAGTGCTTCTTCACGCACCGCGGTCAGCAATTCCTCCGTGAACGACCCGACATCCGGCTCCGCCGCGGGCCTCCGCTCCTCGTTCATCTTGAGCACGTACCCGCTGACCGTTTCATCAACCGCCGCGAAGACGTGATCGTCCGGTGGGCGATCGGGTAACCGGACGGCATGACGGACGATGACAAGACACGCGGCGGCCATCCCTCGGACCCCGCCGAGGGCGCCGATCGAGGCGATGACCCGAACTCGCCGGAGCAGCAACGGAAAACCGTCGAAAACGAAGCCGGAAACGACACCGAGGAAGGCGATTAGGCGGTGTCCTGTGAGTATCGCCGGGGCTGCTGACCTGCGTGAAGGGAGCGGGGGACCTTTGGTGTCGCGGGAGGGGTGTGGATATAGGGACGTTGAGCCCGGATCGGCCCAGACCGGCGACTAGTAGACGCCGAGTGGGGAAGATTTAGGACGTTGAACGTCCCAAATCTTCCCCACTCAACGGCACACCGATCGGCGACCTTGATCAACGGAGGATTAGGGACGCTCAACGTCCCTATTTCCACACACCGCTCACTCGCTGTCAGGGGCGTCGCTGACTGTGTGAATTTTTGTTGCGTTGGATGACCCGAAATCCACACGGTCACCGGGAGGGGGAGAGCAAGGGACCTTTGCTATCGCCTCCGGGTCAGTCCACCCGGCCCGTCCACCGCATCGCCAGGTAGACCTTCGTCGACTGGATCGCCCGTGCCGTCAGGGACCGCCTGGGCGAGAAGACCGCGAACATGACTTGCAGGACACGGCCTAAGCGGTCAGGACTCGTTCGACGAAAGCCCCGGCCGCCAACAGTTTCCGGTCTCCGCCGATGGTCCCGTCGAGCGCCAGCCCGGCGGGCAGGCCGCCGTGGCCGTGTCCCATCGGGACGGTCAAGCCGGGGACGCCCGCGATGCTGCCGGGCTGGCAGTTGCGGATGAAGGTGGGGAAGGTCGGGACCACGCGTCCACGGTGGACGAACTTCTCGACGGCGGAGAAGTCCTGGGCCGTCGCCGGTGTCGTGGGGAATCCGAGCGCGTCGATGCCGGTCTCGCCGAAGATCTTCGCGTAGGCGCGGCGTAAGGCCGAGCGGTTGGCGAGGGCGGCTTCGTAGATGGCCGGCGCGACGCCCGGCACGACCGACTCGGCGAAGATCACCCGGACGTCGGCCGCGGCGATCTCGTCGACAAGTCGCTCGAACGAAGTCTCGGGCAGGTACTCGGCGAGGTACGCCCGTAACCCGGTGCCCGCTTCGTGGATCACCAGCGGCATGCCCTGATCGGTGACGAGTTCGGCGAGGGGCGTGTCGTCGACCGGCACCAGGGTGACCCCGGCCGCGCGCAGGCGGGCCAGCGCGGCCGTCCACAGTTCTTCGACGTCGTCGGCCAGGTCGCCGGTCAGGAAACCGTGCGGCACGCCCAGCCGGATCGGCGGGAGTTCGAGCAGGGGTCCCGGTTCCTCCGCCGCGAGGACGGCGTCGAGGAACGCGAGATCGGTGACCGTGCGGGCGATCGGCCCCACCGTGTCCCGGGTGCTGCTCAACGGCGTGATGCCGTCGGACGGGTAGCGGCCCGTGGTCGGCCGGAAACCACAGACCCCGTTGAGCGCGGCCAGCACGCGCACCGAACCTCCGGTGTCGGTTCCGAGGCCCGCCGGGACGATGCCCGCCGCGACGGCCACCGCGGTCCCGCCGCTGCTGCCGCCGGCGAAGCGGGACGGGTCGCAGGCGTTGCGCACCGGACCCAGCGGAGTCGTGTCGCAGGTGATGCCGAGCGCGAGCTCGTGCATGGACGCCTTGCCGATGACGGTGGCGCCCGCGTCGAGCAGGCGCCGGACCACGCCCGCGTGCTCACGCGGGACGTGGTGCGCCAGTGCGGGGGTGCCCGCGGCGTTCGGCATGCCCGCGACGTGGATGTTGTCCTTGACGACCAGCGGAAAGCCCGACGCCGGGCCGATCGGCTCCGGCGCGAGGTGGCTGAGCGCGTGGAGGTCCTGGACCTCTTCCGCGCGAGCGCGGCATTCGGCGGCACTTCGAGTTCCACTCACCGGCAACTCCTGGGGTCGAGGGCGGCCAGCTTAGCGAGGGAGGCGAAGCCAAGGCGTGATTCGCGTGTCTGCACACGAGACTCGCGTGCTTGGAGGCGTAACTCGCGTGATTGGAGGCGTAACTCGCGGCGACACCTGGCTTTCGCGACATGTCGCCCAAGGCGTGACAAAGGCCACACTTACTGATAAAGACAATCGTTTTCATTAAGCTGCGGCCGGGCTTTCCCCTGTCGTGCTCCCGAGATCCGGGACGCGCCTGTCACCCCGTCCACAGAAAGGCCGAACGTTCATGAGCTCCGGTCCCTCGCTGCACATTCTCACGCGCACGGATCTGCACAACCTCGAACTCACGCCGGACGAGGCGATCACCATGGTCGAAGACGGTTACCTGGCCTACGCGTCCGGAGCCTCGCGGAATCCGGCGAAGCTGATGGTGCCGATGCCGGATCCCGCGCGGGACGCCGTCGCGTACTCGATGCTCGGCTACGACGGCTCCCTCGAGCAGGCCGCGTTCAAGACGAGTTACCGGCAGGGCAGCACGTCGGCCGAGAAGTACTACACGACGATCACCCTTTACGACGACACGACCGGCCTGCCGTTCGCGCTCATGGACTGCCACCGCGTCGGCGCCACCCGCACGCCTGCCAGCACCGCGCTGATCGCGCGTTCGTGCGCCCGGCCGGGGGCGCGATCCGCGCTCATGGTCGGCACCGGCGCGCAGGGGATCCGGACGCTGCCGTACCTGCTCACCGCGTTGCCGGACCTCGAACGGTTGCGGTTGTTCGGCACGCATCCCGACGGCCTGCGCGACAGCGTCGCCGCACTCGAAGAGCGGTTCCCGGACCGCGCGGTCGAACTCGTCGACGACGTCGAGGCCGCGGCGCGCGAGTCCGACATCGTGGTCGCCGCGTCGGGCCGGGCCGCGCATCCGAAGATCCGCCTCGGCTGGCTGCCGCCGGGCGGGCTGCTGATCTCGGTCGCCAGCAAGGGAGTCCAGGAGGGCACGCTCGCCGAGGCCGACTACACCGTGGCCACCAACGGCGCGCAGGTCGAGGTGACCGGGCAGCGGATGGCCGGTCCGGACGGCGTGTTCCGCATCGACGCCGAACTTCCCGACATCCTCGCCGGTCGCGCGCCCGGCCGCCGCGGCGACGAAGACCGGGTGTTCGCCTTCAGCAGCGGCATGATCATCACCGACATCCCGGTGGCGCGCGCGCTGGCCGCCCGCGCCATCGCGGCGGGCCGCGGCCGTGAGGTGGCCCTGTGGACCTGATCGACACCCTGTCCCCGCCCTTGCCCGCGCTCGAACGTCCCTGGGCGCACCGGCTGCGTGCCTCGGAGACCTTGTGGGAGATCGCCCGCGGGATCGGCGGCGGTCCCTTCCACGTGATCCATCCGGCGACTTTCGCCGAGAACCTCGGGGGAATGGTCGCGGTGCTCGCGGCCGAGCGCGTCGAGGGCACCGTCTACTACGGGAAGAAGGCCAACAAGGCGGCGGCGTGGCTGCGGGAATGCACCCGGCCGGGCACGGGCGTCGACGTCGCGAGCGTGCCCGAACTGGTGCACGCCCTCGGCAACGGCCTGCGAGGGGAGGCGATCGGGGTGACCGGCGCCGCCAAACCGGACGGCCTCCTCTGGCTCGCCCTTCGGCACCGCTGTCTCATCGCGGTGGACGCGGCCGATGAACTGGAACGCGTCGCGCGCATGGCCGCCGAACTCGGGGAGACGGCCCAAGTGCTGCTGCGGGTGAGGCCGCCGTCCGCGCCGGAGAGCCGGTTCGGCTTCGCTCCCGATGCCTTGAAGGCGGCTGTGCGGCAGTGTGCCGAACCGGTCGTCCTGCGGGGTTTCTCGTTCCACTTGGACGGCTACGACCCGGTGCCGCGGGCGGAACTCGCCGCGCACCTGATCGATCTCTGCCAGGACGCCCGCGCGCTCGGGCATCCCGCGTCGAAGATCAGTATCGGCGGCGGGATCGCCGTGTCCTATGTGGACGCCGAGGCCTGGGCGCGGTTCGAGTCCGGCAGGCATGACGGCTGGTTCCACAACGGCCGCAACCCGGGGCGGACCTATCCGTACCACCAGTCGCCGACCGGTGCGGCCATGGTCACCGCCATCCTGCGGCACGAGATCGCCGGGAAGCCGCTCGCGGAACGCCTGCGCGCGGCCGGGATCGAGCTGCTGCTCGAACCGGGCCGCGCGCTCGTCGACGGCGCCGGGTTCTCGGTGTTCCCCGTGCTGGGCTGCAAATCGGCCGAAGGCCACCTGATCACCACGGTCGCGGGCCTGTCCATGAGCCTGTCCGAGCAGTGGAAAGGCAGCGAATTCCTGCCCGATCCGCTCCTCGTGCGCAGGGAAGCCACGGACGGCACGCCGGTGCGCACCGTCGTCGGGGGTTCGAGCTGCATGGAGTACGACGTGCTCACGTGGCGCGCGGTGGAACTGCCCGCCCGGCCGAGGGCCGGCGATCTCCTCGTGTACCCCAACACGGCCGGCTACCAGATGGACAAGAACGAGAGCGGTTTCCACCAGCTTCCCCTGCCGCCGAAGGTGGTGGTCGACGGCGATCACTGGCACGTCGACACCGACTATCCGATCCAGGAGATCCGATGACGATCGTCCAGCGCGCGTCCGATCTGATCGGGAACACGCCGCTGCTGGAGCTCGCGCGCACCGGCACCGGCACGCGCCTCCTGCTCAAACTCGACCACCTCAACCCGACCGGCTCGTGCAAGGTCCGCATGGCGAGGCAGATGATCGACGAGGCGGAACTCGAAGGACGGCTGCGGCCTGGCGGGCACATCGTCGAGCCCACCTCCGGCAACACCGGCAACGGGCTCGCGCTGGTGGCACTGGAACGCGGCTACCGGTTCACCGCCGTGGTCGACCATCACGCCGCCCGCGAAAAGCTCCGGATGCTGCGTGCGCTCGGCGCGGAACTGGTGTTCGTCGAGGCCCCGGCCGACGGCGGCGTCAGTTCGGTCCAGCGGAGGCGGGTCGCGGCCCGGATCGCCGCGGACACCGGTGCCTACCATCCCGATCAGCACAACCATCCGGGGAACGGCAACGGCTACACCGGATTGGCGCGGGAACTCCTCGAACAGCTGGGCGCCGTCGACGTGCTCGTCGCGGCGATCGGCACCGGCGGTTCGCTGTGCGGCACGGCCCGCGCCCTGCGCGCGGCCGGAGCGGGCACGCACGCGGTGGCGGTCGAACCCGTCGGCTCGATCATCTTCGGTGGCGCGCCGGGGATCTACCACCAGACCGGGGCGGGCAGCCCGGCCGGTTTCCCGGTCGGGGACAACGTGGACCGATCGGTGATCGACGAAGCCCACCGCGTGTCCGACGGCGACGCCTTCGCCGGGGCTCGCGTCGTCGGGCGGCGCACCGGGGTGCTGGTCGGCGGGACCACCGGCGGCGCGATCCAGGTCGCGCTCCGGCGGCTCTACGCGTATCCGGCCGGAAGTACCGTCGTGGTGCTGTGCAACGACGCGGGCGAGAAGTACCTCGACTCGGTCTACGACGACGAATGGCTGCGTGCCAGGGGAGTGCTCGACGAACTCGCCCACCGCCGGATGGATCACTGGTTCGCCGCCTACGCCGAGTCCGTACGAGTGGCCATCCGCGACAGGACGGCCCGTCCGGTGGCGGTGGGCGTATGACCACGATGGTGGCCACGCGCGGATACCGGGCACTCGTCGCGCTGGCCGCGCCGATCGCGGGAATCCAGCTGGCACAGGTGGCGCTCACCAGCGTCGACCTGGCCATGCTCGGCCTGCTCGGGGTCACGGCGGTGGCGGGGCTGGGGCTGGCGATCCTGCTCTACAACCAGATCCGCACCATGTGCGTCGGCATGGTCACCGGCGTCGGGAACCTCGTGGCCACGGCCGCCGGTGCGGGCGAACTCCGCACCGGCACCGGTGAACTCGACGAACGCGCGCGGGACGAGATCCGGTCGCTCCTGCGGTCGGCGCTGCTCGTCGCGACCATGACCGCGGCGATCGGCGCGATGGTCCTTTGTGGACTCGCGTCCGCTTTGCCTTTGCTCGGCCAGAAACCGGAGATCGTCGCACTCGCAAGGGCGATGATGTTCGCGCTGGCGGGCGGGCTGTTCCCCATGGTGTGGCTGAACGTGCTGCGCCAGTTCGCCGTCGGGCTGCGGCGCCCGGGTTCCCTCCTCGCCGTCACGCTGGTGTCGATCGCGGTCAACGCCGCCCTCAACGCCGCGTTCGTCTACGGCTGGGCGGGCCTGCCGTCACTGGGCATCGCCGGGATCGGCCTCGCGACGACACTGGTCCAGTTCTTCACCCTCGCCGTGTTCGCCTCGGCCGTCCGGCGGGATCCGCGGCTGCGCCCGATGGTGTCGCTCGCGCTCTGGCGCGCGGATCCGGCGGTGGTCCGGCATATCGTCCGGCACGGGACGCCGATCTGTTTCACCTACGGGTCCGAGGCCGCGATCACCTCGATCGCGACCGTGCTGATGGGAGCCTTCGGCCCGGCGATGCTCGCCGCGTCGAACGTCGCGAACCAGCTCGCCTACATCGTCTACCAGGTCAACATCGGACTGTCGCAGGGATCGTCCATTTTGGTCAGTCGCGCGGTCGCCCACGGCGAACGACGGCGGGCGCCGGTGATCGCCCGGCAGGCGCTCACCCTTTCGTGGTCCTTCATGGCGGTGGTGAGCCTGGCGTATCTGGTGATACCGCAGGTGTTGTTGTGGCCGTTCCTGCACGACGAGGCCGACGCGGTGGTGCTCGGCACCGCGTCGACCCTGCTGGTGTTCGCCATCGCGCAGCAGTACAGCAAGGGAACGCAGAACATCCTCGTCGGCCTGCTGCGCGGGCTCGGCGACACCGTTTCCGGGCTCCGCTGCACCCTCGTCGGGTACTGGGCGATCGGTGTACCGGCCATGGTCCTGTGCGCCTACGTGTTCGCTTGGGGCGGCTGGGGTGTCTGGGCCGGATTGTGCGTGGGTTTCGCGGCGACCGCGGCACTGCTCGGGCGGCGGTTCGCCGGAGCCGGGACCGGTTCGGCGCGATAGGCGTCGATCCGGGCGAGCAGGGCGCGGGAGGCGGGGTCGGCCGCGTGTGTTCGCAGCAGCGCCGCCAGCGGTGCGAGCCGGTCCTTGGTGCGGGCGGAACCGAGACCATGCGCGAGGTCCACCGCCTCGGTGCCGATGCGCACGGCCTCGTCGAAATCGCCTTGGAGCGCGTGGTTCTGCGCGAGCATGATCAGCGTGAGCGCCAGGCTGCGGGACATTTCCGCGCCGTAGTGGCCGGTCGCGTCGCGAAGCAGCGCGATCGCCTCGTCGCTGTGCCGCGAGGTGACCGTCTGAGCCAGTTCGGTGAGGACGGTGCCTCGCATCGCTTCCATGTCCGTGGTGCCGAAGAAGGCTTCCCATGGCCGCGCGGCGGCCCACGTGTCCGCTCCCTCGAACCGGGACTCCGCCCGCGCGAGGCGGTCGAGGGCGGCACGCTCGTCCCCGGCCTTCGCCAAGGCCCACGCCTCGTTGACGGTCAGGATCGCCTGCGCCCGCCCGGAACCGGACCGGTGGGCGGCGGCCTGCCCCCGGCGGAAATGGTCCAGCCCGGCTTCGACGTCGTCATGGTGCAGTTCCAGCCTTCCGAGGCGGTAGCAGATGTTGGCCACGAGACCGTCGTTCCCCGCCTCGGTGGCGAGAGCGAGCGCGCGGTCGAACCGGAGCCGTGCCGGAATCCGGCGGCCGATGTCGAATTCCGTCCAGCCGAGCAGATTGTGCAGATCGGCGAGCACGGTCAGCAGCCGCGCCCGGAGCGCGCCGGGGACCGCGCCCCAATGAAGCAGGAGGCTGACTCTTTTCACGACGTGCACCGCGTCACGGGAAAAGGCGCCACCCTGCCGGTAATCCAGTGCGCGCAGGACGTCGACCGCGTTTTCGAGGCATTCGACGTCGGCTGTCCCGATGCGGTCCGGCGGCTCGCCTTTTCCGGTCGTTGTCATGAACTCACCTCACGCAAGTCATGGCCCGCTTCCCGGCTACCCGGAGTCGATCCCCCCGAAACCGGCCGTCACTCCGCAGTGGCCTTGATTTGACCCGTTCCAGAGACGCTCTTATCGTCGGAGGTGATGTCCGACTTCGAGGCACAGCTGCGAGCGGTTTCGCTGCGCGTGACTCGGCCCCGGCTGGCCGTGCTCGCCGCGCTGCGCGATCATCCGCACGTCGACACCGAAACGGTGATCGCGCTGGTGCGGGCCGACCTCCCGACGGTCTCGCACCAGGCGGTCTACGACGTGCTGCGAGCGCTGACCGAAACCGGTCTGATCCGCCGCATCCAGCCGGCGGGCGCGCTCGCCCGCTACGAAACCCGGGTGGGGGACAACCATCACCACGTCGTGTGCCGGTCCTGTGGCGCGATCGCGGATGTCGACTGCGCCGTCGGCCATACCCCTTGCCTCACCGCCTCCGAAGACCACGGTTTCGTGATCGACGAGGCGGAGGTCGTCTACTGGGGCGTCTGCCCCGACTGCGCGGCCGAACCCGTCCAGCGATGAAATCGCCTGCCCTGGAAGGAAAGAAATGAGTGACACCCCGGAGAAGGGCTGCCCGGTGGCCCACGACTCCGTGACCGCGCACGGTAGCGAGAGCGAGAACCCGGCGATCGACTCGCCGACGCCGAAGTCCGGCGGCCGTCCACGCACCAACAAGGACTGGTGGCCCAACCAGCTCGACCTTTCGGTGCTGCACGTCCACTCGTCCAAATCCAACCCGCTCGGCGCGGACTTCAGCTACGCCGACGAGTTCGCCGCACTCGATGTCGAGGCCCTCAAACGGGACATCGTCGAGGTGCTCACCACCTCGCAGGACTGGTGGCCCGCCGACTTCGGCCACTACGGCGGCCTGATGATCCGGATGAGCTGGCACGCCGCGGGCACCTACCGCATCCACGACGGCCGCGGCGGGGCCGGTGACGGCGCGCAGCGGTTCGCCCCGCTCAACAGCTGGCCCGACAACGCCAACCTCGACAAGGCGCGGCGGCTGCTGTGGCCGGTCAAGGAGAAGTACGGCCAGCGGATCTCGTGGGCCGACCTGCTCGTGCTCGCCGGCAACGTCGCGCTGGAGTCGATGGGCTTCAAGACCTTCGGTTTCGGCTTCGGCCGCGAGGACACCTGGGAGCCCGAGGAGATCTTCTGGGGTCCGGAAGACACCTGGCTGGGTGACGAGCGCTACGCCGGCGACACCGAGATGGTGCCCGACGTCGGCGCGACCGAGATGGGCCTCATCTACGTCAACCCGGAGGGACCCCGCGGTAGCGCGGACCCGGCCGCGGCGGCCCATTTCATCCGGGAGACCTTCGCCCGGATGGCGATGAACGACGAGGAGACCGTCGCGCTCATCGCCGGTGGCCACACCTTCGGCAAGACCCACGGCGCGGGCATCGCCGACGACCACGTCGGCCCGGAGCCGGAAGCCGCCCCGATCGAGACGCAGGGCCTCGGCTGGCTGAGCGACCACGGCAGCGGCAAGGGCGCCGACACGATCACCAGTGGTCTCGAAGTGACGTGGACCGACAAGCCCACGCAGTGGAGCAACCGGTTCTTCGAGATCCTCTTCGGCCACGAATGGGAGCTCACCACGAGCCCCGGCGGAGCGAAGCAGTACGTCGCCAAGGACGCCGAGGCGATCATCCCGGACGCCCACGACCCGACCAAGAAGCACAAGCCGACCATGCTCACCACGGATCTGGCGCTGCGCGTCGACCCGGCGTACGAGAAGATCTCGCGCCGCTTCCTGGAGAACCCGGACGAGTTCGCCCTCGCCTTCGCCAAGGCCTGGTACAAGCTGCTGCACCGTGACATGGGCCCGGTCAGCCGCTTCCTGGGACCGTGGGTCCCCGAACCGCAGCTGTGGCAGGACCCGGTGCCGGAGGTCGACCACGAACTCGTGGGCGAAGACGACATCGCCGCGCTCAAGCGGAAGGTGCTCGAATCCGGCCTCACGGTCGCTCAGCTGGCCGGCACCGCCTGGGCGGCCGCGGCGAGCTTCCGGTCCACCGACAAGCGCGGTGGCGCCAACGGTGCCCGCATCCGCCTGGAACCCCAGCGTGGCTGGGAGGTCAACCAGCCGGAACAGCTCGCGGGCGTGCTGGCGACCCTGGAAGGCATCCAGCGCGAGTTCAACGACGCCGGCGGCGCCAAGATCTCGCTGGCCGACCTGATCGTGCTGGCTGGCTCGGCCGCCGTCGAGAAGGCCGCGCGCGACGCCGGCACCGAGGTGACCGTGGCGTTCCGCCCCGGCCGCACCGACGCCACGCAGGAGGACACCGACGTCGACTCGTTCGCGCTGCTCGAGCCGCGCGCCGACGGCTTCCGCAACTACCTGCGTGCCGGGGAGAAGTTGCAGCCGGAGGTCCTGCTCGTCGAGCGCGCCTACATGCTCGACCTGACCGCCCCCGAGATGACCGTCCTCGTCGGCGGCCTGCGTTCACTCGGGATCAACACCGGCGGCACCCGGCACGGTGTCCTCACCGACCGGCCCGGCGTGCTCACCAACGACTTCTTCACCAACCTCCTCTCGCCGGGCACCCGGTGGAAGGTGTCGGAGGAGGAGAACGTCTACGAGATCCGTGACGTCGCCACGGACGCGGTGAAGTGGACGGCCACCGCCGTCGACCTCGTCTTCGGCTCCAACTCCCAGTTGCGGGCGCTGTCCGAGGTCTACGCGGGTCAGGCCGCGCGCGAGCGGTTCGCCGCCGACTTCGCCGCCGCCTGGACCAAGGTCATGGAGCTGGACCGGTTCGACCTCGCCTGATCGCGGGTCCTGCGTTTTGCGCGTGAAGGCCCCCTTCCCTCGGCTCAGCCGAGGGAAGGGGCCTTCACGCGCTTCAGGGGCTCACCCGGCTCTTGACTGTCCACAAGGGACGCTGTGCGGGACAAAGGTGCCCGATTTGGGTGACTTGCACGGTTTCGCGAGGGGGTCGTGAGTGCTTTTTGTTGTTCTAACCCTCATTGCCACTCACGACCCCCCCCGCGGACACTGAAGCCCCGCCGGCGTCCAGAATCAAGCTCCACCACCGGTCGCCTGACCTGCAAGATCTCGACTTTGCCGGGACCCTGGGCTCAGCCGAGGGAAGGGGCCTTCACGCGCTTCAGGGGAGGTCTAGTTCGTTGTGCCGGGTGGCGAGGGTGCGGGCGAGTTCGGCGAGCTTCACGTTGAGGTCCTGAGAGGTGCGGCGCAGCACGTCGAAGGCCTCGTCGGCGGTCAGGCCGCGTCGCTGCATGAGGATCCCTTTCGCCTGCCCGATGACGTCGCGCGATTCGACGGCCCGGCGAAGGTGGTGCGCCTCCAGTTCCGCCCGGTTCACGGCGTTGGTGTTCGCCAAGGCGAGCGAGCCGTGGGTGGCCAGCAGTAGTGCGGTGTCCTCCGCGACGGTGTCGAGGGCGTCCGGGCGGCGGCTGTAGATGTTCAGCGCCCCCGGCAGCCTCGGCGGAGCCGCGTGGGGAACCAGCACGGTGGACAGGATCGCGGTGAAACCGTGCGCCACGGTGGCCCGCGAGAACTCCGGCCACCGCTTCTCCGCCGCCAGGTCGTCGCTGCGGACGTGACCGGGGCATTCACTGTCCGCGGCGTCGACGCAGGGCCCGGTCCCGGCGCGGTACTGCACCTCGTCGAGTTCCATCGCCACCTCACCGGTCGAGACCGGCGTGTGGAAGGTCCCGTCCGGGGCACGGAGCGTGACCGACACCAGATCCGCGCCCGGGACCACCCGGTACGCGGCGGCGACGATCTGCTCGAGGACCTGCGCGGGCGTCGACGCGGTCAGCAACAGGCGCGTGAGCTCGACGAACTGCTCGGCCAGCGGGCCTGCCGAGATGTCCTCGGTGGAGCCGAAACCGGCCCTGTCGCGCTGCCACAGTCGTTCGTCCGCCATCACTGATCATCCAGTCGGGTTCGGTGTCCTTCACGGGTACCCCGCGGCGTCTTCCGCCAATCGAGTCCTATGTGGACGGTGCTAAGGGGTCGACCCGCTTGCGGAGGAGACAGAACACGTTCCCTTCGGGGTCGGCGAGCACGTGCCACGACTCTTCCCCCGTCTGGCCGACGTCGGCGGGCACCGCCCCGGCGGCGAGCAGCCGCTCCAGTTCCGCGTCCTGATCGCGGTCGGTGGGGTTCACGTCGAGGTGCAGGGGGAGCTTGCCGGGTTTCGGATCGTCGCTGCGACTCAGGATCAACGTGGGCTGAGGGCCGCCGAAGCCGGTTCCCGGCGGGCCGATCTCGATGTCGTCGCCTTCCTTGCCGATCTCGACGTACCCGAGTACCTCGCACCAGAACGCCGCCATCCGGACCGGATCGGCGCAGTCGAGGATGAGTTCGGTGATACGGCAAGCCATGCGGTGAGGATATCCCGGCGCCGAGAGGAGTGAATCGGCTCCGCGCGGGTACCCGACGGCGTCGAAGTGATCCCGGACCGAGGAGGCGGCTGTGGCGGGCGACGTAGTGGACTTGATCATGCAGGACCATCGCGAGGTGGAGCGGCTGTTCGGCGAACTCGAACGGCATCCGGAGAAACGACCGCTGCTCGTCCCGGTGCTTTCGTCGCTGCTCACCGCGCACAGCCGGGCCGAGGAGGCCGAGGTGTACCCGGCGGCCAAAGGCGAGGCCGACGAGTCCGACGAGGTCGCGCACGGCCAGAAGGAACACGCCGAAGCCGAGCAACTGCTGGTGAAGCTGAACGGCACCGATCCCGGGTCGACGCAGTTCGACAAGGTGCTTTCCGACCTCGTCGAGGCCGTCACGCATCACGTGAAGGAAGAGGAAACCACCGTCCTGCCGAAGATGCGGCGCGAACTGAACGAGGCACGACGGCGCGAGCTCGGTGAAGCCTTTGTGACGAGCCGCACTTCTCACCTCGGCGACCGTCCTGGTGAGGCGACGAAGGAAGAACTCCTGACCCAGGCGCGCAATGCCGGTGTGACGGGTGCTTCGAAGATGGGCAAGGAGGAGATCGCGCGGCAGGTCGTCCAGTCGTCCTGAGCGGGAGACGACGGTTGCGGTCCGGACCGAGCCCTTTTACCGTCGATGCATGGCGATCGACACCGAAGCCGGGCAGGCCGCTCCTCTCGTCATGGCCGAGACTGTGCGCTCGGAAGACGCGATCACCGTCGAGGTGGCGGGTGATATCGACATCGCGACCAGCTCCCGGCTCCGGGCCGAGCTCGAGGCGTTGCTGGAGCGCCGTCCCGCAGCCGTGGTGCTCGACCTGACCAGAGTCAGCTTCTGCGACTCGTCGGGCCTTTCCGTGCTGGTGCAGGCGAACCGTCAGTGCGCGGAGGACGGCATCGACCTGAGTTTGGCTCCGTCCAAGGTCCTGCTCCGCGCCCTTGAGCTCACCGGGCTGCTGCCGACCCTGAAGGTGGTCACGCCCGGGGCGTGAGTGGTTTGGGTCCTTCCCGTGCGCCCGAATCGCCACTCGTGACCGCTCTGACCTGTACTTTCCTCGCCTGGTCAGGCGGGAGACGATCAGCGAGTCTCAACTCGCGAGTGTTTGGGTCGTTCTGATGGGTTTCGTTGAAGTGAGTGGGGAGGATTTGGGACGTTGAACGTCCTGAATCCTCCCCACTCGACTGGTCGCGACGATGGAGGATTCAGGACACTGAACGTCCCCAATCCTCCATCGTCAGCGCCGAGCCCTCAGGTGACGACGCGCACGGTGCCCAGCTCCGGATCCGCGGCGTCGTAGATGAACATGCCCGTCCGGACACCGGTGTGGAGGTAGTCCACGATCGCGTCGGTGAACACCTCGCCGGGAGCGATCGCCGGGACCCCTGGCGGATAGGGGCTGATCATCTCCGCGCTCACGCGCCCCTCGGCCTTGTCCAGCGGCACGTGCTCGGCTTCGGCGAAGAACGCGTCGCGGGGCAGCATCCGCATTTCGAGCGTCAGTTCGGCGCCGGAGGGCAGGTCGACCGGCGGCCGCCGCTCGAAGTCGTGGTCGACCAGCCCGCGTAAGCCGTGCAGCAGTGCGGAGACCGTGTCTTCGTCGTCGGCGTGGGTGATCTGCACGGCGATCCGCCGGTGGTCGGACAGGCCGGTGTGCAGATGGCGTTCGGCGAGATGGTCGGCCGCCTGATAGCCGGTGATGCCGAGGCCTGCGACATCGATCACGATCTTGAGCGGGTCGTGTTCGAAAGCCAGCGGGTAGAACTCATCCGCCATCGCGTGCAGGCGGGGGATGCGTTCGATCTCCTCGCGTACCCGGGCGGCCAGGGCCAGCGCTTTGCTCAGGAGCTCTTCGCCGTGCTCGACCATCTGCCTGCGCCAACCGTCGAGGGAGGCGTACAGCAGGGCGGAAGTGCTCGTGGTGCCGAGGAGATCTTCCCTCGACTTGAGCAGGTCCGGCGAAATCCGGTCACCCCGCAGGTGGAACACCGAGGCCTGCTCGAGACCGCCGCCCATCTTGTGCGTGCTCGTGACGCACAGGTCGGCTTCACCGTCCATCGCCCAGGTCGGCAGGTCGTCGTGGAACGGGTAGTGCGCACCCCACGCCTCGTCGACGATCAGCGGTTTGTCCACGTCATGGCAGGCGCGGGCGACACCGCGGATGTCGGCGCAGGTGCCGTAGTCGGTCGGGGTGATCAGCAGCATGCCTTTGACCTGGGGAGCGTCCGCCAGTGCGGCCCTGGTCTCTTCCGGGCCGGGAGGATGCGCCAGGTGGTGCTCCTCGTCGTACCGGGGCCGGACCCAGACCGGGTGCACGCCGCTGATCACCAGCCCGGCCACGACCGACTTGTGGGCGTTGCGGGACACCAGGATCCGTTCGCCGGGGCCGGCGATGGCGAGCATGGCGCTCTTCACCGAGAGTGAACTTCCGCAGGTGGAGAAGAAAGTGTGTTCCGCGTCCACCGCGTCGGCCATCAGGGCCTGCGCCTTCGAGAGGATGCCGCGCGACATCCTCCGGTCGTCCAAACCGTTGAGGGTCAGCAGATCAGACGCGAACGCGTCCCTGCCGAGCAGGTCCAGCACCCGCGGATCCGCGCCGCGCCCCTGTTTGTGCCCCGGTGGGGTGAACGCCAGCCCACCCGCGCGGCGGTAGGCGTCGATGGCTTCCAGTACCGGTGCGCGCGAGTGGTCCATCCTGCCTCCGATCAGCGGCCGAGGGCGTTCTGCAGTTCCTTCTTGCTCATACTCGAGCGGCCCTTGATGTTGCGCTTCTTCGCCTCGTTGTAGAGCTGGTCCTTGGTCGGCCCGCCGGGGCCCTTCCGGTTGCCGGACCGTTGGCCGCCACGCTTCTGCGGTGAGGTGTCCCTGGTCGAACTCTTGCTCGCGGTCTTGGATTCACCGGATTGCGCGCGGTTCTTGTTGACCGTGCGCGCGGCGATCTCCTCGGCGCGGTCGGTGCTCGCGCCGCGTTTCTTCTGAGAGGACTTGATGTGCGAGTACTGACGTTCGCGTTTGTCGCTCCAGCTCTGTTCGGGCACGGCTCCTCCTTTAAGTTCGTGACCTGCGAATACCCCTTCGGATCACGGACGAATCGTGAGATCACCCGTCCAGGTCAGGGCGGCCGATGTTTGTCGTATCCGCCTGCCGGGTAATCCGGTGGAGACGAGGGGAGCGGACCCATGCCAGTTCACCAGGGACGAATGTGACTTTGATGAACGCGTCGTCGCTCATGGAAGACCTCGACCACTCCGTCCTGCGGGAAGAGCGGGAACAGGTGGTGCCGTCCCCGCGTGACCGCCGAAGCGGCAGGGCGCGGAAGGACGACTATTCGCATTGCCGCCCCTTGTTCGACGAGATGGCCTCCTTGCCCGACGGGCACCCGGACCGGCGCCGTCTGCGCGAACGTCTGATCCTCGAACTCCTGCCGATAGCCGAGCACATCGCCGCTCGCTTCAGCGGACGAGGCCAGCCGAGGGAAGACCTGGTCCAGGTGGCGCGGATCGGGCTGATGAAGGCCGTCGACCGGTTCGATCCCGGGATGGGCGGGGATTTCCTCGCCTTCGCGGTGCCGACGGTCATGGGCGAAGTGCGGCGGTTCTTCCGCGACACCGGCTGGGCGGTGCACGTCCCGCGCGGGATGCAGGAGCTGCGCACCCGGCTTTCGCGCGCGACCACGGAGCTGACTCAGACCCTCGGCCGCGCGCCGACCCCCACCGAACTCGCCGGTCACCTCGACCTGGACGTCGATACCGTCCGAGAAGGCTTGCTCGCCGCGAACAGCTACCAGACCTCGTCACTGGACCGGCCGGTCAACGACGGCGAGGGCTCACTTCCCCTGTCGGACGTGGTGGGGGAGCTGGATTCACGGTTCGAGCACATCGAGGACCGGCACACCGTGGTCCCCCTGCTCGAAAAGCTGCCGGAACGCGAACGGGCGATCCTCGCGATGCGGTTCTTCGACGGGCTGACCCAGTCTCAGATCGCCGAGCGCGTCGGGATCTCCCAAATGCACGTCTCCCGTCTGCTCACGAAGACGCTGCAGGAGCTGCGCGGCAGGCTCAAGGCGTAGAGGCCGCCGCGAACAGCTTCCCGAGCCCCGGCCGGATCGGCGGTGTGCCCAGTGCGTGCAAGGAATCCCAGAGGGTGACCGCGGTGGCCGTCAGCACGGGTTTGCCGAGTCCGGTTTCGAGTTCCTCGAGCAGTGGTGCCGTATGCAGGGCGGTTTCGGGGATCAGCACCGCTTCGGCTTCGGCATGGTCGGCCGCCATCACGAGTTCGGTGATCTGCCCGCGATCCCAGGTGGCGAGAGCGCGGTCCGAGGGGGCGTCGGCGGAGACCGAGTGAACGGTGGTGACCCCAACTTCGGCGAGGAAGTCGACGAAAGTCGCGGTCGTGTCGCGGTGATAGACCGAGGCGAGTGCGACGCGGTCGGCGCCAAGGTGGGCGAGCGCGGTGAGGTATGCCAAGGAAGTGCTGCGCGCGGGCACGCCGAGCCGTTCACCAAGTACGCGACTTTGTTCGAGCGCACCTTCGAGGCCGCGCGTGAAACTGCAACTGGAGCAGGCCCAGCTGACGACCTGCGGCGCCGTGTCGAACCGCGCGGCGGCCGAAAGCCGGTCCGGGGCCCCGAGTTCGCGGACGGCTTCGTGTTTTCCGGCCGGGTCGAGGTCGTCGACCCGGCCGATCTTCTCTCCCCACGGGACGTACGCGAAGTCCACTACGAGGTCCGGATCCAGTTTCGCCGCCAGTGCGAGGAAATCGTCCTCGCCGCAGTTTCGCGTCGGATACAACAGACCGATCCTGGTCACGGCAGCTCCTTTCGGGTCTAGGCGCTGTCCTGTGAGTCTGTTCGATGGGCTTCGTGATCCAGGTGGTTCCTGACGGTGCGGGCGGATCGGCCTCGTACCGGGTCGTACTCGGCCGCATCCGTCCGTGCCGTCAGGGACCGCCTGGGCGCGAAGACCACGAACATGACTTGCAGGACAGCGCCTAAGCCCTTCAGAGGTACCCGACGCGAGCCGCGGTCACTCGTGGATGGCGGACAGCGTGCCGAAATCCGGTGGGGTGAGTTGCCCGAAGCGGTGGTCGTCTTCGCGTACGGCCTTGACGAAGCGTGCGACCCTGGCGGGCTCCGGGGTGGCGGTCTTCCCGCCCAGATAACGGAGCACGATGAGGTCTTCGCCGGAATGGGTCTCGATCGCCACGGCCCAGCCGTGGATTTCGTCCCACAGCAGGGCCACGTCGCGTTCCGGATGGGTGGGGAGGCGTCCGTCGAGCGCGACGTAGGCCGAGACCGGGCTGTCGTGGTCGACGGTGCAGGATTCGAGGCCGACGCCGAGGGCCTCCGTGACGTCGGCGAGGTAGCCCCACACGGCGTCGCGGGTGTGGGGGTGCCGGACAGGCATGGTGAGCAACGAGGACTTCCTTTCTTCCCCGGTCTCCGCCGGTGCGGGGCCCGAGCGGACCCCGCACCGGAAGGGACACTCAGGCCTGGATCTCCTTGCGGTCGGACTCGGCGCCCTTGATCTCGATGCGCCGCGGCTTGGCCTTCTCGGCGATCGGGATACGCAAAGTCAGCACGCCGGCCTCGTACCCGGCGGCGACGCGGTCGGTGTCGAGGGCGTCGCCGAGGAACAACTGACGGGAGAAGACCCCCAGCGGACGTTCGGAAACCTGCATCTGGACGTCTTTACCCGGGGCGGGCCGCCGCTCCGCCTTGACCGTCAGGACGTTGCGCTCGACGTCCAGCTCGATCGCGTCGGCGGCGACACCGGGAAGGTCGAAGCAGACGACGAATTCGTCACCGTCGCGGTACGCGTCCATCGGCATCGTGGCCGGCTTGGACCACGTTCCGGGCGTCGTGGCGCCGAACATCTGCTGGGCGAACCGGTCCAGCTCACGGAACGGGTCGGTGCGCATCAACATCGGGTTCCACCTCCTGGCTCGTTGTCTCTGGTGTCAACACGCACCACTGTTGTAGCATGTCATCGAAACGATGACAACCGCCAAGTCGTCGATCCGATGACAGACGGGATGACAGGCATGGACGAAGACCCCGCTCGGACAGTGCGCTCCGTGCACGACATCGTGGCCGAGGCCCGCTCGGGCGTTTCGAAACCGGAGCGGGTCCTGGAGGCCTTGATCGCGCTGAAGACGGTGCGCGAACAGCTGGCCGCGTGGGAACCGGAGCTGATCGCGGCCGCTCGCGAGGGCGGCACCAGCTGGACGGCGCTCGCCCCGGCACTCGGGGTCGCGAGCCGTCAGGCGGCGGAGCGGCGGTTCCTGCGGTTGCGGCCGTCCACCGGCGGCGAGCACACCGGGGAGGCGCGGGTCGACGCGGAACGTGATCGGCGGGCGGGTGATCGCGCCGTGGCGGAGTGGGCCCGGCGCAACTCGGCGATCCTGCGGCAGCTGGCCGGTCAGGCCGGCGCGCTGGACGGGCTGAACGCCAGGGCGAGGGAAAGCGCGGACCGGGTGAGCGCGGTGCTCGGCGAGGACGACGTCACGGGTCTGCTGGCGCCGCTGACCGACCTGCGCGCGCAGCTTCCCCGCGAGCACACCGGATTCGCCGAACGGCTCGGGGAGATCGGGGTGCACGCCGAGCAGGTCCGGCGGGACGCCGTCGACGACCGGCGGTCTTCACGGTGAAACGGGAGGTGTGAACTCTGTCCAGGGCGGGTACCCGCAGCCGTTCGCCAGTCCGCCGAGCGAGCCGGAGGTCCCTCATGCCTGAAGCGCCACCTTCCGCCGACGTCATCAGCCTGGCGCTGAAAGTGCTTGCCACCCAAGGATTACGTGGGCCGGCCGCCCGCGCCGCCCTTGAGACGATGGCGCGGGAACGGCGTCTGCCGGTGAAGCGGTGCGCCGCGCTCATCGTGGCGGCCGTCGACGGGCGAGTGAACTGAGCCCGGGCCGAAGGATGCTTTCCTCGCGTCGCATGCGGGGTCCTGGCAAAGTCGCATAACTGCTGGTCGGCTCCGCCGCTGGAGCGGGACAAGGCGAACGTGTCGCGGTGGACCCGACAGGAGCTCCGACAAGAGCCTCACCGGCTCTTGACTGTCCACAAGGGACACATTACGAGGTAAAGGTGCCCGATTTGGGTGACTTGCACGGTTTCGCGAGGGGGTCGTGAGTGATTTTTGTTGTTCTAACCCTCATTGCCACTCACGACCCCCCGCGAAACCGCACATAGCGGCATCAATCGGACACTCAATCGCCCGGCGGTGTCCCTTGTGGACACTGGCGGCTTACTGGCAGGCTTCGCAGTCCGGGTCGTCGATGCGGCAGGCCGCGCCGTCGGTGAGCGGGAAGTCGAAGTCGTCGAGGGCGGGGACGGCCAGAGCGGTCTCTTCCGGCGTGGCTGTGGCGGACATGTCACTCCCTTGGTACGGAACGGGTCTCATCTCTCTGTAGCGCTGAAGATCGCCGGTCATTCCGTGACGCGCGCCACAGGGGCGGTCCGGCTACCCGGCGGCGGAATCCACCGCGCGGAACAGCGTCTCCGCGTCGTCGACAGCCTTGGCGAGGACATCCGCGTCCGCCCGCAGACCGGCGATGATCGCGTCGGCCTCGCGCAGTCCCGCCCGCCGCAACAGCCGCTTCTCGTTGGTGACCCACTCGCCGCGGGCCGCGAGGACCGCGTGCGCCGTCTCCATGGCGGCGGTGGCCAGCGCGCCGGCGACCTCCGTGGCCTGCCCGCGCGGGACGAAGGCGCCGCGGGTGTAGCGCAGGGTCAGTTCCGCGCGGCCCCGCCACATCACCGGAGCCGTTTCCCGCAACGCTTCCGGGTAGCCCGGCCGCGGCAGATCGCCGCGCAGCACGCGGTTGACGGCGAGTTCGGCGACCGGCAGGTAACTGGGGACGCCCGCGAGGTGGAACATCAGCGGCTCCCAGTGGAACCGGCCTTCCCGTGCTTCGGCGAGGTGCCGCTCGACGGCGTCGAGATCGCGGTAGTGGACGTCGACCTGCCTGCCGTCGATCGTGAGCCAGGCGCCGCCGTTGAACACACCGCCGCCCCAGGCGCCGATCTCGGAGACCTCGCCCTCCCAGTCGAGGGCGCGTAGATCCGCCGGGTCGAAACCGCCGCGGTAGTAGACGGCGAAATCCCAGTCGCTGCCGGGGTTGTGGGTCTCCTGGGCGCGTGATCCGCCGAGCGTGACGGCGTGCACGGCGGGCAACGCGGCCAGGCCGTCCGCCACGTGGGCGAGGAAAGTCTCGTCGTTCATCGCGCGATGATCTTAGTGACGCGCCAAGGTGGACGCGACGCGTTTTCCGTGACCCCGGTTCAGAACGAGATGTTCCCGTGGATGTCGCGGGCCTGCACGACCTTCCCGGAAACCGTGCCCGAGACCGTGTTCACCACGCCACCTGTCTCGGCTCTGTTCCCGCCCGCCTTGTCCCACTCACGGTGGAGCCGCTCCGCGAATTCGGGGTCTTCGGCTTCGGCCGTGGACAGCCGCGTCGCGAGCGCGCGCACTTCCGCGGAATCCTCCGCGGCGCCTTCGGCGGCTTCGAGTGCCGCCGTCGCCTCGAGGTCTTCGGAGAATTTCTCCTTCACCAGTTTGTACAAACCGACCACGGATCGGGCCGCGAGTGCGGCGGCGAGAGAAATGAGGACCGGTTCTGGCATCGGATCGCTCCCCGTCGGGTCCGGTCGGGCACGGTCACCTCACGGTACCGGTATTTCGGGAGCTTGATGGTGCCCGGACCGAAGTCCGGGCGACCCGGGTGCTTCAGCAGTTCCACCAACTCGCGACGACCGCGAAAATCGTGGGGACGTCCGCCAGTACGGGAAGAATCAGGATCGTATTCAACTTGCTCCTAGGTAATGCGGAGATGACGGGCTTATCGTTCAAGCCCGCGCGCAGCCTAGAAGATCAAGTTGCATTTCAGCAAATCGCCCTCTACTCAGAGTTGTTCGGCCATCCGGGTGATACCCGTCGGACATGCGCATTCGTGAGAAATCAAGTAGTCGGTGGCGTGCCGTGACGCAAGTGATCACTCTTTCGAGAGCTCCGTGGACCTATAGGGCGAGGAGGTGCCGGGAGAGCCACGGTGTCCTCTTCCCCCGACCTCGCGAGCGGGACGACCGGATCGGGCTCGTCGATCTCGGCGAGGAGCCCGTCGATTTTCTCGGCTTTCCGGTCCCTGCCCGTATCCCGGTAGAGCCCGGCGGCCTGTCGCCACACCCACCGCGCGTCCTCGCGATTCCCGCGATCGGCCAGTATCGAACCAAGCGCGACGTACGCCCGCGCCCTCCCGTTGACATGGTTCGCCCTTTCGGCCAGCTCAAGGGCGTGCTGCGCGTGACGGAGCGCGTCGCGGTCCTGGCGGCGGGCGTGCGCCAGTTCCGCCATCACGGTGTACAGCCGTGTCGCGACCGTCAGTCCGACCTGGTCGAGGAGTTCATGAGCGGGACGTTGGTGCGCGTCCGCGGCGTCCAGGTCCCCGAGTTTCGTGTAGGCGTCGACAAGCGCCGTGTGGGTGGCCACCGTGCCTGCCACGTCGTTGGCCTTCCGGCGCAGGTCGAGGGCGAGCTGATAGTGGGGCAGCGCTTGGTGGTGGAGGTCGAGTTCGACGAGCGCGTCGCCCAGCCGGCGGGCGGCCACGGCTTGCCGCTCCCGGTCGCCGAGGGATTCCGCGAGCCGCAGGCATTCCCGGAAACGGGTGACGGCCTCGGGGAGCCGCCCGGCGTACTGGTGACGGCGCGCGAGGTTCAGCGTCACCGACAATTCCCCCACCGCGATCCCGTGGCGCCGGGACAGTTCCAGCGCCCGGCCCAGATAACGGTCCGCGAGGTCGTACGCGCCGGTGATCAGGTGGATCTCGCCGAGGTCATTGCTGGAGGACGCTTCCGCGTGGATGTTCCCGTCCGCGGCGGCGGACGAGACCGCGGTGGTCATCGTGCTGATGCAGTCTTCGTACAGCCCATAGCGCTTCAGCGTGTCGATCAGGCAATGCGGTAGCCGCCAGGCGTAGCCGTGCAGGCCGTCCTCCGCCGCGCGGCGGACCATGGACACGAGATTCGAACGTTCGAGGAGAGTCCAGCGCAGCGCTTCGGACACGTCGTCGAAGCGGTGGGGAACGCAGCCCGGTTCGAGCGGTGGCATCGGCGGCCCCTGGCGATGCGGGGAAGCGGTCCGTTGCGCCGCGTCCGCACTGTGCAGGTAATAGGAGAACATGCGGTTCCTGGCGGGCACGAATTCGTGATCGTCCCTGACGAGGACCGCCGCGAACCGGTGCAGGAGGTCGTGGACGCGGTAGCGGTCGATGTCGGCGGGCTGGGAGACGAGATGCGCCGAAACGAGCGAATCCAGGGCTCGCTGGGTTTCCAGGCGGCCGGCGGCGACCATCGCGCTCAGCGCTTCGACGCTGATCTCCGCGCCGGGGTGGATGCCCAGCAGCCGGAAGACGCGGGCGCAGGCCGGAGGCAGTGCGCGATAAACCCAGGAAAACGCCGAATTGAGGCTGGCATCCGAGCTGTCGCCGTCATCGCCGATGTGCAGCAGGATGTCGGAATCCCGCAACTGGCCGACGAGGGTCGTCAAGGTGGCGCCTGCCCGGTTGGCGGCGCGTTCGGCGATGAGGCTGAGGGCGAGCGGAAGTCCTGCACCGATCTGCGCCAGTTGTGCCACGGCCTCCGGCTCCCGCGTCGTCCGCGCGCCGATGCGCCGGGCGAGGAATGCGGCGGAATCGTCCGGCGGCAAGGTGCCGAGGGTGAGGTTCCGGACGTCGTGGCGGACCGACAGCGCGGTGAGGCGGCGGCGTGAGGTGATGACGACGACGCAGTCGGCCAGCGCGGTGAGCAGCGGGCCGACGTGCGCGCTGTCGGCCGCGTTGTCGAGGACGATCAGCATCCGGCGTTCGGCGAGCAGTGCGCGGAGTTTCGTCTCACGTCCGGCGGTGCCGGTGATGGAGGTGATCTCGTACCCCAAGGCGCCGAGGAGGTCGTCGATGACCTGGGTGGTCTCCACCCGCGGCGCGGTGCCGTCGCCGTGGAGGTCGATGAAGAAGGTGCCCCAGGCATGCCGGGCGCTCGTGCGATGGGTCCATCTCAGCGCGGTGGCCGTCTTGCCGACCCCGGCCGCGCCGACGAGCGCGATCACCGCGGGATGGGGTGGTCCTTCGTGGGCTCCGGTGAGCCGGTCGAGCGACGCCAGGATCGCTTCGCGGCCCGTGAAGTCGGTGATGTCGCGGGGCAATCGGCGCAGCAGCAGCGGGACGTTCGGTTCTCGGCGGGGCGCCGTGAGCCCGGTGGCAGACGGCGCCGGATCGGCTTCGGCGAGGGAATCCTGGAAAAGACGGAGTTCTTCGGCGCCTCGGTCGTCGCCGTCGGCCAGTAGCTGGCGCCGAGCGGCGAAATAGTATTCGGTGGCGTCATTGTGCCGCCGGAGTTTGTGCAGGAGGGTCAGCCGGCGGCGGGCGAGACCGGTGATGAAACCGTGCTCGCGTTGGAGATCGTTGAGCCTGCGAAGCGCCGGATCGAACTTTTCGAGGCCGATGTACGCGTCGATCAGCAGGCCGTTGGCGGGTATCCATTCGTCGAAGATGACGGAATTCCGCCAGTTCTCCGCCCATTCCGTATGCACTTCGGCGAGCGGAATGTCGCGCCAGAGCGGAAGGGCGCCTTCGAGCAGTGAGCGTATTCGTTCGTGATCGTGTTCGCGGAACGCCTGGTGCGCGGAAGTGATCGATTCGGCGAGCCGGAAGTAGTCGATCGCCTTACGGTCGACAAGGAGTTGGTAACCGCCGCCGGTATTGTCGAGTCTCGCGTCCGTGCCGCTGTCCTGAAGGATCGCGCGCACCCGGTTGGCGTAGGTATGCAGTGTGGCAGCGGGATTTCGTGGTGTCCGGTCCTCCGGCCATGCCTGCCTGACGAGCGTATGGATGGGAATGTGCCGCCCCGCCTGAGCGAGCAGGACGGCGAGGACCGCGTGTTCTTGCGCTCTTCCCCATTGCACGGTCAAACGACCGTGCATCCGGACGATTGTCTTGCCGAGAAATCCGAACGAAATGTGCTGCTCCACGGCGCCTCCCCTCCCAAGGTGTCACCGAAGTGACCGCGCTCCCACGGTCGAGTTTCGCAGGTGGATCCGGATCTGGCCAGGTCAAGGCGCGTCTGACAGGTATCTGTCATCTCTCTGGCATCTCGTGAAAGGGCGGTGTTATTCCCGGAACAGGAGGCTGAACGATCGGGCCGCCACTCTTTTCCGCAGTGACGATGAATCACTGAAACGAGTGGAGGCGGGAATGGCGGGACGACTGCGGATTTCGTCGGCGGCGGGACGGGGGCGGCGATGACCGGGATCTCGTGGGAGCGTGTGCCGGGAAGCAGGACGGCGGAGCGATGGCTGACCAGGACGGGGTGCCGCCGGGTGCTCGCGGTGGTGCCGCATATGACGGCGGGTACCCGGTTGGCGGACGTACTGCCGCTCATGGAGGCGGACGCCCGGGTGCAGATCGCCTTCACCACACCCGACGGCCCGGACACGTGGCCAGGGGTCGACGAGTACCTGCGTCGCTCGGGAGGCCTCGTCCTGCCGTGGCACCAGGCATCGCGGATGCGCTTCGATCTGGCCCTCGCGTCCAGTCACGTGGGCATCGACGAGCTGGAGGCGCCGGTGCTGGTGCTCCCGCACGGCACCGGCGGGATCCGGTCGCGGGTCAGTCCGCACGGGACGGGGATCGCGGGACATCCCAGGGATCTGCTCGTCCGCGACGGCCGGGTGGTCCCGGAAACGATGGTGTTCGCCCACGAGGACGACGCCAGGCGAATGTGCCGGGCCTTTCCCGAGGCGGCTTCGCGGGTCGTCGTCGCCGGCGACGTCTGCTACGACCGGATCCGGGCGAGCATGCCGCTGCGGCTGAGGTATCGGGACTCGGCCGGAATCGAGGCGCACCGGAAACTGGTGGTGATCAGTTCGACCTGGTCCCCGCATTCCCTGTTCGGCGGGAACCTGGACCTGATCACCCGGCTGGCCTCGGTACTGCGAGGTCCGGAGTACCGGGTGATGGTAGCCCTGCACCCGTTGACGTGGTCGGCCCACGGGACGCGCCAGGTGCGCGCGTGGCTCGCCGAGGCGCTCGAAGCCGGGATCCGGCTCCTGCCGCCGGAGGAAGGCTGGCGGGCCGCGCTGGTGGCGTCGGACTGCGTGATCGGGGACCACGGCTCGGTGACGCAGTACGCGGCGGGGCTGGGGAAACCGGTTCTGCTCAATCCCGGCTCCGTACTCGACGTCCGGAAGGGGAGTCTCGCCGACCTGCTCTGGAAGTCCGCGTCCGTTCTCGACCCCGCGCGGTCCTTGCGAGGGCAGGTGGACGAACTCGTCGCCGGGGGTTCACCGCGTACGGCCATCGGGAAACGGATCACCTCGATGCCGGGGGAGGCGGCGGCGCGGCTGCGCGAGGAGATCTATCGGATCCTCGCGATGCCCGAGCCGGACCGCCCGGCCGAGGTCACGCCGGTGCCGCTGCTCACCAGAGAATGGCCGGAGAGTTGAGGGCGCGGGCGCGCGGCGCCGTCGTCGAGGTGCGGTGGACCGACGAACGCGGGCTGCCGGACCACGTGCTGGTCGCCTGGGCGGGCAAGACGCCCGAAGCCTGGCTGCGCCGCGCGGATCTGGTGATCTGCGCCGCCGCTCCGGACGCCGTCCTGAGCGCGTTGCCAGGGGCGCTGGCGGTCATCGCCGGGGATTTGATCCGGTTCCGGGATCACCGGTTCGTCCCTGGCCCGGCCGGGTCCGGGATCGACGGCTGGCCCCGCTATTCCGGCGGTGGCCCGGAAGAGCTTTCGGTGTCGTCCGCGATCGCCGCGATCCGCGCTTCCACCCGATGTGCCTTGAGATCCCTCGAACGACGGTAGATCTCCAGCGCCCGCTGGAGATGAGTGCGGGCCGCGTGGGTGTCGCCCTCGCGCAGCCCGCATTCCGCGAGGCTTTCGAGTGCTTCGGCGTAGTACGGATCGGCGCCGGAACGGTGCAACGTCGCCGCCGCTTCTTCCAGCAGCCGGGAGGCTTCGCCGACCTGCCCCAGGGTGAGGTGGGCGTTGCCGAGCCGTGTCTGTGCCCGTGCGTGGAGGACGACGTCGCCGATCGCCAATGCTTCGGCGGCGGAGCGCTCCAGGTGACCGATCGCCTCCTGCGTCCGCCCCAAAGCCGCGCTGGCTTCTCCTATCCGTCTCAGATGCAGCACCACACCGCGGTGCTGTCCCGCCCGCTCCGCGAGCCGCAGGGCACGGGTGAAGTACTCCAGCGCGCGCTGGTGGTCTCGGGTGCTTTGTGCGACGACGCCGAGGTGTTCCCACGCGGTCGCCTCACCGGCCGGGTCGTCGATCGTTCGAGAGGCTTCCAGGGAGGCCGCGAACTGTGTCCGCGCGTCTTCGAACTTCTCGGTGTTGAGATAGGCGTAGCCGAGCTGGATGTGCATACGCGCTTCCGCGGCGGGGTCCGCGCAGTGCCGCGCGGCGTCCACCGCCCATTTGTGTGTCTTCTCCCACTGGCGATAATGCTTGCGGTAGAGGAAGAAACCCCACAGACCCTCGCAGAACTGCCAGACTTCCTGCCACCAGCCCTCTTCGACGGCGGTGTGCATGGTCGCGACGACGTTCGCGAGTTCCTGTTCCACCCAGTCCAAGGCGCCCCGGGAATCGGAGAACCGTGATGGCTCCGCGTGTTCGTGGCGCGGGCTGAGCCGATGGCGGTGCGGGATGATGGCGAGATCGGCTTCGGCGACGTGGTCGAGATACCAGTTCAGCATTCGCCGCAGCGCCTCGGATCGGGTCGACTGATCCTCTGTCTTGGCCGCCTTCTGACGTGCGTGCACCCGTGTCAGATCGTGGAACTGGAACCGGTCGGGCCCGATGTCGGTCAGCAGACTCGAAACGACCAGGGAGTCCAGCGCGTCCTCGGTCTCGGTCGCGGGCCGGTCGATCGCGGCCGCGGCGAGACCGAGATCGAACTCGCGGCCGGGGTGGAGACCGAGCAGGCGGTAGACCCGCGCCGTCTCCGCGTCCAATTCGTCGAACGAAAGGTCGAAACTCGCCTGCACGACCGCTTCGTCGGCGATTCTGAGGCCCGACAGACGGCGTTTTTCGTCGGAAAGCACGCCCACCAGCCGGGAAATCGGCCATTGGGGCCGGGTCGAGAGCCGAGCGGCCGCCACGCACAGGGCGATCGGCATACCACCGCAGAGCGAGACCAACTCCCTGGCCCGTTCGGGTTCCGTCGTGACACGTTGCGTGCCGACGGTTCTTTCCAGCAGCCGCAAACCCGCGTCTTCGTCGAGCGGCGAGACGACGAGCGCCCGCGCGCCGTCCATGGCCAGCGCGCCGAGCCGCCATCGGCTGGTCACGACGACGACACTGTCCGGCGACGCGGGCAGCAGCGGCCGGACCTGCGCGGCGGAATCCGCGTCGTCGGCGAGGACGGCGAACCTCTTCCCGGCGGTGACCGACCGGTACATGGCCGCCTGCTCCGCCATCTCGGCGGGCACCTGCTCCGCGGGCACGCCGAGCGCGCGGAGAAAACCACCGAGCACGTCGTCGGGAGTCGTCGGCCCGTCGGCGCTGAAGGCCCCCAGATTCACGTAGAGCTGGCCATCGGGAAAACGGTCGACGTGCTTCGTGATCCAGCGTGACGCGAGCGCCGTCTTCCCCATTCCGCCGGATCCGGTGATCACCGCCAGCGCCGGCCCTTGCCGCTGGTCGTCGTCGAGCAACCGGGTCAGCGCGGTCAGTTCCCGTTCCCGGTCGGTGAACGACGAGGACACCGGAAGCAATTGACGCGGAACGACCGGCTTGACCCCCTGCTGGAGGAAGATGTCGCCGTGAACGGCGCCGACCTGTACCGCGGTTCCGGAGACGTCTCCGGTTATCCTGTTCTCGCGTCTGTCACCTGAGTCCATTCCGAGCAGCACCCCCTGCACCGAGTCTGGTCACACGAGGCCCGCCGCGGTACCGCTTTCACAGCTAAGCCGCATGTGATGTCCACTACTGGATCGGCGCGAATCGGGTTTTTGTCGAGCTATCAACCGGGTACAAATCACGGCGGGTATTGCACTCCGTGCCAAGGGCTACCCGAACGGTGTAGGTAATCGCCTGGTGCGGCACGGATCGGCGCTGCGAGGGCGTGCTCCCTGACTTACGCTCGAACGAGCCGAAGACGGGAGCCGGGAATGACCACGATGCCAGGACGACTCCGCGCGCCGCTGGCGCTCCTTCCGTTCCTGGTCGCGGTCGCGGTGGTCGCGCTCGTCGGAGGCCTTGCCGCGTCCGGTGCCCGGTCTGTCTACAGTGGACTGGACTTGCCGCCGTTCGCGCCGCCCGCCTGGCTGTTCGGTCCGGTGTGGACGGTCCTGTACCTCGGGATCGCGGTGGCGGGCTGGCTGTACTGGAAATCCGGCGGCGACCGCCGGGGGCTTGTCTGGTACGCGGCACAATTGGTCCTCAACGCCGCTTGGACGCCGTTGTTCTTCGCCGCCGGCGCGTACGGCCTCGCACTGGCCGACATCCTCGTGCTCGACGTCGCCATCGTCGTCACCGCGCTGTACTTCCGCCGCTCTTCCCGGGTCGCCGCCGCGTTGCTGCTGCCGTACCTCGCCTGGACGCTGTACGCGACCGCGCTCACCGTCGCGATCGTCGTGCTCAACTGACGCCGATCGGCAGGGTGGCGGCCACCCCTTTGGCGTGCCTGCCGTCGAGCCGGTCCAGTGCCACCCCGCCCCGGCGTGCGGCGAGTTCCAGGTCCCGCACCGCGTGTTCCACCGGATGGGCACCCGCGGCGGCGATCCGGATCGACGCGCTGACCCGGGGTTCGGAATCGGCGGCACCGCGACGGGCGGTCACGGCGAGTGTCACCGCGGTGCCGGGCGCGGCGGCGAGCAGACGGCGCGTCAGATCCGCCGCGAGCGCCGGTGAAAGCGTGTCCCAGCCGTCGAGGTGGAAGGTCGCCTGGCAGATCGGGCCGCTGTGCCAGAACCGCCAGTCCTCCCGGATCCGCGCCCGGCCCGCCGTGACGTGCGCCAGCGACGCGAGCGCGCCGAGGACCTCGTTTTCGGCGAGCGCCCGCACCGGGAGCCCGTCGCGCCGCAGCTGCCGCCGTACGCGCCGGATCGTGTTCCCGAGTGCCTGCCGCACGTCGGCGTCCCGGTGGACGTCGACGGTGCGCAGCGCCTGCAGCGCGACCCAGCCGCGCGGCGGCCGTGAGCGGTCCGCGCCGACGTGGTGGATGACCTGCGCGGCGACGTCCAAGGCCTGTTCCCGCGACGGCGGCAGCAAGGTCAGCGGTGACGGCATCGGCTGTTCACGGGCGGCCGACTTCGGTTGCAGCACAGCGGTGATCCCGTCGGCGCGGCTGACCATGAACACCGTCTCGTCGCCGATCTCGCCGGTGATCCCGGTCGCTTCCGGCGACAACAGGCGCAGCAGCGCCCGGCCGGCCTCGCCCGCGTGCCGGAGATCCCGGTCGCGGTCGCGCGTCAGGTAACCCGACGCCGAACCGAGCCAGGAGTAGAGCCAGCGTCCGCGAATCCGCACGGCGGTCAGCGCGAGGACCACCACGGCGACGGTGAGCACCGCGGCCACCAGCGGCCAGGGCCGCCCGGCCACCAGGACGAGCGCGACGAGGACGAGTTGCCAGCAGACGATCTGCGCCATCCCGATCCCGCCGAACCGGCGGGGCCGGCGTCCGGTGACGGGCACCGGCGGATTCGGCCGCGGCGGACCGTGCGCCGGAGCGGGAACGGGCACCGCCGCGGACCAACGCGGCTGCTGCTCCGCCTGGCGAGCGGCGGTGAGCGCGGCCAGCGCCGCCTCACGTGCGGCCGCCCGCGCGGCAGGCGCCGCGTAGGCGAGCGAGTCGGGAATGGCCACTGCCCGCGGTACGGCAGGCCCCGCCTGGGGAAGCGGCGGAGGCGGCGCCTGGTACCGCCCGCCCGTCCTGGCCGCGCCGAGATCGGTCATCGTCGTGCCTCCTCAGAGTCCGTTGGTGAACCCGCGTCCGCGATCGACGTCGGCAGGGCGCGGCCTGGTCTTCCACGCCGCGGTGGCAGTCGAGGCGCCCTGCCACCGCGATAGCGGGGCCTGCGGCCGGGCGGGTTCACGCGTCTGGTGTCTTTCGACCCCATCTCAGCTCCGCCGACCGGCACTCAAGCCGTGTCCGCCTCAGCCTCCCGGGCGAACATGAGGTTTCGATGACAAGCGGCCGCGAGCCCGAGACAGGCTGTTTCATCGAAATTTCATGGTCGCTCTCTAGCTTGATCGCGTGAACACCGATGAGCGCGGCACGAAGCGGTTCAGCGTGGTGGCCAGAACGAGGATGGCCGTGGCGCTGGTGGTCGCGGGCTGCCTGGCGCTGGTCGGCCTTGCCGTCACCGGACAGGCGTCGACCCCGGAACGGCTGGAGTTCGTCCAGGTCGGCCACTGGGTCTACAACGACGCCGCCCAGTCCGCGTTCCACGTCGACGGCTCGACGAACCGGGTCGACGCGCGCGCGGACGTGCCCGGCGCCGCGAACGGCAGCCAGGTCGTGCAGGGCGACGATTCCGGTTACGTGGTCGAGCGGAACCGCATCACGCAGTTCGACAAGGCGACGCTGAGCGTCGAGGAGTCCACGCCGCCGCCCGCGCCGGAAACCCCGTTCGTGATGGAGATCGCGGGCGGTCCGTACCTGGTCTACCGCAACGCCGGCCAGATCGTGCGGCTCGGTGACCCGGCCGCGACGGTGCCCGCAGGGGGGCCACTGTCCCGGCCGGTCGCGATGAACGACGGCACGGTGTGGGCGCATCGCGTCGACAACGGCTCGATCTGCGAGCTGCCCAAGGGCGCCGCCGTCATGACCTGCCCCGCGCGGCTCCCGCCAGGGCACGGCGGCGGGCTGACCCTGGTCGGCGACCGGCCGGTCGTGCTCGACACCACCGGCGACAGCCTCCACCGCGTCGGCCTCGACGGCCTCGGCGAAGCCCTTCCCCTCGGCATCAAGCTCTCGCCGTCGGCGCAGGTCGCCAACAGCGCCGTCGGCGACCGGCTGGCCATCGCCGACCCGGAGCGCAACCAGCTGCACCTCATCGACATCAGCGGACTCGACCAGGACCGCCCCTCCGCGAAGCCGATTTCGGTCGAGCTGACCAAGGGCAGCCGGTTCAACGGCCCGCTCTCCTCGTCGAACGTCGTCGCCATGGTCGACGAGACCCGAGGCGAGGTGCTGACCTACGACGTCGCCGGCAAGCTCAAGTCCACCGCGAAGGTGCCGGGCCAGGGACCGGCACCGAGGCTCGCCAAGGGCGAGGACAACCGGATCTACGTCGACAGTTCCGACGGCTCGCACGTGCTGGTCGTCAACGGCGACGACGGCTCGGTGGTCGACGTCGACGTCGACAAGGCGGCCAACAGCCAGACCGCGGGCGCGCCGTCGGCCGAACCGGAACCGTCCGGCGACCAGCCCCCGCCGCAGCAGGAACAACGGCAGCAGGCACCTCCGAACACCCAGCAGGCACCCCCGCCGGTGGCGAAGGCGACTGCGCCCGGGGCGCCGAGGAAGGTGAGCGCGTCGTCCGGGGACGGCTCGATCAAGGTCTCGTGGAGCCCGGCCGCGGACAACGGCGCGCGGATCACCGGCTACCGGCTGACCTGGACCGGAGGGTCCACACGAGTCGGCGGATCGTCACGAGGGACCACGATTTCCGGGCTGCGCAATGGAACCCCATACGTGATCACCGTGGTCGCGGAGAACTCGGCGGGGATCGGGCCGGGCGTCAGCGCCAAGGTGGTCATCCCGGGGCCCGCGAACCGGCCCGCCGGGGCGCCGGTCATCACCGCGAACGCCACCGCGGCCGGGAAGGTGTCGGTCAGCTGGACCCAGCCCGACCTGCGCGGCGGCACACTGGTGCACTACCTGGTGAGCGTGACGGGCAAGGGCGAGCGCACGGTCACGGCGAGGTCCGCGGAATTCACCGGCGTCACCGGCGCCGCGACCGTCACGGTCCGCGCGGTCACGAAGTTCGGTTCCGGAGCCAACCTCACCGGGGCCACCGGCAGCAGGAAGGTCACGGTGCCGGTCGTCTCGGGACCGCCGACGATCACGATCACCCAGGTGCGGGGCCAGGGCAACACTCTGTACGTCTCCGTCAACGCGAACGGAAAGGGTGCTCCGGCGACCTGCACGGCGGAGTTCTTCGCCGAGACGAAGCCTGCTGCCTGTTCCGGAGCGACGACCTTGACCATCCCCAGCGTCGCCTGGGTCGGCTCCATCACGATCACCGCGACCATCAAGACGTCCGCGGGCACCGCCACGGACACCTGGCGGGGAGTGCCGACGGTGTCCGGTGGCGCACTGTTCTGGCTCGGCCCGCTGGCACTGGTCGGCTTGCGCCGACGAAAGGAAAAGGAAGTTCTGTGACGCTCACACCCAGGGTCGCCTTCGAGCAGATCGCCGAGAACGTGCAATCGGTGGTGCGCGGCAAACCGGAGGTCGTCCGGCTCACCGTGGCGGCGCTGTTCGCCGAAGGGCACCTGCTGATGGAGGACGTGCCCGGCGTCGGGAAGACGACGATCGCGCGCTGCCTCGCCGCCAGCATCGGCGGCCGGTGGAACCGCATCCAGTTCACCCCGGACCTGCTCCCCGGCGACATCACCGGCGTGATGGTCTACCACCAGAACAACGAGCGCTTCCAGTTCCACCCCGGCGGGATCTTCGCCAACGTGGTGCTGGCGGACGAGATCAACCGGGGTACGCCGAAGACGCAGGCCGCGCTGCTGGAGGTGATGGCCGAACGCCGCGTCACCGTGGATTCGGTCGGCCAGGCGGTGCCGCGGCCGTTCCTCGTGGTGGCCACGCAGAACCCGATCGAACTCGAGGGCACCTACCGGCTGCCCGAAGCGCAGCTGGACCGGTTCCTCATGCGCATTTCGGTCGGCTACCCGGATCTGGAATCCGAGATGCGCGTGGTGATGGGGGACTGCGCGGGCGTGACACCGGACGAACTGAAGCCGGTGCTGACCATCGCCGACGTCCAGTCCGTCATCGACGAGGTCCGGAAGTCCCATCTGGCACCGGAGATCGTCAACTACGCGGTGCGCCTCGCCGCGGCGAGCCGTTCGCATCCGGACGTCCGCTACGGCGCCAGCCCGCGTGGCAGCATCGCGCTGATCCGGGCCGCACAGGGGCTCGCCGCCACCTTCGGCCGCGACTTCGTCACCCCGGACGACGTCAAGGACGTCGCGCATCCGGTGCTCGACCACCGGCTCGTGCTGAGCCCCGACGCGGAACTCAACCAGCGCCGGACCGCCGACATCGTCGACGAACTCCTGGGTGCGACGGCCGCTCCCATGGCCGCGATGGGGAGGTAGGCGTGCGGCTCACCCGCCGCGGCGTCATCGTGCTGGCCTTCGCCGCCGGGTTCTACGCCCTCGGCGAACTGGCCGGGTACACGTTTTTCCGTGCCTTCGCGGGGATCGCGGCGGGCGCGGTGCTGATCGCGTTGGCCACCACCAGATTCCGGCCTCGGGTGGAGATCGGCCGCACCGTCCAGCCGGACAGGGTCGAGCGCGGGAAACCCGCGCTGGCCTCGCTCGTCGTGCGCAACACCGGCGCTCGGCGACACGGCGGTTTCGCCGCCGGCGACGGGATCGGGAGCGAAACGCATCGCCTGCGGGTCCGCCCGCTCGCGCCCGGCGCGGAAGCGACGTACCACTACGAACTGCCGACGACGACGCGCGGGAAACTGCGGGTCGGCCCGCTCGTGGTGCACCGGCCCGACCTGTTCGACCTCGCCCGCGGCGACCAGACCGTCGGCGGTACCGCGTGGTTGTGGGTGCATCCGCGACGGCATTCGGTGCGCGCGGCGCAGGCGGGTCATCCACGCCACCACCACGAAGGTCCGATCACCGACCCGCCGCTGCGCGGTTCGGCGGATCTGCGCGCGGTGCGGGAGTACGTCGTCGGAGACGAAGTCCGGCATCTGCATTGGAAGGCGACCGCCAGGACCGGACGGCTCATGGTGCGCGAGTACGCCGACCCCGCCCAGCCCCGGTTCACCGCGGTGCTCGACACGCGGCCCGCGTCGATGAGCCCGGCCGTTTTCGAAGAAGCCGTCGAGGTGGCGGCGTCCCTTTTCTACGCGTCGGCGTCGGCGGGACAGCACTGCCGCCTGATCACCGCCGCCGGTGCGGACACGCTGACCGACAGCGGCGTGCGCGCGGCGAGGACGTTGCTGGACGAACTCGCGCTCGTCACCCAGGACGCGGCGGACGACGCGCCGCTGCTGCCCTCGGTGCTGGCGGCCGCCGAACGCCCCGGCGGAGTGCTGGGGGTGATCACCGGTCCGGACGCCGATCTCGGCCACGCGGCCCGCTGGCGGCCCGACACCGTGGTCCGGCTCGGTGACCTCAGGCCGTCGGCGGGGTCCGGCGGCGTGATCATCGCGGTCGACGCCGCCGGTGCGGCCGCCCAATGGAATTCCTTGGTGGGGAAGGCATGAGCGCCGGATTCGATCGGATCGCGGTCGCCGGGCTGCTCGGCGCGACGACGGTCGCCGGACTGCTGTTCGCGCCCGTGTTCGGCTGGGCGCCGCTGCTCGTCCCGGTGCTCGTGGTCGTCCTCGTCGGTTACGGCTGCGCGGAGCTGACCGCGAAGTTCCCGAAACTCATGCCCTACCGGCCCTTGCTCGTCGCGCTGCTCGGCCTGCTCGGGTTGATCGAGACGGTGCTGGCCTCGACCACGCTCGCGTTCCTTCCCACGGGCGCCTCTTTGCAGGGGATCGCGCGCGGTTTCACCGAAGGCTGGCAGCTCACGCTGCAGTCCACCTGGCCCGCGCGGCCGATCCCCGAACAGCTGCTGTTCGTCCCGCTGTCGGTGCTGCTCGCCGTGGTACTCGGGCTGGAACTGGTGCTGCGACTGAAGAAGCCACTGGTCGCGCTCGTACCGAGCCTGGCCGTCGCCGGGCTCGCGCAGGCGTATCAGGCGTTGACGGGTGTCGTCGCGGTGGCGGCGGCGCTCGGGTACGCGCTGGCCGCCGGACTCCTGCTGTGGTCGGGGCGCCGCGTCCGGTCCGTGAGCCGGGCACCCGGCGTGCCGCGGTCCTGGCGCGTGACGGGATCGGCGATCTGGCCCGCACTGTCCACTGTGGTCGCACTCGTCGCCGGGGCGGTCGCGTTCGCCGGGCTCGATCCGATCGGCCGTGACCCGTTGACGCTCAAGGACACCCAGGCCGCGCCGCCGCCACGCGGCAGGCTCGGCAACCCGCTGAACGAGATCGCCCAGCGGCTCATCCGGCCGGACGAGGAGGTGTTCCGCTACCGCGGTGACACCCCGGTCGAGCAGTGGCGGCTGATCGTACTGAACGGTTTCGACGGCGTGAACTGGCTGCCCGATTCCCGGTTCCAGCGGCTCGGCGCTGGCCTCGACGGCGCTCCCGGTGGCACGGGTGGCACCGCTGAACTGAAGGTGCGCGGACTCTCGGGGCCTTGGCTCCCGAGTCATCAGGGTCTGACCGGTGTGGACGGTGTGACGCCGCTGGTGGACCAGTCCGCGGGCACCCTGATGCTGGAGTCGCCGTCGGCGGCTCAAGAACGGAACTACCGGCTGAGCTGGTCTTCGCCCGAGGTCGATCTCGGTTCGGCCGAGGTCGACGCGCGGGCCCCTGGCGGTCTCGGCGGGCTCGGCGCGGTGCCGCCGGACATCGAGCAGGTGGCCAACGACGCCGTACGCGGTCTGCGCCCGACGTTCCAGACCGCGTTGCAGCTGGAACGCTTCCTCAGCACGAACTATCAGGTCGCGGCGGGTACCGACGAGCTGCCGACCGGGCACGGCTGGCCGCAGCTGCGGCACTTCCTGCTGGAGAGCAAGCGGGGGACCAGCGAGCAGTTCGCCGCCGCGTATGTGGCGCTGGCGCGGATGAACGGCATCCCGGCCAGGCTCGTCGTCGGGTTCCGCGGTCCGTCCGAGACCGACGGCGGGATGCACGTCGTCCGCAACCGCGACGTCCTGGCGTGGCCCGAAGTCGCGGTCGCCGGGGCGGGCTGGGTTGCGCTCGACCCGACCGCCAAGGCGGGCAAGGCCGGGCAGAGTTCGGCAGGCCCAGGCAAAGCGGTCGCCAAGGCGAGGGCGCAACTGCCCGCCGAGCAGCAACTGCGGCCGCCTCAGCTCCCGCCGGGCACGCCGTCGGAGAACGCCGAGGACCAGACCGCCGACGCGGGTGCGGGCCGCTGGTGGATCGCCGTCGCCGCCGGGATCGTCCTTTTCGGACTCATGTGGCTCTTCGGGGTTCCGGCCGCGAAGGTCTTCCGTGCACGACGGCGACGCCGCCGGTCCGGCGCCGAGGGGGTGCTCGGTGCCTGGGACGAGATCCGCGACCGGTTGCGCGCGCACGGCGTGCCGTTCCGGATCGGGATGACCCCGCGCGACCTCGCCGAATCGGCCGGATCGCTTGCCGGGGACGGGATCCGCGAGCCGGTCGCCCGGCTGGCCAAGGTGCTGGACGTGACGCTGTGGTCCGGCGTCCCGGTGGGCGACGGCGCCGTCCGGCGGGCGTGGCAGGAGGTCGGCGAGGTACGCCGGGGCCTGGCCACCAGACCGTTCGCGGCTCGGGTGCTGGCGGCACTCGAGCCGCGGACCCTGGTGCCGATCAAGTCCCGCGAAGATCGCTGAAGGATCACGCGAGTTCCGCCCCCAAACACGCGAGTTCCGTCTCCAATCACGCGAGTTTCGCCTCCAATCACGCGAGTTCCGTCGTTCCGGCGAGCGCGGATGGCGGTTTCGCGTGATTGGACGGACGACACACGTGTCGGGACGGACGACACACGTGTCGGGACGGACGACACACGTGATTGGACGGACGACACGCGTGTCGTCCGTCTGATCACGTGTGTCGTCCGCTCGATCACGCGAAACCGCCGGTTCGGTACAGGCGAAGTACATGAAGGACCCCTTCCTGTACCTAGTGTCCTGCACCGGAAGTTCGCGCCGTAAATCCGTATCGATATCCGGCCGTTTCGCGCCTGGTCCGGGGGGCACGAGGTGAAGATGAGGCTCTTGACCGTCCGCAAGGGACGCCGGGCAGGTAGGTCGTGAGTGGTAAGTGTCGTTCTAACGACACTTACCACTCACGACCCCCGCTGAAAACCGCAAATTTATCCACAAGTCGGACACATCGCCCCCGAAAGTGTCCCTTATGGGCATTCGGGACGGGGCCGGCTCCTATGGCCGGTCCGGAACCTCGCTATGAAGGCCTCCTGGCTACCTTGAAGTCAGCGAAGTGCTCACGGCCTCAGCCGACAGCATCTTCACCGCACGAAACAAGAAACAAGATCCTTCGGCACCACGCCGAACTGCCACATGAACTTCCGACTCGGGACACTAGGCGCAAGGAAGGGGTCCTTCATGTACTGGCCGGGTCGCTACGGGTTGCAGCGGGCGCCGCGGATCGCGACCGGTTCGGTGGTGTAGATGTGGCGGCCGTCGGTCGCCCTGAGCTGGAAGCAGTACCGGCGCGCGGGGTCGACCGGGACGTCGAGGCTGCGCTGGCGGTGGGCGACGAGCTGTTTCGTCTCGACGCGCTCGCCCGCCATGATCACGACGAAGTCCAGTTCGCCTTCCGCGGTCCAGGTCAGCTGCACGTGATCGCTCTGGTCCTTCGGCGGCGCGAGGGCCAGCTTCACGTCCGGCGCCGGCGCGGAAACCGGTGAGGGCGGCGGGATCGCGGCCGCCACGGGGACGGCCTGCCCGCCGATCTCCGCCGGGCCGAGGACCAGCGGCACCACGGCCAGCCCGGCGGCGAGCGCGCCCGCGCCCGCCAGCGCGACGGTTTTCCAGGGAAGCTTGCGCTCGGTTTTGAGGGGACCGCTGAACTCCCGGATCAGGGTGCGGCCACCCGGCGGCGGCGCCTGCACCACCTGGACCGGCGCCGGAGCCGCGTGGACCGGCGCGGCGACGGGCCGGCGCACCTCGGCGAAGTCGTCGAATTCGACGTCGACGGGTTCTTCTTCGCTTGGTACGTCGAAGGATTCCCCGGTGACGACCTCGCCGCCGGGCGAGCGCAGCTTCGTGAACAGCCGTGCCAGCGACGCGACGTCGCGCGGGCGGTCGGCCGGTTCCTTGGCCAGCAACCGGAGGATCGTCGCGGAGAGTTCCCTCGGGACACCCGTCTCCTTGATCGGCGCCACCGGTTCCCGCAGCACCTGGAGGATCCGCTCGCCGGGCTGCTGCCCGGTGTGCCGGGGAAAAGGCGGCGTTCCGGTCAGCGCGGCGTAGAGCACCGCGCCGAGTCCATAAAGGTCGGACGCGGGGGAAAGCGTGTCGTCGCGCAGGGTTTCCGGCGCGGTGTACTCGACCGCGTACATCGGATCGCGCGGGAATCGCCGCCGCAGAGCCACGCCGAAGTCGGCGAGCACGAATTCGCCGGACGCGCGGTACAGCACGTTGTGCGGGCTCACCCCGCCGTGCAGGACGTCCGCTCCGTGCGCCGCGGCGAGTGCCGACGCGATCGCGGCGCCGAGGGCGAGCACGTCGGGAACACCCAGCCGCGCACCGGAATCCAGCAGACCGGCGAGTGAACCGGGACACAGTTCGCGGCGGATGCCGGACCGGCCCGACTGGGTCAGGACGTCGTCGATCTGCAGGACCGAACGCGTCGCCCGTACGGCGGCCAGCGCCTTCCGCTCGCGCTCGAGCCACGCGGAGGTCTCGCGGTCGAAGGTGCCGGGGAACATCTTGACCGCGAAGTCGTTACCCGTGACGGGATCCCGGCCCGCGTAGACGGTGGCGATGGGACCCTGGGCGAGTAGCCGCGGTCCGCCGACGCCTGTCTCGATGCTCATGACCCCATTGTCGCGCAAGAAGACCCGATTCGGCGTACTTTCCCGGCGGCAGGTTCCTGCCGCGGGGGCCCGGCGGCCCGCCCGCTGGCCGACCCTTTTCCCATGCAGACTGCCGGCCTGGTCAGGGTCACCATCACCACTCCGCACCGGCGCATCGACATGGCGCTGCCGGAACACGCGTCCGTCGCCGAAATCCTCCCCGGCCTGCTCGCGCGGGCGGGCGAGGGGATGGCCGACGACGGGGTCGCCGGCGGCGGCTGGCAGTTGCGCCGCGCCGACGGATCCGCCTTCGATCCGGATCGGACGCTGGGCGCGCACCGGGTCCGGGACGGGGAGATCCTCCATCTGACGCCGCGCCGTGCCGAATGGCCGGAGCTCGAGTACGACGACCTGGTGGACGCGATCGCCACCGGATCCGGCGGCCGGGCCTGGGGGCCGCGGCATACGCGCCGGGCGGGGCTGGCGGCCGGTGCCGCGGCCGCCCTGTTCGGGTTGGTCGCGGTGGTGCGCGCGGGACCGCCGTGGACGACGCCGGCGGCGTGGGCCCTCGCCGTTTCCGCGCTGCTCCTGACCGCGGGTGTCCTGCTCGCGCGGGCACTGCGTGACGCCGGGGCCGGGGCGGTCGTCGCCGCCGTCGCGTTGCCGTTCGCCTTCGCCGGCGGCGGTCTGCTGCTGGCGGGCGACGACCCGATCGGCGCGCTGTCCGCCGGTCATCTGCTGCTGGGAAGCGCGACGCTGCTGCTCGCGGCCGTCGTCGGCAGGCTCGGGGTGGTCGCCGCGCCGGAACTGTTCACGGGGGCGGCCACGGTCGGGTTGCTCGGCGTGCTCGGCGGCTGGCTGGCCACCTTCGACGATCTGGCGGGCTACCGGTCGGCGGCGGTGATCGGCGGCGGCGTGCTCATGCTCTCGACCACGTTCGCTCCGCTGGCGCTGCGGCTCGGCCGGGTGCCGATGCCGGTGCTGCCGCGGTCGACCGCGGACCTCGTCCGAGACGATCCCCAGCCGCCACTCGAACTCGTGCACGCCGCCGTGGCCAGAGCGGACGCGTTGCTCACCGGGATGCTGGGCGGTGCGGCGATCGTCGTCGTGTACTGCCAAGTGCAGTTGATCCGCAGCGACAGCGAGGCCGCGGTCGTCCTCGTCGCCCTGCTCGCGGCCGGTTTTCTGGTGCGGGCACGGTTGTACCCGATCCTGCGGCAGCGGGTGCCGCTATTGGTGACCGGGATCTTCGGCGCCGGATGCCTGCTGGCGGGGCCGCTCATGGCGGATCGTTCGCTGCTGCTCGTCCTCGCCGGTCCGCTGTCCTTGGCGGTGGCCGCGGGCGTGATCGCCTCCGGCGTCGTGCTGAGCACCCGCGCCGCCAACCCGTACCTCGGCAGGATCGCCGAGTACTTCGAGATCCTGGTGACGATCGCCGTCGTCCCGGTGGCGTGTTCGGTGCTCGGCCTGTACGGCTACGTGCGCGGACTGGGGGGCTGAAACCATGGCGTCCAAACGAGATCAACTGCAGGCGTACCAATTCCTGGTGCAGCGAGCCATTTCCGCGCTCGTGACCAGGGAGACCGATCCGGAGCAGCCGCCGTTCCGCCGCCCGTCCGGCGCCGCCTTCGCCGGTGTCGCGCTGGCGATCGTGGCGCTGGCCTGCGTCGGGGTCTACGGGATGATCGTGCCCGGCGGCAACAACGCCTGGCGTAAGAACGCCGCCGTCATCGTGGAGAAGGAGAGCGGGACCCGCTACGTCTACCTGGACGAACGGCTGCACCCTGTCGCGAACTACGCGTCCGCGCTGCTGCTGCTCGGCGAACACGGCACCACGGAAAGGGTTTCGCGCGACTCGCTCGCCGGAGTCCCACGAGGGCCCCGCATCGGCATCGCCGACGCACCGGACGGCTTGCCCGGCCCAGGAAAGCTGCTCACCGGATCGTGGTCGCTGTGCTCCGCGCCCGCGAGCGACCTGGCCGGCAGCCGGATCGAGGAATCGGTACTCCTGGCGGGTGCTTCACCTTCGGGTGGCGCGGCACTGGGAGACCAGGCGCTGCTGGTGGAATCGGCGTCGACCGGCGACCGCTTCGTCGTATGGCGCGGGCACCGGCACCGGATCAACGACTACGGCGCCGTCGGCACCGGCCTCGCGCTCACCGCCGAGCCGTGGGCACGGGTCGGGCGGGCGTGGCTCGACGTACTCCCGGAAGGAACGCCGATCGGCCCGCTCCCGGTGGCGGCGGCGGGCGAGGTGTCCACCGCGGTGCCGGGCCGGACCGACATCCGCAACGGGATGCTGCTGATGGTGCAGGCCTCCGGCGGCGGACAGCAGCACTACCTCGCCGAACGGGACGCCCTGCGGCCCATCACCGAACTGCAGTACGACGTCCAGCGCGCGAGCGCTCAGATGATGGCCGCTTATCCCGGCACGGAGCCGAAAACCGTGCCGCTGCCGCCTTCGCTGGCGACCATGTCCCGGCAACTGGACCCGGTCCAGGCCGAAGCGGGCTCGGCACCCGCCACCCGACCGGCCATCGCGCGCCTGCGCGACCAGGACACCACCGTGTGCGCCACCTTCGGCGACGGTTCCACGGCCCCTTCGCTGACCGTCGATCCCACGCTGCCGCCCGCGGATCCGATGTCGACCACCGCCCGCAGGACCGCGTCCGGGACCCCGCTCGCGGACCGCGTCCACGTGCCGCCCGGCAGCGCGATCGTCGTCGAGGCGATGCCTTCGGCGCAGGCCCCCGCCGGGACGCTGACCGTCGTGACCGACATGGGGCGCCGCTATCCGCTGGCTTCACCCGACGTACTGAAGATGCTCGGCTACCCGTCGGCGCGTCCGGTGCGGCTTCCCGCCGGCCTGGTCGCGCGGCTGCCCGAAGGCCCGAGCCTCGACCCCGCCGCTGCTCGGCGCCAGACCCTGGGCGGTTGAGGTCCCGAGTGTCCACAAGGGACATTTTCTGTCGGCTAAGTGGTTGGATGTGCGGTTTTCGACGGGGGTCGTGAGTGGCGATTCGGGTTCTATTGCTACGCCGGTGCCGCCGCTGAAACCCATGGTCGAGATGCGTCGCGAAAGCCACTTTCGCGACGCCTGAGGTCCCGAAAGTGGCTTTCGCGACACGGCCGCCCCACGGCTGCGAGCGAACCCCTGCGACCCGGCACGTTTGCGCTAACCCCTCTTTGTCACTCACGACCCCAATGCGCGACTCGCGTGCTTGGAGGCGTAACTCGCGCACCGCGGTGCGGCCACGAAACGCCAGGCGTCGTCGACACCTGGCGGTCCGGTCACTCCCTGGAGAGCAGGAAGATCTGTTCGGGAGGTTCGATGACGGCCGGTTCGGCGGCCACCGCCGCCGCGCGGCCCGGGCGCCAGCCGCGCCTGCGTCCCCGCGGCCGGAGCACCGCCACCAGCAGCGCGAACACGATCGCGACGCCCGCGACGGCGGTGAGCCATTTCGCCGCCGTCGCGCTGTTTTCACGGGCCGCGGCCCGATCGAGCTGTCCCTGGTCCGGTGGGGTGGGAACGAGGGCGGGCAGCGCTCCAGGGCTCTCGGTGTCCATGCTGTCGGTCACCGCCCGGTAAGGGTCGACCACACCGGCCCCGAACGCCTGACTGTGCAGACCGCCGCGTGCCGGGTTCGCGGTCGCCATCAAGCGGCGCGCCACTTCCGGAGCGGTCAGCCGCGGCCAAGCCGACCGGACCAGTGCCGCGGTGCCGGAAACGAACGGCGCGGCGTAGCTGGTGCCATCGGTGTACACGTGCCCGCCCGCCCGCGTCGGAGCCAGCACCTTGGCGCCAGGAGCGACGATGTCCACGTAGCGGCCGATCTGGGAACCGGGCATCAACGCCCCGTCGATGTCGATGGCGCCGACACCGAGGACCCCGTCGTACGCGGCCGGGTAGGACGGAAGTTCGGCGGTCGATTCGCGCTGGGTGTTACCTGCCGCGGCGATCACCAACGCGTCCCTGGACACCGCGTAGGCGACCGCGTCCCGGATGACGGCGAAGTCGTCTTGACCGGCGAGGGAAAGATTGATCACCTTCGCCCCCTGATCAGTCGCGTAGCGGATGCCGTTGGCCACGACCTGCGGATCGATCCGGAGGGATCCGCCCCGGTCGTCGAAGTCGCGGTCACTGATCCGTACCGGGAGGATCTCCGCGTCCGGGGCCACCCCGTGGAAACCGATACCGGCCGCCGGATCGGCGGCGATGATGCCGGCGACGCCGGTGCCGTGCGACACACAGTCGAACGCTCCGGGAAGGGAGCCCGCCTGATGGAAGTCGCGGCCCGCGCGGACCTTTCCCGGCCTGGCGAGCTGCGGGTGATCGGCGTCGACGCCGGAGTCGACCACCGCGACCAGGACCCCGGAACCCTTGCCGTACGGCCACACCCGTTGCGGGCTCAGCAATTGCTGTGCCCACGGCTGTGCTCGTACCGGTGGCCGCGCCGGGTCCGGATCGTGGCAGACGCCGGGCGGCGGCGCCGCGTGCGCCGCCCCCGCGCCGCTGAGGGCCTGAACGGCCGCCGCGGCCATCACGGCGGCGACGGCGGACATCCGGTGTCGTCTCATGATGCCATCGTCCGGGCGGATACCGCTCGGAGACAGGTTCTTGGCCGCAACCGGCCACCCGAACGACGACGGCCGAGGGCGACGGGCGTTTCCGGTGCCCCGTCGTCCCTCGGCCGTCGCCGATCAGCTCATCACGTGGTGTGCCACAACTCCTTGTCGAGGAGTTGCACCGAGGTGGACTCCGATTCCCCGGTGCGCGGGCGTTTCGGGGCCAGGCGGCCGAAAGCCTGATCCCCGCTGCCGGAACGGCCGCGGAGTTCGGCAGGCACGCCTTCGGTTCCCTCGGCCGTCTTCCTCGACGAGCCGGCGCGGCCGGTCGGCTGGTTCGCGGACCCGGGCTGGAGGGTTCCGGGCGGGGAGGCTTGACCGGACGCGGGCGGCATCATCGGCGGTGTGCCGCCACCGGTGGCCGGTTTGGCGGTCGCGCCGGTGTTCGTTCCGGCCGCGGTGGGGGCACCTTCGGCGATGCTCTGCGTGGCGCGTTTCGTCACGGCCGCTTTCGACATGGGCACGCCGCCGGCGCCCGTCCCGGCGGCGCCCAGCAGGCCGAGCCCCGAGGCGACCGGCGCGCCGGAGACCGGCGGCAAGCCCCCGCCGGGAAGGCCGGCGGGAAGACCGGGGGTGACCTGCGGCAGGGTGGATGTGAGGCCTGCCAGGGACGGGCCACCGTCCGCGGACCAGCCGGGAATGTTCTGGCCCAGCGCCGACGAATCGAGTCCCGTCGCCCCGCCGGAACCGCCTGAGGTCAGCGACGAGCTGAGGTCCTGCAGCTCCTGCAGCGTCGTCATGCCGGCGGTGGCCGCCTTGAGTACATCGGCCGGCGAGTTGCCCTCCGTGGAGACCTGCTGCGCGGGCAGCACTTCGGCCGGGTTCCGCACGCCGGACGCGGCGACCACCTGTCCGATCGACATGTCGAATTCGGCGGCGAGCGTGTTCATCGCGGTGGCCGACAACTGCTGGAAGCCCGCCGCGGCCGCGGCGCCGAGGCCGAACGGGGCCCCGATCGCCGCGAGGTAGCTGCTGTAGAAACCGGCGACGGCCGCGGCGGTCGCCGGGATCGAGGCGGCGAGGGTGTTCAGCGCCGCGGCGGGCTGCGCCGCGTCGATCCGCTCGCCCCACATCTTCAGCTCGGCAAGGGTCCGCTGTGTCTTCTCCTCCATCGCGCGGCCGTTCTCGTCCGTCCACTGTGGAGAAAGCTCGGCCACTCTGGTGTGCAACTCCACTTGGGCCGCGTCGATCCAGCCGCGCACCTCGGTCCACATCCGCGCCGCGTCGGTGAGCACCGAGATGTTGCCGTTCTCGGCCTTGATCATCTCCACGTGCATCTCGATGGGCAGCATGTTGTAGGGGATCACGGTTCGCTCCTCAGACCGAGTCGGGCTGGACGGTGGACGGCTGCGCGGCCGCGCCGGTGTCATCGGTGGCACCGGTGGCGGAGTCCGCCTGGTTGAGTGAGCTCGCGGTCTGCTTGAGGATCGACATCCCCTGGTTCGCGACCTTGACCGTCGCGCTCGCCAGTTCCAGCGCGCTGGCCACCTCGGCGGCGGAGTAGGCGCTCGCGGCCGCGCCGACCTTTCCCGAGTAGGTCACCATCTCCTCGGTCATCTTGGTCAGCAGCGCGAGCATGCTCGCGGTCGCCGCCTTGTCCAGCAAGGACATGGCGACGCCCTCGAACAAACCGGCCAGGCTGGGCATCGTGCCCAGCCGTTGCATCAGTGACGGTGGCATCGTGGGCGCGGTGAGATGCTGGGAGAACGCACTCATCGCGACGGGATCGCCGTTGATCTCTTTTCCGGGCATGTGCCCCTCCTCAGTGTCCGGAGCGGAATTTCGCCGCGCTGTCCTGTTGGTTCACTTGCCACAGCTCCTCGTCGAGCAGCTGCACCGTGGTGCTCTCCGGGTCCCACTGGCGTTGCGGCGCGGCGGGCGGCGACTTCCGTTTCCCGTTGACCGCCCGGCCGAGCAGCGGCACCCCCGGCGTTCCCGCGGGTTTGCCGCGTTGCCGTCCGACGGGTCGTTCCGCGTCACCGGGTTTGATGCCGCCGTTCTCGCCTTTCCCGGCCCCGTTGTTCGGCATCATCGGTGGCGGCATCCCGCCCGCGCCCGCCGCTCCCGCGGTGGAGGCCGAACCGCGGCCCAGTCCGGACACCATCGGCGCGGCACCCGCGTTCAGCCCGGCTCCGGGCATCGAGCTCCCCGTGCCGGGAATCGCCCCGGCACCACCGGCTCCACCGCTCACACCGGCGCCGCCCGCCCCGGAAAGTCCTGCGGTGTCCGGCATCCCGGCCAGCGAGGGAAGGCCGGACGTGCCGCCGTCGGCGTAACCGGCGTAATCCGCATAGTCGGCGTAGTCGCCCAGTTTCGATGGGTCGATGCCGGAAAGATCGGGGAGCTCGGGAGTTCCGGCGCCCGATCCGCCGAGCAGCTGCTCGGCCGCCGACAACGCGTCACTCAGCGCGCTGAGGGTTTCCGTGGCGTCTTCCACCGGGTTGGTGGTGGGATTCTGTTCGCTCGGCTGCTCGGGCGTTGTCGGGTCCGGTGTTCCCGGATCCTCCCCGGGAAGGGCGCCGGCGTTCGGCGCACCGGAGCCGTTGCCGAGCCCGGTATCCTGGTTGTAGCCCGGTCCGGAGCCGAGCTGGGTCGGCCCGTTCCAGGGACGGCCTCGAGCGGCGAGCATGGCGTGCCCGGTGCGCAGATATTGCTTCGCGACCAGATCCAGCAGCTCACCCACCTTCTCCCGTGCCCTCTTGGCTTCCTGCTTTCGCTCGTCGGGGTCGGTCTTGGCGTTGACGATCCCGACCCACATGTTCATGATCGATCGGGTCGCCTCCATCTCGGCCAGCAGCATGCCTATCTGCTGGAAGAGATGGGATTCGTCGATACTGCCGGTGGACCTTTTCGGCGCGCCCTCCGGGCCCTGTTCCTGTCCTCCCCAGGAACCGAGCCCTTCCTCGGAGACCTCGTCCACCCAGTTGACGAACGACCGCCCCACCTCGTCGTCCCAGGAAGGTCCCCGGATGCTGTTGGTCGCCGCCCGCAGGGTCGCGTGCGTGTCGTCGACCCACATCCGTGCCTGTGCCCACATGTCCCGGGCCGCGGTCAGCGCGGGATAGGTGTTCTGCATCTCCGCTTGGAACATTTTCACTTGCGCGTCGAAATCGACGCCTTTGTAGGTCATCGTTCAAGTCCTGTCAGGATGTCTTGGGGTGGCATGTCCGGTCACACGAGTGGTCCCGACGGGTTCCCCAGGCCCGGGATGTCCGGCGGTACCACCGCGGGGCCCGTTTCCTCCTTAGGCGGACGGCTGGTGGTCGCCAGCACCGCCGACTGCGCCGCTTCGCCCGCTGCCCGGTAGGCGCTCGCGCTCTTCCCCGCCATGGCACCGAAGATCTGTACGCCGGGACTTGCCTTCTCCAGAAAAGACTTCAGCGCGTCGGTGATGTACTGATCGGCGCCGGCCAGGGACGCGCATTCCGGCATGCCACCGCATTCCTTGATCGGCTCCCGATCGATCTTCGGAGCGGCCCTGATTCTCTGCACCTCACTCGCGAAGGAATCCAGCGCCGGAATCCACGCGTCGACCTTGCCACCCATGTGCTCCTCCAGTGCTGTTCCTCGGATACTTGTGTTTTCCCAAGCCAACCAGCGACGACGGCCGCGATGGCGGCTCCGGCAGCTTCCGGCCACGGACGGCTACGCCTTCGGCGGGAGCCAGGCGAGCTGGACCAAACCCTTGTGGCCACGGCGATCCACCAGCCAGCCGCGGCCGGGCGGGAGCACCTGGGCGCGCATGCCGCCGAGCAGCGGTCCCTCGTCCCGGTCGCCGGACATCATCAGCCCGGGCGTTCCGACCTCCCGCAGCCGGGAAAGGAACGGCTCGAACAGCCCTCGTCCCGCGCCGCCGGAGCGGCGGGCGAGCACCACGTGCAGGCCGATGTCCGAGCCCTGCGCCGCCAGCGGCAGCAGCGGCATCAGCGGATGCTTCTCGTGCGTGGCCACCATGTCGTAGTCGTCGACGAGCACGAAGATCTCCGGTCCGTGCCACCAGTTCCGCGCCCGCAGCTGTTCCGGCGTGACGTCCGCGCCCGGCAGCCGCTTCGCCATCGACGCGGCCACCTCGGCCAGCAGCTCGCCGCTGTACGCGTCGTTGGTGCCGTACCCGAGCAAGTAGTCCTCGCCGACCTCGCCGAGCAGCCCGCGCCGATGATCGATCAGGATGATCCGGGCTTCGTTCGGCGTGTACGCGCCCTCGATCCGGCGAGCCAGCGTGCGCAGGAACGTCGTCTTGCCGGACTGGGTGTCGGCCAGCAGGAAGAAGTGCGGGTCGGCGGTGAAGTCCAGCCGCATCGGGGAAAGGTCCTTCTCGTGGATGCCGACCGCGCGCCCGGCGTCGGCGCCGGTCAGCTCGTCGGCTTCGGGCAGCTCCTCGAACGGGAACGTTCCCGGCAGCAGCCGGACCGGTGGCGCGGACTCGCCGGGCCAGGCCGACCGGACCGCGTCGACGAGAGCGCCGATCCCGCCGACCAGGTCCTCGGTACTCGCGGACCCGTCGATCCGGGGGAGCGCCACCAGCATCTGGTGCTTGCTCATCGAAATGCCCCGGCCGGGGGCACCCGAGGGCACCCCCATGGCGGCGCGGCGGTCGATCAGTGAGTCGATCGGGTCGCCGACCTTCAGTTCCAGCTTGCTGGCGAACAGGTCCCGCACGTTCATGCGCAGGTCGAACGAACGGGAACAGCTCACCAGCAGGTGCACGCCGTAGGAAAGGCCGCGGGCGGCGATGTCCCCGACCGTCTCCTCCAACTGGTCGAACTCGCCGCGCAGGGTCTGCCAGCCGTCGACGACCAGGAACACGTCGCCGTGGGGCTGGTCGGCGAACCGGCCCTCGGCACGCAGCTTGCGATAGGTGACGATGCTGTCGATCCCGTGCTCGGCGAACAGCCGTTCCCGCTGCGCCAGCACGGTGGCCACCTCGGCGACGGTACGGCGCACCGCGCCGGTGTCCAGCCGCCCGGACACCCCGGAGACATGGGGGAGGCCGGCGATCGAGGCGAGCGTGCCGCCACCGAAGTCGAGGCAGAAGAACTGCACCTCGCGCGGGGTGTGGGTGAGCGCGAGGCTGCTGATCAGCGTGCGCAGCGTGGTGCTCTTGCCGGTCTGCGGCGCGCCGATCACCAGCACGTGCCCGGCCGCGCCCGACAGGTCGAGCCGCAGCGGATCGCGGCGCTGCTCGTACGGCCGGTCCACGATGCCGATCACCGGCCGAAGCCCGCCGGGTCGCTCGGTGGTCAGCCCGCGCGCGGGGTCGGTGGTGAGCGCGGGCAGCAGCGCGTCGAGCGTCGGCGACTCGTCCAGCGGCGGCAGCCACACTTGATGAGCCGGTGTGCCCTGGCCCTGCAACCGGTCCACCAGGATGTCCAGCAGGGTTTCGCCGACCGCGGTGTCCTGGTCCGGTTCGGGGGTCTCCGGCTCGTCGCCGGTGTCCAGCTCGGCGGCCAGATAGTGCGTGGTGTACTCGCGCAATACCAGTTGTTCTTGTGAGGTAAGGGAAGCCGCGCGTCCGGTCTGACGCTGGTAAACGCCGGAAACGTAGGCCGAGCGGAACCGGTCGAGCTGATCGGTGCCCACTTTGAGGAAACCGTGGCCGGGCGCCCTCGGCAGCCGGAACGCGTCCGGCATGCCGAGCACCGTCCGGCTCTCCATCTCCGAGAAGGTCCGCAGGCCGATCCGGTAGGAGAGATGTCCTTCGAGGCCGCGCAGCCTGCCCTCGTCCAGTCGTTGCGAGGCGAGCAGCAGATGCACCCCGAGCGACCGGCCCAACCGGCCTATCTGGACGAACATGTCGATGAAATCCGGTTTGGCGGACAGCAATTCGGAGAACTCGTCGCAGATCACCAGCAGGGTCGGCACCTCGGGCAGCGGCGCACCCGCCGCGCGGGCCTTCTCGTAGTCGCGCAGCGAGTCGAAGTTCCCGGCCGCGCGCAGCAGTTCCTGCCTGCGGATCAGTTCGCCGTTGATGGCGTCGGTCATCCGGTCGACGAGATGCAGTTCCTCGGCGAGGTTGGTGATCACCGCGCTGGTGTGCGGCAGCGAGTCCAGCCGGGTGAAGGTGGCGCCGCCCTTGAAGTCGACCAGCGCGAAGTTCAGCGAGCTCGGCGGATGTGTCGCGGCCAGCGCCAACACCAGCGTCCTCAGCAGTTCGGACTTGCCCGCACCGGTCGCGCCGATCAGCAGACCGTGGGGGCCCATGCCGTCCTGCGCGGATTCCTTGAGGTCGAGCTCGATCGGCGCCCCGTCCGGGTGGATCCCGATCTTGACCCGCAGCCGGTCGCGGTTCGGCCGGGGCGTCCAGGTGTCGGCGGGATCGAACTCGTACGGGTCGCCGAGTTCGAGCAGTTCGGCGAGGCCGAGTTCGCTGGTCATCGGCGCGTCACCGCGCACGCCCGCGGTGAGCCGCAGCGGGGCGAGCTGCCGGGCGAGCCCTTCGGCGGCCACCGCGCCGAGCGCGTCCGCCCGGCCGAGCGGGATCTCGCCGTCGATCGTCTCGCTGACCAGATCGCCGTCCTCGGCCACGGCCAGCACCACGGTGGTCCGGTCCAGGGCCCTCGGCGGCATCGTGGTCAGGTCGACCACCGTCACGCCCTCGACGCCGCCGCCGGTCATCAGATGGTCCGACCCGGCCATCGAGCCGCCGTCCAGCACGACCACGAGCTGCGGGCCGGAGACCCGGGTGTCCACCTCGGGATCGAACCTCGGGCGCCTGGCCAGCTCCTCTTCAAGCATCGCCTCCAGAGCCGGGATCGTCGGTGCGACAAGGCGAAGCGGACCGAGCGCGTCGGTGCGTTCCGGGTGCAGCGCGTGCGGCAGCCACTTGATCCATTCCCACTCCGCGCGCTCCCGCTCGCCGACGCACACCGCGATCCGCAGGTCGTCGGGCGAGTGGAAGGTGGCCAGCTGAGCCAGCATCGCCCGCAGCATGCCGAGATGCCGCGCCCGGTCACCACGCAGATAGATCCGGCTGAAGCCGTTGATCGCGATCCCCAGCGGCAGCCCGTCGACCGTCGTATACGTGGTGATGAACCGGCGTAAAGCCAACGCGGACAAAGGTTCCAGCTCTTCGAGCGGTTTGGTGTCCGGCGAGACCAGGGTGGTCGCCGGAGCCTGCGGACCGGTGCCGATCCGGGCGATGCCGAAGTCCGGGTCGTCCTTGCGCCGCTCCCACAGCCGGTAGCTGGCGGCCAGCGACCACAGCGATTCCGGAGCCGGGTGCAGATACTCCATCGCGTCGCGTTGCCCGCGCACCGAGCGCCGCAGTCGCAGCCGATGCTGGGCCAGCTGGCGAAGGTACTTGCGCCGGGCATGCCCCATCTCCCGCTTGCTCGGGCCGCCGCCCTGCAGGAAACCGGTCACCACCATGCCGAGCATGCCGACGCCCATCAGGCCGTACACGACGAACCGGATCGATCCGGTCATGCTGCCGGAGAACATCAGCATCATCGCGGCCATCATGGCCACCATCGGTATCACCGTCAGCACCTGCAGCCATTGCCGCGCGGGCGGCGGCGGGATCTCCGGAGGTGCTTGCAGGATCAGCTCGCCGGCCGGCAACTCCGGTGCGGGCCTCCTGGCCGGTCTCTTCACCACGATGGTCGTCACACCGCGATCGTCCGCCGGTCATGGCGTGGACAGGGAGTGATGGCAGGAACGTGCCGAACCCGCCGATCGCGCCGGTTCGCTGGCTAACTTGAGGCGCAAGGGTCCATTTCGGAAGAGAGAGGGACGTATGAGCGACGGTCGCGTCGATATCCAATTACCGGTCGTACAGAACCTGGTCAACAAGACTGATCAAAGCATCCAGCAACAGCTCGCCGCGCATCGCGCGCACGCCGCGCGAGATCTCGATGCCCTCAATGAGGGGCTGGGCGGTGCCGTGAAGCAGGCAGGTATCACCGGAAACATGGGCCGTGTGGATCTCTTCACCAATCAGGTTCATCCGTTCGCCCAGCAACTCGTCGACTCGGGGAACTCGGTCGTCAAGGTTTCGGGCGGGTTCGCGGCCGAAGCCCAGCAGGCGATGATCGCCAAGGCCATCAACCCGTCTTAGCAAGGAGGTATCCCATGTCGATGGACGACCACTACAAGACCGTGTACCACATCGTCGGCGCGGCCCAAGACGACATGCACAGGATGGCCACCGACCTCGGCCAGGCGGCCGAGGACGATCTGAGTGCCATGCGCAACGTCGCGGGTTTCGCTTGGAACGGCAGCAACAGTGAGGAAATGAGCCTCAAGTACGCGCAGACGTGCAAGAACACCGGTTCCTACGCGGACGACGCGCACGGCACCGCCGGTTCGTACGGCAATGTCGTGAACATCGGGCAGACGTGCGAGACGCAGGTCAGCAACATCATCGGCATCTAGCGGCCGAGACGACGAAACCCCGGCGGGTCACGGCCCGCCGGGGTTTCCTTTTGGGCGGCGGGGGCGTGGGTGGAGATTCGGGTTCTAACGACCAGACACGCGAGTCACGCCTTGCCGAAGTACATGAAGGCCCCCTTCCAGTGCCTTGCAGGTCAGGCGACTATTCCTGCACTGTCGCGGGGCCGCATGTGCCGGTGGTGGAGCTTGATTCTGGACGCCGGCGGGGCTTCAGTGTCCACAAGGGACACCGCCGGGCGATTGAGTGTCCGATTGATGCCGCTATGCACGTTTCTGCGCGGGGTCGTGAGTGGCAATGAGGGTTAGAACGACAAAAATCACTCACGACCCCCTCGCGAAACCGTGCAAGTCACCCAAATCGGGCACCATTGTCTCGTAAAGTGTCCCTTGTGGACAGTCCAGAGCCGGGTGAAGCTCGCTCCTGTCGAGTCCACCACGACACGTTCGCCTAGTCCCGCTCTAGCGGCGGAGCCGACCAGCAGTTATGCGACTTTGCCGGCACCCTGACCTAGGCGCAAGGAAGGGGGCCTTCCTGTACTTCACGACCAGCCGCCGAAGTCACAACCGCCCCACCGTCACCAGGGACCACATCCGACGGTAGCGAAAGCCTCCTTCACTACCCTCAGAGTAGGCAAGGAGGCCCTCACTACCAGGAGAACGCCTACGCAGAAGCGACACAGGCCCCACGCCACGACAGATTTGACGTTCCCCTCAATAACCCGGATCGCCCGCGCAATGTACCCAAAATGGACACTATTGCCTGCCCGGTGTCCCTTGCGGACGGTCGCGAAACGGCCGGATATCGATACGGATTCACGGCGCGAACTTCCGGTGCAGGACACCCGCGGCCGAGACGACGAAACCCCGGCGGGTTTCCTTTTGGGCGGCAGGGTTCGTGCTTGGCCGGAAGCGGCCAGGCGTGCCCAGGGTCCCCGCACCCGGGTGAGACTGGCCTTACGTGTCAAGGGAGGAACTGTGGAGCCGGACATGTACGCGGACTACGAACAGCTGGCCGAAGACGTGCGGACCATGCAACGGCGCATGGCCGGGATCCGGGCCACCGCCGAATCCGACGACGGGTTGATCAGCGCGACCGTCGGTGGCGCCGGCGAACTTCTCGAACTGACGCTCGATCCGCGCATCTACCGCACCGCCGACTCGGCCGCGCTGGCCAAGGACATCACCGACACCATCCACGAGGCGGTCGAGTCGTCGACCGAACAGGGACTGGCGATCGCGGCGGGTTTCCTGCCGCCCGGTATGGACGCCGACGCCGTCGATCTCCGGTTCGATCCGGTGCTGCGCCGGTTGGATCGGCCGGAGCTGGGTTACGGCCGATGAGCGGGATGGACGGGAACAACGATGGCAAGGTCGACATCTTCTTCCAGCCGACCCGGCAGGAGCTGGCGAATCTGAGGGCCGCGGGTACCGACTTCGAGACCGAGTGGGCGAAATGCCGCAAGGCCATCGAGGACATCACCCCGCTGCTGGGTTTCGGGAAGCTGGGCGAGGCGTTCCAGGACTGCGCGGACAACACCCCCGGCCTCGTCGAGAGCGCGAACGGGGTCGACGACAACTTCGGCAACTTGGCCACCAACGGGGAGAGCGGCGTCAAGATCTACGAGAGCGCGCAGACCGAGGCGACCGACCAGCTCGGATCCTGAGCGGGTACGCGGACGATGGCTGACCTGTGGAGCATGACGGTCGCGGCGTGGGAATGGATGGGCGGCGTCGTCGACGACATCTGGCCGCCGGACAACCCGAACGCGGCCGACGACCTCGGTGACGCGTGGGACAAAGCCGCGACGTTGCTGGAAGGCGCCATCCTCCGATCGTCGGCCGTCCACGACCGGCTTCGCGAGACCTGGCCGGACGCGAACGGCGCTTTCGTCCAGGCGCGGATCAAGGAGGCCAACGACGGCGAGTACGGCGGTGGCGGGTCCGGCCACCGGGATCTCGTCGTGAGCATGCGCAAGATGGCGACGTTCTGCCACAACTACGCGGATCAGATCCGGCGGGTGCGCAACCAGATCTGGTCGGAGATCATTCACGCCAGCCTGGATTTCGCCCTCATGGCGGCGATCCCCGGCGGGCAGTGGCTGTTCGCCGCCAAGATGGCGAAGCGGGTCGCCAGGATCGTGGAGATCGCCAAGTCGATCGCCCAGGCTGGGAACAAAATCGGCAAGCTCGGCAAGCTTGTCACGATTCCCGTGCGCGAGGCGGCCGATGAGGTCTTCACCAACAGTATCGAGCAGGGCCTGAACATCTGGCAGGGCAACCAGGACGGGTTCAGCTGGAAGGAAAGCGCCACCAACGCGCTCGGCGGTGCCATCGGCGCCCCGGTCAGCGGCATCGTCGGCGCGCCCGGCAAGGCCATCGGCGCTCTCGCCAGGAAGAATCCGGGCGTCAAGAACGCGCTGGACAGCGGGCTCGGCAAACACGCGACCACGGCGGTCAGCTCGGCGAGCACGAACGCGGTGTCCTCGCCGATCTCCAGCTATGCCGCGCAAAGCATCATGGACGGGAACGGGGTCCCCACCGACCTCGCCGGCTATGGGCAGTCCATCAAGGACAACTGGCTCACCTCGGCCGCGATCGGCCCGATCCGGGGGAACGCGCATCTCGCCGGCGAGCAGGTGATGGCCTTCGAAAGGGAGAAGCTCGGGCTGCAGAAACCAGCCCCGGTGACGGATATGGGAACCTCGTCGGGCGGTCCGCCACCGACCGACCCGCCGGGCGAGGTGAAAGCGCCGGAGTCGGCCGACGTCGGAGCGGGGAAGGGCGCCGACACCGCATTGGGGCAAGGAGACAGCGGTGTCGGGCTGGGGCAAGGCGAGTCCGGGGCCGCGCCCGGCAGCTCCACCGGGGAACTGGCCGGTACATCGGGCGCGGACGGTGGTGGTCACGGCAAGTCGACCGCTTCGTCCACAGTGGACGAGTCGATGGCTGGTGCGCGACAGCACGCCGGAGTGGGTTCGTCGACGAGCCAGCACACGATCGGTTCTTCGGTATCGCAGGTGGGGGCCGGTTCGGTACCGCAGGCGACCGCCGTCGATGTGGCGCCGGCCGCGGTCGCTGCTCACAGTGCGACGCCGTCGGCTACCGCCACGTCGGCTCCGGCCCCTTCGGCGACCCAGGCCACTTCGGCACCGGCGGCGGCCACCACGTCGACCGCCTCGGCACCGGCGAGCACTCCGGCCGCGACCGCGTCGACGCCTGCCGCCGCGGCCCAGACCGGCGCGCAACCCGGTGCGGCACAACCGGGTTCGGCGCAGCCCACTGCACCTCAGTCCACTGCACCTCAGTCCGGTTCGGCTCAGCACCAGGGCTCGGCGCCCGCGGTCCTGAGCCGGGGCACCGCGGCGAAGCCCGGCAAGGGTGAGCCGGAAGCCGCGCCGGAGCCCGACGACGGCCCGAGGCCGCCCGAATCCGAAACCCCGGAACAGGAGCGGCAGCAGGAGCCGGAGGAAGCTCCCGAGTCCACTGTGGCCGGTCCGGCCGAAGAGGCCGGCGGGAGTACCGGCCCCGGCCCCGGCACGGGCCCCGGCCAGGTCCTGGCCGCCGCCGCACCGGCCGCCGCGGCGGCCCAGCAGGCGCAGCAGCCCAGCCTGCCGAATCCCGCCCAGCCCGCGAAACCGGTCCCGGCGCCCGCCCATACGACGATGCGCCGTGCCGCCGAGCCACAGCGCACCCAGGGCGATCCGCCCGCCGACCCGCCCCGGCGGCCGCCCGGCCCACCGCCCGGCACCGGCGAATCGCCGGATGTCCCGGACGGCGTGCCGCCGCGGCTCGCCGCCGTGTGGGACCTGCTGTCGCCGACCGCGAGGCAGGCGATCGCCGAGCTGATGAGCTCGGTCGATCCGGCTGCGCTGGCCGATCAGGTGCAGGAGTTCGCGGCGCGCCTTTCGCCGGGCCGGATGGATCGTTCGCTCGGCGAGATCCTCGGCGAGATGCCGGATCTCACGGGGCAGGAGCTGGGTAGTCGGCTGGCCGCCGAGGCCGCGGTTCACCGGTTGTGGGGCGCGGTTCCGGCCGCCAGGGAGGCGATGTCCGAGCTGCTCGGCCGTCTGCACCCGGCGGAGGCCGCGGCCACCCTTGCCCGCCTCGCACCACTGCTGGCCCGACCGCCCGAACTGGCCGAGGCATGGGACACGTTGTCGCCCTCGGCGCGGGAAGCGGTCGCGGGTCTCGCGGCCAAGATGAACCCGGACAAGCTGGTGAAGCGGCTGACCGATCTCGCCGCGCGGGTGTCCGCCGGACCGAAGGGGCGTTCGTTCGCCGAGCGCGTCTCCGCGATGAGTGCCGACCAGCTCGCCGCGTTCGCCGAACAGGTGACGGCACTGGCCGACCGGATCCCTGCCAGGAAACCGGTCGAAGGCGCGGCGACTCCGGCCGACCTGGCCAAGGTGGACAGGGGCAAGGGCATGCTGCTCGAGGCAGCGGCAGTCCAGGCCAAGCTGAACGAGCTCGCCGCGCTCGGCGTGGACGTCCGGGCCGCCGAGGAGGGGCTGCGGGAAGAGCTGGGCAAGGCGCGACGGGTGCTGGACGGCAACACCCAGGTCCCGAAGACCGCGCTCGATTCCAACTACGAGAACGTCCGCGCGAAGTACGCCGCTGCCGACGTCGCGCTGGCGCTCGCGAAGCTGGACGGGCACCTGCTGGCCCGGATCGGGTTGCCCGGACTGCGGATCACCGGTCTCGAGGTGCCGGTGGACGACGACGGGCGGGCCGGTACGGAGGCAAGGAACAGCGACGGAACCGACATCGATATTCGCGGTGAGCTCGGGGACGGCACCGAGGTCCGCTTCGAGGTCAAGGACCGGACCGCGCTCCTCGCGTCCGATCTCGCACAGACCGCGAAACAACGGGAACTGGCCGGGCCCGGCCCGAAGGTCGTCCTGCTCGCCACCAACCGGGTCGATCCCGGGTTCGCGGAGCAAGCCGTGGCGAACGGCGCCGACAGTGTCATCCAGTACGACGGTTTCCAGGTGTTCATCGAGGTCGCGGCCAGGGGAACGGAGGGCACGCCGACGCCGCCCGCGACGCCGCCGCCGGACCGGACACCTCCGGGGCCCCAGGAGGGACCGCCCGCGCCGGGACCGCCGTCGGCCGCGGCGCAACGCTTCTACCATCCGGAGAACCCGGCTCGGGATACCCATCCGAGCCCTGGCAGCGACCTCACCGACGCCGAGCTGGCTTCGAGCAGGCACAGCGAGCGCGCACTGCGGGCGTTGATGGGCAAGTCGCGGCTGGCGTGGAACGACCTCCGATTGCTGCTGCTCGAACACGGCCTGCTTCCCGCCGACTCGCGGCCGCTGCGCCCGCGCGACGTGGAACGCATCCTGGACGGCGCCAGGGTCCGGACCCGGATCGCCCCCGCGCTGCGGACAGCGTTCGACAACGCGATCCAAGAGTTCGAGCGGCTGGCCCGTGGCGAAGCACCCACGGTGAATTCGGAGTCGTCACGGAACCGGGCCTGGCAGGTCCGGAAAGAGCTCCGCGACGGCACGATGACTCCCGGCAGGCGCGAGCGGATCGTCCGTGAGATCTTCGCGGACGACGTTCTCGCCCGGCAGCAAGAGATTCTCGGTGACCACTTCGGCCGGTACCAGCTCCGCGCCGGTGTTCCGTTCGGCCTCGACGGTCGCGGGGAGAACGGCGGTGGACGCTCCCACTACGCGGGGTCGACGGTCCCGGCCCTCACCCTCGAGCTGAATCCCTCGGACGAACCGGGATCGCCGGTGGTGGTGCAGAGCTACCACCTGGCCGCGGGCACCGAACCGTCCGCGCTGGACGTACACCGCGACGATACTTTCACCCGCGCGTTGTTCGAACCGGAAACCCTGCTCCCCACCACCGCTTTGCCGCCGATCGAAACGCGGCACCTGCCCGCCGAGCGCAAAGGCCGGCTCACCTTCGCGTGGATCACCTTCACCGGTCTGCACCTGCGCAAGGGCCTGGCGCTGATCGACGCGCTGATCGAGGCGGGCCGCGCATCACGCCCCCAGAAGCTGGCCCTGGCACACGCGCTGGAGCGGTATGCCATGGCCGCGGCACGCCTCGACGACCGGCTTCCGGACGTCAAATGGCTTGTCCAGCGCGGAATCGAGCTCACGAACATCGGGCAGGACCAGCTGATCGATGCCGTGGCGGCGGCCTACGGGATGTCACCGGCGATGGTCGCCGCGATGGTGACCGATCCCTCGGTGCGCTCGCGCGTCCCGTACGAGCTGATGCCGTCGATCCAGGAACTGGACGACTTCTCCGAGATCCTCGGCGAGGCGCGAACGCATTACGAGGAGCTGCTGAGGCGGACCGAGGACACGGCGAGGGAACTGGAGTTCGCGGAGCGGGAATGGCAGCGGGCCAGAGACGCCGCACTGGCCGAGATGACGCGAATCGGTGACGAGGCGGTCGCGAACGGGCTACCGGAATGGGCGCGCCGCCGCGCCGCCGCCGGGCAGGTCGCCGAGCTCTGGTCTGTGGCCACCAGGGCGCGGGTCGACCCGGAGGGCGATCCGGCGGTACCGGAACCGGCGCGCCCGCGTGGCCGGAGCGTCCGGGACCTCGCGGGGATCCGCGCCGCACTCGCCGCCGCGGCGCGGGCGGTGGAGGAACCGCGGTATGCGGCGGAAGTCGCCTACCACGCCGCGATGGCCGAGTTGCGGGCGGCGAGGGAAGAGATGCGCGCGCTGACCGAGTGGGTGCCGCATCTGCTCGCCGCCGGTGACCGGGCCGACGTCGCCGAAGCGCTGGGCCTCCCGGTCGAAAGCGTGGCCACACACCGGCTGCTGCCAGGTGCCGAGCCCGGTCTTTCGCTGGACGGAACCACCGAGGACGTGCGGACCAGGGTGCGGGCCGAGGTCGCCGCGCGGCAGCTCGGGCTGGAGCAGGCGATCGAACGGATGCGCCTTGCCGACGCCGCTCGCACCGATGCGCACGCCGAGTACGTTCGGGCGCTGGTTCCGGCGATCGAACGGGCGGCCGATCAAGGACTGTCCAATGTGGAGATAGGCAGGATCGCCAAGATCCTCGACGGCGAGGTCGCCGGCATCACCCGGCGGGCGGAGAACCTGCCGGGAAACCGGAAGCCGGTGGTGGACGCCTACGTCGACGCCCGCGGCTGGCTGATCGGAGTGGGCGACCGGGTCACCGGCCGTGACGCCCTCGCCCCGAGCCGGGGCGCCCAGTTCGCCGCACTCGATCCGGACAGCCCGGACTACGTGGCGAAAGCCAAAGAACTCGGCGTCGAGGAGGAGCTCGCGCTTCGGCTCGGCAAGCCCCGCCCCGTCCACTTCTTCCACGACGTCCACATGCACCCGAAGGGGTACGACGCCGCCAACGTCGACTATCGCGACCTGGTGAACTGGCTGATCGGTCAGGGACTGCCGAACATCCTGGTGGCGTCGCCGATTCCGCAGAGCGGGCTCGGCGTGATCGGTGGCTCCAGCGGTTCCTTCTATTACGCCCTCACCAACGTGGTCCGGATGGCCACCGTCTTCGGCAAGAAGATGCTGAGCCTGCACGGCCAGCTCTCCGACCTGCGGTTCTTCTCCGCGCGCGACAAGATGTCGGAAGAGCAGAAGTCCCACTGGTTCCCCGGTGTTTCCGGAGCCAGAGTGGACATTCCCGGGGTCGGCGGCTACCTGATGGCGATGGCGGTCCTGTTCGGCGACGCGGCCCGCTACCTCGCCGAGACCACTTTCGTGAAGGAAATGGTCCAGTCGATGCTCGGGCGGCAGGCGAGCGAGGTGATCAACCCGGAGTGGGTCGACTACTTCGGGAAGCTGCTCGCCGCGGCGGAACTCGTCCAGGAATCGATCCACAAGGGACGGATCGGGCCGGAGTTCTTCGCCGCGTACCTGGCGGAAGGTTCGCCGATGGCGGAGCTGTTCCCGGTGGACGGCAGCCAGAGCGACCTGGCCGAACTGGACTTCTACGACTCGCTCATCGAGAACGCCGGGCGGATCAAGGCCTTGCTGAAAGCCGTCGGGCTGAGCACCGAACTGCGGAGCATGCCGGACAGCCCGCCGGAGATGTATAACCCGAACACCGTCGAACTGCTGGAGACCATCGCCGCCACCGGACAGGTGCTGATCCTGCACGACGACATGGGCCTGGCCAGGTTGCGCGGCAACGGGATGTACGTGGCGAGCCCGTCGGACGGGCGCAACCTCGGCCCGATGGCGTACCTCCTCCAGCAGGAGAGCCTCGCCGGCGCGAAGGTGATCTGGGCGCATCTCGGCCTCGGGCACTGGACCACGCTCACCGTCGAACACATCGAGCGGTTGCAGTGGCTGCTCGACACCACGAACACCGCCATGGACATCTCCTGGAACGTCCTCGCGCAGCACGCGAAGGCGGCTCCCGAGGTCAGGGAGGCGTTGATCCGGTTCCTGATCGTGAACCAGGATCGGCTCATCTTCGGTACCGACACGGTGAATCCGCAACCCGGTGCGCACTACGTCCGCCACCGCAACGAGATGGATCCATTGTTCGCCGAGGCCGCTCGGAGGCCCGGCGGAGAAGCGGCGGTCGCGAAGATCCTGCACGGCAACTTCGCCCGGATGCACGAGGAGGCGGGGCAGCGGGTCACCGCGTTCGTGTTCAACGAGATCCTGTCCGGAGCCTGGGACGGGTTCATCGAGTCGTTCGGCCCGCACTGGCAGCGCAAGGTGGACGAATGGGTCGAGGCGAGAATCGCCGAGGGCTGGGTCGCGGATCCCGCCTATCAGCCGCGCGGGCCGTTGTCCGGGCTGGACCTCACCGACGAACAACGCGCGAAAGACCAGCCGTGGCTGGCGAATCCGCAATTGCGGACGATGAAGCTCTGGTACACCGCCGCCGATCCCGGACGCGACGCGAACGCCAATCCGCTGCGGCTGCAGGCGGCCGCGGCCAGGATCTCCGCCACGGAAGCCGCGGCGGGGGTCAAGTCCGCCTTCGAGCAGCTGAAGCGGCGCTGGACCGAACGCGGTGGGCTGCGACCGGTGAGCGGGGCCGACGCGCTCCTCAGCCGCCCGGTCACCGCCCAGGCCCTGATGGCGGGCGAGCGCATCAGGGCGGCTCTGGCCGCGGGAGAGATCTCCCGTGCGCGACTGGCCATGACCCCCGGACGGCTCGCCACGCTCCCGTTGGCGCCCGCCGAACGGGACGCCATGCTCGCGTCGCTGATCGAGAGTGTGGAGAGGACCGAACGAAAACAGCTCACGGCGCTGGAGAAGATCGCCAGTCTGCGCTCGGCCTGGCTCGGCCGTGACCTGAAGGGCTGGGCGGTGGCCGGGGCCGCCGCGGCGACCATGCTCGGGGTGGGCGCGACGATGGGCGTTCCCTTCGCGCTGTCGGCGGGGGTGAGCATCGTGGCGGGCAACGCGGCCTTCGTCGTCCGCGGGATGCTCAACATCGCGAAGACCGGGCACGCCCAGAGCAACCGGGTGAGCCTGGAAGGGATGCTCGAACGCGGCAGGCTCGACCAGCGGTCGGCCGAGGCGGTCGCCAGGATGATCCGGGATTACCTGGAGTACGACGTCAATCCGCTCGGCTGGTTCGACACCGTCTTGGAGGAGGTGCGGGGCGAAGTCGACGTGAGGACCCGGCAGTTCCTGATCAACCTGCAGGCCATCATCCACACCCCGCTGGCGATCGGCGAACGCCCGTCGCAGCGCCAGGAAGACGTGAGCCTCGAGGTTTCGCGCTACCTGAACGAGGTCGGCAGGCCGTACGGCGCCGCACCCGAGTCGATGAACAAGATGAACCCGCACGCGGGCAGGCTCGGCAAGCTGATGGCCGCCGGCCTCGCCGGCACCTTCCTGGTCAATCTGCCGGTGCACGTCGCACAGGCGGCCGGTATGAGCGGGCTGGACGCCGCGGTCGCGGGGGTCTACGCGGTCGCGGACGGGCTGTTCCTTTTCACCGCGCTGTCCAACGCCATCGGGGGGATCGCCGGTTACGACAACGCGCTCAGGCCGCTGTACCGCAGGATTCAGAACGCACTCGCGTTCCCGGTGCTGACCGTGGCCAACGGCATGCTGGTCGCGCTCGCGGTGAGCGACGGGGAGTGGCTGAAGGCGCTCGCCGCGACGACCCTGACCGGCGCCACCCTCTACATCTCCAAACTCGGTGCCGAGCTGGAGCTCCGGCTCGGCCGCCAGGCCGCTCGCAAAGGCCCGGCGGCCCTCTGGGTCACCGCGTCCTCGCTGGTCGGGCTGGGCATGATGGGCCTGTCCTCGGCGCCGCTGGTCGCCACCGCGGGCACCGCGCTCGCCGTGTCCGGCCCGGTGATCTACGTCGTGCGAGCCGCCTTGAACAGGGTGCACAAGGCCTACGAGGCGCGGACCCCTGGGGGTCTCGTGTACACGTCGAACATCCCGGTGCTCGGCGTCGGCGCGGCCGTCGACCTGAGCCTGCCGCGCACGCCACCGGCACCGAAGCTCATCGGGACGGGCAGTACTCCCGAAAACGATCCCGACAAGAACCCCGACGATCCCGATACGCCGGACGACGATCCCGGCGGTGCGCCGTCGCCGGGGCCGACACCACCGACGCCCCCACGTCCGGCCGGTCCGTCGAACCGGCCGGACCCCGGGACGGATCCGCAGGGCGGGAAGACCACTCCTCGCACGACGCCACCGGGCGCTGGACCCGTCGGTCTGCCTGCCTCGGATTCGTTGCCGCTGCAGAAGAACTCCGATCCCATCGGGGTGCGCGCCGACGCGCGGCACGCGGTGGGGCGCGCGGTGCCCGACGCCGGTATGAGGGCGGTCGAGCGCTCCGCGAACGGCCGCCGATACGTGGTCACCGGCCCGGCAGGGAACACGTTCGACGTCACCGTGCGAGCGGGAACGCCGAGCCCTGGCCAGGTCGCCCAGTACAGAGTGGACACCGCGCAGAACTCGCTGGAGATCGAGATCTCCGAGTTCGCCACCGAGGACGCGACGCGCGACGCGGTCGCGAGGGCGCTGGGTGCGGCGGCGGCCGAACTGTCCGGGACGCCGCACGGCGAGGACTTCCTCAGCGCCACCGCCGATCCCGCCGCGGACCCGTTGCTGAGTCCGGCCGATCACGGGCGGGCCGCGCAGCTGCTGGCGTTCGGCAGTGCGCTGGCAGGCGGTCCGCTGCCACTCCGGCGATCCGGGCTGAGCGCCGCACTTCAGGCGTTGATCGCGGACATGGGTTTGCGGCCGGGCGACCCGGGCGCCGCACGGCGGCTGGCCGCGCTGCCGGACGAGCGGATGCGCGAGGTGGTGCGCCGGTACGCACCGGCGCCCGATGGCTATGCGGGCAGACTCGATTACGCGATCACCCGGCTGCTCGCCGGCAGCACGTCGTCGGTCGCTTTCGGCGGCGCCATCGTGGCCACCGCGCCGGTGGTCGCGGCCGCGATGATCAGCGGCGCGGCCGCGCGCTCGCTGGCCGCGGGCCTCTATGACCGGTCGGTCGTGGCCCGCGAGGTCAACGCGGAGAAAGCGGCGAAAGCACCCGTCGAGCGGGCGGTCGCCGAGCGGGCCGCGGCCAGGCGGGAGGCCCTCTTCCGCCCGCTTTTCGACCGCTGGACCGGGATTTCCGGCCGGCTGCGGAGCGGAACACCCTCGCCGGAGGTCCCTGCCGCGCCACGACCGGAAACGCCAGGGACCGAACATCCGGATGCCGAGTACGTCGGCCTGACGCCGTACGCGGTGCGCCGGGCGGCCGGTGTCTCCGCCGGATCGCTCGGCACGCTCGCGATGGCCTCGATCGGCATGCAGCCGATGATGGCAAGCGCGCTTCTCGCGACGCTCTGGGCGCCCGCCGTGTTCGGGTCGTTCGCCGAGGCGTTCCGGGGACGGCGCCGCCAGGACGAGCGGGTGGCACGGGCCTCGGAACGGCTGGACGAGGCCGATCAGGCGACCGCGGACAACGAACGGGAGCTGGCCGAGTTCGGTCACGCCTTCCTCGATCTGATCGAGGAAAGGCTGGCGGACACCCCGGTACCCGCGGCCGAACCGGGGGAGGCGAGCGGACCGCGGCACCGGGCGAGCCCGCTGGCGACCTTCACCGGCGTGGGCAACGATTCGGCGCTGTCGCCGATCGGCTACCGCATTCCGGACCGGAATCTGCCGGACACGTCGGACCCGACCTGGCTGTCCGCGGTGTTCACCGGCTACCTGGAATACCTCGGGCTCGGGGTGCTCCAGGCGATCGCCGGCACCATCGCCGGCGGGGTGACCGGGCACAGCGCGTACCGGGCCGCGCAGGAGGCCGAGCACGACCGCAGGCTGCACGACCTGCTGGCGGAGGTGGACGAGCACAGCGAACTGCGCACCCGGGTGCTGCGTGCGGCGCTGAACCGGCTCGCCGAAACCGCGCCACACGAGGCGGATCGCGACCGGCTTCGCCACTTTCTGGACGAGCACGGGCTGTCCGCGCCCGAAGCGGAGCCGGAGCCGGACACCGAGCCCGATGGGGACCGGCCGCCGTGGCTCGCGTCGAAGACCTGGCTGACCGCCGACATGGTGATCGCCTCCGCCTCCCTCGGCGCCACCACCGCGGGCTTCACGTTGTTCGGTATCGGCGGTCTCGGCCCGTACGCGGTGGCCGCCGCGGCCGAAACGCTGATCCCGTTGTTCCACCGATCGTTGACGGAACGGGAATTCGCCGCCGAGGACGCCGCCGCCGGGCCTGCCGCCGAGTTGCGGAGGGCCGAGGCGCGGGCCAGGGCCGACGCGCTCGAGCGGTACCTGTTCCGGCTGCTGGACCGTGGTCTCGCCGAGTCCCCGGACCAGCCCGGCGAGCAGCGGCAGTGGTGGCATCCCAGGCAGATCGCCGACCTGGCGAGGAAGATGGCGCCCGCCATACCGCCGTCCGAAGCCACTCCGCTTTCGGTGCCAGGACAGCTCAAAGCCGCCGCCGACGCGGCCTTCCTGGACCTGCTGGAACAACCGGGTGAGCTCACCACGCTGCCGGATCGGCTGGTGGCGCTGGAGGCCGTCGGTGCCGCCGCGGACCGGCTTACCAGGGCCGGGGACTGGGCGGCCACGACCGGGCAGACCCGCCCGGAAGTGGTGGCGCGCAACGAACTCGTCGAGGCGATCCAGCAGTACGACGCGCTCGCCGAGAACCCGCTGCGGCTCGATGACGTCTTCGACGGGGTTCACCAGGGCAACAGCACCCCACAGCAGGTACGTCAGCTGGTGCCCGGCCTGCAGGACGCGGTCGGCGGCGAACCCGGCGAGGTGGTGCCCTGTCAGGTGGCGGCCGTGCTCACCGACCGGCATCTCGCCGATCGGGCGGCGGGCAGGCCGCCGGGACGGGCGGTCCCGCCGCGCACGCTGGCCGGGCTGACCGGCCGGGAGGGCTGGGCCGACCGGGTCGCCATGGCGGCCAGGGTCGCCGGGGCGCGGTTCGTCCCGATGGCGTCGGCCAACGATGTGGCGCAACGGCTGCGTGATCTCGGCCCCGGCGCCCGCGCGATCGTGCACGGCGAGCGCGCCGGCGTCACGCATCTGTTCAACGTGGCCAATCTGGACGGTGAGGTCTACTTCATCGACGGGCAGATCACCCTGTTCGCCGACCTGGCAGGCTACCGCGACGGATTCCGGGTGCTCATCACCGAGGACAACGGTGAGGAGGCTCGCCGGTGGGCCGGCCGTCCGGTGCCTTTCCTGCTGCGCAACGCCTACGCGCAGGCGATCGCCTCGGCCCGTGAGCAGTTCGCCCGGCTCCACAAGGATCCCGCCGCGCCGAAGGGCATCGACGACGTGATCAACCCGGAGCCGTCCGAACAGGACGGTCCGAGGAGAGCGGACGCGGCGGTGCCCGCGCCGAACCCGGCGAGCGGCGCCCCGCCCGCGCGCGGCACCACCACGGGCGGCCGCCGTTGGAAGGTGTATCGCGACGTCGCGGCGCTGACCCGCGGGATGATTCCGCCCAGCGTCGAGCCCGCGTGGCACCGGCACACCCGCGGGATCGTGACGGCGGCGACGAACATCGTGAACGGTCCGCCGCGGCCGGCGTCCGGCCTGACGCGCTGGATCTCGTTGTTCGAGACGGCGTACGGCATGATGCACAGCGCGCGGCAGATCTCGGCCGGGGCGGCCTACGATCCCGAACTGGTGCGGTGGGCGCAGGAACATCCGGAAGCCCTGAAGTACTTCCGGATGCCCGAGCTCTCGCCGCTGGCGCGGACGAGCGAGGTCAATGCCCTGCCGTCGATCCACGCGGGAGTGGTGACGCCGGACGAACAGGCGTGGCAGATCGAAACCCATCATCCATTGCTGCGCGAGGTCAACCCGAACTTCACCAGTCCCGACGCCTATGGAGAAGGCTGGCAGACCAACGGCCCGCAGGCCGTCGTCGGCTATTTCCGCGGCATGCTCGGCCAGGAGATGAAGGTCGAACCGGTCCGGCCCGAAGACGTGTGGCGGATGGACGGGGAAACCTATGTCGCCGAGCGACTCCACGGGTCCTGGGAAGCCCACGACAGCTACGACAGCGTCATCGACGAAATCCACGGCGCGTGGTGGGCCGCGTCGAGTCCCTCCCCACTGCCGCCGACCGCCGCGCTGCGGCTGACCTACGTCCATCCCCCGTCCGGGGAGGTCGTGGAGAAGTGGGGCCTGGTGCGGTGGACCGACGGCGGGGTCGTGTTCTTGTCCCCGGTGCCCGGAACCTTGATGCTGTTGCCGGCCCATCCACTTTCGATCTCCCTGCTGCCGATCACCTATGGCGAGGCGGCGAAGGACAACCTGCCGGTACGGCCCGGCCACCCGGTCGAAACGCCGCCGGTGCCCGTTCGCCCCGCCGATCCCGGCCAGGTCGCTTGGGCGCTGGGCGAACTGGACGGCGGGCGGCTGGCCGGGCTGGCGTTGCCCGGGCTGGTGATCGAGGGCGTCGACGCCGGCAGGCCAGCCGTCCTGCACGGCACGCTGGCCGACGGGACGGCGGTACGGATCGATGTGGTGAACGCCGGATCACCCGGAGTTCCGAGCTTCGATGTCTTTCCCGGCCGGATCACCAGTGACCGGGCGGCGGCCCCGCCCGGCACCAAACTGGTGTACCTGTTCGCCGAGGGGCTCACTTCGCGACTGGCCGAGGGGCTCGTCGGGATCGGCGCGGACGTGGTGCTGCGCCAGACGGGCTCCACGGACTTCGAAGTGGTCGCGGCCAGGGATCCCGGCCCGGCGCCCGATTTGTTCAGCCGCCGGGCCGCCCGGAGCAACCGGGACATCCTCGACAGCGGCGACGGCCTGCCGCGCACCCAGGAGACCGTCGCCCGCACGGCCGAAGCCGCCGGCATCGATCTGACCGGCGTCCAGGTTCAGCTGGTCGAGACGCCCGAGGTGATCGAGTATCTCGACGAAGTGGGCGCCTGCGCGTCCACTCCGCCGGAGTCGGCGGGCAAGACCATTTGGCTCGGCCCGGCCAGTTTCGCCGACGTCGAGACGCTGGTGGCGGTGCTGGCACACGAGATGACGCACGTGCGCCAGCTTCGAGCCGGGATCACGCCGACCGAGCAGACACGCGAAAGTCTCGAAGAAGAGGCGGAGGCCAGCGAAGGGCCCGCCCTGGAAAGGTTCCGGAATCATGACGACGACGATGTTCGAGGTGGAGAAGACCTTCGACCTGGCGGGCCGGGACGGGATCCTGGTGGTCGGCCGGTTGCGGCAAGGGACGCTGGAGAGCGGTTCGGACCTCCGGCACCGGACGACGGACGCGCGGATCCGGGTCCTCGGCCTGGAATTCGACGGCCCGAACCAGCGGGGGACCGACCGGAGGACGATCCGGATCGACCGGCGGGACGCGGAACAGGTGACCCCGGGATCGATCCTGACGGGTCATCCCCCGACTTCCTGAACCTGCCGCCGACGACCTTCCATTCGCTCCCGCCCCGCATCGACGCGGTGATCAATCAGGAGCCGGAGCCACCGCTCGCCGAACCCGAGGCCGACTGGATCCCGATCGAGGACGTTCCCGGCCCGCTGCACCGGGACGAACCGTTGCCTGCCTCGGAACTTCGAGCGACCTTCCGGGGTGAGGACGATCCGAACGATCCGGACCGGGCGTTCGCACCCGACGTCGTCGAGTACTTTTCACCCGAACGCAGGGAGGAGCACCGGGTTTTCGTGCGGGACGGCAAACTCTATTGGGCACGGGACGGATCCCCGGTGGACACGTCCGCCGCCACGGGGCCGTTCGATCACGCGATCTTCGCGATGGATCCGCAGGGGAACCTGTACGTGTCACCGACGTGGGTCTCGGGCCGGTTGCACCATTCCAGCTTCCTCGCCGGGCAGCCCGTCGCCGTGGCGGGCCACATCGGGGTGGTGAACGGGAGGCTGATCAAGCTGACCCGCGAGAGCGGGCACTACCAGCCGGAGAAAGAACAGTTGGCGACCGGGCTGAGCGTCCTCGCCGAGCAAGGCGTGGATGTCTCCCAGGTGGACACCGGTCCCCAGTTCTCTTGAGGAGAAGGTCAAAGGTGTCGTGTTCGTGGGTGCCGGGGGTCGTGAGTGTTATGTGTCGTTCTAACGACCCGAAACACTCACGACCTTGGCATCACGCCACCTTCGCCTTACCCCTCAAATAGACGGAAGGAAGACCAGACAAGTGAAGTTCCCGTGGCGCGGATACGTCAACCAGCTCACCTACGCGGCAGGCCTGCGGCACCGGGCGGACGACGAGCTCGTCGAGCGGGTCGCGGACGAGGTGATCCGTCAACGGTTCTTCACGCTCCCCGTGGCGGACTACCACCGGGCGGCCACGGAGGCCCTCGGCTCCGGCGAACGGATAGCCGGCGAACAGGACGACGAGGACGCCACCCGCGATTTCCTCGCTCGGCTGGTGCGGGCCCTCGACGACCGCGGGCCGTGGCCCGAACCGCCCTACTCGACCAGCGGCACCAGCGAGTGGGCCGCCTTGCGGGACGCGCCCGCGGTCGCGCGCGTTCCGCTGACCGACCGGGAAATCGGAGCCGCGCTGAACCGCGTCTTCGCCGAGGAGCCGCCGGGCATCGGCGACGTGCGGGTGCTGATCCTGCGATTGCGTACCGGGCAACAGATCGCCTTGTGTGCTTCGCGTCCCTTCGCCGAGCCCGGTGTCGACCTGGTGACTTACGACGATCCAGTGTCCACTGTGGCCGCGTTCGGTGAGCTGACCGGTATCGAAGTGGAACCCGGCTAGGGCAAGCCCGGTCAGTTCGGACTGACCGGGAACCGCAGTTCGAAGATCGCGCCGCCCTCGTCGGCGTTGTACACCGCGAGCGTGCCGCCGTGCGCCTGCGCGACCCACCGCACGATCGACAGCCCGAGCCCGGAAGAGCCGCCGGTGCTGGCGAACCGGTCGAACGCCTCGCCCGCCAGCGCGGTGTCGATACCCGGGCCGTGGTCCGCGACGGTCACGGTGCCGCCGGCGACGGTCAGGTGCACGAAAGCCTTCGCTCCCGGTTGGCGGCCGTAGCGCACGGCGTTGTCGAGAAGGTTGCCGATGGCCCGTTGCAGCAGCGCGGGATCGGCGTCGACCTTGGTGGGCGCGGCGGTGACGGTGACTTCGGCGCCGTCGGTCGCGGTGTCTTCGACGATGCCCACCACCAGCTGGTCGAGCCAGATCGGCTGGATGCTCAGCTGTTCCACCCCCGCGGCGAGCCGGGCGACGACGAGCAGGTCGTCGATGATGCCGCCCATTCTCGAGGCGAGGCGGACGGTCCGCGGCAGGAGTTCCGCCGACTGCGCGGGGTTGGCCATCGCGGTTTCGGCGAGCGCGCGCAGGGCGGCGACCGGGGTGCGGAGGTCGTGCGCGGTTTCGGCGAGCAGGACCTCCTGCTGCTGCAAGGCAGCGGCCGCGGGCCGGATCGACCGGCCGGACAGCAGGTGGCCCGCGAACCCCAGTATCGCGACCAGCAGCACGGTGCCGCCGATCACCAGCAGCGTGAACTGGGTGTGCGCGGCGTCTTCGGTCTCCGTGGACTGCACCGCGACGACGGCCGCGAAGGTCTTGCCGTCGCCGTCGCGCAGCGGTTCGGCGCGGACCTTGACCACGTCGCCGTTGGTCGCCTTTTGGTGGCCCTGCACCAGCTTGCCGGTCTTCACCGCTTCGGTGGCGAGCCCGGTCAACAGCTGCATGCTCATCGGGACGCAGTTCGCCCGCGAAAGATGCGGCTCGAACGCGGGCGCACCGCCGGGCAGGACCGCGAACTGCGGGCAGCGGTCGTTCAGCACGTCGGTGTTGACCAGACCGAAGCCGACGGTGCCGTCGAATTCGACCAGCCTGCTGACCGACGACGTGACCTGGGTCAGCGCGGCGTCGATCCGTTCCTCGCCCTGGTCGCCGTCCTCGTTGATGAGCAGCCACGCGAAGACCACCAGTCCGAGGGTGTTCATCACGGTGAACAACGCGGTCAGCGTCCAGCGCAGCCTGCGCAGCCGATCGGCTGAGGAGTGGGTGTTCACCGGGCGCCCAGCCGGTAGCCGAGGCCGCGAACGGCGTGGATCAGCTCGGGTTCCTTCAGCTTGCGGCGCAACCGCTTCACCACCACATCGACCACATTGGACATCGGATCGGCCTGCGCGTCCCAGCAGTGCTCGATCAGATCCGCCCGCTGCACCGGCAGGCCCGCCCTGGTCAGCAGGTATTCGAGCACCGCGTACTCCTTGTTGGTCAAGGTGAGCAGCACCCCGGCCCGGCGCACCTCACGCCGCGCGCAGTCCATCACCAGGTCTTCGTGCTGCAGCACCGAGGGCCGGTCGAACGCGGAACGGTGACACAGATTGGTCACCCGCTCGGTCAGCTCGGCCATCACGAACGGCTTCACGAGGTAGTCGTCACCGCCGTGCTCGAAGCCTGCCACCCGGTCGGCGAGCGCGTCGCGGGCGGTCAGGAACAGCACCGGCGCCCGCCAGCCCAGCTGCCGTCGCATGTGGACGTATTCGATGGCGTCGCCGTCCGGCAGCATCCGGTCGAACACCACGCAGTCGTGGCGCGTTTCGCGCAGCAGCCGGTCCGCGGTCGTGATGTCGCCGGCCTCGCCGACGCCGAAGCCGGCCGCGCGACGCTGCGTGACCAGCGCGAGCCGCAGATTCTCGTCGTCTTCGACGACCAACACCCGTGTCATCAAAACCTCATGTTCGGACAGCGAAAGTAGACGCATGCAGTTCCCGGTGCCCCTGAACGCTAACGCGTCGGGTGCCCGTGGCCGCCCGGACGGCGGGGAACTGGCATGAACAGGACGTCGTCGGCGGCACCGCGCCGGGGGAAGAGGGAGGTACCTGCGATGACCGTGCAGACCGGCCAGCTCAGCCTGGTCACGGGAACGGGCCAGGGCGGCGACCGGGCAGGGCTCGGCGAGCTGCTCGCGGAAGCGACCGGCGAGGTGCTCGTGATGAGCACGGGAACGGACACCGCTTTTCAGCGGATCGCGCTCGCGAACGTGCGCCCCGGCGTACGCCACAAGGTGCTCTTCCCCGACTCCGCCCGGATGTCCGGCGCGCTCAACCGGCTTTCGCGGGCCGGGGCCGAGGTACGGACCGACGCCGAGGTCCCGATGGACGCGCTGGTGATCGACCGGACTTCGGTCGTCCTTCCCGCGGAGGGCAGGCAGGCCGGTTCCGCGGTGTTCCGGCTGCCCGGCGTGGTCACCGCGACGGTCGGCCTCTTCGAGCGGATCTGGCAGGGCGCCGCGCCGCTCGTCCCGCTGGACCTCCGGGAGGCCGAAAACGCTTCGATCCTGACCGGCCGCGAGCAGGAGCTGCTGACGCTGCTCTTCTCCGGTACGACCGACGAATCCGCCGCCGCGCGGCTCGGCGTCTCGGTGCGCACGGTGCGCCGGATGGTCGCCGACATCATGAACCGGCTCGGCGCCCGCAGCCGGTTCCAGGCCGGCGCCAAAGCGGTCGATCGCGGCTGGCTGATGGCGAAGGCAGGCTGATGACGATCTCGACTCCCGGCCGTGTCCTGCTGGTGGCCCAGCGGCCAGGCGCGTATCCGACCATCGGTGACGCCTTGACGGAAGCGTCCGACGGCGCCGTCATCACCATCGCGGGCGGTGAATACGCGGAAACCGTCGAACTGACCGGTCTGCGGGTGACCTTGGCCGCGTCCGACGGCGCCACGGTCGTCATCGACGGCAGGGGCGCGGACCGGCCCGTTTTCCGCAGCACCGGCGGAGCGCTCGTCCTCGAAGGGATCGAAGTCCTGGCGGGCGGCGCGTCCGCGATCCAGGCCGACGACACGGAACTCGCGGTCCGGAACTGCACCGTCTCCGGTGGACGCGGCCCGGCGATCGCGATTCGCGGCGCGACGGCGTTCACCGTGAGCGGTTGCGTGATTTCGGGGACGGAGCAGGGGATCGTCGTCGACGGTTCGCCAGGGCGGATCGAGGACACCACCGTCGAAGACGTGACGGGGGACGGGATCACCCTCGGACAGGGCGCCGATCCGGTCGTGACCGGCTGCACGGTGACCGGCTGCGGCCTGCGCGGTATCTACGTCTACCAGTACGCCAGGCCGGTCATCGAAGGCTGCACCGTCTCGCACACCGGCCACGAAGGCATCGCCGTCGCGCACCACGGGGTGCCCGTCCTCAAGCGGTGCACGGTCACCGACACCAGGGGTTCGGGGATCTCGTTCGCCTCCGGCTGCGGCGGCGAGATCTCCGGATGCCGGGTCTCGAACACCGCGGAACCGGGGATCGCGATCGCCGAAGGGGCGACGCCGACGATCGCCGAGGCCGCGGACCCCGGCACCGTGGGGGACAACGCGCTGGACGAGATGCTCGCCGAACTCGACGCGATGATCGGCCTTCCCGGGGTCAAGGAAGAGGTCCGTTCGCTGGTCGACGAGTTGCAGGTCAACGAATGGCGCCGCCGGGCCGGGCTGCCGGTCGGCGCGGCCGGGCATCATCTGATCTTCGCGGGCGCCCCCGGCACGGGGAAGACGACGGTCGCGCGGATCTACGGCAAACTGCTGAAGGCGCTGGGAGTCCTGCCGGTCGGCCAGTTCCGGGAGGTGTCGCGCCGGGATCTCGTCGGGCAGTACATCGGGCACACCGCGGAAAAGACCGCGACGGTGTTCGAAGAGGCCAAGGGCGGCGTCTTGTTCATCGACGAGGCGTACACGCTCACGCGGCTCGCCGGCTCCGGCGGCGACTTCGGCCAGGAGGCGATCGACACCCTGGTCCCGCTGATGGAAGAACATCGTGACGAGGTGGCGGTGATCGTGGCCGGGTACACCGACGAGATGGTCGACTTCCTCGCCGCCAACCCCGGTCTCGCGTCGCGCTTCGGCAAGACGATCGAGTTCAAGAACTACAGCCCCGCCGAACTTCTCGCCATCTTCGGGCGGATGGCGTCCGCCGGGGACTACGAACTCGATCCCGACGCCGGCCCCGTGCTGACCGGCCACTTCCGGCGCGTTTCCGGCGACGTCAACTTCGGCAACGCGCGCGACGCGCGCCTGCTGTTCGAGAAGGCGCGCACGGCTCAGTCACAACGCTTGCGGCTGCTGGGCCGGATGCCCGCGCTCGAAGAACTGCGCGGGTTGCACGTGGCCGACGTGGAGGCGGCCATCGCACGATAGCGTGGCCCGGTGCGGGTGCTGGTGACCGAGGACGACGAGAACTTGCGGGTGGCGTTGGAATTCGCCCTGCGCGGCGACGGCTTCGCGGTGGACACCGCCGCCGATCTGCCCGGCGCCGACGAGGCGCTGATGGTGAACGCCTACGACTGCGCGGTGTTCGACCGGATGCTTCCTTCGGGCGACGCGCTGGCGTACGTCCGCAACCGGCGCAGCGCCGGATGGCCGCTGCCGGTGCTGTTCCTGACCGCGCGCGACAGCGTCGCCGACCGGATCGACGGCTTGCGCGTCGGCGGCGGTGACTACCTGGTCAAGCCGTTCGCGATGCCGGAACTGATCGCCAGGGTGCGCAGCCTGTGCCGCCGTGACATGGCCGGGCAGGCGGTGATCCTGCGCTGCGCCGACGTCGAACTCGACACCGGCAGGCACCAGCTCTCGCGGGCGGGGGTGCTGCTCACCGTGACCCGCAAGGAGTACCTCGTCATGGAACGGCTGATGGCCGCGACCGGACGCCCGGTCTCACGGCGGGAACTCATCCGGTACGCGTGGGACGAGATGGCGGATCCGGCGTCGAACGTGCTCGACGTCGTGATCGCGCGGCTGCGGCGGAAGCTCAAGGATCCTCCGCTGATCCACACCGTGCGGGGGTCGGGCTACCGGATGGCGCCGCTCTGACCCCGGCGCCGGGCCCTCCGCACCTGAGCTGAACGAGACCATCGACACTCCTCCGCCCCGGATGTGCCATGCTCGACAGCGCACGAGGCGGCGAAACCGAGAGGTGACGAGGGTGTCCATCTGGGCAGGCGTGATCAATTTCGTCCGGGGCCGGTACGAGGTGCTCGAAGAGCGGGACGGCTGGCTCCGGTTCCGGGTCGACACCGGTGACGGCCGCGGCCAGCAGGTGTCCTTGCACCACTTGCCCGAACACGACGGCGCGGAGTGGGTGGAGATCTCGTCTCCGGTCGGCTGGGCCGACAAGATCGATCTGCGGCGCCTGCTCGAACTGGCGGGCGGCGATTCGGTCGGCGGCGCGGCGGTGGTGGACGGTGTGGCGCTGCTCAAGCACACGGTCCCGCTGGTCGACCTGAACCTGGTCAACGAGTTCGAACACCCGCTGAAGTCCCTCGTCGCGCGTGCCGACGCCCTCGAACACGAGCTGACCAAGGCCGACGAGTTCTGAGCCCTCTCGTCCATTCAGGACGGAAACGATGAAGGCCCCCTGCCGCCGCAGGGGGCCTTCACTCGTTTTGAGCTCAGAGGCGCTCCTGGAGCGCGTCCGCGGCGGCGAGCAGGTCCGCGGCCCAGCGTGCCCCCGGTTTACGCCCTATCCGTTCGATGGGCCCGGAAACCGACACCGCGGCGACGACGGTGCCCGTCGAATCCCGTACCGGCGCCGAGACACTCGCCACACCGGGCTCCCGTTCCGCCACGCTCTGGGCCCAGCCGCGGCGGCGGACCTCGAGCAGTGTGCGCTCTCCGTACACCGCCTCGGTGAGGATCGTCCGCTGCGTGTGCGGATCCGACCACGCGGCGAGCACCTTCGCGCCGGAGCCCGCGGTCATCGGCAGCCGTGAACCGATCGGCACCGTGTCACGGAGCCCGCTCGGCGGCTCCGCGGTCGAAACGCAGACGCGCTGGACGCCGTCGCGGCGGTACAGCTGAACGCTTTCGCCGGTGATGTCGCGCAATTTCGGCAGCACCGAACTCGCCGCGTCGAGCAGCGGGTCGGTCGAACCGCCCGCCAGTTCCGCGAGTGCGGTACCCGGCCGCCAGCGGCCGTCGGGGCCGCGGCGTAACAGGCGATGCACTTCGAGGCCGACCGCGAGCCGGTGCGCCGTCGCGCGCGGCAGACCGGTCCGCGTGCACAGTTCCGCCAGGCCACAAGGATCTTCGGCCACGGCCTGAAGCACGGCCACGGCCTTGTCGAGTACTCCGATACCGCTATGCTGTCCCACAAGCCGATACTATCTTCCCGAAGTTTGAGATGTCCAGATGGTGGGAAGTACCGATTTCACCGCATGTGAGGAGCCGGAAAATGCCCCGGACACTGGCCGAGAAAGTGTGGGAGTCGCACCTGGTGCGGCGCGGCGAGGGGGCCGAGCCCGACCTGCTCTACATCGATCTGCACCTGCTGCACGAAGTGACCAGCCCGCAGGCGTTCGACGGACTCCGCCTGGCGGGCAGGAAACTGCGCCGCCCCGACCTCACCATCGCGACCGAGGACCACAACGTCCCGACGATCGACATCGAGCTGCCGATCGCGGATCCCGTGTCCCGCACCCAGGTCGACACCCTTCGCGCCAACTGCAAGGAGTTCGGTGTCCGGCTGCACCCGATGGGCGACGCCGAACAGGGCATCGTGCACGTCATCGGCCCGCAGCTGGGCCTGACCCAGCCGGGAATGACCGTGGTGTGCGGTGACAGTCACACCTCGACGCACGGTGCCTTCGGCGCGATGGCCTTCGGTATCGGCACCTCCGAGGTCGAACACGTGATGGCGACCCAGACCCTGCCGCTCCGTCCATTCAAGACGATGGCGATCACGGTCGACGGCGCGCTGCGCCCCGGCGTCACCGCGAAGGACGTCATCCTCGCGGTGATCGCGAAGATCGGCACCGGCGGCGGGCAGGGCTACGTCCTCGAGTACCGCGGCGAGGCCATCGAAAAGCTGTCGATGGAAGCCCGGATGACGGTGTGCAACATGTCCATCGAAGCGGGCGCGCGCGCCGGGCTCATCGCACCGGACGAGACGACGTTCGCGTATCTGAAGGGCCGTCCGCACGCGCCGCAGGGCGCGGATTGGGACGCCGCTGTCGAAAACTGGCGCGAGCTCCGCACGGACGACGACGCCGTCTTCGACGCCGAGGTGCACCTGAACGCCGACGAGCTCACGCCTTTCGTGACCTGGGGCACGAACCCCGGCCAGGGGCTCCCGCTGGGCGCCGAGGTGCCCGACCCGGAGCGGATCGGCGACGAGAACGAGCGCATCGCCGCTGAGAAGGCCCTGTCCTATATGGACCTGAAGCCGGGCACGCCGCTGCGGGAGATCGCGGTGGACACCGTCTTCCTCGGCTCGTGCACGAACGGCCGTATCGAGGATCTGAGGGCCGCAGCGGACGTCCTGCGCGGGCACAAGGTCGCCGATTCGGTCCGGATGCTCGTCGTCCCCGGCTCGATGCGGGTCCGCCAGGCGGCGGAAGCCGAAGGGCTGGACCGGATCTTCACCGAAGCCGGCGCGGAATGGCGTCAGGCAGGCTGTTCGATGTGCCTCGGCATGAACCCGGACCAGCTGAAGCCGGGCGAGCGGAGCGCGTCGACCTCGAACCGCAACTTCGAAGGCAGGCAGGGCAAGGGCGGCCGGACGCATCTGGTCTCACCGCTCGTGGCGGCCGCCACGGCCGTGCGGGGAACCCTGTCCAGCCCCGAAGACCTGCAGCCGGCCACCGTCCGCTGACATCGCTGACATCCGCGAAGGAGTTCCCACCATGGACGCGTTCACCCACCACACCGGCGTCGGGGTCCCGCTGCGCAGGTCCAACGTGGACACTGATCAGATCATCCCGGCGGTCTACCTCAAGCGTGTGAGCCGCACCGGCTTCGAAGACGGACTCTTCGCCGCCTGGCGCTCCGAGGAGTCGTTCATCCTCAACCAGGAGCCCTTCAAAAGCGGGTCGGTCCTGGTCGCGGGCCCGGACTTCGGCACCGGTTCCTCCCGCGAGCACGCCGTCTGGGCCTTGATGGACTACGGCTTCCGGGTCGTGATCTCCGCCAGGTTCGCGGACATCTTCCGCGGCAACTCCGGCAAGCAGGGCCTCGTCGCCGCTCAGGTCGAGCAGGCGGACGTCGAACTGCTGTGGAAGCTGCTCGAAAACGAGCCGGGGACGGAGGTCACGGTGGACCTCGAGTCGAAGACGGTACGAGCCAAGGACTTCACCGCGCCCTTCCAGATCGACGACTACACCCGCTGGCGGCTCCTCGAAGGGCTCGACGACATCGCCCTGACACTCCGCCACGCGGAGGAGATCGACACTTTCGAGACCCAGCGCCCCTCCTGGAAGCCGGTGACCCTCCCGGCTGCCCACTCCTAGGGCCGGTCAAAGGGGGCGGATTCCCTTGCTGAGCAGGGAATCCGCACCCCGGCCGGGGGTACTCGACACAGCCCCGAAACCACACCGAACGGCACCTCGAGAGGCCCTGAAGGGGTCCCTCGGGAGGCGGAACAGCCCCCGAGACAAGGGAAATTTCCGCGCGTCGTTTGGAATTTGTGCTGCATTGGTAATACCGTGTGCGCTAAGTCGGCCGACGGGGCCGTGTACAAGTAGTTCTTCTTGGAGGACTGGAATGGCCAACAAGGCCCAGCTGATCGAGGCGCTGTCGGAGCGCCTGGGCGACAAGAAGGTCGCGTCGGAGGCCGTCGATGGCCTTGTCGACATCATCATCCGGACGGTCAACAAGGGCGAGAAGGTGAACATCACCGGCTTCGGTGTGTTCGAGAAGCGCGCCCGCGCCGCCCGCACCGCGCGGAACCCGCGCACCGGTGAGACCGTTCGCGTCAAGAAGACCAACGTGCCCGCTTTCCGCGCGGGCACGACCTTCAAGGACGTCATCAGTGGTTCGAAGAAGCTGCCGAAGGCCACCGCTGTGAAGCGTGCGACCGCCGGCACCGCCACTCGCGCCGCCACCACCACCCGCGCGACGACGACCCGGACGGCCGCCAGCCGCCCGGCCGCGACGCGTTCCACCACCACGCGGACCCGCGCCGCCGCCGCCACGACGCGTACGGCTGCGAAGCCGGCCGCCAAGGCGACCGCGACCAAGGCCGCCGCCAAGACGACCGCTGCCAAGGCGGCGCCGAAGACCGCGGCCAAGGCCACGACTCGCGCCACCACGGCCAAGAAGGCGACCGCCACCAAGGCCGCCGCGAAGCCGGCCGCCAAGGCGACGGCTGCCAAGGCCCCCGCGAAGAAGGCTCCGGCCAAGCGGACTTCGGCCGCGGCGAAGAAGAAGTAAGCTCCCTCTTCACGAGAGAGCCAACGGCAGGGCCCCGCGCACCGCGCGGGGCCCTGCCGCATTTTCCGGCCGTCTGCCGTGCGGCCGCCTGGTTTCCCCCGACGCGCCCGCGCGCGATGTCCGGGGGATCTTGTCCCGGAAGGGATCCGCGGCCCTTCAGGGGCCGACTGTGCTGCGATTCTCGTGCCGCTGGGCGAAGTCGCGGAAAAGAATCCGCTTCGACCGTCACTCCGATGGACGCATCACCGCGATTTCTCGGTGCCGCCCTCCACAGTGGAGCGACGGACAGGAACACCGCCGGAGTAGCTTGCGTCACCCACGTGGGGGAGCCTCGCGACATTTCCCCGTGTCAGTACAGGCGAACTCGTGAGTTACGTCTCCAAGCACGCGTGATACGACTCCAGACACGCGAGTTACGGCTCCAGACACGCGTGTGCGGTGTAAGCGCAGGCGAAGCGTCAGGGATGGGCAGGCCCCGGTCCTCGCTCACTGGGGGTTGCGAAAGCCACTTTCGCAACCTTCAACGTTGCGAAAGTGGCTTTCGCAACGTCATCGCCGGGAGTCGCGCGAGTGGCCGACCGATCACACGGGTGTCAGGTGTCGTGAAGGGCCCCTTTGAGACCTTCAACGTCTCAAAGGGGCCCTTCACGACATCCCCACGACCAAAACACTCACGACCGCGTCAGGGATGGGCGGGAGCCGGGGTGGGCAAAGGCGACGCGAAATAGTCCGCGGCCACCAGCACCGGCCCGTTCTCTTCGGTCGGGGGCCGGAAGGACAGCACCCAGAACGAACCCTTCTTCGACGGCACCACGCCGCCGCGTGCGGCCGGCACATCGACACCGTCGCGGTCGGCCAGTGCGCTGACGACGTCCGGGATCACCCCGCCCTGGCTGGAGATCACCGGCGTCCCGCCGTCTCCGGCGATGGCCAGCAGCCGGGCGACGCCGAGCACCGGGTCCGGCCAGTAACCCTCTTCCGACAGCAGCGGCTCGTGCCGGATCTCGACACCGAGATCCTCGGCGAGCCCGTTCACCGTCTGGACGCAACGAAGCCGCGGCGCCGAGAGCACCCTGCCGGGCGCGTAGTGCCGCAGCAGCGAACGCAGTGCTTCGGCCTGACGCTGGCCCGCGTCCGACAGCGGCCGCAGGTCGTCGTCACCGTTCCACTCGTCGCGTTTACCCGCTTTGGCGTGCCGCACCAGGATCACCGTGGTGAGTTCGGGCGGCAGCGCGGAGAACTCGCGCAGCACCCGCACGTCCTCCGTCCGCGTCAGCAGTTTCTCCGCCGTTTCCGGGGCGAGCCAGCGCAGCTCGTCGACTTCCTCGTTCGGCGCGAAGGCGCCGGAAACCGCGTGCGCGGAGAAGTAGTCGACGGTCTTCGGCAGTCCCGCCACGGTGTATTCGGTCCGGACCAGATACCGGCCGAGCACGGCCTCGAATCCGGTCTCCTCTTCGATCTCCCGGACCGCCGCCCGCGCGATGGTCTCGCCCGGATCGAGCTTTCCCTTCGGCAGCGACCAATCGTCGTAGCGCGGCCGGTGGACCAGCGCGACCTCGATCCGGTCTCCGTCACGACGCCACAGAACGGCTCCCGCCGCCCGGATGGTCCCGCTCATCCCGCGGCCCCGTGCCGTTTCGCCAGCTCGACCTGGTGGTCGCGGACGTCGTCGCCGGAAGCCGGGAACGGGGTCCACTCGCCGGTCGAGTTCAGCACCCAGCACCGGGTCGACGGATGCAGCGCGGATTCGAAGATGTAGTCCAGCTGCGCCGTCAGCTTCGGATCCTTGACCCGCACCAGCGCCTCGATCCGGCGGTCCAGGTTGCGGTGCATCATGTCCGCGCTGCCGATCCACCGCGTGCCGCCCGCGCGGAAGGTGAAGACGCGCGAGTGCTCCAGGAAACGGCCGAGGATGGACCGCACGTGGATGTTCTCGCTCAGTCCCTCCACACCCGGTTTCAGCGAGCAGATCCCGCGCACCACGATGTCGACCGGCACTCCCGCCTGCGAGGCGTGGTACAGCGCGTCGATCACCTGCTCGTCGACGAGCGAGTTGCATTTGATCCGGATCCCGGCGGTCTGGCCGGCGCGGGCGAGTTCGATCTCCTCGCCGATCGCGCGCACGATGCCGCGGCGGATCCCGTGCGGCGACGTGAGGATGTTGCGGTAGGTGTCCTGACGGGAGTACCCGGTGAGCACGTTGAACAGATCCGTCAGATCCGCGCCGATCGTCGGGTCGGCGGTCAGGATGCCGAGGTCCTCGTACAGGCGCGCGGTCTTCGGGTTGTAGTTGCCGGTGCCGATGTGGCAGTAGCGGCGGATGGTCGAACCCTCCTGGCGCACCACCATCGACACCTTGCAGTGCGTCTTGAGCCCGACGAGCCCGTAGACCACGTGCACGCCGGCGCGTTCCAGGGTGCGGGCCCAGGTGATGTTGGCCTGTTCGTCGAACCGTGCCTTGATCTCGACCAGCGCGACGACCTGCTTGCCCGCCTCGGCGGCGTCGATCAGCGCGTCGACGATGGGGGAGTCGCCGGAGGTGCGGTACAGCGTCTGCTTGATCGCCAGCACCTTGTCGTCCGCGGCGGCCTGTTCGATGAACCGCTGGACGCTGGTGGAGAACGAGTCGTACGGGTGGTGCACGAGGACGTCGCCCTCGCGCAGCGTCGCGAACACCGACTTCGGCGTCTCGCGCTCACCGAACGCCGGATGCGTGGCGGGAACGAAAGGGCGGTCCTTGAGTTCCTTCCGGTCGACACCGGACAACTGGTGCAGGCAGGTCAGATCCAGCAGGCCGGGGACCTCGACGACGTCGCGCGGGTCGACCTCCAGTTCACGCAGCAGCAGTTCGAGCATGTGCTCGCTCATGTCCTGCGCCACCTCCAGCCGCACCGGCGGGCCGAACCGGCGCTGCGCCAGTTCCCGTTCCAGCGCCTGCAGAAGGTCTTCGTCCCGGTCCTCTTCGACTTCGAAGTCCGCGTTGCGGGTGACCCGGAACGCGTGGTGCTCGGTGACCTCCATCCCGGTGAACAGCTCGCCGAGGTGGGCGGCGATCAACTCCTCCAACGGAAGGAACGTCGCGGTGTGGCTCTCCCGCGGTTGCTGCTCGATCCGCATCAGGCGCGGCACGTTGCTCGGCACCTTGACGCGCGCGAACCGCTCCGTGCCCGCTTCGGGGTCCCGGACGGTGATGGCCAGGTTGAGCGAAAGGCCGGAGATGTAGGGGAACGGGTGCGCGGGATCCACTGCCAGCGGTGTGAGCACCGGGAAGATCTGCTCGCTGAAGTAGTTCGACAGCCGGAGCTGGTCGGCGCCGGTCAGGTCGTTCCAGCCGACGATGAGGATGTCCTCGTCGGCCAGCTGCGGCCGCAGGTGCAGCTCGAAGGCGTTGGTGTGCCGCTCGACCAGGTCCTGGTTGCGTTTGGCGATGTAGGCCAGCTGCTCGCGCGGGGTGAGCCCGTCCGCGCTGCGCACCGGGAGGCCGGTCTCGTCGCGGCGTTTCAGCCCGGCGACCCGCACCATGTAGAACTCGTCCAAATTGGACGCGAAGATCGCCAGGAACTTGGCCCGCTCGAGCAGCGGCTGCGACTCGTCCTCGGCCAGCGCGAGCACGCGCGCGTTGAAGTCCTGCCATGACAGCTCACGGTTGAAGTACCGGTCGTCGGGCAGGGTTTCGACGGCGGTGGGCGCCGACGTCACCGCGGGCGGCGCGGAGGGCAGCGCGCGGAACTCCTGTGCGGGACGGCTCGCCGAACCGCCGCGCGTCGCCCGGACGGCCACGCGTGGAGTCGGGGTGCTCGTCTTCGCCGCGGAGGCGCTCTTCCTCGCCCGGACGGGTTTACCCGTGCCGTGGTCGGGTTCCGGTTTCGCGGCGGAGGTCTTCCGCTTCCTTGCCGAGTTCGGGGTGCCGCCGTCATTTGTGCTCACGGACTTCATTGTTCACCACTCGGCGCGATTATGTGCACCGCGCGCGGGACGCCGGGGTGAACTCTCGTCACATCGCCACGCAGGGTGTCCCCAACAGCGTTGAAGTGCGCTTTCCGGCACCCAGGGTGCGGACGTGAGCGAGATCATCCGCGGTGTCGACGTCGGCCCGGAGCGATTCCGCGGCGATCGTGAGCGGCGTCGCACCGGAATCGGTGTGCGCCCGCGCGGAACCCTCGCCGAACCGGGGTTCCAGGCGACGGCCCGCTCCCGCGAGCAGCAGGGTCGTCCCCGTTCCCTGCCGGTCCGCGACGAACGCCCGTCGCCCGGCGGCCTCGGCGAGGGCGGCGGTGAGGTCTTCGGTGCGCAGCGCGGGCAGGTCGGCCTGCAGCGCACCGACGAGACCGGACGGCGTGTCCCGGCGCAGCAGCTCTTCGCCGTGACGCAGGGCCGCGTTCAACCCGCCGCGTGACGGCTCGGTGACGATTTCGACGCCGAGTTCGGTGAGCTCCGCCACCGACGCCGGGTCTGCGGCGACCACCAGCACCCGGCGGACGCCGTCCGCCGAGGTCGCCGCGGCCAGCGTGTCGTAGGCCAGCGCCAGCACCAGATCGGGGTGCCGCCCGGGCACGACCGCGCCACGAAGCCGCGACTTGCCCTCGGCGGGGCGTTTCATCGGCACGATCAGGTCGATGCCCGCACTGCCTGCACTGTCCACATCTCTCTTCTTACCCGACCCTCCCTGGACCGCGCTCGCGTGCGCGCGGCAGGATCAGTGGCCTGGGACGACACGTGTGACTTCGAGGAGGACGAATTGGCCCGGCGTGAGAAGGGCGGCATCTGGGTGGGCATCGCCGCCGCACTGTTCTACCCGGCGACGGCCATCGGCAAGCGGGTCTACCGCAACGCCGAGCGGATCCCCCGCGAAGGCGGCGCGCTGCTCCTGCTCAACCACGTGTCCCACATGGATCCGGCGGTGGACGCGGTGTTCGTGCACCGCCAGCGGCGGGTGCCCCGTTTCCTCGGCAAGGAGAGCCTGACCAGGACACCGGTCTTCGGCAAGATCTTCGTGGGCGCGGGTCAGATCCCGGTCTCCCGCGGATCGGCCGCCGCCGGCGACAGCCTCAAGGCCGCCCACCAGGCGTTGCGTGACGGCAAGGTCGTGGTGATCTATCCGGAGGGGACGATCACGAAGGATCCGGACGGCTGGCCGAAGAAGCCGTTCACCGGGGCCGCGCGGCTCGCGCTGGAGACCGACGTGCCGGTGATCCCGATCGCGCGCTGGGGCACGAACCACATCTTCGACGGCTACACGAAGAAGTTCAGGCCGTTCCCGCGCAAGACGATCACGCACCTGGTCGGCGAGCCGTTGGATCTTTCGCCGTACAAGAACGGTTCCACCCGCAGCGCCTCCAAGCTGCGCGAGGTCACCGACCTGATGATGACCGAGATCACCGCACTGCTCGCGGAGATCCGCGAGGAGGAGCCGCCCGCGAAGAAGCCGGAGGACGACGCCTGATGACCCAGGTCCAGCGGGTGACCGTGCTCGGCGCCGGATCGTGGGGCACGGCGTTCGCGAAGGTGCTCGGCGACGCGGGACGGGACGTGACCATCTGGGCGCGGCGGCCCGAGGTCGCGGAAGAGATCCGGGAGCGGCATCTCAATTCGTCCTATTTACCCGGTATCGAATTGCCGGAGCGGATCACCGCGACGGCGGATCCGGCCGAAGCCCTCGACGGCGCGCAGGCCGTGGTCCTCGCGGTGCCGAGCCAGACGCTGCGGACCAATCTGTCGGAGTGGTCCGGTCTGCTGCCTTCCGACGCGATCCTGGTGAGCCTCGCGAAGGGCGTCGAACTGGGCACGCTCAAGCGGATGAGCGAGGTCATCGCCGAGATCGCCCGCGTCGACGCCGGGCAGATCGTGGTCGTGTCCGGGCCGAACCTGGCGAAGGAGATCGCACTGGGGCAGCCGGCGGCGGCGGTGCTGGCCTGCACCGACCACGACAACGCCAAGGCGATCCAGCAGGCGAGCTTCAACCAGTACTTCCGGCCGTACACCAACACCGACGTCGTCGGCTGTGAGCTGGGCGGGGCGTGCAAGAACGTCATCGCGCTCAGCTGCGGGATGGCGGCAGGGCTCGGACTGGGCGCCAACACCGTGGCCACGCTGATCACCCGCGGACTGGCCGAGATGGCCAGGCTCGGCGCGAAACTCGGTGCCGACCCGCTGACCTTCGCCGGGCTGGCGGGCGTCGGCGACCTGGTGGCGACCTGTTCGTCGCCGTTGTCGCGCAACCGGACCTTCGGCGAGCGGCTCGGCCGGGGCGAGACGCTGGAGCAGGCGCTGGCGGCCACCGGCGGCCAGGTCGCCGAGGGCGTCAAGTCCTGCACGTCGATCCGGGAACTCGCGCAGAGCCTCGGCGTCGACATGCCGATCACCGACGCGATGCACCGCGTCTGCCATGAAGGGGTCGACCCCCGCCGTGCCGGAGCCGAACTGCTCGGCCGGTCGCAGAAGCACGAGTGGTCCTGAGGAAGACCGCACTATCGCGACAGACCAGGGCGGATCCGTGCTGCGAGCATGGGATCCAGGTGAGGGACTCACGGTCCACGGTATGAGATCGGTTGACCGCCGGGTTCCGCCCTGGTTCGCTGAGGGCATGTTCGCACGTGAGATGACTGTGTCGCGGGGCCTCTCGGGTCTTGGCGCCGTCTCGTGTGCGTCGTGTCGCTGTTGTCGGTGAACTCAGCCCCGGCCCAGCTCGACACCTTCTTTCCTTTGCGAGGACTTCTTCATGTTCGCCGTCCCGGACAACACGCTCGTCATCCCCGAAAACCCCGCCCTGCGCCACCCGGTGCGCGTCGCGCTCGAGTTCGCCGCGGACCGTGACCGCTGGCGCCACCTGCTGCGCTACGACCCCGAGGAACGATTCTCCGCCCTCGTCGACGCCGACGAACTGCAGGAGATCTGGCTGATGAGCTGGCTGCCCGGCCAGCGCACCGACCTGCACGACCACGAATTCGCCGCGGGCGCGTTCACCGTGGTCAGCGGGCAGCTGAGCGAGACCGTCGCCCGGCGCGCCGTCGACGGGCGGGCGGTGACGGAGCTGCATTCGCTGTCGGAGGGCCAGTCTCGCGTCTTCGGCCCCGGGTACATCCACGAAGTGCGCAACGACGGGCCGGACCCGGCCGTCAGCGTGCACGTCTACCGGCACCAGACCCGCACCATGCGCCCGTACCACCTGGACCCCATCTCGGGCCCGACCCGCATTTAGTCCTCTGAATGCCGGGTCAGGCGAGGTCGCCTCGGAGCCGGAATTCGGCTTCGATGCGGTCTCGCGGAGCGCCGGTGGCGAGCAAGGTGTGCAGCAAGAGCCGGGATTTACGCGGATCCAGCCAGCCTGCCATGGTCGCGCCCATCGCGATCAGATCCGACTCGGAACCGCGGAAGCCGTAGGTACCGCGGAACGTCGGCCCGGCGCCGGTGCGGCCGGCGACCACGATCGGCACCTCCGGCAGCACCCGCTCGATCACGTCGGCGGACCCCGCCGAAACGTGCCCGGCGCCGTTCGCGGCGAGCACTACTCCCTTGACCCCGGCCTTGACCAGCGTTTCCAGGAGCTCGCCGGTGTCCTCGACGCCGCTCTCGACGATCGGCACCAGCCCGGAGAAGTCCGCGTCCCCCAGTGGTAACGCCGCCGGGCGGGCGGCGACCGGGTGGAAGTAGTGCACCAAGCCCTCGCTGACGAGCGCGAGCGGCCCGGCGGGATTCGAGGAGAAAGCCTCGACATGGCTCGAATGTGTCTTGCGGACCCAGCGCGCGGCGTGGACGTCGTCGTTGAACACGACCAGCGAGCCGCGGCCCCGGCTGCGGGGATCGGCCGCGACGGTCAACGCGGCGAGCACGTTCCCCGCGCCGTCGGCACTGGGCAGACTGGGATTGCGCATCGCGCCGGTGATCACGATCGGCGCCTCGGAAGCCCACGTCAGTTCGAAGAAGTACGCAGTCTCTTCGAGCGTGTCCGTGCCCTGGATCACGACGACACCTCGAGCGCCTTCGTCGACGGCTTTGGCGGCCCAGTCCCGTGTCCGGATCAGGGTCGCGAAGTCCATCGACGCGCTGGAAATCCCCGCGAGCGTCTCCGCGCGGACGTCCATCTCGAGGTCGTCGCCCAGGTCGCCGAGCAGATCGGCGGCGGTGAGGCGGGGAACGGCGTGGTCTTCACCGTCGCCGGGGACCATGGAGATGGTGCCGCCCAGGGCGGCGACGGCGACAAGGGGCCGATTCACGGGAGAGACGCTCATGCGGAGAGTCTAGAAACTCGTGAGTGGTAAGTGTCGTTCTAACGACACTTACCACTCACGACCACCTGTACCGACGCCCACCGCCACCTTCGCCCACCGCCCACCGCTCACCGCGCCTTCACGGCCTCAATGGTGAAACTGGCCGCCAGTCGCTGCGGATCCTCGGTCAGCCGCCATTCCTCGGTCGCCTCGTTCAGGGTCATGAACCCGGGCAGCGCGTTCCACGGCACGCTGTCGTGCTCCACGAGACGCGTCAGTGTCAGCCCCGCGTCGAGCAGCGACGTGACGATCTCGCCCAGCCCGTGGTTCCACTCGTGCGTCCGGTTGTGCTGGAACGAGACGTCGGTGTCCACATAGGTCCCCGGCTCGTCGAACACCAGCGGTTCGGCCTGCTCGAAGTACGGATAGCGCGGCGTGATCATCGGCTGGGTCTCGTCGAGGGTGCCCAGCATCGGGTGCATGTCCCGGATGAACAGCCGCCCGCCCGGCCGCAGCAACGCGCCGACGACCTGTCCCCAGCGGGTGATGTCGGGCAGCCAGCAGAGCGCGCCGATTCCCGTGTAGACGAGGTCGAATTCCCCGGCGCCCAGTACGTCGGCGGCACCGTACACATCGGACTCGTGGTAGTCGATCTCCGCACCGGTCTCGGCGGCCAGCCGTCGCGCGATCTCCAGCGCGGGCGTGGAGAAGTCGAGGCCGGTCATCCGTGCGCCGAGGCGGGACAGGGAAAGCGTGTCCGTGCCGATATGACACTGCAGGTGCACGCCGCGCGCGCCGGACACGTCGCCCAGCAGCGGCCGGTCGAAGGTGACCACGCCGCTGAGGTGCGTGGGGTCCGCGACGAACTTCTCGTAGCCGTAATCCGCCGACGCCGCGTGCGCGGGGGCGCGTTCGTCCCAGTTCGCGCGGTTGACGGTCACGTAGTCCGTCATGAAGTGGCGGCTTTTTCGGCGGCGCTGCGCAGCACACAGAATTCGTTGCCCTCGGGGTCGCCGAGGACGACCCAGCCGGTGCCGTCCGGGTTGCGCCGGTCGTGCACGAGGGTCGCGCCGAGCTTCAGCAGACGCTCCATTTCCTCGTCGCGCGGGATGTCCGGCGTGAGGCAGAGGTGGATCCGGTTCTTCACCGTCTTCGGCTCCGGGACTTCCCCGAAGAACAGGGTCACGCCGTTGCCCAGCTCGATGATCGCTTCGGGGTCGCCGGGTTGATCGTCGTCGGCCATCGGCTTGCCGACGACACCGCTCCAAAATCGCCCCAGTTCGTAGGCGTCGGCGCAGTCGAAGAAGAAGTTCTGTACGACAGAGGTCATGACGCCGCAGTCTGCCCGAGCCCGCGAAGCCCGGCCAACGGTTTAAGCGAGGCGAAGCCCGGGCGACCGATGCACCTGCCGTTCCGCGTCGATGACCAGCACCTGGCACCCTGGTTGCGACGCGACCCAAGCGATCCCTTCGGTCCCCATCGCGAAAGCGGCCGTGGCCAGGGAATCCGCGGTGACGAGGTCGTCGGCCGCGACCGTGACGCTCAGCAGCCCGGTGGGCGGGCGCCCGGTCCGCCCGTCCAGGATGTGCGCGCCACGCTCGTATTCCGCCGAAGTCGCGACGGCGCCGCCGGACGATTCCACCACGGCGCACACCGCGCCGGGCTGTTCGGGATGCCGGATGCCGACCCGCCAGGCGCGGCCGGGTTCCGGTTCGCCCGCGGTGACGACGTCCCCGCCCGCGTTGAGGCAGAAGACGTCCAGCCCTTCGGCCAGTAGAAGGGACGCCGCCCGTTGCACCGCCCAGCCCTTGACCACCGCGTTCGGGTCGAGCCGTCGTCCGGGGAGCCGGGCGGTGAACGCCCCGCCGGACAGCCGTTCGTAGTGGTCGCACAGCGAAAGCACTTCCAGGAGGTCGTCGCTCAGCTCCGAGGGCGCGAGTTCGCCGCGGTCGTAACGGCACACCTCGCTGTCGGCCTTGAACGGACTGAACCGCGCGTCGACCTCCCGCAACCAGCCGAAGACGCCGTCGATGGCGTGGTCGACCAGAGCGCCGCCCGCCCGGACGTCGACCGAGACCGGCAGCCCCATCACCTGTTCGACGCGGTTCATCTGGCGTCCAGCGCCGCCTGCAGTGATTTGACGTACGACTCGCTCGTCGACGTCGCCCCGGAGACGGTGTCGATGTCGGCGCTCTGCGCGGTCAGCGTCTCCTCCTGCAGAATCGGGATCGCGGCGACCCCGCGGCCGCTGGTCGGCCGTTGCAGCAGGCGGACTTCGGAGATCTTGTCCTCGGCCGAGATCACCAGCCGCACCTGCACGGTGCCGTAGCGGTTGCTCTCGACCGAGCCGTCGATGGTGCGTGCGGCGCCTTCGGAAGCGCCACCGTCCGAAGTAGACGATGTCGGGGCGGGCGCGGCGACGGCCACGGTCTCCGATCCGAGCGGGCCCGGTTCGTACAGCCAGACACCGAGGAAGCCCGCGGCCGAAAGCGCGACCGTGGCGGCGACGATGGTCTTCTTCATGATCGGGTCTCCCTGACTCAGGCGGCGAGGCTGAAGCGTTCGGCGTGGACCTGCTGGTTCGGCACCCGTAGTTCCCGCAGGCTGCGCAGCGTCGCCGACGTCATCCCTGGCGGACCGCAGACGAAGACGTCCCGTTCCCGGATGTCCGGCACCAGCTGCCGCAGGCTGTGCGCGCCGAGCACCGGACCGTGCGGACCGGCCTGATCGGACGGTCCACTGAGGACCCGGACGACCGCGCCGCGCGCCCGCGCGAGCCCGATCAGCTCCGGCAGCAGGACGGCGTCGAACTGGGTGCGGACCCGGTAGAGGACGACGACGTGTCCGGAGATCTCTTCCAGCAGAGCACGGATCGGCGTGATCCCGACGCCGCCCGCGACCAGCAGCGCGTCCGGTTTCTGTTGGTGCATCGTGGTGAACGCGCCGTACGGGCCTTCGGCGAACACGCGGGTGCCGACCTTCAGCGACCGCAAGGACGCGCTGCCGTCACCGGCGGCTTTCGCGGTCAGCCGCAGGGTGCGGCCGTCCGGCGCGGCCGACAGCGAGAACGGGTTGCCTTGCCACCAGCGATCCCTGGTCATGAAGCGCCACAGGAAGAACTGGCCCGCCCGCGCGGGCATCTTGTCGAGGTGCGCACCGGAGATGTACACCGAGACGACGTCGTCGGATTCCGGGACCACGGCGACGACTCGCAACTTGTGACGCAGGTTCCGTGCCAGCGGCAGCGCCACGCGGCCGGCGAAGACCGAGCCGAGCGCGACACCCCACACCGCCCACCAGTAGACCTGAGCACCCGGCGACGACGCGAACGATCCGCCGAGCGCGATCTGATGGCTGAACGCCAGCACGACCGCGGCATAGGTGTAGAGATGGAGGAAATGCCAGGTCTCGTACGCCAGCCGGCGGCGGGCGAAGCGAGCGGAAACGGCGCCGACGAGCAAGATCAGCGCGAACGCGACGACAGCGCGAAGGATCCCCTCCAGTTTGGTCACCATCGTGACGAACTCGTCCACCACGCCGCTGTCCTCGACCTGCGCGTAGCCGAAGACGATGAAGACGAAATGCGCGAGCAGCGTCCACAGCAGGCTGAACCCGGTCCAGCGGTGCCAGCCGGTGAGCTTGTCCATCCCGAGACGGCGGTCGAACCACGGCAGCCGCGCGACCAGCAGCAGCTGGAACGCCATCGTCAGCGCCCCGTACAGCCCGGCGAGTCTGCCGATACTGATGAACACGTTGTCCGATGGCCCGGCGGCGAAGAAGAGCATGGTGACGGTGGCCACGTTGGCCCCGAGGAAGAGAAAGAGCCCGGCGCGTGCGGCGATCCTGGGACGGATCGCCGGGCGCGGTCTCACGGCGGTCTGCGTCATGGTGGTCACACGTGGTTCCTTCCGGTCCGGTTCAAGAACCGAGCCTCCTGCGCCAACCTGTGACCTTTCTTGGCGGAAGCTGTCGGCTTCCTGTCGTATGCGCTCCCGCCTCGCCCTCGCGCGCGCGTTGACGGAGGATGGCGTGGTGAACACCGAGAACCCCGTCCGCCTGCTGGTGGTGGACGACGAGCCGCATATCGCCGACCTCGTGGCCACCGTCGCCCGCTACGAGGGCTGGCAGGCCGTCACCGCCGGATCGGGCGAGGCCGCGCTCGAACGCGCCGCCGAATTCGCGCCCGACATCGTCGTGCTCGATCTGATGCTGCCGGGGATCGACGGGTTCACCGTGCTGGACAAGCTGCGCGAATCCGGGACGGCGGTGCCCGTCGTCTTCCTCACCGCGAAGGACGCGACGGCGGATCGTGTCGCCGGGCTCACCCGGGGCGGCGACGATTACCTCGTCAAGCCGTTCTCCGTCGAGGAACTGATGGCGCGCCTGCGCGCGGTCCTTCGGCGGAGCACCAACCAGGCCAAGGCAGCGGTGCTGCGGGTCGGCGACCTGACCCTGAACGAGGACACCCGCGAGGTCGTCCGCGACGGCGAACCCGCGGAGCTGACCCCGACCGAGTACGAACTGCTGCGCTACCTCATGCGGCGTTCGCCGTCGGTGCTGACCAAGGCGCAGATCCTCGACCACGTCTGGGAGTACGACTTCGGCGGCCGGTCCAATGTGGTCGAACTCGTCATCTCGCATCTGCGCCGCAAACTCGACGCGGGCAACGAACCGCTGATCCACACCGTGCGCGGCGTCGGCTACGTCGTCCGGCAGGCGGCGAGATGACCATGCTGCGCCGGTGGTACGACGCCTGGCGCCGATCGAGGCTCGGGACTCGGCTGGCGCTCGGGCTGGGAGTACTGGCGCTGGTCGTGTTCGCCGTCGTCGGCACCGTGATGGTCGGCATCATGAAGGGCTATCTGAACGACCGGCTCGACGAACAGCTCGCCAAGACCCAGATCAGCCAGGTGCCGTCGCTGCGCACCACGCACGGCGGGAAACCGCAGCAGGCCTACGGCTGGTTCTCCGCGGTGTTCGCGGTGCAGGACGGCGACGCGCTGCCGCAGGCCGGCGGTTCCCTTCCACCGGACACGAAGGCGCTCGAAAAAGTCGCCGAGGACGCGACGCGGACCGAAGTGCTGCGCACCGTCTACATCGAGGACAAGGGCACCTACCGGGTCCGGGCCTGCCCGATCGAGCCGGACCGGAACATCGTGCTGGTCAGCGCCGCCCCGCAGGCCGATCTGGACCGGACGGTGAGCCAGCTGGTGATGGTCGAGGTCGTCGCGTTCCTGCTGGCGCTGGCGGTGCTGGTGATCGCGGGACGGCTGGTGCTGCGGCGCGGGCTGCGGCCGCTGAGCGACATGGCCGGGACGGCACACGACATCGCGTCACACGACCTCACCACGAACGCCGATCTCCCGGTGCGCGCGCGGGCGAACGGCGGCGGCGCGGAGGTCGAGGAGCTGCGGACGGCGTTCAACCTGATGCTGGCGCACCTCGATTCCTCACTCGTCGCGCGCCGCGAGGCGAACGAACGGCTGCGGCGGTTCATCGCCGACGCCTCCCACGAACTGCGCACGCCCCTGACGTCGATCCGGGGCTACGCCGAGCTTTTCCGCTACGCCGCGGCGAACGAACCCGCCGAACGCGACGCGCATCTGTCGAAGATCCGGGAAGAGACCGAGCGGATGAGCGTGCTCGTCGACGACCTCCTGCTCCTCGCGCGCCTCGACGCGCCGGAGACCGAGGCGCCGCTGCGGCTGGTGGACGTCGACATCGCCGAGCTGATCACCGACGCGGGGGAGGCCTTCGCCGCCGGCCGCCCGGAGCATCCGCTGAGCCTCGGCGCATTACCGGAAGGTGTTGTCCTGCAAGCGGATCCGGTGCGCCTGCGGCAGGTGCTGGACAACCTGCTCGCCAACGCCGCGGTGCACACGCCGCCCGGGACGGCGGTCGCTTTGTCGGCTTCGGCTTCGGACTCGGAGGTCGTGCTGCGGGTGAGCGATGCCGGGCCGGGGATCCCGCCGGAAGCGCGGGAGCGGATCTTCGACCGGTTCTACCGCGTGGACACCGCTCGCACGCGCGGCAACGGCGGGACCGGGCTCGGGCTTTCGGTGGTGCTCTCGCTGGTCTCCGCGCACGGCGGGACGATCGAGGTCGAGAGCGTGCCGGGGGCGACGACGTTCACCGTGCGGCTGCCGCGCCACCGCCCGGTCCCTTCCCGGATGTCATGAAAGGGTCGTTCAGGACATTTTTTGTCCTGAACGACCCTTTCATGACATCCGCGAGCGCTACCCGACCCGCCCCTTCACATGCTCCGGCACCGTCCACTCCGAAACCAGGTCCGCCGACGGCTCCGGTTCCCCGAACACGGTCCGCACCGGCAGCACCCCCGCCCACGAGAGGTCGGCCGCGACCTCGTCCTCGGGATCGTCGGGACCCTCGCCGCGCATCTTCACCGACGCCTCGGTGAGGTCCAGTTCCAGCACCGAAACGGACGCGAACTCCTTCGCGTTGACGTCGCGCGCGTGCTCCCACGAACCGGGCGCGAGGTGGTCGGTCAGCACGTGGAGGGCGTGCATCTTGCGGTCGGCGTCGGTGACGCCGGCGGCCTTGCCCAGGATCACGGCGCTGCGGTAGTTCATCGAGTGGTTGTTGATCGAGCGCGCGTAGACGATGCCGTCGAGCAGGGTCACCGTGACGCAGACCTCGACGCCGTCGGAATCGCGCATACTCTTCGCCCCGGTGGATCCGTGCAGGTAGAGCGTGTTCCCGTCGCGGCCGTAGCCGGTCGGGATGACCACCGGGGCGCCGTCGCGCACGACGCCGAGGTGGCAGATCAGGCCTTCGTCGAGCACCGCGTACAGCGCCGAGCGGTCGCTGAGCGCGCGGTTCTTCTTGCGGCCGAGAGTGGTCCTGTCGGTGGGTGAGAGCGGGGTGGACATGCGAGCAGTCTCACCCACGAGAGTGGCCTGTAATAACGGCCAATTCTCCTATACTTGAGAAGGCCACTTCTGGAAGTGTGGAGTACAGCATGTCCGACACCGCCCTGCCGGTCAGCCTCGACCGCGATTCGCTCGTCCCGCTCGCGGTCCAGCTGGCCGACGCGTTGCGCGCGGCCGCCGGCGACGGGCATCTGCGCGGTGGCGACAGGCTGCCCTCGACCAGGGCGCTCGCGAGCAGGCTCGGCGTCAGCCGCACGGTGACGTCGGCGGCGTACGAGCAGCTTCACGCGGAGGGCTGGATCGCGGGCCGCCATGGCTCGGGCACGTACGTCACCACCACGCCGCCCGCGGACAGGCCGTCGAAAGGTCCCGCGCCCGGCACGCCCGCCGCGCCGCCCACGCTGGTCGACCTCACCCCGGGTGTCCCGTGGGCCGACGGCATCGAGAAGGCCGCCTGGCGCCGGGCGTGGCGGGCCGCCGCCGATCCGCGCCCGACCTATCGCGAGGACAGGGCGGGCCTGCCCGCGTACCGGGACGCCGTGTCCGAACATCTCCTGCGCCACCGCGGCCTCGCCGCCGGGACGGTGCTGGCCACCGGCGGGACGACGGCGGCGGTGATCGAACTCGCGGGAGCGGTGCTCTCGCGCGGCGACCGGGTCGCGATCGAGGAGCCGGGTTACCAGCGCGCGGTGCAGGCGTTCCGGCGGGCTGGGATGGAGGTCGTGCCCGTCCCGGTCGACGAAGAGGGACTGCGCCCGGACGCCGTCCCCGCCGACGTCCGCGCCGTGTACTGCTCTCCGGCGCACCAGTATCCGCTCGGCAGCAGGATGAGCGCGTCCCGCCGGGTCGACCTCGTCGAACTCGCCCGCGCCGAGGGCATGCTGGTGATCGAGGACGACTACGACGGCGAGCTGCGGTTCGACGTCGCGCCACTGCCGCTGCTGGCCGCGCTCGCGCCCGACGTCGTCGCGCATCTGGGCACCACGAGCAAGATCCTCACCCCGGCATTGGGCGCGGGCTGGATGGTCGCGCCGTCCCCGGTCGCGGCCGCGGTGCTGGAGTACCGCGAAGCGACCGGGACACGCCCTTCGCCCGCGGGGCAGCGAGTGCTCGCCGAGCTGGCGCGGCACGGTGATCTGGGGCGGCATCTGCGGAAACTCCGGCGGGAACTGTCGGAACGCCGGTCCCTGGTTTCGGCCGCACTGACGTCGGCGGGGATCCCCGTGCTCGGCGACGACGCGGGCGCGCATCTGGTCGTCCCGTGCCGCTCGGCCGCCGACGAGGCGGCGCGGATGGCGGCGGCGGAACACGCCGGGATCCGGCTCGACGGGCTGGCCCGGCATTTCGCCGGGACGCCGACGGTGTTCGGGAACCTCATCGGCTACGCGGGCTGCTCGCGGGAGGCGCTGCGATCGGCGCTCAAACCGCTGATCGCCGTGCTCGGTTGACCTCCAGCGAACTGGAGGTCATAGCTTGCGATCATGCGTGAGATCAGAGTGTCCCGATTCGGCGATCCCGGCGTGCTCGAACAGGTCGAAGTGCCGACCCCCGAACCGGCGGAGGGTGAGCTCCGCGTCGCGGTGACGGCGGCCGGAGTCGGCTGGCTCGACGCCCTCATCAGACGAGGCGACGGACCCGAGGTGTTCGCGATCGAGCCGCCGTACGTACCGGGCGGGTCGGTGGCGGGCACCGTCGACGCGGTGGGTGCCGGAGTCGACGAAGCCTGGCTGGGCAAGCAGGTCCTCAGCCACGCGCCCGGCGGCTACGGCGGGGGATACGCGGACACGGTCGTCGCGCTCCCGGACGACACCTTCCCGATTCCGGACGGGCTGGATCCCCAGCACGCGGTGGCGCTTTTCGACGACGGCAGCACCGCACTGGCCTTGCTGGAGAAGACTCCGGTCAAGGCCGGGGAGCGGATCCTGGTGGCGCCCGGCGTCGGCGGGCTCGGCAGCGTGCTGGTGCAGCTCGCCCGCGCGGCGGGCGCGACGGTCATCGCGGCGGTCCGCGGCGACGAAAAGGCGGCGATCGCGCGGAAACTGGGGGCCGAGCCGGTCGACTACTCGGCGGCGGACTGGACGGGCGAGGTCCTCGCCCGCACCGGCGGTCACCGCCTGGACGTGGTCTTCGACGGCGTCGGCGGTGAACTCGGTGCCGCCTCGTTGGCACTGCTGGAGAACGGCGGCCGCTTCTCCGGCTACGGCATGTCCAGCGGTGCGGAGACCGTGATCGGCGACGCCGACCGCGCCCGGCTGTCCGTTGTGGACATGGCGCAGCTGGTCGGGTTCTGGCCCGACAACCCGCGCCGGGTGCGGGAAGTGCTGCGGCAGGCGGCCGACGGGAAGCTGACGCCGATCATCGGCCGGACGTATCCGCTGGCGGAGGCGTCCGTCGCGCACTCGGACATCGAGGCGCGGCGGTACACCGGCAAGAGCCTGCTCCTGCCCTGAGCGCTCAGAACCGCAGCGGCACCGCGGGGAGGTTGGCGGCGATGACCTCGGAAACGGTCTGGAGCGGCCCGGTCCCCGCGGTGTCCGGCACGGTGAGCGCCGTGTAGACGGGACGGTCCACCGAGAACCACGTCGCGGTGCCCTCGCCCTCGACCTGCAGCCACTGGACGCCGTTGATCGTCCGCAGCTGCGAGGTCCGGGTGAGTTCCGGCGGCTTGCCGAGACCGCATCGCAGGACCACCGGGTCGCCGGTGCCCCAGCCGACCGTCGCCTCGGGGGCGGGATCGGCCAGCTTCCGGCGGACCAGCGTGTTCCCGGACGACGTGAGCTCGTGCGGGAGCGCGCCGACGAGTTTCGCGCATTCGGGCGACCCCGACTGCGGCGCCGGGACCGGGACGAGCGGGAGCGGGCCGTCGGCGGCCGGGGCGACGGGATCCGCGCCGCGGGTCAGCCCGAAGACGGCCACGCCCGCGACGAGCAGCACCGCCAGGCAGGCGGCCGCGATCAGCAGGGGTTTCGGGGGAGCGCCGGTGTCCGTGTCAGCCACCGGACCACTACACCACTTGTCAGAGATGAACGACCGGGCAGGTCAGTGTCCGCGTGATGCCTTCCACGTTCTGCACCTTGGCGACCACGAGCTGACCGAGCTGGTCGACGGTGTCGGCGGCGGCCTTGACGATGACGTCGTAAGGGCCGGTGACATCCTCCGAACTGGTGACACCGGAGATGGTGGAGATCTCCGCGGCGACCGCGGCGGCTTTGCCGACCTCGGTCTGGATGAGGATGTATGCGTGGACCACGGCGCGCCCCTTCGTAAAAGTCGGCTCAAGGTAGGAACGTTGTAGCAACGTATCGCCAGCCCCGGGAAAAACCTAGGGCATCCGACTATCGGTGATCGACATTTGTCCGGACAAGGGAAAGTGGAGGTGACGGGTGTCACCGAAAGACGGCACGGTCGCCGGGACCGGTGAATTCCGGTTGATCGAGGCGGTGACCGCCGACCGGAAACAGCCGGAGACGACACTGCTCGGACCGGGGGACGACGCGGCCGTCGTGGCCAGCCCCGACGGCCGGACGGTGGCCTCCACCGACGTCCTCGTGCAGGGCGTCCACTTCCGGCTCGACTGGTCCAGCGCCGAACAGGTGGGGCGCAAGGCGGTCGCGGTGAACCTCACCGACATCGCCGCCATGGGCGCGCGCCCGACGTCCGTCCTCATGGGATTCGCCTGCCCGCCGGACACCGAGACGGCACTCGTCACCGAACTCACGCGGGGCATGTGGCTCGAAGCCGACCGCGCGGGCGTCGGGATCGTCGGCGGCGACATGGTGCGCGCCGATCAGATCGTGATCAGTGTCACCGCCCTCGGCGACCTCGGCGGCAGGGAACCGGTGACGCGGTCCGGTGCCCGCCCCGGCGACGTCGTCGCGGTCTGCGGACGGCTCGGCTGGGCCGCCGCCGGGCTCGCCGTGCTCGGGCGGGGTTTCCGCTCACCGGTCAGCGTGGTCAACGCGCAACGCTGTCCCGAACCGGACTACGAGGCGGGGATCCGCGCGGCCGACGGCGGCGCGACGTCCATGATCGACGTGTCCGACGGGCTCCTGTCCGACCTCGGCCACATCGCCGCGGCCTCCGGCGTCGGGATCGACGTGCGCACGGCGGATCTCGACGTGTCGAGCAGGCTGACCGAGGTCGGCACCGCGCTCGGCGCCGACCCGCTGAAATGGGTCCTCACCGGCGGCGAGGACCACGCGTTCGCGGCGACCTTCCCCTCGTTCGCCGACCTGCCGGAGGGCTGGACCGAGATCGGCGTCGTCACCATGCCGGATTCGGGGGTGACGGTGGACGGGAAGCGGTACGGGCACGACAGCGGCTGGCAGCACTGGCGCTAGGCGCGTGGGGCCCACCAGGTCGAGGGTGCGGCGGCGGTGAAACCGAGCGATTCGTACAGCGGCCTGCCGAGGCGGGACGCGGTGAGGGTGATCGGCAGCTCCGCCAGCGGGGCGAGGGAGCCGAGCATCACCGCCCGTCCGACGCCGCGAGAGCGGAAGGCCTCCGGCGTGCCGACCCAGTAGTGGCTGCCGAAGCCTTCTTCGACGACCGTGACGCACGCGCCGGCGACCTCGCCGTCGAGCCGCGCGACGAACACGGCGACCCCCGGTTGTTCGAGGATGGCCATGGGGAACATCTCGCCCTGCCGGAACCGCGCGAGTTCGAAACCTTCGATCACCGCGCGTTCGGCCGCCCGCAGATCCGCCTCGTCGTGCACCCGGACCACTTCCATGGCGGGTTCGGCGACCGGGGCGGGCGGACGCAGCATGACGGGCATCTGCCAGCTGCGCATATCCCCGAGATGGTTCAGATCGGTGACACTGAAAGGATCCTCGGCCTCCACCGGCCCCGTCGCCCGCGCCGCGAGCTCGGTGATCTCCGCCAGTTCTTCCGCGGTGAGGTCGGGCTCCTGGATCAGGACGCGCAGCCCCGCGCGCTCGTCACCGGCGACGGCGAGAAAGCCACGACGGCGGATCACCTCGTGGCCGCGGGAACGGCCGGTCGCGGCCCAGAACGCGGCGGAGTTGCGGGCCTGGCGCAGTGGAGCCTCGGCGAGGCCGGTGATGGACGTCTCGATCGACATGAGTGCGAATCTACGTTGGGAGACGGCTCGTCCACTCGCTAATCTCGCGCTCATGGACCTTCGCGTGCTGCCCTACGACCACCCCGACGCGGTGAAGCTGCTGGCCGAAGCCCAGCTCGAACTGGCCGCCCGGTACGGCAGCGAAGACGAGACGCCGATGGACGCGGCGCAGTTCGCCTCGCCGAGGGGGCTGTTCCTGGCCGCGTACCTGGACGACGCCCCGGTCGCGTGCGGTGCCTGGCGCGCGCACGACGGGCCGGATCCCCTGCTGCCCGGTGACGCCGAGATCAAGCGCATGTTCGTGCTGGCTTCGGCGAGGGGACGAGGCTTCGCGAGGGCGATCCTCGCCGACCTGGAACGGACGGCCGCCGAGGCCGGACGGCTGCGTATGGTGCTGGAGACCGGTGACAAGCAGCCGGAAGCCATCGCGCTGTACCTGTCGGCGGGGTACCGGGAAATCCCGGGTTTCGGGTACTACAAGGACGAACCGGAGAGCATCTGCTTCGGCAAGTCGCTGGTCTAGGAGAACGCATGCCGATCTACGCACTGGGTGACCTCGAACCGTCGATCCACCCCGACGCCTACGTCCACCCCGACGCGACCGTGATCGGCGACGTCCGGATCGCGGCGTTCGCGTCGGTGTGGCCGCAGACGGTGCTGCGCGGCGACCACGGCCACATCGAGATCGGTGAGCGGTCGAACGTCCAGGACGGCTGCGTCCTGCACTGCACCCGCAAGGAGCCGACGATCATCGGGAAGTCCTCCGCCGTCGGGCATTCCGTGCACATCGAGGGCGCCCGGATCGGCGAGGGCTGCCTGATCGCGTCGGGATCGGTGGTGCTGAACGGAACCGTCGTCGAGGACGGAGGGATGGTCGGCGCGGGCGCGGTTCTCTCCTACGGGTCCCATGTGGACAGTGGGCACATCGCGCTCGGCGTCCCAGCGAAGACGCGGCCGAACACTTCTTTCGGACCGGACATGATCAAGCTCGTCGTCGATGGTTATGTCGAGCGTGCGGCTCGGTTCCGGGTCGAACTTCGCCGGCTCGGGTGACGTGAGTAAGCTCGCACGCCGTGACCGCACGACCGCTGCAGGACATCGTCGAAGCAGGCTGGGCGCAAGCCCTCGAACCGGTGGCGCCGCAGGTCGCCGCGATGGGAGAGTTCCTCCGCGCGGAGATCGCCGCGGGCCGGACCTACCTCCCGGCGGGTGAACACGTGCTGCGGGCGTTCCAGCAGCCGTTCCACGACGTGCGGGTGCTGATCGTCGGCCAGGACCCGTACCCGACGCCCGGGCACGCCGTCGGGCTGAGCTTCTCGGTGGCGCCGGAGGTCCGGCCGATCCCGAAGAGCCTGATCAACATCTACAAGGAGTACTGCGAAGACCTCGGGCACCCGTTGCCGTCGAACGGCGACCTGACGCCCTGGGCCGACCAGGGTGTGCTGCTGCTCAACAGGTCGCTGACGGTGCAGCCCGGCAAGTCGAACTCGCACCAGGGCAAGGGCTGGGAAGCGGTCACCGAGCAGGCCATCAAGGCCCTCGCCGCACGGGACGAGCCGATGGTGGCGATCCTGTGGGGCCGCAACGCGCGGAACCTGAAGCCGATGCTGGGGAAGGTGCCGTGCATCGAGTCGGCGCACCCGAGCCCGCTTTCGGCGCACGCCGGCTTCTTCGGCTCGCGCCCCTTCAGCCGGGCGAACGAGCTGCTGGAGCAGCAAGGCGCCGGTCCCGTGGACTGGAAGCTCCCCTGACCCTTTGTTGCAGCAGTGACCGGTGTGACTCCTGAGATGACGCCGAAGTCCGTGAGGGCCTCCTTCACTACCTTGAGGGTAGGGAAGGAGGCCCTCACTACGTCCTGGCCGGGGTGGGGCGCTTCGGAGTACATGAAGGACCCCTTCCTGTACCTAGACGCAAGGATGGGGTCCTTCATGTACTGGGGAAGGCGGGAACTGAGGAAAGCCCACCTGCCCATAAAAAATGGCGGGTGCTCCGAAGAGCACCCGCCATTCCCCAAAACCTGGCTCAGCCGCGAACGACCTTGCCCGCCTTGATGCACGAGGTGCAGGCGTTCAAGCGCTTGCGCTGGGACAGACCGATCTTGGCGTGAACGGTCTGGATGTTCGGGTTCCACCGGCGGTTGGTACGCCGGTGGGAGTGCGAGACCGACTTGCCAAAGCCCGGTCCCTTGCCACAGACGTCGCACACGGCAGCCACGTCGAACTCCTCTGGATCTGGGACAAAGAATGATGCGCCCAGCATGCTGGGCAACTCGACCATAGTAACCAGTGGCTCAGAGCCCTCCGGCACCGGGTCGATACCCTCGCTGGAACAGCTAGGAGGTTACGGCGTGCGGGTGCTGGACGTGGCGGCGGTGTCGGCCTGGTCGGCGGCCTGTGTGCACAGCTTGGCGGTGCTCCGGCCGGCGATCGACGGCATCAACGTCTACCCGGTCGCCGATTCCGACACCGGTTCCAACCTGCTGTTCACCCTGACCGCGGCCCGTGACGCGCTGGCGGAGGCCGAGCCGGCGACGGCCGCCGAGGCGCTGTCGGTGTTCGCCAAGGGCGCGGTCGCGGCGGCCAAGGGCAACTCGGGCGTGATCATGTCGCAGGTCGTGCGCGGGATCGCCGAGTCGGCGGCGGCCAGGGAAATCGACGGGCCCGGGCTCGCTGAGGCGCTCGGATGCGCGGACAGGGCCGCTACGGGGGCGGTGAGCCGTCCGGTGGCCGGGACCATCCTGACCGTGCTCCACACCGTCGCCGCGTCCGTCCGTGACGCGACAGGGTCACTCGAAGAGGTGGCCGCCGCAGCGGCCAGCGTCGCCGCCGAAGCCCTCGAGGAGACCCCGAAGCAGCTGCCCGTCCTGGCGGTGGCCGGTGTGGTCGACGCGGGCGCCCGTGGCCTGGTCGCGGTCCTCGACGCCCTTTCCGGCGTGATCTCCGGCAGCCTCGTCGAGCCGGAGCACCCGCTCGAGGCACATCATCACCATCACACGGTCGACGCGCCGACGGCCTGGGAGGTCATGTACCTGCTCGACGACGTCGACGAAGGCAGTCTCCCCGGGCTTCGCAAGACCCTCAGCGGCCTCGGCGACAGCGTCACGGTCGCCGGGGACGGCGCCGGCGCGTACGCCGTCCACGTGCACTGCGCGGACATCGGCGCGGCGCTGGAGGCCGGGATCGAGCTCGGCCGTCCCCGCCGGGTCCGGGTCGAGCCGCTGATCACGCCCACGCCGGTCGAGGTCGGCGGCGGTATCGACCGTTCGGTGGTCGCCGTGGTCCACGGCGGGCCGCTGGCCGAACTACTGCGGGCGGAGGGGGTCGCGGTGCTGTCCGTGGCGCCGGGTGCCGCGCCGACGGTCGAGGAGATGCTGGGCCTGATCAACGAGGCGGCCGGGCATCACGTCACCGTTCTTCCGGGTGGTCAGGAGCTGACCGCGGCGGCCGACGCGGCGGCGAGCCACGCGATGGCCGCGGATCGCGATGTCGTGGTCATCCCGTGCGTGTCACCCGTCCAGGTGCTCGCGGCGCTGGCCGTCCACGACAAGGACCGCCGCACCAACGACGACGTGGTCGCGATGGCCGAAGCGGCCGCCGCCACGAGGCGTGGCGAACTGCGGATCGCGCAGGAGGAGTCGCTAACCTGGGTGGGCCGGGCGCAGGGCGGTGACGTCGTCGGCCTCGTCGACGGCGAGGTCGTCCTGATCGAGCCCGCGCCCGCCTCGGAGACGAGCCTGGTCGCGGCCGCGGTCGGCGTGCTGAACCGGATGCTGGCCCTCGGCGGCGAACTGGTCACCGTGCTGACCGGGGTGGACGTGCCGGTCCGGTTGCCCGGTGAGCTGGCCGATCAGCTGCGCCTGGAACATCCCGAGGTCGAACTGACGAGTTACGCCGGCGGCCAATCCGACGCCGTGCTGCTGATGGGGGTGGAGTGACCGCATGACCAACCTGCGCGCGGACCTCAAACTGGTCGTGGGCGCGGCGACGGCGAAGGCACTCGCCAAGGGCCTCAAGATCGAGACGGTCAGCGACCTCCTGCGCCACTACCCGCGCCGCTACGCCGAACGCGGCCAGCTCACCGACATCGCCGGGCTCGAACTCGGCGAGCACGCGACCGTGATGGCGCGGATCGAGCGGGTCAGCAAACGCCGGATGAAGGCACGCAGCGGCACGCTGCTCGAAATGGTGATCACCGACGGCAAACGTCGTCTTCAGTGCACCTTCTTCAATCAGGCCTGGCGCGAAAAGGAACTCGTGCCCGGCAAGAACGGCCTGTTCGCGGGCAAGGTCACCGCGTTCCGCGACGTCCTGCAACTGGCGAACCCCGAGTACGAACTCTTCGACGCCGAGCGCCAGGCCGAGGCGATGGACGACTTCCTCGCCGAGATCATCCCGGTGTACCCGGCGGCGCAGGGGATCCCGACCTGGGTGATCGGCAAGGCCGTCCGGCAGGTGCTGGACGTGCTGGAGGTCGACGAGGACCCGATGCCGATCGAGCTGCTGGCCCGGTACGGCCTGCCCAGCCTGGAAAGCGCGCTGCGCGGTATCCACCGGCCGTCGAGCTGGCAGGCGCTGAACTCCGCGCGGGACAGGCTCAAATGGGACGAAGCCATGGCGGTGCAGCTGATTTTCGCGCAGCGGCGGCATTCCCTGGTCTCGCGGCCCGCGAAAGCCTGTCCGCACACCGAGGGTGGCATCCTCGACGCCTTCGACAAACGGCTCCCGTTCGCGCTGACCTCCGGCCAGCAGGAGATCGGCGAGGAGATCGCCGGGGATCTGTCCACCGAACATCCGATGAACCGGCTGCTGCAGGGCGAGGTCGGTTCCGGCAAGACCGTGGTCGCGCTGCGCGCCATGCTGCAGGTCGTCGATTCCGGGCGGCAGGCGGCGATGCTCGCGCCGACGGAGGTCCTCGCCGCGCAGCACGCCCGGTCGCTGCGCGAGATGCTCGGCGACCTCGGGCAGGCGGGTGAGCTCGGCGCCGCGGAGAACGCGACGCGCGTGACCCTGCTGACCGGTTCGATGGGTGCCAAGGAACGCAAGAAGGCGTTGCTGGAGACGGTCAGCGGCGAGGCCGGGATCATCGTCGGCACGCACGCGCTCATCCAGGACACGGTTTCCTTCGCGGATCTGGGCCTGGCCGTGGTCGACGAACAACACCGGTTCGGGGTGGAACAGCGGGACGCGCTGCGTTCCCGCGGCTCCGACGAGACCAGCCCGCACGTGCTGGTCATGACCGCGACGCCCATCCCGCGCACGGTCGCGATGACCGTCTACGGCGATCTGGAGATCTCCGCGCTGCGCGAGATGCCGGTCGGCCGGTCGCCGATCAAGACGTCGGTCGTGCCGGTCGCGGAGCGGCCCGCCTGGCTGGACAGGGCGTGGCAGCGGGTCCGCGAGGAATGCGGCAAGGGCCACCAGGCCTACATCGTCTGCCCGCGCATCGGCGACGAACCGGCGTCGGACAAGGGCGACAAGCGGCCCGCGCTCGCCGTCCTCGACGTGGCGCCCGAGCTGGCCGAAGGACAGTTGAAGGGGCTGAAGATCGGCGTCCTGCACGGCCGGATGCCCAGTGACGACAAGGACGCCGTGATGCAGGCGTTCTCCAGGGGTGACCTGGACGTGCTCGTGGCCACCACCGTGATCGAGGTCGGCGTGAACGTGCCGAACGCGACCGCGATGGTGATCATGGACGCCGACCGGTTCGGCATCAGCCAGCTGCACCAGCTGCGCGGCCGGGTCGGCCGGGGCAGCGTGCCGGGGCTGTGCCTGCTGGTCACCGAAACCCTGGACGGGACGACGACCCGCGAGCGGCTGGCCGCCGTCGAGTCCACGACGGACGGTTTCGAACTGTCCAGAATGGACCTGGAGCTGCGCCGTGAGGGCGACATCCTCGGTGCCGCGCAGTCGGGGAAGAAGTCGACGCTGAAACTGCTGTCGCTGCTGCGCGACGAGGACGTCATCGCCGAGGCGAGGGCCCGCGCGTTGGAAATCGTCGAAAAGGACCCGGCTCTGGGGAATTACTTGGGGCTGGCGCATATGATCGCCGACGTCGTCGACGAAGATCGTGTGGAGTATCTGGAAAAAAGCTGACATGGACATCTCTGCCCGATCGGACCTTGCCGCCGGACGGGCCGAGGGGTTCCCTTGTTCTGCACAGCCTCGTTCTGTGCGGGCGAGGGAGGCCGGGGATGACGTCAGCGGTTCGTGTCCAGCTCGGTGAGGACGGGGCCGACGCCGAGCGCGTCGACCAGCTCACCGGGTATCTCCGAAGCGACCTGATCGATCGAGGGGTCGCCGAGGTCAAGGCGCTGCCCGCCGGTCCGCCGCCGCCCGGCTCACGTGCCTTCGACGTCGCGATGGTGGGCGGACTGCTGGTCACGCTGGGACAGTCCGCCGAAGGCCTGCGCTCGGTCGTCACGGCCGTGCGGGAATGGCTTTCGCGCGGCGGCCGGGTCAAACGCACGGTGCGGCTGGAGATCGACGGCGACGTGCTGGAGCTGTCCGAAGCGAGCATCACCGATCAGGACAAGCTCGTCGACCTCTTCGTGGGCAGGCATTCGGGGTCATGACCGGCGAGCGGCGTGCCTTGATCATCGCCAACGGGGAGTACGACAACCCCGGGTTGAGCGCGCTGCGGTCCCCGGCGGCCGACGCCGAAGCGCTCGCCGAGGTCCTCGCCGATCGCAACATCAGCGAGTTCGACGTCCAGGTGGTGCGCGACGAGACCGCGCACGTGATCGCGAGCCGGGTCGAGGACCTGTTCGCCGACAGCGCGCCGGACGACGTCCTGCTGGTGCATTTCTCTTGTCACGGCTTGAAAAGCGAGTCGGGCGAGCTGTTCTTCGCCGCCCGCAACACCCGGCCGGAGCGGCTGGCGTCGAGTGCCGTTCCCGCCGATTTCGTCCAGCGTTGCATGCGGATGAGCCGGTCGCGAAGCATCGTCCTCCTGCTGGACTGCTGCTACGGCGGCGCTTTCAGCCAGGGGGTCGCGGTGCGCGCCTCCGGTGAGGCCAACGTGCTCGACGCGTTCCCCGGCGGTGGTTTCGGCGGCCGCGGCCGTGCGGTGATCACCGCGTCGAACTCCATCGAATACGCCTTCGAGGGCGATCACCTCGCCGACGACCACGCCCGGCCGTCGGTGTTCACCTCGGCGCTGGTCGACGGGCTCCGGACGGGTGACGCGGATCGCGACGAAGACGGCTGGATCGCGCTCAGCGAGCTCTACGACTACTTGTTCGACAGCGTCCGCGAACGGAACCCGAACCAGACGCCCAGCCGCGACATCGAGATGCAGGGCGAGCTGTACCTCGCCAGGAGCAGACGCCGCCGGATCAAACCTTCGCCGGTCCCTGCCGACCTGCGCGCCGCGAGCGAGGATCCGAACATGTTCACCCGCCTCGGCGCGGTGACGGAACTCCAGCGACGGCTGACGAGCGAGAACCTCTCCGTCGCCATCGGCGCGCACGAAGTCCTCACCACGATGGCGCAGACCGACATCCACCTCGTCGCCGAGGCCGCCGACCTGGCGCGGCGGGAAGCGCGCGTGCGGGCCGAGCCCGACGTGGTGCGGTTCGGCGAGGTCGTCCGGGGATCGGCACCGGTGGCACGGATCAGATTGGAAGGGCCGCCGATCGCGCGGGCCTGCCGGTTCGCGTCGTCGCATTCCTGGTTGCGGGTGACCGAGACCGGCGATGGGGCCGAAATCTCTCTGGACCTGGCGGAGCTCGGGGCGTTCGAGGCGCAGGTGACCGTGACCGGGCCGACCGGCGAGGTGGTGGTGCGGGTCGAGGGGCAGGTCGTCCAGGAACCCGAGCCCGAGCCGGTGCCGGAACCGCGGCCGGTGCACACGCCCGCGCCGACCCCGGAACCCTCCAGGAACCCTGATCCACCCGTACTCCCGAAGCCCAGGCCTGCCGTGCCCGCGCGACCGAAACGCGACCCGTTCACCGTCGCCGCCGGGCTGCTCGCCTTCGCGGCCGCGGTGTACCTGGTGGTCATCGCGTCCCAGTTCAGTACCAGCGTGGAGGATTTCTTCGAAGACGGCGGTTGGACCGTCTTGCCGCTCGTCGTCTTCGCGATCGGGGCTGGGATCGCGATGTTCCTTCCGAAGACACGCCGGATGGCGGGGCCGGGAACGCTGTGCGGGCTGGCGCTGCTCTCGGTGATGCCGTCCGGGCCGGTCGTCCTCGTCCTCGCCGACGGCTGTCTGCTGGCCGCGGCCGTCTGCGCGCTGGTGTCGGTGCGGCGTGACCGGAGTTTCCGGCTCGGGCTGGGGAAACCGCGAGGCGCCCTCACCGTGGCGGCGCTCGTTACCGGGACCTGCGGCGCCGTCGGACTCGTGGTGGAGGCGATCGAACTCGTCGGCTACTCGTCGAGCCGGGCCGACGAGGGCGCGGTCTACCTCGTCGTCTCGGTGACCCTCCTCATCGGGACGCTGCTCGGTGTCTCCCTGCGGCCGGCGGCGTTCGGGGTCGCGTTCCTCGGCGGTGTGGCCGGAGGCGGCATCGTCATGGTGTGCATGCTCTTCTACGCGATGCCGAGCAGTTCGAGCGTGACCGGCGCGGGCTGGGGGATCGCGCTGACGATGGTGCTCGCGCTCGCCGTCGTGACCGGTCTCACCGCCCGCAAGGTGAACGGCTGACGATGGCCACGATCCGCCCCGCGACCGTCGACGACGCCTGGCCCATCGCCGAGGTGAACGTCCGGTCATGGCAGGCGGCGTACCAAGGCCTGCTGCCCGAGCTGTACCTGCGCGATCTGTCGGTCGAAGGCCGGGCCGCCCGCTGGCAGCGGACCCTCGCCGATCCCGCCGACCAGGGCGACATCCTGGTCCTCGTCGAGAACGCTTCGCTCCTCGGCTTCACCGCCGTCGACCGGATCCGCGGGGAACTGCGCGCGATCTACCTCGAACCCGGCCGCTGGGGCACGGGACTGGGCAGGCAGCTGCTCGACACCGCCGTCGCCGCGCTGCGTGATTCGGGGCACCGCGAGGCGACACTCTGGGTGCTCGACACCAACGATCGCGCCCAGCGCTTCTACGCGGCCGCGGGATGGCTGCCGGACGGGGCGACGAAGACCGACACCATGCCCGGCGAAGACATCCCGCTGTCCGAAGTGCGCTACCGGATCGACCTCGTCAGCGGGTGAACCAGGCACGTTCCTCGGGCTTGTTGAGGGTGACGATGATGCCGATGGCGATGCCCATCCCGATCAGCTGTGTGATCGCCCCGCCGTTGACCAGGCTGATCACCCCCATGACCACAGCCAGCCCCTCCACGGCGATCACCGTCGGCCGCACCCAGGCCGAACCGCGGGAAATCCTTATCGCGCAAGCGATCAACACGACAGCGACGACGAAACCGAGGAGCGCCAACGCCAGGGCGAGCCCCGCTTCCTCGTTGCCGTGGTCGAGCTCGTTGATCGCGAGCGCGGTCACCAGCGCGCTGACGAGGATGTTGAGGACCGCCTGCACCCAAAGGAAAACACGGACGAACTTGAGCTGGCGCGGCATCTCCAGCGGCCGGTTCCGGACCTCTTCGGTCATGACGGCTCCCTCTCTTGACATGGAGATGCCAGTGTGGGGCCTGGAAGTCGTTGGTGTTGACGGTAAAACTGTCCTCATTCCTTCGGCGCTGAGCGCGTGGTTCGGGCTCGCTCACTCTTCAGTGTTGTTCGTTCGATTTGATTGTTGCTTAAAATTACGAACGCTTGTTCGATTGTTTTGCGGTATTCTTGAGGGGTGTCCGAGACTTTCCTTCCCGAGTTGCCGCAGGAACTGTGGCGCGCTGGCAAGCTGGAGCTTGCCCAGGGCGTGCAGCAGTCCTTGCAGGTGATCAGGATGGCCACCGCCGGATTAGGTCAGTTCTTGGCGGAGATCGAGTCTCGGGGTGTCAAAGACTTATACGGCTATGGTCGTACGGCGAACTGGTTCGCCGATATAGCGGGGTTGTCGGTTGGTGAGGCGGGTGCGGTGGTGAATCGGGCCATCGCCCTGAACCCCACGCGGGCCCTGGACGGCACGGAGGTTCCGGCCGTTGCCCCGGCTACGGCTGCTGTCGCTGCCGAGGGGTTGGTCGGGGATGAGCGGATCGACCAGATCCTGGAGATCTTGAAGAAGCTCCCCGTCGACACCTCGACGGAGGATCGGGCGACTGCGGAGAAGATCCTCGCCGACCTCGCTCGCGACGCCGGTCCCCGGCAGCTCGCGGACGCCGAAGCGAACCTGCTCGCCTGGCTGGATCCGGACGGGAACGAGCCGAAGGATCCCGAACCCAAGGAACCGCGCCGCGAGATCACGCTGGAGCGCCGCAAGGACGGCTACTGGAAACTCACCGGGCTCCTCGATGACGAGACCGGTGCCCGCACCGCGGCCGCGCTCGAGGCGTATGCGCAACCACGGCCGGTGGACGAGTTCGGCCAGGCCGATCTGCGGATGAAGTGCGAGCGCATGGGTGACGCCTGGGTCGACATCCTGGACTTGGCGATCGCGTGCCCGGACCAGCCGGGTACCAGCGGCTATCGCACTCTGCTGCATGTCACCATCGGACTCGACGAGTTGAAGTCCGGTCTCGGGACTGCCTGCTTGGACTTTGTCGGGACCATGACCGCCCGCGAGGCTCGGCTGGCGGCCTGCGACTGTTTGATGTTGCCGGTCGTGATGAGCGCCGCTGGTGAGCCGCTGGATGTGGGGCGGTTGAGACGGTTCGTCACTCCTGGCCAGCGACGTGCGTTGAACATCCGGGATGGCGGCTGCGCGTTCCCCGGCTGTCATCGGCGGCCCAAGAACTGTCACGCTCACCATATTCATCACTGGGCAGACGGAGGCCCTACGGACCTCCGGAATCTGGTGCTGCTCTGCGGTTTCCACCACCGCCTGATCCACCACGGCGACTGGCAAGTCCGCATGGCCGCCGATGGGTTACCGGAGTTCATCCCACCCCAATACCGAGATCCGCTCCGAAAACCCCGCCGCAACACCCTCCACCACCGCTGACCCCGAGGAGCCCGCCAGCCACACCGGCGACGGGCCCCTCGCCATGCCCAGGGGACAACACCGGGTCAAGGGAGCGTGTTCCGGCGGCCTGCTTGGGTACCCGCGGTGCCCTCATCTCACGACAGAACGCTCGCGAGCCCGACCTCGCCCGCTCGAAGTACATGAAGGACCCCTTCCTTGCGCCTAGCTACAGGAAGGGGTCCTTCACGTACCCGGGAGCGCGTGAAGGCCCCCTTCCCTCGGCTCAGCCGAGGAAAGGACCCCTTCACGCGCTCAAGTTGTGACTACCGGTACCGCTGAGCCTCGTGGGAATGTTCCCGTTCCGTGAAGGACTCCTTGAGGGACCCAGAGTCCCTCAAGGAGTCCTTCACGGAACAACGATCCGGAGCCGGCAGAATGCCCTGACCGGACCGTTCACGCCCCACCGTGTGGATTTCCGGTCATCCAACGCACCAAAATCCACACAGGCCCGCATCGAGAGGACTGGTGCGGCACCACCGAAGCGGGTCCCGCGACCACCTTCCCCCAAGGCTCAACCGCGCTTCTTACGCCTTCTGAGTCCATCGACGGCAAACCCCACGCCGAGGGCCGTGAGGACGAAGCAGTAGAACACCGTTTCGAGCGCTTCCTCCCGGTCTGCCGCTTCCGACACCTTCGCCAGACCTGCGATTCCGACCGCGACGAAGATCACCGCGGCGAAGGAGCCGAGAACGATCATGACGGCGTGGACCGCGGTCCTGTCTTGACGGACTTCCCGCGCGGCTTGCCGTTGCCTGCGGTTCATCGGCCGCGGCGACTCATCCCTGGTCATGCCCGAAGTACGCCCGCCGGCCACGGCAGGTTGCCACCCACCCCGCGACTAATCACGCGACCGCACGAAAGCACCTTCACGCGCCGCGATGGCCACCGCCCGCGCCGCGGCCCGCGCCTCCGCCACCGTGACACTCTCCCGCGACAGAAAGAGCCGATAGAACATCGGCCCGCACACCGCCCGCACCAGTTCGTCCCCGTCCGTGCCGGAAGGGATCTCGCCCCGCGCGACGGCCCGCTCCGTGATCGGCGCCATGCGTACGTGCCGGTCGGCGTAGAAGTCGTGCAGTGCCTCGGCCGCCGGCGGTGACTGGAACGCCGCCAGCACCGACGCGGTGGGCAGTTCCTTCAGCGAGGGCTCGGTGAAGTACCGCACGACCTCCGCCGCCACTTCGTATAGATCATCCTCGAGCGACCCGGTGTCGGGCGCGGTCCAGTCGTCCTCGGCGCCCATCTGGAGCGCGGCGGCGACGAGGCCGTCGGGTGAGGACCAACGCCGGTACACCGTGGTCTTGTGCACGCCGGACCGTTCGGCGACCGCGTCCACGGTCAGTTCGCCGAAACCGCGTTCGGCCAGCAGGTCGAGGGTGGCGTGCAGGACGGCCTGGCGGGTGCGTTCCGTCCGGCCGCCGGGCCGTTGGGTACCGGAGGTTGCCAATTGCTACTCCTGTTGCGTTAGTGTGGCCAGTATGTCAGACCCAGCGAAGATCGCCGAACTCATCGGTGACGCGAAGATCGTCGCCATCGGTGAGAACAACCACCACATCCACGAGTTCGGCGACCTGCGCAAGCGTTTGCTCCAGCACCTCGTCGAGCAGCACGGCTTCCGGGTGGTGGCCTTCGAATCCGGCTTCGCCGAGGGAAAACTCGTCGAAGACTGGCTCAACGGCGCCCCGGGCGACGTCGCGGACATCGGCCGTGACGGCTTCACGTTCTCGCTCGGGGAGTCGCCCGAGGCGCACGAAATGCTGACGTGGCTCCGCGAACGGGGTGACGTCCGGTACTTCGGTCTCGACGTGCCGAGTTCGGCGGGCTCGCCCGTGCCGTCGCTCGACGCGGTCCGCGCGTATCTGTCCACTGTGGACGAGGCCGCGGTGGGCCTTGTCGACGCGGCGATCGAGGCGACCAAGGGGTACGCGTCGGTCAGCAGCGCGGAGGCGCCCGCCAAGTACGCCGCGCTCGACGACGCGGCCAAGGACAAGGCGACCGCGGCGCTCACCCGGCTCAAGACGCACCTCACCTCGTTGCGTCCCGTCTACGGGAACACCGCTGTCGCGGAACACCACGTCGAAGGCGCTTTGCGTGTCGACGCCTACCTCGCCGAGGTCGCCGCGATGATGTCCGGCGACGCGCCCGCCCTGCAGAGTGGTTCGCGCGACGCGTACATGGCCGAAACCGTCCGGCTGATCCGGCGGCTGCACGGCGACGGCACGAAGATCGTCGTGATGCTCCACAACGGACACCTCCAGCGCGTGCCGTTCTCGCCGTTCCCCGGCCTCACCTCACCTTCGGCCGGCACGCACCTGGCGACCGAGTTCGGCGACGACTACTTCGCGCTGGGCCTCACCGCGGTCGAGGGTGAGACCACCGGCCTCAAACCGGATCCGGCCGCGCGACTCGGGTTCACCGTGTACCGCCAGGAACTGGACGCACCGGCGGAAGGCAGCGTCGAAGCCGAAGGCCCCGGGTTGGTGGATCTTCGTCCGCGACGCGGAACCGCGGGACCCCAGAGCATTCGGCACGCGCATCTGTTCAACCCTGTCGACGTCGTCAACGCCTTCGACGCGCTGGTCTGCCTCCCGAAGTCGACGGTCAGCGGCCACATCGGGCAAGACCAGTCGAACGGGTGACACTCCGGGGTTGCCGCCCCCGGGGTACAGGCGTAGAGCCAAGGCATGATCATTCGACTGGTACGGGTCATGGCCGCGCTCGCGCTCCTGGTCTTCGTGGCGCAGCCCGCCTCCGCGACGGAAGTCCAGCAGAACCCGCCGAACTGGGGGCTGGACCGGATCGACCAGCGAACGGGCCTCGACCAGCTCTACCACTACGAGACCGAGGCCAAGGACGTCACGGTCTACGTGATCGACAGCGGGGTCGACGCGGCGCATCCGGACTTCGGCGGCCGGGTGAAGCCCGGTAAGGACTTCCTCAACGGCGGCACGGACACCGCCGACACCAACGGTCACGGCACGTACTTGGCCGGTGTCGCCGCGTCGAGGACCTTCGGTGTCGCGAAGGGCGCACAGATCGTCCCGGTCCGGGTGATCGACGCACAGGGCGGCGGCGCGACGGACAAGATCATCGCCGGGATCGACTGGGTGACGCAGAACGCACAGCAGCCCGCCGTGGCCGTCCTCGGCATCGGCGGCACGGCCAACGACCAGCTCGACGCCGCCGTCCGCGCGCTCGCGGCGGTCGTCCCGATCGCCCTCCCGGCGGGCGGCGAGGCCACCGACGCGGGGAAGTTCTCACCCGGCCGGGTCACCGAAGCGCTCACCGTCGGCTCGACCGACGCGAGCGACCAGGTCGGGTCGACGTCGAACTACGGCGAGGTCGTCGACCTGTTCGCACCAGGGGTGGACGTGCCGGGACCCAACGCCGGGGGCAGCGGCGGCAGGGTGCTCAGCGGGACGTCGTCGGCCGCCGCGCACGTCGCCGGGGTGGCCGCGCTGTACCGGTCCCTGCATCCCGCGGTCTCCGCGCCGGACGTCGCGAAGGCGCTCGTGGACCTCGCCGCGGTCGACGTGCTGACCGGTGTCCACGAAGGCACCGCGAACCGGGTGCTGCAGAGCTCTGGCGCGCAACTCAAGCGGGGATGACGTCCATCACCTGGACGACAACTCCCGCCCTGCGGGACCGAACAGGTAACGTGCCTCACCTACCGATCCGATGATGGGAAGGACCGGCATGTTCCGCAAGGTACTGGTCGCCAACCGGGGTGAGATCGCCATCCGCGCGTTCCGCGCCGGATTCGAGCTCGGCGCGGGCACGGTGGCTGTGTTCCCGCACGAAGACCGCAATTCGCTCCACCGGCTGAAGGCCGACGAGGCCTATGAGATCGGCGAACCCGGTCACCCGGTGCGGGCCTATCTGTCGGTCGAGGAGATCGTCGCGGCCGCCAAGAAGGCGGGCGCGGACGCCGTTTACCCCGGCTACGGCTTCCTCTCCGAGAACCCGGACCTCGCGCGCGCGTGCGAGGACGAAGGCATCACCTTCGTCGGGCCGAGCGCGGACATCCTCGAGCTGACCGGCAACAAGGCCCGCGCGGTCAAGGCCGCGCGCGAGGCGGGCGTTCCGGTGCTGGGCTCTTCCGAGCCGTCCTCCGACATCGACGCGCTGGTCGCCGCGGTCGAGGAGATCGGCTTCCCGGTCTTCGTCAAGGCCGTCGCCGGTGGTGGCGGACGCGGTATGCGCCGCGTCCAGGACCCCGCACAGCTGCGCGAGTCCATCGAGGCCGCCGCGCGCGAGGCCGAGTCGGCCTTCGGCGACCCGACGGTGTTCATCGAGAAGGCCGTCGTCGAGCCGCGCCACATCGAGGTCCAGATCCTCGCCGACGGCGAGGGCAACGTGATCCACCTCTACGAGCGCGACTGTTCGGTCCAGCGGCGGCACCAGAAGGTCATCGAGCTGGCCCCGGCGCCGAACCTGCCGCCGGAACTGCGGGACCGGATCTGCGCCGACGCGGTGAAGTTCGCCCGCCAGATCGGCTACCGCAACGCCGGCACCGTCGAGTTCCTGCTCGACCGGGACGGCAACCACGTCTTCATCGAGATGAACCCGCGCATCCAGGTCGAGCACACGGTGACCGAGGAGGTCACCGACGTCGACCTCGTCCAGTCGCAGCTGCGCATCGCCTCCGGCGAGACCCTCGACGATCTCGGGCTGTCGCAGGACAAGGTGTACCTGCGCGGTGCCGCCCTGCAATGCCGTATCACCACCGAGGATCCCGCCAACGGTTTCCGCCCGGACACCGGGATGATCAGCGCCTACCGCTCGCCCGGCGGCTCCGGCATCCGCCTCGACGGCGGGACGGCGTTCGCCGGCACCGAGATCAGCGCGCACTTCGACTCGCTGCTGGTGAAGCTCAGCTGCCGCGGCCGCGACTTCAAGACCGCCGTCGGCCGCGCCCGCCGCGCCGTCGCCGAGTTCCGGATCCGTGGTGTGGCCACGAACATCCCGTTCCTGCAGGCCGTCCTCGACGACCCGGACTTCCGCGAAGGCCGCGTCACGACGTCGTTTATCGAGGAGCGCCCGCATCTGCTCACCGCGCGCCATTCGGCCGACCGCGGGACCAGGCTGCTGACCTACCTCGCCGACAAGACGGTCAACAAACCGCACGGCGAGCGTCCGCGCACCCTCGACCCGCAGGTCAAACTGCCGAAGCTGCCCAAGGGTCCCGAACCGGCGCCCGGCTCGAAGCAGAAGCTCACCGAACTCGGCCCGGAAGGCTTCGCCCGCTGGCTGCGGGAGTCGCCGACCATCGGCGTCACCGACACCACCTTCCGTGACGCGCACCAGTCGCTGCTCGCCACCCGAGTGCGGACGAAGGACCTGCTCGCGGTCGCGCCGGTCGTCGCGCGGACCACACCGCAGCTGCTTTCGCTGGAGTGCTGGGGCGGCGCGACCTACGACGTCGCCCTCCGGTTCCTGGCGGAGGATCCGTGGGAGCGGCTGGCGAAGCTGCGGGAAGCGGTGCCGAACATCTGCCTGCAGATGCTGCTGCGCGGCCGCAACACCGTCGGCTACACGCCGTACCCCACCGAGGTGACCCACGCCTTCGTCGAGGAGGCGACGGCGACCGGCATCGACATCTTCCGGATCTTCGACGCGCTCAACGACGTCGAGCAGATGCGCCCGGCGATCGAAGCCGTGCGCGAGACCGGATCCGCGGTCGCCGAGGTGGCGCTCTGCTACACCTCGGACCTGTCGGACCCGGCAGAGAAGCTGTACACGCTGGACTACTACCTCAAGCTGGCGGAGCAGATCGTCGGCGCGGGGGCGCACGTCCTTGCCATCAAGGACATGGCGGGCCTGCTGCGGGCGCCGGCGGCGGCGCGGCTGGTTTCCGCGCTGCGCAAGGAGTTCGACCTCCCGGTGCATATCCACACGCATGACACCGCGGGTGGCCAGCTGGCGACGTACCTCGCCGCGATCCAGGCCGGGGCGGACGCCGTCGACGGTGCCGTCGCGTCCATGGCGGGCACGACGTCGCAGCCGTCGCTTTCGGCGCTCGTCGCCGCCACCGACCACTCGGACCGGCCGACCGGGCTGGATCTGCAGGCCATCGGCGACCTGGAGCCGTACTGGGAGAGCGTGCGCAAGATCTACGCGCCGTTCGAGGCGGGGCTCTCCTCGCCGACCGGGCGGGTGTACCACCACGAGATCCCGGGCGGTCAGCTGTCGAACCTGCGCACGCAGGCGATCTCGCTCGGTCTCGGCGAGCGGTTCGAGGACATCGAGGCGATGTACGCGGCCGCGGACAAGATCCTCGGGCACCTGGTCAAGGTCACGCCTTCGTCCAAAGTGGTCGGTGACCTCGCGCTGCACCTCGTCGGCGCGGGTGTCTCGCCGTCGGACTTCGAGGCGGAGCCGAACAAGTTCGACATCCCCGACTCGGTGATCGGCTTCCTGCGCGGCGAACTGGGCGACCCGCCCGGCGGCTGGCCGGAACCGTTCCGCACCAAGGCGCTCGAAGGCCGCGCGCAGCCGAAGCCGGTGCAGGAACTGTCCGAAGAGGACCGGAAGGGGCTGGCCGAGAACCGGCGCGCGACGCTGAACCGGCTGCTGTTCCCCGGGCCCACGAAGGACTTCGAGGCGCACCGCGAGCAGTACGGTGACACCTCGGTCCTGCCGTCCAAGGACTTCTTCTACGGTCTGCGCCCGGGCGAGGAGTACTCGGTCGACCTCGAACAGGGTGTCCGGCTGCTGATCGAGCTGGAGGCCATCGGCGAGGCCGACGAACGTGGCCTGCGCACGGTGATGTCCACGCTCAACGGCCAGCTGCGCCCGATCCAGGTGCGCGACACCTCGATCGCGTCGGACATCCCGGCGACGGAGAAGGCCGCCAAGGGCGACCCGAAGCAGATCGCCGCGCCGTTCGCGGGCGTGGTCACGCTGCAGGTGTCCGAGGGCGACGAGGTCGAGGCCGGTGCGACGGTCGCGACCATCGAGGCGATGAAGATGGAGGCGTCGATCACGGCGTCGACCGGCGGCAAGGTGTCGCGGCGCGCGATCAACGCCGTCCAGCAGGTGGAAGGCGGAGACCTGCTGCTCGTCCTGGAATGACCTTCCCCCGGAGTGCCGTGAAGGCCTCCTTGAGGGACCCAGAGTCCCTCAAGGAGGCCTTCACGGACTTGCGGCCGCCGCTAACGTGGACCGGTGCTGATCAACGCCGTACCCCAGTTCCAGGGCGCTCTGACCGAGCGCGCGCCCGAGTTGCCCGAAGGCTGCGTCGCGCTCGCCGAGCTGGCGGGCCACGTGCTGGGCGCGCCGGTGCACCACATCCTGCAGACCCGCGAGACGTCGCCCGCGGTCGACGGCATCGCCAACCGCGCGGTGCTCACCGGCGCGAACCGCGCCGCGCAGCTCGCCGCCCTCGAAGCGCCGGGCGGGCCGGTGCTCACCATCGGCGGTGACTGCGGCGTCGAGCTGATCCCGATCGGGGTCGCGCGCTACCGCTTCGGGCCCGGGCTCGGCGTCGCCTGGTTCGACGCGCATTCCGACCTCAACACCGCGGAGACGTCGCCGTCGGGCGCGTTCCACGGCATGGTGCTGCGGTCGCTGCTCGGCGAGGGCGACCCGGAGTTCGCCGCGAACCCGCCGGTCGAACCCGGACGCGTCGTCCTCGCCGGGACAAGGGCTTTCGACGACGCCGAGCGGGCCGTGGTCGACCGCGGGCTCGTCGTCGAGACGGCCGACGTCGCCGCCGGCCTGGCGGGCGCGGACAAGGTCTACGTCCATCTCGACCTCGACGTGCTCGACCCGGCGGAGTTCGACGGGCTGAACTATCCGGAGCCCGGTGGCTTGACGATCGAGCGTCTGGTGGCGATGCTTCGCGGGCTTAGCGGCTTCGAAGTCGTCGGCGCGGGAATCACCGAATGCGCCGGCACCGAGGTCCGCGTGCTGGAGCCCGTGCTCGAAGTACTCGGGGAATTGCTCACCGGAAAGCAGTGACGCTCCGTATTCATCGGCCGTTCGTACGTACCGCGCGAGGCGTTTGCCGGGCACTTGTCATCAAAATTCAGGGATGCCCCGTGATTTTGTCACGATGATGACAAGAAATCGGTTTCTTCTGCGAAAGGTGACACATTCACGAGCGACCGCGCGATGTGTTCGTTGTCACCTCACGACGATCGTGGGATGTCAGGACGCTGGGCGGAGCAAAGGAGCTGCGATGTCGGTGGAGCGCGGGATCGAACACGCTGCGCAGCCTCCTGCAGCACTGCCGCGTAAGCTCGCCGACATTTTGCGACCGGAACTGGGCAGTCTCGCCAACGAGATCGTCGACGAGATCCGGGCGACCATCCCCGCGTACGCGCGCCCGCTCGACGGGCCCTACGGCAAGTCCATCCGGGCAGGCGTCGAATACGCGATCACGTTGTTCGTCGCGCAGATCGCGGATCCGAGTGTCTCCAAGGAACAGTCGCACGAGGTCCACCATCGGCTCGGGCAGAACGAGATGCGGGAAGGCCGCAGCCTCGACACCCTCCAGTCGGCGTACCGGGTCGGTGCCCGCGTCTCGTGGCGGCGCATCATGCGCGTCGGCCGCCGCAGCGGGCTTTCGTCCGCGGTGATGTCGCAACTGGCCGACGCGATGCTCGCGTTCATGGACGAACTCGCGTCCGTCGCGCTGGACGGGTACCTCGAAGCGAAGGCGCGCACCGCGGGGGCACTGGACACGTGGCGCCGCAAACTGCTGCACCTGGTGCTGGAAACGCCGCCCGCGCCGTCCAAGGCGATCGCGGAACTCGCGCAGCTGACCGGCTGGACGGTGCCCGAGCGAGCGACGCCGGTGGTGCTGCACCCGCTCGGCGACAACGTCAGACCCCGGCGGCACAACGCCGTCGATTCGGACGTCCTCGCCGAACTCGACTCCGCTGAGCCGCGTCTGCTCGTCCCCGGCGAGATCTCCGGCGCCCGCCTGGCCACCTTGCAGGCCGCGCTGCCGGACTACCGGCTGTCGATCGGACCGTGCCGTCCGCTGGACTCCGTCGCCGATTCCCTTCGCTGGGCGCGCGACGCCCTGCATCTCTCCGAACGCGGCATCATCCAGGCGCGGCGGGTGATCCGCGCCGAAGACCACCTCGCCACCCTGCTCGTGAACGCCGACGCGGCGCTCACCTGCCGGCTGCGTGACCGCCTGTTCGCCCCGCTCGCCGAAATGACCGGGAAACAGCAGGAAAGGCTGCTCGAAACCCTTCGCGCCTGGCTCGACAGCCAAGGCAACGTCGTCGACATCGCCGAGCGCCTCCAGGTGCACCCGCAGACCGTCCGGTACCGCATGCGGCAGTTGCAGGCGACCTTCGGCGAGCACCTGCGCGACCCGGGAGCGCGGTTCGAGATGGAACTCGCGCTGCGGGCCGGTGTCAGTGCGTCGGCGTCAGCGGGGTTCGCGCTGCCGGAGGTGCTGCCGTCGCCGCGCAAGAGTCCACAGTGGACGCCGAGCGGCTCGTAGCCACCTGGATGTCATGAAAGGGTCGTTCAGGACGTTTTTCGTCCTGAACGACCCTTTCATGACACTCCGGAAGCGGTCAGCGGCGCCCCACCGGCGGGTCCGTGTTCGGGCATTTGCGTTCCGCTTCCCAGGGCAAGCCGACCTGATTGACCCCGATACACGCCTGGTTGTCCGGCCCTGACCCCATTCCGCTCAGCAGGGAGTCGAGGTTCTCCTTGACCCCGCAGCCGGAGAACTTGGGCAGGGTGAAGCCCTTGTAGGCGGGTTCCGGGTCGTTCGGATCGGTCCGCAGCACGCCGCCGGTGAACGCGTTCCAGTTCGGCCCGCGCAGGTTCAGCACGATCGGTTCGCTGGTCATGCAGTTGTCGCCGACGTCGAGGGGGACACCGTTGATGGTGAGATCCTTCAGTTTCCCGAAGAGTTCGAGCCGCAAGGTGGCCGTCGTCGTGGTGTCCCCGTGCAGCATGGTCTCGACGTCGATGACGGTGTTGCCCGTTTTGTAGTCGGCGGGCAGGAGCTCCATCGTCCCGTTGATCGGGACGAAACCGAAGCCGAGGATGGTCATCTTGCTCGGCGGCAAAATGGTGGAGCCGGTGCTGCGGTGGGGAGGCGCCGGGTAGAGGTAGTAGAAGGCGTTGAAGATGAACGACGGGGTCAACCGGACGAAGGCACCGAGCTTCTTCACCGACGACGTGCCTTGCGATTCGAAGGGCTGCAAGGGGAACACGGCGTCCGGCGGTGGCTCTTCGTTCGTGGCGTGCGTTCCGGCGCCGGGTTTCTGCCCGGGTTTGACGGTCTTCGGTTTGGCGATGCCCATCTCGAGCATCGTGACGCTGCCCAGCTTGGTGTCCTGATCCGGGGTCTGCGTGCAGGTGATCGGATTCCGCGGCGCCTCCGCCTGCGCCGCGGAAAGCTCGAGGGACGGGGCACCCGTGGTGAGCCGGAGTTCGCCGGGGCGGGTCGCCATGATGTCGGGAACCTTGCCCGTCGCGACCAGCTTCAGCTCACCGGTGGCGGGCACCTTGGTCGCCGGGATCTCAAGGGTCACCGGGATCTGGGCCTTCTTGTCCTCGCGCGTGGCCGTGAGCTCGATCTTCGCCGTGCCTGCCACCTCGGTGAGCGCGCCCAGCGTTCCCTCGCCGAGGGTGAAGGTGACGGAGAAATCCTTGACCTGCACCGGTTTTCCGGTTTGGACGACCTTGGGCAGCGTGGCCTGGACGTCCATGGTGACCGGACGTTCGCCGACCGGATCCGGGAAGGCACAGGTGTTCGCCAGGGTCTGGTGCGCGGGGGAAGCCCCCTGCAAGGGCGCTTTCGGCGGGGTCGCCGGATCGGTCGCCGCCGAGGAGGCCAAGGCGCCGTTCACACCCGCGAGCAGGATCACGCCCGCCAGTACGGGAAGCCTCCCGAGTGTCCGGCGAACCTGCTGCGTCATCTGGTTTCCTCTCGCGTCAAACGACGGGGATCGCCGGGGCGAACGCGCGGTTCTGTGCCGGGTTGGTGTTTTTGACCGTACAGCCGAGTGTCCACGGGGTCCATGTGTTGTCCCGCTTGTGGAATTCGACTTCGAGTCGGAACGTGGTGCCGAGCGCGAAGGTCGCCTGGCCGGGAGCGCCCGCCGTGAAAACGGGAACGGCGGTGGCCGAGTCCTGGGTGAAGCCGACCGTGCGCGGCCCGGGTACGTACGGGGTGATCTGCTCGGGCAGGTCCAGCCCGGTGACGGTCGCCGAAGCCGGGGTGGCGTTCGTCGCGGTCACCGGCGCTTTCACCTTGCCGCGGAGGCCGTCGTAGTTGGCGGCGCTGAAGATCGTCGCGTTGTGGATGGCGCTGAAGGTCGCGGTGCCGGCGATCGCGGCCGGTGTGAAGGCGCCGCCCGCGGACACCGGGCCCGGGATGTCGAACCTCGCCGTGATGTCGAGCGGTTGCTGGCCGATCATCGGGAAGCCGCACATGTACGTGACGGTCCCGGTCGTGTGAGAGGTGGCGGCCGAAGCCTGCCCGACGGTGAGCAGGGAGGCCGCGCCGAGCATGATGACGGAGACGACGCCTGCCCGGCGGACCTGCTGTCCCATAAGGGTTCCTCTCATGGCCGATGATGGAGACCGTGCGGGGCGGGCGTCCCCGCCCCGCACGGATGGTTCATCAGGTGATGGGGACGGCCGGGCTGAACGCGCGGTTCTGCGCCGGGTTGGTGTTCTTCACCGTGCAGTTGAAGCTCCACTTGGTCCAGGAACCGTCCTTCTTGTGGAACTCCAGCGGCGCGCTGATCGTGGTGCCGAGGGAGGCGGTCGCGGAGCCGGGCGTGCCTGCCGTGAACGTGGGAACGCCGGTGCCCGCGTCCTGGAGGATGTTGAACGTCCGCGGCCCCGGCACGTACGGGTTGATCTGGGTCGGGACGTCGAGGTTCGTCACCGACGCCGAGGCGGGGGTGGCGTTGGTGACCGTGACCGGCATGTTCACCTTGCCGCGGACACCGTCGTAGTTGGCGCTGTTGAGCAGCGCGTTGATGGTGGCGCTGATCGTCGCGGTGCCACTGATGCTCGACGGCGTGAAGGTGCCGCCCGATGCGACCGAATCGGGCCCGGTGAACTGGGCCTTCACGTCCAGCTGCTGCTGGCCGATAGCGGGAAAGTTGCACATGTACGCGACCGTGCCGGTGGCGTAGGTGGTCGCGGCGGCGGCCGTGCCGGCGGTGAGCACGGCGACGGCACCCATCACGACGGCGGTGGTGGCGACACCGGCTGACAACTTGCCAAGTCTGCGGGACATACCTGTCATCTCCTTTGATCCAGTTTACGTCTCGGACGGCTTTCCCCATGCGCCTTTCGGCGAATTTTTCTGATCAAATATGCTCGACTTGAGCGGCTTTCTCGGTGGTGGGGTAAACCGAGGTTACCCGCGAGTTATGTACGTAACAAGTATCCATGTCGACAGGTTTCGCAGTGGGGGCGGAAACCGTTCTTTCTTGTCAGTCCGCGCTGAATGCGATTATGAAGTTTGTCCGCCGATGACAAAGACGGGGTCGATCGGTGGAGCCGGGTTAACATTTCCCGCATGGCTTCAGTCAATCGACGATCCACGACACGGCGCGTGACGACATCCACGATAGCCGTAATGATCGCCACGGTTTCCCTTTCCGGTATCGCCGACGCCGCGCCGACCGGCGAACCGCGGCCGTGGGGGAGCAACGACTACGGGCAGGGGCAGGGCACAGTGCCCGCCTCGGCGTTCGGCGCGAGCGCGGTCTCCGCGGGCGGGATCACCCATCTGGCCCTGAAGGACGGAGGCGTGGTCGCCTGGGGTAATGACAACTACGGCCAGGCCACCGTTCCGGCCGCGGCCACGTCCGGTGTGTCGGCGATCGCCTCGGGCTGGGCGCACGAACTGGCCCTCAAGAACGGCGGTGTGATCGCCTGGGGCAACGGTTTCTACGGCCAGAACGTCGTACCCGCCGCCGCCACCTCCGGCGTCAAGGCCATCTCCACCAGCGCCTACTTCAACCTCGCGCTCAAGACGAACGGCAGCGTGCTGAGCTGGGGTTCGCGGACCACCGTCCCCGCGACGGTCACTTCGGGGGTCACCGCGATCTCGGCGGGTGTCGACCACGGCCTCGCGCTCAAGAACGGCGGCGTGATCGGGTGGGGCAGCAACTCGAAGGGCCAGATCACCGTGCCGGCGGCGGCGACCTCCGGGGTGACGGCGATCTCGGGCGGGTTCCGCCACAGCATCGCGCTGAAGAACGGCGGCGTCCTCGCCTGGGGCGATAACACCTACGGCCAGGCTTCCGTGCCGCCCGAGGCGCAATCGGACGTCGTCGCCATCGACGCCGGCTACAACCACAACGTGGCTCTGAAGGCGGACGGAAGCGTCTTCGCCTGGGGCAGCAACCTGAAACAGGAGAGCCGGGACACCAGCTCGGAACCGCCGATGGACATGTGGAAGTTCTCGGGCGTCTGTGCTCCGGTCTACGCCGTTTCCGCAGGTGACGGCACCGGCGTCGCGTTGGTCGACCCTGCCGCGCCGCAGTTCTGCTGAACTGCGAGGCGGACCCGGCGTCGAGCTCTTATGTCGTGAAGGGCCCCTTTGAGACGATCAACGTCTCAAAGGGGCCCTTCACGACATCCCCACGACCGCGGTCACTCTCGCGAGTCCGTGAAGGTCTCCTTGAGGGACCCAGAGTCCCTCAAGGAGACCTTCACGGACCGGACTCGAGCCTCAGACGTTGGACTTCATGTTCAGGGTGATGGTGTTGTCCGGACCGGAGATCAACGCCCCCAGCGCGAGGTCGTTGATGAAGCAGTCCTTGAACTCCGGGATGGTGAACGTCCCCGAAGACGGGATCGACGGGGCGAACAGGTCGACGTTCTTCGACACCAGCGTCAGGTCCAGCGGCTTGACGGTCTTGCAGGCGTTCGGCACCGTCGGCAGCGGGATGACCGGCCAGAACAGGCCGACCACGATGTTGTCGATCAGCATGTTCGCCTGCGAATGGGTGGTCAGGTCGCCGTTGGCGAGCGTGCCGGTGACCGGGCCGGTCGGCTCGATCCGCACGCGGGCCTTGATCTTGAAGACCCCCGAGACCAGCGAGATGTTCGCCGTCGAGGGCGGCAGGGACAGGTTCCCTCGGATGCCGACGTTGTCACCGTCGATGACGAGGGCACCGTCGAGCTGACCGGGGCCGAGGTCGAGGGTGCCGCCGGTCTTCTTGACCGTGGTCTTCCCGGTGACGGTGTAGGACACCGGGATCTCCACCGGGTCGTCCGCGAGGGCGGGCGACGCGGCGAGGCTGCCCGCCACGGCGATCGCGGAAGTGAGCGCGACGACCGTGCCGAGACGGCGACGAGCGGTTTTCGGGCGCGTTCGACCGAACATGGGTTTCTCCTCGTTTTCTCTCCTGTTTTACAAAGCGGACGAATGAGGGATCATCGGGGGACGAGGTCGGTGATGACCCAGTTCTCGCCTTCGCGTTCAGCGGTGACCGAAAGCTGCGCCGCGGCCGTCGTCGACGAATTGTTGTCGGCCCTTGTCGCCGCTTGATCGAGGAATACCAGCAGCCTCGCTTTACCGCCGCCGAGTTCCTGGACGGCGGATGAGGAGACGCGGGTCGTGAGGACGAGTTTCTGTGCCGGTGCCTTTTCCCGGACTTGGGCGAACAACTGGTTGTACGACTCCAGCGCCTTACCTCTCAGCGCCGAAGCGGCCGCCTTTTCGGTGACGTCGGTCCGGTCGTAGGAATAGGAGAAGATCTTGTTGAGCGCCACCGTCACCGCGGAGTTCACCTCGGCCGTCGCGCCGACGTCGGTGAGCGCGGTGTTGGCCGCCGACGGCGCCGCCGAGATCGACCTCGCCTCCAGCGTGAACCACGCGCCCGCCGCCACCAGTACGGCCGCCGCGACCAGCAGGATCAGCGGCGGCTTCGGGCGGCGCGACGGCTTCTCGGCGACGACTTCGGGTTCGGCTTCGGGTTCGACGGAAGCGTCGGCCGTGGCGGTCATCGCGCACCCACCGGGAGCTGGTCGAGCGCGCTGAGCTTCCAGCCCTCGCCGGTCCTGGTCAGCCCGGCGGCGAACCGGTTGCGCTTCGTCGTCGGCGCCGCGCCTTCCTTCGCCATGGTGATCTCCACCGAAGCCAGCATCTTGGCCGTTCCGGCGTGGTCGTCCAGTTCGCTGATGGCCGCGTCCAGCACCTTGCCCGTCGAGACCGTCGCGTCCTTGGTCAGGGTCTGCTTGGTCGCGTCGTCGGTCTTGCCAAGCTGATCGCGCAGCGGGCCGGTGGACGCGGCGAGCCAGTCGGCGATGCCCTGGTCGACCCGATGGTGATCGAGGCTGGTCAGCCGGGCGACGAGTTCACGTCCGCTCTTCAGCGCTTCGTCACGCGAGTTCCCGTAGGCCACCGCCGTCGAACCCGTCGCGGTGAACCAGGTGTACCCGGCCCATCCCGCGAACGCGCAGGCCGCGGCGAACACGGCGATCGCGATCTTCAGTTGCGCAGCCACAACATCTCCTCGAGGCTGGTGGACGTCGGCTGGCCGTCGGCGCCGAAGCCGCCGGGGATCGCGGCGGGCGGGACGCCGCCCTTCGGCGCGTTCTGCGAGCCGCGGACCGAACTCGGGTTGCCCTTGTCGAGCGTGCACGCGGCACCGGTGTTGAACGGCAGCGGCGCGAGGTCCGCGCTGCTGCGGGTCTTCGTGCCCTCGTAGCCCTTGGTGCAGGGCATCGGGTCGAAGAAGGTCAGTACCAGTTCGATCTTCCCGGACTGCTCGTCGACGGAGGCGTCGACCGCGGACACCGCCTTCGGGGTGTTGATCAGCAGCTGCCGGAGGCCGTCGGTGCGCGCGGAGAACACCTGCGACGTGGTGAGCAGGTTCGCCAGCAGGATCGGCAGGCCCGGCTCGTTGTCCCGCAACAGCCCGGAGAGCTGGGTCGCCGCTTCGGGCGCGGTCGTGATCAGCCGTCGCAGGTCACCGTCCGAACGGGACAGCTGTTCGGCGAACTGCTTGGCGTTGCCGCTGAACTGCCGCCAAGCCTGTGACGAGTCGACTTGGGTCTTCAGCACGGTCGAGCCGTCGGTGAGCAGGCTCTCCGTCTGCGGCAGGTGATCGGCGGCCTGTTTGGTGAAGTCGGTGGTGGAATCCAGCAGCACCTGCAGGTTCGCGCCGGAACCGCGCAGGGCGTTGTCGAGTTCGTCGACCACGGTCCGCAGATCCTCGGTCGGCACGGACGCGGTCAGCGAGTCCAGATCGGTCAGCAGATGCTGCACCGGTAGCGGCACACTCGTCGCCTCGCGCGGGATGACCGAACCTTCGGCGAGGAACGGCCCGTCGCCGGTCCGCGGCTGCAGGTCGACGAACTGCTCGCCGACCGCGGACCGGTTCGCCACGACCGCCCGCGAGTTCGCCGGGATCCGCGGCGCGTCGTCGTCGATCAGGAGATCCGCTTCCATGCCGCCGGCGGTGAGCCGCAGTTCGCCGACCCGGCCGACGGCGACGCCGCGATAGGTCACCTCGCCGTTGGTGAACAGGCCGCCGCCGTCGGTCAGCGCGAGCTTCACGGTGTACCCGCTCGCCCCGAAGAGCCGGTCGAGCCCCGCGTAGTTGGCGCCGACGAACGCCGTCGTCGCCAGCGCGAGGACGACGAACGCGATCACCTGGATCCGGACACGGGCGGTGAGCATCAGCTACCTCCGGAGGACGGCAGCGGCAGGGTCGGGAGGTCCGGCGGGACGCCTTCGCCCGGTGGTGGGAGTTCGACGCCCGGTGCGGGGATCATCGAGGCGTAGACGTTCAGGTAGTCGCCCTTGATCCCGTCGCGGACGGCGTCGGTGAACGGGAACGTCGGCAGGATCTCCAGCGATTTGGGCAGGTTCTCGCCGGCGTCGGCCAGCCGTTTGAGGATCGGCGCGAGCGCGGTGAGGTCCGCGACGAGGTCGGCCTTGCTCTTCTTGATCACGTCGACGCCGACCCCGGAAAGCCGGTCCAGCGCCTGCAGCATCGAGACGAGCTGTGTGCGCTGGTCGGAAAGGCTCTGAAGACCGGGGGTGAGGTCGGTGAGCGCGCCTTCGACCTGCTTCTTCCGGTTGGCCAGTGTCGCCGAGAGCTGGTTGAGCCCGTCGAGCGCCGAGGTGATCTCCGACCGATGCGAGTCCAGATTGGACACCAGCTGTTCCACAGTGGACAGGAAGGAGCGGATCTCCTCCTCGTTGCCGTCCATCACCTTCGACAGCTCGCGGTTGATGGTCTGCAACTGGCCGATCCCGCCGCCGTTGAGCAGCAGGGACAGCGCGCCGAAGACCTCCTCGAACTCCGGGTTGCGGTTCGTGCTCGCGACCGGGATCACCCCACCGTCGCCCAGCCTGCCTTCGGCCCTCGCCGCGCTCGGGGCGAGCTCGATGAACTTCTCGCCGAGCAGGCTGGACTGCCGCAGCCGCGCGATGGCGTTGGCGGGCAGGTGGACGTCGCCGTTGAGCGCCAAAACGGTCTCGGCCGTCCAGCCGTCCTCGCCGAGCTGGATCTTCTCGACCCGGCCGACCGGTACGTCGCCCACCTTCACCGCGGCCTGCGGGACCAGGTCGAGTACGTCGGCGAACTGCACGGTCACCCGGTACGGATGGTCACCGATATCCGCGCCGCCGGGCAGCGGCAGGTCGTAGACGCCCTTGAAATCGGAGGAACAGGCGGTGAGCGCGACACAGCACGCGGCGAGTACGGCGATCGACCGTTTCGTGGCCATCAGCGCCCCCCGGTGTAGGTGTCGCCGGCGACCGGCAGCGGGAGCGGGGCGTATTCGAGCATGTTGCCGCGGCTCTGCAGCTTCCCGGTCTTCGGGTCGACGGCGCCGAGCACGTTCGTCACCGCCAGCGGGATCGTGTCGAGGGTTTCGGCCAGCGCGGCGCGTTTGTCGACCAGCGTCCCCGTTGTCACCGCGAGCTTGTCCACATTGGACTTGATCAGCGCGCGGTTGTCCTTGATGAACTGCTGGATCTCCGCCAGGGCGCCGCCGAGGCCGTTGAGCGCGCGGGCGAGTTCGTCCTTGTTCTGCGCCAACGTGCCGGTCACCGAAGCGAGCTGCTTGTTGACCTCGCTGACGTTCCGGTCGTTGGTCGCCAGCATCGAGGTGAACCGCTGAAGCTCGTCGACGGTGGCGAACAGGTTCTGCGAGTTGCCGGACAAGGTCCTCGCGAGGTCGGCGAAGTTGCGCACCGAATCGTTGAACGGCTTTCCGTTGCCCTGCAGGTTCTTCGCGCCGGTGCGCAGCAATTCCGAAAGCGCACCGTCGGCGTTCGCGCCCTTGGGGCCGAGCGCCTTGGCGAGAGTGTCGAGGCTGGAGTAGAGCTGGTCGAGTTCCACCGGCGTGCCGGTGCGCTCCACCGGGATCACCGCGCCGTCGTCCAGCCGGTTCCCGGCGCGGGTGAGCTTGGTGAACTGGACGTACCGGTCGGCCACCACGCTCGGCGCCACGACCAGCACGTTGGTGTCGGCCGCGATCGGCGTCGACCCGTCGACGGTCAGGACGACCTTGACCTGTTCCCCTTCCGGGGTCACCGATTCGACCTGGCCGACCCGGACGCCGAGCACCCGCACGTCCGATCCACTGTAGACACCGACCGCCCGCGAGAAGTACACCGTGACGCGGTCGAGCCCGTTGCCGGAGAAGATCCACCAGAGACCGCCGACGACGGCCAGCGCGAGTACCAGTGCCAGGGTGACGAAGCGGCTGGTCATCGGCCACCTCCCGGGATCTTCGGCAGGCACGGGTCCCGGTTCTCCGGGACGAGCCCGCACAGGTAGCTGTCCACCCAGCGTCCGTTGCCGAGCGAGTTGTTCACCACACGGAAGTACGGCGCGGCGAGGTCCAGGCTCTTGGCGAGATTGTCGTTCTGCCGCTGCAGGATGTCGGTCACCTCTCCGAGCCGGGCGAGCGCGCCGCCGAGCTGGTCCTTGTTGTCCTTCACCAGGCCCGAAAGCTGGGTGGCGAGCTCCTGCGAGCCGGTCAGCAGGTCGTGGATCGCCTGTCGCCGGTTGTCCAGTTCGGTCAGCAGCAGGTTGCCGTCCGAGAGGAGTTTGGCGAAGTCGTCGTTCGAGTTCGCGAGCGTCGTGGTGAGCCCGTGCGCGTTCGACAGCAGGCTGGCGAGCTCGTTGTCCCTGGAGGACACCGTCTTCGACAGCGACGTCAGCCCTTCGAGCGCCTTCTTGATGTGCTCGGGCGAGTTCTTGAACGTGTCGCTGAGTGTGGTGAAGCTTTCCGCGAGCTGATCCGTGTCGATCGCGCCCGCAGTGTCGGCCAGCCCGTTGAACGCCTCGGTGACGTCGTAGGGCGTCACGGTCCTGGTGCGCGGGATGACCTGCTTCGGGTTCTGCACCGTCTCGCCGGTCGGGCGGAGCGCGAGGAACTTCCGGCCGAGCAGGGTCTTGATCTTGATCTCGGCGGCGGTCTTGTCGCCGACCCAGGCGTCCTTGACCCGGAAGCTGACCACCACGTGGTCTTCGGCGAGCCGGACGTCGCTCACCGTGCCGACCTTGATCCCGGCGATGCGGACCTCGTCGTCGGCCTGCAAGCCCGCCGCTTCGGAGAATTCGGCTTGGTAGGTGGTCCCCGAGCCGACGATCGGCAGGGCCTCGTAGTTGAGCGTCGCGGTCAGCAGCCCGGCGGCGATGACGCTGCCGACGACACCGATGACGATCGGATTCCGCTCCTTGAAGGGTTTCACGCCGTGCACCTCTCCGCCGTCGCCGGGACCCCGCGCGGAGGTTTGGTCTGCAGCACGGACGAGCACAGGTAGAAGTTCATCCACGATCCGTAGGAGCCGATCCGGCCCAGTTCGTTCAGTTTCCCCGGGAGCACGGTCAGGACGCGGTCGACTTCGGCCTTGGCCTCGTCGGTGGTCAGCTGACCGGCCAGCAGGCCGAGCCCCTCGATGCTGTCCTTGAGCGGTTTCCTGCCCTGTTCGAGCAGACCGGCCGTGGCGGTGGTGAGGTCGGCGAGCCCGGAGACGGCCTCCCCGATCTCGGTGCGGTCACCGGCGAGGCCGGACACCAGCTCCTTCAGCGTGGAGACCAGAGTGGACAGTGCGTCACCCTTGCCGTTGATGCTCTTCAGCACGGTGTCCAGATTCGTGATCACGTCACCGATCACCTTGTCACGGCCGGCGAGCGTGGTGGTCAGCGAACCGGTGTGCGCCAGGAGGCTTTCCACCGTGCCGCCTTCGCCCTGAAGCACCTGGACGATCTCGCCGGAGAGCTGGTTGACGTCCTTGGGGGAGAGGGCCTGGAACAGTGGTTTGAAGCCGTTGAACAGTTCCGTGAGATCCAGCGCGGGCGTCGTGCGCTCCAGCGGGATCTCCGCTCCGGGCGCCAGGGTCTCGCGGGTGCCCTTGCCCCGTTCGAGCGCGATGTAGCGCTGGCCGACCATGTTGCGGTACTTGATCACCGCGTTCACGTCGGCGGGCAGACTGCGCTGCGAGTCGAGGGAGAACCGGACGCGGGCCAGGCTGTGGTCGGCGATCTCGAGTTCCGCGATCTGGCCGACCCGCACCCCGGAGATCCGGACGTCGTCGCCGACGTTCAGCGACGTCGCGTCGAGGAACTTGGCGCTGTAGGTCTTGGTGTCGCCTAGGCCGGTGTTCGTGATGGACACCGCCAGCAGCACCGTGGCCAGCGTCGTGACGACGACGAAGATCAGCCCCTTGATCAGCGGGCTCACGAAGTTCCTCATCGCACGGTCACCTCCGTACCCCGGTAGAGCGGCCCGACGAGCACGCTGCCCCATGCGGGGACCTGGTTGGCAGGGACACCGATCGAGGGCGCGACCAGCGTGGAGATCAGTTCCCGTTCCTGCGGCGAGTTCGCCAGGCCGAGGTCGCCCTGCGCGCCGGGGAGCCCCGCGGTCTTCTCACCGGTCGCCACGATCCCCTGGCCCATCAGGCCGTTCGTCGGATAACAGCGCGGTTCGCCGGTGGCGTTGTAGACCGGGTCGTCCTTGCCCGGCACGTACTTGCCGCGGGGCTGGCTGACGATGATCTCCGCGTGCAGCCCGGGTTCGTCCGTGCCGGCGCCCAGCACCTTGTCCATCTGCGGCTTGAGCTTGGCGAGCGCGTCCAGCGTGCAGGCGAAACTCGGCGAGTACTTCGCGCCGACCTCCAGCGGTGCCCTGCTGTCGGCGGCGAGCGCGATGATGTTGGCGCGGTTGTTGAGGAGGAACGTCGTGACGTGCTGGGAGGACGCCGTCACCTGCTGGTACACCGTCGCCAGTTCGGCACGTTTCTCCTTGACGGTGTCGAGGGTGACCGCCGAGGCGCTCAGCGCGTCGAGCAGGTCCGGCGCGATGTCGCCGTACAGCTTCGTGACCGTGGCGAGGTCGCGGATGTTGTCGTTCAGCTTCGGGAGGTTCGGGTTGAAGTCCTTCAGATAGGCGGCCGCGGTGGCGAGTGTGTCGCCGATCTGGTCGCCGCGACCTTCCAGCGCGGTGGCGACCGTGGTCAGCGTGGTGGCGAGCTTCTGCGGCTGCACCGCCTTGAGCAGCGGCAACAGATTGTCGAAGACGCGCTCGAGTTCGATCGCGTTGGCCGAGCGGTCCTGGGTGATCACGTCGCCCGCGCTCAACGGTCCGGCGGGTGATCCGTCCGGAATGGACAGTTGCACGTACCGCTCACCGAACAGGGTCTTCGGCACGAGCAGCGCGGACACGTTCTTCGGCAGCTGCGAAACCTTGCCGGGCTCCATGGCCAGGTCGATCTCCGCGCCACCCGGCGTCGCGCGGACGTCGCGGATCTCGCCGACCACCACGCCGCGTGCCTTGACCTGCCCGCCCGTGCGCAACTGGTTGCCGACCCGGTCCGCCTGCAGCGTCACCGGCACGGATTCGACGAAATCCTTCCGGTAGATCTTGATCGACAGCAGCACGAAGGCGGACATCACCACGAGGAACAGCACCCCGGCGGTCCTGACCCCGGCCTTGCGCAGCCCGCGCCGGCTCATCCGGCCACCTGCACCGTCGTGGTCGCGCCCCAGATCGCGAGGCTGAGGAAGAAGTCCAGCACGCTGACCGCCACGATCGCGGTCCGCACCCCGCGCCCGACGGCGACACCGACCCCTGCCGGGCCGCCGCTCGCGCGGAAGCCGTAATAACAGTGGGCGAGCACGATCACGACACTGAACACCAGCACCTTGCCGAACGACCACAGCACGTCGCCCGGTGGCAGGAACAGCAGGAAGTAATGGTCGTAGGTGCCCGCGGACTGGCCGTAGAACCAGACGGTGATCTGGCGTGACGCGAGATACGAGGTCAGCAGGCCGATCGCGTACAACGGGATGACCGCGAGGAACCCCGCGATGATCCGGGTGGTCACCAGGTACGGGACGCTGGGGATGCCCATCACTTCCAGCGCGTCGATCTCCTCGGAGATGCGCATCGCGCCCAGCTGTGCGGTGAAGCCGCAGCCCACGGTGGCCGACAGGGCCAGCCCGGCCACGAGCGGCGCGATCTCGCGGGTGTTGAAGTACGCGGAAACGAACCCGGCGAACGCCGACGTGCCGACCTGGTTGAGCGCCGAGTAACCCTGGAGCCCGACGACCGTGCCGGTGAACACGGTCATCCCGATCATCACGCCGATCGTGCCGCCGATGACCGCCAGCGCGCCGCTGCCGAAGCTGACTTCGGCCAGCAGGCGGGTGATCTCGCGGAGATAGCGGCGCAGCGCGCGCGGCACCCAGGCGAGTGCCTTGAGGAAGAAGAGGATCTGGTCGCCGAGCGTGTCCAGGAACCCGAACCGGCGGTCCACGGCCTCGCGGACCCGTTCCGCGCGTTTGGGGGGAGTCGTCGTGACCATCAGCTGCCCTTCGCCGGGACGAGCTGCAGGTAAAGCGTCGTCAGCACGAGGTTCAACAGGAACAGGAGCAGGAACGTGATCACCACGGATTGGTTCACCGCGTCACCGACGCCTTTCGGGCCGCCTTTCGGATTGAGCCCGCGATAAGAGGCGACGATCGCCGCGACGAAACCGAAGATGACCGCCTTGATCTCGCTGATCCAGAGGTCCGGCAGTTGCGCGAGAGCGGAGAAACTGGCCAGATACGCACCCGGTGTCCCGTTCTGCATGATGACGTTGAAAAAATAGCCGCCGAGGACGCCGACCACGCTGACCATTCCGTTCAGGAATGCGGCGACCCCCATCGCGGCGAGCACCCTCGGCACGATCAGGCGCTGGATCGGGGAGACCCCGAGCACCTCCATCGCGTCGATCTCCTCACGGATCGTGCGCGACCCGAGGTCCGCGCACATCGCCGACCCGCCGGCCCCCGCGATCAGCAACGCCGTCACGATCGGGCTGGCCTGCTGGATGATCGCCAGCACACTGGCCGCGCCGGTGAAGGACTGCGCGCCGATCTGCGCGGTCAGCGAACCGATGTGCAACGCGATCACCGCGCCGAACGGGATCGCGACCAGCGCCGTCGGCAAAATCGACACACTCGCGATGAACCAGAACTGCTGGATCAGCTCGCGGGCCTGGAACGGCCGCCGGAAGGTCAGGCGGACGACGTCGAGACCGAGTGAGTAGAGCCTGCCGGTCTCCCGGAGCGCACCCGCGCCGGGGAATGAGGGTGCGTTAGTCCGGACGCCCACGCCGACCCTCCAGTTTTCCGGGCACGGCGAATACACCCCAGCTTGCGCAATTCCTTTGCTCCGAATGGCGGAACGGAATCGTTGAATAGGGTCAACGGGGTGTTACCGTGCTGTTTGCTACTGGTCGGTACGCTAATCACGTGCCTGCCTGGTGACAAGAACTTCGGTGTGATCAAGACGTCACGTCCTGGTAACCGGTGAATTCTTGTTCTTTTGTGACAAAGGCGAACGGGGATCTTGTCCGTTCTTTCGTGCTCGGCGGCGCGTTGGTCCATTCGTGGCCCGCTATGCCGCCTTCACGGAACCAGCCTGGGGTGCCAAGTGTCGTGAAGGTCCGTGAGGGCCTCCTTCCCTACCCTCAAGGTAGGCAAGGAGGCCCTCACGGCGCGCCGCCGGCGGGCCTGCGGACGCCATGAACGGTCCTTTACTTGCAAATTTTGCAAGTAAAGGACCGTTCATGGCACCGGGACCGCCCGTCAGCGCGCCAGGTCGGCCACCAACTCGTAAGACCGCACCCGGTCCGCCTGGTCGTGCACCATGGTCGTGATCATCAGCTCGTTCGCGCCCGTGTCGGCGAGCAGTGTCTCGAGTCCCTTGTGGACGGTCTCGGGCGAGCCGATGATGCTGCTCGCGGCCCGGTCCTCGATGAACACGCGCTCGATGTCGGTGTACGGGTAGGCCGCGGCCTCTTCCGGCGTCGGAAGCGGGATGGGGCGGCCCTTGCGCAGGCTGAGGAAGGTCAGTCCGCTGGGGGCGGCCAGGTACTGGGCGCGCTCGTCGGTCTCGGCGGCGACCACGGAGACGCCGAGCATCACGTACGGCTCGTCCAGGACGTCCGACGGTTTGAACGCGTCGCGGTAGAGCGCCACGGCGGGAAGCGTGTTCTCGGCGCTGAAGTGGTGCGCGAACGAGAACGGCAGGCCGAGTTCGCCCGCCATCCGCGCGCTGAAGCCGCTCGACCCGAGCAGCCACACCGGCGGCTTGTTGCCTTCGGCGGTCACGGCGTTGACCGCGCGCTGGTCGGAGTGCTCGAAGTAGGCCAGCAGTTCCGCGAACTGTTGCGGGAAGTTCTCCGCGGAGAGTCCGCCGGGGCCGCGCAGCGCCAGCGCGGTCCGCTGGTCGGTGCCCGGCGCGCGCCCGATGCCGAGGTCGATCCGGCCGGGGTGGAAGGCCTCCAGGGTGCCGAACTGCTCGGCCACCACCAGTGGCGCGTGGTTCGGCAGCATGACCCCGCCGGAGCCGACCCGGATGCGTTCGGTGGCGGCGGCGACCTGGCCGATCATCACGGCGGTCGCGGAGCTGGCGATCCCGGGCATGTTGTGGTGCTCGGCGAGCCAGTACCGGTGATAGCCGAGCGCCTCGGTCCGGCGCGCGAGGTCGAGGGTGTTGCGCAGTGAGTCGCTCACGCCGCCCCCGGCCACGACGGGCGAGAGGTCGAGCACGGACAGCGGGATGTCAGGCAAAGAGGTCACGCATCGGTACAACGCGGCGGGCACCCGATCCCTTCCCGTGACGTCGAGCACCTGTCAATCGATCGAAATTAACCGACTCGATGTACCCGGTACTCGGCGGAGTTCCCCCGTTTCCAAGGTACGGTTGCCCCCGAATGCGACCGTGGGAAAACCACTGAAAAGAAAGGATTAAGGGTGCCGCGTCCGGAGCGACCTTTGGACCCAGGGGACGATCCGTTACTGGAGTTCGCCGCCGATCTCCGGCGTCTGCGGGAGAAGGCCGGAAATCCGACGTACCGCGAGCTGGGCAGGCGTGCCCATTACTCCGCGGGCACCCTCTCCGAAGCGGCCGGCGGGAAGAAGATGCCCAGCTTGGCGGTGACGTTGGCCTATGTCCGGGCGTGCGACGGCCCCGAGGAGGAGTGGGAGGCCCGCTGGCACGACGTGACCGAGCGGACGCGCACCGGAGTCAGCGATTCACCGGTTGCTCCACTGAATGGGGAATCTGCCCCTTATATCGGTCTGACCGCATTCGGGGCGGCTGACGCGAGCCGATTCTTCGGTCGCGAACGACTCGTCCGAAAACTCGTCACTAGGCTTTCGGACCAACGATTCTTGGCGGTTCTGGGCGCTTCCGGTTCCGGTAAGTCGTCCTTGCTCCGGGCGGGTCTGCTCCCGGCGGCGGGCGAGACGTCCGTGACCCTGCTGATGACTCCCGGTTCACGGCCGCTGCAGGAGTGCGCCGTCCAGTTCGGCGCCCCGCTCGGGCTCGCGCCCGGCGGGCTGCTCGCCGAGTTCACCGGACATCCGCGCAACCTCGGCCTCGCCGCCCGTCAGCTGGTCGCCGACCGCGAGGGTGACGTTGTGCTGGTCGTCGACCAGTTCGAAGAGGTCTTCACGCTGTGCCAGGACGTCGACGAGCGGGCCGCCTTCCTGTCCGCGCTCGTCACCGCGACGACCGAACCGGAGAGCCGGACCAGGGTCGTCCTCGGCATCCGCACCGACTTCTACACGCACTGCGCGCGGCATCCCGAGCTGGTCGAGGCCATGCAGGACGCGCAGATCCTCGTCGGCCCGATGAGCACCGAAGAGCTGCGGCAGGCGATCTCACGGCCGGCCATCGACGCCGGGTACCGCGTCGAGAACGCGCTGGTCTCGCGGCTCGTCGCCGACGCGACCGGGCAGCCCGGCGTCCTGCCGCTGCTCTCGCACGCGTTGCTGGAGACCTGGCGCCGCCGCCACGGCAACACCCTCACCCTCACCGGCTACGAATCCAGCGGCGGGATCGAACGGTCGGTCGCGCAGACCTCCGAGCACACCTTCACCGCGCTGAGCGAGCACCAGCAACGGCTGGCGAACCAGATCTTCCTGCGGATGACCGCGCTCGGCGAAGGCACCGAGGACACCAAACGCCGCATCACCCGCGACGAGGTGGACGCGGACGACCCGGACGTCGCCGTCGTGCTGGACAGGCTGGCGTCGTCGCGGCTGGTCACCCTCGACGACAACGGCATCGAGATCGCGCACGAGGCGCTGATCCGGGGCTGGCCGCGCCTCCGTGAATGGCTCGCCGAAGACCGTGAAGGCCTGCGCGTGCACCGTCAGCTCACCGAGGCGACCGACGCGTGGGAATCGGTCGGCCACGACGACGGCTGGCTCTACCGCGGCGCTCGGCTGTCCATCGCCAGGGAGTGGGCGGGGGAGCACGACAGCGCGCTTTCCCAGCGTGAACGCCGGTTCCTCGACGCGAGCGTGGCGATCGAGAACCACGAACAGACCGTCGCGCGGCGACGCACCAGGAGGTTGCGCCAGCTGGTCGCACTCCTGGCCGTGCTGCTGGTGCTGGCGACGGCCGCGATGGCGTACGCCGTGCGAGCCGAACAGACCGCGACGAGCCAGCGCAACAACGCCCTCGCGCAGAAGGTCGCCGGGCAGGCCATCGAGATGCGGCCGACGAATCCGGCGCTGGCCGCGCAGCTCGCGCTGGCGGCATACCGCGTCGATCCGAGTGTGGACACCCGCGGCAGCGTCCTCGGGATGTTCGAGTCGCCGTACTCGACCCGGGTCAGCGGCCACGGCCACCGCGTCAACGCGGCCGCCCTGCGCGGCGACGGCCAGGTGATGGTGACCGGCAGCTGGGACCACACGGCCAAGCTCTGGGACGTCGGCGATCCCCATCGCCCGCGGGAACTGGCCACCTTGTCCGGGCACACCGAGAACGTCAACTCGGTGGCGTTCGGCGCCGCCGTGGTCGCGACGGCGGGCTGGGACAAGACCGTGCGGCTGTGGAACGTCGCCGATCCGGCGAAACCCGGGCCGGGCGTGGTGGCCGGGGAGCATCCGAGCCGGGTCAACGCGGTGGCGTTCAGCCCGAAGGCGGCGGTGCTCGCCACCGCGGACGGCGGCGGCACGGTGCGCCTGTTCGACGTCCGCGATCCCGCGAAACCGGTGCTCGCGGCCACCCTCACCGGCCACACCGGCAACGTCAACGGTCTCGCGTACGCCCCCGACGGGCGAACGCTCGTCTCGACCGGCGCCGACAAGACCGCGCGGTTGTGGGACGTCGCCGACCCGCTCAAGACCAAGCCACTCGGCGTGGTGAACGGGCACACGGCCGGGGTCCACTCCGCGACGTTCGGCCCGGACGGCCGGACACTCGCCACCGCGAGCATCGACCAGACGGCACGGCTGTGGAACGTCGCCGACCCGATGGCGCCGACGCCGCTGGGGACGATGGCCGCGCACAGGACCATCGTGCGGTCCGTGGCGTTCAGCCCGGACGGGACGACGTTGGTCACCACTGGTTTCGACCGCGCCGCGCGGCTGTGGGACATCACCGATCCGGCGAAGCCGCGCGAGAAACCGGCGCTCGTCGGGCATACCGCGGCCGTGGTCTGGGCGGTGTTCTCGCCGGACGGCCGCACACTGGTGACCGCGAGCGACGACCAGACGGTGCGGCTGTGGGATCTGCCGGGGCCCGCGATCAGCGGCCCGGCGAGGTCGGCCTGCCGGGCGGTCTACAGCTCCGACGGGAAACTGCTGGCCACCGGCAGTCAGGACGGCGCGGTGCGCCTGGTCGACGTCGCCGACACCCGGAACCCGCGTGAGCTCGGCAAGATCGCGGGCTTCGGCCAAGGTGTCTGCGGTCTCGCGTTCAGTCCGGACGGCCGGACGCTCGCCGCCGGCTCCTGGGACCACACGATGCGGCTGATCGACGTCACCGATCCGCGGAAGCCGGTCGACACCGGCGTCTTCTACCGGCCGGAGGAGGAGATCGACCCGGTCGCGTTCAGTCCGGACGGCCGGACGCTCGCGACCGCGGGCAGCGGGCACACGGTGAAACTGTGGGACGTGGCCGACATCCGGCGGCCCGTCGAACTCGCGACCCTCACCGGGCACGAGGACGACGTCCATTCGATCGCGTTCAGTCCGGACGGCCGCACCGTGCTGAGCGGCGGCTGGGACCACACCGCGCGGCTGTGGGACGTCTCGATGGCGAAGGCGCCGAAGCAGCTTTCGGTGCTGGAGGGACATTCCGACACGGTGTTCTCGGTGGCCTACAGCCCGGACGGAAAACTCGCCGCCACCGGGAGCGCCGATCGCACCGGCAGGCTGTGGGACGTGACGAATCCGGCGGCTCCCCGGCAGGCGGCGCTGCTGTCCGGGCACACGGACAACGTCATCTCGGTCGCGTTCGGCGGGGACGGGAAGACGCTCGCGACCGGCAGCTACGACCGGTCCGTGCGACTATGGGATGTCTCCGATCCCGGAGCGGTCCGGGAATCGGCGAACCTGAACGACGACGTCGATCGGGTCAACGCGGTGGCGTTCGCTCCCGACGGGCACACCCTCGCGGGCTCCGTCGCGGACGGCAGCGTGCGGTTGTGGGAAACCAGCCCCGAACGGGCCGCCGAACGCATCTGCGCGACCGTGTACCCGCGGATCACGCCCGAAGAGTGGGAACAACACCTGCCGGGGCTCGATTACCGGCCTCCGTGCCCGTGACCACGGCCGATTCGTTGTTCGGCGTTGTTGTTCGGTGGAACGGCCGTGACACCGAACAACGAAGAGGCGCTAGAAATACCCCTGGACGTGCGATGCGTCCCCACATCGTTCACTCACCGGGGGTCTGAAGGGCTCCTTCAGGGCATTCACCAGTGTCCTGAAGGAGCCCTTCAGCTTTTTGTGACGCACGCGTTTAGTCCTCTGGATGCGGTACTTGCACACGCAACTACCGCATCCAGAGGACTAAACGCGTAGGGGGTCAGGCGGCCGGGATCCAGTCCGGGTTCGAGGCCAGGACGGTCAGCTGCTGGGTCGCGCGGGTCAGCGCGACGTACAGCACGCGGCGTCCGGTGGTCGACTCCGTGATGAGGTCGTTGGGCTCCACCAGGACGACGGCGTCGTATTCGAGGCCCTTGGAGTCGAGGCTGCCGACGACCTTGAGCCGCTCGTCCGAAAGTTCGGCGAGCCAGCCTTCGACCTCGGGCACCCGGTCCATGGCGGTGATCACGCCGACGGTGCCCTCGACGGCCCCCATCAGCTCCTTCACCGCGGCCTGCGTCGCCGCCTCCAGCCCGGCGGCCTCGACCGGCCGGACCTCCGGCGTGATGCCGGTCTGCCGCACCGCGCGCGGGAGCTCGTCGGCCTCGGCGTGCCCGGCGACGACCTTCGCGGCCAGGTCGAAGATCTCCGCCGAGTTCCGGTAGTTGGTGCGCAGGGTGAACCGGCGCCGCGTCGTCTTGAGCCCGAAGGCCTGGTCACGCGCCATCGCGGCCTCGGCCGGATCCGGCCACGAACTCTGAACCGGGTCGCCGACCACGGTCCAGCTCGCGTACTTCCCGCGCCGCCCGACCATCCGCCACTGCATCGGCGAGAGGTCCTGCGACTCGTCGACGACCACGTGCGAGTACTCGTCGTAGTGCTGGGGCCGGGTCGGGGCGCCGCCGCGTTCCGGGTTGACCTCGATGGTCTGCCTGCCCTTGCGCCGCTTCGGCGGCTCGCCGATCAGGACGCGCAGCTCGTCGAGCAGTGCGACGTCGGCGATGGTCCAGCCGCGCGAACGGTCGGCGAAGTCGGCCGCGAGCAGGCTGATCTCGTTGCGGTTGAGCAGGCCCTTCGCCGCGGCGGCGAGCCGCTTCTCCACGCCGAGCCACCGCAGGATCTGCGCCGGGTACAGGACCGGCCACCAGACCACCAGGAACCGGTGGAACTCGATGCGCTCGCCGAGTTCGCTGATCAGCTCGGCCTTGTCGATCTGACGGCCGTCGTCCTTCGCGTGCTGGTCGGCCTTCGCGGCGAGCGCGTCGAGCAGCAGTTCGGCGGCGCGGATCCGTGACCGGTTCGGCGGCCCGCCCGCGGTGTGCACCTTGCGGCGCACCTTGTCGAGTTCGCGCGCGTTCAGCCGCAGCACCTCGCCGCGGTAGACCATCTTCATGTCCTCGGGCGCATCCTCCGGCGTGTCCCGCAGCGCGCGCAGCAGGATCTTGCGCATCCGCAGCGATCCCTTGATCGCCGCCAGCGGCGCCGGATCCTGACGGGTGGCTTCGAGGCCGTCGAGGACCTCGCCGAGCGCGCGCAGCTCGACGTTCGTCTCACCCATCGACGGCAGCACCCGCGAGATGTAGCTGGTGAACACCCCGGACGGGCCGATCACCAGCACGCCCGCGCCGCCGAGCTGGCGGCGGTGGCGGTAGAGCAGGTACGCCGCGCGGTGCAGCGCGACCGCGGTCTTGCCGGTGCCGGGGCCGCCGGTGATCTCCGTGACCCCGCGCCACGGCGCCCGGATGACCTCGTCCTGCTCCTTCTGGATGGTGGCGACGATGTCCCGCATCTTCTCGCCGCGCGAGCGCCCGAGCGCGGCCATCAGCGCGCCTTCGCCGACGATCTGCATGTTCTCGGGGACCGCGTCGGCGATCAGGACGTCGTCGTCGACGTCGAGCACGTTCTGGCCGGAGCACCGGATCACCCGGCGCCGGACGACGTCCATCGGCTCCTCGGCCGTCGCCTGGTAGAACGCCGCCGCCGCGGGCGCGCGCCAGTCGGTGACGAGGTTGTCGAACTCGGCGTCGCGGATGCCGAGACGGCCGACGTAGATGTGGTCGTTGTCGAGATGGTCGAGCCTGCCGAAGACCAGGCCTTCGTACTCCGCGTCGAGGGTCTGCAGGGTCTGATTGGCGTGATACACCATCATGTCCCGTTCGAACAGCATCGACGCCTGCTCGAAGATCGCTTCCCGCCCGGCGCCATGGCCGATTTCATAGCCCTTGGTACGCATGGCCTCAGCCTGGGCTCGCAATTCGGCGAGCCGGGTGTAGACCGTGTCCACATGGGCTTGCTCGATGGCGATCTCGGCCCGTCTGACCCGAGGTTCGGACACGCAACGCTCCTAAACGCTTCTATCGCCTCCGAGGGCGAAGGACGACTCTACGCGAGCTGGGCGGCGGCTTCACCAAGTCCCGGCCAACGTCACGGCCGAAGGCGTTGAGGCACGATGCTCCAATGACCAGGATCGTGGCGGGGACCGCGGGCGGCAGGCGGTTGAAGGTCCCTCCGAAGGGCACGCGGCCGACGTCGGAACGCGTGCGCGAGGCGCTGTTCAACGCGCTGGAGGTCGCCAGCGAGCTGCAGGGGGCCCAGGTCCTCGACCTTTACGCCGGTTCGGGCGCGCTCGGGCTGGAGGCGTTGTCCCGCGGCGCGTCGGGCGCGCTGTTCGTCGAACACGACCGGCGCGCGGTCGAAGTGCTCAAGGGGAACGTCGCCACGCTGGGGCTCGGCGGCACGGTCCGGGCCGGGACCGTCGAGTCCGTCGTCGCCGCTCCGGCGCCGGAAACGTTCGACATCGTCCTCGCGGATCCGCCGTACGCTGTCGATTCCACCCGCCTGGGGGAGGTCATGGCCGCGCTCGCGGCGGGCCGGTGGGTCGTGGACGGGGCGCTGGTGGTGATCGAACGGGCCGCGCGGGACGGCGAACCGGACTGGCCGCCCGGCTTCGAACCGATGCGCACGAAGCGCTACGGCGACACCGCGCTCTACTGGGCGGAGTATCAGGTGTGAGACGGCGCACTGATGAACGCGCAGGGGTCCCTTCTCCTTGGTAGCGTCCGCGCATGCGGCGTGCGGTCTGTCCCGGGTCCTACGACCCGGCCACCAATGGACATCTCGACATCATCGAGCGGGCGGCCAAGCTGTTCGACGAGGTCGTCGTCGCGGTGGGGGTGAACAAGAGCAAGAAAGGCCTGTTCACCACCGAGGAGCGGATGGACATGCTGCGCGAGATCACCGCGAAGCTGCCGAACGTGCGCGTCGACTCGTGGCAAGGCCTCCTGGTCGACTACTGCCGCGAGAACGACATCATCGCGGTCGCGAAGGGGCTGCGTTCGGTCAGCGACTTCGACTACGAGCTCCAGATGGCGCAGATGAACCGTGAGCTGACCGGGCTCGAAACCCTGCTGATGGCGAACAACCCGGCGTACGGGTTCGTGTCGAGCTCGCTGGTCAAAGAGGTCTCCGCGCTCGGGGGCGACATCGAGCACCTCGTCCCGCCGATAGTGTTCAAACGCCTCATGGAGAAGCACTCCGAACGAGGTTGACCCGAACGGCCGAAGCCGTTGGTCGGTCAACGGTGAACGGCGGTGAAGAGTTCATCTCGGCGCCTTCTGGTGAATACACGATCGGGTTACGGTCCGAAAATGACCAACAAACGATCGCGGATCGCCGCCGCGCTGCTCGTTCTGCTTGTCACGTTCTTCGGCGGGCTGAGTGCCGCGCAGGCCACGGCCGCCCCCGTCTCGATCCAGCAGAACCCGTGCGGGGATCTCACCGGGTTCAAGCACGTGTCGCTCTCGTCGCTGCCCGCCGAGGCGACGACGACCTACAACCTCATCCAGAAGGGTGGCCCGTTCCCGTACCCGGACAAGGACGGCACGGTCTTCTCCAACCGCGAGAACATCCTCCCGAAGTGCGCTTCGGGCTACTACCGCGAGTACACGGTCCCGACGCCGGGCTCGCCCGATCGCGGTGCGCGCCGCATCGTCACCGGTAACGCCGGCGAGCACTTCTACACCGCCGACCACTACAAGACCTTCTCCGTGATCGACGCCGACGGCACGCCCGCTCCGAAGTGCGGTGACACCTCGAAGCTGACGAAGGTCGGCTACTCGACGCTGTCCTCCGCGGCGAAGTCCGTGGTGGACAAGGCCCGCGGCGGCGCGACCGGCACGGTCTACGAGAACCGCGAAGCCGTGCTGCCGTCGTGCGCCGCCGGTTACTACCAGCTGTTCCCGGTGGGCACGAGCGACCGCGTGATCTCCGGCAAGGGTGGCGAGATCATCTACACCCCGGACCGTTACGCGACCTTCAAGCTGGTGAACCTCAACGGCTGATCCGCTCATGCAACATTTCGTGCCTCCTCGTCCGTGAGATACACCGGAACACGGACGAGGAGGCACGATGCGGTCTGGGGACGATGCGAGCTTCAGGGAGTTCGCCAGGGACAAGGCGCTACCGCTCAGGCGGACGGCGTATCTGCTCTGCGGCGACTGGCATCTCGCGGAGGATCTGGTCCAAACCGCGCTCATCAAGCTCTACCGGGTCTGGCCGAAGGTCCGCCGGAAAGGGCCCGTCGACAACTACACGAGGCAGATCCTGATGCGCTGCTGGCTCGACGAGCGGCGACGACCTTGGCGGAGCAGAGAGAACCGCGACGGCGTCGTCCCCGAAGAGCCTGCCATCCCGGCCGATACCGGGGTCTCGGATTCGCTGCTTCACGCCCTCGCCGAAGTTCCGCCGAAACAGCGCGCCGCCGTCGTGCTGCGCTACTGCGCCGATCTCCCGGTCGCGGAGGTCGCCGTCGCGCTGCGCTGTTCGGAAGGGACGGTCAGGAGCCAGGCCGCGCGAGGGCTCGACGCCCTCCGCGCGGCCCTGCAGAGACAGCACGACGAGGCTGTCTCCGGGAGGAGCGCGTGATGGACGAACTCGAAAACAGGCTGCGCGGGATCGAACTGGCCGAGCCGCCGCTCGGCTTCGACCCGGACGAAGTCGCCGGGACGGCGGCGAAAAAGGTGCGAAACCGGCGGGCGGTCGCGGGGACGGGGGCCGTGACGCTGGCGGTGATCGCGGCCGCGGTGGCGTTCGTGGCACCAAGGGAGAGGACGGTGGAGGTGGCACCGGCGGCGCCCCCGAGCCGGGCCGAGCAGAAGGCACGCGATCTCCGGCACCTGAAGGACGTGCTGCCGGGCATCCTGGTCGGCGCGCAGGACATCTCCGTCCGGGATTTCGTCCAGGTGAACGACTGGGACCTGATGACCTCGGAGATCGAGTACACCGACGCCACCGGGATCAAACGGCAGCTCAACCTCACCATCAGCGGTCCGGTGACCACGAAGGAGGGCTATCCCCGCCAGGGCTACTGCGACCCGGGTCGGCGGGGCGACGCCATCGGGCCCGACCGGAAGCCGATGAGGTGTGAAGAGCTGGTCACGCCGTCGGGGATACCGGTGGCGATTTCCGAGACCACGCCCAAGAACCCGGACCAGGTGGGCGAGCCGGTGGTGACCGGTCAAGGCTTTTCGACCGGCAAGGTCATCGGCCGTCAGGCGATCGCCTGGCAGCCGGACGGCGGATCGGTCAACGTCGGAGACCTCGGTGACGTCGGCTCCTCGGACTCCGGACCCTCGCTGACCGACGAACAGCTGGTCAAGCTCGTCACCGACCCGGCCTTCACGTTCCGGTGATCATGGCGCGCGGTACCGGCGGGGACACGCCCGGTACCGCGCGCTTTCACCCCTTACGGCGGCGATGAGGGCAAACTGATCTCAGGGAATGTGGGGATCGCTGTAGCAGCAGGTAGGGAGTGGGCCGTGTACCGGGTTTTCGAGGCGCTCGACGAGCTCGTCACCATCGTGGAGGAAGCCCGCGGCGTGCCGATGACCTCCAGTTGCGTCGTGCCACGCGGGGACACCCTCGAGTTGCTCGACGACATCCGCGACGCCCTCCCGGGTGAAGTCGACGACGCGCAGGACGTCCTCGACAAGCGCGACCAGCTGATCCAGACCGCCCGCACCGAAGCGGCGGAGACCGTCTCGACGGCGAACACCGAGGCCGACCGCACGGTCGCCGACGCCCAGGCCGAGGCCGAGCGCATCCTCGCCGACGCCCGCGCCCGCGCCGAGCAGATGATGAGCGACGCGCACGGCGAGGCCGAGCGCATGGTCGCCGCCGGACAGGCCGAATTCCAGAGCCTCACCGACCGCTCCCGCGCGGAGTCGGAGCGGATGATCCAGGCCGGCCGCGACGCCTACGAGCGCGCCATCGAGGACGGCCGCGCCGAACAGGCCCGGCTCGTCGCCCAGACCGAGGTCGTCCAGGCCGCGCACGGCGAGGCGGCCCGCATCGTCGACGAAGCGCACGTCGAGGCCGACAAGCAGCGCAGCGACTGCGACGCCTACGTCGACGGCAAGCTGGCCGAGTTCTCCGAACTGCTGGCGACCACGCTGCGGACGGTCGACTCCGGGCGCAACCACCTGCGGTCCCCGGTCAACCTGCCGGGCAACAGCCGGACGTCGCTGTACGACTACCAGTCTTAATCCCTCAAGTACATGAAGGCCCTCTTCACCGCGCTAGGCGCAGGGTCCCGGCAAAGTCGTATAACCGCTGGTCGGCCCGCCGTCATGGCGGGACAAGGCGAACGTGTCGACAGGAGCGGGCTCCCCGGCAAGGAGCCTCACGCGGCTCTTGACTGTCCATAAGGGACACTTTTCGAGATAAAGGTGCCCGGTTTGGGCGACTTGCGCGGTTTTGCGAGGGGGTCGTGAGTGATTTTTGTTGCTCTAACCCTCATTGCCACTCACGACCCCCCCGCAGAACCGCACATAGCGGCATCAATCAGACACTCAAACGCTCGGCGGTGTCCCTTGTGGACACTGAAGTCCGACGGCGTCCAGAATCAGGCTTGCCCCACCTCGGCTCGCCCTTGATCAAGCTCCACTACCGGCACATGCGGCCCCGCGACGGTGCAGGAATAGTCGCCTGACCTGCAGATCTCGACGTTGCCGGAAGGGGGCCTTCATGTACTTCACGGTTGCTCCCGGGAGCAGGGAGAGCAAGGGACCTTTGCTATCACTTCGCAGGTCAGCCCCTGATTTCGCGAGCGGCCGAGCCTGACCAGGCCCAAGCCGGCTGGTCCGTTCGGCAACGGAGGTAGTGAGGGCCTCCTTCACTGCCTTGAGGGTAGGTAAGGAGGCCTTCACGGACTCTGGGTCCCTCAAGGGGGCCTTCACGGACGTGCCCGTAAAGAAGTGGCGGGGACTGCGTACCCTGGTCACCGATGTCTGAGAACAAGTCGCCGCAGGCCAGGCCTGCGCAACTGGACGGCCGGAACCCGTGGGTGCTCGACACCCGTGAACTCGGCCGTCACGCCGGCCTGAGCAAGGCCGTCCAACGCACCATTCCCGTCGAGACCGCGCTCGGTGTGCCCGACGTCATCACCATCGACGCCGGCTCCAGCCTGGAACTCGACCTGATGCTCGAATCCGTCGTCGAGGGTGTGCTCGTCAGCGGTACGGCGTCCGCCGTCGCGACGGGGCACTGCTCGCGGTGCCTCGACCCGATCACGGAAGACGTCGAGGTCGACCTGACCGAGCTCTTCGCCTACCCCGGCTCCGCGACCGAGGAGACCACCGACGAGGACGAGATCCCTCGCCTGGTGGACGACCGGATCGACCTCGAGCCGACGGTCCGGGACGCGGTGGTGCTGGCTCTGCCGCTGGCCCCGCTGTGCACCGAGGACTGCCGGGGACTGTGCATCGAATGCGGTGTCAAGTGGGCCGATCTCGAGCCCGGGCACGGGCATGAGAAGATAGACCCTCGGTGGGCCACGCTGGTGAGGCGTTTCGGCGACGAAACGGCCGATGACCAGGCTGATGGCCCCGGAAAGCAAGCCTGACGAGCACCAGCTCGTTCCGGAGAAGCAAGTTCGCTCGCGACCGCGGGCAGACCGTCTGAAGGAGATCTACTCGTGGCCGTCCCGAAGCGGAAGATGTCGCGATCCAACACCCGCGCGCGCCGCAGCCAGTGGAAGGCGGCTCCGGTTCAGCTGGTGCCCTGCTCCAACCGCGCCTGCAAGCAGCCGAAGCTCCAGCACATCGCGTGCCCGGCCTGCGGCCAGCACAACGGTCGCCAGGTCGTCGAGCCCGCCTGATCGGCAGCTGACGACATGGGGGGCAAGTCGGCCGGTGGACCACCCGTGGACACCGCACCACTGCTCGAAGCACTCGGGATCACGATCGAACCCGAGCTGCTGACGTTGTCGTTGACCCACCGTTCTTATGCGTATGAGAACGGTGGGTTGCCACCGAACGAGCGCCTGGAATTCCTCGGGGACGCGGTGCTGGGTCTGGTCGTCACCGACCACCTCTACAACACCCATCCCGACCTGGCCGAAGGTCAGCTCGCGAAGCTTCGTGCCAGCGTGGTCAACATGCACGCGCTGGCCAGGGTCGCGCGCGGCCTCGGCGAAGGTGGGCTCGGCAAGCACCTGTTGCTGGGCAAGGGCGAGGAGCTCACCGGCGGCCGGGACAAGGCGAGCATCCTCGCCGACGGTCTCGAAGCCGTCATCGGCGCCGCGTACCAGCAGCACGGTATCGACATCGCGCGCAAGCTCGTGCATCACCTGTTCGACGGTCTGCTCGCCGAAGCGCCGCTGCGTGGCGCCGGACTGGACTGGAAGACCAGCCTCCAGGAGCTGACCGCGTCGGCCGGGCTCGGCGTGCCCGAGTACAAGGTCGAGGACACCGGTCCCGATCACCGCAAGGAGTTCACCGCGACCGTTCTCGTCGGCGGGCGTGAACTCGGCTACGGCTCGGGAACGACCAAGAAGGAAGCCGAGCAGAAGGCCGCCGAGACGGCCTGGCGACAGCTTTCGGCCGAACTCGACGTCGAACAGCCGCCGAAGACCACCTGAGTCCCGCACTCCCTCGTGAGTGGTAATAACGGTTCTGGCCGTCATTACCACTCACGAGGGCCGGTGGGAGAATCGACGTCATGCCCGAACTCCCCGAGGTCGAGGTGGTCCGAGCCGGGCTCGAGGCGCATGCCTCCGGCCGGACGATCACCGAGGTCGAAGTCCTCCACGCCCGCGCGATTCGCCGTCACGAACTCGGCGCCGAGGATTTCACCGGACGCCTTTCCGGCACCAAGATCACCGCCGCCCGCCGTCGCGGCAAGTACCTGTGGCTGGAGCTTTCCGACGGCCAGGCCATGCTCGCGCACCTCGGCATGAGCGGCCAGATGCTGGTCCAGCCCGAAGAAGCGCCTGACGAGAAGCACCTTCGCGTGCGATTCCGCTTCGCTGACAACGGGCCCGAGCTGCGCTTCGTCGATCAGCGGACTTTCGGTGGTCTCGCGCTCGCGGAACTCACCGAGGTCGACGGGACTGCGTTGCCGTCCACCATCGCACATATCGCCCGCGACCCGATGGACCCGCGCTTCGACCTCGACCAGGCCGTCCGCGCGCTGCGGTCGAGGCGGACGGAGATCAAACGCGCCCTGCTCGACCAGACCCTCGTCTCCGGTATCGGCAACATCTACGCCGACGAAGCCCTCTGGCGATCCAAACTCCACTGGGCCCGGCCCACCGAAAAGCTCACCGCGGCACAGGGCCGGACGGTCCTCACCGCCGCCGGCGAGGTCATGGACGCCGCGCTCGTCGCGGGCGGGACGTCGTTCGACGCGTTGTACGTCAACATCAACGGCGAGTCCGGGTATTTCGACCGGTCGCTCGACGCCTATGGCCAGGAAGGCCTGCCGTGTGGCCGGTGCGGAACCGCGATCCGGCGTGATCCCTTCATGAACCGCTCGTCCTTTTCGTGCCCCCGATGCCAGCCGCGTCCTCGCTTGAGGTGAAAACTGTCGTGTACGGCGCGGGTGTCGCGTCAACTAGCATGAACGGGCACGACATTGAGGGAGTGGGATGGTGGCCGCGACCGAGCCCGGCAAGACGACGCTCGCCGAGAAGATCGACAAGCTGTTCCAGATCGTGCTGAGACCCGATCGTGAGCCGTACAGCCACGAAGAGGTCGCCAAGGCGTGCCGGGAAGCCACCGGTGAGAGCTTCTCGACGACGTACCTGTGGCAGTTGCGCACAGGTCGCCGCGACAATCCCACGAAACGCCACCTCGAGGCGCTCGCCCAATTCTTCGGTGTCTCGCCGGCGTACTTCTTCGACGACGAGCAGACCGCCAAGATCGCCGAGGAGCTCGCGCTGCTCGGCGCCCTCCGCGACGCCGGTGTCCGGGATGTCGCGCTGCGGGCCGTAACACTTTCCCCCGATGGACTCGACACCATCAGCGACATGATCGACGCGATCGCCCGCAGGGAATCCGGACGGGGCGGCACGAAGAAGGAGACGTGAGTGGACCGCCGCCGTAAAGAGCTGTGGCGCCGCTGCCGGGGTCTCGCCGACGGCGTCGCTCTTCCCGAACCCTTCGACGCCGAGGCCTTCACCGCCGAACTGGCCGCCGAACGTGGCCGTCCGATCGAGTTGATGCAGGTCAGCGTCCCTTCCAGTGGCCCGTGCGGGCTGCTGATGAGCACCGAGCGCGCGGACTACATTCTTTATCCGACCAACACCACCGCCCTGCACCGGCGGCATATCCTCCTGCACGAGGTCGGCCACCTGTTGTGCGGCCACACCGGTTCGGACGTCGGCGCCGACGGGATCGCGCTCGACGCCGCCGCCAGCAAGACCCTCATGCCGAACCTGTCGCCAGAACTCGTCCGCCGTGTCCTCGGCCGTACGAGTTACAGCGCCGTCGAGGAGCAGGAGGCCGAATTGCTCGCCAGTCTGCTCGCGCAACGCGTCGCACGGACGACGGCGCGCGGAGCGGCGCGTCTCGACGAGAGCGGGAGCGATCTCGCCGGCGGGATGGCCAGGGTCGACAACCTCTTCGGCAGCCGGAAACGGCGCCGGCCGTGACCGAGACCATCGCGTACTTCTGCTGCGTGGTGGCCTTCGCGGGCTTCGGGTACAAGCTGATCCAGGCCCGGCACACCCAGCCGCTGCGGCGGATGTGGTTCCTCAGCGCGTTCGGGATGTGCATCGCGGGCGGCATCATGCTGCTCACCCCGGCCATGGAAAACGCCGTCGGCGTCGAGGAACCCATCGGAAGCCTGCTGAATCTGGGGGCCGATCTGCTCAAGATCGGCGCGATGGCCTTCGCGGTCGCGTTCGCGCATTCGCTGAAACTGGGGGAGGGCAAGCGGATCGGCTGGCACGCGCTGCTGTCCTGGATCGTCGTGGCCGCCGAGATCGTGCTCTTCTTCCTCTCCGACAGTTACCGCGTCGGCGAGCACACCGCCGCCGGGCCGGGCAGGCTCGGCTGGTTCGTCGCGTACAACGTCCTTTTCCTCGTCTACGGTCTGATCAGCCTGCTGACCTTCTCGATCGTCTTCGCCCGCTTCGCGCGCCATGCCGATCCGGGCCCGCTTCGCACCGGGCTGTGGTTGCTCGTCGGCGGCGGGGTCGCCGCGCTGGGCTGGACCTTCTGGGACGTCGACGACATCTACATCCTCGCCACCACCGGCGAGGTCAACGCCGGTGAGGAAACCGTCTCGTCGATCCTTGCGGCGCTTAGCGTCGGGCTCGCCGGGGCGGGCGCGACGCTCAGCGTGTGGGGGCCCGCGCTGGCCACCCCGTTCCGCCTGATCGGCACGTACCGGACGTATCGCCGGATCGAGCCGTTGTGGACCGCGATGCGCGAAGCCGTCCCGGGAATCGCGCTGGACCCGGGTCCCGGAATGCCGGGCGGCGTCGAGTTCGCCTTGTACCGCAGGGTGATCGAGATCCGGGACGGCCATCTCGCGCTGCGTCCCTACTTCGATCCGGACGTGCCGCCGGTCGCGGAAGCCGAAGCACGCAAGGCGAAGATCCCCGAATCCCGGGTCCCCGCGACGATCGAGGCCGCGGCCTTGGCCGCCGCGCTGGTCGCCTCCGAGGCGGGTCGCCGGTACGCCCCCGACGACGTTCCGGCGACCTACCTCGACGAGCCGGACATCGCCACCGAAGCGGCGTGGCTGGTGGAGGTCACGCGCGCCTGGCGACGGTCCACTGTGGTCGGACGCATCCGCGACCGAGCCCGCGGAACGCTTGCTGCTTAAGCCGAAACGATCGCGGTGACGGACTGACTGTCAGACGGTGACGCGGCGCATCGTGGCGAAACCGCCGGCCCCCGCGACGCAGACCAGCAGGGCGAGCACCCCGGTCACGCCGCCGACGGTCAGCGTGCTGAAGAACGTGCCGAGTTTCGGCCAGGAATCGGTCCAGCTGAGCAGCAGCACCCCGCCCACCAGCACCAGGACCTGCGCGGCACCGAACACGACCACGCCCAGTACCGCGGCACGCCGGTAGATCAGGCCGTACCACATGCCATAGACGAACATCAGCGCCAGGAAGACGAACGACGTGAGCAGGGTCAGATACCAGGAGCCGTCGAGCAGCCAGGGCACCCGGAAGTAGTTGAGGCCGAGCCCCCAGCCTCCAGTCGCTTCCTCGATCGCCTGGAACACGACGATCCCCACCGCGTACAGCGCGGAAAGCCCGGCCACCAGGAGGATCGTGCCCAGGTAGTACGACCGCCTCGACACGCCGAGCGCGAGCCCGAACGGCAGCGACTTCGTCATGCTCAAGGCACCGCAGACGAACATGAAGACGTACAGCGTGAACAGGCCGCCGGAGTAGTTCTCCTCGGGCGTCTCGGGAATCACCGAGAAGATGGTGAGATTCACCAGGAACGCGAAGAACGTGACGCCGACCGGCAGGATCAGGAACTGGAGCCGGTCCACCAGGTGGTAGCGCGCGACTTTGACCAGGGTGTTCATGCGGACGCCTCCTCCGCTGTCGTCTGTCCGGTGTTGGAGGTGTGCACCATCAACTGCTGCAGGGAAAGCGGTTCGAGCTTCAGGTGCAGGGCCTGTGCCCGCGCCTTCGCGGCGGCGTCGAGCGCGTCGACGACGGTGACCGAAGCCCGCGAACCGATCTTGCGCCGGTGCAGCACGCGGCGGCCGGCGACGAAGGATTCCACCGCCGTGGCGGGTCCGCTGACCGTGGCGGCCGAGCCGCGCAGTTCGTCGGCGGGCGCGTCGAGCACGACGCGGCCCTTGTCGATCATCACCACGTGCTCCAGCAGATCCGCCACCTCGTCGATCAGGTGTGTGGAGAGCAGGACCGTGCGCGGATGAGTCGAATAGTCGTCGAGCAACCGGTCGTAGAACAGTTGGCGCGCGACGGCGTCGAGGCCCGCGTACGGCTCGTCGAGCAGCGTGAGCTCCGCCCGTGCCGCCAGTCCGATCGTGATCGACAGCGCCGAGCGCATTCCTCGCGAGAGCTTCTTGATCGGGCGCTTCGTCGGCAGGTCGAAGTCGCGGAGCAGCGTGTCGGCCAGTTCCGCGTCCCAGTTCGGGTAGAACCACGACGCCGCCGAAAGGGCGTGCCGGACCTTGAAGTCCGGGAACTGCTGGTCTTCGCGGACGAGCACCAGGCGCTGAAGCACCCGTTCGTTCTCCACCGGGTTCTCGCCGAACACGCGGACCGAGCCCGTGCTGGCGAACTCCTGCGCGGTGACGATGCGCAGGAAGGTGCTCTTGCCCGCGCCGTTGCGGCCGAGCAGGCCGGTGATCTTGCCTTCTTCGATGTCGACCGAGACATCGCCGAGTGCGAGGTGGTCGCCGTAGCGCCGGGTCAGGCCGGTGGTCGAGATGGTCGGCGTCATGCGGCGGGTCCTCCGGTCCGGTGTCCGTTCCCGCGGATGAGCGAGATCAGGGTTTCGTCGTCGATGCCGAGGCGTCGCGCTTCGATGAGCATCGGGTCGAGGTACTGCTCGGCGAACCGTTGCCGGCGGTCGGTGAGCAGCTTCTGCCGTGCGCCGCCGGCGACGAACATGCCGATACCGCGCCGCTTTTCGAGCAGTCCGTCATCGGCGAGCACGTTGATCCCCTTGGCCGCCGTCGCCGGATTGATCCGGTAGAAGGCGGCGAGTTCGTTGGTTGACGGCACGCGTTCCCCCTCGGCCAGGCTTCCCTCGGCGATGTCGTCGGCGATCTGTTCGGCGATCTGCACGAACAGGGGTGTTCCTTCGTCGAGCACGACACCTCCGTTCCCAGTCTTCGTGCACCCGTGCCGGGTGCAGTGGTTCATTACTGGAGTAAGTAACCCATGAACCACCCGTCCGACGCAAGCGGGTTCCGCCGTGCACACTACTGCGCAATGCGTGGTACCTTCTGTTGCGTAAGACTGGGAGGGACGCGACTGTGGAGATCAGTCAGCTACTTAAAGGCGTGCTGGACCTCGCCGTTCTCGCGGTACTTCGCGGAGAGGACGGCTACGGCTATGACGTGCTCCGAAGACTTCGCGTCGCGGGGTTGCAGGAAGTGGGCGACGCTTCGGTGTACGGAACGCTTCGGCGGCTGTACAAGGCAGGCCTGCTGACGTCGTACGTGGTGCCGAGTGAAGAAGGCCCGCACCGCAAGTACTACAGCCTCAACGAACCGGGTCGCCAGCGCCTCGAAGAGTCGGGGCAGACCTGGCGGACTTTCGCCACGACAATGAACAGCCTGTTGGGAGAGGCAGCATGAGCACGCAGAATCCGACCGCCGTGCGGGTGTATCTGGCGAGGGTCAGGAGCGCGCTCGCCGACCTTCCCGAGAGCGAAGTCGAGGAGATCCTCGAAGACGTCCGGCCCCATCTCGCCGAGATGGAGGCGGAACTGGGGGAGAACCCCAAGGTCGACGCCTTGATCGAGCGGCTGGGCAGCCCCGAGAGCTACGCCGCCGAACTGCGGGCTTCGGGCGGCTATCCGCCGCGTCCGGCCGATGCGGGTGACAAGACCACCGTGCTGAAGGTGAAGACCGGGATCGGCGGAGCGCGGTTCGCGTTCTGGGGCCTGGTGTTCTCCGTCGGCGGCTTCGCGCTGTTCGGCTTCGCCGCCGCGGTGTGGGTCCGGGTGGAACCGTTGGTGGGCCTGCTCTTCGTCGCCCCCGTGTTCGCGATCAGCGTCGCCTACGTGGTCCGCAAGGGCGTCGCCCCGATCGCGGAACTGCCCGAGGTGGGCAAACTCCGCGAGATCGCGGCCTCGTTCCAGAAAGACCGGAACAGCAAGGGACTGAACTACTTCCGCACGCTCAAGCCGGCGTGGTGGATACTGTGCGCGGCGGTGCTGGTCGTGTTCGGCCTGCTGCTCGTTGTCCGCGACACCGAGGCCGTTTTGCTGCTGCCGCTGATGCTGCTGGCGGCCGTCGCCGTGGTGTGGGCGGGCCCGAAGCTGAAGGCCGACCGGCGGCTGCTGTGGCTGGCCGTGCCGATCTCGGCGTTCGTCGTCGGCAGCATGCTCGGCGGCGCGGGCGCGGCGGTCGACCTGATCGCGAAACGGTCCTACGGCAACGGCTCCTACAACAGCGGCTACACGCCGAACTACAGCGACAACTACGGCAACCCGCAGTTGATGTACGGCAGCCAGGACGTGGAGAACATCTACGCGTTCGACGCCGAAGGCAAGCCGCTGACCGAGATCTACCTCTACGACGAGAACGGCCGTCCGCTCAGCACCACGCGGTACGCCTGCGAGAGGAGCACGGGCGAGAAGCGGAAGGTCGGTGACGACAACCGCTACCCGCGGCCGCGGCTCGAACGAGGCGTCCAGGACAACGACGGAAACCTGGACGGCTACAACGGTTCCCGCGGCTACTGCCAGGAACGGACCGACATCCCGTTCAGTGCGGCGATCCCGAAGGGGGCGCCGGTGCCGCCGACTTCTCAGGCCGCCCCGCCGTCGTCCACCTCGGTGGCGCCGCCGACGCGCTAGGTGGTCCGGGTGGAGGCGGCCGTCGGGGGCGCCTCCACCCGGTTTCGTGGGTGATCGGGAGGGTAAGGCAACGTCGGGAGCCCAACGGCCGCGAGCGAATCCCGCGATCCGACGCCTTCCCCTTGTCCTTAATGGACACCAGTCGAGATGGCGGTGCCCGACGTGGGCGATTCGCACGGCTTTGCGCGGGGGTCGTGAGTGGCGATGAGGGTTATTGACCCGTAAGGCAAACGTGTCGCGTTCCCGGGCGAGGTCAGGGGTGGGGCGAAGGCTCCCTTCGCTGCGTCTGATGCGGTGAAGGACGCCTTCGGGCCTGGTTGGACGGCGGCAGCGACTCCTGAGTGAGCCCGCGACACTCCTTGACTATCCACAAAGGACGCTTTTCGGGGCGCGGATGCCCGGTTTAGGGTATTTGCGTGATTTCGCGTGGGGGTCGTGAGTGGTAATGAGCGTTAGAACGCTCATTACCACTCACGACCCCCACGTGAGACCGTGCATGCAGGCATCAACCGGACATTTCACCGCTCGACAGTGTCCCCTGTGGATACTCAAGACGCGGCCGGCTCCTGTGGTCAGTCCAGAGCTACGCCACGGAAGCCTCCTGCCTACCTTGAAATCATCGAAGAAGCCCTTCATCGGTGCCCAGCTACGCCATATTTGCCTTACCTCTCAATAGAACCCCCACTTGCCACTCACGACCCCCAAGCGAACCCGCACATCTAGCCATCAAGCGGACATTTACCCGCCAGCGAGTGTCCCTTGTGGACACTCCGGACGCGGCTGGCCCCTGTTGGCCAGTTCGGAACCGCGAACGCCGGTGGTTGGGACTACGAACCACCGCATCCAGAGGACGAAATGCGGATGCGAGGATCGTCCAGGGAGACGTAACCTCCGGGGCAACGCGTTGACGGAGACGAGTAGCCGAAGGACCACGCGAGACCCAGAGAGCCGCCGGTAGCTGCGAAGGCGGCCTCGCGCCCTTGCGGTGAAGACCCTCCCGAGTGCGGGGAGGAACGGCGTCCGCGCCCCATGCCCCGCCGTCCGGCCCTCGTCATCGGGCCTTCGAGGCCGCCGCTCGTCCAGGGCGGCGGCGAAAGTGCGGTGGTACCGCGAGTTCCCTTCTCGCCCGCACTCCCAAGGGGTCGCGCATATCCGTACAGGAGTTGTGATGATCTCGCGTGTCCTCGTCGCCGACCTGCCCCGGCACGTCGGCGGCCGCGTCCGCATCGCCGGCTGGGTGCACCGCCGGCGCCGCTTGAAATCCGTCACCTTCCTGGTGATCCGGGACCGCTCCGGACTCGGTCAGGTCGTGCTCGCCGAACCCGGCGGCCCGCCGGAGGAGACCGTGGTCGAGGTCGAAGGCCTCGTCACGGCGAACCCTCGAGCACCCGACGGTGTGGAACTGACCGAGCCGTCGGTCGAGCCGCTTTCCGAACCCGCCGAACCACCGCCGTTCGACCTCTACCGGCCGTCGGTTCCGGCGGCGTTGCCCACGGTGCTGGACAACGCCGGCGTCGCGCTCCGGCATCCGCGGCTGAAGAAGGTGTTCACGGTCGCGGCGGCGAGCGTCGCCGGGTTCCGGTCGACACTGGACGGACTCGGGTTCACCGAAACGCATACGCCCAAGATCGTCTCGTCGGCCACGGAATCCGGCGCGAACGTCTTCGGCATCGACTACTTCGGCAAGCGGGCCTTCTTGGCGCAGTCGCCGCAGTTCTGCAAACAGGCGCTGGTCGGGGTCTTCGAGCGGGTGTACGAGGTCGGCCCGGTCTTCCGCGCCGAACCGCACGACACGGCGCGGCATCTCGCGCAGTACACCAGCCTCGACGTCGAACTCGGCTTCATCGACGACCACCACGACGTGATGGCGGTGCTGCGGGAGGTCGTCGCCGGGATGGCCGCCGCCGTTCCGGAGGTGGAAGTCGTGGTGCCCGAGGAGATTCCGGAAATCCACTTCGCGGAGGCGCAGGACCTGATCGCGCGGCTGTCCGGCGAAGACCCGCGTGGCGAGCCGGACCTCGCGCCCGCGCACGAGCGGCTGCTTTCGGAGTGGGCGCTGCGCGAACACGGATCGGAATTCCTGTTCGTCACCGGCTATCCGATGGTGAAGCGGCCGTTCTACACGCATCCGGACCCGGAGCGGCCCGGGTACTCCAACAGTTTCGACCTGCTTTTCCGCGGGCTGGAACTGGTGACCGGCGGCCAGCGGCTGCATCGGCATGCCGACTACGTCGCCGCACTGGCGGCGCGCGGGGAGTCCACCGAGCCGTACCGGGACTATCTGTCCGTCTTCGCGCACGGGATGCCGCCGCACGGCGGGTTCGCGCTGGGTCTCGAACGCTGGACGGCCCGGTTGCTCGGGCTGCCCAACGTCCGCCAGGCGGCGCTGTTCCCGCGTGACCTGCACCGCCTGACCCCGTAGCGGATGTCATGAAAGGGTCGTTCAGGACGAAAAACGTCCTGAACGACCCTTTCATGACACATCAGGCCGGTGAGGCTCAGTGGAGGAACGCGCTCCTGGCGGCCAGGTCGGCCAGCAGGGCGCGGCCCTTCTCGGCGTTGCGCGGCTGGGCCAGGACGTCGTAACGCCGGGCGACCAGCTGGCTCTGCGAGATGAACCCGCGCTTGTTCTTTGAAGTCGCGTACCCCAGCGCGCCGAACAGCAGGTTGAACGCGATACCGCCGACGAGGCCGACGAGGATCGGCACCAGTCCGGCGCCCGGGTTCAGCAGGCTCAGCACGAGGCCGAGGAACATACCGAACATCGCGCCCGACAGTGCCGAGCTGGTCAGCACCTTGCTCCAGCCCATCCGCCCGGCGATCCGCTCGACCAGGATCGGCTCGACACCGACGATGGTGACGTCCGTGATCGGGAAGTCCGTTCCCGCGAGGTGGTCGACGGCACGCTGCGCTTCGGAGTACGACTCGTAGGAGCCGATCGGCCACCCGCTGGGCAGCGTCGGGAGCTGAGCCCGCCCCTGGGGCTCGGTGAACGTGGTCTGCTGCGTGAATGCCTGTGTCATTCCTTCTCACCTCTCTTGATCCGTACAACGTTCCGGGTGTGCGGATCTCCTCCCGTCCGGCGGGATTCACAGCATCTTCTCAGCCGGGCATCGCAGACAATCCGCCCAGGGATCAACTACAGTCCGCAATGGGTAACGAGTCAGACCATTGGCCGAGTTGACCAGGTTGGGCCCACCCGGTAGGAAGAAGCCGCAAAGGTACCGCTTCGAACCTTTAGGTGAGGCTGATGGCGAACAGGCGCGGCATGCTCACGCTGGATCGGCTCCGGGAACTGGTCGAGGACGGCACGGTCGACACGGTGCTGGTGGCGGTCACCGACATGCAGGGCAGGCTGCAGGGCAAACGCTGCGCCGCCGAGTACTTCCTCAACGAGGTCGTCGAGCACGCCACCGAAGCGTGCAACTACCTGCTCGCGGTCGACGTCGACATGAACACTGTCGACGGCTACGCGATGTCATCCTGGGAGACCGGCTACGGCGACTTCGTCATGCGCCCGGACTTCGACACGCTTCGCCTGCTTCCGTGGCAGGAGGGCACCGCGCTCGTCCTCGCCGACCTCGAACGGGTGCAGGGCGGCGCCGTGGCCCCTTCGCCGCGCCAGATCCTGCGCGGTCAGCTCGACCGGCTCGCCGCGCGTGGTCTCGCCGCGTACGTCGGGACCGAACTGGAGTTCATCGTCTTCGACGACACCTTCGAGTCGGCATGGGAAAAGCGGTATCAGGACCTTCGCCCGGCCAACCAGTACAACGTCGACTACTCGATGCTCGGCACCTCGCGGATCGAGCCGCTGCTGCGCCGCATCCGGAACGACATGGGCGGGGCGGGACTGTACGTCGAGTCGGCCAAGGGCGAGTGCAACCCCGGCCAGCACGAGATCGCGTTCCGCTACGCCGACGCGCTGACCACCTGCGACAACCACAGCGTCTACAAGACCGGGTCCAAGGAGATCGCCGCGCAGGAGGGCAAGAGCCTCACGTTCATGGCGAAGTACAACGAACGCGAGGGCAACTCCTGCCATATCCACATCAGCCTGCGCTCCGCCGAGGGCGAGCCCGTCCTGGCAGGCGACGGCCCCGGCGGGTTCTCGCCGCTGATGGAGCACTTCCTCGCCGGTCAGCTCGCCGGGCTGCGTGAGCTGACTTACTTCCTCGCGCCGAACATCAACTCCTACAAGCGTTTCGTCCCCGGCAGCTTCGCGCCGACAGCCGTCGCGTGGGGCACCGACAACCGCACGTGCGCGCTCCGCGTCGTCGGGCACGGGGACTCGCTGCGCACCGAGAACCGGGTCCCCGGCGGCGACGTGAACCCGTACCTCGCGGTGGCCGCGCTGATCGCGGCCGGTTTGCACGGCATCGAGAACGAACTGGAGCTGGAGCCGGAGTTCCACGGCAACGCCTACGGTTCCGACAAGCCGACCGTGCCGACGACCCTGCGGGAAGCCGCGACGCTGCTGGACAAGAGCGAACTCGCCAGGACCGCGTTCGGGGACGAGGTCGTCGACCACTACCTGAACGCGGCGAAGGTCGAACTCACCGCGTACGACGCCGCCGTCACCGACTGGGAGAGGATCCGTGGCTTCGAACGGCTGTGACCCCATCATCGGTCTCACCTCCTATCTGGAACCCGCGAAGTTCCTCGTCTGGGAGACCGAAGCCGCGCTGCTGCACCGGGTCTACGTCGACGGGATCGTCGCGGCGGGCGGGATCCCGGTCCTGTTGCCGCCGGTGAGCGGGGCACACGATCGGCTGATGTCCGCCGTGGACGGGCTCGTACTGGTCGGCGGCGCCGACGTCGCCCCGGCTCGCTACGGCCAGGAGCAACACGCGACGACGTACACGAGGCCGAACCGGGACGCGTTCGAGTTCGGCCTGCTGCGGTCCGCTTTGGACACGGGAAAACCGGTGCTCGGCGTGTGTCGCGGGCTACAGGTGCTCAGCGTCGCGCTGGGCGGCACGCTCGCCCAGCACCTGCCGGACACTTTGGACAGTGCGGATCACCAGCCCGCGCCAGGGACCTTCGGCAGCACTACGGTGACGCTTGCCGAGGGGAGCCGGGTCGCGGCGATCCTCGGCACCGAGACCAAGGTGCCGTGTTACCACCATCAGGCGATCGACAAGCTCGGTGACGGGCTGATCCCGGTCGGCTGGGCGGCGGACGGGACCATCGAGGCGGCCGAACTGCCCGGCGACGGGTTCGTCCTCGGCGTCCAATGGCATCCCGAACAGAATCCCGACGACATCAGGCTTTTCGAGGCGCTGGTAGAAGCAGCTAAGGAGCGCGCATGACCACGTTCGAGGTGATCAACCCCGCCACCGAAGAGGTGGTGAGGTCGGTCGAGCTGACCTCGGCCGAGGAGACCGACGCGGCGATCGCCCGCGCGCACGCGGCGTTCCCCGCCTGGCGCGCGGTGGCCCCCGGCGACAGGGCGCGGTTGTTACGCCGCTTCGCCGACGCCGTCGACGCCGACATCGAGAACCTCGCCGCGCTGGAGGTCGCCAACGCCGGCCACACGATCGGCAACGCGCGCTGGGAAGCGGGCAACGTCCGCGACGTGCTGACGTACTACTCCGCGTCGCCCGAACGGTTGAGCGGCAAGCAGATCCCGGTACCCGGCGGGGTGAACATGACGTTCCACGAGCCGCTCGGCGTGGTCGGGGTGATCGTGCCGTGGAACTTCCCGATGCCCATCGCGGGCTGGGGGTTCGCGCCCGCGCTCGCCGCCGGGAACACCGTCGTCCTCAAACCCGCCGAGCTCACCCCGCTGACCGCGATCCGCCTCGGCGAACTCGCCCGTGAGGCGGGGATCCCCGAAGACGTCTTCCAGGTGCTCCCCGGCAAGGGATCCGTGGTGGGACAGCGGTTCGTGGACCATCCCGCGGTGCGGAAGGTGGTGTTCACCGGCTCGACCCAGGTCGGCAAGCAGATCATGGCGGGCTGCGCCGCGCAGGTGAAGCGGGTCACGCTGGAACTCGGCGGCAAGAACGCGAACATCGTCTTCGCCGACGCCGACCTGGAGAAGGCCGCGGCGACCGCGCCGTACGGCGTCTTCGACAACGCCGGGCAGGACTGCTGCGCGCGGTCGCTGATCTTGGTGCAGTCGAGCGTGTACGAGAAGTTCATGGAACTGCTGGAACCCGCGGTGAACGGTGTGGTCGTGGGGGATCCGCGGCTGGAAGTGACCGAGATGGGGCCGCTGATCTCGGCGGGGCATCACGCGAAGGTGTCGTCCTATGTGGACGACACCGTGCCGGTGGCCTTCCGGGGCAACGCGCCCGTCGGCCCCGGGTACTGGTTCGCGCCGACCGTCGTCACCCCGCCGGATCTGCGGCATCCGCTGGCCTCGGAGGAGATCTTCGGCCCGGTCGTCGCGGTGGTCCCGTTCGACGGCGAGGCGGACGCGGTGACCATGGCCAACGACACCGAGTACGGCCTGTCCGGCTCGATCTGGACGCGCGACGTCGGCCGCGCCTTCCGCGTCGCCCGCGGTGTCGAGGCCGGGAACCTTTCGGTGAACTCGCATTCGTCCGTCCGCTACTGGACGCCGTTCGGCGGGTTCAAGCAGTCCGGGCTGGGCAGGGAACTCGGTCCGGACGCCGTCGACGCCTTCACCGAGACCAAAAACGTCTTCATCAGCACGGAGGATTAAATGGTTCAGCGTTTCGAAGGCCGCGTCGCGGTCATCACCGGCGGCAGCAGCGGCATCGGCCTCGCCACGGCGCGGCGGCTGGCGAGCGAGGGCGCGAAGGTCGTCATCGGCGACATCTCCGCCGAGGCGGGCAAAGCCGCGGCCGACGAGGTCGGCGGCCTGTTCGTGCAGGCCGACGTCACCGACGCCGAACAGGTCGATGCCCTGTTCCAGACCACTGTGGACACTTTCGGCTCGGTCGACGTCGCGTTCAACAACGCCGGCATCTCCCCGCCCGAGGACGACTCGATCCTCACCACGGGCATCGACGCGTGGGAGAAGGTGCAGAAGGTCAACCTGACCTCGGTGTACCTGTGCTGCAAGGCGGCCCTGCCGCATATGCGACGGCAGGGCAAGGGCTCGATCATCAACACGGCGTCGTTCGTCGCGGTGATGGGCGCGGCGACGTCGCAGATCTCCTACACCGCGTCCAAGGGCGGGGTGCTGGCGATGAGCCGGGAACTGGGCGTGCAGTTCGCGCGCGAGAACATCCGGGTCAACGCGCTGTGCCCGGGTCCGGTGAACACCCCGCTGCTGAAGGAACTGTTCGCGAAGGACCCCGAGCGGGCGGCGCGGCGGCTGGTGCACGTGCCGGTCGGGCGGTTCGCCGAGCCGGAGGAGATCGCGGCCGCGGTCGCCTTCCTGGCGAGCGACGACGCCTCGTTCATCACCGCTTCGCAGTTCCTGGTGGACGGTGGGATCTCGGGCGCCTACGTCACTCCGCTCTGATCCCGCGCGTTTAGTCCTCTAAATGCGGTCGTCCTGGTCCGCCACCCCCGTCACTCGTCCCGGTGGCTGGGATGGCGGGCCGCTGACCTGCGCTGTAGTCCTGAGACGCGGAGCCGCACGGTTCCGCGATCCGAAAGCGCGGGAGGCCCGAAGAATGACCCGGCAGATGAGCACCGCCATGCGTGACTGCATCGACCTGTGCAACGAGTGCCACGTCAGGTGCGAGGAGATGTTGACGCGCTGCATGGAGATGGGCGGCGCGAAACTCGGGATGATGATGGTGACCTGCGCGGACATGTCCCGCATGTGCGCCGACATGATGATGCGCTGCTCCGCCATGGTCGCCGACCTCGAGATGATGCGCATGTGCGCGAAGATGTGCGGCCTCGCCTCCCAGATGATGCGCATGTGCGCCCAGGAGTGCGCCAGGACCGGTGACGCCGAGCTCGCCGACGCGGCCGACATGATGATGCGGTGCGCCGAGCTCTGCGGCACGATCACCGCCGAGATGATGATGGAGAACGCGTAACTCGCGTGCTTGGAGGCGTAACTCGCGTGATCGGAGGCGTAACTCACGAGTTGCGGCTCCAAGCACGTGAGTTACGGCCCCAGACACGCAAGTGACGTCGTCGGGTGGAAGTAGACGCGCGTCGAACACGCCAGGTACGGTGTGCGCACAACTACAGACAGGGCCGTTGAGCTGGAGCGGGAGAGCCCTCACGAACGTGGTGGGGCACCGAAGGAGCAAACTCCCCGGAATCTCTCAGGTACTCACTACCGCTTCCGCGAGGCCACTCTGGAAAGCAGGCGCGCAAGTGCGCCTCACCCAAGGTGAAAGCCGCATCACGTGCGGTGAAACTCTCAGGTGCCATGACAGAGGGGGAGTTCCCAGCGCACCGGTCTATCCGGCGCCTGACCCAAGGAGCTCCCTTGACCAGTACGTCCTTCGACGACCGGCACATCGGCCCCTCGGAGTCCGAGCAGGCCAAGATGCTCGCCGAGGTCGGCTACGGCAGCCTCGACGCCTTGGTGCAGGCCGCGGTGCCGTCCGCGATCCGGGTCACCCGTGACCTCGAACTTCCCCCCGCCGCGTCCGAAGAGGACGCCATCGCGGAGCTTCGCGCGCTCGCCGCGCTCAACAAGCCGATGACGCAGATGATCGGCCTCGGCTTCCACGACACGGTCACCCCGGCGGTCATCCGCCGCAACGTGCTGGAGAACCCGGCCTGGTACACGGCGTACACGCCGTATCAGCCGGAGATCTCGCAGGGCCGTCTCGAAGCCCTCCTCAACTTCCAGACCATGGTCTCCGAGCTGGCCGGTCTCGCGACCGCGAACGCCTCCCTGCTCGACGAGTCCACCGCGGTCGCCGAAGCCGTCATGCTGATGCGCCGCGCGTCGAAGGCGAAGTCCAACAAGGTCGTCCTCGACGCCGAGTGCCTGCCGCAGACCATCGCCGTCGTCCGCACCCGCGCCGAGGCGATGGGTGTCGAGGTCGAGGTCCGCGACCTGCTCACCGGCTTGCCGGACGAGTTCTTCGGCGTCGTCGTCCAGTACCCGGGCGCTTCCGGCGTGCTGCGCGGCGCGGGCTTCTACTCCGCCATCTCCGAGACCGCGAAGGCCGCCGGCGCGCTGTACACCGTCGCCGCCGACCTGCTCGCCCTCACGCTGATCACCGCGCCGGGTGAGTTCGGCGCCGACATCTCCGCCGGTTCCACCCAGCGCTTCGGCGTTCCGCTCGGTTACGGCGGGCCGCACGCCGGATACATGGCCGTCCGCGCCGGGCTCGAGCGTTCGCTGCCGGGCCGCCTGGTCGGTGTCTCGGTCGACGCTGACGGCAACCCCGCATACCGACTCGCCCTGCAGACCCGCGAGCAGCACATCCGCCGCGAGAAGGCGACATCGAACATCTGCACCGCGCAGGTGCTGCCCGCCGTGCTCGCCGCGATGTACGCGGTCTACCACGGTCCCGACGGCCTCAAGCGCATCGCGACCCGCGTCCACGAACTCGCCGCCGCACTCGCGGGCGCCCTTCGCGCGGCCGGCGTCGAGGTCGTCCACGAGGGCTTCTTCGACACCGTCCTCGCCCGCATGCCCGGACAGGCCGAAGCGGTCGTCGCGGTCGCGCGCGAGCACGGGATCAACCTCGGCCCGGTCGACGCCGACCACGTCCGTATCGCCGTCGACGAGGTCACCACGCCCGCGATCATCGCGAAGGTGCTCAACGCGTTCGGCGTCGAGAACGAGGCCGAAAGCGCCCAGGCGCTTCCCGCCGGTTTGCAGCGCGAGAGCGAGTACCTCACGCACGAGGTCTTCCACTCGCACCGCTCCGAGACCGCGATGCTGCGGTACCTGCGCAGCCTGTCCGACCTCGACTACGCGCTCGACCGCGGCATGATCCCGCTCGGCTCCTGCACGATGAAGCTCAACGCCACCACCGAGATGGAGCCGATCAGCTGGCGCGAGTTCGCGGGTATCCACCCGTTCGCCCCCGCTGACCAGGCCGAGGGCTACCACGTCCTCGTCGAGCAGCTGTCCGGATGGCTGGCCGAGGTCACCGGCTACGACAAGGTCTCGTTGCAGCCGAACGCGGGCAGCCAGGGCGAGCTCGCCGGCCTGCTCGCGATCCGCGCGTACCACCACGCGAACGGCCAGCAGGAGCGTGAGGTCTGCCTGATCCCGTCCTCCGCGCACGGCACGAACGCCGCCTCCGCGGTCATGGCGGGCATGCGCGTCGTCGTGGTCAAGTGCACCGACGAGGGCAACGTCGACCTCGACGACCTGCGCGCCAAGGTCGAGGCCAACCGCGAGACGCTGTCCGCGATCATGGTCACGTACCCGTCCACGCACGGCGTGTACGAGCACGGCATCGACGAGCTGGCCAAGATCGTGCACGACGCGGGCGGCCAGGTCTACGTCGACGGCGCGAACCTCAACGCCCTGCTGGGTCTCGCGAAGCCGGGCGAGTTCGGCGGCGACGTCTCGCACCTGAACCTGCACAAGACCTTCTGCATCCCGCACGGCGGCGGTGGCCCCGGCGTCGGCCCGGTCGCGGTCCGCGCGCACCTCGCGCCGTACCTGCCGAACCACCCGATGCTGGCGAAGGCGGGCCCCGAAACCGGTGTCGGCCCGATCAGCGCGGCCCCGTTCGGCTCGGCGTCGATCCTGCCGATCTCGTGGGCGTACGTCCGCATGATGGGTGCGGGCGGGCTCACCGCCGCGACGCAGGTCGCGGTCCTCGCCGCGAACTACGTGGCCAAGCGCCTCAACCAGCACTACCCGGTGCTGTACACCGGCCAGGACGGCCTGGTCGCGCACGAGTGCATCCTCGACCTGCGTGGGCTCACCAAGGAGACCGGCGTCAGCGTCGACGACGTCGCGAAGCGCCTGATCGACTACGGCTTCCACGCGCCGACCATGTCGTTCCCGGTCGCGGGCACGCTGATGGTCGAGCCGACCGAATCCGAGGACCTCGGCGAGATCGACCGTTTCTGCGACGCGATGATCGCCATCCGCGCGGAGATCGACGCCGTCGCGCAGGGCCGTTGGGCCGCGGACAACAGCCCGCTGCGCAACGCCCCCCACACCGCCGAGACGCTGGTCGGCGACTGGGACCTGCCGTATGACCGCGAACTGGCGGTGTACCCCGCCGGAGTGAATCGCAAGGCCAAGTACTGGCCTCCGGTGCGCCGCATCGACGGTGCGCGCGGGGACCGTAACCTCGTCTGCTCCTGCCCGCCGCTCAACGCCTACGAGAACTGAGGCACTGATGTCGAAAGAGACGTCCCTGCACGGAGTCCACAAAGGACTGGGTGCGTTGTTCACCGACTTCGCGGGCTGGTCGATGCCGATCCGCTACAGCAGCGAACTGGCGGAGCACAAGGCCGTCCGCGAGACCGCGGGCCTGTTCGACCTCTCCCACATGGCCGAGATCGAGGTGACCGGCCCGCAGGCCGCCGACACCCTCGACTTCGCGCTGGTCGGCAACCTGTCCGGCGTCAAACCGGGCCGGGCGCGCTACACGATGATCTGCGACGAGAACGGCGGCGTGCTCGACGACCTGGTCGTCTACCGCCTCGCCGACGAGAAGTTCCTGGTCGTGGCCAACGCGGGCAACGCCTCCGTGGTCGCGGAGGCACTGGCCGAGCGGGTCTCGGGATTCGACGCGGTCGTCGAGAACAAGTCCGAGGACGTCGCGCTGATCGCCGTCCAGGGCCCGAAGGCCGTCGAGATCCTCGGCGCCGTCACTGACGCAGACCTCGGGGCGCTCAAGTACTACGCGAGCGTCCCGGCCGTCGTGAAGGGGCACGACGTCCTGCTCGCCCGCACCGGCTACACCGGCGAGGACGGCTTCGAGCTGTACGTCCCGGCCGGTGAGGCCCCCGCCGTCTGGCGCATCCTGACCGACGCGGGTGAGCCGCACGGTCTGCTCCCGGCCGGTCTCGCCTGCCGCGACACCCTGCGCCTCGAAGCCGGGATGCCGTTGTACGGCAACGAACTCAGCCTCCAGCTGAGCCCGTTCGAAGCCGGTCTCGGCCGCGTCGTCAAGTTCGAGAAGCCCGGCGACTTCGTCGGCAAGGCCGCGCTCGAGGAGCTGTCCAAGAAGGACGTTCCCCGCGTGCGTGTGGGGCTCAAGGGCTCCGGCCGCCGCGCCCCGCGCCACGGCTACACCGTCCTGGCGGGCGAGACCGAGATCGGCGAGGTCACCAGCGGTGCCCTCTCGCCGACCCTGGGTTACCCGATCGCCATGGCCTATGTGGACCGGGAGCACGCCGAGCCCGGCACCGAGCTTTCCGTCGACATCCGGGGCCGCATCGAGCCCGTCGAGGTCGTCGCCCTGCCCTTCTACTCCCGCGCCTGAAAGGCCCTTTCGCAACCATGAGCATCCCCCAGGACCTGAAGTACACGAAGGAACACGAGTGGCTGAACGTCGCCGACGGCGTCGCCACCGTGGGCATCACCGCCTTCGCCGCCGAGTCGCTCGGTGACATCGTGTTCGTCCAGCTTCCCTCGGTCGGCGACACCGTCACCGCGGGCGAGGTGTTCGGCGAGGTCGAGTCGACCAAGTCGGTCAGCGAGCTGTACGCGCCCGTGGACGGCGAGGTCGTCGAGGTGAACGAGGCCACAACGGACACCCCCGAGCTCATCAACTCGGACCCGTACGCCGAAGGATGGCTCCTGAAGGTGCGTCTGTCCGGCGACGTGCCCGCCCTGCTCGACGCCCAGGCGTACGCCGTCCTGACCCAGGAGAACTGAGATGTTCAACGCTGCCCTGTCCGAAGTGGACCCCGAGGTCGCCACCGCCGTCGCGGCCGAACTCGACCGGCAGCAGTCGACCCTGGAAATGATCGCCTCGGAGAACTTCGCCCCGGTGGGCGTGCTCGAGGCGCAGGGTTCGGTGCTGACCAACAAGTACGCCGAGGGGTACCCCGGCCGCCGCTACTACGGCGGTTGCGAGCACGTCGACGTCATCGAGCAGCTGGCGATCGACCGTGCGAAGGCCCTGTTCGGCGCCGAGCACGCCAACGTCCAGCCGCATTCGGGCGCGCAGGCCAACGCCGCCGCCATGGTCGCGGTGCTCAACCCCGGCGACACCATCCTCGGTCTCGACCTCGCCCACGGCGGGCACCTGACGCACGGGATGAAGATCAACTTTTCCGGCAAGCTCTACAACGTCGTCGCCTACCACGTCGACAAGGAGACCGGGATCGTCGACGTCGAGGAGATCGAGCGCCTCGCCAAGGAGCACAAGCCGAAGCTGATCATCGCCGGCTGGTCGGCGTACCCGCGTCAGCTCGACTTCGCCGAGTTCCGCCGCATCGCCGACGAGGTCGGCGCGAAGGTCATGGTCGACATGGCGCACTTCGCCGGTCTCGTCGCGGCCGGGCTGCACCCGAGCCCCGTGCCGTACGCGGACATCGTCACCACGACCACGCACAAGACCCTCGGCGGCCCGCGCGGCGGCATCATCCTGTGCCGCCAGGAACTCGCCAAGAAGATCAACTCGGCGGTGTTCCCCGGCCAGCAGGGCGGTCCGCTGGAGCACGTCATCGCCGCCAAGGCCGTCGCGCTCAAGATCGCCGCGAGCGAGGAGTTCCGCGAGCGTCAGCAGCGTGTGCTCGAAGGCGCGAAGATCCTGGCCGACCGCCTCTCGCGCACGGACTGCGCCGAAGCTGGCGTCCGCGTGCTGACCGGCGGCACCGACGTGCACCTGGTGCTCGTCGATCTGGTCAACTCCACTTTGGACGGTCAGCAGGCCGAGGACCGGCTGCACTCGGTCGGCATCACGGTCAACCGCAACGCCGTCCCGTTCGACCCGCGCCCGCCGATGATCACCTCGGGCCTGCGAATCGGCACCCCGGCGCTGGCGACCCGCGGCTTCGGCGCCGAGGACTTCGCCGAGGTCGGCGACATCATCGCCGAGGCGCTGCGGCCCGACTTCGACGAGGACCTGCGCCAGTCGCTGTCCGCCAGGGTCGAACTGCTGGCCAAGAAGCACCCGTTGTACGCGGACCTCAACCGATGAGCGCGGTCCCCGAGGGGCGCAAACTTCTCCGGCTCGAAGTCCGCAACGCGCAGACCCCGATCGAGAAGAAGCCGCCGTGGATCAAGACCCGCGCGCGGATGGGCCCCGAGTTCACCGAGCTCAAGGGGCTGGTCAAACGTGAAGGCCTCCACACCGTGTGCGAGGAGGCCGGTTGTCCCAACATCTACGAATGCTGGGAAGACCGTGAGGCCACGTTCCTGATCGGTGGGGACCAGTGCACCCGTCGGTGCGATTTCTGCCAGATCGACACCGGCAAGCCGGCGGCGCTGGACACGACCGAGCCGCGCAAGGTGGCGGAGTCGGTGCAGGCCATGGGGTTGCGCTACTCGACGGTGACCGGTGTGGCGCGCGACGACCTCGAAGACGGCGGCGCGTGGCTGTACGCTGAAACCGTCCGGCAGATTCACGCGCTGAACCCGGGTACCGGTGTCGAGTTGCTGATCCCGGATTTCAACGCGGATCCGGATCAGCTGGCCGAGGTGTTCGGTTCGCGGCCCGAGGTGCTGGCGCACAACGTGGAGACGGTGCCGCGGATCTTCAAGCGGATCCGGCCCGGTTTCCGGTACGCGCGGTCGCTCGAAGTGATCACGCGGGCCCGTGAGGCGGGTCTGGTGACGAAGTCGAACTTGATCCTGGGCATGGGCGAGACTCCGGAGGAGGTGGCTCCGGCGATGAAGGACTTGGTCGACGCGGGCTGCGAGATCCTGACGATCACCCAGTATCTGCGTCCTTCGCCCCGGCATCACCCGGTGGACCGGTGGGTGAAGCCGGAGGAGTTCGTCGAGCACTCGAACGCCGCCGAGGCGATGGGCTTCGCAGGCGTGATGGCGGGGCCGCTCGTACGCTCGTCGTATCGGGCCGGTCGCCTTTTCGCCCAGACGAAGGCCCACCGCGGCGAGCCGCTGTCGGAGAACTTGGCCCATCTCGCCGCCGAAGGGCCCGCGGCCCAAGAAGCCAGCTCACTGCTGGCCAGATAGGAAGGAGGGCAGATCAATGGCGATCAGCGTCTTCGACCTGTTTTCGATCGGCATAGGCCCCTCCAGCTCCCATACGGTGGGCCCGATGCGGGCGGCACTGACCTTTGTGGACGGTCTGGCCGCGGACGGTGATCTGACGGCCACGACGCGTGTCCAGAGTGAGCTTTTCGGCTCGCTCGGCGCGACCGGGTTCGGGCACGGCAGCGACAAGGCCGTGCTGCTCGGGCTGTCCGGGGAGCGTCCGGAGGAGATCGACACCGACACGGTGGCAGGCAAGATCGCGGAGATCCGCGAATCCTGTCTGCTGAAGCTGCGCGGTGAACACGAGATCGTGTTCACCGAGGACACCGATCTGACCATGCACCGGCGGAAGTCGTTGCCCGCGCATCCGAACGGGATGATCTTCCGCGCGTTCGACGCCGACGGGAAGGTGCTGCGCGAGCGGACCTACTACTCGGTCGGCGGCGGATTCGTGCGCGATGAGTCCTACGAGACCGACACTGTCGTCGTCGAGGACTCGACTCGGCTGGAATTCCCGTTCCGCACCGGCGCGGACCTGCTGAAGCACTGCGAGGACACCGGGCTGCCGATCAGCGAGATCATGCTGCGCAACGAACTCTCCTGGCGCACGCGCGAGGAGGTCCGCGAAGGTCTGCTGGAGATCTGGCAGGTCATGGTGGAATGCGTGCGCAACGGCTGCGAGCACGAGGGCGTCCTGCCAGGCGGGCTGAAGGTGCCGCGCCGCGCGAAGGCGTTGCACGAGAAGCTGCTCGCCGAGGACGGCGTCGGCGACCCGCTGTACGCGATGGACTGGGTGAGCCTGTACGCGCTGGCGGTCAACGAGGAGAACGCCGCGGGCGGCCGCGTCGTCACCGCGCCGACCAACGGCGCGGCGGGGATCATCCCGGCCGTTCTGCACTACTACCAGCGGTTCATCCGGGGCTCCTCGGACGACGGCATCGTGACGTTCATGCTCACCGCGGGCGCGATCGGCTCGATCCTCAAGCAGACGGGCTCGATTTCGGGCGCCGAGGTCGGCTGTCAGGGTGAGGTCGGTTCGGCCAGCGCGATGGCCGCCGCCGCGCTCACGGAGGTCCTCGGCGGCTCGCCCGCGCAGGTGGAGAACGCCGCCGAGATCGGCGTCGAACACCACCTGGGATTGACCTGCGACCCGGTCGGCGGGCTGGTCCAGATCCCGTGCATCGAACGCAACGCCGTCGGCGCGTCCAAGGCGATCCACGCCGCGCGGATGGCGATGCGCGGCGACGGTTCGCACATCGTGACGCTGGACAAGGCGATCAAGACGATGCGTGAGACCGGCGCCGACATGAGCGTGAAGTACAAGGAGACCTCGCGCGGCGGCCTCGCCGTGAACGTCATCGAATGCTGATCCCTCGCATTTAGTCCTCTGGATGCGGTACTTGCGTGTGCAAGTACCGCATCCAGAGGACGAATTGCGGGCGGCCTAAACTCGAAGGGTGGAGTCGAGCACGGTCGCGAACGCGGGTGACGCGCTGTTCCGCCCGGTGCGCGCGGGCAACGCCTTCGAGGAGACCGTCGAACGGCTGCTCCAGGCGATCCGGCTCGGAGTGGTGGGCGCGGGAGAGCGGCTGCCGTCGGAGCGTGAGCTCGCCGAGCGGCTCGGGGTCAGCCGGGTGACGCTGCGCGAGGCCATCCGCGCGCTGTCCGACGCGGGTTACGTCGAGTCGCGGCGTGGCCGTTACGGCGGCACTTTCGTCAACGACGTCCTGCCCGACCCGCCCGCCGCCGACGGGCGGAAGGTCGACAACGCCACCCTGGAGGACGCGCTCGGCCTGCGGCACGTCCTGGAAACCGGTGCCGCCGAGATGGCGGCTTCACGGTCCCTCAGCCCGGCCGACCGACAGCATCTGACCAGCACGCTCGCCGAGGCGGCGGCGGCCGACGTCGGCGATTACCGGCGCAAGGATTCGCGGCTGCACCTGGCGATCGCCGAGGTCACCGCGTCCGGCTCGCTGACCACGGCGATGGCCGACGCGCGGATGCGGGTCAACCAGCTGCTCGACATGATCCCGCTGCTCGAACCGAATCTGGAGCACTCCAACGCCCAGCACGAGGCCATCGTCGACGCGATCCTGGCCGGTGATCCGGAGGCGGCCCGCCGCGCGATGACGGAGCACGTCGAAGGGACCGCTTCACTGCTTCGCGCTTTCCTCGCTTGAGGGTGAGGTCAGCAGGGCGTGCGCGAACTCGATGGCATGCGGTGTGTCAGGGAAGACCCGGCCCTCGGCGCGAAGCCGGTCCGCGACGCCGAGCTCGTCGAGCACCTTTTCGTGGCCGGGTTTGATCCCCGACACCAGGACCGTGATCCCCCGATGTTCAAGCCGATCGACAGCGTCTCGCAGGACTAGGGCGCCGGTGGCGTCGATGGCCGACACCCGTGACATCCGAAGGATGACCACCCGGACGTCGGCGACCTCGGACAGCTCCAGCAGGAACTGGTGGGCCGCGGCGAAGACCAGCGGGCCGTCGAGCCGGAACGCGACGATGTGCTCGTCCAGCAGCGCCCGCTCCTCGGCGCCGTGATCGGCGTGGTCGAGGGGGACCTCTTCGGCGCGGGCCGCCTTCGCGATCGCCCGCAGCGCCAGGGCGCCGGCCACGACAAGACCGAGGATGACCGCGGTGACCAGGTCCAGGATCAAGGTCGCGGCCGCGGTGAGCACGAGGACCAGCGCGTCGCGCCGGGTGGAGCGGAGCAACGCGCGGACCGAGCCCGCCTCGACCATGCGGACGGCAGTGGCCAGCAGCACCCCGGCGAGCGCCGCGATCGGGATCGCGGCCACCAGCGGCGCCGCCGCGAAGACGATCACCGCCAGCACCAGCGCGTGGGTGAGCGCGGCGAGACGGGACCTCGCCCCGGCTCGGACGTTGACGGCGGTGCGCGCGATCGCCGCGGTGGCGGGCACACCCCCGAACAGCGGGGTGACGAGATTCGCGAGGCCCTGCCCGAAGAGTTCCCGGTCGGGGTCATGGCGTTCGTTGACGCTCATCGCGTCGGCGACCGTGGCCGAAAGGAGGCTTTCCAGCGCCGCCAGCGCCGCGACCGCGACGGCGGAGGGTGCCAGCGCGCCCAAAGTGGACAGATCGAGGAAGGCCAGCGAGGGCGCGGGAAGACCGGCGGGCAGGGCTCCGATGCGGGAGACCGGCAGCTGCGTGAAGTGGCATACGAGGGTCGCGACCGCCACGGCGACCAGTGAGAACGGGATCGACGGCCGCCACCGCGCGCCGAGCAGCATCAGGACGGCGACCCCGGCCGCGATCACGATCGACGGCCAGGACGGATGCCCGGCGAAGTCCGCCACCGCCTTCGCCGCGACGACGGCGACCTTTTCGCCCTCCGGGGTGGCGACCCCGAGCGCGGCGGGGATCTGCTGCAGCGCGATCACACCGGCGATGCCCAGCGTGAAGCCTTCGACCACCGGGATCGGCACATAGCGCATGTACCGGCCGGCCCTGGCGACCGCGAGCAGGAGCAGCAGCACGCCCGCGAGCAGGCCCACCGTCAGCACCCCGCCGGCGCCGTACGTGGCCATGATCGGGACCAGCACCACGGTCATCGCCCCGGTCGGCCCGGAGACCTGGAGGTTGGAGCCGCCGAAGATCGCGGCCAGCGCACCGGCGACGATCGCGGTGACGAGCCCGGCCTCGGCACCGAGACCCGACGAGATGCCGAAGCCCAGCGCCAGTGGGAGGGCCACGATCGCCACGGTCAACCCCGCCGTGAGATCGCGGCGGGGAGCGCGGGCGAGCGTGCGCAGGTCGTCCCGCCCCGGCAGGAGCGAGCGCAGTCCGGAAAACCTCGGTCCCGCCATGGCGTCAGTCGGCGTCGCGCAATTGAGCCAGCAGGGCGTTCTGGTCGGCCAAGAGCTCGGTGAGGATGCGCCGGGCCGCGCGCAGCAACTCGACGACGTCTCCGCCCGCGAGCGCGTACACCACCGTGGACCCTTCCCGGGTCGAAGTGACGATTCCCGATCGGCGAAGGACGGCCAGCTGCTGCGAGAGGTTGGAGGCCTCGACCTCGATCTCGGTGAGCAGCTCGCGAACCGCCTTCGGACCGTCCGCGAGCAGCTCCAGCACGCGGATCCGGACGGGATGGCCCAGCATGCGGAAGAACTCCGCTTTGGCCTGGTACAGGGGGACGGGCATACCGGCTTCCTTTGCTCGACTTGCCGATACGACTACTTTATCAAATGAAGAATTTTTCAAGTCGCAACCTTGCCCGTGCGGAAGGCCGGGACACGGTTCGGTGATTTTCCCACAACCTTTTCACTCGTTCGGGCGTCTTACCTGGCGTGGAGAACCCGGATGAGTCAGTCGCACCCGAGTCGGAGACCACGGCCACCCCCGAGCCGAAAGGGAAGAAGCGCAGGTGGCGCCGGATCGCCGCCTGGACGCTCGGCCTGCTCGTCGGCATCCCGGTGGTCACGTTCGGGATCGCGTACGTCCTGCTCGACGTCCGCAGCCCGGAGGAGGTGCTCGCCGGGCTCGACAAGACCGTCGTCCTGCAGAACGCGGACGGTTCCGAACTGCTCAAGGTGATCCCGCCCGGCGGCGACCGATTGTTCGTGCCCTACGACGCCATCCCCGCGAAGCTGCGTGACGCGATCGTCGCGACCGAGGACCCGACCTTCTGGGACAACGAGGGCTTCGATCTCACCGGGCTCGGCCGCGCGCTGGTGACCGGCGTCGGCGGCGGCTCGGGGATCACGCAGCAGTACATCAAGAAGTCCACCGGCAACGAGGACGCCACCCTCACCCGCAAGTTCTCCGAACTGGTGCTCGCCACGAAGATCACCCAGCAGCAGACCAAGAAGGAGATCTTCGAGAGCTACATCAACATCATCTCGTTCGGCCGCGGCACCTACGGCCCGGCGTCGGCGATGAACGCCTACTTCGGCCGCAAACTCGACGACTCGATGACCTGGAGCGAGGCGGCCTTCCTCGCCGGCATGATCCAATCGCCGTCGGTGCACGACCCGTACGCCTCCACCCACGAGCACGCCATGAAGCGCTGGTCCTACGTGGTGAACAAGCTGGTCGCGCGGGGTTACGTCAGTCAGGCCGAAGCGGTCGGCATGACCTATCCGGAGGACGCGATCCAGGCGCCATCGGAGACCCGTGCCGGTCGCGTCACCTACGAGAAGTACCACGTCAAGCAACAGGTCCTGGCCGAGCTGGAGCAGGTCGGCTACCCGCTGGACCGGCTCCGCGGCGGCGCGATGAAGGTCGAGACGACCATCGATCCGCGTGCCCAGGCCGAAGCCGAGAAAGCGGTCAAGGAGCGGTTGCAGGGGCAGCCGGAGCACTTCCGCGCGTCGCTGGTCGCCGTCGAACCGGGGACCGGCGCCATCCGCGCCTACAACGGCGGCGGCTGGAGCGTGCACGACTACGCCGGCACCCCGTACGGCACCGGCTCGGCCTTCCAGCCGTTCACCCTCGCCGCCGGACTCGAACAGGGCGTCAACGTGGACGAACCGCTGAAGGCGCCCGCGCAGGTCGATTTCCTCGGCGAGACCTTCAAATTCCAGGACCAGTGCGGCGAGACCGGCAAATGCACGCTTCGTGAGGCGATGAGCCGGGACGCGCAGGGCCCCTTCGTCGATCTGGCGAAGAAACTCGGCGCGGAAACGGTCCGGAACGGCGCCCGCGCGGCCGGGATCCCCGAGGCCATCGACGGCGCGGTCACCCTGCGCGAGAAGGACGGGTTCCTGATCGGACCCGGGATCGCGGTCGGCCGGTATCCCTTGCGGCCCAGCGACATGGCCGGTGCCTACGCGACCTTCGCCGCGGACGGCATGCGCGCCACCCCGCATCTGGTGTCGAAGATCCGGGACGAGAACGGTGAGGTCGTCTGGGAACGGCCTCCGGACAAGACGCCCGCGTTCAAGGGCGACGAGGCGCTGAGCCGCCGGGTCGCGGGCACGATCAGCCAGGTGCTGACCACCGGGCTGAAAGACCGTCCGGTGGCGCTGAAGACCGGCGACTTCCAGTTCAACGAGACGGACGACAACGCGGGCGGCTGGGCGGTCGGGTACACGCCCCAGCTCGCGACCGCGGTCTGGGTCGGCTCCGACGAACCACGCCGGATGCGGGACGCCGCCGGGGAGAAGCTGACCGGCAGGACGATCCCGGCCGAGATGTGGCAGCGCTTCATGAACGGCTTCCACCAGGGACTGCCGGTGCGATGGCCGGTCCCCGCGACCACGGCGGCTCCCCGTCCGCGCTGACGCCAGGGCGATCTCACGTGATTGGACGGACGACACACGTGCCGTCCGTCCAGACACGCGTGACGGCCATCCGCTAGGACGTCACGAGGACGATCGTCAGCCCGTCGTACCCCTTCTTGCCGACGGTCTGCAACGCGGTCGCGTCGACCCGCGGTTCGGCGGCGATCAGTTCGTGCATCCGCCGGAGTCCTTCGATCTCGTCGGAGGTGTTCGCCGGGTCGGCCACCGCTCCGGCGCGGACGACGTTGTCGATCACGATCACCCCGCCCGGCCTGGTCAGCTTCAGCGCCGCCTCGAAGTAGGCCGGGTTGTTGACCCGGTCCGCGTCGATGAACGTCAGGTCGAGTGGACCCTCGACACCGGGCAGCAGGTCCAGCGCCTCCCCGAGCCGGATGTCGACGAGCTCGCCGACACCGGCGGCGTCGATGCTCTTCCGCGCGACCTCGGCGAACTTCGGGTAGTACTCGAGCGTCACGAGACGCCCTTCGGGTGGCAGGGCGCGGGCGAGCCAGATGGTGCTGTAGCCGCCGAGCGTGCCGATCTCCAGTATCGAGCGGGCACCGATCATCTTCGCCAGCAGATGGAGCAGTTTGCCCTGGTTGGGGGCGACGGCGATGGGCGGCATCCCGGCCTCGTCCGAAGCGAGAAGAGCCTCGTCGAGGGTGCGGTCGGCCGGGATGAGCGCGTCGAAGATGTATTCGTCGACCTTGGACCAGATTTCCTGAGTCATGGAACCTCCCCGGGCCAACCTAATGCCGCCCACCGGTCACGAAAGCGTCCATCGGGGCGACCGTCCGGACGAACCTCAGGCGGCGCGGCGCCCGGCTTTCGGGATCACCAGCGGCGTCCCGGTCTCGGGGCACGGCATGACGCGGCAGGGCAGCTCGAAGATCTTTTCGACGTTTGCGGCAGTGACGACCTCCTCGGGCGCGCCCGTCGCCAGCACCTCTCCGTCCCGCATCGCGATCATGTGTGTCGCGTACCGGGCGGCGTGGTTGAGGTCGTGCAGCACCGCGACCAGCGTCCGGCCCTGCTCCTGGTGCAGTTGCGCGCACAGGTCGAGGATGTCCATCTGATGCGCGATGTCCAGATAGGTCGTCGGCTCGTCGAGCAGGAGGAGATCGGTCTCCTGCGCGAGCGCCATCGCCATCCACACGCGCTGCCGCTGGCCGCCCGACAGCTCGTCGACCAGCCGCTCGGCGAGGTCGTCGACCCCGGTGGCGCACATGGAGTCCGCGACCACGGTCGCGTCCTCGCGGGACCACTGGCGCAGCAGCCGCTGATGCGGGTACCGGCCGCGCGCGACGAGGTCCGCGACGGTGATGCCGTCGGGCGCGATCGAGCTCTGCGGCAGCAGGCCGAGCCGCCGGGCGACCTCCTTGGCCGGGAACGAGCTGATCACCTGGCCGTCGAGGAACACCGAACCCTGGCGGGGTTTGAGCATCCGCGCGAGCGCGCGCAGCAGGGTCGTCTTGCCACAGGCGTTCGGGCCGACGATGACGGTGAACGACCGGTCGGGGATGACCACCCCGAGGTCCTGGGCCACGGTCCGGCCGTCGTAGGCGAGCGTCAGCGCGTCCGCGTGCAGGCGGGACGTCGTGCTCTGCTCGGTGAGGGTTTCCACGGTCTCCACGCAGGTTAGGCTAACCTAGGACTCTGCCGTTGTGGTGTTCCGTAGGTCGCAGTCGGCTCACAACGGTCTTCGATGGCATCATCCCCAGTGCAATCCCCTGAATGCACTCGGTGCGATCGAAGGACGGCATGGAGGACTACCGGATAGTCGCGGACGAGATCTCCGCCGACGTCGAGGCGGGCAGGCTCCGCCCTGGTGACCGGCTGCCCCCGCAGCGGCGGTTCGCCCGCGAACGCGGGATCGCCAACTCGACCGCCGCCAGGGTCTACGGCGAACTCGTCCGGAGGGGCGTCGTGGTCGGCGAGGTCGGCCGCGGCACGTTCGTCCGCGCCGGGAGGCCGCCGCTGGAGACCGCGCTCGCCGAACCGGGCGGCGCGACCGTCGACCTCGAACTCAACTTCGCCGTCCTGCCTGAGCAAACTGCGCTGGTCGGGAAGGCGCTGGAGTCGCTCCTGCGTGAAGACGTCCTGACAGCGGCGCTGCGGCCGGGGACCGTGTCCGGCTCGAAGCAGGCGAGGGACGCCGCCGCCGGTCTGTTCGCGAAGGACGGCTGGGCGCCCGAAATCCTCTTCGCCGGCAGCGGGCGTCAGGCCATCGCGGCCGCCATCGCCGCCTTCGTGCCGATGGGGGAACGGCTCGCCGTCGAAGCCATCACGTATCCGGTGGTCAAGGCGCTCGCCGGACGGCTCGGTGTCCAGTTGGTGCCCATCGAGACCGACGACATGGGGATCGTTCCCGAGGCTCTCGAAGCCGCGTCCGTCCGCGCGTTGTACGTCCAGCCGACGCTGCACAATCCGCTCGGGTCCACAATGGACGAAGCGCGGCGCGTCGAGCTGGCGGAAACCGTGCGGCGGATGGACATCCCGGTGATCGAGGACGGGATCTACACCTTCCTCCGCCCCGAGATCCGCCCCTTCGCGGCGTACGCGCCGGAACGCACCGTGTTCGCCGACAGCATGTCGAAACGGCTCGCCCCGGGGCTGACCACCGGATTCCTCGCCGTCCCGGCGGAATGGACGGAACGGCTGGCCGCGGCCGTGCGCTCGGGCGGCTGGGTCGCGCCGACGTTCGCCGTCGAAGCCGCCACCCGGTGGATCACCGGCGGCACCCTGGAAACCGTCGAACGGGCGAAACGGCTCGACGCCGCCGAACGCCAGCGGGTGACGGCGGCGCGGCTGGCCGGGTTCACGGTGCGCGCCGATCCCCAGGCGTACCACTGCTGGTGGGAACTCCCCGAACACTGGCGCGCCGAGACCTTCGTCGCCGCGGCCGCGCGGCGCGGGATCGCGGTCACCCCGGCGGCCGCGTTCGCCGTCGTCCCCGGCCACGCGCCGAACGCGGTCCGCCTCGCCGTCTCGTCGCCGCCGCTCGAGACGCTCGGGGCCGCGTTGGACGTCCTCGCCGGTCTCGCTTCCGGCCGCCCTGAGGACGCCGGCGTCGAGTAACTGACCTCGCATTTCGTCCTCTGAATGCGGTACTTGCACACGCAAGGACCGCATTCAGAGGACGAAATGCGTCAGGGGCGCGGAGCCCACTTGCCGACGAAGCTGCCGCAAGTGACGGTCTGCCCGGTGAGCCGCGACCGCAGCGCGTTCTCCAGCCCGAGATAGTCGAAGATCGGCGCGTCGCGCGCGACCTCGGCGGGCACCGGACCGCCCTTGGCCAGGACCGGCATGCTCACGGTCTGGAACAGCACCAGGTAGTCGCCTTCGCGGTTGAGTTCGTCGGCCCTCGCGAGCATGCGTTGCGGTGCGTCGGCGACGATCTCCAGCGGCAGCGGCCATTCCAGCGGGAACGGGTTGCGCAGGCCGAAGGCGGGATAGGCGAACGGGTTGTCGGGCAGGACCGCCGTGCGCCCCGCGGGGTAGCGCGTGACGCAGTCCTGGATCTGGGAGATGTAGGTGAAAGTGCCGGGGTTCGTCCGGATGCCGCGCATCGACGGCGTCACCGTGCCGAGGTCACCGGTCAGTTTCTCGCGCGCCATGTCGAGGTACGCGGCTTCGTCGTGGTGCACGACCACGGCCCAGCCCGACGCCAGCACCGCGACCAGGCCCATCGCGGTGGCGCCAGCCAAGGCGATCCGCCGAGGCGGATCCGGCAGCGGGGGCAGCGCGTCCGACAGTTCCAGGATCGCCGTCAGCGCCAGCGTTCCGGTGAACAACGTCGGGGTGTCGTTCCCCCAGGACAGGCTGGTCATGAAGCCGGTCGCGAAGACGAGCGCGCCCATTCGCGGGAAGCGCCGTTTCGCCACCCAGTTCACCAGCAGCGCGACACCGAGGATCCACCAGAGGACGTCCGCCCAGCGCGAAGCACCGGTGAAGTGTCCATCCACGACGGTGCCGACCACCACCGCCACCCCCGCCAGGAGCAGCAGCCGTGCGAGGATCGCCCCGGTGAATCCGGCGCGTTCGCGGAAGACCCCGAGCAGGGCCAGAAGCACCCCGGCGATCGCGAAGAAGGTCAGGCCCCGCACCGGCGGCTGTAGCAGGGTCTCGGGATTTTCCAGCCACAGACCGAGAAGCCGCTCGCCGTACGCGGGCAGACCGCCGGTGAGCTGCTCGGCCATCGCGCCGAGACCGCCGTCGAGCGTGACGATTCCGAGGTAGAACACCAAGAAAGCGCCCAGCGCCAGCAGATCCCAGGCCAGGCGCCCCCACCAGCGGCCGGTGCGGAACGCGCCTTCCCGCAGCGACGGGTGCAGCAGCAACCAGCACAACGCGATCAGCGGCACCGGCGCGAAACTCTGTTTGACGAACACCGCGGTGCCCAGCAGCACGAGGCCGAGCCGCCGCGGCCACGCCTTCCCGTTGCGCAGCCCCGAATCCAGCGCCCAGGCACCGCAGGCGGTCAGGAAGATCCCGTCGATCGTGTGCCAGGCCATCAGCGGGAAGGCGTTGAGGTTCAGCAGCGACGCGGCCGCCGTCAGCCCGGTGAGCCCCGGTCCCCAGTCACGGACGCGGCGGCGGGTGACCAGTACGGCGAACGCGATGGTCGCCAGGATGATCTCCAGCATGCTGAGCACGCTGGAGACGAAGAACAGCGGGCCGGGCAGCACGAAGTCGACGATGTGCAGGTACGCCGAACCCAGTGGCCGTGCGGAGATGATGTCGGAGTGCGGGACCTCGCCGTGCCGCACACGCCAGGCCTGGGCGAGGATGAAACCCTGGTCCGACGGGTGGAAACCGAAGCGCCCCACCCGGAGTTCGGTGGCGACGGCGAGCGCGAGCACCCACGCCACGTGCAGGGAAAGCCGCAGCACTGTCCTGGACGGACGTACCACCCCGGCGTCCGGTCCGGTCGTCAGCGGGGGACTGGCGACGTCCACACTGCCCCTTCCCGGTCGTCTTGCCTCGGCCCGAGTCCGCCGACCCCCCGGCGTATCGGAAACCGATGGTAGCGGCCGGGGGCGTCCCCCGATCGAGCCCGGCGGCGAGGACGTCAGGGACGGCGGCGCCAGACCAGCCTGGTGACCGCGCCCGCCACCGAGGCGAGCGGAGCCTTCCGGGGCAGGCCACGGGTTTCCGGCGCGGATTCGGGCATCGCGCGGTAGACGAGGTGCGCGAAGAACCGCGCCGTCCTGGGTGCGACGAGCGTCACCAGTTCGGCGGCCGTGCCCTCGGGCAGGTTCAGGATCTCGGGCCGTTTCTCCAGCGCCTTCACCACGAGCGCGGCGGCGCGTTCGGGAGAGCTCGACGGCATACCGCGATAGGACCCGGTCGGCGTGATCATGTCGGTGCGTACCAGCGGCATCCGGACCGAGGTGAAGGTGACGCCGTCGGAAAGCGTTTCCCGGCCGGCGGTCAGCCCGAACTCCTCCAGCGCGGCCTTCGAGGCCAGGTAAGCGGAAAACCGCGGGGTGTCGGTCTGGAGTCCTTGGGTGGTCACGTTGACGACGTGGCCGAACCCGCGCGCGGTCATCGACGGCAGCAGGCCGAGCGTCAGCCGCACGGGGCCGAAGTAGTTGATCGCCATCGTGCGTTCGAAGTCGTGGAACCGTTCGGTGGACAGCGAAAGCGAGCGCCGGATCGAGCGGCCCGCGTTGTTGACCAGCATGTCGACGGCGCCGTGCGCGGCGAGCACGTCCTTGACCAGTGCGTCGACCGCGCCGCCGTCGGTGAGGTCGCACGGATACGCCGACGCCTTCCCGCCCGCCGCGACGATCTGCTCGCGGACCTCTTCGAGTTCGTCGGCGCGCCTGGCCACGAGGATCACTTCGCCGCCCTTCGCGGCGACGGCCAGCGCGGACGCGCGCCCGATGCCCGACGAGGCGCCGGTGATCAGGACCTTGCGGCCGTCGAGCGGTTCCGGGCCCGGACGGCGGCGGCCGCGATCGGGGTCCAGGTGCCCGAGCCAGTATCGGTAGAGCGGACCGGCGTACTCCTTCAACGGGGGCAAGGTGATCCCGCTGCCTTCGAGCGCGGCCGTGGTCGCGCTCGTGTCGAAGTCGACCTCCATGCTCAGATGGGGCAGGACTTCGAGCGGGATGCCGAGTTCGGTCAGTACCGCCGCGCGAGCAGGCCGCCCGCCGGGAACGCGGTCGAAACCGGCCGCGGCGGATTTCGCCAGCCGGGTTCCGGCGCGCTTCAGCGCTCCGGACGGGCGAGGGGGAAGGACAGCGGAGATCTTCGGCGCGCCCGCGGCCCGCGCGAAGGCGTTGTAGACCTCGTGCAGTGGCTGAGGTCGAGGCGATGCGAGGTGGTACGTGCTGCCACTGGGCGCGTCGACGTGCATAAGGTGCTCCATCGCTTCGACGACGTAGTCGACCGGCACGATGTTCGTGGCGCCGAGATCCGGGGCGGCCAGCGGGAGACGACGGGGCAGCGTGGCGAGCCGCGAGATCGCGGGGAGGAAGTAGTACGGGCCGTCGATCTTGTCCATCTCGCCGGTCCGCGAATCACCGGCCACGGCGGACGGCCGGTACACGCGGAACGGCGTTTTCCCGTGCCGTCGCACGAGTTTCTCGGCCTCGAACTTCGTCGCGTGGTACGGCGACACGAAGCTCTGGCCGAGATCGAAGTCGGCTTCGGTGAAGCGCCCGGCGTACTTCCCGGCGACCGCGATCGACGAGACGTGGTGGAAGAGCCCGGCCTTCGCGGCGGCGGCGAACTCCAGGACGTTGCGGGTGCCGTCGACGTTGGCCGCGCGGTTCGCCGCTTCGTCCGCGGTGAGGTCGTAGATCGCGCCGAGATGCACGACGTGGTCGAGTGGCCCCACGCGGGCGGGATCGATGCCCAGCGAGGGTTCGGTCAGATCGCCGGTGACGGGAACGAGCCTCTCGTGGCTCGGGAGCTTCTCGCGTGAGGTCTCCCTCACGAGAACATGGACGGCTACGGTCTCAGGTCGCCGTAGTAGGCGCGCGACCAGGCGTTTGCCCAGAAAACCCGTCGCGCCCGTCACGAAGTAGGTGGTCATGGCCGGCTCCTTCCGAAGGGGCCGACTCTACCTACTCAGAAGTAGGAACGGTAGTTGTCATTCACTGTGATCCGGATGTTCGGCCACCGCGACCACGGCGTCGCGGAGCGCGGCGCGCAGGCGTCCCACATCCAGCGGCCCGAGCACGGCGGCCTCGCCGGGCGGCGCCACGAGCACGATCTTGTCGCTGCTCACGAACACCGTCACGTCCCTGCGCCTGCCCGCGAGATCCCGGCAGCCGACCGACCATTCGTCCCGCGGTGCCAACGTCCTCATCCTCCCGTATCCCATGATCTCCCTTTCTCGTCCGAGGCTGGGACGGGGCGGTTTCGGGGCCGTGACGCGGATTACCCGACATTCCTACTGATGGGTTAACCGATCCTCCGTATCGTGATCGACTTCCGCTCTCGCTAGGCCGGAAGGGGAGGAACGGGAGTAGCGTCCGGGGGAGGGGACTGCTTGGGAGGTCATGGATGTCCGAACCCAGGAAAATCGTCATCGTCGGGGCCGGTCTCGCGGGAGCGACGGCCGCCGGGACACTGCGAGAACGCGGCTACCCGGGCGAGATCCTGCTGCTGGGTACCGACACGCATCGCCCGTACGAACTGCCGCCCTTGTCCAAAGGGCTCCTGATGGGCAACACCGACGAACCCGACTGGGTGCACGACGCGGGTTTCTACGAAGAGAAGGACATCGCGTTCAAGAGCGGCGCGACCGCGACCAAGATCGAACTCGGAGCGCGGCACGTGCTCGACGACGCGGGCGGCGAACACCGCTTCGACCGTCTCGTGCTCGCGACCGGCTCCCGGCCGCGATCGCTGCCGATGCCCGGTGGGGACCTGCCGGGACTGCGGACCCTGCGCACCCTCGACGACGCGCTGGCGCTGCGTTCGGCGTTCAAGGACGCCGGACGGGTGGTGATCGTCGGCGCGGGCTGGATCGGGACCGAGGCCGCGGCGGCCGCCAGGGAACACGGCGCCGAAGTGACCGTGGTCGACCAGGTCGGCTCGCCGCTGCTCGCGGTGCTGGGCGATCAGGTGTCCGGGGTCTTCAAGGAGCTGCACACGGAACACGGCGTGAACTGGCGGCTGGGTGAAGGTGTCGCCGGGTTCACCGGCGGCCCGGACGGGGTGACCGGCGTTCGTTTGCAGAGCGGTGACGAGCTTCCCGCGGACGTCGTGCTGGTGGCCGTCGGCGCCGCGCCGCGGGTCGACCTCGCGCACGCCGCCGGGCTGGAACTGTCCGACGACGGCGGTGTCTGCGCCGACGCCGGCCTGCGGACGGCGGCGCCCGACGTCTACGCGATCGGCGACATCGCCGCGCATTTCCATCCCCGCTACGGAAAACGCGTCCGCGTCGAGCACTGGTCGAACGCGAAGTGGCAGGGCGAGCACGTCGCCGGGAACCTGCTGGGAGAGAACGAGCCGTACCTGCGGAGTCCCTATTTCTTTTCGGATCAGTACGACCTTGGCTGCGAATACCGGGGCCTCGCCGACCCCGAAAGCGACGAGCTCGTGGTGCGGGGCGACCTCGCGGCGCGGGACTTCACGGCGTTCTGGCTGCGGGACGGACAGGTGACCGCCGCGATGAACGTCAACCAATGGGACGACGGGGACGCGTTGAAGGCCCTCGTCGAGGGACGCGCGGCGGTGACGGCGGAACAGTTGAGGACCGGCGACCTCAAGTCGCTCGTTTGACCCCTTGGGATGCTAGGAAAGGACCGTTCCTTGCAAAATTTGCAAGGAACGGTCCTTTCCTAGCGTTTGAAAGCGGGTTAGACCTCCTGAGCGACCAAGGCCCGCGAAGCACGCGAAGGCCGCGTCATGGTCCCGAAGGCCAGCAGCGCGAGAACGCCGAAGGCCGCCATCGTGATCCCCATCGGGACGGCGGTGCCCGCGCCGCCCAGCCCGACCAGCGGCGTCGCCAGCCCGCCGACGACGAACTGCAGCACGCCCAGCAGTGCCGACGCCGAACCGGCGGACCGTGCCTGCTCGGCCAGCGCGAGCGAACTCGCGTTCGGTGCCACCATGCCGATGCTCGACACCAGGATGAACAGCGGGATCAGCAGCCCGATCAGGCCGAGGTCCAGCATCGCCGCGGCCAGTACGCCGAAGCCGGCGACCGCCGCGATGACGAGGCCGACGGTCAGCAGGGTCCGTTCCGGGAAGCGGCCGACGATGCGGCCGTTCAGCTGGCCGACGGCCACGATGCCGATGCCGTTGAGCCCGAACACCAGGCTGTACGCCTGCGGGCTAAGGCCGTAGACGCCTTGCAGGGCGAAGGACGAACCGGAGATGTAGGCGAACAGGCTGCCGAACATCAGCCCCGAGGCCAGCGCGTAACCGAGGAAGCTGCGGTCGCGGAGCAGGCTCGCGTACTTCCGCATCACCGAGCCGAATCGCGCGGGCGTGCGGCGTTCCTCGGGCAGGGGTTCCGGCAGCAGGAAGAAGACGACGGCGAGCAGGATCGCGCCGAACACGGTCAGGCAGACGAACACGCCGCGCCACGAGGTCCAGTTCAGGATCTGGCCGCCGATGATCGGCGCCAGGATCGGGGCGAGCCCGTTGACCAGCATGAGCAGCGAGAAGAACTTCGTCATCGCGGTGCCGGAGTAGAGGTCGCGCACGGTCGCCCTGGCGATCACGATGCCCGCGGCCGCGCCGAAGGCCTGGACACCGCGGGCGGCGATGAGCAGGTCGGCGGTCGGGGCGACGGCGCACAGGATCGAGCCGACGATGTAGAGGGCGAGCCCGGCCACGAGCGGTTTGCGGCGGCCGATGGCGTCGGACAGCGGTCCGAGGACCAGCTGGCCGAGGGCGAGCCCGATGATGAACGCGCTCAGCGTCAGCTGGACGGTCGCGTCCGCCGCGCGCAGTTCTCCCGCCATCTGCGGCAGCGCGGGCAGGTACATGTCGATGGACAGGGGCCCGAAGGCGGACAGGCCGCCGAGGATCAGGACGAATCGGGCGCGGCCGGTCACGTTCGGTCGCGCGACGGACTCTTCCACTCGCTCGGGCGCGATGGTCATGCTCTTCCTCTCCCCAGGGATGGTTCCGCGGACAACAACTTGCTTAGAGTAGGTAACTATTCCCGCTGTGACCCATGGCACTCCGGGTTGTCGCGACTGATCCGATCAATTTTCGAGACAAATCGAGGCGACCTCTAGATCTGGTCGAAGGTCGTCGGGTATACATCGGATGTCTGTTCGTTGCTGTTGGAGCCGTTGATTGTTGGCGGTTCGGCCGGAAGGGAAAATCCGTGCAGCTGTTGCGTCTCGGGGAGCCGGGAAGTGAGCGTCCGTTCGTACGTGCTGGAGACGGCACGCTGCGCGACCTCTCGGGGCTGACCGCCGATATCGATGGCGGCTTCTTCGCGAGTGACGGCGTCGCCAGGGTCCCGCCCGCGCTGGCCGACGGCGAGCTGCCCGAAGCCGGTCCCGAAGCCACGCGGGCCAGGGTGGGCGCGCCGATCGCGCGACCGGGCAAGGTCGTCTGCATCGGCCTCAACTACCGGCAGCACGCCGAGGAGTCCGGCGCCCCCGTCCCGGCCGAGCCGGTCGTCTTCATGAAGGCTTCCGATGTCGTCGTCGGCCCGGAGGACGACGTGCTCGTCCCGCGCGGTTCGACCAAGACCGACTGGGAGGTCGAGCTCGGCGTCGTCATCGGCAAGACCGCGCGCTACCTCGAAAGCGTCGAAGAAGCCCTCGAACACGTCGCCGGCTACACCGTCTCGAACGACGTTTCCGAGCGTGAGTTCCAGCTCGAACGCGGCGGCCAGTGGGACAAGGGCAAGTCGTGCGAGAACTTCAACCCGCTCGGGCCGTGGCTGGTCACCGCCGACGAGGTGGCCGACCCGCAGGCCCTCGGCCTGCGGCTGTGGGTCAACGGCGAGAAGAAGCAGGACTCGTCGACGAAGGACATGATCTTCGCGGTCGCCGAGATCGTGCACTACCTGAGCCAGTTCATGGTGCTGCGCCCCGGCGACCTCATCAACACCGGCACTCCGCAGGGTGTCGCCCTCGGTCAGCCGGACCCCAAGCCGTACCTGCGCGAAGGGGACGTCATCGAGCTCGAGATCGACGGCCTCGGCCGCCAGCGCCAGACCGTCAGGCAGGCGTGATGGCGAAGATCGTGGGCATGGAGGTGCTCGACGTCCGCTTCCCGACCTCTCGGGAGCTGGACGGTTCGGACGCCATGAACCCGGACCCGGACTACTCGGCCGCGTACGTCGTGCTGCACACCGACGGCGGCCCGGACGGCTACGGACTCGCCTTCACCATCGGCCGCGGCAACGACGTCCAGGCGGCGGCGATCCGCGCGCTGGAATCGCACGTCGTCGGCAGGGACGTGCCCACCGGCGCCGCCGAGCTCGGTGACCTGTCGAGGGCACTGGTCGGCGACTCGCAACTGCGGTGGCTCGGCCCGGAAAAGGGTGTCGCGCATATGGCGATCGGCGCGGTGGTCAACGCCGCCTGGGACCTCGCCGCGCGCGTCGCCGGGCTCCCGGTCTGGCGGTTCGCCGCCGAGATGTCGCCCGAGGATCTCGTCTCCCTCGTCGACTTCCGCTACCTGTCCGACGCGCTGACCGAGCAGGAAGCGCTCGACATCCTTCGCGCCGCCGAACCCGGCCGCGCGGAGCGGATCGCCCGGATCGAGCGTGACGGGTACCGCGCGTACAGCACTTCCCCCGGCTGGCTCGGCTACTCGGACACGAAACTCGTCCGGCTCGCCGAGCAGGCGGTCGCGGACGGCTTCGAGATGATCAAACTGAAGGTCGGCGGCAATCTCGAGGACGACGTCCGCCGGATGAAACTCGCCCGCGAGACCGTCGGCCCGGACATCCGGGTCGCCGTCGACGCGAACCAGCGCTGGGACGTTTCGACCGCGATCACCTGGATGACGGCGCTGGCGCAGTACGACCCGTACTGGATCGAGGAGCCCACTTCGCCGGACGACGTGCTCGGGCACGCCGCGATCGCCAAAGCGCTCGCCCCGATCCGGGTGGCCACCGGTGAGCACGTCCAGAACCGCGTGATGTTCAAGCAGCTGCTGCAGGCGGGCGCGATCTCGGTGCTGCAGCTGGACGCCGCCAGGGTCGGCGGGTTCAACGAGAACCTGGCGATCCTGTTGCTGGCGGCCAAATTCGGTGTCCCGGTGTGTCCGCACGCCGGCGGTGTCGGGCTGTGCGAACTCGTCCGGCACCTGTCGATGTTCGACTACGTCGCCGTGTCCGCTTCGGACGTGGACCGGTCCATCGAATGGGTCGACCACCTCCACGAGCATTTCACCGATCCGGCCGCCGTGATCGACGGCCGCTACGTCGCACCGTCGGCGCCGGGCTTCTCGGCACGGATGCACGACGCGACGCTGCGCCGGTTCACCTTCCCCGACGGTCCTGAATGGACGGAGACAAGCAAGTGAGTGAGTTCGAAGGCCTCGTCGCGGCCGTCACCGGAGGCGCGTCGGGAATCGGCAGGGCCACCGCGGATCTGCTCGCCTCACGCGGGGCGAAGGTCGCGGTGCTCGACCTGAATCCCGGCGACCTTCCCGAAGGCCTGACCGGATTCCGCTGCGACGTCGGTTCCGACGACGAGGTCCGGTCCGCGATCGACGCGGTCGCTGAACGCTTCGGCAGGCTCGACGTCCTGGTCAACAACGCGGGGATCGGCGCTCAAGGTGACGTCACCGCCAACAGCGACGACGAATGGCACCGTGTGCTCGACATCAACGTCGTCGGCATGGTGCGGCTGGCGCGGGCTGCGTTGCCGCATCTGAAGAACTCGCCGTCGGCCGCGATCGTCAACACGTGTTCGATCGCCGCGTGGGCCGGCCTGCCCAATCGCGCGCTGTACTCGGCCAGCAAGGGCGCGGTGCTGTCGCTGACCCTGGCGATGGCGACCGACCACCTCGCCGACCGGATCCGGGTCAACTGCGTCTGCCCCGGCACCGCCGACACCCCGTGGGTCGGCAGGCTGCTCGACGCCGCGGGCGACCCGGAGGCCGAGCGGGCCGCGCTGGCCGCCCGCCAGCCGATGGGCAGGCTGGTGACCGCGGACGAGGTCGCGAACGCGGTCGTGTACCTCGCCAGTCCGCTGTCGGCTTCGACCACCGGAACGGCGCTCGCCGTCGACGGAGGGATGTACGGGCTGCGTCCGCGCGGTCCGGTCCAGCAGTAGGTTTTCGCTGTCATCAAGGAGGATGCGGTGCGTACGAGGGTGATCAAGGTGGCCGCCGCGGCCACCGCGCTCGGGCTGGCCCTGTCGGCCTGTGGATCCACGAAGGACAACGCGCCGAAGCCGGGGTCCGGCGGGGCGCAGGGCGGCAAGGTCGGCGCGACGATCCCGTTGCTGACCTCGCCGTTCTGGCAGGCCTACAACAACTACGTACCGCTGAAGGCCAAGGAGCAGGGTGTCGAAGCGCTGCCGACGGTCAACGCGGACAGCGATCCGGCGAAGCAGATCACCGACATCAACACCCTGCTCAACCAGGGCATCAAGGGTCTGGTCGTGACGCCGCTCGACTCCGCCGCCGTCGTCGCCGGGCTCAAGGCGGCGGAGAACAAGGGTGTCCCGGTGGTGGCGGTCGACGTCGCGCCGGAAGGCGGCAAGGTCGCGATGGTGGTGCGCGCGGACAACAAGGCGTACGGCACCAAGGCCTGCGAGGCGATCGGCGCGAAAGTCACGTCGGGCAAGGTCGTACAGGTCATGGGCGACCTGGCTTCGGTCAACGGCCGCGACCGCTCCGAGGCGTTCCGGCAGTGCATGAAGACCAAGTACCCGCAGGTCCAGGTGCTGGAGGTTGCCGCCGAATGGAAGGCGGACAAGGCTTCGTCCGGTTTGGACAGTCTGCTGACCGCGAACCCGGACATCAAGGCCGTGTACATGCAGGCGGGTGGCGTCTACCTGGCGCCGACACAGCAGGCGCTCAAGCGCAAGAACCTCTACTTCCCGGTCGGCGACCCGAAACATGTCGTGCTGGTCAGCAACGACGGCATCCCGCAGGAGCTCGCCGCGATCCGCGCGGGCGAACTCGACGCGACCGTCTCCCAGCCCGCCGACGACTACGCCAAGTACGGCATGTACTGGATCAAGAAGGCGATGGCGGGGGAGACCTTCCAGGCCGGGCCGACCGATCACGGCAGCACCGTCGTCGAGGTCCGGCCGGGAATCTTGGAAGACCAGCTCCCCGCGCCCGTCGTCACGAAGGACAACGTGGACGACAAGGCCCTCTGGGGGAACAACCTGTGAGCGCGCTGCCCGCCGGATCCGCCGCCGTGCCGGTGGTCAGCGCACAGGGCGTCGGCAAACGCTACGGCCCGACCGTGGCGCTGTCCGACGTCAGCCTCACCGTGTATCCCGGCGAGTCGCACGCGCTCGTCGGCCGCAACGGTGCGGGGAAGTCGACGCTCGTCTCCATCCTCACCGGACTGTCCAAAACGGACACCGGTCACGTCGAGTTCGGTGGCGTTCCCGCGCCGCCGTTGTCCAAACAGGACGACTGGAAACGCGCGGTCGCCTGTGTCTATCAGCACGCGATGGTCGTCCCGCAGCTGACCGTCGCGGAGAACCTGTTCCTCAACCGCCAGTCCGGCAAGGGTTTCGCGATCGGCTGGCAGCGGTTGCGCCGCCAGGCCAGGGAACTGCTCGACTCGTGGGACGTCCACGTCGACGTCGACACCCCGGCCGGCGAGCTTTCGGTCGAGGACCGGCAGTTCGTCGAGATCGCGCGGGCGTTGTCCTACGGTGCCCGGTTCATCGTGCTCGACGAGCCGACCGCGCAGCTGGACAGCCAGGCGATCGAGCGGCTCTTCGCGCGGATGCGCCAGATGCAGGACAGCGGGGTGACGTTCCTGTTCATCTCGCACCACCTCCACGAGGTGTACGAGGTGTGCCAGGCGGTCACCGTGCTGCGCGACGCGAAGCACATCCTGACCGCGCCGGTTTCGGAGGTCGGCCGCGCCGAGCTGATCGACGCGATGACCGGCGAGCAGGGCGGGCTTTCCGTCCGCGACGCTTCGACGCGGGAGGCGCTGGCGCCGGACGCCGACGAGGTGCTGACCGTCGACGGGCTTTCCGGTGACGGGTTCGGTGACGTGACCTTCCGGATCCACCGCGGTGAGGTGATCGGCCTCGCGGGCAGCAACGCCAGCGGAAAGCACCAGGTCGCCGAAACCGTGTACGGACTGCGTTCCCCGGCCTCCGGCACGATCAGGGTGGACGGGAAACCGTTGAAACCGGGCGACATCCCGGCCGCGATCCGGGCCGGGATCGGCTGCGTGCCGAGAGACCGGCACCACGAAGGACTGGTGCTCGAACACTCGATCATGGACAACGCCACACTGTCCATTTTGGACCGCATGGGGAAGGGTGGCCTGGCGTCACCGGGCGCGCGATACGGCCGGGCCGCCCAGGCGTTGCAGGATTACGGCATCGTCGCGGCCGACGCGGACCAGCCGGTGTCCGACCTTTCCGGTGGCAACCAGCAGAAGGTCGTCCTCGCCCGCGCGCTGGCCGGGGATCCGCGCCTGGTGGTGCTGATCAATCCGACCGCGGGAGTGGACGTGAAATCGAAGGAAGCGCTGCTCGCGGTCGTCGACCGGGTGCGGGCGGAGGGCAAGGCGGTGCTGATCGTCAGCGACGAGCTCGATGATCTCCGCCTGAGCGACCGGGTGCTGGTGCTGTGCGCCGGTGCCGTGGTCGCCGAACACCGGGCGGGCTGGTCGGACGGCGACCTGGTGGCCGACATCGAAGGAGTCGAACGGTGACCGAGTTGATGACCGATCCGAAGACTTCGACACTCGCGGCGCCGAAGCGCCGGAAGTTCCGCTGGCTGCGTGAACTCGCCCTCGTGCCGGCGCTGATCGTGGTGCTGATCATCGGAGGGCTGATCAGTGACACGTTCCTGACCTTCGGCAGCATCGTCGGGATCCTGTCCGCTTCGGCGGCGCTGTCGATGGTGGTGCTGGGCGAATCGCTCGTGCTGCTGACCGGGAAGTTCGACCTGTCGCTGGAATCCACCATGGGCATGGCGCCCGCGCTGGGCGCGATGCTGGTCATCCCGGTGGCGTCTTCGGGCTTCGGCACCGAGATCCCCGGCTTCGCGGGCATCCTCGCCGTGCTGGTGGCCGGTGCCGCGGTCGGTTTCGTGAACGGCTTCCTGATCGTCAAGCTGAAGCTGAACGCCTTCATCGTCACGCTGGCGATGCTGACGGTGCTGCGCGGCACGCAGATCGGCTCCACACAGGGGAAGACGCTGTTCGACCAGCTGGACGTGTTCACCGCGCTCGCCACGACGACGTTCATCGGGCTGCCGATGTCGGTGTGGCTGGCCGCGGCGCTGTTCACCGTGTTCGGGCTGGGGCTGCGGTATCACCGGATCGGCCGGTCGCTGTACGCCATCGGCGGCAACCGGGAAGCCGCGCGGGCCGCCGGTATCCGCGTCGACCGGATCTCGTGGGGCGTCTTCGTCGTGGCCGGGGTGCTGGCCGCGCTCGGCGGGCTCGCGTTCACCGGCTACGTCGGCGCGCTCGGCGCCGATCAGGGCGACGGATTGATCCTTCAGGTGTTCGCCGCTGCGGTGATCGGCGGTGTCTCACTCGACGGTGGGAAGGGCACTCTGGTCGGGGCGCTCACCGGCGTGCTGCTCCTGCAGACGGTCACCAACCTGCTGCAGGTCGCGCAGGTGCCGCCGGAATGGCTGAAGGCGATCTACGGCGTGATCATCCTGGTCGCGTTGATCATCTCCCGCTACGCCGGCGGGAAGGCGCAGACGTAGTACACCGATGCAATGAAGGGGCCTTTCATTGCAAATTTTGCGATGAAAGGCCCCTTCATTGCACGCCGCAAGAGCTATCGGAAGCCTCGGGAGGGTGCTGTGTCAGGAAGCTTCGGCGGCCGTGGTGGGGTCGTCGGCGGTGCCGAGGGCGTTGCGGAGCCACTGCTCCACCCCCGCCACGTGCACGGTCGCCCACGAACGCGCGAGTTCGGGTTCGCGGGCGGCGATGGCCTCGTAGATCGCCGTGTGCTGCTCGCGGGTCTTCGCGACCGCGCCCTCCTGCGTGAGGCCGCGCCAGATGCGGGCGCGCGCGGTGGGGCCGGACAGGCTGTCCAGCAGCGAGCACAGCACCGGATTACCCGAGCCGTCGGCGATCTTGCGGTGGAACTGCAGGTCGTTCGCGACCAGCGCCTCCACCGTCGGCGAGTCGGCCAGTTCGTCGAGCAGGCGGCCTAGTTCCGCGATGTCCTCGTCGTTCATGTGCATCGCGGCCATCGCCGTCGCCGCCGGTTCGAGGATCCGGCGGACGGCGAGGAAGTCCAGCACGGTGTCGTCCCGGTGGAAGTCCACCACGAACGTCATCGCGTCGAGGAGGAGATTCGGTTCGAGGCTGGTGACGTACGTTCCGTCGCCCTGGCGGACGTCGAGCACGCGGATCAGGCACAACGCCTTCACCGCTTCGCGCAGCGAGCTGCGGGACAGGCCGAGCCGCTGGGCCAGTTCGGCCTCCTTCGGCAGCCTGTCGCCCGGAGCAAGCTCACCGGAGATGATCATGTCCTTGATCTTGTCGATCGCGACATCGGTGACCGGCATGTTCCACCGCCCTCCCCGAAGACCTCGGATGTTTGAGTGTCAAGTGACAGAGTGCCATGTTTCGAACTGAGGAGGCGCGGTGACCCACGGTGTCGCACTACAAAGAGTGGCGCTCCACACCCGGCTGAAGCTGGGCAAGGAGGCCGAATACGAGTCCGTCCACGCCGTCATCCCGCCTGAACTGGACGAAGCCCTGCGCGGTGCGGGCGTGCGTTCGTGGCGGATCTGGCGGGACGGTCTCGACCTTTTCCACGTCGTGGAGGTCGAGGACTACGCGAAGATGCGCGCGGTCCTGCGTGATCATCCGGCCAACATCCCGTGGCAGGCGCGGATGTCGGAGCTGCTCGACGTCGAAGACGACTACTCGGGCAACGATTCGGGCCTCGGCCTGGTGTGGGAGCTTCCGTGAAGATCCCCCTGTCCCCGCTGGGGCTCGGCTGCGCGCAGCTGGGCAACCTGTACCACGCCATCGCCGACGAGACGGCCGAAGCGACCGTCCGGCAGGCGTGGGACGAAGGCATCCGGTACTTCGACACCGCCCCGCACTACGGCCTCGGGCTGTCGGAACGGCGGCTGGGCGCGGCGCTTTCGGCGTACGACCGCGCGGATTTCGTGGTGTCGACCAAGGTCGGCCGCGTGCTGGAACCCGATCCCGCCGGGGCTTCGCGCACCGACTCGCAGGGTTTCGTCGTTCCCGCCGCGTACAAACGCCGCTGGGATTTCAGCCGCGACGGGATCCTCCGGTCGCTTGAGGACAGTCTGGAGCGGCTCGGGCTCGACCGCGTGGACGTCGTCTACGTGCACGACCCGGACGAGCATTTCGAGGACACCGTCAACGGCGCGTTCCCCGCGCTGCTCGAATTGCGGGAGCAGGGTGTCATCGACGCCATCGGGGCCGGGATGAACCAGGCGCCGATGCTCACGGAGTTCGTCCGCCGGTTCGATCTCGACGTGATCCTGCTGGCCGGCCGGTACACCCTGCTCAGCCAGCCCGCTCTCGACGATCTCCTCCCGCTGTGCACCGAACGCGAAGTGGACGTGGTGGCCGGCGGCGCGTTCAACGCCGGGATCCTCGCCACCGCGTCACCCGGCACGATGTACGACTACGCCGAGGCCCCGGCCGAACTCGTCGAGCGCGCCCAGCGGATCGCCGAGGTGTGCGCGCGGCACGGCGTCGAACTCCCGCAGGCCGCCTTGGCGTTGCCCGCCGCGCATCCGTCGGTGGTGTCCGTCGTCGTCGGCGCGCACGATCCCGGTCAGGTCCGGCTCAACGCCGAACGGTTCCGGCGCCCGGTGCCGCGCGAGTTGTGGACGGACCTGATCCGTGCGGGACTGTTGCGTGAGGACACCGTGCTGCGACCGGAAGGACAGTCGTGATCGACGCGCACCATCACCTGTGGGACCCCTCGCGGCGCGACTACCCGTGGATGACCGGTCCGGCACTGGAGCCGATCCGCCGTCCGTACACAGTGGACGATCTCCGCACGGTGACGAAGGCGGCGGGGGTGAAGGGGACCGTGCTGGTGCAGACGGTCTCGTCGGAGGAGGAGACACGCGAATTCCTTTCCCTGGCTCAGGCCGAACCACTCATCGCGGGCGTCGTCGGCTGGACCGACCTCACCGCCCCCGGCGTCGCCGAGCGCGTGGCCTCGTTTTCCGGGCCCCTGGTGGGGATCCGGCATCAAGTGGAGGACGAGCCGGACCCGTCGTGGCTGACGCGACCCGAGGTCTTGCGCGGACTCGCGGCTCTGGGAGACGCCGGGCTGGCGTACGACCTGTTGGTGAAGCCACCGCAGCTTCCCGCTGCCCTCGCCGCCGCGAAGGCGTTGCCTGATCAGGTGTTCGTGCTCGACCACGCCGCGAAGCCGCCGATCGCCTCGGGCGAGTGGCAGCCGTGGGCGGACGGAGTCGCGGCGCTGGGGGAGCTGGACAACGTGTACTGCAAGCTTTCCGGGCTCGTGACCGAGGCGGACTGGGCGCGATGGAAGGTCGGACAGCTGGCGCGCTGGACCGAGCACGTGCTGGAGTCCTTCGAGGCTTCGCGGCTGATGTTCGGCTCGGACTGGCCGGTTTGCGAACTCGCGGCCGCGTACGAGGTCGTCGTGGACACGGCGATCTCGCTGACGGGCTCGCTGAGCGACGCCGAGCGGCTCGAGTTCTTCGACGGCACCGCGAAGCGCGCTTACCGGTTTCCCGCCGCCGGAGGAGTTTGAGCCAGTCGGGTGTGCCAAGCACCACGTGCTCTACCGGTTTGGCCGGTGCGAGGACGGGTATCGGATGCTCGTGACTTCCTCTTTGGAGAGCCGGGGACGCGGATGATCATCGCGGCATTGGTACTCGCTTCGGTAGCGCTCGTGGTCGCCGCGGTGGCGGTGCGCGTCGCCTTCGTCGCGAACCGCAGGGCGGTGGAGTCGCGCGCTCAGGCTCGGCAGGCCCGGGCCCACGCCGACGCGCTCGGCGATCGGCTGCGTGACGAGATACACCGGCCGGAGCCGGATCCGTCGGTGGTCGCGAAAGTGCTCGGCGCGGTCGGCCTCATCGAGTCGCGGCGCTGAACCGCCGGACGGCTCGGAGAAAGAAAAGAAAGGTGGGAGGCGCGGGGTCCAGGCGCCTGATAGCCGCCGGTCGACGACCTTCGGCAGGGAGAGAAAAGCTCAGAATTCGTCCTGCTTGACCATCGTCCGGAGGCGGGCCAGTGCGCGGTGCTGCGTCACACGCACATTGCCGGCGGAGATTCCGAGTGCCTCGGCGGTTTCGGCGGCGGAGAGGCCGACGGCGATACGGAGGGCGAGGATCTCCTGCTGCACCCGCGGCAGGGTGGAGAGCAGGCGGCTGAGCCGGGCACCGAGATCCAGGTGCAGGGCGTGCGTTTCGGGTTCGTTGTCGCCGATGGGCCGTTCCGGCAGTTCCGGTACCGGCTCCGACCGGTCGCGGGAGACCGCGCGGTAGGCGTCGGCGACCTTGTTGGCCGCGATGGCGTGCACGAGGTAGAGGAACGAACCGCCGCGATCCTGGTAGCCGGGCAGCGCCTTCAATACGGCCATGCACACTTCCTGCGCGACGTCGTCCGCCGACAGGTAGGACAGGTCGCGCCCACCCATCCTGGCGCGGCAGTACCGGACCACGACCGGCCCGATCATCCGCAGCAATGCTTGGATGGCGGCGGGGTTCCCGTCGCCCGCGTCCTTGACGAGAGGATCGAGATCCTCCTTCGTCAGCCGTCCGCCCGGTCGAGGCAGGTTCTCCGGAGTGGTGTATCCGGGGACCGCATCGGGGGTGACGGTTCTGGACGCGCTGGAGATTGCTTGCATGGTCGTCCTCCCCGGCCGACCCTGCGACCGTCGCAGTCGAGGGGTCAACACTCCGTAACGATTGAGGGCGGCAGATGCTCCGTAAGATCAGGTCCATCTGCCGCCGTTGCGACGCAGCGTAATCGTAGGCGCCGATCGGACGGCAGTAAAGATTTCAACTAGAGATAGCCCATTCGCCGGAGTCGGCTTAATACAACCGAGACTCTGCGTCGCGAAAAAGGGCCCCGGGATCGCAGGATGTGCGCGCCGGTTAGCGCACCGCGATCAGGACGACCGCTGTCGCTACGACGAGTGCCGATGTAGTGACAGCAAGGGTTGGGTTAAGAGATTTCGGGGTTCCCGGACGGCGCAGTGCTCGTTCACGGAACGCGCCCGCGGCGAGGAAGGTGATCACCATGGCACCTCCGAACGCGACCGGGATGACCGTCGTCCCCCAGCCTTGCCGGGCCGAGCTGTGCAAGAGCAGGAGTGTGCAGGCAGTAGCCGCGAGCGCGGTCCGGCGCCAGGCCAGCCCGGTCCGTTCCGCTTGCGCTCCGTGATCGCCGGCGTTCACGAGAAGACCACCAGCGCCGCGGCCGTCAGCGTGATCGCGAGGATTCCGGCACTCAGCAGGATCAGCATGCCGCTCTTCGGCAGCGGCCGTCCCGCGCGCATCGCTGCCTGCACCTGCCGCCAGCGCGGATACGCGCTCGCCGCGAGAACGGCGGCCAGCACGACGCACATTCCCGCGAGGACGGTGCTCAGCGTGCTCGGGTCGGGAACCAGTTGATGGACGGCGACGCCGCCCGCGAGCAGGCCCAGTGCCGTCCGGAGCCAGGCGAGGAACGTCCGTTCGTTGGCGAGCGTGAATCGGTAGTCGGGTTCCGAACCGCCGTCGTGCGGTCCGTTGATCTCTGCCACGCGGCGAAGCCTAGGCGCTCCGGCGCGCGAAGACCCACCAGCGAAGGACCGCGAAGCGCGCGATGCCGCCCACGACGCTGGCCGCGAGCAGGGCGCCTGTCTGCTCGAGCGCGGTCGGCTCGGTGATCACCGCGTCGAGGGACGCGAGCACGATCGAGCCGTACGCGGCGTAGAAGGCGAACGTCACCAGGTCCTGGAAGTGCCGCTTGCCCGCATTGCTCTTGCGGCCGGCGAAGGTGACCCGGCGATGGAACTCGGTGTTCCCGACGGTGGTGACCGCGAGCGCGACCAGGTTGGCCACCTGGGCGCCGAGGATCGACTGGAGGAAAAGGAACAGCACGGCCTGCAGGCCGGTGGCGGCCACCCCGGCGACGACGTACCAAGCGGCATGGTTGCCGAGTTCGTGGTGTCGCTCCGGCGCGCGCCGGATGATCCGGTGCCCTGGCGCCCACCTGGTGGTGGTCATACCGACGACGCTACTCCTTGTTTCACAAACTTGTGAAGCTAATGAACTACCTGAGAAACTGTGATCCCCGCGACAGCGCCGCTGTTTGGCCTGCGGAGACGTCGGGTAAGCCACAGGAGCCGGGTCGAGTACAGCACGCCCCGGCCGACGTCCGACCAGGAGGGAGCGGCCGATGAACGACCGTGAGAGCGCGGAGCCGGAAACGCTGGATCCCATCGAGGCCCTCGACGAGGACGAACTCCGCGTCGATCCGCTCGAAGAGGGTGTCGAGCCGCCCGAACACTGGAGCGGGGCCGACCGGTTCGGAACCACTCCCGCGGAAATCCGCGAGGGGGAGTCGCATGCCATGCGGCTGGCCGAGGAGGTGCCCGACGTCGGCGAAAAATGATCTTCACTCAGACGGCAGGCCGTGCCGGGACCCCCTAGCGTGGTCCGTCAAGTGCAAGACCGCGACGAAGGAAGGGCAGAGATGCTGACAGTCACCGAAGCCGCCGCCGAGGCGATCACGGCACTGACCGGGCAGGAGAACGGGCAAGACGGAGGCGGACTGCGGTTCGCGATGCACTCCCAGCAGGGGGATAGTCCCCAGCTCGCGGTTTCCGTCGCTCCCGAACCCGAGAGCGGCGACAAGGTGCTCGGCGCCGACGGCGGCCCGAAGGTGTTCCTGGAGCCGGAAGCGGCCGCGTTGCTCGACGACAAGGTGCTCGACGTCCAGCAGGACGAAACCGGCGAAGTCGCCTTCGCCGTACTCCCGCAGGCTCAGCCTCAGCCTGGCAGCTGAGCCCGGCGGATTCAGGCTTTGCCGAGCCTGGTCGCCCTCCGACGATGATGTCGCGAAAGCCACTTTCGGGACGTCCGACGTCGCGAAAGTGGCTTTCGCGACGCCTGAACATGGCTTGCGTGACCGCGGTCCAGGAGTGGCTGGGCTCCGTCAGCCAGTCCGGACCCGCGCCGCGAAGGCCTCCCGGTCACCGAGCTAGCGAAGCTGACCTCGCGACAGAGACCCGGTCACGACACCTTTGGCCTTCTCGTGCTTAACCGCGGGCCCAGGCGCGGACCAGTTCGCCGGCGCGCTCGCGCAGGAGTTCCGCCGCATGCGCACGCGCGTGGTCGAGCGAAGGCGCGTGATCGATCAGGGCGGCGCTGCCCACGACTCCGAGGCCGGCGAGCTGGCTCTGGTCCAGCTGGATCCGTCCGGCCAGCACCATCAGCGGTACCGCGTGTTCCTGTGCGCGGGCCGCGATGCCCGCCGGGGCCTTGCCGTCGAGACTCTGTTCGTCCAGCGACCCCTCGCCGGTGATGACCAGGTCGGCGCGTTCGATGGCGTCGGCGACGCCGGTGAGCCCGGCGATGAGCTGGAAACCGGATCCGACGCTCGCGCCGAGTCCCGCGATCGCGCCGGCGGCGACTCCGCCGCCTGCCCCCGCGCCGGCCAGGTCCGAGACGTCCTGTGCCCCGGCGTTCCGCAACGCCTGTGCCCAGCGGGACAGGGCCTCGTCCAGTTGCTCGATCTCGCGCGGGCCCGCGCCTTTCTGCGGGCCGAAGACCGCGGCCGCGCCACGGGGGCCGAGCAACGGGTTCGTCACGTCGGTGGCGACGGCGACCTCGACGGAGCCGAGCCTGTCCCGCACCGGGCCGAGTTCGGCCAGCGCGACGCGGCCCAGCGTGCCGCCGCCGAGCCCGACCGGCGCGCCGAACGCGTCGAAGACCCCGGCGCCCGATGCCGCCAGCATCCCGGCGCCGCCGTCGGTGCTCGCCGTTCCGCCGACGGTCAGCACCAGCCGCCGCGCGCCGTTGTCGAGCGCGTGCGCGAGAAGTTCGCCGACACCCCAGGTGTGCGCGGCGAGCGCCACCTTCGGGCTCGGCTCGACGAACTCGATCCCGCACGCGCGGGCCGATTCGATGTAGGCCGTTCCGTCGAGGGTCACGTAGCGCGCGTCGACGGTTTCGTCGAGCGGCCCGCGGACCGGGAGTTCCACCAGGCGCCCGCCCGCCGCGACGAGGACGTCGAGCGTTCCTTCGCCGCCGTCGGCGACCGGGCAGGAGGAGACCTCGGCCTCGGGCAGCGCGTCGCGGACGCCGTGGGCGATCGCCTCGCCGGCCTCGACCGCGGTCAAGCTTCCCTTGAACTTGTCGGGCGCGATGACCACACGAGTCATGGACGAACCTCCGTCAGCGGATTCCCGCCGGCGAGCACCGACGCGACGTTTTCGGCCGCGAGCACGGCCATGGCAGTTCGGGTTTCGACCGTCGCCGATCCGAGGTGAGGCGTCAAGACGACGTTTTCGCGGTCCAGCAGGCGCGGCTCGACCTCGGGTTCGGCTTCGAACACGTCGAGTCCCGCGCCGGCGATCTGCCCGGCTTCGAGCGCGTCCGCCAGCGCGGCTTCGTGGACGACGGGGCCGCGCGTGGTGTTGATCAGGTACGCGCCCGGTTTCATCGACCTCAGCGCGGCCGCGTCGATGAGGTGCCGGGTTTCGGGCGTCAGTGGGCAGTGCAGCGAAACGACGTCGGAGCTTTCCAGCAGTTCGCCGAAGGGAACGTACTTCGCGCCCAGGGTCTTCTCGACGTCCTCGGCGGCCCGCGACCGTCCCGAGTAGACGATCCGCATGCCGAAACCGAGCGCCCGCCGCGCGACCGCCTGCCCGATCTGGCCCAGCCCGACGATTCCGAGCGTCTTGTCCTGAAGGGAGGAGCCGAGCAGGAAACCCAGATGGAACGACCACGGGGTGCGCGAGCGGATCAGCCGTTCGCCCTCGCCGAGCCGCCGCGTGGCCGCGAGGATCAGCCCGAACGCCAGATCCGCGGTGGCGTCGGTGAGCACGCCGGGGGTGTTGGTGACGGTGATCCCGCGTCCGGCCAGCGCCGGGACGTCGATGTTGTCGTAGCCGACGGCCACGTTCGCGACGACCCGCAGATCCGGGCCCGCCGCGTCGGCGACCTCGCCGTCGATCCGGTCGTGCAGCATGCCGACGATCGCGGACGCGCCCCGCACGAACTCGCGCAGTTCGTCCGCCGTCAGCGGCCGGTCGGCACGCGACAGTTTCACCTCCCCGGCTTCGGCGAGCACTTTCAGCGCTTCGTCGGGGATCCACCGGGTCACCGCGATCGTCGAGGTCACGTCCTCAGCCTAGTGGGCAGCGGTTGGTATCCCAAACGCGAGAATCCCCGAAGTGAGGGAGGCGCTTCCCCTGCGCGGGGGATCCGTCACGGTCCAGGGCTCGCGAAGGTGGAGAGCGCGGATGTCATGAAAGGGGCGTTCAGGACGAAAAGTGTCCTGAACGCCCCTTTCATGACATCCGGCGGCGATCCCCGCCCGAAGAAGGAGTGCGCGGCCCCGTCAAACCATGCTATGTTCATATGCAGAACATGTGTGCGCGATACGAACAAGCCGGGAGTGGGGATGGCGGAGCTGCTGTCGTTGAAGGATGCCGTGGCGCGGCTGGTGCGCGACGGGGACACCGTCGCGCTCGAGGGCTTCACGCACCTCATCCCGGTCGCCGCGGGCCACGAGATCATCCGTCAGCGCCGCACCGGCCTGAGGCTGGTCCGGATGACCCCCGACATCGTCTACGACCAGCTCATCGGCGCGGGCTGCGCGAGCAAGCTGATCTTCTCGTGGGGCGGTAATCCCGGTGTCGGCTCGCTGCACCGCTTCCGTGACGCGGTCCAGCACGCCTGGCCCGTGCCACTGGAAATAGAGGAACACAGTCACGCCGGCATGGCGAATCGCTACGTCGCCGGCGCCTCGGGCCTGCCGTTCGCGGTCCTGCGCGGCTACACCGGCACCGATCTCCCCGCGCAGACCGACACGATCAAGCCCATCACCTGCCCGTTCACCGGTGAGCGGCTCGCCGCCGTCCCGGCGCTCAACCCGGACGTCACGATCGTGCACGCCCAGCGGGCCGACAGGTCCGGCAACGTCCAGATCTGGGGTATCACGGGCGTACAGAAGGAGGCGGTGCTCGCGGCGAAGCGTTCGCTGGTCACCGTCGAGGAGATCGTGGACGAGCTGGAACCCCGGCCGGGCGCGATCGTGCTGCCGTCGTGGGCGGTCACCGCCGTCGCCGAGGTTCCCGGCGGCGCGAAGCCGTCGTACGCGGCGGGGTACTACGAACGGGACAACGACGCCTACCAGGCATGGGACGAGATCGGCCGGGACAGGGAGACCTTCACCCGCTGGCTCGACGAGCTGACGGGAGTGAAGGCATGACCGAGTACACCTCAGACGAGATGATGAGCGTCGCCGCCGCTCGCGCCCTCGGCGACGGGATGTCCTGTTTCGTGGGCATCGGCCTGCCCAGCACGGCCGCAAACCTCGCCCGCCGCGGGCACGCGCCGAACCTCACGCTGATCTACGAATCCGGCTGCCTCGGCGCCAAACCGACCAGGCTCCCGCTGTCCATCGGCGACGGCGAACTCGCCGACACCGCGGACGCCGTGGTCAGCGTCCCCGAGGTCTTCAACTACTGGCTCCAGCCCGGCCGGATCGACGTCGGCTTCCTCGGCGCCGCCCAGCTGGACAAGTTCGGCAACATCAACACCACCGTGATCGGCCCCGACTACGCCAACCCCAAGGTGCGCCTGCCAGGAGCGGGCGGCGCGCCGGAGATCGCCGCCTCCTGCCGCGAGGTGTTCGTGGTGCTCAGGCAGAGCACCCGCACCTTCGTCGAGAAGGTCGACTTCGTGACCTCGTTCGGCCACGGCACCGGCAAGGGCGACCGCGAGCGCCTCGGCCTCCCCGGCGCCGGGCCGACGCTGGTGGTCACCGACCTCGGCCTGCTGCGGCCCGACCCGGAGACCGCCGAGCTCACCCTCACCGAACTGCACCCCGGCGTCGAGGTCGATCAGGCCGTCGAGGCGACCGGGTGGAAACTGAAGGTGTCCGGCGACCTGGCGACCACCCCGGCGCCGACCGAGGCAGAACTCCGCATCCTCCGAGACCTCACAAGGGCGAGCGCATGACCGACGTCTTCCTGTTCGACGCCATCCGTACCCCGTTCGGCAAATACGGCGGCGCCCTGTCCGGGGTCCGCCCGGACGACCTCGCCGCCACCGTGCTGCGGGCGCTGGCCGAACGCAACGACCTCGACCCGGCCACCGTCGACGAGGTCGTGCTCGGCGACGCCAACGGCGCCGGTGAGGACAACCGCAACGTCGCGCGGATGGCGGCGCTGCTGGCAGGCTGGCCGACCACGGTGCCGGGCGCCACGGTCAACCGGTTGTGCGGCTCCGGCCTCGACGCGGTCATGCAGGCCAGCCGGTCGGTCCAGGTCGGCGACGCCTCACTCGCCGTCGCCGGCGGGGTGGAATCGATGAGCCGCTCGCCGCTGGTCATGCAGAAGCCGGAGAAGGCCTTCCCGGCGGGCAATCAGACGCTGTACTCCACCGCGCTGGGCTGGCGCATGGTCAACCCGAAGATGCCCGGACAGTGGACGGTGTCGCTCGGCGAGTCCACCGAACAGCTCGCCGAGCGCTACGGCATCGGCCGCGACGAGCAGGACGCGTTCGCCGTCCGCAGTCACGTCAACGCCGCCCGCGCCTGGGACGAGGGGTTCTACGACGACCACGTCGTCCCCGTCGAGGGTGTCGAACTCACTCGCGACGAAGGCATCCGGCCGGAGTCCAGCCCGGAGAAGCTCGCGAAGCTCAAGCCCGTCTTCCGTCCACAAGGGACGGTCACGGCCGCGAACGCGTCGCCGCTGAACGACGGCGCCTCCGCGCTGCTGCTCGGTGACGAGGCGGCCGGGAAACGGCTCGGCAAGGCGCCGCTGGCCCGGATCGCCGGCCGTGGCGCGGCGGGCGTCGACCCCGACGTCTTCGGCATCGGCCCGGTGCGCGCGGCCGAGATCGCCTTGGAACGGGCCGGGATCGGCTGGGAAGACTTGGCGGCCGTCGAACTGAACGAGGCCTTCGCCGCGCAGTCGCTGGCCTGCCTGCGGGACTGGTCGAAGCTCGACCCGGAGATCGTCAACGTGAACGGCGGCGCGATCGCGATCGGGCATCCGCTGGGCGCCTCCGGCGGCCGCATCCTCGGCACCCTGGCCCATCACCTGCGCCGCACCGGTGGCCGGTGGGGGCTGGCGGCCATCTGCATCGGCGTCGGCCAGGGGCTGGCCGTCGTCCTCGAAGCCCAGTGATCCACTGACCCGCGCTGGAGGAACAGTCATGTCCGCACCCGCAGAACTGAGGCTCCCGCGCTACCGGCGCGATCCGGAGGGCACGCATCCGCCGCTCGACTACGCCGGCTACCGGTCGACGGCGTTGCGGCACCCCAAGCAACCGCTGATCGTGCTCCCGCATCTGCTGACCGAGGTCACCGGGCCGGCGCTGGGGCAGGGTCGGATCGGCGAGTTCGACAACGACCTCACCAAGGGGCACGCGGGGGAGCCGCAGGGCCAGCGCATCATCGTCACCGGGCGGCTGCTCGACGGCGACGGACGGCCGATCCGGGATTCGCTCGTGGAGATCTGGCAGGCGAACGCGGGCGGCCGGTACCGGCACACCGGCGACCGCTGGCCGTCGCCGCTCGACCCGAACTTCGACGGCGCGGGCCGGACGCTCACCGACTCCGAAGGGCGCTACACCTTCACCACCATCAAACCGGGCGCGTACCCGTGGAAGAACCACGACAACGCCTGGCGGCCGGCGCACATCCACTTCTCCGTGTTCGGCACCGCGTTCACCCAGCGGCTGGTCACCCAGATGTACTTCCCGGAAGACCCGCTGTTCTCGCAGGACCCGATCTTCAACTCCATCCCGGACGAGAAGGCGCGCCAGCGGATGATCGCCCGCTTCGATCTCGACCGCACGGAAGCCGAGTGGGCCTTGGCCTTCCAGTTCGACATCGTCGTGCGCGGCCGCGAGGCTTCGGTCTTCGAAGACGAGGAGGACGAGCACTGATGCCGGAGACGACGCCTTCCCAGACCGTCGGCCCGTACCTGTCCATCGGCCTGCCCTGGCCGGACGGGCCGGACGTCGTCCCCGCGGACGAACCGGCCGCGATCCGCGTCCACGGCCGTGTCCTCGACGGTGCGGGCGAACCGGTCCCGGACGCGATGATCGAAACGTGGCAGGCCGACGCCGACGGCCGGTTCGACCACCCCGACGACCCGCGCGGAGCGGTCGCGAGCGGGTTCCGGGGCTTCGGCCGCTGTCCCACCGATCTGGACGGCAACTACGAGATCCGGACGATCATGCCCGGTCCGCTGCCCGGTCCGGCGGGCAGCACGCAGGCGCCGCACATCGACGTCTCGGTGCTCGCACGAGGACTCCTGCACCGGGTGGTCACCCGGATCTACTTCGAGGACAACGACAACTCCGGGGATCCGGTGCTGGCCTCCGTCCCGGAAGCCCGCCAGAGCACCTTGGTCGCCACCAAGGCCGGCGACGGCTACCGGTTCGACATCCGGTTGCAGGGCGAGGGGGAGACGGTGTTCTTCGATGTCTGAGCCGGTGAAGGTGCACAGTTCAGTGAAGGTGCACAGCTTCGCGGAAGGGCCCGCGGACGGCCCTGCCGTGGTGTTCAGCGGATCACTCGGCAGCGACCACCGCATGTGGGAACCGCAGGTGAAACCGTTGGTGGAGCAGGGTTTCCGGGTGATCCGGTTCGACACCCGCGGGCACGGCGCCTCCCCGGTCCCGCCGGGGCCGTACACGCTCGCGGATCTCGGCGGTGATCTGCTCGCACTGCTCGACGAGCACGACGTCGAACGCGCCCACGTCGTCGGCCTCTCACTCGGCGGGATGACCGGGATGTGGCTGGGCGTGAACGCGCCGGACCGGATCCGGAGCCTCGTGCTGTGCTGCACGTCCGCGAAGCTCGGGCCGCCGAGCATGTGGGCGGACAGGGCGCAGACGGTCCGAGAGAACGGCACCGCCGCGATCGCCGAGGCCGGGGTCGGCCGCTGGCTGACCGCCGGTCACGCCGCCGCCCACCCGGAGCAGGCCGAGTACCTGCGGGAGATGATCGCGAGCGTTCCCGCCGAGGGATACGCGGCGTGCTGTGGGGCCATCGAACGGATGGACCTCGTCGACGAACTACCCAAGATCGCGGCGCGGACCCTGGTCATCGCCGGGACCGAGGATCCGGCCACCCCGGTCGAGCACGCCGAGGTGATCGCGGACGGCATCCCGGACGCGCGGCTGGAGATCGTCGAAGGCGCCGCGCATCTGGGGAGTTTCGAACAGCCGGAGCGGTTCACCGCGTTGATCCTCGAACACCTGGAGGCCGCCCGATGACCGACGACAGCTACGAGACCGGCATGAAGGTGCGCCGCGAAGTCCTCGGAGACGCGCACGTCGACCGGGCGGTCGCCCGCACCACCGAGTTCAGCCGCCCGTTCCAGGACTACATCACCAAGGGTGCTTGGGGATCGGTCTGGTCGCGTGACGGGCTCGACCGAAAGACCCGCAGCTGCGTCACCCTGGCCGCGCTCACCGCGCTGCACGCCCACGACGAGCTCGCGATGCACGTCCGCGCTGCTGTCCACAATGGACTCACCGCGCAGGAGATCTCCGAGGTCCTGCTCCACACCGCCGTCTACACGGGCGCCCCGGCCGCCAACACCGCGTTCGCCGTCGCCCAGCGGGTACTGGCCGAACTCGGTGAGCCTGCCGCCCAGGAAGACGGTGGCGGCTAAGGCGTGTCCGGCAAGTCTGTTCGCGGTCTCCGTGCCCAGGCGGTCCCTGACGGCACGGGCGGATGCGGCCGAGTACGACCCGGTACGAGGGCGATCCGCCCGCACCGCCAGGAACCACCTGGATCACGAAGCCCATCGAACAGACTTGCCAGACACGCCTTAGGGTTCTCATATGGACGAAGGCGAGGTCACCGAGCGCGGAGCGCATCATGTCCAGTCGCTCGAGCGCGGGCTGGCGGTGATCAAGGCGTTCAACGCGGACGCGGCGGAACTCACGCTGAGCGACGTCGCCCGGTCCACCGGGCTGACCAGGGCGGCCGCCCGCCGGTTCCTGCTCACCCTCGTCGACCTCGGCTACGTGCGCACCGACGGCAAGTACTTCTCGCTGACCGCGCGGGTCCTCGAACTCGGCTACTCGTATCTGTCGAGCCTGTCGCTGCCGGAGGTCGCCCAGCCGCATCTGGAACGGCTCTCCTCCGAGGTGCACGAGTCGAGTTCGGTCTCCGTGCTCGAAGGCATGGACATCGTCTACGTCGCACGCGTGGCCGTTTCGCGGATCATGACCGTGAGCATCAACGTCGGCACCCGCTTCCCGGCTCACGCGACCTCGATGGGACACGTACTGCTGGCCGGCCTCGAGGACGCCGACCTGCGGAACTACCTCGCCGGGGCGAAGCTCGACAAGCTCACCGCGCGCACCAAAAGCCGGCCGGAGGAACTGCTCGCCGAACTGATCAGGGTCCACGAGCAGGGCTACGCGATGGTCGACCAGGAACTCGAAGAGGGCCTCCGCTCGATCGCCGCGCCGATCCGCGACCGGAACGGCAAGGCCGTGGCCGCGGTCAACCTCTCCACTCACGCCAGCCGCACCACACGCGAGTCGGTCGAACAGGAACTGCTGCCGCCCCTCCTCGCGGCGGCGCGCGCCATCGAGACCGATCTGGCATCGGCGCCGCCGACCAAAGCGCGGCATGGCTAAGGTCGCTGGGCTGCTCCTGGCGGCGGACGCCGGGCGCCGCTTCGGCGGGCCGAAGGCGCTGGCCGTCCTCGACGGCGAGCCGTTCGTCGTCCGGGCCCTGCGGGTGCTCGCCGACGCGGGCTGCGCGCCTGTCCGGGTGGTGCTGGGTGCCTCGGCCGCGGAAGTCCGCGCGCTCCTGCCCGCTCCCGAAGCCGCCGTTGTGGCCGAAGACTGGGAGTCCGGAATGGGCGCGTCACTGCGGGCGGGCCTGAGCGCGCTCACCGGAACCGACGCCGAAGCCGCTGTCGTGCACCTCGTGGACCTGCCCGGGGTCGGCGCCGAAGTGGTCCGCCGGGTCGCCGCCGGGGCCGGTGAGGACACCGTCGCGCGTGCCGCCTACGAAGGCGTTCCCGGTCATCCTGTCGTGCTCGGCCGCCGCTGGTGGCCGGAGATCGTGGCGAGCGCTTCCGGGGACAAGGGTGCCCGAGACTGGCTGAAGGGACGCCAGGACCTGCGGCTCGTCGAATGCGGCGACCTCGGCACCGGCCACGACGTGGACCGCCGCGAGGATCTTCCAGGCTGATCTCCGGCCCGCCGAGGCTTACGATCGGCAAGTGACCGTCGAATCGCCCGAGAAACTGGCCGAAGCCCTCGAATCGGTCGGCTATCTCGCCGACGACGGCGTCGCCACGGCCGGATTCCTCGCCGTGGCACTCGGCCGCCCGCTGTTCTGCGAGGGCGAACCGGGTACCGGCAAGACCTCGCTCGCCTTGGGACTGGCCGAAGCGCTCGGCATACCGCTCATCCGGCTCCAGTGTCACGAGGGGATCGACGCGGCGCAGGCGCTGTACGAATGGGACTTTCCCCGTCAGCTGCTGCATTTGCGGGCGCTGGAAGCCTCCGGTGACGGCGGCCTCGACGTCGAGGCCGCCGAACAGTCCCTCTACACCGAACGTTTCCTGCTCGCCCGGCCGCTGCTGAAGGCGTTGCAGACCGCGCCGTGCGTGCTGCTGGTCGACGAGATCGACCGGGCGGACGACGAGTTCGAAGCCTTCCTGCTGCAACTCCTCGACGAGAACGCGGTGACGATCCCCGAGTTCGGCGAGGTGCGTGCCGAACATCCGCCGCTCGTGGTGCTCACCTCCAACCGGACGCGGGAGGTGCACGACGCGCTGAAGCGCCGCTGTCTCTATCACTGGCTCGAACATCCGGACCTCGGCCGTGAGATCGAGATCCTGCGCCGCAAGATCCCGGGCCTCGGCGAAGCGCTCGCCGCGCAGGTCGCGACGGCGGTGCAGCGGCTCCGGGCGATGGAGTTGCTGAAGCCGCCCGGCGTGGCGGAATCCCTCGACTGGGCTCAGGCGCTCCTCGCCCTCGGGATGTCCGAATTGGACGCCGCGGCCGCCGCGCGGACGCTCGGCTCGGTGCTCAAGTACAGCGAAGACCTCGCCCGTGTCCGGGCCAAGCTGGACAACCTGCTCGCCTGAGCGTCAGCGGCGCCGCAGCGAAGCGTCGAGCAGGGAAGGCGGGGTGTCGTGCTTTTCCTCCGGGGCGAGATCGGTGCCGGGGGCGACGATCTCGTCGATCGCGTCGAGGACGTCGGCGGAAAGCACCGTGTCCGCGGCGGCGAGCTGAGACTCCAGATGCTCCAGCGTGCGCGGCCCGATGATCGCGCTCGTCACGCCCGGATGCGCGACGACGAAGCCGAGCGCGAGCTGGATGAGGCTCAACCCCGCCTGGTCGGCGACCTTGGCCAGCCGCTCGACGGCTTCCAGCCGGGCCCGGTTGCCGGGCCGGGTCAGATCGAAACGCTGCGGCAGCACCGCGGAACGGTTCGTACTGATCTCGCGGCCTTCCCGGACCGCGCCGGACAGCCAGCCGGACGCCAGCGGGCTCCACGCCAGCACGCCCATCCCGTATTCCTCGGTCACGGGCAGCACATGGGTTTCGATCCCGCGCTGCAGGATCGAATAGCTCGGCTGCTCGGTGACGTACCGGCTCAGCCGGTGTTCGCGGGCGGCCCACTGGGCCTGCACGATGCGGTACGCCGGGAAGGTCGACGAACCGAAGTAGCGGATCTTCCCCGCGCGCTGCAGATCGGTCAGCGCCGAGAGCGTCTCCTCGTCGCCGGTCTTCGGATCCCAGCGGTGGATCTGGTAGAGATCGACGTGGTCGACCTCGAGGCGGCGCAGGCTGTTGTCCAGTTCGGTGACCAGCCAGCGACGTGAAGCACCCTGATGGTTGCGCTCGTCGCCCATCGGCATGCTCGCCTTCGTGGCCAGCACGACGTCTTCACGGCGGCCCGCGATGGCCTTCCCGACCATCTTCTCCGACTCGCCGTCGCCGTACATGTCGGCGGTGTCGATGAGGTTGACGCCGGCCGCCAGCGCGGCGTCGACGAGGGCGGTGGCCTCGTCCTGGGTGGTGCGCCCGATCGCGCCGAAGTTCATCGCGCCCAGCGCGAGGGTGCTGACCTGCACACCGGTCCTGCCCAAGGTGCGGTACTGCATGACGATGTCCTCCATGGCAAGATGAGCAAGCGGAACCTTGCTCCGCTAACCATACGGAGCAGTGTTCCGTTTGGCAACCCCGGCTCGGCGGTGGAGGAGTGGCGTGATGGCTCAAGAAGGCACCAAGGCCAAACGCGCGGATGCCCGGCGCAACGAGAAGACGTTGCTCGACGCGGCCGCCGCCGTCTTCGTCACCTCGGGTGTCGAGGCGCCGGTCCGCGACATCGCGGCCAAGGCGGGCGTCGGGATGGGCACGATCTACCGGCACTTCCCGACCAGGGCCGACCTCATCATCGCCGTCTACCGGCACCAGGTCGACGCGTGTGCCGAAGCCGGGCCGGAACTGCTGGCGTCGAGCGATTCCCCGTACGAGGCGTTGCGGCGCTGGATCGACCTGTTTGTCGATTTCCTGGTCACCAAACACGGCCTGGCGGCGGTCCTGCAGTCGGACAACGCCGGATTCGAGACGCTGCACGCCTACTTCCTCGACACCCTCTTGCCGGTGTGCGCCCGCTTGCTCGACGCCGCCGCGGAGGCGGGCGAGATCCGCTCCGATCTGCAGGCGCTCGAAGTCATGCGCGGCGTCGGGAACCTCTGCATCGGCGCCGAAAGCGATCCGCGCTACAACGCGCGCAAAATGGTCGGTGTCCTCATCGCGGGCCTCAGGACCTAGGTCCTCTTTGCAGCCGAATACGTGGTAATGGTCCACGAGGCAGGCTAAAACTCGATTATGGAACGTACGCGGTGTTGTGTGGTGGGGGGCGGTCCGGCGGGGATGGTGCTCGGACTCCTGTTGGCGCGAGCCGGGGTCGAGGTCACCGTTCTCGAAAAGCACAAGGATTTCTTCCGCGATTTCCGCGGCGACACGGTGCATCCGCCGACGCTGATGCTGCTCGACGAACTCGGCCTCGGCGAGCGGTTCGCGGAACTGCCGTCGAAACGGCTGGAGAAGATGCGGATGCTGATCGGCGACAGGACGATCGTCGCCGCCGATTTCAGCCGCGTTCCCGGGCGGCACAAGTACATCGCCATGGTCCCGCAATGGGATTTCCTGAATCTGCTCGCCGAAGCCGCGGCGGGGGAACCGACGTTCACCCTGCGGATGGGGGCCGAGGTGCTCGGCCTGCGCGACGGAGGCGGCGTGCGCTACCGCGATTCCGACGGTGAGGAGCGGGAACTGGCGGCGCCGCTCGTGGTCGGCTGCGACGGCCGGGATTCCTTGATCCGCGCGGAAGCGGGACTCGTGCCGAAGGAGTACGAGGTGCCGATGGATGTCTGGTGGGTCCGGGTGCCCAAACTCGAAGACACCGGCAAAGAGGCCCAGGTGTTCGGCCGGTTCGAGGGCGGGCTCGCCGGCGTGACCATGGACCGCGGCGACTACTTCCAGACCTCGTACCTGATCCGGAAGGGACAGGACGCCGCGCGGCGGGCCGAAGGGATCGACAAGTTCCGTGCCCGCATCGGCGGCCTGTTCGGCTGGAACGACGAGCAGGTGAGCGAGATCCGCGACTGGGACGACGTCAAACTGCTGAAGGTCCGGATGTCGAAGCTCCCGCACTGGTACTCCGGCCGGGTGCTCTGCATCGGCGACGCCGCGCACGCGATGTCGCCGGTCGGCGGGATGGGCGTCAACATCGCGGTGCAGGACGCCGTGGCGGCCGCGCGGATCCTCGCCGCCCCGCTGCTGCGCGGCACGCTGACCGCGCGGGATCTCGCCCGGGTGCAGCGCCGTCGGTCGGTGGCCGTCACGCTCGCCCAGAAGCAGCAACTGGTGGAGCACAAGATGCTCATCGAGCCCGCCCTCGACGGGACCCTGAACGAGCGGACCATGCCGCTGCCGCTCCGGATTTCGGACCGCTTCCCGCAGCTCACCGCCCTCGGGGCCGTCATGGGCGGCATCGGCCCCCTGCGCGAGAAAACCCCGGTCTTCGCCCGCCGCTGACCTCGCGTTTCGTCCTCTGGATGCGGTACTTGCACGCGCAAGTACCGCATCCAGAGGACGAAACGCGCGCACAATGGAGGGGTGAGCGATCCACTGGCGGGCTTCGTCGGCTTCGCGGAGGCATTGCGCGAAGCCGGTTTGCCGTGCGACGCGCACAGAGTGCAGGCATACCTCGGGGCCGTCGACGCGATCGACCTCGCCGATCCCGAGCAGCTCTACTGGGCCGGACGGCTGACGTTGTGCGCCGACCCCGACGACCTCCCGCGCTACGACGCCGCGTTCGACGGCTGGTTCACCGAAAAGGAAGCCGGACCGCGACGGCGAGGCCGGGAAGCGGCCCCGAAGCGCGCCAGGATCGCCACCCTCGCGCAGGCGGCGGGACAGGGCGAGTCCGGCGCGGAGCCCGACGAACTCCGCGTGGCGGCGAGTGACGAAGAGATCCTGCGCCATCGCGACCTCGCCGAACTGAGCGTCGCCGAACGCGCTCACCTGCGGGAACTGCTCGCGAAACTGCACCCCGCGCTCCCGTCGCGGTCGTCGCCGCGCCGTCGTGCCGCCCGGCGGGGCACTCTCGATCCGTCTCGCACGCTCCGGGCGATGCTGGCAGGCGGCGGCGAGCCCGTGCGCCTGGCGTATCGGCGGAAGGGCGTCAAACCACGCCGCGTCGTCTTCCTGATCGACGTCTCCGGCTCGATGGGGCCGTACGCCGACTCCCTGTTGCGGTTCGCGCACGTCGTGACGCGGCGCGCTCCGGGCCGGGTCGAGGTGTTCACCCTGGGCACCCGGCTCACCAGGGTCTCCCGCCAGCTCCGGCTGCGCGATCCCGAGCACGCCATGCTCGCCGCGGCCGCCGCGGTCCCCGATTTCGCGGGCGGGACCAGGCTCGGCGAGACCCTGCGGGCGTTCCTCGACCGCTGGGGACAACGCGGCGTGGCCAGGCGATCCGTGGTCACCGTGTTCTCGGACGGCTGGGAACGGGGCGACCCCGGCCTGCTCGGCGATCAGCTCGCCAGGCTGCGGCGGCTCGCGCACGTCGTATTCTGGGTGAATCCGCACGCGGGGCGGGCGGGTTACGCTCCCGTGCAGTCCGGCATCGTGGCCGCGCTCCCGTACCTCGATCGGCTGCTCGCCGGGCACAGCTTGGCCACATTGGAACGACTGCTGGTGGAGATCGCCGATGCGTGACGTACTGGACGAACTGCACCGCCGCTGGGCGGCAGGCGAGACGGTGGGGGTCGGCACCGTGGTGGCGACGTTCTCGTCGGCGCCGCGGAGCCCGGGCGCGGCGATGCTCGTGGCCTCGGACGGCACGGTCACCGGCAGTGTCTCCGGCGGCTGCGTCGAAGGCGCCGTCTACGAACTCGCGCAGCAGGTGGTCGCCGACCGCGCGCCCGTGCTGCAGCGCTACGGCGTCAGCGACGACGACGCGTTCGCCGTCGGGCTGACCTGCGGCGGCATCATCGACATCTACGTCCAGCACATCGACCGCGACTCGATGCCGGAGCTCGGCGATGTCGTCGAATCGGTCCACAGTGGACAGCCGGTCGCCGTGGTCACGGTGACCGAGCACGAACGGGAAGGCCTGGTCGGCGAGCATCTGATCGTCTGGCCGGACCGGGTCGCCGGTTCGCTCGGTTCGTCGCGGATGGACGACGCCGTCGTCGACGACGCGCGCGGCATGCTCGGCGGCGGCCGGACCGGAACCCTGCGCTACGGGCCGGACGGGCAGCGCCGCGGCGAAGGGATGACGGTCTTCGTCAACTCCTTCGAACCGCCCGCGCGCCTGCTGGTCTTCGGCGCGATCGACTTCGCCGCCGCTATGGCGAAGATGGGCGCGTACCTCGGCTACCAGGTCACGGTCTGCGACGCGCGGCCCGTGTTCGCGACGAAGAGCCGTTTCCCGGACGCCGACGAGGTCGTCGTCGACTGGCCGCATCGCTATCTCAAGGCCGAAGCCGACGCGGGCCGGATCGACGGCCGGACCGCGATCGCCGTGCTCACCCACGATCCGAAGTTCGACGTGCCGTTGCTGGAGGTCGCGTTGCGCCTCGACGTCGGCTACGTCGGCGCTATGGGTTCGCGCAAGACCCACGACGACCGGTTCGCGCGGCTGCGCGAGGCCGGGGTCACCGAGACGGAACTCGAACGGCTGTCCTCGCCGATCGGCCTCGACCTCGGCGCGCGGACGCCCGAAGAGACCGCGGTGTCGATCGCGGCGGAGATCATCGCGCTGCGGTGGAGCGGTTCGGGCTCGCGGCTCGCCGAACTCAGCGGCCGGATCCACGGCTGACGCCGGGCACCGGCACCGACTGGCTCGATTTGACCACCTCGAAGGCGGGCAGCGTCTCGAACCGTTTGACGTGCTGGTCGAACAGCTTCCTGGACAGGTGCCGGCTCGCCTTGAGGTCCGGGCTGAGCAGGACGACGACGTAGTCCCACTGCCCGACGATGCTGTAGCAGTGCTGGACGCGACGTTCGGCCAGCATCCGCTTGCGGAAGGCCGTGTGGTGCTTTTCGTCGTCGTCGGTCAGCGCCACCAGGACGACCGACGTCATCCCCGCGCCGAGCTCGTCCGGATCGAGCACGGCGACGTCGACGCGGATCACGCCCGTGACGCGCAGCCGGGTCAGCCGTCGCTGGACCGCGCTGGGGGAGAGGCCGACGGCATCACCCAGGTCGTGCAGGGGACGGGCCGCGTCGGCCTGGACGAGGTCGAGCAGCAGGTGGTCGATCTCGTCGAGAGGCACGCAAGATTTTTGCACGCGGGCGGGAAAATTTACAATCGCCATGATCGACTCCCGGCCTAGCTTGAGCGTCATGGACCTGAAGCTGGACAACGTCGCCGAGGCGGCGAAGGTGATCGATCCCGTTTTCCTGAATTCCCCGCAGTACAGCGACGAACAGCTGAACGAACGGCTCGGCAGAAACGTGCTGGTGAAGATCGAGACGCTGAATCCGTTGCGCAGCTTCAAAGGCCGGGGCGCGGACTACTTCGCGGCCGGGCTGGAACCCGGCGCCACGATGGTGTGCGGCACCAGCGGCAACTTCGGGCAGGCCGTCGCGTTCGCTGCCGCCAAACACGGTCTGCGGGCCGAGGTGTTCGTCCCCGCTGACATCTCCCCGGTCAAACTGCGGCGGATGAAGACCTTGGGCGCACGGGTGCGCCGGGTCGACGGCGAGGCGAAGGTCGCCGCGGCCATCTTCGCCGCCGAAGCCCCGGATCGCGTCTTCGTGGTCGACGGCCGTGAGCCGGCGATCTCCGAAGGGGCGGGCACGATCGGCTTGGAACTGGCGGAAGCGGGCGGGATCGACACGGTCGTGCTGCCGGTCGGCGACGGCGCGCTGATTGCCGGCGTCGCGCTCTGGCTCAAGGCACAGACGCCGGACGTCCGGATCGTCGGCGTCGGGACCACGTCGGCGCGGGCCATGGCGACGAGCTGGCAGGCCGGTGAGCCGGTCACCGTCGACCGGGTGAACTCGTTCGCCGGTGGCATCTCCATCCGCACCCCGGAACCCGAATCCATCCGGCGCCTGCGGTCGCTCGTGGACGACTTCGTGCTGGTCGAGGACGACGATCTGCGCGCGGCCATGCGGCTGGGCGCGGAAACCCTCGGCGTCCTGCCGGAACCCGCGGGAGCCGCCGGCCTGGCCGCGCTGACCGTGCACGACATCCCCGGCGACCGGGTCGCCACCGTGGTCACCGGGGCGAACGCCGTCTGGCCTCCGGAATGGTGAGGACGGTTATTGAGGGGTAAGGCAAGCGTGGCGCGGTCGTGAGTGTTTCGGGTCGTTAGAACGACACATAACACTCACGACCACCCAGCGGCCCCCGGTCCTCGGACACTCCGCCCGACAAGACACGGTCGACCTTCGGCTCAATAACTGTCCTTACCACTCACGAGTCAGTACCGAATGGACACTCGCCGTATTTCCGCTTCTGCGCCGCCATTCCTCCCCTTTGAACGCATCTGCGCCACCGCCAAGGAGTCACCCCCTGGTGGGGGTTGCCCTGACCGGCCCTGAGTAGCACGCTCGACTGTGAGTCCGATCACGGTCGCCCCGGGGTCGGTCCGTGACAACCGAATGACCGGCCGCTCCCGAACGACCCCGGACCAGCGCGGGGTTTCTCTTGCTTTTGGAGGCCTGATGCGCATCACCGTCACCGTCGACGGAACCACCTACACAGACGACGTCGAGCCCCGGACCCTGCTCGTGCACCATCTGCGCGAACGGGTCGGGAAGGTAGGCACCGTGGTCGGTTGCGACACCAGCAACTGCGGAGCCTGCACCGTCCATCTCGACGGGCACAGCGTGAAGTCCTGTTCGGTACTCGCCGTCCAGGCCGACGGCTGCGAGGTCACCACGATCGAGGGACTCGCCCGCGACGGCGAACTGCATCCGGTGCAGAAGGCCTTCCACGAGAATCACGCGCTCCAGTGCGGTTTCTGCACGCCCGGCATGATCATGCAGTCGATCGACCTGCTCGCCGACAATCCCGATCCGGACGAGAAGGCCGTCCGGGAAGGTCTCGAAGGCAACCTGTGCCGGTGCACGGGTTATCAGAACATCGTCCGCGCGGTCCGCGACGCCGCCCACCAGATGCGGCCCGGTGCCGGTCCCGAGGCCGAGCGGCTCGCCTCGGACACCGCTTCCCGTGTCGGCGCGGGTGGTGAGTGATGACCTCCACGATCGAACCGGAGGTCGGCAAGTCCCGTCGCCGCAAGGAGGACGAGCGCCTCATCACCGGCAGGACCCGCTGGACCGACAACCTGACCCTGCCCGGCATGCTGCATCTCGCGGTGCTCCGCAGCCCGTTCGCGCACGCCAAGATCGTCTCGATCGACGTCACCGAGGCGAAGGCCGCGCCGGGTGTGGTCGCGGTGTTCACCGGGAAGGACCTCGACCCGGAGAGCGCCATCGGCATGCCGTGCGCGTGGCCGATCACCCCGGACATGAAGTCGCCGAGGCGGCCCATCCTCGCTTCGGACACGGTGAACTTCGCCGGCGAGGGTGTCGCGGTGGTCGTCGCCCGGACGTCGGCCGAAGCGCACGACGCGCTCGAGTCGATCGACGTCGAGTACGACGAACTGCCGGTCGTTCTCGGGCTCGAGAACGCGCTCGCCGAGGGCGCGCCACTGGTGCACGAGGACCTCGGCACCAACCAGAACGCGGTCTGGGTCTTCGACTCCGCCGACGCGGGCACCGGCTCCAGCGTCGAGGACGCGATCTCGAACTCCGAGGTCGTGCTCAAACGGCGCTTCCGTCAGCAGCGGCTGGTGCCGGCGTTCATGGAACCGCGGGCGTGCGTCGTCGACCCGACGGGCAGCCAGCTGGTCATGTGGTCGGCCACCCAGGTCCCGCACATCCTCAAGACGATGACCGCGGCCACGCTCGGCCTGCCCGAGCACAAGGTGCGGGTGATCGCGCCGGACGTCGGCGGCGGGTTCGGCGGCAAGATCGCCGTGCTGCCCGAGGAGATGATGTCGACGCTCATCGCCCAGCGGCTCGGCAAACCGGTCAAGTGGACCGAGTCCCGGTCGGAGACGATGGTCGCCGCGCACCACGGCCGCGACCAGATCCAGGATCTCACCATCACCGCGAACCGCGACGGCACGGTGACCGGCCTCAAGGTCGAACTGCTCGCCGACATGGGCGCATACCTCGGGCTGGTCGGCCCCGGCGTGCCGATCCTCGGCGCGTTCATGTTCAACGCCATCTACAAGTTCCCGGCGTACCACTTCTCCTGCACCAACGTGTTCACCAACACCACGCTCACCGACGCGTATCGCGGCGCCGGGCGGCCGGAGGCCACGTTCGGCATCGAGCGGATGATGGACGAACTCGCCGTCGAGCTGGGCATGGACCCGCTGGAGATCCGCGAGAAGAACTGGATCAAACACGAGGAATTCCCGTTCACCACGGTGGCCGGGCTGACCTACGACTCGGGCGACTACGAGGCCGCGACCGCCAAGGCCAAGCAGCTCTTCGACTACGACGGCCTCCGCCGCGAACAGAAGGAACGGCGGGAATCGGGCGACCCGGTCCAGCTCGGCATCGGCATCTCGACGTTCACCGAGATGTGCGGTCTCGCGCCGTCACGGGTGCTCGGCTCGCTGGACTACGCGGCGGGCGGCTGGGAGCACGCGGAGATCCGGGTGCTGCCGACCGGCAAGATCGAGGTCATCACCGGCGCCTCCGCGCACGGCCAGGGCCACGAGACGGCGTGGAGCCAGATCGTCGCCGACAAACTCGGCATCCCGTTCGAGGACATCGAGGTCATCCACGGCGACACCCAGTCCTCGCACAAGGGCATGGACACCTACGGCTCGCGGTCGCTGGTGGTCGGCGGGATCGCCGTGGTCAACGCGGCGGACAAGGTGCTCGCCAAGGCCAAGCCGATCGCGGCGCATCTGATGGAGTGCGCCGAGGACGACCTCGAATTCTCGGCGGGCAAGTTCTCGGTCAAGGGCACGGATTCCTCGACATCCATCCAGGACATCGCGTGGGCCGTGTTCTCGGCGCACAACCTGCCGGACGGCGTCGAACCCTCGCTGGATTCGTCGGACACGTTCGATCCGGAGAACTTCTCCTTCCCGCACGGCACGCATCTGTGCGCGGCCGAGGTCGACACCGAAACCGGGCGTGTGCGGTTGCGCTCCTACGTCTGCGTCGACGACGTCGGCGTGGCCGTCAATCCGCTGATCGTCGAAGGCCAGGTGCACGGCGGACTCGCGCAGGGCATCGCGCAGGCGTTGTTCGAGGAGGCCGTCCACGACGAAGGCGGCACGCTGACCACCGGGACGTTCGCCGACTACCTGCTCCCGTCGGCGGCGGACCTGCCCAGCTTCACCACCGACCGCACCGAGACACCATCGACGACGAACCCGTTGGGCGCCAAGGGAGTCGGTGAGGCGGGCACGATCGCCTCGACCCCGGCGGTGGTCAACGCCGTGGTCGACGCCGTCCGGCACTTCGGGGTGAACGACATCGAAATGCCGCTGACCCCGATGCGGGTCTGGAACGCCATCCAGCACCGGTCGGCCGCCGAGGGCGGACTGGGTTCCGAAGCCGGTGGCGGTCTCGGTTCGATCGACGCCACCGGAGGTGCCCAGTGATCCCGGCCCCGTTCGACTACGTCGCTCCGTCCACAGTGGACGAAGCGATCAGCGCGCTCGCCGAAGCGGGCGAGGACGCCAAGGTGCTGGCGGGCGGGCAAAGCCTGCTTCCGGTGCTGCGGATGCGGCTCGCCACGCCGACCACGCTGGTCGACCTCGGGAAGGTCGCCGAACTGCGTGGTGGCGCCGACGACGGCGACGCGCTGGTCATCGGCTCGATGACCACGCATTACGACGTCCAGCGGGACGCGCTGGTCGCCGAGCACGCCGCGTTGCTCAAGGCCGCCACCGACACGGTCGCCGATCCGCAGATCCGCCATCGAGGCACGTTCGGCGGCGCCATCGCGCACGCCGATCCCGCCGGCGACCTGCTCGCCCCCGTGCTCGCGCTCGGCTGCGAACTCGTCGTCGCCGGGCCGGGTGGACGGCGGACGGTCGCCGCGGCGGACTTCTTCCAGGACATGTTCACCACCGCGCTCGCCGCGGACGAGCTCCTGATCGAGGTCCGCGTGCCGAAGCACACCGGCTGGCGCGCCCACTACGAGAAGTTCAACCGGGTCGCCCAGGCGTGGTCGATGGTCGCGGTCGCGGCCTGCGTCCGCACCGAGGCGGGCACCATCGAGGAGGCGCGGGTCGCGCTGACCAACATGGGCTCGACACCGGTGCGGGCGGCCGGGGTCGAGGAGGCACTGGTCGGCTGCGCGGCCACCGCCGAAGCGATCCGCGGCGCGGCCGAACGCGCGGCCGAGGGCACGAACCCCACGGCCGACGGCAATTCCGATGTCGAGTACCGGCAGCACCTCGCCAGGGTGCTGACCGGACGGGCGGTTCTCGCCGCGGCAGGCGCCTGACAAGAGAAGGGAGGTCGGCCCGTGCGGCTCGACCACGAATTCACCGTTCCCGCCCCGGTCGACGAGGTCTGGAAGGCCGTCATCGACCCGGAACGGGTGGCGCCGTGCATGCCCGGCGCCACCCTCACCGAAGTCGAAGGGGACGCCTTCAAAGGCACGGTGAAGGTCAAGCTCGGGCCGATCTCCCTGCTCTACAAGGGAACCGGCCAGTTCGTCGAGAAGGACGCCGACGCGAAGAAGGTGGTCATCAAGGCCGCCGGAAAGGACGCCCGCGGTGCGGGCACGGCGTCTGCGACGGTGACGCTCACCCTGACCGAGAAGGACGGCGTCACCCATGGCGCGGTCGCCACGGAGCTGGCCGTCACCGGTAAACCCGCGCAGTTCGGGCGCGGGATGATCTCCGAGGTCGGCGGCAAGATCCTCGACTCGTTCGCGGAGTGCCTGTCCGGCAAACTCGGCACGCCAGAGCCCGAGCCCGAGAAACCCCGGGAACGCCCGCCGTTGCAAGCGGTCAAGCCGGTGACCGAGGGCGAAGCCATCGACCTGATGGAGTATGTGGGCGAATCCGTGGTCAAACGCGCGGCGCCGGTGCTGGTGGCCCTCGCCGGGGTGCTCCTGGTGGTCGCGATCGTGCGGGCTGTGACGCGGCGCGCACAGTGACATAGAAGGAAATAGCCGGGGCCCGCCACCGTTGAACCCCGTATGAAGGCGGATCACGAAGTCGACGTGGTGGTGGTCGGGGCCGGTCAGGCCGGTCTGTCGGCGGCGTATCACCTGCGCCGCGCGGGATTCGCCAACGAGGCGGGCTTCGTCGTGCTCGACCACGGCAAACGACCCGGCGGCGCCTGGCAGTACCGCTGGCCTTCGCTGGTGATGGAGAAGGTCCACGGCGTCCACGACCTTCCGGGTATGTCCTTCGGCACCCCGGATCCGAAACAGCCCGCGGCCGAGGCCGTCGCCGAGTACTTCGGCCGTTTCGAGCGCACCTACGACCTTCCGGTCCATCGGCCCGTCGACGTCCTGTCGGTGAGCGCCGAGGACGATCGGCTGGTCGTGGCGAGCGCTGCGGAAAGCTGGGCCGCGCGTGCGGTGATCAGCGCGACCGGCACCTGGGACCGCCCGTTCTGGCCGTACTACCCGGGGCAGGAGACCTTCCGCGGCCGCCAGCTGCACACCGCGGACTACACCGGCGTCGGCGACTTCCGCGGCAAACGCGTCGTCGTGGTCGGCGGTGGCGCGTCGGCCGTCCAGCTGCTGCTGGAGATGGCGCCCTTCACGCGCTCGACGCGCTGGGTGACGCGGCGTCCGCCGGTCTGGCGCGACGAGCCGTTCAGTGAGGACTGGGGCCGGGAGGCCGTCGCCAAGGTCGACCGGCGGGTCCGGGAGGGCCTGCCGCCGAAAAGCGTCGTGAGCGTGACCGATCTGGCGGTGACGCCCGAGGTGCGCGCGGGGATCGACGCGGGCATCCTCGACCGGCGTCCGATGTTCCAGCGGATCACGCCGGACGGGGTGGAGTGGGCGGACGGCACCTTCGAACCCGCCGACATCATCCTGTGGGCCACCGGATTCCGTGCCGCGATCGACCATCTCGCGCCGTTGCGCCTGCGCGCGCCGGGCGGCGGGATCCGGATGGACGGCACCCGGGTCGTCGCCGAGCCGCGGCTGCACCTGGTCGGCTATGGCCCGTCCGCCAGCACCGTCGGCGCGAACCGGGCGGGGCGAGCGGCCGTCACCGAGATCCGGCGCCTGCTCGGACGCTGACGTCGTCGAGAATCCGAGCCAGCCCGGCGGGCCGCCGGAAGAAGCCGGCGTGACTGCTTTCGAGATCGCGGACGTCGAACGGGTTCTCCGGGGTGAGCGCGTCGCCCTCGGCGATGTAGAGGTCCTGCGCGGCCGGCGGCATCGAGCGGTCCTTGGTCAGCCTGACGAACGTATGCGGGATGCGCCCCCAGGTGTCCTTGCCGGCGCGATGGTCCCACTCGGTCCCGGCCAGCCAGAACACCTCGTCCGGCTGGCTCGTCACGATGACCTGGAGGAACTGCTCTTCGGTGAGTTCGCCGGAGATGGCCCTGCGCAGCGCGTCACGCTGGGCGCGGTCGGCGCCGCGCCAGTTGACGCGGACGAAACCCTGGCGCGCCGGGTCGCCGACGAGAAGTGGCGCGGTCGCGGTGAAGAGATCGGAGGACGACCACGCGGGCAACCCCGGGTACTCACCGGGCGCGCGGTCCACCGGGCATTGCGCGGCGACGTAGACGACCCGGTCGATCAGTTCGGGGATCGCGTTGGCGGCGGCGGTGACCGGGAGCCCGCCGAAACTGTGCGCGACCAGCACGACCGGGCCGTGGCGGCGCGCCAGCCGTACCGCGTCGACGACCTGCCCGACGAAGTCGTCCGCGGTCACGTCGCTCATCGCTGACGGCTCGGCGGCGAAGGTTGCGAGGTCCTGTTCGTAATAGGCCCTGGTGATACCCGCGCCGCGGCCGGGGAGATCGACGGCGAGCGTCCGATGCCCGCGTGCCGCCATTTCCCGCTGGGTGGCCGACCAGGAGTGTCCCGAACTTCCCGAACCGTGCACGAAAACGAAAGTGGGAATCATGCCTTCGAGTGTGGCGTATTCCGGCACCCGCTGAGCTCGGTCGCCCCAAAGGGTGGCAAAGAATGGTCGGCCGGGCGTTGTTCGGACTCCTGTTCGCCGTCCGGTATCTCCGGAAGGTCACACCCACACCTTTCGACCGGGAACAAAACCGCGATATTCGCCATGGGGGATGAACATGTCTTCGATTCACCACGCCGCACCGCCTGATCGCGTCCGTTCCGGTACCTGCCTTCCGGAGCTGCTCGGGCACTGGTCGGGAACGCGGCCGGACGCGGTCGCCGTCGTCGACGGCGATCGCGAAATGACTTTTCGCGGACTCGAAGAAGCGAGTACGGGACTCGCCGCGCACCTCGCCGGGCTGGAAATCGGCGCGAACGACACCGTCGGCCTGTACGTCGAGCCTTCCGCGGACCTGATGGTCGGCGTCTGGGGCATTCTCTTTTCCGGTGCGGCTTATCTGCCGTTGTCCCCGGAGTATCCGGAAGACCGGTTGCGGTACATGCTCGAAGACAGCCATACCGGCGTCGTCGTCACGCAGCCGCATCTCGCCGGGCGGCTCGCCGGATGGGTGCCCGACGGGACACGGATCGTGTCGGTGGCCGAGGCCGGAGGCGGGATTCCGCGCGGTCCTTCGCCGGACTCGCTCGCCTATGTCATCTACACCTCCGGCAGCACCGGGAAACCGAAGGGCGTGATGATCGAGCACCACAGTGTCGTGTCGCAGCTGCGTTGGCTCCAGGCCTGCGGACATCTGGACACGAACGTCACGGTGCTGCAGAAGACACCGATGAGTTTCGACGCCGCGCAATGGGAGATCCTGGCGCCCGCCGCGGGTGCCCGCGTGGTGCTGGGCGCGCCGGGGAGTTTCCGGGATCCCGAAGCCCTGATCGACACGGTGGTGAAGCACGACGTCACCACTCTGCAGTGCGTCCCGACATTGCTGCAGGCGTTGCTCGACACGGAACGCCTCGACGGCTGCACCTCCTTGCGGAAGCTGTTCTCCGGCGGTGAGGCGCTTTCGCGTCGGCTCGCCAAGGAACTCGCCCGCGAGCTGCCGTCGGCGCGACTGGTCAACCTCTACGGGCCGACCGAATGCACGATCAACGCGACCGCCCACGTCGTCGACCCGGACACGCTCGACGACGGCGCCGGGACGGTCCCGATCGGCGTGCCTGTCGACAACACCCAGTGCTTCGTGCTCGACGCCGACCTCGCCCCGGTCGACATCGGGGAGACGGGCGAACTGTACATCGGAGGTGTCCAGCTGGCCCGTGGCTACCTGAACCGGCCCGAGCAGACGAGCGAGAAGTTCGTGCCGAACCCGTTCATCCCGACCGAACGGTTGTACCGCACCGGTGATCTCGTCCGCTGGAACGCGGACGGCACCCTCCAGTTCGTCGGCCGAGCTGACAACCAGGTCAAGCTACGCGGTTACCGCGTGGAACTCGACGAGATCGCGGTGGCGATCGAGGAGCACACCTGGGTGCGCCGGGCCGCGGCGGCGGTGACCGACGACCCGCGGACCGGGTCGAAGGCGCTCGTCGCTTGCGTGGAGCTGAATCCGCGCGAGGCCGCGGTGATGGATCAGGGCAACCACGGCGGGCACCACCAGTCGAAGGCCGACAAGCTGCAGGTCAAGGCGCAGCTGTCGAATCCAGGCGTACGCGACGGCGGGGATCGTCCGGTGATCGCGTTGCCGGGCAAGCGGGAGACCGGGCATCAGCGCCGGGAGGTGTTCGCCCGCAAGACTTATCGCCACTATGAGGGCGGCGCCGTCACCCGCGACGACCTCGCCGCGCTCCTGACACCGGGCCCCGTCGGCACGTACTCCCGTGAACCCGGCGAGCTCGCGTTCGCCGAACTGGGCGAGCTCCTGCGGTGGTTCGGCCGGTTCAATAGCGACGAGCGGCTGTTGCCGAAGTACTCCTACGCCTCGCCAGGTGCGCTTTACGCGACACAGCTGTACCTGGAGACCAGTGGTCTCGATGGCCTCGGCGCCGGGATGTACTACTACCACCCGATCGACCACACCCTGGTCCGGATCGGCGCGAGCGCGGACAGCGGGCATTCGGTGCATTTCATCGGCCGTACCGGCGCCATCGAGCCGGTCTACAAGAACAACATCCGCGAGGTTCTCGAATTCGAGGCAGGCCATATGGTCGGGGTGTTCGAGGAGATCCTTCCCGGATACGGCCTCACGATCAGCCCGGCGGCGTTCGACCCCGCGGTCGCCGTCCGCGCCGAGGCCGCCGCCGACGACCACTATCTCGGCACGTTCTCCTTGCACGCCAACGACGGCGAGCCACGACGGGACGACATCGAGCTGTTCGTGCAAACCCATCCGGGGTGTGTCGAAGGACTGGTCGCCGGCACCTACCGCTGGCGGGACGGCGACTTCGAACGGATCTCCGCCGAGCTGATCGAGTCCAAGCACGTGATCGCGATCAACCAGCAGGTGTACGGGCGCGCGGCCTTCGGCATCACCGCGGTCAGCCGCACCGCCGACGAGCGACTGGAGTACGTCGGTCTCGGCGCCAAGCTGCATCACTTGCAGCGCAACGGTTTCGGCTTCGGCTTCATGTCGGCGGGCTACAGTTCGAAGAGCGGTCACCCGCTACCCGCCGCCCGGCGGATCGACGACATCCTCGCCGGGCAGGGCATCGCCCCCGGACCGTCGTACTTCTTCCTCGGCGGCAAGGTGAGCCCGGAGCAGACACGCAGCGAGGGCATGCGGGAAGACGCAGTGCACATGAAGGGCCCGGCGGAGATCATCCGCGACGAACTCGCGACCACCCTGCCCGACTACATGCTCCCCAACCGGGTGCTGGTGCTGGACACGTTGCCGTTGACCGCCAACGGAAAGGTCGACGCGAACGCGCTGGCGGAGACCGACGCCGTCCGCTCCGCGAGCAGTGGCGCGCCGTACGTCGCGCCCTCGACGAGCCATGAACGGTGGCTGGCCGAGGTGTGGGGCAAGGCGCTGAACTACGACGACGTCTCGGCCCGCGACGACTTCTTCGCCGCGGGCGGCAACTCGCTGACCGCGGTCTCGCTGGTGAACCGGATCAATCGCGAGTACGGCACCCGGCTGCCGCTGCAGGTCGTCTTCGAATGCCCGAAGCTCGCCGACCTGGCAGCCCGCATCGGCGAGGGCCCCGCTCGGCCCTCGTCACGGCTGGTCCCCTTGGCCACAGGCGGCGGCCGCCCGGTGTTCTGCTGGCCGGGACTCGGCGGCTATCCGATGAACCTGCGGCCGCTGGCTTCGGAAAGCGACCTGGGACGGCCGTTCTACGGCGTGCAGGCTCACGGGATCAACGCCGGCGAGACGCCGTACGCCACTGTCGAGGAAATGGCGAAGGCCGACGTCGCCGAGATCCGGCGCGTCCAGCCGGAGGGGCCGTACACGCTGTGGGGCTACTCGTTCGGCGCGCGGGTCGCCTTCGAAACGGCGTGGCAGCTGGAACGGCAAGGGCAGCGGGTGGACGACCTGCTGTTGATCTGCCCGGGCAACCCCGAGGTCGGGGGCAACGGGGACCGGGTGGCGAGCTACACGAACCCGGCGTATCTGACGATCCTGCTGTCGGTGTTCCTCGGGACGATCTCCGGACCGGAACCGCTGGCCTGCCGGGAGACCGTCCGCGACGAAGACGGCTTCGTGGCGTTCGTGGCGAAGCTGATGCCCGCCCTCGGCGAGCAGCTGATCCGGAGGATCGTCCGGATCGTCGAGGAGACCTACGAGTTCGACTACAGCTTTCGTGAACTCGCGCGGCGGCGGATCGCCGCCAGGGTGACGCTGTTCAAGGCCGACGGCGACGACTACTCGTTCGTCGAGAACAGCTCCGGGTATTCGGCCACGCCACCGGAGGTGGTCACGCTCGAAGGCGATCACTACAGCGTCCTCAAGGAGAACGGGGTCGCGGAACTGGTGTCGGCGATCCGCGCCCGGCTCTGACCAGCGAAGGAGAACCCTCCGTGCCCGACTCTCTCGGTCCCCGCCTCAAGGTCGGCGTCGTCGTCCCGTCCACCAATACCTCGGCCCAGCCGGAACTGGACGCGCTGCGCCCCGACGGCGTCACCAATCACACCGGCCGGATGGTCATCGACGACGCCCCGATGGTCGACGAACCCGGCTTCGGCCACGTCATGGCCGGTATCCGGCGGTCGACACGGCCGGCGATCCGCGGCGTCATCGGCTGCGACCCGGGCTGCGTGATCATCGGAGTCTCACCGGAGAGTTATTGGGAGGGAACGCCCGCGCACGGGCGTGTCCACACCGCGATGCGGGAGGCGGCGGGCGGCCGTCCGGTGACCATGAGCCCGGACGCGATCAACGCCGCGCTCGCGGCGCACGACGCCCGCCGCATCGCGGTCATCACGCCGTATCTGCCGGTCGGCGACGACTCGGTGCGGCGGTTCTTCGACGACAGCGGCTACGACCTGCTGAACCTCCACGGCCTCGGCATGCCCAGCCCGGCCAGGATCGCGCACGTCTCCGAGACGGAACTCCGGGACGCGGTCAAGGAGGTCGACGGCGCCGACGTCGAAGCCATCGTCCAGGTCGGCACCAACGTCGCCATGGCGCGGCTCGCGGCGGCCGCCGAATTCTGGCTCGGCAAACCGGTCCTTTCGAACAACGTCGTCCTGTACTGGCATGCCCTGCGCCAGAACGGCATCGCCGACCGTGTGCGCGGCTTCGGCTCCCTGCTGTCGGAGCACTGAACGGCCGGTATTTGACTGGTCGTTACAGAACGTGGGATGCTGGCGGCATGCCCCGTCCCAAGGGATTCGATACCACCGAGGTGCTCGACGCCGCGGTCGGTACGTTCTGGCGCAAGGGGTACTCGGCCACGTCGGCACAGGACCTCGTCGACGGCACCGGCCTGGGGCGGGGAAGCCTGTACAACACGTTTTCCGGCAAGCAGCAGCTGTTCAGCGAGGCGCTGCGCCGCTACGAGGAGACGTCCGCCACCCGGGTCGAGGAGATGCTGGCCGCGCCGGGGACCATCCGCGCGCGGATCAGACGCGTGTTGATGGACGTGGTCGACGACGAGCTGGATTCCTCGGCCGGACATCGCGGCTGTCTCGCGGTCAACGCCGCCCTCGAACTCGGCGGGATCGACGACGAGGTCACCGCCCGCGTCCGCCACAACTTCGAGCGGGTGGAGAACGCGTTCCACGCCGAGTTCGCCGTCGCGCGGCAGGAGGGCGAGATCGGCGAGAGCCGGGATCCACGGGCGCTGGCGCGGTTCACCCTCGCCGCGATGTACGGCTTGCGGGTGCTGGGAAAGACCGCGGACCGGCAGGCGCTCACCCAAGTAGTCGAAACCACCATCCAGGCGTTGTGATGTTCCAGGTTTCGTGACAGCACCCCGCGCTCGCGCGGTTTTCCGCCGTTCTCGTTCTTTAACGACCATTCCACTACCTTGAGGGGTGAAAGCCAGTCATGACGGAGACCGTCGCGGTGCTCGGCACCGGAATCATCGGCGCCCCGGTCGCCCGGAACCTGAGCAAGGCCGGGTTCGCGGTCCGGGCCTGGAACCGCACCGCGGCCAAGGCCGAAGCGCTCTCCGGGGACGGTGTCCAGGTCGCGGCGAGTGCCGCGGACGCCGTCGAGGGTGCGCCGGTCGTGATCACGGTCCTCACCGACGGCCCGGCGGTGCTGGAGGCGATCCGTGCGGCCGCCCCCGCCGCCGGCACGATCTGGGTGCAGCTCAGCACCGTCGGCGACGCGGTCGACGAACTGGCCGCGTACGCAGACGAGCAGGGTCTCGTCTTTGTCGACGCACCGGTCCAGGGCACCCGCCAGCCCGCCGAACAAGGCCAGCTGGTCGTGCTCGCGGCGGGCACGGCCGAGGCGCGCGAGACCGTCCAGCCGCTGTTCGACGCGATCGGCAAGCGCACGCTGTGGGTCGGCGAAGACGGCCGCTCGGGCGCGGCGAGCAGGCTCAAACTGGTGCTGAACACCTGGGTGATCGCGCTGACCCACGGCGTCGGCGAGGCGCTGGCGCTGGCCGAAGGACTCGGTGTCGACCCGCGGCACTTCGTCGACGTCGTCACCGGCGGCCCGATGGACAACGGCTACTTCCAGGCGAAATCGTCCGCGATCCTCAAGAACGACTACACCACCGCGTTCTCGGTCGACAACGCCGAGAAGGACGCTCGGCTGGTGCTGGAAGCCGCGGCTCGCGCCGGTGTCCGGATGGACGCCGTCGAAGCCGGGCGGGCCCGCTTCGCTCGCGCGTCCGAAGCCGGACACGGCGACGAGGACATGGCCGCCGGTTACTTCGCCTCCTTCGACTCCAGCATTTAGTCCTCTAGATGCGGCCCTTCAAGTACCTCACTTGCGTGGTTTTGTTCTCCTCGAAACCTTCGCGTCCCGAAAGGTGCTCCGGGACGCCGACCTCCCACCAGGCGCCGGCCTCGGTCCAGGAGTCCGGCTGGGTCCGCACCACGACCACCGCCGGACGGCTCTCGGCCACCGCGGCTTCCCGTGCCTTCGCGTACGCCGCGCGCACATCGTCCACTGTGGACGCCGTGAACACGGCGCAGCCCAGTGACTCCGCATGCCGCGCGAAGTCGACCCGAGGGGGAGTGGCGTGCGCGCTCCGGCAGTCGGCGAGGAAGTTGTTGAACGGTTTGCCGCCTTGCCCCTCCTGTAGCCGGGCGATGACCGCGAAGCCGTCGTTGTCGCAGACCACTGCCACGAAGGGATGTCCGGCGAAGGCCGCCGAGAACAGTTCCGAGTTCAGCATCAGGTACGAACCGTCGCCGAGCATCGTGGTGACGAGGCCTCCGGTGTGCGCCATCGCCGCGCCCCACGCGCCCGCGAGCTCGTACCCCATGCACGAGAAGCCGTACTCGACGTCCATGCTGATCGATCCCGAACCGCGCCAGCCGCCGATCAGTTCTCCCGGCATCCCGCCGGACGCGGTCATCACGTAGTCGTGCGGCTCGGAGAGGTCGTTGACCGCGCCGACGACCTGGGCGTAGGTCGGCACTTCGCCGGCGGCACCGCGCAGCACGTCGATATGCGCGTCCCATCGGCCGCGTTCCGCCGCCGCCCGCTCTGTCCACAAAGGATCAACCTGCCAGCTTTCCAGCTGGGCGGCCAGGTCCGTGAGACCCGCGTCGGCGTCACTCACGACGGCCAGCGCACCGTGCTTGACCGCGTCGAACCGGGCGGCGTTCAGGGTGATCAGCCGGACGTCGGGGGAGAACACCGTCCAGGACGCCGTGGTGAAGTCCTGCAAGCGGGTGCCGACGGCGAGTACGACGTCGGCCTCGGCGGCCAGGACGTTCGCCGACGTCGAACCGGTGACGCCCAGCGGACCGGCGTGCAGCGGATGACCGTGCGGCACCAGGGTGCGCCCGGCCGTGGTTTCGGTGATGGGGATGCCGTGCCGCTCGGCGAAGGCCAGCGCACGTTCACCGGCGCCGGAGTAGCGGACGCCGCCGCCCAGCACCAGCAACGGTTTCCGAGACGCCCGCAGCGCGCCGGCCGCTTCGGTGAGCGTCCGGCGATCGGGCCGCGGACGCGGCGGGCGGTGGGTCACCGGCGCGAAGAGCGCGTCCGGGAAGTCGTACGTCTCCGCCTGGACGTCCTGAGGGAGCGCCAGTGTCACCGGCCCCGCGTCCGCCGGATCGGTCAGCACCCTGGCGACCTGGGGCAGCGTCGAGAGCAGTTGCTCCGGCCGGACGATCCGGTCGAAATACCGGCTCACCGGGCGGAACGCGTCGTTGACCGTGGCCGTCGGATCGCCGAAATGCTCCACCTGCTGAAGCACCGGATCCGGCGCGCGGCTGGTGAAGGTGTCACCGGGGAGCAGCAGGATCGGCAGCCGGTTCGCGTGCGCGACCCCGGCCGCGGTGACCATGTTCAGCGCACCGGGCCCGATCGACGACGTCACCACGCCGACCTGACGCCGATGTGTCGCCTTGGCGTAGCCGACCGCCGCGAGCGCCATGCCCTGCTCGGTCTGCCCGCGCCACAGAGGGAGCTCATCGCGGTGCTCCTCCAGCGCGGTGCCGAGACCGAGGACGTTGCCGTGCCCGAAGATCGCGAAAACACCCGGGAACAAGGGGACTTCCCGGCCGTCCAGGGTTTCCGACCGCTGCGCGAGCAGCCAGCGCACCAGGGCCTGTGCCGTGGTCAGCTTCATGACACCCGTCCTTCGTGGCTCGTGACCGGGCAACGCGGGTCGAGTTCCTGGTCGTTCCACGTCTCGCGGACCCAACCGTGCGCGGGGTCGTCGCAGAACGCCATCGACCGCTCATCGGCCGGCCCGGCCAGGACGTTCAGGTAATACATCGGGTAACCAGGCGCGGCGACGCAGGGACCGTGGTAGCCGCGCGGGATCAGGAAGACGTCGCCGTCCCGGACCGCGACGTCCTCGTCCAGTTCACCGTCGGCGGTGTACGTCCGATGGAGGCCGAACCCTTCGCGCGAAGGTGTCACTCCGTCGCGGCCCGCGATGCGGAAGTAGTAGATCTCCTCGTTGACGACCTCGCATTCGGACGCCTCGTCGTGTTTGTGCGGCGGGTACGAGGACCAGTTGCCGCCGGGGGTGATCAGCTCGCACGCGTTCAGCCTGTCCGCGTGGTCCCAGACGCCGGGTACCCCGAAATTGGTGACCTGTCTCGTCGCCTGCCCCGCGCCGCGCACCTCCACCGGCACGTTCTCGGCAGGTCCGTAGCGCGGTTCGAGACGACGGGTGCAGCGCGCCATCGGCAGCGCGACTTCGATCCCTTCTCGTGTCGACAACTCGACTTCGGCATCACGTGGCACGTACGCGAAATCCGTGACACGGGTGAACACCGAGTCCCGCCCCGCGAGTTCGAAGACCTGCTTGTCGACCCGGACGGTGCATCCGCCGGACAGCGGCAGGACGAACGCTTCGAACTCGCCGGTGCGCACCAGCCTCGTCTCACCGGCGGCCAGCGAGAGCACCCGCAGGCCGCTGTACGTCCAGCCCGCCGAGTCCGGGGTGAGCCGGACGGGGTCCCGCTCTTCCGAAAGCGTCCCGAGTGGACGGTGCAGCTTGCTCACAGCAACTCCTCGATCTCGTCGGCGGTGGGCATGGCGTCGGCGCAGGCGAGCCGGGAGGCGACGAGCGCGCCCGCCGCGTTGGCGTACGTGGCGATGCGCACCGGATCCCAGCCGGAAAGCAGACCGTGGATCAGCGCGCCCCCGAACCCGTCACCCGCGCCGAGCCCGCACACGACCTCGACCCGCTGGGGTGGCACGGTCCAGCGGCCCTCGGCGGTGGCCACCAGCACTCCGTCCGCGCCTTTCTTGATCACCGCCAGTTCGACGCCCCTGGCCAGCATGCGGGACGCGGCTTCGTCGGGGTCCGCCGTGCCGACGGCGACCTCCGCCTCGGTGCGGTTGCCGACGGCGACCGTGACGTGGTCGAGCATCCAGCCGATCTCTTCGCGCGCTGTCCCGGTGTCGGGCCAGAACATCGGCCGGAAGTCGAGGTCCAGCACGGTGTGCGACCGGCGTCCGCGCCGCTCGAGCATCTTGCGCTGGGTGCCGCGCGCCGGTTCGACGGAGACGCCGGTTCCGGTGACCCACAGCAGCGGCACCGTTTCCACGACGTCCCAGGGCACGTCGGTCTCGGTGAGGGTCAGGTCCGGCGCGATGGGGGACCGGTAGAACAGCAGCGGCGGATCCGCGGGCGGGTCCAGCGCGCAGAACACCACCGGCGTCTGCAACCCAGCCGACGTCCCCACGTGATCCGGGGACACACCGAACTCCCGCAACGCCTGCCGCACGTAGTCACCGAAGCCGTCCGGGCCGACCTTCGTCAGCACCGAGGTCGAGCGGCCGAGCCGCGCGGCGGCGACCGCGACGTTGGTCGCGGTGCCGCCGAGCGATTTGGCGAAGGTGCTGACCCCGGCCAGCGGCACGCCGCTCTGCTCGGGGTAGAGGTCCACCCCGACCCGGCCGACGGTCAATGCTTCGAGAGCGGTCATGAAGGGGACTCCACAGCTCGCAATTCGTGTTCGAGGGCTTCCAGTTCCGCGCCGCCCGCCATCTGCCTGGTCAGTTCGGCCAGGTCGATCTCGGACTTCTCGTAGGCGCCGAGGGACACGCCCCGTTTGAGGAGCAGGAAGCGATCGGCCACCGGGAACGCGTGATGCGGGTTGTGCGTGATCAGCACGACGCCGAGCCCGCGGTCACGGGCCTGCGCGACGTACTTGAGCACGACACCGGCCTGCTTGACACCCAACGCGGCCGTCGGCTCGTCGAGGATCAGCACCTTCGCCCCGAAGTACACGGCCCGCGCGATGGCCACACACTGCCGCTCGCCGCCGGACAGCGTGCCGACCGGCTGTTCGACGTCGCGCAGGTCGATGCCCATGTCGGACAACGCCTTCTTGGTCGTCTCCCGGCCCTTCTTCCGGTCGAGCGCGCGGAACGGACCGAAGCCGACTGTCGGTTCGGAGCCGAGGAAGAAGTTCCGCCATACGCTCATCAGCGGTACGACCGCGAGATCCTGGTACACCGTCGCGATGCCGCGATCGAGCGCCTCACGCGGCGAAGCGAACTTGACCGGCTCGCCCTCGACCAGGAACTCGCCCCGGTCGTGCTGGTGGACCCCGGCCAGGATCTTGATCAGGGTGGACTTGCCGGCGCCGTTGTCGCCGAGCACGCAGGTCACCTCGCCCGCGTCGACCACCGTGGACACGTCGCGCAACGCGATCACGCTGCCGTAGGTCTTGCCGACTTCCTTGACCTCGAGAAGATGGCTCATCGCCGCACCCTTTCCGCGCGCCGCCGGAAGGCGTTGTTGACCAGGACCGCGGACAGCAGCATGACCCCGAGGAACAGCATGAACCAGTCGCTGTCCCAGCGGGCGAATACGATGCCCTGCCTCGCCATCCCGAAGATCAGCGCGCCGATCGCGGCGCCGATCGCCGAACCGAACCCGCCGGTCAGCAGGCAGCCGCCGATCACGGCCGCGATGATGTACTGGAACTCCAGCCCGATGCCCTGGTTCGCCTGGACGCTCGCGAACCGCAGGATGTTGATCGAGCCGACCAGCCACGCGGCGAGCGCGGTGGTCATGAACAGCAGGATCTTGGTGCGCACCACCGGGACTCCGACCGCGCGCGAACTCTGCGCGGAGCCGCCGACGGCGAAGATCCAGTTGCCGAACCGGGTCCGGACCAGCAGCCAGGCCGCCAGCACGGCGAACCCGATCCACCACACGATGGAGATCTGGAACGCCGTCCCGCCGATGTCCACTGTGGACGCGAAGACGAAACCGGCGGACTCGTAGCCGTCGGTCGACCGCATCCCCGACACCTGGACGGTGCCGGTGACCAGCCGCGTCACGCCGAGGTTGAGCCCTTGCAGCGCCAGGAACGTGCCCAGGGTGACGATGAAACTGGGCAGGCCGGTGCGCATCACCAGCCAGCCGTTGAACGCTCCGACAGCGAGTGCGAAGACCAGCGACGCGAACAGCGCGAGCCAGACGTTCCAGCCCGCCTCCGTCGCCAGTGTCGCGGTGACGAGCGCGGTGGACGCGGTCATCACGCCGGCCGAGAGGTCGAACTCGCCGCCGATCATCAGCAGGGAAACGGCGACCGCCATGATGCCGAGCGTCGAGGCGTCGTCCAGCCAGGTCGCCACGCCGCTGCCGCTGAAGAACTGGTCGGTGACGAGGGTGAAGAACAGGAAGACGACGACGGCGCCGAGCAGCGCGCCGATCTCGGGGCGGACGACCAGCCGGTCGAGCAGCCGGGGTTTCGCGATCCGTTCGTCGAGCATGGTGGTTGTCATCGCGTGCCCCTTTGCACGTACTGGCCGACGGTGTCCACAGTGGATTTGTCGACCAGGTCGGGCCCGGTGAGCACCGGCTTCCCGCCGCCGACGACGTTCGCGTTGTCCCGGTAGAGCTTGAGGAACTGCACCGGGAGATAGCCCTGCTGGTACTGCTGCTGATCGACCGCGAACACCACGTCACCCGCCTTGATCGCGCCGACCACGTCGGTGTTCAGGTCGAAGGTGCCGACCTGGGCCGTCGAACCGACCGCCTTGATCGCGCTCACCGCCCGCGCCGCGACCTGCGAGTTCAACGTCAGAACGGCGTCGAGCGAAGAGTCGGTCTGCACCGCGCCCCTGATCCGGGATTCGGCGTCGGTGGGGTTGCTGATGTCGACCTGCAGGGTCCGCACGTCGCCCGCGAAACCGGACTTGGCGCCGTCGCACCGCTGCGCCTGCCCCACGTTGCCCGCCTCGTGGACCACGCAGAGCAGCTTCTTCTTGCCGAGTTCCCGGAATTTCTTCCCGGCTTCCTCGCCGGCGATGGTCTCGTTCTGCCCGACATGGGTGAGCGCGCCGTAGCCCGCGCTCTTGTCCTCGCCGGAGTTGATGGTGATGACCGGGATCCCGGCGCGGACCGCGTTCTCGATCGAGGTCTTGAGCGCCTCCGGATTCGCCATCGACACCACCAGCCCGCCGACCCGCTGGGCGACCGCGTTGTCGATCAGCTTGGCCTGGTTGCCGGGGTCTCCGTCGGAGTTGTACTCGACCTGGACGTCGAGCTGCCTGCCTGCCTCCTCGGCGCCGTTCTTGACCACGTTCCAGAACGCGTCACCCGCCGTGCCATGCGAGATGACCGCGACCCGCAGCGGACCGGTGGGCTGTGCCGTCGTCGCCGGGCCCGCGCCCTCGGCGGGTTTCTCCTCGGCCTTCGGCCCGGTGCACGCGGACAGGAGCAATAGTCCCGCCACGACCACCAAAGCCTTCCTCAAGCGATGGGACATCGTCGTCTCTCCTCGCTTCTTCCGTTACCTGGCAGCCGGGAGCCGGCTGACGATTCCGTCGAGATGCGCCAGGCTCCTGGCCACATCCCGCTTCGGCAGATCCTCCGGGCTCCCCTCGCTCAGCGCGGTGTCCTGTTCGAGCACGTACCACCCGTCGTAGCCCGCCTCGTGGACGGACCTGACCATCGTTTCGATGTCGACGTCCCCGTCACCGAGCGGGACATACAGACCTTTGCCCACCGCTTCGGTATAGGGAAGCCTCCCGGCGCGGACATCTTCGGCGAGTTCGCCCCGCACGTCCTTGAGGTGCAGGTGCCCGACCCGTTCGGGGTACCGCTCGGCCAGCGCCACCGGATCGGTCCCGCCGATGAGGAGATGCCCGGTGTCCAGGCACAGCGGCAGAGTGGAATCGGCGAGGAAGCGCTCGACCTCCTCCTCGGTTTCCGCGTGCGTCCCGACGTGCGGATGCAGCACGGTGCGAAGTCCGTGGCGTGTGGCGATTTCCCCGATCGCGCCGGAGGTTTCGACGAGGGTCGCCCATTCGGTGTCGCTCAGCTTCGGCCGGTCGTCGTAGCCGTCGAGACCGGTGGCGGCGGCGAGCACGAGCACGTCGCCACCGCAGGCGGCGAACAGCGCCGCCGACTCCTCGGCCGCCGCCAACGCGGCTTCGGGGTTCTCGTGCAGTACGACGGCGAGGAACCCGCCGACCAGGTCGAGCTCGTATCCGCCGAGCAATGCGCGCAGCTCGGCCGGGTCTCGCGGCAGATAACCAGGCGGGCCGAGTTCGGTGGCGCGCACTCCCAGCTCCGCCATTTCGCCCAGTACGGTCCCCGCGTCGAGCACGCGGCCCCAGCCGGGGACTTCGCACACGCCCCAGGAGATCGGGGCGGCGGCGACGCGGATCCGGGATGTCGTCACGGGCATCGGCGGCCTCCTGAAGGTTCGGGGGTTCGGGGATCGGGTTAGAGCGCTCTATTGATTAGAGCGCTCTAATCATGTAGCGTCCGTCACAGTAAAGTCAAGGGCAGGGGGAGGATGGAAATGGCGCGACCGACGATGGAGGACGTCGCCGCGAAAGCGGGAGTGTCCCGTGCGCTCGTGTCACTGGTGATGCGCAACGCGCCGAACGTGTCCGACGAACGGCGGACGCGCGTGCTTTGCGCGGCGCACGAACTGGGGTACGAACCGCACGCGATGGCCAGGTCGCTGGCGAGCCGGACGTCGACCGTCCTCGGCGTGATGGTCTCCGATCTCCGCAACGCGTTCTTCGCCGACGTCGTCGAGGGGCTCGACGCGGCGGCCGAAGCGGCCGGATTCCATTTGATCCTCAACACCGGCGGCCGCAGTCCCGCGCGCGAGCGGGCCGCGTTGAAGAGCCTGTTGTCCTTCCGTCCGGCCGGGGTGATCCTGCTGTCGCCGGTGGTGCCCGCGTCGGCGATCGAGGAAGCGGCCGCCCAGGGACCCGTCGTCCTGGTGTCGCGCACTTCGCGCGCGCCGGGAGTGGACACGGTGAACGACGACGGCGAGGCGGGTTCCGCGCTCGCCGTCGACCATCTGGTTTCCTTGGGGCACCGGAGGATCGCCCATCTGGACGGTGGTCTGGCCGCCGGTGCCGCGGCCCGGCGCCGGGGTTACCAGCAGGCCATGCGGCGGCACCGGCTGCATCCGATCATCGTGCGCAGCGAGCACACCGACACCGCTGGGGAGAAGGCCGTGCTCGAACTGCTCGGCGACCCGCCGCAGGGTGGACTGCCGACAGCATTGGTGGCGGGCAACGATTTCAACGCCGTCGGCGCGATCTCCGCGCTGGAGGATGCGGGTCTGCGAGTCCCCGAAGACGTTTCCGTGGTCGGCTACGACAACACCTCGCTCGCCGCGCTGCGCCATCTCTCACTGACCACTGTGGACCAGCCGCGGACCGAAATGGGGCGGCTGGCCGTCGAGGCACTGCTCGAACGGGTCCGGGGCGAACGCGCCGAACCGGTCCGGCATCTGCTGCATCCGTCGCTGGTGGTCCGTTCGACCACCGCCGCTCCAGAAAGGTAACCACATGAGGTTGGGACTCGCCGGCGCCGGCCGGATCGGCACTTCGCACGCCGAGACCTTGAAGAGCTTCGACGAGGTCTCGTCCCTGGTCGTCGCCGACGTGGACGCCGCACGCGCCCAGGCGGCCGCGGCCAAACTCGGCGTCGAAGCGGCGACGGACATCCCCGCGCTGTTCGCGTCCTCTTTGGACGGTCTCGTGATCGCCGCGGCCACGGACGCCCATCCGGAACTGATCCTCAAGGCCGTCGACGCGGGGATCCCGGTGTTCTGCGAGAAACCGGTCGCCGCCGACATCCCCGGCACGCTCGCGGTGATCGACAAGATCTCCGGTTCGGACGTGCCGGTTCAGATCGGCTTCCAACGCAGGTTCGACGCGGGCTACGCGGCCGCCCGGGCCGCGGTGGCTTCGGGCGAGCTCGGCTGGCTGCACACGTTGCGCGCGACCACGCTCGACCCGGCACCGCCGCCCGCCGAGTACGTCGCGCATTCCGGCGGTCTGTTCCGCGACTGCGGGGTGCACGACTTCGACGTCGTCCGGTTCGTCAGCGGCCGCGAGGTCGTCGAGGTCTACGCCGTCGGGACGAACAAGGGCGAGCGGTTCTTCGCCGACGCCGGTGACGTCGACACGGCGGCCGCGACCCTGACGCTGGACGACGGAACGCTGGCGGTGGTCTCGTTGACACGCTACAACGGCGCGGGCTACGACGTCCGGCTCGAAGTGCTCGGCTCGGCGGGCAACGCCGTGGTGGGCCTGGACGACCGTGCGCCGCTGACCTCGGTCGAACCCGGCGTCCAGCCGTTGCCCGGCCCGGCCTACCCCGGATTCATGGAACGCTTCCGGCCCGCGTACACCAGTGAGTTGAAGGCTTTCCTCGACGTCGCCGCCGGTCGCGCGCCGAGCCCGTGCGGAGCGGCGGACGCGCTGGAGGCGTTCTACATCGCCGAGGCGTGCGAGCTCTCCCGCCGCGAACGCCGCCCGGTCCGCGTAGACGAGGTCCGCGTCTGAAGTGGCGTTGCCACGACGGGCGTGAGTGGCGATTCGGGTTAGAGCCAAGGGTGGCTCCGTTACCTACATTCTGGCTTCGGCTGATCGCGGGACCGCGGTCCGTGAAGGACTCCTTGAGGGACCCAGAGTCTCTCAAGGAGTCCTTCACGGACTAGAACACACGTCTATAGCCCCAGTAGTCCATCAGTCACAACGATGGCGCGCGAAGGCCTTCCCCCAGTACATGAAGGTCTCCTTCCTTGCGCCTAGGTACAGGAAGGGGTCCTTCATGTACTGGGGAAGGTGTGAAGGACCCCTTTCCTCGGCTGAGCCGAGGAAAGGGGTCCTTCACGCGCAGCCGCCGTGGCTGATGGTGCATCTGGGGCGGCCGTGGCGCCAACCGACGTAGTGAGGGCCTCCTTCCCTACCTTCAGGGTAGGTAAGGAGGCCTTCACGGACCGGTCGGTGACCGACCGCAGCCAGAAAGTCCCCTTCACCCCGCCCGACACGTCCCCAGGCCGCTGGCGCGCGAAGGCAGCTTGCTGCCAAAGACCGGACACCATGAGCCACCGTTCGCTACGGTGACCGCGAACCATGACAGGCGCCAGATTCGTGTCGCCGAACGCGCGAGGAGTGCGGATGCAGCCCAACCCACCGCAGCCGAACCCACCGCAGCCCGATTTCCCTCAATACGGGCAGCCGCCGGGCGGACCCGCGCAGTGGGGCGGCGCGCCGCCCAAGCCGAGGGCGAACGCCGTGGCGGCGGTGATCGCCGGCGTCCTGGCGCTGCTCGCCGCCGGCATGCTCGTCTGGTTCGCGCTCTACAACGTCGTCGTCGCCGCGGAGGCGGAGGGCCGCTCGCCGGGCATCACGGTGCAGAACATGGCCAGCGGCGTCATCTCCGCCGTAGTGCTGGTGGTCGCGGCGGGATTCACGTTCGCCCGCAAGATTGCCGGCGCGTGGACTCTGTTCGGGCTTTGCGTGTTCTACGTGGTCGCGGTCTTCGTGGGGACGCCACTGGTGTGGGGCACGCCCTTCGGCGCGCAGGTCAAGTGGCTCTTCAGCTTCGACGACAGCGACAGCACCGCCATGGCGCTGACGATCTTCCTCGCTGTCCTGACGGCGATCACGTCGGCGATCGCCGCCAGTGTGAAGTCGAACGACACCAAGAACTAAAGCTCGTCCAGGATCAGTTTCGCGCGTTCCTCGACGAGCCGGTAGCCGGAGCGTGCCGCTAGCTCTTGTGCCAGCTCGCCGTGTGTCCGGGCTTCCGGGTGTTTTCCCAGTCGCAGCAGGGTTTCCGCGAGTCCGGTCCGGGCGGCGGCCTCGCACCAGAAGAAGCTGGTCGTCCGCGCGATCGACAACGCGAGCCGATAGTGCTCGGCGGCCTCGTCGGGCAAGTCGAGCCGCAGGCAGACCTCGCCGAGTCCGACGAGGGTCCAGGCCTCGGTGCCCCGGTCGCCGATCTTGCGCGTCAGTTCGACGGCTTCGAGCGCGTCCGCGCGGTTCTGCTCGCTCGGGTCTCGCCTGCTTTCGAGCACGGCCCTGCCGGACAGCGCGGTCGCCTCGCCGTAGGTGTAGCCCAGTTCGCGGTTGGCCGCGAGCGCGCGGGTGTAGAAGTCGTAGGCGTCGTCGAGGAGGCCGAGGTCGCGGTGCACGTTGCCGAGGTCGACCAGCAGCACCGCGACGCTGAACCGGGCGCCGTCCCGTTCGGAGACCTTCAGCGCGCGGGTGAAGTTGGTGAGCGCCTCGTCGAGCTGACCTGTCTGCCAGTACGGGAAACCGAGGTTCGCCAGTGCCATCGAGACGGCCGGCATGTTCAGTTCTTCGCACAGCCGCAGGGATTCCAGCCCGCAGCGGATCGCCTCCTGCGGATCGCCGAGGCGCTGGTGCACCGCGCTCAGGTTGTTGAGCACGGCCGCGCGGCCGGCGTCCCAGCCTTCGAGGAGGTCTCCGCGCAGGGCACTGGTGAGGTGCTCGCGTGCTTCGTCGTAGCGGCCGCTGTTGACACAGGCGAGCGCGATGCTCAGGTGCATCGCCGCCTGCGCCTGCCCGGCCCCGCTGCGGCGGGCGGCTTTGAGCGCGGTCGAGGCGGTGTCGATCCATTCCGCGTGATGACCGCGCTGGTGGAAGAAGGCGCGGAGCGCGTCGGCGAGGTGCCAGGAGAACTCGGGCGGGCCGTGTTCGGCGCTGTGCTCGACGGCGGCGGCGAGGTTCGGCCACTCGGCGTCCAGCCACGCCAGCGCCTCTTCGGTGTCGGCGAAGGGTTTGTCCGCCGGTTCCTCGCGTGGCAGGCGCAGGAAGTGCGGGATGAGGGTGCGGCCCGCGGCGTCGGCGGTGGTCAGGTAGCTCTCGAAGAGCCGCCTCGCCGCGGCGTCGCGTTCGGGTTTCGTGTCCTCCGCCAGCGTGCGGCCCGCCGCGAAACTGCGGAGAAGGTCGTGGAATCGGTAGCGCCCCGGGGTGTAGCGCTCGACGAGATGCGCCGCCGCGAGCGCCTTGAGCTGTTGGTTCGCCTTCGAATGCGGGACGCCGGTCAGCGCCTGGGCGGCGGGGGCGGTGAACGTCTGGCCTGGCACGAGCGCGAGCCGGCGGAACAGTTGTCGGTGCTCCTCGGGAAGCGTCCGGTAGGAGACGCCGAACGCCGTGGTCACGGCACTTTCCTCGGCACCGTCGACGGTCAGCTCCGCCAACGGGTCGCCGCCGGCGAGCTCGCGGGCGAGTTCGGCGATCTCGGGTTCGCCGCTCGCGCCGAGGTTGGCCGCCGCGATCCGGAGCGCGAGCGGGAGATGCCCGCACAGCCGGGCCAGTTCCGCGGCCGCGACGGCTTCGGCGGCGACGGTTTCGCTGCCGAGCACGGCTTCCAGGAGATGCCGCGCGTCTTCGGCGGGCAGCACGGACAGCGGGAGCGCGCGGGCGCCGGTGCGGGCGATGAGGTCGCCGAGCCGCTGGCGGCTGGTGACCAGGACGGTGCCGGACGGCGGCAGCAGCGGCAGCACCTGGCCGGTGTCGCGCACGTTGTCGAGGACGAGGAGGACCCGCTTGTCGGCGAGGAGGGACCGGAGGAGCGCGGCCCGCGTGTCGGTGTCCGGCGGAATGGCCTTGGGTGCGGTGCCGAGTGCCTGCAGGAGCTGAGTGAGCGCGACGGCCGGGGTGAGCGGTTCGTGGTCCGGGTCGAAACCACGCAGGTCGAGGTACAGCTGGCCGTCGGGGAAAGCGTCGCGGACGCGGTGGGCCCAGCGGACCGCGAGCGCGGTCTTGCCGACACCGGCGGTGCCGCTGATGACCCAGATGTCGGTGCCCTCGGCCGCATGGCGGGTCGCCTCGTCGAGCCGCTCCAGCTCGCTCGCCCGTCCGGCGAACCCCCGGACGTCGTGCGGCAGCTGCGCGGGGCGGACCGGCTCGGGCCTGGTCGCGGGTTCGAGGGCGGGATCGGCGCCGAGGATCGCGGATTCCAGCCGTCGCAGTTCGGGGGACGGGTCGAGACCCAGTTCGGTACCGAGCCGGTCCCTCAAGGCGCGGAAAGCCTCGAGGGCGTCGTCGGTGCGGCCTTCGCGGTGCAGCGCGAGCATGAGCTGCCCGACGAACCGCTGCCGCAGGGGATGCGCGGCGACCAGTTCGGTCAGTTCCGCGAGGACCTGCCTGCCGCGACCGAGCCGCAGCTGCGCTTCGGCCCGATCCTCCAACGCCGTCCAGCGTTCTTCATTGATGCCGCCGCGAAGGCGCTGGGCGACCTCGCCGCTCACCACGTCGGACAACGCCTCGCCACGCCACAGCCCGAGCGCCTCGTCCAGGAGCTCCACGGCGGTTTCGTCGTCGGCGTCGCGGGCCTGCGCGGTCAGCTCGGTGAAGCGGTGCAGGTCGACCTGGCGCGGATCGAGTTTGAGCAGGTACCGGGTCCCCTCGGAGACGATCTCCGGCCCGCCCGCGCCGCGGAACACCGCACGCAGCCTGGACACCAGCGCTTGAACGGTGTTTCGTGCACTGGCGGGCGGTTCTTCGGGCCAGAGCAGGTCGATGATCCGGTCGCGCGGTACCGGTTTGCCCGCCTCCAGCAGCAGAACCGCCAGCACGAGCCGTTGTTTGGGCGAGCCGAGATCGACCGGATCGCCACCGGCCCACGCCTCGACGGCGCCGAGGACGCGGAACTCCACCCGGCCACCTCCGCTCACCCTCGTCAGAGCCTGCAAGCGTAGTGCAAGCGCCCTGCATCCGGCCCGCGTGATCCTTGCCGGGTGTCCACCGAGGACCCGTCGCCGGAACCGTGCCCAACCAACAAGACGGGCAGGACCCCCCATTCGGTTCCGGTACGACGGTGGGCACCTACACCTTGCACAGGCACCGCCTTCTCCAGTGGCGGTGGGGGTTGGGGGTAGTGCCAGCTCGACGTCTTCCCCCCGTGTCGTCGGACTGGCGCTTCTTCTTGACTGGGGCTGGGGTTTTTCCGTGAAGGCCACCTTGAGGGACTCAGAGTCCCTCAAGGTGGCCTTCACGGCTTTCGGCATGACCACCACTTGATCACTTGACAGCGGCGGGCTTCTGCCTGCACCCTTTCACTACTTAATTAGTGAAAGGGTGTTGCCGGTGGTCACCTTCCACTTGGACAAGGGCTCGGGCGTCGCGACGTACGTCCAGCTCGTCCAGCAGGTCAAGAACGCCCTGCGCCTGGGATTGCTGGAGCCGGGGGACCGGCTGCCGACGGCGAAGGAGGTGGTCGCCGAGCTGGCGATCAATCCCAACACCGTCCTCAAGGCGTACCGCGAGCTGGAGCGCGAAGGGCTCGTCGAGGGGAAGCCGGGCCTCGGCACCTTCGTCCAGAAGACGCTCGGAGGCGCTTCGTTCGCGGAGCGCACGCGCTTGCGAAAGAGCCTCGGCATCTGGGTCCGCGACGCGCGGGAATCGGGGCTGGATCAGGAAGACGTCGAGGCGTTGTTCACCTCGGTGGTGGTCGATGGCTTTCGAGGGGAGCGGACGGCATGACCGATAAACCCGTCATCGAGGCGACCGGACTCGGCAAGCGCTACCGCCGCAAGTGGGCGCTGCGCGACTGTTCCCTCTCCGTCCCGAAAGGCCGTGTCGTCGCCCTTGTCGGGCCCAACGGCGCGGGCAAGACGACCTTCCTGCACCTGGCCGTCGGGCTGCTGGACGCGTCCCTCGGCTCGGTCTCGATCCAGGGGACCACGGCCTTCCTCGCCCAGGACAAGCCGTTGTACCCGGGTTTCAGCATCGCCGAGATGCTCAAATTCGGCAGACGCCTCAACCCCGGCTGGGACGACGAGTTCGCGCTCAAGCGCATCGATTCGCTCGGACTTCCCTTGAAGCACAAGGTCGGCAAGCTTTCCGGCGGCCAGCGGGCGCAGGTCGCGCTCACCCTCGCGCTCGCCAAACGCCCGGACCTCCTGGTGCTCGACGAGCCGCTCGCGAACCTCGACCCGCTGGCCCGTCACGAGGTCATGCGCGGCCTGATGGAGGCCGTCGCCGAGACCGGGATGACCGTCCTGCTCTCGTCCCACGTCGTCTCCGATCTGGAGAACACCTGCGACTGGCTGATCGTCCTCAACGGCGGCCGGGTGCAGGTCAGCGGCGACATCGACGAACTCGTCGCCGGGCACCGGATCCTTTCCGGGCCGGTGGACGAGGCAGACGCGCTGGCCAAACGTGTCGCGATCGTGGACGAGGCGAGGGCGGGCAGGCAGGCGACCGTGTTCGCCCGCACCGAACCGGTCCCGCTGGGTCCACAGTGGACCGATCGGCCGTCGACCCTGGAGGAACTGGTGCTCGCCTACCTGCGGCGGCCCGAATCCGCGAGCCTGCCTCGTCCGACACTGGCTTCGGCGTAAGGGGGAACGATGCTCTGGCTCACTTACCGTCAGCACCGGATGCAGTTGCTGATCACCGCCGGTCTGCTCGTCGCCGTCGGGATCCTGTTGCTGGTCAACGGAAACGCCGCGGCCGGCAGTCCGGATCCGGCGGGTCTGTTCGCGGATCTGTACACCTATCTCTCCTGGTTGCAGGTCGTCCCGGTGGCGATCGGGGTCTTCTGGGGTGCCCCGCTGGTCGCGGCGGAATACGAACGCGGCACCACGAAACTCGCCTGGACCCAGTCGATCTCCCGATTCCGGTGGCTCGGCGTGAAACTGGGCGTCCTCGCCGTGCTCGCCACCCTCGGTGGTCTCGCGTTCGGCACGATGATGCAGCGCTGGGTGGAGGTCTTCCCCACCGATCGCGGCGACACCGCCTTCACCAGCCGCTTCGACAATCCGGTCCTGTTCGCGATGACCGGCGTCGCGCCCGGCGCGTGGTGGCTCTTCGGGTTCGTTCTCGGCACCGTCGCGGGAGCGTTCATCCGCAAGATGCTGCCCGCCATCGCCGTCACCATCGCGGTGACCGTCGGCCTGATGATCGGCATCGCCAATGTCCGTGACCTCTACGCGGAGCCGAAACTCGTCCCCATGGGCTTCGGCGACCAAGGCCCCGGAGGCCGGGTCCTCGAAATGGTCACGGACGCGGCCGGCGAGGTCACCGCGCTCAAGGTCCTGCCCGCGGACTTCTACTGGCGTTTCCAATGGACCGAAGCCGCGATCCTCGCGGGTGTCTCGCTCGTGCTCGCCGTCGCCGCGACCTTCGCCGTCCGGCGTCGTTCCTAGAAAGGCACATCTTCTTGCTTTGGCTCACCTGGCGGCAGCACCGTATCCAGCTGCTGGTCACCCTGGGATTCCTGGCCGTGCTCGGCGGCGTCCTGCTCCTCTCCGTGCAGGTCGCCGTCGGCGCCGCGAACGGCGAGATCTCCTTGTACTGTCACGGCGGCGGCGTCCCGTGCCGTGAGTACGACGCGGGGCTGGAGGATCTCTACCAGAAGGTCTACCCACTGGTCGCGATGGTGCCGTTCATTCCCTTGCTGGCAGGCGTCTTCTGGGGCGCGCCGCTGCTCGCCAGGGAGTACGAGCGCAACACACACCAGCTCGCGTGGACGCAGTCGGTCGGCCGCGGGCACTGGCTGGCCGTCAAGTTCGGTGTCCTCGCCGGGTGCGCGATGCTGGCCGGGCTCGCTTCGGGGCAGATGTTCGGCGCGTGGCTGGAAATGTTTCCTGGCAAGGCGGAGAGCTTCGCCGAGACGTCCTACTTCGGCGCGCTCGGGGTCGCGCCCGCAGCCTGGTGGCTGTTCGCCTTCACCCTCGGTACGGCGGCCGGGGTGCTGGTGCGCAAGACCTTGCCCGCCATCGCGATCACGGTCGCGGTGTTCCTCGCGGCAGCGATCGCCTTGCTGCTGCTGAGGCCGCATTACGCCGAGCCGGTGCGCACGCTCGGCCCGGATGCGGCCACGAAAGGGGCGCTGATCGTCAAGTTGGGCAGGGTCACGCCCGACGGCCGTGAGATGAGTTCGCTGGACAACGTGCCCGGTTGCCCGGTGGGGATAGGGAAGAGCGCGTGCGCTCAGGCGGCCGGGTATCAGGACTTCACCGTCTACCAGCCCGTCGACCGGTTCTGGCGGTTCCAATGGACCGAGGCGGGCATCCTGCTGGCCGCGACCGCGGTGCTCGGGGGAGTCGCGGTTGGGGGCACGGTCCGCCGCCGTCGCTGAGACGGCGGCGGACCGGGTACTTCAGTCGAGCTGGAGCTCGGGGGAGTACAGGTCGAACCAGTGGTAGAGGTCCAGCGCCCGGTCGATCCCGGAGCGCTGGGCCGAGGACATCGTGGCCGGGTCCACTTCGGACACTCGGTGCAGCCAGTCACGGTCGACCAGTTCGAACACCGGGTTGTCCCGTTCGGTCAGCGCCTCCTTGGCCTGCTGCTGCAACGCCGCCGCGTAGCCGGGGTCCTGAGTGGACGGATACGGGCTCTTGACCCTGTCCCGCACCGACGTCGGCAGCACGTGCTCGGTCGCGTGCCGCAGCAGGCTCTTCTCCCTGCCGTCGAACGTCTTCAGCGACCACGGCGTGTTGTAGACGTACTCGACGAGGCGGTGGTCGCAGAACGGCACGCGCACCTCGAGCCCGACGGCCATCGACGCCCGGTCCTTGCGATCCAGCAGCATCCGCACGAACCGGGTCAGGTGCAGGTTGCAGATCGTGCGCATCTTGCGGTCCTGCTCGCTTTCGCCGTCGAGGTGCTCGACCTGGGCGACGGCGGTGCTGTACTGGTCGGCGATATAGCCGGGCAGATCGAGCTTCTCCTGGACGTCGCCGCGCAGGAGCGCGCCCCGTTCGCTGGTGAGCCCCATCCGGAAGGCGAGCCAGGGGAACGTCCCCGAGTTCACCGCGGCTTCGTCGTGGAACCAGCGGTACCCGCCGAAGACCTCGTCGGCGGACTCACCGGACAGCGCCACCGTCGACTCGGCGCGGATCGCCTTGAACAGCAGGTACAGCGAGGTGTCCATATCCCCGAGCCCGGCCGGGATGTCCCGCGCGGCCAGCACCTTGCGGCGGACCTCGGGGTCGCTGAGCTCGGCCGGATTCAGCACGACGTCCTTGTGGTCGGAGCCGACCAGCCGCGCGACATCGCGGATGTACGGCGAGTCCGGGGTGTCGCGGACCTCGTCCGGCTGGAAGTTCTCTTCCTGGCCCTGGAAGTCGACGGAGAACGTGCGCAGCCGCTCGCCCTGTTCGGCCAGCCGCGCGGCGGCGAGACCGGTGACGGCGCTGGAGTCGAGGCCGCCGGAGAGCAGGACGCAGCGGGGGACGTCGGCGATGAGCTGACGGTGCACGATGTCGGTCATCAGCTCGCGCACCCGTTCGACCGTGGTCTCCTGGTCGTCCGTGTGCTGCTTCGCGTCGAGCTTCCAGTACGTCCGCGTGCGGATCCCGGAGCGGTCGACGGTGACGATCGTGCCCGGCCCGACCTCGTGCATGCCCTTCCACAGCGACCAGCCGGGGGTCTTGGTCATGGACATGAGCTCGCGCAGGCCGTCGGTGTCGACCACCTTGCGTGCCAAGGGGTTCGCGAGGATCGCCTTCGGTTCGGAGCCGAAGAGGACGCCGTCCGGGGTCGGGTAGTAATAGAACGGCTTGATGCCCATGCGGTCGCGGATCATCACGAGCTTCTCGTCGCGTTCGTCCCAGATCGCGAAGGCGTACATGCCGTTGAGGTGATCGACGACCTCGTCGCCCCACTCCAGGTAACCGTGGAGCACGACCTCGGTGTCGCTGTCGGTCTCGAATTTGTGGCCCCGCTTGGCGAGCTCCTCGCGCAGCTCGGTGAAGTTGTACGCCTCACCGCTGTAGACCATCGCGGCCAGCCCGGCTTCGGCCATCGGCTGCCTGCCGCCCGGCAGATCGATGATCGCGAGCCGTCGGTGACCCAGCGCCACGTTCGGCCGGACCCAGGTGCCCGAGTCGTCCGGCCCGCGGCACGCCATGGTCGCGGTCATCGCGTCGACGACCTCGCGGCGTTGGGTGAGGTCCGTGTCGAAGGAGACCCACCCTGCGATTCCGCACATCGCTACCTCCTGGTGATTAGTTAGCACATACAACTACCCGTAACACTGGTGTAACACGCTTCGGCGGGCTTGTCTGCCCGAATTGCACGCTCCGTCCGCAGTACGTCACGGTCTGTGGGCCACGTCACCGGGCATCAAGAAGTCGTAAAGGCACCCGATCGGGGCATCAAGAGGCCGTCAGGCAGGGGTCGCGCCGGTCTGTACCAGGCGCAGTGTTGCGAGGTCCTGGTCACCGATGGGGTGACCTGTCCTGAGAGGTGCCTAGTGGCCGACTTGCTCTACGCCGTGCTCCTGATCGGCGTATTCGTGGTTCTCGCTCTGACCCTGCGTGGTCTGGAGAAGCTGTGACCGGCACGGGAACCGTGGCCAACGTCGTCGGCGGACTGCTGGCGCTGGGGCTGATCGTCTATTTGTTCATCGCACTGGTCAGGCCGGAGAAATTCTGATGTCAGACGTCATGGCCGGCCTCCTGCAGGCCGGCCTCCTCCTCGTCGCGCTCGCCGTGGTCTACCGGCCACTCGGCGATTACATGGCGCGCGTCTTCTCCACCGAGAAGCACACCAAGGCCGAGCGCGGCCTATACCGCCTCTTCCGGGTGAACCCCGGATCGGAACAGCACTGGAAGACCTACGCGTCCGCCGTGATCGGCTTATCGTTCGTCTCCGTCGTTCTCCTGTACCTGCTTCAGCGGCTTCAGGCGATCCTGCCGTGGAGCCTCGACAAGGAACCTGTCTCCCCGGCGGTCGCCTTCAACACCGCCGTCAGCTTCGTGACCAACACGAACTGGCAGTCCTACAGCCCCGAAGCGACCATGGGTCACTTCGTCCAGATGGCCGGGCTAACCGTGCAGAACTTCCTGTCCGCGGCCGTCGGGCTTTCGGTCGCCATCGCGGTCGTCCGCGGCTTCGTCCGCTCGAAGACCGACCGCCTCGGCAACTTCTGGGTGGACCTGACGCGCGGCACGGTGCGGATCCTGTTGCCGATCGCCTTCGTGGCCGCGATCGTGCTGATCGCGCTCGGCGTCGTCCAGAGCCTCAAGAGCGGCGTCGACGTCCTCAACCCGGACGGGAGCACGAGCAAGATCGCGCTCGCGCCCGCGGCGAGCCAGGAGGCCATCAAGGAACTCGGCACCAACGGCGGCGGCATCTTCAACGCCAACTCTTCGCATCCGTTCGAGAACCCGAACGCCTGGACCAACCTGATCGAGATCTTCCTGATCCTGGTCATCCCGGTCTCGCTCACCCGCACGTTCGGCAAACTCGTCGGCAACACGCGGCAGGGTTACGTCCTGCTTTCGGTGATGGCCGGGCTCTTCACCGCGATGCTCACGGTGACCTGGCTGTCCGAAGCCCACGCGAGCGGGCCGGCGTCGCTGGCCGCCGGGGCGAACCTGGAGGGCAAGGAACAGCGGTTCGGCATCGGCCTGAGTTCGCTGTTCGCCAACGCCACCACCGGCACGTCGACCGGCGCGGTCAACAGCATGCACGACAGCTACAGCGGGCTCGGCGGCGGCGGAACCCTGCTCAACATGCTGCTGGGCGAGATCTCGCCGGGCGGGGTGGGCACCGGTCTCTACGGCATCCTCGTGATGGCCGTGATCGCGATGTTCCTCGCCGGGCTGATGGTCGGCCGGACGCCGGAGTACCTGGGGAAGAAGCTCGGCAAACGCGAGGTCACCTGCGCGGCGGTGTCGATGCTCGCCATGCCGACGGTGGTGCTGCTCGGCTCCGGTATCGCGCTGATGCTGGCCGACACCCCGGCCGCCATGACCAACTCGGGCGCGCACGGCCTCTCCGAGGTCCTCTACGCCTACGCTTCGGCGGGCAACAACAACGGCAGCGCGTTCGGCGGGCTCACCGCGACGAACGACTGGTTCCAGGCGTCGTTGTCGGTGGCGATGCTGCTCGGCAGGTTCATCCCGATCCTCGCCGTGCTGTGCCTGGCGGGATCCCTTGCCTCGCAACGGAAGGTCCCGGAGACCGCCGGCACGCTGCCCACCACCGGACCGCTCTTCGGCACGATGCTCGCGGGCACGATCGTGCTCGTCGCGGCCCTCACCTTCATCCCGGCGCTCGCGCTCGGGCCCATCGCAGAGGCACTCGCATGACCATGACTCAAGAACGCACTCCCGAGGAGATAACGCAGCACCACGTGGAGAACACGGGCCGCGTCGGTGCCGGGATCTTCAGCCCACGACAGCTGCTGACCTCCCTTCCCGAGGCGCTGCGCAAGCTGAACCCCAAGCACCAGCTCGCCAACCCGGTCATGTTCGTGGTGTGGATCGGCTCGGCGCTGACCACGGTCTTCGCGATCACCGACCCGAGCGTGTTCACCATCCTCATCACGATCTGGCTGTGGTTCACCGTCCTGTTCGCGAACCTCGCCGAGGCCGTCGCGGAGGGCCGGGGCAAGGCGCAGGCGGAAACCCTGCGGCGCAGCAAGAAGGAGACTGTCGCCCGCCGTCTCACCGAGGACGGCGACGAGGAGACCGTGCCGGGTGCCGACCTGCGCGTCGGTGATCTCGTGGTCGTCGAGGCCGGGCAGGTCATCCCTGGCGACGGCGACGTCGTCGAGGGCATCGCGACGGTCGACGAATCGGCCATCACCGGCGAGTCGGCTCCGGTCATCCGCGAATCGGGCGGCGACCGGTGCGCGGTCACCGGCGGCACCACGGTGCTCTCGGACCGTGTCGTCGTGAAGATCACCACCAAACCCGGCGAGTCCTTTGTGGACCGCATGATCGCCTTGGTGGAAGGCGCTTCCCGGCAGAAGACGCCGAACGAGATCGCGTTGACGATCCTGCTCTCGACGCTGACGATCATCTTCCTGCTCGCCGTGGTGGCGTTGCAGCCGATGGCGGGCTACTCCGGCAGCCAGCAGTCCGTGATCGTGCTGACCGCGTTGCTGGTGTGCCTGATCCCGACGACGATCGGAGCGCTGCTGTCGGCGATCGGCATCGCGGGGATGGACCGGCTGGTGCAGCGCAACGTCCTTGCGACGAGCGGTCGCGCGGTGGAAGCCGCCGGCGACGTCTCGACGCTGCTGCTGGACAAGACGGGAACGATCACCTTCGGCAACCGCAAGGCCACCGAGCTGATCCCGGTCGGACAGTCCACTATGGACGACATCGCCCAGGCCGCCCGGTTGTCGAGCCTCGCCGACGGCACGCCGGAAGGCCGCAGCATCGTCGAACTCGTCGCGAGGGAACACGGGCTCGCGGAGACCGCCTCCGACGGCGAGAAGCGCGCGGACTTCGTCGAGTTCACCGCGCAGACCCGGATGAGCGGCATCGACGTCGGCGAGCGGCAGGTCCGCAAGGGCGCCACCGCCGCCGTGCGCGAATGGGTCCGCGAACGCGGCGGCGACATGCCGGACGAGACCGAACGCGTCGTCGACGAGATCAGCCAGCAGGGCGGGACCCCGCTGGTGGTCGCGGAGTACGACGGCGCGAAAGCGTTCGTACGCGGCGTGATCCGGCTGTCCGATGTGGTCAAACCGGGCATGAAGGAGCGGTTCGTCCAGCTCCGCGCGATGGGGATCAAGACCGTCATGATCACCGGCGACAACCCGCTGACGGCCAAGGCCATCGCGAAGGACGCGGGCGTCGACGACTATCTCGCCGAAGCCAAACCCGAAGACAAGATGGCGCTGATCAAGAAGGAGCAGGAGGGCGGGCGGCTGGTCGCGATGACCGGCGACGGCACCAACGACGCCCCCGCGCTGGCGCAATCGGACGTCGGCGTCGCGATGAACACCGGGACCTCCGCCGCCAAGGAGGCGGGGAACATGGTGGACCTCGACTCCGACCCGACGAAGCTGATCGAGATCGTCGAGATCGGCAAGCAGCTGCTGATCACGCGTGGCGCGCTGACCACCTTCAGCGTCGCCAACGACCTCGCGAAGTACTTCGCCATCCTGCCCGCGATGTTCACCGGCATCTTCGCCCAGCTCGGCGCGCTCAACGTCATGCAGCTGGCGACGCCGAAGTCGGCGATCCTGTCGGCGGTCATCTTCAACGCCCTGATCATCGTCGGGCTGATCCCGCTCGCCCTGCGCGGCGTCCGGTACAAACCGTCCTCGGCCTCGGCGCTGCTGCGCCGGAACCTGCTGGTCTACGGCCTCGGCGGCATCGTCAGCCCGTTCATCGGGATCTGGCTGATCGACCTGCTCGTCCGTCTCATCCCTGGAATCGGGTAAACCATGAACGCACTGTTGAAACAGACCCTCGCCGGGCTGCGTGTCCTGCTCGTCTTCACGGTCTTGCTGGGTGTGGTCTACCCACTGGGTGTTTGGGCGGTCTCCCGGATCCCCGGCCTCGAAGGCAACGCGGAAGGCTCGATCGTCACCCAGGACGGGCAGGCCGTCGGGTCTTCGCTGATCGGCATCGACCCGGTCGCGGCCGACCCGGCCAAGGATCCGTGGTTCCACAACCGCCCGTCCGCGGGTTCGAAGGACGCCCTCGGCCCCGGCGACCCGTCGTCGTCCGGCGCGTCGAACAAGGGCCCGTACAACGAGGACCTGGTCTCCGCGATCGGTGAGCGCAAGAAGCTCATCGCCGCCCGCGAGGGTGTCCAGGAGTCGCGGGTGCCCGCCGACGCGGTGACGGCGTCGGGCTCCGGGATGGATCCGGCGATCAGCGTCGCCTACGCCGACCTCCAGATCCCGCGAGTGGCCAGGAACACGGGCCTGTCCGAGGAGAAGGTCCGGCAGCTCGTGGCGGAGAACACGAGCGGCGCCGGGATCGGTGTGCCGGGTGTCAATGTGCTGAAGGTCAACTTGGCCGTGCGCGACGCGGCCGGAGGAGCACACTGACAGACGTGGACGAGAACACGACCAAGCCGCGCCGGGGTGAGCTGAGGATCTACCTCGGCGCGGCCCCCGGCGTCGGCAAGACCTACGCGATGCTCGGCGAGGCGCGGCGACGCCTCGACCGGGGCACCGACGTGGTCATCGGCCTGGTCGAGACGCACGGGCGGAAGAAGACCGCGGAGCTCGTCGACGGGCTCGAGACGGTGCCGCGCCGCCGGTCCGCGCACCGGGACCACGAGTTCGAGGAGATGGACCTCGACGCGCTGCTCGCCCGCGCCCCCGAGGTCGCCGTGGTCGACGAACTCGCGCACACCAACGTGCCGGGATCGCGCAACGAAAAGCGCTGGCAGGACATCGACGAACTGCTCGCCGCCGGGATCGACGTGCTCTCCACGGTCAACGTGCAGCATCTGCAGAGCCTCAACGACGTCGTCGAGCGGATCACCGGCGTCACCCAGCAGGAGACGGTGCCCGACGAGGTCGTGCGGCGGGCCGAGCAGCTGGAGCTGGTCGACATCACGCCCGAGGCACTGCGCAGGCGGCTGGCGCACGGCAACGTCTACCCGGCCGAGCGGATCGACGCGGCGCTGGGCAACTACTTCCGGCCCGGCAACCTCACCGCGCTGCGGGAACTCGCGCTGCTGTGGGTCGCCGACCAGGTCGACGTGGCGCTGCAGCGGTACCGGGCCGAGCAGAAGATCACCGACACGTGGGAAGCACGCGAACGGGTGGTCGTGTCCATCACTGGCGGCCCCGAGAGCGAGACGCTGATCCGCCGCGCGAGCCGGATCGCGAACCGCGCGGGCGCCGAACTGCAGGTGCTGCACATCCTGCGTGGCGACGGGCTCGCCGGGATGGGGCCGACGGCGGTCGGCAAGTACCGGAAGCTGGCCGAGGAGGTCGGCGCGACCTTCCACACCGTCGTCGGCGACGACGTGCCGACGGCGCTGCTCGACTTCGCGCGCGGGGTGAACGCGACCCAGCTGGTGGTCGGGACCTCGCGGCGGTCACGCGTGGCGCGGTTGTTCGACGAGGGCATCGGCGCGGCCGTCGTCCAGCGGTCGGGCCCGATCGACGTCCACATGGTCACGCACGCAGAAGCGGGCGGGCGGCTGCGCGCCCGCTTCAACCGGAGCCCGCTCGCACCTTCGCGGCGTTTGACCGGCTGGGTGCTTTCGCTGGTGCTGCCCGCGCTGGCGACGCTGTTCGGTGTCCTGCTGAGGGACGAGCTCGACTTCTCCACCGACGTGATCGACTACGTCCTCGCGACGGTGCTGGTCGCGCTCGCGGGCGGGCTCGGGCCCGCGCTGCTCGCGGCGGTGTTCTCGGCCGGGCTGCTGAACTTCTTCTTCACCCCGCCGCTGTACAACCTGACCGTCCACGAGCCGCGCAACGTGATCACGCTGGTCGCGATGGTGCTGGTGGCGGTCCTCGTCGCGGCGGTCGTCGACACCGCCGCCCGGCGCGCGACGCAGGCCGCACGGGCGCGAACCGAGGCGGCGCTGCTCGCTTCGTACGCGCGGACGGTGCTCACGCACACCAACCCGATCGAGCGGCTGCTGGAGAAGGTCCGCGAGAACTTCGGCCTGACTTCGGTGTCGCTGCTGGAAAAGCGGGACGGGAAGTGGAAACGGGTGGCGAACGCCGGCACGGATCCCTGCGCCGACCCCGACCAGGCCGACGCCGACATCGCGGTCACCGCCGACGTCCACCTGACGCTGCGCGGCCGCGCGCTGCCCGCGTCGGACCGGGGAGTGCTGGAAGCCGTCGCGGGGCAGGCGTTGCTGGCCCTCCGGCAGCAGCGGACGGCGAAGGCGGCCATCCGCGCCGAACGCAAGGCCGAGGCGACCGAACTGCGCACGGCCCTCCTGTCGGCCGTCGGCCACGACCTCCGTACCCCGCTGACGTCGATCAAGGCAGCCATCGGCAGCCTGCGCGCGACCGACATCTCACTGTCCGAAGAGGACACCGACGAGCTGCTCGAAGCGATCGAGGAATCGGCGGACCGGCTCGCCGGGCTGATCGACAACCTGCTCGACTCGTCGCGGCTGGCGACCGGCGCGGTGCGCCCGCACCTGCGCCCGGTCGGCTACGACGAGGTGGTCTCGCACGCTTTGTCCAATGTGGACAACTCTGATTCGGTCGTGGTCGCGATCGACTCGCGGCTGCCGTCGGTGTGCGCCGATCCCGGCCTGCTGGAACGGGTCGTGGCGAACGTGATCGACAACGCGCTGCGCCACGGGAGGTCGAGCGAACCGGTCTCGGCCCGCGCCAGCACGCATTCGGACCATGTCGAACTGCGCATCGTCGACCACGGGCGCGGGCTCAAGAAAGGCACCGCGGACTCGGCGTTCGCGCCGTTCCAGCGGCTCGGGGGAGACCGGGACAGCGTGCCAGGCGTGGGACTGGGACTGTCGGTCGCCAAGGGGTTCACCGAGGCGATGGGCGGGCGGATCCGGGCGGAGGACACGCCCGGCGGCGGACTCACCGTCGTCGTCTCGCTGCCCGCCTATGTTGGTCAGGATCCGGAAAAGAGCCTCCTCGCGTTCGACGACGAGGGACTGGAGAACGAAGAGGAGGAGCGAGTGCGATGAGCGCAGACACCGCGTCGGCGACCGTCCTGGTCGTCGACGACGAACCGCAGATCGTGCGAGCCCTGCGGATCAACCTGTCCGCCCGCGGCTACAAGGTGATCACCGCGCACGACGGGACGGCCGCGCTGAAGGCCGTCGCCGAGACCAAACCCGACGTCGTCGTCCTCGACCTCGGCCTGCCCGACCTCGACGGCACCGAGGTGATCGCGGGCCTGCGCGGCTGGACGACCGTGCCGATCATCGTGCTGTCCGCGCGCGGCGACTCGGCCGACAAGGTCGAGGCCCTCGACGCCGGCGCCGACGACTACGTCACCAAACCCTTCGGCATGGACGAACTGCTGGCGCGGCTCCGCGCCGCCGTGCGCCGATCCGCGTCGTCCGGTGTGGACGGTGCGGACGCGGTGGTGGACACGGGATCCTTCCGCATCGACCTGGCGGCGAAGAAGGTGCGCCGGGACGGCAAGGAAGTGCACCTCACCAAGACCGAATGGGGCGTGCTGGAACTGCTGGTGCGCAACCGCGGCCGTCTGGTGGCGCAGAAACAGCTGCTGCACGAGGTGTGGGGACCGACGTATGAGACCGAATCGCACTACCTGCGGGTGTACCTGGCGCAGCTGCGGCGGAAGCTGGAACCGGAACCCTCGCGGCCGCGGCACCTGCTGACGGAACCGGGGATGGGATACCGCTTCGAAATGTGAGGCTCGCGGTCTGGGCTCGAGTGTCATGAAAGGGTCGTTCAGGACGTTTTTCGTCCTGAACGACCCTTTCATGACATCCGGCGCACCCGGCCGCCACGAACCTGCGGGAACGCCATGAACGGTCCGTTCCTTGCAAAATTTGCAAGGAACGGACCGTTCATGGCGCGCGTGGGGCCGTCGGAGGTTCGTTTCACCGCCGCGAAGTAGTGAAGGCCTCCTTGCCTACCCTCAAGGTAGGCAAGGAGGCCTTCACGGACCCAAGGCTTACTGAGCGCTGCTCGTGGAGGTGTCGCTGGCGCCGGAGGTGCTGGACCGGCCCGGGGTCGACTCGCTGGGGGCGCCGCTGGAGCTGGAGCCGCCACCCGTGGTGGTGGTGGACGTGGTCTCCGGCGGGGGTGTCGTGGTCGGAGGGGTCGTCTTCGTCGGCGTGGTCGTGGTCGGCGAGGTGGGCTTGGGGGGCGACGACGGCGGCAGGACCGTACGCGTCGGCTCACCGCCACCCGGATTCGGCGGCACGACCGGCGGAGGCGGCGTGACGACGCTCGTCGTCTCCTTGCCGTCCGCCCCGACCGAGGTCACCGTGGTCGGCGGCGCCGTCGAGCTGGAGGGCGCGCCGGGGATCGGCGAGCCGCTGACGGTCATCGGGCCGCCGGGGACGGCGTTGCCGGGGACCACCTGCACGCCGGCGGGGGCGATGCCCTGTCCGCCGCCGGGGACGCCGGTGCCGCCCGCGGTGGTGGAGACGCCGGGACCCGCGAGTTCGGCGATCGCGGCGAAGGCGGTCGCCACCACGAGGCCGCTGACGCCGAGTACGGCGTAGCCGGCGCGGTTGAGCTTGCCGGTGGCGCCGCGTGGGGGTGCCACGGACACGCGTGCGCTCGAATCAGACCCGTCGGGACGGGGCATGTGCTGGCTCCTCGGATGGGGGACTTCGGGGAGTTCGAGACGGCAGACAAGTATGCCAAGCCGGCTCCGGCTACCCGGGCGAGGTAGCCCAAGTGGGGACCCGGCGCGGAGATTATCACCGCTGCTCAACCGTCTGCGAACCACAGCGAACGTCGTGTTCACCCTCCGCGTTCATTCGCATGGTGCACGATGGGGAACGTGAGTGAAGAAGTAACGCACATCAGGCTGACCGCGTGGGTGCACGGTCGCGTGCAGGGTGTCGGTTTCCGCTGGTGGACCCGTAGTAGGGCGCTTGAGCTGGGGTTGGCAGGCAGCGCGGCCAATCTGGCCGACGGGCGTGTCGAGGTGATAGCGGAGGGTGTTCGTGAACACTGTGAGCGGCTTTTGACGGCTTTGCGCTCCGGGGAATCACCCGGAAGTGTGGATCACGTCGTCGAGCGGTGGTCGCCCGCGAAAGGCGGGCTTCGCGGGTTCGTGGAGCGCTGAGGCCCCGCGTCCCACGATCACCGTGAGCACACAGGTAGCCTGGGTCGATTGAAAGACCGGTTCCCGCAGCCAGAGGGGTCAGCACGACGTGCACCTGAAGAGCCTGACGCTCAAGGGCTTCAAGTCCTTCGCCTCGGCGACGACGTTGCGTTTCGAGCCGGGCATCACCTGTGTGGTCGGACCGAACGGCTCCGGCAAGTCAAATGTCCTCGACGCGCTCCGCTGGGTCATGGGCACCCAGGGCGCGAAGGATCTGCGCGGCGGCAAGATGGAGGACGTCATCTTCGCCGGGACCGCCGGCCGTGCCCCGCTCGGGCGCGCCGAGGTCACCCTGACCATCGACAACGCCGACGGCGCGCTGCCCATCGAATACTCCGAGGTGTCGATCACCCGCCGGATGTTCCGTGACGGCGCGAGCGAATACGAGATCAACGGCGACCGCTGCCGCCTGATGGACGTGCAGGAACTGCTGTCGGACTCCGGTATCGGCCGCGAGATGCACGTCATCGTCGGGCAGGGTCAGCTTTCGGCGATCCTCGAATCCAAACCCGAGGAGCGCCGCGCCTTCATCGAAGAGGCCGCCGGCGTCCTCAAGCACCGCAAGCGCAAGGAACAGACCCTGCGCAAGCTCGCGAACATGCAGGGCAACCTCGACCGCCTCGGCGACCTCACCACCGAACTCCGCCGCCAGCTCAAACCGCTGGGCAAGCAGGCCGAGATCGCCCGCAAGGCGCAGTGGGTGCAGTCCGAGCTGCGCGACGCGCGGCTGCGGTTGTTCGCCCACGACCTGGTCTCCCAGCGCGAAGGCATCGCCAAGGAAGAGGCCGACGAGCGCGTCGCCCGTCAGCGGCGCGCCGAGGTCGAGCAGGCGCTGGAGATCGTCGCCGCGGAGGAGGCCGAGCTCGAAGCGTCGCTCGCCGAGGACGCGCCGAAGCTGGCCGCCGCACAGGAGACTTGGTACAAGCTCTCCGCCTTGACGGAGCGGTTGCGCGGCACCGTGCGGCTCGCGCTGGAGCGTCAGCGGCATCTGTCGTCCGACGTGCAGCAGGCGAGCACCGGCCGCGACCCCGACGAGCTGCTCGCCGAGGCGGAGCAGGACGCCGAGCGGGAGCAGGAGCTCAACGAGGCCGTCGCCGAGGCCCGCATGCTGCTTTCGGAGACCGTCCAGCGGCGTGAGCAGCTCGAACATCTCGTCCAGGCTGCCGAGCGGGCGCATATGGCCGCGGTCCGCGCGATCGCCGACCGCCGGGAAGGGCTCGCGAAGCTCTCCGGCCAGGTCGAGGCGTTGCGCAGCAAGAACGGCGCGACCTCCGACGAGATCGACCGGCTCACCGTGTCGCTCGAAGAGGCCGCCGAGCGGGCGGAGATCGCCGTCGAGGAGCTCGAAGAGGCCAAGGCCGCGGGCGGTGTCGAGGAATCCGACGACTCCGACCTGCAGGCTCACCACGACCGCGCGGTGGAGGCCAACAACGCCGCCAAGGCGCGGGTCGAGGAGCTGGTCAAGGCCGAGCGGACCGCCGAACGCGAGATCGCGTCGGAGAAGGCCCGCGTCGAGGCGCTCTCGATGGGCCTGCGGCGCAAAGACGGCGCCGGCGCGCTGCTCGGCGCGCAGCACGAACTGCCGGGCCTGCTCGGTTCGGTGGCCGCGCTGCTCACCGTCGAAGCGGGCCACGAGGTCGCGCTGGCCGCCGCGCTCGGCCCGGTCGCCGACGCGGTCGCGGTCAACGGCGGCGAAGACGCGCTCGCCGCGCTGAAGTTCTTGAAGGACAACGACTCCGGTCGCGCGGGTATTCTGCTCGGCGGGATGGAGTCCACTGTGGACACCAGCTCGTGGCCGTCGCTGCCCGAGGGGGCGCGCTGGGCACGTGAAGTCGTCACGGCGCCGCCCGCGCTGCGCTCGGCCGTCGAGCACGCGCTCGACCGGGTGGCCATTGTGGACGGTCTGGAATCCGCGCGACGTCTCGTCGAGGTGTATCCCGAAGTCAGCACGGTCACGCCGGAGGGCGACGTTTTCGGGTCGCGCTGGGCGGTCGGCGGTTCCGCGCGCAGCGAGAGCGTCATCGAGGTGCAGGCCGCGGTCGACGAGGCAGGTGATCGGCTGAGCGCCGCCGAGCGCGCGCTGGAACGCACCGCCGCGGAACTCGAAGGCGCCCGCGCGGGACAGGCCGCCCGGCGCGAAGAGGTCGGCAGGGCAAAGGAAGCGCTCGGGGACGCGAAGGTCCGTAAGGCCCGCTCGTCCGAGCGCTTGAACCGGATGGAGCAGGCCGCGCGTGCCGCGCAGGCCGAAATGGACCGGCTGAGCAACCAGCGCGCCAAAGTCGAGCAGAGCCGCGAAGAGGCGCTGCGGCAGCTCGCCGAACTCGAAGAGCGGCTGGCCGCCGTCGCCGATCAGGAAATCGACGAGGATCCGGACACCGCCGAGCGTGATCAGGCCGCCGAAGACCTCGGCACGGTCCGCCAGGAGGAGATGGAGTCCCGGCTCGCGCTGCGCACCGCCGAGGAGCGCGCGCGGAGCATCCAGGGCAAGGCCGAATCGCTCCGCCGGGCCGCGCATGCCGAGCGTCAGGCACGCGAACGCGCCGAAAAGTCCAGGGCCGCACGGAAACGCGGCGCCGAGATCGCCAACGCGGTGGTCAACGGCGGCGAGATCGCGCTGGAGCGCATCGAGGTCTCCGTGCAGCGCGCCGCCCACGAACGGGACGAGGCGCAGGCGCAGCGGCAGTCGCGGGAGACCGCGCTGACCCAGGTCCGCAGCAAGGTCCGCGAGCTGACCGGCGAACTGGAGAAGCTCACCGACGCCGTCCACCGCGACGAGGTGCTGCGCGCCGAGCAGCGGCTGCGGCTGGAACAGCTCGAAACCAAGATCGCCGAGGACTTCGGCATCGGCCTCGAGGATCTCGTCACCGAATACGGCCCGGACGTCCCCGTGCCGCCGAGCGCGGGCGAGATGGCCGAGTACGAGGCCGCCAAGGAACGCGGCGAGGACGTCACCCCGCCGCCGCCCATGCCGTTCGACCGCGACACCCAGGCACGCCGGGCGAAGCGCGCGGAGAAGGACCTGAGCCTGCTGGGCAAGGTCAACCCGCTGGCGCTGGAGGAGTTCGCGGCGCTGGAGGAGCGGTACAAGTTCCTTTCGACCCAGCTCGAAGACCTCAAGGACACCCGCAAGGACCTCGAAGCCGTCATCAAGCAGGTCGACGAGAAGATCCTCGAGGTCTTCGCGGCGGCGTACGAGGACGTCGCGCGCGAGTTCGAGACCGTGTTCAGCGTGCTGTTCCCGGGTGGCGAGGGGCGCATGGTGCTCACGCAGCCCAACGACCTGCTTTCCACCGGCGTCGACGTCGAAGCGCGGCCGCCGGGCAAGAAGGTCAAGCGGCTCTCGCTGCTCTCCGGTGGCGAGAAGTCTCTCGTCGCCGTCGGCATGCTCGTGGCGATCTTCCGCGCCCGGCCTTCGCCCTTCTACGTCATGGACGAGGTCGAGGCCGCGCTCGACGACACCAACATGCGACGGCTGATCGGGCTGCTGGAGCAGCTGCGGGACTCTTCGCAGCTGATCATCATCACCCACCAGAAGCCGACCATGGAGATCGCCGACGCGCTGTACGGCGTTTCGATGCAGGGCGACGGCATCACGAAGGTGATCTCGCAGCGGCTGCGTACCGCCGAAGACGAGCCGGTTTCCGCTTAGCGCGTGCAATGAACGGTCCGTTCCTTGCGAAATTTGCAAGGAACGGTCCGTTCATAGCGTTCGGGGGAGGGGCTAAACCGGCGTCGACTCCTTCACGTCCGGCTCCGCCAGCGGGTCGACACTCCCGTGCCGCAGCGACAGCAACCCGCCCACCACGAGCGTGATCACCACACCGCACAGCGTGTACCAGGGCCACGCCAGCGCCACCGTGTTCCCCGAAGACTTGCTGAAGTCGACGCCGATCAGGCTGCCGTCCGGTTTGTTGAACTTGACGCCGAGGATGAGGAACGCCATCACGATCACCGTCGACACGAACGCCACGATCGCGTCCGCCTGCCTCGCCCGCTTGAACAGCAGGCCCAGCAGGAACGCGCCGAGCAGCGCGCCGTAGGTGTAGCCGGTGATGCCGAGCGCCTGCACCACGATCGGGTCGGCCGAGGTCTTGTTGGAGGAGGCGAAGAAACCCGCGCACAGGATCAGCGCGCCCGCCCAGATGATGGTCCAGATCCGGCCGTGCTTCAGCCGGTCGGCTTCCGGCAGCTGCCTGCCGATCACCCGTTCGTAGACATCGGTCACCGTCGAGGAGGCCAGCGCGCCGAGCGAGGAACTCAGTGCGGCGGCGAGGATTCCGGCGATCACGAAGCCGGACAGGCCGCTCGGCAGGTCGTTCACGATGAAGTTCGCGAACAGTTCGTCCTTGTTGGCCAGTCCGAGGCCTTCCGGCTTCGGTTTCGTCGGGGCCAGGCCGTTGTAGAGCGCCCACAGCAGCACGCCGATGAACAGGAACAGCGCGAACTGGATGAACACCACGAAACCGCTGGCGACCAAGGCCTTCCGCGCCGCACGCAGGTCGTTGGTGGACTGGAGGCGCTGCACGATCAGCTGGTCCGAGCCGTGCGAAGCCATCGAGAGCACGGCGCCACCGATCAACGCGGTGAAGAACGCGTACTGCCCGGTGAGCATGTTCGAGGAGAAGTCGAAGATCTGGAACTTGTTGGCGTCGACGGCCTTGTCGAACCAGCCGTCCGGCAGCCTGCTGGAGATAGCCCAGATCACCACGACCGCGCCGAGGACGTACCAGAGCATCTGGATCGCGTCGACCCAGACGACCGCGCGGACGCCGCCGAAGAAGCTGTAGAGCACCATCGCGATGCCGAGGCCGATCACGATGGTCCAGTACGAGACGTTCAGGCCGTAGGCCGCCATCACCACCTTGATCGGGATCGCGGTGGCGAACAGCCGGATGCCGTCGGCCAGCGTGCGGGTGAGCAGGAACGTCACCGACGCGGTGCCCTGCAACCCGCCGCCGAAGCGTTTGCCGAGGAAGGCGTAGGCGGTGACCAGGTTGCCCGCCACGTAGCGCGGCAACAGCACCATCGACACCACGATCCGGCCGGCGATGTACCCGATCGCCAGTGCCAGGTAGGTCATCCCGCCGTCGCCGGGGGTGGCGATGTAGGCCACCGTCGGCACGGAGAGCACGGTGAGGGTGGACGTCTCCGCGGAGACCACCGAGAGGCAGGCCACCCACCAGGAGATCTTGCCTTCGCCGACGAAGTAGTCGGAGCCGGATTTCTGTTTGCCGCCGATCCAGACGCCCAGCAAGGGCATGCCGACCAGAAAAAGCCCGATGATCGCGAGGTCAAGTGCGCGCATCCGTATCTCCTATCGCTCGCCGGTCGTCGCCGCTACCCGTAGCCGGGTCACGGTTGAGCTGTGCGGGGCGGGGAGTCGCAGGGGCCCCGCGCCCGGGGTGATGCTGCCGAGCAGCCGGTCGCCGCGGGCACCGGTCGCCGACGGGAGGTTCCCTGGCACACCGGACCAGGTCAGCCAGCCCAGCAGAATGGTCAGGTATGCCTCTTTGCCCGCGCGTGGCAGCCCGTGGTCGTCGCTGGTCTTCAGCGCCGCACCCGGCAGGTTCCTGGCGAGCGAGGCCATCAGCGCCGGGTTGTCGGCACCGCCGCCGGAGACGATCACCGTGGCGATGGAGTGGCGACGGCATTCCGCGGCGATCGTCACCGCGGTCAGTTCGGTCAGCGTCGCCAGGAGGTCTTCCGCGTCGACCGGCGGAAGCCCGTCGAGCGCCGCGTCGAGATACGCGCCGTGGAACAGTTCCTTGCCGGTGGACTTCGGCGGCGCGGCCGCGTAGTACGGGTCGAGCAGGAGTTTCGCCAGCAGGTCGGGCCGGACGTTCCCGCGCAGCGCGAGCGCTCCGTCGATGTCGGCACGCAGTCCGGTGACGCGGTGCGCGGCGATGTCCATCAGCGCGTTGCCGGGGCCGGTGTCGTAGGCCAGCACGGCACCGTTCGCAGGCACCACGGTGATGTTCGCGATCCCGCCGATGTTGAGCGCCGCGACCGGGCCGGAGGCGGCCATGTCCCGTAACCACAGCGCGTCCAGCGTGCTGGCGAGCGGCGCGCCGTGCCCGCCGGCGGCGACGTCGCGGACGCGCAGGTCGGCCACCACCGGCAGTCCGGTGCGCTCGGCGATCCACGCCGGATTCCCCAGTTGCAGCGTGCCGCGGGCGGCGCCGTCCTCGACCCAGTGGAACACCGTCTGGCCCAGCGAGGCGACGACGTCCGCGGTACCGCCTGCCAGTTCCTCGACGCCGCGGGCGGCCGCCTCACCGAAGGCCTGGCCCACCAGGGTGTCGAGTTTCGTGAGCTGTTCGGCACTGCAGGGATTCGGCGGCAGGGCGTCGAGCAAGGTGTCGCGGAGCGTTTCGGGATACGGGACTTCGAGCCTGCCGAGCGGGGAGAGCACCACAGTGTCCCCGTCGGCGCGCAGTTCGGCGGCCGCCACGTCGATCCCGTCGATCGACGTGCCGGAGATGAGTCCGATCACCCGGACCCCAGAGCCGGAGAAAACCGTCATTCGGAGTGGTCTAGCCCTCGATCCGGAGGCCGCGCAAGCGACACCGTTTCTTCTTGTCCGAAATGAGTCCTATCCAGTGGGTGCTTGACAAGATCGGCTCGCTTCCCGTGGGGCGTCTGAACGCGACGGTATGCGGATGCGAGGATGGCGCCGTGTCGAGTACCCCCTGGTTCTGGATCGTTGTCGTTGCCGTCGTGGTCCTGGTCGCCGTTCTGGTGGCCGGGCTGTTCATCGCGCGCCGCCGCCGGATCAGCCTGGACGAGTCCAAGGCTGCCGATGTCGTCGAGAAGCCGAAGGGCGGCGGCTATACCGCGACAGGCGGGATCGCGCTCGCCCCCGGCGGCGAGAAGACCGAAGAAGCCGAGGAACCCGAGCACCCGGTCGAGGATCGCCCGGAGACCGACGGCCAGCCCGCCGTCGGGGACGACGCGGCGGTGCCGAGGGATTCCGCGCAGCGCACGGTGCGTGACATCGAACTTCCCGAACCGGCCGAGGAAGCGGCGCCCGCTCCCGCCCCCGTGCCCGCCGAGGAGATCGCCCCGGCCACCGGACGGCTGGAGCGGCTGCGCGGCAGGCTCGGCAAGTCCCGGTCGATGTTCGGGCAGAGCCTGCTCGGCCTGCTGGGCGCCGGTGATCTCGACGAGGACTCCTGGCAGGACGTCGAAGACACACTGCTCATGGCGGACCTGGGCGCCGCGACGACCACCGAGATCGTCGAGCGGCTCCGTGAGGAGCTGAAGCGCCGCGCCGTGCGGACCTCCGAGGAAGCGCGCACGGTGTTGCAGGAGGTGCTGACCGCCGCCCTGTCGACCGACGCGGTCCGGGCCGTCCGCGCGCTGCCGCACACCGTCGACGGCGTGAAGCAGCCCGCCGTCGTACTGGTCGCAGGCGTCAACGGCACCGGCAAGACCACCACCACCGGCAAGCTCGCCCGCGTGCTCGTCGCGCAGGGGAGCACCGTGGTGCTCGGTGCGGCCGACACCTTCCGCGCCGCCGCGGCGGACCAGTTGCAGACGTGGGCCGAGCGCGTGGGCGCCGAGGTCGTCCGCGGCAAGGAAGGCGCGGACCCGGCGGCGGTCGCGTTCGACGCCGTCAAACGCGGCATCGAAGCGGGTGTGGACGCGGTCCTGGTCGACACCGCCGGCCGTCTGCACACCAAGACCGGCCTGATGGACGAGCTCGGCAAGGTCAAGCGAGTCGTCGAGAAGCAGGCGAAGGTCGACGAGGTGCTGCTGGTGCTCGACGCCACCACCGGGCAGAACGGGTTGATGCAGGCCCGCGTGTTCTCGGAGGTCATCGACGTCACCGGCATCGTGCTCACCAAGCTGGACGGCACGGCGAAGGGCGGCATCGTCTTCCAGGTGCAGCGCGAACTCGGCGTGCCGGTCAAGCTGGTCGGTCTCGGCGAGGGGCCGGACGACCTGGCGCCGTTCGAGCCGGGCGCGTTCGTCGAGGCCCTGCTCAGCAACTAGTCAATGCTATGAACGGTCCGTTCCTTGCAAAATTTGCAAGGAACGGACCGTTCATAGCGCGCGTCAGGCCGTGACAGGGACGTTCTCGTCGGTCGAAACCGGGGCGGGCTTCTTGTCCCGCATCACCAGGAACGCGACCACTGCCGCGGCCAGCACGCCCACGGCGCTCACGAGGAACGTCGTCGACATCGCCGAGGTGAACGACTCGCGGGCCGCGGTGATGAGCCCGCCGTCACCGGTGGCGAAGGCGTCACTGATCGAAAGCCGCGCCCGCGCGGGGGCGGACTCGGGCATCTGCGCGGTGAACAGGCCGGCCACGACGCTGCCCAGGATCGCGATGCCGAGCGCGGCGCCCAGTTGCTGGATGGTGTCGTTGAGCGCGGAGCCGACCCCCGCCTGCTCCTCCGGGACCTCGCCCATCAGCGCCGCGATCGCCGCCGGCATCGCCAGCCCACCGCCCGCGCCGAGCAGGAAGAGCGCGGCCCCCGGCAGCAGGAAGCCCTCGTTCGCCGACAGCGTCGCGAGCATGCCGAATCCGGCGGCCATCACGGTCATCCCGACGGTGGCCAGCGCGCGGTTGCCGATCTTCTGGCCCAGCGTGGCGCCGAGGGTGTTGCAGAGCAGCGACGCGATGGCCATCGGGATGAAGGCGAGGCCCGCCTGGGTCGGGGTGTAGCCGAGCACGAACTGCAGGTACTGGGTCAGGAGCAGCAGCAGCCCGCCGTTGCCGATCTGCACCAGCGTGAGCGACAGGCTGCCGCCACTGAAGTTGCGCTTGCGGAACAGCTTGAGCGGGACCATCGGCGACGGCGTGTGCCGCTCCCAGAGCACGAAGCCGATCAGGCTCACCACCGCGATCGTCAGCGGGACGAGGGTTCCGGCCTCGGTGATGCCGTGCTTGGGCAGTTCGATGATCGTCCAGACCAGCGCCGTCATGCCGACGGCGGAAAGGATCGCGCCGAGCGGATCCGGCTTCTGCCACGGACCCTTGGACTCCGGCATCAGCGTGAGCGCGGCGATCACCGCGATGACGACGATCGGCACGTTGATCAGGAACACCGCGCCCCACCAGAACCACGCGATCAGCACACCGCCCAGCACCGGGCCGCCGATCATGCCGAGCATCGCGACCGCGCTCCACGCCGCCATCGCCTTGCGGCGCTCCTCGTCGTCGAAGACCGTGATCAGGATCGACAGGGTGCTCGGCATGATCAGCGCGCCGCCGACACCCATCACCGCACGCGACACGATCAGTTCGAGCGGGTTCGCGGCGAACGCGGCGACGAGTGAGGCCACCCCGAACAGGACGAGCCCGATGAGCATCACCTTCCGGCGCCCGAACCGGTCCCCGAGGCTTCCCGAGGTGAGCAGCAGGCCGGCGAACACGAGGATGTAGGAGTCCAGGATCCACTGCGTGTCCTGGGCGCTCGCCCCGAGGTCTTCGGCCAGCGGCGGCACGGCGACCGTCAGCACCATGTTGTCCACGACCAGCACGAGCGTGCTCAGGCACAGCACGATCAGGATCCACCAGCGGCGTGGATCGCGTGCGGGTGATGCGTTCATCGGGATACCCCCAGAAGAGTTTGCGTACGTTGTTCCGTCGATGCGCACACTGTACGCAGAACGAAACGGCGTACGCAAGGGGGTACTTCGTGCGCTAGGGTGGCGGCATGTCAGTCGATGAACAGTCGATCCAGTCGGTGTGGACCCGTCCTCGCCGGAAGCGGGATCAACCCGCGCTGAGTCAGGCGCAGATCGTGGCCGAGGCCGTCCGGCTCCTGGATGTCGAAGGCGTCGACGCGCTGAGCATGCGCAGGCTCGGCACCGCGCTGAACGCGGGCGCGACCTCGCTTTACCGGCACGTGGCGAACCGCGACGAGCTGATCGAGCTCGTCGTCGACGAGGTCTACGGCGAGATCACCGTGCCGGACGTCGATGATCCGGCGCGGTGGCGGGAAGCGGCCGTCGTCGGGGCACAGAGCGTCCGCGCGATGATCCTGCGGCACCCGTGGGTCGCTTCACTGCTCGGCTCGGTCGGCCTGTCGTACCTCGGGCCGAACGTCATGCGGCTCAACGAGCGGCTGCTGGCCGTCTTCGTGGCCGCGGGATTCCCCGGCGACGAGGCGGATCAGGCGATCAGCGCGGTGATCTCGTACGTCATCGGCATGGGGACGACCGAGGCGGCATGGCTCACGACGGTCGCGAAGAGCGGCCAGAGCGAGCGAGAGTGGGCGCGGCGACTGCGTCCCGCCGTCGAGGAAGCGGCACGGGATCACCCGCGCCAGCGGGAGATGCTCGTGCGGAACGACGCGGAGGCCGACCCGGAGCGGCTTCGCGACGAGAAGTTCCGCTACGGGCTGGAAAGGATGCTCGACGGCTTGGAGACCAGGCTCAAACGGTGACCCCGTCCCGCGAAAGGGTCGAGCCGAGCGAGTTCGCGATCCGCTGGACGACCGGCGCGATCCGCTCGACGGCCTCCATCGTGAGCCGCCCCGAAGGCCCGGACACCGAAACCGCCGCCGGCACCGGCGCGCCCGGGACCGCGACGGCCACGCAACGGACGCCCAGTTCCTGCTCCGCTTCGTCGAGCGCGTAACCCTGCTGGGCGATTTTCGCCAGCTCGCGCAGGAGCGCGTCCTGATCGGTGAAGGTGTGCTCGGTGTAGGAGGGCATGCCGGTCCTGGCGAGCAGCGCCGTGACGTCGTCGGACGGCAGGTGCGCGAGCATCGCCTTCCCGACGCCGGTGCCGTGCGGCAGGAGACGCCGTCCGACCTCGGTGAACATCCGCATCGAGTGCTTCGACGGCACCTGGGCGACGTAAACGACCTCGTCGCGCTCCAGGACGGCGAGGTTCGCGGTCTCGCCGACCTCGTCGACGAGTTCCGCGAGCAGCGGCCGTGCCCACGAGCCGAACTGCATGCTGGCGTTTTCACCCAGCCGGATGAGCCGGGCGCCCAGCGCGTACCGGCGGTTGGTGTTCTGCCGGACGTAGCCCAGGTCCACCAGCGTCCTGATCAGCCGGTGGATGGTCGGCATCGGCAGCCCGGACAGCGTCGCCAGCTCCGAAAGGCTGGCCTCGCCGCCGGTGTCCGCGAGATGCTCGAGGAGCTCGAAGGCCCGCTGAAGGGACTGGACGCCGCCGTCGCGCCCGTTCTTCTCCGCTGCCACCGTGGTACTCCTTACGTCTGCGTTGATGTTCCGCTATGCAGAAACTATAGTCCGTCATGTAAAACCGTAGGGACGTTATTTATCCGAACTCGGGGTGTTACTCATGTCTGAAGCTCAGGTGCTCGGCGATCCGGTCGAGCGCGGGGACGAAATCCTCACGCCGGAGGCCCTCGCCTTCCTCGCCGGCCTGCACGAGGCCTTCGCCGCCCGCCGCGACGAGCTGCTGCAGGCCAGGGGCAAGCGCCGCGAGGAGGCCAGGACCACCGGCAAACTCGACTTCCTGCCCGAGACCAAGGAGATCCGCGAGGGCGACTGGAAGGTGGCCGAGGCCCCGCCCGCGCTGCGCGACCGCCGTGTCGAGATCACCGGTCCGACCGACCGCAAGATGACCATCAACGCGCTGAACTCCGGCGCCAAGGTCTGGCTCGCCGACCTCGAGGACGCCAACACGCCGCACTGGGCGAACGTCGTCTCCGGCCAGGTCAACCTGTACGACGCGGTCCGCGAGACCATCACGCTGGAGAGTGGCGGCAAGAGCTACGCGCTGAAGGATGACGTCGAGCACGCGACCATCGTCGTCCGCCCGCGCGGCTGGCACCTCGACGAGCGTGGCCTGTCCTTCGGCGGACGCCAGGCCGTCGGCGCGCTGGTCGACTTCGGCCTGTACTTCTTCCACAACGCGAAGGAGCTGCTCAACCGCGGCAAGGGCCCGTACTTCTACCTGCCGAAGATGGAGAGCCACCTCGAAGCGCGGCTCTGGAACGACGTCTTCACCCACGCGGAGAAGACGCTCGGCATCGAACACGGCACCGTCCGCGCGACCGTGCTGATCGAGACCATCCCGGCCGCGTTCGAGATGGAGGAGATCCTCTACGAACTGCGCGAGCACGCCTCCGGCCTGAACGCCGGCCGCTGGGACTACCTGTTCAGCGTCATCAAGTACTTCCGCGACGCGGGCGAGAAGTTCGTGCTGCCGGACCGGAACTCGGTCACCATGACCGCGCCGTTCATGCGCGCGTACACCGAACTGCTGGTGCGTACCTGCCACAAGCGGGGCGCGTTCGCGATCGGCGGCATGGCCGCGTTCATCCCGAACCGCAAGGACCCGGAGGTCACCGCGGCCGCGCTCGACAAGGTCCGCGCGGACAAGAGCCGTGAGGCGGGCGACGGCTTCGACGGTTCCTGGGTCGCGCACCCCGGCATGGTGGACATCTGCCGCGAGGAGTTCGACAAGGTCCTCGGCGACAAGCCGAACCAGCTCGACCGCGCCCGCGACGAGGTGTCCGTCACCGCCGACCAGCTCCTCGACGCGGCTTCGACGCCGGGTGGCGCCACCGCGGCCGGTCTGCGTGCCGCCGTCGACGTCGGCATCCGCTACATCGCCTCCTGGCTCGGCGGGAACGGCGCGGCGGCCATCCACAACCTGATGGAGGACGCGGCGACCGCGGAGATCTCGCGCTCGCAGGTGTGGCAGTGGGTGCGCAACGGCACCCAGCTCGACACCGGCGACAAGGTCACCGAGGAACTCGTGCGTGGCGTGCTGGCCGAGGTCCGGGGCGAACTCGCCGCCGAGATCAAGCCGGAACTGCTGGAGCCCGCCGTCGAGCTGTTCGAGCAGGTCGCGCTCGCCGACGAGTTCCCGGACTTCCTGACCCTGCCCGCCTACGAACGGATCAAGTAGACAGATGGGGAACGGGCGGCTCACCGAGGACGTTTACACCGCCGCTGACGCGCGTCTGGCCGAGGCCGATGCGCGCGTCGCGGCCAAATATCCTGGTGAGCCGCCCGGCCGCCAGCCCGTGCACACCGTGTACGTGCCGGCGTCGCAGTACAAGACGCGGCTTGTGGCGGACTGGGGCAAGCAGGCACTGCGGGTCTTCGGCGAGCATGCCGATCAACTGAACCTGGACGCGGACATCGCCGACCGGGTCCGGACCAAACTCCTGACCGAGCCGATCGAGGATCTGCGGATCGACTTCGAGGACGGCCTCGGCAGGCCGGGCGACGACGAGGAGGACGCCACCGCGCTCGCCGCGGGGCGGACCCTCGCCGTCACGGGCGGGACGCCGTTCGTCGGCATCCGGTTCAAGAGCTTCGAGCAGGCGACCCGCCGCCGTGGCATCCGCACGCTAGACCTCTTCCTGGCCGGATTGCTGGAAAGCGGGCCGCTACCGGACGGTTTCGTCGTCACGCTGCCGAAGGTGACCGCTGTCGAGCAGGTCGAAGTGGCGGCGGAGATCTTGGAGCGCCTCGAATCCGCGTACGGCCTGCCCGACGGCACGCTGCGGTTCGAAGTCCAGATCGAGACCGCGCAGTCCATTGTGGACCTCGATGGGACGGTGGCGGTGCCGCGGATCATCGAAGCCGCTCGCGGCCGCTGTTCGGGCCTGCACTACGGGACCTACGACTACAGCGCCGGACTCGGGATCAGCGCCGAGTACCAGAGCATGGAGCATCCGGCCGCCGATTTCGCCAAGCAGCTCATGCAGGTTTCGGCCGCGGGGACCGGCGTCCGCCTCTCGGACGGCTCGACGAACAAGCTGCCCGTCGGCGACGCGATCCTCCCCGCCTGGCGCGAACATCTGCGCTTGGTGCGGCGCTCGCTGGAGCGGGGTTTCTACCAGGGCTGGGACCTGCACCCGCACCAGCTGCCGACCCGATTCGCCGCCACGTACGCGTTCTTCCGCGAGGGTTTCCCGGCGGCATTGGGCCGGTTGCGGGACTACGCCGACCAGACCGGGCGCGGGGTACTGGACGAACCGGCGACAGCGCAGGCTCTGGCGAGCTTCCTGTTGCGCGGGCTGGATTGCGGAGCCTTGGACGCGGGGGAGCTTTCGTTCACCCGGTCCGAATTGGACGGTTACGCGCGGCGAACCGTGTGAGCGGAGGTGAGTGGACTGTGTGGATTTCGGTGCGTTGGATGACCAGAAATCCACACGGTCGTGGGTGATCGGTCCGGTCATGCGGGGCGCTCCTGTTCGTCGTTCCGTGAAGGGCCCCTTGAGGGACTATGGGTCCCTCAAGGAGGCCTTTACGGAACGGGAAATCTTGGTGGCACCGGCGGGTCGGAACTTGAGCGCGTGAAGGGGTCCTTTCCTCGGCTGAGCCGAGGGAAGGGGTCCTTCACGCGCTCCCGGGTACGTGAAGGACCCCTTCCTGTAGCTAGGCGCAAGGAAGGGGTCCTTCATGTACTTCGAGCGGGCGAGGTCGGGCTCGCGAGCGTTCTGTCGTGAGATGAGGGCATCGCGGGTGCCCAAGCAGGCCGCCGGAACACGCTCCCTTGACCCGGTGTTGTCCCCCGGGCATGGCGAGGGGCCCGTCGCCGGTGTGGCTGGCGGGCGGGCTCCTCGGGGTCAGACGTGGTGGAGGGTGTTGCGGCGGGGTTTTCGGAGTGGATCTCGGTATGGGGGTGGGATGAACTCCGGTAACCCATCGCCCGCCATCCGGACTTGCCAGTCGCCGTGGTGGATCAGGCGGTGATGAAAGCCGCACAGCAGCACGAGATTCCGGAGATCGGTGGGGCCTCCGTCTGCCCAGTGGTGAATGTGGTGTGCGTGGCAGTTCTTGGGCCGCCGATGACAGCCGGGGAACGCGCAGCCGCCGTCCCGGATGTTCAACGCACGTCTCTGGCCTGGGGTGACGAACCGCCTGAGTCGTCCCACGTCGAGGGGTTCTCCGGCGGCGCTCATCACGACCGGCAGCATCAGGCAGTCGCAGGCCGCGAGCCGGGCCTCGCGAGCGGTCATCGTTCCGACAAAGTCGAGGCAGGCGGTCCCGAGACCGGACTTGAGTTCGTCGAGTCCGATGGTGACATGCAGCAGGGTGCGGTAGCCGCTGGTGCCGGGCTGGTCGGGGCAGGCGATCGCGAGGTCCAGGATGTCGACCCAGGCATCGCCCATGCGTTCGCATTTCATCCGCAGATCGGCTTGGCCGAACTCGTCCACCGGCCGTGGTTGCGCATACGCCTCGAGCGCTGCTGCGGTGCGGGCACCGGTCTCGTCATCGAGGAGCCCGGTGAGCTTCCAGAACCCGTCCTTGCGGCGCTCCAGGGTGATCTCGCGGCGCGGTTCCTTGGGTTCAGGATCCTTCGGCTCATTGCCGTCGGGGTCGAGCCAGGCGAGAAGGTTCTGCTCGGCGTCGGAGAGTTGGCGGGGTCCGGCGTCGCGGGCGAGGTCGGCGAGAATCTTCTCCGCACTCGCCCGATCCTCAGTCGAGGTGTCGACGGGGAGCTTCTTCAAGATGTCCAGGATCTGGTCGATCCGCTCATCCCCGACCAGCCCCTCGGCGGCGACAGCGGCGGTGGCGGGAGCCACAGGCGGAACCTCGGTGCCATCTAAGGCCCGGGTCGGGTTCAGGGCGATGGCCCGGTTCACCACCGCACCCGCCTCACCGACCGACAACCCCGCTATATCAGCGAACCAGCTGGCCGTGCGGCCATAGCCGTATAAGTCTTTGACACCCCGAGACTCGATCTCCGCCAGGAACTGCCCCAGTCCGGCGGTGGCCATCCTGATCACCTGCAAGGACTGCTGCACGCCCTGGGCAAGCTCCAGCTTGCCAGCACGCCACAGTTCCTGCGGCAACTCGGGAAGAAAGGTCTCGGACACCCCTCAAGAATACCGCAAAACAATCGAACAAGCGTTCGTAATTTTAAGCAACCGCCGAAGCGACACGTTTACCACTGAAGGGTGAATCGCCGAGAAGTCTTCACTACTACACGCCGCGGCGCAATTAGTCACCTAATTGCGAAACTCAAGCGACCGTCTTCACGTAACGCCGACAGGGCACCGAAATCAGCCCGCCAGGGCCGGGTACTCGATTGTCGAACTCGCCCTCGTCGACCCACCCGCACCGCTCGTAAAACCGCCGCGCCCGCGCGTTCCCCGGCGCAACGGCGAGCCAAGCGCGCGAATGCCCACCTGCGTTCACCAGCCGTTCGGCCTCCAAGAGCAGCACGCCGGCCACGCCGCTTCCGCGATGATCCGAAGAAACGTAGACCTGTTCGACCTCGTCGCCGACGACCATCACGAATCCCGCCACCTCGCCGTCCAGCACGGCGACGGTCGTGTCGCCGACGCGGTCCGCGGCCCGGGTCCAGAACGAATCGCGGGTGCGGATCCGGACGAGTGAATCGGGCACGTTGCCGAGGTGGCCGTCCTGCCAGCCGTGGTACCAGATCTTCGCGACGGCGTCGGCGTCCGCGGATGTAGCCGGTCGAAGCGTCATGGACATGGCGACGAGTTTAGGAAACCAGCGCGCCGATTCGCTGCTCCACCTCGTCCGCGCTCGCGTTTCCGGCGACCAGCGTCACGACCCGTTCCCCCACAGCGGCGAGCAAGGTCGGGTATCCGGTGACGCCCAGTTCCCGCGCCCGCCGGAAATCGTCCGCCGCGGAGACCCGGTCCAGCGCGGCCGCGACGGCGTCGCCGTCCAGGCCCGCCCGCTGTGCGACCACGCGGTAGGTCGAGACTTCGGACAGGCTCAGGCCGTCGAGGTAGAAAGCCTCCTGTAGCAAGGCCGCGAGCCGCACAGCGCGGTCCGGCGCGACCTCGCGCAGCGCCGCCATTCCGCAGGCGGCGGCCCCGGAGTCCATGACGAAGTCGCCGTCCGCGATGAGCCGTTCGTAGTTTTCCCCGAACGGCGCGCCGGTCCGGCGGGTGATTTCGGCGTTGGCTCCTTGGACGTAACCGAACTGCCGGATCGGTACCCGGCGCCCGCCGAGGAACAGGCCGCCGGACACCACTTCGACCGGCAGGTCCGGATGCCGGTGCGCGACGTCGGCCATGGTCCTGGCGAAGCCGTAGGACCAGCCGCAGTACGCGTCGAAGACATAGATGAGCTTCATGTCGAGCTCCAACGATGTCTGACCAGTCAGATATTCCTACCGGAGCTTGGGGAGTGCGTCACGTGCCGAATGGCTCAGCGTCCGGAGATCCTGCGCGAACCGTTCGCGGTGGTCCGCGGGCAGCGGGTCGAGGAAGAGCCGCTGGATGTTCTCGACGTGCACCCGCGCGGCCCGCACGGTCGTCTCCTCGCCTTGCGCGGTCAGCCGAACGAGTTGCACTCGTCGGTCCTGGGGATCGGAAGAGCGCAAGACCAGGCCGAGCGTCGTCATCCGGTCGACCAGCCTGGTCGCGCCGCCGGTGGTCAGCACCTGCTCCTGCGCGATCGCGCGCATGCTCATCCCTGCCTCGCCCGACCTGCCGACGATCAGCAGGACTTCGAACATCAGGTGCGAGATCCCGCATTCGGCCTCCAGTGCGCGGCCGAGCAGGTATTCGAGCCGGTTCGCCGCGCCCATCATCCGCCCGAAGGTGACGACACGCGGGTCGTAGGCGGCTTCTTTCGCCGTGGTGATGCCCATTTCAGCTCCCTGCCGACAAGGCCAAATAGACGTCGAGCTGTTCGGTGAACTCGGTCAGGTCGGCGCCGAGCAGTTCGCTCGCCCGGCCGATCCGGTACCGCAAGGTGTTGACGTGGACGTGCAGCGCCCGCGCGGCCCGCGTCGGGGAGCCGGAGCATTCCAGGAAGACGCGCAGGGTGTGCACCAGATCGGTGCCCTGTTCGGCGTCGTAGCTCAGCAGCGGACCCAGTACCCGTCGCCGCAACGCCGCCCGGAGGTCGTCGGGCGCGCCCGCCAGCAGCAGCCGGTGCATGCCGATTTCGCCGCCGGGCACGACTTCGATCGTGCCGGGGCGTTCCGTCGCGACGGCCAACGCGTAGCGCGCGACCTCCTTCGCGCCTCGTAGCACGGAGACCGGGGAACGGTCGCTGATCCCGATCAGCACCCGGCGGCACGGCAGCAGCGACGCCACCCCTTCGAGGGTGGTCGTCACCGTCGCGGGCCAGTCCTCCGGCCATTCGCCGTCGTCCTCGGCCACGGCCCAGGTCGTTTCCCCCGCGGGCCCGACGAGGGCGCCCGGCGGCAGTAGTTCGGTGAGGATCCCGCGTGCCGCTTCGGATCCCTCGGTGCGTGCGACGACGACGCGCAGATCGCCGCGCAGCCCGGTCGCGGTCAGCGCCGCGTGCGGATCGCTTCCCTCGTCGAGTGCGGCCAGCAACGGTTCGAGCACTCTGTCGGTGACCGCGCGGACCTCGTCCGCCCGCGTGCGCGCGAGCCCGATCAGCCCGGCGAGTTCCTCGGCGATCTCCGCCTGCGCGGCGGTCAGCGGCCCGCCGATCGCGAGCAGCCACGGCAGCGCGTGCCTGCCGCCGATCGGCCGCACGGTGACGTCGTCCGCCTCCAGGGAGCGTCCGCCCGCCGCGACGAACCGCCGCACCAGATCCGACGGCGTCCCGGCGGGCACCACCCGGCACGGGAGGCCGATCTCCGCGTGTGCCCGTTCCAGCAGCGTTTCCACCGACGCGTCTTCCGTCGCCGCTGAAAGCAAACGTTTGCGAGCACCGTCCGCGGCCGCGGCCAACGCCAGCACCACCCGTTCGGTGACCACGGAGAACGACAGGTCCGCCGGCACCTCCAGCAACGGAATCCCGTGCCGCGTACAGGCTTCGACGAGGTCTTCGGGAATTCCATCGGAATCGGCTCCGGAAGCCGCGAGCGCCGCCGCTCCGGCCTTCGCCAGCGCGGCGACGAAAGCCTCCGAATCACCCGGCCCGCGCCACCACAGCAACCCGCTCAGGACGAACTCGCCCGCCGACACGTACCGCCCGGGGTCGGGCAGTTCCGTGACGTAGATCCGGGACACCGGACGGTCGAGCAAAGCCGTCCCGGCGCGGACGCGCAAGCGCAGCCCGGGGAGCGCGAGCAGAGTTTTCACGGTCGTCATCAGGTTTGTAGGAAAGCACAAAACGACAGGTGTGTGCAGGGGAGATTTCATGCTTCGGCACCGTTGCCGCCATACGGGCGCAGGGCGTCTACTGAGGCAGCCGTCACAGCACACCGCCGAACCGAGGAGCCCGAGAGTGGATTTCCTGCGCCCCAGCTCGCTGACCGAGGCGCTTGCCGTCAAGGCCGAGCGACCCGACGCGGTGCCCATCGCGGGCGGCACGGACGTCATGGTGGAGCTCAACTTCGACCACCGCCGCCCCGGCGCGCTGCTCGACCTCAACCGCGTCACCGAACTCGCCGAGTGGACCGAGACCGACGGCAGGATCCGCCTCGGCGCCTCGGTGCCCTACGTCCGGGTGATCGCTGAGCTGGGTGAAGTTCTGCCCGCGCTGGCCATGGCCTCGCGCACCGTCGGCTCGCCGCAGATCCGCAACCGAGGCACCGTCGGCGGCAACCTGGGCGCCGCTTCGCCCGCCGGTGACACCCATCCCGTGCTGCTCGTGCTCGGCGCCGAGGTCGAGGCCGCGTCGGTGCGCGGCACGCGGAGGATCCCGGCGGAGGAGTTCTACCTCGGCGTCAAACGCAACGCCCTCGAACCCGACGAGCTGATCACCGCGGTGCATCTGCCCGCCGAGGCAGGCCCGCAGCAGTTCGCCAAGGTCGGGACGCGCAACGCGATGGTCATCGCGGTCTGCTCGTTCGCGCTGGCGCTGCACCTCGACTCCCGCGAGATCCGCGCCGCCGTCGGTTCGGCGGCGCCGACGCCGCGCCGCGCGACCGCCGCCGAGGAGTTCCTCACCGCCGAACTTCCCTGGTCCACCAAGGCTTCCCTCACGGATTCGGTCAAACGCCGGTTCGGCGAGCTGGTCTCGCGGGCGTCGTCGCCGATCGACGACGTCCGCGGCAGCGCCGACTACCGCAAACACGCGCTGTCCGTCCTGGCGCGGCGAACGCTGACCTGGGCGTGGAACGACTTCCAGAAGGGTGAACGCGAGTGCGCGTGAACGTGACGATCAACGGTGAGTCCCGCCAGGCCGACGACGTCTGGGAGGGCGAGAGCCTGCTCTACGTCCTCCGCGAGCGGCTCGGCCTCCCGGGCTCCAAGAACGCCTGTGAACAGGGCGAATGCGGTTCCTGCACGGTGTACCTCGACGACGTCCCGGTGTGTTCGTGCCTGGTCGCGGCCGGTCAGGTCGAGGGCCGCGACGTCCGCACGGTCGAAGGGCTCGCCGACGGCGACAAGCTGGACCGCGTCCAGCAGTCCTTTGTGGACGCGGGGGCGGTCCAATGTGGTTTCTGCACGCCCGGCCTCGTGGTCGCGGCGCACGATCTGCTCAACCGCGTCGACAACCCCGCGGACGAGGAGATTCGCGAGGCGCTGGCGGGGAACCTCTGCCGGTGTACCGGCTACGAGAAGATCCTCGACGCCGTCCGGCTGGCCGCGACCAGGGGAGAGACCACGTGAAGACCGTCATCGAGAACGCCGCGATCGCCACGGTCGACGGAGCGGGCACCGAGCATGCCTCTGGCCACGTCGTCATCGAGAACGACCGCATCGCGGCGGTCGGCGCGGGGAAGGCGCCCGACGGCGAGTACGACGAACGCGTCGACGGCTCCGGATGCCTGGTCACGCCCGGTCTGATCAACACCCATCACCACCTCTACCAGTGGGCCACGCGCGGCCTCGCCGCCGACCACACGCTCTTCGAATGGCTCGTCGCGCTGTACCCGATCTGGGGCAGGCTCGACGCCGAGATCACGCACGCCGCCGCCACGGCTGGCCTCACCCGGCTCGCGACCACCGGCTGCACCACCGTCGCCGACCACCACTACGTCTTCCCGCGTGACGGCGGCGACCAGGTCGAAGCCCTGGCCGCCGCCCGGATCCGCGTCGGGGTGCGGCTGCACGTCGTGCGCGGCTCGATGGACCGGGGCGAGTCCCAGGGCGGGCTCCCGCCGGACAACCTCGTCGAGGAGACCGAGGCCGCGCTGCTCGGCACCGAAGCCGCGATCGACCGGTTCCACGACAGCTCCACGGGCGCCCATTTGCAGATCGCGGCCGGCCCGTGCTCGCCGTTCTCGGTGAGCGAGCGGCTGATGACCGGCGCGGCGGAATTGGCGCGCCGCAAGGGAGTCCGGCTCCACACTCACCTCGCCGAGACGGTCGACGAGGAGAACCAGTGTCTCGCCGAAGTCGGCTGCACGCCCGCGGAGTACGCCGACAAACTCGGCTGGCTCGCCAGCGACGTCTGGCTCGCGCACTCCATCCACCTCGCCCCGGAAGCGATCCGGAGGCTGGGCGCCACCGGCACCGGCGCGGCGCACTGCCCGACGTCGAACGGGCGGATCGGCGCCGGGATCGCCCCGGTCCGCCAGCTGCTGGACGCCGGGGTCGCGGTCGGGCTGGGTGTCGACGGCGCCGCGTCCAACGAATCCGGTGGCCTCGGCGAGGAACTGCACCAGTCGCTGCTGCAGGCGCGCCAGCGCGGCGGACCGCGGGCGCTGACCACACGCGAGGCGCTGTGGATGGGCACGATGGGCGGCGCGCGCTGCCTGGGCCGCGAGAAGGATTTGGGCTCGATCGAGACCGGCAAGCTCGCCGACCTCGCTGTCTGGAACCTGAACGGCCTGAACTACGCCGGGATCACCGACCCGGTCGCCGCCTTGGTGCTCGGTACGACCCCGCCGATCGAGCGGCTGTACGTCGGCGGCGCGACCGTCGTCGACGGCGGAACGCTGCGCGAGGAATCCGAAGACGAGATCGCCCGCGAGCTGGCCGTGGCCAGTGCGCGGCTGAGGGAGACGGTATGACCACCACTGAAGTCTCCAAGCAGACCACCGGCAACGGAGTGGGCACGAGCCCGCAGCGGCCCGACGGCACGGTCAAGGTGCGCGGCGAATTCGCCTACTCCTCGGACCTGTGGCATGAGGACATGCTGTGGGGCGCGACACTGCGCAGCCCGCATCCGTACGCGCGGATCACCGGGATCGACATCACCGAAGCCCTTGCCGTGCAAGGTGTCTACGCGGTGCTGACCCATGAAGACGTACCCGGCGTGAACAAGTACGGCCTGGAGCACTCCGACCAGCCGGTGCTCGCCGTCGACGTCGTGCGCTATGAGGGCGAGCCTGTCGCGCTCGTCGCCGCCGACCACCCCGAGACCGCTCGCCGAGCGATGAAGCGGATCAAGGTCTCCTACGAGGTCCTCGAACCGGTGACGGATTCCGAGAAGGCCGCCGCCGGCGAGGGCGCCGAGCTGCACCCCGGCGGGAACGTCGTGCGGTACGCGAAGATCCGGCACGGCGACCAGTCGGTGAAGGCCGACGTCGTGGTGTCCGGGGTCTACGAGGTCGGCATGCAGGACCAGGCCTTCCTCGGTCCCGAGTCCGGTATGGCGATCCCGGACACCGAAGGCGGCGTCGACCTTTACGTTGCCACGCAATGGCTTCACGTCGACCAGCAGCAGATCGTCGCCGCGCTGGGGCTGCCAAAGGACAAGGTGCGGCTGACGCTCGGCGGGGTCGGCGGCGCGTTCGGCGGCCGCGAGGACCTCTCGATCCAGGTCCACGCGTGTCTGCTGGCGCTGCACACCGGCAAGCCGGTCAAGATGGTCTACAACCGTGAGGAATCCTTCTACGGCCACGTGCACCGCCACCCGGCGAAGATGTACTACGAGCACGGCGCGGACAAGGACGGCCGTCTCGTTTATGTGAAGGCGAAGCTGTACCTGGACGGCGGCGCGTACGCCTCGTCCACCGGCGCGGTGGTGGCGAACGCCGCCACGCTCGGCGTCGGTCCGTACAATGTGGACAGTGCCTCGGTCGACTGCTGGGGTGTGTACACCAACAACCCGCCCTGTGGCGCGATGCGTGGTTTCGGCGCGGTGCAGGCGGGTTTCGCCTACGAGTCCCAGATGGACAAGCTCGCCGAAGCCTGCGGCCTCGACCCGGTCGACATCCGGATCCGCAACGCGATGGCCGAAGGCAGCGTCATGCCGACCGGTCAGATCGTCGACTCGGCCGCCCCGGTCGCCGAACTGCTGGAACGCCTGCGCGCCAAGCCGTTGCCGGTCACGCACGAGGAGCTCGACCTGCGCCGCATGCCCGGCGGCGTCTCCAACACCACCCACGGCGAGGGCGTCGTCCGCGGCGTCGGATACGCGGTCGGCATCAAGAACATCTGCTTCTCCGAGGGATTCGACGACTACTCGACGGCCCGCGTCCGGCTGCAACTCGTCGGCGGCGAACCCGCGGCGACCGTGCACACCGCGGCCTGCGAGGTCGGCCAGGGCCTGGTCACGATCATGCAGCAGATCGTGCGGACCGAACTCGGCATCGAGCAGGTGACGATCCTGCCGATGGACACCACCATCGGCAACGGCGGTTCGACGTCGGCCTCCCGGCAGAGTTACGTCACCGGCGGCGCCGTCCAGGCCGCCTGCGTCGCGGTGCGATCCGGGCTGTACAAGCATCTCGCGGGCAAGCTCGACGCGAACGGGAAGCTGAACGTCGTCGGGAACAAGGTCGTCTCGGCCGACGGCAGTGTGCTCGCGGACCTCGCCGACGTCCTCGGCGACGAGGTCTTCGACGAGACCGTGGAATGGCGCCACCGTCCGACCGTGCCCATCGATCCCGAGACAGGACAAGGGAACGCGCACGTCCAGTACGGCTTCGCGGCACACCGCGCGGTCGTGGACGTCGACACCGAACTCGGGCTGATCAAGGTCGTCGCGCTCGACTGCGCGCAGGACGTCGGCAAGGCGCTCAACCCGCAGGCGGTGCTCGGCCAGATCCAGGGCGGCTCCGCACAAGGGCTCGGGCTCGCGGTGATGGAGGAGATCCAGATCGACGGCGGGAAGATCCGCAACCCGTCGTTCACCGACTACCTGATCCCGACCGTGCTGGACATGCCGCCGATGGACATCGACGTGCTGGAACGGCCAGACCCCAACGCACCGTATGGTCTGCGCGGGGTCGGTGAACCGCCGACGATCTCGTCCACCCCGGCGATCGTCGCGGCCATCCGCGCGGCCACCGGACTGGCGCTGCCCCGCGTGCCGGTGCGCCCGGAACACCTCACCGGCACCTGACAATCCGTACTTTTTCGAGCTAGGAGCACATCCGTGGGTACCCGTCTGTCCATTTCGGAGTCCGACGAGCAGAAATGGCTCGCCGAAGCCGTCCAGCTGGCCACCACGAACGTCGAACGCGGCGGCGGCCCGTTCGGCGCGATGATCGTCCGTGACGGTTCGGTGCTGGCCACCGGCACCAACCAGGTGACGCCGACGCTGGACCCGACGGCACACGCCGAGGTGGTCGCGATCCGCGCGGCCTGCCAGGCGATCGGCGACTACAAACTCGACGGCTGTGTCCTCGTGACCTCCTGCGAGCCCTGCCCGCTCTGCCTTTCCGCCGCGCTCTGGGCGCGTGTCGGCAAGGTCGTCTACGCCGCGGACCGCCACGATGCGGCCGAGGCGGGCTTCGACGACCGCGAGTTCTACGAGCTCTTTTCCCGCCCGCGCGAGACCTGGTCACTACCCGTCGGCCAACTGTCCCTTGCGGACTCTTTCGCGCCTTTCCAGGCCTGGCTGTCGAAACCCGACAAGAAGGCCTACTAGTTCTTCCTTCCCGCCCCACAACGTTGTGGAGTAGGCATGACCCAATTAGGTACAGAGCGTCCCCCGCTGCCCTCGCCCGAACCGGGGCGGCTGTCCGGGCTCGACCGCTGGTTCAAGATCTCCCACCGCGGCAGCACGATCGGCCGCGAGGTGCGCGGCGGGATCACCACCTTCGTCGCGATGTGCTACATCGTGTTGCTCAACCCGCTCATCCTCGGCGCGTCGGCCGACATCACCGGCGCCCGGCTGAGCACCGAGGCGATCACGACCGCGACCGCGCTGGCGGCGGGGGTCACCACGATCCTGATGGGACTCGTCGGCAACGCGCCGCTGGCCCTCGCTGCGGGCCTCGGCGTCAACGGTGTCGTCGCGTTCCAGATGGCTCCGGCCATGACGTGGGCGCAGGCCTTCGGGCTCGTCGTCCTCGAAGGCTTCTGCATCGTGTTGATGGCCGTTTCCGGCATCCGGGAACGGATCATCAACGCGATCCCGATGGCGCTCAAGGTCGCGATCACCGTCGGCATCGGGCTCTACATCGCGCTGGTCGGCCTGGTCAGCGCCGGCTTCGTGACCAGGACACCGGACTCCGCCCAGTCGACGGTGCCGGTGCGGATGGGCGTCGCCGGCCATCTGGAGGGCTGGCCGATCGCGATCTTCTGTCTCGGGCTGCTGCTGATGATCGTGCTCGTGAGCCGCGGGGTGCCGGGCGCGGTGCTGATCAGCATCGCGGTCGCGACCGGGCTCGCGGTGCTGGTCAACAGCGTGTTCCATGTCGAGGGCTGGGGACTGGTCGAACCCAAGGTGCCCGACCAGGTGGTGGCGCATCCCGATTTCAGCCTGCTGGGGGACATCGATCTCTTCGGCGGCTTCGGGTCGGCGGGCGCGGTGACGGCGGCGGTGTTCCTGTTCACGCTGGTGCTTTCCGGGTTCTTCGACGCGATGGGCACGATCACCTCCGTCTCGGAGGAAGCGGGACTGGTCAAGGACGGCAAGGTCGAGGGGATGGGCCGCATCCTGCTGGTCGACGGCGCGGGCGCGCTCGCCGGCGGTGTCACCGGATCGGCGCCGAACACGGTGTTCCTCGAATCGGCCGCCGGTGTCGGCGAGGGGGCGCGGACCGGGCTGGCGAGCATCGTCACCGGCGGGCTGTTCACCGCCACGCTGTTCCTGACCCCGATCGCGGCCGTCGTCCCGGCGCAGGCCGCGGCGCCCGCACTGGTGGTCATCGGCGGCATGATGATGGCGCAATGTCGCCGGATCCCTTGGCAGGATCTGGATTTCGCGATCCCGGTGTTCCTGACCATCGCGTTGATCCCGTTCACGTACTCGATCACCAACGGGATCGGCGCCGGACTGGTCGCGTACGTGCTGATCAAGATCTGCAAGGGCAAGATCCGCGAGATCGGCTGGATCCTCGGGATCCTGGCCGCGGTGTTCGGGGTGTACTTCGGGATCGAAGGGATCATGTCGTGGTTCTGATGTTCCTCAACGGCGGCGGGATGCGCGGCGGACCGCTGCACGAACAGTTGCAGGGCGCACCGTTGTGCTGCGTGGCCCGATCCGCGCCCAAGTACCGCTACTTCTCCGTGGGCGACCGGTTCCCGGCGATGTACGAAGGCGGCTCCGCCTCCGTGGTCGGCGAGGTCTACGACCTGCCGCTTTCGGTGTTGCGGGACCACCTGGTCCCCGCCGAACCACCGGAACTGGAGCTCGGCGTCGTCGAACTGGAGGACGGCGCGGCCTGTCTCGCGACCGTCCTGCGATCGTCCTTTGTGGACTCCGCCGAGCTGACGGACATCTCCGCGGTGGGGGACTGGCGGGCGTATCTCGCGTCCCGCTAGTGTCCCGGGTCGGAAGTTCGCGGAAGGTCGTGAGTGGTAAGTGTCGTTCTAACGACACTTACCACTCACGACCCGGCTCCCATGAAGGCCTCCTGGCTACCTTGAAGTCAGCGAAGTGCTCACGGCCTCAGCCGGCAGCATCTTCACCGCACTTCCGACTCGGGACACTGGCGACACTCACGTGATTGAACGGCGACCTCGCGAGTTCCGTCTCCCCTCACGCGAGTGTCGCCTTTATCAAGGGGTAAGGCAAAGGTGGCGGGTTGCGAAAGCCACTTTCGCAACGTCTGATGTCCCGAAAGTGTCAGAGCACGAAGACGAGGTTGCTCGCCGCCGGGTGGAACATCTCGGGCGCGCCCGCGTAGAAGGCCCGCCAGACACCGGGTTTGCGGTGCTCGGCCGAAGCCGCGAAAGCCCAGGTGGTGCCGTTCCAGGTGGCCTCGACCGTCGCCGCCGTGGTCCAGCGGTAGGTGCCGAGCGAGAAGTACTGGAGGTCGACCGGGATCGGGTTCGCGGTGTAGCGGCCGGGGAACTCGATCGTGCCGGACGCGGTCACGGCCTTGTCCGTGCCGCGGCCCGCCGCGAACGACGTGATCGCCGCGGGGTGGAGCACGACGATCTTCGGGGTGTCGGCGCGCGAGTTCGCGATCGACGGGTCGGTGGAGAAGAAGTCGGCGTGGTAGTTGCCGGTGCGGATCGGGGTCAGCGTCGCGCTGTAGACGCCGGTGGCGTCGGTGACCGGCTTGGCCTGAGCCTCGCCGCAGAAGCCGTTGAAGCAGAACGAGATCCCCACCTCGGCGCCCGCGATCGGCGTGGCGTCGGCCTTCGTGAGCTTGCCGGAGATCGTGACGCTCTGCCCGGCGTCGATCCGCGTGCTGCCGGTGGTCGTGGTGAGGGTGGACGGCTGGACTTCGGTGGCGGACGCGGGTACGGCGCCCGCGGTGAGCAGTGCGGCGGCGGCGATGGTGCCGATCACGAGCTTCCTGATGATCATGTGCTCCCCAAACGGATTTCGGCTTCTGTGACCGCTAGGTCGGCCGGAAGTCGTTGCCCGTTGCGGGAAGAACCCGGTGTTCAGCAGTCCGCCGTCGGTGCTTCACGCAGCCGGGAGCAGTGTGCGCGCCAAGGCGACGGACGACAGCCCCGCGACCTCGAGCGCTTCGGTGTTACGCAGCGATCGGCTCAGCACGAACGCTCCTTCGAGACTGTTCACCAAAGCGATCGTGAGCTGCCGGGCGGCCGCGGGTTCGAGGCCGTACTTGCCCAGCTTCTCGGCGCCGGTCTCGATCCACGCCGTGAACACGTCGGCCGTCGCGATCCGCAGCTTCTCGTTGGTGCCGGCGACCTCGAGCGCGACCGTCGCGATGGGGCAGGCGTCGGCGTAGTCGGTCGCTTTCAGCGTCTCGGCCGCGCTGGCGAAGCATGCCTCGATGCCGTGGACGAGGTCCGGTTCGTCGGCGAAGAAGATCTCGAACAGCGCGAGGTACATCATCCCCGAGGTGCGGATGACCTCCTCGCCGAGCTGTTCCTTGCCACCGGGGAAGAAGTGGTAGAGCGAGCCGAAGGGCGCTTTCGCGGCTTCGACGATCTGCTTCACCCCGGTGCCGGTGTACCCGTTCCGGCGGAGCAGTTCGGCGCCGGCGTTCACGATGCGTTCCCGCGTTCCAGTCACGTCTCCATGATAGAGCGTTCTATCTAACCCCTGAAACGTGAAAGATGCTCACATCTATTGTGGATCACGGTGGGAACTTGCCAGGATCGGCGGGTAGTCCAACGACGGATCACGAGGTCGCCATGCGCCGTACCGCCCGACTTGTCCTCGCCACCCTGGTGGCTGTCGTCTCTCTAGCGAGTTTGGGGACACCGGCGAACGCCGCGGAGACCCCGTCCTTCCGCAAGTACGTCGCCCTCGGCGACTCCTACACCGCGGGTCCGCTGATCCCGTGGCAGCAGGCGAGCTGGTGCTTCCGGTCGAACAACAACTATCCGGCCTGGCTCGCCACCAAGCTCGGGCTTTACTACAAATCAGGCGCTTTCACCGACGTCAGCTGCTCGTCGGCGGACACCACGAACATGACGAAACCGCAGACGGTGCCCTCGCCGAGCCTGGCCCTGGCCAGCGCGCCGCCGCAGTTCGACGCGCTGACGCTGGACACCGACCTGGTGACCATCGGCATCGGCGGCAACGACTACGGCGTCTTCGGCAGCCTGATCGGCACCTGTCCCGAGCTGCGCGACAGCGATCCGACCGGCTCACCGTGCAAGGACCACTTCACGATCAACGGGACCGACACCCTGCTCGCGGCGATCGAGAACACCCGTCGGAACCTCGAACGCGTCGTCAAGGGAGTCCGGGAGCGTTCGCCCGCCGCCACGATCGTGCTGGTCGGCTACCCGCGGATCGTGCCGCCGACGGGTTACTGCCCCAGCGTGGTCCCGTTCGCCGACGGTGACTACGCCTGGGCCGACGAGGTCGAGCGCGCGCTCAACAAGGCCGTGTCGACGGCCGCCCGCAAACAGGGCGCCCGCTACGTCGACACCTATGGGCCGAGCCTCGGGCACGACGCCTGTTCGGGTGACGCGGCCTGGGTGAGCGGCAAGACCACCGACCTGTTCCGGGCGGTGGCTTATCACCCGTACGCGGCGGGTATGAAGGCCGAAGCCGACCTGATCTTCAAGGCACTGGGCGGAACCACCGCGGTGTCCACGAAGGCCCCGGACGCACGCAACGCGACCACTGCGGACGAACTCCAGCGCAAGGCCGCCGCGGCGGGACTTGTGCCTCGGTCCTAGCCGTCCCTCGTTCCTTGGTTCACCTTCCGGCGCTACCTGCGGTCGATGTTCGCTTGGTACACCCGGCCCTAGCGTCGTGAGCCGTTGGGAATCCAAGGAAGAAGGGGGAAGTAGATGAAACGGCTCTTGGCCGCCGGGATGCTCCCGGTGATCGTGGGCGGGCTGCTCGCCGGAGCCACACCGGCTTCGGCGAGCGTCCCGGCTCACTACGCCGATCAGAAGCTGGTTTGGCATCCCTGCGCCGAATCGGACCTGATCTCGTTGCCGCCGGGCACCGACATCAGCGGGCTCGAATGCTCGACGTTCCGTACTCCCCGGGACTGGGATCGGGCGGGGGAGCGGCAGGATCTGACCATCGCGGTCAGCAGGCTGAAGGCGACCGGCCCGTCGACGGCCTCGCTGCTCACCAACCCCGGTGGGCCGGGCGGACCCGGCCGCTGGCAGCCGACGATGTTCCGCGGGCAGGAGAAACTGCGCGAGCACCAGGACATCATCGGCATCGACGTACGAGGGACCGGCAAGAGCACCAACGTGACCTGCCGGGGAGCCGTCGACGGCATCCGGAAGCTGGATCCGCGCGACCGGGATCCGCGCAATCTGGACCAGATCCTGGCGAACGCCGAGTACGCGGCCAAGTCCTGCCAGAGCGCCGGCGGCGAACTCGGGCCGCTGATCACCACGTATCAGACGATCAAGGACTTCGACCTGCTCCGGACCCTGCTCGGCCGGGAGAAGATCAACTGGGTCGGGTACTCGGGCGGCACCTGGCTGGGCGCGCACTACGCCCAGCAGTTCCCGCAGCGGACCGGGCGGTTCGTGCTGGATTCCTCGACGGAGTTCACCACGGACTGGCAGAAGACGTTCGACCGGCAGCCGGTCGGTTTCGAACGGCGCTGGCGGCAGGACTTCCTGCCGTGGATGGCGCGGTACGACGCCAAGTACCACTTCGGCACCAATGGCGAAGAGGTCCGGCAGACCTACGAGCGGGTCCGTTATGCCTTGTCCCGCAACCCGATGGACGGGACCGGGCCGATGGAACTCGACACCGCCATCATCTACCTGCTCTACAAAAAGGCGACCTTCCCGGCGCTGGCCGATCTGCTGGTCAAGGTCCGGGACGCGATGGAGAACCAGCAGGCCAAGCCCGAGGCCAAAGCCGCCGTCGAGGCCGCGGGTGACCAGTCCGACGCGGCGGACGCCACCTTCTGGAACACCGTCTGTGGCGAAGGGCGTTTCACCGGCACCCGCGAGTCGCTGATCCGCGCTTCGCAGCGGAACCTCGACCGCGGTCTGCTCCTGGCGGGCGGCGGCACGTTGAACGCCTCGGTGTGCCTGTTCTGGGACAAGGAACCGCGTCCGCTGCCGAAGCTGGACGGCAAAGGGGTCCCGCCGGTGCTGATCGTCCACTCCGAGCACGACCCGGCCACGGCGATCGAGGGCGCCCGGAAGGCGCACGCGGGGTTCGCGAACTCGCGCATGCTGACCGTGACCGGTGAAGGCGACCACGGGCTCTACGCGGACGGGAACCCCGCGGTGGACAAGATCGTGAACGCCTTCCTGGTCGACGGGGTCGTCGACGCCGACCAGAGCGTCCCCGGTATGCCGCTGCCGGTGCCTTAGAAGGCGGCGAGGGTGTGCCAGGCCAGGCCTGCGTCCTCCGCGTCATCGCGGAGGACGACACCCTCGATGAGGCCGTACGGGCGGTCGGCGGCGTAGAAGACCTCGTTGTCGTTCTTCAGCCCGAACGGCGACAGGTCCACCAGGAAGTGGTGCTTGTTCGGCAGTGAAAGCCGGACTTCGGCGACCTCTTCGCGTTCCTTGAGCACAGCCTCTCCCATCGCGTACAGCGTTTGCTGCAGGGAGAGGCTGTGCTTGTCCGCGAAGGTCTCCAGCAGGATCCGCCGCACTTCGGCGTGGCTCGTGGCCCAGTCGATCCCGTCGCCCTGGTAGCGCCAGCGCGCGGTCACGGCGGTCGCGAGGATCCGGTCGTTCGTCTCGGCCAGCGTCGTGTACTCGTCGCGAGGGAAGCCGTGGAACTCCGACCCGGTCGACTTGAGCACCACGAGATCGTCCAAACCGGACACCACCCAGGCCTGGTCACCCTGAACGGTGACCGCGGTCGTGCGCTTTTCGCTGCCCGCCTGGGAGAACGCGTGGTCGTGGCCGGAGATGCGGTTCCAGCCGTGTTCGTCGATCAGGATCCGGGCGCCGGTGATGTGCTCGAACGAGCCGACGAAATGCCGCCCGAGCCGCAGCGCGAAGTCCTCGATCTCGCCGACGGGTGCCTCCTTGGCGAAGGCGTACACGGTGTTCTTCTGGGTGTCGGTCGCGACGACGTCGGCGTTGTCGCCGGTGAGGTGCGTGGCCGCGAGATCGCCGCGCAGCGACGTCGAAACGGTGAGGTCTTTGAGGTGGTGGACGGTGCCTTCGCGCCGGACGGTGACGAGCCGGACTTCGGCCTTGCCGTACTGGTTGGGGCCCAGGGTGATGGCCACGGGCGATCAGCTCCCTCGATAGGTGGAATAGGCGAACGGGCTCAGCAGCAACGGCACGTGGTGGTGCTCGGTCCCGTCGGCGATGCGGAAGGTCAGGGTGACTTCGGGGAAGAAGGAGTCCGGGCCGAGGTGGGCGCCGGTGTCGAAGACCAGCCGGTACACCCCGGGTTCCAGGGTTTCCGGGCCGAGGTCGCGGATCCGGCCGTCGGCGTCGGTCCGCCCTTCGGCGACGGGGTCGCCCGCGCCGGTTTCGAGGCGGACCGCGACGCCTGCCGCGGGCCGTCCCGCGGCGGTGTCGAGGATGTGCGTGGTCACGAGGCTCATGCCGTCACCGCCTTCTCCAGCCGCAGCGCGGCGATCCTTGCCAGCTCTTGGCCGGCCACTTCGAGTTCCTTTTCGGGGTCGTTCGAGAGCCTCGAACGCAGGTTTTCCAGCAGTTCGGCGCCGCTCCGGCCGCTCGCGCAGACCAGGAAGACATGCCCGAACGTCGCCTCGTACTCGGCGTTGGCCGCGGCGAACTCGCGCGCCGCGGCACCGTCCACACCGGACTGTTCCGAGCGTGACCAGCCGGCCTCGGTGCTCGCGCCCCCCGCTTTCTCCCCGATCCGGGGATGGGCGGCCATGGCGCGCCGGACCTCTTCGGGACGCAACGGGGTGAGCGTCTCCGCCGCGGCGGGCAGCGCGGCGAGGTCGGCGTACGGACGCCTGGCCAGCAGGGTTTCCACCCAGCGCGGGACGTCGAGGCAGGCGGTCAGCGCCGGCCGGACGTCCTGAGCGGGAGCCTGGTTGAACTCTCGAATGGTGAGCGGCACGGGAACCGACGGTACGGCGACGCTTCCGGTGTCGTCAACATTTTGTTGAAACAGCTCTTCATTCTTGGTCGCGGTTGAGGTAGTTGTAGACCGTGAACCTCGTGACCCCCAGCGCCTCGGCGACGGTCGACACCGATTTGCGGAGGCCGAACGCCCCGCGTTCCTTGAGCAGCCGCACCGCGCGCTGCTTGGTGGCGCGGTCGAGGGTGTCGAGTTTGCCGCCGAGTTCGCGTTCGACGTCGCCGATGAGCCGGGACAGTGCGCTGTGCAGTTCGACGGCGGGTTCGGTCGAGTCGTCGCCGACCTGGCGGAGCTGGAGGGTCACGCGGGTCGCGCCGCCGTTCAGCGCCGCCCTGGCGATGGCGGGGAGCGCGTCGAGGAGGGCGTCGGCGTCGCCGCGGACGAGAGTGCCGAGCGGGCCGAAGTCGGTCGACAGGCCCGCGTCTTCCGCCGTGTCGCGGGCTTTGACGGCATGCTCGGGTGGCGGGCCCTCGCCGTGGAACGGTTCGCTGGTGAACTCGGCTTCTAACTGCACCCAGCGAAGGTAGCGCCGCCGGAGCTCGTTGACGAGCAGGGTGGCCGGAGTTAATGTCGAAGTGCGAAACCTCGATTCCACTGAGTGGAAATTGGAGGCTCTAGATGGACCTGGTGATCAAGGCTGCCCGAGCGGTGACGGCTGCCGGAGAGGTACCCGCGACCATCGGTGTCGACGACGGCCGCATCGTCGCGGTCGAACCCGCCGGAGCCGGTCTGGACGGCGATCGGGTGCTCGAACTCGGCGAGGACGTCGTCCTGCTGCCGGGGCTCGTGGACACCCACGTGCACGTCAACGACCCGGGCCGCACCGAATGGGAGGGTTTCGCTTCGGCGACGCGCGCTGCCGCGGCGGGCGGGGTCACCACGATCGTGGACATGCCGCTGAACAGCCTGCCGCCGACGGTCGACGTCGCGGCGCTGGAGGTGAAGCGCAAGACCGCCGAGGGCCGGGTGCACGTCGACGTCGGGTTCTGGGGCGGCGCGATCCCCGGCAACATCGCGGAGCTGCGCGGCCTGCACGAGGCCGGGGTGTTCGGTTTCAAGTCCTTCCTGCTGCATTCCGGGGTCGACGAGTTCCCGCCGCTGGACGCGCGGGGACTCGAAGAAGCGATGACCGAACTGCGGACCTTCGACGGCATGATCATCGTGCACGCGGAGGACTCCGACGCGATCGATCACGCGCCAGACCCCCACGGCGAGAAGTACGAAGACTTCCTGCACTCGCGTCCGCGTGGTGCGGAGAACGTGGCGATCGCGCAGGTCATCGAGCTCGCGAGGAAGACCGGTGTCCGCGCGCACATCCTGCATCTGTCCTCTTCGGACGCGCTGCCGATGGTCGAGAGCGCGCGGCGCGACGGAGTGCGGCTGACCGCCGAGACCTGCCCGCACTACTTGAGTTTCACCGCGGAGGAGATCGGCGACGGCGCCACGCAGTTCAAGTGCTGCCCGCCGATCCGCGAGGCGGGGAACCGTGAACTGTTGTGGCAGGGCCTCGCGGACGGCGTCATCGACTGCGTGGTGACCGACCATTCGCCGTGCACCCCGGAGCTGAAACGCTTCGACAGCGGCGATTTCGGGCTCGCCTGGGGCGGGATCGCCGGTCTGCAACTCGGCCTGCCCGCCGTCTGGACCCAGGCGCGGCAGCGCGGGTTCGCCCTCACCGATGTCGTCCGCTGGATGGCCGAACATCCGGCCGCGCAGGCGGGCATGCGCCGCAAAGGTCATCTCGCGCCGGGTTACGACGCCGATTTCAGCGTGTTCGCACCCGACGAGGCCTTCGTCGTCGACGTCGCGAAGTTGAAGCACCGCAACCCGGTCAGCGCCTACCACGGACGGCCGCTCGCCGGTGTCGTCCGGAGCACGTGGCTGCGGGGCGAGGAGATCACCGGCGAAGACCCGGCAGGCGTTCTGCTGACCCGGGGTGACTGCTGAGATGGAGGATGCCGTGAACGACCGTCCTGAGTGGACAGCCTTGCCCGATCTGGCCTCGCGCAAGTTCGGCGGGACCGTGATGTGGGCGACGGACGAGTTGTTCGCCGAGAAGGAGAACCTGGTCAACCCCTGGGTGCCCGCGCACCAGACGGAGACCTTCGGGCCCAAGGGGCAGGTCTACGACGGCTGGGAGACCCGGCGGCACCGTGAGCCCGGCGACGACCAGGCCGTCGGCCGGCTCGGCCTGGCGGGCGCGATCACCGGCATCATCGTGGACACCGCGTTCTTCAAGGGCAACTACCCGCCGTTCGTCTCGGTGGAGGCGTGCGCCGTCGACGGCTATCCCAACGCCGCCGAACTGTCCGAACTGGACTGGGACGTGCTGGTGAAACGCGGCGCGGCGGCGGGGCACACGGAGAACTTCTTCGAAATCGGCGGGAGCAAGCGCTACACGCACGTCCGGCTGACCATGCATCCGGACGGCGGCGTTGCCCGGCTGCGCGTGCACGGCACGCCGATCCCGGACCCTCGTCTGCTCGATCCCGGCGCGCTCGACCTCGCCGCGCTGGAGAACGGCGCGGTGGTCACCGGATGCAGCGACATGTTCTATTCCTCGCCCAACAACCTCTTCTCGCCAGGGCTCGCCGCGCATCAGGCCGAAGGCTGGGAGACCGCGCGGCGCCGGGACGACGGGAACGACTGGGTCACGGTGCGGCTCGCCGGCGCGGGCGTCGTCCGGTTCGCCGAACTGGACAACAGCAACCTCAAGGGCAACGCGCCGGGCTGGGCGGCGCTGAGCGGCCGGGACGGCGACGGCGAGTGGGTCGAGTTGCTGCCGAAGACACGTCTGCAACCGGACACCCGGCACCGGTTCGCGCTCGCCGAGGGACCCGAGGTGACCGAAGTGCGGCTCGACATCTATCCCGACGGCGGGATGGCGCGCCTGCGTCTCTTCGGCGCGCTGACCGATCGGGGTCGCGCTGACCTCGCTTCGCGCTTCGAAGAAACGCGGGGTTAAGGACGGGCGCCCGGCCGGTTCAGGTAGGCGGAGAACAGCGAGAGGACGATCCCGACCGAGAAGATCGCGGTGAGCCACCAAGCGCCGCCGATGGACAGGTTCCACACCAGGGCACCCGCCATGAGCAGTGCCATGACGATGTTCCTGATCTGCAGCGGCGTCGGTTTGGCCATACCGCCACCTTCTCACGCGTCCGGATTTTTTCGAGCGGCGGGCAACCCCACGGGTGTGACATGCGTAACCGACATGTCAACTTCATCCACTTGCTGGGGAGACCGAAGTGCAAGCCGAAACCCGAAGAATTCCGCGGCGGGGCCTCGCGCTTTTCGCCGCTTGCCTGGCCGGGAGCGCCGTGTTCGCCGCCCCCGCGCAAGCGACGTCGCCCGAAACCGTGGCGCGTTCGCAGCAGAAGCCGGTCGAGATGCGCTCGGAACGCACCGAGAACTCGTCCACGTTCGCCAATCCCGACGGTTCCCGCACCACCCAGGTGCACGGCGGTCCGGTCCACGTCCGCCGCGGTGGTGACTGGGTGCCTGTCGACTTGACGCTTGAGAAGAGCGCCGACGGGCTCGTCCGGCCGAAGGCGCATCCACGCGAACTCGTGCTGGCCGGCGCGAGCGCCAAGAGCGGTGATCTCGCCACCGTGCAGAGCCGGGACGGGAAGGTCGCCCTGCAGTACCCGGGCGCGCTGCCCGAGCCGGTGCTGACCGGCGAGACCGCCACGTACCCGGAGATCCAGCCCGGCGTCGACCTGCAGGTCAAGGCCACGCGGACCGGTTTCGAGCAGTTCTTCGTCGTCAAGCGGCGTCCCGATCGCGCGCTGACGTTCGCTCTCCCGCTGCGGGCGACCGGGCTCACGCCGCGCACCGACGCGGACGGGAACACGCAGCTGGTCACGGCGTCCGGCGCGGTGGTGGGCAGTGTGCCCGCCGCCGAGATGTGGGACTCGCGGATCGACCAGCGCAGTGGCGACCCCGTCGCCAAGGTGAAGGTCGGGAAAGTGGTGTCCGCCAAGGAACGCGGAACACTCGGCTTGAACGTGACGCCGGACGCGGGCTACTTCGCCGACCCGGCGCGGTCCTATCCGGTCATCGTCGATCCGGGTGTGTCGGTGTGGACGAACTTCGACACCTTCACGCAGTCGAACATCGCGACCACCGACCAGTCGGGTGCCACCGAACTCCGCATCGGCACCTATGACGGCGGAGCCACGAAGGCCCGGTCGTATCTCCACTTCGACGTGGCGCGGTTCCGCGGCGCCGCGATCGATTCGGCCACGTTGTCGTTGTGGGGCAACCATTCCTACTCCTGCTCGCCGCGTAACTGGGAGATCTGGGACTCCCTGCCCGCCGACACGGGCACGCGCTGGTCGAACCAGCCGCCGCCCCGCACGCGATGGGCGACGACGAACGCGACCCGTGGCTACAGCGCGGCCTGCGCGGCCGACTGGGTCCGGACCCCGATCGGGAACCTGGTCGGTGCCTGGGCCGGTTCGGGGGTCACCACCGGATCGATGGTGCTGAAGGCGGAGAACGAGTCGGATTCCTTCGGCTGGAAGAAGTTCTCGTCCGGCGAGGGCGGCAAGTCGCCGTACATCGAGGTGACCTACCGGAACCAGCGGCCGAATCCCGCCGCCGGGCACGACATCTCGGACCGCGTCGACATCGGCGGCGTCACCCACACGAAGTCCCTCACCCCGACGCTGCGCTTCACGCCGACAGACCCCGACGGCGGCAACGTCACCGCGGTCTTCTACGTCTACGAAGGCGAAACGATGATCGGGGACTACTGGAAGTGGGACGTCCCCTCCGGCACCGCCGCGACCTGGACGGTGCCGCCAGGACTGTTGCAGGACAACCACAGCTACCGGTTCCGGGCCACCACATTCGACCCCGGTGAAGAGTTCGCCGACGACGCCTGGGTCTCACTGCAGGCGGTGTCGAGCGGGCTCTACGCCGATGTCGCCGCGTGCGGCTGGAACAACGGGACCAAGGTGCAGCAGTGGCCGTCGAACGGCGCGGACTGCCAGAAGTTCTTCCCGTGGGGAACCGGTGACGGCTACTACCAGTTCCGTGCCAAGCATTCCGGGCAGGTCTTGGACAACACCGGCTGTCATACGGCCAGCGGGAACCCGGTGACCACCTACGACCGCGTCGCGGGCGCGTGCCAGAAGTGGACGATCGAACCGCAGACGGTCGGCACGGGGGTGTACCGGTACGCCGTCCAGAACGCGGGCAAGCTGCTGGACCAGGGCTGCACCGCGGGCCAGGGAGCACCGCTGTTCATCTGGGACCGGATCCCCGGTCGCGGCTGCCAGAACTGGCGGATGCCGGTCTCGCCGGCGAACGGGGTCACCGTGCAGTGGCTGCCGTTCACGGTGAACACCGCGGCGGAGTAACGCCTCAGGGGGCGGACTGGCGTCGTGAGCTGATCACGCCGGTGTTGAAACCGGCGAGGTGGAGCCCACCGGCGAACCGGGCGTGCTCGATCTTGACGCAGCGGTTCATCACCACGTCCAGTCCGGCCTCCAGGGCCCTGTCGGCGACGGGTTCGTGCCACAGGCCCAGTTGCAGCCAGAGCGTGCGCGCTCCGGCCCTGACGACCTCCTCGGCGACGCCGGGGAGGTCGTCGTGCTTGCGGAACACGCTGACCAGGTCGACTTCGCCGGGAACGTCGGCCAGTGACGGGTACACCGGCTGTCCGAGGAGTTCGTCCAGCCGCGGGTTCACGAAGTTGACCTGGTACTTGCTGGAGGAGAGCAGGTACGTCGCGACGAAATAACTCGGCCGCGCCGGATTGTTCGAGGCGCCGACGATGGTCACCGATTTCGTCCGCGAAAGGATGCGGCGGCGCTCGACCGCGCCGACGTCATGGCTCATCCCGCCACCGCCTTGCCGAGTGCCTGATCGAGATCCCACAGGATGTCGTCGACATCCTCCAGCCCGACCGACAGGCGGATCAGGTCCGGGCCGGCACCCGCCGCGCGCAACTGGTCCTCCGAAAGCTGCTGATGGGTGGTGGACGCCGGATGGATGACCAGCGTCCGCGCGTCCCCGACATTCGCCAGATGCGACAGCAGCTCGACGGAGTTCACGAACGTCTCCCCGGCCGCGCGGCCGCCGTCGACACCGAAGGAGAACACGGCGCCTGGCCCGGCGGGCAGGTACTTCTTCGCGCGGTCGTGGTGCGGATGGTCCGGCAGGCCCGCGTAGTTCACCCAGGCCACCCTGCTGTCGTTCGCGAGGTACTCCGCGACGGCTCGCGCATTGGCGACGTGGGCGTCCATCCGCTGCGGCAGCGTCTCGACGCCTTGCAGCAGGAGGAAGGCCGAGTGCGGGGAGAGGACGGCGCCGATGTCGCGCAACTGCTCGGCGCGGAGCCGGGTGCAGAAGGCGTACTCGCCGAAGTTCTCCCAGTACTTCAGGCCGCCGTAGCTTTCGACGGTCTCCGTCATCCGCGGGAACTTCCCGTTCCCCCAGTCGAACTTCCCGGATTCGACGACCACCCCGCCCAGCGTGGTGCCGTGTCCGCCGAGGAATTTCGTGGCCGAATGCAGCACGATGTCGGTGCCGTGCTCGATCGGGCGGCACAGGTACGGCGTCGCCAGGGTGGCGTCGACGACCAGCGGGATGTCGTGCGCGTGCGCGAGCTCCGCCAGCCCGGCGAGGTCGGCGATCCCGCCGCCGGGATTGCCGATGATCTCGGTGAAGATCAGCTTCGTCCGGTCGGTGATGGCGGCCGCGTAGTCCTCGATGCGGTCACCGCTGACGAAGGTGGTCTCGATCCCGAAGCGGCGCAGCGTCCCGGTGAGTTGCGTGACCGTCCCGCCGTAGAGCCCGCCGGCGGAGACGATGTGGTCTCCCGCCTCGGCGAGCGCGGAGAAGGTCAGGAACTCGGCCGCCTGGCCACTGCTGGTCGCGACCCCGCCGATCGCGCCTTCGAGGCTGGCCAAGCGTTCCTCGAAGGCCGCGACCGTCGGATTGCCGATGCGGCTGTAGATGTTGCCGTACTTCTGCAACGCGAACAGGTTCGCCGCGTCGGCCGCGTCCTCGAAGACGAAGCTCGTGGTCTGGTAGATGGGCACGGCGCGGGCGCCGGTCGCCGGGTCGGGCGTCCCGCCCGCGTGCAGGGCGCGGGTGCGGAAGCCCCAGGTGCGTTCACTCATCGCGCCCGACGCTACCTCGCGTCCCACCCGGTGACCATCGTTCCCATCCCGTGGCCACCCGTCCTACTGGCGGTCGAGGGTGATCACCGTGCCAGGGCGGTGACCGTTCCGCCGCGGGGTGACCGGCCGCGATTCGGCGCGGGACACCGCGACCCCGGCCGGCCGTTGCCGGTCGGCGGGCAGCACCTCGCGCGAGTTCGTCCGGTCCGCCAGCCGCAGGGACTGCGCCGAGGTCAGCCACTCTTCGGCGGGCTCGGCGATCTCGAGCAGCAAAGCCTCGAACTCCGACCGGGTGGTTTCGAGGATGTGCGGCGCCGCGAGCCAGCGCAGCACCTGACGTCCGGTGACCGCCATCCGCTGCCGAGGCGAAGACACCAGCCGCTGGTCGAAGTGGCGGATCAGCACCTCGTCCACGGTGTCCCAGGCGTTGGCGGCGCCGAACAGATCCAGCACGTCCTCCGAGCCGAGGATCTTGAACGCCTCCGTCAACAGCTGCATGACCTCGACCCGCAGCACGTTCAGATGGCCGTACGAGGTGAACTTCAGGTTGTTCCGCAGGTCCAGCCCGCTGCGCCGGACGACGGCGACACTGCCGAAGCTCGGGTCGTACGCGCGTTCCCGGACGACGTCGGAGATCCGCTTGTCCCGCCAGAACAACGCCACCTGGTTGCTGAACTGCGTGAACAGCTGGTGGAAGTCGGTGTTCGGCCGCGAGTTCGCCGAGCCGAGCCCCTTGCCGTAGCCGAGCACTCGCCGGTACGCGCTGATGCGGTCCCGCCGGGTGTAGCGCAGCACGTCCCGCCGGTCGAACCGGTACAGGCCGAAGGCGCCGGGGCCGTCGGAAAGCCGGATGGCGCCGCCCTGGAACAGCTCCTGCAGTTTCTGCACCACGCGGAACACGCCGATCCGCTCGTGCTGATACAGGTAGTACAGGTCGCCGACCGCGATGACCCGCTCCGAAGCGACCGTCTCGTCGTAGGCATCGACGCCCGGCGGCATCGCCGTCGCCCCGAGGTCCGCGGCCGAACTGTCGCCGAGACCGACGAGCTGCGCGATCCCGCCGTCCGCCGGACCTGGCCTGCCCCGCTGTTCGGCCTCGACCGCGGTGAGCATGTCGTCCAGCTGTTTGAGGACCGCGTCGCCGAGCTTCGGATCGCTGCCCAGTTCATTGGCGAGCTTCCCGGCGACCTGGCCGCGCAGTGCCGCGACCCGGTCGAAGAGTTCCCGGTATTCCTTTTCCGTGCCCATCGTCTTCCTCCCGTACGGGTCCGGCTACTGCCCGGTCCGCTTGCGCGTGGTCCGGGGTTTCGGCGGTTCCTCCGCCTCGGGTGGTGTCTGCTCTTCTTGGACGGCGTGCCCTTCGCGCAGCTCGGCGACCGACGGCACCGCCGGCGTCCGCCCGGACGACGGCGGGGGCAGCGGAGGCGGCGGGGGCGTCGGCTGCGGCATGAGCTGCGGGGTGGGCGGGGCCGGTGGATTCGGGTCGGACGACGACGGCGACGGCGTGCCGGGCCGCCCGATCGGCTCGGCGATCCGGACGACCTCCTGCAGATGGTCGTCGAGTTCGTCGATGGCCCGTTGCACGCGGGAGCTGAAGAAGCCCGGGGGAAGTGACGCGCGGAAGTTGCCGGGGATGTCCCCGTTGAGGCCGCCGGTGCTCTGCCGGGGCAGGTTGGCCACGATCCGCTGAAGCCGCCTCGCGATCTGGATGAACGACGTGCCGACACCTTCCTTGCCCGCCGACTCGATCAGCTTGCCGCCCTCGAAGGTGGCGAATTCACGGATCCAGCGCAGCAGCCCGCCGAGCGACATGGTCCCGCCCTCCGGGTCCGGGACACGGAGCACTTCCAGGTCTTCCTGCTGGATGAACACCGATCGCAGCATCGCGACGACCTCGTCGACCTGGGACGCCGCCGCGGACAGCAGCCGGGAAAGGGCGACCACGGCGGGACCGAAGAACGGCTGACCGCCTGCCGGCTGCGAGAACGGATCGATCTTGTCGCGTGCGTCCTGCCAGCCCCTGAACAACGAGACCACCCAATCCGTCAGCGTGATGAAGGAGGTCTGGATCCGTTCTTCCTCGATCGTGTTGACCTTGCCCGAGACCAGGCCGAGCTCGTCCCGCAACTGGCCGAGGTGCCCTCGCGTCCCGTCTCCGAGCAGCAGCAGGAAGAGCTGATCGACCCGTGCCACGCGGAGCAGCGGGCTCTCCAGCTCCTGCCGGATCTGTTCGAGATCGTGCCGGACGAGCGCACGGAAGCCTTCGGCGTTCTCGGGGTCCGAATCCGTCCTCAGTGGACGGAGCGAGTCGAGCAGTGCGAGCGAGTCCTTGACCGCGCTCCGGGCCCTCGCCGCGAGCGAGGCCTGTCCGCCGGTGACGGCGCCGAGGTCGGCTTGGATCGCGTACCCGCGCGGTGTCCACTTGGCCTCGGTTCGCCCTTGGACTTCTTTCAGCTCGAAGCTGCCGGTCAGCGCCGCCACGAACCCTTTCGTGTCACCCTCGCGCCACTTCCAGCCGAGCATGTCGCTGATCGTCTGTGCGGCGAGTGCGCCGGGTGCCGCCGACGGCGGTGGGTACTGCCCGGTCGACAGCGGATACGCGCTGTCGATGTCCTGTGCACGCGGCAACGTCGCGCCGCGGTCGTCGTTGATCGTCATCGGGTCGCCCCACATCCCTTGAATTCGGCCAGTTCCACTGCTTCACGCCAGCACCGCACCATCACGTCCTCCGCCGAGGACAAGGCGATGGCGCATTGGTCCACCCCGGCGTGGAAGCTCTTCGCCCAGCCCCGCCATTCCTGTTCCCGCCCGTGCACCGCGCGCAGCAGCCCGGAAACCGCGTGGTGCGAACGGCACTGCCCGTCCACCCGGCGCCGCAGCTTCAGCAGCGACGACGCTGTGGTGTGCAACGACTCGGCGCTCACCGGGCGCTGTGTGGCACGTGTGGCCGCTTCGACCTCACCGGTACCGTCGAGGACGACCTCGGCGAGGTGATCCGCCGCGGCGAGCCCGACGCCGTCGGGCCTGTCCTCCGAGACGCTGATCTCCAGCGCCCGCCAGCACGCCGCCACCTGGTTCACTTCCTTGCCCAGCCGGGAGAATTCGGTGTGGATGGTCATCTCGACCTCCTGCCGAGCTCTTCCATGAAGAAACCGGAAAGCCGCTTCGGCGAGGCCATTCCCTCTTCGAGCGCGAACCGGACCGCGCCGATCAGGAACCGTTCCGGCACCACGCCCGGGGACACGCCGTCGGCCAGCCTTTCCGCCGCTTCCTCGATCATCGCCTGTTCCTTGGCTTCGAACCGCAGCGCCTTCGCGAGGGGGCGATGGCCCAGCGAGGGGAACGAGGTGAAGCACATCGCGTCCACCACCACGGGGATCGCCTTGTCCGCCGTTTTCAACAGTGCCGGCGGTGCGTTGATCAGCTTCGCCCTCGGGTACAGCTTCCGCCACAGCGCCGCGTATGCTTCCGCGTGCTGGGTGAAACCCATGCGGCGCAACAACTCCACCGAGATCTTCGCCCGCAGGTACGGCACCGGGTGCACCGCGCGTGGGGAGAACACCGTCGTTTCGAGTTCGGTGCGCCCGATGACGTCGAACAGCGAACCGACGACCGCCGGACCGCCCAGCAACAGCGCGGACAGGTCGGCGAAGGTCTCGCGGTTCCACCTGACCCAGGTACCGGTCACCGCCCGTGGCACCCCCGCCTCGACGAGTCTCGCCGCGACCTGCAGCGGGATCGCCCTGGCGAGGCCAAGGTCGTTCTGCAGGTTGTGGCTCACCTCGTGCAGGACCGCGCCGAGCGTCCACGGGTTCACCAGCCGGTGGTACGGAAGCTGGATCAGCGGGAACGGGTTCAGCCGGTTTCCCAGCCGCCGCAAGGGGATCCCGCGGCGCGAGGTGGCCGGGCCGGAGCCGGTGCGCAGGTAGCAGAACGGTGGCGGAGTCGGGATCGACCGCCAGTGCCCGATCCCGAGGTACGCGTACTGATAGCAGTCGAGCGCCACCCGGTCGCAGGCCACCAGCCACGGGGCGAACGCGCCCTGCCGCTGGTTGAACAGGTCGAGGTAGAAGTCCCAGACCCGTTCGGTGGTCCGGACCCAGCGCTGGGCGCGGGACTTCGCCAGCAGGAGCCGGGCGAGCTCGGCCTGTTCCGGCCGCTCCACCGCCTCCTGCGCGCTCCTGCGGGCCACGCGGGTCGCGGTGGACAACGGTCCCCGCAGGGTCGCCATCATGCGGTTGACCGCCGCCAGATGGGCCCGGCTCGGCCCGGTCGCCGGATCGCCGAACTCCGACCAGCGGAACGGCCGCAACGCGTCCAGATGCCGCTCCACGTTGGTGGCCTGGGAGAGGACCCATGCCTCCAGTTCCCTCCCGCCGGATGGCCTCGCCCGCCGCGCTCCGGCGGGAGGGACCGGGGCACCGGATGCCGCGGGGAGCGCCCTAACGGCGGCGCGCACGGCCGCGCGCCCGCTTGCTCTGTGCGGCACGACGCCGGTTGCGCTGTGCCGCGGTCCGCGCCGGGACACGCCGCGCGGTCCGGCGACGCTGTGCTCCCGGCCGCTGTGCCGCCGCACGCCGTCGAGCGGGCTGCTTGCGGCGCGTGCTCTTCTTCTTCGGCCGCTTCAGCAGCTTGTCCGCACCGAAGCTGACAGCGCCACCGATCAACGCGTTCGACAGCCAGCCGGGCGTCATCTGCAGGGGGTTTTTGAGGCGGGCACCGACCTTCTTCGCGGTGCGCTTGACGATCTGCGGAATACGCCGGACGAGGTGCCGTGTGCCGGGATTGCGCCAGAGCCTGCGGCCGAGGCCGGCGGCGCCGCGGATGATCTTCGGGGCCACCGAGCGCACGATCGGGGCGAGCCGGGGCAGCGCGCGGACGGCCAGCGCCGCCAGCGGTCCGATGAACGCCTCGGCCTCCTCCTCGGTCTCGGCCTGTTCCGCCTGGAAGGCCAGCCTGGCCAGCTGATCGGCGTCGGGATAGAGGCGACGCAGCGGATTGACGAAGTCCTCTCCTTCGAACTCGTCCTCGAACTCGAACTCCGCCTCGAGCTCGCGGACCAGGTTCTCGAACTCCGCTTCGAATTCGGCCTCGTCCTCGAACTCGAACTCGTAGAGCGCTTCGTCCTCGTCCTCGAGTTCGTCTTCGAGCTCCTGGGCCAGTTCACCCAGTTCGTCTTCGTCCTCGAACTCGTAGAGCGCCTCGTCCTCGTCTTCGAGCTCGTCCTCCAGCTCATAGGCCAGTTCGCCGAGCGCGCCCTCCAGCTCGTCCTCGAACTCGTCCTCGAACTCACGGCTCAGCTCGTCTTCCAACTCGCCGTCCACTGCCGCATAGCCACGGCTCATAACCGTTCTCCTCTGCTCCGGTGAAAATCCCGCGGTCCCCGGCGCGGTGCGTCGGTGAGCACGGACCCGACACTGCCCGCACACCGGGGCACACCGGTAGTCACACGTTCCTGTGTGACATGAATCGACTAGTTCGGACTTGTCACACAAATCGACGATGCGCTTTTCCTGTCGGAGGGGTTTGCTAGAGAGGGAGGGAAACCAAGAGGGGGGAGGCCGGTCTATGTCCACGAGCCCGGCGGTGGGATTTCCTGCGGCACCGATACACGATCTCGCGCGGCAGCGGAGGAAGGTCGTTTCGGACGACGAAACCGTGCGAAGCCTGGCGAGATCACTCGTCCGGCGGGTCACGGAACTGTGCGACGGGGACGCCGCGATGCGGAGACCGTTGCTCGACCTCACCGAGCACGGCGTCAGATGCCTGCTCGTACCGGTGACGCCGGAGGCGCACGACCTGCTCAGCCCGCGCGAGCACGAAGTGGCGCGCATGGTGAGCAGGGGCTATACGAACAAGCAGATCGCCGGTGTGCTGGAAATCAGCCTGAACACGGTTTCCGCGCATATGCGGCGGATCTTCACGAAATTGGGGGTCGGCACCCGTGCGGCGATGGTGGCCGCGTTGACGGGGGAGAATCTCGCGGCGGTGTGAAAGGGACCGCGACACGGGCCGGACGGGACTTTCCCGCGTCTGATGTGGTGAAGGGCGCTTTCGTCGCATGGCATGCGGGAATGGCGTCCTTCGCGGTGCGAGGAAGTGCGTGGGGGCGCTGTCTGGACCGCGATGCGGCCAGGCCCGCTCTCCGGGGTGGTCGTGAGTGGTAAGGCAAACGTGTCGTGTCTCGGGCGAGACGGCGGTCTGGGTGACGCGACACCGCACTCGCGTGCTCAAACCCGGATCTCGCGTGTTCAGAGACGTAACTCGCGTGTTCAGACTCCGCACTCGCGAGTTCCGTCTACAAACACGCGAGTCACGTCCCCAAACACGCGAGTCACGCCTTGCCCACTGCCACCAGGGACCACATCTGACGGTAGCGAAAGCCTCCTTCGCTACCGTCAGAGTAGGAAAGGAGGCCCTCACTACCAGGCGAACGCCCACGCAGAAGCGATACCGGCCCCGCACCACGACACCTTGGCTTCCCCTCAATAGAGCCACGGGTGTCTTAGGTTCCTGCGTGGTTCCGCTGCGGTTGATCTCACGACACCTGGCCGAGGGCTCCGCGAAGTCGCCGGTCTCGTTCTTCCGGGGTCTGCCGGGGGCAACTGGTGCACTTCGGGTTGCCCGCCTCGTAGATCAGGCAGCAGGAAGCACGCCGCACCACGGTGTTCCGCCCGATCCGGGTGAACCGCGGCTCCGGCATGCCGAGTCCGATCGCGGCCACGAGCGGTGCCGCCAGCGCGACCGCCCGTTCGGTGTCGCCGGTCCACAGCAGGCGGTTGCCGATCGAATCCGTCGCGATCGCGCCCAGCGCGCGCGGATTCGCCCCGGTGACGGCCGAGATCGTGCCGATCGCCGTGTCCAGCGTTCCGGCGAACGCGGCGCCGAGTTCGGCAAGACCGCCGGGGAGGACCCGTGACGATCGGGCACCGGTGAAGCGCCCATCCGGGACGAGATCGATGGTGACGGCGTCGAGCGAGGGATCCAGCGGTTCACCACGGACGAGTGATTCGATGGAGGGGGCGACGAGGACCGAAGACAGCGAGTACCACCAGATCGTGCCGAGCACTTCGGGCCGGGAGCAGCCGTAGAGCTTCGCCGCGCCGCCGATGCGGGCGCTGACCCATGCGGTGTCGGCGAGCAGGGTCGCGGGCGCCTCCATCAGGGCACCGGCCGGTACAGCGTGACGCTGAACGACGTGGTGACGTCGACCGGTTCGCTGATCGCGTCGAGCCGTTCACGGCGTCCGTCTCGGTGGAGGTGATGCGCGCTCGGGCCCATCTCGACGACCTGGCGGATCCGCGCGGGCGACAACGTCACCCGCTGGGTGACGTCGTGCCTATCTACCCGGGTGAAGTGCTCGCCCAGAGTGTCTTCCAACCGCGCGTCCTTGCCGCCGTCGACGGAGATCACCAGGTCGCCCAGTTCCCGGAGGTGCCCCGGGTTCGGCGTCGCGACGACGAGCAGGCCGTCCGCGGTCAGGACGCGGTGGAACTGCGGGGCGTTGCGGGGCGCGAAGACGTTGAGGATCAGTGACGTGCTCGAGTCGGCCACCGGCCAGGGTTCCCACAGGTTCCACACGGCCGCGCCCGCGCGTGTGTGTGCGCGAGCGGCCCGGCGCAGGGCGACGGCCGAGACGTCGAGCGCCAGTCCGTACGCGGCGGGGACGGCGTCGAGCACGTGCGCGAGGTAGTACCCCGTGCCCGCGCCGGCGTCGATGACCATCCCGCTCTCGACATGGTCCGAAGCCACCTTCGCGAGGGCGTCGGCGAGAGGTAGATAAGCACCCGAAGAGAGGAGGTCGACGCGAGCCGCGACCATCGGCGCCGTGTCCGCGGTGCCGGCCGGGATGCGCGCGTGCAGAAGGTTGACGTAACCCTGCTTCGCTACGTCGAACGAGTGGCCTCTCCCGCAACGCACCGTGCGGTCGATTGCCCCGACCGGGTCACCGCAGACCGAACACCGCAGCGACCGGACGATCTCCGGTGGCAGCGGGTCATGGCCGGATACACGTGCGTTCATGGCCCTATTCGACCACGAGGTTTCGCAACCGGACAGAACGCACCAGGTCTCCGGAAACCTGGACGTAACAACGCCGCACCGACAGTTCACGCGGGTGAAACCTGAATCGCCGCCCGAGGAAACACCGCGGTCCAAAAATTCCTGCGCAGTACACCCCAGGCACGGGAGGAAGATTGTGCTGAACGCAGGAGACACGGCATGGGTACTGATCAGCGCCGCGCTGGTCATGCTCATGACACCGGGATTGGCGTTCTTCTACGGCGGCATGGTCCGCGCGAAGAGCGTCCTGAACATGTTGATGATGAACTTCATCGCGCTCGCCGTGGTCGGCGTCCTCTGGACGCTTTACGGCTTCACGATGGCGTTCGGCAACGACGTGGGCGGCGGGTTGCTCGGTAATTTCGACTTCGCGGGTCTCTCGACCATTTCCGGCAAACTCGCCGGATTCGCGACCGCCGCGACCAGTAGTACGCCCGAGGTCGCGTGGCCCGGCGCGGACGCGCTGCCGCTGTTCGCCTTCGTGATGTTCCAGCTGATGTTCGCGATCATCACGCCCGCGCTGATCTCCGGTGCCATCGCCGACCGCGCCAAGTTCTGGGGCTGGACGCTGTTCGTCGCGGTGTGGGTGACCGTCGTGTACTTCCCGGTCGCGCACTGGGTGTTCTCGTTCAACGGCTTCATCAGCGCCGATTCGGTCGGCGGCTGGATCGCCAACCAGCTCAAGGCGCTCGACTTCGCCGGTGGTACCGCGGTCCACATCAACGCCGGCGCGGCGGGCCTGGCGCTCGCGATCGTGCTCGGCAAGCGCAAGGGCTGGCCGAAGGGCACCGGACGTCCGCACAACGTGCCGTTCGTGCTGCTGGGCGCCGCGTTGCTGTGGTTCGGCTGGTACGGCTTCAACGCCGGTTCGGCGCTGGCCGCCAACGACCTCGCCGCCGTCGCGTTCACCAACACCACCGTCGCGACCGCGGCCGCCATCCTCGGCTGGCTGATCATCGAGCAGATCAAGGTCGGCAAACCGACGACTCTCGGCGCCGCTTCCGGTGCCGTCGCGGGTCTCGTCGCGATCACCCCGGCGGCCGGGTTCGTCAGCCCGCTGGGTGCCATCGCCATCGGTCTCATCGCCGGTGCCCTGTGCGCACTGGCGATCGGCCTCAAGTTCCGCTTCGGGTTCGACGACTCCCTCGACGTCGTCGGCGTCCACCTCGTGGGTGGTCTCGTCGGTACGCTGCTCATCGGTTTCTTCGGCACCACCAGCGTCAACTCGCTCGGGGTCGACGGCCTCTTCTACGGCGGCGGCCTCGGCCAGCTCGGTAAGCAGGCGCTCGCGGCGGCCGCGGTCCTCGTGTACTCGTTCGTGCTCACCTTCGTCATCGGCTGGGTGATCAAGAAGCTCGGCGGGTTCCGCGTCAGCGCGGAGGACGAGGTCAGTGGTATCGATGAGGCCCAGCACGCGGAGAGCGCGTACGACTTCACCGGATCGGGCGGCGGCCTCGGCCAGCCGAGCTCCATCCCGGTCAAGTCGTCCACCGGCAACGCGGCCACGAAACTCGAGGAGAGCAAGGCATGAAGCTGATCACCGCGATCGTCAAGCCGTTCACGCTCGACGACGTCCGTTCCGCGCTGGAGCAGCTGGGCGTGCTCGGCATGACGGTCAGCGAGGTACAGGGCTACGGCAGGCAGAAGGGCCACACCGAGGTCTACCGGGGCGCGGAGTACTCCGTGGACTTCGTGGCCAAGCTGAGGGTCGAGGTCGTCACCGACGATTCCAACGTGGAGAAGGTCCTCGACGCGATCACCACGGCCGCCCACACCGGCAAGATCGGCGACGGCAAGATCTGGGTGACGTCGGTCGAGACGGTGATCCGGGTACGCACCGGCGAACGCGGCTCGGACGCTCTATAGGCGCCACGGATGGCCGACGGGGGTGAACTGGTCAAGGCCACCGAGCGTTTGCTCGAGGGCAGGCACGGGAGGCTGGGGGCGTCCGCTTTGCGGGCGGCCCTGGTCGACCTCTACGAATTCTGGTTGGGCAAGGGCGCCGCGGCGGCCGGCGTCGACACCGCTGAACCCGGTGTCGCGCTGGCCGCCGTCGGTGGCCTCGGGCGCAGCGAACTGGTGCCCTTCTCCGACCTCGACCTCTTGTTGCTGCACAACGGCAACTCGAAGGTCGGCGAGATCGCCGACGCGATCTGGTATCCGTTGTGGGACGCCAAGATCGGCCTCGACCACTCGGTTCGCACGCCGGGTGAGGCGCTGAAGGTGGCGTCCGAGGATCTGCGGACCGCGATGGGGCTGCTCGACATCCGGCCTATCGCCGGGGACGCCGAGATCACCGCCAGGCTGGCAGCCGCGGCACGGGACCAGTGGCGGCGGACCGCCAGGAAACGGCTCGGCGAACTGTCGGACGCGGTGCGTCAGCGCTGGGCTCGTAGTGGTGAGATCGCGCAGTCCGCCGAGCCGGATCTCAAGCACGGCCGAGGCGGGCTTCGCGACTTCGCCATCCTGGAGGCGTTGGCGGCGGCTCAGCTGACGGCGAGGCCCGGCGAGGAACTGCTGGCGGCGAAGAGTCTGCTGCTGGACGTCCGGACGGAGTTACGCCGCGAACTGCGCCGGGAACGGGACATCCTGAGCGCGCCGGAGGCCGAGACGGTCGCGGGTGAACTCGGCTTCGGTGACCGGTTCACCTTGGCGCGCAAGCTTTCCGGCGCCGGGCGGACGATCGCGTACGCGGTCGACGTGGCACTTCGGTCCACTGTGGAGCCACCCAAAGCGCGGTTCGGGCGGCGGCCGGTGCGTTCCCCGCTCGACGAAGGTGTCGTCCTGCACGGGAACGAGGTCGCGCTGGCGCGGGACGCGGTACCGGCCAAGGATCCGGCGCTGCTGCTGAGGGTCGCCGCGGCTTCGGCCCGGATCCGGAAGCCCATTTCGCACGGGACCTTGCGGGCGCTCGCCGAAACCGCGCCGGAACTGCGTGCGCCATGGCCGGCCGACGCCCTCAAGGCGCTGGTGGAGCTGCTCGGCGCGGGCGAGGGGCTCGTCGCCGCAGTGGAGGCGCTGGACCGCACCGGGCTGTGGGCGCGGCTGTTCCCCGAATGGGGGGCGGTGCGGGATCTCCCGCCGAGGTCGCCGGTGCATTCGTGGACCGTCGACCGGCATCTCGTGCGTGCCGCTGTCGAGGCGTCGAAACTGACGACCACCGTTTCGCGGCCGGATCTGCTGCTGATCGGCGCGCTGCTGCACGACATCGGCAAGGGACGCGACGCGGACCATTCCGAACTCGGCGCGAAGATCAGTGCCCAGGTGGCGGCGCGGCTCGGGTTGTCGCCCGCGGATTCCGCGCTGGTGTCGGCGATGGTCCGGCATCACCTGTTGTTGCCGCATACCGCGACGCGGCGGGACATCAGCGATCCCGCCACGATCCAGCGGGTGACGAAGACGCTCGACGACAATCTCGTCCTCCTGGAACTCCTGCACGCGTTGACGACGGCGGATTCGCTGGCCACCGGGCCGGGCGTGTGGACCGACTGGAAGGCGCGCCTGCTCGCCGAACTCGTGTCCGGTTGCGAGGAAGCGTTGCACGGCAAAGGCTTCGTACCACCGGAGCCGATGGGCGCCGAGCAACGGGAGCTCGTCGCCGAAGCCGTCGCGTCCGGCCGTGGCGAGGTGCGCATCACGGCCGCCGGCAAGGTCGTGACCGTGGTGCTCGCCGTCCCGGCCCGCGCCGAACTGCTGGCTCCCGCGGCCGGGGTGCTCGCGCTGAACTCGCTCGAGGTCCACGCGGCGGTGCTGCGCGGGCACGACGGGGGACGGGCGGGTGTGTTCACTGCGTCGCCGAAGTTCGGCTCGCTGCCCGACGTCACCTTGCTGCGTGAGCAGTTCGCGCGGGCGGTGGCCGGGACGCTCCCGCTCACCCAGCGGCTCGCGGCGAAGGAACGGGACTACGGCGAGACTCCCACGGCGAACGTGAAGGTGATCTGGTTCGACGACGAGACCAGCGGGCACGACACGGTCGTCGTCGAACTGCGGGCCGCGAACCGGATCGGGTTGCTGTACCGGGTCGCGGGCGCGTTGCGGCGGTGTGAGGCCGAGGTGCGCTGGGCGAAGGTGGCCACCCTCGGTGGCGCGGTCGTCGACTCGTTCGCCATCGCGCCACGGACGGGTCGCGTCGACCAGGCGTGGCGGTCGAAGATCGAAGCCGCGTTGCTGGCCGCCGCGTCCTGACCCGCTGATCGTTTGAACCCAGGGCCGCCGGGTAGGCCAGTGGCATGCCGGATCCCACCTTGCTCGCGTTGGGGTCCGCGCTGTCCTACGGGTTGGTCGACTTCGCGGGCGGCCTGCTCGCGCGGAGGGCGGCCTCCGTCGCCATCGCGTTCGCGGGGCAGGCGGCCGGTTTCGTCTTCATGCTCGGCGCGGCTTTGCTGCTGACGCCGGAAGTCCCGTCCCTCCCGGATCTCGGCTGGGGCGCGGCTTCCGGGGTGGGTACGGGCTTCGGCATGGTCTTCTTGTTCCGGGCGATGGCCAGTGGCGCGTTGAGCATCGTGGTTCCGGTCAGCGCCGTGGGGAGCGTGACCCTGCCGGTGATCGCCGGGGTGGCGTTACTCGGCGAACGTCCCTCGGCGCCGGCCTGGTTCGGAATCGGACTGGCGATCTGCGCGCTGTGGGCGGTGTCGCGTTCCGGCCACGGCGACGGGCCGGGGGCGACGCCCGCCGCTCGCGTCGCGCTCATCGCGAGCGTGGGTTTCGCCGTCCAGTACCTCGCCCTCGCGCAGGCGGCGCCGCAAGCCGGTCTCTGGCCGTTGGTGGCGAGCAGGCTCGCCGCGACGCTGACGGTCCTGCCCATGGCACTGCCGTCGGGAAGCAGCCTTCGCCTTCCTCCACGCCTGGCGGCACTTTCCGCGCTGAACGGATGCTTCGCGGCGCTTTCGCTGATGCTCTATCTGTTCGCCACCCGGGAAGGACTGACCACGATCGCCGTCGTCCTCGCGTCGTTCTACCCGGTCGTGCCGGTGGTACTCGGCATCGTGGCGTTGCGTGAGCGGCCGTCAAGGATCCAGGCCGCCGGACTCGCCGGAGCGGCGGCCGCGGTGGTCCTGCTCGGCTTCGGCTGACCTCTCCCAGGGTGTCGCGCGAGTGGCGGAGGGTAATGGTGGCAGGATGTCCGCCGTCGAGACCCGAAGGATCCGGAGGGCGGTGAGCACGTGCTCGGTCACGAGCCGAATTCGCCCGGGCCACAGCGGATCACGCTGCCGCCGACCGTGGTCGCCTCCCACCTGCGCGCATGCGCTGACGACCTCGCCGTCAGCCTGACCGCGTCGGGCACCGCGGCGACCGTGCCCGAACTGCTCAAAGTGGTCCGGCACCTCGTCGCGGGCCAGCAGGCGCTCGCCATCGCGCTCGAAGGGATGGCCGGCCGGGTCGAAGGCGGCGGCCAGGGTGCGCTGGCCACCGCCCCGATGATCGACGTCGAGGTCGTCGCGGAAGTACTCCGGGCGGCGGCCACCGCTGTCGACTGTTCGGCCGAAGCACTCGCCGAATCGCGTCCGTCATTCGAATGTGTGAGCGATTCAGTCGCCCCTGACACCCGTTTGTAGCTGTCCCGCCGCTTCGGCGCGTGGATACGCTGACCAGGCGGAGGTGGGCCATGCGAGCGGTGTGGAAAGGCACGATCGGCTTCGGGACCTATGCCATTCCGGTGAAGGCGTACAGCGCGACCGAAGAGCACGACATCCCCCTCCACCAGGTGCACGAGCCCGACGGTGGCCGGGTGCGGGTGAAATGGGTCTGCGAGGTCGACGGCGCCGAGGTGCCCGCGGCCGAGATCGTCAAAGGCCATCCCGTCCCCAACGGTGACGTCGTCCTGCTGACCTCCGCGGACTTCGCGTCGCTGATCGCGCCGACCACCCAGTCGATGGACGTCGTCGGTTTCACCCCGGCCGAACAGGTCGACTCGACGTACTTCGCGCGCAGTTACCACCTCGAACCGGAGCCGGCGGGCACCAAGCCGTACGTGCTGTTGAGCGAGGCGCTGCAGCAGTCCGGGCGGATCGCGATCGTGAAGGTGACGTTGCGGCAACGCGAAACGCTGGCCGCGCTGCGAGTACGGGATCAGGTGATCGTGCTCGAGACGATGCTGTGGCCCGACGAGATACGGCGGCCCGACTTCCCGTTCCTGCACGAGGACGTCGACCTGCGGCGCGGGGAACTGCGGAACGCGGTCTCGCTGATCGAGGACCTCACGCGGGATTTCGAACCCGGCCGGTACACCGATCGCTACCGGGAGGCGCTCGAAGCGCTGATCCAGGCCAAGGTTGACGGGGACGACGTCCTGCAACCGACCGCGGCCGAACAGGCGGAGGGCGTCACGCGACTGCTGGCTGCCTTGCAGCAGAGCGCCGTCGAGGCAGACCGCGCTCCGGTCGAGAAGGCCAAGGAAGCGGCGGCGAAGGCGCGCCAGGCGCGGACGCGGGCGAAGAAGGCCTCATCGTCGGCCAAGACCAGCTGAGTAGTTCTACCCAGGGATAGTTGGGGGTCTTCACGCTGCCGTGACCCCGCGGTGACCGGGCATTGTCATGTCATCGCGCGGAGAGAGCGCGGGCAGCGAATCGCCTGGTACTGGGGGTCCGGCGATACGAAGTCCCGCGAAACTCGCCAAGTGTGCTTACGGTCGGCTCGCGGGGAGCGAGCCTTCCGTAGGGGCTCCGGTACCGGTCTGCGAGGGGCGGCCGGTCCCGGAGCCCTGTTCTGCGTCAGGCCCGGAACGCCGAGGCGTTGTCCGCGACCCAGTCCGCGTAGCTTCGCGGCGGGCGCCCGAGCACCTCCGCCACTCCGTCGGTGACGAGGCCGGGCTGACCGGCGAGCCGCCGATACCTGTTCATCAACGCCTCGACGAACGCTTCGGGGAAGCCTCGCGCGATCATCGTCTTCGCGGCCACGTCGGCCGGAACTTCTTGGTATCGCAAGGTTTTGCCGAGCACCGTGCCGATCACGTCCACCATTTCCGCGTGGGTGAGCGACCGTTGGCCGGTCAGTTCGAGTTTGCGCCCGGTGAACTCGTCGCTCAGCAGGGCGCGGGCCGCGACGTCTGCCAGGTCCCGCTCGTGCAGCGGCGCTTCGGCGAAGTCCGCGAACGGGCCGAAGACGACGTCGCCCGCGCTGATCTGGCCTGCCCAGGTCAGCCGGGTGTTGGCCGCGAAGAAGGACGCCCGCAGGCTCACCCACTCCAGGCCGCTGGCGACGGCGGCCTCTTCGACCTCTTTGTTCCGGTCGCCCTGGAAACGCGACGGCTGGTGGTCCGCGGGCTCGTCGACGTTGGTGGCGGACAACGCGACAACCCGTCGTACGCCGTGGTCCTTCGCCAGCGCGAGCACTTCGGAAGGTGCGGCGGCCGCGGCCCGGGAATGCAGGAAGATCCCGGTGACGCCCGCCATGAAGGGAGCGATGCTGTCGGGGCGCGACGGATCCCCTTCGACGACTTCGACTCCCGAAGGCCAGCCGGACGCGGCTTTGGCGTCCCGGGTCAGGGCGCGGACGCGTGCGCCAGCCTCGGTGAGGCTGTCGATCAACGGCCGTCCGACGGTCCCGCTCGCCCCAGTGATCAGGTACATGACCCACTCCTTTGCTGAGTGCCATACAATATGGAAACCGTATCACTTTGGAACATGGAAACGAGATGATATGACTTCCGTAACACCTGAGGGCAGGCCTCGGCGACGGAAGGTCGCGGTGATCAAAGGGGCGTTGCGCGCGCTGAACAACCAGCTCTCGCTCTTCAATCACCAGGTCAGCGCCAAGGTCACGCTCAAGCCGGTGGACTTCGACTGCCTCGAACTGCTGAACCTGCACGGACCGTTGAGCCCGAGCGCCCTGGCGAAACAGGCGGGCCTGCATCCGGCCACCATGACCGGGGTGCTGGACCGTCTGCAGCGCGCGGGATGGATCACCCGTGACCGTCCGCCGGACGCGGCCGACCGCCGCGCGGTCGTCGTTTCGGCGACCGGCGATCGCGACGGCGACGTGTACCGGCACCTGGCGGGGATGAACGCGAAGATGGACGACGTCTGCGCCGGCTACACCGACGCGGAACTCGACGTGATCTCCGATTTCCTGCGGCGCACCACCATGGCGGGGAAAGACGCGACCGGGGACCTCGCCGGGGAATCCGGATAGGCGGCCTCGTCCGCAACCGCGTCAAACGCCGGCCCCGGACACCGACTACTCTGGAAAGCCGTCGGTCCGTACCGGCAAGCCACGACGACCCCAGCTGGAGCGTGCACACCCGTGTTCGACACCCTCTCCGATCGGCTCACGTCCGCCCTGCAGACCCTGTCTCGCAAGGGCAGGCTCTCCGACGCCGACATCGACGCCACCGCGCGTGAGATCCGTATCGCGCTGCTCGAGGCGGATGTCGCGCTGCCGGTGGTCAAGGACTTCATCGCCAGGATCAAGGAGCGCGCCAAGGGTGCCGAGGTGCACGGCGCGCTGAACCCGGCGCAGCAGGTCATCAAGATCGTCAACGAAGAACTCGTCACCATCCTCGGCGGCGAGACCAGGCGGCTCACGTTCGCGAAGAACCCGCCGACGGTCATCATGCTCGCGGGTCTGCAGGGTGCCGGTAAGACGACGCTCGCGGGCAAGCTCGCGATGTGGCTGAAGAAGCAGGGCCACGCGCCGATGCTGGTCGCCTGTGACCTCCAGCGCCCCAACGCGGTCACGCAGCTGCAGGTCGTCGGCGAGCGGGCCGGGGTCGCGGTCTTCGCGCCCGAGCCCGGCAACGGGGTCGGCGACCCGGTCGACGTCGCCCGCCGCGCCATCGACGAGGCCAAGCGCGCCCAGCACGACATCGTCCTCGTCGACACCGCCGGCCGTCTCGGCGTCGACGAAGAGCTCATGAAACAGGCCGCCAACATCCGCGACGCCGTTTCGCCGGACGAGACGCTGTTCGTCGTCGACGCGATGATCGGTCAGGACGCGGTCACCACGGCCGAAGCGTTCCGCGACGGCGTCGGCTTCACCGGTGTCGTGCTCACCAAGCTCGACGGTGACGCCCGCGGTGGTGCCGCGCTGTCGGTCCGCCAGGTCACCGGCCAGCCGATCCTGTTCGCCTCGAACGGTGAGAAGCTCGAAGACTTCGACCTCTTCCACCCGGACCGGATGGCCAGCCGGATCCTCGGCATGGGTGACGTGCTCAGCCTCATCGAGCAGGCCGAGGAGCACTTCGACCAGGAGAAGGCCGAGCAGACCGCGGCCAAGCTCGGCAGCGGGCAGCTCACCCTCGAGGACTTCCTCGAGCAGATGCTCGCGGTCCGCAAGATGGGCCCGATCGGCAACCTGCTCGGCATGCTGCCCGGCGCCGGGCAGATGAAGGACCAGCTCGCGCAGGTCGACGACAAGCAGCTCGACAAGCTGCAGGCGATCATCCGCGGCATGACCCCCGCCGAGCGGGCGGACCCGAAGATCATCAACGCCTCGCGCCGCGTCCGGATCTCGAAAGGGTCCGGTGTCGCCGTCCGCGACGTCAACGACCTGGTCAACCGGTTCTTCGAAGCGCGCAAGATGATGGCGCAGATGGCGGGCCGCTTCGGCTTCGGCGGCGGAGGCGGCGGCAGCAAGAACCGCAAGGGCAAGAAGGGGAAGAAGGGCAAGGGGCGCGGTCCGACGCAGCCCAAGGTCCGCGGCGGCTTCCCCGGTGGCATGCCGATGCTGCCCCCGGGCGGGATGCCCGGTGGCGCCGGCGGCGGCGGTATGCCCGACCTCTCCCAGCTCGGCGGCATGAACGACGTACCCGGGTTCGACCCGAAGAAGTTCAAGCTGCCGAAGGACAAATAGCCCGTGGAGGCGCTGCACCTGGCAGGCGTCGTCCTGCCGGACGGCGAGCACCGTGAGCTGTGGGTCACCGGCGGCCGGATCACCACCGAGCCGGTCGCCGGAGCGGAAACCGTGGTCCGGGAAGGCTTTTTGGTCCCCGGACTGGTCGACGCGCACTGTCATCCCGGCATCGGGGTCGGCGGCGCGACCACCCTCGAAGAGGCCACCGGACAGGCGATCACCGATCGCGACGCCGGGACGCTGCTGATCCGCGACTGCGGGCTGCCGATCGACGTCCGGCCGTTGCAGGAGCGTGCCGATCTGCCGCGGATCATCCGTGCCGGACGGCATCTCGCCCTGCGCAAGCGCTACATCCCCGGCCTCGGCATCGAACTCGATGACCCGGCCGAACTGCCCAAGGCGGTCGCCGAACAGGCCCGCGACGGCGACGGCTGGGTCAAACTCGTCGGCGACTGGATCGACCGCGGCGTCGGCGATCTCGCGCCGCTGTGGCCCGACGACGTCCTCGCCGAGGCCATCGCCGTCGCGCACGCCGCGGGCGCCAAGGTGACGGCGCACGTGTTCGGCCAGGCCGCGTTGCCGGGCTTGATCGGCGCGGGGATCGACTGCCTCGAACACGGCACGGAACTCCTCCCGGACCAGCTGGACGTCCTCGCCGAACGCGGGATCGCGCTCGTGCCGACCCTGATCAACATCGAGAACTTCCCCGGGATCGCCGACAAGGCGGGCAAATACCCGGTGTACGCCGACCACATGCGGGCGCTGCACGCCGGCGTGGGGGAGATGGTGTCGACGGCGATCGAGGCGGGCGTGCGGGTGTACGCCGGAAGCGACGCGGGCGGCATGGTCGAACACGGCAGGCTCGTCGACGAGATCGAGGCACTCCACAAGGCGGGCATGTCCGCCGAACAGGCGCTGGCTTCGGCTTCGTGGGCGGCCCGCGAATGGCTGGGCGTGCCCGGAATCGTGGACGGCGCTTCGGCCGATCTGCTCGTCTACCCGGCCGACCCGCGTGAGGATCTCGCGGTGCTGCGGCATCCGAGCCATATCGTCCTGCGTGGCAAGATCTACGCCTGACCCGACTCCATCCGTCACCGGAGCGGCACTTAGCGTGGAGGCGTGGTGGACGACGGGCAGGCTCGCGAGCGTCTGGTGCTCGGGGCGCACTGGGGCTTCGTAGCGTTCTTCGCGGGCATCGCCGGATATCACCTCGTCACGCTCGTCATGAGCTTCGTGATGTCAGGCCGCTTCGGCGGTTACGACCCGCTCGAACTCCGTGACGTCGGCCCGCTGCTGATCCTCGCGTTCCTGCCGACCCTCGTACTCGGTCTCGGCCCGGCGGTCGGGTCCCGCCTGTGGGGACAGGGGCTTCGCGAAGACTTCGGGCTCAAGCCCACCTGGCGCGACGTCCGGATCGGGCTCGCCTGCGGAGCGGCCGCGCTCGCCGCCGGGTACCTCCTCAACCTGCTCCTGCTCGCCGTCTACGGGACCGACAGCGACGACAGGACCTTTTCCGACGTCTCGCCCGGCCCGATCACCGAACTGTCCGGCACCACCGAAGGCGACACGGTCTGGCTGGTGCTGGCCGCGGTCATCGTCGTCCTCGCCGCCCCGGTCACCGAAGAACTGCTCTTCCGCGGCACCCTGTGGAACGCGATGGGTTTCCACCGCCTGCCGTCGTGGGTGATCCTGCTGGTCACCGCGCTGGTCTTCGCCCAGCTGCACGGGGAAGCCGCGCGCACGATCGCGCTGTTCGGCCAAGGCATCGCCATCGGCCTCGCCCGATATCTTTCCGGCAGGGTGAGCGCGTCGGTCATCGCGCACGCGGCCAACAACCTCCCACCGGCTGTATTGCTCTTCGCGGCGAGGTGATCGCCCGTCAAGGCGGTTAGAGTCTTTGAGTAACCGAACGATCACCGGAGGATCGGCGTGACCGTATCTCAGCCCAGGGAGCCGATCCCCGAGGCCGCGCCGCCGGACGAACTACCTGCCGGAGGTGAGGTGGCCGCGCTCGACACGCCACCGTCGCATCGCTGGGGATTCGGGGCCTTCCTCTTGGTGGAAGCCGTCCTCCTGGCGTCGGCGGCGTTCATCAGCGTCCTGCTCGGCGACGTCCAGCCCGGCCAGCCACTGCCGATGCGCATGGTGCTGCTGGGCACCATGGTGCCGACGATGATCGCCGCCGGGGTCGCGCTGCTGATCACCCGGCTGCGTGGCAACGGCCCATTCGTCGACCTGCGGATCGGCTGGAGCTGGGCCGACGTCAAAATCGGGCTCAAGCTCGGTGTGCTCGGTCTCGGGTTCACCTCGCTCGCCGCCTACGTCTGGACGCAGGTCGTCGGCAACGAGAACGCGACGTCGGCGATCAGCGCGCTCGTGGAAGACCGGCGGATGTCGGTCTCGGCCGCCGTCGTCATGTTCATCTACCTGTGGCTGGTCGGGCCGATCTGCGAGGAGATCATCTACCGCGGCCTGTTGTGGGGAGCGGTGGAACGGCTGACGTGGCGCACCGAACGCTGGGGGAGGATCGCGGCGTTCCTGGTCTCCACGGCCGTTTTCGCGGCGAGCCACCTCGAACCACTGCGCACCACGCTGCTGCTGGTGATCGCGATCCCGATCGGGCTCGCCAGGGTGTTCACCGGACGGCTGCTCGGCAGCGTCGTCGCCCATCAGGTGAACAACTTCCTCCCGGCCGTGACGATCCTGCTCGCCTCGCTCGGGATAGCCGCGTTCTGACGGCCGGTCGGCGTCTGGCAGAATGTACGCTTGCCTGCTTTGGCCGGACCCTCTCACCGCGCCCGAGCTTCGGACCTTCGGGTGTGCGCAGCCGTTCCCCACTCGGCCGGCGCACGCCTTCCACCTGCATCAGAGAGAACTGAGGAGTACCCACACCCGTGGCCGTCAAGATCAAGCTGCAGCGTCTCGGCAAGATCCGTGCGCCGTACTACCGCATCATCGTCGCCGACGCGCGCACTCGCCGTGATGGCAAGGCCATCGAGACGATCGGCAAGTACCACCCGAAGGAAGAGCCCAGCTTCATCGAGGTCGACACCGAGCGTGCCCAGCACTGGCTGTCCGTCGGCGCCCAGCCGACCGAGCCGGTCCAGCGCATCCTCGAGATCACCGGTGACTGGCAGAAGTTCAAGGGCCTGCCGGGCGCCGAGGGCACCCTGAAGGTCGCCGAGCCGAAGCCGTCGAAGCAGGACCTGTTCAACGCCGCGCTCGCCGCCGCCGGTGACTCGGCCTCCGCCGAGGCCACCACGCCGAAGAAGAAGTCCGCCCCGAAGAAGGCCGAAGCCGACAAGGCCGAGGCCGCCGAGGGTGACAAGGCCGAGGCGTGAGCTTCCTCGCTGACTCCCTCGAGCACCTGGTGCGCGGGATCGTCGACAACCCGGACGAGGTCCGGGTCGAGCTGCTGACCACTCGCCGTGGCCGCACGCTCGAGGTGCATGTGCACCCCGACGATCTCGGCAAGGTGATCGGCCGGGGCGGTCGTACCGCGACCGCCCTGCGCACCGTCATGGGCGGCATCGGTGGCCGCGGCGTCCGTGTGGACGTCGTCGACACCGATCGCTGACCAAGGACACAACGGGATGGACGTCGTAGTAGGCCGGATCGCCAAGGCGCACGGAATCCGCGGGGAACTCGCGGTGGACGTGCGCACGGATTCGCCGGAACAGCGATTCGCGGTCGGTTCGGCCGTCACGACGAAGCTGCGTGACGGCAGTAGCAGAAACCTCACCATCGCAGCCGCCCGCGAACACAGCGGGCGGCTGCTGGTGCGTTTCGAAGAGGTGCCGACCAGGGACGTCGCGGAAACCCTCCGCGGCGCGCTGCTGATCGCCGACACCTCGACGCTGCCGCCGACAGAAGACCCCGACGAGTTCTACGACCACGAACTCGAAGGACTGCGGGCCGAACTCGCCGACGGCACCGTCCTCGGCAAGGTGCTCGAAATCGTGCATTCGCCCGCCGGGGAACTGCTGTCGATCGAACACGACGGACGCGAGGTGCTGGTGCCGTTCGTGAAGGCGATCGTCCCGGCGGTGGACGTCCCGGGCGGCCGTGTGGTCGTCGACCCGCCGGAAGGCCTGCTGGACGCCTGATGCGCCTCGACGTCGTCACGATCTTCCCCGAATACCTCGACCCCCTCCGCGCCGCGTTGCTCGGCCGCGCGATCGACCGCGGCCTCATCGAGGTCGGCGTGCACGACCTGCGGAACTGGACGCACGACGTCCACCGCGCGGTCGACGACGCGCCATACGGCGGCGGGCCGGGAATGGTGATGAAACCGCAGATCTGGGGCCCCGCCCTGGACGACGTCTGCGGCGAGAACACCCGCCTCGTGGTCCCCACCCCGGCCGGACGGCCGTTCACCCAGGCCATGGCCCACCAGTACGCCGCCGAGGAGCACCTCGTGTTCGCGTGCGGCCGCTACGAGGGCATCGACCAGCGGGTGATCGACGACGCCGCGAAGCGGATGCCCGTCGACGAGGTCTCGATCGGCGACTACGTGCTGGTCGGCGGCGAGGCCGCGGTGCTGGTGATGGTCGAGGCCGTCGTCCGGCTCCTGCCCGGCGTCCTCGGCAACGCCCGCTCCGCCGAGGAGGACTCGTTCTCCGACGGCCTGCTCGAAGGCCCCAGCTACACCCGGCCGGAGGTCTGGCGAGACCTGGCCGTGCCGGACGTCCTGCGTTCGGGAAACCACGCGCTGATCGACCGCTGGCGCCGTGACCAGGCGCTGGAACGTACCGTCCGGCGCAGGCCCGAACTGATCGGGCAACTGCCGGAAGGTAGTCTCGACAAGCACGATCTCGGGGTCCTCGAGCGGTTGCACGAGGACACCGGCCAGGCCGGGTCGAGTACCTGAGTCCTGGTCTGCAATACTTGACAGGTTGGCGTGGACAGACGCGTGAATTTGTACAACGGACAGTGGCCGTTGTAAGAGATTCGAGCTCGTCCGGAACGCCATCAGCCCCCGGGTAGGTCGCAGTCCCGATACTGCGCGCCCAAGCTGCACGTAAGCCATACGAAGACGAGGACGGACCACCGATGAACACCCTGGACGCGCTGGATGCGCAGTCACTGCGTTCCGACATCCCGGACTTCCGACCGGGCGACACGCTCAAGGTTCACGTCCGCGTCATCGAGGGCAACCGCGAGCGTAACCAGATCTTCCAGGGCGTCGTGCTGCGTCGCCAGGGCGGCGGCATCCGCGAGACCTTCACGGTCCGCAAGGTGTCGTTCGGCATCGGCGTGGAGCGCACCTTCCCGGTGCACTCGCCGAACATCGCCGAGGTCGAGGTCTACAAGCGCGGCGACGTCCGCCGGGCGAAGCTGTACTACCTCCGCGAGCTGCGCGGCAAGGCCGCCAAGATCAAGGAACGCCGCGAAAACCGCGAGAAGACCTCCGCTTCCTGAGTAGCCTCGCGGTTACAGGTAACCTGGCGTCGTGGTCGAACCCGTGTCACAGAACACGTCCGAAGATGAGCCCGATCGCCCCGAAGAGGAGCGCCCGACCAGGGCCTCCCGACGGGGCCGGTCCGGGTCCAAGAAATTCGGCAAGGTCAACAAGAAGCGGTCGTTCTGGAAGGAACTGCCGATCCTGATCGTCGTCGCGCTCGTGCTGACGATCTTGATCCAGCAGTTCCTCGCCAAGGTCTACATGATCCCCTCGGGGTCCATGGAGTCCACTCTGCACGGCTGCGCGGGATGCACGGGAGACCGGATCCTGGTCGACCGGATCACGTACGACTTCACCGATCCCGGCCCCGGCGACGTGGTGGTCTTCAAGGGACCGCCGGCGTGGGCGGGCGAGATCGACACGCCGGAGTCCAGCAACATCTTCGTCAGCGGCTTCCGCGCGCTGGGATCCCTGATCGGGTTCGCGCCGCCGGACGAGCGTGACTTCGTCAAGCGGATCATCGCGGTCGGCGGCCAGACGGTGCAGTGCTGCGACAACAACCGCGTGGTCGTGGACGGCAAGGCGCTCGACGAGCCGTACGTCCACTGGGAAGAGGGCATGGCGCCCACCGAGAAGACGTTCGAGCCGGTCAAGGTGCCCGCCGGATACGTCTGGGTGATGGGCGACAACCGCAACAACTCGAGCGACTCCCGCTTCCAGGGCGGCGGTGGCGTCAACGGCGCGGTACCGGTCGACAACATCATCGGCAAGGCGCGCGTCATCGTGCTCCCGCCCGGCCGCTGGGGTGGCGTTTCGGACCACAACCCGCAGGCGAACGCCCAGCCGCTGGCGCTCGGCGCGCCCGCATGGCAGCAGGGTCTTCCCCTGGGTGTCGGTGTCGCCGCGGCGTGGCCCGTGGTCTTCCTCGGCAGGCGAATGTCGTCCGGAGTGCGCAAGGCGGTCGACCGGAGGCGGTAAGGCCTTGAGAGTTCCTGTACCGCTCACACCGGCCGAGCCGCTTCGGCCGCCGCGGGCAGTGGTGCGTGGCGACCTCTTTTGGGGGTTGCAGAGTGCGCTGGACCGGCGGGGCCTCGGGCCCGTCGCCGGTGTCGACGAGGCAGGGCGCGGTGCTTGCGCCGGCCCGCTCGTCGTGGCCGCCTGTGTGCTGCGCCCCGGCGATGCCGCGCGGCTGCCCGAGCTCACCGATTCGAAGGTGCTCACGGCCAAGGCCCGCGACCGGGTTTACGACCGGGTCGTCCAGCGTGCCGTCGACTACTCGGTCATCGTCATCCCGGCGCCCGAGGTCGACCTGTTCGGCATCCACGTCATGAACCTCGAAGGCATGCGACGTGCGGTTTCGGCGCTGCGGACCACGCCGGGCTACGTCCTGACCGACGGATTCCGCGTCTCCGGGCTTCCTGCCCCGAGCACCCCCGTGATCAAGGGTGACAAGGCCGTCGCCTGCGTGGCGGCGGCGTCCGTACTGGCCAAGGTCACCCGCGACCGGATCATGGGCGACCTGCACGACGTCCACCCGCATTACGGCTTCGACGTGCACAAGGGGTACAGCACCACCGACCACAGCGCCGCGCTGAACACTCACGGTCCGAGTCCGGTCCATCGCTGGTCGTACGCGAACGTGGCCACCGCGGCCGCCGCACACCGGGTGCGGCCGCCTCACCCGGTCGTGCTCACCGTCGCGGCACTGGAAAACCCGAGCGTGCCGATACGTGCCCTCGGCCCGTACGTGGGTAACAATGAACGCTCCGCCGCTGGAACAGCAGCAAAATCGCGAGGAGGGGCGCGGATTTCATGAGCGCAGAGGATCTCGAGAAGTACGAGACCGAGATGGAGCTCTCGCTTTACCGCGAGTATCGCGACATAGTCGGCCAATTCTCGTACGTGGTGGAGACCGAGCGGCGGTTCTATCTGGCGAACGCCGTCGACGTGCAGGTGCGCGACGGCGGCGGTGAGGTGTACTTCGAGGTCCGCATGTCCGATGCGTGGGTCTGGGACATGTACCGGCCCGCACGGTTCGTCAAGCACGTCCGGGTCATCACGTTCAAGGACGTCAACGTCGAGGAACTCGACAAGCCGGATCTCCGGTTGCCGGAAGACGGGCCGTTCTCCGGCTGATCTTCGGTCTACTGAAGGCCCCTTTCATCGTGTTCAGGCACGTGAAGGGGGCCTTCATGTATTCGCGGGGCGCTTAGCACAGGCCACCGACGATTCCGTCCGGTGAGCCTCCGCGACGGCCGAACCATCCACAACACCCCAGTTGTCCACAGGCGCCGGAATTGAGCCTGTTCGGCACCCGCTCACCCTGGCAGCGTTGATCGCACACGCACTGTGACGATCGCTGAGGGGGATCGAGATGATGAACACGGCCGAACAGCCGTCCACTGGGGCATCGCACATCGAGCTGGGCCGGTGGGGCGAGGAACTCGCGGTCCGGCATCTGGAGAAGGCGGGCTATGTCGTACTGAGCCGCAACTGGCGTTGCCGTGACGGCGAACTGGATCTCGTCGCGACGGACAAGAAACGCCTGATCTTCTGCGAGGTGAAGACGAGGACGGGGGTCGGCTTCGGCACTCCCGCCGAGGCGGTGACCCCGGACAAGGCCGACCGCATCCGCCGTCTCGCCCACCAGTGGCAGCGCGCTTTCATGCTCCGCTGGTGCCCGGTCCGCTACGACATCATCGCGATCGTCGCCCGGCCCGACGCCCGGCCGCAGGTGCGCCATATCAAGGCGGCGTTCTGAATGGCCCTGGCGAAAGCCTGGTCCGTCGCGCTGCTCGGGGTCGAGGGCAGGATGATCGAGATCGAGGCCGACATCGGCGGCGGCTCGCCGAAGGTGACGATGGTCGGGTTGCCCGACACCGGACTCAAAGAAGCCAAGGACAGGGTCCGCTCGGCCGTCCGGAATTCGGGGCGGACGTGGCCGGACGAGAGGGTGATCCTCGGCCTTTCCCCGGCGAACCTGCCGAAAGTCGGATCCGGTTACGACCTTGGCATCGCGGCCGCGGTCCTGGCCGCGACAGGGTCGGTCCCGGCCACCAAACTGCTCAACACCGTGCTGCTCGGCGAACTCGCCCTCGACGGCCGGGTACGGGCCGTCCGCGGCGTGCTGCCGGGGCTGCTGGCGGCGCGCAACGCCGGATACCGGCGGGCGGTCGTCCCCGCCGAGTCGCTGTTCGAAGCGGCTCTCGTGGACGGGCTGGAGGTCGGCGGGGTAACCCGGCTGAGTGAGTTCGTGGACTGGCTCAAGGGTGAAGGGGAGCTCACCCGGCCCGAGCCGGCCGTCATCCAGGAGCCGCCGCGGGTACCCGACCTCGCCGACGTCGTGGGACAGCCGGAAGCGCGGTGGGCCTTGGAGGTGGCCGCGGCGGGTGGTCATCACCTGCTCATGACCGGTCCTCCCGGGGTAGGCAAGACGCTGCTCGCGAAACGCCTTCCCGGCCTCCTCCCGCGCCTGTCCGCCGAGGAGTCGTTGCAGGTGACGGCGGTTCACTCGATCGACGGATCGCTATCGCGGTCCGAACCGCTGGTCACCGTGCCGCCGTTCGTCGCGCCGCATCATTCGATCAGCGTCCCCGCGCTGATCGGCGGTGGCAGCGGGCTGGCCGTGCCCGGCGCCATCAGCCGGGCACACCGGGGGATCCTGTTCCTCGACGAGGTATGCGAATTCGGCCCGGAACGGCTGGAGTCGCTTCGCACAGTGCTCGAGGAGGGCGAAGTGCGGATCGCGCGGGTGAAGGGCTCTGTGCGGTACCCGGCACGCTTCCAATTGGTGCTGGCGACCAATCCTTGTCCGTGCGCCCCGGCGAAAGACGCCGACTGCATGTGTTCGGCGACCGTGCGAAGGCGGTACTTGGGCCGGCTGTCCGGACCGTTACTCGATCGGGTGGATCTGAGGGTCGGGCTGCGTCCGCTTTCCGCGCTCAGCGCGCACCTGAGCGAGCCGCCCGAAGCGTCGGCGGCCGTCCGGGAACGGGTCCTGGAAGCACGCGAGCGGGCCGGAAAACGCTGGATGGACCAGGGCTGGCTGACGAACGCGGAGGTGCCGGGTCCGGCACTGCGTCGGGAGTTCGCTCTGCCGCCGCAGGTCACGGCGCTGCTGGACCGCGCGTTGGAACGAGGGGCTATCACCGCGCGCGGCGCGGACCGCTGCCTTCGCATCGCTTGGACCCTCGCCGATTTGAAGGGCGCCGACAAGCCGGAGGCGGATGAGGTCGCGGCGGCCCTGAACTTCAGGGAGAGGTCATCCGGATGAGTGAATTCGAGGCCGAGCGGATCGCGCGGTCGTACCTTTTGCGCGTCGCCGAGCCTCCGGCGCCAGCCTTGGCAGGCTTCATCGGTGAACACGGCCCTGTAGTCGCCGCGGAACGAGTGAGGCGTGCCCAGTGCCCGCCGAAGGTGCGCGACGAGACGTCCGCGAGGCGGGCGCACGATTACGCCGAGCGGGATCTGGAGCGTGCGGCGGCCGATGAGGCCAGGCTCGTCATCCCGGAAGACGACGAATGGCCTGCCTGGCCGTTGCTTTCCCTGGCCGTGGCCCAGCGCAGGGGCGTCTCCGGTGTGGCACCTCCGCCGGCGCTGTGGGTACGCGGTCCGGCCAGGCTCGACGAGGCCGTGGACCAGGCGATCGCGGTAGTCGGTGCCCGCGCGGCGACCGGATACGGCGAGCACAACGCGGCCGAGGTGGGCTATCACCTCGCGAGCCGGGGGATCCCGGTGTTCTCGGGGGCGGCGTACGGCATCGACGGCGCGGCCCACCGGGGCGCGTTGAGCGCGGACGGGACGACGGTCGCTCTGCTCGGCTGCGGGGTCGACGTCGGCTATCCGGCACAGCACGCGACCTTGTTGCGCAGCATCGCGAAGACCGGCGCGGTGGTCAGCGAGTACCCGCCGGGCACCTCACCCGCCAGGCATCGCTTCCTCGTGCGGAACAGGCTCATCGCGGCACTCACGGAAGGGACTGTCGTGGTCGAGGCGGGCAGGCGCAGCGGCGCGCGGAACACCGCGACCACGGCAGGGGTCCTCGGCAAGGTCGTGATGGCGATGCCGGGGCCGGTGTCGTCGGGGATGTCCGCGGGGTGTCACGCGCTGATCCGCGAAGGTGAGGCCACGTTGGTGACCTCGGTCGACGAGATCCTCGAGACCGCCGGACGGCTGGGGTCGGCGGGCGCGGATCCGTCGAAACCTCGCCGCCGCACCGATCGGCTCGGGCCGGAGGCGCTGCGAGTGCACGACGCGCTGTCCGACCGGTCGGCGAGACCCGAGGAACGGATCGCGGCCGAGTCCGGGATCCCGGTCGAGCGCGTCCGCTCGCTGCTTCCGGAACTGGAACTCGACGGCTTCGCGGAAAGGAGTGACGCAGGGTGGCGAAGACGGGCCGCCAAGACCTGACTGGCCTACACCTGAGACGCCATCCCGGCACGATCCGACCACGGACACCGCAACAGGGTGCGGCGATACTTGACCATCCGTCGTACATCGCGCAGCGTGATCGGCATGCCGTCGACCGAAGGTCCTCACGGCACGGGGAAACGCGCCCGCAGACCCGATCTGCGCGCCGCCCGTGCCGCGCTGCCGGAGCCTGTCCGGAAGCTGATCGACGACTACGAGCGGCATCTTTCGCTCGAACGCGGGCTGTCCGCGCATACGGTGCGGGCCTACCTCGGCGACGTGGTGTCGCTGATGGGTTTCGTGGACGGGAACGGCGGCCGGTTCTCCGATCTCGACATCGGGACACTGCGTGGCTGGCTCGCCCGGCAACGCGAAGAAGGCGCCAGCCGGACGACACTCGCGAGGCGAGCGGCGGCAGCCCGCACCTTCACCGCTTGGGCTCACCGAGGTGGGGCGCTCGCGTCGGATCCGGGCGGACGGTTGGTGGCGCCGCGCGCGCACCGCAAGCTTCCCGGGGTCCTGCGAGCGGAGCAGGCCAGTGACGTCATGCGCTTCTCAGCCGCCGGTGCCGAACAGCGCGACCCGGTGGCTTTGAGGGACAGTGCCATCGTGGAACTGCTCTACGCGACCGGTGTGCGGGTCTCGGAACTGTGCGGGCTCGATGTGGGCGACGTCGACTTCTCCCGCAGGGTCGTGCTCGTGCTGGGCAAGGGCGGCAAGGAACGTGTCGTGCCGTTCGGTGTCCCCGCCGAAGCGGCCTTGCGGCTGTGGCTGGACGAGGGCAGGGGAAAGCTCGCAGTCGAGACGAAGGGGCCGACGCAAGCGGCGCTCTTCCTGGGGGCGCGAGGCGGCAGGCTCGATCCGCGGGCGGCCCGCCGGGTCGTCCACGACGCCGTCGGCTCGGTGCCGGGCGCGAACGACATGGGACCTCACGGCCTGAGGCATTCGGCAGCCACTCATCTGCTCGAAGGCGGCGCCGATCTTCGAAGCGTTCAGGAACTGCTTGGTCACGCTACGCTGGCTACAACGCAGCTCTACACTCATGTGACCGTCGATCGGCTGAAGGCGATCCACGACCGCGCGCACCCCCGGGCCCGATGATGCCGGGGAGGACTCGGCAGGAGACCCGGCAGCCCGAACCGACGGCGCACGCGCATCCGCACGAGCACGGAGACCACTCTGAGTCGCATGCTGAGAACGGCGGTCCGATGACCGCCGACCCACATGTCACCGAAGCCGCCGGGAAACACCGTCCCGGCGGCGACGGTCCTGCCGTCGCGCCCGAAGCGCGGACCAGCTACGAGGTGGACGCCGGAATCCAGGCCTTGTGGCGGGAGTTCACCGAGTCGCCGGACCAGATGGTGCGCGACAGGCTCGTGCTGCACTACGCCCCGCTCGTCAAGTACGTCGCGGGCCGGGTCGGCACCGGGCTGCCGACCCATGTCGACGTCGGTGACCTGATCCAGTCCGGGATCTTCGGCCTGGTCGACGCGATCGAGAAGTTCGAACCCGCCAGGGGTCTGCGGTTCGAGACCTATGCCATGCAGCGCATCCGCGGCGCGATCCTCGACGACCTTCGCTCCCAGGACTGGGTTCCCCGGGCGGTGCGCAGCAAGGCCCGTGAGGCCGAGCGTGCCCTGGAACGCCTCGGCGCCCGGCTGAACCGCACCCCGACCGATGCCGAATTGGCGGCCGAGCTCGAAATCAGCGTCGACGACCTGCGCGAGTTCTACGGCCAGATGCAACTGACCAGCGTCATCGCGCTGGAAGACCTGGTCGCCGCCGGCAAGGACAGCGGCTCGCTGGTCGACACCCTGCCCGACGACGGTGCCGTCGACCCGGTGGCCGTCCTGGTCGACCAGGACAACCGCCGCCAGCTGGCGCAGGCCATCGCCCAGCTCACCGAACGCGACCGGATCGTGGTCGGCCTCTACTACTTCGAGAGCCTGACGCTCGCCGAGATCGGCAAAGTCCTCGGCGTCACCGAATCGCGGGTCAGCCAGCTGCACACCCGCGCCGTCATGCGGCTGCGCGCCAAACTGGTCGAGCAAGCCTAGCCACTGTCCTGCTCCGCGACGCTCAGCTGAGTCGCAGCCTGTCCAGGTTCGCCGGTTCGCTTCGGGTGGGCTGCGAAGACCCAACGCCCGCGCCGCACTACAAGCCCCTTCCCTTGCGATCGCGTCGATGCTCCTGCTGGCAGCGGACGACACATGTGCTCAGCCGGACGACACGCGTGCTTGGACGGACGACACGTGTGTCCCGCCGGACGCCGCGTGTGTTTGGGCAGACGACTCGTGTTTCCAGCCGGATCACACTGCGGAGTCCGGTCCCGGCGTGTGCGCTCCCAGTCACGCGTGTCCCGTGCCTGGACACGCGAATCGCGCCATCTGCGGAAGAAGCGGCACGAGCAAGCAGGGCCACGCCAGGACGAAACCAGGCCACGAGCGGGGACCTTCCGAAACAGTCGGCTCAGTCTCCTTCCCACGGTTTGAGGCGGATCTCGGACGGTTCGCCGATCAGGGCGAGTGGATCGACGTACTCCTCGCCCTTCCGGACGCCGAAATGCAGGCACGCCGGCTCCGGGCAGCCCGGATGGCCTGCCGCGAGTGTTCCGAGCACCTGACCCCGGTAGACCTGGTCACCCGCGGTGACGGTCGGGGCGAGTGGTTGGTAGGTGGTGCGCAGGCCTCCGTCGTGATCGATCGAAACCACTCCGCGGCCCGCCACCTGACCGGCGAACATCACCACCCCTTCGGCGGCCGCGAGCACGTTCGTGCCCGGTGCCGCGGCGAGGTCGACGCCTCGGTGACCGGGGCCGTACGGCGTCGAGGGCGGCTCGAAGTACCTGGTGACGCTCGGTGCCGGGGAAAGCGGCCAGGAGAGGCGTCCTTGCGGTGTGGGCGCGCCTCTGGCCGTCCCCGGCATCGCCGCCGACGCGAAGATCGCGAGCACGGTCGCGAAGATCGCGAGGAGGGGAAGACGCCGAGGGTGCCCCGGGCGGCGGTGCCTGCCGCCGGTGCGGTCGATCGCGAAGGAATGCCTGGTGACAGGGCGGGAACAGCTCGTCATCGTCATGTGTTCCAGGCTGGGGGAGACGTGAGGCGGATGGGGCGGGCCGGGGAAATCTGTGGATAACCGAGGCGGTTGTGGACAACCCCTCTCATCAGGGGCTGCCGGTGCGGTACCCGGTGGCGACAGGGAGTAGACTCTTTTGCGCGGTCCGCGTCAGCGGACTGACTTCGCGTGCACGTGCGCGCCCCCGATGGCCGATCTCCTCACGGAGGGTCAGGACAGCCGGGGGCACACGGCCCGGCGGTCCCTGGAATCACTTCACTCCCGGGTCCGGGCCCGAGCATCGGCACCAGGGCGATCGGCCACCCGGCCGAGAGCGACGAACCGAGCAAGCGCGTCCCGGCGGAGCCGGGCGCGCACGACACAGAAGAGGTTGATTCCGGCAATGGCCGTCGTCACCATGAAGCAGCTGCTCGACAGCGGCGTGCACTTCGGGCACCAGACTCGTCGGTGGAACCCGAAGATGAAGCGCTACATCTTCACCGAGCGCAATGGCATCTACATCATCGACCTGCAGCAGACGCTGACGTACATCGACCGTGCGTACGAGTTCATCAAGGAAACCGTCGCGCACGGCGGCACCATCATGTTCGTCGGCACGAAGAAGCAGGCTCAGGAAGCCATCGCCTCCGAGGCCTCGCGCGTGGGCATGCCCTACGTGAACCAGCGCTGGCTCGGCGGCATGCTGACCAACTTCCAGACGGTGCACAAGCGTCTTCTCCGCCTGAAGGAGCTCGAGTCGCAGGAGCAGACCGGTGGTTTCGCCGGCCTGACCAAGCGCGAGATCCTCACGCTCACCCGTGAGAAGGACAAGCTCGAGAAGACCCTCGGCGGTATCCGCGACATGGCCAAGGTGCCGAGCATCGTGTGGATCGTCGACACGAAGAAGGAGCACATCGCCGTCGGCGAGGCTCGCAAGCTGAACATCCCGGTCGTCGCGATCCTGGACACCAACTGCGACCCGGACGAGGTCGACTACCCGATTCCGGGTAACGACGACGCGATCCGTTCGGCCGCGCTGCTGACCAAGGTCGTGGCCGAGGCCGCCGCCGCCGGTCTGATGGCCCGCTCCAGCCGCAACGGTTCCTCCGCAGACGCCAAGCCCGAGGCCGGCGTCGCCACGGACGAGCCGCTGGCCGAGTGGGAGAAGGAGCTGCTCGCCGGCTCGGAGACCGCCGCCGCGGACGCCAAGGAAGCGGCCGCCGCGACCGAGGCTCCCGCCGAGGCCCCCACCGAGGCTCCGGCCGAGCAGGCCACCGCCTCCTCCTGATGCACCCAGCCCGTGGGGCCGCCTCCGGGCGGCCCCACGGGTGACTTCCCCAAAGACTTTTCTCGTACCTGAAAAAGGACGGACACACCCACGATGGCGAACTACACCGCCGCAGACGTGAAGCGTCTCCGCGAGCTGACCGGCTCCGGCATGATGAACTGCAAGAAGGCGCTGGAAGAGAACGACGGCGACTTCGACAAGGCCGTCGAGTTCCTGCGCATCAAGGGCGCGAAGGACGTCGGCAAGCGCGCCGAGCGCGCCACCGCCGAGGGCCTCGTCGCCGGTGAAGGCGGCGTGCTGATCGAGCTCGACTCCGAGACCGACTTCGTCGCGAAGAACGAGGACTTCCAGGCCCTCGCCGCGAAGATCGTCGAGGTCGCGAAGGCCGAGAAGACCAGCGACGTCGAGAAGCTGAAGGCCGCCTCGCTCGACGGCAAGACCGTCGACGAGCAGGTCCAGGAGCTGGCCGCCCGTATCGGTGAGAAGCTCGAGCTGCGCCGTGTCGCCGCCTACGAGGGCACCACCACCACGTACCTGCACCGTCGCGGTGCCGACCTCCCGCCCGCCGTCGGCGTGCTCATCGAGTACACCGGTGAGGGCGAGGCCGCCGCCGAGGCCGCTCGTGGCGCCGCCATGCAGGTCGCCGCGCTCAAGGCCAAGTACCTCACCCGCGAAGAGGTGCCTGCCGAGATCGTCGAGAACGAGCGTCGCGTCGCCGAGGCGACCGCCCGCGAAGAGGGCAAGCCGGAGCAGGCCATGTCCAAGATCATCGAGGGCAAGGTCAACGCGTACTACAAGGACAACGTCCTGCTCGAGCAGCCGTCGGTCAAGGACAACAAGAAGACCGTCAAGGCCCTGCTCGACGAGGCCGGCGTGGCCGTGAGCCGGTTCGCCCGGTTCGAGGTCGGCCAGGCCTGATCCAGGCGCGGAACACAAGAATCACCACTGTGCCCCGTCTCCGTCCATCGGGGACGGGGCACAGTCGGGTTCAGAGCATTAGGGAGGGCGACATGGGTGTCCGGGTCGAAGGCGGATACCGGCGGGTGCTGCTGAAGCTGGGCGGCGAGATGTTCGGCGGCGGTTCCATCGGGGTTGATCCGGATGTGGTGCACTCGGTCGCTCAGCAGATCGCCGACGTCGCGCGGACGGGCGTGCAGATCGCCGTCGTGATCGGCGGTGGCAACTACTTCCGCGGCGCGGAGCTGTCGCAGCGCGGCATGGACCGCGACCGCGCGGACTACATGGCGATGCTCGGCACCGTCATGAACTGTCTTGCGCTGCAGGACTTCCTGGAGAAGGAGGGCTTGCCCACGCGCGTGCAGACCGCCATCACCATGGGGCAGGTCGCCGAGCCGTACATCCCGCGCCGCGCCGAGCGCCACCTGGAGAAGGGCCGTGTCGTCATCTTCGGCGCCGGGGTCGGCATGCCGTACTTCTCGACGGACACCGCCGCCGCGCAGCGCGCGCTCGAACTCGGCTGCGAAGCCGTCTTGATGGCGAAGGCCGTCGACGGCGTCTACACCGCGGACCCGAAGAGCGACCCGACGGCCGAGATGTTCCACGAGATCAGTCACCGCGAGGTGCTGGAACGGGACCTCAAGGTCGCCGACGCCACCGCGTTCAGCCTGTGCATGGACAACAACATGCCGATCATCGTGTTCAATCTGCTCACCGAGGGGAACATCGCCCGCGCGGTCAGTGGTGAGAGGATCGGCACCCTGGTCGACACCCCCGCCGACGGGGTGCCCGCGTAGTCCTGCCCTGACCTTCGCAATCGGTACGAATACACAACTACGGGAGTTGCCGTGATCGACGAGACCCTCCTCGACGCCGAGGAGAAGATGGAAAAAGCGGTGTCCGTCGCCAAGGAGGACCTGTCGTCGGTACGCACCGGCCGGGCTCACCCTGGGATGTTCTCGCGCGTTGTCGTCGACTACTACGGCGCGCCGACCCCGCTGAACCAGTTGGCGGGCGTCAACATCCCCGAAGCCCGGATGGCGTTGATCAAGCCCTACGACCAGACCTCGCTCAACGCCATCGAGAAGGCGATTCGCGAGTCGGACCTCGGCGTCAACCCGAGCAACGACGGCAACGTGATCCGCATCGTGATCCCGCAGCTCACCGAGGAGCGCCGCCGGGAGATGGTGAAGGTCGCCAAGGCCAAGGGTGAGGACGCCCGCGTCTCGATCCGCAGCGTCCGCCGCAAGGCCAAGGAAGAGCTCGACCGGATCAAGAAGGACGGCGAGGCGGGCGAGGACGAGGTCGTCCACGCCGAGAAGGAACTCCAGAACCTCACCGACACGTACAGCCACAAAGTCGACGAGCTGGTGAAACACAAGGAAGCCGAGCTACTCGAGGTCTGATGAGCCAGGTGAGCGAGGAACGCGAGGACCGGGTGGAGAACCCGGAACCGGTTCCGGCCACAGCGCCGGATTCCAAAACCGTGCCGGAACCGGCGCAGAAGGTTTCCCGCGCCGGCCGCAACCTGCCCGCCGCGATCGGGGTCGGGTTGCTGCTGGGGGCGGCGATTGTCACGTCCCTGCTCACCGTCCGCTTTTTGTTCATCGGCATCATCGCGATCGCGATCGCGGTCGGCACGATCGAGCTGGCCGGGGCACTGAAGCGCGCGGCGGGCATCCGGATCGCGCTGGTCCCGGTGCTCGTCGGCGGTCAGGCGATGATCTGGCTGGCGTGGCCGTATGGCCGGGAAGGCGCGCTGACTGCGTTCGTGCTGACGGTGCTCGTCTGCCTGCTGTGGCGGTTGCCCGGCGGGGCGGACGGCTATCTGCGCGACATCAGCGCGTCTGTTTTCGCCGTCGCGTACATCCCGCTTTTCGGTGCCTTCGCCGCGATGCTCGTCCCGCCGGAGGACGGCGTCGGCCGGGTGCTGGCGTTCATGATCGGCGTCGTCGCTTCGGATACCGGCGGCTACATCGCCGGTGTACTGGGCGGCAAGCATCCGATGGCGCCCAGCATCAGCCCGAAGAAGACCTGGGAAGGTTTCGCCGGTTCGCTCGTGGCCGGTGTGGTCGCCGGCGCGCTGACCCTGAGCCTGCTGCTCGACGGCCATGCCTGGCAGGGTGTGCTGTTCGGCGCGGCGATCGTGTGCACGGCGACGCTGGGCGATCTCGTCGAGTCCCTGATCAAACGTGATCTCGGGGTCAAGGACATGGGGAACATGCTGCCGGGGCACGGCGGGCTGATGGACCGCCTCGACTCGTTGCTCCCCTCGGCCGTCGTCTCCTGGTTGCTGCTCTCGGCGTTCGTCCCCGTTTAGCCGAAACGCAGGTGACAAGCCCGTAGCGCTGGGCCAAGGTCGGAGTATGCGCACTCAACGGATGAGTAAGCGACTTCTGGCCATGGCACTGAGCGTGGTGACGCTCGGCGCCCTGACGACGACCGCGGCGGAAGCGGGCACGAGCCCGGTCGTCCGCACGGATTCCGGCCCCGTTCGCGGCGTGAGTACCGGCGAATACCGGAGTTTCCAAGGCATTCCGTTCGCCGCACCGCCGGTGGGCGACCTGCGCTGGGCGCCGCCGCGGAGCCCCGAGCCGTGGACCGCCGTGCGGGACGCGACCGAACCGGGGCCTCGATGCGCGCAGGGAGCCGGCCTCGGTTCGCCGGCGAGCGACGCCGAGGATTGCCTGTACCTCAACGTGATCAGCCCGGCGGGGCCGTCGCGCAAACCGCGTCCGGTGATGGTCTGGGTGCACGGTGGCAGCTTCACCTCCGGCGCGGGCAGCGACTACGACTTCAAGCGCATGGCCCTCGGCGGGGACGTCGTGGTGGTGACCGTGAACTACCGGCTGGGTGTGTTCGGCTTCTTCGGGCATCCGGAACTCGGCCGCGATTCCGGTGCTTTCGGCTTCCAGGACCAGCAGGCCGCCCTTCGCTGGGTGCAGCGCAACGCGCGTGCCTTCGGCGGAGATCCCCGGAACGTCACGTTGTTCGGCGAATCCGCCGGTGCGATGAGCACTTGCGCCCAGTTGGCCTCTCCTTCGGCCGCGGGGCTGTTCCACCGCGCGATCATCCAAAGCGGCCCGTGCACGCTGACCTGGCCCGACGGCGGGTTCTTCCCCAGCGTGCCCGCAGGCTCGCCGTACCTGCCCCGCGCCGACGTCGAAGCGATAGGTGCCGAAGGGGCCGGGAAACTCGGCTGCGCCGACGTCGCCTGCATGCGGCGGCTTCCGGCCAAGGATCTGGTGAACCAGCCGATCGGGACCCCCGCGTTCGGCACCGGTCTGCTGCCCGAACATCCCGCCGACGCGCTGAAAGCGGGGCACTTCGCCCGCGTCCCGGTGCTGACGGGGGTCACCAGGGACGAGGCGAGACTGTTCGTCTCCATGTTCCCGGGGCAGCCGTTCACCGAGGAGCATTACCAAGAGCTGCTGCGGACCGCGTTCAAGGAGAAGGCGCCGCTCGTCGCCGCCCGGTACCCGTCGGCGAAGCACGGCGGCCCGGCGATGGCGTTCGCGGACGCGATGACCGACCGGATCTGGGGTTGCCCGCAGGTGGGGACCGAGCGGTTGTTGCGCGAGCGCACGCGTACCTTCGGTTACGAGTTCGCCGACCGGGACGCTCCGCCGCTTTTCCCCGCTCCGCCGGGAATGCGTTCCGGCGCCGCGCATGGATCCGAATTAGCTTATTTGTCTGATTTGGCTGGCTTTCCGGCGAAATTGACGCCCGCGCAGCAGGAACTCGCGGCGCAAATGATTCAGTACTGGACCGCGTTCGCGCGCACCGGGAATCCGAACGGTGGGGAACTGCCGAAGTGGCGTCCCTCGCCGCGGACGCAGTCGCTGGCGCCGGGCCGGATCGGCCCGGTCGACCTCGTGGCCGTGCACGACTGCGGGTTCTGGGCGGGACTCTGACGAAAGAGCCGGGGTGACGTCGTCGCCCCGGCTCTTCGTTTCAGTCGTCGTACGGATCGTCGACTTCGGCGGTGCCCCAGCCCTCGGTGGCCCGGGAGTGGTCGATCACCGCGAACACCGAACCGTCCGGGTCGGCGAGGATCGCCATCCTGCCGTACGGGGTGTCGTAGGGCTGGACCACGACGGCGCCGCCGAGCATCAGGGCCTGCCCCGCCGCGGCGTCCGCGCCGCGCGCCGGATCCAGTCCGAGGTAGACCATCCAGTGCGGGGGCGTGTCCGGCCGGTATTCCGAACCCATCACGTACCGGTACAGCACCGGTTCGTGCTCGATGAGCCATTCGGCGTAGTCGAGCGACGCGCCATCGCCGATCTGGTGGCTGGTGTAGTCGAAGAGGCGGCAGTAGAAATGATCCGCTGCCGCGCCGTCGTGGGTGTTGAGATCCGCGCCGCTGAAGGTGTTGGGCACCCCGGTCGCGAACTGCCAGGTGGCGGGCGGCTCCCAGAAGACGACGTGTGCGCCGCACGCGTCGATGGCGTGGATGATGTTGCCGCGATGGGGAATCGCCATCGGGCCGAGCGTGACCCGGCCGCCGAGACTGTCGACCCATTCGGCGGCCGCGGCCGCCTGGGAAACCGAGATGTGCACGCTCCAGCCGGTCGGCCCGTCCGTGCCCGCGCGGTACAGACCACCGGTGGGAACGCCGTTCAGTGTCGCGATCGAGTACCGGCCGGTCGGCGTCGCCGGATCACGCTGGACGGTGAACTCCCAGTCGAAAAGCCCGCTGTAGAAGGCTTGTGCGGCCGCTTCGTCTCTGCACGCGAGCTCGATCCAGCACGGGATTCCTGAAGGGATGACGGAAGTTTGGGCGGCCGAGCCGAGCGACATGCGGTTCTCCCTTTCCGGTGGGAGTAAAGTCTAGTCGCTGACCGCATTGTTTCCGTTAAAGATTTCGACCCGGATGAGCATGGAACCCAGCCCGGTGTCCCGTCGTTGGAGCTTCCGTGCGCTGGTTTCCCCGAGCTGTCTCCTCCCGCCGCCGCGGCGACGAGGTGTTGCCGAGTCCGAACATCTGGTACTACCAAAAGGCCTACGAGGTCGAGAACCGCGCGCAGGACGTCGACGACGAGATCTGGCGCGTCCTCGCCGGGTGTCGCGACTGGTCCGGTGAGGACGTCCTCGACATCGGCTGCGGTGACGGGTTCCATCTGCCGCGGTTCGCCGCGACGGCGCGGTCGGTGATCGGGATCGAACCCCATGAGCCACTCGTGCGCGACGCGCGGAACCGGGCGGGGGAACTGCCGAACGTCGAGGTGCGGCAAGGTCGTGCGCAGCGGCTTCCCTTGCCGGACGCGGCTTTCGACGTCGTCCATGCGCGCACCGCGTACTTCTTCGGCCCTGGTTGTGAACCTGGTCTTCGCGAAGCGGAGCGCGTGCTGCGGCCTGGCGGGACCTTGATGATCGTGGATCTCGATGTGGCGAGCGAGCCCTACGGACGCTGGATGCGGCTGGATCTGCCGCGGTACGACCCGCCCGGGGTCGAGAAGTTCTTCGACCGTCAGGGTTTCGACTGCCGCAAGGTGCCGACGCGGTGGCTGTTCGAGGACGCCGCCGCGATGGAAGCCGTGCTGAAGATCGAGTTCAGCGCCCCGGTCGCGGAGAAGGCGATCGCGGAGATCCGGCGTCTCAACGAGGTCTCGTCAGCTGCCGGGGAAAAGCGGATGACGCTGCCGGTGGGCTATCGCGTGCACACGCGCACCAAGCCCACCGGCCTCGTCGTACCAGGTCACTCCGCGTCCTCGGCGGACGCCTCCGGAGTACCGTCCTCGGCCTCGCCGAGGATGCCGTAGATCGTCCGGCGTGCCTCGTTGAGCACGTCGACGGTGCGGGCCTGCTGGCTTTCGCTGCCGGCGTGCATGACCTGCGCGACCGCCGCGGCCAGGGTCGCGGCCGCCTTGCGCAGGTTCACCTCGGCCGGGTCGACGTCGTGGGCGATCTGCTCCCACGGCGGGACGGCGTCCTGCTGCTCGGCCGCGGCGCGGCCGGAATCAGTGAGTTCGAACAGCTTCTTGCCGCTCTCGTCCTTGCTGATCACCAGGCCTTCGTCGGCCAACATCTGCAGGGTCGGGTAGACGGAGCCGGGGCTCGGCTTCCAGAAGCCGCCGCTGCGCTCGCCGATCTCGCGGATGATCTCGTACCCGTGCCTCGGCTGCTCGGAAAGCAGCGCGAGGATCGCGGCGCGGACGTCACCGCGTTTGCCGCGCCTGCCGCCGGGGCCGCCGCGACGGCCGTGCCGGTGCCGATGTCCCGGCCCGCCCGGCCCCGGGGCGAAGTCGCCGAAGCCGCCGCGTGCCCAAGGCCCGAAGGCGGGACGGCCGTGTTCTGGAGGGAAAGGTCGTCGTCGCATGATGTGAATCCTCTCTACGTACTGTTCCGACATGTTTACGATATATCGGAACCAGTCGTATCGACAACCCTTCTGGTGTGAGTTGGGTCTCAGAGGCTTGTGTGGATGCGGTGAACCGGGGCGGCTCGGGTGCGTCGAAGGTGGACATGGGACAATGGTTGAGCTATGACTGCCCTCCCTCTCGTCTTCGACGCGCCCAAGCGCGGCCTTCCGCCGCGCCACCTCGCCGACCTCACCGCCGCCGAGCGGGCCGCCGCCGTCGCCGAGCTGGGTGAGAAGCCGTTCCGTGCGAAGCAGTTGTCGAACCACTACTTCTCGCGGCTCACGGTGAACCCCGAGGAGATGACCGACATCCCGGCGGCGTCGCGGGAGAAGCTCGTCGCCGATCTGATGCCGCCGCTGCTCACCGAGATCAAGGCGCTCGCCTGCGACGACGGCACCACCCGCAAGACCCTGTGGCGCGCGCACGACGGGACGCTCTTGGAGAGCGTGCTGATGCGCTACCCGGATCGCGCGACCCTGTGCATCTCGAGCCAGGCGGGCTGCGGCATGGCGTGCCCGTTCTGCGCGACCGGGCAGGGCGGCCTCGACCGGAACCTCTCGACCGCGGAGATCGTCGACCAGGTCCGCGCCGCCGCCGCCGTGATGCGCGACGGACTGATGACCGGCGGCCCCGGCCGTCTGTCGAACATCGTCTTCATGGGCATGGGCGAGCCGCTGGCGAACTACAAGCGGGTGGTCGCGGCGGTCCGGCGGATCACGGATCCCTCGCCGGAGGGGCTCGGGATCGGCCAGCGTTCGGTGACGGTGTCGACGGTGGGCCTCGCCCCGGCGATCCGCAAACTCGCGGACGAGAAGATGCAGGTGCGGCTGGCGGTTTCGCTGCACACGCCGGACGACGAGTTGCGGGACACGCTGGTGCCGGTCAACGAGCGCTGGTCGGTGGACGAGGTGCTGTCCGCCGCCCGGTACTACGCGGACACCTCCGGACGGCGGGTGTCGATCGAGTACGCGTTGATCCGGGACATCAACGATCAGCCTTGGCGGGCCGAGCTGCTCGCGAAGCGGCTTCGCCAGCACCTGGGACAATTGGTCCATGTGAACGTGATCCCGTTGAACCCGACCCCGGGTTCGAAGTGGGACGCCTCGCCGAAGCCGGTGGAGCGGGAGTTCGTCCGGCTGGTGAACGCGGGCGGAGTGGCGTGCACGGTGCGTGACACGCGTGGCCAGGAGATCGCGGCGGCCTGCGGTCAGCTCGCCGCCGAGAACTGAGTTTTCCTTTCAGTGATGGAGAAACTGTCGTGATGTATGCCCCCAGCCTGTTGGACCCGGCTGCGGAGGAGCTGAAGCTCGCGGATGTGATCGGCCATGGCGCGACCGGTGTCGCGCGCGAGGCCAGGACGCTGCTCGGCGATCGGTTCAGCTCGGTGACCTTCACCTACGTCCTGATGCGGGCGTTCGAGGTGGAGTACATGGCGGCGCGGGACGCTTCGCGGTGGCACGAGTTCCACGGCGGGCCGTACGCGCTTTCGGATGCCGACCTCGAAGCCTTGCTGGCGCCCTGGCTCGGCCGCTGACCGATCAGTCCACTGTGGACGATCAGCTCGATTCGTGCACGGTGGGCCGGTAAACGAGCTCCTGGACGCGCCCGTCGAACGTCCGGCTCTCGAGCAGTTCGAGGTCGAAGTCGGCCGCGCCCCGGAAGAGCGAGCCGGCACCCGTTTTCCCGGTGATCACCGGGAAAACGGTCACCTGGAGGCGGTCTACAAGACCGGCGGCCATCAACGCCCGGTTCATCGCCAGGCTGCCGTGCGAGCGCAACGGCACGTCGGACTCCTTCTTGAGCCGGGCGACGACGTCGACGGCGTCACCGCTCACGAGCGTCGCGTCCGGCCAGTCCAGCGGTTCCCGCAGCTTGGTCGACACCACCGTCGCCGGAAGGTGCTTCATCCGGGTGACCCACGGGTCCAGTGCCTCGGTCGCCACGACGTCCGCGCTCAGCATCTCCATGTTCGCGCGGAACGTGGTGGCGCCGAACACCATCCGCTGCCGCTCGGAGTACAGGCCGAGGCGGTGTTCGAGGAACTCGGGGCCCTGCTTGCCCCAGTAGCCGCCCCAATCGCCGGTGGTGGAGCCGTAGCCGTCGAGGGTGGAAAAGACGTCGAACGTGTAAGTCGCGGTCATGATGCTCCTTCGATGGTGTCTCTTACTTTGGCGACGAACGGGCCCGGCGGTTTTCGACATCGCCGCGAAAAAACCTGCCGGGCGTCGTCGAAGTGACAGGATGCGGACGTGTACAGCCTGCAAGCCGTCATCGTCACCGAGTCCGCACGCGATGAGCTGCTCGATTCGATCCAGGGAGCGCGCCTCGTCGCGCTCGGACAGCACCTGTCACTGCTGCCGTTGACCGAAGTGCTGGTCGACGCCGGAGTGCCCGCCTTCGGCGAATTCTGGACCGCGCCCGCGGGCTTCGATCGGCTTCTCGCCGAGTGCTCCCGGCGCGGTGCCGTGGCGTACGTCGAAGCCGAGTACTTCGGCGGCACCGGGACGCAGTCCGTACAGGTGTGGGACGGCGGCGAGACAGTCCTCGGGCCGCTGCATTCGGCTGAGGACGACTCCGGCGGCAGTCCGATTTCTCAGGCGCTTCGGTGGCTCGGCGTGGTCAAAGGCGATCACTTCGACGAGTTCGACGCCGTCGGGCTCGGCAGGCACCGCTACACGGGAGACTGGGTCCTCACTTAGGCGCACTGGGCCGGACGGACCAGTCACCCGGCGTTCTTCGCCTTCGGCCGTGACACTCGGTTGAAGACACCGAAGGAGGTGGACCGGATGTCCGCGACCGAAGCGAGACAGGTGCGCCACAACAAGGCCGTCCAGTTGCTCGGACGGATCGGGATGGGTTGCTACGGCCTGGTGTACCTGCTCATCGGGTACCTGGCGGTGCGGGTCGCCGTCGACGGTGGCGGCCAGGAGGCCGACGGACGGGGCGCGATCACCGAGGTCGGTTCGACCCCGGTGGGCGGCGTGCTGTTGTGGATTCTGGCGGCGGGGCTGGTGGCATACGGCCTGTGGCAGGCGCTGCTGGCCGCGGTCGGCTACACCTGGATCGGCAAGCAGCGGACCCGCACCGTCAAGCGGGTGACGTCCGGAGTCCGTTGCCTGGTGGGGATCTCGCTGGGCGTCTACGCGGCCCGGGTCGCCGCGGGCGCGGGGCAGCAGGGCAGCGGTGACCAGAAGCAGCAGGAGTTCACCGCGCGGTTGCTGGCGTTGCCCGCCGGGCCATTGCTGGTGACCGTGGTGGCCGTCATCGTGTTCGGCGTCGCGGTGGGTTCGGTGGTGAAGGGCGTACGCCGGACCTTCGAGCAGGATCTCGACCTCTCGCGGCTCCCGTCGGGTACCCGGCGGTGGGTGGAGCGGCTCGGGAGGATCGGTTATGTGGCAAGGGGTGTCGTGTTCGGCATGGTCGCGGTGCTGGTGGGATACGCGGCGCTGACGCACGACGCGTCTCGTTCCGGTGGGCTCGACGCGGCCCTGCGGACCTTGGCGGCCCAGCCGTTCGGCGCGGTGCTGCTCATCGTGGTGGCCATCGGGGTCGCGGCTTTCGGCGCGTACTGCCTCGGGGCGGCACGGGCGCAACGGGGCTGAGAACCGGCCTTTCCCGCCTCGGCCCGGACAAGGAACCGAGGCGGGAGAAGGAATCTACTCGACGGCCAGTTCGCCCAATTCCGACCAGCCGTCCTGATCCACCTTCGCGTTGACGATCCGCGGTGTTTCGGCCAGGTATTGCGGCAGTTCGCGTTGAGCCGTGCGGAAATGCTCCGAACCGACATGGGCCGCGCCCGCGTCGTCGTCCCGGAACGCCTCGACGAGCACGTATTCGTTCGGGTCGTCGAGGCTGCGAGACCAGTCGTACCAAAGACAACCGGGTTCGGCGCGGGTCGCTTCGGTGAAATCGCGCGCGATCTCCGGCCACCGGTCCGCGTGTTCGGGACGGACCCGGAACTTCGCCGTGATGAAGATCATGATCGTCCTACTTCCTGCTCAGGAGAATTGGATTCCTCCGTCGATCATCACCGACTGGCCGGTCATGTAATCGGAATCCGGGGAAGCGAGGTACGACACGTACGCCGCCACGTCCTCGGGAACGGAGACCCGGCCGAGGTGGATCAGGTTCGAATACTTCTCGATCGCCTGCCCCTTCCGGATTCCTTCCGACTCCGCCAGCTTCTCGTCGATGAGGTCCCACATGGCGGTCCCGACGATACCCGGGCAGTACGCGTTGACGGTGATGCCGTGCTTCGCCCATTCCATCGCGGCGGCCTGGGTCAGCCCGCGCACCGCCCACTTCGACGCGGAATAGTGGCCGAGCAACGCGAACGGGCGATGGGCGACGATGGACGCCGCGCCGATGATCTTGCCGCCGTCGCCCTGTTCGATCATCTGCTTGGCCGCGGCCTGGTAACAGAGGAACATGCCGCGCGCGTTGACGGCCATCATCCGGTCCCAGTCCTCCGGGGTCACTTCGAGCAGAGGGAGGACCTGCGCGATCCCCGCGTTCGCGACCATGACGTCCAGGGAACCCAGCGCGCCGACGGTCTCGCCGACCATGGCGGTGACCGACGCCGGGTCGGAAACGTCCGCCGTGACCGCCGCGGAGCGTCGTCCCGCTTCGCGGATCTCCTTGGCGACCGCCTCGAGTTCCGCCTCGTTGGCGGCGACGTCGTTGACCGCGACGTCGTGCCCGTCGGCGGCGAGCCGGAGCGCGATCCCCTTTCCGATCCCTCGTGCCGCACCGGTGACGAGTACGTTCTTGCTCATGCGCTGAACTCCCTTGTTCGCCTGGGCTTGAACGGAAGGTAGGGGCGCGGGAGAAAGCAGGGGAGGGGTGTCGTGTCTCACTTTGAGACAGCGGCGCGGTAGTCCCTCGGCGACGTGCCGAGCAGCCGGGTGAACATGGTGGAGAACGCGGCCGGGCTTTCGTAGCCGAGCGAGGCGGCGATGCCGGCGATCGGACGGCCGTCCGAAAGCAGCGACAGCGAATGCAGGACGCAGGCCCGTTGCCGCCAGCGGGCGAATCCCATCCCGGTCTCGGCGGTGAACATCCGGTTCAGTGTCCGCTCGCTGACGTGCAGCCGGGAAGCCCAGGCGTTCACCGGCTCATGGATGTCCGGATGGTCCAAAAAGGACTCGCACAGCGCACGGAGCCGTTCGTGCTTCGGCAGTGGGAGATCGAGCTGGACCGGGGCGGAGCGGCGGATCTCGTGCAGGGTCAGGCCGATGACCGCGGCGTCCCGCCCACGCGGGGTGTACAACTCCGGCACGGCGACGGCCTCGTTCAGTAGTTCCCGGAGCAATGCGGAGACTTCGACGACCTGGCAGCGTCGCGGGAACCACGGCACCGCCTTCGGCTCGATGTACAGGCTGCGGGTGCTCACGGTGGTCGTGAAGACCTGATGGGTGGTCTCCGGCGGGACGAGCACCGCGCGCAGGGTCGGGATGGTCCACGTGCCGTCGGCCGTTTCGACCCGCATCGATCCCGTCGCGCTGTAGAGGAATTGCGCGCGCCGATGCCGATGCGGGGGAATCCGGTGCCCCGGTGGGTAATCGGTGCGGATCGCCACCACCGCGCGGTCGAGCTGGTCGACCTCGTCGATGGGGATGTCACGCACCTCACCGAGGTTACGCCGGGTGTCCGATCGGCGAAAGAAACTGGCACTCTTTCGAATGCCCGCCGCGCCGGAGGCGCCTACCGTCGAAGGAGTGCTGATCGAGATCCTGGTGCTCCTCGGGTTCGGCTGCCTGAGCGGCGTCACCACCGTCCTTTTCGGATTCGGCGGCGGATTCATCACCGTGCCCGTCGTCTACGCCTTCGCGCTCGCCGAACCGGATCACGCCCTGGGCGCGATGCACGTGGCGGTGGCCACCTCGACCGCGGTGATGGTGGTCAACGCCGGCAGCGCGACCCTCGCCCAACTGCGGACAGGGCGGCTTCGCCGCGACTATCTGTGGCCGCTCATCGCGTTCATCGGCCTCGGCGCCGTGCTCGGGTCTTTCGCCGCCACCGTGGCCGACGAGAGTGTCCTGCGCTGGCTCTTCGTCGCCTACCTCGCGCTGACCATCGCCGACAGCTTGGCCAGGAAGGGGTTCGTGAGCAGGCGGGACGACATCCGGCCGCGTGCGCTCGGCGGGCTCACCACCACCGCCGGCGGGACCGGGATCGGTGCCGTGGCGAGCTTCCTCGGGGTCGGGGGCAGCGTGCTGACCGTCCCGCTCATGCGGCGCAAGGGCCTGCCGATGGCCGACGCGGCCGCGCTGGCGAACCCCCTGAGCCTGCCGGTGGCGGTGATCGGCACTGCGGTCTACGCCTTCGCGGCGACGGGCACGGCTTCGGGCACCGCCCACCTCGGCTACATCGACCTGGTGGCCGCGGGTGCGTTGCTGTGCGGCTCGTTGCCGACCATCGCCGTGACGCGCCGGGTGGTCGGCCGGATCCCGGACCGCGCGCACGCGATCGCGTACCTCGCTCTGCTCGCCGCCGCGCTGATCGCGATCGTAGTCCGCTAGTGATCGGATGAGTGCTGTCGATGTCAAGCCCTTGACAGGGAATCGGCGCCATGGGAAGGGGTTAGCGCCAGGCAAAGATCCGACGAATCCTCTATCTCTTTGGCGGATCTTGCGCCAAGATCTCCCGCATGAAACTGAGATCGATCACCAAACGCATGTTCGTTCTCGGGCTGCTGACGGTTCTCGGGACCACCGGGGCGACGTCGGTGGCCACCGCCGAACCCCAGCGACCGCCCGCGGACGTCAACGCGACCGGGCTGCCGCGCGGCGGCTGGGAGCCGGTCGGCCCGAACAGCGTGGGCGGGCTGCTGGCCGCTTCGCCCGCCGGACTCGCGATGATGCAGCCGAGTCCGCCCGCGCTGTGGCTCTCCGGCGATCGCGGCGCTTCGTGGTCCGCGCGCCGGGGCCTGCCCGCGGAAACCGTCATCCAGGGGTTCTTCGCCGATCCGGTGAACCCGGACCGGATGCTCGCGGTGGGCAACAAGATCGTCGGCATGCTCGGCGAGTGGCGCGGTCTGCTGCTGAGCACCACCGACCGCGGTCAGACCTGGGAGACCCTGCGCGAGTGGTACCCCGACGGCGCGTTCGGTATGGCCACGGATCCGGCGGGCCGGGTCGTCGTGGTGCAGAACCTCGATTCGCTGAGCGTCAGCATCGACGGTGGCGTGCATTGGAACGACGTGCCGAGGACCTGGCCGCGCGAGGGGATCGCCGCGCCGGTCGGCGCGCTCAAACTCACGCTGGTCGGTGACGACGCCTACTTCGCGACCGTCTACCCGGAGTACGCGCTGTGGGCGGTCCGCGGGGTCACTGGCAAGGAGCCGCGGGCCGAACTCGTGTACCGGGCCAACGGCGAGGTCGGACAGGTCGCTTCGGACGGCAAGCTGCTCGTGGTCACGGTCGGCCCCGAACTGCACGGCTCCGCCGACGGCGGCAAGACCTGGACCGTGCTGCGCCGCGATCCCACCGGACAGCCCCTGCGGGAACCGCGTTTCGTCGGCGGGCGTTTGTACGTCTCGACGTATAACGACATAGACGTCAGCGCGGACGGCGGCCGCACCTGGACTCGCAAGCCGGTGCCCGCACCGGGCGAGGGCGTCAGCGACATGATCGATCTTCCCGCCGCGGCGGGCAAATCCGCCACCACGCTGATCTCCTCGCTCTACCGCGGTGTGTACGCGGACGCCGGCAAGAGCGGCTACCGGCAGATCGGCGTACCCGGCGAATCCATTCGCGACCTCGTGACCACCGGGAACCTCCTGCGGGAGCACGTCGTCGCGGCCGGTGTGCAGGAGATCTACAACACGCCGCTCCCGCGTGGCAAGGTTTCCGCGGCCGACCGGGTCTGGCAGTCGCATCCCACCGACCGGCTGCACGAGGACGCGCGCCTGTCGGTTTCACCCGCTCGCCCGGACGTCGTCTGGCAGGTCACCCGGAACGGTTTCGCGCTCGACGTGCTCCGCAGTGGTGACGGCGGGCGGACCTGGCAGTTCGCGGCGAAGGCGAAACAAGGTCTTCCGCAGGCGATCTTCGCCCATCCGGCCGCACCGGACAGGATCTTCGTCTCGGCCTTCGCGCCCAGCGGCTACGTGCTCTACCGCAGTGACGACGCCGGGAAGACCTGGGAGAAGCTGGCGACCGACAGTGGTTTCATCGCGTTCGCCGGTGACCCGTGGAACCCGGATCGGGTCTGGGGCGGCGACTCCCAGGGTCTGTCCCGGTCGGACGACGGCGGCAAGACCTGGACGCACGTCTCCAGCGAACCGGTCAGTTCGATCTCGGTCAGCCGATGGGGTGGCGGACGCGTCCTCGCCGGTGGCGCGGGCATCCTGCTCAGCGAGGACGACGGCCGGACGTTCCGCCGCGTCCGTGACGGGGAGAATCCCCTCGGGATCAGCCGGATCCTGCCGCATCCGTTCGACTTCCGGGTGTGGTTCGCGAGCGACTCGACCGGGGAAGGCGTGCTGCGCAGCACGGACTTCGGCCGCACCTGGTCGCCCGTGCCCGGTGCGCTGCCCGACACCAGGGTGCTGTCCATGGCGATCAGCGCGGACGGCCGGTACCTGTTCGCGGGCACCGCGCAGTCCGGTGCGTACCGGCTGAACCTGTACTGAGCACGGGACGCTTCGTGGCCGGCGAAAGTTCCGGCCGCGAAGCGTTTACCCGGTCCCGCGCCGGATGTCAGAGTCGGGGCATGGCCATCGACGTCGCCGCCCTCCGGCTTCACTTCCCTTCCCTCGCCGACGGAACCGCCTTCTTCGACGGACCCGCGGGTACCCAGACACCCCGGCCCGTCGCCGACGCCATCGCCGGGACACTGACCGGTCCGCTGTCGAACCGGGGCACGGTCAGCCCGTCCGAACTCAACGCGGAGCGAGCCGTCTCGGACTTCCGCGCCGCCTACGCCGACTTCCTGAACGTGCCTGCCGAAGGCGTCGTCCACGGCCGCAGCGCCACCCAGCTGACGTACGACTTTTCCCGGCACCTGGCCAAGGACTGGCTTGAGGGGGACGAGATCGTCGTCAGCCGTCTCGATCACGACGCCAATGTCCGGCCGTGGGTGCAGGCAGCCGAACGGGCCGGGATGACCGTCCGCTGGCTCGACATCGATCCCGAAACCACCGATCTCGATCTCGATTCCCTCGTTCTCACCGAGAGGACGAGGCTGGTCGCGGTCACGGCGGCCTCGAACGTCCTCGGCACCAAGCCGCCGATCCGCCGGATCGCCGATCTCGCCCACGACGCCGGGGCGCTGGTGTTCGTGGACGGCGTGCACTACGCCGCCCACGAACTCGTGGACGTTCCCGCGCTGGGAGCGGATTTCTTCGTCTGCTCGCCGTACAAGTTCCTCGGCCCGCACTGCGGGGTGCTCGGCGCGTCGCCCGCCCTCCTCGAAACCGTCGAGCCGGACAAGCTCATGCCGTCACCCGACACCGTGCCGGAACGGTTCGAATTCGGCACGCTGCCCTACGAACTGCTCGCGGGCGCGACGGCGGCGGTGGACTTCCTCGCCGCGCTCGACCCGGGAGCGGGCGGAGCACGGCGGGAGCGCCTGGCGAACTCGATGAATTCGTTGCACGAGCACGAAAGCACGCTGCGCGCCAGGCTGGAGAAGGGACTGGGCGACGCCGTCACCGTCCATGGCAAGGCCGCCGACCGGACTCCGACCGTCCTGATGAGCCTCGGCGGCCGCGAGCGTGAGGCGCAACGGCATCTCGCCGAAAGGAACGTCGTCGCCCCGGCAGGCTCCTTCTACGCCTACGAAGTCTTCGCCTCCTTGAAGCTGGAAGATCCGGCGCTCCGGGTCGGGCTGGCGCCGTTCACCAGCGCCGAGGACGTCGACAGGTTGCTGGACGGGCTTTCGACGTTCGGGTGACGCTTGCGTGAGTGGTCACGGTCCGTGGGGATGTCGTGAAGGGCCCCTTTGAGACGTTGAAGGTCTCAAAGGGGCCCTTCACGACATAAGAGCGCGACGCCGGACCGCCGGAAGCACTGAAGCAGCCGCCCACTCACGACCCCCGGCGCGGTTTGGGGCCGATCACAAGACCCGTTCGCCCGATCTTGTGACCGGCCCCATGGACCTGCGGTAACCGGACCGTCACCCTGGGAAGGAAACGGCCAACGGGGCCCGAACGGAACAGGACGGTGACCCGCCATGGGGAGTCTTCGCGCACGGACACTGATCGCCGGAATGGTCGCGCTCGCGACGGTGGGCTTCGCGCCCGCCGCGACGGCAGCGCCTGCCACGACGACCGGAATCGCGGATCAGTGGAGCAAACCCGGTCCCTTCGCGGTGACGGTCGAAGCACTTGACAGCACCCACACCGTGTACCGGCCTTCGAGGCTGGAGAAGCATCCGGTGATCCTGTGGGGCAACGGGACCGGGGCGAACCCGAAGACCTACGACGGGCTCCTGCGGCATCTGGCCTCTCACGGTTTCGTGGTCGCGGCGGCCGACACGCCGAACGCGGGTTCCGGTCAGGAGATGCTCGCCGGAGCCACGACCTTGATCGCCGAGAACTCCCGCCCCGGCAGCCGCTTCCAGGGGAAGATCGACACCGCGCACATCGGCGCCACCGGCCACTCCCAGGGCGGTGGCGGGGCGATCGCCGCCGGCGCCGACTCCCGCGTCATCACCACGATCCCGATCGAGCCGGGACCGCAGGGCTCCGCCACGGCACTGAAGGGGCCTTCGTTCTTCCTCGGCGGCCAGTTCGACACCATCGTCGTTCCCGGCTTGCTGGTCATCCCGCGGTACCGCCTCGCGGACCAGGTGCCCGCGCTCTACGGCGAACTCGGCGGGGCGACCCACTTCACGCCCGTCGGCGACGGTGGTGGGTTCCGCGGCGCGATCGCGGCGTGGTTCCGGTTCTGGCTTTCCGGTGACGAACGCGCCCGCGCCGAGTTCTTCGGTCCCTCGTGCGGATTGTGCGGCGACGGGGCGTGGTCCGACGTCCGGCGCAACGCGAAGGCGCTGGCCGTCCCCGGTGCTTGATCGCCGGTTCTTGTCGGTGCTCCGGGTTAGGGTCTGCCGCAGCAGCCTGATCAGGAGGGACACCACGTCATGACCACTCTCGACAACCGGCCGAACACCGCGCTCCTCGTCGTCGACGTCCAAAACGGCGTCGTCGACGAGGGCCACGAGCGCGACGCGGTGGTCGCGAACATCGGCGGGCTCGTCGGCAAGGCACGGCGGGAAGGCGTCCCGGTCGTGTGGGTGCAGCATTCCGACGAGGGACTCGTGCGCGGCAGCGAAGAATGGCGCATCGTCGGCGAGCTGAACCGGGAGGACGCCGAGCCGCTCGTCGACAAGTCCTATGGGGACTCGTTCGAGGACACCGATCTGGAGCGGGTCCTTGCCGAGCTGGGGGTCGGGCGGCTCGTGGTCGTCGGTGCGGAGACCGACGCCTGCATCCGCTCGACGCTGCACGGCGCCATGGTCCGCGGGTACGACGCGACGCTGGTCGGCGACGCGCACACCACCGTGGACAAAACGGAGCGGGGGGCGCCCGCGCCGGAGCAGGTCATCGCGCACACGAATCTGTACTGGCGGTATCAGGCCGCGCCGGGCCGGAAAGGAGGGACGGTCAAGACCGAAGACGTGGAATTCGGCGGCTGAACCGCTTCGTGGCCGGCGTGCCGGAGTGCGACCAGCAGACCTGCGTCTCCGGTGAAAGTGCCGCGACAGTGAGACTTCGCCGCGTGGAGCACGCGCCGGGTGGTCTCGGGCGGTAGCCGCCCGGCATGGGCGTTCAGGCATTCGGCGAGCCCGAACCGTTCGCCGTCGGCGTCACGCGCGTCCGAGAGGCCCTCGGTGTGCAGGACGACGAGATCTCCGGGCCGGAGGCGGGTGGTCATGATCCGGCCGGGCGGCCCGGTGCCGAACGGCGACCGCGGCAGACTGTCCACTGTGGACGCACGGTCCGCTTCGTGCTCGGTGCCGAGCACGAGCGGTGGCTGCCCGCCCGCTTCGAGATGGCGCAGGTCGCCGTGGGCGAGGTCCAGTTCGGCCAGCGTGCCGCGAACCGCGGCGCCGTCACCGAACTGTGTCGAGAGCGCTTTGTCGACAGCGGTCTCCTGGCCGCGCAGGTCCTGGCCCTCGCGGCGGGCGGACCGGTAGGCCGCGAGGGCCGTCGAGACCACGAGACCCGCGGACGAGCTGTCCCGGCCCGCGTCGAAGATGGCCAGCCACGCCGTCGTTTCGGACAGGGCGTAGTCGAAGGTGACACCGCGAAGGTCGTAGGCGGGCTCGACACCGCCCGCCACCGTCACGTCGCGCGTCGCCGCGGTCAACGGAGGCAGGTTGTGCCAGAGCAACTCCGCTGTGGGGTCCCGTCGCCGTCCACGCCGTGTCATGTCGAGGGTGTCGCCATAACGCATCGCGGCGGCGATGAGATGGCCTGCCAGCGACGCGAGCCACCGGCACTGGGTTCGCAGGGCGGGGTCGTGGAGGTCGGTGTCCGCACCGGCTTCGACCTCGAGCACGCCCATGCGCTCGTCGCCGTCGAGCAGCACGGCCCACAACCGCGGTCCTCCCGGCTCCTCGGCCAGCAGGGTGTCGACGTGCCGGTAAGCCTGGCCGGCGTTGCTCGTCTCGATGGGCAACGGTGCCCGGCTTGAGACCGACCCTGGCAACGGAAGGAGATGACGCTGGTCGTAGTCGGCGAGATAGACGGCGATCTCGAGGTTCAGCGCACGCCCCGCGGTGGCGATGACCTCGGGCAACCGCTCCGGGGCGGCATGGTGGGCGCCGTCGAGGAGTCCCAGCAGAGCGGCCAAAGTACCGCGCGGGCGGGTGCTCTCACCGGTCTCGCCGCTGTAGGGCGCCCGTCGTACGCCGGAGAGTTCGTCGAGCCGCTCGTTGACCGCGTGGGTCACCATGTCCCGCTGGATTCTGGGCAGGGGGAGCACCCCCTGCAGGAACGCGTCCAGTTCGACCTCGCTGACGTCGCCACCCAGGGCGAAATACCTCAGCCACAGTTGCTCCACGGTGAGCCCGGTTCGCGCGAAGCACGCGGCGACGATCCGTCGTTGCTCCTCGGCCTTGAGGGCGGACACAGTGATTACCCCCGCTTCTTGGCGGACACCGGCCTGGATACCAACGGTGACCCGGGATGAAACATGAGTCGGGCACATGATCGGCGGTCCGTTGTGGCGCGGTGACGGTTAGACCAGGTGGACGAACGATTCGGGTCGCCGTGACAGGGCGAGACGAGCCGGGACGGGCGGAACGTGGGGCGCGGGAGGCGGGGTGATCGCATTCGGCTAAGGTCGGTTTCCGAAAGCGGTTCTGAGCGTTGAGAAGTTAGCGCCGATCCGCCGGTAACCGGGTTGGTTGCGGCGGTTGATGGTGCGCGCTCGGCGCCGGTTCCCGCCGGTGACTCCCGTGGTGCATCACGCCGATGTGCAGAAGTGGGAGAGGCGGGCTTTGGCCGATGAATTCGACTGGCAGCAGGACAAGAACCGATTCGTCGAGGATGTCGGCGACGGCGAACTGCCGGTGACCTCTGAGAAAGGCGTCCGGCTCATAGCCGGACCACTGGTCACCCAGTTCGTAGCCCTGACCAGGGCGTTGCTGGATTCCGGTTCGATCGGGGCGGTCCTCGAACGAGTGGTCTTCGCGACGCGCGACCTGGTGCCGGGCGCGGATCTGGTCAGCGTCACCCTCCTCGATCCCGACGGCGGGTTCCACACGCCGGTGCGGACCGACCAGATCGCCGGCGAGCTGGACCAGTTGCAGTACCAGTACGGCGAGGGTGCCTGCGTCGACGCGGCGCGGGTTTCGGGACCGGCCGCGGCCTTCAGCGACAACCTCGCGGAGGACGCCCGCTGGCCGCGCTTCGGCCCGGCCGCCGCGGCGCTCGGGTTCCATTCGCTGGTCTCGACGGCCCTGCTGCCGGAAGCGTCGAGTTCGCAGCTTTCCGGTGCGCTGAACGTCTACTCGCGGCGTCCCCACGGCATCGCCAGGGCCGACCGTGACGTGCTGCTGCTCCTGGCGACGCACGCGTCACTGGCCTTGGCGACCACACACGCGGTCACCCGCGGCCAGCTCCAGGAGGAACAGCTCCAGCAGGCGCTGGACAGCCGGGACGCGATCGGGCAGGCCAAGGGCATCCTGATGGCGCGGCGCGGAATCGACGCCGCGGAGGCGTTCGAGGTGCTGCGGCACACGTCGCAGAACATGAACGTCAAACTCCGGGAGCTGGCGGAGATGCTGTCCAAGCGGCATACCGAACTGCGGCTGCCCGACTGACCGTCCGGCCGCGGCTACGATCGCGATCATGGGTTTCGGCGAGCTGGAGTTGTCGCGGACGTTCGACTGGCGTGGCCGGTCGGTGGCGTGGGAACGCCTCGGCGAAGGCGCCCCGGTGGTGCTGTGCCACGGGACACCGTGGTCGGCGCAACTGTGGGCGCCTTTCGCGCGAGCGCTCAGCGAAGAGTTCGCCGTGTACGTCTGGGACATGCCGGGATACGGCCGTTCGTCCAAGGAACCCGGCCACGCCGTCGATCTCGGGACGCAGGGCGAGCTTTTCGCCGACCTGCTCGGGCATTGGGGGCTGACGGCCCCGCACGTGATCGCCCACGACTACGGCGGGGCGGTCTCCCTGCGCGCGAAGCTGCTGCACGGCGCCGAGTACGCCTCGCTCGCCTTGGTGGACGTCGTCGCGCTGCGGCCGTGGGGCTCGGAATTCTTCCGGCTCGTCGCGGAGAACGCCGAGGTCTTCCAAGCGCAGCCCCCGGCCGTGCACCAGGGAGCGCTGGAGTCCTACATCGCGACGGCCTCCCACCGTGGTCTCACCGGCGCGCAACTGGCCACCCTGACCGGGCCTTGGCTGGACGCGCAGGGGCAACGTGCGTTCTACCGGCAGATCGCCGAGGCGGACGTCCGGTACACCGACGAGATCCAGGACCGCTATCCGGAACTCACGTTGCCGGTGAAGGTGATCTGGGGCGCGGACGACACGTGGATCCCGGCGGACCGCGCGGAACAGCTCGCCGGCGCGATTCCCGGTGCCCTCCTGGACGTCATCCCCGATGCCGGACATCTGATCCAGTACGACGCGCCGGTCGAACTGGCCTTTTCCCTGCATCGGTGGCTCACGGCGGAAGTGGACCGGTGGGGACCCGCCGGGAGCGGACGCTGAAAGGCGCCGCCAAGATCAACATCGTTCCATTCGGATATTAGAAGTCGTCTACGTGATAGCCGGCCACATAGGCGCTCGAAAGCAATGCGCCGTGACATTCCGCCGTCGACGGTCCGAAGCCGACCGGAACCCAATGTCCGACGGTGTACCAATAGGACGACCCCGACGCGCAGTGGGCGACCACTCGATAGGTTCCCGAGTGTCTCGGCAGGGAGAAGCAGGTCAGGGAAATGCCTTCGCCGAAGAGGATTCCATAGCGATCGCTGCCGCAGCCGTAGGGCGGGAACTTGCCTTCGGTCGCCGCGGCGGCCGGTGCGGCGGCCAGGAATCCGGCCGCCGAAAAGGCGGCCATGACTAAAGCGGCGATTTTCTTCTTCATGCTTTCTCCCGCGGCTCGATCCCAATGGAATGCCCAGATTAGCCGCACGGAAGAATTGTCGTGAATTCATCGGGCAGGTGAAACGAGATCGCGTGCGGTGAACCACGCTGCTCCGAAAGAGCGTCGCGGCCCCCCTTCTGAGTCCCCGGCTCCCCTTTTGGCCTAGCGTCGCCGGTACTGCGCCGGGGAGTTGATCGTGGCCCGGTCCTCATAGGACCCCGGCCTGCCGCGGTCGACGTGGAACGTCGTCAGGGTGCTCACCGGCGAACGCGGGTCGCGCCGGTCGCCGATCACCCGCATGTGCGTGCTCCAGCGGCGCGGGGTGACCTCGTAGACGTCGTAGCCGTACCGGTCACCCTCGAAGTACTTGAGGTGCGGGTTCGCCGCGCCCATCTTCGGCCCGTTCGTGGCGTTCCACTCGGGGGAGTAGGCGCCGGAGGTGACCGAATGCGCGGTGAACTCCGTGCCGATCACGGGGGTGGCCGGATCCGCGAAGTCCGGGCGGATGTCGTCGACGAACGCCGAATGCCAATCGCCGGTGATCACCACGAGGTCTTCGAGGCCGCTGTTCGCCACGTGGGTCAGCACCTCCTTGCGCTCGGCGAGGAAGCCGTCCCACTGGTCCGTGAACATGTAGCCGCCACCGGGTTTCGCCAGCTGGCTCAGCATGATCGAGTTCACCCAGCAGTGCCATGCCTCGCCGGAGCCGGTCACCTGGTCCTTGAGCCACGCCTTCTGGTCCGCGCCGAGGATCGTGCCGTCGGGCAGGTTCTGCGCCGACCGGTACTGCCGGAGGTCCAAAATGGACAGATCGAGCAGGTCGCCCCAGCGGCGCTGCCGGTGGATCCTCGGCGTCGACGGATGGTCCGGGCGAACCGGCATGTGCTCGAACCAGGCCTGGTACGCCGCCGAACGCCGCGCCCGCAGCGACGGGGTGGTACCGCTGTAGTCGTTGACGACCTCGTGATCGTCCCAGGTGATGAACCAGGGATGAGCCGCGTGGGCGTCCCGCAGCGACGGATCGGACTTGTAGAGCGCGTGCCGCCGCCGGTACGCCTGCAGCGTCAGCACCTCGGGACCTTCGTGGTCGCGCAGCGGATTCCCGCCGACCTGACCGTGCTCGTAGACGTAGTCACCGAGGTGGACGACGAAATCGAGCTCCTCCCTGGCGATCCCGGCGTGCGCCGCGTAGAACCCGTCGTGGAACGCCTGGCAGTTCGCCGAGGCGAACCGCACCCGCCGGACCGGCCCGACCGGCGCGGTACGGGTGCGGCCGATCCGGCTGACCTTGCCGAGCGCGTGGAACCGGTAGTAATACTGCGAGCCCGGCTCCAGCCCGGAAACCGGGACGTGCACGCTGTGCCCGAGCCCGGCGGTCGCGGCCGTCGTCCCGTGCGCCACGCGGCGGCGGAACCCGCGGTCGGTGGCGACCTCCCAGGCGACCTCGACGGTGTCTTCGAGCGGCTGCTCGAACTCCATCGGCTTCGGCGCGAGCCTGGTCCAAAGGGCGACGCCGTACGGGACCGGGTCGCCGGACGCGACACCGAGCGTGAACGGCGCTTCGTCCCAGGTCGCGCCCAGCGCCACCGCGGCTTCCTCGGCCTGCGCGACCGTCATCCGCGAACTCAACGGCCAGGCCAGCCCCAGCGCCCCGGCGGTGGCGGCGCCTCGCAACAGGTCCCGGCGGTTGACGGACATCGGTGTTCTCCCTCGGCCTTCGGCGGATCGCTCCCCGAGAGCGAACACTCCCAAGATGGCCGGAGGCCGACGTGGAGGAGAACATCAGAGGGTGATGACGACCTTGCCGCGTGCGTGTCCTTCGCGCACGTGGCTGATGGCTTCGGGCACCTCGACGAGTGAGAAGGCCCGGTCGATGACCGGTGTCAGTTTCTCCGCCTCGATGAGCGCCCGCAGCGTCTGGAGATCGTCCTGGTTCTCCTTGGAGAACAGGCCGCGAAGCTTCTGCTTCACGAACGGCCCGAGGAGCAGTGCTCGCAGATTGCGACCCACCGGGCCGATCCACTTCCCCTCGCCCTCACCGCCGATGATGACGAGGGTGCCTTGCGGGGTAAGGGATTCGCGTAACGATTTCAGCGAACGGTTCCCGGCGGTGTCGAGAATGAGGTCGTAGCCGCCGCCGAAATCCTCGCGGGTGTAGTCGAAAACCCGGGTCGCGCCGAGTGAACGGACGAGCTCCACCTTGCCCGTGCCGCATACGCCGTCCACCTCGGCGCCGAACGCCTTGGCGATCTGCACCGCGAAGGTGCCCACGCCGCCGCCCGCGCCGATGACCAGGACCTTCTGCCGTGGCGCGAGCTGCCCTCGGTCCCGGAGCGCCTGTAGCGCGGTGAAAGCGGAGATGGGGACCGCCGCCGCTTCTTCGAAGCTGAGCCGCTCGGGCTTTTTGGCGACTCTGTCCACTGTGGTCAGCGCGTACTCGGCGAAAGAACCTTCGCAGGTTCCGAAAACCTCGTCGCCCGGACGGAATCGCGTCACGTTGCCGCCGACGGCGTGCACCACGCCGGCGAAATCCAGCCCGCGGACCCGGGCCTTCGGTCTCCGTACCCCGAACCCCATGAGCCGCACCAAGTACGGCGTGCCCTCCATGAGGTGCCAGACGCCGGGATCGACCGCCGCCGCCCGGATCCGCACGACCACACCGTCCGGTCCGGCTTCGGGTTCGGGCAGGTCGGTCAGGGTCAGGACGTCGATCGTGCCGTACTCGTTCTGGGCGATCGCCTTCACGGCGGCCTCATTCCTGGTCTGGGTACTGGAAAACGTCGTCGAGCCCGACGCCGAACACCCGGGCGATCCGGAAGGCCATCTCCAAGGACGGCGAGTAGCGGCCCTGTTCGATGGCGATCACCGTCTGGCGGGTGACGTCGATCCGGTCCGCGAGTTCCGCTTGGGTCATCTCGCCCTTCGCGAACCGCAGGGCGCGGATGGAGTTCGTGACCTTGGTCGGTTTCACCATGCCTGGAATCCCCAGCGGTAGGCGGCGATCTTCGCGATCGAGCCGAGCAGGGAGGACAGGACGAAGGCGAGGTACACGGAGTTGGCGATCCAGAAGTGGTCCAGCTCCGCCATCGCCATGACGAGCGCCGCGACCCCGCCGATCACGACGAACGACTGCCCGATGTGCTCACCGAACCGGCCGATCTCGCGGTCGCGCTGGTCCTTGCGGCCCGCGTCACGCGGTGAGGCGATCGCCGCGGCGATGTGCAGCACGATCGAGGCCACGATGGCCGCCCCGACGGTCCACAGCAACGGTGCCACGTAAGGGACATCGACGACCGTGCCGGAGCTTGCCCGGCCGAAGACGACGATCAGGTACGCCGCATAGGCGAAGACCGTCACCACCGCCATGATCCATGCGCGTTTCTCTTCCAAGGCCACGAGAGTCAAGGTAAAGAGTTCTAGACATCATGTCAAATATTCTTTACCTCAACGCCCGCGCCGGGTGAGACGGACGAAGTCGCCCGAACTCGACCCGACCGGGTGTTATTGAGGGGAAGGGCAAATGTGGCGCGGGGCGGGGCCGGTGTCCGCTTCTGTGTGGGCGTTCTCCTGGTAGTGAGGGCCTCTTTGCCTACCCTGACGGTAGTGAAGGAGGCTTTCGCTACCGTCAGATGTGATCCCTGGTGACGGTGGGGCGGCTGTGGCCTCGGCGGCCGGTCGGCAAGGAAGGCGTGACTCGCGTGTCTGGATGCCGCACTTGGGAGTTCCGTCTCTGAACACGCGAGTTACGTCTGTAAACACGCGAGATCCGGGTTTGAGCACTTGAGTGCGGTGTCGCGTCACCCGAGTCCGCCGCGCGACTCCTCTCGGTCTCACCGTCTCAGAGGGGAGTCCGCGAATGCCGAAGACCGTCGCACTGATCCTCGTCGCCGCCGTCCCCGATGTTTCGGGGACCGCCGGGCTTCAGGCTCCGACGGTGAGAGTCTCTTCGAGGGTCGCCCGGTGCGTGGGCTTCGCCTCTTCGTAGCGACGGCGGCCTTCGTCGGTCACGATGACGAAGATCCCGCGCCGGTCCGACTCGCAGAGTGAGCGCTGGACGAGTCCCTCGCGTTCCAGGCGCGCGACGAGCCGTGAGGTGGCGCTCTGGCTCAGGTGGACGACCTCGGTCAGATCGGCCGCGCGGCATTTGCCGACAACGCAGTTCACCAGCCGTTCGAGGGCTTCGAACTCGGTGACGCCGAGGCCGTGACGCTCCTGGAGCCGGCACTCGAGGCGTCCGAAGACCGCCGCGTGCCGGGCGGACAGGTCGTGCCACTCCCGCAGCAGGTCTTGTTCGGCGTCGTCGCTCACGCGGCCCAAGATAGCATGCACGTGAATTTTATGCAAAGTCATTAAATGCACTTGCATTAGATGCGTGTGCATGTAGTGTACCGATCATGAGTTCTTCCGTGCAGCTGTCCACCAGCTCGACAAGGTGGGACGCGCGCCTCTGGGGTGTCCTGCTCACTGTGTCCGTCGTCGTTGGCCTCGACGCGCTCGACGTGTCGATGGTCGCCGTCGCCCTCCCGTCCATCCAGGCCGAACTCGGCCTCTCCACCGGTGCCCTGCAATGGATCATCAGCGCCTACGTGCTCGGCTACGGCGGCCTGCTGCTCCTCGGCGGCCGCACCGCCGACCTGCTCGGCAGGCGCCGGGTCTTCCTCGTCGCCGTCGCGGTCTTCGCGCTCGCTTCCCTGCTCGGCGGCCTCGTCGACGACGGCGCGCTGCTGATCGCCACCCGGTTCATCAAGGGACTCGCGGCCGCGTTCACCGCGCCGGCGGCCCTTTCCATCATCACCACGACCTTCCACGAAGGCCCCGCCCGCAACCGGGCGATCAGCATCTTCGCCGTGTTCGGTGCCAGCGGTTACTCCGCGGGCCTCGTCTTCTCCGGTCTGCTCACCGAGGTGGGCTGGCGCTGGACGTTCCTGCTGCCGGTGCCGATCGCGCTCGCCGCGCTGGTCGCCGCGATCAAGCTGATCCCGTCCTACCAGCCGCAAACCGGTCGCGGCTATGACTTCCCCGGCGCGATCACCGGTGCCGCCGGTTCGCTCCTGCTGGTCTTCGCCGTGGTCGAGGCGCCGGAGATCGGCTGGGCCGCTCCGCGGACCCTGATCTCGTTCGCCCTCGCGCTCGCTCTGCTCGTCACGTTCGTGTTCATCGAGAAGCGCAGCAAGCACCCGCTGCTCCGCCTCGGCATCCTGCGTTCCGGCCCGCTTGCCCGAGCCAACCTCGGCGGCGCGACGTTCTTCGGCGCCTACATCGGTTTCCAGTTCGTGGTCATGCTGTACCTGCAGAACGTGCTGGGCTGGTCCGCGTTGCAGACCGCGCTCGGATTCCTGCCCGCCGCGCTGATCGTCGCCTTCGGTTCACCCAGGATCGAGCCGCTGATCGACCGGCTCGGCACGCCGCGCACGATCCTCGCCGGTGTCGTCGCCCACGTGATCGGCTACGCGCTGTTCCTGCGGATCGACGAGAGTTCCAGCTACGCCGGTTCGGTGCTGCCGAGCATGATCCTGCTGGGTATCGGCTTCATGCTGGCGTTCTCCTCGCTGAACATCCAGGCGACCAACGGTATCTCCGACGACGAGCAGGGGCTCGCCGGCGGACTGCTGAACACGTCGATCCAGGTCGGCGGCGCGATCGGCCTCGCCGTGGTGACCGCGGTCCTGACCGGCAACTCGGGTGGTGCCACCGGCCCGGCCGCGCTGCTGAACGGCTTGGCGCCCGCGCTGACCGTCGTCACCGGTATCGCCGTGATCAGTGTCCTGGTGGCACTGTCCGGAGTCATCGGCCTGCGCAAGGCCGAGGCACGCTCCACCGTCGCCGAACCGGAGTTCGCCGCGGCCGAATGACCAGGGGGTGAGGGCCCCTTCCCGCGCTCGGGGGCGGGAAGGGGCTCATCGCCGCCAGCGGATCGGCAGCGATTTCAGGCCGTTCTGGAAGTTCGACCGCAGCCGCACCGGCTCCTCGGCGAGTTCGACCTCGCCGAGCAGGTCGAGCACCGCTTCGAACATCGCCCGCAGCTGCACCCTGGCGAGCTGGGCGCCGAGGCAGAAATGCGGGCCGTGCCCGAAGGTCACGTGATCGTTGGGCGTGCGGCCGATGTCGAAGCGGTCCGGATCGTCGAAAACGGACTCGTCGCGGTTCGCCGCCGAGAACCAGACGACGACCTTCTCGCCCGCCCGGATGTCCACATCGGACAGCACGACGTCTTCGGTCGCGGTCCGGCGGAAGTGCATCACCGGCGTCCACCAGCGCAGCATCTCTTCCACCGCACCGGGAAGCAGTGACCGGTCGGCCAACAGGCGCCGGTACTGATCGGGATGCGAAAGCAGCGCGAGCATCCCGCCCGGGATGCCGTTGCGCAGGGTTTCGTTGCCTGCCACGGAAAACAGCCAGAACAGGTTTTCGAACTCCGCGATCGAGACCCGCCCGTCCACATCGTCGACGTGCCCCATCAGAGTGCTCATCACGTCGTCGCCGGGATGACGGCGTTTGTACTCGCCGAGCGCGGTGGCGTACGCGTAGAGATCCGGCATCCCCGCGCGAGTGCGCGGGTCGGGCATCGACCCGTCCGGTCCCGGAACCGGCCGGACGGCCAGCGCCGCCCGCGCCAGATCGGTGACCTCGCCGGCCTCGACGGTCGCGCTCACCGCGTAGTCGGCGTCCTGGTAGCCGATCACGCGGTTGCTCCAGTCGTACATCAGCCGCCGGTCCTGTTCGGGGATCCCGAAGACCTCGGCGAGCGTCAGCAGCGGGAGATCCGCGGCGACGGCGGCGAAGTCGCACCGGCCGTCCGCGGCGACCTCGGTGATCAGCTTCCTCGCCCAGCCGTGGATCCGCTCGGTCAGCCTGCCGACCGCGCGCGGCGTGAACGCCTTGGTGAGCAGGCCGCGCAGCCGGGCATGCTCGGGCGGATCCATGTTGAGCATCATCCGCCGGACGTAGCCGAGGTCCTGCTCGGTCGCCGGGTCCCGGATCTGCGTCCCGCCGAGGCGCGACGAGAACAGCTTCGGGTTCTTCAGCACGTACTTGACGTCGGAGTGCCGCAGCACGGCCCAGAAATCGTCCACCCGCGTGACCGGCGACTCCCGGCGCAGCGACGCGAGGTGCTCGTACGGCACGCCCCGCGTGTACACGTCCGGATCGGTGATCACGCCGTCGACCCTAGCCCGCGGGCGGGGGACTGAGGAAAGATCCGTCCGGTGGAAACACTGAAGATGCGCACCGCCGGAACCGAAGGCCCGCCCGTGCTCCTGCTGCACGGCCTCGGCGCGACAGGAGCGGTCTGGGACGGCCTCATGGCGCACCCGGGATATCGCTGGCTCGCGCCGGATCTGCCCGGCCACGGGGGATCGCCCCGGTTGCCGCACTACTCGTTCGGCGGGCTGGCCGCGGCGGTCGCCGACGCGCTCCCGGAACGCGGTCCGGTGCTGGTGATCGGCCATTCCCTTGGCGGCGTGGTCGGGCTGGCGCTGGCCAGCGGCTGGTTCGGGGTGAAGGTAGCCGGGCTGTTCACGGTCGGCGTCAAGGTCGAATGGAGCGAGGACGACCTCGCGAGGGCGGCCGCCATGGCGGCCAAGCCGCCGAGGGTGTTCCCGACCCGTGAGGACGCCGAACGCGCCTTCCTCAAGATCGCCGGCCTGGCAGGCCTCACCGGCGCGGATCCCGACGGTGTGACCGAAACCGAAGGCGGCTGGCGGCTGGCGCTGGACCCCCGCGCGTTCGGCGTCGGCGCACCCGACATGCGCGGACTGCTCGGCGCGGCGCGCTGCCCGGTCGTCCTCGCCGCCGGTGAGCACGACCCGATGAGCCGTCCGGAGCAGCTTCGCGCTCTCAGCCCGTTCACCGTCGAGTTCCCCGGGCTCGGCCACAACGCCCACGTCGAAGACCCGACCGCGCTCCTGCCCTTCCCCGCGCAATTCGCCCTCTAGTTGCGGTAGTTCGACAGCCGAACCACCGCAAGTAGAGGACGAAACGCGGGGGGTGTCAGCGCCGAAGCCGCCCCAGGACGGCGATGCCCTCGGCGATGTCGCTCGCCGGGCTCGCCCCGTAGCCGAGGACGAGGCCGGGATTCATCGGGCGCTGACAGTGCCACGACAGCGGCTGCACCTTCACGCCCTGCTCCAGCGCGAGGGCGGCGAAGTCGAGATCGGAGAACTCGGCATCAAAGGTGATCGTCAGGTGCAGCCCGGCGGCGGCGCCGTGCACCACGGCGTCCGGGAGATGCGCCCGGAGCGCGTCGATCATCGCGTCCCGCCGACGGCGGTGCCGTTTGCGGACGAACCGCAGCTGCCGCTCCATCTCCCCGGACTCCATGAGATGCGCGAGCACCAGCTGCGGGAGGACTGCGTTGCCGAGGTCGGCGAACCGTTTGGCCGCGACCACCTCGTCCCGGTACCGCGGCGGCACCAGCATCCAGCCCACCCGGAGCGCGGGTGCGAGCCACTTCGACACGCTGCCCGCGTAACAGACCTGCTCGGCGAGCATCGAGCGCAACGCGGGCACCGGCGGGCGGTCGTAACGGTGCTCGGCGTCGTAGTCGTCCTCGATGATCAGCCCGCCGTTCGCGGCCCAGCGCATGAGCTCGCGACGGCGTTCGCCACCGAGCACGACACCGGTCGGGAACTGATGCGCGGGAGTGAGCAGCACGGCGGGCGCGCCGCTGCGCACGAGCTCGTCGACGTCGATGCCGTCGTCGTCGACCCGGATCGGTGGTGTAGCCAGCCGTCGGTCGTGAAGATGCTGCCGAGCGCCCAGCGAACTCGGATCCTCGACGGCGATCTCGGAGATCCCGTTGTCGCAGAGCACCTGCGCCAGCAACCCGAGGCCCTGCGCGACACCGGCGACGATCAGCACGTCGTCCGCGTCGGCGGTGATGCCCCGAGTACGGGCGATCCAGTGCGCGATGGCCCGCCGCAACGCGGGAGCGCCCCGAGGGTCGCCGTAGCCGAAGGCCGCCGCCGAAAGGTCGTTGAGCACAGTGCGCTCGGCGCGTAACCACGCCGTTCGCGGGAAGGCCGTCAGATCCGGCACGCCGGGGGACAGGTCGATCCTCGCCGGGGTCGACCGCAGCGAGTCGAAGACGCCGATCCCGGGAGCGGGCTGGAAGATCGTGCCCGCGGACGGCGGCCCGGACGTCCTCTGCTCCTTCGTCCGGGCAGGCGCCGCGACGACCACCGTGCCCGCCCGGCCCCGTCCGGCGACGTGGCCGTCCTCGACGAGGCGCTGGTACGCCTCGGTGACCACACCGCGGGAGACCCGCAGGTCCGCGGCCAGCGCCCTGGTCGCGGGCAGCCTGCTGCCGACCGGCAGGCGGCCGTCGGAGATGGCGTGCCGCAACCGGGACGCCAGCCAGTCCGACCGGCGCCCCGGTGGTGCGTCCCCGATGTCCAGCTGCAGGAAGTCCGAGCCCTCGGCAGTCACCCGATCATTGTGTCATTCGGGTTCGTAGGCGAGGTTCGGCCGCAACCACTGCTCCATAGTGGACAGTTCGAGGCCGCGGCGGGCGGCGTAGTCCTCGACCTGGTCCTTGCCGAGCCGTCCGACGGTGAAGTACCGCGAATCGGGGTGGGCGAAGATCAGCCCGCTGACGCTCGCCGCCGGCGTCATCGCGAAGGACTCCGTCAGTCCCATGCCGAGCCGGTCCGAGTCGAGCAGGTCGAACAGCTCCTGCTTCTCGCTGTGGTCCGGGCTCGCCGGGTACCCCAGCGCCGGGCGGATGCCGCGGAAGCGTTCGGCGTGCAGGTCTTCCAGCTTCGGATCGGCGTCCGGCTCGAACCAGTCCCGCCGCGCCTGGAGGTGGAGGTACTCGGCGAACGCCTCGGCGAGCCGGTGCGCGAGCGCCTTCACCATGATGGCGCGATAGTCGTCCTGGTCCGCCTCGAACTCGGCCGCGAAATCCTCGGCTCCGAGGATGGTGACCGCGAACCCGCCGAGGTGGTCTCCCGCGCCCGCCGGGGCGATGTAGTCCGCCAGGCAGCGGTTGGGCCGCGACAACGGTTTCTTGGTCTGCTGGCGCAGCATCGGGAACTTGACGCCACCGCCCGAGGCACTCTTTCCCGCCGAGGGCGCATCAGCACAGTCCAGGATGATGTCGTCGCCCTCGGAGTGCGCCGGCCAGAACGCGTACGCGCCCTTCGCCTGGAACCGTTCCTCGGCGATGATCTGGTCCATCAGGGTGTTCGCGTCGTCGAACAGCTCCCGCGCCACCGGGTTGTTCAGGATCGCCGGATACTTGCCCTTCAGCTCCCAGGCCAGGAACAGGAAGGTCCAGTCGATCATCTCGCGCAGCTCGGTGAGCGTCGGCGAGACGTACCGGACGCCGGTGAACTCGGGCGTCGGGATGTCGTCGAAGGAGACCTTCTCCGGGTTGGCCCTGGCCTCCTCGACCGTCAGCAACGGCGTCCGCTGCTTGTTCGCGTGCTGCACGCGCAGCGCTTCCTGGTCCTCGCGGTTCTTCTTGTCGAGGATATCGGCGCGGTCCGCGTCGAGCAGGTCACCGACGACGCCCACGACGCGCGAGGCGTCCAGGACGTGCACGGTCGTCTGCTCGTACGCGGGCGCGATGCGGACCGCGGTGTGCTGGCGTGACGTGGTCGCACCGCCGATCAGCAGGGGCAGCTTCAGCCCGCGCCGCTCCATTTCGGCGGCGACGTTGACCATTTCGTCCAGCGACGGCGTGATCAGGCCGGAGAGCCCGACGGCGTCGGCGCCCTCGGAGACAGCGGTGTCCAGGATGACCGAAGCCGGGACCATCACGCCGAGGTCGATCACCTCGTAGTTGTTGCAGCCGAGGACGACGCCGACGATGTTCTTGCCGATGTCGTGCACGTCGCCCTTGACCGTCGCCAGGACGACCTTTCCGTTGCCCTGGCGGGTTTCGACCCGGCCTTCGAGGCGCGCCTTCTCCTTCTCGGCCTCCATGAACGGTTCGAGGTAGGCCACGGACCGCTTCATCACGCGCGCGCTCTTGACCACCTGCGGCAGAAACATCTTCCCGGACCCGAACAGGTCCCCGACGATCTTCATGCCGTCCATCAGCGGGCCTTCGATGACCTCGAGCGGCTTCGGCAGCTTCTGGCGGGCTTCCTCGGTGTCCTCTTCGATGTAGTCGACGATGCCGTGCACCAGCGCGTGGCTGAGGCGCTCCTCGACCGTACCTTCGCGCCAGGACAGGTCGATGACGCGCTGGGTTCCCTTGCCGTTGACCGTTTCCGCGAAGGTGACCAGCCTGTCGGTGGCGTCCTCACGGCGGTCGAAGAGCACGTCCTCGACCAGCTCCAGCAGATCCTTGGGGATGTCCTCGTAGACCGCGAGCTGCCCGGCGTTGACGATGCCCATGTCCAGCCCGGCGCGTACCGCGTGCAGCAGGAAGGCCGAGTGCATCGCTTCGCGCACGACGTTGTTGCCGCGGAAGGAGAACGACAGGTTCGAGATACCGCCGCTGATGTGCACGCCGGGACAGCGTTCCTTGATCCGCGGCAACGCGTCGATGAACGCTTTGGCGTACCCGTTGTGCTCGGAGATACCGGTCGCGACCGCGAGCACGTTCGGGTCGAAGATGATGTCCTCGGCGACGAAACCGGCCTTCTGGGTCAGCAGGTCGTAGGCGCGCCCGCAGATGTCGACCTTCCGGTCGGCGGTGTCGGCCTGGCCCTGCTCGTCGAAGGCCATCACGACCACGCCCGCGCCGTAGTCGCGGATGCGCCGGGCCTGCTGGAGGAACTGCTCCTCGCCCTCCTTGAGGCTGATGGAGTTGACGACTCCCTTGCCCTGCACGCATTTCAGCCCGGCCTCGAGCACCGTCCAGCGCGAGCTGTCGATCATGATCGGCAGCCGGGCGACCTCGGGTTCGGTGGCGATGAGGTTCAGGAACGTGGTCATCGCCTTTTCGCTGTCGAGCAAATCGGCGTCCATGTTGACGTCCAGCAGGTTCGCCCCGCCCCGTACCTGCTCCAGCGCGACGTCGACGGCCGCCTGGTGGTCGTCGGCCTCGATCAGCTTGCGGAACTTGGCGGATCCGGTGACGTTGGTCCGCTCGCCGATCATGACGAACCCGGTGTCCTTGCCGATCTCGAACGGCTCCAGGCCGCTGAACCGGGTGTTCGCCTTCGGCTCCGGCACGGTCCGCGGCGCCATCCCGCGGACGGCGTCGGCGATCTCCTTGATGTGCGCGGGAGTCGTGCCGCAGCAGCCACCGACGACGTTGACCATCCCTGCCGTGGCGAAGTCGCCGAGCAGCCCGCCGGTCTCCTCGGGCGTCTGGTCGTACCCGCCGAACGCGTTCGGCAGTCCGGCGTTCGGATGGCAGGCCGTGTACGTGCCGGCGAGGTGGGACAGTTCGGCGATGTGCGGGCGCATTTCCTCGGCGCCCAGCGAACAGTTGACGCCGACCAGCAGCGGATCGGCGTGCTCGATGGAACTCCAGAACGCCTCGACCGTCTGCCCCGACAGCGTCCGGCCGCTCAGGTCGACGATCGTCACCGAGATCCACAGCGGCAGGTGCGGCGCGACGTCGCGGGCGGCGGCGATCGCGGCCTTGCAGTTGAGGGTGTCGAAGATCGTCTCGATCAGCAGCAGATCGACACCGCCTTCGGCGAGCGCCTTGATTTGATCCGCGTACGCCGCGTACACCTCGTCGAAGGTCACCGCGCGGAACGCCGGATCCTCGACCTTCGGCGACAGCGACAACGTGACGTTCAGCGGCCCGACCGACCCGGCGACGAACTTCCCGCCCGCCGCGTCCGCCGCCTCGCGCGCGATCTGGGCGCCGCGGAGGTTCATCTCGTACGCGAGGTTCTCGAGCCCGTAATCCGCCTGGCCGATGGTGGTGGCGGTGAACGTGTTCGTCGTCGTGATGTCCGCGCCGGCGTCCAGATACTGGCGGTGGATGTTGAGGACGACGTCCGGCCGGGTGATGTTCAGCAGGTCGGGGTCGCCGGTGATGTCACGAGGATGGTCCTGGAACCGCTCGGTGCGGTAATCCTCAGGTTCGAGGCCGGCGTTCTGGAGCATCGACCCCCACGCGCCGTCGAGCACGACGATGCGCTCATCCAGCAGCTTTCGCAGGGCGGTCGTTTCCATCCAGCGCTCCTCCCATGTCGTGGGAGGCGCCCTTGCGGTGATGTCCGGGGCCGAGCGTGGCGGACCCCGCGGTCCGTTGCAGCGCCTCTCGACCTTGGCGACCACAGTACCGGACCCGCACAAGGGTGATCCGCCCGAATCGCTCAGCCCCTGGCCAGAGCGGGCTCGGCTTCCCGGATCGTGGGATCGGGCAGGACGGGCCGGCGCCGGGCGACCACCTTGCGGCCCACGTCGATCATCGGCACCTCGACCCACCGGTAGAGGACGTCGGAGATGACGAGTGCGACGACGGTCACGACGATCGCGGTCAAGGTCCGGTGGACGCCCAACTGGGGGATCGACAAGGCGACCACGGTCGCCGCCACCCCTTGCAAGAGGTACACCGAGTACGACCGCTCGCCGATGAACCGCATCGGCGGGGTGGAGAAGAGCCAGGCGATCGGACCACGCGGAATCAGCGAGGTGATGAACAGCGCGACCAGGACCGCATACGTCGTGCCGCCGATCGTGCCGCCGTCCTTGAAGAAGGCCTCGATGTCGGTGATGTGGATCTGGAGGACCACAAGCGCCGGGAGCAGGACGAAGCAGGCCAGCGGGTGGGTGAAGAAGCGGAGGACCGCGAAGCCCTTGCGGTAGTGGAGACCGATGGCGAGCGCGCAACCGATGATGATGGGGGAGTAGGCACCGGCGTACGGCATCACCGGGATCAGCGCGATCATGAGCGCGATCAGGCCGATCGCCAGGCCGAGTCGCTTCGGGAAGCTCAGCGCCGCGATGCCGAAGGCGAGGAACGGCCAGACGAGGTAGAACTTCTGCTCGACGCCCAGCGTCCACGATTGACCGAAAGGCGCATTATGGGCGAATTCGTTGGTGAACGTGAGGAAGTAAGGCATCGCGCCGGAGAGCCCGCTCGAGGTGTACTGGCCGCGGAGATAGGTGAACACCACGATGATGCCCAAAACCGCGAAGTACACCGGAAGAATGCGAAACGCGCGGCGGATGTAGAAGTCGGCGAGCGAAATCCTGCCGTTTCGGTCTTCTTCGCGCAGTGCCAGCGTGGTGATCAGGAAGCCCGAGAGAACGAAGAACAGGTGGACACCGATCCATCCGTTGGCCATGGCCCACGACGGTCCTCCGTAGTGGAACACCACCACGAGGAGCGCGGCGATCGCACGCAACCCGTCGAGGGCCGGGAATCTTTTGGTGGACAGGTACTGCTCGTGAGTCATCATCGTGGCCCCCAGGAACGACACCGGCGGACTGGCCGGTAAGGATGCGTCACTCTAAAGGGTGAATCGCTCGTTCCTGTGAGGGGGCTGTGGTTTTCCTGTGGACATTGTTGGAGATTTGCGTGCTGTCGAGCTTTATGGCTCTTTTGTCGCCGAATCTGGTCGTGATCAAGCTTCATGGCAAACGAGCGGGGAGGATCCGGGACGTTGAACGTCCCAAATCCTCCCCGCTCGGCCTTTTCGTATCGATGGGGAGACAGCGAATGACTCAGAAGCCCACAGACGCTTTCTGGATCTTCACCGGCTTCGCGGGCAGCCCGTCGGCAGGTCCGTTCGGATCGGTCGGGATGATGCCGTTCGCCACGATCCGGTCCAGCACCTCCATGCCCCGCACGACCTTGCCCATCACCGAGTAGTTCTTCGGGATGTTCGCGAACGAGTGCACGATGAAGAACTCGCTGCCGTTCGTGCCGGGGCCCTGGTTGCCCATGGCGATGGTGCCGCGTTCGTAGGTCTCGGTGCCGTCGACCTCGTCCGGGAACTTGTAGCCCGGCCCGCCCTTCTCGGCTTCGTAGATGTCGCCGCACTGAAGGACGCCGAGGCGCGACGAGTTCGTCAGGCGCCAGCACTGGCTGCGGTCGTAGAAGCGCTGCAGGGCCAGGCTCGCCAGGTTGTGGACGGCGCACGGAGCGGCGCCTGCGCGGTTCAGGCGCACGGTCACCGGGCCGTAGTTGAAGCGGAACGTGACGTCGACGGTGCCGCGGGTCAGCGCGAAGGGGAGCGGGCGCAGGACCGGCCGGGCCGCGGGGTTTTCCGGCGTCGGCGTGAACTCGCAGCGCACGATCGGCGCCGAAGACGCGGGCGCGGCGGTGGCGACACCGGGCAGGAGCACGGCGGCGAGAGCGGAAACGACAGCGGTGACACCCCAGCGCAGCTTCATGAGGGGGAACCTAACCCAAAAGGGTGGTCGTCGGGTAGCGCTTCACGCGGGTGCGGTGTCCAGGTGGTCGCGAGCGGCGACCTGGCTGTGGTGATCGCGGGTCGCGAGTCCGTGAAGGCCTCCTTGCCTACCCTGAGGGTAGTGAAGGAGGCCCTCACTACCTCGGTGATCGCCACAACCGCCCCAGGTGCATCAGCAAGCACAGAGGCGGCGCCTGAAGGCCTTCATGTACATCGGGCGGGTGAGAGTGGCGGTGAGTCATCGGTCCAGGTGGTCGTGAGTGGCGATTCGGGTTAGAACACGAATCGCCACTCACGACCACCTGCACCGAACGGTCACCGCACATGCTGAGCTCACTCACCGCCGCGTACCTCGCCGTCTCCCTCACGCTGATCCCGCCGACCGAGATCCGGCCTGACCAGGTCGAGCACGTCGCCTTGCCGTGCGTTCAGATGGGCGCGTCCACCGACGACGCGGACGCAGCCAAGAGCCTCAACCAGCAACTCGGCACCAAGATGCGCGGCTACATGAACCCGTACAACACGTCGTGCGCCAGAGTGATCGTCGAAACCGTCCAGAGATCGGGGTTCAACGATCACGCGGCGGCCATCGCGATCGCGACGGTGATCGTCGAGTCGAGTGTCGCCAACCTCGACGGCGGCCTCGGTGACTCGGTCGGGCTCTTCCAGCAGCGCGCGAGCTGGGGTTCCTTCGACCAGCGGACCGACCCGGTCTGGGCGACCGGCAGGTTCCTCGCCGTGATGCGGCAGTTCTACCCGAACGACACGTGGAACAACGTCGCCATCGGGGACGTCGCGGCGGCGGTCCAGCGGCCGGCCGCTAAGTACCGGCATCGCTACGGGGTCGAGGCGGGCGACGCGGTCAAGATCGTCAACGAGCTGTGGTCCCAGGACGGCAACTGGCCCCCGTCCTCGAAGGAGAGCGGGGGCCGGTGAGCCGTGAAGGACCTACTTGCGCCAGGCCGTGCGCTGCTTCCGCATGTCGAGCACCAGCCCGAACATCATGAACAGCGACAGGCCGATCAGCCACAGGTTCTCGGTCCAGCCGTGGTGGTTGCCGTACAGCATCACCAGCAGGATGATCGCGGTCAGCCAGCCCGCGATCCGCGTCGCCTTCGGGAAGGAACCGTGCCAGCCCCACTCGGCCGACGGCTCGTCGCGGGGGTCAACGGTGTCGACGCCCACCCGGCCGCGCTTTTCGACCGCCTTGCTCGCCACGATCAACTCCTCAAAACCCGATGGTTCGCTTGCCCGCGAATGATCCCACACCTGGCTGCACGCGCCCGACGGGGCCCGCGCGACAATGGCACCCGATGACTACCTCGCGAAGTGTGCTCGTGCTCGGTTCGACCGGATCGGTCGGCGCCCAGGCCCTCGACGTCGCGGCCCGCAACCCGGAGCTGTTCCGGGTCGCCGGGATCGCCGCGGGCGGCTCCGATCCCGCCGCGCTGGCCGCGCAGGCCCTGGCGCACCAGGTCGACGCCGTCGCCGTCAGCAGGCCGACGGCCGTGGAAGACCTGCAGCTCGCGTTGTACGCCGAGGCGCAGAAGCGCGGCTACAACCGCGGCGACTTCAAACTCCCGCGCATCTTCGCCGGAGCCGACGCGGTCGTCGAGATGATCGACGCCACCCCGGTCGATGTCGTGCTCAACGCGCTTCCGGGTTCACAGGGGCTCCCGCCGACCCTGCGCGCGCTCGCCACCGGCGCCACTCTCGCGCTGGCCAACAAGGAATCGCTGATCGCGGGCGGGCCGCTCGTGCTGGCGGCGGCCAAACCCGGCCAGCTGGTTCCGGTCGATTCCGAGCACTCCGCGATCGCGCAGGCCCTTCGCGCCGGCCGCGAGTCCGAGGTCGCCCGGCTGGTCCTCACCGCCTCGGGCGGCCCGTTCCGCGGCCGCGAACGCGAGGAGTTGGCGGACGTCACAGTCGAGCAGGCGATGGCGCATCCGACCTGGTCGATGGGCCCGCTCATCACGATCAACTCGTCCACTTTGGTCAACAAGGGCCTGGAGCTGATCGAGGCGAAGCTCCTGTTCGACATCGAGACCGACCGCATCGACGTGGTCGTCCACCCGCAGTCGATCATCCACTCGATGGTGACGTTCGTGGACGGCTCGACGATCGCCCAGGCCAGCCCGCCCGACATGCGGCTGCCGATCGCGCTGGCCCTGCACTGGCCGGACCGCGTGCCCGGCGCCGCGGCCGCGTGTGTCTGGGACAAGCCCGCGAGCTGGACTTTCGAGCCGCTGGACAACGACGCGTTCCCCGCCGTCGAGCTCGCGAGGCACGCCGGAGACGTCGGAGGCTGCATCCCGGCGGTGTACAACGCGGCGAACGAGGAACTGGTGGCCGCCTTCCTGGCACAGAACACCGGCTTCACCTCGATTGTGGACACTATTGCCCAGGTGGTGGAAGCCGCCGACGAATGGCGTCGCGAACCTCGCGACGTTGATGACGTACTAGCTGCCGAGCGCTGGGCTCGCGCGCGTGCCGGTGCGCTGATCGGTAAGGGGAAGTAGCGCGTGGTCTTCATTCTCGGGATCGTGCTGTTCGCGCTGGGCATCTGCCTGTCGGTCGCGCTGCACGAAGCCGGTCACATGTGGGCGGCCAAGGCCTTCGGCATGAAGGTCCGGCGCTACTTCATCGGCTTCGGGCCGACGATCTTCTCCTTCCGCCGAGGTGAGACCGAGTACGGCGTGAAGTGGATCCCGCTCGGCGGGTTCTGCGACATCGCGGGCATGACCGCGCTCGACGAGGTCACCCCGGAGGAGTCGAAGCGCGCGATGTGGCGCTTCAAGACCTGGAAGCGCACCGTCGTCATGTCGGCGGGTTCGGCGATGCACTTCATCCTCGGTTTCATCATCCTGTACTTGATGGCCGTCACCATGGGCCTGCCGAACCCGGAGGCGCAGGCCGCTCCCACCCAGCCGGTGATCAACAGCACTTCCTGCGCCCGCTCGGCCACCACCCTGGAGCAGCTCAACGACACGACCTGCCCGGCGGACGCGCCGACCCCGGCGAAGACCGCCGGGATCCAGGCCGGTGACAAGATCGTGTCGGTCGCCGGCAAGCCGACGCCGACCTGGACCGACGTGCTCGCGGCCGTCCAGGTCGCCGGTGGTCCGACGCCGTTCGTGGTCGAACGCGGCGGGCAGCGGCTGAACCTGACCGTCGACGTGCCGCGAGTGCAGCGAATGGTCGCCGACGGCGAGAAGAAGACCACGGTCAAGGACGTCGGCATGATCGGCGCCGCGCCGGTGCCGAAGACGCTGGTGGCGACCTACGGCCCGGTCGACGCGGTCGGGGCGACGGTCAGTTTCACCGGCACGATGTTCTCCGAGACCGCCAAACGGCTGATCGAGTTCCCGTCGCGGATCCCCGCGGTGGTGGACTCCATCTTCGGCGGCGAGCGCGACCCGAACACCCCGGTCAGCGTGGTCGGCGCCAGCCGGATCGGCGGCGAGGCCGCCGAGCGCGGTCTGTGGGAGATCTTCGTCCTCCTTCTGGCGAGCCTGAACTTCTTCATCGGCGTGTTCAACCTGCTGCCGCTGCTCCCGCTCGACGGCGGGCACATCGCGGTCGTCTGGTACGAGCGGGTCCGGGACTGGTTCCGGAAACTGCGCGGCAAGGCGGCGGGTGGTCCGGTCGACTACACGAAGCTGTCGGCGGTCACGATGGTGCTCGTCTTCATCGGCGGCGCGGTGACTCTGCTCACCGTCACCGCCGACATCGTGAACCCGGTCAAGCTGTTCCAGTGACGCGGGAGGACGGTTACGGAGCGCGCTGTCAGCACGGTTGGGCTTCTCGGGTAATGCTGCTCACCGTGACGACTGACGTCGTGTATGTCCGCCGATCGGGGTGGGTACGCTTGAAGGCGTGACTGTCGCTCTTGGTATGCCAGCGCTTCCTCCTCCCGTCCTCTCCGAGCGTCGCAAGACCCGACAGTTGCAGGTCGGGTCGGTCGGCGTGGGCAGCGAGCACCCGATTTCGGTGCAGTCGATGACCACCACCCTCACTTCCGACGTCAACGCGACGCTGCAGCAGATCGCCGAGCTGACCGCTGCGGGCTGTGACATCGTGCGCGTCGCGTGCCCGTCGGCGGACGACGCCGAGGCGCTGCCCGCGATCGCGCGGAAGTCGCAGATCCCGGTGATCGCCGACATCCACTTCCAGCCGAAGTACGTCTTCGCCGCGATCGAGGCGGGCTGCGCGGCGGTCCGGGTGAACCCGGGCAACATCCGCAAGTTCGACGACCAGGTCAAGGAGATCGCGCGGGCCGCGAAGGACCACGGCACCCCGATCCGGATCGGCGTCAACGCGGGTTCGCTGGACAAGCGGATCATGGACAAGTACGGCAAGGCGACGCCGGAGGCGCTGGCCGAGTCGGCGCTGTGGGAGGCGTCGCTGTTCGCCGAGCACGACTTCCACGACGTCAAGATCTCCGTGAAGCACAACGACCCGGTGGTCATGGTGCGCGCGTACGAGATCCTCGCCGAGCAGTGCGACTACCCGCTGCACCTCGGCGTCACCGAGGCGGGCCCGGCGTTCCAGGGCACCATCAAGTCGGCCGTGGCCTTCGGTGCGCTGCTGCGCCAAGGCATCGGCGACACCATCCGCGTTTCGCTGTCGGCGCCGCCGGTGGAAGAGGTCAAGGTCGGGATCCAGATCCTGCAGTCGCTGAACCTCAAGGAGCGCAAGCTCGAGATCGTGTCCTGCCCCTCGTGCGGCCGGGCGCAGGTGGACGTCTACACCCTCGCCGAGCAGGTCACCGCCGGGCTGGAGGGCATGGAGATCCCGCTGCGCGTCGCGGTCATGGGCTGCGTCGTCAACGGGCCCGGCGAAGCGCGCGAGGCCGACCTCGGCGTCGCTTCGGGCAACGGCAAGGGCCAGATCTTCGTCAAGGGCGAGGTCATCAAGACCGTGCCCGAGCACGCGATCGTCGAGACCCTGATCGAAGAGGCCATGCGGATCGCCGAGGAGTCGGGCCAGACGATCGGTGAGGGCGAGCCGACCGTCACCGTCGGCTGATTGGTCGAGACCACGCTAGGAACGGTCCTTTCCTCGCAAATTTTGCAAGGAAAGGACCGTTCATTGCGCTTGATGGCCCCCACCAGCCCAAGTTCTCTCAGCGTGTCGTGAAGCTTGCGTTCCGTTTATGCCGCTGATCTGGCACCCTGGAGTGGTGTTGCGGCTTGCAGGTGCACGGCTGCTCGATGATCGGGACTATCCCGCGGTCCGTGCCGCGCTCGCCACAGACCCGGTCGGCAGCTGCATGGTCAGTGCCAGGGTGGAGACCGCGGGTCTCGACCCCTGGCGGCTCGGTGGTGAGCTTTGGGCCGCCGATTCCCGTCCGGTCCGGGCGGGCAGGCTCCAGGGGTTGTGCTTCTCCGGGCCGAATCTGATCCCGTTGCGCGGCAACGCCTCCGCTTTGCGTTCCTTCGCCGATCGCGCCCTGCGCCGCCAGCGGAGCTGTTCGTCGCTGGTCGGCCCGGCCGAGCAGGTGCTGGGGCTGTGGGACGAACTCGCGCCGGAATGGGGCCCCGCCCGCGAAGTCCGGCACGACCAGCCGCTGATGGCGCTCGACGGGGTTCCGTCCGTCGCCGCCGATCCGCTGGTCCGCGCGGTGCGCCCGGAGGAGCTCGACAGGTACCTTCCGGCCGCGATCGCCATGTTCGTCGAAGAGGTCGGCGTCGACCCCCGCAACGGTGATGGTGGCGCCGGTTATCGCGCCCGCGTCGCGGAACTGATCGCCGGCGGCCGGGCGTTCGCGCGGTTCGAGGACGGCGAGGTCGTCTTCAAGGCCGAGATCGGCGCGATGTCCTCCACGGTCGGCCAGATCCAGGGGGTCTGGGTGCATCCGGAGCGCCGGAGCGGCGGCCTCGGTACGGCCGGGACGGCGTCCGTGGTGAACCGGCTCGTCCGCGGGATGGGCCGCACCGCGAGTCTCTACGTCAACGCCTACAACAGCCCGGCGCTCGCCGCCTATCGGAAGATCGGTTTCCAGCAGGTCGGGCAGTACGCGACGGTTCTGTTTTAGAGGACACAGCCAGGCCGTGTCGCGTCCGGCCGGATCGGGCCGGGACTGGCAGGATCCGGGGCATGCCAGCAGGTCGTCGTTTCGCCGTCGTCGTGCTCGCGGGGGTGGTTGGCCTCTCGGCCGCCGGGTGCGGACTCTTCGCCGATTCCGGACCCGAAGACGCCGTCACGGGTTTCCTCGGCGGGCTCTCTTCCGGTGACGTCGTCGCCGCGGCCTCCTTCACCGATTCGCCGGATGCCGCCCGCGCGGTACTGGAGATGGCTCGGAAAGCGCTTTCGCCCGAGTCGGTCAAGATCGTGGACAAGCAGGTCCGGCATTCCTCCGGGGCGGACAACGGGACGGCGACCTACCAGCTCACCTGGAATCTCCCGCGCGGCCGCGCTTGGACGTACAAGGCCGACGCGCAGGTCCATTCCACCCAAGACGGCTGGAAGGTGCGCTGGCTGCCCACCGCGCTCCACCCGCAACTGGCCGCGCAGCAGAGCATCGCGCTGAAAGCCGACCCGCCGGACCTCGCGCCGGTGCTGGACCGCGACGGGATGCCGTTGCTGCGCCCGCAGACCGTCGTCAGCGTGGTGCTCGACCCGGCGAAGGCGGGAGACCTGGTGGCGGTCTCCGACAAACTCGGCGCGGTGCTCAACCGGTTCGAAGCGTCGGTGACCGGTCAGTCGATCCGCGACGGGGTGAAGACGCTCAAACCCGGCTCCGGCTACCCGGTGGTGAGCCTGCGGGCTGCCAGCTACCAAGAGGTGAAGCCCGAGATCTACGAACTGCCCGGCGTCCGGTTCAGTCAGCAGGAAAGGCTTCTGCCCGACGACAAGAACTTCGGCAAGCAGGTGCTTCCCGCGGTCCGGTCGCTCGTCGAGGACCAGGTGGAGGGCTCGGCCGGCTGGCGCGTGGTCACGCTCGACACGGGCGGCGGCGAGATCATCGACCTGCACTCCGAAAACCCCAAACCGGCGCCCGCGGTCGTCAGCACGCTCAGCGTGAAGGCGCAGGGTTCGGCGGAACGGGCCCTCGTCCCGGTCCCGACGGCCTCCGCACTGGTCGCGATCCAGCCGTCGACGGGCGAACTGCTGGCGGTGGCGCAGAACGCCCCGGCCGACACCCAGGGTGCGATCGCGCTCACCGGCCGGTTCCCGCCGGGGTCCACGTTCAAGATGGCCACCGCCGCCGCGGCGCTGTCCGCGGGTTCGGTGCGGGCGGACAGCCCCGTCGACTGTCCCGGCACGGCCACCTTCGAAAACCGGACGGTGCCGAACGAGGGCAAGTTCGCCCTCGGTGTCGTCCCGCTGTCCACGGCGTTCGCCAAGTCCTGCAACACGACCTTCGCGAAACTCTCGACCGATCTGCCGCCCGCCGCGCTGACCGACGCCGCGCGCGACCTCGGCGTCGGCGCCGACTTCGTGATCCCAGGCCTGACCACGATCACCGGCTCGGTACCGCCGGCGAACACCGTCGCGCAGCGGGCGGAGAACGGTTTCGGTCAGGGGACCGTCGTGACGAGTCCGTTCGGGCTGGCCGTCGCCACCGCGACGGTCCAGTCCGGGAAGGTGCCGGTGCCGACGCTGGTGCGGGGGATGGCCGCGACGTCGTCCGGGCTCGGCAAACCGATCCGGCCGGAGGTGCTCGACGCGCTGCGCGCGATGATGCGCGAGGTCGTCACCGATGGCACCGCGACACTGCTCAAACCCTTGCCGGACGTGCGGGGCAAGACCGGGACGGCCCAGTTCGGCGACGGGACGCGTTCGCACGGCTGGTTCGTCGGCTACACCGGGGACCTGGCCTTCGCGGTGCTCACCACCGACGCGGGAACGTCCAAACCCGCGGTCGAGGCCGCCCAGCGCTTCCTGGCGGGACTCGGCTAGCCGGCAGGTCGTAGGCTGGGCTCATGTCCGTTCGATCCCCCTTGAAGCCCGGCGTCCAGACGCCGAGGCGACTCGTACCCGCCAGCATCGCTCGTCCCGAGTACGTCGACCGGCCGGCGCCGAAACGCGACACGGGCAACGGGGTCCGCACGCCCGAGGTGATCGAGGCGATGCGCGTCGCGGGCCGGATCGCGGCGCAGGCGCTCGAGGAGGGCGGCAAGGCCGTCAAACCCGGCGCGACCACCGACGACATCGACAAGGTGATCCACGAGTTCCTGCTGGACAACCACGCGTACCCGTCGACGCTGGGCTACCGCGCGTTCCCGAAGTCGTGCTGCACCTCGCTCAACGAGGTGATCTGCCACGGCATCCCGGACTCGACGGTGATCGAGGACGGCGACATCTGCAACATCGACGTCACCGCGTTCATCGGCGGCGTCCACGGCGACACGAACGCGACGTTCATGGCGGGTGACGTCTCGGAGGAGGCGCGGCTGCTGGTCGAGCGCACCCGCGAGGCGACGATGCGCGCCATCAAGGCCGTCCGCCCCGGCAGGCAGCTCAACGTCATCGGCCGCGTCATCGAGGCGTACGCGAAGCGGTTCGGCTACGGCGTCGTCCGCGACTTCACCGGCCACGGCGTCGGCCCGGCGTTCCACACCGCGCCGACCGTCCTGCACTACGAGGAACCGTCGGTCGACACGGTCATCGAGCAGGGCATGACCTTCACGATCGAGCCGATGATCACCCTCGGCACCATCGACTACGACATCTGGGCCGACGACTGGACCGTCACCACCAAGGACAAGAAGTGGACGGCCCAGTTCGAGCACACCCTCGTGGTGACCGAAGACGGCTCCGAAATCCTCACGGTGCCGTAGGCGGATCCAAGTACATGAAGGCCCCCTTCCTTGCGCCAGGCGCAAGGAAGGGGGCCTTCATGTACTTCAGGCGTCAGCTCTCGTCCTGCTCCACCCTGGCCAGGAGTTCGTCCAGGAAACCGCACGCCTCGCTGGCGGCCCGGTCCGCGTCGCCGTCGGCGATGGCCTCGGCGAGCCCTTCGTGCCCTATCTCCGGCAGGTACTCGCCTCCCGGCGTCACGTTCGACGTCGCGGCCACGCTGGCCGTTATCACCTCGGTGAGCCCGCGGTACATCTCGGTGAGCAGGGTGTTATGTCCACTTTGGACGACGGCGAAGTGGAATTCCGCGTCGAGGCGGGCGAAATCCTCCCAATGGCCCTGGCGGAGCTCGGCGTTGCGGCGGTCGAGCAGGGAGCGAAGCTCGGCGACTTCCTCGTCGGTCCGTGACACGGCCGCGAGCCGGGCTCCCTCGACTTCGAGGATGCGCCGCACCTGCAGCACCTCGCGCAGTTCCGAACCGCACAACCGCCGGATGGCGCCCGAGACCTCGCTCGTCGCCCTCACGTAGGTCCCGTCGCCCTGCCGGACCTCGAGCAGCCCCGTGTGCGCGAGCGCGCGAACGGCCTCGCGGACGGTGTTGCGCCCGACGCCGAGCTGTCCTGCCAGCTCCGGTTCGGTCGGAATCCGCTGACCGATAGGCCATTCTCCCTGCGTGACGGCGTCACGCAGCTGCTCTATGACCTGATCGACCAGGCCGGCACGGCGCGTGGTGGCCAATGGCACAGCGTTGTCCCTTCATCCAATCATCCTATGTATGTGATACTAGCCGACGTGCGTGTCGACTCCCGAGAATCCGTTTCCCCGTTCGACGAAAGTCTTGAACTCGAAGGCTCGATCGAAACGGAGTGGCGGCCGGGGGTGATCACCGGCGGCGTCCTGCTGGGTGTCGCGGTGATCCTGGTGGCTCTCAACCTGCGCCCGGCGATCACCAGCGTCGGCCCGATCCTCGGCGAGATGCGCGACGACCTCGGTGCCACGGCGACCTGGGCCGGCGTGCTCACCACGCTCCCCGGCCTGTGTTTCGCCGCCGCCGGATTCGCCGCGCCCGCGCTGGCCCGCCGGTTCGGCATCGGCGCGGCCATCGCGGCCGCGCTGTCGGTGCTGGGCGTCGGCCTGGTGCTGCGAGTGCTCGACGGACCGTACGTCGTGCTCGGCGGAACACTGGTCGCCACGGCGGGAATCGCCTTGGCGAACGTGCTGATCCCAGTCGTCATCAAGGACTCCTTCCCGGCGCGTGTTGGCATGATGACCGGCGTGTACACCGCCGCTCTGCAGGGCGGGGGCGCCCTGGGGTCCGCGCTCACCCCTCCCTTGGAGAGCGCGTTCGGCGGCTGGCGTCAAGGTCTGGGCGCCTGGTCGGTGCTGGCGGTGCTCGCACTGCTCGTCTGGATTCTCGCAGCCCGCGGCGCGGGGCGGGTGCCCGTTCCGGAGGCAGGCAAGCAGGGTAGCGGGCGATCGCTGCTGCGGAGCCCCCTTGCGTGGATGGTCACCCTTTTCTTCGGCACTCAGGCCTTTTTGGCCTACGTCGTGATGGGCTGGCTGCCGGAGGTGATGATCGACGCGGGGGTGAGCAAGGGTGATTCCGGGCTGCTGCTCGGGTTGATCTCGCTCATCGCCGTCCCGATCAGTCTCGTGGTGGCGCCGATGGCCGCGCGGCACAAGAGCCAGAGCCCGTGGATCGTCGGGCTGGGTGTCCCCGGCTTCATCGGCATGGTCGGCATGATGGTCGCGCCCGCCGCCTCGCCCTTGCTGTGGTGCCTCCTCATCGGGCTCGGGATGAGCGTCTTCTCGCTCGCGCTCACGGTGATCGCTTTGCGGGCGCGCTCCGGTGAGGACACCGCGCGGCTGTCGGGGATGGCGCAGGGCATCGGCTACCTGATGGCGGCCGTCGGGCCGTTCCTCTTCGGGCTGCTTCACGATCTCACCCATGCCTGGACCGTGCCCTGGATCATGATGCTCGTCGTCTTCGCCGCGCAGATGACCTTCGGCGCCCTCGCCGGTCGCCGTCGCTACGTCTGAACGCGTTCAAAAAACTTCTTGACCCCGTCAGGGGCGGAGCCATAACCTGAGCGAGTTGAACCTGTTCAAAAACTCGGTTCTGGGGGTCGGCGTGGTGGAGGGAACGGCGTACGGGGCGGCCCTGGCGTGTTTCGCCGCGGTGTGTGTCGCCTTGGCGCCGCAACGGCCCGAAGCGGTGGTGTCGCCGCACGAGTTCTACCGCGCCGTGGACCGGGTGTGCGTGCAGGTGGGGAAGGACAGCAGGGTGGCGATCCAGCGCTACTGGCCGGACCCGGAGGGGGACGTCGCGACGGAGCTGCGCAAGTGGCAGCACTACGTCGCGACGAAGGTGGACGACGCCAAGGACGTCCTCAAGGGGGCGACAGGGGTCCGCGCGGTGCCTGGAGGGGCGGCATCCGCGCGGGAGGACTTCCTGGTGGCGATCCGCCGGTACGTCGAGGCGGGGGAGCGGTTCCAGCAGGACGGAGCCCGCTCGCCCGCCTTGATGGGCGCCTCGGACGCCGAGATGAACGCGGTGAGCGCGCTCGCGGCGCGCAACGGGGCCCGCAACTGCGACCGCGTCGTCTGAACACGCATTTTAGTCCTCTAAATGCGCCGTACTCGGGCGTCACGCGCGCCCGAAGAGCGCATTTAGAGGACTAAATGCGGCGTGGGTCAGTCCAGCGGAAGGTTCAGCAGCGCGTTCTCGACCAGTTCCGGCATCGCCGGGTGGATCCAGTACTGCCCGCGCGCCATGCTCTTCGCGTCCAGGCCGAAGCTCATCGCCTGGATCAGCGGCTGGATCACCGACGACGACTGCGGGCCGATGATGTGCGCGCCGAGCAGCTGCCCGGTGGCCGGGTCGGCGAGCAGCTTCGCGAAACCGGTGGTGTCCTCCATCGCCCAGCCGTAGGCGATGCCCGCGTAGTCCTGGTGCGACGTCACGTACGAGACGCCGCGCTCGCGGGCCTCGCGTTCGGTCAGCCCGACGGACGCGACCTGCGGCGAGGTGAACACCGCGTGCGGGACGAACCGGTGGTCGGCCTCGATCCGCTCGTCCGGATGCAGCAGGTTGTGCTGCACGACGCGCTGCTCGTGGTTCGCGACGTGCTTGAGCTCGAACACCGACGAGAGGTCGCCGAGCGCGTAGATCCCGTCGACCGCGGTCTGCTGGTACTCGTCGACCACGACGTGCCCGCGCTCGCCGGTGGTCACCCCGGTGGCGGCGACGTCGAGAAGGTCGGAGTTCGGCTTGCGGCCGGTGGCGACCAGCAATACGTCGGCCTCGACGGTCTCGGCGCCTTCCGGGCCTTCGAGGTCCAGAGCGACGCCCGACGCGGTTTTGCGCGCGCGGACGGTCTTCCGGTCGAGCCGGACGTCGAACCGCTGCGCGGCCAGTTCGGTGAACCGGGCGCTGATGTCGTCGTCCTCGGACCGCAGCAGCGCGCCGGACCGGTTGACCACGGTCACGTTCACCCCGAACGAGGCGAAGACGTGCGCGAACTCGGCGGCGATGTACCCGCCGCCGAGGATCACGATGCTCGACGGCAGTTCGTCGAGCCGCATCACCGTGTCGGAGGTGTGGTAGCCGGTTTCGGCGAGACCGGGGACGTCCGGGATCACCGGGCGCCCGCCGGCGGCTAGCACGAACTTGTCGGCGGTGATCGTTTCCGAGGGGCGGCCGTCGGGGTAGCTGACCCGCAGCTCCTTGTGCCCGGTGAAGCGGCCTTCGCCCTCGTACACGGTGACGTTCTTGTTGTCCTCGTGCTCGACGCGGTACTCGCGTCCACCGGTGGCGATCGGGTCGATCCGGCCGAAGATCCGGTCGCGCACGTCGCGCCAGCGGACCCCGGTCAGCTCTTCGTCGACGCCGAACTTCGACGACGAAGCGGGGGTGGCCGCGACATTGGCGGCGTGCACGAACATCTTCGTCGGGATGCAGCCCACGTTCAGGCAGGTGCCACCGAACGTGCCCTTCTCCACGATCGCCGTGTTCCAGTCCGCGAAACGCGGGTCGAGGATCGAGTTGCCCGATCCGGTACCGACGATCACCAGGTCGTAGTGGGGCACGCTGTCTTCCTTTGCGGCGGGAGCGGGTGGTTCCGACTCTAGCCAACTTGTCACGAAGGCCGGTTGTTCCCGGCTCAACGCCCGTCAGCGCTGAAGTGCATCCGGTCCTTCGGTGTCGCCCAGGTGCCGCCCCAGGTCCAGCCGATCGCGGAGAACGCGGCCACCGTCCGGTCGCCGGGGACGATCATCCCGGGCCGGAGCTTCCCTCGGTCGAGGTACGCCGACGCGAGCTCGGGCAGGACGAGATCACCCTTGGTGTACGGATTACAGAAGGGGTCGATGTCGATCGCGAGTCCGTAGGCGTGCGAGGACCAGTTCGGCTGGCCGCGGGCCGGGCGGCAGACGAAGGCGGTGGTGTTGTTGCCGTCACCCGTCGGGGGAGCGGTGAGTTCGGCGGGCGCGGTCACGCGCATCTCCTCGATCGGGAACTTCGCGGTGAACAACTGCCCGAATACGGTGACGACGGCGTTCGCCACCGAAGCGTTCACGAGCATTTCCCCGGTGTGCGCGCGGCCGTCGAAACCCCAGAACGAGAGCGTGAGATAGCGCAGTTCGCCTGCGGAGACAGGGCAGCCCGCTTGCCAGGTGCTGCGCGCGAGCACGTCGGCCGGAACGGGATTCACCGTGCTCGCGAACCGGTTTCCGGCGGGTGGGGGAAGCAGGTCGGTGGTCGGCAGGGAACGGTCGGCCAGCACGGGAGGTGTCGGGAGGGCCTGCCCGAAACCGTCACCGCGCAAGGGAAGCGGCGTCGCACCGACCCGCCAGGCCGGTACGGGTGTACTCGGAGTCGTTGCCGCAGAAGGGGTTTGCGCCGGACCGCTGGTGACGGCCGGGCTCGAACACGAGAAGAGCAGGAGGGCCGTAGCCGCCAGAATGATCGCCGTAGCCCGCACGAGGTCCAGCGTGACAGATGCGCTCGGTGAGCACAGGTCCACCCGTTTCAGTGACACCACATCGGGCTTTCTCCGATTAGGGTATTCGCGATCGCTCGTGTACGCGCTGGAGTCGAATGACTTCCCAGGGTCTGACCGTACGTACGCCCCGGTGAAGGGACAGAACATGCCCAAGAAGTCACGTCGCACCCTGTTGCTCGCTGTCGGAGCGGTCCTCGCGACGGCCGTGATGGTCCCGATCGCGGTCAACAGCGCGTCGGCGGACGACAGCGCGGTGAGCGGCCCGGACAAGGCCGCGGAGCCGAGGATCGTCGGCGGCGGCAAGGCTTCGGTCTCGCAGTACCCGTACGCGGTGTACCTGGCCGATCGCAGCGGCAACCAGTACTGCGGCGCGGTGATCGTCAGCTCCACGACGGTCGCGACGGCGGCGCACTGCGCGGTCGCGGTCAAGCGTTCCGATGTCCGGGTGGTCGCCGGACGTGAGGACAAGCGCTCACGGGACGGCGTGGAGCTGCGTGTTTCGCGGGTCTGGGTCAGCCCGGACTACAGCGGCGATCCGGGCAAGGGCGACGACATCGCGGTGATGACGGTCAGCGGTCAGCTGCCGTACCGGCCCGCGAAGGTCGCGGACAACGGCAACGCCGACCTGTACAGCGAAGGCACGAAGGCGACAGTGCTCGGCTGGGGCCGGGTCGCCGACGGTGGCGCGCGGTCGGACTACCTGCGCAGCGCGGTCGTCCCGGTGGTCAGCGACAAGACCTGCCGCACCGCGTACTCGGGCTACGACCCGAGCGACATGGTGTGCGCCGGTTACCCCGAAGGCGGGATCGACGCCTGCCAGGGCGATTCGGGCGGACCGCTGATGGTGGGCGACACCCTGATCGGGATCGTGTCGTTCGGCGAAGGCTGCGCGAAGGCCGGTAAACCGGGCGTCTACACCCGTGTCTCGCACTTCGCGAACGAGATCTCGCAGCAGAACAACCGCGGCCTGATCGGCTGATCGATGCCTTCTTCACGTCCGATGTGCTAACAAGTGGGCGTGAGTACCGACACCCCGATCACCGAGACCACGTCGTTCCCGCTGTCCGTCGCCGGTGACGAGATCACGGCCGCACAGCTGCACGGCATCCTCCGCCTGCGCGTGGACGTGTTCGTCGTCGAGCAGGACTGCGCCTATCACGAGATCGACGGACGCGACCTCCTGCCCGGCACCCGGCACCTCTGGATCGGCGGTTCGGTCGCCGTCGACTCGTATCTGCGCGTGTTGCAGGACGCCGGCGGAACCTTCCGCATCGGCCGGGTGTGCACGGCGGTCCGCTCACGCGGCAAGGGACTCGCGGGACGGCTGATGGAGACCGCGCTCGCGGGGATCGGGGACGCGCCGTGCGTCCTCGACGCGCAGACGTACGCGAAGGACTTCTACGCCAAGTACGGCTTCGTCGTCGAAGGCGACGAGTTCCTGGAAGACGGGATCCCGCACCTCACGATGTGGCGCCGGGAGGCGCAGCGGCTGTGATCACCCCGACCGCGCGGTCCACGTCGGCATCGGTGAGGTCGGCCCGCGCGGTCAGGCGCAGGCGGGAGATGCCGTCGGGCACGGACGGCGGGCGGAAGCAGCCGACCCGCACCCCCTGATCGGCGCAAGCGGCCGCCCAAGCGACGGCCGATTCCGGCGACGGTGCCTGCACCGAGATCACCGCGGCGTCCGGGAGGCTGACCCGGAAACCCGCCGATTTCAGTTGCATCGCAAGGTTTCCGGCGGCTTCGGTCACCTTCGTGGCCAGCTCCGGCTCGGCCTTCAACGCGTTGAGCGCGGCCAGCGCGGCGGCGGCACTGGCGGGCGCGAGGCCGGTGTCGAAGATGAAACTGCGCGCCGTGTCCACCAGATGCTTGATCACGCGACGCGGCCCGAGCACCGCTCCGCCTTGTGCGCCAAGGGATTTCGACAGCGTGATGGTGGTGACGACGTCCGGCGCGCCGGAGAGCCCCGCCGCGTGGACAGCCCCGCGGCCGCCCTCGCCGAGGACACCGAAACCGTGTGCGTCGTCGATGAGCAGCGAAGCGCCGTGCTCCCGGCAGACACCGGCGAGCTGCTCCAGCGGGGCGATGTCACCGTCGACGGAGAAGACGGAATCGGTGACGACGAGCGCGCGCGGTTTGCGGCGGGTCGCCAGCGCGTGTTTGAAGGCGTTCGGGTCGCTGTGCGCGACGGCGGCGATGTCCGACCGGGACAGGCGGCAGCCCTCGATCAGCGAGGCGTGGATGTACTTGTCCGTCACGATCGCGGAATCCGCGCCGGACAGGGCCGTGACTGCGCCGAGGTTCGCGGTGAAACCCGACGAGAAGACCAGCGCCGCCTGCGCGCCGCAGAAGCGGGCGAGGTCCTGCTCGAGTTCGGCGTGGACCTCGGTGGTGCCGGAGACGAGCCGGGAGCCCGTCGCGCCGGCGCCCCAGCGCAACGCGGCCGCCGCGGCCGCACCGGCGACGCGTTTGTCCCTGGCGAGCCCGAGATAGTCGTTGCCCGCGAGGTCCAGCTCCGCTTCCTGCGCCTGCCGGATGCGCAGCTTGCGCACCAGCCCGGCCTCGGCCCGCTTCTCCGCCTCCACGTCGAGCCAGTCGAAGACCTGGTCGGGCGGGAGGTTCTGGTGAGCGGGGCCGGGAGAAGTCACGTCCCGCAGTCTCCCATCCGCCGTTCGGCGCTGGGCGTGGTGGTCCCCACAGCGAACGCAATGAACGGTCCGTTCCTTGCAAATTTCGCAAGGAACGGACCGTTCATGGCACTAGCCGCCGGGTGAACCGGCTTCAGTTACTCAGCTGTCGAAGCTGCGACGCGGGCGACTGCCCGGACGCTGCGGGCGGCCGCTGCCGCCACCGGACTCGGTACGACGCGGGCGGCCGCGGAAGCCGCCGGGACGGCCGCCTTCGCGGTGACCCTCACGGGAGCCCTGGTAACCGCCGCGGTCGCCGCCACCGTAGCCGCGGCCACCGCCACGACGCGGGGATTCACGACGACGCTCGATGACCGGCTCGCCGCTGGGCTGCTGCGCACCGGTGATGCGGATGAGCTCGGCGTCGCCGGGGCGGACCGTGGTCTGCTCGGCGCGGACACCGGCGCGGTCGGTCATCCGGCGCACCATGCGGCGCTGGTCGTGGGTGACCAGCGTGACCACGACACCGGACGCCCCGGCGCGCGCGGTGCGGCCCGCGCGGTGCAGGTAGTCCTTGTGGTCGGCGGCCGGGTCGACGTGGAGCACCAGCGAGATGTCGTCGACGTGGATACCACGTGCGGCGACGTCCGTGGCGACGAGGACCGGGGCGAAGCCTTCCTTGAAGTCCGCGAGGACCCGGTTGCGCTGGCCCTGGGTCTTGCCGCCGTGCAGTGCGGCCGCGTGGACGCCCTTTTCGCGCAGGCGCTCGGTGAGGCGGTCCACGTGGTGCTTGGTGCGGACGAACATGATCGTGCGGCCCTCGCGGGCACCGATCTCGGTGATGACGTCCTGCTTGTCCTGGTGCGACACCTGGAGCACGTGGTGATCCATGGTGGTGACGCTGGCGGTCGACGGGGCGACCGAGTGCGTGACCGGGTTGGTCAGGTACGCGCGGACCAGGCGGTCGACGTCACCGTCGAGGGTGGCGGAGAACAGCAGGCGCTGGCCGTCACGCGGGGTCAGGTCGAGGATCTCGCGAACCTGCGGCATGAAGCCCATGTCGGCCATCTGGTCGGCTTCGTCGAGCGCGATGAAGTTGCAGTCCGACAGCGACGCGGTGCCCTGGCGGACGTGGTCCGACAGCCGGCCGGGGGTGGCGATCAGCAGGTCGACGCCGCGGGAAAGCGCGTCGGCCTGACGGGTGAAGGCCATGCCGCCGACGGCGGTGCGGCACCACAGGCCGAGGGACTTGGCCAGCGGGGTCAGCGAGTCGGCGACCTGCATGGCCAGCTCGCGGGTCGGGACCAGGATCAGCGCACGCGGGTGCTTCGGACGGGCGCGGCCGCCGTTGAGCCGGGTCAGCATCGCGAGGCCGAAGGCCAGGGTCTTTCCGGAACCGGTCTGGGCGCGGCCCAGCACGTCGCGGCCGGCGAGCGCGTCGGGGATGGTCGCCGACTGGATCGGGAACGGGGTGGTGATACCGGCGTCGGCCAGTGCCCGGAGCAGCGGCTCGGGAAGCCCGAGCTCCGCCCAGGTGGTGGCCTTGACACTCTCGACGGCGTCGTTGTGCAGCATCGAGTCACCCGCGGGGCGGGTGCGCGGCTTGCGGTGCTGCCTGGCCGACGGTGAAGAGTGGCCGGAGTTGAACGTGACTGTCACAAATGCCTCTCGGACGTGGCACGTCGCAAGGAGGCCCGGGGCTGCCCGCACGCAGGCAGGCAAGATGGTGTGCACAGATGGGCGTTCACAGGGACGAACCCGGCACACCGCGTCTGCATGACACCGCGCGCCAATTGGTTGATACGGATACCGCGAGCCATTCGGTTGGCTTTGGAGGCGACGGACACCACTCATCCACGCCGCCGGTTGCGGTCTAGCACTACTGTACCGGACCGTTATCCGGCCTCCCAATTGGAGGGACCGATTGTGGGCAGGGTCTCCACGGCGGCTTCTCCCGGCGTGTCTTGAAAGGGTCGTTCCTGACGTGCTGTGTCGGGAACGACCCTTTCAAGACACTGTGGACGGTCAGCGGAGACCGGCGATCTCCCGCAGTTCCTCGATCAGCTCCGGGACGGCCGTGAGCCGCTCCGGCAGCCCCCGCGAGTGGAACCACGTGGCGATGTTGCGCACGTCCCGCGCGAGGAACTCGAGCCCGCCGGGATTGGCCACGATGTCGACCACCTGCGGCAGGTCGATCACCATGATCCGATCCCGGTCGACCAGCAGGTTGTACGCCGAGAGGTCGCCGTGCGCGAGCCCCTGCGACGCCAGCAGTTCCAGCATCGCCGCAGTCTGGAACCACAGTTCCCGCAACTGTTCCGGCTCCGGCCGGACCTGCGCCAGGCGCGGCGCCGCCGTCTCGCCGTCGCCGAGGAATTCCAGCAGCAGTTCGGTGCCGTCGCGCTGCACCGGGTACGGCACCGGCGCACCGACCGCCCACAGCTTGCTCAGCGCGCCGAATTCGGCCACCGCCCACTGTTCGGCGATGAGGTTGCGGCCGAAGCTGCTGCGCGACTCCATGGCCCGCATCTCCCGCGACCGCCGCATCCGCCTGCCTTCGAGGTATCCGGCGTCGCGATGGAACAACCGGTGCTCGCCACTGCGATACCGCTTGGCCGCGAGCACGGTGCCCTCGGTGCCCGGCAGGTTGCGCCGGACGAGGTGGACGTCCGCCTCCTTGCCGGTTTTGAGGATGCCGAGCTCGGTGTCCACCGCCGCCAGTTCGGTGATCACCCAGTCGGGTCGCGGAAGCGGCCCGTGTTCCGCTTCTCCCCAGGTGCTCCAACGGTCGGCGCCGTCGGGGATGTCGGTCTCGGTGTAGGCGTCCTCACGCAGCCGGGCGAGCCGGACGCGTTCGGCTTCGGTGAGCCGTCCGCCGCGAGCGGGTGCCGGTTCGTCGTCGAAACGGCGACGACGGGTGCGGCTCGGACGGTCGTAGGTTTCTTCTTCGAGATCGTGCTTGCGCACTGGTGGGTTCTCCTAGTCAGGGATGCCCCACCGGGCGAGCGTCGTGGCTCAGCCGCGAGGGGCGAGTGGATGGGGGCGGCAAAGGCCCCGGACAGTCATCAGCACGAGGCACCTCCCAGTCGCATCCACCGGCTCCCTGCCGGATCGCGCACGATCATCGCGGACACCGCCGAGCGCCCGCAACCGATTTAATTTCGAGAGCCCCGAAACCCGGTTGCCGTCCGGTGCGATCCTGGTGGCGGACAGCGATTCGGGGAGGACTGGTTGGCGAAGCGGCGGTACGTGGCGAGGGGCGTGCCCGGCGGGTACCGGATCTGGGACACCAAGGCGCGGCGGTGGTGGGGCGACCACTACGAGCTGTGCCCCGACGACTTGCTTGCCGAGCTGAACGGCTTCGCCGATCCCTCGCGGATCACCGCCCTGCTCAAGCGCTATCGGGCGCTTCGGCGGTGAGCGATTCCCCAGTACATGAAGGGGGCCTTCATGTACTTCAGGCGGACAATCGCGCCTACGCCGACCGCAGCCCCGCCAGCTCGCTCCGCGACCGCACCTTCAGCTTCCGCAACACACTCGCGACGTGCTGTTCCACCGTGCGCCGGGACAGGAACAGCACTTCGGCGATCTCCCGGTTGGTATGCCCGGCGGCGAGCAGGCGGGCGACGTCACGCTCGCGCGGGGACAGTTCGTCGCCGTAACCCCGGCGGCCGCGCCGTGACGGGGCGACCGCGCCGGTGGACCGGAAGGCGTGGCGGCAGCGCGCGGCGTCCCGGGTGGCGCCGAGGTGGTCGAAGGTCTCGGCGAGTGCCGCGAACGTTTCGGCGACGTCCTCGGTGCGGGCCAGGCGGCATCGCGCGGCCCGTTCGGCGATCAGCGCCGCGTGATACGGCGCGGGGAGGGCTTCGAACCGGGTCCGTGCCTGCTCGAAGGCCTCGATCGCCTCCGCGTGGTCACCGCGGGACGCCGCGACGAGCCCGCGATTCGCGGCCAGCGCGGCCCAGGTCGACGGCGCGTCGAGGTCGCCGATCTCGCGTTCGAACTCGTCGGTCAGCGCCTGCGCCTCGGCGTCCCGCCCGGTGGCGCAGTACGCGTCGACGGCGGCCATCAGCAGATCGGCGCCCCAAGCCCAGACACCCTTGGCGCGCAAGAGTTCCAATCCCTTTTCGGCCTGCGCGACGGCGGCCTCGCCGAGGTCCTGCGCGAGCAGCATGCCCGCCATCCCGGCGTGCGCGGCGATCGCGACCGGGGTGAACGCGTTCTCCGGCTGGTCCGGCGCGGTGCCGGCGAACCGGGCGGAGGCCTCGTCCCATTCGCCGCGGGCGGCGGCGAGCAGGCCGAGCACCAGGCACAGTTCGCTGGTCACCGGCAAAAGGTCGCGGTACTCGTCGATCAGCGCGCCCGCCCGTTCGGCGAGCCCGTCCCAGCTCCCGGTGAGCCAGTCGGTGTGGACGGCCGTCGTGCGGGCGGTGCTGACCACGTACGGCGCCCCGCAGTCGGCGGCCAGCTGCATCCCGCTGCGCAACAGGCTCTTCGCCCGTCGATGGTGGCCAATCCAGGCGCAGGCGTCGGCGCTGTTGCAGTGCAGGCGCGCCAGATGCCGCTGTTCGTCGGCGGAACCGACGCTGGTGGGTGCCCGGTCCAGCATGTCCCAGCCGCGCGCGTCCCCGATGTGCAGCCGCGACGCCGTGTTGTTGGCCAGCAGGATGATCCTCAGCCGCCGGTCCGTGGCCCGCTCGATGAGCTCGTCCACCCGGTCCATCCAGCGCCGGTGCTCCCGCAGCGGCGTCGCGCCGACCCACGGCTGGGCGAGGACGCCCATCCCGCGTCCGGCCAGGTCGGGCCGGTCGGCGAGGTCGTTGACGGCGATCTCGATCTCGGTCCTCGCCGCCTCCAGCCCGCCCGCCTGGCGCACCAGCAGGAGCCCGAGCCCCAGCCGGACCTCGCCGCTCAGCCGTCCGGACAGCCTGCCGTCGGTGAGCAGCCGCTCGAGCGCCGGGACGACTTCGGTCTGCGCGAGGCCGTTGCACGCCACCGAACTGAACTTGACCGCCAGTCTGTCCACATCGGACGGTTGGAGACCCGGTTCGTCGAGCAGGGTGCGGAGCAGATCCGTCGCGGTGGCCAGATCACCGACCGTCGACGCCTGATCGGCGGCCGCTTCGCCGTACTTCAGCGCGCCGGCCCGGTCGCCCGCCTTGCGGCAGTGTTCGGCGAGCCGCACCAGCGACTGCGGAAGGCGGTCGCGCAGCAGCCGCGCGGCCCGCCGGTGCAGCTCCTGGCGGTCAGGGCCGGGGATGGTGCGGTAGACGGCTTGCCTGGCGAACGCGTGCCGGAAGTCGTACGTGCCTTCACCGGTCTCCACCAGGACGTTGCGTTCGAGCGCGAGGACGAGCGCGCGGCGGGCTCGTTCGGGGGTGAGCGCGGCCGCGGCGGTCAGCAGGTCCGAAGTGGACGGTGTGCCGAGGACGGCGGCGGCCTCGGTGATCCGCCGGGCGGCCGACGGCAGCGCCACAAGGCGTTCGACCGTCGCCTCTCTCAGCAACGCCGGGACCTCGACCGTGTCGAGCAGACGCCGCACGGTCGCGCCGTCGGCGTGGACCGCGGCCTCGGCGTCGCCGATCGCGTGCACGATCTCCTCGACCACGAACGGGATCCCGGCGGTCCGTTCGTGCAGCCGCGCGGCGAACTCGGCCGAGACGTTCGCCTCGCCGAGCAGGGCCGACACCAGCGACTGGACGCCGTCGCGGTCCAGCGGGCGAAGGGCGACGAGCGCGTGCGCGGTGCCGGGAGCCGGCCGGTAGGCGCTGCCGAGCGGGATGCCGCCGGGCGTCTCTTCGCGCCGGTACGTGAGCACGAGGGTCAGTCCCGTTGGCGGGTCGGTCATCAGGAACCGCAGCAGCCGGCGGGAACCGTCGTCCGCCCAGTGCAGGTCTTCGATGAGCAGGACGTGCGGGCCCAGCGAACCGAGCAGTTCCCGGACGGCGCGGAAAAGCCGGTGCCGTTCGGCTCGCGGATCGCCGAGCCTCGGCGGCGGCTGGGGCAGGAAGCCCGCGAGTTCCGGCAGGTAGGGCGCGAGGACACCGGTCACCGGGTTGAGGTCGCGCGCGGGGCGGACGTCCTTCAGCGCGTCGAAGAGCACGCCATATGGGAAGGGCTCGCGCAGCGGCTGGCAGATTCCGGTGAGCACCGGCCGTCCGGCCAGTTCCGGACGCGCCAGCAGTTCGCCGGCGAGCCGGGTCTTGCCCACGCCCGCTTCACCTTCGAGCATGAGCACCGACGGCGAGCGCATCGCGCCGTCGAGGAGCTCGCTCAGTTCCGTCTCACGGCCGACGAGCACCGGCGAACTCGTCCTGCGTCGGCAGTCACCGATCACCATGCCGGGTCACCCCCGCTTCACGAACCACACCGTTCGAGTGAACGCAGCTTAAGCGCCTGCTTAGTGATCACGGAACCCACTCGGACCGTCACGGAACTTTCGTAGGGACGGTGGGTTTCCCTATTAGATACGTAGTCCTACGGACCGTTGCCTCGCTTGTTCGCGCAGGTCCCGCCACCCGAAAGTGAGTGCAGCGTGACTACACGTCACGGCGCCGGTCCGGAATCCGGCCGGCGCGAACCACCTGTTCGAGTGAACGGAGCTCAGGAAATGCGTGGAGAACTTCGACGTCACCGGATCGCGGGTGCGGTACTCGCCGGGGCCTGTGTGACGGCCTCGCTGGCCTTCGCCGGATCGGCCACGGCCGCCGAGGGACAGATCCGCGGCGCCGGTGTGCCGGGAGCCGTCACGGATGGGTACATCGTGTCGCTGAAGAGCGGCGACGCCGGCCTCGCGGCCAAGTACGGCGGCCAGGTGAAGGCGACCTACACCGCCGCGCTGAACGGCTTCTCGGCGAAGATGACCGAAGCGCAGGCGAAACGGCTCGCCGCAGACCCGAACGTCGACTTCGTCCAGCAGGACGCGGTCGCGCACATGACCGGCACCCAGACCAACCCGACCTGGGGCCTCGACCGGATCGACCAGAAGAACCTGCCGCTGGACCGGAAGTACACCTACCCGAATGACGGTGCCGGGGCGACGGTCTACGTCCTCGACACCGGTGTCGACTACCGCCAGACCGAATTCGGCGGCCGCGCGACGAGCGGGTACGACTTCATCGACAACGACAGTGACGCCCGCGACTGCCAGGGCCACGGCACGCACGTCGCCGGCACAGTCGGCAGCGCCACCTACGGCGTCGCCAAGGGCGCCAAGATCGTCGCGGTCCGCGTGCTGAACTGCCAGGGCAGCGGCCAGTACTCGCAGATCATCAGCGGGATCGACTGGGTCGTGAAGAACGCCAAGGGCCCGTCGGTGCTCACCATGAGCCTCGGTGGCCCTGCCGACTCCGGTGTCGACGCCGCCGTGCGCCGTGCCGTGTCCGCGGGCATCACGAACACGGTGGCCTCCGGCAACTCCAACACGGACGCCTGCTCCACCAGCCCGGCCCGCGTCCGTGAGGCCATCACCGTCAACGCCACCCAGAGCGACGACCGCCGGTCGACGTTCTCGAACTACGGCAGCTGCACCGACATCTTCGCGCCGGGCACCAGCATCACCTCCCTGCGCAACGGTGGCGGCACCCAGCAGATGAGCGGTACCTCGATGGCGACGCCGCATGTCGCCGGCGCGGCCGCGATCTACCTGACTTCGAACCCGTCGGCCACCCCCGCCGCCGTCGCCTCCGGTCTCGCCAACGCCGCCACCAGCGGTGTCGTGACGAGCCCGGGCTCCGGTTCGACCAACAAGCTGCTGAACGTGGCGGGCCTCTGATGCGGCGCGGCGTGCGGGCCGGTGTGGTGGCCGTCGCGGCCACCGCGCTGGCCGCGCTCGCCGCGGGCAACGCCCTCGCCGCGGAGGCGGAAGGCGTTGTCGTGCAGGCGAAGCAGCACTACGGCGAGCAGTACATCGTGGAGCTCCACGATGTCGGCACGATGGCGGTCGAGCAGTCTTCGGCCGCGCTGACCGGCCGCTACGGCGGCGAGGTGCGGTCGGCGTACAAGAACGTGCTGCGCGGGTTCTCGGTGAAGGGGATGTCCGAGCAGCAGGCCCGCAGGCTCGCGGCCGATCCGGCGGTCAAGGCGGTCTACCAGGACGGCACCGCGCGTGCCGTCGGCACTCAGGCCAACCCGACCTGGGGCCTCGACCGCGTCGACCAGAAGAACCTCCCACTGGACAAGAGCTTCACCTACCCGAACACGGGCGAGGGCGTCACGGCGTACGACCTCGACACCGGGATCAACCCGGAGAACCCGGAATACGAGGGGCGCGCGTCCATCGGCAAGGACTTCGTGGGCGGCAACGGGAAGGACTGCAACGGGCACGGCAGTCACACCGCGGGCACCATCGGCAGCAAGACCTACGGCGTGGCGAAGAAGGTCAAGCTCGTCGGGCTGAAGGTGCTGGGCAACGACTGTTCGGGCAACGGTCCCGACTCCGCCATCGTGGACGCGGCGGAATGGCTGACCGCGAACGGCACCAAACCGGCGGTGGCGAACCTGAGCCTGCGGATGGACCAGGTCGGGCTCGGCGACGACGTCATCAAGAAGTCCATCGCGGCGGGCTTCGTCTACGTGGTGGCGGCGGGCAACGAGAACCAGAACGCCTGCAACGTCAGCCCCGCGCGGATCCCCGAGGCGATCACGGTCGGCGCCTCGGACCAGAGTGACAACAAGTCCTCGTTCTCCAACCACAGTTCATGCGTGGACATCTTCGCCCCTGGCAGCAACATCACGTCGCTGTCCACGTCCAACGGTGGATCGGCGAACATGAGCGGGACGTCGATGGCCACGCCGCACGTGGCCGGGGCGGCGGCGCTGTACCTCGCCGCGAATTCCGGTGCCACCGCGCAGCAGACGCGGGACGCGCTCGTGAACAACTCCTCGGACGGCGTGCTCAAGGGCCTGCCGAGCGGGACGGTGAACAAGCTGCTGAACGTGTCGTTCATCGGCGGAGGCGGCCCCACGCCGACGTGCGGGGTCAAGTCCAGCACGACACCGGTGTCCATTCCGGACGCAGGTGACGCGGTGACCAGTTCGGTGACGCAGGACGGCTGCGACGGCAAGGCGTCGGCGACGCTGCCGGTCAAGGTCGACATCGCGCACACCTACACCGGTGACCTGGCGATAGACCTGATCGGGCCGAGCGGTGCGGTGTTCGGCCTCAAGCAGGCGGGAGGGCCGAGCGAGGCGACCGGCGTGCACACGTCGTACACGGTGAACGCCTCCTCCGAACCGGCGAACGGGACTTGGAAACTGCGGGTCCGTGACGTCCACCGGTTCGACAGCGGGACGATCGAAGGCTTCTCCATCACCTTCTGAGTCCTTGCGAACGGCGGTGCGCCGCGGTCACGATGACCGCGGCGCACTGTCGTTTCGCTGGGAGGCTTGCATGGAGTCCTTTGACGCCGTGATCGTCGGTGGCGGGCACAACGGCCTGGTGGCGGCGGCCTATCTGGCCAGGGCCGGCCGCTCGGTGCTGGTGCTGGAACGCCGGGACGAGGTCGGCGGGGCGGCGGTCTCCTTCCAGGCTTTCCCCGGCGTCGACGTCCGGCTGTCGCGGTACTCGTATCTGGTGAGCCTGCTGCCGCGCAAGATCATCGCGGACCTCGGGCTGGGGCTCGATCTCCGGCGGCGGCGGATGTCGTCGTACACACCCGTCGGCGACGGCGGTCTCCTTGTCGACACGGGCGACGACGGCCGTACGGCGGCGTCGTTCTCCGCGCTCACCGGGTCCACAAAGGACTTCGAAGCGTGGCGGCGGTTCTACGCGATGACGGCCCAGGTCGCGGAACGGACGTTCCCCACCCTGACCGAACCGTTGGTGTCCAGGGAGGAACTGCGCTCGGGCATCGAGCAGGAGGCATGGGACGCGCTGTTCGAACGGCCGATCTCGGAAACGCTCACCGGGATGTTCGGCGACGACACCGTTCGCGGCGTCGTCCTGACCGACGCGCTGATCGGCACTTTCGCCGGAGCCGGTGACTTCCGGCAGAACCTGTGCCTGCTCTACCACGTGATCGGCAACGAGACCGGCGACTGGGACGTGCCGGTGGGCGGGATGGGCGCGGTGACCGGGGCGCTCGCGTCGGCCGCGCGGACGGCGGGTGCGCGGCTGGTGACCGGCGCGGAGGTGCTGTCCATCGATCCCGGCGGATCGGTGCGTTACCGGCTCGGCGACGACGAATTCACCGTGCGCGGCGGGCACGTGCTGTCGAACGTCGCGCCGCGAGTGCTCGCGCGGCTGTTGGGGGAGGAGCCGCCGGAGGCGCCGGAAGGCGCGCAGCTCAAGGTGAACATGGTGCTGTCACGGCTGCCGCGGCTGCGGGATCCGGGCGTCGACCCGCGTGAGGCGTTCGGCGGCACGTTCCATGTCAACGAGGGTTACGAGCAGCTGGCGACTGCCTACGCCGAGGCCGCCGCGGGCCGGATCCCGTCGCTGCCGCCGTGCGAGATCTACTGCCATTCGCTGACCGACCCGTCGATCCTGGGCCAGGCCGAACAGGCCGCCGGGGTGCAGACGCTGACGTTGTTCGGGCTGCACATGCCCGCGCGGCTCTTCGAGGGGCGCAACGACGCCGCGCGCGACAAGGCGCTGCGGGCGACGTTGTCCTCTTTGGACAGTGTGCTGGCCGAGCCGATCGAGGACTGCGTTCTGCGTTCGCCGGACGGCAGGTTGTGCGTCGAGGCGAAGACGCCGCTGGACCTCGAAGCCGAACTGGGGCTGCCCGCGGGACACATCTTCCACCGCGATCTGTCGTGGCCGTACGCCGCCGATGCCGCTCAGGTGGGACTTTGGGGCGTTGAAACGGCGCATGACCGGGTGCTGCTCTGCGGTGCCGGGGCCGTCCGGGGCGGCGGTGTCTCCGGCATCCCCGGGCACAATGCCGCCATGGCGGTGCTTTCCCGGTCCTGAAGTGTCATGAAAGGGTCGTTCAGGACGAAATATGTCCTGAACGACCCTTTCATGACACTCGCTACTGGACCGTGAGGGTGTAGGTCGCCGTGGAGGTCTTGCCCGCCGAGTCCGTCGCGGTGACGGTCACCGGGTACGTGCCGCGCTGGAACGGCGCGACCACCTGCATGGTCGAACTACCGCCGCTCGAGATCGTCTTCGGGTTGAAGAACGGCGCGAACGGCAGCCCTTGTCCGGACGCCGACAACGTGATCGCGCCCGTGCCACCGGTGGCGGAAACCGTGACGTTGCTGAAGAAGCCGGGCTGCGAAGTCCCGCTGGCCGGGCTCAGGCCGACCTTGAGCTCACCGGGCTGGGGCCCGCCGTTGCCGACGGTCAGCGTCAGGTTCGTGGTCGCGGTGTCGGTGGTGCCCTTGCCCGAGATCGTGACGGCGTAGTCCTTTTCGGCCGTCCCGGCGGGAACCTCGATGGTCACCTTCGCCGACTCACCCGAGGTGATGGACGTGGGCTGGAACGTGGCCGTCGCGCCCTCGGGAAGCCCCGAAGCGCTGAGGTCGACCTTCTCCGCGCCGTTCTTGCCGGGCTTGCTGGTCACCGTGGCCGAAACGTACTTGCCCGGCTCGACCTTGAGCGCGGACGGCGTCACCCCGAGCGAGAACGTCTCCGGGTTCTGCGGCTCGCCGATCTGCTGCTTGACCCAGTCGCCCATGTCGTTGTTGAGCCTGCCGTAGACGCTGTACCACTTGAAGTCGCTGCGGCTCCAGGAAGCGACACCGACGATCTTGCCATCCACGATCAGCGGTCCGCCGCTGTCGCCCGGCAGGATGGTGACGTGGCCGTCGTTGTAGCCGCTGCAGATCATCGTGGCGTCTTTGAAGCCCGCGCCGACGCCGTTGCAGTTGCTGCCCTGGACGATCGGCAGGGTGAACTTGTGCAGTTCGACGTTGCGGGTGTCGTCGTTGTGGTCCTTTTTGCCGTAGCCGAGCCCGAGTCCGGACTTGCCCGGCTGGTTCAGACCGGTGTCGGCCGAGGTCGCGACCTTCGCGTATTGCCCACCGGGCACCGGAATGTCGGCGTCGGTGGTGACCACCGCGACGTCGTAACCCTGGTCGAAGTTGACGTACTTCGGGTGCTTCTCATAGCTGACGACGCCGATCCGCGTTCCGCCACCGGCGTTGAGATCGTCCAGCCCGTAGAGGAAGGACTTCTCACCCGCCGCGTCCTTGCAGTGCGCGGCGATCAGGATCTTGCGCGGCGCGACGACCGAACCGGTGCACGTCTGGCCCTGCGGCCGCGTCCCGCCTTCGCGCAGGCCCGCGATGATGAAGGGGTGGTCCTTGACCGAGGCGGGGGTGCCGCCGATGGAGTTCGTGTGCAGTCCACCGGGGACGACCGCCTGATCCGTCGGGGTGACGGCGGGCAGGTTCGCCGCGGCCGCGGGCGCGGGCAGGAGGACCGAGAGGCAACCGAGGGTGGCGGTGGCGATCCCCAGTAGCCGTTGTCTTCTGTTCACGGTGGTTCCTTTCCAGGTGGCTGGAAATCACTTTCCGCATGTGCACCTGGCGGAACAACCGAGGAAGGAGCCCGTAGGGGTACGGAACTAATGCACCGCGTCCCCGGTGAGCAGCTCCAGACTGTGCTCCCCGGTGCGTTCGACGTCGAGGCCCGCCTTCGACAGCACCCGCATCAGCTGTTCCACAGTGGACGGTTCGCTGCGCGACTTCACCAGCTCCGCGGCAAGCCGTCCCTTGTAGGCCTTGTTGAAATGGCTCACCGTGGTCCGGTTGCCCTTCGCGTCCTCGGTCACGACGCGCACCGTCACCGCGTCCGGGCGGAGCTTCGCCAGCGCCGAGTAGGTTCCGGAACGCAGGTCGACGACGAGCCCCTCGATACCCTGGAGCACCGGTTCGAGGACCGGCTTCCACACGCTGCGGACGGTGCCGAGCGACGGCAGCGCGTTCCCGCCGGAAAGCCGGTACGCGGGGATCGGGTCGGTCGCCGCGACCACCCCGAACAGCGCCGAAGCGACGGCGAGACGCTTCTCGGCCTTCGCCAGCGTCGCCTTGGTGAAGGACTTCACGTCGAGCGCGTCGTAGAGGACGCCGGTGTAGCGGCGCAGCGCGGGCATCGTGGGCGAGGTCCACAGCTCGGCGTTGCGGGTGACCTCGTCGGCCTGCCGCGGCGTGATCCCGAGCGCGGCGACACTGGCCGGGACGTCGCCCGCCAGTTCGGCCAGCGCGTCGGCCAGCTTCGCCCGGGTCGGATTCAGCTCCGGGAACGACAGGGCGCCGAGGTCCAGTGGCGCGCCGGTGCCGCCGGCGGCCTTGGTTTCGGAAGGGGGCAGGAGCACGAGCACCACGGAAGCGTAACTAAATGGAGTGCGTCACCCCGAGGCGCGGGCTTAGCCTCGACCGCATGAGCCTGACCTGGCGCCCGCTGACCTTGGACGACATGCCGCGACTGGCCGAGACCTTCGCCGAGGCGGAGCGCGTCGAGCCGATCGAGGAGCACTACAGCGCGGAGGACCTCGCCGAAGAGATCGGTACGCCGACCGTCGACCTGCCGACGGCGTCCACCAGCGCCTGGGACGGCGACACCCTGGTCGCCTACGGTCTGCTCCGGAAACGTGACGCGGCGGATCCGGTGCACATGATGCGGGTCGAGACGCTCGTCCACCCCGCGTACCGCGACGCGGCGATCGCCGCGCACCTCACCGGCTGGTTCGAGGAGGCGGGCAAGAAGCTCCACGCGACGTCCCACCCGGACGTGCCGCTGGAACTCCACGCCGCGGCCAACACCAAGCAGCGTTGGCTCACTGACGTGCTCGTGGACTCCGGGTACGAGCACGCCCGATGGATCGTCGACATGCGGGCCGACCTCGGCTCGGTCCCGCCGGTCAAGCCGCTGCCCGAAGAGTTCCCGCTCGTCACGTACGAGGACAAGTACGAGGCCCTCACCCTGCGGTCTCGCAATGAGACCTTCGCGGACCACTGGGGGAGCACGGAGCAGTCCCCGCAAGCGTGGCGGCATCTGGTCGTCGGCGCGAAGGACTTCCAGCCGGACCTGTCGTTCCTGCTACTGAGCCCGGAGCGGGATCGTGTGATCGCGATGGTGCTGAGTGTCTTCTTCGCCTCCGACGCGGCCGCCACGGGTGTGAAGGACCTGTATGTCAGTCACGTCGCGACCGACGCGGCCCTTCGCGGACGCGGCATCGCCGGCGCGCTGCTCGGGCACACGCTCGTCCAGGCCAAGGCCCAGGGTTTCCAGCGGGCTTCGCTCAACGTCGACCAGGACAACACTCACCGTGCTCTTGGTGTCTACGAGCGCGTCGGATTCGGCGAGTATCAGCGCTGGGCCGCGTACGTGAAGCCCATCCCGACCTGACCGGTTGTCACCCGAAAGGGTGGATTTCGGTACAGTCGATCTTCTCGAAGAGATCGGTGGGGGTGGTAGGGCGTTGCCGGTTTCCGCACGGCTCGGCTGGCACGACCTGCCATCGGCGACGCGTGACGCCGTGGAGCGTGAGCTCGGTTCGGCGGTCCGCCGTTCGTTGTGGCAGACCCCGGAATTCGATGGCGGTGTCGCCGCGAGGCTCGAACTCGACCGCGGTCATCGCTGGGTCTTCCTGAAGGCGATCCCTGCGGACAGTCCACGAGCGGGCGGGTACCGCACGGAGGCCGCCATCGCGCGACGGCTTCCCCCGGAAGCACCCACGCCGAAGCTGCTGTCCTTTGTGGACGGTGACTGGCTGGTGCTCGCGTTCGCCGACTTCGACGGCACCAGGCCGAATCTGCGCCCGGGATCGCCGGACCTCTCCGCTGTCCTGGCCACCTTCGGCACACTCGGCCGCACACTCACGCCGTGCCCGCTGCCCGACGTCCCGGACGCGCTCGACGATCTCGGCCCACTCCTGCGCGGCTGGCACGAACTGGCGAAGGAACCGCCGGACGACCTCGACGGCTGGGCCGTCCGCAACCTCGACAGGCTCGTTCAGCTGGAGACGTCCTGGCATCCCTGGTCGGCAGGGGACACGTTGCTGCACAACGACATCCAGCCCGAGTACCTGGTGCGGACCGGCTCGGGCAGGGTGCTCGTCACCAATTGGCGTTACCCGGCGAGGGGCGCGGGCTGGCTCGATCTGGTCGCGCTCGTCCCGTATCTGCTCGACGCCGGACACGAGCCCGCCGACGTCGACCGCCTGCTCCGGCGGCGCCCCGTGCTCACCGGTGTCCCGGTCTGGGCGGTCACCGCGTTCGGCGTCGCCCTGGCTGGGCACGCCGAACGCGCGAGCCGGCTACCGGAACCGCCCGCGACGACCGGGGTCCGCGCGGCGCAGCGCCGTCTCGCCGCGGCGATGCGCGACTGGCTCGCCTACCGGACGCACTGGCAGTAGCGCCCACCTCACCTGGTGAGGCTCCCTTCGTCGCGTCTGATGCGGTGAAGGGGGAGCCTTCGGCCCCGGCACCGACCACGCCACCTTTGCCTTACCCCTCGATAACCGTCTTGGCCATTCACGAGGTCCGGTACTGGCGATGTCACGTGACTGACCGGACGACACGCGTGATCCGGCGGACGACACGCGTGACTGGATGGACGACACGCCGGCGGCCGGGTTCCGTTACGAGTCGGCCGCCCGATCACGTGTGTCGTCCGTTCAGTCACGCGAAACCGCCATCCGCGCACCGGCAGTACGTACCTAAGACACCCTTGGCTCTAAGAGCCCTGGCCGCTCACGAGGTTCAGCGGCTCCTCGCCGGCGGCGTACCGGCGCAACTGCTCGGCGACCAGCCGCTTCGCGCGCGGGTAGAACGACGCGGACCCGCCCGCGATATGCGGCGTGATGATCACTCCCGGCGCGGTCCACAGTGGATGCCCGGCGGGCAGCGGCTCGGGGTCGACGACGTCCAGCGCGGCACGCAAACGTCCGGAGACGGTCTCGGCCGTGAGCGCCTCGGTGTCGATCGCCGAGCCCCTCCCGACGTTCACCACCAGGGCGCCGTCCGGCAGCGCGGCGAGTTCCGCGGCGCCGAACAAGCCCACCGTCGCGGGTGTTTCGGGCAGGATCAGGACCACGATGTCGGCGGACGGCAGTAGTTCCGCCAGTTCGCCGACGCCGTGCACCTGCTCCGCCGGCCGGGCCGTGCTCGCCACCCTGGTCACGACCGCTTCGGCCGCGAGCAGTTGCCGCTCGATGGCCTGGCCGATCGAGCCGTACCCGACCAGCAGCACCCGGCTGTCGGCCAGCGAGCGCGTGTGTTCGCGCTCCCACGACGCCGTCGCCTGCTGCGTGAACCAGCGCGGCAGGTCCCGCTGCGACGCGTGGATCAGCGCCAGCGCGTGCTCGGCCACGCTGAGGTCGTGCAGACCGCGGCCGTTGGCGAGCCGCACCCCCGCCGGCACCAGCGGGATCAGCTTCTCCACCCCGGCCGACAACGACTGCACGAGCTTCAGCGACGGAAGCCCGGCGATCAGCTTCGCCGGCTCCATGCCGGTGTCGTACGGCAGCACGTACACCTCGACGCCATCGAGGCCTTCGCCCGGCAGCGGGCCCGTACCGTCGTAGAACCGCGCGCTCAGACCTTCGGGCAGCTCGATGTCGGTCCAGGGCAGGATGGCTCGCTCCGTCATGCCGCCATTCTGACCATCGCGGCCCGCCTCAGCCCTCGTGGGTGGCCACGCAGAATTCGTTGCCGACGGGATCGGCCAGCACCGTCCAGGCGAGGCCCGGCATCTCCTTCTTGTCCAGCTTCTTCGCGCCCAGTCCGGTCAGGCGGCCCACCTCCTTCTCCATGTCGTCCGTACCGAAGTCCAGATGGACCCGGTTCTTGCCCGCCCGCGGCTCCGGCACGCGCTGGAACGCGAGCACGGGCCCGTTCTCCACCTTGGGGTGCAGGATCAGGAACTCGCCGTCGTAGTCCTGATCCACCTCCACGCCGAGCGCCTTCGTCCAGAACGCCGCGAGCCCGCGCGGATCCGCGCAGTCGATCGTGATCATGCCCAGCTCGATACCCATGGCGGCAAGCTAGCGGAGACCACCGACAAAACCGGGCGCCCGCGATAACCGGTTGAACCGTCCCTGGGCGGGGTGACTACGCTGCGCAGAACGTCTCAGCACGTAATTCCAGCGAGGAGCCCAGAAGTGATCACCAGGATGTCGTCGTTGTTCCTTCGCACCCTGCGTGAGGATCCGGCGGACGCCGAGGTACCGAGCCACCGGCTCCTGGTACGCGCCGGCTACGTCCGCCGGGTCGCCCCGGGCGGCTACTCCTGGCTGCCGCTGGGCCTGCGGGTGCTGCGCCGCATCGAGAACGTCGTCCGTGAAGAGATGAACGCCATCGGCGCGCAGGAGATCCAGTTCCCCGCGCTGCTGCCGAAGGAGCCTTACGAGGCCACCGGCCGTTGGACCGAGTACGGCGACGCCCTCTTCCGCCTCAAGGACCGCAAGGGCGCCGACTATCTCCTCGGCCCGACGCACGAAGAGCTCTTCGCGCTCACCGTGAAGGGTGAATACAACTCGTACAAGGACTATCCCGTCGTCCTGTACCAAATCCAGACCAAATACCGCGACGAGGCGCGTCCCCGGGCCGGCATCCTCCGCGGCCGCGAGTTCGTCATGAAGGACTCGTACTCCTTCGACCTCGACGACGAAGGCCTGACGAAGTCGTACGAGCTGCACCGCCAGGCGTACACGAAGCTGTTCGACCGTCTCGGCATCGAGTACGTCGTCGTGAAGGCGACCTCCGGCGCGATGGGCGGCTCGGCCTCCGAGGAGTTCCTCGCCGTCGCCGCGACGGGTGAGGACACCTACGTCCGCAGCACCGAATCGGGTTACGCGGCCAACGTCGAAGCGGTCACCACGCCCGCTCCCGAGGCGAAGCCGGTCGAGGGGCTGCCCGAGGCGAAGGTCCACCACACGCCGGACACCCCGACCATCGAGTCGCTCGTCGCGTTCCTGAACAACGCCGGCCTCGGTCGCACCTTCACCGCCGCGGACACACTCAAGAACGTCCTGGTGAAGACCCGCCAGCCGGGTGCGAAGGAGTGGGAGCTGCTGGCCATCGGCCTCCCCGGAGACCGCGAGGTCGACACGAAGCGCCTCGAAGCGTCGCTCGAGCCCGCCGAGTTCGAGCTGCTGACGGAGGCCGACTTCGCCAAGAACCCCTTCCTCGTCAAGGGCTACATCGGCCCGAAGGCGCTGAAGGACAACGGCGTCCGCTACCTGCTCGACCCGCGCGTCGTCGACGGCACCGCCTGGGTCACCGGCGCAGACGAGCGCGATCACCACGTGGTCGACCTGGTCGCGGGCCGCGACTTCACCGGCGACGGCACGATCGAGGCCGCCGAGGTCCGTGAAGGCGACGCGTCGCCCGACGGCAAGGGCACCCTGGTCGCCGCGCGCGGTATCGAGATCGGGCACATCTTCCAGCTCGGCCGCAAGTACGCGGACGCGTTCGAACTCGACGCGCTGGGCCCGGACTCCAAGCCCATTCGCATCACCATGGGCTCGTACGGCGTGGGTGTCTCCCGCCTCGTCGGTGTGCTCGCCGAGCAGAACTACGACGACCTCGGCATCATCTGGCCGCGCGAGGTCTCGCCGTTCGACGTCCACATCGTCATCGCGGGCAAGGACGAGACGGTCACCGCGGGCGCGGAGAAGCTCGCGGCCGAACTGGACGCCGCCGGCGGCGGCGCCGGCCTCGACGACCGCAAGGCCAGCCCCGGTGTGAAGTTCGCGGACGCCGAACTCGTCGGCGTGCCGACCATCCTGGTGGTCGGGCGTGGGCTGGCGAACGGTGTCGTCGAGGTCAAGGACCGCCGCACCGGCGACCGTGAAGAGATCGCCGTGGACGCGGTCGTGGAGCACCTGGTCAAGCTCGTCCGTTCGTAATGGGCTTGTTCGGCAAGAAGCGCGGGGATTCCCCGGGCTACGAGGACAACGCGGCGCTGGACGGGTTCGGGGGCTATCAGCCCTCGGACTCGTCCGGCTACACGCCGCCGGTCCCGGAACTGGCCGCTCCTGTCGAACCGGAGCCGCAGCCCGCGAAGCAGCCGATGTCACGAAGCGGGCGAAGGGCCATGTACGGCTTCTTCGCGACGCTCGGTGTCATCGCGGTCGCGACGCTCGCGAACAACGGCTCGGACCGGTCGTCGAGCAGTTCGCCGACCACCCGGGCCCCCATCGTCTACACGCCTTCACCCCAGGTCGTCGCGCCGCCGGTGACCGACGGCTGGCAGTCGGTCACCGGGAAGGACGGCGTCTACGCCTACGACGTCCCGCCGAACTGGACACCGAAACCCGGCACGATCCACGGCTGGGAGAAGGGCACCCAGGTCCCGGGCATCCGCATGGTCGCCAGTGCCTTCGTCGGCGACGGCTACTGCCCGCAGGACAAGGAGAGCAGGGTCGGCGGCAGCGGCGTGACGAACGTGAAGGTCTCCGAACCGTCCGCCGCGGCGCAGAAAGCGATCGACGACCTCGCCGTCAGCGCCTACAACCCGGAGAACGGTCCGCTGACGGCCAAGATCACCAAGGAACCGGCCCAGCCTGCCGAGTTCACGCTCGGTACCGGCAAGAAGGTCCCCGCGAGCATCGTCCTCGCGGAGGTCGTCACCCCGCCCGGACCTTGTGGCGCGCGGCGCGCCCTGGTCGGCGTGCTCGCACCGGAGCTGGGCGAAGCCTCGGCGGTCCTGGCCGTCTATTCGGGCCAGGACACGCCGGGTGGTGCGGACCGCGAGCAGATCCTGAAGATCCTCAAGACCTACCGGGGTGTCCCGGAGGCCGACCGCAAGACCATCACGCCGCCGCCTTCGACGTTGCGCTGAACTCGCCGGCGAAGCCGAGATGGCGAGGGTCCGAATTCGGCCTGACCGAGTCGGTCGTGGGGCGAGGGCCTGCCCCCGATGTGGCATTGGGGACGGTCAGCGTCCCCAATGCCACATCGGGGGCATCAGACCGCTACCCCTCCGCCAGGGCATGGCGGCTCTCGCTAAGGCCTCTTCTACTGTGAAGCCAGCGAAGAAGTCGTTCGAGGCTGCGGGTTCGCGAGCAGGCGCTGTGGCTTCTTGCCGGAGCGCGCGAGCTTCGCCAGCCGCAGCAGTCCCGTGTTCGGCAGGTACGCCCGGCCGAGCGCGATCCCGATCCGCGGCAGATCCGCCTCGTCGCGGAACGCGAGGTACAGCGGGACGTGGCGCGGCTGGAACTTCGCCTTGAACGCGTGCAGTGAACGGAAGCCGTAGAACGGTTCCATCATCGTGCCGAGCGCGTCGAGCACCCGCTCGACGGCGTGCGCGGGTTCGCCGGAGCTCGCCAGCGGGGCACCGGACAGCGAAACGAACTTCGCGCCTTCCTCACGGAAGGCCAGGCACGACGACGCGATCAGGAACTCCATCGACGGGCGGAATCCGTCGGCGCGTTTGCGCATGACGTCGAGTGTCCAGCCGCCGATCGCGCCCGCGCCGGTGTGCACCGGCAGCCACGACGTCACGCCGTGGACGACGCCGTCCGCGTCGACCGCGAGACCCACGCGGGTCTCCGGGTCCATCGCTTCGTCGACCCCGCCGAGGGTGAAGCCCATTTCCGGCATGCCCTTGTCGCTGATCCACTCCTCGGAGATGGCGCGCACCTGCGAGATCACCGCGCGCGGCTGATCGGCGAGCCGGACGAGCCGGAACTCGATGCCGTCCTTCTTGGCGCGGTTGAGCGCGGTCCGCACGTCCTGCCAGCGCTTTCCGCGGAACTCCAGCGTTTCCAGTTCGATCAGGGTGTCCTCGGCGACCTGGACCTGCTTCCAGCCGAGCTCTTCGGTCTTGGCGGTGGTGTCGCCGGTGGCGGAGAACAGGCACGGCACGAGACCGGTGTTCTCGCACATGGTGATGAACTCGGCGATCGTCCGGTCGGCCGCGCCGTCCGGGGCGATCGGGTCGCCGAGGGCGATGGCGACCCCGGCGTGCCGCCGATAGGCGAGGTAGGACTTGCCGTCCGCGGCCACGAAGTACGAGTTCTGCGGCCAGGTCGTCATCCACGAAAGCGTGCTTCCGCCGTGACGGCTGAGCAGCGTGCGGGCCAGCGCGGGGTTGCCCATCCGGCCGAGACGGCGGCGCTTCCGCCGCGACGGCACCCGGAAGGCGCCTCGCGCGGAGATCAACAGCGCGAATTCGACCGTCCACAGCAGGTTGTCCACGAAGAACAGCGGCGGATCCATCAGGCCGGCGTCCTCGCCGAAGAGTTCCGCCAGCGTGAGCACTCCGCCGTAGACCATCACCTGCAGGATGACGAACGACGTCAGGATCATCGCGCACCACCAGGCGACCTGGCTCCCCTTGCGCAGGCCGTTCATGATCGGCACGACGATCAGGCACAGGATGATGACTTCCCACGTGGACAGCGAAAGCTCTTCGGACGAACCGAAGGGGCCGTTACCCGGCACGAAGGACATCACCAGTTCGGCGACGGCCAGCACCAGCAGCCCGGCCACGACGTAGAACCGCCACTCGCGCAGGCTCGGCCTCCGTTCGCGCGAGGCGTCCTTGGCACCGAGGAACTTGCGCCCGAACGGCAGGGCGAGGACGAGTGCGAAGAAGTGCACGAGGTCGGCGAGTGTGCCGACGAAGATGATCGCGATCCCGGCGTAGACGCACAATCCGGCGCGCAACCGCAGCCGCCACGGCGGGCGCAGGGTGGCGCTGGCGACCGCGACCGCGGCGAGCGCGCCGCCGGAGAACCCGACGTCGAGGCTGCCGGCGACCCGTTCCGCCCATTCCCAGCCGGAGTTACGGCTCAACGCGAGAAACTGCACCGCCACCAGCACACTGACGAACTGGCCGCCGATGGCGACGGCCATCGCCCGCCGCGTGCCGAGCCGCCATTCCGCGAACCCGGCGAACAACGCGAAGCTGAGCACCATCGGCAGGTAGTAAAGCGGGACGACCGCGAACAGCGGTCCGGTCAGCAAGGTCCACCATCGGCCCGCTTCGAGCGACGGCAGCCCATACGCGATGTACGGATACACCGCGCGATCCTCGGCGGCCGACCAGAGCGCGCCCGTGGCCAAGGCGAGCGCGAGCATGGTCACCGTGACGAGGGTGGTGAAAGGCAGCCGGTGCCTCAGCACCGTGGCGATCTTGTGTGTCCGGCCCGGCGCGGCCGTCCCGCTTCCCCCTGTTGGCATGGAGATCAAGGTAAGTGCGGGAGCCCGTCGGCCACATCCGGCAGGGGACCCATATTTCCCTTAGGGGAGTGCTACTCGCGACGGATGCTCTCACCCATCTTGAGGACGACGTCCCTGGCCACCTGGCCGGAGATCTCCTGGTCCGCCAGCACCAGGAGGACGTGGTAGCGCCCGGATCCGGGCAGTGCGTCCAGCGGGAGGGCGATCGCGGTGATCGCGACCGAGGGGGCGGGGCACGGTCCGTCCGGGGCGGGGACGACGGTGGTGGTCACGGCGTTGGCGGTCGTGCCGCCGTCGAGGAGCGGCACCGGCCCGGCCTTGCCGACCTCGGCCTTCGTGGACCGCCCGTACGCCGCTTCGGCCCACCGCAGGGTCGTTTCCTCGGCCGCCTGGGCGATACCGCCGACCTCGCCCTCGTCGATGGTGGTGAACCCCGCCATCGCCCGCGCCGAGAGTTCGGCGGCGGGGCAGAAATCGCGGCGGTACCGGGCGACACCCTGCAGGGTGACGAGGTCACCTGCCGGTGTCTCGTATCCGACGGCGACGTCGGGCTCTTCGATCTTCCAGTCCGGCGGGACGTCGTAGACGAGCGGGTGATCGTCGGACTGCACGGGCTGCCAGCCCGCGATCACCGGCTTGATCCGGGTCGGCCCCACCGGATCGGGCAGGACGAGATCGTGGGCGGACGGCGGCGGCGTCGCGGTCTTGGCCTGGTAGGTGGCCGTGGTGCCGACGGCGATGACGACGGCAAGGCCGAGAACGCCCAGCACCGGCCTGAGGCGGAAGCGGCGGCGCGGCGGAGCGCTGTCCCGGATGACCGGAAGCGGCGCCGTCCGTTCGGCCTCGGTTTCGGCTTCGAGTGGCTGCCCGGTGAGCGGATCGACGAACCACGGCCGAGGTTCGTCGATGGGCCCACCGGGGCCGGTCATTGCTGCGGCCTCAAACTCGCGAGGATCATTTGCGCGTCCGCTTCGGACAAGGCGTCCGGCGTGCCCTGATCGAGGACCATCACGAAGCAGACGGTCTGCTCACCGATCTTGAAGGCCGCCGACGTGACCTTCACGCTCGGCGCCCGGCAGCCTTCGCCTTCGCTCGGGGTGAACGAGGCGGAGGAACTGAGTGCCTGGATCGTGCCGCCGGCGATGGGGATCTGCTTGATTTCGGGGAGCGGCACGTCGGCCTTGCCGGTGGCGGACTGGATCCAGAGCCGGACCGCGCCTCTGGCGGCGTTTTCGACGGGGATCTGATCCGCGGTGGCGAAGCCGACCATTCCCCGGTTCGAACCGCTGACGTCGGGGCAGGCGCCGAGCTTGTACCGCGTCGCCTCGTGGATCACCATCTTGAACTCGCGCTCGGTGTTCCCGGTGACGTATCCCGGCTTGGTCTCCCAGCCCGTGGGTGGCAGGTCGTACGCCGTCTTGTCCTGTCTGGAGACGATTCCTTGCCAGCCCAACGTCTTGGACGGGACCTTGTTGTCCTCCGGGGCGCCGCCGCTCTGGGATGTCGACGGCGGGTTCGACGCGGACGCGGCCGCGGGTGGTGGAGTGGGCTCTGGCCGCGGATCGTCACCCTCACGCAGGACGAAGAACAGCGTGGCGCCGACGGCGATGACCAGGACGAGCGCGCCAAGGCCGATCCACAGGCCTTTCTTGCCCTTCTTCGGCGGTTCCGGGGAGAAACCCTGGTAGGCCTGCTGCGGGAACTGCTGGAAACCCTGCTGCTGATAACCCTGATACTGCTGCTGGGGATCCTGGGCGTACTGGGGCGGGTACCCATGCTGTGGGGGCTGCCGCTGATCGGGCTGCTGTGGTTGCTCCGGCCAGCCGTTGCCGCCTGGGTATGCCATGGACCGAGTTTAGTCGGCGTCCCCGAGCACGGCCGCACGCACCGCTGGCAGGTCGGACAGGTTTTCGAGCACGGTGTGCGCGCCCGCGTCGGCCAGTTCCCCGGCGCTGAACTGCCCGGTCGCCACTGCCACCGCGACGGCGCCGTTGTCGAGCGCGGCCCGCACGTCGTCCGGGGTGTCGCCGATGACGACGACCGACGCCGGCGCGAACTCGGTGCCGTGTTTCGCCGAAGCGTGGCCGACGGCGGCGGGCACCAGATCGGGCCGGTGTGCCGAGAGCGAGCCGTAGCCACCGATCTCGAAGTCCACGTGTTCGTGCAGGTCGAACGCGGTCAGCTTGTGCACGGAGATCTCCGGCAGGTTCCCGGTGACCAGTGTCTGGACGATGCCGCCGTGCGTGGCGAAGGCGTTCAGCGCGTCTTTGGCGCCCGGAAGCGCCCGGCCGCTGGAGGACAGCGTCGGGGCGTGGCTTTCGGAGACCGCGATCAGCGCGAGCCAGAGCTTGCGCACGTTCTCCTCGGTGGGCTCGACGCCGTGCGAGGTCAGGATGTCCGCGCTGATGGCGCGTTCGGTGCGGCCGCCGAAGTTCGGCAGCGCCCGCAGTTCGACGCCCGCGACCTCGGCGAGCGCGGTCGTGTACCAGGCGGCGCCGACGCCGCGCAGGTCCACGAGGGTCTGGTCGATGTCCCACAGCACGAGCCGGTGCGGAGTAGTCACGCGGTCGACGGTACCGGTGAGCTTATTCAACGTCTGTTGACTTCCGCGACGCGGACGCCTACCTTGGCGACTAATTCAACGTGAGATGAATAAATGGGAGGACGGCCATGCCGACCCAGAGCCATCGCCCCGCCGGGGCGTTCGCCTTACTCGCCGCGGCGGCCGGTGCGCTGATCGCCGCCGTACTCGGCTTCCTCACCTTCGGCGCGCAGGCCACCGTCGCGCCCGACGGTCTCCCCATCGCCGTGGCCGCGCCCCCGGGGCCGCTCCAGGCGGCCGCGAAGGGGATCGCGTCCCATGGCGGAGGCCAGGTCTCGTGGCGGGTGACCTCTCTCGACGAAGGCCGGAAACTGTTGCAGGACAAGGAGGTCTACGGAGTCCTCGAACTTCCGTCGACGGTCGTGGTCTCCGGGGCGGTGAACCCGTCCGGAACGCAGATCGCGCAACAGGCGCTGACCGGCGCCGCGCAAGCACTCGGCGGGACACCCAAGGTCGAAACGCTGCATCCCGCCAGTGCGGCTGGCCGGGTCGCCCCGCTCGCGCTGAGCGCGCTGGCTTGGGTCGGCTGCCTGGTCGCGGGTGCCGTGCTGATCCTGGCCGGACGGCGGATCGGCCGGGACGCGGGAGCCGCCGCGCGCTTCACACAGATCGTTTCGGCAGGTGTGCTGGTCACCGGTGTGCTGGCCGGATTCCTGAAGCTGTGGGACTCGTCGCTCCCGCTCGGCTGGGACGTCCTCGGCTTCCTTTTCCTGGCCTCTACCGCGTTCGCCGCTCTGCAGACCGGCCTGCTGCGGCTGCTCGGCGTGCGGGCGATGGCGATCCTCGGCCCGCTGTACCTGGTCGCGCCCGCCGTCGCGGGTCAGGTGCCGGAACTGCTGAACCCCGCGTACCGCGCGGTGCTGTGGTCATGGACGCCGTTCCGGTTCTCCGCCGAAGGCCTCCGGAGCCTGCTGCAGGGCGCACCCGGCGCGCCGGACGTCGCGACCGGGGTCTGGGTGCTCTCCGGGCTGCTCGCGGCGGGGCTGGTGCTCGCGCTTTGGCCGGGCCGGTCAGCCCTCCAGAAGACTGAAGCGGACGCGCCGGACCGGGTTGTCCAGGTTGGTGTCCACTAGGCAGACCGACTGCCAGGTGCCCAGCGTCAGCACGCCGCCGAGCACCGGGATCGTCGCGTACGGCGGCAGCAGCGCGGGCAGGACGTGGTCACGGCCGTGACCGGGACTGCCGTGCTGATGCCGCCAGCGGCCGTCGCGGGGGAGCAGGTCGTCTAGCGCCGCCAGCAGGTCTTCGTCGCTGCCCGCGCCGGTCTCGAGGATCGCCAGCCCGGACGTCGCGTGCGGGACGAAGACGTGCAGGATCCCGTCCTCGGCGTCCGCGTCGCGCAGGAAGGTCTCGGCGTCCTTGGTCAGGTCGTGCACCACGGCCACGCTGCCGGTGCGCACCTCGATCTCCGTGGAGTACATGCTCTTCACGGTAGTGCCCCGAAGCGTGCGACGTAGTGCCAGACGCGTTTGAGAGCCTGCTGGTCGACGTGGCGCGCTTCGCCGAGGACACGGGGATCGAGATAGCCGTCCTCGGCCAAGGTCAGGCCGAGTTCGACGAATTCGGCACCGCGGTATCCGGGGTGCCGTTCGAGTTCTTCGGTCGACAGGCGGAAACCCGCATGCCATTCGACCGGGCAGCCGAGTCGTGACGCGGTCGTTTCGACGTCGGTGCCGCGGTGACTCGGGTCGAGGACGAGCGCTTCGACATCCGTCGCGAGGTCGACGGGGCCGTGGACGTGCGCCTCGATGTAGTCGTCGAGAAGATCGGTGTCGTCTTGCTCCGCCAAGGCGATCAGCGCGGAAACCCTGGTGCCGTGGCCGAAATCTCGGGGTGCCAGCACGCTGTCCGGATAACAGAACGTCGTCCTGTCCACGGTGTGCGCGGCCATCCGGAAATGGGCCGAGCCGAATCTCGGCGCGGCGCCTGCCGCGCGGCGACGGAAGTTCAAGGCGCCGTACTTCGGCCGTTCGGCGGGCGGCGCGTCGTCGTAGGCGCCGCCGAACATCCGGCTCTCCCACTGCCAGCGATCTCCACCGGGATACGCGGTCAGTCCTCCGTTGCTCGTCCCGGTTTCGAACTGGTTGCGGTAGAACCCGTCCGCCGCCATCGCTGCCAGCAACGGACGTCCGTCCACTGTGGAACTGTCCGGATGGAAGTGCAGGGTCACCGGCAGCCCGGCCTCGTACCCGCCGCCGGCTTTCGCCGCGACGTACGCGAGGGCCCGGTGCGCCATCATCCGAGTATCAGGCGTGCCGCCGGGCGAGCGCGACCAGATATCGGACCGGCTCACCGGTCGGGTTGACGTAGGCGCACTGCTGCGGAGTGCCGAGCTGAAGGCAGTCTCCCGCGTCGAGTTCGTGCTCGACGTCGCCCTCGCGGAACCGCAAATGCCCGTCCAGCACCCAGATCTGGTGGTGGGTCAGCGCATAGGTGTGGGCGGGGAAGGCGACCTCGGCGCCCGCGGGCAGCGCGACCTCGACCAGTTCGAGCGGCCCGCCGAGCGAAGGCGACACCGCGCGGCGCACATAGCCGGTGTCCGGGTCGGTCCAGGTCGGCTGATCGGCCACGCGCACGAGCCTGCGGTCACCGTGTTCGGCACGCGCGATCAACTCGGACAACGTCATCCCGAGGGCGGCGGAGAGCCTGCTGAGCAGGACGGCCGTCGGCTGCGCCTCGCCGCGTTCGATCTTGCCGATCATCGCCCTGGACACCCCCGAGGACTCGGCGAGGGCGTTGGCCGAAAGGTTCTGGTCGAGTCTCGCGGACTGGAGCGTCGCGGCGAGCGACGCGGACAAGGGATCCGACATGCTGCTCACTATAGTGGCAGCCTCGGTTACTATGGTCGCCATGGTGATCAGGGAAGCGACGGAAGCCGACGCGACGGCGTGCGCGGAGATCTACGCGCCGTATGTCACCGACACGGTGATCTCGTTCGAGACCGAGCCGCCCAAACCGGACGAGATGGCCGAGCGCATCGCCAAGGCGCAGCGATCGCATGCCTGGCTCGTGCTTGAAGACGACGAAGGCCGCGTCACCGGCTACGCCTACGGAGGCCCCTTCAGCGGCCGACCGTCCTATCGCTGGTCTTGCGAGGTCAGTATCTATCTGGAGCTCGGCCGGCGGCGGACCGGTGGCGGGCGCGCGCTCTATCAAGCGCTGCTGGACAAGCTGGCGTCGCGTGGCTTCCGGAACTTCTGCGCGGGAATGGTGCTGCCGAACGACGCGAGCGCCGGACTGCATCGCGCGCTGGGATTCGAGCCGGTGGGAACCTATCGGCGGATCGGGTACAAGCACGGGGCCTGGCGGGATGTCATGTGGGTGCAGCTGTGCCTGCCGGAGGTGGACGGGGTTCCGGTGGAGCCGGCGTAGGCCGAAGGGGACTTTCCCCGTATGCCATGCAGCGAAAGCGTCCTTCACCGCGCGAGATGCGGCGAAGGTCCCCTTCAGCCCACTTCTCAGGACTCCAGGTACCGCAGCACGGCGAGCACCCGCCGGTTGTCCCCCTCGGACTGGGGCAGCGCCAGCTTCCCGAAGATGCTCGACACGTACTTCTCCACCGAGCCCGCCGAAAGGAACAGCGCCGCCGCGATGGCCGAGTTCGACCGCCCCTCGGCCATCAGTCCCAGCACCTCGCGCTCCCGCGGCGTCAGTCCCGCGAGCGCGTCCGTCTTCCGGGTGGCGGTGAACAGCTGGCTGACCACTTCCGGGTCGAGCACGGTCTCACCGTTGGCGACCCGCTGAAGCGCGTCGAGGAAGTCCGACACCTCCGCGACTCGGTCCTTCAGCAGGTAGCCGACGCCGCCCGCCCGGTCGGCGAGGAGTTCTGTCGCGTACTGCGTTTCGACGTACTGCGAGAACAGCAGGATCGCGCACCCCGGTAGCTCCGCACGCAACGCGATCGACGCGCGGAGTCCTTCGTCCGTGTGCGTCGGCGGCATCCGGATATCCACAATGGACACGTCCGGCCGGTGTTCGCGGACCGCCGCGCACAGGCTGTCGCCGTCGGCGACGGCCGCGACGACCTCGTGTCCCCGAAGATTCAGCAGTTCGACGAGTCCCGCCCGCAGGATGGCCGAATCCTCCGCGATCACGACGCGCACGCCGCCCCCCCATTGTTCTATTTCCGTAGTGGTATCTCCGCGCTGATCACCGTAGGCCCCCCGGGAGGGCTGTCGATGTCGAGCCCGCCGTCCACTGTCGCGAGCCTCTCGGCGATTCCGGCGAGCCCGCCGCCGCGTTCCAGCCGGGCCCCGCCTTCACCGCCGTCCCGCACCACGAGGCGCAGGCCGTCGCCGACGATACCCACGTCGACCTCGATCGCGGCGGAAGTGTGTTTGGCGGCATTGGTCAGCAACTCCGCGACGGTGAAGTAGGCGATCGTCTCGATCGACGGCGACGGCCTGCTCGGCAGGTCCACGGTGATCCGCGCGTCGATGCCCGAGCCCGCGGCCAAAGTGGACAGTGCGACGTCGAGGCCTGCGTCGAGTGCGGCGGGGTGGATGCCGCGGGCGAGGTCGCGCAGTTCGACCAGCGCCTGTTTCGCGTTGGCATGCGCGGCGGCGACCAGGGCGGTGACCTGCTCGATGTCGCCGTCACCCGCCAGCTCGTCCTTCGCGATGCCGAGCTTCATCGCCAGCGCGACCAGCTGGGCCTGCGCGCCGTCGTGCAGGTCGCGTTCGATCCGGCGCAGCCGCCGCGTCGCGTCGTCGACCGCGGTCGCCCGGGTGCGTTCGAGGTCGCGCACGCGTTTGGAGAGGTCCTCGGCGCCGAGCACCCCGCGCACCAGCAGGCGGTCGAATTCGGCGATGCCGTGGACCACCCACGGCATCGCCAGCAGCACGGCCAGCCCGGTGAGGGCGAGCGGCAGGGTGAGGGGCCAGGTGTCGACGCGGAGGTCGAACGTCGGCATGGCGTCGCCGTTCAGGGTGAACCAGAACAGTGGATAGGTCAGCGTGCTCACGGCGTACACGAACAGGGACACGACCAGGAAGAACCCGGCGAACGACAACGGCAGCCGGATCACCAGGTAGGCGATCGACCGCCAGCCCATCGGATCGCCGAGCCGCCCTTTGACCCCGTTCCAGAGCCCCGGCCGCAGCTCGGGCCGGGCCGGCAGGGCGACCGTGGTTCCGAGCAGGGCACGCGCCAGTCCGATGTGGGCGGCGCCGATCAGCCGCGCTCCCGCCAGGACGCCGATGAGCACCGGCAGGCCGATGGTGAGCAGGCTCAGGCCGATCCCGAGGAACAGCCCGACGACGACGAGCGCCATGAACACCAGCGTCAGCGGCGCGCCGATGATCACCCACGCCAGCTCGGCCCAGTACGCGCGGCTCAGCTGCGCGCTGAGGACGCGACCGGCGAACCGGCGCGGGGCGAGGCGGGTGATCATGGCTTCAGCCTGCCGTGGTCACCGCCTCGTGCCCATGGGGTTTTCCGTAATCTTCGTTCTCGAACCCGACGTGGGGGCGACCCTCAGTCTTCGCGGGTCCCGTCGGCCTGCGCCCGCTGGGACGCCTCACGCATCTCGATGACGTCCGTCAGCCAATCGCCGGTCTCGCGGGCGATGTCCCGGATCGCGCCGGTGATGATCGTCGCGATGTTGCCGATGTGGGTGGCCGCGGACTCGGTGACCTCTTGGACCACGTCCTTGGTGCTTTCGAACTGACCGACCATGTCAGACACCTTAAGCCGCTCGGAGGGTCTTGTCGCTCTCCACGGTAGCCGGAGTGCGGGGTTCACCGTTCCAGGGCAGTGCCAGTTTCACGATCTTCTTGGCCACCGAGAACAGCTGCTTGTGCAGGGGACCGGTGTTGTAGGGCAGGCCATACTTCTCGCAGATCGCCCGCACCTCGCCCGCGATCTGTGGGTAGCGGCGCGCGGGGATGTCCGGGAACAGGTGGTGCTCGATCTGGTGCGAGAGATTCCCGGTCATGATGTGGAAGAGTTTGCCGCCGCTGATGTTCGCGGAGCCGAGGATCTGTCGCAGGTACCACTGGCCCCGCGACTCGTTCTCGGTCTCTTCCTCGGTGAAGCTCTCGACGTCGGCGGGGAAGTGCCCGCAGAAGATGATCGAGAACGCCCACAGGTTGCGGGTCAGGTTCGCGGTGGCGTTGCCGAGGAAGGTCAGCGGCGCGAGCGGACCGGTCAGCAGCGGGAAGAGCACGTAGTCCTTGCCGACCTGGCGCCCGGCCTTCTTGAGCATCTTCAGGCCGACCTCCTTGTTGTCCGACCACTTGCGCTCGCCCTTGACGACGCGGTCGAACTCGAGGTCGTGCAGCATGACGCCCCACTGGAAGAACAGCGCGAGCAGCGTCGCGTACACCGGGTTGCCCAGGTAGTACGGGTTCCACTTCTGCGCCGGGTCGATCCGCAGGACGCCGTAACCGATGTCGCGGTCCTTGTCGAGGATGTTCGTGTACGTGTGGTGGATGTAGTTGTGGGAGTGGCGCCAGTTCTCCGACGGCGCGACGGTGTCCCATTCGAACTTCTGCGAGCTCAGCGCCGGGTCGCGCGTCCAGTCGTACTGGCCGTGCATGACGTTGTGGCCGATCTCCATGTTGTCGAGGATCTTCGCCACCGAAAGCGCGGTCACCCCGGCGATCCACGCGGGCGGGAAGAACCCGGCGAACAGCAGCCCGCGGCCGGCGACTTCGAGCGCGCGCTGGGTCTTGATCACGTTGTGGATGTAATCGACGTCGACCTGGCCGAGATCGGCGACGATCCGCTGCCGGATCTCGTCCAGTTCGCGGCCGAACTCCTCGACCTGGGCGGGGGTGAGCTTGTCCTGCAAGCCGGTCATGACTGGCTCCTTTCTAAGCGTTGATCTCGACGTCCCCGACCGGGACGGAGATGCAGAGCTGGATCTCTTCGTTCTCTTCGCTGGAGGTCTCGCCGGTCTTGGCGTTGCGGACGCAACCGGAGGTCTTGATCTGCGTGCAGGAGAAGCAGATGCCCATCCGGCAGCCGTGTTCCGGGCTGAGCCCCGCCTCTTCGGCCTGCTCCAGCAACGGTTTCCCGGAGTTGGCGAATTCGCGGCCGCTGCGCGCGAACCGCACCTGCCCTTCGGCGTTCTCGGTGTCGAAGGTGAGCGCCGGCGGCGTGAACTCCTCGGTGTGCAGATGTGCGCCGAGACCGTCGGCCTCGAAGACCTCGCGGACCGAATCCATCAGCGGCTTCGGACCGCACAGGAAGGTTTCGGCGTCGGGATACCACGGCGCGGCCTCGGCGAGGTGTTCCTTCGAGAAGAACCCGTGCAGGTCGCCGCCGGTTTCGGTGTGAGTGAACGCGTGTACCACCCGCAGGCCGGGCAGGCGACGCGCGAGGTCGGCGAGCTCGGCGCGGTAGAGCGCGTCTTCGGCCCCGTTGGAGTAGTGCAGGAAGGTGAGATCGCCTTCGTACTTCTCGTCCGCCAGCGTGCGCAGCATCGACAGGACGGGCGTGATCCCGCTCCCGCCGCTCAGCAGCAGGATCCGCCGGGGCCTCGGCGACGGCAGGGTGAAGTCACCGTCCGGAGTGGACAGTCCGAGCACCGAACCGATGGTGACCGTGCGGTTCAGGTGCCGCGAGACGAGTCCCTGCGGATCGGCCTTGATGGTCAGTTCCAGTGATCCGTCGTGCTCCGAACCGGCGGGCGAGTAACAGCGGGTCCGGCGGACGCCGTCGATCTCGACGGTCACCCGCACGTACTGGCCCGCGACGTGTCCCCGCCAGGCGCGGCTCGGCCGGATGGTCAGCGTGACCGTGTCGGGTGTCTGCCGCCGGACGTCGGTGACCAGGCCGCGGATCTCCCGGCGGACCAGCATCGGATCGACGAGTTCGAGGTAGCGGTCCATGCCATGGGGCGTGAGCAGGGCCTCGGCCAGCGAGGCCAGCCGCCTGGCCCTGCGCGGTACCAGTGCCGTCATCACTTCTCCCAAATTCAGTGAACGCTTGTACACTCAATAGTGAAGTGGCGATGGTCGCGCTTGTCAACGCGAGAGGAGGGCGATGTGACGTGGGTGATAGTGCGGAGGCGATTACGCTGTCCGTCGTGACAACGGAGCCCGTTTCCCGGCAGGAGCGCAAACAGCGCACACGGCAGGCGCTGCTGGACGCCGCCCTGGATCTGGTTGCGGAACGAGGGTTCTCCGGGCTGAGCCTGCGCGAGGTGGCGAAACAGGCAGGCATCGTGCCGACGGCGTTCTACCGCCATTTCGCGTCGATGGACGAACTGGGCGTGGCGCTCGTCGAGGAGTCGATGCGCACACTGCGCACGATGATCCGTTCGGCACGCACCAAACCGGCCGCGTACAACGACATGATCAAGATGTCCGTGCGCATCCTGCGCGAGCACGTCCGGGCGCACGAGGACCACTTCCATTTCCTCACCCGGGAGCGTTACGGCGGCACGGGACCGGTCCGGCAGGCGATCGCGTTCGAACTCAAGCTCTTCGTCAGCGAACTCGCCGTCGACCTCGCGCGGTTCGACAATCTCCGCGAGTGGAGCACCGAAGATCTCCACCTGCTCGCCGACCTGATCGTGACGACCATGCTCACGACGGTGCTGGAGTTGCTCGAGGCGCCTTCGCGGGACGACGAGATCGGGCGCACGGCCGAACGGCGGCTGCGGCTGATCTTTCTGGGCGTGCCGAACTGGCGAAGCGTTCCGTGATGCGGAAAGCGCTGCCACGCAAGGCGGGCTGAAAGCGTCCTTCGCCGCATGTCACGCGGTGAAGGGTGCTTTCGTCGCATCTGATGCGGTGAAGGTCCCCTTCGGCCAGCCTGAGTACAGCCGCGCCGGTGTCGTACGGGTCAAGCGGGTCGTGAGTGGCGTTTCGGGTTAGAGCGACCCGTGTTTTAGGTACCTACAGCGGGCGGCGGGTCGGGATCGCAGGTCGTGAAGGACTCCTTCCCTACTCTGAGGGTAGGGAAGGAGCCCCTCACGGCATGCTGGGCTGAGCTCGACCCGGTGTGAGGCAGACCCGCTGCTGCGGGCGGGCAGGAACGCCATGTTGAGCCTGGGCGCTACAGCGGCAGCGCGTGAAGGACCCCTTTCCCTCGGCTCAGCCGAGGAAACTCGACCTTCGCCCCTTCCCCAGTACATGAAGGACCCCATCCTTGCGCCCAGGTACAGCAAGGGGGCCTTCATTTACTGGCATCACGCAAGAAGCGCCACAGGTCACGCAGCAGGTACCCAAGAGAAGCCTCACCGGAATCCGAAACGCCACTCACGACCACCTGGACACGCCACGTTCGGCTTTCTCTCATCAGCGGCCGAACCCCTATGACGTCGCGCACCTGGATCGATGGCTGGATCGATCGTGATGAGCGATGTCACGGAAAGATGCCGCCCGGATACGTTCAGCCAGGAAAGTTGTCGGTCGGACGTGGTAAACAGTGCGGGTTCGTGTGGTCCTCTCCAGCGAGGAGGTCGCCTGTGGCGGCAGAAAACGAGCAGCTCACGGTCGGTGTTGTCCGGGAAACCGGACAAGGTGAACGCCGCATCGCGCTGGTACCGAAGCTCATCGAGCGCGTCTCCGGACGCGGACTGCGGGTGGTGGTCGAGCCCGGCGCGGGCGCCGGCGCGCTGCTCGCCGACGAGACCTTCGAGCAGGCCGGCGCGGTGATCGGCGATCCGTGGGATGCCGACATCGTGGTGAAGGTGGCGCCTCCGAGCGCGGCCGAAGTCGCGAAGCTCAAGCAGGGCACCATTCTCATCGGCTTCCTGAATCCACGGGGTGATCCGGACGGGATAGCGGCGCTCGAATCGGCGGGCGTCCGCGCCTTCGCCGTCGAGGCGATCCCGCGGATCTCCCGCGCGCAGGCGATGGACGCGTTGTCGTCGCAGAGCAGTGTCGCGGGCTATCGCGCGGTGTTGCTGGCGGCGGAGAAACTCACCCGGTTCTTCCCGATGCTCACCACCGCGGCCGGGACGGTGCCACCGGCGAAGGTGCTCGTGCTCGGCGCGGGTGTCGCCGGTTTGCAGGCCTTGGCGACGGCGAAACGGCTCGGCGCGCAGACCACCGGGTACGACGTCCGGCCGGAGGTCGGCGAGCAGGTCAAGTCGCTCGGCGCGAAATTCCTCGACCTCGGCATCGAGGCGGTCGGCGAAGGCGGGTACGCCCGCGAGCTGACCGACGAGGAAAAGGCCGAGCAGCAGCGCAGGCTCACCGAGGCGATCACGAGGTTCGACGTCGTGATCACCACCGCGCTCGTCCCCGGCCGCAAGGCGCCGGTCCTCGTCACCGCCGACGCGGTGAAGGGGATGCCCGCCGGTGGTGTCGTGGTCGACCTCGCCGGCGAGTCCGGCGGCAACTGCGAACTGACGAAACCGGGCGAGGAGGTCGTCGAGCACGACGTCACCATCTGTTCGCCGCTCAACCTCGCCGCGGAGATGCCCGCGCATTCCAGCGAGCTCTACGCGCGCAACGTCACCGAGTTGCTCGAACTGCTCGTCGACTCCGAAGGCAAGCTCGCGCTCGACTTCTCCGACGAGATCGTCGCCGGGGCCTGCGTCGCCGGAAAAGAAGAAGGGGGCGAGTGATGCTCGTAGGCAGTTTGGCGATCCTCGTACTCGCCGGATTCGTGGGCTTCACGGTCATTTCCAAGGTGCCCAACACGCTGCACACCCCGCTCATGTCGGGCACCAACGCCATCCACGGCATCGTCCTGCTCGGCGGGCTCATCGTGCTCGGCCTCGGGGTCGACGGCGTACTGAACAAGATCCTGCTGGTGATCGCGATCGCCTTCGGCACGATCAACGTGGTCGGCGGCTTCCTCGTCACCGACCGGATGCTCTCGATGTTCAAGGCGAAGAAGCCGGAAGACGGTGGTGACAAGTGACGACCTTCATCGCCGTCCTCTACATCATTTCCTTCGCACTGTTCATCTACGGCCTGATGGGGCTGACCGGTCCGCGCACCGCGGTACGCGGCAACTGGATCGCCGCGGTCGGCATGGGCATCGCGGTGATCGCGACGCTCCTGACCCCGGGAATGAGCAACTGGCTGCTGATCGCGCTCGGCGTCGCGATCGGTGTCGTCGTCGGCGTGCCGTCCGCGCGCAAGGTGAAGATGACCGCGATGCCGCAGATGGTGGCGCTGTTCAACGGCGTCGGCGGCGGGGCGGTCGCGCTCATCGCGTGGGTCGAGTTCCGCACCACCGAGGGTTACGCGCACGAGCCGGCGTACGTCGCGATCGCGTCGTTGTTCGCCGCGATCGTCGGATCGGTGTCCTTCTGGGGCTCGAACATCGCGTTCGGGAAACTGCAGGAGCTCATTTCCGGTCGCCCGATCACGCTGGGCAAACTGCAGCAGCCGGTGAACGCGCTGGTACTGATCGCCGCGATCGTCTTCGCGGTCGTCATCGCCGTCGGCGGTGACGCCGAACTGCTGATGATCGGCCTGCTGATCGCGGCGGGCGTGCTCGGCGTGGTGGTCGTGCTGCCGATCGGCGGCGCGGACATGCCGGTCGTCATCTCGTTGCTGAACGCGCTCACCGGATTGTCGGCCGCGGCCATGGGGCTCGCGCTCGACAACACCGCGCTGATCGTGGCGGGCATGATCGTCGGTGCTTCGGGTTCGATCCTGACGAACCTGATGGCGAAGGCGATGAACCGGTCGATCCCGGCCATCGTCGCCGGCGGGTTCGGTGGCGGCACGGCGGTTTCGAGCGGTGGATCCGGCGAGGTCCGCCCGGTCCGCAGCACCAGCGCGTCCGACACCGCGATCCAGATGGCGTACGCGAACAAGGTCGTGGTCGTCCCCGGCTACGGCATGGCCGTCGCACAGGCACAGCACGTGGTCCGCGAGATGGCGAAACTGCTGGAGGCCAAGGGGATCACGGTCGCCTACGCCATCCACCCGGTGGCGGGCCGGATGCCGGGGCATATGAACGTGCTCCTCGCCGAGGCCGACGTCCCGTACGAACAGCTCAAGGAAATGGACGAGATCAACTCCGAGTTCGCCCAGACCGACGTCGCGCTGGTGATCGGCGCGAACGACGTCACGAACCCGGCCGCGGAGACCGATCCGGGCTCGCCCATCTACGGGATGCCGATCCTCAAGGTGAACCACAGCCGGTCGGTGATCGTGCTCAAGCGCTCGATGAGCTCGGGCTTCGCCGGCATCGACAACGAGCTCTTCTACGATGCGAAGACAAGCATGCTCTTCGGCGACGCCAAATCGTCGGTGGGCGAGATCGTGGAGGAACTCAAAGCACTGTGATCGGTCCTTCGGAAGTCGTCGCCTCGTTCGACGACCCGGCCGACAACCTCGCGTTCGACGAAGCCCTCCTGCGCGCCGCACCGGAGGCGCCGGTCCTGTGGATCTGGCGCAGCACCGACTCCGTGGTCGTGGGGCGGGGGCAGAAGATCGAACGCGAGGTCAAGGCCGACGTCTGCGCGAGCGACGGCGTCCCGGTGCTGCGCCGGGCCAGCGGCGGCGGCACCGTGTTCCACGATCCCGGCAATCTCAACATCACCCTCGTCCTGCCAGAACTCGGCTTGTCGGCGAAAGCCGTCAAGCCGCTCGAAGCGCTCGGGGAACTGATGACCGCGACGGTGGCCGAACTCGGGCTGCCGTCGCGGGTCGGTGATCGGGGACTGTTCGTCGGTGACGCGAAGCTGTGCGGTTTCGCCGTGTTCCGGACGAGAACGGGCTTGCTCGCGCATTCGACACTGCTCGTGTCGACCGCGGCCGAGCGGGTCGGCCGGTACCTCACTTCGGCACCCGCGGATCCCCGTCCGCTCGACTCCCACCGGAGTCCGGTCGCGTCGCTCGCCGAGCATGGCCTGCGCAAAGGTGTTGCCGAAGTCACGGCCGCGGTCCGCGTGGCGGCGGCCGCGCGACTGGGTGAACTCACCACCCGGAAGCCCTCGGCCGAGGAGCGGGAGTGGCACCGCTCGCTCCGGCACACGCGGTACGGGTATCCGAAGTGGCATTCGGAAGGTGCTCAGCGTCCGGCCTCGTGAGTGGTAAGTGTCGTTAGAACGACACTTACCACTCACGAGACTCGACACAAATGGCCCCCTTCGCTCAATTACGCGAAGGGGGCCATTTGCTTTTGGCGGAACTACTTTTCGGTCGCCGAGAATGTCACGGCCGGCACCTTGCGGGCGGCGCGAGTGGTCTTCTTCGGCTCCGCGGCCTTCTTCACCGGCGTCTTGGCGGCGGCCTTCGGCGCGGCCTTGGCGGCCGTCGTCTTCGCGGCAGCTGCCTTCGGTGCGGCCTTCGCGGCGGTCGTCTTGGCCGCGGCCTTCGGCGCTGCCTTGGCCGTGGTCTTGGTCGCGGCGGCGGTCTTCGCGCGACCGGCCGGAGCCTTGGTCGCGGTGGCCTTCGCCGTCGCGCCGCGGGTCGCCTTCGCCTTGGCAGCGGTGGCTTTCGCGGTGGTCCTGGCCGGAGCCTTGGCCTCCGCCTTGACGGCGGTGGTCTTCGCGGCGGCGGTCTTGGGAGCGGCCTTGGCGGCGGCGGGCTTGCGGCCGGCGACACCCTTCGCGGCGGGCTTGCGGCCCGGCGACCCGGCCGACTTCGCCTCGGCCTTCGCGGCGGTGGCCGTGGTCTTCGGGGTCGGCTTCGACACCCGTGCGCCCTTGGGTCGCTGCACGACCCGCGGCCGCAGTTTCCGTCCACCGATCCGTCGGCCGTTTTCCACATAGGCACGCAGGATTTCCCGGAGTGCGGTGGCGTTGTCGGCCGAAAGGTCGATGTCGTAAGCGATTCCGTCCAAACCGAAAGCGACCGTTTCTTCGGCCGCCTCGCCGGTCAGATCATCCAGCAAATGCACAGCAGTGTTCCTGGCCATGAAAAAACCTCCCGCGCTCGATCGTTCTACTGCGTAACCGGCACGGTGCAACCTGAACCCGCGGCTGATGACTCACGCAGCGACACGAGGATAGCGGCAGGTTGCGCGAAGCTGCGCGGTGGTGTGCGCTGAATGCATGTCAGCACAGACTTTTGACGTGATCGTGATCGGAGGCGGCCCCGTCGGCGAGGTCGCCGCCGAACGGGCAGCACGCGGCGGACTGCGGGTCGCGCTCGTCGAACACGAGCGCTTCGGCGGCGAATGTTCTTACTGGGCCTGCATTCCGAGCAAGGCGCTGCTACGGCCGGGGAACCTCCTCGCCGCCGCCAAGCGGGTCCCCGGCGTCCCGGTGGGCGATGCGGTCGACCCGGTCGAGGTGTTCGCGCGCCGGGACTGGTTCACCGGCAAGGGCGACGACACCGGACAGGTCAAGTGGGCCGAAGGCGTCGGGATCGTCCCGATCCGCGGGCACGGCCGGATCACCGGTGAGCGGGAGGTCACCGTCGACGGCGGCGACGTGCTGACCGCGCGGCACGCCGTGATCGTCGCCACGGGCAGTGTCCCGCGGACGCCGTCGATCCCCGGGCTGGACACCGTTTCCCCGTGGGGTTCGCGAGAGGCGACTTCGGCGGAGAAGGTTCCGGGCCGTCTCGGCGTACTGGGCGGCGGTGTGGTCGGAGTCGAAATGGCGCAGGCCTTCGCCACCCTCGGCGCCGAAGTCCACCTGATCATCTCAGGGGCGCGTCCCTTGCCGCGGCTGCCGGAGTTCGCGGGTGACGCGGTCATCGCCGGACTCCGCGAAGCCGGGGTCACCGTGCACACCGGCTCCGGCATCGACTCCGTGTCCGCAGTGGACGGTGGCAAGCAATTGGCGTTGAAGGGCGGCGACCGGTTGGTCGTCGACGAACTCCTCGTCGCCACTGGCCGCCGCCCGGCGACCGACGGACTCGGCGTCGAGTCGATCGGGCTCGAAGCGGGCGCGCCGCTCGAGACGGACGACAACGGCCGTGTGTCCGCTGTGGACGGTGACTGGCTGTTCGCCGTCGGGGATGTCACCGGCCGGGCACCGCTGACCCATCAGGGCAAGTACGCGGCCAGGGCCGCCGGGGACTCCGTGGCCGCGCAGGCGGCGGGCAAGCCGGTCGATTCCGCGGCCTGGAGCGCGCACAGCGCCACGGCCGATCACCACGCCATCCCGCAGGTCGTCTTCACCGACCCGGAGGTCGCTTCGGTCGGACTCGCCGGACCCGAGGAGGGCAAGCCGCACCGCGTCGTCGACATCGACATCGCGGTCGCCGGTTCATCGCTGCACGCGGACGGTTACGCGGGCAAGGCGCGGATCGTCGTCGACACCGAACGCGGTGTCCTCCTCGGCGCGACCTTCGTCGGGCAGGACGTGTCCGAACTGCTGCACTCGGCGACCATCGCGATCGTCGGGGAGGTCCCGCTGTCGAGGCTGTGGCACGCGGTCCCGTCGTTCCCCACGATCAGCGAGGTGTGGCTGCGCCTGCTGGAGGCATACGGGCTTTAGGCCGTGTCCGGTAAGTCATGTCCGCGGTCTTCGCGCCCAGGCGGTTCCTGACGGCACGGGCGGATGCGGCCGAGTACGACCCGGTACGAGGGCGATCCGCTCGCACCGTCAGGAACCACCTGGATCACGAAGCCCATCGAACATGACTTACCGGACACGCCCTAGCCGTTCACCGGCAGTTCGAGCGCGGCCTTCGCGCCGCGGACCAGGCCGGGATCGTCCGCAGTGGACGGTCCCGGCACCCACACCACCTGGACCAGCCGGACCGATTTCCCGTCAAGGCTGCTCTGGTATGCGGCGCCCTCGAACACCGGGACGTCGCCCTGCCACTGGTTGGTCTCGGTGGCGAGGTCGAGGATGCCGCCACCGCCGGGGGTGTCGGCGGCGGCCTTGAACGCGGTCGCCTGCTCGGTGTTCGGGAATTCCACGACGGCGATCGTCACCGCGGCGGCCCGGCCGTCGATGGAACTGGCGAAACTGGCCCGTTTCACCCCCGCGCAACTCGTCTGCTGAAGGCTCGACTGGACGTCGCCGTACGCGTGCGACGCGCATTTCTGATCCGCGGCCGACGCCCGCGAGGTGAACTGGATGTTCTCCACCGCGCTGCTGCTCGGCGGCGGAGGGCTGGTGGCCGGGGTCGGCGGCGGGGGAGTCTGCGTGGACGCCGTGTCGTCACCGCCGGAGGCCACGCTGATGGCCGCGACCAGCAGCACGATGAGCAGGCCGATAGCGGCGACCGGAAGCCACTTCACCGTCTTGGACTGGTGCGACTTCTTCGAGGACGGCTCAGTGGGAGCCGCCGCCGGTGGCGGGGTTTGCCGAGCCGGAGGAGCGGGCTTCGCGGCGACGGCCTGCTGAACAGGCTGAACGGGCGGGGCGGCCTGCACGGGCTTGATGGGGGGAACGGCCGGTTTCGCCGGTCTTTTCGCCTTCCCCGGATGCTGCACCGGAACGGTCGGGGCGATGGCGACGAGCGGGTTCTCGCGGATCACCGTCGGCTCGTCGTCGGAGTAGGCGCTGAACCCCTCGCCGAGCAACATCTCCTCGGGCATCGGCGGCGCGTCCGGGGCGAGCGCGGCGATCAGCTCCCGCGCCTGCTGGACCGAGCGGGGACGGGGCGCGGTGGCCAGCGAGACCGTCGCGGCGAGCATCGTCGTCGCCGTCGGGTACAGGACGCGGACCGAGCCGGCGAGATCCGCGGCGGGTTGGTCGACCGTCTCCACATAGGGGCCGACGGCGATGATCGTGCCGATCGGCCCGGCGCCGGGGGCGACGTCCGCGATCTTGTGGGTGCACGCGGCGGACAGCGAGAGCGCGTCCGTGGCCGGGTTGATCGAGGTGTCGCCGTGGACCAGCGGCCAGCCGTCGGCCTTCCACGGTCCGCCGAGCGGGGCTTCGAGTTTCAACGCCGGGTCCGGCAGGTCGACGCCGATGACGATGAGGATGCCCTTCGGCATGACGACGACGGCCTCCACGGGCCGCCCGTCGACCGGGCTGGCGCCGACGAGGGCGACCCCGCCGACGACGTTGCTGCCCCGGCCGAGTGAAGCCAGCGCGGCGCGGACGTCCTCGGCCACCCGGGACGGCTGTTGAGCGAGGCGAACGAGTCGCACCGAACCCCTCCCCATCTCGTCGGTCTCGCTGCACAAACTAGCGCCTCCATCCGGAGCAACGGGAAGACACGTCGCAGGTGGGCGCGGTGATGTTGCTCCGAAAAGTTGTAATGCGCGTGAGCACCGTCACCCGTCCGGGTGGTACTCGTTGGTAGGTGACAGTTCCTTGCCCCCTGTCACCAGGAGAAACGCAATGGCCGTATCTCGTCCTTGGCGTCGACGCGCAGCGCTCGTGGTCGCCCTGCTAGCGGTCCCGGCCGCGGGGATGGTCCCCGCGCAGGCCGCGGGACCGCTCGCCCCCGTCGCCCCCGGACTGTCCCGCCTGCTCTCCGCCGTCACCGGCGCCACGGGGGTGACCGCGCTCGTGCACGCCGGCGACGTCGCCACCGCCGAACGCGCGACCCGCTCGGCCGGACTCACGAAGATCACCTCGTTCGGGAAGATCGGCGTCGTCGCCGTCCGGGGCACCGCCGACCAGGTGCGCGCGGTGCGCAAAGCCGCCGGGGTCACCTACGTCGAAGGCAACGAGAAGCTCAAGGCGCACGGCAGCCCCGGCACCACGGCGACGCGGAGCCTCCAGACGCAGGCGCAGCTCAAGGACGCCGGCGGTGCTCCCGTGGACGGCAGGGGCGTCTCCGTCGCGATCATCGACACCGGCGTCGACCCGACCCATCCGGCGTTCAAGGGCGCCGACGGCAAGACACGGGTGGTGCGCAACCTCAAGAGTCTCTGTCTCGACGGCACGGCGACGAACTGCATCGTCGACGTCCCGACCTCCGTCGACACCGACACCCTCGCCCTTGGCGGGCACGGCACGCACGTCACCGGCATCGCCGCCGGGAACCAGCTGACGCTGACCGACGGCACCAAGGTCGGCGGCTCGGCGCCGGGTTCGAAGATCGTCTCGGTCTCGACCGGGGCGGCGTTGCTCGTGCTCGGCACGGACGCGGCGCTGAACTGGGTGCTGGAGAACCACAAGGCACCCTGCGGTGCGGGTGTCGCGGCGTCGGTCTGCCCGCCGATCAAGGTGACCAACAACTCCTACGGTCCCAGCGGCGGCGGCACCTTCGACCCGAACTCGGCGACCGTGAAGCTGCAACGCGCGCTCGCCGCGGAAGGCGTCGTCACGGTGTGGGCGAACGGGAACGACGGCGGTGACGGTTCGGCGAACCTCTCCAATCCGCCGGGGCAGGACCAGACGCCGGGCGTGCTTTCCGCGGCGTCGTTCAACGACCAGGGGACCGGCACCCGCGACGGCACGGTGTCCGACTTCTCCTCGCGCGGTCTCAAGACCGCCCAGGCGAGCTGGCCCGACGTCTCCGCGCCGGGGGAGAACATCCTCTCGTCCTGCCGTCCCACGCAGCCGATCTGCACGCAGGGCCTGCAACCCAAGAACGGCCCTGGACTCCTGGACCTCGCCACCTACAACGTGATCAGCGGGACTTCGATGGCGGCGCCGCAGATCGCCGGCATCGTCGCGCAGCTGTTCCAGGTCGCGCCGTCCGCGACCCCGGGTGACATCGAGGCCGCGATCAAGGGCACGGCGTACAAGTTCGCCAACGGCTCGCCGTACGTGGCGGCCGGGCCGTACACGTCGAGCTTCGACAAGGGCACCGGCCTGGTGGACACCTTCGCCGCGGCGAAGTCCCTGGGCGCCCAGGGTTAACCCGCGTGAAGGTCCCCTTCACGCGGCTGAGCCCAGTGAAGGGGGCCTTCACGTGAGTCACGCGTCCCAATCAGGTGCGACTTATGGTGTTCATGTGGCCAAACAGCACAGTTGGGGTGCACAATGTGCTCACGCGTACCGGGAGGCGGCACGAGCCACCTGACCAGCGCAGCTCGCGAGGTCGTAGGGGAAGACGCCCCTCGTCGAGTAGCGGAGGTCAGCAGTGAGCACCCGTGGCAACACCCGTGGCGTGGTGTACGTCCACTCGTCGCCGTCTGCGGTGTGTCCGCACGTCGAGTGGGCTATTTCGGGCACCCTGGGTGCCCGAGTCGAGTTGAAGTGGACGGCGCAGCCCGCCAGTCCAGGACAGCTCCGCGCCGAATGTGGTTGGCGTGCGCCTTCGGGCACCGGCGGAAAGCTGGCGTCCGCGCTCAAGGCGTGGCCGATGATCAGGTTCGAAGTCACCGAAGAGCCCAGTGCGGGGGTCGACGGCGAGAGGTTCTGTTTCGCCCCGGGTCTCGGCCTGTGGCACGGCAGGACCAGTGCCAACGGCGACATCGTCGTGGGTGAGGACCAGTTGCGCGCTCTCGTGAGCAAGGTCCGCACCGGCGAATCGTTGGCGCACAAGCTCGACGAGCTCCTCGCCGCCAACTGGGACGAAGCGCTCGAACCGTACCGGCACGCCGGCGACGGTGCCCCGGTCACCTGGCTGCACCAAGTCGGGTAGACGCCGGTGAAGACGGAAGAGGCGGGCGGCTAACCTTTCAGGGTGACCGCCCAGCCTCGCCCCTTCTCTCGCCAGCGGTGGCTGATCCCCGTCATCGTGGTCGTGGTCTCCCTGACCGTTGGCATCGGGCTGCTGGCACGCGATCTCTACCTGCGCCCGGAAGCCGCGCCCACCGAACCGGTCGTCAGCGACTCGCCGACGTCGGTCGCCCCGGAGGAGCAGCCTGGCTCGCCGGCCGTCGAGGTGACTCCCGACGTTTTCGCGCATCCGCAGTACCAAAGCGTCCGGCAGGTGCTGCAGGGATATTTCGACTCCATCAACGAACGCGACTATCCGAAGTGGACTTCGGTGGTCACCCGCGAACGGGCGAAGACCAAGACCGCGGCGGAGTGGAAGAAGGACTATCAGTCCACTCGGGACGGCAGCATCCTCGTTTACCGCATCGAGCCGGGCGCGCCGAACACGCTCCGGGTACTCGTCGCCTTCACCAGTACGCAGGACGTCGAGGACGCTCCGGTGTACCTGCCGGAGGCGTGCATCCGCTGGCGGCTGGTGCTGCCGCTGCGGCTGGAGAGCGGGTCGTGGCGCGTCGACACCACCGAAGGCGGAACCAACCCCGAACACGAAAGATGCTGAAGTAAGGGGTGACATGGTCCCGCAGGCTGACGCGGGCGGGGACCGGGCGGAATAGAGTCGCGGGCATGGCAATAGATCAGCCGGCCCTGCTGACCGACGCCTCGAGGGGGCTCACCAGCGAAGAGGTCGCCCGGCGGGTGGCCGCGGGCCAGACCAACGTCGTCTCGACGAAGACCAGCCGGACCACCGGCGAGATCATCCGCGCGAACGTCTTCACCCGGATCAACGCGATCTACGGCGTGCTGTTCGTGCTCATCCTGTCGACGGGGTACTTCATCGACGGGTTGTTCGGCGGGTTGATCATCGTCAACAGCGCGGTCGGCATCATCCAGGAACTCCGGGCGAAACGGACCTTGGAGCGGCTCGCCATCGTCGGGCAGGCGAAGCCGACGGTCCGCCGTGACGGGCAGAGCGCCGAGATCGCCCCGGAAGACGTCGTGCTCGGCGACCTCGTCGAACTGGGACCCGGCGACAAGATCGTCGTCGACGGCCCGACGCTGACGGCCGACGCGCTGGAGGTCGACGAGTCGCTGCTGACCGGTGAATCCGATCCGGTGGTCAAACAGCCCGGCGACAAGGTGCTGTCCGGCAGCTTCGTCGTCGCGGGCAGCGGCACCTACCGCGCGGACGTCATCGGCGACGAGTCCTACGCGGCGAAACTGGCCGCGGAGGCCAGCAAGTTCACCCTGGTGAAGTCGGAACTGCGGCAGGGCATCGACAAGATCCTCAAGTTCATCACGTACCTGCTCGTCCCGGCGGGCGCGCTGACCATCTACAACCAGCTCGCGGGCGACCAGGCGTGGCCGGACGCGCTGCGCGGCATGGTCGCGGCGCTCGTGCCGATGGTGCCCGAAGGACTGGTGCTGATGACCAGCGTCGCGCTGGCGGTCGGCGTCATCCGGCTCGGCAAGCGCCAGTGCCTGGTGCAGGAACTCCCGGCGATCGAGGGCCTCGCCAGGGTCGACGTGGTGTGCGCGGACAAGACCGGCACGCTCACCGAGAACGCGATGCGGCTTTCCGAGGTCCGGGAGATCACGCCGGGCCATCCGGTGGACGCCGCGCTGGCCGCGCTCGCCGCCGCCGATCCCCGGCCGAACGCGAGCCTGCAGGCGATCGCGGAGGCGCACCGGACCGATCCGGGCTGGCGGGTTTCCACGACAATGCCGTTCTCCTCCGCGCGCAAGTGGAGCGGCGCGTCGTTCAACGGCGACGGCGACTGGGTGCTCGGCGCGGCCGACGTCCTGCTGCCGGAGGGGGAGCACCGGGCGGAGGCCGAGAAGATCGGTTCTCGCGGCCTGCGTGTCCTGTTGCTGGGCCGTGCGGAGCGCGCCGTCGACGCTGCTGAGGGACCCGGAGACATCGAACCGGTCGCGCTCGTGGTGCTGGAGCAGAAGGTCCGCCCGGACGCCAAGGACACTCTGGACTTCTTCGCGCACCAGGACGTCGCGGTCAAGGTCATCTCCGGCGACAACGCCATTTCGGTGGGCGCCGTCGCGGGCACCCTGGACCTGCCGGGGGCGGACAAACCCGTCGACGCGCGAAAGCTCCCGGACGACGCCGAAAAGCTGGCCGACACCCTGGAGGAACGCGCCGTCTTCGGCCGTGTGACCCCGTTGCAGAAACGCGCGATGGTCGGTGCCCTGCAGTCGAAGGGCCACACCGTCGCGATGACCGGCGACGGCGTCAACGACGTCCTCGCGCTGAAGGACGCGGACATCGGTGTCGCGATGGGTGCAGGCAGCCCCGCCACCCGCGCGGTCGCGCAGATCGTGCTCCTGGACGACAAGTTCGCCACCCTGCCGCACGTCGTCGCCGAGGGGCGGCGCGTGATCGGCAACATCGAGCGCGTCTCGAACCTGTTCCTCACCAAGACGGTGTACTCGGTGCTGCTGGCGCTGATGGTCGGCATCGCGCAGGTGCCGTTCCCGTTCCTGCCGCGGCACATCACCATCACCGCGTGGTTCACGATCGGCCTGCCCGCCTTCGTGCTTTCGCTGGCGCCGAACAACGAACGCGCCCGCAGCGGCTTCGTCGGCAGGGTGATGCGGATGGCCGTCCCGGCCGGGCTGGTCATCGCCACCGCGACCTTCGTGAGCTACCTGCTGGTGTACAAGGGATCCGGACAGTCCGAACTGGACAAGATCCAGGCGGGGACGACCGCGCTGATCACCCTCATCACGATCGCGCTGTGGGTGCTCGGGATCGTCGCCCGGCCGTACCGGTGGTGGAAGATCCTGCTGATCGGCGGGATGGTCGTGCTGACGCTCGCGTTGTTCCTGATCCCGTTCACGCAGAAGTTCTTCGCGCTGGACCCGAGCGTGAGCGCGTACACGCTGTCGGCGTTCGCCTGTGCCGGGGTGGGGATCGTGCTGGTGGAAGCGGCCTGGTGGATCGGGAGGCATCTGGTCAAGCGCTCAGAGGCCTGAGGGTCCCTGTGACACACCCGGCGAATGCTATGAACGGTCCGTTACTTGCAAAATTTGCAAGTAACGGACCGTTCATAGCAACCGGAGGCGGCGACCCCGCGACCGCGCGACCCGGCCTGGCTCTGCAATGAAGGGGCCTTTCATAGCAAAATTTGCTATGAAAGGCCCCTTCATTGCAGCTTTGACCCTCGCCCACCGCTCAGCCACGCCCGAAGTACGTGAAGGCCCCCTTCACTGCGCTAGACGCAGTGAAGGGGGCCTTCACGTACTTGCGAGCGACCGTCAGGCCGCCGGAGTGAACAGCAGAGCCGTGTTGTGCCCGCCGAAGCCGAACGAGTTGCTGATCGCCGCGCCCAGCTCGACCTTGCGTGCCTCGCCGGAGACGACGTCGAGCTGCACCTTCGGGTCCAGGTCCTCGAGGTTCAGTGTCGCCGGGATGAGCCCGTGGTAGATCGCCAGGATCGTGGCGATGCCCTCGACCGCGCCCGCACCGCCGACCAGGTGGCCGAGCGCGCCCTTGGGAGCGGTCACCACGACGTGGTCGCCGACGGCGTTGCGGATCGCCGCGGCCTCGCCGACGTCGCCGACGACCGTGGAGGTCGCGTGCGCGTTGACGTGGCCGACGTCGGTCGGGGAGACCCCGGCCATCGTCATCGCCTGCCGCATGGCGGCGATCTGGCCGACGCCCTCCGGGTGGTTGCCCGTGATGTGGTAGGCGTCCGAGGTGATCCCGTACCCGCTGAGCTGCGCGTAGATCCGCGCGTTGCGGGCCTTGGCGCGGTCCGCCCGCTCCAGGATGACGACGCCGGAGCCCTCGCCGAGGACGAAACCGTCACGGTTCACGTCGAACGGCCTGGACGCCTTGGTCGGGTCGTCGTTGCGGGTGGACACCGTCCGCGCCTGCGCGAAACCGGCGAGGGTGATCGGGTGGATGCACGATTCGGCACCACCGGCGACCACGACGTCGGCCCGGCCCGAGCGGATCATCTCGTAGCCGGCGGCGATGCCTTCCGCGCCCGACGCGCAGGCCGAAGCGGGCGAGTGCACACCGGCACGCGCCTTCAGGTCGATCCCGACGTGCGCGGCGGGGCCGTTCGGCATCAGCATCGGCACGGTCAGCGGGGAGACCTTGCGGAGTCCCTGCTTGTGCAGAAGGTCGTTCTGGGAGATCAGGGTGACCGGACCGCCGACACCGGTACCGATGGTCACCCCGAGGCGCTCGGGTTCCACATCCTGATGCTCGTCGGTCGGCTGCTCGAAGCCCGCGTCCGCCCAAGCCTGCCGGGCGGCGATGAGCGCCACCTGCTCACAGCGGTCCAGCCGCCGGGCCTGGACCCGCGGCAGGACTTCGGACGGGTCGACGGCGAGCATGGCGCCGATCTTGACCGGCAGTTCGAGTTCGTCGACCCAGTCGGCTTCGATGCGGCGGATCCCGCTCGCCCCGGCGAGCAGGCCGTCCCACGTGGACGCGACGTCCCCGCCGAGCGGCGTGGTCGCGCCCATCCCGGTGATCACGACGTCGATGTTGCTCATTGGAGTCTCCCCAAGGTCGGCGCCAATCAAGAAGTCGGACTTACTTGGAGTTGGCCGACACGTAGTTCACCGCGTCGCCAACGGTCTTCAGGTTCGCGAGCTCGTCGTCCGGGATCTTGACGCCGAACTTGTCCTCGGCCTGAACAGCGATCTCCACCATGGACAGCGAGTCGATGTCGAGGTCGTCCACGAAGGACTTCTCGGCGGTCACGTCGTCCTGCGCCACACCGGCGACCTCTTCGACGATCTCGGCGAGGCCGGCGAGGATCTCTGCGTTGTCTGCCACTGGTTGTTCCCTTCTCGGTGATGCTTTCGGCTGCCCTGCGGACACGGTGTCCACAAGGGAAGTATTCATCACGGGCAGATGAAGGCCTGGCCCGCGTAGGAGAGTCCGGCACCGAAGCCCACGGCGAGTACGACGTCGCCCTGTTTCACGGTGCCTGCCTTGCGCATGTGGTCCAGCGCCAGTGGAATCGACGCGGACGAGGTGTTGCCCGAGTACTTGATGTCGTCGGCCACGACCATGTCCTCGCGGGCGCCCTTGGCACGCAGCTTCTTGGCGATGGCTTCGACGATACGCAGGTTGGCCTGATGCGGGATGAGCACGTCCACATCGGACGGTTCGAGCCCGGCCAGTTCCAGCGCGTGCAAGGCGATCGGCGCGATCTGCGTGGTCGCCCAGCGGAAGACCGACTGGCCCTCCTGGTAGATCCACTTGTCGTCGCGCATGTAGATGAGGTCGACGTGCTCGCCGGCGCTGCCCCAGGCGACCGGGCCGATCTGCGGGGTGTCGGCCGCGCCGACCACCGCCGCGCCCGCTCCGTCGGCGAAGATGATCGCGTTCGCGCGGTCGACCGGGTCGACGTGGTCGGTGAGCTTCTCGGCGCCGATGACGAGCGCTTTCTTCGCGGTGCCCGCCCGGATGAGGTCCGAGGCGACGCCGATGCCGTAACAGAACCCGGCGCAGGCGGCGTTGAGATCGAACGCGGCCGGATGCGTGATGCCGATCCGGTCGGCCACCTGCGCGGCGGCGTTCGGGATCTGCGTCGGCATCGTGCAGTTCGGCAGGATGACCGTGTCCACTTCGGACGGATCCACCCCGGCGTCCGCCAGCGCGGCGGTGCCTGCCTTGACCGCCATGTCGACCAGCGACTCGTCCTTTTCGGCGAACCGGCGCTCGACGATGCCGACCCGATCGCGGATCCACTGGTCGTTGGTGTCCATGATCTTCGAGAGATCGTCGTTGGTCACGATCTTCTCGGGCTGGAAGCTCCCGACACCGAGGATGCGGGTCCCGGCGGCGCCCGGCGCCTGCCGCAAGGTGGATCGGTCGGTCACGAAGCGTCCTCCTGCCCCTGAAGCTTCGCCAGCTCGGCGGGTGTCTTCAGAGCGATCGTGGTGGTCACGGTTCCCTTGAGCTGCCGCTTGACCAGCCCGGTCAGCGTGCCCGCCGGCGGAAGTTCGAGCGTCGAGGTGACACCCGCGGAGACCAGACCGTCCATGGTCAGATCCCAGCGCACCGGGTTCGTGACCTGCTTGACCAGCCGGTCGAGGTACTCGGCCCCGCTGGTGACGACCTGGCCGTCGGCGTTCGACAGCAGCGGACGCGTCGGGTCCGCCGGGGTGATCTTCGCAGCGTGGGCGGCCAGCGCTTCACGCGCGGGTGCCATGTAGGAGGTGTGGAACGCGCCCGCGACCTTGAGCGCCCGGACCTTGGTGCCCTCCATCGGCTCGGCCACGATCTTCTCGATCGCGTCGGCGGCGCCGGAGGCGACGATCTGGCCGGCGCCGTTGCGGTTCGCCGCGGCGAGGCCGTGCCCGTCGAGCCACGCGACGACCTGCTCCGGGTCGCCGAGCATGACCGCGGCCATGCTCGTGGGCTCCAGCGCGCACGCCTTCGCCATTTCCGCGCCGCGGACGGCGGCCAGTGCGACGGCGTCTTCGGGGGTCAGCACCCCGGCGATGGCGGCGGCCGCCAGCTCGCCGACGGAGTGACCGGCGATCGGCGAGTCCGCGGCGACCGGGGCCTCACGCTGAAGGTGCTCGAACGCCAGCAGCGACAGCGCCACGATCAGCGGCTGCGTGATCGCGGTGTCCTGGATCTCCTCGGCGTCGGCTTCGGTGCCGAGACGGACCAGGTCGAGACCGGCCCGCTCGGACCAGGCTTCGACGCGCGCGCGGGCACCGTCGAGCTCGAGCCAAGGGGAGAGCATGCCTGGGGCTTGGGAACCCTGACCGGGGGCGAGGACTGCGACTGTCACCCCACTAGAGAACACTCTCGGCCACCATGGTCGTGATGCCGACGCTCACCAAGTCCGGCCGACGTAATTGTGGGAACCCTCCAAAAGTGCCATCCTGATCTCTGCGCTTAACCCAAAAGCCTTGTCGGGTTCAACCAGCTTTCCCTATGAAGTCCGTCACTGCGCAGAGTCACCGGCCGGTTGGTGCATGCTCGTGCTCATGATCGACGATTTCGCGAAGGAGTACCTGCACGGCGAACTGCGGGAGATCCGTGAGGTGCTGCTCCGGAAGCTCGACGGGTTGTCCGAGTACGACATCCGTCGTCCGCTGACCACGACGGGGACCAACCTGCTCGGTCTCGTCAAGCACTTGTCGGTCTGGGAGGCCCGGTACTTCGGCGAGGTCTTCGATCGGCCGTTCCCCGAGCCCGTCCCCCGATGGGACGATCTCGAGCAACGCGGTACCGACCTGTGGGCGACCGAACACGAAACTCGCGAGGAGATCGCCGGCCGCTACCGGCGCGTCTGGGAACACTCCGACGCGACCATCGCCGCTCTCGCCGTCGACTCGCCCGGCCACGTGCCCTGGTGGCCACGTCCTGACGTGCTGCTGTTCAACGTCCTGGTCCACATGCTCACGGAGACCAGCAGGCACGCCGGGCACGCAGACATCCTGCGCGAGCAAGTGGACGGCGAGGTCGAGACGACCCGGCAGGACGCGGCCTTCTGGGAGAACCGGCGGGCGGAAATCGAGCGGGCGGCCAAGGCTGCCGAGTCGGCCACGGCCTGACCGTATGAGCTTCAGCTGCACCAGCGTTCACGCAGGCGGCGCGTGAAGGAAACTCGACCTTCACACCTTCCCGACGCCATGAAAGGTCCTTTCCTTGCAAATTTTGCAAGGAAAGGACCTTTCATGGCGTTGCCGGGTGGGTCATGGCGTCGGCGGGCGGGGCCGCGACCACGGCCCCTGGCTACCAGAGCCCACGAGCGCGAGCCAGCCGCCCGACGGTCAATGCCACCTTCAGCACCCAGGCGTCGCGCGATTCGGCGGCGTGGCGGCCGGTGAGTTCGGCGGCCTTCCGCAGCCGGTACCGGACGGTGTTCGGGTGGACGAACAGCGTCCGCGCGCAGGTCTCCAGGACGCCGCCGCTGTCGAGGTACGTCTCCACCGTCCGCAGCAGTGCCGGGCCTGCTTCCTCCAGCGGCCGGGCGATCTGCTCGACGAGCAGGCGTTCGGCTTCGGGATCGCCGGACAACGCGCGTTCCGGCAGCAGGTCGATCGATCTCGCGGGCCGTGGCGCGCCTGGCCAGCCGACGACCGCTCGCAGGCCCGAGAGCGCCTCGGTCGCACTGTGGTGTGCTTCGGCGAGGGTGGGCACGGTCGGCCCGGCGACGACCGGGCCTTCGGCGAACGCGACCGAGAGCTTCGTGAGGATTTCGCGGTCCTTGACGCTGCCGTCGGTGGGACCGGCGACGACCACGACCAGCCGGGACCCCTGCACCGAAAGCAGCACCGGACGCCCGACCCTGGCGGCGCGGCTGCGGACCTCGAACACGACGGCGGGCGGGTCGTCCGACGTCGGGGTGCCGACCAGCGCGGTGGCGGGCGCGGCGGGATCCCAGCCGAGCGCCGCGGCGCGGGAGAGCACCGCTTCCTCGGCGTCGCCGCGGACGATGCCGTCGACGACCAAGGCCTCCAGCCGCGCGTCCCAGGCGCCGCGGGCCTCGGCGGCTGCCGCGTAGGAGTTGGCGGCGGCGAACGCGATCTCCCTGCCGTAGCGCAGGATCCCCTCGATCAGCGCGGCGCGTTCCGCCTCGTTCGCGGCGAACTCCGGCAGCTGCTCCTCGAACACCTCGATCGCCAGGCGCACCATGCCGACCGCCTGCCGCAGGCTCACCCAGCGGGAAAGTTCGGCGGGTGCTTCGCGGAACGCCTCGGTAGTGAGGGAGAGCGCCTCCTTCGCGTCGCGGAGCCAATCGACGAAACCGGCGGCACCCGCCTGGGTGATCAGCAGGACACTCGCGCGCTGGTCGGCGGGAAGACGGTTGAACCAGCTCAGCCGCTCTTCCATCACCGCCACGCTCGCGCTCGCGAGCCGGCCGGAGGCGTGCTCGAGCCGCCGGAGGGTCTTGACGGACAGCCCGTGGTGCTTGGGCACTTGCCGTCCGGAGGTCGCATCAGCCATGGTCAGCCGATCCTAGTCCGCCGGGCAAAGGTGGCCTTCATCCTGCGGTCCTTCGCCGCTCTGGTCCTAAGTGGACAGACGGCGATGAATTGCGAAAAGAGTTCGTAAAATACTCGAGGCCGCCCGGCGCTAGCGTTTTTCGCTGCGCCGGACGGCCTCGTCTCCCCGGTCCCCACCGGTAGGACAAGTATGCGACTTGTGGATCTTTTCCCGCTAGCTCACTCACTCGATCGTGGGTCGCCGAGTTGCCGGTGCGGTGCCGGTGATCAACGATCCCTCGCAAGCCGCACCGGGTAGGTCGCGGATGCGCAGAGGAGGGAGTTCGCCGTGGGCGAGCAGCTGAAAGACGGTCTGGGACAAGCATGGAACCTTGTCGCCACCTTCGTGCCGAAGTTGGTCGGTTTCCTGGTCATCCTGTTCATCGGCTGGTTGATCGCGAAAGCCTTGTCGAAGGCATTGGGACTGGTTCTGTCGAAGATCGGATTCGGCAAGCTCATCGAGAAGACCGGACTCACCGGAACGCTCAAACAGGCGAATGTCGACGCGGGCGGAATCCTCGTCAAACTCGTGTACTACTTCATTCTCCTGATCGCGCTGCAACTCGCGTTCGGCGTATTCGGTGAGAGCAATCCGGTCAGCGCGCTGCTCAACGACATCATCGCGTTCCTGCCGCGGATCCTGGTGGCGCTGGTGCTGGTGATCGTCGCGGCCGCCGTCGCGAAGGTCGTCCGCGACCTGGTGACCGGAGCGCTCTCCACCCGGCCGGCGGGACGGCTGCTCGGCACGATCGCTTACTGGATGATCATGGCGTTCGGCATCATCGCCGCGCTCGGCCAGGTGAACATCGCGACGGCGATCACCGGGCCGATCCTGGTGGCCGTTCTCGCCACCATCGGCGGCGTCATCGTCGTCGGCTTCGGCGGCGGCCTGATCAAGCCCGCGCAGGAGCGCTGGCAGGGCTGGCTGGCCAATCTGCAGGGCCAGTTGGAGCCGGGCGCCGGCAAGCAAGAGGTCCGTTCGGAGCCGCCGACTTCGCCTGTGGGCATCGGTCGCGTAGATTCCTGAGCATCCCGCGGGCCCGGTGATCGAGGAAGGCACCGGGCCCGCGTGGAGTCGATGAGGGCCCGTCGCCGCGGAGCACGCGGTGAAGGGCCCTTTTCGTGTCCCGCGGGTCCCCGGCTACTCCGCCTCAGCGTCTCTCGAGCCGTCTCCCTGTTCCGCACCTCACACTCGCTGGGGAATGGCGTCGCGACGGAGCATGTTGGAGCGGGAGACGGAGAGGGGTGCGGACGTGGAGTTCCTGCTGCACAACGGTGTCACGGTGCTCGGACAGTGGATCTCCTTCGCCGAACTGGCGGGGCAGATCTTCGCGCTGGCCGTGGTCTTCCTGGCGCAACGCCGCACGCTGTGGACGTGGCCGGTCCAGGTCGGCGCCACCGTGCTGCTCTTTTCGGTCTACCTCTCCGCGCATCTCGGCGGGCTCGCCACCAGGCAGATCGCGATCCTCGTCATCTCGATCTACGGCTGGTGGGCCTGGTCCCGCCGCAGCGACCCGGTCTACGGCGTCGTCGTCCGCAAGGGCCGTCTCGGCGAGCGGCTGGCGATGATCGGCGCGTTCGCGATCGGCACCACCGCGATGGCGCTGGTCCTCGACGCGCTGAACGCCTCGTGGGCGCCATGGCCGGACGCCGCGATCTTCGTCGGCACGCTGGTCGCCTTCGCCGCGCAGGGCGCGGGTCTCGTCGAGTTCTGGCTGGTGTGGCTGGTCGTCGACGCGATCGGCGTACCGCTGCAGCTCTCCTCGGGCCTGTACTTCTCAGCCGCGGTCTACATCGTGTTCGCCGGCTTGGTCGTGCACGGCTGGTGGAGCTGGAACCGCACGGCGAAGCAGGTCCGTACGGCGCCGGCCGGGGTCTCCACGGCCGCCTGACCCCGCGTTTCGTCCTCTGAATGCGGTAGTTGGCGACGCGAACCACCGCATCCAGAGGACGAAACGCGTGCGGGTCAGCGCATGGTGGCGTGCGACGGCTTGAGGTCGGCGAGGGTGCGCACGCCCAGCAGCTGCATCGTCCGGACCATCTCGGCACGCAGGATGTCCACGCACCGCTGAACACCGCGCTCGCCCCCGGCCATCAGGCCGTAGAGGAACGCGCGCCCGATGAGCACCGCGTCGGCGCCACGCGCGATCGCGGCCACGATGTCGCCACCGGAGAGGATGCCGGTGTCGACCCACACCTCCGCGTCGCCCTGGATCTCGCCGAGCACGGCGGGCAGCAGTTCGATCGGGGTCGGCGCGCGGTCGAGCTGACGGCCGCCATGGTTGGACAGCAGCACCGCGTCCGCGCCGTGCTTGACCACGTCACGCGCGTCGTCGACGTTCTGGATCCCCTTGACCACGAGCTTGCCCGGCCAGGTCTGGCGGACCCAGTCGAGGTCGTCGAAGTTCAGGGTCGGGTCGAAGAGCTGGTTGAGCAGTTCGGCGACCGTGCCGTCGAACTGGCTCAGCGACGCGAAGGTCAGCGGCTCGGTGGTCAGCAGGTTGAACCACCACGCCGGATGCATCGCGCCGTCGACGAACGTCTTGAGGGTGAGCGCGGGCGGGATGGTCAGCCCGTTGCGGACGTCGCGCAGCCGCGCGCCCGCGACCGGGGTGTCCACCGTCAGCATGAGCGTGTCGAATCCGGCGGCCCAGGCGCGATTCATCAGATCTTCGCCTGCTTTGTGGTCGCGCCAGACATAGAGCTGGAACCACTTGCGGGCCTCCGGGGCGGCCGCCGCGAGGTCTTCGATCGACGTCGTCGCCATCGTCGACAGGCCCATCGGGATACCGTTGCGCTGGGCGACGCGGGCCACCGCGGACTCGCCCTCATGGTTCATCATGCGCGTGAACCCGGTCGGCGCGAAGGCGAACGGCAGCTCCGAACGCTTGCCGAGGATCTCTTTGCCGGTGTCCACATCGGACACCCCGCGCAGGACGTTGGGGTGGAATTCGACGCTGCGGAAGGCTTGCCGGGCACGGCGGAGGCTGTCCTCCAGCTCCGCGGCGCCGTCGGTGTAGTCGAACGCCGCCCGCGGCGTCCGCTTGCGGGCGAGCATCCGCAGGTCGGCGATCGTGTGCGCGCCCGCCAGTCGCCGTTCGGTGGGGTTGAGCACGATCGGCTTCGGCCGCAGGATCTGCTTCAGCTCACTCGGCTTCGGCAGTCGACGCTTGGTCACACTCACTCACCTCTCCACAAACATCCGATGTCTCAGCCTAGCTCGTCCGGTCCCGGACGCAATGAACGGTCCGTTCCTTGCAAATTTCGCAAGGAACGGACCGTTCATGGCGTTGCTAGGCGCTGCCGGAGTCCGACAACTGCGGACCCGCGGCGGCCACGTCGTCGAGGCGGTACTTCCGCGCCGCCTCGGCCACCTTCGCCCGGTCGAACTCGCCGCGCTTGGCGAGCGCGCTCAGCGTGCCGACCACGATCGACTGGGCGTCGACCAGGAACTTCCGCCGGGCGGCCGGGCGGGTGTCGGAGAACCCGAACCCGTCGGTGCCCAGCGTCAGCATGTCGTTCGGCACCCACGGGCGGATGAGGTCCGGTACGGCGCGCATCCAGTCCGAAACCGCGACGACCGGCCCGTTCGCGCCGGACAGCTTCTGCGTGATGTACGGCACACGCGGGGAGTCGCCCGGGTGGAGCAGGTTGTCGTGGTCGACCTCGACGGCTTCACGCCGCAGCTCGGTCCACGACGTCGCCGACCACACGGCCGCGCGTACGCCCCACTCCTCGGCGAGCATCTTCTGCGCGCGAAGAGCGTCCGGCATGGTGACGCCGGACACCAGGATCTGTGCCTCCGGACCGTCGCCCGACGGGGCGTCGGCGTAGCGGTACAGACCCTTCAGCAGGCCGTCGACGTCGAGGTTCTCGGGCTCGGCGGGCTGCTGGTAGGGCTCGTTGTAGATCGTCATGTAGTAGAAGATGTTCTCGCCGTTGCCGTCCGGCCCGGTCTCGCCGTACATCCGGCGCAGACCGTCCCGCACGATGTGGGCGATCTCGAACGACCAAGCCGCGTCGTAGGCCACGACGGCCGGGTTGGTCGCCGCCAGCAGCAGCGAATGCCCGTCGGCGTGCTGCAGGCCCTCACCGGTCAGCGTGGTGCGGCCGGCGGTGGCGCCGAGCACGAACCCGCGGGCCATCTGGTCCGCCGCCGCGTAGAGGCCGTCACCGGTCCGCTGGAACCCGAACATCGAGTAGAAGATGTAGATCGGGATCATCGGCTCGCCGTGCGTGGCGTACGAGGTGCCGACGGCGGTGAACGACGCGGTGGACCCCGCCTCGTTGATGCCCTCGTGCAGGATGACGCCCTTTTCGGACTCCTTGTAGGCCAGCATCAGGCTCGCGTCGACCGACGTGTAGGTCTGGCCGTGCGGGTTGTAGATCTTGGCCGTCGGGAACATCGAGTCGAGGCCGAAGGTGCGTGCCTCGTCCGGGATGATCGGCACGATCCGCTTGCCGATCTCGGAGTCCTTCGCCAGCTCGCGGACGAGCCGGACGAACGCCATCGTGGTGGCGACCTCCTGCTTGCCCGAGCCCTTGCGGATGCCTTCGTAGACCTTGTCGCCGGGCAGCACGAGAGCCTTCGAGGCCTTCGGGCGACGCTCCGGCAGGAACCCGCCGAGCGCCTTGCGGCGGCCGACCATGTACTCGATCTCCGGCGATTCCTTGCCGGGGTGGTAGTACGGCGGGAGCTTCGGGTCGCGCTCGAGTTCCTCGTCGCTGATCGGGATGCGCTGGGCGTCCCGGAACAGCTTGAGGTCGTCGAGGGTGAGCTTCTTCATCTGGTGCGTGGCGTTGCGGCCCTCGAAGGACGGCCCGAGGCCGTAACCCTTGATGGTGTGGGCCAGGATCACCGTCGGCTGGCCGTGGTGCTCCAGCGACGACTTGTAGGCCGCGTAGACCTTGCGGTAGTCGTGGCCGCCACGCTTGAGGTTCCAGACGTCGGCGTCGGTGAGGTCCTTGACGAGCTCCTTGGTCCGCGGGTCGCGGCCGAAGAAGTGCTCGCGGACGAAGGCGCCGTCGTTGGCCTTGTAGGTCTGGAAGTCGCCGTCCGGCGTGGTGTTCATCAGGTTGACCAGCGCGCCGTCACGGTCGGCGTGCAGCAGCGAGTCCCACTCGCGGCCCCAGATGACCTTGATGACGTTCCAGCCGGCGCCGCGGAAGTACGACTCCAGCTCCTGGATGATCTTGCCGTTGCCGCGCACCGGACCGTCGAGCCGCTGCAGGTTGCAGTTGATCACGAAGGTCAGGTTGTCGAGGCCTTCGCCGGCGGCCACGTGGATGAGGCCGCGCGATTCCGGCTCGTCCATCTCGCCGTCGCCGAGGAACGCCCAGACGTGCTGGTCGCTGGTGTCCTTGATGCCGCGATCGCGCAGGTAGCGGTTGAACCGCGCCTGGTAGATCGCGTTCATCGGGCCGAGGCCCATGGACACGGTCGGGTTCTCCCAGAACTCCGGCATCAGCCGCGGGTGCGGGTACGACGGCAGGCCGCCGCCCTCGCCGGCGTGCGAGTACTCCTGGCGGAACCCGTCCAGCTGGTTCTCGCTCAGCCTGCCCTCGAGGAACGCGCGGGCGTAGATGCCGGGGGAGGCGTGTCCCTGGATGAAGATCTGGTCGCCGCCGCCCGAGTGGTCCTTGCCGCGGAAGAAGTGGTTGAAGCCCACTTCGTACAGCGCCGCGGACGAGCCGTAGGTCGAGATGTGCCCGCCGACACCCACGCCAGGACGCTGCGCGCGGTGCACCATGATCGCGGCGTTCCACCGGATGTAGGCGCGGTAGCGGCGCTCGATCTCCTCGTCACCGGGGAACCAGGGTTCGTTCTCGGTGGGGATGGTGTTGACGTAGTCCGTCGACGTCAGCGCCGGAACGCCGACGTGGCGTTCCCTGGCCCGCTCGAGGATGCGCAGCATCAGGTACCTGGCGCGCTGCTGACCACCCCTGGCCAGCGCCTCGTCGAAGGAGTCCAGCCATTCGGCGGTCTCCTCCGGGTCGATGTCGGGCAGGTGCGCCGCCAAGCCGTCACGGATGACGCGGACGCGTGCCGGGGTCTCCTTGCCGGAGGCGCCGTCGTTCTGCGGGGCCAAGGGGTCTCCTTGCAAAAGGTGGTAGCTGGTTGTGCTCGTACGCGGGCGTGTTCGCCTTCCATCGTCGTCCTCCGGTTCCGTTCTCGTCACCGCTACTGATCGGTAACGTTCGCGGACCCGATTGCGACACGCCTCGCACGCGCCTGTATTCGCGCGCGCGTTTTCTCTCCCACCCTAGAGCAGGGCGTTCGGAGGCGCCCAGGCACGCCTGAATTGACCTCGCCCGACTGGTCCGAATGCCCGTACGCTGCGACACGAGTTGTTCAAGATCCGGTGTGGACGGTTGCGCGCAGCGCCTCACCAGTGTTCGCTAACGGGCATCGTGTACCCGAGTGTGGTGCCCGCCCGGTCGATCCGGCCGTGGCGACACCACGCTCCGTCGTAGTTGGAGGAGTGACAGCAGTGGTCGCCGCGGGAGACGCTGATCAGAACAGCGTCGCCGAAAGGCTTGGGATCAAGCCGGACATGGTGGTCCAGGAGATCGGCTGGGACGAGGACGTCGATGACGATCTTCGTGCGGCGATCGAGGAGCAGATCGGCGGCGACATCCTCGACGAGGACGCCGACGAGGTCATCGACGTGGTGCTGCTGTGGTGGCGCGAAGACGACGGTGATCTCGGCGACACGCTGATCGAGGTCCGGACCCCCTTGAACGAGAACGGCGTGATCTGGGTGCTGACCCCGAAGACGGGGCAGCCAGGACACGTCCAGCCGAGCGAGATCGCCGAAGCGGTGCCGCAGGTGGGATTGGCGCAGACGGCCAACATCAGCGCCGGCCCCAAGTGGGCGGGAACCCGGCTGGTGTCGCCGAAGTCGTCGAAGACCAAGCGGTGACCTCAGGAGCCGCGCGAGCGACACGATAGGGTTGTCGTCGCAGGCCCCTGTTCGCTCTTGAGAGGAAACCGCCGGTATGGCCGTCGAGGTCGGAACGCAAGCCCCGGACTTCACGCTCAACGACTACAACAAGCAGGCCGTGAAGCTGTCGTCCTTCCAGGGCGAGAAGCCGGTCCTGCTCGTGTTCTACCCGTTCGCGTTCAGCGGCATCTGCACCGGCGAGCTGTGCCAGCTCCGCGACGAGTTCGCGGATTACGACGGCCAGGGCGTCCAGGTCATCGGCGTGTCCGTGGACACCCCGTTCTCGCTCAAGGCGTGGGCCGAGCAGGAGGGCTACCAGTTCCCCCTGCTTTCGGACTTCTGGCCGCACGGTGAGGTCGCGAAGGCTTACGGCGTCTTCAACGAGACGGCCGGTCTGGCCACCCGCGGCACCTTCCTGATCGACAAGGACGGCATCGTGCGGTTCGCCGAGGTCAACCAGCCCGGCGAGGCGCGTGACCAGCAGGCGTGGAAGAAGGCCGTGGCCTCGCTGGCCTGAGTCTTCACCGGTGGCACCCGTGCGCGGGTGCCACCTTCCGGGCGCATAGCTCAGCGGGAGAGCACTCGGTTTACACCCGAGCGGTCGTAGGTTCGATCCCTACTGCGCCCACCAAGACACGCTTGTTCAAACCCCGATCGGTGAATTCCTCACCGGTCGGGGTTTCTTGTGCGCCGCTGAAACCGCCTCTGGCGCCGGGCATACCGCTCGGAAGACCATGAAGTGCCCCGGCATTGGTCGGAGGCGTCTCTGGCCGTCCTGCCGTGGTGAAGACCTCCCTGCCGATAGGGTCGTCCGGCCTGGTCCCGCTCAATGCCGGCGTAACGTCGACGGTGATTGACGCGACTTTCATGCGAATGCCGTAAGCGTGGTCACCGTGTGTGAGAGAGGAGGCAACGTTTAGAGTCTGGTTATGCCTTGAGTACTGTCCGTAGTCTTTTCATGGACAGCTAACGGTGCACTCTCCGCACGGCGCAGGAAGCCAGTCAGGCACGGGCTCGGTTAGATTTCGGCACGGCGGCGATGGTGACGTCAAGGTTGACACGGAGAGGAATAGTATGTATTCGAAGCGTGTATGTGAGCGAGCGGGCGGCGTTCGATGGTTCGTCGGAGGCCATCGGCGAGAGTGCGGCACGGGCCGCGACGGGTGGTGAGCAGGTATGTCGAGTCCTGAGACTGCGGCCCAAGAAGCCGCGTCGGCACCTGCGAAGCACAAGCAGGGAAAGCCTATCCTCAGCCAGCCTCAGATCCGGCGCATCTATTCGCCCGCATCCGGGCGGGATTTCATTCTTCTTCCCTTTGACGCGCCGCTGATGGCCCCACTCCACGGCTACGATGACGAGCCCGAATCCGAGACCTGATCGAGTTATGCTTCTCTGGTGATTATCGCCGAAGCGATTTCGACCAGAGTCGCGGAGATTTGACTTGTCTGCGTGACGTCCAGGCTGGCGATTATGGATAACGGCTTCGGATCAGCGGAATCTTTCATGGTGCTCTCGTCCTTCTTGTCCACGTAATAGGTCGAGTTGAAAGTAACCGCACCGACCGTCAGGATGTCCGCGGGGAACCCCTTGACTCGATGCCGAATTTTTGTCGCCGGAAGTATCAGAGGGCAGGCGATGATTCCTCGCCAGGTTTGCAGGCCGCTGGGGGCGGGGTCGAGGTTGGTGACGATCGGCTTTCCGTAGAAGACCGCGCGAACGGCCGTCATCTGAGAGTCTTTGACGATATCTTGTCGTTTCGGTAAAGACCATTGCTCGCGATGTGTGTAGGTTGAAGAGCCGACCATTTGAATGGCGTAGTTGACTTCCTGGTCCGCTGCCTCCTGGCATCGAAGCCAGAGAAACATCCCGAAGTTTTCACCATCCGGCTTGTTGATGTCATGGTCGGCCGACATCGCGTCGGCGAACTCTATCAGCTTTGATACGGGGCCTCGCTGCATTGCGTCGTACAGGGCGTCGTGGAGTTCTCGTGCTTTTTCGGCGATGGGTACCTCTTGCTTCGGGGCGGTGCATCCGATGTTCGTGTACACCTCACCCAGTGCTGACTTCAAACGGTTCTCGTATACGAGTGATGACTTGATCCCCGGAGCACCCGGCTGATATTTCTTCGGCGCTACTGAAGCGAGCGTTAAATCTGCCAGCACCTGGTTCAGTTGAGAGTACGAGCGCAAGAATATGGTCTTGAGTCCCAGTTCGCGATCCAGGAACCCGGCGGCTTCGATCGAGTATCTCGCTCGGTACCTGTTGTCGTCGGTGTTCGGTGCGCCACCAGGGACCATCAGTGCGAAACGTTGCCCGCCTTCGATCGGTTCGCCTGCCTTCTTCTGGTTTTCGATAAGCTGCTTCAGTTCGTACAAAGGGCCGATCAGGTTCGGGTCGGACATGCTAAGGCCCGCAAATATGGAGACGCGATCCTTGAGGTTCTCGAAAATGACCTCGCGTACCTTGGCGCCATGTCGAAGAAATTGCGATTCGGCAAGGACGATGTGGTCGAGTCTTCTCCGGCCGGAGTATGGGGGTGGGACGAGGCCGTGTACGTGGAGGACTCCAATTTTGGACTGCTTGAGCCACTTTGTCCACGGATCCAGACCTCTGAGTCCGAAAGGTTTTATCTCGGCTGGATCGAAGTATTCGCAGAGTGCGTTCTCCAGCAATGTGTCGAAGTTTGTCGTGATAAGGCGTGCTTTGCCTTTGTGTGCGCAGATGAACCGGGCAATGGAACGCGCGAGCTGGCCGGTGTTCCTGTGTGTGGATCCGCCGTTCAGGTACAACGCGGCGCGAATGATTTGCGCGTCTTTTGCGTACTTTTTCTCATTCTTGATCAACTGTAGTACCAGCTCGCCCTTGCGTGGCAAGTCGATCTTGTCGTCGCGGACCAGTTGGGCAAGTTTCTCGTTCTTTATCTGCTTGGTCATCAGGTCGATCAACTCGGGCCATGAGATAAATCCGGCATCCATGGACACGCCGGCGCCGACCACGACGGTCAGGTCTTCGTCTGAAGCATCGCTGACACTTGCGAAAAGTTCGGCAAGATAAGGCTGGTCGGTGAAGGAAAGCATGTCTCCGGAGCAGAACGTGTCGATATCGATCATTCGCCCGGCACCGCTGCTTGCCGCCATCGCAAGACTCCATCTTTGTCGACCGTGTCCAGAGGTCATAGCTCGACAGCTATGTCCGGACACGTTGTCGACGTGTACCGCCGTCGCGTTACAGGAAACCGAAAACGGTGCGGCGGAATACCCATCCGCGGAATCCGGAAATCAGCTGAAGTTCTGTCAAAGTCGATGCGGCTTGAGGCAGCCTGAACAGTGGCTTGGGGGCCGATTGGGAGGGGTATCGGCCGCTGATGCCACCCGTACAGCCCAATCTCGGTGACGGTCCGGCTACGCCGCTCCTGCGGACGTAACGCTGTGCAACAACCATGCGACCTGTAGACCATCGTGGTCGAGAGTCCGGAGTAACGGGAGCCTGCAAGGACGGAGAACGGCCATGACTGACGTCGGCACCAAGGTACGCGCGTGGTTCACAGCCATCCTGTTGACCATCATGACGGGATGGCTGGTCGTGGTCGGCTTCACGCTCGACATTCCCATAACCAAGGCCGCCGATGGATCGGTACTCGACGTGTTCGAGCGTTCCAAGGATGTCCTGTTGGTGGTCACGCCGTTGCTGACCACTGCGCTCGGGTACTGGTTCGGCTCCGCCGGCAGGCACGAAGCTCAGGACGCTGCCAGTGCGGCTCGCACCGAGGCGGCCGTGGCACGCCAACAACTCGCCGGCGTCCTCGACAGTTCTTCGGAACCTGGCCTGCTGGGATTGGCCAGGCAGGCCAATCCCCAAGCTTTCGCGGTCACGACGCCGGTCGAACAGGCAGCTCCGACCACGGCGCCTGACACTGGCGACCAGCCCCCGGTTTCGCCTCCGAGTCCCGGAAGCAAGACGACGTGAGGTCGAGGATGCTGTCGTCCGGCTCGGCGGGGGTGACTCGCGGTCATGGGGTGCGTCGAGGCTGCCGCGCTCGGTTGGCTGGAGGAAGGGCGTCGTGCGTACCTGCTGGGCACGATCTTCTTCCCGGCCACGAAACCTTCGCCTGGCGCCCCTTCGTAGAAACAAGGCGACAGCCGAGCCCGCGCGCGGCTACCTTCAGCCGCATGCAAGACCTGACGTGGCGGCCCCTCGCCCGCGAGGATGCCAAGGCGTCGGCCGATCTCCTCAATGCCATGGAGACCGCCGACGAGATCGGCGAGAACTACACGGCGGAGGACACTCTCCAGGAGTTGATCGATCCGTACGCGGATCTGGAGCGAGCGAGTCTTGCGGCCTTCGACGGCGACGTGATGGTCGGGTACATGAAGATCCGTTTCAAGCCGTCCGCGGACGAGAGCCATCGTGTCTTCCTCGATGGTGGGGTTCATCCCGGGTATCGCCGCCGGGGCATCGGCGGTGCGCTCGTCGACGCGGGAGTGGCGGCGGCCAAGGCTGTGCACGCGTCGCATCACCCGAACTCGAAGCTCCTGGTGGACGTCAACCGTCCCGAGCGTATCGCTGGCCTGGCTGAGCTTGTCCGGTCCCGGGGATTCCTTCCCGTGCGCTACTTCCAGCGGATGGAGCACGTATTCGACTCGGTTGCCGGTCCGGCGATCCCTGACGGGCTCTCGGTCGAGCCGTGGTCGGAGCGGAACGACGAAGAGTTCCGCGAGGTCCGGAACGAGGCGTACCGGGACTACTGGGGTGCGGCGCCGATGCCCGCTGACCTCTGGCGGAACAAGATCACCAACCAGACCTTCCAGCCGGAGACGAGCTTCTTGCTCCGCGACGACGCGACGGGTGCCGCGGTGGGGATGCTGGTGACCTTGTGGTGGGAGGCTGACACGGAGGCCACCGGTGTCCGCGACGCGCACTTCATGGTCGTCGGGACGCTCCGGGAGTACCGGCGTCGAGGTGTTGCCGGCGCGTTGATAGGGCACGCGTTGCGGGCCGCCGCCGATCAGGGATACGACCGTGCGAGTTTGAACGTGGACTCGGCGGATCCCGCGGGGGCGTTCGGGGTCTTCGAGAAAGCGGGCTTCGTGCCGGCGATGCGGTACGTGCGATGGGCGCTCGAGGTCCGTCGCAAGTAGGTGACCAATTGCGGGGGAAGACACGCGAAGGCCCTCTTCCCGTGACTCGGTCGCGGGAAGAGGGCCTTCGCGTACCCCCAACACCTGTGGAACGTCTTTCGGTTTTTCGGCGGTCTGGTCTGCCCCCTCGGCAGGCCAGACCGCCGGTGCGCCGCGCCGCGGGTGGCGAACTTTCGGCTGCACAAGACAGGAGACGGCCGGGACTGCCCAGATACATCAAGATCGGCGGCCATTGGAGTGATCCAGGCCACGAGGGGCGATCACGCAGAGCGACTAGGCTCGGATGAGCCGATTTGCCAGGGTCGACATCGTGTAGGCCCCGATGCCCATGACGACTTCGAGGGCGTTCCGCTCGGTGTAGCCGTACCCGAAGAAGGTCCGCAGGGTGTCGTCGTCCACGCCGCCCGCGGTTTCGAGCACCGCGAGCGTGAACTGCCGGATGGCTTCCAGCCGCTCCTCGGGCAAGGGCTCCTGTGAGCGAAGCGCCGCGATGACGTCGTCGTCCGCGTGCAGGCCCTTCAGCTTGCCGGTGTGGATCTCGACGCACACCTCGCAGCCGTTGCGGGTCGCCACGGTCATCACGACCGTCTCCCGCGCGAGGGGTTCGAGCGTCGTCCGCTCGAAACTCGCGCTGAGCTTCAGGAATCCGTCGAGCAATTCCGGTGACGACGCCTGGCGGGCGACGGCGGCGGGGAGGTGGCCGAACTTCCGGATGGTCGCCTCCATCGAGCGACGCGAGGCTTCGGGTGCGGTTTCGACGGTGTGGTCGGTGAACAAGGCAGCCCCTTAAGATGGTCAACGTGGTTGACGAAAAGGTAAACCAGGTTGTCGAACAACGCAAGCAGGTTTCCGACCCACCCGGGTTCGAGCTACCCCTCCTGCTGTTCGCGGGCTTCCGCTCGATCATCGACCGGATGCACGCCGAACTGGCCGAGCAGGGACACCCCGACGTCCGCCCGGCGTACGGCTTCGCCATGCAGGCGATCGGCCGCCACGGCGCGACGGCGAGCGAGATCGGGCGGCGGCTCGGGGTCAGCAAGCAGGCGGCGGGCAAGACCATCGACAAGCTGGAGCAGCTCGGTTACGTCGAACGCGCCGACGACCCGGCCGACGCGCGGCGCAAGGTCGTCCGGCTCACCGCTCGCGGATTCGACTCACTCGGCCGGTCCGCGGCGATCTTCGAGGAGCTGCGCCAGGAATGGGTCGGCGCGCTGGGCGTCGAAAGGGTTCGCGCGCTCGAAGCCGACCTTCGCACGATGGCTCCGTCGGAGGGCTTCCGCCTCGACGTGGCGGGCTGGTTCGGGCCCTAGAAGGGACAGCCCGGGTTCGGCGCGTCCTGCGAAAGCGGGCTCCCGTGCGGCAGCACGTAGAGCACCTCGAGCACCACCGGCGTCGTCCCGAGGTTTCGTCCGGTGTGGACGGTGTCGCTCGGTTCGGTGAAGACGGCGCCCTGCCGGTACAGGCCGTCGAGCCCGCAGTCGGCCGAGTTGTGCGTCAGCGTGCCGGCCTTGACGTACGCGTACAGCTTCCCGTCGTGGTAGTGCCAGCCGGTGTAGCCGCCGGGCTGGATGACGACCTCGCGCAGCACGTAATCGGTGTCGCCGACGGTCTTCTGGTGGAAGATCGTCCCGGTCACCCCGGATCCGGGGGTCGCCTCGGCCGTCGCGGGGACGGCGAACGCGAGAACGAGTGTGGCGAGCAGTGTGGTCACAGACCGCAGGCGCATGGGAAAACGGTACCGCGATCGGCGCTGCCCGAAAGGGCTGTTCAATTCGCCCGAAGCGTCCGCCGCAGCATCTTTCCGCTTTCGGTCCGCGGCAGCCGCTCCCGGAATTCGAAGCGGCGCGGCGTCTTGAACCCGGCGAGCTCGGCTCGGCAATGCTCTTCGAGCCGCTTCGCCAGCAAGGAATCACCGACGGCGCCGTCGACCGGTTGGACGACGGCGACGACCCGTTGTCCCCACTCGGGATCCGGTTCCCCGATCACCGCGACGTCGGCGACGTCGGGATGGCTCAGGAGCCGCGCCTCGATTTCGGCGGGGTAGATGTTCACGCCGCCGGAAAGGATGAGATCCGTCCGCCGGTCGCAAAGGAACACCCGGCCCGCGGCGTCGAGACAGCCGACGTCCCCGACGGTGACGAATTCCCCGGAACGCGCGGCGGCCGTCTTGCCCGGGTCATCGTGATAGTCGAATTTCGTGTGCGCGGAACTGAAGTAGAGCGTCCCGGTCTCGCCCGCGGGGAGTTCGGCGCCGTCATCGTCCAGAACCTTGACCTGCACCCCGTCCAGCGGTTCGCCGACGGTGCCCGGCGCGGCGAGCCATTCGTGCGCGTGCACCGCCGTGATCAGGCCCTCGGACGCGCCGTAGTACTCGTGGACCACCGGTCCGAGCCAAGCGAGCATCCGCTCCTTGACCTCGCGCGGGCACGGCGCGGCACCGTGGATCACCGAGTTCAGGCTCGACAGGTCGTAGCGCGCTCGGACGTCCTCGGGCAGCCGCAGCATGCGGTGGAACATCGTCGGCACCAGATGCGTGCTCGTCACGCGGTGCTTTTCCGTGAGCCGCAGCGTTTCCTCGGCGTCGAACCGGTCCATCAGCACGAGCGTGTGCCCGAGATGCAGGATCGACGTCGAGAACATGCCCGGCGCCGCGTGGTAGAGCGGGCAGGCGACGAGGTGTACGCCGTGCCCTGGCAGGACATCCAGCCGCTCGAGGACGTGCGCGTGGACCGGGTGCAGCGCGGGTGGCCGCCCGGACAGGGCACGCCGCACGCCTTTGGGACGCCCTGTGGTCCCGGACGTGTAGAGCATCGTCTGGCCGGCGGTCCGCCGCTCCGGCGTGGTGGTCGGCAGGTCCGCGCCCCAGGTCGCGTAGTCCGCCCATCCGGGTGTCACGCCCCGCGAAAACCGGTGCAGGCCATTCAATTCCGCGGTGCACGTGGCCGCGATGTCCGCGTCCGCGACGGCGACCTTGGCGCCGCTGTTGGCCGCGATGTAGCCGATCTCGGCGGGCGAGGACCGATGGTTGACCGGCGTGAAGTACATCCCCGCCTGCAGGGTCGCCAGCAGGAGCTCGTAGTAGGTGAGTCCATTGTGGATGATCGCGAGCACGCCGTCGCCTTCGCCGAGGCCGAGCGCCCGCAGGGCGTGGGTCAGCTGATTCGCGCGTGCCGAGAGCTCGCCGAAGGTGGTCTCGCGCCCATCGACGTCGATCACCGCGACGCGGCCGGGGTCCTGGGCGGCGACCTCGTAGAACGTGCTCATTTCGTCACCGATCCGGGGTGTCGCAGGGTTTCCAGATGCCGACCGAGCACCGTGCGCATCAGCTCGGGCGGCGTCCGCCCGCCCGCCATGGCGAGGCCGTCCAGCAACGCCGCCAGCCGTTCGGTTTCGACATCCAGGTCGAGGTCGTCGAGCAGGCCGCCCGCGCCACGCGCGCCTTCGAGCACCCGGCGGACGAGTGCGCGGACTCCCGCGTGTGCCCGCGCGGCTTCCTCGGCGAGATCCGGGCGGTACTTCGCGGCGGCGGAGAAGGCCAGCCAGACGTCGGTCTCGGCACGGGTCTGCTCGGTGAGCGGAAGCAGTTCGCCGAGCAGCGCTTCGGTGAGTTCCTGACGGCGTGAACGCGGGGTCTCCGGATCGAGCAGTTCGGGGAGATGGCGCAACAGCCGCGCTTCCACCCGGTCTCCGAGCGCGCGCATGGCGAACACGATCAGCTCGTCGTGCCCCCGGAAGTAGTGCCGCACCGACCCGATCGCGAGCCCGGCCTCGTCGGCCACGCTTCTGAGTGACGCCTGCGCGAGGCCGTCCCGCTGGATCACCCGGAAGACGGCTTCGGCTATCTCCAGGCGCCGGGCTCCGGGATCGACGATCTTCGGCATGTTGCCTTTATAGCACGACCTTGCTATTTTATTTGGCACAGTCATGCTATAAAGGGGGAGTTCATGCGGACCTGGTTGCTGATCGCGCTGGCGGTCGCCGTGGTGATCGTGATCGTCGTGCGCAGGCTGCGCGGGGAGCCACTGGTCGCCCGCGAGGTGTTCGGGGCGCCGGTGGTCCTGCTCGCTTTCGGCGTCTACGGCCTGGTCAAGCTCGAAAGTTTCACCCTCACGGACGGCGCCTGGCTCGTGCTGGGCTCTGTGATCGGTTGCGGCCTCGGCGCGGTGCGCGCAGCCACCACGAAACTGTTCGAGCGTGACGGCGTGCTGTGGCTGCGCTACACCGGTTGGACGTTCGGCGTCTGGGTGGTTTCGCTGGTGGTGAACTTCGGGATCGGCTTCCTGGCCACGACGGCCGGGGCGCATCCCGACGCGCGGCCGGTGACGTTGTCGATCGGCGTCAGCCTGCTGGGGGAGGCGTTGGTGATCGGCCTTCGCGCGAAGACGACGGGGCTGCCGTACGCCCCGCCGTCCGAGTCCGTGCTTTCCCGCCGTTAAGCCAGCTTCTCGACTTCGCCGACGAGGAGCGCGATGTCGTCTTCGGTGTTGAAGTAGTGCACCGAAGACCGGACCATCGACGGCAGCCCGCGCGCGGCGAAGTCGAACTGCGCGGACGTCGCTTCGACGACGCTGACGTTGACCTTCTTCGCCGTCAGGCGCTTCTTCACTTCCTGTGACGGCGTTTTCGCCACGCTGAACGTGACGATCCCGCACTGCCGCGTGCCTTGGTCGTGGACGCGGACGCCGGGGACCTCGCGCAGGGCGTCGCGGAGTTTCGCGGCGAGCGCGGCGACGCGGGCTTCGATGGCGGGCATGCCCCACTCGAGGGCGTAATCGATCGCCGCGCCGAGACCGTGCAGGGCGGCGTGATCGCGTTCCCAGACCTCGAACATCTTCGCCGTCGGATCGACTTCGTAGCTTTCGGGCGCCGTCCACGCCGCCGAATGAAGGTCGAGCATCGCGGGCTCGACGCGCTCGCGCAGCTGCGGGTGTGCGTAGAGGAACCCGGTGCCCCGCGGCCCGCGCAGGTACTTGCGGCCGGTCACGCTGAGCGCGTCGCAGTTCAGGCGTGCGACGTCAAGGTCGATCTGGCCGGCGCTCTGGCAAGCGTCCAGCAGGAACGGGATCCCGGCCTCGCGTGCGACCGCGCCGATCTCCTCGGCGGGGTTCACCAGCCCGCCCTGGGTCGGCACGTGGGAGACGGCGATCAGCTTGACGTCGCCGTCGACGCGGCGTTTCAGGTCCTCGACGTCCAGCTGTCCGGACTCGTCGTTCTCGACCACCTCGACGACGGCGCCGGTGCGCTTCGCGAGCTGCAGGAACGAGATGACGTTGCTCGCGTACTCGGATTTCGCCGTCAGGATCCGGTCACCCGCGGCGAACGGCAGCGCGTAGAAGATCGCCTGCCAGGACCGGGTCGCGTTGTCGGTCAGCGCGATGTCTTCGGGGTCGGCGCCGACGAGGCGCGCGGCCGAGTCGTACACGCCGTTCATCCGTTCCACGGTCGCCGCGGCCTGCTCGTATCCGCCGATCAGGGCTTCTTCTCGCAGGTAGCCGACGACGGTGTCGGTCACCCGCGCGGGCGGCAGCGACGATCCGGCGTTGTTGAGGTGGACCACTTCCGCGCAGCCCGGTGTCTCGGCACGAGCACGGTTCACATCGAAGTCCGTCATGCCTAACTGAATACAGTACGGCCGAACTGCATGCAATACTGCACCGATGACGAGGAACCTGCTCCGGCGCGACCTCGCGGAGGAGATCACCGCCCGCGTGCTCGACGGCCGCATCGCCGCGGACAGCCGCATCAACGAGGTGCACCTCGCGCGCGAGCTGGGCGTCAGCCGGACACCGTTGCGTGAGGCGCTGATCGGGCTTGCCGATCGAGGGCTGCTCGTATCGGCGCCGGGGCGTGGTTTTCTCGTACCGCCGTTCGATCCGGAAGAGGCCCGGCAGCTGTACCCGCTCGTCGCGGAGCTGGAGTCGCTCGCGTTGCGATGGAGCTCGCCGCAGGACCTCGCCGGTCTCACCGGCGGCCTGGACCGGATCGCCGACGAGATGACCGCGGAACTCGAGCGGCAGGGCGATCTGTCCACTTTGGATGATCGCTGGCACGCGCTGCTCGTGTCGCGGTGCACGAATCCGCATCTGCTGCGCCTGCTCGAGCAGACGAAGCCGCTGCTGAAACGCTATGACGCGCGTTATTTCGGTGGCGCCGAACGCGCCAAGGAGAGTATCGACGAGCACCACCGGATCGCCGGTGCGATCCGCGCCTCCGACCTGGCGACGGCGTTGGAGCTGCTCGTGCGGAACTGGGTGAAAACGTTGGCATATCTGGAAGACATGGGGTGAAACGATGTTCGTGACGGCACATCTGAGTGACAACCATCTCGACGGCGGGGAACGCGCCGACGAACGCACCGCACGGGTGATGCGGTATCTGGAGAACCTCGCGACCCCGGTCGACGCGATCCTGGTGACCGGGGACATCGCCGACCACGGCACGCTCGAGGAGTACCGGCGCGCGGCCGAACTGTTCAAGACCGACGTCCCGCTGTTCACCTGCCCCGGCAACCACGACAAGCGCGGCCCGTTCCGCGAGGGGCTGCTCGGCCAGGCTCCGGACGACGCCCCGGTCAACGCGGTGCACACGGTCGGCGACGTCACCTTCGTGATGGCCGATTCGAGCATCCCGGGGAAACCGGACGGTCAGTTCGACGACGCGACCATGGCCTGGCTGGAGGACGTGCTCGCCGACGGTGACGGCCCCGCCTTCATCGCGTTCCACCATCCGCCGGTCCCGCTCGGGCTGCCTCTGGTGGACGCCATGCGCCAGTACGGGGAGGACAAACTGGCCGAGGTGCTCGCACGTCATCCGCGAGTGGTGGCCTTGCTCTGCGGACACGTCCACGCGTCGGCCTCGACGATCTTCGCGGGTGTGCCGCTGCGTTCGGCGCCCTCGGTCGGGTCCAGCATCCTGTTCCCGTGGGAGGAGAACGGCCTCCGGCCGTGGAGTGAAGGCGGGCCGATCGATTACGACCTGCCGCCGTCGCTGCTGTTCCACGTGCTGCACGACGACGGCAGGCTGACCACGCACCAGCGGGTCGTGCCCGCTTAACCCTCGAACACCGGAAGTGTGATCCGGGACGGCCGCGCGGGGTCGTGGAAGATCTCGAACCGCGCGGGTTTCCCATCCACCGCGCTGAAAACGGGCTCGTCGGTGCCGTGGTTGCGGGCGAAGCGCGGGAACGCCCCGCCCGCGACCTGCAGCCGCAGCCGGTGTCCGCGGCGGAACCGGTAGGCCGTCGGGTCGAGGTGGATCTCTGCCGCGACCACACCGTCCACATCGGACTCGGGGATACCGGGACGCAGGCGGAGAATGCCGTCGGTGACGTTGCGGGAGACACCGCGACCGTCCACATCGCACAGCCGGACGAAGACGTCGCCGTGCCCGAGGTCGGTCCGGACGTGCACCAGCGCGGAGATCTCACCGATGACGTCGAGGTCGCGTTTCAGCATGTCACCGGTGAAGAGCAGTACGTCCGGCCGTGCCTCGATGTCCTTGTTGTCCTGTTGTTTCTGCACGCCCGAAAGCAGGGGACCGCCGACGGTCGGCGTCGGATCGGCCGGGTCGAAGGTGAACCTGCCCGGTTTCGACTCCACCGGCGCATCGGGGGAAATCCTGCCGGGGCGCAGGAAATACGACGTGGCTTCGGACTCGGGCGGCCAGCTTTCGAAGTCCAGCCACCGCCCGGAGCCCTGGAGGTACAGGCGCACGGGTGACTGCCTCAGCGGCGCGCGGTCGCCGAGGAGATGCGCCGAGAGGAAACCGATCTGGTCGGTCAGCAGGGTTTTGAGGCTGGCGGGTTCGCCGTGCGCCCACGGGCCGATGGTGATCCGCGGTGCGCGTCCGGCCGCGGCGAGTTCCTTGAAGTCGCGCAGCTGGGCGGAGATGAACAGGTCGTACCAGCCGGTCACCATGGTCACCGGGGTCCTCAGCGCGGCGACCTCGGCGCTGTGGTCCGACGGCGCCCAGAAGTCGTCGCCCGGTTCAGCGTGTCCGGTGACGTCCTGGAGGAACCGCACCTGTTTGCCGATGGCCGCGACGTCCGCGCCGGAGATCGGCAGAAAGCCCATGGCCCGGCGCGTCTTCTTCGTCTGCCAAGGGTTCGGGAGGCCGGCGAACCGGCCCTCCTGGCGGCCGATCAGCGCCGACCACGAGACCATGTTGTCGACAGCGAGGATGCCGCCGGGATAGAAGGTCGACACGAACTCCGACGTGGTCACGCCGAGACACAGTGCTTCGAGCGGCTCGTCGAGGTACGGCGCGACAGCCCACTGCGTGTGGCCGAGGTAGCTCGCGCCCGCCATCGCGACGCGGCCGTCGCACCACGGCTGCTCGCGCAGCCAGGCGACGGTGGCGAGACCGTCCTCCTTCTCCAGATGGAACGGCCGGAACTCGCCGCCGGAGCCGAAGGTCCCGCGGGTGCTCTGGAGGACCGTCTGCAACCCGTGCCGCGCGAACGTCTCGCCGAAGACCTTGCCCATCAGGCCCTTGCGGCCGTACGGCGTGCGGATCAGCACCACCGGCCGCGGCTCGTCGCCAGGGACGGCGTAGCGATCCGCGAGCAGGCGGACGCCGTCGGGCATCGGGACGGGGATCCCCTTGGTCGCCGAGGGGGCGGTGCCTTCGGCGGGCGGGAGGCCGAGGTACCGGTCGAGAAGTCGGTCGAGCACGCCAGTGCCGCCTTTCGTGCGGAGGATCACCTTCCGCTTACGACCGTACTCGCGTGACCCCGCGCCCGCCTGAAAGGAAAGCGTCCTTCATTGCGAAATCGGCAATGAAGGACGCTTTCATGGCGCGGGGCGGACCGCCCGGTACCGCCCCGCGGGTCTCAGGAAAGCCGCGCCAGCGTCTCCGGCTTCAGCAGCTTCGCCAGTACCTCGGCGGGCAGAAGGCCCTTCTCGACGACGAGTTCCGCCACCCCGCGCCCGGTCTCGAGGGCCTCCTTGGCGATCTCGGTAGCCGCCGCGTACCCGATGGCCGGATTCAGCGCGGTCACCAGCCCGATCGAGTTCTCGACGTAGCCTCGCATCACGTCGGCGTTCGCGGTGATCCCGGAGACGCACCGCCGCGCCAGCACCAGGCAGGCCGACCGCAGATGCGTGATGCTCTCCGAAAGCGAGTGCAGGATCAGCGGTTCGAACGCGTTGAGCTGCAACTGCCCGGCCTCGGCCGCCATCGTGATGGCGACGTCGTTGCCGATGACCTCGAACGCGACCTGGTTGACCACCTCGGGGATCACCGGGTTGATCTTGCCGGGCATGATCGACGATCCTGCCTGCACCGGCGGCAGGTTGATCTCGTTGAATCCGGCCCGCGGCCCGGACGAGAGCAGCCGCAGGTCGTTGCAGCTCTTCGAGAGCTTCACCGCGATCCGTTTGAGCACACCGGAAAGGTGCACGAACGCCCCGCAGTCCTGCGTCGCCTCGATGAGGTCCGCCGCGGTCACGACGGGCAGCCCGGTGATCTCGCGCAGGTGCGCGACGGCGGCTTCGGCGTATCCGGGCGCGGCGTTGAGGCCGGTGCCGATCGCGGTCGCGCCGAGGTTGATCTCGTGCAGCAGTGCCACCGCCTCGGTGAGCCGCAGCCGGTCTTCGCCGAGCATCACCGCGTACGTCCCGAATTCCTGCCCCAGCGTCATCGGGACCGCGTCCTGCAACTGCGTGCGGCCCATCTTCAGCAGATCGTGGAACTCGACGGCCTTGGCCGCGAAAGCCTGCTCCAGCACGACCATCGCCTCGGCCAGTTCATGGACGGCGATGATCGTCGCGACGTTGACCGCGGTCGGGTACGCGTCGTTGGTCGACTGCCCGAGGTTCACGTGCTCGTTCGGGTGCACGCGGGCGTAGTCGCCCTTCTCGTGCCCGAGCAGTTCGAGCGCGCGATTCGCGATCACCTCGTTGGCGTTCATGTTCGTCGACGTGCCCGCGCCACCCTGGATGACGTCGACGACGAACTGATCGTGCAGCGCGCCTTCGCGGATTTCGCGGCAGGCCCGGCGGATCGCGTCGGCGACGTCCGGCTCCAGCAGGCCGAGGTCGGCGTTGGCGTTGGCGGCGGCCTCCTTGACCGAGGCGAGCGCCTCGATCAGATGCGGATACGCGGAGATCGCGGTCCCGGTGATGGGGAAGTTCTCCCTGGCGCGGGCGGTGTGCACACCCCAGTAGGCGTCGGCGGGGACTTCCTTGTCGCCAAGCAGATCGTGTTCCACGCGGTGCATCGAAAGCTCCTCAGGCGGCGAGATGGAGTTCGGCCAGCGCGCCCGTCACGCGCAGGCCGGGGGTCGGTTCCAGCACGTCCGGATCGACACCGCACAGCGCGAGCGCGGCGGCGAGCACCGGCCGCCGCGCACGGTCGCCGCCGTCGGCGATCTTGATCGCGATCGCCGTGCCGTCCGGCAGGGCGGCGACCTGGACAGCTTCGAAACCGTCCTTGGCGATCAGCCCGGGCACCGCGCGCATGAGCGCGGTGACGTCGCGACGGGTACCGGCGACCAGTTCCGGATGCTTCCGGATCCCTTCGGCCACAAGACCTTCCGGCGTACCCGGGGCCGCCGCCGCGATCTTGCCGACAGCGGTGGCGAGACCGCGCAAAGAAACCGCGAACAGGGGAGCGCCGCAGCCGTCGACGGCGACCTTCGGGATCCGTTGCCCCGTCAGCTCCTCGACGCATTCCGCGATCGCGCGCTGCAACGGATGGGCGGGATCAAGATAGTCCTTTGTGGACCAGTCGTGCAGGCGGCAGGTCGCGAGCATCGCCGCGTGCTTGCCGGAGCAGTTGTGCGCCAGCCTCGAAGCGGTCCGTCCCGACGCGATCCAGGCGTCGCGCTCGACCGGATCGAACGGCAGATCCTCCGGTGTCCGCAGGTCTTCCGCGGTGAGCCCGGCACCGTCGAGGGTGTTGCGCACCTCGGCAAGGTGGATCTCCTCGCCGGAGTGGCTGGCCGCGCCGACGGCGAACCCGGCGGCGCTCAGCTTGACCCCGAGTCGCGCCATCGCCGCGGCCTGCAAGGGCTTCGCCGCCGAACGCGGATAGAACGCCGCCTCGACGTCGCCCGCGGCGAACAGCACACGGCCGTCGGGGGCGAGGACCACGGCCGAACCGTGGTGCACCCCCTCGACCATTCCGTCGCGGAGGAGGTGCACCAGCGGTTCGTGAGCGGGAACGCGGAGCTCGGGGATCACAGCTTCGTCTTTTCGAAGACGTCCATGTTGATCCGCTTGCGGACCCCGAACCAGCCCGCCACCAGCGCGAGCCCGATGATCGGCAGGCAGTACAGGGTGATCCGGCCGGTCTCGTCGAAGCCCATCAGCACCACGACCGCGGCGAGGAAGATCAGCGTCGCGATCTCGGTGTAGGGCGAGAACGGCAGGCGGTACGACGGCCGCTCGACCTCGCCGCGATTCGCCTTGCGCACGAACATCAGATGCGACAGCACGATGATCGCCCAGGTGCCGAGGATGCCGATGGCGGCGAAGTTCAGCACGATCTCGAAGGCCTGGCTCGGCACGACGGCGTTCAGGCCGACACCGACCACGCAGACCGCGGAAGTGAGCAGGATCCCGCCGTAGGGCACGTGGTTCTTGTTCATCACGCCGGTGAACTTCGGCGCGGATCCGGCCAGCGACATCGAACGCAGGATGCGGCCGGTGGAGTAAAGGCCCGAGTTGAGGCTGGACAGCGCCGCGGTCAGCACCACCAGGTTCATCACGTTGCCTGCCTGCGGCACCCCGATATGCGAAAGCACGGTGACGAACGGGCTCTCGTTCTTCGAGTAGGAATCCCACGGCATCAGCATCGCCAGCAGGACCACCGAGCCGACGTAGAAGATCCCGATCCGCCACATGATCGAGTTGATCGCCTTGGGCATGATCTTGCGCGGGTTCTCCGTCTCGCCGGCGGCGACACCGACCAGCTCGACCGACGCGTAGGCGAACACGACACCCTGGACGATCAGCACCATCGGCAGCAGGCCCGCGGGGAAGATCCCGCCGTGGTCGGAGATCAGCGAGAAGCCCGGCGTGGTGCCGTCGATCGGCTGCTGCGTGACCAGCAGGAAGATCCCGATCCCCATGAACGTCACCAGCGCGGCGACCTTGATGATGGCGAACCAGAACTCCATCTCGCCGAACAGTTTCACCGACACCATGTTCAGCGCCAGCACCACCGCGAGCGCGATGAGCGCCAGCACCCACTGCGGGATCGGCGTGAAGAAGGACCAGAAATGCGCGTACAGCGCGATCGCGGTGATATCCGCGATACCGGTCGTCGACCAGTTCAGGAAGTGCATCCAGCCCGCGACGAAAGCGCCCTTCTCACCCATGAATTCCCGGGCGTAGGAAACGAAGGCGCCGGAGGAGGGGCGGTACAGGATGAGTTCGCCGAGCGAGCGAACCACGAAGAACGCGAAAAGGCCGCAGACCGCGTACACGATCGCGAGCGCCGGGCCTGCCTGCGCGAGCCGACCGCCCGCGCCGAGGAACAGGCCGGTGCCGATGGCGCCGCCGATCGCGATCATGTTGACGTGGCGGGGTTTCAGCGCCTTGTCGTAGCCGGCGTCTCCGGCGTCGGCGGGCACCGGCGCGGATTTGCCGTCCGCGCTGAGGGTCTGTTCGGTCACGAGTTCAGTCGTCCTTGTTCTGGTGCGTGGCGTGGCCCGGCCGCACGATGGTGGTGAGCGCGGTCTCGACGTGTTCGAGATGCGCGGTCATCGCCGCGACGGCGTCCGCTTCGGAGCCGGCGGCGATGGCGGTGACGATCTCACGGTGCTCGGTGTTCGAGCGGGTCCGACGGCCACCCAATTGGTTGAGAAATGACGACTGGCGCGCCAGCGCGTCCCGGATCTCTTCGATGACCTTGCCGAACACCGGATTGCCCGAGGCCTGGGCGATGGTGATGTGGAACAGCGAATCCAGCGCCACCCACGCGGTGTTGTCGGTTTCGAGGTCCATGCGCTCGACGAGGTGACCGAGCAGATCCAGGTCGTCGGTGCTGCGGCGCACGGCCGCGTAGCCGGCGACCGGGATCTCGACATGTCGCCGGACCTCGAACAGGTCACGGGCCGAGTAGGTCCCGAAGGTGGGGTTCTCGACCGGCCCGGTGGCGGTCACGAAGGTACCCTTGCCCGTTTTGGACACGGTGAGCCCGAGTGCCTGAAGTCCCCGCAGTGCTTCGCGGACGACCGAGCGGCTGACCTCGAACTCCTTGCCGAGCGCGGATTCCGACGGCAGTTTCTCCCCGACGGGATACTCGCCGCGCTCGATGGCGCCGCGGAGGTGGGCCAGAACGGCCTCCATCGCGCTGACGCGTCGTGGACCACCGTGTCCGGCTGTCTGGCTGTCAGACAGGTTCATGAGACGAGATCGTGCGGTCGGTCCAACGCTTTGTCAAGAGATCGGCCGAGGGCACCGATCCAGCCTGCGAGGTCCGCTTCGATGGGGTAATCGCCAACCCGTACTGCAGGCTTCTACGGCTGTGAACCTCTGGCGCGGCAGCGTTCTTGCCTTCTGAGGTGCTGAGCGTCACATCGTCGCGCGACCCCTGGGCACCCGGCACAGGATCGCCCGTGCGCCATGTCCTGAAGGGCACCTTTGAGACGTTCAACGTCTTAAAGGTGCCCTTCAGGACCTCATCGCGGGGGCTCTGCGCACATCGCGAGCGGCCCCCAGCCTCACACCCGCTTGAGCGCGATCACCGGGAACGGCCTGCTGGTCTTCGCCTGATGCTCGGCCAGCCGCGGGAACGCCTTCGCCTGCTTCGCGAACAGACGGTCCCGAGCCGCTCCGGTGACTTCGATCGCGTGAGCGGTGAAGCTCTCTCCGTCCGCCTCGACGTCGACAGACGGCTCCGAGATCAGGTTGCGATACCAGTCCGGATGCGCGGGTGCGCCTCCGTTGGCGGCGAAGACGACGTAGCGGTCGTCGTCGGCCAAGAACAGCATCGGCGTCACGTGCCGCCGTCCGGTGCGGGCGCCGGTGGTGGTGAGCAGCAGGGTCGGGAGGCCATCGCCGTGGCGGCCGTTCGCGCGGAACTCCGCGATCACGTGTTCGTTCATGGCCTGCAGGTCGATCATCAACTCTCCGGGCGGCTCGGTGATCTTGGCGGCTGGTCAGTCTGCACATCCACGCCCAGGTCGGCAACCATTTTTCGATCCTCGCAGCTCACGACTTCCGAAACTGTCGGTAGTGGTGGCGATACTGATCCCGTGTCCCCCGTCAGCCGCGGCCGCAAGCCCGCCAAACGACCGAAGAGCCGGCGCTCCCTCCGGCCACGTCCGCCTCTGGACGTGGCCAGGGTGGAGCGCTGGCCGAAGCTGCTCCACGGCCCGATCGAACTGTCGGACTGTGTGGTCCAAGGCCAGGTGGATCAGGACCTCGTGGTCCTGGCCGCCAAGCTGACCGCGGGCAAACGCTCGGTCGGTGTCGAGGTGGTGGTCAACGATCGCGAGGTCGACGTGATCGAACTCCACGCCGTTCCCGAGGACGCCCTGGCGGTTCTCCGCAACGGCTTCGAAGTCACCGAGGCACCGCTGACACCCGAGGAGTTCCGGAGCCAGGTCGAAGCGGCGCTGATCGCCAAAGCGGACCGCGACGCCTGGTTTCGGGAGAGGGTCCCCGAGCTCTTGAAACTGGGGACCGATCCGAGGCCCGAGCTGCCCGAGCGCGCGGTCCAGCTGCGCCGATGGCTCGGCCTTCCCGCCTACGAACCGCTGCCCCGCGTGTCATCGGCCGATCCGTTGCCGCTCGTCCTGCCCCCACCCGTGCCGGTCACCGGATTCAGGCTGGCGGTCGCGCTGGCCGAGCCGGACGACGCGATCTGGCGACGGCTCGAAGTCCGCTCCGACGTCACCCTCGCCGGACTGCACCGGATCCTCGCGGCCGCGTTCGACCGTGACGAACGGGAGTATCACCGGTTCGAGACCGCGTACGGAGGCTTCAGCGTCGACTCGCAGAGCGGTGAAGGCGACCGTTTCGACGACGAAGTGACACTCGGCCAGGTCATCACATCGCCAGGCCACCGGCTCGTCTACGAGGCGGAGGGCTGGAGGCACTGGATTCGCATCGAGCAGCTGGTCGCCCTCCCCGAAGCACCGAGCTGTCTCGACGGCGAACGCGCCGCGCCTCCGGCCGAGTGCGAGGACCACCAGAGCTACGAGATGTTGCTGGAGGCACTGCGGGATCCGTACGACGAAGAGAACGAGGAACTGCTCGAAGAGCTCGGCGGCTACGGCTTCGATCCGGAATGGTTCGACAAGGAGGTGGTCGACGAGCGGCTTGCCCGGCTGGGCTGATCCGGCGCCCCGTTCGGGGGTAACCGAGGTCATCGCGAACCGCGCCGCGTCGGTGCTTGGCGGCGGCCGGGCAGAGGGGGAGACTGGCCCTCGCCGGGGTGCCATCCCGCTCGGGCGCCGTCGAACCTCGGCGCATAAGGTGGGAGGACCGGCCCGCGTCAAGCAGCCAGGGATCCGTCTGCCTAGGGGAGGTTTTCGCTGGTGTCGAACGATTCCTTCGTCCACCTGCATGTGCACACCGAGTACTCGATGCTCGACGGTGCGGCGAAGATCGCCCCCTTGTTCAAGGAGGCGGCGCGCCTGGGCATGCCCGCGGTCGGCATGACCGACCACGGCAACATGTACGGCGCGGACGAGTTCTACCAGCAGGCGGTCAAACACGACCTCAAGCCGATCATCGGCATCGAGGCCTACGTCGCGCCGGAGAGCCGCTTCCACAAGAAGCCGGTCTTCTGGGGACAGTCGAACCAGCGTGGCGCCGACGAGCTCGGTGAAGGCGGCGACGTCTCCGGCGCCGGCGCGTACACGCACATGACGATGCTCGCCGAGAACTCCACCGGCCTGCGCAACCTGTTCAAGCTCTCCTCGCTCGCGAGCATGCAGGGTTACTACCGCAAGCCCCGGATGGACCGCGAGCTGATCGCGGAGAACCACGAAGGCATCATCGCGACCACCGGCTGTCCCTCGGGCGAGGTGCAGACGCGGCTGCGCCTGGGGCAGCGCACCGAGGCGATCCAGGCCGCGTCGGACTACAAGGACATCTTCGGCGCCGACAACTTCTTCCTCGAGCTGATGGACCACGGGCTGCCGATCGAGCGGTCGGTCCGTGAAGGCCTGCTCGAGGTCGGCAAGCTGCTCGACCTCAAGCCGCTGGCCACCAACGACTCGCACTACGTCACCAAGGACCAGGCCGACACCCACTCCGCGTTGCTGTGCGTGCAGGCGGGCAAGACGCTGAACGACCCGAACCGGTTCAAGTTCGACGGCGACGGCTACTACCTGAAGTCGGCCGCCGACATGCGGGAGTACTGGGACAAGGAGGTCCCCGGCGCCGCCGACTCGACGCTGCTGATCGCCGAGCGCGTCGAGTCCTACAAGGACGTGTACACGCACAAGGACCGGCTGCCGTTCTTCGAGGTCCCCGAGGGCTACGACCAGGGCACCTGGCTCCGGGAAGAGGTCGCGCGCGGCCTCAAGTGGCGGTACCCGGACGGCGTCCCGGACCCGTACTACAACGAGCGCATCGAGATCGAGCTCGACGTCATCATCGGGAAGGGCTTCCCCGCCTACTTCCTGATCGTCGCCGACCTCATCAACTACGCCCGTAAGGTCGGCATCCGCGTCGGTCCCGGCCGTGGTTCCGCCGCCGGCTCGCTGGTCGCGTACGTCCTCGGTATCACCAACCTGGACCCGATCCCGCAGAAGCTGCTGTTCGAGCGGTTCCTGAACCCCGAGCGCGTCTCGATGCCCGATATCGACATCGACTTCGACGACCGTCGCCGCGGCGAGATGATCCGCTACGCCACCGAAAAGTACGGCGTGGACAAGGTCGCGCAGGTCATCACCTTCGGCACCATTAAGACCAAGGCGGCCATCAAGGACTCCGCCCGGGTCCACTTCGGCCAGCCGGGCTACGCGATCGCGGACCGGATCTCGAAGGCGCTGCCGCCGCCGATCATGGCGAAGGACATCCCGCTCTCGGGCATCGTCGACTCGAAGCACGAGCGCTACGGCGAAGCGGCCGAAGTCCGCGCGCTCGTCGAGACCGACGAAGAGTGCAAGACGATCTTCGAGACCGCCCGTGGTCTCGAAGGCCTGATCCGCAACGCCGGCGTCCACGCCTGCGCGGTCATCATGTCCTGCGACCCGCTGACCGACGCCATCCCGCTGTGGCAGCGCGACGACGGTTCGATCATCACCGGCTGGGATTACCCGTCGTGCGAGAACATCGGCCTGTTGAAGATGGACTTCCTCGGCCTGCGGAACCTCACCGTCATCGGTGACGCGATCGACAACATCAAGACCAACCGCGGGATCGACATCGACCTCGACACCCTCGGCGTCGAAGACCCGGAGACGTACAAGCTGCTCTCCCGCGGTGACACGCTCGGCGTGTTCCAGCTGGACGGCGGGCCCATGCGTGACCTGCTGCGCCGGATGCAGCCGACGGTGTTCGACGACATCGTGGCGGTGGGCGCGCTGTACCGCCCCGGCCCGATGGGCATGAACGCGCACAACGACTACGCCGACCGCAAGAACGCGCGGCAAAAGGTCAAACCGATCCACCCCGAGCTCGAAGAGCCCCTGAAGGAGATCCTGGCCGACACCTACGGCCTGATCGTCTATCAGGAGCAGATCATGCACATCGGCCAGAAAGTGGCCGGGTACTCGATGGGCCGCGCGGACGTGCTCCGCCGCGCGATGGGTAAGAAGAAGCAGGAAGTCCTCGAGAAGGAGTTCGTCGGCTTCGAAGAGGGGATGAAGTCGAGCGAACTTCTCCCTGGAGGCTTCTCCTCCGAGGCGATCAAAGCGCTCTGGGACACGATCCTCCCCTTCGCCGGCTACGCGTTCAACAAGAGCCACGCGGCCGCATACGGCCTGATCTCGTACTGGACCGCGTACCTCAAGGCGAACTTCACGCCGGAGTACATGGCCGCGCTGCTCACCTCGGTGGGTGACAACAAGGACAAGTCCGCGGTCTACCTCTCGGAGTGCCGCCGCCTCGGGATCAAGGTGCTCCCGCCGGACGTCAACGAGTCGGCGCTGAGGTTCGCGGCCGTCGGGGACGACATCCGCTTCGGTATGGGTGCCGTCCGCAACGTCGGCGCGAACGTCGTCGAGTCGATCATCAAGACCCGCGAGGAGAAGGGGAAGTACTCCTCCTTCACCGACTTCCTCGACAAGTCCGAACTGGTGGCCTGCAACAAGCGCGTCATCGAATCGCTGATCAAGGCCGGCGGATTCGACTCGCTGGGCAACACGCGGCTCTCGATGATCCAGGTGCACGAAGACGCGGTCGAAGCCGTGGTCCCGCTCAAACGCCAGGAGGCGATGGGGCAGTTCGACCTCTTCGGTTTCGGCGGGGACGACGACAGCGGGGACGCCGTGTCCTCGTCGCCGCTCGCGCATCTGAAGTTCGGGGAAGAGGAGTATCCGCGCAAGCAGCTCCTGGCCTACGAACGGGAGATGCTCGGCCTCTACGTCTCGGCGCATCCGCTGGACGGCGCCGAACGCATCCTGCGCAAACACGCGCCGCGGCCGATCGCCGCGATCCTCGCCGATCCGCCGAAGGAAGGTGAGCTGATCGTCTCCGGGCTGATCACCTCGCTGGAACGCCGGGTCAACAAGAAGGGCGAGCCCTGGGCGATCTGCACCATCGAGGACATGGACGCCTCGCTCGAGGTCCTGTACTTCCCGAAGTCCTACGCGATGTTCTCCGCCGATCTCATCGAGGACAACGCGGTGCTGGTCAAGGGCAGGGTGAACTGGCGCGAGGACAAGATGTCCATCTTCGGCGGCGGGCTCGTGCCGCTCGACCTGTCCGAGGTCGGCAACGGCGACGACGACCTGCCTCTCGTCCTCCTGGCCGCGGCGGAGAAGATCGACCAGTCGGTGGTCAGCGAACTGAAGCAGACGTTGCTGGCGCACAAGGGCGAGACCCCGGTGCACCTGAAGCTGGTCGGCAAGAACCAGACCGTGTTCGCGCTCTACGACTATCCGGTCAAGGTGACCTCGATGCTGATCGGTGAGCTCAAGGGGATCCCCGGGATCGCCGCCAGCACCTGATGAGCACCTACGAACCCGATCCCCGGCGCTGGAAGGCGCTCGCCGTCTCCCTTGCCGCCGGGTTCATGGGCCTGCTCGACGTCAGCATCGTCAACACGGCGCTGCCGTCGATCCAGCAGGATCTCGGCGCGTCGAGCGGCGGGATCCAGTGGGTCGTGTCGGGCTACGCGCTGGCCTTCGGGCTGGTGCTGGTGTCCGGCGGCAGGCTCGGCGACGCGCTCGGCCGCCGCCGTATGTTCCTGTTCGCGCTCGCCGCCTTCGTGCTGACCAGCGCGTTCGCCGGTGCGGCGCCGAACGAGACGACGCTGATCATCGCGCGGCTGCTGCAGGGTTTCGCCTCGGGCATGATGACGCCGCAGAACAGCGGGATGATCCAGGATCTGTTCCGCGGCGCGGAACGAGGCCGCGCGTTCGGCATGTTCGGCGCCACCGTCGGGATCTCGACCGCCGTCGGCCCCGTGCTCGGCGGCGTGATCCTCGCGGTCTTCGGCGATCCGGAAGGCTGGCGCTGGGTCTTCTACGTGAACGTGCCCATCGGGATCCTGGCGTTCGTCCTCGCTTTGAGATGGCTCCCGAAACCGGAGACACCGGCGAGAAGCCTGCGGGGCGAGATCGACTTCGTCGGCGTCATGCTGCTGGGTGTCGCCGTCCTCGGTGTCCTGCTCCCGCTGATCGAATCCGAACAGGGCGGGCTCAGCAGCCTGTGGTGGCTGTTCGTGGTCGCGGTGGTCTTCGGTTTCGCGTTCGTGCGCTGGGAACGCTCGATGGTGCGGCGCGGCCGTCCGCCGCTGCTCGACACCCGGCTGTTCACCGGCACCCCGGGCTACGCCACCGGTGCCGCCGTCGGTGCGCTGTACTTCAGCGGGTTCACCGGGATGTGGCTGGTCTTCGCCATCTTCTTCCAGCAGGGCCTCGGCTACACGCCACTGCAATCCGGGCTCGCTGTCACCTCTTTCGCCCTCGGTTCGGCCGTGTCGGCGGCGGTCGCGGGACGGCTGGTGGCGAAATGGGGCCGCAAGCTCACCGTCACCGGGCTGGTCATGGTGATCGCCGGGATGGTCACGGTCGCCGTCCTCGCCGGGCAGGATCCCGGTGCCGCGGCGGGCTGGTGGTTCGCGCTGCCGTTGCTCGTCGCGGGCGTCGGTGGTGGCATGGTCATCTCGCCCAACACCACGCTGACCCTGGAATGCGTCCCGACGTCGATGGCGGGGGTGGCCGGGGGAGCGTTGCAGACCGGACAGCGGATCGGCACCGCGATCGGCACCGTCGTGCTGGCCTCGGTCTTCCACGCGGTATTGGGCGCGAACGGCGGCTACCCGTCGGCGCTGACCGCGGCGATGCTGTGCGCCGCCGTCCTGACGAGTTCGGCGCTTTTACTCGCCGTGATCGAACTTCGTGCCCGCCGGAAGCGGCGTTTGCTCACCGAGCGGGAGGAAGCCGAGCGGGCTGCGGCCGACAGCCAACGCGGCTGAGTCATCCGTGCGTGCCGATGACTACGTTCGGCAAGACCGATGCTCCATCCGAGTGACTGACGCCGTCATCCTCTGGTGCTACTCAGAGCAACCGGGTAGACCTAACGGAGCCTTCACTGCTGTGTCTTGGCTACCGACAGTGGTATTTCTGTCGATCGATCGGGGATGGATCGATCGGCGAAGCGATCGTGGTGAGTCCGGAGTTTTCAGGAATGGACACCCACGGTCACGAGCCGGTGGACGGCCGTCGGCGTCCGCGGGGGACCGTTCGGCGGCAGCCGGCTCACCACCACTGACGAGCCGAGTCCCGGTGAGGCATTCGCGCGGGTGGGTCCGCGCGGGGTCGCCTGGGGAGGTGCACCCGGCCCGGGCCCACTCGCCGCGCGTTCTTCCGAGTGTGTGAACCGCTCCCGGCTGCGAAGATCTTCCGCAGATCGAGCGTGGAGGAGCGGTGATGGCGGAGAGTTCTGTACGGCGGAGTCGGCTGCGGGTCTGGTACCGGCCGATGACGATGCGCGATTCCGGTGAAGGGCACCGGGTCGCGACCCCGCTGGAGCTGTTGTTCGACCTGTGTTTCGTGGTCGCCGTCGCGCAGGCGGCCGCCGGTCTGCACCACGCGATCGCCGAAAACCACATCGGGCACGGGGTGCTCAGCTTCGGGATGGTGTTCTTCGCGATCTGGTGGGGCTGGCTGAACTTCAGCTGGTTCGCGTCCTCGTTCGACACCGACGACGTCCCGTACCGGCTGGTGACGCTGGTGCAGATCGCCGGCGGGCTGACCGTCGCCGCCGGTGTCTCGTCGGCCTTCAAGGGCGACTTCACGATCATGGTGGCCGGTTACGTCCTGATGCGGCTGGCGATGGTCGTGCAATGGCTGCGCGCCGCGCGGACCGATCCGCACTGCCGACCGGCCGCGATGCGGTACGCCATCGGCATCACGATCGTCCAGATCCTGTGGATCGTCCGCCTCGGCCTGCCGGAGTCGCTGGCGCTGCCGTCGTTCTTCGTGCTCCTGGTGGCCGAGCTCGCGGTCCCGATGATCGCCGAACGCAAGCGCTGGACGGGCTGGCATCCGCACCACATCGCCGAGCGCTACGGCCTGTTCACGATCATCGTGCTGGGTGAATCCATCCTCGGCGCGACCACCGCGGTCAAGGAGGGGCTGGACAAAGGCGAGCACACCGGCAGCCTGATCTCGCTCGCCGCCGCGGGGCTCGTGCTGCTCTTCTCCCTCTGGTGGCTGTACTTCGACCAGCCGGGCCACGTCCGGCTCGAGAAGGCGAAGAGCCTGTTCACCGTCGCGAGCTGGGGTTATGGGCACTACCTGATCTTCGCTTCGGCGGCCGCGCTCGGCGCCGGCCTCGAAGTCGCCGTCGACTACGACACCCACACCGGACACGTCGCCTCGCTGCCCGCCGCCATGGCCACGACCGTGCCCGTCGCGATCTACCTGCTCAGCGTCTGGCTGATGCACATCGGCCCGACCAACGAATGCCGTCCGATCGCGATCGGGTTCCCGGTGACCGCGGTGCTCGTGCTCGCCGCTTCGTTCACGCCCGCGCCCATCCACATCACCGCCGCGCTCGCCGCCGCCCTCGTCGTGCTGACGGTGGTCGCCACCCACGGAGAGCCGGTTCCGGGGGAAGGCCCGATCGACGCAGGTCAGAGCCGCGGCGCGAAAAAGGGGACCCCCCTGTAAACGGCGGTTTCGGGCCGTGTAATGTTCTCTTCGTCGCCAGGGAAACCGAGCGGCCGCCGGGAACACGAACCAAGCTCCCACCGGATGGTGGTAGAGTGGGTGGTCCCGAACCGGAGAGGTAACTCTACCCCCGCTGAAACGGCAGTTTCGAGCAGGTGTTAGGGTGTGCTCCGAACAAAAGCCAAGAAATAACTGCTTCGGATAAGGCCGCGTGAGTGGTGCGATTCGGGGTGTGTTGCTTGAGAACTCAACAGTGTGCTAGTGAACTAAGCCAGTAGAGCTTATGTATTTGAACCTCGTTTGAGGTTCCTTTGAGAGCAAGAAAATTTGCCTCGATTGAATTCGAAGACATTGTTGGA